>NZ_CP079114.1:0-3065000 GCF_019287315.1 Streptomyces sp. WY228 | reverse complement strand
TGCATTTAGGTGCAGCGTCGTGTGTTTCTTGCCGGAGGTAGAGCACTGGATAGGCGATGGGCCCTACCGGGTTACTGACCTTAGCCAAACTCCGAATGCCGGTAAGTGAGCGCGGCAGTGAGACTGTGGGGATAAGCTCCATGGTCGAGAAACAGCCCAGAGCATCGACTAAGGCCCTAAGCGTACGCTAAGTGGGAAAGGATGTGGAGTCGCAGAGACAACCAGGAGGTTGGCTTAGAAGCAGCCACCCTTGAAAGAGTGCGTAATAGCTCACTGGTCAAGTGATTCCGCGCCGACAATGTGGCGGGGCTCAAGCGTACCGCCGAAGTCGTGTCATTCCAGCATGTACCCCAACGGGGCTGGGATGGGTAGGGGCGTCGTGTGCCGGGTGAAGCAGCCGCGGAAGCGAGTTGTGGACGGTTCACGGTGAGAATGCAGGCATGGTAGCGATACACGTGAGAAACGTGTGCGCCGATTGACTAAGGGTTCCTGGGTCAAGCTGATCTGCCCAGGGTAAGTCGGGACCTAAGGCGAGGCCGACAGGCGTAGTCGATGGACAACCGGTTGATATTCCGGTACCCGCTTTGAAACGCCCAGTACTGAATCAGGCGATGCTAAGTCCGTGAAGCCGGCCCGATCTCTTCGGGTTGAGGGTAGTGGTGGAGCCGATGAACCAGACTTGTAGTAGGTAAGCGATGGGGTGACGCAGGAAGGTAGTCCAGCCCGGGCGGTGGTTGTCCAGGGTAAGGTGTAGCCGTGTGGTAGGTAAATCCGTCACACGTTAAGGGTGAGACCTGATGCCGAGCCGATTGTGGTGAAGTGGATGATCCTATGCTGTCGAGAAAAGCCTCTAGCGAGTTTCATGGCGGCCCGTACCTAAACCGACTCAGGTGGTCAGGTAGAGAATACCGAGGCGTTCGGGTGAACTATGGTTAAGGAACTCGGCAAAATGCCCCGTAACTTCGGGAGAAGGGGCCATCACCAGTGATAGCACTTGCTGCTTGAGCTGGGGGTGGCCGCAGAGACCAGCGAAGCGACTGTTTACTAAAAACACAGGTCCGTGCGAAGCCGTAAGGCGATGTATACGGACTGACGCCTGCCCGGTGCTGGAACGTTAAGGGGACCGGTTAGCTGACTTTCGGGTTGGCGAAGCTGAGAACTTAAGCGCCAGTAAACGGCGGTGGTAACTATAACCATCCTAAGGTAGCGAAATTCCTTGTCGGGTAAGTTCCGACCTGCACGAATGGCGTAACGACTTCTCGACTGTCTCAACCATAGGCCCGGTGAAATTGCACTACAGTAAAGATGCTCGTTTCGCGCAGCAGGACGGAAAGACCCGGGACCTTTACTATAGTTTGATATTGGTGTTCGGTTCGGCTTGTGTAGGATAGGTGGGAGACTTTGAAGCAGCCACGCCAGTGGTTGTGGAGTCGTCGTTGAAATACCACTCTGGTCGTGCTGGATGTCTAACCTGGGTCCGTGATCCGGATCAGGGACAGTGTCTGATGGGTAGTTTAACTGGGGCGGTTGCCTCCTAAAGGTAACAGGCGCCCAAAGGTTCCCTCAGCCTGGTTGGTAATCAGGTGTTGAGTGTAAGTGCACAAGGGAGCTTGACTGTGAGACCGACGGGTCGAGCAGGGACGAAATCAGGACTAGTGATCCGGCAGTGGCTTGTGGAAGCGCTGTCGCTCAACGGATAAAAGGTACCCCGGGGATAACAGGCTGATCTTCCCCAAGAGTCCATATCGACGGGATGGTTTGGCACCTCGATGTCGGCTCGTCGCATCCTGGGGCTGGAGTCGGTCCCAAGGGTTGGGCTGTTCGCCCATTAAAGCGGTACGCGAGCTGGGTTTAGAACGTCGTGAGACAGTTCGGTCCCTATCCGCTGTGCGCGTAGGAATATTGAGAAGGGCTGTCCCTAGTACGAGAGGACCGGGACGGACGAACCTCTGGTGTGCCAGTTGTCCTGCCAAGGGCATGGCTGGTTGGCTACGTTCGGAAAGGATAACCGCTGAAAGCATCTAAGCGGGAAGCCTGCTTCGAGATGAGTATTCCACCTCCTTTGAGGGGTTAAGGCTCCCAGTAGACGACTGGGTTGATAGGCCAGATGTGGAAGCCCGGTAACGGGTGGAGCTGACTGGTACTAATAGGCCGAGGCTTGTCCTCAGTTGCTCGCGTCCACTGTGTTAGTTCTGAAATAATGAACGGCCGTGTTTACATCCGGTGTTCACAGTTTCATAGTGTTTCGGTGGTCATTGCGTTAGGAAACGCCCGGTTACATTCGAACCCGGGCTAAGCCTTTCAGCGCCGATGGTACTGCAGGGGGACCCTGTGGGAGAGTAGGACGCCGCCGAACAATTTTTCCGGGAAAGCCCCGCACCTTTTTGGTGCGGGGCTTTTCTGCGTTCCGGGTACTAACGGCTGCGAGTCCGGCGGGCAGCCGGCAGGCCGCCTCAGGAGAACTCTCAGAGACGGCCTGCGGCCTTCAGGGCCAAGTACGTGTCGGCAAGTGCGGGAGCGAGATTGCTCGGGGTGGCGTCCACGACGACGACGCCGTGGCGACGGAGCCTGTCGGCCGTGTGACGACGATCGGCCTGAGCCTGGCCGGCGGCTGCCGCGTCGTACACCGAGTCCACCGTTCCCCGTGAGTTGGCCATCTCCTCGACCCTGGGGTCGGAGACTGCGGCCAGCAGCACGGTGTGGCGCTGGGTGAGCTGAGGCAGTACCGGGAGGAGCCCTTCCTCGATGGGAGCGGCCTCCAGCGTCGTGAGGAGAACGATCAGCGAACCACGGGGTGCGTCGGTGAGGGCCGCGTTGCTGAGGCCGCGGGCATCCGTCTCGATGAGCTCGGGTTCCAGCGTGGCCAGGGTGTCGATGACGGTCGACAGTACATTTCCGCCGGCCGTCCTGCCCTGGACCCTGGCTCGGACCTGGCGGTCGTAGGCGAGAAGGCTTACGCGGTCGCCCGCCCGGGTGGCGAGTGCGGTGAGGAGGAGCGTGGCGTCCATCGAGGCGTCCAGGCGGGGGATGTCGCCCACCCGGCCCGCAGACGTGCGCCCGGTGTCGAGGACGATCAAGATGTGCCGGTCACGCTCGGGTCGCCATGTCCGGACCGCTACGGCGGACTGGCGTGCCGTGGCCCGCCAGTCGATGGAGCGGGTGTCGTCGCCGGGTACGTAGGCCCGCAGACTGTCGAACTCCGTTCCCTCGCCGCGTGTCAGAACGCTGGTACGGCCGTCGAGTTCACGGAGCCGGGCGAGCCGGGACGGCAGATGCTTGCGGCTGGTGAACGGAGGCAGGACGCGTACGGTCCACGGGGCCCTGTGCTGCCCCTGGCGTGCGGCGAGGCCGAGCGGGCCGTACGAGCGGATCGTGATGCGTTCCGCCCGCCGTTCACCGCGCCGGGTCGGGCGCAGGACTGTGACCAGGCGTCGACGTTCCCCGGCGGGAATCGTCAGTTTGTGGCGTGAAGCGCCCTGTTCGGTGCCCGCGGCCCAGCTGCTGGGGGGCCAGGCGTCCCGGAGCTGAGCGCGCAGACGGCGGCGCGACGTGTTGGTCACCGTCAGTTGCACTTCTGCCGCGTCACCAAGTCGAACAGATGTATCACCGGATCGAGTGAATCGAAGCGTGCGCACTGGCGCTGCCAGGGCATAGTCACACAGAATTGCCAGGGAGAGCGGTGCGTTGACCGCGAGCATCCCGGTCCAACTCGGAGCGAGGATGCCTACGGGGAGTGACCCCAGAGCGGCCAACAGAGCAGTACGTCCGGTGAGGGCCATGGTCACCGCCTCATCGGGGTACGGGGACGTGGGCGAGCACTGAGGCGATGACGGAGTCCGGGGTGACTCCTTCCATTTCCGCCTCGGGCCGCAAGTGGATGCGATGACGGAGCGTGGGAAGCGCCAGGGCCTTCACATCGTCCGGGATGACATAGTCCCGGCCGGTCAGCCAGGCCCAGGCGCGTGCGGTCGACAGCAGTGCGGTGGTGCCTCGTGGGGAGACACCGAGGGCGAGCGAGGGGGAATCGCGCGTGGCACGGCAGATATCCACGACATAGCCGGCGATCTCGGGGGAGACGGTCGTCTTCGCGACGGCTTCGCGTGCCGCTTCCAGATCGGCGGGCCCGGCGACCGGCCGTATCCCCGCGGCCTTCAGGTCGCGTGGGTTGAAACCGTCGGCGTGGCGGGTGAGGACGTCGATCTCGTCCTGCCGTGAGGGGAGCGGAACCGTCAGTTTGAGCAGGAAGCGGTCCAGCTGGGCTTCGGGGAGGGGATAGGTGCCTTCGTACTCGACGGGGTTCTGGGTCGCGGCGACGAGGAAGGGGTCAGGCAGCGGCCGCGGTGTTCCGTCGACGGTGACCTGCCGTTCCTCCATCGCTTCCAGGAGGGAGGACTGGGTCTTGGGAGGGGTGCGGTTGATCTCGTCGGCGATCAGCAGGTTGGTGAAGACGGGGCCGGGCTGGAAGGAGAACTCGGCGGTGCGCGCGTCGTAGACCAGTGAGCCGGTGACATCGCTGGGCATCAGGTCAGGGGTGAACTGGACCCGCTTCGTGTCCAGTTCGAGCGAAGAGGCGAGGGCCCGCACCAGCAGGGTCTTGGCGACGCCGGGCACGCCTTCGAGGAGCACGTGTCCTCGGCAGAGCAGCGCGACGACGAGTCCGGTGACAGCGGGGTCCTGGCCGACGACGGCCTTGGCGATCTCGGAGCGCAGAGCTTCCAAGGACGCGCGGGCGCTGTCGGAAGCATCCGGTGCCGCGGGCCTCGCGGGAGCCGCAGCGGGCGCCGTGGGCTCGGCCGGCTCGGGGGTCGGGGCGCTCATGAAGTGCGTACCTCTCTTTCGAGGGCGTCGAGTTGATCGGCGAGGAGGACCAAGGCCGCGTCGGTGGCGGGAGTCGTGCCGAAGAGCAGGGTGTTGAGGTCCTGGTCCGGGGCGGTGACGCGGGTGGACACGGCGGTGAGGAGGACGTCGGGGGTGTGCGCGTCGCGGGCGGGCACGCCGACGAGGGGTGCGATGCGTGTGCGCGTGGCGGCTCGGAGGGCGTCGGAGGCCCGGTCGCGGGCGTTGGCCTTGCGGTAGAGGAGGGAGCGGCCTTCGGCGGATTCGGACGCGCGGATGGCTACCGGCAACTGTTCCGTCACCAGGGGGCCGAGTCGGCGGGCCCGCCAGACGGCGGCGAGGACTGCGGCGAGAGCGAGTTGAAGCGTTCCCCACAGCCAGCCGGAGGGGACGAGGTCGAGGAAGCTGCTCTCGTCGGCCGCTTCGTCTCGCGCCCCGCCTTCCGACTGTTCTTCGCTTCCGTCGCCCGGGGCGTTGTCGTCGGCTGTTGCGGACGGATCGGTGAGAGAGGGGAGGTACCAGACGAGATGGGGACGGGAACCGAGCAGTTGCAGGGCGAGCGAGGCGTTGCCCTGCTTGTCGAGACGCTCGTTGTAGAGGAAGTCGGGGGAGCCGAGGACGACGGTGTCGCCGCTCGTTCCGGTCGGGAGGACGACCAGGCTGGGGATGCCTGCGCTCGGGTAGCAGGAGACGGCGGCCGGGTCCTGAGCCGTGTAGCGGGTGCCGCCCAGGTCCGCTGTGCCGGCCCTGCGGGCGGCGGGGAGCTCGCACGACGGGGCGAGAGCGCTGACGGCGTGGTGCGCCTCGGTGCGGACGCCGGGAGCGAGCCGGGCGGTGGCCCCCGGGCCCGGGGCGATCAGCAGGGTGCGTCCTGCGGATGCGGTGGTCGCCTCGTTCAGCCGGAGCTGTTGCGAGCGGGTCAGGAGGTTGGGGCCGGCGACCAGGAGGGTGGTGTCCGGGCCGGTCGCGGCACTGGCCTCGTCAAGGGTGGTGACGACGGTGACGGATATGCCGCGTGCTTCGAGGAGTTCGGCCACGGCGCGGCTGCCCTTGGGATCCGCGGAGCGGGGGTCGAGCTGTCCGTAGTTCGTTCCGGAGCGTACGGCGGCGAAGGCGATGCCGGCGACGACCAGGATGAGGACGACGGCCAGGATGGCTCGGGCACGGGTCCAGACCTGGCCGGGGGTGGGCGCCGTCGAAGTCGGGGCGGTGGTCGCCGCGGTCATCCGGTGGCTCCTCGGGAGGTTCCGGGCAGCAGCGGCTTGGCCTCGTCGAGGTCGAGGTCGAGGGTGCGCAGGGACAGATATGCCGCCTGGTCCGCGGTGCGGCCGCCGTATGTCACATCGTCGAAGCTCCGGGCGGCGGCGCGCAGTCGGGCGGTGTGCTCGGGCAGAGTGCGACCCGCTTCGGCCGCGGCCTCGTCCGCGGTGCGGCCGGGGCGGGGATCGAGCAGGGCGCGTTCCTCCAGGGACCGGACGATGGCGCGCATCCGTTCCTGTACGGCTTCGGTCCAGCGCAGGGCCGCGGCGTGGGTCTCGGCCGCAGCGCGGTGCTGGGCCGCGCTGCGGGGGCCGTCGCTGTCGAAGAGGGCGTCGGCGCTCCGGGAGGAGCGTTGCGGAGTGCCGAGCCGCCACCAGAGAGCGGCGGCCAGGCCGACGACGATGACGACCAGGACGACGAGGCCGGCCGGGCCACCGGGGGTGGCGCCCGCGGCGGCGTCGAACACTCCGGCGACCCAGTCCCAGAACTGGTTCAGGGCGCGCTGGAGGAAGTTCGGGTCGTTCTCGTGGTACATCGGCTTGGACAGTTCGCTCTCGGCCGCCTCCCGTGCGGGGAGACGTGGAGTGTCCACGGGTATGTCGCCCGTTGCGGTGTCCCGCCCTGCTGTGGTGATGCCCCCCGCCCCCGACACGGCATCAGCTCCTGGGGGTGTCGGCGCCGTAGCCGGGAACGTCCGCGGCCCGTGCCAGGTCCAGGTCCAGGGCTTCGCGGCGGATGCGCTGGTCCACGTAGAGGAGGGCCATCACACCGGCGACGAAGGGGTAGATCAGCGTCGAGACGATCACTTCGCCGATGCCGGTGATGATCAGGAAGGGCCAGCCGAAGGAGGGCGGATTGCTGCTGAAGAACTCGCTGACGTCGGTTCCGTCGGCGATCACCGCGATGGCGCCGAACGGGATGGAGACGAGGAACGTCAGCAGGAAGGTCAGCAGCCAGGTCAGGGCGAGGATTCCGAAGGTGCGCCACCAGGCGCCGCGGACCAGCTTCGCCGACCTGCGCAGCGCGGCCACGATGCTCTGTCGTTCCAGCATCAGTGCGGGGGCGGCGAGGGCGAAGCTGACGTTCAGCCAGAGCATCACGACACAGGCGGCGGCGAAGCCGAGGAAGGCGAGTGCCGCACCTGCCTCGGAGCCCAGCAGCAGACCGGGGCCGATGCCCACGGTCATGATCGTGGCCATGATCACGGCCACCAGGACGGTCAGTCCGAGCAGCGGCAGGATCCGGGGGCGCGCCTCTGCCCAGGTGTCGGAGAGCGTGGTGGGGCGGCCCAGCACGGAGCGGCTGATGACCACGGTGACGATCGACGCGGTGAAGAGCGTGGCGATCATCGAGACGAGGGAGGCCGGGCCGAGGGAGAGCAGTGTCGAGCGGGCCGAATCGGCGGTCTGGCGGAGGGCCTCGGCGCCGGTGGCGTTCGGGTCGACGGAGGTCGGTTCCGGCAGCAGGTAGCGCTGCATGAGGATGATGCCGATCTGGGTGACCACCGAGACCGCGAGGCTGAAGCCGAGCGCGGTACGCCAGTGGGCGCGCAGGGCGGACACCGAGCCGTCGAGGATCTCGCCGAGGCTCAGGGGGCGCAGCGGGATGACGCCGGGCTTCGCTGCCGGCGGCGGTCCTGCCCAGCCCTGCCGCTGTGGGCCGCCCCAGCCGGGTGCCGGCGGCCGGGTTCCGGGGCCGCTGCCGGGGTTGCTCGGTGGGGACCACTGCCCGGGCGGCGGCTGCTCGGGGGACCACTGTCCCGTCGCACCGCTTCCGTCCTGCGGGTCGGAGGGGCGGGGAATCGCCGCCTCCTTGCCGTCGGAGGGGGCAGATCCGGGCGACGCCCAGCCCGGAGAGTCGTTCATTCCAGCTCCTTCACCGTCCTGACCGCTCATCGGGGCGGCAGGTTGGCAGCCATCGTGCCACGCGGCGGCCCGGGGCGGACCAGCCGCTCTGTCTCCCGCGCGATCTCCTTCGTGCCTTCATGTGCGGGCGGCTCACCGGGCAGACTGGACAGATGGTTGATCAGGACGCGCAATCGCCGGTGGGCATCGAGCCTCCCGCCCTTTCCGTACTCCGCTGGGACGAGCCTCCGGAAGGGCCCGTGCTGGTGCTTCTCGACCAGACGCGGCTGCCCGCCGAGGAGGTCGAGCTGGTCTGCACCGATGTGCCCGCGCTGGTGCGGGCGATCCGGACGCTGGCGGTGCGAGGGGCTCCGCTGCTCGGGATCGCCGGGGGGTACGGGGTGGCGCTCGCGGCGGCGCGGGGCTACGACGTCGCGGAGGCGGCCGGTCTGCTGGAGGGGGCGCGGCCCACCGCGGTGAACCTCGGTTACGGGGTGCGGCGGGTGGCGGCGGCCTACTGGGAAACGGCCCGGAAGGGTGCGGGGGACGAGGCGGCGGCCGCTGCGGCGCTGGCCGAGGCGCGGGCCCTGCACCAGGAGGATGCCCAGGCCAGCAGGCGTATGGCGGAATTCGGTGAGGTGCTGCTCGAGGAGTTGCTGCCGGGCCGCGGGTATCGGCTGCTGACCCACTGCAACACCGGGGCGCTGGTCTCCGGGGGCGAGGGGACGGCGTTCGCCGTGGCGTTGCGGGTGCACCGGCACGGGCGGCTGCGCCGGCTGTGGGTGGACGAGACCCGGCCGCTGCTCCAGGGGGCCCGGCTGACCGCGTACGAGGCGGCGCGCAACGGTCTGGCGTACAGCCTGCTCACGGACAACGCGGCAGGGTCGCTGTTCGCGGCCGGGGAGGTCGACGCGGTGCTCATCGGGGCGGACCGCATCGCGGCGGACGGCTCGGTGGCCAACAAGGTGGGGAGCTATCCGCTGGCCGTGCTCGCGAAGTACCACCATGTGCCCTTCATCGTGGTGGCGCCGACGACGACCGTGGATCTGGAGACTCCGGACGGCACATCGATCATCGTCGAGCAGCGTTCCGGGAAGGAAGTGACGGAGCTCACATCGCCGCAGGGTGTATCGGCCGGTGAAGGAGGCGGGATGGTCGTCGCACCCCTCGGGGCCCCGGCGTACAACCCGGCCTTCGACGTCACACCGCCGGAACTGATCACGGCGATCGTCACCGAGGAGGGCGCCATTTCCCCGGTCACGGGGGTCGGACTGGCAGAGCTGTGTGCCAGGTCATCGCAGGTAACGATTAGCTAATGGGATGATGTCGATTATGAAGGGACGCGTCCTTGTCGTCGACGACGACACCGCACTGGCCGAGATGCTCGGGATTGTGCTGCGTGGAGAAGGTTTCGAGCCGTCGTTCGTAGCGGACGGCGACAAGGCACTGGCCGCATTTCGTGAGGCCAAGCCGGACCTGGTGCTGCTCGACCTCATGCTGCCCGGAAGGGACGGCATCGAGGTGTGCAGGCTGATCAGGGCCGAGTCCGGTGTGCCGATCGTCATGCTCACTGCCAAGAGCGACACCGTCGATGTCGTGGTCGGCCTGGAATCAGGCGCCGACGACTACATCGTCAAGCCGTTCAAACCTAAGGAGTTGGTTGCCCGGATCAGGGCACGTCTGCGGCGGTCCGAAGAGCCCGCACCGGAGCAGTTGACCATCGGTGACCTGGTCATCGACGTGGCCGGCCACTCCGTGAAGCGGGAGGGGCAGTCCATCGCCCTGACTCCGCTGGAGTTCGACCTGCTGGTCGCGCTCGCCCGCAAGCCGTGGCAGGTCTTCACCCGTGAGGTCCTGCTGGAGCAGGTGTGGGGTTACCGCCACGCGGCCGACACCCGCCTGGTGAATGTGCATGTCCAGCGTCTGCGTTCCAAGGTCGAGAAGGACCCGGAACGGCCGGAGATCGTCGTGACGGTCCGAGGCGTCGGCTACAAGGCCGGACCGAGCTGAGATGGCCGGAGGCAGTGCTGCTCCGGGGCCCGGGGAGCCGGGAGTCCGTACGGAGCGGGCTGCCGGCCCGGGACGGAAGGCGTCACGTATGAGCCGTTTCCTGCAGGGCGGCCGGCTGTTCGAGGACCGGACGCCCGGCGGGCCCGTACCGCGGTTGCTGATGCGGTGGGTACGCCGTCCGTTGCTGCCCGCCGTCCGTCTGTGGCGGCGCAACCTGCAGCTTCGCGTCGTCGCCGGCACCTTGCTGATGTCGATCGGAGTCGTGCTCCTGCTCGGCTTCGTCGTCATCGGACAGGTGCGCAACGGCCTGCTCGACGCGAAGGGCAAGGCCGCCCAGACCCAGGCCGCCGGCGGTTTCGCCGCGGCCCAGGAGAAGGCGAACGCTCCCCTCGCCCCCGGCGGGCAGGGCGGGGACGGCACCGACGGCATGACCGGAAGCACCTCCTGGCGCACCGAACTCGTCGACCAGCTCGCCAGTGGCGGCAAGAACGCCTTCAACGTGGTCGCGCTCAGCGTGGACTCGGCCACCGAGGGCGCGAGCAGTCGCGCCCCACGTGGTTCGGGCAGCGTCGAGGCGTCCAGCGTGCCCGAGCGCCTGCGCCAGGACGTGGGCAAGGGGCAGGGCGCCTTCCAGACGTACTCCCTGATCCGGTATTCGTACGGCAAGGAGTCGCAGCCGGGGCTCGTCGTCGGCAAGCGCCTCTACGACATCGATCAGCACCCCTACGAGCTCTACTACCTCTTCCCGCTCACGCAGGAGGAGAAGTCCCTGGCGCTGGTCAAGACGACCCTGGCGACCGCCGGGCTGTTCGTCGTCGTGCTGCTCGGGGCCATCGCCTGGTTCGTGGTGCGGCAGGTCGTCACACCGGTGCGGATGGCGGCGGGCATCGCCGAGCGGCTCTCCGCCGGCAAGCTCCAGGAACGCATGAAGGTCACCGGCGAGGACGACATCGCCCGGCTCGGCGAGGCCTTCAACAAGATGGCCCAGAACCTCCAGCTCAAGATCCAGCAGCTGGAGGAGCTCTCCCGGATGCAGCGGCGCTTCGTCTCCGACGTCTCGCACGAGCTGCGCACCCCCCTCACGACGGTCAGGATGGCCGCCGACGTCATCCACGAGGCGCGTGCCGACTTCGACCCCGTCACCGCTCGCTCCGCCGAGCTGCTGGGCGACCAGCTCGACCGGTTCGAGTCGCTGCTCGCCGATCTGCTGGAGATCAGCCGCTTCGACGCGGGCGCCGCGGCCCTGGAGGCCGAGCCGATAGACCTGCGGACCGTGGTGCACCGGGTGATCGGCGGCGCCGAGCCGCTCGCCGAGCGCAAGGGCAGCCGGATCCTCGTGATCGGTGACGACCAGCCGGTGATAGCCGAGGCCGACGCCCGCCGCGTCGAACGCGTCCTGCGCAACCTCGTCGTCAACGCCGTCGAGCACGGCGAGGGCCGGGACGTCGTCGTGCGGATGGGCGTCGCGCAGGGCGCGGTCGCCGTGGCCGTCAGGGACTACGGGGTCGGGCTCAAGCCCGGCGAGGCGACCCGCGTCTTCAACCGGTTCTGGCGCGCCGACCCGGCGCGCGCCCGGACGACCGGCGGGACCGGCCTCGGCCTCTCGATCGCCGTGGAGGACGCCCGGCTGCACGGCGGCTGGCTCCAGGCCTGGGGCGAGCCGGGCGGCGGTTCCCAGTTCAGGCTGACCCTGCCGCGTACGGCGGACGAGCCCCTGCGCGGTTCGCCGATACCGCTGGAGCCCGAGGACTCGCGGCGCAACCGGGACAACCGGGAGCGTGAGGAGGCCGGAGCGGCCCCTTCGGACGATCACCGGCTGATGTCGGTGCCGCCGCAGCCCGGGGCCGGCGACCGTTCGCCGCTGCCCGTGCCCGGTCGCGGCCCCGCCCTGCGCACCGGCGCCCCCTCGTCGGTGCACCCCGCCGCGCTGCCCGGCAACGGAGCACGTGTCGTCACGCGCCCGGCCCAGGAGCGTCCCGGTGGGCGCGCGGCCGACGGCGTACCCGATTCCGACCAGGAGGACACCACTCGTGGGTACTGACCGCCGTCCGGGCGGCCACGGACGGGCCGTGCGGATGTCCGCGCTGCTGGGCTGCGGCATCGTCGTGCTGGCCGGATGCGGCTCGATGCCGGTGACCGGGGACGTCAAGGCGGTCGACGCCTCACAGCCCGGGGACTCCCAGGTGCAGGTGTACGCGGTGGCGCCCCGGGAGGGCGCGCCGCCCAGCGAGATCGTCGACGGCTTCCTGGAGTCGATGACCAGCGACGATCCCGCGTTCGCGACCACGCGGAAGTATCTGAGCGCCGACGCCCGGCGGACCTGGCGGCCGAGCGGCGGCACCACGGTGCTCGCCCAGGCCCCCAACCGCAGCGGCCCCCTGCTCCACGACGAGGACAACCGGGCCACCCGGGACCGGGAGACCACCTACACGCTGACCGGTGAGAAGGTGGCGGCGGTCGACGCCCAGAGCTCCTACCAGCCGCTCGCGCCCACCGACTATTCCCAGACCCTGCACCTGGTGCTGGAGAAGGTGGCGGAGGGGAAGCAGGAGTGGCGCATCGACGTCGTGCCGGACGGCCTGGTCCTCGGGCAGTCCGACTTCAAGCGCCTCTACCGCTCCGTGAACAAGTACTACTTCGCCACCGGGCGTACGAACGGCCGGTCGACGCTCGTCGCGGACCCCGTCTACGTGCGCAACCGTACGGATCCGGTCACGCGCATGGACACCGCCACCCAGACCGTCCGGACGCTGCTCGCCGGGCCGACGAACTGGCTGCGGCCCGTCGTCGATTCCCGGTTCCCGACCGGGACCGCGCTGCGCAAGGGCGTCACCGCGCTGGCGCCCGATGATCAGAACGTCCTGAAGGTGCCGCTCAACCAGAAGGCCGACAAGGCGAGCCGGAGCGCCTGCCGGATGATGGCCGCCCAGGTGCTCTTCACACTCCGGGACCTGACCTCTGCTTGGGTCGAGCGGGTGGAGCTGGAAGGCGGCGAGGGCAAGCTCTGCGCGCTGGACGCCGACGACGCGCCGGACTTCTCCGCCGACCACGGCTCCGACGGGGCCGACAGTCAGTACTTCATCAACGACAAGGGCCAGGTGGAGCGGATCCCCGGCGCCACCGACGGCACCGGGTCGCCCGAGCCGGTGTCCGGTCCGCTCGGCGTGGGCGCCGTTCCGATGGGCGCCGTCGGGGTGGCCCGGGACGAGACGCGGGCCGCCGCGGTCTCGGCCAACGGGCAGAACCTCCACGTGTCCTCCCTGGAGGCGGACGGCGAGCTGACCGAGCCGCTCGTCACCAGCGCGGCGAAGAAGGCCGCCGACCGGCTGTCACCGCCGAGCTGGGACGGCCGCGGCGATCTGTGGGTCGCCGACCGCGATCCGGCCGGTTCCCGGCTGCTGCGGCTGGCCGGCGGAGCGGGCGAGCCGCAGGAGGTCAGGGTGCCGGGCCTCGACGGCGCCCGCATCGAGGAACTGCGGATGTCCGCGGACGGCGTGCGGATCGCCCTGCTGCTGACGAAGGACGGCCACACGACGCTGAACATCGGCCGGGTCGAGCGCCGGGGTTCCTCGGTGACGCCCGAGATCTCGGTCGAGGACCTGCGCCAGGCCGCACCGCAGCTGGCGGACGTCACGGCCATCTCCTGGTCCGGACGCAGCCGTCTGGTGGTGGTCGGCAAGGAGGAGGGCGGCGTCCAGCAGGTGCGATACGTGCAGGCGGACGGGTCCACGTCGGCCTCGGGTGCGCTGCCCGGGGTGAACCAGGTCCAGTCGGTCGCCGCGGCCGACGACGAAAAGCTTCCGCTGATGGCGGAGACCGTCGGCGACGGCATAGTGAAGCTCTCGCCGGGCGACAACTGGCAGACGGTTCTCAAGCAGGGCACGTCGTTGGTCTACCCCGGCTGATCCGGGAGCGCACGGACCGGCCGGGGCGCCCGGGTTTTCCACAGGGGTGGTCCGGCCCGTGAGGGCCCCGCACAGTGGGGTCATGCGGAACGTGTGGCACGAGCTGTCCGGTCTGCTCCTGCCGGTGGTCTGCGCCGGCTGCGGCAGACCGCGCACCGAGCTGTGCCCGGCCTGCGCGGCCGCGTTGCACGGTGGGCCGGCCCGCCGGGTCCGCCCCTCGCCCCGGCCCCCGGGCCTCCCGGCGGTGTACGCGGCCGCGCCGTACGAGAACGCCGTACGCGCGGTTCTGCTGGCCCACAAGGAGCGAGGGGCACTCGGGCTGGCGGGGGCGCTCGGACGGGCCCTGGCGGGTTCGGTACGGGCCGGGACGGGGCGACCGGGCGGCGCGGGCCCCCTGCTGCTGGTCCCGGTGCCCTCCGCGCGCTCCTCGACCGCGGCACGCGGCCATGACCCGGTGCGCCGGATCGCCGCCGCGGCCGCCCGGGACCTGCGGCGCCGGGGTCTGCCGGCCCGGGCGCTCCCGCTGCTGCGGCAGCGGCGCGCGGTCGCCGACCAGTCGGGGCTCGGGGCTCGGCAGCGGCGGGCGAATCTGGCCGGTGCGCTGGAGCTCACGGCGGAGGGAGGGCGACTGGTCCGGCACGGACTGTTCCGTCACGGCAGGGTGATCCTGGTCGACGACCTGTTGACGACGGGATCGACGCTGGCGGAGGCGGCACGGGCCGTCGGGGAGGCGCGCGGCGCCGGTCGGCAGCCCTCCGTGCACGGACGGTGCCGGGCGGCGGTCGTGGCAGCCTCTCCCTCCGCCTTCGAAATAAACCGGAACTGACCGAGAAACTGCATCGTTGCAGGTAATGAGAGGGCAATACCCCCTGAACGGAGGTACGTGCCAGTAGCGGGTGCCGAGACCCTGGTGCGCAGGCTATGTTCGGTTGTGAGGAACGGTGAATGCCGGACCTCGATGAATGCACCATCAGGTTTCGGGCAGGTAACTCACCGGTAGGAGAAGCACGCAAAGTCGGTGGGGTTGCGACCCTTCCGGCGGGGGAGGAGGAGGCGAAAGCCACCGAGTCCGAGGCCCTGGTGATCTCCGGGGCCTGGTGCAAAAGGGAGATGCTCCGCCGCTGAGCGGGGCGATCCGGGAACGGAGTTCTGCGTGGACATCGTCGTCAAGGGCCGCAAGACCGAGGTGCCCGAGCGGTTCCGCAAGCACGTGGCCGAGAAGCTGAAGCTGGACAAGATCCAGAAGTTCGACGGCAAGGTGATCAGCCTCGACGTCGAGGTGTCCAAGGAGCCGAATCCCCGTCAGGCCGACCGTTCCGACCGGGTGGAGATCACGCTCCGCTCCCGGGGACCGGTCATCCGGGCGGAAGCGGCGGCGGGCGACCCTTACGCAGCGCTCGACCTGGCCACCGGAAAGCTGGAGGCCCGGCTGCGCAAGCAGCACGACAAGCGCTACAGCCGCCGAGGCAACGGCCGTCTGTCTGCTGCCGAGGTCGGGGACGTGGTCCCCGGCGTCGCTTCGTTCGACGAGGACGGTGAGCTGGTCGGCGACCAGCCGACGGCGCCCGTCCCCACCACGAAGATCGGCTCGCTCGAAGTACAGGGCGAAGGGCCGCTCGTGATGCGCGAGAAGACCCACACCGCCGCACCGATGTCGCTCGACCAGGCGCTCTACGAGATGGAACTGGTCGGCCACGACTTCTACTTGTTCGTCGACTCCGAGACGAAGGAGCCCAGCGTCGTCTACCGGCGACACGCCTACGACTACGGCGTCATCCACCTGAGGACCGACCCGCTCGCCGCGGACGAAGCAGGCGGCGCGGGCGGTGCGCTCGGCGGCTGAGGCCACATCGCGCGGGTGCCCCCGGGGCGTTTTCACGCCACCGGGGGCACCCGCGCACGGGCACGGGGCCACCGTGCCGGGGGCCGGGCATGGAATCATGGCGGCCCGAGCCAATCGGTGTTCTGTGAAGTGCCGTTGGCGACCGACCGACACTTCAGGCCGTGGCCTTCAGGGGGAGGAACGATGGCGGACACCTTCGGGCCCGTGCGCGATGCGAACGACTCTGACGACGACGCCGGTGCGTATGCCGGCGCGGACGCGGACGGCGCCTCACGCAAGGAGCCGATCAGGGTCCTCGTGGTCGACGACCACGCGCTCTTCCGCAGGGGTCTGGAGATCGTCCTCGCGCAGGAGGAGGACATCCAGGTCGTCGGCGAGGCCGGGGACGGCTCCGAGGCGGTCGACAAGGCCGCCGATCTGCTGCCCGACATCGTGCTGATGGATGTCCGGATGCCCAAGCGCGGCGGCATCGAGGCCTGCACCGCCATCAAGGAGGTGGCCCCCAGCGCGAAGATCATCATGCTGACGATCAGCGACGAGGAGGCCGACCTCTACGAGGCGATCAAGGCGGGCGCGACCGGATATCTCCTCAAGGAGATCTCCACCGACGAGGTCGCCACGGCCATTCGCGCGGTCGCCGACGGACAGTCCCAGATCAGCCCCTCCATGGCCTCCAAGCTGCTCACCGAGTTCAAATCGATGATCCAGCGCACCGACGAGCGCCGGCTCGTTCCGGCGCCCCGGCTCACCGAACGCGAGCTGGAAGTGCTGAAACTCGTGGCGACCGGTATGAACAACCGGGATATCGCCAAGGAGTTGTTC
The DNA here is from genome assembly GCF_019287315.1 of Streptomyces sp. WY228. Classification (NCBI taxonomy): domain Bacteria; kingdom Bacillati; phylum Actinomycetota; class Actinomycetes; order Kitasatosporales; family Streptomycetaceae; genus Streptomyces; species Streptomyces sp. WY228. Next base: position 3,048,480 of record NZ_CP079114.1, on the reverse strand, counting down.
ATTTCCGAGAACACGGTGAAGAACCACGTCCGCAATATCCTGGAGAAGCTGCAGCTGCACTCCCGGATGGAAGCCGTGGTCTATGCCATGCGCGAGAAGATCCTGGAGATCCGGTAGCGGAAGGCCGGCGGCCGATCAGCGGTAGGCACGCCGGAGCGCGTGGCCGATCTCCGTCCTGAGCGGCTCGCGCAGCTCCGGGGCGTCGACCCGGTCCACCCGGATCTCCGTGCAGCCCACCCAGGCCGCCGCCTCCACCAGAGCCTCGGCCATCGGGGCCACCGCCTTCGGGCCGGCCAACGACGCCTGCTTGGCGACCAGCGTGGTGCCCTCGCGCGCCGGGTCGACCCGGCCCTGGAGCTTCCCGCCCGCCAGCAGCGGCATCGCGAAGTAGCCGTGGATCCGCTTCTGCTTGGGCACATAGGCCTCCAGCCGGTGCGTGAAGTCGAAGATCCGCTCCGTGCGCGCCCGCTCCCAGATCAGTGAGTCGAACGGCGACAACAGCGTCGTACGGTGGCGTCCGCGCGGCTCCTTGGCGAGGGCCTCCGGGTCCGCCCAGGCCGGCTTCGCCCAGCCCTCCACCGCGACCGGGACCAGCCCCGAGTCCGCCACCACGGCGTCGAACTCCTCGCCCCTGAGCCGGTGGTAGTCCGCGATGTCGCTACGGGTGCCGACGCCCAGGGACTTGCCGGCCAGCGCGACCAGCCGCCGCCGGCACTCGGCGTCGCTCAGCCCGTCGTGCAGCACGGCATCCGGAATGGCCCGCTCGGCCAGGTCGTAGACCCGCTTCCAGCCGCGCCGCTCGGTGCACACCACCTCGCCGTACATCAGGGCCCGCTCGACGGCGACCTTGGACGCCGACCAGTCCCACCACTCGCCGCCGTTCTTCGCGCCGCCCAGCTCGGTCGCCGTCAACGGGCCCTCGTCGCGCAGCTGCTTGATTACGGTGTCGTACACACCGTCGGGCAGATCGTGGCCCCAGTGCGGGCGGGAGCGGTAGGCGCGGCGGCGGAACGCGAAGTGCGGCCACTCCTCGACGGGCAGGATGCAGGCGGCGTGCGACCAGTACTCGAAGGTCCGGCCGCCCGACCAGTAGGCCTCCTCCACCGTCCGGCGGCCCACGGAGCCGAGCCGGGCGTAGGGAATCAGCTCGTGCGAGCGGGCCAGCACCGAGATCGTGTCCAGCTGGACCGCGCCGAGGTGACGCAGCACCCCGGGCACCCCCGCCCGGCGGTCCGGGGCCCCCAGGAAGCCCTGGGCGCGCAGCGCGATACGGCGGGCCTGGTCGGCGGAGAGTTCGACTGCGGGAGGAGGCACAGGCGTCATACGGCGAACCCTAGACGGCGCCACTGACAGTCCGGATCCGGATTCCGGCCGTGGAGCGCGGGTGAGGGAACGGGTCACCGGCCGGAATCAGAGGCTCCGCCGGACCGGGGCGGGTGCGGCCCGGGGACGTACGGGTGGGGGCCCGCGAGCCCCAGGTCGGACGGGAGCAGCGCCGCCGTCCAGGCATCGCGCCGCACCCCCTTGTTGAGCAGCCCGGACCGCTGTTCGCCCTCCAGCCGGAACCCCGCCCGCAGGGCTACCGCCCGCGAGGCCAGGTTGCCGGTCTCGGCCCGCCACTCCAGCCGGTCCGCGCCCAGCGAGGCGAAGGCCCAGCGGGCGGAGCCGAGCACCGCCTCGGTGACGTATCCACGGCCCCGGTGCTCCTTGGCGGACCAGTAGCCCACCTCGTACGTCCCCGGCCGGCTGCGGCGGTCGATGCCGAGTGCCCCGACGAGCGTCCCGGTCTCCCTCAGGGCCAGGGCGAAGTTGTAGACGGAGTCGTCCTGCCAGCCCGCCGCGCAGAGCTTCGTGGTGAACAGTTCCGCGTCGGTGAGGCGGTACGGGGAAGGGATCACCGTCCAGCGCTGGATCTCCGGGTCCTGGCAGGCGGCGTACACCTCGGCCGTGTCCTGCGGACCGAAGGGCCTCAGGAGCAGTCGTTCCGTGGTGAGCGTGATCGGTTCCATGAACCGATTCTTGTGAACCCGCTCCCGCGATGCGAGCACTTTTCGGGCTTCCCGGCACCTTCCGTGCCTTTGGACCGTTGTCCTATAAGGGTGCGGCGAGGTCCACGCGACGGCAGCCCTCCCGACGCGGTGGTGTCCTCGCTTACGATGGCCGTTGCGGTGGGGCCCACCTGCCGTGCCCGCGCCAGAGTCCATTACACGACCCAGTGCCAGGCCCGACCGGCAAGGAGACCAGCCTCAGTGTCCGTCTTCAACAAGCTCATGCGTGCAGGCGAAGGCAAGATCCTGCGCAAACTGCACCGCATCGCGGACCAGGTCAGCTCCATCGAAGAGGACTTCGTCAACCTCTCCGACGCCGAGCTGCGGGCGCTCACCGACGAGTACAAGGAACGGTACGCGGACGGCGAGAGCCTGGACGACCTGCTCCCCGAGGCGTTCGCCACGGTCCGTGAGGCCGCGAAGCGCGTCCTCGGACAGCGCCACTACGACGTACAGATGATGGGCGGAGCCGCCCTGCACCTCGGCTACGTGGCCGAGATGAAGACCGGTGAGGGCAAGACCCTCGTCGGCACCCTGCCCGCGTATCTGAACGCGCTCTCCGGCAAGGGCGTCCACCTGATCACGGTCAACGACTACCTCGCCGAGCGTGACTCCGAGCTGATGGGCCGGGTCCACAAGTTCCTCGGCCTGACCGTCGGCTGCATCGTCGCCAACATGACCCCGGCCCAGCGCCGCGAGCAGTACGGCTGCGACATCACGTACGGCACGAACAACGAGTTCGGCTTCGACTACCTCCGCGACAACATGGCGTGGTCCAAGGACGAGCTCGTCCAGCGCGGCCACAACTTCGCCGTGGTCGACGAGGTCGACTCGATCCTCGTCGACGAGGCCCGTACGCCGCTGATCATCTCCGGCCCGGCCGACCAGGCCACCAAGTGGTACGGCGACTTCGCCAAGCTGGTCACGCGTCTCACCAAGGGTGAGGCGGGCAACCAGCTCAAGGGCATCGAGGAGACCGGCGACTACGAGGTCGACGAGAAGAAGCGGACCGTGGCCATCCACGAGCCCGGTGTCGCCAAGGTCGAGGACTGGCTCGGCATCGACAACCTCTACGAGTCGGTGAACACCCCGCTCGTCGGCTATCTGAACAACGCCATCAAGGCCAAGGAACTGTTCAAGAAGGACAAGGACTACGTCGTCATCGACGGCGAAGTCATGATCGTCGACGAGCACACCGGCCGTATCCTCGCCGGCCGCCGCTACAACGAGGGCATGCACCAGGCGATCGAGGCGAAGGAAGGGGTGGACATCAAGGACGAGAACCAGACCCTCGCCACGATCACCCTGCAGAACTTCTTCCGCCTCTACGACAAGCTCTCCGGCATGACCGGTACGGCGATGACCGAGGCCGCCGAGTTCCACCAGATCTACAAGCTCGGCGTGGTGCCGATCCCGACGAACCGGCCGATGGTCCGCGCCGACCAGTCGGACCTGATCTACCGCACCGAGGTCGCCAAGTTCGCCGCGGTCGTCGACGACATCGCCGAGAAGCACGAGAAGGGCCAGCCGATCCTGGTCGGCACCACCTCGGTCGAGAAGTCCGAGTACCTCTCGCAGCAGCTCTCCAAGCGCGGTGTCCAGCACGAGGTCCTCAACGCCAAGCAGCACGACCGGGAGGCGACGATCGTCGCCCAGGCGGGCCGCAAGGGCGCCGTCACCGTCGCGACGAACATGGCCGGACGAGGCACCGACATCAAGCTCGGCGGCAACCCGGACGACCTCGCCGAGGCGGAGCTGCGCCAGCGTGGCCTCGACCCGGTGGAGAACGTCGAGGAGTGGGCGGCCGCGCTGCCCGCCGCGCTGGAGCAGGCCGAGGAGGCCGTGAAGGCGGAGTTCGAAGAGGTCAAGGACCTCGGCGGGCTCTACGTGCTCGGCACCGAGCGCCATGAGTCGCGCCGCATCGACAACCAGCTGCGCGGTCGTTCCGGCCGTCAGGGCGACCCGGGCGAGTCCCGCTTCTACCTGTCGCTGGGCGACGACCTGATGCGTCTGTTCAAGGCGCAGATGGTCGAGCGCGTCATGTCGATGGCGAACGTCCCCGACGACGTCCCGATCGAGAACAAGATGGTCACCCGCGCCATCGCCTCCGCCCAGTCGCAGGTCGAGCAGCAGAACTTCGAGACGCGTAAGAACGTCCTGAAGTACGACGAGGTGCTCAACCGGCAGCGCGAGGTCATCTACGGCGAGCGCCGCCGCGTTCTGGAGGGCGAGGACCTCCAGGACCAGATCCGGCACTTCATGGACGACACGATCGACGACTACATCCGGCAGGAGACCGCCGAGGGCTTCGCCGAGGAGTGGGACCTGGACCGGCTGTGGGGCGCCTTCAAGCAGCTCTACCCGGTGAAGGTCACCGTCGAGGAGCTGGAGGAGGCGGCCGGGGACCTGGCGGGCGTCACCGCCGAGTTCATCGCCGAGTCGGTCAAGAACGACATCCACGAGCAGTACGAGGAGCGCGAGAACACGCTCGGCTCCGACATCATGCGTGAGCTGGAGCGGCGCGTCGTCCTCTCGGTGCTCGACCGCAAGTGGCGCGAGCACCTCTACGAGATGGACTACCTCCAGGAGGGCATCGGCCTGCGGGCGATGGCGCAGAAGGACCCGCTGGTCGAGTACCAGCGCGAGGGCTTCGACATGTTCAACGCCATGATGGAGGGCATCAAGGAGGAGTCCGTCGGCTACCTGTTCAACCTGGAGGTCCAGGTCGAGCAGCAGGTCGAGGAGGTTCCGGTGCAGGACGGCGCCGAGCGCACCTCGCTGGAGAAGGAGAGCGCCGCCGCTGCCCCGCAGATCCGCGCCAAGGGCCTGGAGGCCCCGCAGCGGCCGGACCGGCTCCACTTCTCCGCTCCCACGGTGGACGGCGAGGGCGGTGTCGTCGAGGGCGACTTCGCCAGCGACGAGGACGGCGCGCGGTCCGGTTCCTCGGACGGCATGACGCGTGCCGAGCGCCGCAAGGCCCAGAAGAGCGGCGGTGGCGGTCGCCGTCGCAAGAAGTAGCGGCACGGGCAGTACCCCGGCAGGGGCCGGACACCACGCGGTGTCCGGCCCCTGCCGCGTCCTACGGGTCACCGGGGGCCCGGGGCCCCGGCGGTGAGTCGTTCGCCGCCCAGCTCCACCGCGGCGCAGCGCCAGCGCTGGTCGGCGCCCTGTTCCAGGCGGAAGGCCATCGCCCGGACCCGGTCGCCCGCGGTGATGCTGGCGAACGCCTCGACCACGCCCGTGGCGGGCTGGGCCCCTCGGCAGTGCCGAAGGACGGGGCGGCTGCCCCGGACGGCCCCCAGCGGGGTGCTCGGGGCCAGCTCGGCGAGCTGGTCGTAGGCCTCGCCGATGGTGTGGCCGAGCATCCAGTGCACCGGGCGCTGGCCGCTGAGGACCGCGAGCAGGCGTTCGGCGAACCACTGGTGGGGCCGTTGCGGCCGGTGGGGCTGCAGCCTGCGGGACCGCTGCGGAGGTACCGACCGGGGACCGCTCCGGTCGCGTCGTCCTGCGGGCCTCGTCCTGTCCGTGCTCATGATCGTCGCCCCCGTTGACCGGGCCCGGTGTATACCGGGCGGTAACTTGTGTCGGGAATCTTCTACGGGTGCGGTCGTCAGCGACGCAAGGGGCCTCTCGGCGGTGAACGGGTGCGGCACGGTTCACCTATCAGTGGCTCGACCCTTGTGCGACAAGGGCTGCGGCGAGGGTGACGGGCCTTCGGCGGTGGACGGACGCCCCCGGTTGCCGAAACCCGAAAGGGGACGCTCCCACGTATCCTGAGGACGTTTCCCTCTACGAAAGCGACCTGCCATGCGCGTGTACGTCCCCCTGACCCTCTCCGGTCTCGCAGCGGCGCACGGTGCGGGCGAGGTCGGCCCCGGGCCGCTGACGGCCTACGCGGTGACGCCCGGGCTGCGCGAGTGGTACGTCTCCGACGACATCGAGGAGCTGGAGTACGCGGCGCTCAACCGGGCCGCCGCCGCCTCGCTCCGGATGATCGCCGGGAACCCGGACGAGGTGCGCCGCCGGGTCGTCCTCGCCGTCGACGTGCCGGACGGGTCCGCTGCCGCCGACCCCGATCACGGGCTGAGCGCGGCCTCGCTCGGCGAGGTGCGGATCGCCGCCGCGCTGCCGCTGGCCAAGGCGGCGGCGGTGCACGTGGACGCCGAGGACGCGGAGAAGGACGTGGCCGCCGCGGCGGCCGCCCTGGGGGCGGCGGACCTCGGCGACGACGACGCGCAGTTCACCGTGGACGGCGCCGAGGACCATGAGCTGCTCTGGTTCGGTGTCCAGGAGATTCCGCAGCTCATCGGCTGAGTCGGCGCTGATCCGGTGCTGAGGCGGCGGCCTTGTCGGACCCGGCGGGTATTTTTTTCTGTATGACTTCCGGGACGACACGCACACATCTGGTCTGGGACTGGAACGGCACGCTGCTCGACGACACCCATGCCGTCATCCAGGCGACGAACGCCGCGTTCGCGGAGGTCGAGCTGGAGCCGATCACGCTGGAGCAGTACCGGGAGATGTACACGATCCCCATACCCCGGTTCTACGAGCGATTCCTGGGCCGGCTGCCCACCGAGGCCGAGTGGGAGCGGATGGACGGCGTCTTCCACCGGTACTACGCGGAGCAGCGGGCCGCCTGCGGTCTCACCGACGGGGTGGAGGAACTGCTGCACCAGTGGCAGCGGGCCGGGCGCAGTCAGTCGTTGCTGAGCATGTACGGGCACGAGCAGCTGGTGCCGGTGGTGCGGGGGTACGGGATCGAGCCGCGGTTCGTCCGCGTCGAGGGGCGTACGGGGCCGTCCGGCGGGAGCAAGGCGCTCCACATGGAGCGGCACTTCGCCGCGCTGGCCGGGGCGGGTGGTGTCGACGGGTTCGCGCCGGAGAACGCGGTGGTCATCGGGGATGCGCTCGATGACGCGGTGGCGGCGGCGCATGTGGGGGCTCGGGCTGTGCTGTACACGGGTGGGTCGCACAGTCGGAGCAGTCTGGAGGGGGCGGGGGTGCCGGTGGTGGACAGCCTGGGGGAGGCGGTGGCGTTGGCGGAGACGTTCGTCGCGTAGCGGGAGCGGTGGGGGGTGCGGTGGTGCGGTGGTGCGGGTTTTCGGGGCGCTGCCCCGGGCCCCGGTCCTCAAACGCCGGACGGGCTGGAAAAGATGCCCTCAGTCGCCGGCGGGCCGGAGGGGTGCTCGGGCAGGCTTGAGGGTGCGGCGCTTCGCGGGGGAAAGATGTCCTCAATCGCCGGACGGGCTTGATCGGAGTACCTTCAGGAACTCTCGCATCCATGCCGCGTGGTCCGGCCAGGCTCTTGATGAGACCAAGGGGCCGTCCACCACCGCCTCCGTGTCCTGGAACGTCGCGCCCGCGCTCTGCATGTCCGGTTCCAGCGCCGGGTACGCCGTCACGCTGCGGCCGCTCAGGTTGCCGGTGGCCGCGGTGATCAGGGGGCCGTGGCAGATCTGGGCCACCGGGCGGTCCGCGGAGAAGAAGGCGCCGACGATCTTCCGCAGCTCGGCGTTGTTGCGGAGGTACTCGGGGGCCCGGCCGCCGGGGATCACCAGGGCGATGTAGGCGCCGGGGTCGACCTCGGAGAAGGACAGGTCGGCGGGCCAGGTGTAGCCGGGCTTCTCCGTGTACGTGTCGAAGCCGGGCTCGAAGTCGTGGACCACGAAGCGCAGCGTCTTGCGTTCGGGGGCCGCGATGTCGACCTCGTACCCCTCCTCCAGCAGCCGCTGGTACGGGTAGAGGACTTCGAGCGACTCGGCGGCGTCGCCGGTGACGATGAGGATCTTCTGCGGCATGGCGGGCTCCTCGGGGCCGGTGGCCCCGATGGCGTGCCCAGGGCCTGAATCCGTGCGGTGAGGACAGAATGCCCCGGTTCCGGGAGTTCGCCAAGGCGGCGCGGCGCACTGTCCAGAGTGTCAAAGTTCGGGGGGTTCTTTTGTACACAAGCAGCTCATGACGCGGTGGGGTGCGAGGGCGATAGCCTGGTGCCGTGATCAGCGCGATACGCCTCGGGGGCAGCGAAGCCCCCGGCCGCCGCCCGGAGTGCCACAGCACCCGGGCGATCCGCGATCTTCCGACTCCGGACCGGCTGCCGAAAATGGCCAATATGGTCCCGGGTATCTCTCGAAGCGGCATAGCGTCGACCCAGACCGGAAACCCCGCGTCGTGGCGGTACGCCGCTTTTCTCACCTACGTCACGCAACGGCGCGCGACAGGAGCCAGAGGACATGCAGACCAAGCTGGACGAAGCCAAGGCCGAGCTGCTCGCAGGGGCCGCCAAGGTAGCTGAAGACGGTCCGGGCGGTGGTGTCGGTGGCCCGGGAGGTGCCCCCCGGGCGCGGGTCGCCGCTGCCGGGGCCGACGCGAGCGACCGTCCCGGCCAGGACACGGTGCTCGCCTACCTCCAGCGCTACTACCTGCATACGGCTCCGGAGGACCTCAGCGGCCGTGACCCGGTGGACGTCTTCGGCGCCGCCGCCTCGCACTACCGGCTGGCCGAGAATCGTCCCCAGGGCACCGCGAACGTCCGGGTGCACACCCCGACCGTCGAGGAGAACGGCTGGACCTGCAGCCACTCCGTCGTCGAGGTCGTCACCGACGACATGCCCTTCCTGGTGGACTCCGTCACCAACGAGCTGTCCCGGCAGGGGCGCGGCATCCATCCCGACGAGGAGGTCGAGGAGGCCCGCGAGCTGCTGCGCTGGCTGGCCGCCGACCACTTCACCTTCCTCGGCTACCGCGAGTACGAGCTCAAGGACAGCGACGCGCTGGCCGCCGTACCCGGCACCGGGCTCGGCATCCTGCGCTCCGACCCGCAGCACAGCGAGGACGAGGCCCACCCGGTCAGCCCGTCCTTCGACCGGCTGCCCGCCGACGCCCGCGCCAAGGCCCGCGAGCACAAGCTCCTCGTCCTGACGAAGGCCAACAGCCGGGCCACCGTGCACCGCCCCAGCTACCTCGACTACGTCGGCGTCAAGAAGTTCGACGCCAAGGGCAACGTCGTCGGCGAGCGGCGCTTCCTCGGGCTCTTCTCCTCCGCCGCCTACACCGAGTCCGTGCGCCGGGTGCCCGTCATCCGCCGCAAGGTCGCCGAGGTCGTCGAGGGCGCGGGCTTCTCGTACAACAGCCACGACGGCCGCGACCTGCTGCAGATCCTGGAGACCTACCCGCGCGACGAGCTCTTCCAGACGCCCGTCGACCAGCTCCGCTCCGTCGCGACCTCCGTCCTCTACCTCCAGGAGCGCCGCCGGCTGCGGCTCTACCTGCGTCAGGACGAGTACGGGCGCTACTACTCCGCGATCGTCTACCTCCCGCGCGACCGCTACACCACCGGCGTGCGCCTGCGGCTGATCGACATCCTCAAGGAGGAGCTCGGCGGCAACAGCGTCGACTTCACCGCCTGGAACACCGAGTCGATCCTCTCCCGGCTGCACTTCGTCATCCGCGTCCCGGCCGGCACCGAGCTGCCGCATCTGACGGACGCCGACGCCGACCGGATCGAGGCCCGTCTCGTCGAGGCGGCCCGCTCCTGGGCCGACGGCTTCCAGGAGGCGCTCAACGCCGAACTGGGCGAGGAGCGCGGCGCGGAACTGCAGCGCCAGTACGGCCACTCGTTCCCCGAGGGCTACAAGGCCGACCACTCGCCGCGCGCCGCCGTGGCCGACCTGGTCCACCTGGAGACCCTCAAGCAGGGCGAGAAGGACTTCGCCCTCAGCCTGTACGAGCCGGTCGGCGCGGGCCCCGGCGAGCGCCGCTTCAAGATCTACCGGACCGGCGAGCAGGTCTCCCTCTCCGCCGTCCTCCCGGCGCTCCAGCAGCTCGGCGTCGAGGTCGTCGACGAGCGGCCGTACGAGCTGCGCTGCGCGGACCGCACGCACGCCTGGATCTACGACTTCGGGCTGCGGATGCCGCTGGCCAACGGCAACGGCGGCTACCTCGCCGACGACGCCCGCCTCCGCTTCCAGGAAGCCTTCGCCGCCGTCTGGAAGGATGAGGCGGAGAACGACGGCTTCAACGCGCTGGTCCTCGGCGCCGGGCTGAACTGGCGGCAGGCCATGGTGCTGCGCGCCTACGCGAAGTACCTGCGGCAGGCCGGATCCACCTTCAGCCAGGACTACATGGAGTCCACGCTCCGCAACAACGTCCACACCACCCGGCTGCTCGTCTCGCTCTTCGAGGCCCGGATGTCCCCGGGGCGCCAGAGCGCCGGCACCGAGCTGACCGACGGGCTCCTGGAGGAGCTGGACGGGGCCCTGGACCAGGTCGCCTCGCTCGACGAGGACCGGATCCTGAGGTCCTTCCTCACCGTCATCAAGGCCACCCTGCGCACCAACTTCTTCCAGAAGACGGACGACGGCACGCCGCACTCGTACGTCTCGATGAAGTTCGACCCGCAGGCCATCCCGGACCTGCCCGCGCCCCGGCCGGCGTTCGAGATCTGGGTCTACTCGCCGCGCGTGGAGGGCGTCCACCTGCGCTTCGGCAAGGTCGCCCGCGGCGGTCTTCGCTGGTCGGACCGGCGCGAGGACTTCCGTACGGAGGTGCTCGGCCTGGTCAAGGCGCAGATGGTGAAGAACACCGTCATCGTGCCCGTCGGCGCCAAGGGCGGTTTCGTGGCCAAGCAGCTCCCGGACCCGTCCGTGGACCGCGACGCCTGGTTCGCCGAGGGCATCGCCGCCTACCGCACGTTCATCTCGGCGCTGCTCGACATCACCGACAACATGGTGGCCGGCGAGGTCGTGCCGCCCGTCGACGTCGTCCGGCACGACGAGGACGACACCTACCTCGTCGTCGCCGCAGACAAGGGCACCGCGAGCTTCTCCGACATCGCCAACGAGGTCGCCGTCGCGTACGGCTTCTGGCTCGGTGACGCGTTCGCCTCCGGCGGCTCGGCCGGTTACGACCACAAGGGCATGGGCATCACCGCCCGCGGCGCCTGGGAGTCCGTCAAGCGGCACTTCCGGGAGCTGGGCCACGACACCCAGACCGAGGACTTCACCGTCGTCGGCGTCGGCGACATGTCCGGCGACGTGTTCGGCAACGGCATGCTGCTCTCCGAGCACATCCGCCTGGTCGCGGCCTTCGACCACCGGCACATCTTCATCGACCCGAACCCGGACGCCGCCACCTCGTACGCCGAGCGGCGCCGGCTCTTCGACCTGCCGCGCAGCTCCTGGGCGGACTACGACACCGGCCTGCTCTCGGCGGGCGGCGGCGTCCACCCGCGCAGCGCCAAGTCGATCCCGCTCAACGCGCACATCCGCGAGGCGCTCGGCATCGACGCGTCGGTGAGCAAGATGACGCCCGCCGACCTGATGCAGACCATCCTCAAGGCCCCGGTCGACCTGGTGTGGAACGGCGGCATCGGCACGTACATCAAGGCCGTCTCCGAGTCCAACGCCGACGTCGGCGACAAGGCCAACGACGCGATCCGCGTCAACGGCGAGGACCTGCGGGCCAAGGTCGTCGGCGAGGGCGGCAACCTCGGCGCCACCCAGCTCGGCCGGATCGAGTTCGCCCGCAACGGCGGCCGGATCAACACCGACGCGATCGACAACAGCGCCGGTGTGGACACCTCCGACCACGAGGTGAACATCAAGATCCTGCTCAACGGTCTGGTCCGGGACGGCGACATGACCGTCAAGCAGCGCAACAAGCTGCTCGCCGACATGACCGACGAGGTCGGCGCGCTCGTCCTGCGCAACAACTACGCGCAGAACGTGGCCCTCTCCAACGCCTCCGCGCAGGCGCCCTCGCTGCTCCACGCCCAGCAGCGCTTCATGCGCCGGCTGGAGCGGGACGGCGCGCTCGACCGGGCGCTGGAGTTCCTGCCCGCCGACCGGCACATCCGGGAGCTGCTGAGCAACGAGAAGGGGCTCAGCCAGCCCGAACTGGCCGTGCTGATCGCCTACACGAAGATCACGACGGCGGACGAGCTGATCTCCACCGTCCTGCCGGACGACCCGCATCTGCAGAAGCTGGTGCACGCCTACTTCCCGAGCGAGCTGCGCGAGCGGTTCCCCGAGGCGGTCGACGGGCATGCGCTGCGGCGCGAGATCATCACGACGGTGCTGGTCAACGACACGGTCAACACCGCTGGTTCGACCTTCCTGCACCGGCTGCGGGAGGAGACCGGGGCGTCGATCGAGGAGATCGTGCGGGCCCAGTACACGGCCCGCGAGATCTTCGGCCTGTCCTCGGTGTGGGACGCCGTCGAGGCGCTCGACAACCAGGTCGCCGCCGATGTCCAGACCCGGATCCGGCTGCACTCGCGGCGGCTGGTCGAGCGCGGTTCGCGCTGGCTGCTGGGCAACCGGCCGCAGCCCGTCGCCATCGCGGAGACCATCGACCTGTTCCGGGACGGCGTCGAGCAGGTCTGGAGCGAGCTGCCCAAGCTGGTCAAGGGCGCGGACCTGGACTGGTACCACTCGATCCTGGACGAGCTGACGGCCGCGGGTGTGCCGGACGAGCTGGCGGTGCGGGTGGCCGGGTTCTCCTCCGCCTTCCCGGCGCTGGACATCGTGGCCATCGCCGACCGTACGGGCAAGGAGCCGCTGGAGGTGGCCGAGGTCTACTACGACCTCGCGGACCGGCTGCGGATCACCCAGCTGATGGACCGGATCATCGAGCTGCCGCGGGCCGACCGCTGGCAGTCCATGGCCCGCGCGTCCATCCGCGAGGACCTGTACGCGGCGCATGCGGCGCTCACGTCGGACGTGCTGAGCGTGGGGAACGGGGCTTCGACGCCGGAGCAGCGGTTTGTGGCGTGGGAGTCGAAGAACGCGGCGATTCTTGCCCGGTCGCGGTCGACGCTGGAGGAGATCCAGGGGTCGGACGCGTTTGATCTGGCGAATCTGTCGGTGGCCATGCGGACGATGCGGACGTTGTTGCGTACGCACGCGTAGCTGCTGGCGTACGTCTGTGGGGGCCGGTGCCGTTGGTGGCGCCGGCCCCCTCGGCGTGGGTTTGTCCTCAAGCGCCGGACGGGCTGAAAGATGCCCTCAAACGCCGGGCGGGCTGGGGGTGGCTGGACGGGCTGGGAAAGGTGCCCTCAATCGCCGGGCGGGCTGGGGGTGGCTGGACGGGCTGGGAAAGGTGCCCTCAATCGCCGGGCGGGCTGGGGGTGGCTGGGCGGGCTGGGGTTGTGCGGGCGGGGAGGCTACTTGCGGTTGGTGAACGCCTCGTACGCTGCCACTACGTCCTTTGCCGGGCCGTCCATTCTCAGGGTGCCCGCCTCCAGCCACAGCGCGCGGTCGCAGGTGTCGGTGATGGACTTGTTGCTGTGGCTCACCAGGAACACCGTGCCCGCTTCGGCGCGCAGTTCCTTGATGCGGTCCTTGCTACGGCGCTGGAACTTGGCGTCGCCCGTGGACAGGGCCTCGTCGATCAGGAGTACGTCGTGGCTCTTGGCCGCCGCGATGGAGAAGCGGAGCCGTGCGCCCATGCCCGAGGAGTACGTGCGCATCGGCAGCGTGATGAAGTCGCCCTTCTCGTTGATGCCGGAGAAGTCGACGATCGCGTCGTAGCGTTCGCGGATCTGCTCGCGCGTCATGCCCATCGCGAGTCCGCCCAGCACCACGTTGCGCTCGCCGGTCAGGTCGCCCATCAGCGCCGCGTTCACGCCGAGCAGCGAGGGCTGGCCCTGGGTGTGGACCCGGCCCCGGGTCGGCGGGAGCAGGCCCGCGACGGCCTTGAGCAGCGTGGACTTGCCCGAGCCGTTGGAGCCGATCAGGCCGATCGCCTCGCCCTTGTACGCGGCGAAGCTGACGCCCTTCACGGCGTGCACCTTGCGGGCGCCGGGAGTCGCGCGGCGGGTGGTGAGCCGGCTGAGTGCCGAGGTGGCGCTGCCCCTGCCCGTCCGGGCGCCGTTGACGGTGTACGTGATGTGGACGTCGTCGACGACGACGGTCGGGACGCGCCGGTCCCCAGATACGTTTTCGGTGTCAGCCACGTCCGTACGTCTCCTCGGCCTTCCAGAAGTACACGAAGCCGGCGACTCCGCAGAGCAGGGCCCAGCCCAGTGCCGCCGCCCACACGTGCGCCGGCAGCCCGCTGTAGCTGTCGATGAGCGCGTACCGCATGAGGTTGATGTAGATCGCCGCCGGGTTGTACTCCAGCAGCACCAGCACCGCGTGCGGCACCCGGTCGCCGGCCAGCAGATGGTCCAGGCTCCACATCACGCCGGAGGAGTACATCCAGGTCCGCAGCACGAACGGCGTCAGCTGCGCGATGTCGGGGGTCCTGGCCGTCAGCCGGGCCATCACCATCGACAGGCCCGTGTTGAACAGTGCCTGGAGCGCCAGCGCCGGGATCGCCAGCAGCCAGGACGGCCGCGGGTACTGGCCGAACACCAGCAGGATGAGGGTCAGCGCGCCCAGCGAGAACAGCAGCTGCTGCAACTGCTGGAGCGCCAGCGCCACCGGCAGCGAGGCGCGCGGGAAGTGCAGGGCCCGCACCAGGCCGATGTTGCCGCTGATCGCCCGGGTGCCCGCGGTGATCGAACTGCTGGTGAAGGTCCAGATGAAGACCCCGGTGACCAGGAACGGAACGAAGTCCTCCACCCCGCGCCTGGTGTCCATCAGGACGCCGAAGATGAAGTAGTAGACGGTCGCGTTCAGCAGCGGCGTCATGATCTGCCAGATCTGGCCGAGCTTCGCCTGGCTGTACTGGGCCGTCAGCTTGGCCGTCGCGAACGCGGCGATGAAGTGCCGCCGGCCCCAGAGCTGCCGGATGTACGCGGGCAGCGAGGGCCGGGCACCGCTGACCGTCAGGCCGTGCCGGGCGGCCAGGGCCGCCAGCTCACCGGGTGCGTAGGTGGGAACGGCCTGGTCGGGAGTGCTCACCGGGGACGGCGGAGCTGCTGTCTGGCTCACCACGGACGATCGCTTTCGACGGAAGCGGAGGGGGGATGGGACGGTACGGTCCCGTGGGGACGCTTTCGTTGGGACGGGACCGTATCGTCGTAACGCTGAGAGTAGGACGCTTGTACGTCGCAACGCAACCGTTTCGTCGCGGCCGACTATGCTGCGGGCCATGACCACCGAACGGGGAACCCGCCGCCGCGCCCCCGCAGGCGCCGCCGTCCTGCGGGAGGACGTGACCGACGCCATCCGCGCCGCCGTCTTCGAGGAACTCGCCGCGGTGGGGTTCGCCCGGATGTCCATCGAGGGCATCGCCCGGCGCGCGGGCGTCGGCAAGACCGCCGTCTACCGCCGCTGGAAGTCCAAGCTGGCGCTCGTCCTCGACCTGGTCGCGGCCGTCGCCGCCCAGGGGATGCCCGCCCCGGCCACCGGCTCGCTGTACGGGGATGTGCGCGCCGTCCTCGAACTGGCCGCCTACGCCCTGCGCCACCCGGTCGCCTCACAGGTCATCCCGGACCTGCTCGTCGAGGCGGCCCGCAATCCGGAGATCTCCGAGGCGATCAAGGCCGCGCTCCTGGACCAGCAGCAGGGCGTCGCCGCCGTGGTGGTGCGGGAGGCGGTGGCCCGGGGGGAACTGCCGGAAGGGAGCGATCCGGACCGGGCGCTCGACCTCATCGTCGGGCCGCTGTACTGGCGGCTCGTCGTCGTCCGCGGCGAACTGCCCAAGGGCTACCTGGACGATCTGGCGGCCTCGGCGGTCGCCGCCCTCAAGCACGCCTGAGAGTCCTCGAACGCGCCTGTCCGCCTGAGGGCCCTTACCGCTCAGCACGCCCGAGGATCCTCACCCCGTCGCCGCCACCCGCGCCAGCACCTCGCCCGTGCGCGGGCTGAACGCCAGCACCGTCGCGTTCTCGGGCAGCCGCTGGAAGCGGGTCAGCAGCAGCCACCGCACCCCGTACCGGGCGGTGATCCCGTCCCGCCGGGCCTGCGGGGTCGACGTGTCGAGATAGGCGGCCACCGCCCGGCTCCGCTCCCGCCGCTCCGTGGTCGCGAGCCCCGCGTCCGGCAGCGCGTCGGCCAGGACGTACGCCCCGTGCCCGGCCAGCGCGTACATCGCCGGGCGGCTGTCCGTCAGGACCACCTCGCCCGGAGGCACGTACGCGGTCGCCCAGGCGTACGGCTCCCCGGCCGCCCGCACCCCTTCGGCCGCCGGAGGCCCGGTGGTCCGGCCTTCGGCGGGGGTGCGCTCGGCGGTGAGCCCGTTGTAGTACGGCCACAGCGCCGCCACGGTCACCGCGCAGACGACGGCGAACGCCCACCGCCACACGGTCGGCCGGATCCGGGTCCGCGTCCGGATCGCGATCAGGGCCAGGCACCCGATCGCCGCGCCGATCGCCGTCGGCGGGTGGACCAGCAGGACCAGCCCGAGCAGCACGCCGATCCCGGCCGCCTCCGCCCACCGGGGCGTCCGGCCGGGCCTCGGATCGCCGGGGCGGGCCATCCGGGCGGCCGCGCGACCGGTCCACGCCCACAGGTGCAGCGTGACCGCGACCGCGAACGTGCTCGGCGCGCTCCACCGGGCCGGGTCAGCCCAGTGGATCAGGGCCAGCGGTACGAGCAGGAGCACCGGAACCCAGCGGTTCGGGGTCAGCAGCCGGGTCAGCCGGCCGATCCCGGTGAGCAGGAGCAGCAGGTTCACCGACGCGGCCAGCGCGACGACGGACGGACCCGAGAACCCGGCGGCGCGGGCGGCCAGCCCCTGGACCAGCGCGTACGGGGAGTAGTGCGCGCTCGCCACGGCGGGCAGGTCGGTCATCGGGAACGCCGGGTGCAGCAGGTTCACCCGCAGCCGTTCGACGACCGCCGCCTGGAGCCCGGCCTCGCAGCACAGCGGAGCCTGCCAGGCCGCCGCCGACAGCACCGCCCACAGCAGCCCGCCCAGCACGAGGTACGGCGACGGCAGCCACAGGGGCGGCCGGACCGCCCGGTCGGCCCCGCCGCCTCCGGTCGCGGCGGGCGGGAGGCCGGTGGGCGGCAGGTCGGAGGACGGGGCGGAGGAGGCAGCGGAGAAGAGGGGCACGTCTCATGGGTTCCGTGCGGCGGCGTCCTTCTCCCCGCCGCCACTCGTCCGAGGGATGAGGGATGAGGGATGGAGCGCCCGACGCGGAGTACGTCCGGCCTACGGCGCGTCCGCCCTGCGGCCCGCCCGCCCTACGGCCCGTCCGCCAGCAGGCGGTCCGCGACCCGGGCCGCCGCGCCGCCGTCGTCCAGGTCGCAGTAGTCGCGGCGGAAGCTCTCGTACGCGTCGGCGTGCCGGGCCGCCAGCGACCCGGTGTCGCGCAGCGCCTGCGCCACCTCGTCCGTCGTGACCAGCAGCGGCCCCGGCGCCCGGGTCTCGAAGTCCAGGCAGAAGCCGCGCACGGTGTCGCGGTAGTGCTCCAGGTCGTACGTGTGGAACAGCATCGGCCGGCCCGTCAGCGCGAAGTCGAACATCAGCCCCGCGTAGTCCGTCACCAGGACGTCGGCCACCAGCAGCAGCCCGGCCGCCCCCGGGTGCCCGGACACGTCGAGCACACCGGGCCCGGCCGGCACGTCGCCGGTGACCCGGGGGTGGCGGCGCACCAGGACCGTGTGGCCGGGGCCGAGCGCCCGCGCCAGGGCGTACGGGTCGAGCGCCGGGTCCCAGCGGTACGGACCGGGGGCCGTGCGGTCGGCGGAGGCGGCCGGGGGATGGGCCAGGTGGTCGCGGTAGGTCGGCGCGTACAGCACGACGCGGTGGTCCTCCGGGATGCCGAGTCCGCGCCGCACCTCCTCGGCGGCCTTGTCCCGCACGGGCGGGAACAGCACGTCGTTGGCGGGCGATCCGGCCTCCAGCACCTCGCCCTCGTACGCCAGCGACCTGCGCAGCAGCGGGGTGGCGAAGCGGCTCGGGGAGACCAGTACCGACCACTGGGCCGATCGCTGCGGCAGGGTGGCGAGGTACTGGTGGTCGGCGTAGAGGGTGTCCGCCAGGCCGCCGCCGAACCGGCCGAGCGGGGTGCCGTGCCAGGTCTGGACGACGGTCTGCCCCGGCCGTCGCTCGAACCACCCGGGCAGCTGCTCGTCCGTGACGATCCGGCGGGAGCGGGCCAGCGCCTCGTACCAGGCGGGGCTGTGCACGGGGACGGCCCGCGCTCCGGGCGGGACGTGGGTGATGCGGCCGGGGGTGGTACCGGTGACCCACAGGTGTTCGGCCTCCGTGCCCCGGCGCACGAGCTCGGCGTGCACGGCGCGCGGGGAGTCGCCGCCCGCGTAGAGGACGGTGTCGCGGAGCGGGAGGGGCGTGCGCCGGTCGCCGTGGTGCGCGGCGCGCAGGAGCCGCCTTCCGTACGCGCTCCGCCCGATGCCCACCGCCGGCGACTCCGGCCCCGCGACCACGGACAGCCGGTCGCCGTGCCGCCGCTCCAGGCGCAGCGCGCCCTCGACGCCCCCGGCGCGGGGCAACCGCGCGGCGACGGAACCGAGGACGCGCACGGGGCGCCCGTCCAGGCGAAGCTCCCAGCGGCCTTCCGGAAGCGGCGGGACGACCAGCGCGGAGAACCGGCCCGGGGCGGTGGCGGCGAGCGGCCGGGGCGCGGAGCCGTCAGCGGCAGCAACCGCCGCGTCGGCCCCGGTGCCGGACGCCGCCTCCGTCTCTGTTCCCACAGGACGCTCGGCCTCAGCCCCGCTCGCGTCCACGACCGCCCCCGTGACCGGAACCGTCTCGTGCAGCGTCTCGTGGCGCAGGACGAGGCGGCCGCCGTACGCGGACGGGGGCGCGGTCGCCGTACCCGCGTACGCCCCCCGGATGCGTACGCCCCCCTCGGGCGTGCACTCCACCTCGTCCGCGTACGGCAGCCCCGCCAGGTCCAGCACCAGGTCGCCCGCCGGGTCCGCGTACGCGGGCGGCGGCAGGTCCGGGGCCGCGGGCAGCGGGGCGCGGCTGCCGTCGGCGAGCAGCAGGCGGACCCGCCACCGGGCCCCGCTCTCCGGCCCGTTCGCCGCCTCGACCTCGCGGGGGGCGCGATGTGGGGCGGGCGGGGCGGCGGCGAGTTCGGCGAGCGGCACCCGCACCCTGAACGCGCCCCCGCGCGCCCCGTCCTCCCCGCGCGCCCCGCCCTCCGCGTACTCCACCTCGTAGGACCGCTCCTCGCCCCCGTCGCGCGTCAGCACCAGCGCCGTGGGCCTGCTTCCGCCGATGTGCCGGCTCGTGATGTCCAGCGGGGAGCCCGCCGCCTCGACCGTCCGGTGGCCCTCGGCCAGGGCCCGCAGCCGTGACACCGTCAGCCGGAGTCGGCCGGCCCGGAAGTCCAGCACCGCCCGCCGCCCGTCGCCCAGGTCGTGCGTCAGCGGCTGGTCCGCGCCCGCGTCCGGGGCGCGCACCGCCACCCGGCGGACCGTCCCGGGCCCGGCTAGGACCAGGCCGACCAGCCAGCCGCCGCCCGCCGTCGCGGGCAGCCGGTCCGGGTCGAGGGTCATCTCGAAGCCCGCGTGGTCGTAATCGTGCAGCTCCTGACCGGAGTTCACCGTCGCCTCGGGAGCGGGCACGGAACGCACCGGCACCGGCCGCACCTGCCGGCCCCGCTCCGCCCGGACCATCCCCACCGTGAGCCGCTGCCGGGCGGAGGCAGCGGGAAGGTTGCGCAGATACGCGTACCCGCGCAACCGCAGCTTCCCGTCCGCGCCCCAGCGCGCCTCCGAAAGCCGCGCCACCGCCGGGATGTCCGGGCCCGCGAGCCGGGCGCTCGCGCCGTGCACGCCGGGGTACGCCGCCCGGCGTCGCCCCGGAAGACCCTCGACGGCGAACGTGCCCGCCCCGTTGGCCCGTTCGAAGGCGAGGACCTCCAGCAGCTCCGCGAGGCGCCGCTCCCGTACCAGCTGCCACTTGATGCGCAGCTCCACCGGCAGCCCCTCCAGCGCCCCGGGGCCCGCCCGGTCGACGAAGGCCCCGGCCCCCTCGAGGAACGCCGCCCGGTACGCCTCGCCGCCCATCGGCAGGCCGTCCAGGAAGTACCCGAAGTCGTCGCGCAGGCAGGACGCGTCGTATGCCCGCCGCTGTTCCGCGTCCCGGCCGCCCAGGAACGCGCTGACCTGCTCGCACGCCGCGATCCGGTCCCGTACACCCGTGACGTCCGTCCGTCGCCGGGTGATCGAACCCTCCCGCACCCGCCAGTAGTAGACGTGCTCGGCGAGGACGTCGACCGCGCCCGCGAGGTAGTGCGCGGGGATCATCACCGGGGTGTCCTCGTACAGCCGGCCCTCGGGGAACGCGAAGCCGTGCGCGTCCCAGAAGGAGCGCCGGAACACCTTGTTCCACGCCACCCGGTCGGCCAGCAGGCGCGGGTCACGGGTGATGTGCGTGCGCGACCGGGGGCCCGTCAGCCAGCGGTACTGCCAGGCCTGCTGCCGCCCCTGCCCGGTCAGCCGCCACACATTGCCGGTCGCCAGATCGGAACCGGTCGACTCCAGCGAGGCCGTCATCCGCTCGTACGCGTCGTGCACGACGATGTCGTCGCTGTCGGCGAACGCCAGGTAGGGGACGGTGGGGGTGGTGTGGCGGACACCGGTGTTGCGGGCGGCGCTCAGGCCGGCGTTCTGCTGCCGGACCAGCCGGAAGCGGCTGTCCCGCGCGGCGAACTCCGCCGCGATCCGGGCGCTGCCGTCCGTCGAACCGTCGTCGACCATGACCACCTCGATCGCCGCGAGGGTCTGTTCCGCCACCGACCGCAGGCAGTCCGCAAGGTAGGCCTCGACGTTGTGGACGGGGACGACGACGCTGAGGAGGGGTGACTTCATGTCCTGGTCAACAGAGGGCGGCTCCGGGGGTCACCGGCGCTGACCCGAACGGGTGAACAGCGACCGACCGTCGGCCGGGCCCGCCACTACGCTCGGCTGCCATGCCCCCCAGAGCCTCCGCCGCTTCCGTGAAGCGGTTCGTCCGCCGTCAGGCCATGCGGGCCGTCTACCGCGCCGACCTGCACCGCCCGCTCGACCCCGGCCTCGCCGTCTACGGGGCGTACTGGAACCGGGGCGTCGCCTGCAATCCGGCCGCGATCCACGCCAAGGCCCGCGAACTGGCCCCGCACATCCGGGGCGTGTGGGCCGTCTCCTCCCGGCACCGCGACCGGATGCCCGCCGGTGTGCCGTACGTCATCGAGGGCTCGCGCCCCTACTGGCGGGCCATCGCCACCGCCACCTATCTGGTCAACAACTCCAGCTTCCCCGGCGGGTTCACCAAACGGCCCGGTCAGCGCTATCTCCAGACCCACCACGGCACCCCGCTCAAGACCATGGGGCTCGACCAGCGCGGCTACCCCGCCCTCGCCCGGAAGACCGACTTCGACAAGATCCTCGCCCATGTCCGGCAGTGGGACTTCAGCCTCTCCGCCAACCCGCACTCCACCGAGGTGTGGGACCGCGTCTACCCGGGCGCGTACGAACGGATCGACCTCGGATACCCCCGTAACGACGTCTACTTCACCGCCACCGCCGACGACATCGCGAAGATCCGGGCCGAACTGGGCATCGCCGAGGGGCAGACCGCCCTGCTCTACGCCCCGACCCACCGCGACTACCGCACCGGCTTCGCACCCGACCTCGACCCGGAGCGGCTGGCACGCCAACTCGGTCCCGACTATGTCGTGTTGGTGCGCGCCCACTACTTCTACGGGCGGTCCGCCGGACTCGGCGACAGCGTGCCGACCGGGCGCGTCATCGACGTCACCGCGCACCCCCGGGTCGAGGAACTCTGCCTGGCCGCCGACGCGTTGATCGCCGACTACTCCTCCCTGACCTTCGACTACGCCTGCCTGGACCGTCCGATCGTCGTCCACGCCCCCGACTGGTCCGCCTACCGTGCCGCGCGCGGCACCTACTTCGACCTGCTCTCCGGGCGTCCCGGCGACACCCCGGGGCCCGTCACCACCACCCCCGGACAGCTGGCGGAGGTGTTCCGGACGGGGGAGTGGCGCTCGCCCGCTTCGGCCGCGCTGCGCACCGCGTTCCGGGAGCGGTTCTGTCCGTACGACGACGGGCACGCGGCGGAACGCGTCGTCCGGCGGCTCTTCGCCCCGGCCCTGTGACCCCCGGCCCGGTGACCCCGGTCCACCCGCCCGTCACCCGGATGGCCCACCGCGGCCGAGCCGTTCCGATTCCTCCGCCCCGCCCGGTCGTTGTGCCCAACAGCTCGCTCACCCCGCCATGTTGGGAGACGTCCATGCACCGGTCCGCCTACGAGCAGATGGAACTCTGCGTCAAGGAGTATCTGCCCGTCGAAGGGCCTGCCTCCGGCAACGGCACGTACCGGGTCGTGGACCTCGGGTCGCGCATCTCCGGCAAGCAGACCCGTACCCACCGGGCGCTCCTCGCCGGGCACCCCGTCGACTACTTCGGCGTCGACGTGCAGGACGGGCCCAACGTGGACGCCGTGATGAAGAAGCCGTACCGCATCCCCGCCCGCTCCAACAGCGCCGATGTCGTGCTGTCCGGGCAGGCGTTCGAGCACATTCCGTTCTTCTGGGCCTCCATGCTGGAGATCGCCCGGATCCTGAAGCCGGGCGGGCACGCCTTCGTCACCGCCCCCTCGCGCGGCCATGTCCACGACGCGCAGGACTGCTGGCGCTACTACCCCGACGGCTTCCGGGCGCTCGCCGCGCACTCCCGGCTCGAACTGCGCGAGGCCTACACCGACTTCCCGCCGCACAAGGGCATCTGGCACGACTACCGGGCCATCGACAGGAAGGCCGCCTACTGGGGCGACTCCGTCGGCGTCTTCCGCAAGCCGCGGCGTTATCCGCGCCTCACCATGTTCGTCGTGCGGGAGGTGGCCGTCCGGTGGGCGAACCGGGTCGGCGGCGTCGACTCCGTCCCGCTGCCCGCGCCGCTCGACGGCCGCGCGGAGTGCGGACGCCCGAAGACCGTGCCCGCGCCGGCGGCCTCGCTCGAACAGGAACCGCCCCGATCAATGGCAGGTTGACGAAAGGTGACATGAGCCACAAATCGCGCGTACTGTCCCGGGGCATGGCTTGGCGCAACGCCGTCAACGGCGTCCTTCAGCAGCTCACCGGGTATCAGCTCAGGCGCGTCACGGTGCCCGCCGCCCGCACCGCCCCCGCCGGTCCCGCGACGGCGGCGGCCGCCGCTCCGGCCGACGCTCCCGCCCCCGCCCATGTGCCCCCGGCGGCCGCGAAGCCCAAGGCGAGGAAGCCCGCCCCGGCGTTCCCGGAGGACTACGACGACGAGGCGAAGGAGATCATCCGCGCGGTCAAGCCGTACTCGATGACCTCGCCGGAGCGGCTCAACGCCTTCATCCTCGCCACCCGGCACATCGCCCGGCACAACATCCCCGGTGACATCGTCGAGTGCGGCGTCTGGCGCGGCGGTTCCATGCAGGCCTGCGCCCGGACCCTGCTCTCCGTCGGGGAGACCGAGCGCGATCTGTACCTCTTCGACACGTACGAGGGCATGACCCCGCCCACCGCCGAGGACCTGCGGCGCGACGGCCGGCCGGCCCAGGAGCTGCTGGACGCCCAGGGCAAGGACCGGCCGATCTGGGCGGTCGCCTCGCTGGAGGACGTCAAGGCGGGCTTCGAGAACATTCCGTACCCGAAGGAGCGTGTCCACTACGTACAGGGCCGGGTCGAGGACACCGTGCCCGCGCAGGCTCCCGAGCAGATCTCCATCCTGCGTCTGGACACCGACTGGTACGCCTCCACCAAGCACGAACTGGAGCACCTGTACGGGCGGTTGGTCAGTGGCGGTGTCCTCCTGATCGACGACTACGGCTACTGGCAGGGCTCGCGGCAGGCGGTCGACGAGTTCCTCGACAAGACCGGCGAACGGCTCCTCCTGCTGCGGATGGACGAGGGCCGCATCGCCGTCAAGCCCTGACCCGAGCCGTTCGTGGCCGCGCCGAGCCCCGTGCCCTTCCCGGTACGGGGCTCGAACGTGCTCCCGGCACGCCCCCGGGCGCCCCGACTCCGCCCTCCGCGTCACCCGAACGGACCCCCTCGGGTGACCCGTCCACCCGGCGCGGGTTGTACCCCATGGCCCCCGGCGGGCCCCTCCACGCCCCCGAAGCCCCCGTCCCCGGAAGGATCGTGCGCCGCGATGGCACCCCGTCTCACCGTCGTCGTCCCCCTCTACAACGTCGAGGAGTACCTCGGTGCCTGCCTTTCCTCGCTCGCCGAACAGACCATGCCGGACCTGGAGATCGTCCTCGTCGACGACGGCTCCACGGACAACGGCCCGGTCATCGCGCAGGAGTTCGTGGACCGCGACCCGCGCTTCCGGCTGCTCCGGCAGGAGAACGCCGGGCTCGGCGCGGCCCGCAACGCCGGGATCCGCGAGGCCCACCCCGAGGCGGAGTTCCTGACGTTCGTCGACAGCGACGACGTCGTGCCGCCCGGCGCGTACGCCCGGATGCTCGCCGAACTCGACCGCACCGGCTCCGACTTCGCCACCGGCAACGTGCTCCGGCTGCGGGCGGGCGGCGAGCTCGAACAGTCCCCGATGTTCCGCAAGCCGATGGAGAAGGCCCGCCCGGCCACCCATGTCACCCGGGACTGGATCCTGCTCGGCGACCGCATCGCCTGCAACAAGGTCTTCCGCCGCACCTTCTGGGACGAGCACGCCTTCGCCTTCCCGACGGGCGTGCTGTACGAGGACATCGCCGTCGTCCTGCCCGCCCACTTCCTGGCCCGCTCGGTCGACGTCGTCGAGGAGCCCGTCTACCACTGGCGCGACCGCGACGGCTCGATCACCACCCGGCGGGCCGTGCCCCGGGGCATCCGCGACCGGGTCGCCGCCGTCACCACCGTCAGCCGCTTCCTCGCCGGCCGGGCGCCGGCGGAGGGGGCCGCCGAGGCCAAGCGCCGCTACGACGCCCACGCGCTCTCCGGCGACCTGTGGCTGTTCATCGAGGCCCTGCCCGACGGCGACGCGGAGTTCCACGAAGCCTTCCTGGAGCACGCCGGGGCGTTCGCCGCCACCGTCGAACCCGGCGTCCTCGCCGAACTGCCCCTGCACCTCCGGGTCAAGTGGCAGCTCATCCGCGAGCGCCGGCTGCCCGAACTCCTCGCCCTCCTCGCCGACGAGAAGAAGGACCGCGACACCTTCCACGTACGCGGACCGCTTCGCCCGCGCGCCCACCACCCCGCCGTCCGCGACCCGCTGCCGCCCGCCGCCACCGCCCTGACCGCCGCCGATCTGCCCGTCCACGCCCACCTCACCGAGGCCGTCTGGCGGGACGGGCTGCTGCGGCTGACCGGGTACGCCTATGTGCGCAACGCCCCGGGCGGCACCCCGCGGCTCGGCTGGCTGCGGTCCGGGAAGCGGCTGATCCCGTTGCGGCTGCGGCCCGTCGGCGGCGATGAGGCGACCGCCCGGTCCGGCCGCTCCCTGCACCGCTACGACCGCGCCGGGTTCGAGGCCGTCGTCGACCCGCGCAGGCTCACCGCCAAGGGCGACCGTACGACCTGGAAGCCGGAAGCCGTCGTCGTCGGCGCGGGCCGGCCGCGCCGGGGCCCGATGCGGCTCGTCTCCACCCCGGCCCCGCCCGCCGTGACGTACACCGACGAGCGCACCCGGATCGTCCCCGTCCTGTCCGGCAACAAGCTGGAGCTGCGCATCGAACGCGTCGCCGCCGTCCTGACCGGGCAGTCGGCGGTCGAGGACGCCGTACGCCTGGAGGTTAAGGTCCTCGGCGACGCCGGGCCGGTCGCCCTCCGGCTCACCGAGTGGCGCACCAAGGAGACCCGGGAGTTCGCCCTGCGCGGCTCGCTCGGCTCCCGGGCGGCGGACATCCCGCTCAGCGCGTTCCGGGGACAGGACGACATCTGGGGCGTGCAACTCATCGGCGAGGGCAAGCCGTTGACCGTCGCCGCACGCCCCGACGGCCAGGACGGGCGCTACGCACTGCCCGGCGGCCGTGAGCTGTACGCGGCCCCCAACCCCTCCGGCGACCTCGTGCTCACCGACCGGGCGGTCCAGCCCGTCGTCACCTCCCTCGGCTGGGAGGAATCGGGCGAGCTGGTGCTCGAAGGAACCTTCCCCGAACTCACCGGCACCGCACGGGAACTCGTCCTGCGCCACAGCGGCCACCGGGAGGAAGCCGTCGTCGCGATGGAACGGGTCGGGGGCGACGACTTCCGGGCCGTCATCGCACCCGCCGCCGTCGAAGGGCCCGGCGGAGCGCTGCCGCTCGCCGAGGGGCGCTGGTACCTCTTTATGCGCGCACCGGGCGAGCGGGACCCGGAGGCGTACCGGCCGCTCCGGTCGGCCACCCCCCTGCACCGCACCCTGCCCCGGAAACACCACGCGGGCGGGCGGGACTTCACCCTCCAGCGGCGCCACCACGACCGGCTCGTCCTGGAGTCCGGCAGCGCCCTCCCGGCCGTCGACCGGGGTCCGTACGGGCAGCGCGTCCGGCGCGAGCGGTATGCCGTGCTGCGCTCCGTCGCCCCGGCCGCGACCCGCCCCGCCGTCCTCTACTCCAGCTTCGACGGCCGCCAGTTCTCCGACTCGCCCCGGGCCATCCACCGCGAACTCGCCGCCAGGGAACCGGACATCGAACACCTGTGGGTCGTCCGCGACCAGCAGGCGGCCGTGCCCGAAGGCGTCCGGCCCGTCGCCCTGCACAGCGCCGAGTGGTACCAGGCGCTGGCCCGCAGCCGGTGGATCGTCACCAACACCCATCTGCCGCAGTGGTTCGAGCGGGCCGACGGCCAGTGCGTCGTCCAGACCTGGCACGGCACCCCGCTCAAGCGCATCGGCCGCGACCTCGCGGGCACCCCGCACGCCGACGCCGCGTACATGGCGTCCATGGAACACCGGTCCGCCCAGTGGAGCGTGCTCGTCTCGCCGAACAGCTTCTCCACCCCCGTCCTGCGCCGCGCCTTCGGCTACTCCGGCGAGGTCCTGGAGTGCGGCTACCCGCGCAACGACCTGCTGTACGCCCCCGACCGCGACAAGGTCGCCGCCGCCGTACGCGAACAGCTCGCGATCCCCGAAGGGCGGCGCGTGGTCCTGTACGCCCCCACCTGGCGCGACGACCAGCCCCGGCAGGGCGGACGCTACGGGCTCGATCTCCGACTCGACCTGGAACAGGCGAGGCAGGCCCTCGGCGAGAACCAGGTGCTGCTGGTCCGCCGCCACTACCTCGTCGGCGGCAGCGTCCCGGACACCGACTTCGTGCGGGATGTCTCGCGCCACCCGGACGTCGCCGAACTACTTCTGATCAGCGACGCGTTGGTCACCGACTACTCCTCGATCATGTTCGACTTCGCGCAGACCGGCCGCCCGATGCTCTTCCACACCCACGACCTCGCTCACTACCGCGACACCCTGCGCGGCTTCTGCTTCGACTTCGAGCACCGCGCCCCCGGCCCCCTGATCCCCGACTCCGCCGGGATCGTGGCCGCCCTGCGCGACCCGGAGGCCGCCACCGCCGGGCACCGCGATGCGTACGCGCGGTTCCGGGAGGCGTTCTGCGACCTCGACGACGGGAGCGCCGCCGCCGGGGTCGTCGACCGGATGCTCAAGGGAGAGCAGGCATGAGCGACTTCAGCTGTGTGATCACCGGCGGCGGGGACCACGACGGACCGGGCGGGGCCGACGCCCTGCGCGCCTCCGTGGAGTCCGTGCTCGGCCAGTCGCTGCGCGGGGCCGAGGCCGTCGTGGTCCTCGCCTCCGCCGCCGACCCGGCCGTCCGCACCGCCGCCCGCACCCTCGCCGACCGCGCCCCCGGGCGGATCCGCCTCGTCCACGCCGACCCGGCCGTCCGCACCACCGGCGCCCTGCGCAACGCGGGCCTGGACGCGGCGAACGGCCGGTACGTCCTGGTCCTCGCCACCGGCGAACGCCTCCAACTGCACGCCTGCCGCAACCTCTGGCAGGCGGGCGAGACCAGCCGCGCCGACCTGATCGCCGGCCGCTGGAGCCGGACCGCCGACGAGAGCGGCAAGGAGCGTGAACCGTCCTGGCAGGGCGGGCTGTTCGCCCGCTCCCGCACCCTCGCCCGCTTCACCGAGGCCCCCGAACTCGTCGTCAGGGACGCCCTGGTGACCGGATTCTGTCTGCGTCGCGAGGCCGTCCGGCGGCACGGGCTGCGGTACGAGGAGGACCTGGCGCACGGCGAGATCCTGTTCGGCCCGCTCGCCGCCGCGTCGGTCGGCCGGATCGCCCTGGTCCGCCGGCTGATCGTGACCGGCCGGGCCGTCCCCGACCGGGCCCGCGACCTCACCGCCCTGGTCGAGGCGCACCGCCGGGTCGCCAACACCCTCCTTACGCGCGGGCTGCCCGGACTGCGCGAGGAGCGGGAGCGGGCGTTCGCCCGCGACCACCTGGTGCCGCTGGTCCGCTCCTTCCCCGGGCTGCCCGCCGCCCGCCGCGCCCGGGTCGCCGCGGCGGCCGCCCGCGCGCTGACCGGGCCCGTCCCGCCGGAGCTGCCGCCGCTGGAGCGGGTCGCCGTGACCCTGCTGGCCCGGGGCGACACGGAAGGGGTCCTCGCGGCGGCGTACGCGCTGAGCCGGCCCGCCACGGTGTGCGCGCCGCTGACGACGGACGCGGACGGCCGGGTTACCTGGGGCGGCGACGGCAGCGGCGACGGCAAGGGCGGTGACGGCGAGGGCGACACCCAGGACCCGGCCCTCGACGTCACCGAACTCGGCTACCAGCACCGCTCGTTCGGCGAGCTCCGGCTGATGAACCGGCTCACCCGCTGCGCCACCGCCGAGGACGGCCGGCTGCTGCTCGAAGGGCGCCTCGTGCTGCCCGGCCACAGCGGTCCCGCCCCCGGCGCCCCCCTCACCGCCACCCTGGAGTTCCGGGCCCGGGGCGGGGCGCGCGCCGTCGCGTTCCCGGTCGAGGAGGTCCGGCACGACGGCAACGGGATCATCTGGCGCGCGCGGGCCGACGTCTCGCGCCGGCTGCGCCCCGTCGGCGTCCGCGACACGGCGTGGGACGCGCGGCTGACCGTACAGGCGGAGGGCCCCGACGGGCCCCGGTCCGTCAGCGATCTGTTCGCCCCGCAGGACCAGGTGGCCGGAGCGGTACGGTTCGCCGCCCGGCCCCGGCTCGGGCGGCTCGCCGGGGACACCTGGGAGCCCTACATCACGCTCAAGGACCACTTCGCGCTCCGGCTGACCGCCCGCCGCCGCCCGGCCCGCACCGCCCACCGCCTCGTCCGCTACGCCACGCACTTCCGGCCCGCCCGCAAGGCCAAGCTCCTCGTCCGCGCCCTGCGCAAGCGCCTGGACCGCTACCGCTCCCGCGGCTTCAAGGCCCCCGCCTACAACAGCTGGCTCACCCGGCTCCCCGTGCGCCGGGGCTCCGTCGTCTTCGAGAGCCACATGGGCACCTGCTACGGCGACAGCCCGCGCGCCCTGTACGAGGAGATCCGCCGCCAGGGCCTGAAACTGCACGCCACCTGGTCCTACGACCCCGCCCCGGCCGGCTTCCCGGACGACGCCCGCCTCGTACGCCGCTGGTCCTGGCGCTATCTGTGGGCGCTGGCCCGCGCGGAGTACTGGGTCGACAACCAGGGCTTCCCGCAGCATCTGCGCAAGCCCCGGCACACCACGTACCTCCAGACCTGGCACGGCTCCGCGTACAAACGGATGGGCTTCGACGAGACCCGCGTACGGCTCCAGAACGCCCCGCAGCGCGAACGGCTCCAGCGGGCCGTGGACCGCTTCGACCACTTCCTCGTCCGTTCCGAGCACGACGTGAACACCCTCGCCCGCGCCTACCGGCTGCCCGACGAACGGCTCCTGCGCACCGGCTACCCGCGCAACGACGCCCTGATCGCCGAGCGGAACCGGTCCGAGACCGAAGGGCGGCTGCCGCGACCGCCGCTCGCCGAGGCGCTCGCTCTGGCCGACCACAAGAAGACCGTGCTGTACGCGCCGACGTTCCGGGGCGGCCCCGGCAAACAGCGCAGGAGCCGACTCCTGCTGGACGTACGGGAGTTCGCGGCGCGGTTCGGCGACACCCACACCCTGCTGGTGCGGTCCCACTACCTGGAGTCCGCCCGGCTGCCGGTCTGCCCGCCCGGCACCGTCGTCGACGTCTCACGCCACCACGACGTGAGTGAACTCCTGGCCCTCACCGATGTGCTGATCACCGACTACTCCTCCATCATGTTCGACTTCGTCCTGCTCGACCGGCCCGTCGTGCTGTTCGCCCCGGACCTCGACGCCTACGCGGACGAGCGGGGCAGCTACTTCGACCTGCGGGAGAACGCCCCCGGGCCGGTGACCGCCACCCAGGACGAGCTGTTCACCGCCCTCGCGGAACTCAAGAAGTCCGACAGCCGGTTCGCCGATCAACGCCGGGCGTTCGCGGAGCGGTTCGGCTCCTACGACCGGGGCGACGCGGCCCGCAGGACCGTCGAGGCCGTCTTCGGCCCCGCGGCCCGCCGGTCCTCCCGCCACACCACCGACCACGACCGGGGGGCTGGCCGATGAGCCGCGACATCTTCATCGTCTCCAACAGCACCGACGAACTCGGCGGCGTCACCGGCTGGATGCACCAGACCGCGCGCCTGCTGGCCGGTCAGGGCCACCGGGTGCACGCCATCGGCATCCACGCCTCCGACCTCACGATGGTGCTGCCCGAACAGCCCGCCCACCCCGTCACCGCCCTCTACCCCGCCCACCCGCCGACCCCCTGGACGCCCCACGGCATCCGCGACCGCTTCCGGATCCCCGCGCGGCGCAAGGAGGCGGCCCGCGTCGCCGCCAAGAAGCGGGCGGTCGGCCGGCTCTCGGAGATCTTCGCTACCGCCCGCCCCGGCGCGGTCGTCATCGTCACCCAGGTCTGGGCGATGGAGTGGGTCGGGGAGGCCGACACCACCGGGCTGCGGGTCATCGGCATGAGCCACGAGTCCTACGGCTACTCCCGCGCGAGCCACCGCTACCGCTGGATCAAGAACCACTACAAGGACCTCGACCACTGGCTGGTCCTCACCGAGGAGGACGCCGACCGGTGGGCCGGGGACGGCATGAACAACGTCGGCTTCCTGCCCAACGCCCTCTCCCGCCTCCCCGCCGTGCCCTCCCCGCGCACCGAGCGGACCGTCGCCAGCATCGGCCGGCTCAGCGACCAGAAGGGCATCGACCTGCTCCTGGACACCTGGGCCCTGGTCGCGCCGTTCCGCCCGGACTGGCGGCTGCGGGTGTACGGGGCGGGCGAGGACGAGGCCGCGCTGAAGGCCCAGTGCACCGGACTCGGCCTCGACGGGTCCGTGGAGTGGATGGGCCGCACCGACGACGTCGAGCGGGCCCTCGCGGAGGCCTCCGTCTTCGTCCAGTCCTCCCGGGGCGAGGGCTTCCCGCTCGCGCTCCTGGAGGCGATGGCCAGCGGTGTACCCTGCGCCGCCTTCGACTGCGCGCCCGGGGTGCGGGAGATCGTCCGGGACGGCGAGGACGGGCTCCTGGCCCCCGCCGGGGACGTCGCCGCCCTCGCCGACCGGCTGCTGCGGCTCACCGGCAACCCCCGGCTGCGCGACTCCATGGGCGCTCGGGCCCGGTCCGGCGTCCAGCGGTTCTCCGAGCCGGAGACCCTGCGCCGCTGGGAGGAGCTGTTCGCGTTCCTGGAACGCTGACCGGACCCGGGTACGGGCCCGGGGGCCTGGGGTACGGGCCCGGGTCAGCCCCCGACGGTCGCCCCGGCCCCGTCCTGCGTGGGCAGGGCGGCAGGCGTCCGGCGGGCGGCGGGCGGCACCGGCAGCGGCAGCCCGTCCGTCTCCCCGAGGAACACCCGCCGCACCACCCGCTCGGCGGCGTACCCGTCGTCGTACGGGCAGAACCGGTCCCGGAACGCGGCCCGCAGCTGCGCCGAGCGGGAGCCCCGCCAGTGGTCCGTGGCGAAGATGTCGAACAGCTCGTCCTGGCTCCGGGCCACGATGCCGGGCGGGAACGCCGTGATGTCGAAGTACGTGCCCCGGGCCGCCTCGTACGCCTCGATGTCGTCCAGGTGCAGCACCACCGGGCGGTCCAGGTTCACGTAGTCGAACATCAGTGACGCGTAGTCCGTGATCAGGGCGTCCGAGGCGAGCGCCAGCGTCTCCACCGACCGGTGCGCGCTGACATCGATGATCCGCGGATGCGGCGCACGGCGGACGCCGCCGGGCCCCGGCGGGCGGGGCGCACGGGCCAGGATCACGAACTGCGGGCCCAGGATCCGGACCAGCCGCTCCAGGTCCAGGGCGGGCCGCTGGACCCGCCGGTAGTCGCGGTGCGTCGGGGCGTACAACAGGGCCGTACTGCCCGCCGGAATGCCCAGCGTCTCGCGCAGTCGCGCCACCTCGGCCGGGCCGGTGCGGTGGTACACGTCGTTGCGCGGCGAGCCGTATTCCAGCGTCGTGTACGCGGACGGATAGGCCCGCTCCCGTACGAGGGTGGAGTGCGGGTTGGCCGAGAGCGAGAAGTCCCAGGTGTCGACCGAGCGCAGCAGCTGTTCGAAGTCCGTGCCCCGGGCGGCGGCGGGCCGGTCCAGCAGATCGGTGCCCACCGACCGCAGCGGCGTGCCCTCGTGCGTCTGCACCAGCACCTGGCCGCGCCGCTTCACCAGCCCCCGGTCGAAGGAGGAGTCGTTCACCAGATACGCGGAACGGGCCAGCGCCGTTCCGTGGGCGAAGGTGCCGGGCGCTAGGTGCCGGCTGCCGGTCGGCACGGTGTGGGCGTCGACGGCCCGGCAGATCCAGGACGTCCGCGCCCCCGGGACCAGCTCGCGGACCTTCGCCTCGATCGCCGCCGGGCTGCCCCCGTACCCCCGGCCGCCCCGGGCGGTGAACACCGCGTCCCGGGGGCGCAGCGGCAGCAGCAGCTGGATCCGGTAGTGCGCCCGCAGCGCCGCGCCCCGCACCGCCCGGCGCACGGCCTCCGCCGCCCTGCGCAGCCGGCCGCCGAGGCGCTGGGCCACCGAGAGGGCCCGGTAGGTGCGGCGCGCCCCGAGATGCATCAGGCCGTGCCGCAGCAGCGCCCGGCGCGGGACCGGGGCGCCGGGGGTGTGATAGCGGCGGCAGGACGCGGTCGCCCGGCGGAAGAACGCGGTGCGGCTGTGCGGTGGCAGCCGGTCCCGGGAGGCGAACAGCGCCGAGAAGTGGTCCAGCATCCGGCGGAACATCACCGGCCGCCACAGGGCGAGTTCGGGGCGGGAGTCGATGAACGCGAAGACCCGGTCGTACTGGTCGAAGACGTCGAAGTGCTTCTCGCTGGTGGTGGAGAGGATGTTGCCGCGCCGCCGCTGCCGGTAGGAGACGCAGACCGCGTCCAGCACCGCGATCGAATCGGCCGCCATCAGCACCGGGTAGGTCCAGGGAGTGTCCTCGTAGTAGCCCGGCGGGAACGCGAACCCCTCGGCCTCGACGAACGCCCGGCGGTACGCCTTGTTCCAGACGACCATGAGGAGTTGCAGCAGCTCGGGGCGGTCGGTGAGCCGGAAACGGGCCGGGCCGCCCTCGTCGAGATGGGCGGCCAGGACATTGCGGACGCTGCGGCCCGTCCAGTACGTACGGGCGTAGTCGTACATCAGGACATCGGGCTCGCCGGTCGCGTCGATCCGGTCGGCGATGGTCCGGAGCGCGTCCGGCAGCAGGGTGTCGTCGCCGTCGAGGAAGACCAGGTAGTCGCCGCCCGCCCGGGCCATCCCGGCGTTACGGGCCGGGCCCAGGCCGATGTTGCGGGGCAGGTGCAGCGCGGTGACGCGGGGGTCCCGGCGGGCGTACTCGTCGGCGATCGGACCGCAGGCGTCGGGGGAGCAGTCGTCGACCACGATGATCTCGTAGTCCTTGAAGGACTGACTCAGCACGGAATCCAGACACGCGTGCAGATACGCCTGGACCCGGAATGCGGGCACGATGACAGTGAACCGGGGCACTACACATCCATGGGTCGTTCGCGGGAACCAGGTGGCCCGCAAACGTCGGATGGAATGACAGGGTTACGCCGGACGTGGCATTCGGGGGACGCGCACGGCGAAGCGGCCCGGTTCCGGGGAGCCGGGCCGCTCCGTGTTGACGTACGTGTGTGCAGGTGTACAGCCGTACGGCCTTGCGGCAGGGGCTACTTGACCGCGCCCGCCATCACGCCGGAGACGAACTGCCGCTGGAAGGCGAAGAACACCGCCAGCGGGATCACCATCGACACGAACGCGCCGGGCGCGAGCACATCGATGTTGTTGCCGAACTGGCGTACCTGCTGCTGGAGCGCCACGGTGATCGGCGGCGACTCGGAGTCCGCGAAGATCAGCGCGACCAGCATGTCGTTCCACACCCACAGGAACTGGAAGATGCCGAGCGAGGCGATCGCCGGACCGCCCAGCGGCATCACGACCCGGGTGAACAGCCGGATCTCGCCCGCCCCGTCGAGCCGGGCGGCCTCCAGCAGCTCACGGGGGATCTCCGCGAAGAAGTTCCGCAGCAGGAAGATCGCGAACGGCAGGCCGAACGCCGTGTGGAACAGCACCACCCCGAGCGTCGTCTCGAAGATCCCGATGGTGCCGAAGAGTTCGGAGACCGGGATCAGCGCGACCTGCACCGGAACCACCAGCAACCCGACGACCAGCAGGAACCACCAGTCCCGGCCCGGGAAGTCCATCCACGCGAAGGCGTATCCGGCGAGCGAGCCGATCACCACCACCAGCACCGTGGAGGGCACGGTGATCATGATCGTGCTGACGAGCGAGCCGGTGATCGTCGAATTGTCCAGCAGCCGCTGGTAGTTCTCGAAGGTCAGCTCGGACGGGGCGGTGAAGATCTTCCACCAGCCGGTCGCCGCGATGTCCTGCGGACCGCGCAGCGAGGACAGCAGCAGGCCGATCGTGGGCATCAGCCAGAACAGGGCGACCAGGATCAGGAAGACCCGCATCGCGCCGCCGCCGGCCCGGGCGGCGATCCGCGCGCCGAGCGACGGTCTGGCCCTGGGCGCCTCGGGAGCGCCCGGCTGCCGGGTGACCGCCTTCTGGCGGCCGATGCGCGCGGTGTTCACGTCCGGTGCGCTGCTCATCGGCGTCCCTCCTTCCGGATCCGGCGGATGTTGATCAGCATCACCGGGATCACCAGCAGCAGCAGAAGCACCGCGATGGCGCTGCCGATGCCGAGGTCCGCGTCCGTGCCGAACGAGGACCGGTACAGCTGGAGCGCCAGCACGTTCGCGTCGTCCTGCGAGGAGCCCGGCGCGATGATGAACACCAGGTCGAACACCTTCAGTACGTTGATCATCAGCGTCACCAGGACCACCGCCAGCACCGGTGCCAGCATCGGCACCGTGATCCGGCGGAACACCTGCCACTCGTTGGCCCCGTCCACCCGGGCCGCCTCCAGCAGCTCGCGCGGCAGGCCGGCCAGGCCCGCCGCGATCAGCACCATCGCGAACCCGGCCCACATCCACACGTAACTGCCGATGATCCCGGGCGTCACCAGGGACGGACCGAGCCAGTCGACGCCGTTGTACGGCTCGCGGAAGTTGTCGGCGGGCAGGCGCAGTTGGGCCCCGTCCGCCGATGCGGGCAGGGTGAACACGCCGTCCGCCCCCGCTGTGGCGGTGGCGACGACCTTGCCGTCCTTCACCGCCTCGACCTTCAGACCCTTCAGCCCCAGCTCCTTCGGGTCGACGACATTCGGCTTGCCGCCGCCGCCCCGGGTGAAGTCCAGCCAGGCGGTTCCGGAGATCGTGTCCCCGGAGGCCGTCGGAGCGCCCTCCGCGGGTTTCGCGTCGCCCGGCATCTTCGCCGGAGCCACCCCGACCAGCGGCACCCGCAGCGGCTGCCCCGCCCGGATCGGCTCCTTGGACACGAACGTCCCGCCGTCACCCTTCTCCAGCGGGTGCACGGGCAGCGGGCGGGCCTTCGGGAAGCCGGCGGACTCGTTGAACGTGTCGTGCACGCTCACCGCCACCGCGTTGGCGACCCCGCGCTCCGGAGCCTGGTCGTACACCAGCCGGAAGATGATGCCCGCCGCCAGCATCGAGATCGCCATCGGCATGAAGACGATCAGCTTGAACGCGGTGCCCCAGCGGATCCGTTCGGTCAGCACCGCGAAGATCAGCCCGAGCGCGGTGGCGACCGTCGGGGCGAAGACCACCCAGATCGCGTTGTTCTTCACCGCCGTGAGGATGGTGGCGTCGGTGAACAGCGCCTTGTAGTTGTCGAACCCGGCGAAGCCCGTACCGGCCTGGTCGAAGAACGACCGGTAGACCGAGTACCCGATCGGATACAGCACCAGCGCACCCAGCAGCACCAGCGCGGGCAGCAGGAACGCCGCCGCGATGACCTTGCGGGTGCCGGTCACGCTCCGGCCGGACTTCTTCGGATCCGGCGGCGGGGCCGGGCGCGGACTCGTCTCGTCGGCGGGGGGCGCCGCACCGGCGCCCCCCGCGGTCGCTGTCGTCACGGCGTCAGCTCTTGTACGCCTTGACCGCTTCGGACTCCAGCTGTTTCTGGGTCCCCGCGATGTCCTTCGGGTTCTTCAGGAAGTCCTGGAGGATCTTCCACTCGCCCTTCCCGGGCGTCCCGCCGAACGACTGCGGGGCCTGGTCGGACATGTCGAACCGGACGTCGTCACCGGCGTCGATCAGCGCCTGGGCCATCGTGCGCTGCACGTCGTTCGGGTACGCCTTCAGGTCCAGGCCCTTGTTCGGGGAGATGAACCCGCCCGCCTCGGCCCAGATCTTCGCCGCGTCCGACGATGCCAGCCAGGTCAGCAGCGCCTGCGCGCCCTTGGTGTCCTTCAGCGCCACCGCCGCGTCGCCGCCGGTCACCACGGGGGAGTCCGCGCCGACCGCCGGGAACGGGAAGACCTTGGCGTCCGTACCGATCTTCGCCTCGGTCTGCGCGATGTTGACCGAGACGAAGTCGCCCTCGAAGACCATCGCGCCCTTGGGCTGGTCGCCCCCGGTGAAGGTCTGTGTCACCGAGGCCGGGAACTCCGTCTGGAGCGCCCCGTCCGCGCCGCCCGCGATCAGCTCCGGCTTCCCGAACAGCTCGGCCAGCGTGGTCAGCGCGTCCTTCACGGACGGGTCGGTCCACGGGATCTCGTGCTTCGCCAGCTGGTCGTACTTCTCCGGACCCGCCTGGGAGAGGTAGACGTTCTCGAACCAGTCGGTCAGGGTCCAGCCGTCCGCGCCGCCCACCGAGACCGGCGTGACGCCGGAGGCGGAGATGGTCTCCGCGGTCGTCAGGAAGTCCTTCCAGGTCTTCGGCTCACTGGCCCCCGCGTTGTCGAACGCGGCGGCGTTGTACCAGATCAGCGACTTGTTGGCGGCCTTGAAGTACACGCCGTACTGGGTGCCGTCCACCGCGCCGAGGTCCTGCCAGACCTTCGCGTAGTTCTTGTCGAGCTGGGCCTTCGCCTCGGGGCCGACCGGCTTGGCCCACTTCTTCGCGGCCGCCTGCTGGATCGCGCCGACCTGCGGGATCATCGCCACGTCCGGCGGCTGCTTGCCCGCGATCTTCGTGCCCAGGAAGTTGATGATCGGGTCCTGCGCCGGGACGAACGTGACGCTCGCGCCCGTACGCTTCTCGAACTCGTCCAGCACCTTGGTGAAGTTGGCCTGCTCGGGTCCGGTCCAGACCGCGGCGACGGAGACGTTCTCCCCGTCCAGCTTCGGCAGGTCGACCGTGGACGCGCTGTCCGTGCCCTTGCCGGAGTCGTCGCCCGACTTCTTCTTGCCGTCGCCGTCGCCCCCGCAGCCGGTCAGCGCGAGAGCGCCGACCGCCGCGAACACGAGTGCGGCCCTGCGTATCGAGAAGGTTGTGCGCATTCCTGCCCCGTCTCTTCTTTACGCGCCCGGCCACGTCGCATGCCCGGACCACGTCGTCCGTGCGCACAGTCCTACGCCCGGCGCTCGGGCCCCGCAATACCGCCGTAGGGCCCAACATGGCGATCGTGATCGCCTCGTGACGTCGTGTCAGGGCATGACGGACACGGCCCCGGGCAGGGGCAGGGAGGGGCGGCAGGCGTACGCCGGGGCGGTGGCCGGGTGCGAGCGCCGGAGGCGGGTCGTGCCGGTGTCGGTGTCCTGCGCCGGTGGTCGCCTCAGGCCGTGAACGGGACCAGGGCGGGCAGCCGTTCGGCGTTCACCGAACGGGCCGCGCGCTCCAGAGCGCTGGCGAGCAGCGCCAGGTCGGTCGGCCCGTTGCCCAGCTCCCGGACCGGGCGGCGGGTCGGCGGATCGCCCATCCGCTCCCACTCCAGCGGGACCACGGTGGGGCGCAGTGTCGCCGTCCGCGGGATGCGGCCGGTGACCCGGCCCCCCTGGAAGGGCGTCACCCGGCCGTCCGGATGCCCCAACCGGCCCCGGCCGGGGGCCGGTTCGTCCGGGGACGGCGGCAGCACCGGGGCGTCCAGCACGATGCGCAGCCGGGCGCCGCGGGCCAGTTCGGTGTCCTCGGTACGGTCGGGGCGCGCGGAGGTGGCGACCAGATGCACGCCGAGCCGTCCGCCGTCCCGGGCCACGGCCTCCAGCGCCCGCACCACCGAACCGGCGGCGGGCCGGCCCGGGCTGCCGAGGGCCGGGGCGACCAGGGCGTCGAAGTCGTCGGCGAGGACGACGAGCCGGGGCAGCGGGGACGGGCCCGGGTCCGCGGACCGGGCGGCGGCGGGGCGCAGCCGCAGGGTGCCGCTGGCCGGGGAGTCCAGATCGCCCCGCCGCTCGGCACCGCTCGGCGGCCGCTGGCCCACGACGCGGGGCGAGGCCTCCTGCTGAGCCTCCTGCTGGGCGTACCGCTCGTGCCAGGCGGCGAAGTCCAGGTCGCCGAGCAGCTCGGCGCGCCGCTTCAGCTCGCCGCCCAGGGCCTGCGCGAACTCCCGCATCCGGACCGGGTCGCACGCCACGAGGTGCGTGAAGACATGCGGCAGCTCCGTACAGGGCAGCAGGCCCTCGCCGCGCTCGCCCTGCTCGCCGCCGGCGCCGTCGACCAGCAGGATGCCGAGCCGGTCGGGCCGGGCCGCGGAGGCGAGCGAGGCGGCGACGGCCCGGAGCAGTTCCGTACGGCCGCTGCCCGACGGCCCCTCGATCAGCAGATGCGGTCCCTCGTCGGCGAGATCGACGCTGAGGGGGCCGCGGGGGCCCGCCCCGAGCACGAGGACCGGCCGGCCGGAGTGCACGGTGGGCCGGTCCGCGACCGCGTCGCCCTGTTCACCGGCCCCGGAACCCTGGCCCGGCCCGGAGCGCTGGGCACCGAGGTAGGGCGTGCGCTCGGAGTCACGGGTGTCGCGGGCGTCGAGGGGTGGGTAGGGGGTGCGGCCGGAGTCGCGGGCGTCGAGCGGTGGGTAAGGGGTGCGGCCGGAGTCGCGGGCGTCCAGGGGTGGGTACGGGGTGCGGTCCGGGTCGGGGGTGCCCGCCGCCGGGTACGGGGTGCGGCCGGAGTCGCGCTCCGATGAGGCCGCCGTGCGCTGCGGGCCGACGCGCGGGCCCGCGCTGAGGGTGCGGCCGGAGTTGGGGCTGTCCAGCTCCTGGCGGGGCGCGGAGACAGCCGAGGCCCTGGGCGCCGAGGCGCCGGGCTGGGACTCCGCCGTGGACGCCCAGCGGGCCATCAGCGAGGCCGGAGTGGCGCGGGCCAGGCCCAGCTCGTCCAGCAGCCGGGCGGACGGCGGCAGGGCCGCGGTGGTCGGGCGGCCCGCCAGCGCGGCCGAGCCCTCCTCGCGCAGCGGCGCGAGCGCCCGCCCGAACCGCTCGGCCCAGGCCGACGACACCGCGTCCACGGCGGCCACCGTGCCGTGCCCCGCCGCCTGCCCGCCCGCCGTGCGCAGCAGCCGCAACGCCGTGGCGACATCGCCGCTCAGCATCGCGACCGCCCCGCACTCGCGGAAGGCGATGGAGGCCCGGCAGGCGGCCTCGTACGTCGCGGCCACCGGGGAGGTGGGGGAGGCGGCCGGGGTCTCGGCCAGGCAGATCAGATGGATCCCGGCCGCCGCGCCCGCACCGGCCAGCCGTGCCGTGGTCTCGCGCAGCATCGCCGTACCGGGGTCGCCGTCCAGGACGACCACCGTGTGCGGCCCCTTGTGGGCACGGGCGGCCTCGGCCACCGCCGCCCGGTCCAGATGCGGCCAGCCGGGACCGAGCGGGCCCTCGTCGAGGCGGCGCACCAGCTCGGCCGTACGGGCGGCCGCCTGCTCACGGTCGTACGCGAGGAGCAGCCGGCAGTCCTGCCCGTGCGTCGGGCGCAGATGCGGCAGCCACCCCAGCCAGGACCACTCGCGCCGCCGTTCCTCCAGCGGGCGGGCGCGGTCCGTGCTGATGAGGACGATCTCCAGGTCGAACGGGGAGTGCAGCGCGGCGAGCTGCGCGACCGTCGCGCGGGCCAGCCCCGCCAGCCGGGCGCGCGGACCGGCGAGCCCCAGCGAACCGGCCTCCCGCAGCCCCACGGTCACCGGCACGGCGGGCACCTCGGCCCGGTCGGTCGTGCCGAGCCGCACCACCAGCGCCTCCGGGTGCTCCGGGTGGCGCTCCCACAGCCGGGGCCCGGGTCCGAGCGCGGTCAGCAGCACGGCGGCCGGGTCGGGCCAGGTGCCCTCGGGGGCGGAGGCCAGCGCGGAGAAGGGCGAACCGGGGGAGACGGGCGAGGCGAGGTGCCCGGCCCCGGACGCCGGATCGCCGGAGGGGTCGGCGGACCCGTCCGGGAAACGCCGGGAGCCGTACGTTCCGGAGGTGTCGGAGGCGTACGCGGCCGACGACCCGCGCGCCCCGGAGCCGTACGCCGACGATCCGTACGCCGACGCGGCGCCCGGGCCGTCCGGGGTGCGGGCGGCGCCGTACGCGTCCGGGCCGCCGGAGGGCCGGGGCCGGCCGCCCCCGGTCTCCGGGCCCGCCGTCTGCTCACCCTTCGCACCGCCCTTGAGCCGCCTCGCCCAGGCCCCTATGCCGCGCCGGGGCGCCGGGGCGTCGGTGAACTCCTCGTCGCGGCCGCGGTCGCCGTGTCCGGCCTCGGCGCGATCCGGCCAGGAGCCCTCGTCGGGGACGGAGGGAGCGGAGGGAGCGGCGGAAACGGAGGGGGCGGCGGTGGAGAACGGGGAGGCCGGTGCGGACGCGCCGGGGCCGGTGGTCCGGGGCGGGGCGCCGTACGCCTGGCCGGGGCCCGGGCCGCCGTGGTCGGGGGTGTGCGCGGCGAACGGCGCACCGGTGCCCTGGCCCGGGGCGGCGGACCCCGTCTCGGCGCGGGTCACCCGCAGGTGCCCCTCGCCGTCCGGGGCGGTCGGCAGCGTCGCCGGACGGGAGCCCGCGGTGAGGCGGAGGGCGGACTCGCCGAGCCGCAGCAGGGCGCCGGGGACGAGACGGACCGGCCGTTCGCGCACCTCGACGCCGTCCAGCGAGGTGCCGTTCGTCGAGCCGAGGTCCGCGACCGAGACCCGGCCGTCGTCGGAGACCGTCACCGTGCAGTGCAGCCGGGAGACGTCCGGGTCGTCGAGCGGGACGTCCGCGTCGGCGGAGCGGCCGATCCGGATCTGCCCGCCGTGCAGCAGGTGGACCCCGCCCGCGTCCGGCCCCGCCACCACGTGCAGCTGGGCCGGAACGGCGTCGTCCGTCGCCTCGTCGTCGCCGGGCACCTGGAGCGAGAGGACCGCGCCGTCCACCAGGGGCGGCTCACCCAGCGCGACGCGGTGCCCGTCCAGCCGCTCCCGGCCGGCGAAGAGCACGACCGCCCCGCCGCCCTGGGAGCTCTCGGGCCCCGAAACGGCGGCGGCCAGCTGGGAGGCGACGGCGGCCAGCGCCGTCCCGGCGGGGGCGGTGACGAGCACGTCGCAGGTGCGCGCCGGGGTCTGGCCGCTGCGCGGCGCGAGGACGGTCAGCCGGATCTGCATCGCCGTCAGCGGTCCCTTCTGCGCGGGGGTGCCCGGCAGGGGAAACGCCCTGTGATTCCCCCCACCCGGCACGGACACGTCGTCCGTACAGGTCGTCACGCACCGCGAGACTCCGAGCCCGCAGATCCGTGCTGGAGGCATCCTCGCACCTGCCACTGACAACACGCCCGGCGGTCACCTTTAAATGATCTTGAATGGTCGGCTGTGGGCGCAAAAGTGCCTGCTTGCGTCCGGAACCTGCCGCTCGGACGGCTTCCCTGGCAGCTACCTGCCCACCGCCGGACCGGAACCCGTACGTGCGTCCGAACGTTCGTGCGTCCCTGGGGCGGCCGTACGGCAACCTTCCGCCCGGTCCGCGCGTCTTCCCCCGAAACGCGAGCCCCCACATGCCCCGTTCGGCGGCACTACAGTGGGCCGGAACATTCGGGCACCCTCTCGGGGGACCGCAAGCACCACGATCAGCAGGGAGCGCATGACGTGCGGCCGGTAGGCAGCAAGTACCTGCTCGAGGAGCCGCTCGGGCGCGGCGCCACGGGCACCGTC
Organism: Streptomyces sp. WY228; assembly: GCF_019287315.1. Classification (NCBI taxonomy): domain Bacteria; kingdom Bacillati; phylum Actinomycetota; class Actinomycetes; order Kitasatosporales; family Streptomycetaceae; genus Streptomyces; species Streptomyces sp. WY228. The sequence goes on along the minus strand of NZ_CP079114.1, from coordinate 3,006,205 downwards.
TGGCGAGCCCGCCAGCGGGAGACCGCGGGCGCCGAGGCGGCCGTCGCGGGTCAGCCCGGCGAGACCGTGGCCATCAAGGTCCTCAAGGAGGAGCTGGCCAACGACGCCGATGTCGTGATGCGGTTCCTGCGGGAGCGCTCCGTCCTGCTGCGGCTCACGCACCCGAACATCGTGCGCACCCGCGACCTCGTCGTCGAGGGCGATCTCCTCGCCCTGGTGATGGACCTGATCGACGGCCCCGACCTGCACCGCTACCTCCGCGAGAACGGCCCGCTCACCCCGGTCGCCGCAGCGCTGCTCACCGCGCAGATCGCGGACGCGCTCGCCGCCAGCCACGCCGACGGCGTCGTCCACCGCGACCTCAAGCCCGCCAACGTGCTGCTCGACGAGCGCGACGGCGGCATGACCCCGATGCTCACCGACTTCGGCATCGCCCGCCTCGCCGACTCCCCGGGCCTGACCCGGACCCACGAGTTCGTCGGCACGCCCGCCTACGTGGCGCCGGAGTCCGCCGAGGGCCGCCCGCAGACCTCCGCCGTCGACATCTACGGCGCGGGCATCCTGCTGTACGAACTGGTCACCGGCCGCCCGCCGTTCGCCGGGGGCACCGCCCTCGAAGTCCTGCACCGGCACCTCAGCGAGGAGCCCCGCCGGCCCTCCACCGTGCCCGCCCCGCTGTGGACGGTCATAGAGCGCTGCCTGAGCAAGGACCCGGAGCGCCGGCCCAGCGCCGAGAACCTGGCCCGTGGTCTGCGTACGGTCGCCGCGGGCATCGGCGTCCACGCGAACTCCGCCCAGATCGCCGCCGCCGACGGAGTGGGCGCCCTGCTCGCCCCCGACCCGGCGCCCACGGCCGTCCCGGAGACCCCGGGCGCGGCCGACCCCACGCAGGTGCTGCCGAGCAACGCGGGCTCCTACGACCCGGCCGCCGCCACCAGCGTGCTCCCGCAGACCGGACCCGGCGGCCAGGGCGGACCCGGCGGCCACGCCGACCCGACCGCCGTCCTGCCGCCCGTGCCGCAGCGCCCCGACGGGCCGCCGCAGCCGGACGGCCCGCACCCCTGGCAGTCGCAGCTCCAGGCGGCCCGCGACCGCAACGAGCAGACCCAGGTCCAGTACCTCGACCCGAGCCAGGACCCGCTGCGCCGACGCCCCCAGCGCCAGCAGCCGCCGCAGCAGCAGTACCAGCAGCCGCAGCAGCCCCAGCGCCGCCAGCCGCCTCCGCAGCACCAGCAGTACCCGCCGCAGCGCCAGCAGCCGCAACAGCACCAGCCACAGCGCTACCAGCAGCCGCAGCAGCCCCAGCGGCAGCAGTACGCCCCTCCGCAGCCGCAGCAGCCCCAGCAGCCGGCCGCGCGCCCGCCGCGCGAGCCGCGTCCGCCGAGGCAGCGCGGCGCCAACCCGATGCGCATCCCCGGACTCGGCTGCCTCAAGGGCTGCCTGTTCACCGTGGTGCTCCTGATCATCGCCGGCTGGCTCATCTGGGAGCTGACCCCGCTCCAGGACTGGGTCGCCCAGGGCAAGGGCTACTGGGAAGCGATCGGCGACGCCATCGGCAAGGTCACCGACTGGTTCTCCCAGCTCGGCGACAGCGCCGGAGGATCGGGCGGGGCCTGACCCGTCGGGGCCGGCCTGTTCATGGCCCGGCCCGTCACCCTGTCCCTTTGTCGACTTCTCCGGGCCTATTTCGCCCGGAGAAGTGAAGGTCGGCGCCATCCAGGGCACGTGACACCCCGAACGCCGCGTAACTTTGTCGACCGGGGGTCCACCGCCAGCCGCTGAGGGAGCAGTCTTGGCACGGAATATCGGCAGCCGGTACACGGCCCACCAGATCCTGGGGCGCGGCAGCGCCGGCACGGTATGGCTCGGCGAAGGGCCCGAAGGCCCGGTCGCCATCAAGCTGCTCCGTGAGGACCTCGCGTCCGACCAGGAGCTCGTGGGCCGCTTCGTACAGGAGCGCACCGCCCTGCTCGGACTCGACCACCCGCACGTGGTCGCCGTCCGGGACCTCGTCGTGGACGGCAACGACCTCGCCCTGGTCATGACGCTCGTACGCGGCACCGACCTGCGCACCCGACTGGACCGCGAGCGCCGCCTCGCCCCCGAGGCCGCCGTCGCGATCATCGCGGACGTCGCCGACGGGCTGGCCGCCGCGCACAAGGCCCAGATCGTCCACCGGGACGTCAAGCCGGAGAACATCCTGCTCGACATGGAGGGCCCGCTCGGCCCCGGCGGCTCGCACCCGGCCCTGCTCACCGACTTCGGCGTCGCCAAGCTGATCGACACCCCGCGCCGCACCAAGGCCACGAAGATCATCGGTACGCCGGACTACCTGGCCCCCGAGATCGTCGAGGGCCTGCCGCCGCGCGCCGCCGTCGACATCTACGCGCTCGCGACCGTGCTGTACGAGCTGCTCGCCGGGTTCACGCCCTTCGGCGGAGGCCACCCCGGCGCGGTCCTGCGCCGCCATGTCACCGAGACCGTCGTCCCGCTCCCCGGCATCCCCGAGGAGCTCTGGCAGCTCCTCGTCCAGTGCCTGGCCAAGGCCCCCGCCTCCCGGCTGCGCGCCTCGGAGCTCGCCGTACGGCTGCGCGACCTGCTGCCCCTGCTGGCGGGGATACCCCCGCTGGAGGTGGACGAGCCGGGCCCCGAGGAGAGCGACCAGCAGCCCGCCGGCTACGACGAGCAGCAGTACACCCCGGCCGCCGAGGAGCCCCGCCGCCGCGGCGCGGTCCCGCTGGTGCCCGGCTCCGCGCCCGACTCCAACCGGGACACCCACACGAGCATGCGCGTCCCGGCCCCGGACGAGCTGGCGGGCGGCCCGCTCGGGACGGCCCGCGCCCCCCGCGCCCCGGGCAGGCCCCGGCCCGGATCCGCCCGCAACAAGGCGGCCGCCGTCCGCAAGCGCCGCCTCACTCTCGCTCTCGCCGCCCTCGCCCTCTGCGCCGCCGTCGCGGTCGGCGGCTGGCTGGCCACCGGCGGCGGAGACGGGGACGGGGCGCCCCGGGACAGCGAGAACTCGGCCCCGGCGACCCCCTGAGCGCACCCCTTCCCCGGGTGGTATTCCGGGCCGGTTCCCGGGGGAGGGCAAGCTTCATCCGGTCAGCCGTTACGCTGGACCCGTGGCAGTCGTCGATATTTCCGAAGAGCTGAAGTCCCTCTCCTCGACCATGGGGTCGATCGAGGCCGTCCTGGACCTGGATGCGCTGAGGGCGGACATCGCCGCGCTCGAGGAGCAGGCTGCGGCGCCGTCCCTGTGGGACGACCCGGAGGCGGCCCAGAAGATCACCAGCAAGCTTTCGCACCTCCAGGCCGAGGTCCGCAAGGCCGAGACCCTGCGCGGCCGCATCGACGACCTCGAAGTCCTCTTCGAGCTCGCGGCGGACGAGGGCGACGCCGACGCCCAGGCGGAGGCCGAGTCCGAGCTGGAGTCGGTGAAGAAGGCGCTGGACGAGATGGAGGTCCGCACGCTCCTCTCCGGCGAGTACGACGCGCGCGAGGCCCTGGTGACCATCCGGGCCGAGGCCGGCGGCGTCGACGCCGCGGACTTCGCGGAGAAGCTCCAGCGCATGTATCTCCGCTGGGCCGAGCAGCACAGCTACAAGACCGAGGTCTACGAGACCGCCTACGCCGAAGAGGCCGGCATCAAGTCGACCACCTTCGCCGTGCAGGTCCCGTACGCCTACGGCACGCTCTCCGTCGAGCAGGGCACCCACCGCCTGGTCCGCATCTCGCCCTTCGACAACCAGGGCCGCCGTCAGACGTCCTTCGCGGGCGTCGAGGTGCTCCCGGTCGTCGAGCAGACCGACCACATCGAGATCGACGAGTCCGAGCTGCGCGTCGACGTGTACCGCTCCTCGGGCCCCGGCGGACAGGGCGTCAACACCACGGACTCCGCGGTCCGTCTGACCCACCTGCCCACCGGCATCGTCGTCTCCTGCCAGAACGAGCGCTCGCAGATCCAGAACAAGGCGTCCGCGATGAACGTCCTCCAGGCCAAGCTCCTCGAGCGCCGCCGCCAGGAGGAGCAGGCCAAGATGAACGCGCTCAAGGGCGACGGCGGCAACTCCTGGGGCAACCAGATGCGTTCGTACGTCCTCCACCCGTACCAGATGGTCAAGGACCTGCGTACGGAGTTCGAGATGGGCAACCCCGAAGCGGTCTTCAACGGCGAGATCGACGGTTTCGTCGAAGCGGGCATCCGCTGGCGCAAGCAGCGCGAGAAGTAGCCTCGGCGGTACGGAGGTTGGGCCCGGACAGGCGACTGTCCGGGCCCTCTCGCGTTGGGGAGAAGCTGTGCCCGATGCGTCACAGTCGTGCTTCCGAATAGCCGTCAAGAACCCCCATACCGGTGTGTAGTGCACGGAACGGCCTTGACGTAATCCTTAACTCTGGCCAGGGTGCTAGAGCAGCATGCGTATGTCTGGGACGGGTGTGAACCGGGGGGCGGGCGGGGTGACCACGACACGACGTGGCCTTGCCGAGAGCGATTCCCCGCAGGGCCACGGCCCGCATATGGCTGCTCCAATGACGAGATCGGCTACTGGGGGTAGCAACACATGACGAAGAAGACGCGTGTTCGCGTCGCGCGGATAGCCGCTGGTGCGGTGATCGCCGCGGGTGCCTCGCTGACCGCTGCCGGTGCGGCGCAGGCGCTGGACTTCAACGACTCCACGATCACCACCCAGGACGAGACCGAGGACGGTCTCATCGGTGGCCTCATCCAGGGCACCACCGAGGGTGGCGACCCGGGCGGCGTCGACGCGGGCGCTGACGGCGGTACCGCTGACGGCGGTGCCGATGGTGGCGTTGACGGCGGTGCTGACGGTGGCGTTGACGGCGGTGTCGATGGCGGTGCTGACGGCGGTGTCGATGGCGGTGCCGATGGTGGCGTCGATGGCGGTGCTGACGGTGGCGTCGATGGCGGTGCCGATGGTGGCGTTGACGGCGGTGCTGACGGTGGCGTCGATGGCGGTGCCGATGGTGGCGTTGACGGCGGTGCTGACGGTGGCGTCGATGGCGGTGCTGACGGTGGCGTTGACGGCGGTGCCGATGGTGGCGTCGATGGCGGTGCCGATGGCGGCGTTGACGGCGGCTCCGGCAACAACGGCGGCTCGGGCAACAACGGCGGCTCGGGCAACAACGGCGGTTCCGGTAACAACGGTGGCTCCGGCAACAACGGCGGCGGCGACCAGGGCGGCTCCACCGGCACCACCGGCTCCACCGGCGGCGACCAGGGTGGCACCACCGGCGGCTCCGCGACCGGCGGCTCCACCACCGGTGGCGACGACGCCGGCACCTGCACCGTCGACCTCGACGGCGCTGAGTGCACCGACGGCACCGACACCGACAGTGTCGGCAACAAGCCGGTCGAGCAGAGCAAGGGCAAGGAAGAGCTCGCCGAGACCGGCGCGGCCGAGACGACCTTCCTGGTCATCGGCGCCGCGACGATGATCGCGGGCGGCATCGGCTTCCGCATCCTGCCGCGCCTCGTCGGCGGCGGTCGCACGGTCGCCTAGTCCGCGGCGGACCGTAAAGGGCCCGGGAGGGCGTACGACGCCTCCCGGGCCCTTCTGCGCGCCCGAACCGCTCAGGCGGCCGTACGCATACGTCTGTCAGCCCCCGACGGGGCGATGAGGGGCGGCCCCGGAGGGCCGTGCGCGTGCGCGGGCCGGATCAGGCCGCTTGGTGCGCCAGCAGCGCGAGGGCGGTCAGCAGCACCACCATCAGGGCGATCAGCATCGCCGGGCTCATCCCGGCCAGCGGGCCCTGGCCCTGCTCCTCCAGCATCTGCTGCCGTACCGCACGGCAGACACGGCAGCGGCCCTCGCTCACGGGCGCCGCGCAGTTCGCGCACACCAGTCGGTCATAGGTCATGCGCATTCCTCCTCCCGCGCGGCGGAGCCGCTTGCCTGCTTTCTCTCCGCACAACGCTCACGGAAACGCAACCGTTCCCCCCACCACTGTGCCAGCTCGCGGCGATTTCGGCGCGGCCCGCCGGACAAGGTCCGGCACGACCCGTTTCGTTCCGGCGGTCGATCCGCCATAAATCACCCATTGCCGGACGCCGCCTGCACGCGTGAGCCCGGTTCGCGTATGGTCACGCTCACCTACTCCCGGCCGACCGTGGTGCATCCGTGATCCGATTCGACAACGTCTCCAAGACCTACCCGAAGCAGACCCGACCGGCTCTGCGCGATGTCTCGCTGGACATCGAGAAGGGTGAGTTCGTCTTCCTGGTGGGGTCCTCCGGCTCCGGCAAGTCGACCTTCATGCGACTGATCCTGCGCGAGGAGCGCGCCAGCACGGGCATGGTCCATGTGCTCGGCAAGGACCTCGCGCGGCTGTCCAACTGGAAGGTGCCGCAGATGCGCCGCCAGCTGGGGACGGTCTTCCAGGACTTCCGCCTGCTGCCCAACAAGACGGTCGCGGAGAACGTGGCCTTCGCGCAGGAGGTCATCGGCAAGCCCCGCGGCGAGATCCGCAAGGCGGTGCCCCAGGTGCTCGACCTCGTCGGCCTCGGCGGCAAGGAGGAGCGGATGCCCGGTGAGCTCTCCGGTGGTGAGCAGCAGCGCGTGGCCATCGCCCGCGCCTTCGTCAACCGCCCGATGCTGCTGATCGCGGACGAGCCGACCGGCAACCTCGACCCGCAGACCTCGGTCGGCATCATGAAGCTGCTGGACCGGATCAACCGGACCGGCACCACCGTGATCATGGCGACCCACGACCAGAACATCGTCGACCAGATGCGCAAGCGCGTCATCGAGCTCGAGCAGGGCCGTCTCGTACGCGACCAGGCACGCGGCGTCTACGGCTACCAGCACTGACCGAGGGGCTCCGGCCCCTCGTGCATTTCGAGCATCGAGTACTGAAAGGACGCCATGCGCGCCCAGTTCGTCCTGTCGGAGATCGGCGTCGGTCTCCGCCGCAACCTCACGATGACCTTCGCGGTCGTGGTCTCCGTCGCCCTCTCGCTCGCCCTGTTCGGCGGTGCGCTGCTGATGCGCGAGCAGGTCAGCACGATGAAGGACTACTGGTACGACAAGGTCAACGTCTCGATCTTCCTCTGCAACAAGAACGACGCCAAGGACATGCCCAAGTGCGCCAAGGGGGCTGTCACCAAGGAGCAGAAGGCGGAGATCAAGGCCGATCTGGAGAAGATGGACGCCGTCCAGACGGTCCACTTCGAGACGGTCGACGAGGCGTACAAGCACTACCAGGAGCAGTTCGGCGACTCCCCGATGGCGGGCAACATCACGCCCGACCAGATGCAGGAGTCCTTCCGGGTCAAGCTGGACGACCCGCAGAAGTACAAGGTCGTCGCGACGGCCTTCGCCGGACGCGACGGGGTGCAGTCCGTCCAGGACCAACGGTCCATCCTGGACAACCTCTTCGAGCTGATGAACGGCATGAACGTCGTAGCGATCTACGTGATGATCCTCATGCTCGTCATCGCGCTGATCCTGATCGTCAACACCGTGCGCGTCTCCGCGTTCAGCCGGAGACGTGAAACGGGCATCATGCGCCTCGTGGGAGCCTCCGGCTTCTACATCCAGGCCCCCTTCATCATGGAGGCGGCCGTCGCCGGCCTGATCGGCGGCGTCCTGGCCTGCGGCATGCTGCTCGGCGGCCGGTACTTCCTGATCGACGGCGGTCTCGCGCTCCAGGAGAAGCTGAACCTGATCAACTTCATCGGCTGGGACGCGGTCCTCACCAAGCTCCCGCTGGTGCTCGCGATCGGCCTGCTGATGCCCGCCGTCGCCGCTCTCTTCGCGCTGCGCAAGTACCTGAAGGTGTGACATGTGCCCCCTGGGGCGCACGGGCGATCGCCCGTGCGCCCCAGGGGGTTTGTCCTAGACTCGTCGCCATGTCGGGCTCCGCTCAACGCTTCGGGCCCCGCGGTCTCCGCCGCGGGGCGGCCCTGACATGGGTCTTCGGGTGCGCTCTCGCCACCGCCGCTGCGACCGGTTCGCTGCCGCAGGACCCCGAGCCCGGGGCCGCGCCGCAGACCCGTGCCGTCTCCTCCACCGTCGCCCCGGTCGACCGCGAGGAGATCGAGGACGCCGCCGCCGAGGCCGAGGCCGACGGGAAGTCCGTGAAGGACGCCGCCGAGGAGGTCGTCAGCCGCAGCGGGGACCGCTGGGGGGCGGTCTACGACGAGCGGGAGTACGAGGAGTTCGAGCAGGCGCTGGACGGTACGTACACCGGCGTCGGGCTCTCCGCCCGGCGCACCGCCCACGGCGGCGTCACCGTGTCCCGGGTCCAGCCCGGCGGTCCCGCCGACCGGGCCGGCATCCGCGCCGGCGACCTGCTGCGCACCCTGGACGGCCGCGCGATCGGCAAGCGCCCCGTCGCGGAGATCGTCGCGTTACTGCGCGGAGACGGTACGGGAGCGGCCGAGGGCAGCCGGGTGGAGCTCGGTCTGGTCCGGGAGGGCCGGAGCTGGACCGAGACCCTGGAGCGGGCCCGGCTGACCACCGAGGCGGTCACCGTGCGGCGGCTGGGCGACGAGCCCTCGTCGGCGGTCCTGGTCAAGGTCGCCGCGTTCACCAAGGGCGCGGGGACCGACGTCCGGGACGCGGTCCGGGACGCCCCCGCCGGGGCGGGGATACTCCTCGATCTGCGCGCCAACTCCGGCGGACTCGTCGCCGAGGCCGTCGTCGCCGCCTCCGCCTTCCTGGACGGCGGCCTGGTCGCCACGTACGACGTGCGCGGGGATCAGCACGCGCTGTACGCCGATCCGGGCGGTGACACGGACCGGCCGGTCGTCGTCCTGGTCGACGGCGGCACGATGAGCGCCGCCGAGCTGCTGACCGGCGCGCTCCAGGACCGGGGCCGCGCGGTCACCGTTGGTTCGCCCACCTTCGGCAAGGGCTCCGTACAGATGCCCAGCGAGCTTCCGGGCGGTTCGGTGGCCGAGCTGACCGTCGGCCACTACCGCACTCCGGGCGGCCGCACGGTCGACGGCAAGGGCATCACCCCCGACCTCGTGGTGGGGGAGCGGGCCCAGCAGCGGGCCGAGACGGTATTGAGTGGCCTCGGGGGTGGGTCGTAGTGCGAAAATGACCGCACTATGGCGAAGGAAAAAGACACCGGGCGCAAGATGATCGCGCAGAACAAGAAGGCGCGGCACGACTACACGATCCTCGACACCTACGAGTGCGGCCTCGTCCTCATGGGTACGGAGGTCAAGTCCCTGCGCATGGGGCGGGCCTCCCTGGTCGACGGCTTCGTGCAGATCGACGACCACGAGGCGTGGCTCCACAACATCCACGTACCCGAGTACGTCCAGGGCACCTGGACCAACCACGCGGCCAAGCGGAAGCGCAAGCTGCTGCTGCACCGGGCCGAGATCGACAAGCTGGAGTCGAAGTCGCAGGAGACGGGCCACACCATCGTGCCGCTCGCGCTGTACTTCAAGGACGGCCGGGTCAAGGTCGAGATCGCGCTGGCGAAGGGCAAGAAGGAGTACGACAAGCGACAGACGCTCCGCGAGAAGCAGGACACGCGGGAGACGAACCGCGCCATCGCGGCGGCCCGCCGGCGGCAGCGCAGCGCCTGAGCGCGCCCCCGCGGGGAATACGCTGGCATCGTCCGGCGTTGGTCACGTACGATGGGCCGTGCACCTCAGCGAAGGTGCGCGTTTTGAAAAATCAACATGGGGATGATCGGTTTCGACAGCGGATGTCGAAGCAGGGGAAGCGAGTCGAGGAAGCGGCAATGATCTCGTAAACCATATGTCGCAAACAATAATCGCCAATTCCAAGCGCGATTCCTCCGCCTTCGCCCTCGCTGCCTAATTAGCAGCTAGCGAAGACTCTGCGGAGTGTCAGCCCGGGGGTGATCCCGACCCGGATCCTGGCATCAACTAGGGATCTAAACTTCTAAGCCCGGCCACGGGGCCTAGAAGGAAATCAAACAGTGGCTGGGCCTGTCGGAGGCTTGTTCGCGTGACCTCCGGGGCCGAGAAAAGCGTAGCGAACTGCACTCGGAGAAGCCCTGGTTCCGCACCGTTGGACGCGGGTTCGATTCCCGCCATCTCCACAGTTCCCATGTAGGCCGCTGCCCCGCGAGTTCGCTCGCGGGGCAGCGGCTTTTTCACGTCCGCCGCCAGGCGCCCTTTTTACGCCCGCCGCCACCGGCCGTACCCGCCGCCCGCGGCCGCGACGGCCAGCGCGAGGGCCGCCGCCGACATCGGGGCCGTATAACCGGGGACCGTGCCCGCGTGTTCGACCAGCCAGCCGCCCGCCGCCGCCCCGGCCGCGACCCCGCCCAGCAGTGCGGTCACCGAGAGCGTCATGCCCTCGTTCAGCTGCTCCGGGCGCGTGGCCCGCTGGACCAGCGTCATGCCCGTGACCATGGTCGGCGCGGTCGCCGCCCCCGCCAGCAGCAGGCAGAGCGCCAGGACCGGCAGGGCGGCCGACGCGGCGACGGCCAGCAGGGGCAGGGACATCAGGGCCGTCATCGCGGCCAGGCACAGCAGCAGCCGGAGGCGGATGTTCCGGGCGGGCCGCAGCGAACCGTAGAGCAGGCCCGCCGCGCACGAGCCGGCCGCCTGGAGCGCCAGGATCGCACCCCCGGCATGCGCGATGGAGACCACCTCCAGCGCCCCGAACACCGCCCCCGTGGCCAGGAACACCGCCAGCAGCGCGGGCATCCCGGACGTCCGCAGCGGCGAGGCCACCGTCTTCGTGCGCGGGGTGACGGGCGGCTCCGTGGAGCGCTGGGCGCTGAAGATCAGGACGCCGGTCAACAGGAGCACCGCGCCCACCAAGGTGCCCGCCTCGGGGAACAGCGCCCCGCAGAGCGTCGCGGCCAGCACCGGGCCCAGCATGAAGCACAGCTCGTCGGCGGCCTGCTCGAAGGAGTTCGCGGTGTGCAGGGCCGCCGGATCGCCCCGGTGCAGATACGCCCAGCGGGCCCGCGACATCCCGCCGGTGTTCGGGGTCGTCGCGGTCGCGGCGTACGCGGCGAACAGCGTCCAGGCCGGGGCGTCGTGGTGGACGCACAGCACCAGGGCCAGCGACCCCAGCACGGCGAGCGCGGTGGCGGGCACGGCGACGCGCGCCTGTCCGAAGCGGTCCACCAGCCGGGCGGTGAAGGGCGCGACGACCGCTGTCGCCGCCAGGCCGGTCGCGGTGACGGCCCCGGCGAGGGCGTACGAGCCCCGGGACCCGGCGATCATGATGACCGCGCTGACGCTGAGCATGCCCATCGGCAGCCGGGCGATCAGATTGCCCGCCGTGAAGGCGCGGGCCCCGGGCGTCGCCAGCAGCCGGAGGTACGGATTCGACGACGGCCGTGCCCGCCGAGGCGCGGCGATCGCCGGCGCGGAGCGCGGGGCCGCGACCAACTGGCCGCCGGAGACGGTGAGAAGGGGAGCGGAGGCCCGTTCGGGCCGGGACGCGGTCTCCGGGCGGGCGGCAGGGGATATCGGCATACGGACCAGGCTCGCCGCGCCCCGCCACCCGGGTCCAACACCTTCTGCGGAGCGATTCACGCGTATGTGTTGTGAATGCGCCCCGCGCGGTAGATTCGCCGCGTGCCTCCCGCCGACACCGACCCCCGACTCCTGCGCGCCTTTCTCGCCGTCGCCGACGAACTGCACTTCACCCGGGCCGCGGCCCGGCTCTTCGTCGCGCAGCAGGCGCTGAGCCGGGACATCCGGCGGCTGGAGCGCGAACTGGGCGCCGAACTGTTCGTCCGGACCACCCGGCAGGTCGCGCTCACCCCGGACGGCGAACGTCTGCTGCCGTACGCCCGCCGGGTGCTCGACGCGCACGCCGAGCTCGCCGGGGCCTTCAGCGGCGCGCCCGCCCGGGCGCTGCTCGTGGACCTGAACAGCGACGGGGCCACCGCCGCCCGAGTGCTGGGACGCGCTCGCGAGCTGGTGCCCGAGTGCGAGCTGATGGCCCGCTTCGAGTCCGGGCTCACCTGGGCCGCCGCCGAGATCCTGGCCGGCCGGCTCGACGCCTCCTTCGGCCGGGCCGCGGGACTGGCCCCTGCGGTGCGCGCGGGTCTGGCCGTGCATCCCGTGCGGTACGAGCCGATGGCCCTGATGCTGCCCGTCTCTCATCCTCTCGCCGCGCAGGAGGTCGTCGCCCTGGCCGAGCTGTCCGGAGAGACCGTCTACGCGGGGGCCGGCAATGAGCGGACACGGGAGTGGACCGACCTCGCCGCGTTGCTGTTCGCCGAGTGGGGGATCGTCATGGCCCCACCCGTCCCCCTGGCCGTGGGGATGGCTGAATTTCAGCGGGTCATGTCGAAGGGAGGCCACCCCGTGCTCGCCGTCGTCGACTTCCCGCCGCTGCCGGGAACGGTGCTGCGTCCGCTCGTCGATCCCATTCCGCTTTCGCCGCTCGCGCTGGTCTGGCGCACAGGCCTGAACCATCCGGGCGTAGACGCGCTGCGCAACGCTACTGACCAGTTGGCCCTTGCCGAGGGGTGGCTGGTCCGGCCGTCCGGATCCTGGCTGCCCGCGTCCGATCTATCACTGATGCGCAACCGTTCCTGATCAACTCCGTTCAGGGGCACTTGGGCGTCAATGTCGTGCGCTACATTCATCGTCCGGGTGCATGTACGCCAGGTTCTCGGACGGGGTGGGGACCCAGTCCGACAGTAAAGAACCGGTCAAATTCGGTGTGCCCGATTCTTTGAGTGGGGGATGGGCTGCACCTGTGGACAATTGGCGCGAAGGCAAGAGAACCGGGCACACGCATGAGCCCAACGACGCGACGATCCAGCTCGACGGACTGGGCCGCCAACTCGCCGAACTGCCCGGCGAGCCCGCCCCGCCGGACGGCTCCGACGGCCCCGTCTTCGTCGACGAGAGCGGCCGCCGCGGCAAGACCTTCCGGCGCCTCGGCTGGGTCCTGGCCGCCGTCTGTGCCGCCTACGCCGTGACGCTGGTCTTCGCCGTCCTCGGCGGCAACTCCAGCGCCCCCTGGCTGCCCCTGTCCGGACCCGAGGAGAAGGCGAAGGCGGAGCAGGTCGAGGAGCTCCCCGAGCCCAGCGCCGACACCGTGGACGACGGCCTCGCCGACGACGCCCCGGAGCCCGGGCCCAGCGCGTCGGGCGCCCCGGCGGACGGCGCGTCCGGCGCCCCCGCGGGCGCCACCCCGTCGGCCACCTCCGTGGTCGTGCCCGCCGGTTCGGCGGACCGCCCCTCCGCGTCCGCCTCCGCGGACCCGTCCCGGCCCGCCACGGGCGGTGGCGGCGGTGGCGGCGCCACGAAACCGGCCCCCACGACCTCGACCGCCAAGCCGCCGGTCGACCCCACGCCGCCGACCACCGAGCCGGAGCCGAGCGAACCGACGGCCCCGCCCGTCGATGACCCCGAACAGCCGGTGCAAGAAGAGAGCGCCCCGTAAATGAACTCCCCCGCCACGCGGGGCAGGAACGGCAAGGACGGCAGGAGGAGGAAGGCGTCACGTGGCCGGAGCCGACTCCGGCTCCCCATGCGCTACCTCCTGCCGACGACACTTCTCGTCGCCCTGCTCGCGATGCTGATGCTGCGCGGATACGTGCACAGCGAGATCCTCGCCGACCACCGGGTCCGCGACGCCGCCCCCACCCACCGGGTGCCGAAGGACGTCCTGACCGGCGGGCCCGTCATCGACGCCCGCTCCGGTGACGCGAAGACCCTGCGCATACCCGACCGCCGGATCGTCCTGACCTTCGACGACGGGCCCGACCCGGTGTGGACGCCGAAGGTGCTCGACAAGCTGAAGGAGTACGACGCCCACGGCGTGTTCTTCGTCACCGGCAACATGGCCGCCCGCCACCCGGACCTGGTCCGGCGGATGGTGGAGGAGGGCCACGAGCTCGGACTGCACACCTTCAACCACCCCGACCTCTCCTACCAGTCCTCCGCGCGCATCGACTGGGAGCTGTCGCAGAACCAGCTGGCGCTGGCGGGCGCGGCGGGCATCCGCACCTCGATCTTCCGGCCGCCGTACTCCTCCTTCTCGGACGCCATGGACAACAAGTCCTGGCCGGTCACGGAGTACATCGGCAGCCGCGGCTACCTCACCGTCGTCAACGACACCGACAGCGAGGACTGGAAGCGCCCCGGCGTCCGCGCCATCGTCGAACGGGCCACGCCGAAGAACGGCAAGGGCGCGATCATCCTGATGCACGACTCCGGCGGTGACCGCTCGCAGACCGTGGCCGCGCTGGACACCCTGCTGCCCGACCTCAAGGAGAAGGGCTACACCTTCACCCGGCTCACCACCGCCCTGGACGCCCCCAGCGCCCACACCCCGGTCACCGGGTTCGCGCTGTGGAAGGGCAAGGCGTTCGTCTCCGCCGTCGCCGTCTCCGAGCGGATCACCGGCGTCCTCGTCGTCGGGCTCGCGGCCATCGGCGTGCTGGTGCTGGCCCGCTTCGGGCTGATGCTGCTGCTCTCCTTCCTGCACGCCCGCAAGGTCCGCCGCAGGAACTTCAGCTGGGGCACGCCCGTCACCCGCCCGGTCTCCGTCCTGGTCCCCGCGTACAACGAACGCGAGTGCATCGAGGCGACCGTGCGCTCCCTCGTCGCGAGCGAGCACCCGATCGAGATCATCGTCATCGACGACGGCTCCACCGACGGCACCGCCGACCTCGTCGAGGCCATGCGGCTGCCCCGCGTACGGGTCGTGCGCCAGCAGAACGCGGGCAAACCCGCCGCCCTCAACAACGGCATCCGGCACGCCCGCTACGACATCGTCGTGATGATGGACGGCGACACCGTCTTCGAGCCGGCCACGGTCCGCGAGCTGGTCCAGCCCTTCGGCGACCCCCGGGTCGGAGCCGTCGCGGGCAACGCCAAGGTCGGCAACCGCGACTCCCTCATCGGCGCCTGGCAGCACATCGAGTACGTGATGGGCTTCAACCTGGACCGCCGGATGTACGACGTGCTCGGCTGCATGCCCACCATCCCCGGCGCGGTCGGGGCGTTCCGCCGCGAGGCCCTGGAGCGGGTCGGAGGGATGAGCGAGGACACCCTCGCCGAGGACACCGACGTCACCATGGCCCTGCACCGGGACGGCTGGCGCGTGGTCTACGCCGAGAACGCCCGCGCCTGGACCGAGGCCCCGGAGTCCGTGCAGCAGCTCTGGTCGCAGCGCTACCGGTGGTCGTACGGCACCATGCAGGCGATCTGGAAGCACCGCCGGGCCGTCATCGAACGCGGGCCGTCGGGCCGCTTCGGACGGGTCGGACTGCCCTTCGTCTCCCTCTTCATGGTCGTCGCCCCGCTGCTCGCCCCGCTGATCGACGTGTTCCTGCTGTACGGGCTGATCTTCGGCCCGACCGGCAAGACGGTGGCCGCATGGTTCGGCGTCCTGGTGGTCCAGGCGGTCTGCGCCGCGTACGCGTTCCGGCTGGACCGGGAACGCATGACGCACCTGGTCTCGCTGCCGCTCCAGCAGATCCTCTACCGCCAGCTCATGTACGTCGTGCTGCTCCAGTCCTGGATCACCGCACTCACCGGCGGCCGGCTGCGCTGGCAGAAGCTGCGCCGCACCGGCGCGGTGGAGGCCCCCGGAGGCGTGTCCGCCCAGCGGCGCGGCACCGGGTCCGTCCCCGAGAGGAAGCCTGTCGGATGACCGCCCCCACCGTGCCCGTCGGGTCCTCCGTGGCGCCCCCCGCCGCGGCGAAGAAGCCCGGCCGGGACCGCTATCTCGACCTGCTCCGGACGATCGCCCTGGTCCGCGTGGTGATCTACCACATCTTCGGCTGGGCCTGGCTGACCGTCCTGTTCCCCTCCATGGGCGTGATGTTCGCGCTGGCCGGTTCGCTGATGGCCCGCTCGCTGTCCCGCCCGGCCCTCGGCGTCATCCGGGGCCGTGTCCGCCGCCTGCTGCCGCCCATGTGGGTGTTCTCGCTCGTCGTCGTACCGATGATGTTCGCGCTGAGCTGGCAGCCGGTGAAGTCCGAGGGCCTGTGGTGGTTCGTCAAACTGGCCTGGTACGTCTTCCCGGTCGGCGCACCCCCCTTCCCCTGGGCCAGCGGTGACCGGGCCGGACTGCTGGAGGACACCTGGGCGGTCCAGGCGGCGGGTCCGCTCTGGTACATCCGCGCCTACCTCTGGTTCGTCCTCGCCTCGCCCCTGCTGCTCCGGGCGTTCCGGAAACTGCCCTGGGCGACGCTGCTCGCCCCGCTCGGCCTGACCGCCGTGATCGGCACCGGACTGGTGACGATCCCCGGCGAGACCGGCAACGCGCTGAGCGACTTCGCGGTGTTCGGCTCCTGCTGGGTCCTGGGCTTCGCCCACCACGACGGCCTGTTCAAGGACGTGCCGCGCTACCTCACGATCTCGCTGGCGTCGATCGTCATGGGCTTCGGGCTGTGGTGGGCCTCCGGGCACCTGACCGCGGACGGCTGGGACCTCAACGACATCCCGCTCGCCCAGGCGGCCTGGTCGCTCGGCTTCTGCGTGATCCTGCTCCAGTACGCCCCGTCCTGGCAGGAGCTGCCCGGCCGGCTGGCCCGCTTCGACCGTCTGGTCACGCTCGCCAACAACCGGGCCGTGACGATCTACCTCTGGCACAACCTGCTGATCCTGGCGACGGTCCCGCTGATAGACCTCCTCTGGAAGATCCCGTACGTGGACGCGCACCTGGGATCGACGGTCGAGGCCGGGTACACCCTGCTGATGACCCTGCTGATCTGGCCGCTGCTCGCGCTCATGATCGTCGCCGTGGGCTGGGTGGAGGACGTCGCCGCCCGACGCCGGCCCCGGCTCTGGCCGGACGGCAGACGGTAGAGCTCCGTCTCACCGGGCCGTCCCACCGGGCCGTCCCACCGGGCCATCTCACCGGGCCGGAAACGGCCCGGTGAGAGCAAGGTTGCGCACCGGTCACCTCGCGGCACCACGCCGAAACGCGGGCTCCCTAGCGTCGGGAACAACACCCCGACCCCCTGTGGAGGCGCGTGATGGCAGGCCGTTGGATCGAGACCTGGGAGCCGGAGGACGAGACGTTCTGGCGGGAGAAGGGAGAACGCGTCGCCCGCCGCAACCTGTGGTTCTCCGTGCTCTCCGAGCACATCGGATTCTCCATCTGGACCCTGTGGTCGGTGATGGTCCTGTTCATGGGACCGGAGTACGGCATCGACCCGGCCGGAAAGTTCTTCCTCATCTCGACCGCCACCCTGGTCGGCGCGCTGGTGCGGGTGCCGTACACCTTCGCCGTCGCCCGCTTCGGCGGCCGCAACTGGACGGTCTTCAGCGCGGTGAGCCTGCTCGTCCCGACGCTGGCCGCGTTCTGGGTGATGGAACCGGGCACCTCGTACGCCACCTTCGTCGCGGTCGCGGCGCTCACCGGGATCGGCGGCGGCAACTTCGCCTCCTCGATGACCAACATCAACGCCTTCTTCCCGCTCCGCAAGAAGGGCTGGGCGCTCGGCCTCAACGCGGGCGGCGGCAACGTCGGCGTCCCCGTGGTCCAGCTCATCGGCCTGCTCGTCATCGGCACCCTGGGCGCCTCGCACCCCCGGATCGTCCTCGGCGTGTACATCCCGCTGATCGTCCTGTCCGCCGTCTGCGCCGCCCTGTACATGGACAACCTGCGGCCCGTGAAGAACGACACCGGGGCCGCGCTGGAGGCCGTCCGCGATCCGCACACCTGGCTGATGTCGGTCCTCTACATCGGCACCTTCGGCTCGTTCATCGGCTACAGCTTCGCCTTCGGCCTGGTGCTCCAGACGCAGTTCGGCCGCACCCCGCTCCAGGCCGCGTCGCTCACCTTCATCGGCCCGCTGCTGGGCTCGCTGATCCGGCCGGTCGGAGGCCGGCTCGCCGACCGGTACGGCGGCGCGCGGATCACCCTGGCCACCTTCGCCGCGATGGCCGCCGCCACCGGCGTCGTCATCCAGGCCTCGGGAACCGCCTCGCTGCCCGTCTTCCTCACCGGCTTCACCGCCCTGTTCGTCCTGACGGGCCTCGGCAACGGATCGACGTACAAGATGATCCCCGGCATCTTCCACGCCAAGGCGCTGGCCCGGGGGCTCGACGGCGAGGCGGCCGCCGCCCACGGCCGGCGGCTCTCCGGCGCGGCCATGGGCCTCATCGGGGCCGTCGGCGCGCTCGGCGGGCTGGCCATCAACCTCGCCTTCCGCCAGTCCTTCCAGGCCTCCGGCACCGGAACCGCGGCCTTCTGGTCCTTCCTCGCCTTCTACGGGGTGTGTTTCACCCTCACCTGGGCGGTATACCTTCGCCGCCCCGCACCCGTGACCGCACGGGCCCAGCTCGGTTACGCGGAGGTGTGAGGGGGCCCGGAGGACGACATCCCGGAGTCGTACGACGTAACGGCCGGGAAATACGGAGGAACCGAGCCTGTCACGCACCGTTGGCAGTCTCGGGCCTCCGCACATCGCCCGACCGCGGGAACATCGCGTACCAGCGGGAACACCCCGTACCAGCGGGACCACAGGAGCCGGGGAACACGCCATGCAGGACGACGACACAACGCACGGCCCCCTCGCGGGCTTCACCGTCGGGGTGACCGCCGCCCGCCGGGCCGAGGAGCTGGGCACGCTCCTCAAGCGCCGCGGGGCCGCCGTCCTGCACGCCCCCGCCCTGCGGATCGTGCAGCTCGCCGACGACAGCGAACTCCTCGCCGCCACCAAGGAACTCATCGGCCACGCGCCGGACATCGCGGTCGCCACCACCGCGATCGGCTTCCGCGGCTGGATCGAGGCGGCCGACGGCTGGGGCATCGGCGACGCGCTCCTCCAGACCCTGCGCGGGGTCGAACTCCTCGCCCGCGGCCCCAAGGTCAAGGGCGCCATCCGGGCCGCCGGGCTGACCGAGGCCTGGTCGCCCGGGTCCGAATCGATGGCCGAGGTCCTCGACCGGCTGCTGGCCGAAGGCGTCGCCGGACGCCGGGTCGCGCTCCAGCTGCACGGCGAACCGCTGCCCGGCTTCGTCGAGTCGCTGACGGCCGCGGGCGCCGAGGTCGTCGTCGTACCCGTCTACCGCTGGATGCCGCCGCAGGACCTCGCCCCGCTCGACCGGATGCTCGACGTCACGGCCGCCCGGGGCCTGGACGCGATCACCTTCACCAGCGCCCCCGCCGCCGCCTCCTTCCTCGGCCGCGCCGAGACCCGCGGACTGCTGCCCGAGGTCCTCGGCGCGCTGCGCGACGACGTCCTGGTCGCCTGCGTCGGACCGGTCACCGCCCTGCCGCTCCAGGCCCGGGGCGTCGACACCCTCCAGCCGGAACGCTTCCGGCTCGGCCCCCTCGTCCAGCTGATGTGCGCCCACCTCCCGGCGGCCGCCCGGATCCTGCCCGTCGCCGGCCACCGCGTCGAGATCCGCGGCCACGCGGTCCTCGTCGACGACGAACTGCGCGCGGTGCCGCCCGCGGGCATGGCCCTCCTGCACGCGCTGGCCCGCCGCCCCGGCTGGGTGGTGGCCCGCGCCGACCTGCTGCGGGCGCTGCCCGGCAGTGGCACCGACGAGCACGCGGTGGAGACCGCGATGGCCCGGCTGCGCACGGCGCTGGGCGTGCCCCGGCTGATCCAGACGGTCGTCAAACGCGGCTACCGGCTGGCGCTGGACCCGTCGGCGGACACGAAGTACGGGCGCTGAGAGCCCGGGGGCCCTGGCGCAGGGGGCACACATCCAGGTCGGCGAGGCCCACGGTCCGGCGCCCGGCCGCCCCGGCTGGCGTGACAGGTGCCCGGCGTCCCGGCCTGTGTGACCGGTGCCCGGCGTCCCGGCTAGCGTGACCGGATGACCGACCGCACCCACCTCCTCGCCCCCGACGTGGCCTTCCGGCCCGTCGAGCTCACCGACGCGCCCTCCTTCGCCACGGCCCTCACCCGCAACCGCGCGTACATGCGGCGCTGGGAACCCGTACGCCCCGAGACCTTCTACACCGTCGAGGGCCAGGCCGCCCGGCTGACCGCGCTGCTGGCCGACCGGGACGCCGGGCGCTCCATGCCCTGGGTGCTCGCGGACGCCGACGACCGGGTGGTCGGCGGCTTCACGCTCTCCGGCATCGAGCGCGGCCCCTTCCGCAACGGCCGCCTCGGCTACTGGGTCGACGAGGGCCACACCGGACGGGGACTGGCCACCGCCGCCGTCCACGCGGTCTGCGAGGCGGCCCGCGACCGGCTGGGCCTGCACCGCGTCGAGGCGGCCACCGTCACCGACAACGCCCCGTCCCAACAGGTGCTCGCCAAAGCCGGGTTCGAGCGGATCGGCACCGCGCCCGGCTATCTGCACATCAACGCCCGCTGGCGCGACCACCATCTGTTCCAGCGGCTTCTCCACGACGACCCGCCGGCCGGCTGAGCGCCGCCGCCGGAGCCTCCCGCGCGTGCACATGGCCGTCCAGCGGATAGTCGGGCGGCAGCGCCGGGATCACCCGCGCCAACGGGTATCCGCCCTTCTCCGCCACCCGGCAGGAGGCTTCGTTGTCCACCTGGTGCAGCAACTCCAGCCGGGTCAGGCCCTGTTCGGCGAAGGTCGTGAACGCCCAGTCGGTGAGTGCCGCCAGCGCCCGCGGGGCCACGCCCCGGCCGCGCGCGGAGGCTGTCGTCCAATAGCCCACCTCCGCCCGGCCGCTCACCGGATCCGGCCGCTTCAGCACGGCGTTGCCGAGCGGTTCGTCATCCTGCCCGCCCTCCGTCACGGCGAAGGCGAAGCGGGTGCCCGAGGCCCACCCCGTACGCTGCGCCTCCAGCCAGTCGGCCGCCCCGTCCGGCCCGGAGACCTGGGTGGCCAGCCAGCGGTGCATCGCCGGATCCTCGTACGCCCGCAGCAGCGCGGGCAGATCCTCCTCGCGCCACCGGCGCAGCCGCAGCCCCCCGGAGCCGATCACATCGCTCCCGTCGTACCGGTCCGTGCGGTCCATGCGCGGCTCCCCCTCGTACTCCATGACCGTCACGGTACGGGGGCGGCGGCGGCGGGGGTTCCGGCCGGGCCCCGACAGGAGCACTCTGGGAAGGGTCGTTCCACCGGGTGATCCAGGGCGGTGAGCGTGAGCAGGACAGCGGGCAGGAGTGCGCGGACATGGCGGTTCGACGCGGGCCGGATCTGCCTCGATCTGGTGGCCACGGAACGCGCGGACGGAGTGCCCGGCACCTGTGAACAGCTCGACGGGCCCGCCCACTTGGCCCAGTGGCTGACCGCTGCCGGGCTCGTGCCGCCGGGCACCGTGCTGACCGGGCTGGACGACACCTGGGTGGTCCGTTTCCACGAACTGCGTTCCGCAGTCAGCCGCCTGATGGCCGCTCAGCTCGGCGGGCCGGAGACCGGCGGCGCACTGGAACTGCTCAACTCCCTTGCCTCCGGGGCGCCTCCGGGGCCGCGCGCGGTGCGCGGCGCTGACGGCGGCCTGGTGCGGGTCCTGAGCGCCGCGCCCGACTGCGCGGGGCTCCTCGCCGTCGTGGCCCGGGACGCGGTCGACCTGCTCACCGACCCGGTCGCGCGGGCGGCCCTGCGCCGCTGCCAGGGCGAGTCCTGCCACCGGCTCTACCTGGACACCTCGCGCGGCGGGCGGCGGCGCTGGTGCTCCGGCGAGGTCTGCGGCAACCGCGAACGGGTCGCCCGGCACCGGCGCAGGACCTCGGGAACGACCGACGCGTACGGCCGGGGGACACCGGGTGCGTACGGCCCGGAGAAAGAAATTCCGCCCGGCGTTGAATGAACCGGCCCCCGCCCCCGTATCGATGGTCCAAGAGCTCGTTTCAGAGGTCTCGACCGGGAGGTTCGGGTGCGCAAGGATGCGGCCGTGGCCGATGACCGTCCGCACAGGGCTCGACATCGCAGTGAGCCGCCCCCGTCCTCCTCCGGGATACCGGACGAGGAGCTGATGCGGGCGCTCTACCGCGAACATGCCGGGCCGCTGCTCGCGTACGTCCTCCGGCTCGTGGCGGGCGACCGCCAGCGGGCCGAGGACGTGGTGCAGGAGACGCTCATCCGTGCCTGGAAGAACGCCGGCCGGCTCAACCGGGCC
This sequence comes from Streptomyces sp. WY228, assembly GCF_019287315.1. Classification (NCBI taxonomy): domain Bacteria; kingdom Bacillati; phylum Actinomycetota; class Actinomycetes; order Kitasatosporales; family Streptomycetaceae; genus Streptomyces; species Streptomyces sp. WY228. The sequence goes on along the minus strand of NZ_CP079114.1, from coordinate 2,984,258 downwards.
ACCGGCTCCGTCCGACCCTGGCTGGTGACGGTCGCCCGGCGCATCGTCATCGACAACCACCGCAGCCGGCAGGCCCGGCCGCGCGAGGTCGATCCGTCGCCGCTGGAGGTCATTCCCGCGGAGGACGAGATCGACAAGGCGCTGTGGCTGATGACGCTCTCCGACGCGCTCGAAGATTTGACCCCCGCGCACCGGGAAGCATTGGTCGAGACCTACTTCAAGGGACGTACGGTCAACGAGGCCGCCGAAGTGCTCGGCGTTCCCAGCGGGACCGTGCGGTCCCGGGTGTTCTACGCACTGCGTTCGATGAAGCTCGCACTCGAAGAGAGGGGGATCACGGCATGAGCGACCAGCAGTGGCAGCCGTTCGGGCCCCGGCCTCCCGGCCCCCGTACGCCGTCCGGTCCCTCACGTCCCCCGTATACCGCGGGTCCTGCACACCCCTCAGGGCCCGCGCACCTCCCCGGCCCCGGCGGCACGAATGGCCCCGGCGGCCCCACCGGCCCCGGCGGCCCGTTCGGCGTGGAGCCCGAAGGGTCCGAGCACGACGCGGCCGCCGCGTACGTCCTCGGCATCCTCGACGACGCGCAGGCGAGCGCCTTCGAGGCGCACCTCGCGGGCTGTGCCCGGTGCGCCGCGCATCTCGACGAGTTCGCCTCGATGGAGCCCATGCTCGCGATGCTCTCCGAGGCGCCCTCCGCCGTGCCCGGCGCCCGCCCCGTTCCGCACGTACCCGAGAAGCCCGCGCCCCGGGTGCTCGGCGGGCTGATGGACGAGGTCGCGCGCAAGCGGCACCGCCGTACCCGGCGCAGCCGCTATCTGGTCGCCGCGGCCGCCGCCCTGATCATCGGCGGCCCGGTCGCCGCGTTCGCGGTCACGGCGGGCGACGACCGCGGCGGCGGATCGGTGGCCGTGGGCGAGCCGCACCCCACCAGCCCGGCCGAGGACGCCTTCTTCGAGCACATGACGGAGAAGGTCTCCGCGACCGACCCCACCACCCGGGTCGGCGCGACCGTCGGCATGGAGGAGAAGGCCTGGGGCACCCACACGGTCCTGGAGCTGAAGAACGTCAAGGGACCGCAGAAGTGCAACCTGATCGCCGTCTCCAGGACCGGTGAGGAGGAGGTCGTCACCTCTTGGTCCGTCCCGCAGTGGGGGTACGGCATCGAGGGCGCCACGAACCCGACGGCCAAGGCCCCGCTGTATGTGCACGGCGGAGCGGCGATGGACCGGAAGGACATCGCCCGTTTCGAGGTGCGGACCTTCGACGGGGAGCGGCTGGTGGAGATCGGGGCCTGAACCGCGCCCGCCGCGCTTCCGCGCGCCCCCACCCGGTACGACGCGCGATCGGGATGCGGTCGGCAGATGCGCTCGGGCCCCCCTTCGCATAGGGTTGACGGCTGCCCAGTGCCGTTAAGAAGGGGGCCTCGGTGGCCGCGCAGGATGCCGCTGTCGAATCGCTGCGGGACCGGGAAATCGGTGTCGAGCAGGAGCATCTCGACCGTGTTTATCACCGCCTCGAAGAGAAGATCCACGAGGCGGAATTTCTTATGGACGACGCCGTGAAGCGGGGCCAGGTCGGTACGCCCGGCGCGCTCGCGGAGCGGGACGCCCAGGTGTTCCGGGCGGGGATCCACCTCAACCGGCTGAACAGCGAGTTCGAGGACTTCCTGTTCGGCAGGATCGACCTGCTGCTCGGCAAGGACGGGGAGCGCGGCCCGGACGGCGCGTACACCTCCGTCGAGCCGGCCGAGGACTCCGTACGGGACGACGCCACCGCCGACATCGCGGAGACGCTCCACATCGGCCGCATCGGGGTGCTGGACTCCGACTACGCCCCGCTGGTGATCGACTGGCGGGCTCCGGCCGCCGCCCCGTTCTACCGCTCCACCCCGAAGGAGCCCGGCCGCGTCGTACGCCGCCGGGTCATCCGCTCCAAGGGCCGCAAGGTCCTCGGGGTCGAGGACGACCTGATGCGCCCGGAGCTGACGGCGTATCTGGACGGCGAGCGGCTGCCGGTGATCGGGGACGGCGCGCTGATGGCGGCGCTCGGCCAGGCCCGCAGCCACACCATGCGGGACATCGTCTCCTCCATCCAGGCCGAACAGGACCTGGTCATCCGGGCCCCCGCCGCCTCCGTCACCGAGGTCACCGGCGGCCCCGGCACCGGCAAGACCGCCGTGGCCCTGCACCGGGCGGCGTATCTGCTCTACCAGGACCGGCGGCGGTACGCGGGCGGCATCCTGATCGTCTCGCCCACCCCGCTCCTGGTCGCGTACACCGAAGGCGTGCTGCCCTCGCTCGGTGAGGAGGGCCAGGTCGCGATCCGCGCGATCGGCTCGCTCTCCGACGACGCGGCGGGCCTCGAAGGCGCCACCGCCTACGACGAACCGGCCGTGGCCCGGATCAAGGGCTCCTCCCGGATGCTCCCTGTGCTGCGCAAGGCCGCCCGGGGCGCCCTGGAACAGGGCCGGCCAGCCGCGCCCCGCGAGGAGGCGGGCCAGCTCGCCTTCGGCGACGAGCCCGAACAGCGGGGGGCGACGACGCCTCCGAACCGGCTGCGCGTGGTCGCCTTCGGGGCCCGGGTCGAGCTGGAGGCCGACGAGCTCCAGCGCATCCGGCACAACGCCCTGGGCGGCACCGCCCCGGTCAACCTGCTGCGCCCGCGCGCCCGCAAGCTGCTGCTGGACGCCCTGTGGAGCAAGTCCTCCGGGCGCGGCCGGTACACCGACCCCCAGCTGGTCGCGGAGCTGCGCTCCTCGTTCGACGAGGACGTCTCCACCGAGACCCCGTTCCTGGAGTTCCTCGACGCCTGGTGGCCCGAGTTGACGCCGCGCCGGGTGCTGGCCGCGATGGCCGACGAACGGCGGCTCGCCTGCTGGTCCCGGCGCATCCTCAACCAGGGCGAGACGCGCCGCCTGGCCCGCTCCCTCAAGCGCCTGGACGCGGACGGCAACGGTCCGCTCTCCGTCCACGACGTGGCGCTGCTGGACGAGCTCCAGGCGCTGCTGGGCACCCCGAACCGGCCCCGGCGCAAGCGCGAGGCCGATCCGCTGGACCAGCTCACCGGTCTGGAGGAGCTGATGCCGCAGCGCGAGGAGACCCAGTGGGAGCGGGCCGAGCGGCTCGCGGCGGAGCGCACCGAGTACGCCCACGTCATCGTCGACGAGGCGCAGGACCTCACCCCGATGCAGTGGCGCATGGTCGGCCGCCGGGGCCGGCACGCCACCTGGACGGTCGTCGGCGACCCGGCCCAGTCCTCCTGGTCCGACCCGGACGAGGCGGCCGCCGCCCGCGACGAGGCGCTCGGCTCCCGGCCGCGCCGCCGCTTCACCCTCACCGTCAACTACCGCAACCCGGCGGAGATCGCGGAGCTGGCCGCGAAGGTGCTGGCGCTGGCGATGCCCGGCATGGAGTCCCCGGCGGCGGTCCGCTCGACCGGGGTGGTGCCCCGCTTCGAGCCGGTACGCGACGGGGAGCTGGCCGCCACGGTCCGCGAGGAGGCCGCCCGGCTGCTCGCGGAGGTGGACGGCACGGTCGGCGTGGTCGTCGCGATGAACCGCCGCGCCCAGGCCCGCGCATGGCTGGCGGAGCTGGGGGAGCGGGTGGTGGCGCTGGGCAGCCTGGAGGCCAAGGGCCTGGAGTACGACGCCACGGTGGTCGTCTCGCCCGCGGAGATCGCGGACGAGTCCCCGGCCGGTCTGCGGGTGCTGTACGTGGCGCTGACCCGGGCGACGCAGCAGCTCACGGTGGTCTCGGGGGAGCGGGACCTGCCGGACGAGGACGGGGTGCCGGACCTGCTGAGGGACTGACACGACAGGGTTCCGCGAGTCAACCCGGCGCACGGGAATCACTTTTCCGGGGTCTTTGTTACCGTGGTACTGGCACCGGCTCGATCCAAGCCCCCGGGCCCAACCTTCGTCGCTTCGAGCGACCACTTGCCGCGAGGCGAGCATGGCGGGTCGGTGCCACTTAGACGTAGAAGACAGACCCGCGTCACCTTCTGGTGGCGCGGGTCTGTTCTCGTTGTGGCGGTCCCGCCGACCGCTTTCCGCCGGTTGGGGGTTCCGCCGAACGGGTGATCTCTCGTATGGTGGAAACTACTTTCCGAAAGACGGCAGTCATTACCGGCTACCAGTCGGTAGGTGCGACGATCGGGAAGCGTGTCCGGAACGAGGGTTCCGGATGCGCGGCAATGAAGCTAAGGAAAGCGAAGGACTCGGCCATGGCAACGGCGCCCAGCGTCTCGTACTCGATGACGGTCAGGCTGGAGGTGCCCGCGAGCGGCACCGCGGTCTCCCAGCTCACCACGGCCGTGGAGTCCTCCGGTGGCTCGGTCACCGGTCTCGACGTCACCGCTTCCGGCCACGAGAAGCTGCGGATCGACGTCACCATCGCCGCCACGTCCACCTCGCACGCGGACGAGATCGTCGAAGGTCTGCGCGGCATCGAGGGTGTCGTGCTGGGCAAGGTCTCCGACCGTACGTTCCTCATGCACCTCGGCGGCAAGATCGAGATGGCGTCCAAGCACCCCATCCGCAACCGTGACGACCTGTCGATGATCTACACCCCCGGCGTCGCCCGCGTCTGCATGGCCATCGCCGAGAACCCCGAGGACGCGCGCCGCCTCACCATCAAGCGCAACTCCGTCGCAGTTGTGACGGACGGCTCCGCGGTGCTCGGCCTCGGCAACATCGGCCCGATGGCCTCGCTGCCCGTCATGGAGGGCAAGGCGGCCCTCTTCAAGCGCTTCGCCGGCATCGACGCCTGGCCGATCTGCCTGGACACCCAGGACACCGACGCCATCGTCGAGATCGTCAAGGCCATCGCCCCCGGCTTCGCGGGCATCAACCTGGAGGACATCTCCGCGCCGCGCTGCTTCGAGATCGAGGCCCGGCTGCGCGAGGCCCTCGACATCCCGGTCTTCCACGACGACCAGCACGGCACCGCGATCGTCGTGCTGGCCGCCCTCACCAACGCGCTGCGCGTGGTGGGCAAGGGCATCGGGGACGTACGGGTCGTCATGTCCGGTGCCGGAGCGGCCGGTACGGCCATCCTGAAGCTGCTCATCGCCGCGGGCGTCAAGCACGCCGTCGTCGCCGACATCCACGGCGTGGTGCACGCCGGACGCGAGGACCTGGTCGCCGCCGACCCGGACTCGCCGCTGCGCTGGATCGCCGACAACACCAACCCCGAGGGCGTCACCGGCACCCTCAAGCAGGCCGTCGTCGGCGCCGACGTCTTCATCGGCGTCTCCGCCCCGAACGTCCTGAACGGCGACGACGTCGCCGCGATGGCCGACGGTGCGATCGTGTTCGCGCTCGCGAACCCGGACCCCGAGGTCGACCCGGCGGTCGCCCGTCAGACGGCCGCCGTCGTCGCCACCGGCCGCTCCGACTTCCCCAACCAGATCAACAACGTGCTGGTCTTCCCGGGCGTCTTCCGCGGTCTGCTGGACGCCCAGTCCCGCACCGTCAACACGGAGATGATGCTCGCCGCGGCCGGCGCGCTGGCCGACGTGGTCGCCGAGGACGAGGTCAACGCGAACTACATCATCCCCTCGGTCTTCAACGACAAGGTCGCGGGCGCGGTCGCCGGCGCCGTCCGGGCCGCCGCGAAGGCCGCCGGAGCCACCGCGACCACCCCCTCCACGACCGTCTGACCCAGGGCCTCTCGTTTGGATCATGTCGGGCTCGCGGGGTCCGACCTGATCCAAACGAAAGGCCCTGGCCGTTTCGGGGTCCTTTCGGGGGGTACGCGCGAAGTACCCCGGGCCGCACCCGCCCGTGCCGTACGGCGCGTCGCGGGTCGCGGCGCCCCAAACGCCCCTTTAGGGTGGGCGGGCAGTGGGCCCTGCGGGGCCCGGCATCCGCTGCGGACCGCTCGGCCAAGTCGACGGAGCGTCACCACGAGCCAACCGTGGCGCTTTTCATTGACCCCGAAGGGTTCCGGATTGGCTTTCCCGCCGCTGGTGGGGGCAGGATGCGTAATCGGGCGAGAGGGTCTGACATCAGACCCGGGTCCGGGGACTGTCAGAGGGCCCTGGCAGCATCGGCTTCGATCTCACGCCTCACAGGCAAGAAGAACACGGGAGTAACAACATGAACCGCAGTGAGCTGGTGGCCGCCCTGGCCGACCGCGCCGAGGTGACTCGCAAGGACGCCGACGCCGTGCTGGCCGCGCTCGCCGAGACCGTCGGTGAGATCGTCGCCAAGGGCGACGAGAAGGTCACCATCCCCGGCTTCCTGACCTTCGAGCGCACCCACCGTGCCGCTCGCACCGCTCGCAACCCGCAGACCGGCGACCCGATCAACATCCCCGCCGGCTACAGCGTGAAGGTCTCCGCGGGCTCGAAGCTCAAGGAAGCCGCCAAGGGCAAGTAACCCTCAAAGGCGCAACAGAGGGCGGCCACTCCCGACCAGGAGTGGCCGCCCTCACGCATGCCAGGGGCACATGCGCCCCGCACAGCCCCTGCGGGCGGGCCGGTGGCCCCGGACCTCACGGGTGCATGCGCGCGCCCTTGAGGACCTTGTCCACGGCGTTGCGCGGCCCGTACACCGCGAGCCCCACCAGATCGAGCGCGTCGCGCCCCACCGCCCGTACGGCCGCCCGGTTGTCCCGGTCGTTCCCCGTGCCGAACAGGTCCGAGGTGAACACGGCCACCTTCAGCGACCGGGCGAGCGCCTTCGTGTGCGCGGCGGTCAGCGTCTCCTTCGCCCCCTCGAAGACCAGCACCGGCTGCCGCAGCATCGGCAGGTACACGGTCGCGTCGGCATCCTCGTAGGGCTCGCCGACCACCTCGGGCGCGGCCGTTCCCAGGCCGCTCACCAGGAAGGCGGTCACGTTCAGCCGCTGCCAGGTCTCCAGGTCGTCGCGGAGCAGCACCGCGATCTTCGTGTCGAAGCGGACGGGCGCGACCGCGCCGCCGCCGGTGTTCTCGTGCGTGTTTCCCATGCTCCGAGACTGACCGCCGCCCCACCGGAGCGTCTTGTACGTTCTTGGCGTGACCCGCGTGAGCCGCCCGCAGGAGATCTCGGCCTGGCGACCCTCCGTCGCCGGTGTCGTGGAGGTCTTCCACGCCCGCTTCACCGAGCACGCCTACCCCATGCACGTCCACGAGGCCTGGACGCTCCTGATCGTCGACGACGGGGCCGTCCGCTACGACCTGGACCGTCACCGGCACGGCACCCCGGACGGCACGGTCAGCCTGCTGCCGCCGCACGTTCCGCACAACGGTTCGCCCGCCACCCCGGACGGCTTCCGCAAACGGGTGCTCTATCTGGACCTGAGCCGGCTCGACGCGAGCCTCATCGGCCCCGCCGTCGACACCCCCGACCTGGCCGACCCGCTGCTGCGCGCCCGCGTCGCCCGGCTGCACACCGCCCTCGCCGACCCGGGCGACGCGCTGGAGGCGGAGAGCCGCCTGGCGTTCGTCGAGGAGCGGCTGCGCGGCCATCTGCGGCCCGCCGGGGCCCCGGAGCACCCCCGGCCGGGCCCGGGCGTCGCCCGGGACCTGCGCGAGCTGCTGGACGAGCGGCTGCGGGAGGGCATCACGCTCGCCGAGGCCGCCCGGCTGGTCCACGCGCACCCGACCCACCTCGTACGGGCCTTCAGCGCGGCCTACGCCATCGCGCCGCACCAGTACGTGACGGCCCGCCGGGTCGACCTCGCCCGCCGCCTGCTGCTGGAGGGCGTACCGCCGGGGGAGGCGGCCACCGAGGTCGGCTTCCACGACCAGTCCCACCTCACCCGGCACTTCAAGCGGATCGCCGGCACCACCCCGGGCCGCTTCGCCGGAACAGCACGGCGCCCCGGCCCTCCGTGAGAGGACCGGGGCGCCGGGTGCGCAGCGCTGTGTGCGGCAGCACTGTGCGGGGTCAGACGAGCGAACCGCCCGGCAGCTCCACCTTCGCGCCGAGTTTCTCCAGCTTCTCCATGAAGTTCTCGTAACCGCGGTTGATCAGGTCGATGCCGTGCACCCGGGAGGTGCCCTGCGCCGCCAGCGCCGCGATCAGGTACGAGAAGCCGCCCCGGAGGTCCGGGATGACCAGGTCCGCGCCCTGCAGCTTGGTCGGTCCGGAGACGACCGCCGAGTGCAGGAAGTTGCGCTGGCCGAAGCGGCAGTCGGAGCCGCCCAGGCACTCGCGGTACAGCTGGATGTGCGCACCCATCTGGTTGAGCGCCGAGGTGAAGCCGAGCCGCGACTCGTACACCGTCTCGTGGACGATCGACAGGCCGGCGGCCTGCGTCAGCGCCACCACCAGCGGCTGCTGCCAGTCGGTCTGGAAGCCGGGGTGCACGTCCGTCTCCAGCGCGATGGCGTTGAGCGCGCCGCCCGGGTGCCAGAAGCGGATGCCCTCGTCGTCGATCTCGAAGGCGCCGCCGACCTTGCGGTAGGTGTTCAGGAAGGTCATCATCGAGCGCTGCTGGGCGCCGCGCACATAGATGTTGCCCTCGGTCGCCAGCGCCGCAGACGCCCAGGAGGCCGCCTCCAGACGGTCCGGGATCGCCCGGTGGGTGTAACCGTCGAGCTTGTCGACACCGGTGATCCGGATGGTCCGGTCGGTGTCCATGGAGATGATCGCGCCCATCTTCTGCAGTACGCAGATGAGGTCCTCGATCTCCGGCTCGACGGCCGCGTTGGACAGCTCGGTGACGCCCTCGGCGAGCACCGCGGTGAGCAGCACCTGCTCGGTGGAGCCCACCGAGGGGTACGGCAGCCGGATCTTGGTGCCGCGCAGCCGCTGCGGGGCCTCCAGGTACTGGCCGTCGGCCCGCTTCTCGATGGTCGCGCCGAACTGGCGCAGCACCTCGAAGTGGAAGTCGATCGGCCGGCCGCCGATGTCGCAGCCGCCCAGGCCCGGGATGAAGGCGTGGCCGAGGCGGTGCAGCAGCGGGCCGCAGAAGAGGATCGGGATGCGTGACGAACCCGCGTGGGCATCGATGTCGGCGACGTTGGCCGACTCGACGTGCGAGGGGTCGAGGATCAGTTCGCCCGGCTCGTCGCCGGGGCGGACGGTGACGCCGTGCAGCTGCAGCAGTCCCCGGACGACCCGTACGTCACGGATGTCGGGAACGTTGCGGAGACGGCTGGGCCCGCTGCCGAGCAGCGCGGCGACCATTGCCTTCGGCACCAGGTTCTTGGCGCCTCGGACGCGGATCTCGCCCTCCAGCGGGGTGCCGCCGTGGACAAGCAGGACATCGTCTGTGCCGGTCATGTATCTCGCGTTCCGGAGTGGTCGGGCAGGGGGCCAACGAAAAGGGTAATGGCCTCCTACCCCCCTTCCGTAAGGCGAAGGGGGGTGTACGAACGTCATGAATCCGCCACAACACCCTCCGCGCATCCGATCTTGCGGAGGGTTACCGTCCGGATGGCCCACCGCACCCCCGCCGGACCGTGCGCTCCCCGTGCCTCCGTGCGCCCTGAGCTGCGCTCGGTCTGCTGAGGGCGGCATCACGGTCACTCGGCCCCCGCGGAGGGCGAAGATGCGGGATCATTCCTGCCATGACCGAGGTGTCCTCGCTCACAGGGCGACTGCTCGTGGCCGCACCCGCCCTCACGGACCCGAATTTCGACCGCGCGGTGGTGCTGCTCCTCGACCACGACGAGGAGGGCTCCCTCGGCGTGGTCCTCAACCGCCCGACCCCGGTCGGCGTCGGTGACATCCTCGCGTCCTGGGCCGGCCTCACCGGCGAGCCGGACGTCGTCTTCCAGGGCGGCCCGGTCTCGCTCGACTCCGCGCTCGGCGTGGCGGTGATCCCCGGCGACGAGGGTCCGCTCGGCTGGCGCCGGGTGCACGGGGCGATCGGCCTGGTCGATCTGGAGACCCCGCCGGAGCTGCTCGGCCCCGCCCTCGGCTCGCTGCGGATCTTCGCCGGATACGCGGGCTGGGGCCCCGGTCAACTGGAGGGCGAGCTGAACGAGGGCGCGTGGTACGTGGTCGAGTCGGAGCCCGGCGACGTCTCGTCGCCGCGCCCGGAGCGGCTCTGGCGTGCGGTGCTCCGCCGTCAGCGCAGCGAGCTCGCGATGATCGCCACGTATCCGGACGACCCTTCGCTCAACTGAGGGCCGCTGAAGGCCGCGGCTTTCAGTACCCTTGGCGGTTATGAGCACTCTTGAGCCCGATCGCGGGGCAGGTACGGGGACCCTCGTCGAACCGACGCCGCAGGTGTCGAGGGGCGACGGCGACCACGAGCGCTACGCCCATTACGTCCAGAAGGACAAGATCATGGCGAGCGCCCTGGAGGGCACTCCCGTGGTCGCGCTGTGCGGCAAGGTCTGGGTGCCGGGGCGCGACCCCAAGAAGTATCCGGTCTGTCCCATGTGCAAGGAGATCTACGAGTCCATGGGCGCCGGCGGCGACAAGGACAAGGGCAAGGGCGGCGGCAAGGACAAGAAGTAGGTCCGGCTCCCACCGCTTCGCCGACAGGCCCCCGGGGCGCGCGTCACCGCGCGCCCCGGGGGCCTTCTCCATGCCTGCTCACGGAAGGTGACCGGACCGTCGCGTTGCACGGGCTGCATTCGCTGGTCACAGAGTGGTCGAGACCACTTGTCGTCTCCGGGGCGCGGATCTACTCTCCTGCCAGTTGTGCAGAACGAAACGCACGTTGCACATGGTGCAACGCATGACCGGTAGGGGTTCCGGATGAAGCTTTCTGCCCGAATTGCCGCCCCGGCTGCGGCGCTTGTGCTGGCCGGCCTCACCGCCACCGCCTGCGCGCCGCAGACCTCCGACACCAGTGCGAAGGGTGACGAGAAGAGCGGCACGCTCCGTGTCTGGCTCTTCCAGGAGGTCGGCAACAAGCCCAAGGAGAAGGTCGTCGACGCGGCCGTCGCCGACTTCGAGAAGGCCCACAAGGGCGCGAAGGTCGAGGTCGAGTACATACCCGTCGACACCCGCGCGCAGCGCATCAAGGCCGCTTTCAACGACCCCAAGAGCGCCCCGGACCTCATCGAGTACGGCAACAGCGACACCGCCGGATACGTCAAGGACGGCGGACTCGCCGACGTCACCGAGGAGTTCGGCGCCTGGGACGAGGCCAAGGACACCGACCCGATCGCCAAGCAGTCCGTCACCGTCGGCGACAAGGTCTACGGCGCGCCCTTCTTCGTCGGCGTCCGGGCCCTCTACTACCGCACCGACGTCTTCAAGGACCTCGGCATCGAACCCCCCAAGTCCCAGGCCGAGCTGATCTCCACCGCCAAGAAGATCCACAAGGCGAAGCCCGACCTCTACGGCCTCGCGGTCGGCGGCGCGTACACCTACGGCGCGATGCCCTTCATCTGGGCCAACGGCGGCGAACTCGCGGGCGAGAGCGGCGGCGCCTACAAGTCCGGCATCAACAGCGAGAAGGCCCGCAAGGGCATCGAGGCCTACACCTCGCTCTTCGGCGACGACAACTGCCCGGCCGCCAAGTGCGCCTCCATGGGCGGCAACGCCACCGTGACCGCCTTCGCCTCCGGCAAGGCCGCCATGGCCATCGGCGGCGACTTCAGCCACGCCGCCGTCGAGGCGGGCGCGGTCAAGGGCAAGTACGCCGTCGTCCCGCTGCCCGGCGTCGCCCCGAACTCCATCGCCCCCGCCTTCGCCGGCGGCAACAACCTCGGCGTCCTCAAGAGCAGTTCGCACCGCACCCTCGCCGTCGACCTGATGAAGTCGCTCTCCGGCAAGAAGACCCAGGCCGAGATGTTCGACGCGATGGGCTTCCTGCCCACCTACACCGACGTCCTGGACAACGCCGCGAAGAAGGAGCCCTTCGTCGCCCCGTTCGTCCAGACTCTCGGTGCGGGCGCCAAGTTCGTCCCCGCCTCGCCCGCCTGGGGCCAGATCGACGCCTCGCTGATCCTGCCGACGATGTTCCAGGAGATCGTCTCCGGCCGTAAGGACGTGGCGAAGGCCTCGGACGACGCGGCGAAGAAGATGGACGCGGCCTTCACCGAAGCCGGCTGACGATGACCACGCACACCTCCGCGCTCAAGGCGCCGCCCGCGGGCGCCGCCGGGGCGGGCGACGGCTCCCGGGCCGCCCGCCCGCCCCGGCGCGGCCGGTCCGTGTCCCCCAGGGGGCACTCCGGCTGGACCCCCTGGCTCTACCTCCTGCCGGCCCTCGTCCTGCTCGCCGGACTGCTGGTCTACCCGATCTACCAGCTCGGCCTGATCTCGTTCCTGGAGTACACCCAGGCCCAGGTCAGCGGCGGCGAACCCACCACCTTCCAGGGGTTCGGCAACTACGCCACGCTCTTCAACGACAGCCAGTTCTGGCAGGTCCTCCTCGCCACCGTGCTGTTCGCCGCGGCCTGTGTGGTCTCCACCCTGGCCGTCGGCTGCGCGCTCGCCGTCCTGCTCACCCGCATCCGCGCCCTGCCCCGGCTCGCCCTGATGATGGCCGCGCTCGGCGCCTGGGCCACCCCCGCGATCACCGGCTCCACCGTCTGGGTCTTCCTCTTCGACCCCGACTTCGGACCGGTCAACAAGGTGCTCGGACTGGGCGACTTCTCCTGGACGTACGGCCGCTACAGCGCCTTCGCGCTCGTGCTCCTCGAAGTCCTGTGGTGCTCGTTCCCGTTCGTGATGGTCACCGTGTACGCGGGCATCCGCGCCATCCCCACCGAAGTCCTGGAGGCCGCCTCGCTGGACGGCGCGTCCCAGTGGCGGATCTGGCGCACCATCATGGCGCCGATGCTCAAGCCCATCCTGATCGTCGTCACCATCCAGTCGATCATCTGGGACTTCAAGGTCTTCACCCAGATCTACGTCATGACCAACGGCGGCGGCATCGCCGGCCAGAACCTGGTGCTCAACGTGTACGCCTACCAGAAGGCGTTCGCGTCCTCGCAGTACAGCCTCGGATCGGCGATCGGCGTCGTGATGCTGGTGATCCTGCTCGCCGTCACGCTCGTCTATCTGCGTCTCGTACGCCGCCAGGGGGAGGAACTGTGAGCGCGACGACCGACCGCTCCGCACGCGGCGGCACACGCGGCGGAGGTATTGCGGGGCTCCTGCGCGTCAAGCGGCCCGGCAGGCTGATGGCCGAGGCCGCCGCCCTGCTCATCGCCGTCGCGGTCGCCTTCCCGCTGTACTGGATGGTGCTCTCCGCCTTCAAGCCGGCCGGGGAGATCCAGTCCACCGACGCCCGCCCCTGGACGCTGGCCCCCTCGCTCGACTCGTTCCGCCGGGTCTTCGAACAGCAGGACTTCGGCCGCTACTTCCTCAACAGCCTGCTGGTGGCGGGCACGGTCGTCATCCTCTCCGCGCTGGTCGCCTTCCTGGCCGCCACCGCCGTGACCCGCTTCCGCTTCAAGTTCCGCACCACGCTGCTGATCATGTTCCTGGTGGCGCAGATGGTGCCGGTGGAGGCGCTGACCATCCCGCTGTTCTTCCTGATGCGCGACTTCGGCCAGCTGAACACCCTCGGCTCGCTGATCCTGCCGCACCTCGCCTTCTCGCTGCCGTTCGCCATCTGGATGCTGCGCGGCTTCGTCAAGGCCGTCCCCGAGGCCCTGGAGGAGGCCGCCTACATCGACGGGGCCAGCCGCACCCGCTTCCTGTGGCAGATCCTCTTCCCCCTGGTCTTCCCGGGCCTGGTCGCGACGAGCGTCTTCTCCTTCATCACCACCTGGAACGACTTCCTGTTCGCGAAGTCGTTCATCATCAGCGACACCTCCCAGTCGACGCTGCCGATGGCGCTGCTGGTCTTCTTCAAACCGGACGAGAACGACTGGGGAGGGATCATGGCAGCCTCGACGGTGATGACCATCCCCGTACTGGTCTTCTTCGTACTCGTACAGCGACGCCTCGTCTCCGGACTGGGCGGAGCGGTTAAGGACTGATGTCATGACACCCGAGGACAGGACGGCGACGGACACCGCGGACCCCGCGGCACTCGGTCTGATCCCGGCCCCGCGCACCCTGACCGCTGCTCCCTGCGGACCGTACGCACTGGACCGCGGGACCCCGTTGAGCGCCGCACCGGGCACGGAGGGCGTCGCCCACTGGCTGCGCACCACGCTCGGCGCGGCCACCGGACTGCCCCTGCCGGAGGCCGGCGGCACGGGCGCCGCTACGGACACGGGTGCTGCTGCCGACACGGGCGCGGGCGACGGCTCCGGCTCGGCCGGGCAGGGCATCGTGCTGGCCCTCGACGCCGCGCTCGCCCCCGAGGCCTACCGCCTGGCCGTCGAGACGGACGCCGTACGCCTCACGGGCGGCAGCGCGGCGGGCGTCTTCCGGGGCGCGCAGACCCTCCGTCAGCTCCTCGGCCCGGACGCCTTCCGCCGCGCACCGCTCGCCCCGGGACGCTCCTGGCAGGTCCCGCCGGTCCGCATCGAGGACGAACCCCGCTTCGGCTGGCGCGGTCTGATGCTCGACGTCTCCCGGCACTTCCTGCCCAAGGACGACATCCTGCGCTACCTGGACCTGCTCGCCGCCCACAAGCTGAACGTCTTCCACTTCCACCTCACCGACGACCAGGGCTGGCGCATCGAGATCAAGCGCCACCCGCGCCTGACCGAGGTCGGCTCCTGGCGTGCGCGCACCAAATACGGCCACCGCGCCTCCGAACTCTGGGACGAGACCCCTCACGGCGGCTTCTACACCCAGGACGACATCCGTGAGATCGTCGCCTATGCCGCCGAGCGGCATATCCGGGTCGTCCCCGAGATCGACATCCCGGGCCACTCGCAGGCCGCGATCAGCGCGTACCCCGAACTGGGCAACACCGACGTCATCGACACCACCACCCTCTCCGTCTGGGACACCTGGGGCGTCAATCCGAACGTACTCGCCCCCACTGACACCACCCTGCGCTTCTTCGAGGGCGTCCTGGAGGAAGTGCTCGAACTCTTCCCCGCCGAGACCTCGCCCTTCGTCCACATGGGCGGCGACGAGTGCCCCAAGGACCAGTGGAAGGAGTCCCCGCTCGCCCAGGCCCGGATCGCCGAACTCGGCGTGAAGGACGAGGACGGGCTCCAGTCCTGGTTCATCCGGCACTTCGACGCCTGGCTCACCGCGCGCGGCCGCCGCCTCATCGGCTGGGACGAGATCCTCGAAGGCGGCCTCGCCGAGGGGGCCGCGGTCTCCTCCTGGCGCGGTTACGCCGGAGGCATCGCGGCCGCCGAGGCCGGGCACGACGTGGTCATGTGCCCGGAGCAGCAGGTGTATCTGGACCACCGTCAGGACGGCGGCCCCGACGAGCCGATGCCCATCGGGTACGTCAGGACCCTGGAGAACGTCTACCGCTTCGAGCCCGTACCGCCGGGCCTGAGCGAGGAGGCGGCCCGTCACATCCTGGGCACTCAGGCCAACGTGTGGACCGAGGTCATGCAGAACCGGGCCCGCGTCGATTACCAGGTCTTCCCGCGCCTCGCCGCCTTCGCCGAGGTCGCCTGGTCCGCCCTGCCCGCCCCGGCCGACCGGGACTTCGCCGCCTTCGACGCCCGGATGACCGCCCACTACGCCCGGCTCGACGCCCTCGGCGTCGACTACCGCCCGCCGGCCGGCCCGTACCCCCGCCAGCAGCGCCCCGGCATCCTCGGCCGCCCGCTGGAGGGAGAGCCTCCGGTGGTCTGACCCGCGCACCGGCCCGTCGGCCGCGGCCGTCCTCCGGGAGCCCTTCGGGGCGCCCTCCGGGACCGCCGCGGCCGACGCGCGTCCGGGCCCGGCCGCCTGCCGACGTACCCCCCACGCGAGAGCGCGAACGGAATAAGTCGTACAAGCCTCGCTGAAGAGTGGCAATTCACCCTCTGCGCCGAAGACATGCGAAACCGGAACATCCCGCAGGTCAGGGACGGATCCACCCTTCGCGGACCCTCGCGCCGGTCCGATCGGAAGATGTGCCAGAGTTGCCACGTCCGGGCTGTGAACACGTACCGTACGGCGGAACAGGCGGGACAGCCGGGAGACCGGGAAGGGGCAGCTGGGTTGACCACGCACGCACCGCAGGCGACGCAGTCGGTGACACTGCCGGCCTCGTTGGACGAGGCCGTGGCGGCACTCGGCGCCATGCCCGCAGCCGTACCGGTTGCCGGGGGCACGGACCTGATGGCAGCCGTCAACAAGGGGCTCCTGCGCCCCTCGGGGCTGGTCGGCCTGGGCCGGATCAGCGAGCTGCGCGGCTGGCACTACCAGGACGGCCACGCGCTGCTCGGCGCCGGACTCACCCACGCCCGCATGGGCCGCCCCGACTTCGCCGCCCTCATCCCCGCCCTCGCCGCCTCCGCCCGCGCCGCCGGCCCGCCCCAGATCCGTAACGCCGGAACGCTCGGCGGCAACATCGTCACCTCCGCGCCCACCGGCGACGCCCTGCCGGTGCTGGCCGCGCTGGAGGCCGAACTCGTCATCGCCGGCCCCGGCGGCGCCCGCCGCGAGATCCCCGTCTCCCACCTGCTGGCCGGCCGCGAACTGCTGGAGCCCGCGGAGCTGATCGGCTTCGTCCGCGTACCGCTGCTGCACGCCCCGCAGGTGTTCCTGAAGGCCACCGGCCGCACCGGACCCGGCCGCGCCACCGCCTCGGTCGCCATCGTCCTGGACCCGGCCCGGCGCGGCGTGCGCTGCGCGGTCGGCGCCATCGCCCCGATGCCGCTGCGCCCGCTGGAGGCGGAGCGCTGGATCGCCTCGCTGATCGACTGGGACGGCGAGCGGGGCCTGGCCCCCGACGCGCTGGCGGCCTTCGGCGAGTACGTCGCCGCGGCCTGCATCCCGGACCACGCACCACCGGCCGACGGCACAGAGGCCCCGCCGCTGTCCCCGGCCGTCCTGCACCTGCGGCGCACCGTCGCCGCGCTCGCCCGACGCGCGCTGGGGAGGGCACTGTCGTGAGCAATGAGGAAAACCCCCACCAGCAGCAGGGGCAGGGGCACTCCGAGGGCCCGGACCCGCGCTACGGCGGCTGGGAGCCGACCCCGCAGGGCGACGGCTTCGACGCCGACGCCACCGCGTTCGTCCACCTGCCGCCGGAGGACCTGGCGAACATCCCGCTGGCCGCGCCCGGCCACGGGTACGTCCCGCCGATGATCGTTCCGTTGACCCCGGCCGCCGGTCTGGACCCGGCGGCGACGGGCAGCTGGGTGATCCAGACGCAGACCCAGCAGGCACAGGCCGAGCAGCGCGCCCAGGAGGCCGCCGCCGCGCACGAGGCCGCCGCCCGGGAGACCGGCGCGGTCCACTGGCCGGATCCGAACCAGCAGGGCGGCGTGCCCGGCGGCTACCAGGGCCCGTACCAGGACACCTCGCACGCCACGGCCCAGTGGAACTTCACCGAGGCCCTCGGCGAGACACCGGCAGCCCCGCAGCAGGGCGTCCCGGAAGCACCCGGTGCCTCCGGGGGCACCGGCGTCTCCGACCACACGGACCACACCGACCACACCGACCGGACGAGCCACACCGGCCAGGCGAGCCACACCAGCCACACGGGCCAGGCGAGCCACACCGGACACACCGGCCAGTGGACGATCCCGGTCGCGGACGGGGATCTCCCGGACGAATCGGGCGAGTTCCTGGCCTCGGCGCACACCCCGCAGTGGTACGCGGACAGCGCCCGCCCCGCCACGCTGCCCGGCGGCGCCCCCGCCCCCTGGGCCACGCCGGAACCGGAGGCCGCCCCCGTA
The DNA here is from genome assembly GCF_019287315.1 of Streptomyces sp. WY228. Classification (NCBI taxonomy): domain Bacteria; kingdom Bacillati; phylum Actinomycetota; class Actinomycetes; order Kitasatosporales; family Streptomycetaceae; genus Streptomyces; species Streptomyces sp. WY228. The sequence goes on along the minus strand of NZ_CP079114.1, from coordinate 2,966,655 downwards.
CCCATGACGGAGGAAGCCCCGGAACCGGCGACGGAGGAACCGGCAGCGGTGCAGGAAGCCGCGGACACCCTGCCCGGCACGGAGGAACCCGACCCGGCGGCGGGCACGGAGCCCGAGCTCGCCACCGGGCCCGGTGCGGAAGCAACTCCGGAAACGGAATCGGAAACGGCACCGGAAGCGGACCCGGAAACGGAGCCGCTCCCCGGCCCGGAAGCGGAACCGGACCGGACGGCACCCCCGACCCAGGACACCGACCTCACCGCCGCCTCGGATCCGGCCCCCGACCCTGCCCCCGCCCCCGCCCTGCTCGACGCCCCGAGCGAGCACCCCTCCGCGTCCTACCTGCTCCATGTGAACGGCGTGGACCGCCCGGTCAGCGACGCCTGGATCGGCGAGTCCCTGCTCTACGTGCTCCGCGAGCGCCTCGGCCTGGCCGGAGCCAAGGACGGCTGCTCGCAGGGCGAGTGCGGCGCCTGCAACGTCCAGGTCGACGGCCGGCTGGTCGCCTCCTGCCTGGTCCCCGCGGCCACGGCGGCGGGCAGCGAGGTGCGTACGGTCGAGGGCCTCGCCGTCGACGGCGAACCGTCCGACGTCCAGCGCGCCCTGTCGGCCTGCGGAGCCGTCCAGTGCGGCTTCTGCATCCCCGGCATGGCGATGACCGTCCACGACCTGCTGGAGGGCAACCACGCCCCCAGCGAGCTGGAGACCCGCCAGGCCCTCTGCGGCAACCTCTGCCGCTGTTCCGGCTACCGGGGCGTGCTCGACGCGGTCGCGGACGTCGTCGCGGCCCGCGAGGCGAACGCCGAGGCGGCCACGGCGGTCCAGGACGAGGCGCGCATCCCGCACCAGGCCGAGCCGGGCGCCGGCGGCGTGCAGCAGGTGCCCCACCCGCACGAGGGAGAGGCGCTGTGAGGCACGCCCGCGGCCCCGCCGTACAACAGCAGCACCAGGCGAACGACAAGGAGGCGGCGTGAGCGGCGACGCGGCCACCGCGGCCAACGCGACCAGCACCGGCCTGCCCAGGATCGACGCGCTGAGCGGCGGATCCGGCGGCGGCCCGGACCAGGGCCAGGAGCAGCCCCGGATGGGCCTCGGGGCGTCGCTCCCCGCCGCCGACGCCCGCGCGAAGACCGAGGGCACCTTCCCGTACGCCGCCGACCTCTGGGCCGAGGGCCTGCTGTGGGCGGCCGTGCTGCGCTCCCCGCACCCGCACGCGCGGATCGTGTCCATCGACACCTCGGCGGCCGAGGAGATGCCCGGGGTGCGGGCGGTCGTCACGCACGAGGACGTGCCGGGGGACAGCAACTACGGCCGCCATGTGGTGGACCGCCCGGTGTTCGCCTCCGACCTGGTCCGCCACCACGGCGAGCCGATCGCCGCGGTCGCCGCCGACCACCCGGACACCGCACGGCTGGCCGCCGCCGCCATCGCCGTACGGTACGAGGTGCTGGAGCCGGTCACGGACCCGGAGAAGGCGTTCGCGGCCGAGCCCCTGCACCCCGACGGCAACCTGATCCGCCACATCCCGCTGCGCTACGGCGACGCGGAGGCGACGGGCGAGGTCGTCGTCGAGGGCCTCTACCGCATCGGCCGCCAGGACCCGGCCCCGATCGGCGCGGAGGCCGGCCTCGCCGTGCCGAGGCCCGACGGCGGCGTCGAGATCTACACCGCCTCCACCGACCCGCACACCGACCGCGACCTCATCGCCGCCTGCTTCGGCCTGGAGCCGGACCGGGTCAAGGTCGTCGTGACCGGGGTGCCGGGCGCGACCGGCGACCGAGAGGACCCGGGATTCCAGATCCCGCTGGGCCTGCTGGCGCTGCGCACCGGCTGCCCGGTGAAGCTGGCCGCGAGCCGCGAGGAGTCCTTCCTCGGCCACACCCACCGCCACCCCACCCTCCTGCGCTACCGCCACCACGCGGACACGGAGGGCCGGCTGGTCAAGGTGGAGGCCCAGATCCTGCTGGACGCGGGCGCGTACGCCGACGCCTCGTCGGAGTCCCTGGCGGCGGCCGTGGCCTTCGCCTGCGGCCCGTACGTCGTCCCGCACGCCTTCATCGAGGGCTGGGCGGTCCGGACGAACAACCCGCCGTCGGGCCATGTGCGCGGCGAGGGCGCGATGCAGGTCTGCGCGGCGTACGAGGGCCAGATGGACAAGCTGGCCGCCAAGCTGGGCATCGACCCGGCCGAACTGCGCCTGCGCAACACGCTCTCCACGGGCGACATCCTCCCCACGGGCCAGACGGTGACCTGCCCGGCCCCGGTGGCCGAACTGCTCCAGGCGGTCCGCGACTACCCCCTCCCCGCCCTCCCGAAGGACGCCCCCGAGGACGACTGGCTGCTGCCGGGCGGGCCCGAGGGCGCGGGGGAGCCGGGGGCGGTGCGCCGGGGCGTGGGCTACGGCCTCGGCATGGTCCACATGCTCGGCGCCGAGGGCACGGACGAGGTCTCCACGGCCACGGTCCGGGTCCACGACGGTGTGGCCACCGTCATCTGCGCGGCGGTCGAAACAGGCCAGGGCTTCACGACCCTCGCCCGCCAGATCGTCCAGGAGACCCTGGGCGTCGAGGAGGTCCACGTAGCGGCGGTGGACACCGACCAGCCCCCGGCGGGCCCGGCGACGCACGGCCGCCACACCTGGGTGTCGGGCGGGGCGGTGGAACGGGCGGCGAAGATGGTCCGCACCCAGCTCCTCCAGCCGCTGGCGCACAAGTTCGGCATGTCCACGGAGCTGCTCCAGATCGCCGACGGCAAGATCACCTCGTACGACGGCGTGCTCTCCACCACCGTCACGGAAGCACTGGACGGCAAGGAACTCTGGGCCACCGCCCAGTGCCGCCCGCACCCCACGGAACCACTGGACGAGTCGGGCCAGGGCGACGCGTTCGTCGGCCTCGCGTTCTGCGCGGTACGGGCGGTGGTGGACGTCGACATCGAGCTCGGCTCGGTCCGCGTGGTCGAAATGGCGGTGGCCCAGGACGTGGGCCGTGTCCTCAACCCCGCCCAGCTGGCGATCCGCATCGAGGCGGGCATCACCCAGGGCATCGGCGCGGCCCTCACGGAGAACCTGCGCACCGCGAGAGGCCTGATCCGCCACCCCGACCTGACCGGCTACGCACTCCCGACCTCGCTGGACGCCCCCGACATCCGCATCGTGAAACTGGTCGAGGAACGCGACGTGGTGGCCCCGTTCGGCGCGAAACCGGCCTCGGCGGTCCCGGTCGTCACGGCCCCCGCGGCGGTCGCCTCGGCGGTCCGCTCCGCAACGGGCCGCCCGGTGAACCGACTCCCCATCAGGCCCCAGGCGGCGGTGGCAACACCCAAGCCCTGACTGGCTCGTTACAGCCGTCGGACCGGTGTGACGCGCATTGCACGTGCAATCAAAGGGTGCGAGCTGTCACCGATGCTGGCTACAGTGATCCTCGAAGCTGTACCAGCAGGACAACGGGGAGGGTGTTGTGGCGACGGGAGAGGGCTCCGAAGGGGCCGGCTCCTCCGGGGGGCTCTTCGGGGGATTCATTGGGGGCGCCGTCGCTGCGGCGCAAAGTGCGGTCGCAGAGCTTTACACCGAGCTGGAGTCCTTCACCAAGTTCCGGGACCGCATCGACGAGATCCTCGTCGACCTGAAGGCATCACCGGCGGACGCCAAGAAGCTGGGCGAGATCTCCATCAAGGACAGCCAGTTCGGCGACGTGTCCTGGCCGGAGGCGAAGGGCATGTTCGCCTCGTACGAGAAGGTCGTCGGCGAGCTGGAGACCCTGTCGAAGCTCCTCTCGGACTCCATCGAGGGCATGAGCATCGCGGTCCTGGCCTCGCACAAGGGCTACGACAACATGGACCAGGACATCCGCGAACGCATGCTCGCCATCAAGTCTGGTGTGGAGGAGCACTATCCGAAGCCGGACAAGGCGGAAGCGCCTGTGACCAAGCAGAGCGGTGACCGGCCGGCGGAGGTTCCGTCGTCCAGCGGTGACACCTCGGGCACAGACGGTCTTTCATGGGAATAGTGATCACGGGTACGGCACCGGACCGGATGGGGGAGCGGGATGGCTAGCAAGTTCGAAGGCATGACCCACGAAGAAATGCTGAAGTGGCTGGACCAGGCCAACAGCGGTGCGGTGCGTGGGGCCGCGGATCGGCTGAAGTCTGCGGCCGAGGAGATCCACAAGATCGCCGAGGAGCTGAAGGTCCGTCCTCAGATCGTGCAGTGGAAGGGCGACGGCAGCGACGCGTTCCGCACCTGGACGGCGAACCTGGCAAACGAGACTCTGCGCCTCGGCGAATACAGCGCGGGCGCGGCCAAGTGGCTCACACAGGCGTCCCACGCGATCACCCATGCCAAGACCACCATCCCCCGCACCATCCACAAGGGCGCCGAGGCGAACCTCGAAGCGGCGCTGGAGGCTAGGAACGACCCGGACGCCGCAGCCATCGCGAAGAAGGCGGAGGCCCAGATCGCGGCCAACGACTCCGCCCGCCACGAGGCTGCGCAGCGCATGAAGGCTCTGTCGGAGGCGTACAACCAGTCCACGATGGAGATGGACCGGTTGGAAAAGCCCACGTTCCCGCCTCCGCCGATGGCGATCGTGCCGAGGGACGAGACCAACTTCGGCGGTACGAAAGGCATCGGTCCAGTCACATCGGGCGGTAGCAGCTCCTCATCAAGTGGCGAGACACCGAGCCCAGTATCTGGTGTTGACGGGAGTGTGTCCCGTGGCGGTCCAGACGTAGGTGCGATCAGGTCCCCAGTGCCGACGTCGCCGGCGGTTCCGCCGGTCGAAATGGGTATCGACAGCGTCGCGACACTTCCCGACGCGCCTGCACTGCCGTCAGTGACTCCGGTTCAAGGACAGCCTGGTGGGGGAAGGCCCGACGTCGGTCTTCCGCCTGTTGTGGGTGGAGTTCCGCCCGTTCTGAACAAGGGTGTTGTTCCGCTGCCGTCGACGAACGGCTCAGGCCGGCCGGTAAGTGCCGTGCGGCCTTCTCTGGCCATGCCAGGTCCCAACGGTCCTGGTAGTGGACAAGTCGGACGCCCCTCTCCGGCCAACGGTATCGTCGGCGGCAGGCCTGCTCCGCAGACCACGGGGCGGCCGGTGGGCGGCCTGCCGCGCGGACTGGTGGTCGGCGGCGAAGGCGCTCACGGGGGTCGTGCACCGATGATGCACGCGCCGGGCGGTGCCGTTGGAAGCGGGCAGAGCGGCATCGTCGGCGGGCGTCGACTCGCTGGCGAAGCAGGCGGAATGGTAGGCGGCCGCCCACCGCAGCCCGGCCAAACCGGCGCACGGCCATTCACGCCTGGAGGCACGGGACTTGTGCGAGGAGCGTCGTCAGGCGAAGGCGCACGCGGCACGGGTGCGATGGGGCGAGGTGCCGCAGGCTCGCAACGCGCTGGTGGCCCACGTCGGGATGAGGGCAGCGAGAGGCCTGACTATCTGACGGAGGACGAAGAGACGTGGCAGCAGGGATCCCGCCGCGTAGTGCCACCAGTTATCGACTGACCAACTTCTGGCAAGGGAAACGCATGCCCATCGGCAGTCAGCGAAAAGTGCACACCCACGCCGTTCTCGTATCGGTGATCGGACTGCTGGTGGGTATCGCCACACCGGCTCATGCGGATTCCATGAGGTCGATGCAGTGGCACCTCGATGCCATGAAGGCAGAAGAGATGTGGGCCATGAGTACCGGGGCGGGTGTCACGGTCGCGGTGATCGATACCGGTGTCGATGACTCCGTCCCTGACCTTCAAGGCCGTGTCCTCAAGGGCAAGGACCTGGCTTTGAATGCCTCCGGTGACGAGCACACCGATCCGGACGGTCACGGTACGGGGATGGCGGCACTGATCGCTGGAACAGGCAGAGGGAATGGGGGAGCTGGGGCTTTCGGGCTGGCGCCGGGCGCGAAGATCCTACCGATTCGAATGACCCCTGGAGAGAAGTTGAATACCCAGGCGGAGGGGTTGAGGGATTTCAATAGATCTGTGCCAGAGGGAATTCGGTACGCTGCTGATTCCGGCGCGAAGGTCATCAATCTCAGTCAGGGGGCCGAGGCGGGTTCGCGGAACCTCGACGAGGCTGTGAAGTACGCCCTAAATAAGGGGTCTCTGATCTTCGCCGGCGTCGGAAACGATGCAGAAAAGGGAAACAAGGTCATGTACCCGGCGTCCACTCCTGGAGTGGTGGGCGTCGGTGCGATCGGCAGAGATCTGAAGAAGGCCGACTTCTCTCATTACGGACCTCAGGTGGATCTATCCGCCCCGGGTGAGGATATGGTTCACGCCTGTACCGGCAAGACGGACTTCTGTAAGTCTTATGGCACGAGCGCGGCCACCGCCATCGCCTCCGCCTCCGCCGCCCTGATCTGGTCCAAGTACCCGGACTGGACGAACAACCAGGTCCTCCGGGTCATGCTTGATACGGCTGGTGGCCCGACCAGCGGCGCCAAGCGCAACGACTACGTCGGCTACGGAGCAGTGCGTCCGGGGGCGGCGTTGACGAAGCCCGGCGACCCCGGTCCGGCCGATGAGTATCCTCTTCCGGACCTGGCCGAGGCGGAGGCCGCAGCGAAGGAGAAGCCCTCCGCAGAGTCGTCCAAGGCTGCTGATGGCTCGGCGAGGCCTCTAGACCCTGCAACGTCCGCCTCGGGTGACGGTGATGGTGGTGACACAGGCCTCTGGGTCGGCCTTGGTGTCGGGGCAGTGGCCCTGGCGGGTGTCGTGGGTGCCGTGTTGGTCACCCGCCGCCGACGCGCTGTGGCCGCTGCTGCAACCATTCCGCAGGCCTATCAGCAGCCGTATCCACACCCGCAGCACCCCCAACCGCCGCATTCTGCCTACGGCTCACCGCCGAACAGCCCGTACTCCGATGCGTCCTACGGGCCTCCACCCGGCCAAGGGCCGGGCCCCGTCGGCTGAAAGGGCCTCACCGGTTCTCGCGCAGGGGGACGGTAGGCGGCTATGGGCGAGAAGGTATGGGGTCTGCGACGCGCTTGTGACTCACGCAAGGGCGAAAGGCAAGATTGCTGATTCCGTCCAGAGGAGGACGGACAGATTCTGCAGCAGAGCACCTGAGCCGTCGGGCCGCTGGTGATCGACTGAATCCAGAAAAGGGGAATGGAATGGGTGCCACCAGTGCAGCCGTTGCCCGGCGTGGGGCCGCCCTGTCCTCTGTAGTGGCACTGCTCTTGGTCGGGGCTACCCCTGCACATGCTGAATCTGTTCGTTCCCGCCAGTGGCATCTGGATGTGATGCGTGCCGAGCAGATGTGGAAGACCAGCACCGGTAAGAACGTGACTGTTGCGGTGATCGATTCAGGTGTGGATGCCTCAGTCCCTGATCTTCAGGGGCGTGTCCTCAAAGGGAAGGATTTGGCGACGGATTCTCCGGGGGACGAGCGCACTGATTACAAGAATCATGGAACCGGGATTGCGGGAATCATTGCTGGAACCGGCAATGCCGGTGGTAGGGATGGCGCCTTCGGCTTGGCCCCGGGGTCCAAAATTCTTCCGATCCGCGTAAAGGACAGCGTAGGTAAAGTTAACGGTGCGACAGGGGATAGAAATTTCAACGATGACGTGTCGGCGGCAATTCGCTTTGCTGTCGATCAGGGTGCCAAGGTCATCAATATCTCTCTCGGTAATAACGTCGGATCGCAACGGTTGACGGATTCTGTGAGATACGCCCTGGATGAAGGGGTGCTGATCTTCGCGGCCGCAGGGAACAGCGGAGATAAGGAAAACGCGATCGAGTATCCGTCCGGGACGCCAGGTGTTGTCGGCGTGGGATCCGTCGGAAGAGATCTTCGAAGGGCTAAATCCTCTCAGTACGGACCGCAGGTTGATCTCGCAGCGCCGGGCGTGGACACCGTTCACGCGTGTTCCGGAGGAACCCAGTTGTGTGAGAGCAGCGGTACCAGCTACGCAACAGCTGTCGCCTCTGCCTCGGCGGCCCTGATCTGGTCCAAGCATCCAGACTGGACCAACAACCAGGTCCTGCGGGTCATGCTGAACACCGCAGGCGGCCCCGTCAGCGGCAAGAAGCGGTCCGACGGGATCGGCTACGGAATCGTTCGACCTCGTATCGCGCTCAAGACTCCCGGGGACCCCGGGCCCGCCGATGTGTACCCGCTTCCGGATCTCGCCGCAGCGGCGTCCGAGGCTGGGGGCGGTGCCGATCAGAGCGAGGCGCCTGCCGCCGCGGCTGCGGACGGAGGCGGCAGTAGCGCTCTCTGGATTGGCCTGGGGGTTGCCGCGGCAGCCCTGGTCGGCGGCGGCGTGACAGCAGCGGTGCTCCGCTCCCGTCGGCGAAAGGCCGTTGCCGCACAGCCTCCGACGGCGTATCAGCCTCCGTACGGCTATGGGCAGCCGCAGTTCCAGCCGCCGTATCCGCCAACAGCTCCCCCTCCCGGTGCGCCAGAGAACACCTCGCACTAGGTAGTCGGTCTCACGGTCGCGCCAGCCATGGCGTGAAATGGTTGCCCGGCGCCCCAAAAGGCTAGCTAGTCGCGTTCGTGCGCTACTTTTCGGTGTTCCGCGGCAGGGGTGCAGAGATGTCTTGTTTTGATGCCACTCCGTGAATTCCGGCGGCTAGTGTTGGTGCCTTGAGTCAGTGTATCTGTCCAAGGCCTCGGCCGCTTGAGTAGATCATCACGGGGAATCTATGACGTTTGATGCGGAATGGGCGGGACTTCGTACGGAGTCGACCCAGAGGGTTGATATGCGCCTCAATGGCGTACCTGCCGAACCAGGAACTCCGAAAGGCCCGTCACAGGCTGACCTTGCCGTCAACGATGACGACCTGGGTGCGATCGGGCATGACGCGTACGAACTGCGCACGCGGCTGTCGAAGGACGGCGATCACGCCAGGCCCACGACCTTCGACGCGGCCATCGCGCTCACCAATGGCAACTTCGTGAGCGGATCCGGGCTGTTGAAGGTTAACGACCGCTGGCAGACGCACCTCAAGACGCTCCTCGATGCCTGCGCACAGATCTCGAACCACCTCGACTACTCCAAGGCCGCCCATCACAAGGACGACGTTCAGATCGTCGGCGACCTGCTCAGCGTGTCGAAGCTCAACGAGTATCTGAAGTAAGCCACGGGGGGAATTGGCGTGTTGAAGTACGAGGACATCATCGACGCACCACTCGGCAAGCTGAAGGAGGCTGCCGACGACTGGTCGGAGATGGTCACCAAGCTGCAGCGCCTGGCCGAGGTGGCCAATGACGGCATGAAGGTCAAGGCGGACAAGGCCGAGTGGGACGGCGTGAACGCCGGCGTCACCAAAGGGTTCATCGGCAAGACCGCCAAGGAGTTCAAGGACGCGGTCGCCGAGGCCAGAGGCGTGAAGCTCGTTCTGGAGGACGCGCACACCGCCTTCAAGAAGGCCAAGGACGACCTGGTGAACATCCGCGACGTCGAAGGGCGCGCGGCGGGTATCCATGTGGATGCCAAGGGCAAGGTCACGCCGCGGAGGCCGCTGGAGGAAGACGTGACTGCGCGGCACGATCCCGACTATCCCGGAGCGCTGCGCAAGCAGAAGGAGGCCGTCGACAGCTGGCAGAAGAAGATCGACCTGATCGTCGACAACTGCAACGACACCGACGTCGCCTTTAAGAACGTGCTCGAGGCCAACGTCAGCGAGGGCAAGGATTTCAGCAGCCCGAAGTACAAGAACCTGGACCAGGAAGAAGCTGCCCGCGCCGCCGACCTCGCACGCAAGGGACGCGACCTGACACATGCCCAGCTACAGGCGCTCAACGAGCTGCTGCGTGACAACGCCAATTCGACTGAGTTCGCCACTGGCTTCTACGAGAAGCTCGGTCCGGAGAAGTCGCTCGCGTTCTTCGGTCAGCTCGCCACGGATACGCACGAGGGCACGAAGGTTGATGAGGAGCGGCTCAAGGACGTCCAGGCGCTCCAGAAGAATATGGGCCTCAGCCTGGCCGCCGCCTCGCACGACAAGGCGTTCACCGCGGAGTGGGGCCCGGAGCTCCGCAAGATGGGCACCCAGCAGATCCCATTGTCCAAGTACGACAACGGCGGCGGCCCGTACGGCTATCAACTGCTCGGCGGCATCATGCGCTACGGGCACTACGACGCGAAGTTCCTCAACCCGATCGCCGAGCACGTGGCGCAGCTGCATCAGAAGGATCCCTACCGGTTCGCCGGCAACAAGCAGGTGAACGGCTTCCAGGACAACCCGTTCAACCCCTCGGGGAAGAACGGGTCCGGCTATGACCCGACCACCGCCATGCTGGAGGCGCTGGGGAACAGTCCCGACGCGGCAAAGAAGTTCTTCACCGATGAACCGACGGCCTACAACGAGGACGGCACGGTCAACCGAGGTGCCACGGCAGACCTCGGAAAAATGGATGTCGAGACCAGCGAAAAGGGCATCGACAAGAAGGAAGAGGTGGCCATCGATAACTACCTCGACTTCTTCGGAAACGGGAAGTGGGAGTCTTTCCCGGACTCCAACTCCACCGATCCGGAAAAATTGGCACCCACCGTCCAGTACATGCCGGACGCGCTGGGTCATGCCCTGGAGGCGGCGACTCTGGGCTACCCGGCAGGCGAGCCGGATCCGCGTGCGCAACGGGACGCCGACAACGCCGCGATCATGCGGAAGGTCATGGAGAAGTACGGGGCGGACGCCGGCTTGCTCAAGCACCAGGAGGGCTTGGCGGACAGCATGGGTGTCATGGGTGCGGGATATATCGACGACATCAACTGGGCTTTGGACAAAGGCGACGTGAATGGCGTCTTTGCCCCCACCAAGAATATCCAAGGGCATATCCCCTTCGGTGATGACGGGGACAAGGCCCGTTCGAACGCTCGCCAATTCCTCAGTGCTCTCGGCCAGCACCCGGACGCCTACGCCACCCTTTCCGCGGCGGAGCAGGCATACACAAGAAGCGTGCTGGAAACGCACGTGGGCCCCGATGGAACCATTGACTCTGATGCCGCACGCTCGACCGTCCGGGTCGGTGCAGTGGTGCAGGGCATGCTCGACCAGTCCAGGGCCGACCAGGTCCAGGCGGACAACATGAAGAAGCACGAGGACTACGAGAAGGCGGTGGCCGAACGTGCGGGCTGGGTGGAGTTCGGCGCAGGGGTGGGAATCGCCGCCGGCGTCGCGTTCCTGCCGGCGACGGCTGCGGTGGGTGCGGCCGCCGTGCTGATCCCTCTAGCGACCGACACGGCCAGTGGTGCCGCGGAGCAGGTCATCGGCCAGGTCGTCGGAGATATCTCGGACAACTCGGTCGACAAGAGCAAGGAGAAGGCGGAGCAACTTACCAGAGAGGAATGGAACAGCATCTATCGCTCTGGTGAGTCGATGGCGGAGGCTCCGATGGAGGATTTCCTCGCCCTTCACGCGGCCAAGGAAGATGCAGAGCTCCGAGAGGATCTGAAGGAATCGATGCTCCTGGGCTATGGGGTCGGTAACGAACGAGAGAATCAGCAGGGTGTGGATCCGGAGGCGGGCTGAGGCTACCCCGGTCTGCAAGGAAAGGTATGGGTGTGAACCGAATCAGAAATAATCTGATCGTCGGCCTGCTCTTGGCCGTCTGTGTTACCGCATGCTCATCGGACCCAGAGCCTCAGTCGCCGTACGTCAATGCGGCGGAAGTGTGCGAGGGGGTGTTCGCGGGTGGCCTGGAGAAGACGGTGGAGACTGTGACGGGCGCGACGTCCTTCGAGCGGCGAGCGGGTGGTGGCATGAATCGGCTCATCGAAAAGATCGAGAAGGGGTATGCCTCCGGCCGTAGCTGGTCGCCAAGAGAGGATCTTTGCGAGATGGCTACGAAGTGGAGCCGCAATGGTGAAGAGACGGTCTTGGCTTTCCATATATATGCTCCACAGGACGTCAACTACCCAGGGAACCCTGAGGGGGCGAAGCGGTTCTCGTTGGGCAAGGAAGCGGTAGCCAACGTCCGATCGGCCGGCATCTATTTTGAATGCGTCAGCCCGCAACTCGATGGCTCGAAGAACCACCCGGCACGGATCTACGGAGGACTGAGCGAAGCCCGCGACCGAGGTGATGCTCTGGAGAACTTGATGGACAACCTTGAAATTGTCCACTCCGCGTCTTTGGCGGTAGCCGAGAAGCTGGAGTGCGAGGACGACGCCGGTCTCCCCAAGAAGCTGGACCGGGGGCTGCGGCAGCTTCCACCGGTCAGCCGCCCGGCAGAGATCGACTCCTGATGACGATGTCGCACAGGGCGGACCGGTTGACGGCCGTCGAAGCAAACAGCCCGGAGATCGGCCGGACGTGGCGCCAGGTGAACGATTCGGTTTACGTGGAACCGGAACCTGGCCCGGCCCACATGCGGTTGATCGCGGGATGCGCCGTACGCGGCACGATCGCCTCCCAACCCACCGATCTGCCGGTTCAGTTCGACGTGAGAGGACTGAGTCCAGGAGCGGAGCTCCGGTGGGAGCTGCTCAGTGCGTTCGCTCGGTCGGTCGTCGCAGAGATGGATTGTACGAAGCCCCCTGTTGTTCCTTCCGCACAGCCGGCATCCGTGTGAGCGGAACTTTCAGTCCTAGCCGCCTCGGTTTCGCGTGCGCGTTCATCCTGTTGCCTTTAGCAGCAGCAGCAGCAGCAGCAGCAGCAGCAGCAGCGACGGCGGCTGTACGTACGTTGGGCGCGCCGACGCGACGCATGAGCGGTCCGCAGAGCCGATGGAATTCTGCGGTGGCGCCGCCAACTCCGTCGAGGCGGCCGAATTGCTAAAGGTGATCACGGGGACGTCAATGTTTGAGAGCTCGGACGAGAGGTCCACCGTCGCATACGCCGCAAGGTCATTGAGCGAGGCGTACGCTTCCCCCGCCGCCGATGACGGGGACATCTGCCACGTGTACGCGGTGAACTCCGTCCCGAGCGATCGGCTGGAGGTCACCTGGGATCTGGTATGGGGCACGCCGGAGGGTGAACCTGCTCCGGAGTTCAGGGTGCTTCCGATGGGGGAGCAGGCCCTGGCCGCTCCGGACGCCGGTGTTGTCCGGTTCGCCTGCCGGAGCGAGAAATTGCCTGGCTCCACACCGGCTCGCATCAGACTCGGTGTGGAGCGCTGGTCGCCCGAGGACCCCGAAGGTGATCCGGAGAAGTTGAAGGACGCCTACGCGACCGTCGCCCATTCCTTCGCCCTTGCCATGGCGAAGGAGTTGGGCTGCGAGAACGACGGTGGGCTGGCGGCCCGGCCGGTACTCGATCCCGCGTGACGAGGCGTTTGGCGGCGAGGTGGTGGCCGGTACCGTAACCGTTGACCAGGGGGAGGTGCCGGGGTGATTTCCGAGCCGGAGTTGGTGGGGGAGGGCGGGCCGGGCGCGCCCCCGGACGTGGTGAGCGGGTTCGATCGGGAGCCCGAGACCGGGCGGCGGCGGGGGTCGGGGCTGCTCTGGGGTGTGGGCGGCGCGCTGGTGGCTTCCGTGGTGTGGGCGGCGGTGGTGTTCGCGTACGGGATCGGTGGCGACCGGAAGCCGGACCTGCACGGGTACCGCGTGGAGTCCGACTCCTGCGCCGCGATCGAGCTGAACGCGCTCGCCGAGGTGGTGGGAGCGACGGAGTCCGAGCCGGCGGCGACCGAACTGGACGGGATCGAGCACCCGGCCCTCCACCGCATCAGGTGCACCGTCATCCTCACCCCGGCGGACGCCGCTGCGCAGGGCGGCGAGGACGGGGCGAAGTGGTCCACGACCTACCAGGCGTCCGTCACGGCCGAACTGCACAAGGAGACCGACCCGCGACCCGAATTCGAGGCGAGCAGCACGCTGACGGAGATCGACGGCATTGCGGTGGCGCAGGTGGAGCGGGTGCCGGACCTCGGGGACCTGGCCCATCTGCTGGTCATGGAGGACAACGTGATGCAGCTGAAGGTGGTGGAGGGCGGGGCGGTCGTGACGCTCGCCCTGACCGCCTGGACGAACTTCGACGCGGACGACGGCGAGGAGATGCCGGATGGGTCGCCGGAACCCGAGCTGCTCGCGTACCGGGCCGACCTGATCACCGATATGCGTGATGTGATGAAGGCGTTGAAGAAGACGGGCTGAGTGTGGGGCCGGGGGCGGCGCTGTACGTGCGTGCGGAAGTGGCCGCCCCCGGCGTACAAGATGTACAAGGGGGCGGCCACTTCCGTGTGGTGGAGACCGTGACCGGAATCGAACCGGTGTAACTCGAGTTGCAGTCGAGCCCCTGAGCCTCTCGGGCACACGGTCGGGTGTGGGTGTTCTTTTGTTTTCGTTGTTCTTTTGCTGACTACGACGCTACGGGGCGCCCGTCCTCGCCTCAAGGAATCCGGCCCGGCCGCAACGCGACTGCCATACGCCGTTCATACCCGGGGCCCGAGGCCTACGACCAAGGGCCGAGCCCGGGACCGTACATCGACAGGGTTCAAACCGGCCCATGCCCCTTACGCTGAGGCCATGACCGCCCTCGAACCGCGCGACGGCACCGATGCCGCCCGCCTCACGCCGCCCGCGACCGACGATCACTCCCCGGACCCGTTGTCCGACGTGCCCCTGGCGGCCGTCGAAGGAGTTCTCGGGCGCACCTACCGGGCGCTGAGCATCGGCATCGTCTCCGTGGTGTTCCTCATCGCGTTCGAGGCCACGGCGGTCGGCACGGCCATGCCGGTGGCGGCCCGTGAGCTGAACGGCATCCCGCTGTACGCGTTCGCCTTCTCCGCGTACTTCACCACCAGCCTCTTCGCCATGGTCCTCTCCGGGCAGTGGGCCGACCGGCGCGGGCCGCTCCAGCCGCTCGCCACCGGGATCACCGCGTTCGGCGCCGGTCTGCTGCTCTCCGGGGCGGCCTCCAGCATGTGGATCTTCATCGCCGGGCGGGCGGTCCAGGGCCTCGGCGGCGGACTGGTGATCGTCGCCCTGTACGTCGTCATCGGGCGTGCCTACCCCGAGCGCATCCGGCCCGCGATCCTGGCCGCCTTCGCCGCGAGCTGGGTGATCCCCTCCGTCGTCGGGCCGCTCGCCTCCGGGACGGTGACCGAGCACCTCGGCTGGCGCTGGGTCTTCGTCGGCATTCCTGTGCTGATCGTGATCCCGCTCGCCCTGGCCCTCCCGGCGATCCGGCGCACCGCTTCCGGGCCCGCGGATCCGGCCGCCGCCTCCGAGCCGTACGACCGCCGCAGGATCCGGCTGGCCCTCGGGATCTCGGCCGGGGCGGGGCTGCTCCAGTACGCGGGGCAGGAGCTGAACTGGCTCGCCCTCCTGCCGGCCGCCCTCGGCGTCGCCCTGCTGGTGCCCGCCGTCCGCGGACTGCTGCCCGCCGGGACCGTACGGGCGGGGCGCGGGCTGCCCTCGGTGGTCCTGCTGCGCGGGGTCGCCGCCGGGTCGTTCATCGCCGCCGAGTCCTTCGTGCCGCTGATGCTGGTCACCCAGCGCGGGCTGTCGCCGACGATGGCCGGGCTCTCGCTGGCCGTGGGCGGGGCGACCTGGGCGCTCGGCTCGTACGTACAGTCCCGGCCGCGTATGGAAGCGCACCGCGAGCGGCTGATGGTCAGCGGCATGGTGCTCGTCGCCGCCTCGATCGCCGTCGCGCCCTCCGTGCTGATCGACGGGGTCCCGGTCTGGACCGTCGCCGTCGCCTGGGCCTTCGGCTGCTTCGGGATGGGCATGGTGATCGCCTCCACCAGCGTGCTGCTGCTGAAGCTCTCGGCGCCGGAGGAGGCGGGCTCCAACTCCGCCGCGCTCCAGATCTCCGACGGGCTCTCCAACGTGCTGCTGCTGGCCATGGGCGGTGCCGCCTTCGCGGCCCTCGGCGGCAAGGCCCTGGGCGCGGCCGCGCACGGGGCGGTGGAGGCGGGGGCCTCCGGCTCGCACCCGGGCGCGTTCGCCGCCGTGTTCCTGCCGATGGCGGGGGTGGCGGCGGTGGGGGCCTGGGTGGCGACGAGGGTCGTCGTCGGGACCCGGGGGAAGTGATCTTCCCCGGCACTCCGGGCCTGGTCGTCGACGCGATGTGAGCGCCGTCTCGTCGGACCTCGGCGCGGCTCGTTCGTACCGGGTTTCCACCGGGCCCCCGGTAAGGTGGCCCGGTTGTCGTATCGCGGGCCGGGGCCTACGGGACCGGTCCGGGGTCGGCAGCGACCCACGTACCCGAGAGCCCCGAACCGGAGACCGTGACTACTACCACCGCCTCCCACCACCTCTCACCCGCCTTTCCCGGCCGCGCCCCCTGGGGCACCGCCGGCAAGCTGCGAGCCTGGCAGCAGGGCGCCATGGAGAGGTACGTCCAGGAGCAGCCGCGCGACTTCCTCGCCGTCGCGACGCCCGGCGCCGGCAAGACCACGTTCGCGCTGACGCTCGCGTCGTGGCTGCTGCACCACCATGTCGTCCAGCAGATCACCGTCGTCGCCCCGACCGAGCACCTCAAGAAGCAGTGGGCGGAGGCGGCCGCTCGGATAGGGATCAAGCTCGACCCCGACTACAGCGCCGGCCCGCTCAGCAAGGAGTACCACGGGGTCGCCGTCACCTACGCGGGTGTCGGCGTCCGCCCGATGCTGCACCGCAACCGCTGCGAGCAGCGCAAGACGCTCGTGATCCTCGACGAGATCCACCACGCCGGTGACTCGAAGTCCTGGGGCGAGGCCTGCCAGGAGGCGTTCGACCCGGCGACCCGGCGGCTCGCGCTGACCGGTACGCCGTTCCGGTCGGACACCAACCCGATCCCGTTCGTCGCGTACGAGGAGGGCAACGACGGCATCCGCCGTTCCTCCGCCGACTACACCTACGGCTACGGCAACGCGCTCGCCGACGGCGTCGTCCGCCCGGTCATCTTCCTCAGCTACAGCGGCAACATGCGCTGGCGGACCAAGGCCGGCGACGAGATCGCCGCCCGGCTCGGCGAGCCGATGACCAAGGACGCCATCGGGCAGGCATGGCGCACCGCGCTCGCGCCCACCGGCGAGTGGATCCCCAATGTGCTCTCCGCCGCCGACAAGCGGCTCACCGAAGTGCGCAAGGGCATCCCCGACGCGGGCGGGCTCGTCATCGCGACCGACCAGGACTCGGCACGCGCGTACGCCAAGATCCTCAAGAAGGTCACCGGAGAGACGCCGACCGTCGTCCTCTCCGACGAGAAGGCCGCCTCCAAGAAGATCGACAAGTTCAGCGCGGACGAGTCGCGCTGGATGGTCGCGGTCAGGATGGTGTCCGAAGGCGTCGATGTGCCGCGGCTCGCCGTCGGCGTGTACGCGACCACCATCTCCACGCCGCTCTTCTTCGCCCAGGCCGTCGGCCGCTTCGTGCGCTCCCGCAGGCGCGGCGAGACGGCGTCCGTCTTCGTACCGACGATCCCGATGCTCCTCGACTTCGCCAACGAGATGGAGGTCGAGCGCGACCACGTGCTCGACAAGCCGAAGAAGGGCAGCGACGAGGAGAACCCGTTCTCGGAGGAGGACAAGCTCCTCGCCGACGCGGAGAAGCTGGAGGACGAGGAGACCGAGGAGCAGCTGCCGTTCGAGGCGCTGGAGTCCGACGCCGTCTTCGACCGGGTGCTGTACGACGGCGCCGAGTTCGGCATGCAGGCCCACCCCGGTTCCGAGGAGGAGCAGGACTACCTCGGCATCCCGGGGCTCCTGGAGCCGGACCAGGTCCAGCTGCTCCTCCAGAAGCGGCAGAGCCGGCAGATCGCGCACAGCCGCCAGAAGCCGGCCGATGAGGCCGATCTCCTGGAGAAGCCCGCCGAGGCGCGGCCCGTCGTCACCCACAAGCAGTTGCTCAGCCTGCGCAAGCAGCTCAACACGATGGTCTCCGCCTACACCCACCAGAGCGGCAAGCCGCACGGCGTGATCCACAACGAGCTGCGCCGCGTCTGCGGCGGCCCGCCGAGCGCGGAGGCCACGGCCCACCAGATCCAGACGCGGATCGCGAAGGTCCAGGAGTGGGCCACCCGGATGACGTGATCCCGGATGACGTGATCCCGGTGTCCGGTGCCCGGTGGCCCGGTGGCCCGGTGGCCCGGTGGCCCGGTGGCCGGGTGGCGTTCCGGTTCTAGTCGGCCCGTGCGGAGGTTCTCTCCTCCGTACGGGCCGACGGCTTTTCCGGGCGGTCCGCCGGGCGGTCTCCGGGCCGGCCTCCGGGGCGGACTTTCGGGCGGCGCCGCGACGTTTCCGGTCGGCGGCGCCGGGAAATTTCTCCGGTGGCCGTTCACACACTGTTAACGATGGTTCACATCCGTGGACGCGTTGCCCCGACCGTGTCGTGACACGTGAACGCGCGTAGATGTTCGCTTACCGGACGTCGTCCCGCTGACCGGCCCTTATGCGAGGGCCGCATCGGGGCTCCGCGCCCGGAGACCGGATTCTGGACGAGGACTTCCGCTGAGCGGACCGGCTCGCTACTGTCCCCGCCATATGAACGCCCCGTGGCAACGCCGCCGCGGAGCGCAGCCGGTGCCTTGCCAGGCCGGCGGCCTCTCCGTGCGTCGCCGCTGGGACCGGCGTCGCAACCCCGCCGGAGCAGGACCGTCGTCGCTCACCCCGAAGAGGAGAGGGCGTCGTGACAGCGGAGACTTCCCAGACGCTCGACCGAGGACTGCGCGTCCTCAAACTGCTCGCCGACACCGATCACGGACTGACCGTCACCGAGTTGTCCAACAAACTCGGTGTCAACCGGACCGTCGTCTACCGACTGCTCGCCACCCTGGAGCAGCACGCCCTGGTCCGCCGTGACCTGGGCGGCCGCGCCCGGGTCGGCCTGGGTGTGCTGCGGCTCGGCCGACAGGTGCACCCGCTCGTCCGGGAAGCCGCGCTGCCCGCGCTGCGCTCCCTGGCCGAGGACATCGGGGCCACCGCCCATCTCACCCTCGTCGACGGCAGCGACGCCCTCGCGGTCGCCGTCGTCGAGCCCACCTGGACCGACTACCACGTCGCCTACCGGGCCGGCTTCCGCCATCCGCTGGACCGGGGCGCGGCGGGCCGGGCCATCCTGTCCGCCCGCCAGACCACGGAGAACGGCCACCCCGGCTACACCCTCACCCACGGCGAACTCGAAGCCGGCGCCAGCGGGGCGGCCGCGCCGCTGGTCGGGGTCTCGGGCGTGGAGGGCAGCGTCGGCGTCGTCATGCTCGCCGACGCCGTACCGGAACGGGTCGGGCCCCGGGTGCTCGACGCCGCCCGGGAAGTGGCCGACGCGCTGCGGTAGGCGGGTGTCCGTACGCGCATGGGGCGTGCGTGGTCCGGAGCGTTCCGGGCGGCGTACGCCTGGCGCGTTTCCCGTCGGGTGCGCCGGTTAGATTGGGTGCGTGCTCACTCGTCTCACGCGCCCCCGCGTCCTCGCCCTCTGCGTGCTGCCCGTCCTCGCCCTGTTCGGTACGGTCGCCCTCGCGCCGCTGCCGTTCACCCTGGCGCGGCCCGGCATGACCGCGGACGTGCTCGGCAAGGACGACGGGCGGCCGGTGATCACCATCACCGGCGCCGAGACCCGGGCCACCGACGGGCAGCTGCGGATGACGACGATCCTCGCCACCGGGCCCAAGGCGGACGTCCGTATCGGCGAGGTGATCGACGGCTGGTTCCGCACCGACCGGGCGGTCATGCCGCGCGACTCCGTCTACCCCACCGGCGGCTCCGAGAAGGAGATCGAGAAGCACAACCTCGACGACATGAAGGAGTCGCAGAACGTCGCCGTCGACGCCGCCCTGAACTACCTGGACCGCGAACCCGGTTCGCTGCGGGTCGAGGTCGACCTCGGCGACATCGGCGGCCCGAGCGCCGGGCTCTTCCTCTCCCTCGGCATCATCGACAAGCTCGACGGCAACGGCTCCGGCGGCGATCTCACCGGCGGCCGCACCATCGCCGGTACGGGAACGATCAGCGCGGACGGCAAGGTCGGCGCGGTCGGCGGGGTGTCGATGAAGACCCAGGCCGCCCACCGCGACGGCGCGACCGTCTTCCTCGTCCCGAAGGCCGAGTGCCGTCAGGCGGAGGCCGAGCGGCCCGACGGGTTGCGGATCGTGCCCGTCTCCACGCTGAAGGACGCGGTCGGCTCGCTCAAGGCCCTGGAGTCGGGCGGGAAGGTGCCGAGCTGCTGACCCGCGGCGGCACGGACGGATCCCCGGGCTTCCCGGCCTCTCCGGACTCCTTGGCCTCCTCCGCCTCCGGCGTGCCTGGTACGGGCCCGGACTCCTCCACCACCTGGTCGTCCAGAGTTCGCCAGGACGGGAACACCAGTGGGCTCAGGGTGGCCAGGAAGTAGATCCCGCCCATCGCCACCAGCGCCCCCGTCGCCCCCGCGCCCTCCACCAGCAGCCCGGCCGCGAGCCCGCCCAGCGGCATCGCGAACTCGCAGCCCGCCGTCAGCGCCCCCGAGACCCGGCTGCGCAGCCGGTCCGGTACGCGCTCGTAGATCACCGTCGTCAGGATCGGGTTCAGCACGCCGCCCGCGATCCCGCCGAGCAGCATCGTCACCGCGAGCGGCAGCGTCGTCCCGGTCACCGCGGCGACCAGGTAGCGCGGCGCACCGCACAGGATCACGCAGGCCGTGAACACCGCCCGGCGCGGGAAGCGGTGCCCCACCGCCCCGTACAGCAGGGCCCCCGTCAGCCCGCCCGCCCCGAACAGCGCGGTGAGCAGCCCGATGTCGGCCGCGCCGCCCAGCTCGGCCTCGGCGTGCACGGGCAGCAGTACGGCGTACCAGCCCTGATCGAGGCCGTTCATGAACATCACCATGACCACGACCGACAGCAGCAGCCGGTTGCTGAACAAGTGGGCGTAGCCCTCGCGGAGTTCGGTGCCGTAGGCGCGTACGGAGACCGGGGTCTCCGCCTTCCGCGGCTCGGCCGCGCGGATGCCCCGTACCCCTGCGGCGACCAGCAGGGCGGACAGCCCGAACGTCGCCGCGTCCAGCAGCAGGACCGACTCCGCGCCGACGAAGGCGATGAGGACCCCGGCGAGCGCCGCACCGACCATCCGGGCGCCGCGCGAGACCGCGTCGAAGAGGCTGGCGGCCCGGGCGAGCGTGGTGCCGGCGTGCTCGGCCAGGTCCGGGATCAGGACGTAGCGCGCGGTGTTGCCCGGGGTGTGGGCGAAGCCGTTCAGCGCCATCAGCGCGCACAGCATCCAGAAGTCGAGGACGCCGGCGAAGTGCAGCAGCGGGATCGCGGCGATGGCCAGGGCGCACACGGCGTCCGAGACGACGGCGACCCGGCGGCGGCCGATCCGGTCGATGACCGGTCCGCCGATCAGCGCGGCGACGACGATCGGCAGGGTCGCGCAGAAGGCGACGACGCCGGCCCGGCCCGCACTGCCGGTGGTCTCCAGGACGAACCAGGGGACACCGATCAGGGTCAGTGAAGTGCCTGCGGTGGAGATGGAGTTGGCGGCGAGCGTGGCGGCGAGCGGGGTGCGGTGCCCCATGGTTCTGTCCCCCCGGATCGATGGTTACGCCGGATGGAGGGCGGCGGCGCGCGGCGCGTTCACGGTCGCGGTCGCTTCCCGGCTCTGGGTCGTCAGCCGCAGGCCCACCTCGACCAGGGTCCAGCCGACCCGGGTGCGCAGGCTGGTGCGGGGGAGACGGAACTCGGCTGCTCTGGAGTGGAGTTCGGCGGATGCGACCGTGTGCAGGAGGTGGTGGACGTCGGCGTGCATAACGGGCTTCCCTTCGGGTGGTGGGGAGTTCGGGGAGTGTGGGGAGCTACGGTGTGCGGCCCGGTCATTCGGAGGGGCGCGGGAACGTGTGCAGATGGGTGCGGACGACGGCCGAGCCCTCGGTGTCCTCGGGGACGACGTCGCGGTAGCTCTCCACCAGTTCGTGGATCTTCGTGGACAGCTCCAGCGCGAGTTCCGGGGTGAGGCGGATCTTGAAGTCGCTCAGGTCCCAGCTCCGCTGCCACTCCTCCGACCAGTCGCCCACCGTGCCCAGCCAGGTGTTCAGCTCCTGGGCGTGGACGGTGGCCGTCTCGTGCAGGACGAAGTCGATGGCCCCGCGCACCTCCGGGTCGGCGTGCGCCTTGAAGTCCGCGGCGTTGAACAGCGAGCCGTCGTGCACCGACCGCCACCAGCGCTCACGGCCCTTGCCCAGCTCCGGGGCGTCCTCGACCATGCCGCTCTCCGCCAGCTGGCGCAGGTGGTAGCTGGTCGCTCCGCTGGACTCGCCCAGCCGCTCGCCGAGCTTGGATGCGGTGGCCGGGCCGAACTCCCGCAGTGTGTTCAGTAGTCGGAGCCGTAGAGGGTGCGCGACCGCGCGCAGGGTGCGGGCGTCGACGTTGTGGATCCTCCGGTCGGTGCCGTCGTGGCGGTAGGGGCGAGGGGCGTTCCCGCCCTGGGAGGCGTTCTCGTTCTCCGTCATGCTTCGACGGTAGAGATGCAAAGAGTCCTTTGCAAGACTTTTTTGCAACGAGATCTTTGCAACGAACCTTTGTCACTCAGCCCTCCTCGATGAACCCCTCCGCCACCAGCCAGTCCTTCGCCACCTCGTGCGGGTCCTCGCCGTCCACGTCCACCTTGGCGTTCAGCGTCTGTGCGACCTCGGTCGTCAGCTTCTTCGCGAGCGGGTCCAGCAGCTCCGCGATCACCGGGTACTTCTCGAAGGTGGCCTCGTGGACGACGGGGGAGGCGTTGTAGTTGGGGAAGAAGTTCTTGTCGTCCTCCAGGACGTCCAGGTTCATCGCCTTGATGCGTCCGTCGGTGGTGAACACCTCGCCCAGCAGGCAGGAGTTTGACTCGGAGACCTGGGTGTAGATGATTCCGGCGTCCATCTTCCGGATGTTGCCCGCCGGGATCTTCATCCCGTACTTCTTCTCCATCCCGGGCAGTCCGTCGTCGCGCGAGGCGAACTCGTTCTCCACACAGATCGTCACCGCGCCCGGGTCCTTCTTCGCGAGGGCCGCCACGTCCGAGAGGGTCTTCAGCTTGTATTTGGCGTTGTTCTTCTTGCTGATGGCCAGCGCGTACGTGTTGTCGAGCGGGGCCGGCGGCAGCCAGATCACCCCGTTGCCCTTGTCCTCGTCCCGTACCGCCTCGTACTGCTTCTTCGGGTCGACGATCGGGTCCGCGTGGCCCAGGAAGGTGATCCAGCCGGTGCCGGTGTAGTCCCACTGCGCGTCGGCGTCGCCGTTGATGATGGCCTCGCGGGCGCTGATCGAACCCGGCAGGTTCGTCCGGTCCAGGACCTCCGCCCCGGCCGCCTTGAACACCAGGCCGGTCATCTGGCCCAGGATGATGTTCTCGCTGAAGTTCTTCGAGGTCACCGTCAGCGTGGCGCCCTTGAGCGGCTCGCCCTGCCCGACCGAGCCCGGCGACACGTCGTCCACCATCGGTGAACCGCTCTTCAGCCCGCAGCCGCCCACCAGCAGCAGCAAGGACGCGGCCGCCAGGACCCGGATTCCGTACGTCGTCGTCCTCACCGCTCCTCCAGCCCGCGCGGCGTCAGCGCCAGTTCGGCCAGCGAGGCCAGCCAGTCCACCAGCAGCGCCAGCACCACCGTCAGCACCGAGCCGATGATCAGCACCGGCATCCGCTGCGTCTGGATCCCCGAGGTGATCAGGTCGCCCAGCCCGCCGCCGCCGCCGAACGTCGCCAGCGTCGCCGTACCGACGTTCAGGACCAGGGCCGTCCGGACGCCGGCCAGGATCAGCGGCACCGCGAGCGGCAGCTCCACCTTCAGCAGGACGCCCCGCCCGGACATCCCCATGCCGCGCGCGGCCTCGATCATGTTCGGCTCGATCGCGTGCAGCCCCGCCACCGTGTTGGAGAGCACCGGCAGCACCGCGTAGATCACGATGCCGATGATCGCGGTCCGCGGGCCGATGCCCAGCCAGATCACCAGCAGCGCCAGCAGACCGATCGCCGGGGTCGCCTGCCCGATGTTGGCCAGCGCCGTGAACGCCGGGGCCGCCTTGCGCAGCCGCCGCCGGGTCAGCGCGATGCCGAGCGGGATCGCGATGATCAGCACCCAGAACGTGGAGATCGCCGTCAGCCGTACGTGCTGCCACCAGCGCAGCTGGACGTTGCCGCCGGTCAGCGAGTTCTCCGCGATCGAGTCCAGGTGGATGTTGGTGATCCACACGTAGGTGATGACCAGGACGACCACCAGCACCGCCGGCAGGAGCACCAGCTTCCGCCAGGTGATCCGGCGCGCCGGGGCGGCCGGAGCGGGGGAGGGGTCGCTCTCCTCGTCGTGGAACGCGTGGCCCTTGACGTCGTGCTCGCCCGGCGGCCGGGTCGGGGTGGCCGGTTCCCTGCCGGAGCCGGACTGGTGGCTGGGGCTCATGCTCCGCCGCCACCCCCCTCCAGCTCCTGCTCCGTCTGGTGGACGCGCTGCTCCTCCAGCTCGTGCTGGTGCTCCATCGCGGTCAGCCGGTCGGCCTCCAGCAGCTCCTGCACGTTGTCCATCAGCGTCTTCATGTCGACGACCCCGATGAACTCGCCGCGCCGCCCGGTCACCGCGACCCGGCCCCCGCTGTCGGTGAGCACCGCCTCCAGCGCATCGTGCAGCGTGGCGTCCCGGGTCACCGTGTCGTGCACCAGCTGCCCCGCCCGCGCCAGCGAACCGCGCGCCCGCATCAGGTCGCCGCGCCGCAGCCACTTGTACGGGCGGTTCTGCCGGTCCAGCATCAGCAGCTCGTTGTGCGGGCCGTTGCGCAGCTTGTTGAAGATCGTCTGGAGCGGGTCCTCGACCGTCACCGTCGGGAAGTCCGCGATGCCCACATCCCGTACGCGGGTGAGGTTGAGGCGTTTGAGGGCCGCGCCCGCGCCGACGAAACCGGAGACGAAGTCGTCCGTCGGATTGGTGAGGATCGCCTCGGGGGTGTCGAACTGGGCGATGTGCGACCGCTCCCGCAGTACGGCGATCCGGTCGCCGAGCTTGATCGCCTCGTCGAAATCGTGGGTGACGAACACGATCGTCTTGTGCAGCTCGTGCTGGAGCCGGATCAGCTCGTCCTGGAGGTGGTCGCGGGTGATCGGGTCGACCGCCCCGAACGGCTCGTCCATGAGGAGGACGGGCGGGTCCGCCGCCAGCGCCCGCGCCACGCCCACCCGCTGCTGCTGGCCCCCGGAGAGCTGACGTGGATAGCGGCCGTGGAACTCGCGCGGGTCCAGCCCCACCAGGTCGAGCATCTCCTCGACCCGGTCCTTCACCCGGGACTTGGACCAGCCGACCATCTTGGGGACCAGCGCGATGTTGTCCGCGACCGTCATGTGCGGGAAGAGGCCGGAGGACTGAATCGCGTACCCGATCTTGCGGCGCAGCTTCACCGGGTCGATGTCGGTGACGTCCTCGTCGCCGATCCGGATCCGGCCCGAGGTCGGCTCGATCAGCCGGTTGATCATCTTGAGGGTGGTGGACTTCCCGCAGCCGGACGGGCCGACGAAGATCACCGTCTCGCCGGCCTTGATCTCCATGGAGACGTTGTCGACGGCCGGGTTCGGGTTTCCCGGGTACTTCTTGGTGAGGTTCTCCAGCTGGATGGTGGCCCCGGAGGTGGCCTCGGCCCCTTCCTCCACAGCGATAGCGCCGGTCTCGGTCTCAGGCACGGATCCCCCTCGGGATGGTCAGCCGTCCCAGCAGGACGTACGCGGCGTCGAAGAGCAGGGCGAGGACCACGATGCCGAGCGTGCCCGCGAGGACCTGGTTGATCGCGTTGGCGCTGCCCAGCGACGCGATGCCGCGGAAGATCTCGTTGCCGAGGCCGGGCCCGGAGGCGTACGCGGCGATTGCGGCGATGCCCATCAGCATCTGGGTGGAGACCCGGATCCCGGTCAGGATCGGCGGCCAGGCGAGCGGCAGCTCCACCCGGCACAGCCGCGCCAGCCGCGACATCCCGATGCCCGTCGCCGCGTCGACCAGCGACGGATCGACGCCCCGCAGTCCGACGATGGAGTTCCGGACGATCGGCAGCAGCCCGTACAGGGTCAGGGTGATCACGGTCGGTGCGACGCCCAGGCCGACCAGCGGGATCAGCAGACCGATCGCGGCGAGCGACGGAATGGTCAGGATCGTCGCCGTGGAGGTGATGGCCAGCGAGCCGCCCCAGCCGCTGCGATAGCTCACCACCCCGATGACCACGCCCAGCACGGTGGCGATGACCATGCACTGGAAGACCGCGCTGACGTGCTGGAACGCGTCCGTGAGGAGCTGCTGGTGGCGGGTGTTCAGATACTCCCAGAAGCTCACACGCACTCCTTCGGCTCGGCCGGCCTCCCGGGCCCTTCGCTCAGTCGGTGTCCTCGGCCGCCTGTTCCACCAGCGGGATGATCCGCAGCGGAACCGGGTTCTCCATGACGATCGCCGTGGAGGCCCGGACAATGCCATCAAATCCGACAACCCGGTCGATCACCCGCTGAAGATCGGCGTTGGAACGGGCGACGAGCCGGCAGAACATGTCGCCGTGCCCGGTGGTGGTGTGCAGCTCCAGCACTTCCGGTACGCCGCCCAAATGGGCCCGTACGTCGGCCCCTTGGCCCTGCTTGATCTCCAGCGTGGCGAACGCGGTGACCGGATAGCCGAGCGCCGCCGGGTCCACGTCGGGGCCGAACCCCCGGATGACGCCATTCGACTGAAGGCGGTCCAGCCGCGCCTGCACGGTCCCGCGCGCCACCCCGAGCCGCCGGGATGCTTCGAGGACGCCTATGCGCGGCTCACGCGCGAGCAGCACGATGAGCCGGCCGTCCAGATGATCGATCGCCACGGGCCTGCCTCCGATGGTCAGCCTGTACAGATAGTCCGGCCATCATGGCGTTCGACTGGGCATATTGCCCAGTGAATACGCGAACTATTGCGCACCTTGCGATGTGGGGAGAGCCTTCGAACATGACTGAGACTCTGCACACCAGCCCCGAAACCGCAGCGCAGGCCGACCGCTTCCCGGTCAAGGGAATGGACGCGGTCGTCTTCGCCGTGGGCAACGCCAAGCAGGCCGCGCACTACTACTCGACCGCCTTCGGCATGAAACTCGTGGCCTACTCCGGACCGGAGAACGGCAGCCGCGAGACGGCGAGTTACGTCCTCACCAACGGCTCGGCCCGCTTCGTCTTCACCTCCGTGATCAAGGCGTCCACCGAGTGGGGCACCTTCCTCTCCGACCACGTCGCCGCGCACGGCGACGGCGTCGTCGACCTTGCCATCGAGGTCCCGGACGCCCGGGCCGCGTACGCGTACGCGGTCGAGCACGGCGCACGCGGCATCACCGAGCCGCACGAGGTCAAGGACGAGCACGGCACCGTCGTCCTCGCGGCCATCGCCACGTACGGCAAGACCCGCCACACGCTGGTCGAGCGCTCCGGCTACGACGGCCCCTACCTCCCCGGCTTCGCCGCGGCGAACCCGATCGTCGAGCCGCCCGCCAAGCGCACCTTCCAGGCGATCGACCACTGCGTCGGCAACGTCGAGCTCGGCCGGATGAACGAGTGGGTCGGCTTCTACAACCAGGTCATGGGCTTCACCAACATGAAGGAGTTCGTGGGCGACGACATCGCCACCGAGTACTCCGCCCTGATGTCGAAGGTTGTCGCCGACGGCACGCTCAAGGTCAAGTTCCCGATCAACGAGCCGGCCATCGCGAAGAAGAAGTCGCAGATCGACGAGTACCTGGAGTTCTACGGCGGCGCCGGCGTCCAGCACATCGCGCTCGCCACCAACGACATCGTCTCCACGGTCCGTTCGATGCGCGCCGCCGGTGTGCAGTTCCTGGACACCCCCGACTCGTACTACGACACCCTCGGCGAGTGGGCCGGCGAGACCCGGGTGCCGGTCGAGACCCTGCGCGAGCTGAAGATCCTCGTCGACCGTGACGAGGACGGCTACCTGCTGCAGATCTTCACCAAGCCGGTCCAGGACCGGCCGACCGTCTTCTTCGAGATGATCGAGCGCCACGGCTCCATGGGCTTCGGCAAGGGCAACTTCAAGGCCCTGTTCGAGGCGATCGAGCGCGAGCAGGAGAAGCGCGGCAACCTCTGACCTGCGCCTTCGGGTGCGGAAACGCCGCCGTGGTCCGAGGCAGTACCTCGGACCACGGCGGCGTTCGCCGTTCACGGCCTGCGCTTGACGCCCTGTGCTTCACGTCCTCCGGTTCACGGGCTCTTCGCCGCGGCGGGCGAGGGGGAGGGCGACGCGGTGGGCGACGGGGACTCCGAAGGGGCGGTTGCCGTCTTCGAGGCAGCCGGGGCCGGGGCCTCGGGCTTCTTCTCCTGCTCCCGCTTCGGCTCCGGCGTGGGCTCGGGGGCCGGCGGCGGGGGCGGAGGCGGCTGCATGTCGCCCGGCCCGCCCGGCGGCGGCTCGCCCAGCGCGTCCAGCGCCTCCCGGGCCAGCGGCGCGGCGAGCGGCGAGAAGGCCGGGTTGGTGCGCACGGCCTGCTCCAGATTCCGGCGGGCCGGACCGTAGTCCGCCAGCTCCCGCTGGATCACGCCCAGGTGGTACGCGTACGAGGCGTTCCGTACGCCCGTGTCGACGGCCCGCTCCGCGTACTCCAGGCCCTCCTCGGACTTCCCCGCCCGATGCAGCGCCCAGCCCAGCGCGTCCGCCACCGCCGCGCTGCGGTGCTGCCCCCGCCACTGGGCCCGCAGCAGCTCCACCGCCGCCTCCGGCTCCCCGTGGTCGGCCTCGAAGCGGGCCAGCACCAGGGACTCGTCGGCCCCGGCCTTCTTCGCCTCCGCCACCATCTCCCGCAGCTTCGTGTACTGGGTGCGGGCGTCACCGTCCAGCCCCAGCGACTCGTACAGCTCGCCCAGTTCCAGCGCGTACTCCGGGCGCGGCAGCTGCTCCAGCGCGCTCTGGTACGCGGCCAGCGCCTCGTCGGTGCGGTCCAGCGCCACCAGGGCCCGGGCCCGGCCCGCCAGCGCGGGGTGGTGACCGGCGTCCGTGCGCAGCGCCGCGTCGAACTGCGCCACCGCCTCCTCCGGTTCGCCCCGCTCCCAGGCCAGCTCGCCCAGCCGGTGCAGCGCCTCGGCCTTCTCGGCGGGCTGCGTCGCCCGGTCGGCCGCCTCCCGGGCGGTGGCCAGCGCGTCCTCCCGCCAGCCCTGGCCCCGGTACAGATCGGCGGTGCGGGCCAGCGCCGGAACGCCCTTGCGCAGCTCGCCGAACTTCTCCGTCGCCGCGGTCGCCGCCTTCTGGTCGCCGAGCCCGGTGTACGCGTCGATGAGGACCGGGTACACGCTCCAGCTCTTCGGCTGCTGCTTCCGTACCGTCTCGCCCCACCGCTTCGCCGCGAGGAAGTCGTGCCGGGCGTTGGCCAGGGCCGCCAGGCCCACCCACGCCTCCCCGTTGCCCCGCTCGCCCGGCCGCGCCTCCAGCGAACGCTTCAGGGCCTGTTCGGCGCGGGCGTAGTACGCGGTGTCCGCCGAACGCCTCGCCCACTCCACGTACGCCGTGCCGAGCGTCGCCAGGGACGGGGCGTCCTCCGGATGGGACTCCACCCACTTCTGCCGGTCCCCGATCAGCGCGGTGAGGTCCGAGAGCGAGGCGGGGGAGCCCGCGGTCGTCGCCGCCTCGGCCCGCTCGACCGGACCCGGCTCCTTCGGCCCGTCGCCCTCCCCGTCGTCCACCGCCACCAGCGCCCCGGCCAGCAGCACCCCGGCCGCCACCGCGCCGACCGCGGCCCGTCGCAGCGTCGTCCGCAGGGTGGGCGGCGGCGGGGGCACGGCGGTGGCGCCTTCGGCGGGCATCGCGTAGGGGTCCTGCGAGGACTGCTCGGGCGGTCGGCGGGACCCGGGATCCTGCTGGGGCATGACATCCATGGCCATCACTGTGCGTCAGTCATACGAGCACACCGCGCCTTGGGATCGTTGCCGCCCACGGGTTCACACCTTTGGCCCCGGGTGTCACGCTTGGATCATGAGCGATCTCCTCGAACGGCTGCGCGCGGGACTGCCTCCCGAGGCGCTGATCACCGATCCGGACGTCACCGCGTCCTACGCCCACGACATGGCGAGCTTCTGCGAGGCCGGCACCCCGGCCGTCGTGGTGCTCCCGCGCACGGTCGAGCAGGTCCAGCACGTCATGCGCACCGCCACCGCGCTGCGCGTCCCGGTCGTCCCGCAGGGCGCCCGTACCGGCCTGTCCGGCGCGGCCAACGCCTCGGACGGCTGCATCGTGCTCTCGCTGGTGAAGATGGACCGGATCCTGGAGATCAGCCCGGTCGACCGGATCGCCGTCGTCGAACCGGGCGTCGTCAACGCGGTGCTCTCACGCGCTGTGAACGAACACGGTCTGTACTACCCGCCGGACCCCTCCAGCTGGGAGACGTGCACCATCGGCGGCAACATCGGCACCGCGTCCGGCGGTCTGTGCTGCGTGAAGTACGGGGTCACCGCCGAGTACGTGCTGGGCCTGGAGGTCGTCCTCGCCGACGGGCGACTCCTGACCACCGGCCGCCGCACCGCCAAGGGCGTCGCCGGATACGACCTGACCCGGCTCTTCGTGGGCTCGGAGGGCAGCCTCGGAATCGTCGTCAAGGCCGTCCTCGCGCTCAAACCGCAGCCGCCCCAGCAGCTCGTCCTCGCCGCCGAGTTCCCCTCCGCGGC
Organism: Streptomyces sp. WY228; assembly: GCF_019287315.1. Taxonomy (NCBI): domain Bacteria; kingdom Bacillati; phylum Actinomycetota; class Actinomycetes; order Kitasatosporales; family Streptomycetaceae; genus Streptomyces; species Streptomyces sp. WY228. Next base: position 2,936,185 of record NZ_CP079114.1, on the reverse strand, counting down.
CGCCGCCTGTGACGCTGTGTGCCGGATCATGGAGCGCGGTCACACCCCGTCACTCCTCGAACTGATGGACCGTACGACCGTGCGTGCCGTCAACGCGATGGCCTCCATGGGCCTGCCCGAGACCACCGAGGCACTCCTCCTCTGCGCCTTCGACACCCCGGACCCGCTCGCCGACCTCGCCGCCGTCGGAGAGCTCTGCACCGCCGCCGGGGCCACCGAAGTGGTCCCCGCCGATAACCCGGCCGAGTCCGAACTCCTCCTCCAGGCCCGCCGGATGTCGCTCACCGCGCTGGAGACCGTCAAGTCCGCCACGATGATCGACGACGTCTGCGTACCGCGCTCGCAGCTCGGCGCGATGCTCGCGGGCACGGCCGCCATCGCCGAGGAGTACGACCTCACCATCGGCGTCTGCGCCCACGCGGGCGACGGCAACACCCACCCCGTCGTCTGCTTCGACCACCACGACCCCGACGAGTCCCGCCGGGCCCGCGAGTCCTTCGACGCCATCATGGCGCTCGGTCTCGAACTCGGCGGAACCATCACCGGCGAACACGGCGTCGGCGTCCTCAAGAAGGAGTGGCTCGCCCGCGAACTGGGCGAGACCGGCGTCGAACTGCAGCGCTCCGTCAAGGCCGCCTTCGATCCGCTCGGTCTCCTCAACCCCGGCAAGCTCTTCTGAACACCGCCTCTCGCGGCGGCCCTCACACCTCACCGTCCTGGGTCGGCGACTCGTCCGCCGACCACGGGTCGCTCAGCCACAGGTCGTCGGCCGGCAGCGGGGCCAACAGCTCCGCCAGCGCATCGTCGAGGCCGAGCCGGTCGCCCTCGGTGCCCGGCGGCACGATGCGCAGGGTCCGCTCCACCCAGGCGGCCACGGCGGCCGAGCCCACCTCCAGCAGGGCGTTGCCGTCGGGGGAAGTGAGGGCCACGCAGATCACGCTGCGGCCCGCGACCTTCGTCGGCCAGATCCGTACGTCCCCGTGCCCGCACGGCCGGAACACACCCTCCACCAGCAGCTCCCGGGCGAACGTCCAGTGCACGGGGGACTCGGAGCCGATGTGGAAGGCGATGTGCACGGCGTACGGGTCGTCGGTGCGATACGTCAGCCGGGCGGGTACCGGGATGGACCGCTCGGGGGACAGGACGAGGCGCAGCTCCAGCTCACGTTCCACGATGCTCATCATCAGAATGCACGACCTTCCGGTGCTCATGGGCCGGTCCCGTGACCGTCCCGCACAAGGAGAGAGCGCCCTCCCCGCCACCTATTACGCGACTTCTCAAAAAAACTTCGGGCCGTCCCGAAAGTGGTCCCAAACAGGTGGACCGGCCCGGGGGCGGGCGGCTGTCTGATAGATGTGGACCCTTGTATTGAGGCCGTCCGCCCGCCCGGCGGGGACGGCCTGAGGCCTCGAAGAGATACGGGACCCGCTGATGAGCGCGCCAACTCCGGCACCCGGTGACGAAAGCCCCCGCGAGGGCTACTACCCCGACCCCTCCATCCCCGGCTACGTCCGGTACTGGAACGGCGCGTCCTGGGTCCCGGGTACGAGCCGCCCCGCGCCCCGGCAGACCGGACCGGCCGCGACCGCCCCCGCCCCGGCGGCCGGTGGGCGGACCGCGCCGGTGGAGGAGACCGGGCCGATCTTCTTCGACGAGGAGGACGGCCTCCGGTCCGGTCAGGGCGCCCCGGCCGGGCCCGGCACGCCCGGTGCCGCCCCCGCGGACCGGCCGGCCGGCGGTGACGCCGCGTCTGTCTGGCAGGCGGACGCCGCACGCCAGAGCGGTTTCGGCGGCGAACGGGACCGCCGGGTGGAGTGGGGCGGAGCGGCCCAGGAGCCCGCGGGCCCCGGCCGCCCGGCGCAGTCCGCCGACCCGAGGGCGCCGCTGGCCCAGGACCCGACCGGCGGCGCGCTGCCGGGGATGCGCGAGAGCGGCGGCCGGCCCGCCGAGGAGGCCGGGCCCCGTCCGCCGGCCGACGGGACGGTCACGATCCGCGCGGTGGGGCCGCAGTCGAAGGCGGTACGGGGGAGCGCCCCGGCGCCCCGGGCCGTACCGCCGAACTCCGGTACGCCGCAGGGCCCGCAGAACGTGGGCGCGCCGCAGAACAGCATCGCCCCGGCCCCGGAGCCCCGCGCGCTTCCGGCCCGGGCTCAGTCGCCGCACGTACCGCAGTCCCCGGCGCAGCAGGCACAGCAGGCACCGCAGGCGCGGCAAGCACAGCAGTCCCAGCCGCAGCAGGTCGCGCAGGCCCAGGCCCAGGCCCAGGCCCAGGCTCCCGCCCCCGTCCCGGCTCCCGCGCCCGCCCCGCAGGAAGTGCGGCAGGGGCCGGTCCAGGCCCCCGCCGCCACGCCCGTGACGCCGTCCCCGGCGGCTCCCGCGCCCGAGCCCCCGGCGGCCCTGCACACGCCCCTGACGCCCGGCCCCGGCGGCGGCTCGGCCTCCTGGGCGCAGCAGGTCCACCAACTGGCCCAGCCCGAACCGCGGCAGCAGTCCCAGCCGCCCCAGCAGCACCAACTGCCGCACCAGAACCAGGGGCTCGGCGCGGACCAGCCCGTCGTGCCCTGGAAGCCGCCGGTCGACGACCCCTTCCAGCAACTCGCCCGCAACCAGGCCTCGGCCCGGCCCGCCGGTCTCGGCAAGCGGTTCGCCGCCCGGCTGGTCGACAACCTCGTGCTCGGCGCGGTCGTCGGCGCGGTGGCCGTGCCGCTGACCACCCGGGCGCTCGACCACATCGACCGGAAGATCACCGCGGCGAAGGAGACGGGGGAGACCGTCACCGTCTGGCTGCTGGACTCCACCACCGGGGCGCTGCTGGGTGCGCTGCTCGCCGCGTTCCTGCTGCTCGGCTTCCTCCTGGAGGCGCTGCCGACGGCCAAGTGGGGCCGGACGCTGGGCAAGAAGCTCTTCGGGCTCGACGTACGGGACATCGAGTCCCATGACGCCCCGTCCCTGGGCGCGGCCCTGCGCCGCTGGCTCGTCTACGGCGTGCTGGGGCTGCTCGTCATCGGTGTGGTCAACGTTCTCTGGTGCCTGATCGACCGCCCCTGGCGGCAGTGCTGGCACGACAAGGCCGCCCGGACGTTCGTCGCCGGCTGAGCGGGTCACCCGACTGCCGGACCGACTGCCGGAAGCGTGGCCGGAGGCGTGGCCGGGCGCGTGGCCGGGCGCGTGGCGACATGCCCGTTTAGACTCGTATGCCGCCCCGCGTCCCCCGAACGCACCTGAGCCGTTGCGGGCCCCGGTGGTGCGGGATGCACTGCCCCCATGAGCAACGACCAGCCGACGCCCGGCCAGCCGCCCGAGGACGACGATCCGTTCCTCAAGAAGCCGCAGGAGCCCTCGCCGCCGTCCGAGGGTCAGCCGTACGGCAGTGCGCCGCCCCCGCCGCCGCCTCCGCCCCCGCCGAACGACCCGTACGGCAGCGGCGGTGGTTTCGGGGCGCCCGATCCGCTGGCCGGGATGCCGCCGCTCGCCGAGCCCGGCAAGCGGATCCTGGCGCGGCTCATCGACTTCCTCATCATCTCGATCCCGCTGTATCTGATCTCACTGCCCTGGGGCGGCGCGGTCGACGTCAACGGGGACGGCGACGACGGGTTCGGCGACGCGGTCGCCAGCGGGTACAGCGGGCACCAGTTGCTGTGGTCGATCATCGGCCTGGTGGTCTACGTCGCCTACGACACGTACTTCACCCACAAGGACGGCCGCACGGTGGGCAAGCGGCTGCTGAAGCTGCGCGTGGCGATGCTCAACGACGGGCGGGTGCCCGACACCGGGGCCGCGCTGATGCGGGCCGTCGTGCTGTGGGCCCCGGCGCTGCTGTGCTGCCCGTGCCTGTGGTGGCTCATCAACATCGTGCTGATGTTCACCGACAAGCCCTACCGGCAGGGGCTCCAGGACAAGGCGGCGAAGACGGTCGTGGTGGTCGCCCGCTAGCGGACCGCTAGCGGCGCACCGAGTGCTCGTCCACCCGCGCGGACGAACCGCCCGCCGGGACGCGCTCCCGGACCCCGATGCTCTCCAGGGCGTGGTGGGTCCGGGCGGCGTGGGCGCTCGCCGGCCGCGCGGTCCCCTCCGCCGTGCGGTGGCGGGGGAGCGGCAGGCGTACGGCCACCAGCAGGCCGAGGGCCAGCGCGGTCGCGCCGACGGCGGCCACGCCGATGCCGGACTCCGTGCGGAACAGCAGCAGCAGGGCGAGCGTCGTGACGACGACGGTGGCCGAACCGTAGGCGAACTGTGCGGCAGTCGGACGCGGCATGACGGTTTCCGTCCTCGGGACGTCGGATGGGCGGGCGGTCGACACGGTGGAACGCGCCGAACGACCCTACGACGGTGGATGCCCGACACGGACCGGTAGTAAGCGTGACCTAACCCACGGTACCGGTGCACAGGGGGCGCACGGAGTCACGTCTCTCACCAACCGGACAGGGGAGCGCGCCTGTTGGAAGCCGCGGACGGCCTGGTCCGGGCGGGCGGTGGTTCTTTTACCGTTCCCATGCCCTTCTCATACCGTCCGCATACCGGATGAGTGCTCCGCATAGTGCACTTGGTCTGTTCAAGTCAAGGTCTGTCTTTTCTCTCATAACTCCGATCGAATGTCGTCACTTGTGACGCGTTTACGCGCGCGGCCCGCTCCATACCCCCCTGGCCGCTGCGCGGACGCCCGGGGAGGACTGCATCAAGTGACCAATCAGAGACGGGCGCTTCGTACCGCCGCCGTTGTCGTGGCCATGGCTGCGACCGCTGCGACGGCGTCGACCTTCGCCACCGCCCAGGCGCATGACAGCTCATCAGGTTCCGGTGTCGCCACCGTCGACCGCCATGACCCGGCCCCGGCCAAGGGGCATGTGGAGCACAACCTGGAAGGCCCCTTCAGCGAGCAGCAGGCCGCCCAGCGCGAGGCCGCGCTGGAGCAGGTGCTGTCCGGGGACAAGAAGGTCGCGAACCGGAGCGGCTCCAAGGTCGTCAAGCTCGGCGACAAGAAGTACGTGGAGCTCGGCCGGGAGAAGACCGACAAGATCTTCACCATCCTGCTGGAGTTCGGCGACGAGGTCGACGACACCACGATGTTCGACCCCGACGGCGACGGCCCCAAGCCGCCCGTCAAGAAGTACGGCGGCACCCCGGGTCCGGCGCACAACGAGATCGCCAAGCCGGACCCGAAGAAGGACAACAGCACCGCCTGGAAGGACGACTACAACCAGGAGCACTTCCAGGAGCTCTACTTCGGTGAGGGCAAGGGCGTCAACTCGCTCAAGACCTACTACGAGAAGACCTCCTCGGGCCGCTACTCGGTCGAGGGAGAGGTCTCCGACTGGGTGAAGGTCCCCTACAACGAGGCCCGTTACGGCTCCAACTACTGCGGCCAGTCCAACTGCGCCAACGTGTGGGACGCGGTCCGCGACGGCGTGAACGCCTGGGTCGCCGACCAGAAGGCGAAGGGCCGCACCGACGCCGAGATCAAGGCGAACCTGGCCGAGTACGACCAGTGGGACCGCTACGACTTCGACGGCGACGGCAACTTCAACGAGCCCGACGGCTACATCGACCACTTCCAGCTGGTCCACGCCGGCGAGGACGAGTCGGCCGGCGGCGGCGCCGAGGGCGAGAACGCCATCTGGGCGCACCGCTGGTACGCGTACGGCACCAACGCCGGTGCGACCGGCCCCGAGGACAACAAGGCCGGCGGCGCCCAGATCGGCGACACGGGCATCTGGGTCGGCGACTACACCGTCCAGCCCGAGAACGGCGGACTGGGCGTCTTCGCCCACGAGTACGCCCACGACCTCGGTCTGCCGGACCTGTACGACACCTCCGGCGGCGGCGAGAACTCGGTCGGCTTCTGGTCCCTGATGTCGGCGGGCTCCTGGCTCGGCACCGGCCAGGGCGAGATCGGCAACCTGCCGGGCGACATGACCTCGTGGGACAAGCTCCAGCTCGGCTGGCTCGACTACGACAAGGCCAAGGCCGGCAAGACCTCGCTGCACAAGCTGGGCGTCTCGGAGTACAACACCAAGAACCCGCAGGCGCTCGTCGTCGAACTGCCGGAGAAGGCCGTCACCACCACCGTCGTCAAGCCCGCCGAGGGCGAGAAGCAGTGGTGGAGCGACATGGGCGACGACCTGTCGAACACCCTGACCCGCTCGGTCGACCTGACCGGCAAGTCCAAGGCCACGCTGGACCTTTCGGGCTGGTACGACATCGAGGCCGACTACGACTACCTCTACACCGAGGTGTCCGACAACGGCGGCACCAGCTGGACCGCGCTCGACGGCACCGCCGACGGCAAGGCCATCCCGCGCGACGCCAGTGACAAGCCGGCCCTGACCGACGTCTCGGGCGACTACAAGAAGCTCTCCTTCCCGCTGGACGCCTACGCGGGCAAGAAGGTCGACCTCCGCTTCCGCTACCAGACGGACGGCGGCGCGGGCGGCAAGGGCTTCGCGGCCGACGCCATCACCATCACGGCCGACGGCTCCGAGCTCTTCGCGGACAACGCCGAGGGCGACGACAACGGCTGGACGGCCAAGGGCTTCTCGCGGGTCGGCGAGTCCTTCACCCAGGACTACCCGCAGTACTACATCGCGGAGAACCGCCAGTACGTCTCGTACGACGAGACCCTGAAGGTCGGCCCGTACAACTTCGGCTTCTCCACCACCCGTCCGGACTGGGTCGAGCACTACTCGTACCAGACCGGTCTGCTGGTCTGGCTCTGGGACACCTCCCAGAAGGACAACAACACCTCGGTCCACCCGGGCCAGGGTCTGATCCTGCCGATCGACGCGCACGCCAAGCCGCTCACGTGGAAGGACGGCTCGCTCCTGCGCAACAAGATCCAGCCGTTCGACGCGCCGTTCAGCTGGTACCCGAACAAGGGCTTCACGCTCCACAACGCGGACGTTCCGCTGAAGATCAAGCCCGCGCTGGGCAACCCGGTCTTCGACGACCGCAAGGGCACCTACTGGTACAAGGAGAACCCCACGGGCAGTGTCAAGGTTTCTGACACGAACACCCGCATCTCCATCGTGCACGAGCCGCTCAATGGTCAGACGATGACCGTCCTGGTCAGCCCCTCGGGTCGCTGATCAAGTAAAACCGCAGGTCAAAGCATGATCGGCCGTCGCCCTCTAGCGGGCGGCGGCCGATCGTGTTTAGGTGCGTCTTGTTCACATCCTTATTGACACGACGTCTCACGGGGGAGCGCGGAGCATGGCAGGCGGAGGTTTCTGCAGGTTGCCGAACGGCACGGTGGTGGTCGCCCTGACCCTGACCAGACCGGCCGACGGCACCGGATCCTGCGGCGGTACGGAAGCCGGGCCCGGAGCCCCGGTACGGGTGCTGGTGCACGCGGTGAACCGGGCGCGCGCCCTGACCAGGCTGCGCAATCTGGGGCTGCGGGCGGTCTATCTGCGCGGCAACGACCAGCCGCCGACGCCGGACGAGGTCACGGCGGTGCTGCACCATCCGGACGGGCTGCTGTGGCGGGCCGCGCCACCGGCGGACCCGTCCGCGCTCCCCGGCGGCCTGGGGCGTCAGGCGGCCGGGCCGGTGTCGTCGTGCCAGGAGCTGTGGCACCCGATCAGGGCGCTGCTGGGCCCCGGCGGGTACGCCGGACCGGCCCGCCCGGCCGCGTAGGGCGCTGCCGGGTCCCGACGGATATCCGGCGGCCGGAGAGGGCTACGACGCGACGACGGGAGTGCCGGAGAGCTTCACGCCCGCCGTACGCAGCTCCGCCAGGGCCCGCTCGGTGGTCGCCCCGGACACGCCCGCGGTCAGATCGAGCAGCACGTGCGTGACGAAGCCCTCACGGGCCGCGTCCAGCGCGGTGGCCCGCACACAGTGGTCGGTGGCGATGCCGACCACGTCGACCTCGGTGACCTCGCGGTCGCGCAGCCACTGGGCGAGGCCGGTCCCGTTCTCGTCGGAGCCCTCGAACCCGCTGTACGCGGCCGCATACGCCCCCTTGTCGAACACCGTGTCGATCGCACCGGAGGCGACGGCGGGCGCGAAGTTCGGATGGAAGCCGACGCCCTCCGTGCCGGCGACGCAGTGCACCGGCCAGGAGTCGACGTAGTCCGGGTTCGGCGAGAAGTGGCCGCCCGGGTCGATGTGGTGGTCACGGGTGGCCACCACATGGCGGTAGGCGGGCTGGGCGTCGCCGATCAGGTCGGTGATGGCTGCGGCGACGTCGGCACCGCCCGCCACCGCGAGGCTGCCGCCCTCGCAGAAGTCGTTCTGAACGTCCACGACGATCAATGCGCGGTGCATGGCGGGTGTCCTTCGGTGGGGGCGGGAGCGGATGGGGTGGAAGCCGGAGCGGTGCGGCCGGGACGGGGGTGCCCGGGTGGGTCCGAGGGTTCGAGCCTAGGCACTGGAACGTCACAATCAAGCCCGTCGGCCAAACCCCCGGTTCCGGACCCGGCCGGTCCGGACGGCCGGGGCGGCCCACCGCGGGCCGCCCGAGCCGTTCCCGGGAGTTCTCCGGCGTGCTCACCGGCGTACTTCACGCGTGCTCAGGCGTACTCGGTCGGGATCACCGGCTCGCCCCGCGACAGCTGGATCGCCGACATCGGCAGCTCCGAGCGCGCGGCCACGTGCCGCTCGCGGACGGCTTCCAGGGGCTCCCGTACGAGCACCTCGCCGCCGCGCACCAGCTCCACCAGCAGCGGCCGGCCGGCCGACGCGGGCACCGGGCCGGTGCCGATCACCTCGGCCTCGGCGACGCCGTGCTCATCGGTCCGGCGCGCCGCCCACTTGCGACCGCCCTTCGACGACTTCGCGCCGAGCGACTTCTTCGCCACCGGCACCAGCGGGGCGTCCGGCTCCGCCGAGCCGGCGCGGGCCACCAGCTTGTAGACCATCGAGCAGGTGGGGTGCCCGCTCCCGGTGACCAGCTGGGTGCCGACCCCGTACGCGTCCACCGGCGCGGCGGCCAGCGAGGCGATGGCGTACTCGTCCAGGTCCGAGGTCACCACGATCTTCGTGCCTGTCGCCCCCAGCTCGTCCAGCTGCTGCCGCACCCGGTGCGCGACCAGCAGCAGGTCCCCGGAGTCGATCCGCACGGCGCCCAGCTCGGGCCCCGCGATCTCGACGGCCGCCCGGACCGCCTCGGTCACGTCGTAGGTGTCGACCAGCAGCGTCGTGCCCCGGCCCAGCGAGTCCACCTGCGCCCGGAACGCGTCGCGCTCGGTGTCGTGCAGCAGGGTGAAGGCGTGGGCGCTGGTGCCGACGGTCGGGATCGCGTAGCGGAAGCCCGCCGCCAGGTCGGAGGTGGCGTCGAAGCCGCCGACGTACGCCGCGCGGGCCGAGGCCACCGCGGAGAGCTCGTGGGTGCGCCGGGCGCCCATCTCGATCAGTCGGCGGCCCCCGGCGGCGGCCGACATCCGCGAGGCCGCGGCGGCGATGGCGGAGTCGTGGTTGAGGATGGAGAGGATCACCGTCTCCAGCAGCACGCACTCGGCGAAGGAACCCTCCACCCGCAGGATCGGGGAGCCGGGGAAGTAGACCTCGCCCTCCGGATAGCCCCAGATGTCGCCGCTGAAGCGGTATCCGGCCAGCCATTCGAGGGTCGGCTCGTCGACGATCTCCTGCTGCCGGAGGAAACCGATCATCTCGTCGTCGAAGTGGAAGTTCTCCACCGCGTCCAGCACCCGCCCGGTGCCCGCGACGACACCGTAGCGCCGCCCCTCGGGCAGCCGGCGGGTGAACGCCTCGAAGACCGAGTGCCGGTCGGCGGTGCCGGCCTTGAGGGCCGCCTGCACCATGGTCAGCTCGTACTGGTCGGTGAAGAGCGCGGTCGACGGAACGCCGACCCGTCGCCCGAGGTCCGCTGTGTTCATGGCTGAGATGCTACCCCCTATTCGTCAAAGTGACGAGATGTGGGTCCGTTTGTGCGCCGGACCCGCCCGGGTGGCAGCATGGGACAGGTGAGCGTTGCTACCCCGCTAGAGATCGAACGTCCCGATTCGGCCGAGGAGACCTTCGCGGTCCCCGAGCCGGACGTCCCGTGGGTGACGCTCGTCCACAATGACCCGGTCAACCTGATGAGCTATGTGACCTACGTCTTCCAGGCCTACTTCGGCTACCCGAAGGACAAGGCCCACAAGCTCATGCTGGACGTGCACCAGAAGGGTCGCGCCGTCGTCTCCAGCGGGAGCCGCGAGGAGATGGAGCGCGACGTCCAGGCCATGCACGGGTACGGGCTGTGGGCCACCCTCACCCAGGACCGCAACTGACCCCTGCGAGCGTCACCCGCCCCGCCCCCACCCGCCCCGCCCCCACCCGCCCCGCTCGACCCACCATCGGAGAATCCATGGCCGGCCATTTCGAGGCCACCCCAGGCGGCGGCGCGGCCGTCGCGCTCGACGAGGTCGAGATCTCCATCCTGCGCTCCCTCGTCGTCCAGCTGCTCGAACTGATCGGCCCGGGCGACCAGCCCGCCGAAGGAGAGGACCCGCTCGCCGCCCTCTTCGCCGAGGGTCCCAGCAAGCCGCCCTCCGACCCGGCGCTCGCCCGGCTCTTCCCGGACGCCTACAACGGCCCCGACCGGCCCGCCGACGGCGGAACGCCGGAGGAGGAGCTGCGCGCGCTGTCCGCGGAGTTCCGCCGCTTCACCGAGATGGACCTGCGCTCGCGCAAGCGCGACGACGCCGTCGCCGCCGTGCGCACCCTGGACGCGCTCTCGCCCGTCGGGGACGGCGGCGCGGTCCTCACCCTCACCGGTGACGAGTGCCGCAACTGGCTGGGCACCCTCAACGACCTGCGGCTGACCATCGGCACCCGGCTGGAGGTCGCCGACGAGGACCAGGGCGAGGAGGGCTCCCTCTACCGCCTCCCGGACACCGATCCGCGCAAGCCGATGGTGATGGCCTACCTCTGGCTCGGCGCCCTCCAGGAATCCCTGGTCGAGACCTTGATGCCGTAGGCAGCCTCCGGAAAACAGGAGCCGCCCACCCCGACGGGTGGGCGGCTCCTGTTCGCTCAACGGACGCTCAGATCCGAGTAACGATCCACCCAAGTCATTCGGGTCATTCGTTCCGGGCGGGGCTCTATGTCCTCTTATGCCTGTGGTGTGCACCACAGAATGTCCCATGGTGTCCCGTGACGGCCGTGATAAATCTTCACGACCGCCCGGGGACGCCACCCCTGTTTCCCGGGGGCGCTACACACCGGCCGAACGCCGGTCGCACTCCATCCATATCCGGGGGGATCAGGACCTGATCCGCAGCCTTTTACGGCGCGGATCGGCGTGGAGAAAGGCGCACCACCATGACATCGGCGCAGGTCGACGAGGGACAGGTCGACAAGGGTCGGCCCGGCGGCGACGCCGGGGACGCCGGAACCGGTGGCGAGGGATACCAGCGCGGTCTGGGAGCTCGTCAGATTCAGATGATCGCCATCGGCGGAGCCATCGGCACCGGGCTCTTCCTCGGCGCGGGCAAGGCCATCGACCGGGCCGGGCCCAGCCTCATCCTGGCCTACGTGATCGCGGGCCTGGTCATCTTCTTCATCATGCGGGCACTGGGCGAACTCCTCATGTACCGCCCCGTCTCCGGCTCCTTCTCGGAGTACGCCCGGGAATTCATCGGCCCGTTCTTCGGATTCGTGACCGGCTGGACGTACTGGCTCTTCTGGGTCGTCACCGGAATCACCGAAGTCACCGCCGCGGCCACCTACATGACGTACTGGTGGAACATTCCGCAGTGGCTGTCCGCCCTGGTGTTCACCGTCATTCTGTACGGCGCGAACCTGATCTCCGTGAAGCTCTTCGGTGAGCTGGAGTTCTGGTTCTCCATGGTCAAGGTCACCGCCATCATCGGCATGATCCTGATCTGCGCGGGCGTCCTCACCGTCGGATTCTCCGACGCCGGCGACACCGCGACCGTCTCCAATCTCTGGAACGACGGCGGCTTCTTCCCGAACGGCATCACCGGCACGCTCATGACGCTCCAGATCGTCATGTTCGCCTTCCTCGCCGTGGAACTCGTCGGCGTCACCGCCGGGGAGTCCAAGGACCCCAAGACCGTGCTGCCCAAGGCCATCAACACCGTGCCGTGGCGCATCGCCGTCTTCTACGTCGGCGCGCTCATCATGATCCTGTCGGTCGTGCCCTGGTCCACCTTCAAGCCCGGCGTCTCGCCGTTCGTGAAGGCCTTCGAGGAGATGGGCCTCGGCATCGGCGCCGCCATCGTCAACTTCGTCGTCCTCACCGCGGCGCTCTCCTCCTGCAACTCCGGCATGTACTCCACCGGCCGCATGCTCCGCGACCTCGCCCTCAACGGCCAGGGCCCCCGCGCCTTCACCAAGCTGACGAAGAACGGCCTGCCGCTGGTGGGCACCACGTTCTCCGCCGCCCTGATGCTCGTCGGCGTGTGGATCAACTACCAGTGGCCGGGCGAGGCGTTCAACTACGTCGTCTCCTTCGCGACCATCTCCGGCATGTGGGCCTGGATCATGATCCTGATCAGCCAGATCCGCTACCGCCGCATGGCCGACGCGGGCATGCTGCCGCAGTCCTCGTTCAGGGCCCCCGGCGCGCCGTACACCAGCTGGTTCGCGCTCGCCTTCATCGGCATGGTCATCGTGATGATGGCGATCGACAAGGACGCCAGGATCTCGCTCTACTGCGCACCGCTGTGGGCGCTCATCCTCTTCGTCTCCTACCGGGTGCTCCAGTCGCGCACCCCGGAGAAGACCGGGAAGGCCACCTCCGGCACCCACTGACCCGGGCGGCGGGCCCCACACCGCCCCCTTCCTCCCGGACCGCCCCCGGCCTCCCCAAAGGCCGACGGCGTCCAGCATGCGGGCCCCCGCGTACCACCCACCGGTACGGGGGGCCCGCCTGCATATCCTGGCGCCATGCTGACCATCACCCAGACGCTCTACGACCAGATCGTCGCCCACTCCCGGGCCGACCACCCCGACGAGGCGTGCGGAGTGGTCGCGGGCCCGGCCGGGACGGACCGGCCCGAGCGCTTCATCCCGATGCTGAACGCCGCCCGCTCGCCCACGTTCTACGAGTTCGACTCGGCCGACCTCCTCAAGCTCTACCGCGAGATGGACGACCGCGACGAGGAGCCCGTGATCGTCTACCACTCGCACACGGCGACCGAGGCCTACCCCTCCCGCACCGACGTGACCTACGCCAACGAGCCCGGCGCCCACTACGTCCTCGTCTCCACCGCCGACACCGACGGCTCCGGCCCCTTCCAGTTCCGCTCGTACCGCATCGTGGACGGCGAGATCACCGAGGAAGACGTGCAGGTCGTCGAGGCGTACTGAGCACCCGGGCAGCTCACGGACCCGCCGCGCGGGTCTGGCACACTGCACCCCAGACCCGACCACAAGGCAGCAGGATCCAGGAAGCCGGTGCGAATCCGGCACGGTCCCGCCACTGTGACCGGGCCCCCTCCCGTACGGACTCCGACTCCGTGCCGGAGGGCGGCCCGGAAGCCAGGAACTGGCCCGCCGCCTTCTCGCATCGACCAGGGGACGCGGAAATCCCCCGGAGAGGCCCCGCCATGTCCCGGCGCACCCCCGCGCTCATAGCCGCCGCCGTGCTGCTCCCGCTCGCCCTCACCGCCTGCTCCGCCTCGGAGCGCGCCGAGCCCGAGGCCGCGGCCACGAGCGACGGCTTCCCGTACACCGTCAAGAACTGCGGTGTCACCACCACGTACCAGGCCCCGCCGAAGCGCGTGGTCACCATGAACCAGCATGTCACCGAGATCATGCTGGAACTGGGCCTGAAGAGCTCCCTCGTCGGCACCGCCTACCTCGACGACCAGGTCCTGCCGAAGTACGCGAAGGACTACGCCGCCGTCCCGGTCCTCGCCAAGGAGTACCCCTCCTACGAGCAGGTCCTCGCCGCCGACCCCGACTTCGTCTACGGCGGCTACGCCAGCGCGTTCGCGGCAGGCGACGGGCGCGGCCGCGAGGCGCTGAAGAAGTCCGGCATCGAGACCCGGCTCAACACCGAGAGCTGCGCCAAGACCGGCACCCCGATGGAGACCCTCTACGAGGAGATCCGCGAGGTCGGCCGCACCTTCGGCGTCCCGGACCGCGCCGAGGCCTGGATCAAGCAGGCCAAGGCCGACAACGCCGCCACCGCGAAGAAGCTGGCGGACCTGAAGCCGCTCCCCGTCTTCGTCTACGACAGCGGCGACAAGACCGCGTTCACCGCGGGCGGCAAGGGCATCGGCAACGAGCTGATCGAGCGGGCCGGCGGCGCCAACGTCTTCGCCGACCTCGACAAGGCCTTCGGCGACGCCTCCTGGGAGAACGTCGTCGCCCGCAAGCCCGAAGCCATCGTGATCTACGACTACGGCTCCACCACCGTCGAACAGAAGAAGAAGCGCCTCCTGACCGACCCGGCCCTCGCCGACGTCCCCGCCATCAAGAACAAGCGCTTCGCCGTCATGCCGCTTTCCGACGCGGTCCTCGGCGTCCGCGTCCCCGCCGCCGTCGACAAGCTCGCGGCCCAGCTCCACCCGGAGGCGGTCAAGGCGGCCACCACCCCGTGAGCTGCCGCGCCTCCGCACCGCGGCGGCCGCTCGGTTACGTCCTGGTGCTCGGCGTCCTCGCCGCGCTCCTGGCCGCCGCCGTGCTCGCCGCCCTCGCCCTCGGCTCCGTCCGCATCCCGCCCGGCCAGGTCCTCGACATCCTGACCGGGCGGGCGGAGGCGAGCCCGTTCCGCACGATCGTCCTGGACGTGCGGCTGCCCCGGGTGCTGCTCGGCATCGTCGTCGGCGCCGGACTCGCCGTCATCGGCACCGTCCTCCAGGCCCTCGTACGCAACCAGCTCGCCGACCCGTTCCTCCTCGGCGTCTCCTCCGGAGCCTCCACCGGCGCGGTCCTGGTGATCGTCCTCGGCATCGGCGCCACCCTCGCCACCACCGTCACGATCCCCGCCGCCGCCTTCGCCGGAGCGCTGCTCTCGCTGCTGCTCGTCTACACCCTGGCGCGCGGCGGGGGCGGCCTCACCACCAACCGGCTCGTCCTCGCCGGGGTCGCCGTCTCCTACGTCCTGTCCGCCCTGACCAGCCTGATCCTGGTCACCTCGGCCCGCGCCGACCACCTCCAGGAAGTCCTCTACTGGACCCTCGGCGGCCTCGGCGCGGCCCGCTGGGACATGCTCGCGCTGCCCGCGATCACCCTGGTCGCCGGCACCGCCGTCCTCCTCACCCTGGCCCGGCCGCTCGACCTGCTCCTGGTGGGGGAGGAGGGCGCCACCGTCCTCGGCCTCGACACCGCCCGCTTCCGGGCCGCCGTCTTCGTCCTCGCCTCCCTGATGACCGGCGTGCTCGTCGCGTACAGCGGGGCCATCGGCTTCGTCGGCCTGATGGTCCCGCACATGGCCCGCATGGTCGTCGGAGCGGCCCACCGCGCACTGCTGCCCGTGGTCGCCCTCGGCGGAGCGGCGTTCCTGGTCCTCGCCGACCTGGCCGCCCGGACGCTCGCCGCCCCGCAGGACATCCCGGTCGGCGTGCTCACCGCCCTGACCGGCGGCCCGTTCTTCCTCTGGATGCTGCGCCGCAGGCCGGAAGGAGCGCCCGCATGAGGCCAGTTCCCGCCCGGAGCACCGGCATGAGGCCCTTCGCCGCCCGGAGCGCCCGCACGACGACCGTTCGCACGGCTGAGGGAGCCCACCCGTGACCACCCTGCGCACCGAAGGCCTCTCGTACGGGACCGGCGAGGGCCGCCATCTCGTCGACGCCGTCGACCTCACCGCCGCCGACGGCGAGACCGTCGGCCTCGTCGGCCCCAACGGCAGCGGCAAGACCACCCTCCTGCGCTGCGTCTACGGCACCCTGCGCCCCACCCACGGCCGGGTCCTGCTCGACGGCGACGACCTCGCCACCCTCCCGGTGAAGGCCCGCGCCCAGCGCATCGCCACCGTCCCGCAGGACGGCCACGCCGGATTCGAGCTCACCGTCGGCCAGGTCGTCGCGATGGGCCGCGCCCCGCACAAACGGTTCTGGGAGGCCGACACCGCCGCCGACACCGCCCTCGTCACCGAGGCCCTCGACCGGGTCGGCATCGCCGCCCTCGAACCCCGTACGTTCGCCTCCCTCTCCGGCGGCGAACGCCAGCGCGCCCTGGTCGCCCGCGCCCTGGTCCAGCAGCCCTCGCTCGTCGTCCTGGACGAACCGACCAACCACCTGGACATCCGCTACCAGCTGGAGATCCTCTCCCTGGTCCGCGACCTCGGCACCACCAACCTCCTCGCCCTGCACGACCTCAACCTCGCCGCGTACTACTGCGACCGGATCTACGTCCTCCAGGACGGCCGCGTCGTCGCGTCCGGCACCCCGGAGAAGGTCCTCACGGCCGAGCTGCTGAGCGAGGTGTACGGCGTGACCGCCGAGGTCAGCACCCACCCGAAGACCGGCGCACCCACGGTCGTCTACCTCCCGGAGGGCCGCGCCGCGCGGCAGAAGTCCACATAGCGGTCGCTGACCATCCACCATGCGGGACGGCACTCGGGTTTCCGCACAGGGAATCGATACGATGCCCGCATGGTTCCCCATGACGTGAGCAACAAGACGCCGGGCACGCTGCTCGTCGCGCGGCTGCACGTCGACCTGTGCAGGCTCGCGAGCGCGATCTGTCCCACCGCAGCCTGCCCGTGAGCCGCCCGGCCTGAGCCGCGGTCCGCGCGCCCACCCACACGCACCACCCCCTGCGCGGGGGCAGAAACGCGCGCCCCACGCCACCACTCCGCTTTCGACAGGAGCCCACGCCATGGCCATCGAGGTCCGCATCCCGACCATCCTCCGCACCTACACCGACGGCGCGAAGGCCGTCGAAGGCAACGGGGACACCCTCGCCGACCTCTTCGCCGACCTGGAGAGCCGCCACACCGGCATCCGTGAGCGCATTGTCGACGGCGAACAGCTCCGCCGCTTCGTGAACGTCTACCTCAACGACGAGGACGTCCGCTTCCTCGACGGCATCTCCACCAAGCTCAGCGACGGCGACAACGTCACGATCCTTCCGGCCGTCGCCGGCGGCATGCGCTGATGCGGTACGACTCCCCGCTGGCGGCCGTGGGGAACACTCCCCTCGTCCGCCTCCCGCGGCTGTCCCCGTCCGAGGACGTCCGCATCTGGGCCAAGCTGGAGGACCGCAACCCCACCGGCTCGATCAAGGACCGCCCGGCGCTCCACATGGTCGAACAGGCCGAGAAGGACGGCCGGCTCACCCCCGGCTGCACCATCCTGGAGCCCACCAGCGGCAACACCGGCATCTCGCTCGCCATGGCGGCCAAGCTCAAGGGCTACCGCATCGTCTGCGTCATGCCGGAGAACACCTCCCAGGAGCGGCGCGACCTGCTCGCCATGTGGGGAGCCGAGATCATCTCCTCCCCGGCCGCGGGCGGCTCCAACACGGCGGTCCGCGTCGCGAAGGAACTGTCGGCCGAGCACCCGGACTGGGTGATGCTCTACCAGTACGGCAACCCGGACAACGCGGGCGCGCACTACGCCACCACCGGACCCGAGATCCTCACCGACCTCCCGTCCATCACGCACTTCGTCGCGGGCCTCGGCACCACCGGCACCCTCATGGGCGTCGGCCGCTACCTCCGCGAGAACCGCCCCGGCATCCAGATCGTCGCCGCCGAACCGCGCTACGACGACCTGGTCTACGGCCTCCGCAACCTCGACGAGGGCTTCGTCCCCGAGCTCTACGACGCCTCGGTCCTCACCACCCGCTTCTCGGTCGGCTCGGCTGACGCGGTCACCCGCACCCGCGAACTCCTCCAGCAGGAGGGCATCTTCGCGGGCGTCTCCACCGGCGCCGCCCTCCACGCGGCGATCGGCGTGGGGAAGAAGGCGGTCAAGGCGGGGGAGAGCGCCGACATCGTCTTCGTGGTGGCGGACGGCGGCTGGAAGTACCTGTCGACGGGCGTCTACACGGCGGAGACGACAGAAGCCGCGATCGAAACCCTCCAGGGCCAACTCTGGGCGTAGAGCCCGCCCGCTTTCAGCCCGTCCGGACGCACCTCTCAGCCCGGCCGGGCACACCTTCCAGCTCGCCCGCGCAAACCCAGCCCGTCCGGCGCTTGAGGACACCTTTCAAGCCCGGCCGGGCACACCCTCCGGCCCGCCCGCGCAACCCAGCCCGTCCGGCGCTTGAGGACGCCTTTTCAAGCCCCTCCGGCGATTGAGGAGCGGGGCCCGGGGCAGCGCCCCGGAAACGCCCCGCCCCTCACCCCGCCCCCAGCTTCCGCACGCGCTCCCACAACGACGGATCCACCGCCCCCACCCGCCGCCGGAACCCGGCGAGCCGGACCTCGCGCAGCTCGTCCGTCTCCAGAAAGCTCTGCCGCCCCTGCCGGTCCCCGACCGTCCCGGCGGGCAGCGCGATCACCCCGGGCCGCTCCTCGTGATGCTTGCTGGTGATCTTCGCGACCAGCGCCGTGCGCCCCCGGCCCCGCCCCCGTACCGAGATCACCAGACACGGCCGGTCCTTCGACCCGGGCCCGTCCTCGTACGGCACGTCGGCCCACCACACCTCACCGGCCCGCGGCGTCCGCCCCTCCTCGCGCCCGCCCCCACGCGCGTCCGGACCCGAAGGCCGGGACGGCCGCGAAGGCCGGGACGGCGGCCGGGCCGACCCCACCGGCTGCCGGGGCCGCCGCGAACGGGGCCCGCGGTCCGAGCGCCCCCGCCCGTCCACCACCGCGGCGACGAGCGCGAGCAGAACCACGGCGGCCAGCGCCACCCACCAGAACGTGTCCATTCACCGACCGTACCCGTGGGCGCGCTTCCATCGAACCGGTGACAGAGCAGGTGAGTTCCCCCACAACGGCGGGCAGCGGAGGAGCGACGTGGAGTTTCGCGCCTTACGCTCGACAAACCGCAAAACCCGTCCGGCAGGAACCGCAGGAACCGTACGAAGCTCCGGCGGCATCGCACGAACCCTCCCCGTTCCCACGTCTCGGAGGTTCACGCTCCATGAAGCTCACCGTCGTCGGCTGCTCCGGCTCGTTCCCGTCCACGGGTTCGGCATGCTCGAGCTACCTCGTAGAGGCCGACGGCTTCCGGCTGCTCCTCGACATGGGCAACGGCGCCCTCGGCGAGTTGCAGCGCCACGTCGGTCTCTACGACCTCGACGCGATCTTCCTCAGCCATCTGCACGCCGACCACTGCATCGACATGTGCGCGTACTTCGTCGTGCGCTACTACCGGCACGACGGCGCCCGCCCCGTCCCCATCCCGGTCTACGGCCCCGAGGGCACCGAGCAGCGCCTGACCGCCGCCCATGGCGACACCCCGTCCGACCGGGCGATGAGCGAGGTCTTCGACTTCCACACCCTCAAGTCGGGGTCCTTCGAGATCGGCCCCTTCTCGGTCCGTACGGAGAAGGTCTGCCATCCCGTCGACACCTTCGGCATCCGGGTCGAGCACGGCGGTTCCTCCCTCGTCTACTCCGGCGACACGGGGACCTGCGACGCGCTGGAGGACCTGGCCACCGACGCGGACCTGTTCCTCTGCGAGGCGTCGTTCGTCGACGGCAAGGAGGACATCCCCGACCTGCACCTCAACGGCCGAGAGGCCGGCGAGGCGGCGGCCCGCGCCGGAGTGCGCCGGCTCGTCCTCACCCACATCCCGCCGTGGACCGACGCCGACCGCAACGTCGCCGACGCCCGTGCGGTCTACCCGGGCCCGGTGGAGCTGGCGGTACCGGGCGCGGTGTACGAGATCTGAGCGCCGGCCGCCGCACCGCGGCCCGCTCTGCGAGACTCCCGGGATGATCACGATCAGACCCGCCCGGGTGGGCGATCTCGACGGCTTCCTGACCCTGGCGTCCCAGGTCGAGCACTGGTTCGGGCCGATGGTCGGGGAGCCGGGCTTCCACCGGGCGGTGAACGCCCACATCCGTGACGGAGCGGCCCTGCTCGCCGAGTC
The DNA here is from genome assembly GCF_019287315.1 of Streptomyces sp. WY228. Classification (NCBI taxonomy): domain Bacteria; kingdom Bacillati; phylum Actinomycetota; class Actinomycetes; order Kitasatosporales; family Streptomycetaceae; genus Streptomyces; species Streptomyces sp. WY228. Next base: position 2,916,278 of record NZ_CP079114.1, on the reverse strand, counting down.
CACGGACCCCGCCGGCCCGCCCGGCCCGGCCGGCGGTCTGCTGTTCGGCGCCGAGCCGCCCGCGTACCACGTGCACTGGCTCGTCACCGCCGAGCGCTGCCGGGGCACGGGCGTGGGCCGCCTGCTGATGGCGGAGGCGATGCGCCGGTACGTGAGCGGGCCCGGCACCGTCGAGGTGGTCACCTTCGGGCCCGACCACCCGGGGGCGGTGGCGAGCGGGGCCCGGGTCTTCTACGAGAGGCTCGGCTTCGCGCCCGCCGAGCCCACCGAGCCCGGCCCGGAGGGCGGCTCCCGCCAGATCTACCGGCTGGACGTGCCCGTACGCCAAGGGTGACGCGCCCGTACGAAAGACACACCGAAGCCCCCGCCACCCGGAGAACATCTCGGGCGGCGGGGGCTTCGGCGTAGGGACGTACGGGGAAGCGGCGGAGGCTACTTCGCCTCGGCCTTCTGCAGCTCGGCGAGCTCCTCGTCCGACTCCCGGCCCGGGGTCGGGAGGTTGAACTTGATGATCGCGAAGCGGAAGACCACGTAGTAGACCACCGCGAAGCAGAGGCCGACCAGGACCAGCAGCCACGGCTTCGACGCGATGCCGAGGTTCAGCAGGAAGTCGACCAGACCGGCGGAGAAGCCGAAGCCGTCCTTCATGCCGAGCGCCCAGGTCAGGGCCATCGACACACCGGTCAGCACCGCGTGGATCGCGTACAGCACCGGGGCGATGAACATGAACGTGAACTCGATCGGCTCGGTCACACCGGTGACGAACGAGGTCAGCGCGAGGGAGAACATCATGCCGCCGACGACCTTGCGGCGCTCGGGGCGGGCGCAGTGGACGATCGCGAGGCAGGCCGCCGGGAGGGCGAACATCATGATCGGGAAGAAGCCGGTCATGAACTGTCCGGCGTCGGGGTCACCGGCCAGGAAGCGCGCGATGTCACCGTGGGCGCCGTCGTACTCGCCCGCCTGGAACCACGGGAAGGAGTTCAGCAGGTGGTGCATGCCGACCGGGATCAGCGCACGGTTGGCGACACCGAAGATGCCCGCGCCGACGGCGCCGGAGCCGACGAGCCACTCACCGAAGTTGTGCAGACCGGCGCCGAGGACCGGCCAGATCAGACCGAAGACGATACCGATGACGAGACCCGCGAAGGCGGAGAGGATCGGGACCAGACGGCGGCCGCTGAAGAAGCCCGCCCAGTCGGGCAGCTTCGTCCGGTAGAACTTCTGGTAGATCAGGGCGACGACTATGCCCATCACGACACCGCCGAGGACACCGGCGTTGACGGGCGCGTCGTTCATCACGATCTTGCCGTCGACGACGCTCGCGACCTGGGGCAGGTTGCTGTCGGTGAAGGTGGCGAGCACCTTCTGGAAGACCAGGTAGCCGGTGACGGCGGCCAGCGCGGTGGAGCCGTCCGACTTCTTCGCGAAGCCGATGGCGATACCGACGGCGAAGAGCAGCGCCATGTTGTCGAGGATCGCGCCGCCGCCCGCGGCCATGTAGCCGGCGAGCTTGGTGATGAAGGTCGGGAACGAGTCGCGGCCCAGCATGTCGCCGTTGCCGAGGCGGACCAGGAGCGCGGCGGCCGGCAGCACGGCGACCGGCAGCATGAGGCTGCGGCCGATGCGCTGCATGACGGCCATCGCGCCGGCGCCCTTCTTCTTCTCGGCCGCGGGTGCGGTCTCAGCCGTGGTCATCAACTTCCTCCATGGGACACGGTGCCGCCCAGGTCGTTGATGCGGGGAGGCGGCGACTCGACAGACCCTGCGGCAGAGCGCCGTGGTCTGGACCACTCAGTGGTGTAGACCAGTTTTAGCACGGTGAGGGTTAGATAAGGAACCTTCAATTCCCTATCTCATTCGCAGTAGCAGACGCGATACGTTCGGTGACATGCCGAAGGCCCCCGGACCGGGCGGTCCGAGGGCCTTGCGGGGCCGGGGGTGAAGCCCCGGTGTGCTGCTACTTCGTCAGATCCCTCTCGATCTCCTTCTCGATCTCCTCGGGTTCGCGCCCCGGTGTCTTGAGGTTGAACTTGGTGATCGCGAAGCGGAAGATCACGTAGTAGACGACCGCGAAGCACGCGCCGATCGGGAGGATCAGCCAGGGTTTCGTATCGAGGTGCCAGTTGACGACGTAGTCGATCAACCCGGCCGAGAAGGTGAACCCGGCATGCACCCCCAGCAGCCAGGTGATGCCCATCGAGGCCCCGGTGAGCACCGCGTGCACGCCGTACAGCAGCGGCGCGACGAACATGAACGAGAACTCGATCGGCTCGGTCACCCCGGTGATGAACGAGGTCAGCGCCACCGAGAACATCAGCCCGCCCACCTCCTTGCGGCGCTCGGGCCGTGCGGTGTGGGTGATGGCCAGGGCCGCGGCGGGCAGGCCGAACATCATGATCGGGAAGAAGCCCGAGGTGAACTGTCCGGCCGACGGGTCCCCGGCGAAGAAGCGGGTGATGTCGCCCTGGACGGTCGCGCCGTTGGCTCCCGTGAACTCGCCCGCCTGGAACCAGAAGAACGTGTTCAGGAACTGGTGCATACCGACCGGGATCAGCAGCCGGTTCGCGAAACCGAAGATCGCCGCGCCCCATGAGCCGAGGTCGATCAGCTGCTTGGAGAACCACGTCAGCCCGTCGCCCACCGGCTGCCACAACAGCCCGAACAGCACGCCGAGGATGACGCAGAGGAACGCCATCAGGATCGGGACCAGGCGGCGGCCGTTGAAGAAGCCGAGCCAGTCCACCAGCTTGGTGCGGTGGTAGCGCTGCCAGACGACGGCGGTCAGCAGTCCGATGAGGATGCCGCCCAGCACTCCGGGGTTCTGCGGCTCACCGGCCGGCAGCTCGTCGGTCACCGTGCCGTCCATGGGGAAGGCGGTCAGCACCCCCCGGTAGACCAGGAAGCCGACGACGGCCGCCAGCGCGGTGGAGCCGTCCGCCTTCTTCGCGAAGCCGATGGCCACGCCGATGCAGAACAGCAGCGGCAGGCCCAGCTCGCCGTTGAGGATCGCGGTGCCGCCGTTGAGCAGGACCGCGGAGGTCTTGTCCCAGAACGCGCCGTGCAGATAGGAGCTGAACAGGTTGCCGAGGCTGACGAGCAGACCGGCGGCGGGGAGGACGGCCACCGGGAGCTGGAGGCTCCGCCCGACCTTCTGCAGGCCCTGGACCGGTCCGTTCCACCATTTTTGCTGCGGTACCGCAGCGGCGCTCGAACTCATGGGCGTCCTCCCGGAACACTTCACGTTTGGCGGGCGTTGCAAACTGGTGTAGACCAGTTGCGTCACGGTCCGGGGTCCGTCCCGAAGGCAGGGCGCCGGTGATCGTCATCTTTCGGGATCGTCCGGTTACCCGCCCGCGAAGTTGGGCCAACCGTGCGTTACCGTGACGAAACGGACCCGCAGCGGGCGGCCGTCTGCGCGTGAAACAGGGAGAAGGACATGGCCACCAAGGCTGAGAAGATCGTCGCCGGGCTCGGCGGTATCGACAACATCGACGAGATCGAAGGCTGCATCACCCGCCTCCGCACCGAGGTCCACGACCCCAGCAAGGTCGACGAAGCCGCCCTCAAGGCCGCCGGCGCGCACGGCGTCGTCAAGATGGGCACCGCGATCCAGGTCGTCATCGGCACCGACGCCGACCCCATCGCCGCCGACATCGAAGACATGATGTGACCGGCTGACCCCAGGCCGGCCCCGCGCCCGCGCAGGCCCCGCACCCGACCCGGTGCGGGGCCTGCGCCGTACCGGGCCGGGCCGGTACGGGGCCACGGCCGACGGCGCAACGCGCACCCGGCGCCCCGGAATCCCGCCCCGGCGCGGACGGTTCCCCCGGACGGCCGCCCACCGCACCCGAACGGAGCCACCCCCGCCAGCGGATAAAGTCGGGCCCATGTCTCGCATCGACGGCCGCACGCCCGAACAGCTCCGCCCCGTCACCATCGAACGCGGCTGGAGCAAGCACGCCGAGGGCTCAGTCCTCATCTCCTTCGGCGACACCAAAGTCTTCTGCACCGCCTCCGTCACCGAAGGCGTCCCGCGCTGGCGCAAGGGCAGCGGCGAAGGCTGGGTCACCGCCGAATACTCCATGCTGCCCCGCTCCACCAACACCCGCGGCGACCGCGAGGCCGTCCGCGGCAAGATCGGCGGACGCACCCACGAGATCAGCCGCCTGATCGGCCGCTCGCTGCGCGCCGTCATCGACTACAAGGCCCTCGGCGAGAACACCATCGTCCTGGACTGCGACGTCCTCCAGGCCGACGGCGGCACCCGTACCGCCGCCATCACCGGCGCCTACGTCGCCCTCGCCGACGCCGTCTCCTGGGCCCAGGGCAAGAAGATCGTCAAGGCCGGCCGCAAGCCGCTCACCGACACCGTCGCCGCCATCAGCGTCGGCATCGTCGACGGCACCCCGCTCCTCGACCTCTGTTACGAGGAGGACGTCCGCGCCGAGACCGACATGAACGTCGTCTGCACCGGCGACGGCCGTCGATCGGGCGCGCAAGGCGCCTCGACAACCGACACGGGCGTCCTCCAGACCTCGCCGCGAACTGCGTCGACCTCGCCGCACTCCAGCGTGACGCACTCGCCACCCCGCCACCCGCTGACGGACCACGCCGTGCGCCGGACTCGACAAGGCGCTCGACTGCGTCCGTACCGCCGACGCCATCGCCACCAGCGTCGGGAACCTCCAGCAGGCCGTCTCCAACGCCTCCGAGGACATCACCCAGGCCTCCGAGTCCCTGGACGAGATCGACCGCGAGCTGAAGAAGCTCGACGACACCACGGACAACGCCGACCTCTCCCAGGCCGTCGACGACCTCCAGAAGGGCGTCACGGAGGTCCGTAAGTCCATCGAGGCGGGCGACGCCACCCCCGACATCACCCCCGTGACGGACGCGGCGACGGAGATCGGCAAGGTCTGCACGCCGTAGGCCGAGCAGCCCCGGGCCGACGGGAGCGCCGGCCCGGCGACAATGGGCCCATGAAGCGCCTGATCCTCGCCACCCGCAACGCCGGGAAAATCACCGAACTCCACGCCATCCTCGCCGACGCGGGCCTCGACCTCGACCTCGTCGGCGCGGACGCGTACCCCGACATCCCCGACGTCAAGGAAACCGGCGTCACCTTCGCCGAGAACGCGCTCCTCAAGGCCCACGCCCTGGCCCGCGCCACCGGCCTCCCGGCCGTCGCCGACGACTCCGGCCTCTGCGTGGACGTCCTCGGCGGCGCCCCCGGCATCTTCTCGGCCCGCTGGGCCGGCACCCACGGCGACGACAGGGCCAACCTGAACCTGCTCCTGGCCCAACTCGGCGACATCGACACCCCCCACCGCGGCGCCTCCTTCGCCTGCGCCGCCGCCCTGGCCCTCCCCGACGGCACGGAACGCGTGGTCGAGGGCCGCCTGGACGGCACCCTGCGCCACACCCCGTCGGGCACCGGAGGCTTCGGCTACGACCCGATCCTCCAGCCGGAGGGCGAGACCCGCACCTGCGCGGAGCTGACCCCGGCGGAGAAGAACGCGATCAGCCACCGGGGGAAGGCGTTCCGGGCGCTGGTGCCGGTGGTGCGGGAGTTGGTGGGGTGACAAACAGAGCTGGGCGGCTGCTTCCTTCGAAACGAAGGTTGCAGCCGCCCAGCACCTGTGGGCCCGGTGGGACTCGAACCCACGACACACCGGACCTAAACCGGCGCCCTCTAGGCCAGCTGGGGTACGGACCCGCGCGCACCACTCTACTGTGCGAGCTTGCGCGGCCTCGAGAAGGATTGTGTCTGGCTGTGACACGAGGGGCAGAGGTAGCGGAGGTTCTCGCGGCGATTGTCGATCCGGTCGCCGTTGACGTGGTCGATCTCCAGGACGAGCCGTTTGCCCCGCCAGGTGTCTCCGGTTCCGCATCTCGCGCAGGCATGGGGAACGCCGATGTCGTCCAGAGCTCGTCGTAACTGAGCCGTTTTCGTCCGGGACGCTCCGGTGTCCAGGCGCTGGAGAATCTCCGCAGCGGACTTGCGGTTCGGGGAGCGCGTTCCGCGACTGTGGCCCTGGCCGGTGAAGTGGACCGTGGCCAATCCGTACGTTTCGATGTCCCGCTTCACGCGAGCGCGAGCAGTGCCGTTGTTGCTCAGTCCCAAGGCCCTCAGGACGCCGGCCAGGCTGCGGGACGCGGCGACGGCCTCGGTCAGGGCGGTGCGTGGTGTGGCGGGCGTTCCGTACCTGCGCCCGCTGGTGAAGTGGGAGGTGTCGATGCCGAGCCGGTCCATTCTCCCGCGAAGGTAGCCGTACGGGCTGTCGCTCGGCGGCAGGCCCATGTACGTGAACATCTCCCGGATGCTGTGGGAGTGAGCCGCTGCTTCGGCGAGGAGATCGCGCGGAAACGTGCGGCGCTCCCGTGCGGGGAGCTCCTCCTCCACGAAGTGGGACGTGTCGACTCCGTAGTGTGCGAGCCGGTTGTGTACGTACCGGAGTGTCCGGCTGCCCAGGGGCGCGTTCAAGCGGCGCAGGAGATCGACGAGACTGCTCGCCTCCGCGGCCCTCCGCACCAGCAGGTCGCGCGGGTACTTGGCGCTCACGCCGTCCTCCTGCGCTTACGGCCCCGGTAGGTGTCGGTCGCCGCGTGGCAATTGGGGCACAGGAGGCGCAGGTTCTCCGGTCGGTTGTCCCACCAGTCGCCGTTGACGTGGTCGACTTCGAGCCGGAGAGGCTGCCCCAGCCACTCGCCGTTGTTGCCGCATTCGGCGCACTTGTTCTCCACGCCCATGTGCACGAGCTCCCTGCGGAGCCGCTCGCCGGGCACTCTGCCGTCCGACGGCGTACGGAGCGTCAGGAGATCCCCCGACGAACCCTTGGACCTGCGTCCGCCCGGAGGCGCTGCCGTGAAGTGCGAGGTGTCGATCCGCAGAGCGGTGATGCGGCGGCCGATGTGTGCCTGGTTGCCGCCTACCGGACTGATGCCCAGTCTGCGCACGACTTCGGCCACGCTCGTTGAGCGGGCGACCAGTTCGCGCAGCCTCTCTTCTGTGTGGCGTACCCGTGTGTCGGCGAAGTGCGAGGTGCTTATGCCCGCCTCGGCCATCTTCTGGCGCAGATAACGCCGACTGCCGGGCGTAGGTGTCCTTCCGCACCACCGCACCGCGTCGGTGGCGTTCGTCGTCATCCGAGCTGCTTCTTCAAGCAGCTCACGGGTATAGCGAGCCGGCCCCATGCCCTGCCCCCTCCGATCCGGCCGCACGTTCGCAGCCTCGTACGGAGTAACGAACCGTTTATCGGATGGTCACGTCCGAAATCCGGAGGGGGAACCCGGCGAGGTGCGCGCCGGACGGGGCGGGGTCAGAACTTCGGTTCGGGTGCCTGTGCCTGCACCAGTTCCGCCGCCTCCTCGTCCGTCTCGACCGACGGCGGGGAGCCGATCAGCGGCTGCTGGGCGGTCTCCTTCATGCAGGCGACCGCGATCACGCCGACCAGGGCCGCCGCCATCGCGTAGTACGCGGGCATCAGGTTGGAGCCGGTCCAGCTGATCAGGGCCGTGATCACCAGCGGGGTCGTGCCGCCGAAGATCGACGCGGAGAGGTTGTAGCCGACCGACAGGGACCCGTAGCGGACGTTCGTCGGGAACAGGGCCGGCAGCGCCGCCGACATCGTGCCGAGCATGCAGACCAGGGAGAGGCCCAGCATCAGCATGCCGACCGTGATCGGGAAGATGCCGTCCACCCGGATGAGGAGGAACGCGGGGAGGGAGAGGACGAGGAAGCCCAGCATGCCGGTCATCAGCAGCGGTTTGCGGCCGAAGCGGTCGGAGAGCTTGCCGACCTGGCTGATGATCAGCATCAGGAACACCATCACCGCCAGCAGGATCAGCAGACCGTGGGTTTCGCTGTAGCCGAGCTCGTCGGAGAGGTACGTCGGCATGTACGACAGCAGCATGTAGTCGGTGATGTTGTACGCGCCGACCAGGCAGATGCAGAGGATCAGCGTCGGCCAGTACTGCCGGAAGATCTTCGCCAGGTCGCCCTTGGCCGTGGACTCGACGCCGTCCGCCGCCTCGCTCGCGTGCGCCGTGCCGCCCTCCAGCTTCTGGAAGGCCGGCGTCTCGTCCAGGCGCAGTCGCAGGTAGAGGCCGACCAGACCCAGCGGGCCCGCGACGAGGAACGGGATCCTCCACCCCCAGGCCTCCATCTGGGCGTCGTTCAGCAGGGCGTACAGGGCCGTGACGAGGCCCGCGGCGCCGACGTACCCCGCCAGCGTGCCGAACTCCAGGAAGCTGCCGAAGAAGCCGCGCCGCTTGTCGGGGGCGTACTCCGCGATGAACGTGGACGCACCGCCGTACTCACCGCCCGTCGAGAAGCCCTGGAGCATCCGGAAGAAGATCAGCAGGACCGCGGCCCAGACGCCGATCGTGTCGTGCGACGGGATCAGGCCGATCGCGAACGTGCCGACCGCCATCAGGATCATCGTCAGCGCGAGGACCTTCTTGCGGCCGACCTTGTCGCCCATCGGGCCGAAGAACATGCCGCCGAGCGGCCGTACGAGGAAGGCCACCGCGAAGGTCGCGAAGGAGGAGAGGAGCTGGGTGGTGTCGTTCCCGGACGGGAAGAACACATGTCCGATCGTGACGGCCAGATAGGAGTAGATGCCGAAGTCGAACCACTCCATGGCGTTGCCCAGCGAGGCCGCCTTCACGGCCCGCTTGACCGCGGCGTCGTCCGTGACCGTGATGTCCGTCCGGCGCAGCCGAGGATTCCGCCGCTTCCGGATGGCCCGGAAGAGCGTGGGGTGGCGTTTGACCGCTGCGGGGTCGGCCGCCTGGTGGGGGTCGGGGGCCGCCATGGCCGGGTCCTTTCCTCGGAGTGTGTATCCAGGAAAGGCTTCTGCGCAGTCATGGCGGTCGCAAACCGACTTCCTGGGCCGATGCGATCTCCCTCACATGATCTGAACACGTTCTCCCGGCGGCCGCCGACCGGACATCGCCGGTCCCGCCGGAATCGTGCGAGGGGCGGCCCGGGGCCGGAACTCCGGGCCGGGCGGGCGTCAGATGCCCAGATCCCTGATGATTTTCGCGACGTGACCGGTCGCCTTCACGTTGTAGAACGCGTGCTCGACCTTTCCGTCCTCGTCGACGACGACGGTCGACCGGATCACGCCTGTCACCACTTTGCCGTAGAGCTTCTTCTCGCCGAAGGCGCCGTACGCCGCCAAAGTTTCCTTGGCCGGGTCGCCCACCAGGGTGACCTTGAGGTTTTCCGTGTCGCGGAACTTCGCGAGCTTCTCCGGCTTGTCGGGCGAGACGCCGATGACGTCGTACCCGGCGTTCGCCAGAAGGTCGAGGTTGTCCGTGAAGTCGCAGGCCTGCTTGGTGCATCCGGGGGTAAGAGCGGCCGGGTAGAAGTACACGATGACCTTGCGGCCCTTGTGGTCCGCGAGCGACACCTCGTTGCCGTCGGCGTCGGGAAGGGTGAAGGCGGGAGCGGTGTCGCCGGGCTTCAGTCGCTCGCTCATGTGGTTCTCCTCGGGTGGTGCACGGGTCGGACGGGACCGAGGGTAATAGGGGTGCCGCCGGGTGTGCGGAGGTTCGAGCTGACAGACTGTCGACGAAGGCCCAGACGAAGGTTTACCGGACGACGACCACGGAGGCGGCGCAGTGTCGGATGCCAGGACCCCTGCGCAGATCGAGGCGGACATCATCAGCAGGCGCGAGCAGCTCGCTGTGGTGCTCGACGAGATCGGGGTGCGCGTACACCCGAAGACGATCATCGGAGACGCCAAGGCGAAGGCGGCCCAGTCCGTGGACCGGACGGCCGGCCGCGCCTTCGTCGCGGTGAACCGCTCGGTGTCGGAGGTGAAGGCGCAGTTCGTCGCGGAGGACGGTTCCCCGCGGCTGGAGCGCGTGATTCCCGCGGCGCTGCTGGTGGTCGGTGTGGTGGGGCTGCTCACCGTGTCCAAGCGCCGCCGTCGCGGGTGAGCCGAGCGTCGCGGGTGCGTGGAACGCCGCCGGTGAGCGGCGCGTCGCGCGTGAGCGGAACCCGGCGGCGTACGGTGCCGGGCACGCCAGGTAGGTTGCGGGCGTGAGCGAGAACACCCACGACGACAAGCTGCCCATCCGGATGCTGCACGACCGGGTGCTGGTGCGGAACGACACGGCCGAGGGCGAGCGGCGTTCCGGCGGCGGCATCCTGATCCCGGCGACGGCCGCGGTGGGCCGGCGCCTCGCCTGGGCCGTCGTCGTGGCGGTCGGCCAGAACGTACGGACGGTGGAGCCCGGCGACCGGGTGCTGTACGACCCCGAGGACCGTGCCGAGGTCGAGGTGCGGGGCGTGGCGTACGTCCTGATGCGGGAGCGCGATCTGCACGCGGTGGCCGCCGACCGGTTCGAGGGTTCGGTGGATTCGACCGGGCTGTATCTGTAGGACGGCCCAGGACAGCCGCGGGACCGCGCGGCAGGGGCAGGGGCTGTTCAGGGCCTGGTGACCGGTGTCACCGGGCCCTTTCCCGTTTTTTGCTACGGTGGGACCACCCCGACGAGACGCGCCGTACCGGGTTGGCAAAGACGACGCACCCGTTCTGTTCGCGTGGTTTCGTCGGAGGTGCCTGTCATGGCGTGGGTTCTGTTGGTCGTCGCCGGTCTGCTCGAAGTGGGCTGGTCGATCGGGATGAAGTACACCGAGGGGTTCACGCGGCTGTGGCCGAGCGTGTTCACGGGCCTCGGGATCGTGGCGAGCATGGTGCTGCTGTCGCATGCGGCGAAGACGCTGCCGATCGGTACGGCGTACGGCGTGTGGGTCGGTATCGGCGCGGCCGGTGCCGCGATCCTGGGCATGGTCGTGCTGAACGAGCCGGTGACCGCCGCCCGGATCTTCTTCGTCTGTCTGCTGCTGGTGGCCGTGGTCGGCCTGAAGGCGACGTCCGGCCACTGAGGGCGGGCTCGGGCGCGAGCGCTGGTGCTGAGGGCGGGGCCGGTTATGCCGGCCGGTCACGTCGGGCGTTACGTCAAGCGGTCGAGCCGGGCGGTCACACCGGTCGGCCGTCCGGGAAGTCCGGGCCGCGGGCGCCTTCGGTGAGGCCGCCCGTGCCGCCCGCCCCGCCGGTGCCCTCGGTGCCCCCTGTCCCTCCCGAGCCGCCGGAGGCGTTGCCCCCGCCCGTACCGTCCGCTCCGCCGGTGTCCGTGCCGGATGTGGGTGCGGAGCTGGCGGCCGGGCTGCTCGGTGCGGTGCCGGAAGGGGCGGTGGCGGAGGGCGCGGTGGGGTCCGACGCGGCGGACGGCTCCGTGCTTCCGTCGGAGTCCTCGTCGAGCAGGGGCTCGTCCTCCTCGTCCGACCCCGGCATCGTCTCCAGGTCGAACTCCTGGGCCGGGGAGGAGCGCAGCGCCGCCTCCGTATAGGCGGCCCAGGTCTCGGCCGGTGCGCCGCCGCCGTTGATACGGGGCAGGCCGAGGGCTCCGTACAGCGAGGTCTGGGCGCCGGTGTCCGGGTTCTGGCCCATCACGGCGACGACGGTCGCGAGGTCCGGGGTGTATCCGGCGAACCAGGCGGCCCGGTCCTCCTCCGCCGTGCCGGTCTTGCCCACGGCGGGGCGGCCGACCGCCTGGGCCGCCGTGCCGGTGCCGCCCTCCACGACGCTGCGCAGGACGGCGGTGGTGGTGTCGGCGGCCTCGCGGCTGACGGCCTGCTCGGTCGTGCGCTCGGGCAGTTCGACCTCGGCGCCGTCCTTGGTGATCTTGTCGACGAGGACGTACGGGCCGTGCCGCCCGTGGTCGGCGAGGGTGGCGTACGCCTCGGCCATGTCCAGGACGCTGGCGTTGGCCGGGCCGAGCGCGATGGAGGGCGAGGCGGTGAGGTCGGGGGTGTCGGCGGGGATGCCGAGGGCGATCGCGGTGTCCCGGACCTTGCCGGGGCCGACGTCCTGGGCCATCTGCGCGTAGACGGAGTTGACGGACTCGTCGGTGGCGGTGCGCACGGTGATGTCGCCGTGGTCGACGTCGTCCTCGTTGGCGGGGGCGTAGTCGGTGGCGCCCTGCGGGCCGACGACCGTGCGTTTGTTGCTGCCGTCGTAGACGGTGTTGGGCGTGATGGGGCGGCCGTCCTGGGTGGTGGAGTCGTTGACGACGGCCGAGGTGAGGACGAACGGCTTGAAGACGGAGCCGACCTGGTAGTCGCGGCGGGTGGCGTTGCTGACGTACTGCTGCGTGTAGTCGATGCCGCCGTACAGGGCGACGACCGCGCCGCTGCCGGGGACGATCGAGGCCCCGCCGACGCGGACGTCGCGGTCGGCCTTGCGGTCGGGGCTGGTCCTGGCCGTCACGTTGGTGTCGACGGCCTTGACGAAGGCGTCCTGCTTGGCCTTGTCGAGGGTGGTGGTGATGCGGTAGCCGCCGGTGGCGAGGGTCTTCTCGTCGAGGATGCCGTGCCGGTTCAGATAGTCCTCGACGGCCTGCACGATGTAGCCGCGCTGGCCGGAGAGCCCGGTCGACGGTTTCGCCTCGCCGGGGGTGGGGAAGCGTGTCGTCGCCCGTTCGGCGGCGGGCAGCCAGTCCTCCTTGACCATGCCGTTCAGGACGTAGTTCCAGCGGCGTTGCGCCGCGGGCTTGTTGTCGGGGTGGGCGACGACGTCGTAGGCGCTGGGGGCGTTGAGGAGGGCGGCGAGGTACGCGCCCTCGGCGGTGCTGAGCTCCTCGACGTTCTTGCCGTAGTAGGCCTGGGCGGCGGCCTGGATGCCGTACGCGTTGCGCCCGAAGTAGCTGGTGTTGAGGTAGCCCTCGAAGATCTGGTCCTTGGTCACCTCGCGGTTGAGCTTGACCGCGATGATGGCCTCCTTGGCCTTGCGCAGGACGGTCCGTTCCTGGCCGAGGTAGTAGTTCTTCACGTACTGCTGGGTGATGGTCGAGCCGCCCTGTTTGCCCTTGCCGGTCACGGTGTTCCAGCCGGCCCGGACCATCGCCTTCACGTCCACGGCGCTGTCGTCGGAGTAGAAGTCCCGGTCCTCGGCGGCCAGGACCGCGTGCTGGACGGTCATGGGGACCTGCGAGAGCTTGACCTTCTCCCGGTTCACGTCGCCGTCGCGGGCGATGACGCTGCCGTCGTTGTAGAGGTAGACGTTGGACTGGGCGGTGGCCGAGGCGTTGGCGGCCGGGATGTCGACGAGCTGGTATCCGGCGACGATCCCGCCGACGAGGAGCAGGCCGAGGCCCAGCACGGTGCCGAGGACCATCCGCCAGGTGGGGACGGCGCGCCGCCAGCCGGTGCGCCGGGGCCGCCGCTTCTTTCCGCCCTTGCCGCTCTTCGCGCCCTGCGCACCGTGCGCGTCCGTCCCGGGCGGCCCGCCCCGGTCGCCGCCGGGGGTGGCGGCCGCGTCCGAGGGCTCGCGGGGGGCCCAGTGCTGTGGCTCGTCGCTCATGTCCGTGGGGCTCCTCGGGCGTGGTCGGTTCTCCCATAGTGCCCGTTTCACCGGAAAAGCCTCGGTTCTTGACGGTCTGTTCCCTCCTCCGGCGTCACCCCCCGCATGACATGCGCGAAACGCGTGCGCGAAATACGTTCGCGGCCGCCGTCAGCCGTGCACTACGCTCGTGCGCTTTGGTGCCGGGAGCCGGTGGCGGCGGGGGAGAGGGGACGGCGTGCGGCTCTACGCGGTGGTGGCGGGGGGTGCGTTCCGGCGCTACGCCACGTACCGGACGGCCACGGCCGCGGGGGTGTTCACCAACACGGTCTTCGGTTTCATCATGGCGTACACCTACATCGCGCTCTGGGACGCGCGCCCGCAGCTCGGCGGGTACGACACGTCCCAGGCGCTGACGTACGTCTGGCTCGGGCAGGCCCTGCTGATGACCTGCGCCATGATGGGCGGCGGCTTCGAGGACGAGCTGATGGAGCGGATCCGTACGGGGGACATCGCCGTCGATCTGTACCGTCCGGCCGACCTCCAGCTGTGGTGGCTGGCCGGGGACCTGGGCCGGGCGGCGTTCCATCTGCTGGGCCGGGGGATCGCGCCGATGGTGCTGGGGGCGTTCGCCTTCGATCTGGCGCTGCCCGGTTCGCCGTGGACCTGGCCGGCGTTCCTCCTCTCGGTGTTCCTGGGCGTGGTGGTGAGCTTCGCGGTGCGCTATCTGGTCGCGCTGTCGGCGTTCTGGCTGATGGACGGGGCGGGCGCGCTGCAGATCGTGTCGCTGGCCGGGCTGTTCTTCTCCGGGATGCTGCTGCCGCTGAACCTCTTCCCCGGGCTGCTCGGCGAGGTGGCGCGGGCGCTGCCGTGGTCCTCGCTGCTCCAGGTGCCGGCCGATGTGTTCCTCGGCAAGCACACGGGGTGGGGGCTGGTGGAGGCGTACGCGTTCCAGGGCGGCTGGGCGGTGGTGCTGCTGCTGGCGGGCCGGCTGCTGCAGACCGCGGCGACCAGGAGGGTGGTGGTGCAGGGTGGCTGACACGGTGGTGGTGCGGACCGGCGGGGAACAGGCCCCGGAACCGGGCGGCTTCGCGTTCGAGGAGCGGCCGCGGCTGCTGGAGGGCGTGCGCGCGTACGGGCTGATCATGGCGATGTGGGTGCGTTCGACGATGGCGTACCGGGCCTCGTTCGCCATGACGACGTTCGGCAACCTCGCGGTGACGGCCTTCGACTTCGTGACGATCCTGCTGATGTTCTCGCACGTCGACGCGTTGGGCGGCTACACGCTGGCGGAGATCGCCCTGCTCTACGGGGTGTCGGCGACGGCGTTCGGGCTGAGCGATCTGCTGCTGGGCTCGATGGACCGGGTGGGCCGCCGGGTGCGCGACGGCACGCTCGACACCCTGCTGGTGCGGCCGGTGCCGGTGCTGGCGCAGGTGGCGGCGGACCGGTTCGCGCTGCGTCGGCTGGGGAGGATCACGCAGGGGCTGCTGGTGCTCGGCTATGCGCTGCTCTCGCTGGACATCGCGTGGACGCCGCTGAAGGTGCTGATGCTGCCGATGATGGTGGTGAGCGGAGCGGCGATCTTCGGGGCGATCTTCGTCATGGGGGCGGCGTTCCAGTTCGTCGCGCAGGACGCCTCGGAGGTGCAGAACTCCTTCACGTACGGCGGGACGACGCTGCTCCAGTACCCGCCCACGATCTTCGCGAAGGACCTCGTGCGCGGGGTGACCTTCGTGGTGCCGCTGGCCTTCGTCAGCTGGCTGCCCGCGCTGTACGTGCTCGGCCGGGACTACCCGGTCGACCTGCCGCGGTGGGTGGCGTTCCTGCCGCCGCTGGTGGCGGCCGCCTGCTGGGTGCTCGCGGGCCTCGCGTGGCGGGCGGGGCTGCGGGCGTACCGGAGCACGGGCAGTTGAGGAACCAGGAGCCGACCGGGTCGGCCGGGACTACGCGGGAGAGCACGGGCATGGCGGACGACGGCTTCATCACCCTCGACGGCGTCGAGAAGGTGTTCCAGGTCCGCCGGAAGGCCGGCCTGGTGCGCAGGGAACGGCACGAGGTCCGGGCCGTGGACGGGATCAGCTTCCGGGTCGCGCGCGGCGAGATGGTCGGCTACATCGGCCCGAACGGGGCCGGCAAGTCGACCACGATCAAGATGCTGACGGGCATCCTCACACCGAGCGGCGGCCGGCTGCGCGTCGCGGGCATCGACCCGTCCCGCGAACGCACCCGGCTGGCCCACCGCATCGGCGTGGTCTTCGGACAGCGGACGACCCTCTGGTGGGACCTGCCGCTGCGCGACTCGTACCGGCTGATGCACCGCATGTACCGCATTCCCGACCGGCGTTACCGCGAGAACCTGGACCGCTGTGTCGAACTCCTCGACCTGGGCGAGCTGTTGGACGTCCCCGTCCGGCAGCTCTCGCTCGGACAGCGGATGCGCGGCGACATCGCGGCGGCGCTGCTGCACGATCCGGAGGTGCTGTACCTGGACGAGCCGACGATCGGCCTGGACGTGATCTCCAAGGCCAAAGTGCGGCAGTTCCTCAAGGAGTTGAACGCCGAGCGCGGGACGACGGTCCTGCTGACGACGCACGACCTCACCGACATCGAGCAGCTGTGCAACCGGGTGATGGTGATCGACCACGGCCGGCTGATGTACGACGGTTCGGTCGCCGGTCTCCATGAGGCCGGGGAGAGCGAACGCATGCTCGTGGTGGACCTGGAGCGCGAACTCCCCCCGATCGTGCTGGCACCGGAGGCGGCGGGCGGGACCCCGGCACTGCGGGCGGTCAAGGTGGAGGGCCCGCGCCAGTGGCTGGCGTTCCCCGCGGCCGTGTCGGCGGCCCCGCTGGTGGCGCGGATCGCCGCGGAGTACCCGCTGGTCGACCTGTCGGTGCGGGAGCCGGACATCGAGGCCGTGATCGCGAGGATGTACGAGTCCGCGCCCTGACGGGCACGCACGGGAGGGCCGCGGGGCCTTCCGATTCGCCTTCCGAGTTGCCCTCCGGGGCGGCGCGCGCAGGTCGTGGGCCTGCGGGTCTGTGCCGGGAACGGGTCCGTTCAATAGGCTGCGCGGTATGACAAGTGAACGTCCGGAAATGCGCGCCTCCGACGCCGAGCGTGAGCGGATCGCGGAACTGCTGCGCGAGGCCGTGGCCGAGGGCCGACTGGATATGGACGAGTTCGACCAGCGCCTCGAAACGGCCTACAAGGCCCGTACGCACGGGGAGTTGGAGCCGCTGGTCCAGGACCTTCCGGCACCGGGATCGGCGGTCGCCCCGGTCGGCTCGTCCGCGCCCGCCCCGCTGCGGGGCTCCGCGGCGAACTGGCCCGCGCGCATCGGCGGCAACGCCACCTCGAAGGGGGCGTTCGCCTTCTGGGGCGGGTTCAACCGGAAGGGCCGCTGGACGGTGGCCCGGAAGTTCACCGCGTTCGCGATGTGGGGCGGCGGCGAGATCGATCTGCGCGAGGCCAACTTCGAGGACCGTGAGGTCGTCATCCGCTGCTTCACGATCATGGGCGGCCTCCATGTGACCGCGCCGCCGGAGCTGAACGTCGAGGTCCGGGGCATCGGCATCATGGGCGGCTTCGGCGAGGGCTCCAACGAGGACGGCGAGATCGCCCCCGACTCCCCGCATGTGCGGATCACCGGCTTCGCCCTGATGGGCGGCGTCGGCGTGGAGCGCAAGCGGACGAAGGCGGAGCGCCGCCGGCTGAAGGCCGCGGAGGAAGCGGAACTGGAAGCACGCCGCCGGCGCGAGCTGGAGGGCCCGGACAGCGGCGCGGACGGTGGCGGCGGCCGCAAGGAGCTCTGAGCGCCACACCCGCCTCGGGCGGCCCGACCGACCGGCCCGCCCCGCTCGTACGCACGTCTCCTCAGCGGCTCACAGCGCGTCGGACCGGGGCGCGCCGGCCCGGTCCAGGAGCTTCGGGTCCACGTGGTCGCCGAGCGCGCGGTAGCCGTCGTCGTTGAGGTGCAGGTGGTCTCCGGAGTCGTACGAGGTGAGGATCCGGCCCGGCGCGGCGGGGTCGCGTACCGCCGCGTCGAAGTCCACGTACGCGTCGAAGACCGTGCCCGCCCGGATCTGCTCGTTGACCGCCTGGCGCACGGCCTCGCGCTGCGGCGTCCAGGTGGCGAAGCCCTCGAACGGGGTCAGCGTCGCGCCGACGACCGAGAGTCCGCGGGCGTGCGCCCGGTCGGCGAGGGCGCGCAGGCTGTCCACGATGCGCTGGGGGTCGGCCTCCTGCGGGGACTGCTGTACGTCGTTGATGCCGAGCGCCACGACGAGCGTCCGGGCTCCGGCGACCGACAGCGCGTCGCGGTCGAGCCGGTCGGTGCCCGCCTGGCCCCCGGTGCCGCGGCCGACGCCCACGACCCGGTTGCCCGCGATGCCCGCGTTGGCGACCCCGTACCGGCCGCCCAGCCGGTCGGCGAGGACGTCGGGCCAGCGGGCGTTGGCGTCGGTGGTGGAGCCGCTGCCCGCGGTCAGGGAGTCCCCGAGGGCGACGACCGCGCCGCGCGCCCGCTCGCTGCGGACGTCCACGGCGGTCAGATAGCGCCAGTGGGTGGTGGTCCAGGTGCCGCGTTCGTCGATCAGGTACGAGGTCTGGTGGGAGTTGGGGTGGTAGGTGACCGGCCCGCCCGCCTGCGGGGTGCGGAAGCTGACCTGGAGGTCGGAGTCGGGGGCCACGGGCACCACGACCGGATCGCTGATGACCCGTCCGCCCGCGGCGACGGTGACGGCGGCGGCGCCCTTGAAGGTCACCGGCCGGGTGTTGACGGTGGCCTGGTCGATGACCAGAGGGGCCGTACCGAAGAGGTTCGACAGCGTGATGCGGGCGACGTTCCCGCCGATGCTGGTGTGCACGACGTTACGGATGGTGCGCCCGGGAAGCCCGCCCTCGGTGCCCGGTTCGCCGCGGACGGGCGCGGCGGTCCAGGTGGCGATCCAGGTGCCGCCCGAGGCGGCGGGGTCGACCGGGTTACGGGCCGCCGCCTGGGTCTCGGCGGGCGGGAGCGGGGTCGACCGGGGACCGGAGAGCAGCGTCGTACCGAAGGCGACGGCGGCGGCGAGCACGGCGGTGCCCGCCACTAGGGCGATGAGCAGGGCATACCCCTGGCGCCTGGGCATGTGCGGTGTTTCTCCTTGTGATGATCGTGCTGGTCCCATGATGCGACAGGCCGTCGGGAACTCGACGTGCGGCCCGGGAGTAGGGGAGGTAGGGACAATGCGTACGTCACGGGGGCGAGACGTACGCGGACGGGTGGAGCGGATGGAACGGACCGGATCCGGCGAGCAGGAGCAGGACGCGGTGGCGGCGCTGCCATCGGGACGAGAGCGGGAGGAGGAGCGGGGGACGAGGGCGGGCGCGGGCCCGCTGGCCTCGTTCGCGTACACCGCCGCCGACGAGGAGAAACAGCGCGGCGTACGGCGCATGAAGCTCACGGCCACCGGCCTCCTTCTGCTCGTCGCGCTCGTCTACGTCCTGGCCACCTGGGCGAAGAACTCAGGCGTGGGGGGCTGGCCGGGCTACGTTGCGGCGGCTGCCGAGGCGGGGATGGTGGGCGCGCTGGCGGACTGGTTCGCCGTGACGGCGCTCTTCCGGCGCCCGCTCGGCCTGCCCATTCCGCACACGGCCATCATCCCCACCAAGAAGGATCAGCTAGGACAGTCCCTCGGTTCCTTCGTTGGCGAGAACTTTCTCTCCGGGGACGTCATTCGTGACCGAATTCACGCTCTGGGGGTCGGCCGGAGGCTCGGCGTGTGGCTCGCGGAGCTGGCCCACGCGGACCGGGTCACCGCCGAGCTCGCGACGGCGCTGCGCGGTGCGCTGACGGTCCTTCGGGATTCCGATGTGCAGGCGGTGGTCGGCGAGGCCATCACCCGGCGCGCGGACGCGGTCGAGGTCGGCCCGGGTCTCGGCAAGATGCTGGAGAAGGTCGTCACGGACGGCGGTCACCGCAAGGTCGTCGACCTCGTCTGCGTACGGGCGCACGACTGGCTGGTGGAGCACGGCGACTCGGTGATGAACGCGGTCCAGGGCGGGGCGCCCGGCTGGACGCCGAGGTTCGTGGACAAGCGGGTGGGGGAGCGGGTCTACAAGGAACTGCTGCGGTTCATCACGGAGATGCGGGACATGCCGGAGCACCCGGCGCGCGGCTCGATCGACACGTTCCTGACCGACTTCGCGGCCGACCTCCAGAGCGACGCCGACACCCGGGCCCGGGTGGAGCGGCTGAAGTCGGAGATCCTGGGCCGCGGCGAGGTCCAGGACGTCATCGCCTCGGCCTGGTCCTCCGTCCGCACGATGATCCTCTCGGCGGCGGAGGACGAGCGCAGCGAACTGCGGCTGCGCGCCCGCGCCTCGCTGATGTCGCTGGGCGCCAGGCTGGCGAGCGACACACGGCTCCAGGGCAAGCTGGACGGCTGGCTGGAGGACGCGGCGGTGTACGTGGTGACGACGTACCGCGCGGAGATCACCTCGCTGATCAGCGAGACGGTCGCGGGCTGGGACGCGGACCAGACCTCGAAGAAGATCGAGGCGCACATCGGCCGCGACCTGCAGTTCATCCGGATCAACGGCACGGTGGTCGGCGCGCTGGCGGGCCTGGCGATCTACACGGTGTCGCACGCGCTGGGGGGCTGAGGCCTCGCGGGCCGGAGGTTCCGGGTGCGTACCCGTCCTGTCGTACGGGTACGCACCCGGCTTACGCGGGGGAGTTGCCCGGTAGTACGGGCGCGGGGCGGCGGGCGTTCAGCGCGGCGCGGGATTCTTTCCGGCCCGTGATGCGGGGCCGGAGCAGGACCGGATCCTTTCGGACGCCGGGCGGGCTCAGCGGTGGGCGGTCCGGTCCGGTGGACGCCGGGCGGGCCCAGCGGTGGGCGGTCCGTCGAACGCGGGGCGGGGCTCAGCGAGGGCGACCCGGCGTCCGGCGGGGATCAGCCGGCGGCGTCCCGGCTTCTGGCGGGGCTCAGCCGTGGGCGGCCCGGCGCCGATAGGGCTCAGCCGTGCGCGGCCCGGCGGGTGACGGCCCAGGACGCGGCCGCCACGCCGCCCGCGACGGCGAACACGGCGGGCCAGGCGCCGACCTTCTTGGCGAGCGGGTGCGATCCGGCGAAGGCGGCGACGTAGGCGACGCTCAGCCCGGCGGCGGCACGCGGCCCGGCCTGGCGGTTCCACTCGTACGCGGCGAGGGACCCGGCGGCGGCGAGCGCGACGCCGCCGAGCGGCCGCTTCTTGGTCCACCGGGCGACGCCGTAGCCCCCGATGAGCCCGCTCGCCGCCACCGCCGCCGCCGGTACGTTCGCCATCGCCGCCACCTTCGCTTTCCTGTGAGTCATCGGCCGAGCCGTCGGTATATCTGTGGTTGGCTCCTCCGCCCGAGGCTAGCGTTCGGGGCGACGCGGCCGGTGGGCGGTCCGGGGGAGGCGGGGGTTCCGGGTGGGAGTGGGCATGAGGACGACCACGGTGACGGTGACGGTCCCGGGCGAGGACGCCGGAGAAGCGGCCGGGGCAGGGGCGGGGGCCGGCCCCGTACGTCTCTTCTGCACCGACCACGGCGGCGAGGGCCCGCCCCTGCTCCTGCTGCACGGGCTGGCAGGACACTGCGGCGAGTGGGACGCGCTGGCGGCCCGGTTCGCGGCCACGCACCGGGTGATCGCCTTCGACGCCCGGGGCAGCGGGGCGAGCACCCGCCGCCCCGGTGACGTGACGCGGGCGGCGCATGTACGCGACGTCCTCGCCGTCGCGCGCCGCTTCGGTCTGGCCGGCCCGGACACGGTGCTGGTCGGCCAGTCGATGGGCGGCCTCACCGCACTGCTGACGGCGGCGGCGCACCCGGAGCTGTGCCGTGCGCTGATCCTGATCGAGGCGGGACCGGCGGGCCCGAGCCCGGGGCTGCCGGAACAGATCGGGCGCTGGCTGGACTCCTGGCCGGTGCCGTTCCCGGACGTGGCAGCGGCCGAGGCGTTCTTCGGCGGCGGCCCGGCCGGCCGGGCCTGGGCGGCGGGCCTCGCACCGGGCCCCGGCGGACTGCACCCCCGCGTCGACCGGGACGTGATGGTGGCCACGGTCCAGGAGAACGCGCACCGCGATCTCTGGGACGCCTGGGACCGGGTGCGGTGCCCGGTGCTGGTGGTACGGGGAGAGAACGGCACGATGAAGCCGGAGGAGGCGGAACGGATGCGGGCCCGCCACCCGGCGACACGGACCGTCGTGATCCCGGACGCCGGCCACGACGCCCACCTGGACAACACGGCCGCGGTGTACGGGGAGATGGCGGCCTACCTCGCTGTGATATCCGGCAGCGACCCGGGGTAGTGTCTGGACCCTTCGCACGAGGGGGGTCTCATGCTGTTCCGCAACACTGCCCGTACCCAAGGTCACCGTCCGGCGCGAACGGGGCTGCGCGCAGGCGCACTTGCCGTGGTCGTGGCCGCGGCGTTGGTGTCCTGCACCCAAGCGTCGAGCGGTGGCGGCCCCGGCACGGACGTCCCGAACGCGGCGGCGGATCCGGCGGCTGCGGACGCCGCCCGGAGCGCCGAGAACGCGGACGCGGCCGAGCGGGAGGCGGGCGAGGCGGAGCCCACTGCCGCTCCCTCACCCGGCCCCGCACTGGTCCGCGACGCCTTCGCGACGCTCCAGGCGACGCTGAACGAGACCTGCACACCGGGCGCGGGCGACTGCGCCTACTTCCTCGGCCGGGTGACCCGGGAACTCACCGAGCTGGACGAGTCGATGCGCGCGGACACCAAGGGCCCCGGCCACTTCAAGAAGCCGCTCGCCGACATGAAGGTCCTGTTCGACAAGCTGGGCGACGACCGGTCCGAGGCGCATCTGGAGAAGCACTTCTCCGAGATCGTCGGCACCCGCGACGGCATCAACACCTGGATGCAGGACCACCCCGACGACTACCGCTGACCGCCCGCGGGCGCGGTGACGGTGAAGCGGACGACGGCGGTGGCGGCGGGGACCTCGCTCCCCTTCACGAGGACCTGGTACGTCAGCTCGTCCTCACCGGCGTACCCCTCCCTGGCGGTGTACGTGACCGTCGCCCCGGACACCGACGCGGAACCGTGGGCGGGCGCGGTGTCGATGTCCAGGGACAGTTCGGCCGGGTCGTAGGCGTCGAGCAGTCCCGCTCCGACTCCGCTCTCCAGGATGACGGAGTCGTTGTCGAGGACGTCCACGTCCAGGCTGTCGCCGGCGTCCACGTTCTGCTCGTCGTCGTCCATGAGGGCCAGCGCCCGCTTCACGGAGGGCGACGAACCGGTCGACGCGGCACCCTCGTCCCCGCACCCCGCAAGGAGCAGCGCGAGCGCGCCCGCTCCGGCCGACACCTGTATCCGGAGGACGCCGCGCCGCGGCCGCCGTGTCTGCTTCCTCGTCTGCATGTGTTGCCCCCCAAGGCCGGACTACGTGCGGTGGAGCAGCCGATGCTCGCAGCGCGCGGCGGTGCGCATCAGGGGCATGAGGGAAGCGAAGCGGAATTGTGATGAGAGCGTGTACAAAGCATGGACGCGTAGATGAGTGAACGGTCTCAAGCGGCGGTCCGCCGACCCAGCAGCCGGTTCTGCTCCACCTTCAACGAGGTGAACCCCTCCCGCGCGTAGTCGGCGAGCTCCTGGCTCGGGAACGACACGACGGACAGGTGCTGGTCGAACCGGCCCTGCGCCCACCGGGCGGCCGTGATCTCGTAACCGGATACGTGGGCACACAGCTTGAGCAGAATCGGCGGCATCCCGGATTCGCGCAGCAGATCGGCGTGGGTGACCACGAGATCGCGCATGGCGCGGATGTTCGGCAGGAATACGGTCGTCACCCACAGCCGCCACTCGGCGAGTTCCTCCTCGGTGGGCGGGTCCTCGTGGTCGAAGGGGGAGCGCCCGTCGGGCCGGACGTTGCGCTGGGCGAAGGCGTCGAAGGCGCGGCCGTTGGCCTCGGTGATGGCGAACAACGGCCCGTAGAAGTCGCTGAGTTGCCGGTTCACCCGCGCGAGCCGCTCGCTGCGCTGGGCGAGCCGCAGCCCGTTGAGGTAGGCCGCGACGTACCCGACGAAGGCCAGGGCGATGGTGACGACCAGAGCAATCATGGAGGGTGATGCTACTGAGGCGGAGGCGAGAGGCAACCGGGCCGACCGCCGAACTCCGCTCACAACTCTCCTCGCAACTCCCCTCACCACTTCCCTCACAGGAGGACACACCCATGCGCACGCTCTACGTCGTCACGCACCCGGAGGCGACGCATCACGTCGAAGGAGTCGTCGGGGGCTGGCACGACTCGCAGCTGACGCCCGAAGGCGTCCGTGCGGCGGCCGCGGTCGCCCGGGCGCTGCGGGACCGGATTCCGGACGGGGCCGAGGTGGAGCTGTACTCCTCGGATCTGCGGCGCACCCGGCGGACGGCGGACGCGGTGGCCGAACTGTTCGGTGTGCGGACGGTCCTGGACCGCAGGCTGCGGGAGAAGTCCTACGGCGAGGCGGAGGGAAGGCCACAGGAATGGCTCGACCGCCGCTTCGTCCCTCCGCCGGCGGTCGGGGAACGGATGGACCACGACGAGGGGGTACGGGGCGCGGAGACCAAGATGGTGTGGGCGCGGCGCGTCTACGCGGCCATGGACGAGATCCTGAGCAGCCCGTGCGAACACCAGATCGTCGTGACGCACGGCGGCTCCCTGACGTGCGTCGTGGCGTCCTGGATCAGGATGCCGATCGAGGCGGCCGGTTACGCCGCCTTCCGGGCGCCCGCAGGCAGCATCACCACCCTGCGCGAGGACGACTTCTTCCACAACCGCCAGGTGGCCGGCCTCGGCGACACCCGCCACCTCGACCAGGAGCGCGCCTTCCCAGAACCTGAAGGTAAAGCCCTTCCTCCCCGCCTGCCGGACTCCAGTAGATTTCAGCGGTGAGCGAGCAACTACCCAGCGGTGGCGTCGAGCTGTCACCCGACGAGATCGAGGCCCTCGACGCGAGGTGGTCGTCCTCCTGGACCCCGAGCGAGGTCGCACAGCGGCTGGCCGGGATCGGCACCCCCTGGTACGTGGCCGCAGGCTGGGCGCTGGACCTGTTCCGTGGCAGGCGGACGCGTACGCACGGGGACATCGAGATCGGGATTCCGCACGCGAACTTTCCCGAGGTCCGTCGCCGCTTTCCCGGGTACGTCTTCGACGCGGCGGGCAGCGGCCGGATCTGGGAGGACGCCACACCGGAGGCGCTGGCCGCCGTCCATCAGACGTGGCTCCGCGACCCGGCCACCGGCGACTACCTGCTCGACGTGTTCCGGGAACCGCACGACGGCGACGTCTGGATCTGCCGACGGGACGAGAGGATCCGGCTCCCGTACGGCGAGATCATCCATCACGATCACGACGGCATCCCGTATCTGGCACCGGAGCTGGTCCTGCTGTTCAAGGCCAAGCACGCCCGCGGAAAGGACCGGAGAGACTTCGAGGCGACCGTCCCGCACCTCACCCGGTCGCAACGCGAGACCCTGGCCGAACTACTGGCCCAGGTGCACCCGGGCCACGCCTGGCTCAAGGCCCTATGACCGTCGGCGTCCGACGTCGGACAGATGCACGGGTCACCTGCGTCACCGATGGCCCGGCAGGACCACCCGGGCGACGACGGGCAGATGGTCGCTGCCGGTGGCGGGCAGGGTCCGGATGTGGCCGACGACGGCGGAGCGGGCCATGACCTGGTCGATCCGGGCCACCGGAAAGGCGGCGGGAAAGCTGAGGGCGAACCCGCGCTCGGCGACGTTCAACCGCGAGGTGAGAGGCCTCAACCCCCGGTCCTCCACAGCTCCGTTGAGATCCCCGAGCAGAATGACGGTCTCGACGCTTTCGTCCGCGATGGCGCGCCCCAGCAGCGCGGCGCTCTCGTCTCGCCGCTGGGACGCGAGCCCGCCCGCGCCGACCCGGACGGAGGGAAGGTGTGCGACGTACGCGGCGACGTCCCCGTACGGAGAACGGACCACGGCCCGCACACCACGGCTCCACCCCTCCTCGATACTCGGGGGCTTGATGTCGACGAGCCGCGCGCCGCTGAGCGGGTACTTGGACCAGAGCCCGACGGTGCCGCGTACGACGTGATGCGGATAGTCCGACGCAAGGGCCTTCTCGTACACAGCCAGTTGCGGATCCACCAGCTCCTCCAGCGCGACGAGATCGGCCCCCACGTCACTCAGCGCCCGGGCGGTCGCCGCCGGATCACGGTTCTCATCACTGACGTTGTGCTGCACGACGACAAGCTCCCGCCCGCCGCTCTCCCCGTAGGGCAGGAGCAGCCCCCCGAAGAGATGCACCCACACACCCACCGGCAGCAGCAGAGCCACGAGCGCGACGGCGGACCGCCGCACGAGGGCGACGACCAACAGCACGACAACGAAGACGCCGACCCACGGCAGAAACGACTCCAGCAGACTCCCGACCCGTCCAGGCGAATTGGGTACGACCCGATGGAACGCCAGCCCCCCGGCCACGACCACAGCGAGCCCGGAGAGCACCCGACCCCGCCGACCGCCTCCCGCGCCAGGCGCTACGGGCCTCGCCACCGACGCCACACCAGGGTCCGCTTGCTCCACCATGACTTCCCATCCGCTTGATCCCGCTTCACAGGACGCGTGACCAGGGCGAACGGGTTCCGATATTCCCTCGCGATCCAGGGCGACGGCTGCTGAGCCGGCTCAGGAGTCGCACCGATCGTTTTACCGTCCCGGTCTCCGAGAATCCTCTGCCGCATGACTTTGTAAAGTGAGGGCCATGGCGATGGGCGGGGCGGTGCGGCGGGTCATTGGTGACCGGTTCGAGTTGCTGGAGCGGCTCGGGGCCGGGGGGATGGGGTTCGTGTGGCGTGCACGCGATACGGAGCTCCATCGTGAGGTAGCGCTCAAGGAGGTGCGTCCGCTCGACCCCAGGATCGCGGAGAGCGGGTCGGGGGAAGCGGCGGTGTTGCGGGAGCGGGTGTTGCGTGAGGCCCGCGCGCTGGCCAGGCTGCGGCATCCGCATGTCGTGACCATCCACCACATCGTCACCGGACACGTGACCGACTTTCCGTGGCTGGTCATGGAGTTGGTGCCGGGCGGGTCCCTTGCGGACCGCCTGGAGCAGGGGCTGCTGTCGCCTGTTGAAGCGGCGAGGCTGGGGCGTGGCCTGCTGGCGGGGCTGGGTGCGGCGCACGCGGCGGGCATCCTGCACCGGGACGTGAAGCCGGCCAACGTGCTCATCCGCGAGGACGGCAGCCCGGTCCTCACTGACTTCGGTATCGCCGCGCTGGGCGAAACGAGCACGCTGACCGCCACCGGCGCGTTGATCGGGTCGCCCGAGTACATCGCCCCCGAACGTCTACGGGGCGAGGAGGGAAACCCCGCGTCCGATCTCTGGTCGCTCGGCATGCTGCTGTACGTCGCCATCGAGGGCACCCACCCGTTGCGCCGCGGCACGGTGCTGGCCACTCTCACCGCCGTCCTGGAGGTACCCGTACCGGCCCCCACCCGGGCCGGGCCTCTCGCTTCCGTGCTGATCGCTCTGCTCGACCGTGATCCCGGCGCCCGCCCGGACGCCGCGCAGCTGGACCGGCTACTGGCAGAGGTGGAGGCTGCGGAGAAGGTCGAGGCGCCGAAGGACGCGGCACCGCAGGGCCCCGGAACGACCATGGACGCCGGGCCCGAACAGGCCCGCTTCCGGGGGTCGTTGCCGCGAAGTCCCGGATCGGCGCCGCCCGCCCCTGGCTATTTCGACCTGCCGACGCGCTCGGCTCCCGCACCCGGTTCCGGCCCGGGGCCCGCCCCTGCCGACGCGAGCCCGGGCAAGGTCCAGGACGCGGAGGAGTCCTCGGACGCCGGCCCCGGACCGTCTGAGGCCGACACCGTCCTTCCTCTCCGGCCGCGGCGGTTCCGTCCGTCCAGGCGCCTGGTCGGGGCGGCCGTCGCGCTGGTGCTGATCGGTGCCGGGCTGGCCTACCTGCCCGATCTGTTGGACGAGGTCAGGAACCGGGGTGGCTCGGCAGCCGGCGCCACACCGCAGAAGAAGGAGTCGGACGACCACCTCTTCACCCCGGAGGGCATACGCGAGGTGATAGCAGCGCTGCAGTCGGAGATTGGGAGCACCACCGTTTCGAGCATGAGCGTCTCCGGAAGTCATGTCGTGGTCGCGGCCCAGCGAAAGGACAAGCCGGAGGTGAGGCACTGGTACACCTACCGGGACGGCAAGGTGGAGGACGACGGACCGGCGGGTCTCACCAAGAAGCCGGACGGAATCGACCTGCGCGAGTTCGACTGGGACCTGCTGCCCGACCTGTGGCACACGGCCCAGACCGGTCTAGGCATCAAGAACGCCGAACGCGATCGCATGGGGATGGACCTTCTACAGCCGAAAGTCGGAGTGAGACTGACGCTGTGGGTCCGTGACAAGTACGGCAACGCGAGCATGGACGTGAACAACACCGGGAAGATCATCAGCAGAACCCCACGGGAGCCGATGCAGTCGGGTCAGTGACAAGCAGACCGCCTGGGCGGCCGGGGGCGGGGTCACGAAGGCGTGGGAGTAGTTGCTGTAGCCGGTCTCCCGCTGGATGCCACGGGAGACGTACAGACGGCGCAGCTTCGCAGGGTCGGTCCGGCCCGCCGCGCGATGACGTTCGGGGTGCAGAGCTGCGCCGTCACTCACGACGGCGATCTCGTCGGCGGGCATGCACCCGGTGTCGATGCAGTGGCCGATGCTCTCCGCGGTGATGACACGGTCCAGCGCGCCGGCCTCGCCTTCGTACACGCGCGGCTCGTCCGGTCAGAAGGCCAGGAGGTCGGCCACGCCCGGGTCGGGCAGTAAAAGGCTGAGCGACACGGATTTTCGTCCTCGCTTCACATCACCGGAGGGGTAGGGGGGTCAGGCGGGCGGGAGAGGGCACGGAAGGCTGGGATGGTGGTGGTTGAGGCAGCAGACCACCGAGAACGAGATCAGGCTCTGGGACTTCGTGTAGTGGACCCAGCAGACGTCGACCCCTCGGGGAAGGCAGTCCATCGCGTACGCGATCTTGTGCTCGAGGGTGACGTAGGCGCGGCTGCCATCGTCCCTCTCGGCAGGAGGATTCGCCTCGTACGTGCTCTTCAGCCACGTGACGGCACCCACCGCACGGGTCCAGGTGCGCTCCACCGCGGTCTGGTTCTGCCGCATGAGCCAGTGCCCGTTCATGAGGGGCGGCAGCGTCGAGGCGACGAACGCGCGGGTCTGTTCGGAGTTCAGTTCTGCACCCGGACGGCGTAGGGCCTCCTGCCCGTACGCGTCCCTGCTTCCGGTCCACGGACCGTATCCGTGCCAGTGCCCTGACCAGGTCATCTGCGCCCTTCGCTAGGGGAGACGGGCCGGCCCGGAGGATGTCCGGTCCGGCCCACTGCGTGGTGCTTCGTGCTCAGGAAGGGGGCCAGGTTAGAGCGTCAGGCCCCTCGTCCTGACCCACCCGGCGGCGAAGTCGTCGAGCTCGGTCCCGGTGAAGCGCAGCTCCTTGCCCGCCCCCTCGGGCTTGCTGTCGCGGATGACGAAGGATGCCGCCGCGCCGGGGATCGCGGCGAGGCTCACGCAGGTCTCGTGGGGGCCGCCCGCGTTGCCCCCGCAGAAGTCGGCGAAGGCGTCGACCGCGGGGGCCGGCAGGGCATAGAGGTTCCCGTTCATGGGAGAGTCCTTCCGGTGCTGATGTCGCGGAGATACGGTCTCCGCACCGTCGTGCTCCTGGCCCCGCCCGGCTGCCGACCGTCCATGGAGACAGCCGGGCGGGGGTCTGTGGAGGGTTCGCCTGAGCTATACGCAAGCTGAGGCGGACCCGAGGCAAGGCCTACGAAGGGGTCACCCCGCCTACACCGACGGCATCACTGCTGGAACCACATCGCCGCGACGATTGATGAGCCGATGGTGACGAGGCAGACGACGTAGGCGATCTGCCTGGCCCGTTCGCTCATCCGTCACCCTTTGGGGATGGCGAAGCGAGCCCGCCAGGCACTACGTACGTTCCGGCGCGCTCGGCGCCCTCCGTCGTGCGGTTGGTCCGGGGCCGAACGGGGAGCGGTGGGCGAGCTGCGGCTGAGCCGGCAGACAGCTTTTCGGGCTGCTGCTTCATAGCGATGAGTTTCCGCAGGACACGTGCTTGAGCGCGGACGTGTGCGTAGACCTCGTGAGAGTAGGCAGCTGGACGTGGCGGGTTGTCAACGAGGTGAGCTACTTCGAGTTGAAAGCCGCGATCGGACGAGGTCAGGTCTGCTTCCACGGCGAAGACTTCGTCCGCAAAGGCGATGATGTTGCCTCGCAGTAAAGAGACTGCCTCATCTAGCGTTGAACGAGTGGTCGTACCCAACCGGAACGCAAGGGCGCGGCATACATTGAGCTCCGCGCTGATCACGTCCTGACGTAATCCTTCGGCCGCCGTGTTGCTAGCCGCCTCCGGTGGACTGGTGTCCGGTCGGTGAGTCATCACGATCTCCTGTGCCCAGGCGCGTAGCGCTCTCGATGTGCGTACACGGGTGGCGAGTTGAGTTCGTGAACACCCGTGCGGGGACGCAGCACAGCCATATAGATCCGTCACCAAGCCACTACACAGGCCCAGTTGGGCTGGCCGAGTGCTGCTTCTCAACAGACTGCACCTAACTGGCGACCATGTGCAACACGAGTGAGCTCAACGTTGAGATTTGGCTAGCATTGGGAAACTCAACAGGCATATGACGAAACCCTGAGCGGGCCCATGCGGCACACTGGTCCGCGGCGAAGGAGGGGAGAGACGGGTGGCACATCCGGAACCGAAGGTGCGGAAGAAGAGGCTCGGGTCTGAACTGCGCAGGCTCCGGGAGGAGTCCGGTATCAGCCTTCAGCAGGCAGGTGAGACCGTCGACGGCGACAAGACGAAGATGAGTCGCATCGAGAACGGGCGGCAAGGGCTACGGCCCCTGGAGCTCAAGACCCTGCTCGACATGTACCAGGTTGATCCACCGATGAGGGAAGCGCTGCTCGCCCTTCAGCGCCAGAGCAAGCAGAAGGGCTGGTGGTCGCAGCACTCAGACAAGCTCAAACCAGACTTCCAAGAACGACTCACGTTGGAATCGGACGCCGTCAGGATCTACGCCTACCAGAGTGTGGTGGTCCCTGGCCTGCTTCAGACCGATGCGTATGCCGAGGCGGTGATCCGCGGTACGGGTAGCAAGCGGATGAGCGACGAGGAAGTGCGGACGCTCGTCGACCTTCGTCTTGCCCGACAGGCGATCTTCGATCGAGAGGATGCACCTCAATACCTCTGCATACTGGATGAGTCGGTACTTCATCGTCAGGTGGGTGGTCCTGCCGTGACTGCTGCGCAGCTACGCAACCTCGTGGAAGTGTCCGACCGCCCTGGCATTGCAGTACAGGTGATCCCCTACTCGCAGGGCGCGTACGTGGGCATGGACGGTCCGTTCACCGTGTACTCGTATCCGGACCCGATGGAGCTGGACGTCGTCGGCCTCGACAATCTCGATGGCGGCCTGTACCTCGAAGAGACAGGGGCTGTAGAGAACTACCGCAGTGCCTTTGACCAGCTGCGTGCAGCCGCTCTATCTTCGCGACAGTCCATGGATGTGATCTCACGCGTTGCGCGGGATCTTGAGAACGAGTAAGAGGCTCACGATGATGCGGCACGATCTCCCGACCGAAGCATGGATCAAGTCGTCCTACAGCGGCGATACTCAGGGCCAGTGTGTCGAGTTCCAGGTAGCACCGGACGGAGCTGTCGCCGTGGGCGACTCCAAGCACCGCGACCGTGGAGCCTTTGTTTTCCCGTCTGCTGCGTGGGGGACGTTTGTGGCCGGAGTGAAGAGCAGCAGCGGCATCTAGTCGCACCCGTTGACCCGGCCGCCTCCCCCGGGGGCGGACCCTCCACGCAGTCGAACGTGGCCGCCCGCTTACCGTCCCAACTCTCGGTGTATGGCACTGCTCAGGCGGGTGTGATCGCCGGAGCCGGGACGGCGAGAGGCTGTCAGCCGGCGGCGATCGCCGAGTAGGTCAGCACGTCAGCCGGGATCTGATGGAAGAGCTTCCACTCGATCGCCATCGGATTGCTGCCCGTGTGCTTGACGTACTCCGCCGGCCCCATCAGCATCCACGGCTGAGGCCCACCGATATCCGTCTGCTTGTATCGGCGGACAAAGAGCAGGACGTGAGTGCCCTTCTCCTTGTGGGTCTGGTAGCGGACACCGGTGGGTGAGCTCTCCGAAGTCTGGTTCTGCGACTCCCAGTGGAGCAAGGAGTCATTGAGGGCGTAGTCCTTGTAGCGGGTCTCGGGTGAGAAGTCCTTCTCATCCTTCTCCAGGGTGACGAGCAGGGCATCGGTCTGGATGCTCTCGCACCACTTCACTCCTTCGCGGAAATGCCCGGGCTTCCGACCATCTACGGAGGCCTGGCCCAGTGCAGGGAGGATCTCCTCGCGGCTGTACGAAGCGTGGACGGTCAGCGGGATGGCGGTGTGCGCCCCGAGGAGCGGCACGGGAACGTGGTCGGCCTGCTGTAGGACGTGCGCGAGCACCTGACGCAATTCGTCCCGGAACGCATGCTGGGGGCGCAGCGAGTCCAGCCCAGCTTGGTAGCTGGGGAAGTCCCCGCCCAACGGCCAGAGCGAGAAGAAGAACATGCGGGCGTACGCCTGTTCCTGCTCGCTGAGGTCGTCGTAGGCAGGGGCGTCGTCGGCCAGCAACTTGCTGTACGCCGCAACGCGCAGCGGGTCATCGACGTGCAGGAAAGCCGAGACTCGCTTGAGGAGGGGCAACTCGCCTTGAGGGCCGACCGCATCCAGGAGCTTCGCTCGACGCAACAAGCCCGTCCACGAATTTTCTTTGCCTCGGTAAAGCTCCTTGAGCTCCCGGCCACTCTCCTTGAGGAAGTCCGCAAGGCGTGGGTGCGCGTAGGAAGCGACCTCGCGGGCCAACTGCGTGACATTGACCCCGATCTGCGTGCGGATGTTGTCGATGATCAGGTCCTTGGCCTTCGTCTCAAGGATGATCTGGCAGCCAGAGGGGAGTTGGGGGAAGTCTTGCTCGATGTTGTCGAGGAGGCGGTTGCGCGTCAGGTTCGTCAGAGCGCGGAACTGTTCTTCGAACCGGAACTCCTTGCGGTGCTGACCGATGAAGTCCAAGACGGTGAGGACTGCCTTGTCCTCGGTTCGGCGCAATCCCCGGCCCAACTGCTGGAGGAAGACCGTGGCACTGGAGGTGGGGCGCAGCAGGAGCAAGGTGTCGACGTCGGGGATGTCGAGTCCCTCGTTGAACAGGTCGACGGAGAAGATGACCTGGAGTGCTCCCGAGCGCAGGTCATCCAGTGCCGCCTTGCGCTCATGCGCTGGAGTCCCACCAGACAGGGCAACTGCGTTGAGGCCCGCGCGTCGGAAGAAGTCGGCCATGAAGTGTGCGTGCGCGACCGACACGCAGAATCCCAGGGCGCGCATTGAGCCAGGGTCGGTGACCTTGTCCTTCACCGCTTGCACCACGAGGCGAGCTCGTGCGTCGTTGCCCGTGAACAGGTTGCTCAGCGCTGTTGAGTCGTAAGCGCCGCGCTTCCACGTGACAGCGCTCATGTCCGTGTTGTCGGTGACGCCGAAATAGTGGAACGGGCTGAGGAGCTCATTCTCCAGCGCCTCCCAGAGTCGCATCTCCGCCGCGATGCGACCGTCGAAGAACTCGTCCTGGATGTTCAATCCATCTATGCGTTCCGGGGTCGCCGTCAGCCCCAAGAGCTCCCGGGGCTGGAAGTGGTCCACGATCTTGCGATAGGTGGGCGACGTGCCGTGATGGAACTCGTCGATCACGATGACGTCGAAGTGATCCGGGGCGATACGGTCCAGAGCCTGTGTCGTGAGCGACTGGACGCTAGCGAACACGTGGGTCCATCGACTGGGGATCTCGCCACTGAACAGCAACTCACCGAAGTTCGCATCGATGAGAACGTTCTGGTAAACGCGCAAGGACTGCTCCAGGATCTCCTTGCGATGCGCTACGAAGAGCAGGCGCGGGTCTCGGCCAAGCGTCTGACGTAGGCGCTTGTAGTCCAGCGCCGCCATGACGGTCTTGCCCGTACCTGTTGCTGCGACGAGGAGATTGCGGTGTCGGTCGTGCACCGTGCGCTCGACTTCGAGGCGTTCGAGCATGTCCCGCTGGTGCGCGTACGGGCGGACCTCCAGGCCGGAAAGGGTGATGCTCGTAGACCCGGGGCGGCCACTCCCACCAGCACGGGAGAGGGCATCGTCCAACCGCTGGGCGTCCCTGTCAGGGTCGTACGACTCGAAAGCCGGCTCACTCCAGTAGGCGTCGAAGGTCGCCTCGAACTTGCGGATCACCGAGGGTGTCGCAACGGAGGAGAGACGGACGTTCCATTCGAGCCCATCGAGGAGGGCGGCCTTGGAGAGGTTCGAGCTGCCGACATACGCCGTGTCGAAACCACTGTCACGGCGGAAGAGCCACGCCTTGGCGTGAAGGCGGGTCGAGCGAAGCTCGTAGTTGACCTTCACCTCGGCGCCGAAGTCTCGCACCAGCCGGTCCAGAGCACGGCGCTCAGTAGCGCCGATGTATGTCGTCGTGAGTACGCGGATGGGAATGCCGCGCTCGCGCGCCGACGACAGAGACTTCTCCAAGACGCGGAGGCCATGCCACTTCACGAATGCGCAGAGGAGGTCGACTCGGTCGGCGGTGGCCAGCTCGGAGCGCAGCTCGAAGCCGAGACTGGGGTCCTCGGGGGAGTTCGTGATGAGAGCCGTCTCGGACAGCGGGGTCGCCGGGCGTATGGCGTACACGCCGGGTGCTTCCTGCTCCGCGACGGCCAACAGCTGCCGCGGCCCATCGGAGACGAGGTCGACCCACTCTGTCGCGCCCTCGATCGTATTGAGCGATTCCAGGATGTGATTGGCCGCAATCACCTGCTCGGCAGGGGAGAGGCCTTGGAGCACCCGGCGCACTGTGGCGCCGATATGGCGGGAGAGGACATGGGGTGCCGACTCTGTGCCGACCGAGGCTTCGATGGAGTGCCAGCCCGAGGAGTCGAGCTGCTTCATCCGCTCGGCGAGCCGATGCGTGATGAGTGATTCATAGAGCCCAGCAACTGGCGCTTCAACCGGAAAGTCGTTGGGCATGCCCTGAGTCCCCCTCATTTTGGCCGCGTACCCCATATGCAGTTGTATCAAGGAGGGCTGACAGCCGGGTCCTATGGCTGGCGAAATGCAGCAGGGGCCGCCGCCCGAGAAGTCGTGGGCGGCGGCCCCTGCTAGGACGTACACCAGAGGTTCAGACCCCGTGGCACCCCCCATAAGCCTCCCCCGACCCGCACCAGCAGGCGGCCGTGCGGGACGGGGGCCACGGGATGGCGCGGCCCCGGGCGGCGAGGGTGGTGGCGTACTGGGGGAGGAGGCCCGGGGTGGACGGGGTGGCGGCTTCCGAGGCGGCGAACGCCTCGTACGAAGGGACCGTGCCCGTCACGATGCCCAGCGGAGTTCTGGGTGCCGTGCGGTCGCGTGGAGGTCGCAGTGCCCAGGCGGTTCAGGGTCTCCGGTCCAGCGGTACCGGTCGGTGCAACTCGTAGGCGTCGTGGTCCAGCCAGCAGTCGCGGAGTGCGTCCTACGGGCTCCAGCCAGGGTCAGCGCGGCAGGACCGCCACCGGGAACGGGCGGGACAGCGCCGTGCGGTACGTGCCCGCCCGCGCGAGGGGCGATCTCGGCCTCAGCGCGGTCGAGTTCAGGTGGGCCGCGGCCTGGAGGATCAGCGGTTCGTGGTCCTCGGGGTACTGCGCCGCGGTGCGGAGCAGACGCTCGGCTTCGGTGGTGTGGTCGGCAGGCGTGTCGGGGCGCATGGACCACACGGTACTGCCGGACGGCGACGGCGGGGAGGAGAGGTCGGGGGATGAGAAGGGGGAGAAGTCTGGAGAGTTGTGAGGTTTGCCCCTACCGTGCGCCCCGAGCCATCAGCGGTGCGCGACCTTGCGCCCCGAACCATCAGCGGCGCGCGAACCTACCCTGCGCCCCGAGCTATCGGCGGCGCGCGCGGCCGTGCGTTCCGTGTTCTTACCGTGCGGGAGGGTGACGTCGATGCGGAGGTGGGGCGCCGGGCCAGGGCGAAGGTGTGGGCGTGGGGTGTTGTCGCGTGGGCGTGGGCGTGGGCATGGGGGCGGGGGTGGTCGCGGGGGTAGCGGTGCGTATCTTTTCGCCCGGGGGCTCTGGGTGTCCGCCGAAGTCGTCGTGACCCTCGGTGTCGTGCTCCTCCTCCTCGTCGTCCATCAGCTCTGGTGGACCAACCGCGAGGCCCGCGCCGACGCCGGGCGCACCGTCCAGAGCCTTCAGCGGGAGTGGGGCGAGCCCGGCCCCGAACTCGCCCCCGAGCCCGACCCGGGTGGTGGTGAGGGCGCGCTCGACGCCGAGCCCCGTCCTTCGGCCTCCGGTCGTGGGGCCGAGGCCGCGCCCGCCCCGCCCGCCCGCCCCCGTACCGCCCCCCGCTGGGACCAGGCGTACGCCGTGCTGCGTATCCCCCGGATCGGGCTCACCGCCCCCGTCGCCGAGGGGACCAGCAAGGGCGGGGTGCTCGACCGGGGGTACGTCGGGCACTACGCGCGCACCGCGCAGGCCGGGCAGGCCGGGAACTTCGCGCTCGCCGGGCACCGCAACACCCATGGCGAGCCCTTCCGGCGCATCGACCGGCTGCGCAGCGGCGACCGGATCACCGTCGAGACACGGGACGCCGTCTACACGTACACCGTCGGCAAACGCCTCGCGCGGACCGCCCCGTCCGACAGCGGGGTCATCGCGCCCGTGCCGCGCAGCAACATCACCACCTCCGTCGGCTACAGCGAGCCCGGCCACTACCTCACCCTGACCACCTGCACCCCCGAGTTCAGCTCCCGCTACCGGCTCGTCGTCTGGGGGAAGCTCACCGCGATGCGCCCGCGGTGAGGAACGGCGGGCGACGGGCGACGGGCGTAGGGTCCCTGGGTGCTTGGAGTGATCAGACGGCGTCCCCATCTGTTGTGGCTGCTCGTCCCCTATGTCCTGTATCTCGGTGCGCTGCCCCTCGTGAACCGCGTGACCCCGCTCCTGTTCGGCGTGCCCTTCCTCTTCGTGTGGCTCCTCGGGGCGACCCTTCTGACGCCCGTCGCCGTGTGGCTCACCAGAAGAGGGGACCTTCGGGACCGGCAGCGGGGTGGTCGCGCGTGAACGCCGCCGTCGCCACCTCCGTCTTCGCCGTCTTCATGGTCGCCACCGTCGCCCTCGGCCTCCTCGCCCTGCGCGGGCGCGGCGGAGGCGGCGGGCTCGACGAGTGGTCCGTGGGCGGGCGGAGCCTGGGGCCCGTCTTCATCTGGGTGCTGATGGCGGGCGAGGGCTACACCAGCTTCAGCTACCTGGGGGCCGCGGGCTGGGGCTACAACTACGGGGCGCCCGTCCTGTACGTCGTCGCGTACATGTCCTGCGGTTACGCGATCGGGTACGTCGTCGGGCCCATGCTCTGGAGTTACGCCCGCCGGCACGGCCTCGTCGGGATCACCGACATGGTCGCCCACCGCTTCGGGCGGCCCTGGCTCGGCGCGGTGGTCGCGGTGCTGGCCACCGTGTTCCTGCTGCCGTACATCCAGCTCCAGATCACCGGCATGGGCGTGGTGCTCTCCGTCATCTCCTACGGGGCCGTCAGCCTGAACTGGGCCTACTTCGTCGCCTTCGCCGTCACCACCGGCTTCGTCGTGGTCAGCGGGCTGCGCGGCAGCGCCTGGGTGTCCGTGCTGAAGGACGTCCTGGTCATCGCCACCCTCGGATTCCTCGCCCTCTACGTACCGCTGCACTACTTCGACGGGTACGGGTCCTTCCTCGACCGGCTCGTCACGGAGAAGAGCGACTGGCTGACCCTTCCCGGACACGGCGGGGGCGGCGCGGGCGGGAGCGGCGGCAACGGGCTCGGCGAGGTGTGGTTCATCAGCACCACGTTCCTGAACTCGCTGACCGTGGTGATCTTTCCGACCACCGTCGCCGGATACCTCGGCGCCCGGAACGCCGACGCGCTGCGCCGCAACGCCATGTACCTGCCCGCCTACAACGTCCTGCTCTTCGTCCCGATGCTGCTCGGTCTCGCCGCCCTGTTCGTGGTGCCGGGGCTGGCCGGCGCTGAGTCGAACCTCGCCCTGTTCAAGCTGGTCGTCGACGCGCTGCCCGCCTGGGCGGTCGGCGTCATCGGGGTCGCCGCGGCGCTCTCCTCCATCGTGCCCATGGCCGTCTTCATGCTGGTCATCGGGACGATGTGGGGGCGCAGTGTGCTCTCGCTCCTGCCGCGCCTCGCCCACGCCGACCGGCAGAAGTCCGCCGCGCAGGTCGTCGTGGTGGTCGCGGGTTCGCTCGCGCTGCTCCTCACGTACACCGCGCCCAACACGCTCGTACGTCTCTCCCTCATCTCGTACGAGGGGATGGCGCAGCTGCTGCCGATGGTGCTGCTCGCCCTGGTCTGGCGGCGGCTCACCTTCCGGGGCGCGTTCAGCGGGCTGATCGTGGGCGTCGCGGTGGTCTGTGTCCTCGTCTTCAGCGGGAACGATCCGGTGTGGGGCGTGAACGCCGGGCTCGTCGCCCTCGCCGCCAATCTGGCCGTCGCGCTCGCCGTCACCTTCGCCGGCCGCCCGGACGCGGACCCGCGGCCCGACGCCGAGGTGCTGGCCGACGACCGGGACGAGTACGCCGCCGACCCGGTGTGAAACCGATCATCGTGTATAACGAATGGAGTGCCGTACGCATTCTCGTACGGTGGGAACGAGCCTTACGAGGGTCAGGAGGTGCACACGGTGCGGGACGCCAACGCCCTGCGCCGCGCCTTCGCCCGGCTGCTCCGGCCCGCCGGACTCCTCGTCCTCTTCCTCACCGAGGTCCTCCTCGCCGAGGGCGGCAGCCTCTCCGCCGCCGTCGCGCTCGCCGCCACAGCGGCCGCGGGCTCCGCGCTCCTCGCCTGCTCCGTCATCAGCGCCCGCTGCGCGCCCCCGGTGCCCCGCACCCGGGTCCGTACGGCCATCAGGGACCGGGAGCAGCGCACCGCGTTCCTGCCGCAACGCGACCCCGACGCCCGGGGCCGCACCAGGCCCCGAGCACCCGGGCACGCCCTCCTGACGGCCGCCGCGTAGCGCACCTCCGCACCGCATTTCGTACGTGTCCGTACGTGTCCGTACGTGTCCTTTCGTACGTGTCCGTACGTGCGGTGCGCGCCCGCGCCGGTCGTCCTGCCGAGTGATCACCCCGTACCTGTCCGCCCTGCCGCACAGGTACCTCCCGGCACGACGAGACCCCCGGAGGGCTCACCCATGTCCGCCTTCATGTCCGCTTTCGCGAACCTGGTCGGCTCCCTCGCCGATCTGCTCGAACCGCTCTTCCAGACCGCGTCCACCGCCGCCGCGATCATCCTGTTCACCGCGCTCGTCCGGCTCGCCGTCCACCCCCTGTCGCGGGCCGCCGCACGCGGGCAGAAGGCCCGCAGCCGGCTCCAGCCGCAGATCGCCGAACTCCGCAGGAAGCACGGCAAGAACCCGGAGAAGATGCAGAAGGCGATCATGGAGCTGCACGCCGCCGAGAAGGTGTCGCCGCTCTCCGGCTGCCTGCCGAGCCTGCTCCAGATGCCCGCGTTCTTCCTGCTCTACCACCTGTTCTCCAGCAGCTCGATCGGCGGTGAGCCCAACGCGCTGCTCAGCCACGACCTGCTCGGCGCACCGCTCGGCGGGCGCTGGCACGACGCGCTCGCGCACGGCGGGATGTTCGGCGGGCAGGGGCTGGTCTACCTGGGGCTCTTCGTGATCGTCGCCGCCGTCGCCACGTTCAACTACGGACGCACCAAGCGGCAGATGGCCGCCAACCCGATGACGCCCGCCGCGGGCCCGGACGGACAGGCCGTGCCCGGTATGGGCGCGATGACGAAGCTGATGCCGCTGCTGTCCTTCTTCACCCTGATCACCGTGGCCGTGGTGCCGCTGGCCGCCGCCCTGTACGTCGTCACCACGACCACCTGGACCGCCGTCGAGCGGGCCTGGCTCTACCGCGACATGCCGGTCGGCGGCGGCGCCATGGCCACGGCGGCGTAGTCGGGCCGTCCGGTGCGCCGGTCCAGTGTGTGAACGAGGTCTTGCGGAGTGATCGCATCTCTTGGACGATCGGCCAAGTCCTCCGTCGGCCCGCACCCCGCCGGAGGGCCCCACCTCGACCAAGAGGAGTTGGACCGTTGAAGCTGCTTCGAGTCGGTACGGCGGGCGCCGAGCGCCCCGCACTTCTCGACCGCGACGGGACTCTGCGTGATCTGTCGGGGATCGTCCCCGACATCGACGGCGGACTGCTCGCCGACGCCTCCGCGCTCGCCCGGGTACGGGCGGCCGCCGAGGCGCCCGGTGTGCTGCCCGCCCTGGACGCGACCGGGCTGCGGATCGGCCCGCCGCTGGGCCGCATCGGCAAGATCGTGTGCATCGGGCTGAACTACCACGACCACGCCGCCGAGACGGGTGCGGAGATCCCGACGGAACCCATCCTGTTCTTCAAGGCCCCCGACACCGTCGTCGGGCCCGACGACACGGTCCTGGTGCCGCGCGGCAGCCGGAAGACCGACTGGGAGGTCGAGCTCGCCGTCGTCATCGGGCGCACCGCCCGCTATCTGGAGTCGGCCGAGGAGGGCCTCGCGCACGTCGCCGGGTACGCCACCGCGCACGACGTGTCCGAGCGCGAGTTCCAGATCGAGCGCGGCGGCACCTGGGACAAGGGCAAGAACTGCGAGACGTTCAACCCGCTGGGCCCCTGGCTGGTCACCGCCGACGAGGTGCCCGACCCGCAGGCCCTGCCGCTGCGGCTCTGGGTCAACGGCGAGCTGAAGCAGAACGGCACCACGGCCGAGCAGATCTTCCCGGTCGGCGAGGTCGTCCGCTACCTCAGCCACTTCATGACGCTCTACCCGGGCGACGTGATCAACACCGGTACGCCGGCCGGGGTGGCGATGGGGCAGCCCGAGCCGAAGCCGTACCTCAGGGCGGGCGATGTGGTGGAGCTGGAGGTAGCCGGGCTCGGCCGGCAGCGGCAGGAGCTGAAGGACGCCTAGGGGGAGCGGCCGAAAGAAGGCGCGTAAGCCGGGACGAGGGGCGCCGTTGCCGTACGCGGGTGACGGCGCCCCTTCGCGTACGGCCTCTCAGCCGGCCCGTTTCGCCGCGAACTGCTCCAGCGCCTCGACCACCATCGCGTGGTCCTCGGCCTGCGGCAGCCCGGACACCGTGACCGTGCCGATCACGCCCGCGCCCTCCACCGCGATCGGGAACGAACCGCCGTGCGCCGCGTACGTGTCCGGGTCCAGGCGCGAGGACTCCTCGAACGTGGTGCCCTTCGACCGGAACCGGGTGCCGACCAGGTACGAGCTCTCGCCGTACCGCTCGACGACCTTGCGCTTACGGTCGATCCACGCGTCGTTGTCCGCGCTCGAACCCGGCAGCGCCGCGTGGAACAGCTGCTGCGCACCGCGCCGGATGTCGATCGCGACCGGTGCGTGCCGCTCCCGGGCCAGCGTGACCAGCAGGCTGCCGAGCGCGAACGCGTCGTCGTAGGAGAAGTGCGGGAGCGTGAGCCGGCGCTCCTGGGCGATCAGCTCGGAGATGGTGGGCGAGGCGGTGCTCATGCGGGCCGCTCCTCTTCGTCGTGGTGCGGGAGAAGGGTGACCGAGACGCCCTCGCGGGCCGAGCGGCGGGCGGCCTCCAGCACGTCCAGCGCGGCGGCCGCCTGGAGCGCGGTGACCGGGTTGTCGCCGGTGCCGCGCACCGCTGCGGCGACGGCCGCGTAGTACGCGGGGTAGTCGCCGGGCAGCGTACGGACCGGGGTGCCGCCGCCGGTCAGCGGGGACTCGCCGGAACCGATACGGCCCCACAGCTCCTCGCCCTCCTCGCCCCACGGCACACCGGCCACCGGGCGCAGCCCCTCGCGCAGGGCCGCCTCCTGCGGGTCCAGGCCGTACTTCACATAGCCCGCCGTCGAGCCGAGCACACGAAAGCGCGGGCCGAGCTGGGCCGTGGTGGCGCTGACGTACAGGTGCGAGCGGACCCCGTTGACGTGGGTGATCGCGATGAACGTGTCGTCGTCCGCCGCCGCGCCCGGACGCCGTACGTCGGACTCGGCGTACACCTGGACCGCCGGGCCGAACAGCGTCAGCGCCTGGTCGACGACGTGGCTGCCCAGGTCGTACAGCAGACCGCCGATCTCCT
This sequence comes from Streptomyces sp. WY228, assembly GCF_019287315.1. Lineage (NCBI taxonomy): Bacteria > Bacillati > Actinomycetota > Actinomycetes > Kitasatosporales > Streptomycetaceae > Streptomyces > Streptomyces sp. WY228. Next base: position 2,874,696 of record NZ_CP079114.1, on the reverse strand, counting down.
CCGGGTCGCCCGACTCGCGCCAGCCGCCCTTCGGCTGCGGCCGCCAGCGCTCGAACCGGGACTCGAAGCGCTGCACCTCGCCCAGCTCGCCGTCGGCGACCAGCGCGGCGAGCGTGCGGAAGTCGCTGTCCCAGCGGCGGTTCTGGAAGACCGAGAGCAGCAGCCCGCGCTCCTCGGCGAGCGCGGCCAGCTCGCGCGCCTCGGCGGCGGTCCCGGCGACCGGCTTGTCCACGACCACCGGCAGCCCGGCCTTCAGCGCGGCCGTCGCCAGCGGGACGTGCGTCTTGTTCGGGGTGGCGATCACGACGAGGTCCAGCTCGTCGGCGCGCTCCCACAGCTCGTCCGGCGAGGCGGCGAAGCGGATGTCGCCGAACGCGGCACGGGCCTCGGCCCGGCGCTCCTCGTTCGACGTGACGACCGTGTCGAGGACCAGCCCGTCGGCCGCGGAGATCAGCGGGGCGTGGAAGACGGAGCCGGCCAGGCCGTAGCCGACGAGTGCGACGCGGAGAGGGGCGCCGGTGGTGCCGGTTGTGCCAGAGGTGCCGGTGATGCCAGAGGTGCCGGTGGCGTTGGAGGCGTCGGGGGCGTTGGGGGTCATGCAATCCACTTAAGCAACGCTGTTGCCAAAGTGCAAGCGACCGGCACAATGGGACCGGTGAAGAGGAGTGAGCCGTGAACGGGAGCCGGACGAGGGCCCAGGCCGGGGTCAACCTGCCGGCCCTGCGCCACCACAACGCCGCGCTGGTGCTGGACCTGCTGCGGGCGGCCGGGGCGGAGGGCATCAGCCGGCTGGAGCTCGCCGAGGGCACCGGCCTCACCCCGCAGGCCGTCAGCAAGATCACCGCCCGGTTGCGGGAGGACGGTCTGGCCGTCGGCGCGGGTTCGCGCCCCTCCACCGGCGGCAAGCCGCGCACCGTGCTGCGGCTCGTGCCCGACGCGCAGTTCGCCGTCGGGCTCCACCTGGACCGCGACGGACTCACCGCCGTCCTGGTCGACCTCGCGGGCCGGCCGGTCGCGGTCACCCGCGCACCTCTGGATCTCGGCGCTCCGGCGGACCGGGTCCTCGCGGACGCGGCCGACGCCGTACGCGACCTGTGCGCGGCCGAACCGCACAAGCCGGTGCTGGGTCTCGGCGTCGCCGTGCCCGGCCCGCTCGACCACCGGGACGGAGTCCTGCACCGGGTCACCGGCTTCCCGCAGTGGGACGGCTATCCGCTGCGCGCCGCCCTGGCCGAGCGGACCGGGCTGCCGGTGGTCCTGGACAAGGACACCAACGCCGCCGCCCTCGCCCTCGCTCTCGGCGGGGCGGGCGCTGGCTCGGCGGCCAGGTGCACCGGGGGGCGAGGACGGGCGCGGGCGAGTTCGGCCACCAGACCCTCCAGCTGGACGGCCCGCTCTGCGGTTGCGGCGGACGCGGCTGCATCGAGGCGCTGTGCCTGGCCGCCGAGGCGCGCGGCGACCGGGCGGAGGCGGCCCGGGCTCTGGGAACGGGCGCGGCGAACCTGGTCGGCCTGCTCGACATCGACCGGGTGGTCCTGGGCGGCCGGACGGTGGCCGCCGACGAGGACGCGTACGTACGGGGCGTCCGGGCCGTGATCGGAGACCGCCGGTGCTGGAGCGTGCCGGCGGGCGGTCTCGCGCCCGGCGCGGCGGACGCGGCCTGGCGGAGGCGAGGTGTGGTCGGATGCCGGGCCGAAGCGAGGTGTGGCCGGGTGCCTGACTGAAGCGGGGTGCGGTCGCGCGCCTGGCGGAGGCGGGGTGCAGTCGCGCTCGACCGAGGCGGGGTGCAGTCGGGTGATCGTATGAGTCAAGTCGGCATGTCGACACTCTGATTCCGCGCGCGCGTGATGGCGTCGGAGGTCACCACCGGCGGCCCCCGGCCCCGGTCGTCCGCGAGCAGCGAAGGGTGACCCCTCATGCCCCCCACCTCCTGCGCACGGCTGCGTGAGGCCCGTGCGCTCGCCGCCCTCGGGCTGGCCGCCGGGATCACGGTGCCGGCCGCGCTCCTGGGCGGCCCGCAGGCCGCCGCCCTGCCGGCCGCGCCCGCCGCCGCCTCCTTAGCCGCCGACGAGCAGCCCGGCTGCGGCGACCCGGCCGCCAAGGACTTCCCCATCGAGGCCCGGATCCAGGGCGCCCCGGACCGGTACGCCTCCGGAGGCGGATACGGCACCTGGTTCCTCGACCTCACCAACACCACGGACACTTCCTGCAAGGCCCTGCACCCGGTCCTCGTCCTCGCCGACCGCGACCGCAGGCTGACGTCGGACCAGATCCAGCTGGAGTTCTCCGAGCCCGGCAGCCCCGGGACCGAACACCGGGTCACCTGGGAGAGCACCGACCGCGACGAGCAGATCGGCGTCTTCGGCGAGGAGGGCGAGCAGGGTGGGCGGAGTGATCCGTTCCTCGGGTTCACCGTGCCCGCCGGAGAGACCGTCTCCGTACGCGTCCGCATGGCCTTCACCTCCGACACCGCTCCCGGCCCGGTCACCGCGCACGCCGCCGTCGTCCAGCGCCGCCATCAGGACAGGACCAGGGGAGGCGGGCGCGAGGACGGTGAATGGGTGGGGGAGTCGGAGAAGTACCCCTTCGTGATCGTCGACGGAGCCACGGGCGGCATCCGCGAACCGGACGGCCCCCGGACCGAGCGCCCCCGGCCGGAGGATTCCCGGTCCGAGCGTCCCGACCCGGAGCGCACCGGGTCGGGTGACGGCACCCGTACGGAGCGGCCGGGCGATTCCGACGGTTCGCGTACGGACCCCGGTACGGGCCGGAACCCGTCACCGGACCGCGACTCCGGCGCGGGAGAATCACCGGACCGCGACTCCGGCGCGGGAGAAGAAGACAGCGGTGGCGAGGAGAGCCCCGGGCTGCCGCCCCGCGACGGACTCGGCCGCCCGCTCCCCGAACTCGCCCGCACCGGACCGGCGTCGATCGCCTGGACCGGGGCCGCCGCCGGGGTGCTCCTGCTGGCCGGGGCCGGTCTGTTGCGGCACGCCCGCCGGGTGCGCCGCAACGCCTGACGGTGCGGGGCCGCGGCCCCGCACCGGCCCGTTCACCCGTGTCTGCCACCATCGGGCCGTGGACTACCCGAACGACCAGGCACCTGGCGCACCGATCCGCTCCGGCATCCCTGAGCACGGCCGTATCCCGAAGTACTACGCGGTCAAGGCCCGTATCGCGGTGCTGCTGGACGAGTTGGGCGAGGGCGGGCTCCTGCCCACCGAGCGGGAGCTCGCCCAGCGGCACGAAGTCTCGCGCGAGACCGTCCGCCAGGCGCTGCGCGAACTCCTCCTGGAAGGGCGGCTGCGGCGGCAGGGGCGCGGCACCGTCGTCGCCGGGCCCAAGCTGGAGCAGCCGCTCTCGCTGGCCAGCTACACCGAAGGCGTCCGCCGCCAGGGCAGGCGGCCCGGCCGCCGTCTCATCGGCCTGGAGCGCTTCCCCTGCCCCGAGGCGCTGGCCGCCGAGGTCGGCGTGGAGCGGGGCGAGCCGGTCTGGCACCTGGAGCGGGTGCTGCTCGCCGACGACGAACGCGTCGGCCTGGAGAGCACGTACGTCGGCGTCGCCCGCGTCCCGGACCTGGACACGCGGTTCGACCCGGACTCCTCCTTCTACGCCTATCTCCGCGACCGCCTCGGGATCGCCTTCGGCGACGCCGACGAGCGGATCGAGACCGTGCTCGCGACCCCCCGCGAGGCGCTGCTCATCGGGACTCCGCCCGCCCTGCCGATGCTCCTGATCCACCGGCTCTCCCGCGACACCGACGGCCGGCCGCTGGAGCGCGTGCGCACGCTGTTCCGGGGCGACCGCTTCTCCTTCTCCGCCCATCTGCGGGGCGAGGGGCGGAGCTGAGGCGAGGGGCGGGGCTTGAGGCGAGGGGCGGGGCTGAGCGGGGGCTGGGCTGAGGCGGGGGGCTGATTCGCCGCCCGGCGCGCACTCGCCCTGGATCACGAAAGCATAACGGGTCTGGTCCAAACTTGCGGGGTCGTTCACCGTCCCGTCGGCGACCGGACGTGTCCGGGACACCCGTCCCGAGGAGCGTGGCCGCCGTGAGAGTCATCGTCGTAGGAGCCGGCGTGGTGGGAACCATGCACGCCTGGCACGCAGTCAGCCGCGGCCACGAGGTCGTACAGATCGAGCGCGAGAGTGAGGCGCGCGGGGCATCGCTCCGCAATTTCGGACAGATATGGATCAGCGGGCGGGCCGGTGGCGAGGAGCTGGGAACAGCCCTGCGCGCACGTGAGTTGTGGGAGGCCATCGGGGGGCGGGTGCCCGGTCTCGGCTTCCGGGCCTGCGGTTCGCTGACCCCGCTGCGCACCGCGCACGAGGTCGCCGTCGCCGAGGCGGCCGTCGCCCGGACCGACGCGGCGGCGCGCGGCTACAAGCTGCTCACCGCCGACGAGGCCCGGGCCCTCAATCCGGCCCTGCGCGGCGCGTTCACCGCCGCCCTGTGGTGCGAGCGGGACGCGGCGGTCGAACCCCGCGCCGCCCAACTCGCCCTGAAGCAGGAGCTGCTGGCCTCCGGGCGGTACACCTACCTCGGCGGCCGTGAAGTGCGGGAGGTCGTCGGGGCCGCCTCGGTGCGCGACGACCACGGCGACGTCCACACCGGCGACGCCGTGATCCTCGCGACCGGCGCCTGGCTCGGCGGACTCGTCCGTGAACTCGCCGGGCCCGAGCTGCCCGTGCGCCGCGTCCGCCTCCAGATGATGCAGACCGACCCGCTCGGCGAGCCGCTCACCACCTCCGTCGCCGACGCCGACAGCTTCCGCTACTACCCCGCCTACCGGGGCGAGGCGCTCGACGCCCTCGACGCCGGACAGCCCCAGGACCCGGTCGCCGCCGAGCACCGCATGCAACTCCTCATGGTCCAGCGCAGCGACGGCGGGCTGACCATCGGCGACACCCATGAGTACGAGCACCCCTTCGCCTTCGACACCGTCGAGGAGCCCTACGAGCACCTCACCCGGGTCGTCGAGGCCTTCCTCGGCCGCCCGCTGCCGCGTATCCGCCACCGCTGGGCGGGCGTCTACGCCCAGTGCGCCGACACCGCACGCGTCGTCCACCGGCAGCAGGTGCGCGACGGGGTCTGGCTCGTCACCGGACCCGGCGGGCGCGGCATGACGTGCTCGCCCGCCATCGCCGAATCGACCGCCGACCAACTGGGCTGGTGAACCACATGACGTCAACGGCACCCACGACCGCGAACCCCTATAACCTCGTCGTCCTCGACATGGCCGGCACCACCGTCGCCGACGGCGGCCTCGTCGAGCAGGCCTTCTCCACCGCCGCCCAACGCCTCGGCGTACGCCCGGGATCCGACGAGCACGCCCGTCAACTCGCCTACGTGCGCGCCACCATGGGCGAGTCCAAGATCTCCGTCTTCCGGCACCTCTTCGCGGGCGAGGGCGGCGAGGAGAAGGCGCGGTACGCCAACACCGCCTTCGAGGAGGCGTACGGCGAACTCGTCGGCGGCGGCCGCGTCGCCCCGCTCCCCGGCGCCCGCGAGGCCGTCGACCGGCTCACCGCCGAGGGCCGCACCGTCGTCCTGACCACCGGCTTCGCCCGTACCACCCAGGACGCCATCCTCACCGCCCTCGGCTGGCAGGACCTCGTCCCGCTGACCCTCTGCCCCGCCGACGCGGGCGGCCGGGGCCGGCCCTACCCGGACATGGTGCTGGCCGCCTTCCTGCGCACCGGGGCGGTGGCCGACGTCCGCCGGACCGTGGTGGCCGGCGACACCTCGTACGACATGCTCGGCGGCGTACGGTCCGGCGCCGGGATCGTCGCCGGGGTCCTCACCGGCGCCCACGACCAGGACCAGCTGACCCGGCACGGCGCGACCCACGTCCTCGGGTCCGTCGCCGAACTCCCCGACCTCATCGCGCGGGCCGAGGCATGAGCCCCGAGACCGCCCCCAGCGGCATCCGCTTCGACGGCGTCACCGTCGCCTACGGCGGAAACGTCGTCCTCGACCGGCTCGACCTCACCGTCGAACCCGGCGAGGTGATGGCCCTCCTCGGGCCCTCCGGCTCGGGCAAGACCACCGCCCTGCGCGCCGTCGCCGGGTTCGTCCGGCCCGCCGCCGGGCGGGTGTTCCTCGGCGGCCGGGACGTCACCGCCCTGCCCCCGCACCGGCGCGGCATCGGCATGGTCGTCCAGAGTTACGCCCTCTTCCCGCACCTCAAGGTCAAGGACAACGTGGCCTTCGGGCTCAAGGCCCACCGCACCCCGAAGGCCGAGATCCCCGGCCGGGTCACCGAGGCCCTCGACCTCGTCGGCATGGCCGCGTACGCGGAGCGCCACCCGCGCGAACTCTCCGGCGGCCAGCAGCAGCGCGTCGCCATCGCCCGCGCGCTGGCCATCCGCCCCGGCGTCCTGCTCCTCGACGAACCGCTCTCCGCCCTCGACGCCCGGCTCCGCTCCGGCATGCTCGCCGAACTGGCCCGACTGCACCGTGAGTTGCCGGACGTCTCGATCCTGTACGTCACCCATGACCAGGTCGAGGCGCTCACCCTCGCCGACCGGATCGCCGTCATGGACCGCGCCCGGCTCCAGGACTGCGGCACCCCGCAGGAGCTCTACCGCCGCCCCCGTACGGAGTTCACCGCCTCGTTCGTCGGCAACGCCAATCTGCTCCCGGTCACGGTCGCCGGTGAAGGAGCCGTCGCGTTCGGCGGCCGCCCCCTCGCCGCCCCCACCGACACCGCCGCACCCGGCGCCACCGCCACCCTCTGCGTCCGGCCGCACCTGGTCGGCCTCGGCGACGGGCCCAACGCCCTCACCGGCAGCGTCGCCGAGGTCCAGTGGCGCGGCTCCACCCACCGCGTCCACGCCGACGTCGACGGCCACCGCGTCATGGCCGACCTTCGCGAACTGCGCGAGCCCCCGGCCATCGGCGACCCCGTCACCCTGCACTTCGCCGCCGAGGACGCGGTACTGCTCCCGGCGGGGGCGGGCGACACGGCAGGGGGCGCTCCATGACCGTCACCACCTCTACCGCCGTCCCCCGTACGCCCGGGAAACCGGCCCCCGCGGCAGCCGGCCCCGGCCCCGCCCTCCGCTCCCGTACCGTCCCCACCTGGGTCTGGGCCCTCCCGCCCGTCGCCGTCCTCGCGCTCGCGTTCCTCTACCCGCTGGTTCTCGTCGTCCGGCAGTCCGTCACCCCGGACGAGGGCGGCGTCTCGCTCGACCCGTACGCCGAGGTCTTCGCCTCCGCCGTCTTCCGTGACGCGCTCACCACCACCGTGTGGCTCGCCGTCGGCTCGACCGTGGGCTGCCTGGTCCTCGGGTTCGTCCTCGCGCTGGTCATCGCGTTCGTCCCGTTCCCCGGCGGGAAGGCGGTCGCCCGGTTCGTCGACGTCTTCCTCTCCTTCCCGTCCTTCCTCATCACCCTCGCCCTGCTGTTCATCTACGGCTCGGTCGGCATGGCCAACGGGCTCTGGACCGACGTGACCGGCGCGGCCGACGGGCCCTTCCACTTCCTGACCACCCCGTGGGGGGTCCTGCTCGCCGAGATCACCTACTTCACCCCGTTCGTGATGCGCCCGCTGCTCGCCGCGTTCTCCCAACTCGACACCGGACAGCTGGAAGTGGCCTCCTCGCTCGGCGCCGGACCCGTCCGGATCATCCGGCAGGTGATCCTGCCCGAGGCGCTTCCGGCGCTCGCAGCGGGCGGCAGCCTCGTGCTGGTGATGTGCCTCAACGAGTTCGGGATCGTCCTGTTCACCGGGGCGAAGGGCGTCACCACGCTGCCGATGCTCGTCTACAGCAAGGCGATCCTGGAGTCGGACTACCCGGCCGCCTGTGTCGTCGCCGTCGTCAACATCGCGATCTCCGTGGGCCTTTACGGCCTCTACCGGGTGGTGAGCCGTCGTGCTGGTGCATAGCCGGGTCGGGAAGTGGGCCAGCTGGGCCGTCTTCCTGCTCCTCTTCGTCCCGCTGTTCGCGGTGCCGCTGCTCGTCATCCTCGCCGCGTCCCTCGCCACCAACTGGTCCGGGGCCTTCCCCTCCGGGCCCACCGTCGAGCGCTACACCGCCGCGACCAGCGGCGACGCGCTCCAGGCGCTGACCACCAGCCTCGTCACCGCCGTCGCCGCGAGCGTGCTGGCCCTCACCCTCGGCGGCTGGGCCGCGCTCGCCGCCGCCTCTCTCCGTACCCGCGGAAAGCGGCTCCTGGACGCCCTGTTCATCCTGCCGGTCGCCGTGCCCTCGGTGGTCGTCGGACTCGCGGTGCTGGTGGCCTACAGCCAGCCGCCCGTCCTCCTCAACGGGACGCGGTGGATCGTGATCCTCGCCCACACCGTCCTCGTCACCGCCTTCGCCTACCAGTCGGTTGCCGCCGCCGTGCGCCGCCTCGACCCGATGTACGAACAGGCCGCCGCCGGCCTCGGCGCGGGCCCCGCACGGGTGCTGTGGCGGGTGAAGCTGCCGCTCCTGCTGCCCTCGCTGACGTCAGCCGTCGGGCTCTGCTTCGCCCTGTCCATGGGGGAGTTGAGCGCCACGATGATGCTCTACCCGCCGGACTGGACCCCGCTGCCGGTGCAGATTTTCGCCGCCACCGACCGGGGCTCGCTCTTCACCGGCGCCGCCCTCGCCGTGGTCCTGATGACGACGACGCTCCTCGTCCTGGCCGCCGTCTCCCGCATCCGGACCCGCGCCTCCTACCGCTGATCCCCGTACCCCCTGGAGAAACCCATGCGCAACCGTGCCCGTGCCCTCGCCCTCCCCCTGGCCGGCCTCGCCGCCGTCACCCTCACCGCCTGCGGCGGCTCCTCCGCCGCGTCCGACGAGAAGTCCGTCACCGTCTACAGCGCCGACGGCCTCAAGGGCGAGAGGGGCGACGGCTGGTACGACAAGGTCTTCGAGGACTTCGAGAAGAAGACCGGCATCACCGTCAAGTACGTCGAGGGCGGCTCCGGCGAGATGGTGCAGCGCGCCGCCCGCGAGAAGTCCAACACCCAGGCCGATGTCCTCGTCACGCTGCCGCCCTTCATCCAGCAGGCCGACGCCAAGGGCCTGTTGACCGCGTACGAGCCCGAGGGCGCCGACCAGGTCGACGGCGCCGACCGTGCGCCCGACGGCAAGTGGACCTCCGTCGTGAACAACTACTTCGGCTTCATCCACAACAAGAAGGAGCTGGCCACCCCGCCGCGCACCTGGGAGGACCTGCTCGACCCCGCGTACAAGGAGAAGGTCCAGTACTCCACCCCCGGCGTCGCGGGCGACGGCACCGCCGTCCTCATCAAGGCCATGCACGACTTCGGCGGAAAGGAGCCGGCCATGGCCTACTTGAAGAAGCTCCAGACCAACAACGTCGGCCCGTCCGCCTCCACCGGCAAGCTCGCCCCCAAGGTCGACAAGGGTGAACTCCTCGTCGCCAACGGGGATGTGCAGATGAACTTCGCCCAGTCCAAGGACATGCCGAACCTCGGCATCTGGTTCCCGGCCAAGGGCGACGGGAAGCCCACCAGCTTCGCTCTGCCGTACGCCGCCGGGCTCGTCGCGAAGGCCCCGCACAGCGAGAACGGCAAGAAGCTGCTCGACTTCATGCTCTCCGAGCAGGCCCAGCGCGACGTCAGCGCGGTCGGCGGCGGCTTCGCCGCCCGCAAGGACGTCAAGGCCACCGACGCCAACGCCGTCGAACTGGCCGGGCTGATGGAGGGCGTGGAGATCTTCGAGCCCGACTGGTCGGACATCGGCGCTCACCTGGACACGTGCATCGACGCCTGGAAGTCGGCCACCGGAAGCTGACCGGCCATCTTTCGGCCACGGATTCCTGCGAAGGTCTGGACCCGGCCCGGTTGTCTCGCGAAGGTAACGGGTCTGGTCCAGACGGACGTTCGCGCCCCGCCCCCGTCCGACCCGCCTGCCCCGCCCTCTCCCTGGAGGATCACGTGACCCGGTCCCTGTCCCGCCGCTCCGTGCTCGCCACCACCGCCGTCGCGGCCACGGCCGCCGCCGTCGGCCCGCTCGTCACCGCCCCCGCCGCGTACGCCGCGCCCACCCTCCCGAACGGCACCAGCGAGGACAAGGTGCTCGTCGTCGGCATGGACGGGCTGCGCCACGACGTCATCGCCGCCGCGAACGCCCCGCACCTCAAGTCGATGATGGCGAACGGGACGTACGGCACCTCGCTGCTGTACGCCGACCCGATGGCCGCCACCTCCTCGGGACCCGGCTGGTCGACGATCTCCACCGGCGTCTGGCCCGACAAGCACGGCGTCAAGGAGAACTCCTTCGCCGGGAAGAACTACGCGCGGTACCCCGGCTTCCTCGCCCGCCTCGCCCAGGTCCGCCCCCAGCTCTCCACCTATGCCGCCGTCGACTGGAAGCCCCTGGACGCCCAGGGCACCGTCACCCCGGGCGCCGACGCCAAGCTCGTCCTCGACGGCGACCGCGACGGCTACACCGGCCACGACGCCACCATCGCCGCCGAGACCGAGTCGATCCTCCGGAACCAGAACCCGGACGTGCTCTTCGTCTACTTCGGCCAGACCGACATCGCCGGCCACAACTCCGGTGCCGCCGGCACCGCCTACCGCCAGGCCATCGACGTCCAGGACGGCTACCTCGGCCGCCTCCTGACCGCGATCCGGGCCCGGCCCTCGTACGCCACCGAACGCTGGACCGTCATCGTCACCACCGACCACGGCCACACCGACTCCGGCGGCCACGGCGGCAGCGCCATCGAGGAACGCCGCACCTTCGTCCTCGCCCAGGGCCCCGGCATCGCGGCCGGCGCCCGCCCCGCCGACACCCGCCTCGTGGACGTCGCCGCCACCGTCTTCCACCAGCTCGGCATCGCCCCCGACCCCGCCTGGGGACTGGACGGCAAGCCGGTCCAGGAGCGCTCCACCGACCCCTTCGAGGCCCTCCACCCGGCCCTGTCCGCCCGCGTCGACGAGACCGGCATCCCGGCGGGCGTCCTCGGCTGGACCCACACCGCGCCCAGCGGCTGGTCCGTCGTGAACTCCGCGATGGGCACCGGAGGCGTCACCGAGTGGCGCGGCTGGACCTTCGCCACCGACGAGTTCTGGAGCCGCAGCCAGCGCGACCAGTCCCGTGAGCTGAACGTCCGCTCGCGCGGCGTCTTCGCGGTCGCCGACTCCGACGAGTGGGACGACAAGGCGTCCTCGGGACCGTACGACTCCACGCTCGTCACCCCGGCGTACGCCGTCGCGGGCAAGTCCACCGTGACGCTCGGCCTCACCACCCTGTACCGCCAGGAGGGCAGCCAGAGCGCCCGGATCCTCGCCTCCTGGAACGGCGGAACGCCCGTCGAGGTGAAGCGCTACACCGCCGACGTGATCTCCCAGCCCCAGAGCCTGACCCTGGACGTCCCGCCCGGGGCCGCCAACGTGAGCTTCCGGTTCCACTACACCGGCAGCAACAACTGGTACTGGGTGATCGACGGGGTCACAGTCACCACCTCGTAATTATGCTGGGGGTGCACGGACGGCGCGGTCCGGGCACCCCCAGCACGCAGTGCGTACGGCAGGAGTCCCGACACATGGCAGACCGCAAGCCCATCACTTCCTGGCTCACCGACATGGACGGCGTCCTCATCCACGAGGGCACGCCCATTCCCGGCGCCGACGCCTTCATCAAGCGGCTGCGGGATTCCGGGCTGCCCTTCCTCGTCCTCACCAACAACTCCATCTACACCGCGCGCGACCTGCACGCCCGGCTCAAGCGCATGGGCCTGGACGTGCCCGTGGAGAACATCTGGACCTCCGCGCTCGCCACCGCCCAGTTCCTGGACGACCAGCGCCCCGGCGGCACGGCGTACGTCATCGGCGAGGCCGGTCTCACCACCGCCCTGCACGACATCGGGTACGTCCTCACCGACCACGACCCGGACTACGTGGTGCTCGGCGAGACCCGTACGTACAGCTTCGAGGCGCTCACCAAGGCGATCCGGCTGATCAACGCGGGCGCCCGCTTCATCTGCACCAACCCCGACGAGACCGGCCCGTCCGCCGAGGGCCCGCTGCCCGCCACCGGCTCGGTCGCCGCCCTCATCACCAAGGCCACCGGCAAGGACCCGTACTTCGCGGGCAAGCCGAACCCCCTGATGATGCGGACCGGGCTCAACGCCATCGGCGCGCACTCCGAGACCAGCGCGATGATCGGCGACCGGATGGACACCGACGTCCTGGCCGGCCTCGAAGCGGGCATGCAGACCTTCCTGGTCCTCACCGGGCTCACCACCGTCGCCGACATCGACCGCTACCCGTTCGGCCCGTCCCACGTCGTCGAGTCCATCGCCGACCTGGTCAACCTCGTCGAACTGCCGGACCAGGCCGACCAGCCCACCGCGGGGAACCGCGACTGACCTGCGCGGACCGCATCCGCAGTCGCTCGAATGGAGGACTGCGGATGCGGTCCGCCGTCGCAGGCGTGAACCTTCCCGTAGGAGGTTCACGATGCGTTCCATGTCCATCACTTTCTGTGCCGCGGCGGCGGCCGCACTCATAGCCGTGCCCGCGCCCGCCGCGCTGGCATCCCCGGCCGCCCCGGCCGGCGACGACGACCGGCGCACCGGCACCGTCTCGGTCACCCCGTCCACCACCGCCCCGGGCGCGCAGGTGGAACTGTGGGTCGATGCCTGCGGCAAGGGCCGCCGGGCCAAGGGCAACTCCGACGCCTTCGCCTCGGTCGCCCACTTCCGCCCGGCCGACGGCAAAGGCCTCTTCGCGGAGGCCCGGATCCGGTCCGACGCCGAACCCCGCTCCTACGACGTCTGGGTGACGTGCGAGGACAGCGACGGCAAGGCGACCGGCACCCTCACCGTCGTCCACCACAACCGCCCCTCGCCCGCCGCGCCCGTCAAGGCGGGCGGCGGAGGCACCGCCACCCTCGCCGAACGGTCCGCCGAGGCCGAGGGGCCCGGCACCCGGCACGCGGTGATCGGCCTGGTGCTCGCGGCCGTCGCGGCCGTCGCCGTCGCCCTGCGCAGCTCGCGCCGGCGCCGCGACCCGGCCGGCAGTTGACATGAGCGCCCAGGACCGCCCGGCAGGCAACGGGCGACTGCTCACCGGAGTGACCTGGGCCGTGCTGCTGCTCGGCCTGTGGCTCTGGGGCAAGGAGGCGGGCGGCGGGATCGGCGGCCTGTCGGGGCCCACCACCGGCGACGTGGCCGCGGTCGGCCGCCCCTTCGGGGCCGAGCTGCCCCCGGCGCACGACCCGGTCGCCGGCGCCGCCCCCGAACGCGTCGAGGTCCCCTCCGTCGGGATCACGGCCCCCGTCATCGCCCGCGGCCTCGACCAGGACGGGGCCATCGACCCGCCCCCGTACGGCATGCCGAAGACCGCCGGCTGGTACGGCGACGGCATCCAGCCCGGGGCGAAGGGCGCGGCCCTGTTCGTCGGCCATGTCGACACCGACACCAAGCCGGCGGTCTTCTACGGGCTCAGCGCGGTGAAGCCGGGCGCCCGGATCGAGGTCACCCGCACCGACGGCAGCGTCGCGGAGTTCACCGTGGACGACGTCCAGGTCGTCACCCGCGAACGCTTCGACGCGCAGAAGGCGTACGGGCCCCGCCAGGACGGCCGGGCCGAGCTGCGGCTGATCACCTGCGGCGGGACGTACGACCAGGAGACCCGCTCCTACACGGCGAACGTGGTCGTCTCCGCGTACCTCACCGGCGCGAAGGACGCGCGGGACGCCGGAGACGCGGGGGAGCGCGTGCAGGCAGTGGCCCGCGGGGCACGCGGCTGACGCACGGTGTCCAACCCGGCCCGGCCGGCCGCCTCTCACGGGGCGTGCCGGCCGGGCCGGTCCTCGACCGCGTGCGCCCGGCCGCGGGAGTCGCCCGGCGCGGTACGGGAGGTCGGTGCGGTGGGGAAGGTCCGTGCGGTCGGGAAGCCCGGGTCCCTCGTCACTGTAGGGGCCCCGCCGGACGGATGACCGGCTTTCGAACGGGATGTCCGGAACCGGTGCCCCGGTGTGACCGTTGTACGGGTGGGAGCGTGGGCGCCCGGCCGCTGTGCCAGGATGGATCGGACCGGCAGCACATCGGTGCAACCAGTGAGCGACAGTGCAGGCAGTGCACCCAAGGGGGAGTGGATGTACGGCAGTTACACCGGCCGGTCCCGGACGCGCAGGCGCGCGGCGGGCCTGCGGGCGACCGGTACGGCGGCGGCGCTGGGGGCGGCCCTGCTGCTGGCGGGATGCTCCGGTGACGGGGACGGCGGCGGGAAGAAGAGCGCGCCGACCGTCGAGCAGCAGCCCAAGGACAAGGATCCGTACTGGGTCAACCCCGACGGCAACGCGGCCCGTCAGGTCGCCGCGTACACCGAGGACGGCGACGCGAAGAACGCCGCGCTGATCCGGAAGATAGCGCAGCAGCCGGTCGGCGAGTGGATCACCCCGGACAACCCGGAGTCGCAGGTACGCGGCATCACCGAGGCGGCCGCCGCGGCCGACCGGGACGCCCTGCTGGTCCTCTACAACGTCCCGCACCGCGACTGCGGCCAGTTCTCCAAGGGCGGCGCCTCCGACGGCGACTCCTACCGCTCCTGGCTGGACGGCGTCGCCAAGGGCATCGGGGACCGCAGCGCCACCGTGATCCTGGAGCCGGACGCCCTGCTGCACCTGGTCGACGGCTGCACACCGCAGGAGTTCCACGAGGAGCGCTACGACCTCCTCAAGGGCGCGATCCAGCGGCTGAAGCAGCAGCCCGCCACCAAGGTCTATCTGGACGCGGGCAACGCCGGCTGGCAGTCGCCCGACGCGCTGTTCCAGCCGCTCCAGCGGGCCGGGATCGCCGAGGCGGACGGCTTCTCGCTCAACGTCTCCAACTTCCAGACGACGGCCGTCTCCACGGAGTTCGGCAAGAAGCTGTCGGAGAAGATCGGCAACAAGCCCTTCGTCATCGACACCAGCCGCAACGGCAACGGCCCCTACACCGGCGGCGACCCCGCCGAGAGCTGGTGCAATCCGCCCGGCCGCGCGCTGGGCGAGGCCCCGACCACGCAGACCGGCGACGAGCTGGTCGACGCCTACCTGTGGATCAAGCGCCCCGGCGAGTCCGACGGCGACTGCAAGGGCGGCCCGAAGGCCGGCGACTGGTGGCCGGAGTACGCCCTGGGCCTGGCCTCCGCCACGCAGTAGCGGAAACGGCCGGAGGCCGCACACCGGGAGCCCGATCTCCCGGTGTGCGGCCTCCGCCGCGTACGGACGCGGTACGCGCCCTTGCGTGGCCCCTACTCGGGCACCTCCACCCACATGCCCTCGGACGGGGTGCCCTGGTCGTCGGTGACGAAGAGCATGTACCAGCCGGCCGGCACCAGCGCCCGGTTCTCCGGCACGGTGACGGTGATCCCGTCCTTCGACTTCTCCATCTCCAGCGCGACGGTGCGCTGGTCGGTGTCGGTGACATGGGTGACCGCCGAGGGCCGCATCAGCTTCGCCGAGGTGATCTTCGAGGCGTGCTGCGTGGTGAAAAGACCCGTGGAGCCGCGCTCGATCTTCTTCGGCCCGGCCGTCAGCTCCGGCCGCGAGTCCCGGTAGAGGTAGGGCGGGGTGTAGATCTCGATGCGCTGCTCGAAGACGCCGGGCCGGGTGTTGGCCTTGTCGGAGAAGAGCGAGTCCGAACCGAAGATCATCACCCGGCCGTCCGGCAGCAGCACCGAACCCGAGTGGTAGTTCCGGCCGACCGCCGGGTCCGCGACCTTCTTGTACGTATCCGTCTTCGCGTCGTACAGCCGGGCCTGGAGCACGTCCGAGCCGCCGCGCCCCCGGTAGTCGTTGGAACCGCCGGTGACCAGCAGCGAGTCGTCGGGCAGCAGCGAGGCGCTGGGGTAGCGGGTGCCCTCGGAGAGGGACGCGCCGTCGGTGAACTCCGGGTTTTTTTTCTGGAGGTCGACCAGCCGGGACTTCTCGCTGGACTTCTCCGACTCGCCGACCCCGCCGCCGCCGATCACCATGAACTTCTCGTCCTGGGCCGGGGGCAGCCGTACCGTCGCCGAGGTCTCCATCTGGTCCGGGTCGCTGAGCCCGGGGATCTTCTTGAACTTGTTGGTCGACAGGTCCCAGACGCCCGGGTCGCGGCCCACGTCCGCCGGACCGTATCCGGCGTTGGAACCGGAGTAGAAGAGCTTGCCGTCGTTCAGCAGGAAGACCGCCGGGTAGGTGGGGAACCTCCGCTCGATGCCGGTGTACTCCCACTCCTTGGTCTCCGGGTCGTAGATCTCGTCCTTGCCGGGGACGATCTGCCCGATCTCGTCCAGACCCGACAGGGCGAGGACCTTGCCGTCCTCCAGCGTCGTCAGCGTCGGGTACCAGCGGGCCTCGTTCATCGGGTCGACGGGTATGTACTTCTCCGCGACCGGGTCGAACTCGAAGGCCTCCTTGATCCCCTGGAAGTCCTTCTTGTCCAGGGCCAGCTTCTGCGCGATGCCGTAGACGTTGCGGGTGTCCGAGCCGGACAGGCCCGCCACCCGGTAGTTGTCCTCGGTGCCGGTCTCGTACTTCTTGCCGGTCTGCTGCGCCTCGACGTAGATCCGGCCGAGACCGGGGTCGTTGCGCAGGAACGCACCGGTCTCCTTGTCGAAGACCTTCTTGGCCTTCTCCACCAGCACCGGGTCCTTGGAGACGAACGTCTTGCCGTTCTCCTTGCCGGTGAACCGGGTGCCCGCGGGCAGGGTGATCGGCTTGTCCGGGTTCTCGTTGTGGACGATCATCAGGCCGCCGGCCTTGGTGACATCGCCCTGGAGCTTCTCGTACCGCTTGGTGCCGCCGGCTATGAGGAGCTTGCCGTCGGGCAGCTGGGTGTGCCCGGCGCAGAACATGTCCTTGGGGGTGGGGATGTCCTTGAAGACGTTCGTCTTCGGGTCCCACAGCACCGAGCGGAAGCTCTTCGCGTCGAAGTTCTTCTGGTTGTTCCCGGAGCCCGCGACGAGCAGCACCTTGCCGGTGTGCAGCAGCGCCGCGTGGATCGTGTTGATCCGGTGCTCGGAGGGGACGTCCAGGAAGTCCCAGTGCCCGTTGGCCGCCTTGTAGTCCGGCTGGTTGATCTTGTACTCGTGGTAGCGCTCGGTGCTGAAGCGGTACAGCCACGGCCCGTTCGCCCCCGCGAGCGCGAGAACCACCGCCGTACTGATCGCCAGGCGGCGGGTACGGCGGCTCGGACGGTACTTCATTTCTTACGTCCCCCCAGGGAGATCTGCATGGTCTGGTCGTTTCCGGGTGCTCCGGGCAGCGGCTGGGGCCTCGGCTCCGGGGCCGGTCCGCCGCTGCGGTGCGATCCTCCGCCCGAGCGGCGTTTCTTCTTCTCGGCGCGCATCGTGTACCGCCAGCCGATGATCGGCGCCGCGGTGATCAGCAGCGCCAGCGTGGCCCAGGTGACCATCGCGGGGTGGCTGTGGCCGAGGAAGAAGGAGGAGATCATCGAGGCGCCGAAGACGACGATGAAGAACAGATGGATGCGGAAGGTGCCGAACAGGGTGTCCGGGCTGGACGAGTCGCCCTTCGGGGTCACCACGAACGAGCTCTTGCGGCGCAGCACCGCGTCCATCAGCGAGCGGGCGTAGATCGGCGCGGAGAGCGCGGACATCACCATGCCGGCCAGACCGCCGGAGCCCTCGGGCTCGTGCGGCGAGACGTTGTGGCGGCGGTTCCAGATGTAGAGGCCGATCTGGAGCGCGGAGGCGTTGCCGTACAGCATCATCCAGATCGTCGGGTCGATCTGGACACCGGAGGCGCCCATGCCGAGGAACAGCGCGCAGCTGAGCGCCGCGAGGATCCAGTTCAGCGCCGACATCGGATAGAAGATGATCATCATCGTGTAGTTGAAGAGCTTGCCGGGCGGCATGGTCCCGAAGCCCTTCCAGAACTGCCCGATGATCGTCTCGTAGGTGCCTCGCGACCAGCGCAGCTGCTGGGTGAAGAAGTCCGTCCACGCGGTCGGGCCCTCGCCGACGGCCAGCACGTCCGGGGTGTAGACCGAGCGCCACTTCTTCCCCGTGGCCGGGTTGCGGTGGCGGTGGATCTCGAAGCCGGTGGCCATGTCCTCGGTGATCGAGTCGTACAGACCGCCGATCTGCTTCAGCGCCGAGATCCGGACCGCGTTGCTGGTGCCGACGAACATGGGCGCGCCGTAGCGGTTGCCCGCGCGCTGGATCAGCGCGTGGAAGAGGAACTGCTGCGACTCGGCGGCCTTGGTGACGAAGGTGTCGTAGTTGCCGTAGACCTGCGGGCCGATGACGAAGCCGACGTCCGGGTCGCGGAAGTAGCCGAGCATCCGCTCCAGGTAGTTCGCCATCGGGATGTGGTCGGTGTCGACCGAGGCGAAGAAGTCGTAGTCGCCGCCGTGCGCGTCCAGCCAGGCGTTGTAGTTGCCGTGCTTGGTCTTGGCGCGGTGCGGGCCCTTGGCCTGGTTCCAGTGCGCCACGCCCTTGCGGGAGAAGTGGTGCACACCGAGCCGGGCGCAGACCTCCTTGACCGCCGGGTCGTCGCCCTCGTCCAGCAGCCAGACGTGCATCAGGCCGCGGTGGCGGATCTTCACGGCCGCCTCCAGCGTCTTCGTCACCATCTCCAGCGGTTCCTTGCCGGGAACGAAGGAGGTGAGGAAGGCGACCCTGGTGCCGGACTCCGGGATCACCGGGACCGGGTCGCGGGCGACCAGGGTGGCATGCGCGTTCGAGAGGACATTCATCGTGCGGAACAGCTCGATCAGACCGATCGAGACCAGCATGACGATGTCGAGGACCAGCAGGAGGTCGTTGTCCAGGTTGGGGTCGCGGTCCGTCCAGTGGCCGGGCTGCATCAGCCAGGCGAAGAGACCGAGCGAGACGAGGGGAGCCGCGCCGAGCAGGAGCGCCGCGCGCACGCGGTGCGGCTCCTGCGATATGAGCGAGCGGTACTGGACCTTGTACGGCTTGCCCGCGGGGGGCTGCGTCAGCGGTCCGGCGAGCCGGCTGTAGTGCTCGTAGTCGTAGCGCGGCAGCTCTTTCTTGGCACGCCGCCTCGCCGCGCCGGCCCGCAGCCCTGCCGGTATCCGGAGCTGCGTCGTCCGGGAAGCGTCGTTCTCCTGCCGGTCGCCTGGCGGCGTCGACGTCATGGGTACATCCCCCCGCACGCATGCTGGTGCGTGACTGTTCGGTCTCTCTCGTGCGTGCGCGGTGGCCCCCGTTCTTCACCGGGTACGCACACGGTGGCAAGCCACCGTCCCCACAGACATGGTTCGGCAGCCTTCCGGTTGCATGATGCCCCCTCGGCGTCCGCCACCGAGCGGGACCCCCACCCCGCGGTACGGACAACCGGAACGTCACGCTCTGCTGTGCCAACTGTACGGATCGGCAGCCCCCTTGGCGCCCGTCGGGCCCCCAGACAGATTGTCCGACACGGAACGGGATCGCAAGGGTGAAACAGACTGTTTACCGGTCATACGCACGATTTGGGCCCCAGGTGTGGAGGGGGTGTGACGAAGTGAGGATCGGCGCTCGCGCGCCCCTCCGTCACTGCCTCGTGACGGAGTGCAGTTCGACGTGCGGCTGTTCGTGCGCGGTCGCGGGGTGCTGCCGGGTGTCACCGGATACCGGACAGGGAATGATCAAAGCCCCCTCACTGAACGTGAGGGGGCTTTGACCGTGCGTGCGCCGTCAGGGACTCGAACCCCGGACCCGCTGATTAAGAGTCAGCTGCTCTAACCAACTGAGCTAACGGCGCCTGCTGACCTGGAGAACTCTACCGGACCTTCCGGGGTGCTCCGAACCATTTACCGGCCGCCACGCCCCGTCAGATAGTCGTTTTTTTCCTTTGTTCCGTCAAAATGCGATATGTCGGGAGAGTTGAAACACTGACGCCCGTTGCAGCTGCGCCCAAAGATCTTGACGAATGACGAGTGCGGAGGGGAATCGCATGACTGTGCCGGTCTTCGAGGAGTACGAACCCGCCATCGACTGCGGATGTGCGGGGTGCGCCGTCCGGCGGCGTACCGCCGCGAGGTCGCTGCCGGTGCGGCGCGGCGGACACCCCGCCGCGCACGGCGCGCGGCGGGCCCTGGTGCTGGCGACGGCCGCCGGGGTGGTCCTCTCCTGCGGGGCGGCGGGTGCGGCGGCCGCCGGCGGCCACGCCCCGGAAACCCCGCACGCCGACGGGGGCGCCGACCCGGAGCCGGCCACTCCGCAGGGCGAGAAGGGCCCGCTGAAGGGCAGTGGCGCCTCGGGCCCGCCGTCCGCCGGGGCGGCCGCGCCGAAGACGACCCGGGCCGACATCATCAACCGGGCCAAGAGGTGGGTGTCGGCGAAGGTCCCGTACAGCATGGAGAAGTACTGGTCGGACGGCTATCGCCAGGACTGTTCCGGCTATGTGTCGATGGCCTGGAACCTCGGCACCAACGAGTGGACCGGCAGCCTCGCCGCCTACGGGACCAGGATCGACCGCGCCGACCTCCAGCCCGGCGACATCCTCCTCTTCCACAACCCGGCCGACCCTTCCAAGGGCTCGCACGTCACGATCTTCGGCGGCTGGACCGACTACACGCGCACCCATTACGTGGCCTACGAGCAGGCGCGCCCGCAGACGCGGAAGCAGTCGACGCCCATGGCGTACTGGAACAACTCATCCCGATACGTCGCCTACCGGTACAAAGGAGTCACCGGCGGCTCGCCCGGCTCCGGCTCCTCCACCGCGTTCCCCGGAGCCAAGCAGTTCGGCCCCGGCGCCAACAACAAGTACGTCACCCAGCTCGGCCAGATGCTGGTCCAGCGGGGCGGCAAGCGGTTCTACGCGGTCGGCCCCGGGCCCGTGTGGGGAACGGCGGACCAGCGGGCGACCCAGGCGTTCCAGCTGGCGCAGGGCTGGAAGGGCAAGGAGGCGGACGGCATCCCCGGCCCGGACACCTGGCGCCTGCTGACCACCGGCGCCGGACGCAGCATTCCGGCCGCCGGCGCGGGCGGCAGCCCGAATACGGCCGTCGCGTTCCCCGGACGCGGCTATTTCAAGCCGGGTCAGTCCAACAGCCATGTCGACCGGCTCGGCAAACAGTTGGTGAAGAAGGGATACGGCAAGCACTACGTGTCGGGCCCCGGCCCGCTCTGGACCGAGGCCGACCGCCGCAACGTCGAGGCGTTCCAGCGGGCCCAGGGCTGGCGCGGCGGTGCGGCCGATGGTTACCCGGGGCCGGAGACCTGGCGCCGGCTCTTCGCGTGACGGACGTGACGGAAAGGAATCGGGAACCGGTGACCCCCAACAACGACCAGCCCCCCCGAACCACCCCCACCCCCACCCCCCACCCCTTGGACGACCACCTCCCCCCGTCACTCTTCGCCCCACCGGGCAAGGGAAGCCCGCCCCCGCTGTTCGGACCGGTGGCGTCGAGTCCGGCGGAGCCGGAGGACGAGCGAGCGGATGCGCCGGGCGGTGGGCGCAGGCCTGCGTCGGACGGTGAGCTTCCGGGTGCGCCGGGCGGTGAGCGTCGGCCTGCGCCGGGCGCTGAGCTTTCGGATGTGCCGGGCGTGGGGCTTCGGCCCGCGCCGGACGGTGGGCTCGCGCCCGCACCTGATGGTCAGCTTCCGCGTTCGCCGCGCGCCGAGTCCGCACCCGCGGCGGACGCCGGGCCCGGTCCCTCGCCGCGCGCCGGCACGACCCCACCCGTACCGCCCCGGACCGTCACCCCGGAGCCCCCGAACGTGAGCCTGCACCTCGGCCCGACCCCGGACCGGCGGACCGGGGGCTCCACTCCGGTGAGTCCGTCCGGGGGCTCCGCCGCGGAGGACCGTACGACGGACCGCCCGGCCGGATCCCCCACTCCCGCGCGCCCCGCGCCCGACCGTCGCCCGGACCGGCCGACCGAGGGCCCAACCCCGGCACACCCGACCCCGACTTCGGCCTCCGCCCCCGCGCGCCCCGCCCCGCTGGACGGGAACCTCCATCTCAAGCCCGTCCGGCGTTTGAGGACGGAACCCTCGGCGGAGTGGACCCCGCATCCCTCTTACGGGGCCGAGCCGGGGGCCGGGAAGGGGGCGGGCACGAAGGCCTCCGCCGAACGGGAGAGCCGGGCCGTCCCGGCGAAGGGCCCCGTGGACGACTCCGGACCCGACACCGAGCTGGACCTCGTCCTGGACCTGGCCCCCGGCGACCGGGCCGCCTCCGCCACCTTCTCCGTGCCGGTCTCCGTACCCGCGTCCGGTACGGCACCCGTGCCCACGCCGGCATCGGCTTCCGGGACAGGGGCCGGGGCAGGGGCAAGAACCGGGGCCGGGACAGGGGCCGGGAGCAGGACCGGGGCACCGGCCACCACGACCGCGGCGACCCCTCCGTACCCCGCCCGCCGCCACTCCGTCATCGCCAACGAGACCACCGCCTCCATCCCCGTACACCTGCTCTTCCGTGACGACCAGGAGCCGGCCGAAGCGGCGGCCCTGCCCGCGGCCGTCGTCCGTCGCCCCGCCGGAGGCGACCGCGCGCCCGCCACCCGGCGGCCCCCCGTGCCGCGCTCGCCGCAGACCCGGGTGCAGCCGTCGACCCGGCCCGCCCCGGTCGCCGACCCCCGGCTCGCCGAACGGCCCGGACCCGCCCTGCCCGGCTACGCCGCCCTCCTCACCGGCGCGGCCGGAATCGCCGGCGGACTGGCCGTCCTGTGGTGGCGTGGCGCACTGCCCGCCGCCTGGCAGAACGCCGTCGGCCTCACCCCACGCCCCGACCTCGGCATCGGGGCCGGCGCCTGGGCCCTGCTCGCCCTCCTCACCACCATGGTGCTCCTCGCGCTCGGCGGCCTCGGCCGCGGCCGGGTCGGCTACGCGTGGGTGCTGACGCTGTTCGGCGACTACCGGGGCAGCGTCCGCCGCACCGGCCTCGTCTGGGTCTCGCCCCTGCTGCTGCGCCGCCGCGTCGACGTACGGCTGCGGCACTGGCGCAGCGAACCGCTGCCCGCCGTCGACGCGAACGGCACCGCACTGCGCGTGGTCGTCCTCGTGGTGTGGCGGATCAAGGACACGGTCCGGGCCGTCCTCGGCATCGAGGACCACGAGGCCTACCTGAGCGCCCAGGTCGAGGCAGCCATGGCCCGGGTCCTCTCGCAGCTGCCCGCCGACGCGTTCCACGAGGACGCCCCGAGCCTGCGCGACGCGGAGGCGGTCGGCGACGCGCTGACCCGGATGCTGAAGGCGGACTGCGAACCCGTGGGCGTGGAGGTGTACTCCGCGCAGCCGACCGGCATCGAGTACGCCCCCGAGGTCGCGGCGGCGATGCAGCGGCGGCGGATCGCCGCGATCGACTCCAAGCACCGCGACAGCGTGCTCACCTCCGTGGTGGACGCTGTCGACGACACCGTCAACCGGCTCACCTCGCGCGGCATCGTCGAGCTCGACGACTACGAACGCAAGGCACTCGTCAAGGACTTGACCGTTGCCTTCTACACCGGTCGCAGCGGGGGAGGGGACGGGGCCTGAGCGGTCGGGGGAGGTTCGGAGCGGGTTCGGAGCGGGTTCGGCGGGCCGTCGGAATATGACGCTCATTGGTCTGGACATGTTCACGCCGCGTCAATAATCTAAGACTTGGTCTAGACCGCAGCACCGCATGCACAGGCACCACACAGGTGTCCCACAGGCACCACGCACACGCACCAAGCGCGCAGCAGTCGAGCAATGCTCATGGAACCTCCCCCACGTTCTAGAGGAGCGACAGCCCATGCGGAAAAAGGCAAGCGCGGCCGTGATCGGTCTGGCGATAGCGGGCGTCTCGGTGCTCGCCACCACCAGCGCCAGCAGCCACGGCTACACGGACTCCCCGATCAGCCGTCAGAAGCTCTGTGCCAACGGCACGGTGACCGGCTGCGGCAACATCCAGTGGGAGCCGCAGAGCGTCGAGGGGCCCAAGGGCTTCCCGGCGGCAGGACCGGCGGACGGCAAGATCTGCTCCGGCGGCAACGGACAGTTCGCCCAGCTCGACGACCCCAGAGGCGGTAACTGGCCCGCCACGCAGGTCACCGGCGGACAGGGCTACAACTTCCGCTGGCAGTTCACCGCCCGCCACTCCACCAGCGACTTCCGCTACTACATCACCAAGAACGGCTGGGACTCCACCAAGCCGCTCACCCGGGCCGCACTCGAATCGCAGCCCTTCATGACCGTGCCCTACGGGAACCAGCAGCCGCCGGCCACGCTGACCCACCAGGGCACGATCCCCACCCAGAAGAGCGGCAAGCACATCATCCTCGCCGTGTGGAACGTCGCGGACACCACCAACGCGTTCTACGCCTGCTCCGACGTTAAGTTCTGACGCTTCATCAGTTATCGTGCGGCGCCATGAGGAGTACCGGCACCGTCGCGGAGCTCGTACGACGTCAATGGGGTGACCACCGGCCCGCCCTGAAGCACGGCCCCACCGTGCTCAGTCATCACCAGGTGGTCGAGGGCGCCGCCGCACGGGCGGCGCTCCTCGCGGATCTGCTGCCGCGCGGCGGCGAACCGCACCTCGCCGTACTGCTCGACAACACCCCTGAGTTCCCGCTGTGGCTCAGCGCGGCGGCCCTGGCCGGGGCCGCCGTCGCGGGCATCAACCCGACCCGGCGCGGCCCCGAGCTGGCCCGCGACATCCTGCACACCGAAGCCCGGGTCCTGATCACCGAGCGCGCCCATCTGCCGCTCCTCGCGGACCTGGAGCTGCCGGGCGTACGGGTGGTGGTCACCGGCACCGAGGCGTACGCCGCCCTGCTCGCTCCGTACGCGGGCGCACGCCCCGGCGACGCCGTGCTCGCCCCGGTCGGTCCCGACAGCCGCATGCTCCTCTACTTCACCTCCGGCTCCACCGGCGCGCCCAAGGCCGCGATCTGCACCCAGGGCCGGCTCGCCGGGGCAGGCGCCTCCCTCGCCGGGCACTTCGGCGTACGGCCCTCCGACACCCACTACATCTGCATGCCGATGTTCCACGGCAACGCGGTCCTCGCCGACTGGGCCCCGGCGCTCTCCGCCGGAGCCGCCATAGCGCTGCGCCCCCGCTTCTCGGCCTCCGCCTTCCTCGACGACGTACGCGCCTACGGGGCGACGTACTTCACCTACGTGGGGCGGGCCGTGCAGTACCTGCTGGCCACCCCCGAGCGCCCCGACGACCGGGACCACCCCCTGCGCCTGGGCTTCGGCACCGAGGCGGGCGCGGTGGACGCGGCCCGGTTCCGGGAGCGGTTCGGGGTGCGGCTGGTGGAGGGGTACG
Source organism: Streptomyces sp. WY228 (assembly GCF_019287315.1). Lineage (NCBI taxonomy): Bacteria > Bacillati > Actinomycetota > Actinomycetes > Kitasatosporales > Streptomycetaceae > Streptomyces > Streptomyces sp. WY228. The sequence goes on along the minus strand of NZ_CP079114.1, from coordinate 2,849,541 downwards.
GCTCCTCCGAGGGCGGCGCGGCCATCCAGCACACCCCCGGCACCCCGGCCGGCGCGATCGGCCGGGCCGCCCCGGGCGACGATCTCGCCGTCGTCGACCCGGAGAGCGGTGCGGAGCGGGCCCCGGCCCGCTTCGGCCCGGGCGGGCGGCTGCTCAACGGAGACGAGGCCATCGGCGAGCTGGTCAACCGGGGCCCGACGCCCTTCGAGGGCTACTGGCGCAACCCGGCGGCGGACGCGGAGCGGGCCCGGCGCGGCTGGTACTGGACCGGCGACCTCTTCTACCGGGACGCCGACGGCTTCCTCTACTTCGCCGGCCGCACCGACGACCGGCTCCGCGTCGACAGCGAGAACCTGGCCGCCGCGACGATCGAGCACATCCTGGCCCGCTGGGAGGAGGTGGCGGCCGCCGCCGTCCACGCCGTCCCGGACCCGGTCACCGGCGACCAGGTGATGGCCGCCCTGACGCTCCGGGTGGGCGCGGCCTTCGATCCGGCCGCCTTCGCCGCGTTCCTGCGCGCCCAGCCGGACCTGGGGACGAAGATGGCCCCGCGCTTCGTCCGGATCCTCGACCGGATGCCGGTCACCGCGACGAACAAGATCCACCGGGTGGCGCTGCGCCGGGCGGGCTTCCGCTGCCCGGACCCGGTCTGGTGGGACCGGGACGGCGACGGGACGTATGTGCCGCTGGACGCGGCGGGGCTCGCGGCCCTGCTGGAACGGTACGAGGAGCACGGCACGCCCCTGTGAGCCGTTCCCGGAAAAGCGAAGTGGCGGCCTTCGTGAAGAAGACCGCCACCCCGTGTCGTGCGCCGTCAGGGACTCGAACCCCGGACCCGCTGATTAAGAGTCAGCTGCTCTAACCAACTGAGCTAACGGCGCCTGCTGACTCGAAAATAATACCTGGTCCGCAGGGGTGCTGATGACACCCTCCGCCCGGGAGCCTCCCGGAGCCCGCCCGGACCGCGCTCAAGCCGCCCCGTGCCCGCCCACCGCGTCCGGGATCAGCGGCCCGATCCAGGCGGTGAACGGCTCCCGCAGCTCCTCGCCCGCCGCCCGGACGATCTCGTTCGGATCCTCGGCGGCCTCCAGGCCGAAGCGGTCGCGCAGCCAGGCCCGGAACGCGGGGTTCTCCGGGCAGGGGTCGTAACCGTCCCCGTCGTCCCCGTCCTGCTCCCCTCCTTCCTCCTCGCGCTCGTCGAAGTAGTCCAGGCGGTCCCAGCCGCCCATCGGCTCCCAGCCGGAGGCGAGGACGCGCAGCAGCTCGGGCAGGTCGCGCGCCGCGACGTGGACGCCGCCCTCGTCGCCGAGGAAGAGCACCGGCAGGGTGGCGAGGTCGGCGCGGTCGTCCCGCAGCCAGAACGCATAGGTCGAGCCGGATCCGGTGGCCTGGGCGAAGGGCCGGATGCGGTCGGAGAGCTGGGGGTAGCCGCCGTCGTCGTGGCCGAGCTCGATCAGCTCGAAGCCGGGGGCGTAGGAGTCGTCGACGCCCGCGTCGAACTCCGCGAGCAGGTCCAGGGTGGGGGTCGGTGTCCGCATGGCGGTGACGCTACCCGGGGCCTCGGACAGCTCCCGCCCCGGCCGGACCCGGGCGGGGCGGGAGAGTCCCTACAGCGCCAGCGACAGCAGCACCGGCGCCGCGCGGCGGCTCAGCGTCTCGGCCGCCGACTTCAGCCGGTGCGCGTCCTCGATCGGCAGTGACAGGGCGAGGCAGCCCGCGGAGGAGCCGGCCGTCAGCGGCACGGCCGCGCAGACGGTGCCCACCGCGTACTCCTGGAGGTCCAGCACCGGGACCGTGGCGGACTGGGCGTCCAGCTGCGAGAAGAGGATCTTCTCGTTGGTGATCGTCCGCGAGGTGAGCCGGGCCGTCCGGTGCCGGGAGATGTGGTCGCGCCGCCCGTCGTGGTCCAGCTGGGCCAGCAGGCACTTGCCGACCGCGCTGGCGTGCGCGGAGGAGCGGAAGTCCACCCACTCGTTGACCGCCGGGGTGAGCGGGCCGTCCGCGACCTGGGTCACGCTGACCTCGCCGTCCACATAGCGGCTGAGGTAGACCGCCGCGCCGACGGAGTCGCGCAGCTCGGCGAGGGTGAGCTGGAGTCGGTCCTCCAGGGCCTGGCGACGGGCCGCCCCGGAGCCGAGCAGCAGCAGCGAGGCGCCGATGACGTACGCGCCGTCGCTGACCTGCTCCACATAGCCCTCGCGGCGCAGGGTGAGGAGCAGGGAGGCGAGGTGGCCGGTGGGCAGCCCCGTCTCGCGGGAGATCTGGGTGTCGGTCACGCCGTCGCCGTGCTGGGAGACCGTTTCGAGCACGCGCAGGGCGTACTGCACCGAGTGGAACGGTGCGGTCGGCTCGGGCTTCAACGCCACGGTGTCCCCCTACCAGGTTGTGACCGCAAGCTTTCGCTCCACGATAGCCGCCGAACCGCCGGTACGGGGCGGCAGTTGACGAGTCAGTAGGCGCGCCCCGGAGCTGTCAGCTGGGGCGCACCCGTCTGGCATATGCCAACGTCATGGGCGGTGGCTCAATCGCGAGGTCACAGGACCGCGTTGAGGAACTCGCGCGTACGTTCGTGCGACGGATCGGAGAAGATTTTTTCCGGCGATCCGGACTCCACGACCCGCCCCGCGTCGAACATCAGCACCTTCTCCGAGACGTCCCGGGCGAAACTCATCTCGTGGGTCACGCAGACCATGGTGATGTCGGTGTTCCGGGCGATGTCCTCCAGCAGCTCCAGCACGCCCGCCACCAGCTCCGGGTCGAGCGCCGACGTCACCTCGTCCAGCAGCAGGATCTCCGGCTCCATGGCCAGGGCGCGGGCGATGGCGACCCGCTGCTGCTGGCCGCCGGAGAGCTGCGAGGGGTGGGCGTCGACCTTCGCCGAGAGCCCGACCAGGTCCAGCAGTTCCCGGGCCCGGGTCTCCGCCTCCTCGCGGCTCCTGCCGAGCACGCTGACCGGGGCCTCGGTGATGTTCTCGATCACCTTCATGTTCGGGAAGAGGTTGAACTGCTGGAAGACCATCCCGATCTTCTTCCGGGACTCCCGCAGCTGCTTCTCGCCCGCGGGCTTCAGCGCACCGCCCGGGGTGCGGACGTGGGTCAGCGGTGAGCCGTCGACCCAGATCACCCCGCCGCTGACCTTCTCCAGCGTCATCAGCAGCCGCAGGATCGTGGTCTTGCCCGAACCGCTGGGCCCGATCAGGGTGACGTGCTCGCCGCGGTCCACGGTGAAGTCCAGCTCGTCCAGGACCACATGGTCGCCGTAGCGCTTCACCACCTTGTCGAACCGCACCAGCGGCTCGCCCGTGCGGGCCGCGGCCGGGACGGCGTCCTCGGGAGCTGCGGCCGGCCCCGGCGACTCCGTCTTCTTCAGGGGGAGGGGTTCAGTGGCCAAGGCGCTTCTCCAGCTTTCTCATCAACAGCGACGTGGGGTAGCTCGCGACCAGGAAGATCAGGCCTGCGAGGGTGAACACCTCGGTGTACGCGAAGTGTTCGGCCCCGTACTTCCGGGCCTCGAAGACCATCTCCTGCACCGTGATCACGGCGAGGAACGGCGTCTCCTTGAACATCGAGATCGCGTAGTTCCCGAGCGCGGGCAGCACCTTGCGCACCGCCTGCGGCAGGATCACGGCCTGCCAGGTGCGCCGGGGCGACAGCGACAGCGCGCGGCACGCCTCCCACTGGCCCTTCGGCACCCCGTCGATCCCGGCCCGGTAGACCTCGGAGGTGTACGCGGCGTAGTGGACGCCCAGCACGGTGATGCCGATGTACAGCGGCTCCACCGTGTTGAACAGGGCCGCCGCGCCCACCAGTTGGACCAGCAGCGGGGTGGAGCGGACGAACTCCGTGACGAGGCGCACCGGGACTGTCACGAACCGGCTGGGCGCCCGCCCGGCCACCGCGACGGCCAGCCCCAGCACGGCCGCCACCAGGGTGCCGAGCACGGTGGCGAGCAGGGTGACCTTGAACCCCTCCAGGAGGAGCGGCAGGGACTCGCGGACGGCGTCCCAGTCGAAGCCGTCGTTCATCGGGTACCTCCCACGGCGGCGGTGGACGCGCTGCGGCTCTTGAACAGGCTCGTCCCGCCGGTGGCCAGGCCGAGCCGCCGCTTGGCGCTCCGCTCCAGCAGGTTCATCAGCATCGTCAGCGCGTAGGCCAGCACGAAGTAGACCGCCAGCAGGGTCAGATAGGCGGTGAGGGTCTCACCCGTGCGGTCGCGCAGCGTCTGCACCACCGTCATCAGGTCGGCCGCCGAGAGCAGCCACAGCAGCGGGGTGCACTTCAGCAGCTGGATCAGCAGATTGGTGAAGGAGGGGATCATCTGCACCCAGGCCTGCGGCAGGATCACCTTCCACAGCCGCCTGGACGGCGACAGGTTGAGGGCGATCGCCGCCTCGTACTGCGCGCGCGGTACGGAGTTGATGGCGCCGCGCACCACTTCGGCGCCGTACGCACCGTAGTTGAGGCCGAACGCGACCACCCCGCACGCCACCGGCGCCAGTTCGTAGCCGGTCACCAGCGGCATCGCGTAGTAGAGCCAGAACAGCTGGATGTAGAGGGAGGTCCCCCGGAAGAACTCCACGACCACCCGGGAGACCCCGCGGGCCAGGAGCAGCCGGCTGTTCGCCATCAGACCGAGTGCGAAGGCCAGCACCCCGGCCAGCAGCGCGCCCAGGACCGTGGCCTGGAGCGTCACCCATAGACCCGAGCGGACCTGGGGGAACTCCTCGACGAGGAGGGAGAAGAAGTCACTCATACGTGCGCGTCCGCCCCGTCAGCCCTTGCACAGATCCGCGGTCTTCAGGTCGGCGGGCGGGATCTCCGACTCCCCGAACCCGTACTCCTTGAGCAGCCCCACATAGCGGGAGCGGTCCGACACGATCTTCTTCAGCTCGCGGTTGAAGGAGTCCCGCAGGTCCTCGTTGCCCTTGCGGAACACCGCGCCGCCCGGCGAGAACTGCTCCTTGCCGTCCAGCTGCGGCACGAACGCCTCGGTCACCTCGGTGTCCGGGTTGGTCTTCGCCAGCCAGCGCAGCGAGATGCCGGTGAGCAGGAACGCGTCGATCCGGCCGCCCTTGACCGCGTCCGCCCCGTCCTGAGGCTTCTGCAGCGTCTTGATCCTGTCTTCCGCGATGCCCGCGCCCTTGGCGTAACTGCCCTCCACCGCACCCGACATCACACCGACGGTGATCCCCGCCTCCTTCGCGGAGGCCAGGTCGGTGACCTTCTTCGGGTTGCCCTTCTTCACCATCAGCGCGGTCGGCGAGATGAACTCCGGCTCGGAGAAGATCGCGTTGCCGCAGCGCTCCGGGGTGATGGCCATGCCCGCGCTGACCACGTCGTACTTCCCGGCCTGGAGCCCGGGGATCAGCCCGTCCCACTCGGAGAGCGTCGGCTTCAGCTCGTCCACCCCGAGCGCCTTGAAGATCTCGCGGTGCAGCGTCGGGGCCTCGCCCTTGAGCTCCTTGCCCTCCAGGTAGCCGTACGGGGCCTCGTTCGCGTACGCCACCCGTACGAAGCCCTGCTTGCGGAGCTTGTCCAGGGCGCCCTCGCCGGTCGCGGAGCCGGAGTCGGTCTTGCTGCACGCGGTGAGGAGGCCGGGAACGACGAGGAGGCCGCCCACGGCCGCCGATCCGTTGAGGAAACCCCGGCGGGACAGGTTCGGGAATTCAGCCATGGTTCGCAATCTCCTGGAGGTCGAACAGTCCGGACAGGGTGAGCGCCTGCCCGATCCCGTACGTCTATGCAGGAAGCCGGGGCATGTAACCCAACAGTGGCCGGAAGGTGACCTTCCCGTGCCCGAAGGAGGGCGGAGGGCGACCGGCGGTGCGCGGGGCGTGTTCCCCCGTCGCGGAGCATTCATGACCTCACGTCGGTCACTTCTGTGGTCAGCTGGTGCCATGGTTGCCCTTTGGACAAGCGTCGTGGCGGTCGTGGGCACGCTCCTGGGAGCCGTGGTCACGTACCTCTTCCAGCGCCAGACCGCCGCGCGCACGGAGAGGTTCTCCCGGTCGGAGGCGCTCCGGCAGGAACGCACCGCCACCTACAGCTCGTTCGCCGCCGCGGCGGAGGAGTACCGGCACGGGCAGGCGGGCCGCTGGTACCGCATGCGGCAGGGCCACGTCGCCGATGCGTTCATCGAGGCGCGCGACGAGGCCCACCGGCTGCGCACCGCCACCCGGCAGGTGCTCTACCGGGTCAAACTGCTCACCGACGACCCGGAGGTGGTCGGCGCCGCGGAGGAGGCATACCGGCGCACCCGGGACGTTTCGACCGCCCAGGACCAGGCCGAGCACGACGCGCTGGACGCCGGGGCCAGGGAGGCCATCGAGGCGTTCGTCGTCCGCGCCGCGCCGCTCACGCGTTGAGGGCGTCGAGCCCGCCGGGAGCGTCGAGGTCGGCGGAGGGGACGTAACCGCGTTCCTTGTCGACCACGTTCGGCAACGGCTCGCCCCGCGAGCGGCGTTCGTACAGCGCGACGAACTGCTCGCTCAGCCGGTCGCGCCACCCCACCGTGTCCCCGCTCAGATGCGGCGAGACCAGCAGCCCCGGAACGTCCCACAACGGGCTCTCCGGGCCCAGCGGTTCGTCCTCGAACACGTCGAGCGCCGCCCCCGCGAACCAGCGGCGGTTCAACGCGTCCACCAGATCGGCCTGCACCACGCTCGCCCCGCACCCCACGTTGATGAACCGCGCCGAGGGCTGGAGCAGTCCGAAGAAGCGCCGGTCGAACATCCCGCGCGTCGACTCCGTCAGCGGGGCCGCCGCGATCACCCAGTCCGCCCGCGCCGCCAGCCGGTCCAGGTCCGCCACGCCGTGGATGGTGCGCCGGGCGGTCCGCGCCACCAGCGCCACCGTGACGCCCAGGCCGTGCAGCAGCCGGGTGATCTCGCGGCCGACGGGGCCCGCGCCGACGACCACCGCCCGTGAACCGGCCACCTGCTGCCCGTCCCGGTGGTGCCAGCGCCGCTCCCGCTGGCGGGCGAGGGTGGCGGGCAGATCCTTGGCGAACGCCAGCACCAGACCCGTCACGTACTCGGCGACCGGCCGCTCGAAGATCCCCCGCGCGTGGGTGAGCACGGTGTCGGAGGCGACCAGCTCCGGGCAGAGCAGCCGGTCCACGCCCGCGCTCGCCGTGTGCACCCAGCGCGGCCGCGGCCCGGGCCCCGGCCAGGCCTCCCGTACGGCGTCCGACGCGACGTCCCACACCAGCAGCGCATCGGCGGCCGGCAGCCGCTCGGCGAGCGAGGCGGCGTCCGCGTACCGTACGTCCACCCTGCCGGTGAGCCGGCCGAGCCGCGGGGACGGTTCGGCGTCGAGGACGAGCAGGACGGGATCCGGCATGGGCGGTCGGCCCTCCGCGGTGGACGTGGACACGGACGTGAACGATCGCCACGCTCGCAGCAGGCCACCCCCGCGTCAACGAGGCCCGGCCGCGCGCCCCGGCGCCCGCGCGGGGGAATACTGGGAACAAGTCGGGGCAAGAGTGACCGGTCGCGCGGTCACGGCCGCCGGAGCGTTCGCAGGGCCGCCGCGCCCGTGCCGGGGCCGCTCGCCGCGCGGCGAGCCGTCGACGCACAGGAAGGGTGGACATGACGACCGTAGGACTTCTCTACCCGGGCCACGCCGCCGAGGACGACTTCCCACGGATCGAGATCCTGCTCGACACCGACATCCGGCTGCCCCTGTTCTCCACCGAGACCGGCGAGGACGCCTACCGTCCCGACGCGCTGCGCGAGCAGGGCGCGGCCGAGCGGATCGCCGAAGGCGTGGAGGAACTGCGCCTCGGGGCCTGCGGCAGGGCTCGCGGCGGCAGCTTCGCTGGGCCAGCCTCCACGGCTTCGGCCACGCGGTACGGGGCGGCGGGCTCGCCGTCGCCGCGCCCACCCGGACGACGGGTCGGCCCGCCACGCCTGGAGTCGGCGGGCATCGAGGTGGTGGCCGCCGCGTCCGGCGGGGCGGGCTCCTCGGCGGAGGCCGGGTCCTGGGGCCCGGACGAGGTGAAGCGGCTGGTGCGCGAGGCGGACCACCCGGACGCCGAGGTGGTGCTGGTCCCGGACACCGCGCTGCACACCGCCGCGTACGTCCCCGAGCTGGAGGAGCTGCTCGGCAAGCCCGTCCTCACGGCGAACCAGGTCACGGTGTGGGAGGGGCTGCGCCTCGCCGACCGCCGCACCTGGGCCCCGACGCTCGGGACGCTGTTCGCCACCCGCGAGCCGGTGCTGCGGCAGCTGGAGCCGAAGGGCATCGAGGTGCGGGAGTAGGAGGCGCAAGCAGCGCCGCCGCGCGCGCACCGGACCCGTCGGGAATAAAACGGAGTCGCCCTCCTGTTGTCTCCCTCCGATACGCAGACGTACGACAGCAGCACCGGGAGAGGCCGACACGTGGACGAGATCCGAGGCGACGAGACCCGCGACGACGCGAGGGGCGGCGCGAGTGACGGTGACGGGATCCGGGGCGTCGCAGCCGGAACGGCCGCCGTTCCGCTGTCCGTCCTCGACCTGGTCACCGTGGGGCAGGGCCGCACCGCGACCCAGGCCCTGCGCACCAGCGTGGAGATCGCGAAGCTCACCGAGAGCCGCGGTTTCCACCGCTTCTGGGTGGCCGAGCACCACTCCATGCCCGGGGTCGCCTCGTCCTCCCCGGCCGTGATCCTCGCGCACATCGCCGCCCACACCGGGCGCATCCGCCTCGGCTCCGGCGGTGTGATGCTGCCCAACCACGCACCGCTGGTGATCGCCGAGCAGTTCGGCACCCTGGAGGCGATGGCCCCGGGCCGGATCGACCTCGGCCTCGGCCGGGCCCCCGGCACGGACGGCGCGACGGCGGCGGCCCTGCGCCGCAGCGACCGGCTCAACGAGGGCGCTGATGACTTCCCGCAGCAGCTCATGGAGCTGATCCGCTTCCTGGACGACGACTTCCCCGACGGACACCCGTACGGCCGGATCCACGCCGTGCCCGGCCCGGTCCAGGCGACCGCCGACGGCGGCGTGCAGTCCGCGCACCGGCCGCCGGTCTGGCTGCTGGGCTCCTCCGGCTTCAGCGCGCGGCTGGCCGGCACGCTCGGGCTGCCGTTCGCCTTCGCGCACCACTTCTCGGCGCAGAACACCATCCCCGCGCTCGACCTGTACCGCGAGTCCTTCCGGCCCTCCGCCGTGCTGGACGCCCCGTACGCCCTGATCGGGGTCTCGGCGCTGGCCGCCGACGACGAGCGCGAGGCCCGCCGCCAGGTGCTGACCGGCGCGCTGTCCATGGTCCGGCTGCGCACCGGCCGCCCGGGGCTGATCCCGAGCCCGGAGGAGGCGGAGGCGTACGCCTTCTCGCCGATGGAGCGGGAGTTCGTCGACGGCTGGCTCTCCAACGTCGTCCACGGCACCGCCGACGAGGTCCGCGGCGGCCTCGACGACCTGGCGAAGCGGACCGGCGCCGACGAGCTGATGATCACCGCCAACGCCCACGGCGGCGACGCGCGGCTGCGCAGCTACGACCTGATCGCGGACGCGTACGGCCTGCCCGCCGCCTAGCCGCTCCCACGGGTGGTCCCGGTCAGCCCTCCAGCGGCCGGGACCCGATCAGGCCGGCGATCTGCTCCGGCGCCACGGCCCGTGAGTACAGCCAGCCCTGCCCGGTGTCGCAGCCGATCCGCCGCAGCCGCTCCGCCTGCCCGGCCGTCTCCACGCACTCCGCGGTGACGGTCAGGCCCAGGCGGTGCGCCAGCTGCACCATGGCCTCCACGATCGTCTCGTCGGCCGGGCTCGGATGCGTACCGTCCTCGTACCGGAAGCCCTTCACGAACGCCCCGTCCAGCTTCAGCACGGAGACCGGCAGCCGGCTGAGGTAGGCGAGGTTGCTGTACCCCGTGCCGAAGTCGTCGATGGCGATCCGTACGCCCATGTCGCTCAGCGCCTGGAGCGCCCGCAGCGGACGGCCGCCCGAGCCCATCACCGCCGACTCGGTCAGCTCCAGCTGGAGCAGCCCGGGGGCGAGCTCCGTCTCCGCCAGGATCTCGGCCACATCGGCGACCAGGTCGGAGTCCCAGACCTGCCGTACGGCGACATTGACGCTGATGAACAGCGGCGGCTCGTCCGGGTGGTCCAGCTGCCAGCGCCGCGCCTGCCGGCACGCGGTGCGCAGCACCCAGCGGCCGAGCTGGACGATCGAGCCGTCCTCCTCGGCGATCTGGACGAACCGATTCGGCGGCAGCACGCCGAACTGCGGATGGTTCCAGCGCACCAGCGCCTCGACCCCGCGCAGCACCCCGTCCGCCATCCCGACCAGCGGCTGGTACTCCAGCGTGAACTCGCCGCGCTCCACGGCGGGCCGGAGCGTGGAGGAGAGGGACTGCCGGGTCATGCGGTGGGCGTTGCGCTCCGGGTCGAACACGGTCCAGCGGGCCTTGCCGTCCGCCTTCGCCCAGTACAGCGTGGTGTCGGCGGCCTGCATCAGACCGGTGGGCGAGGTGCCCGCCGCGGTCCGCTCGACCACCCCGATCGACGCGGAGACCGAGAGCCGCTGCCCGGCCAGGTCGAACGGCTGCTGGAGCGCGGTGAGCACCGAGCGGGCCAGGTCGGTCAGCTCCTCCGTACCGGTCGAGTCCTCGACCAGGATCGCGAACTCGTCGCCGCCCAGGCGCGCCACCAGCCGGCTGCCGCCGGGGTTGCGGGAGGCGTCGTTCTCGGCGCAGTCGGTGAGCCGGGCGGCGACGGCGGCCAGCAGCCGGTCGCCGGTCCGGTGGCCCAGGGTGTCGTTGATCGCCTTGAAGCCGTCCAGGTCCAGATAGCAGAGCCCGATCCGGCCGTGCTGCCGGGGCGGCAGCGAGTCGTCCTGGTACGGCGGGGTCTCCAGGGCCGAGGCGAGCCGCTCGAAGAACAGCGTCCGGTTGGGCAGCCGGGTCACCGGGTCGTGCATCTGGAGGTGGCGCAGCCGCTCCTGGAGCTCGAGCCGGTCGCTGACGTCCGCGACCGTCAGCAGCACCCGGGCGGACTCCGCCGCCGACGCCCCGGTCATCGGTACGACGGTGATCTCGGCCCACAGCGAGCGCCCGTCGGGGTGCTTGAGGCGGCGGGTGCAGCGGAACCGGGAACGGCGGCCCAGCAGGACCTCGCGATACGCGTGCCAGGTGCGGTCGTCGGAGGCGAGGTCGAGCAGGTCGCACGCCTGCCGCCCGGCGAGGACCGCCGCCGGGGCGCCCAGCAGCCCGCCGAGCGCCTCGTTGGCGCGTACGACGTGGCCCCGGCCGTCGACGACGCCCATGGGGAGCGTGGCGGCGTTGAAGGCGGCCCGGTAGTCGCGCAGTTCGGCGGCGGTGGGACCGTCACCGGCGTCGGCACGGCAGGGACCGGCGGGCGACGGATCCGTGGGCGCCGGGCGCGCGGGGGTGGGATCCACCGCCGCCGCATGACGCTCCGTGACCGGCGCGGAGGGCCCGCCGGAGGCCGTGCCTGCCGGGGCGCTCGGCCCTTCGGAGGTTCCGCTCACCGCTCGCTCCCGCTGTGAAGGTCGTCGTGAACTGGTGGGGTCGGACAGGCCACCGGGTGGCGGTTCCGTGAAGGGACCCGTTCCACGCGGGAAAGCGTGGTGAAGCATAGAGGGTGCCGCGTCGGCCGTTCCAGCTCGCCGTCCGGTCCGGGCCATCGAGCGGGTCCGTGCATGGCTGGTAGCAGGCGTTCCGCTTTGCCCGTTCCTGATTGGTTCTGCGCGTATCTGTCGCTTCGGATGGCTGAGCTGATCGATGGTGACGTTCCGTGAGGGTGTGGGTGGTGATTTTGACCGCTGACCCGTGTGGGGCAGCACAACAGGGCGTGCCGTGGTGAAGCGGCACAGGGTGGACGGGAAGGACCGCGTTTCCCCACCCGGAGGTCGATGTGCCGTCCCGTCGCGGACCGGAGCGAGCGGAACGGCCGCCCCTGCGCAGTCTGGCCGCCGCCGCCACCTCGCTGCTGGCGCTCGCCGCCATGTCCCTCGTCGCCGGGCCCGCCGCGGCCGCCACCGGGGATGCCGCTCCCTGCGCCCTGCCCCGGACGGCGGCGCACCACTCGCTCGGCCTGAACACCTGGAACGGGTCCTATCCGCGCCCCGACCGGGAGCTCGACGCGGTCATGATCTTCCTGTCCTTCCCGGACTCCGAGCCCACGCTCACCCCCGAGACGCTCACCGCCGACCACTTTCCCGCCACCACCCGCTTCTTCGAGCGCGCCAGCTACGGCCGGTTCACCCTGCGCGCCCATCCGCAGCGCACCTGGACACTGATGCCGCGCGACTCCACCTGGTACGGCATAGAGCGCGACTGGGACGCCGAGCGGCGCACCGCCTATCTGCGCGACGCCATCGACGCCGCCGACCCGGAGGTGGACTTCTCCCGGTACGACGTCGTCTACCTGGTGGCCGACCCGGACGCCCCCGGCGTCGACTCCGACGCCACCAAGGTCGTCAACTTCGAGCGGCCGCTGCGCGCCGACGGCAGCGACATCCGGCGCGTGGTCACGGTCTTCGAGCAGCACCCGCCCGACCGCAACGTCCTCGCCCACGAGACCGGGCACGTCTTCGACCTCGCCGACCTCTACCACCGGCCCACCGACGGCAAGGGCGACTGGGACACCCATGTCGGCGACTGGGACGTCATGGGCAGCCAGTTCGGCCTCGCCCCCGACCTGTTCGGCTGGCACAAGTGGAAGCTCGGCTGGCTCGGCGGCCGCCAGGTCGTCTGCGTCCAGGGCTCGGCCGACCTCACCCTGGAACCGGTCGCCGCCGCCCCGGTGCCCGGCGGGTCGATCGGCACCCGGCTCGCCGTCGTCCGTACCGGCAGCGACAGCGCCCTGGCCATCGAGGCCCGCAGCGCCACCGGGAACGACCGGGGCACCTGCGCCGAGGGCATCCTGATCTATCGCGTCCGCAGCGGTACGGCCTCCGGCGGCGGTCCCGTCGAGGTGGTCGACACCCATCCGAACACCGGGGCCTGCTGGGACCGCTCCGTCTACCCGCCGCTGGCCGACGCCCCGCTCGGGGTCGGAGAGACCTTCACCGTGCCGGGCGCGGGCACCCGCGTCGAGGTCGCCGACCGCACCCCGTCCGGCTCCTGGACCGTCCGGATCACCACCGGCGTCTGACCGCACCGCCCGGCGCCGGAACACGAAGAAGCCCCCCGCTTCCGCGAGGGGCTTCTTCCGTCGGTGCGCCGTCAGGGACTCGAACCCCGGACCCGCTGATTAAGAGTCAGCTGCTCTAACCAACTGAGCTAACGGCGCCTGCTGACGTCGTAGACATTAGCATCCTGATCCGCCCGAGGAAAAATCGTCTGTGCGGCACCCCGGGAGGCCGCGGACCGGCTCACCCGCACACAGGCCCAGAGCAGCACATCGGGGCCCGGCAGCCAGGGGTTACGGGTGTCGGGGGCGACCACCCAGCGCGGACCGCCGTCGGACGAAGGGCAGGTCAGCGGCGGTACGGTCACGGCGTCACCGGTGCCGTGACAGAGCAGCGGCGGCACCTCGCCGCGCCGCTCGCCGGGGCCCGCCGCACCACCGGATCCCCACTCCTCCCAGGCGAGCAGCGAGGGCAGCCGCTGGGCCGTCCCGGGGGCGGCGAACAGCAGCATCCGGCCCCGGTGCGTGGCGACCGGGCCGGAGCCGGGGCCCTCGGCCCAGAGCCGCTCCAGCATCCGCCGCCCGAACAGCGCCGGCACGTTCACGACGTCGAAGGCGGAACCGCACGGGAGCACCCCGGGCGCCGTGGGGCGCTCCTCCCACTGGGCGAGCGTGCTGCGCGGGTACGGGGCGGCCCCCGCCAGCCAGGCGGCGCCGGCCGCCGTGACCTGGGCGGCCTGGGGGCCGGACTGGTCACGCAGCAGGGCGAAGATGTCGACGCCGTGGTGCGGGGCGGCACCGGCCTGCAGGGTCGTTTCGTCTTTCAGCCATGCGCTCATGGAGAAAGGTCTACCGGGAGTGACGGAAAGGATTCCGAGAGTTGCGGGAAACCGGGACAGGGCCGGAGGGGGAGGGGTATCTTGCGCGCCGGAATATGCCACGGGACCTGACCCCCGGCCTGCCGGAACAGCACCTGCCCCGCCCGCCCCACGCGTCACATCGGCCCCATGGTCGACGCCTGCCCGGAAGAGCCCCGTGGGTCAGGCTCCGGGCGCCGGGCTTCGGATGCCGGGCTTCGGGTGTCAGGCGTCGGGCGTCGTGCTCCGGACGTCGGGCTCCGGGTGTCAGGCTCTGGGAGCGTCCAGCAGGGTGCGGCCGAACTCGATCATCTTCTTCGCGTAGTCCTCGGTCCACTCCGCGCGCTCCGCGACATCCGCCGCCGTCAGCCGGTCGAACCGGCGCGGGTCGGCGAGCTGCGCCGCCGCCAGCGCCTGGAACTCCACCGACCGGTCCGTCGCCGCCCGGAAGGCCTGCGTCAGCTCGGTCGCACGGGCCAGCAGCTCGCGGGGGTCCTCCATCGACTCCAGGTCGAAGAAGTGCTCCGGGTCCGCCGTGGCCTGAGACGGCTCGAAGAGCAGCGGCGCGGGGCGCAGCCGCTGCCGTTCGTTCCGCTCGGACTGTGTCATGTGGTGTTCCTCCCTCGGGCGACCTGATGACCGGAAGACCCGGACGGCCACCCTCCATTGTCCAACCCCGCGCAAGGGGGCCGGGGCGTGCGTCGGGGGCGCGGGGGAGCGACGCCCGCTCTGGGCCGTGACCGTGCGCCCCGGCATCGGGGCTCCGGGAACGTGCCCCCCGGCACCGGGGCTCCGGGAACGCTCCCTCGGCCCGGTGGCTCCGGCGACGCGCCCCCGCTCAGGGCCGCCACCGCACCCGCCGCTCCGTGAGGTGGGCCAGCACCGCGTGGTTCGCCTCCCAGCCGTCGGGGAACTTCACCGTGACGCCCAGCTGGACCGGCTCGGTGGACGGATGCTCGTCCAGCAGATCCGCCACCCCCTCCCGGCACACCACGACGCACGCGTGCCGGTGCCGCGAGGCCAGCACGCACAGCCGGCCCGTCTCCAGATGGAAGGCCGTGGCGTCGGGCCGCCCCGACAGCGGGTGCAGCACCACCGTGACGTCGAACTCGCGGCCCTGGAGCCGGTTCGCCGTGTCCACCGCGACCCCCGTGACGCCCAGCTCCGCGAGGGCCGCCCGCACCGCCGCCGCCTGGTCCCGGTGGGCCGTGCCGACCGCCACCCGGTCCGCCGTCACCGGCACCGGATCCTCCGCCCGCTCGCTGGTGGCGACGCCGCCCCGGTCCAGCAGCCGCCGGACCACCAGCGCCACCGCCCGTACCGCCTCGGGGTCGGTGCGCGGGGTGTGCCGGGCCGGCAGCTCCAGCAGACCCCACCCGGACTCCGCCGCCACGTCCAGCACCCGGTCGGGCCCCGACCCGTCCGACGCCACCCCGAACGAGAGCTTCCGGTCCCCGTGGTCCGTACCGCTGCGGAACGGGGTGTACGGGTAGAACGCGTCCGACACCAGCGGGGCCGCCGACGCGGGCAGCCGCCACGACACCGGCAGCCGGTGCTGCGGCAGCTCCGGATTGTGCGCGAGCAGCGTGGACACCGCGCTCGCCGACGGGTCGTAGCTCAGCCCCGCCCACTGGTCGGCGCCGACGATCGAGAACGGGTCCAGCTGGCCCGGATCCCCGACGAACAGCGCCCGCTCGAACAGCCCGGCCACGGCCAGCAGCGCGTCCGAGCGCATCTGGTACGCCTCGTCGACGATCGCGTGTCCCCACGGCTCCACGTTCTTCACGTGCGCCCACTTGGCGGCCGTCGAGATCACCACGTCGAGCCCGGCCAGATCCGCCGCCTTCGCCGACTTCGTCACGTTGGCGAGCCCGTCCAGCACCTTGTCGTACGGGTCGGAGTCGCTGCTGTGCAGCCGCCCCACCGGCAGCTCCGGGTCCTTCTCCGCGAGCCGCACCACCAGGTCGTCGACCTGCGCGTTCGTCTGTGCGATCACCATCAGCGGATGGCCGGCGGCGGCCAGCTCCAGTGCCGCCCGGACCACGAGCGTCGACTTGCCCGCGCCGGGCGGCGAGTCCACGACGACGCCCCGGGAGGAGCCGCGCAGGGTGTCGTCGAGGATCGCGCCGGTCGCGCGCGCCGCCTCCGCGCCCGGGTCGAAGACGGCACGCACAGCGGGTCCTCCCGGGTGGCCGGTCGTCACAGCGGTCCCTCCGTGGCGGTGGCGACGGCGGTCGGGATCACAGCAGGTCCTCCGGGGTCACGGGGTCGGGGTGCTCCGCGCGCGTCGCGGCGTCCGCGCCCGGCGGGCCGCCGTGGGTCCACGGCGTCTCCTCCGGGTCCGGCAGCTTCGGGCCGCCGCGCTGGTCGTGCTCGAACAGGGTCCAGGCGATCCGCTCCCCGGGCTCCGGCACCGAACCGGGGGCGGGCTCCTTGCCCCGGCCCATCCGGTCCAGGATCCGCAGCACCAGCAGGATCTCGCCGTCCTCGGCCACCGGGGAGGCGTCCCCGGCGGCGTCCCCGGCGGCAGAAGCGGCGTCCGCGTCGGCGGGTGCGGCGTCCGCGTACCGCACGAACTCCGCCGTCTGCGGCTTGCCGTCCAGCGAGCGGTAGACCTTCGTCCGCTCGCCCAGATGCGGCCGCTCGTCCGTGCGGACGGTGACCAGCGGGCGCGGGGAGGGCCGCTTGGACTCGGTGTACGCCATCTCCACCTCGGTCACCGTGGCGAGGAACGCCTCGCCCGCCAGCCGCCGCCCCGCCAGCACCAGCGGATCGTCCAGCGCCTCCTGGGCCTCCAGCTGGGCCTGGGCGGTCTCCCGGGAGGCCAGCTTCTGGGCCGCCGTCACCGCGTCGTCGCGGCGCGGCTGCGGCGGCTCGCCCGAGCGCACCCGGTCGCGGTGCGCGGTGAACGACCAGCGGTCCCGGGTCCAGCGGTCCTCGGCCCGGGCCCCCTCCGGCAGCTCCCGCAGCAGATCGAGGCTCCGCCACACCGCGTCCCAGGTCGGCAGCATCACCTTCGCCAGCAGGGAACGGATCGCCCGCTCGGCGTCGCTCAGCTCGCCGAGGCGGGCGTCCGCCGCGAGACCGTCCTCGGCGGACGCCAACGCCGTACGCGCCCGGTCGTACCGCTCGATCGCCGGGGCGAGGAGGCGGTTGTCGAAGTCCGGATCGGTGGCCGGTCCGGCCGGCGGGCACAGCAGCTGGCCCTCGCCGTCCCGGGCCAGCTCCGCCCGGAGCGCCGCCTCGGCCCCCGAGGAACCGGACGGCGGGTCGATCCAGGCCAGCAGCGCGCCCAGGTGCTGGTCCTCCAGGCTGCTCTGCCCGGTCGCCCAGTGCCGGTTCAGCAGATCCGTGGCGGCGGGCAGCAGCGAGGAACCGGGCACCCGGGCCCGCTCCCCGTAGTGCGTCAGCCAGCGGCCGAGCAGCGGCACCCGGGCCGGGGCCGGATACGGGGTGTCCGGATCGTCCTCGGCGGTGCGGCGGAACCGCATGGACCGGCCCAGCAGCCGCACGAACTCCACGCCCGCCCGGCTCGGCACGATCAGCTGCGCGGCGTCCGTGCACAGCTCGACCTCGACCTTGGTCTTCTTGCCGGTCGCCGGATCGGTCTCGTTGCGCTCGGCGGGCTCGACGACGTCCGCGTACGCCTCGATGTGCGGCAGGACCGCCTCCGCCAGCTCGGCCAGGAACGCGAACCGCAGGTCCCGGTCGCGCGGCTGGGCGACGGCCAGCAGCCGGGGCGCCTCCCGGTCCGTGCCGACCAGCGCCCCGAGCGGGGCCCCGGCCTCGCCGGCGGTGGTCAGCGGCACCAGCACCAGCGGCCGGTCGGTCAGATGGCGGTGCCGTACGGTCGCGAGCGGCTGGGCACGGCCGGTGTCGACGGCCTCCAGCCGGGCCAGGGTGGTGATCAGCGACATGCGGCCGCACCCTCCGGCGCCCCGGCGCGCGTGACGGAGGCTGCTTCCCGTGCCTCGGTCCGCAGGACGGCGGCGCTCTCCAGGGCCTCGGCGCGCAGGGCGGCGGCCCGGCGCAGCGCGGCGACCGTCGGATCGGCGGGATCGCCCTCCTTGCCCGCGGCGGCCGCCAGCACCCCGGCCACCGTCGTCAGCCCGCCCAGCTCACCGCGGACGCTGCGGCCCAGCGTCTCCACCGCGCCCTCGGCCCGGGACTTCGCCCGGCAGTGGAAGGCCAGCTCGCAGGCGGCCAGGCACTCCGGGGCGTACGCCGGGGGCACCGCCGCCACGGCGGCGTCCAGCTCCTCGGGCGGGCACGCCGGGTCGAACGTCGTGCCCTCCGGCAGCGCGGCCGCGATGTCCTCGACGCGCGTCAGCCGGGTCAGCTGCCGGCGGGTCACGGCGCGCTGCTTGCGTACGTCCACGACGGAGGCGGTCGGCAGGTTCGAGAAGTCCTTGGGGCAGACCAGCAGCACCCGGTGTCCGACCTCGGCACGCTCCGTGACCGCCGCGACCCGCTCCAGCGCCAGCACGTACACCGCGGCCTGCCGGGCGGCGGCGCCGACCTTCGAGGCGTCGGCGGAGGCGTCGATCATCGGAAACGACTTGATCTCGACGACCGTCCACCGGCCGTCGGGGTGCACCACCACCGCGTCCGGCTCCAGATAGGCGGGGGAGCCCGCCACCTCCAGGGCCAGCATCGGGTGGTCCAGCAGCGCCCAGCCGCCCGCCGCCGTGGCCTCCCGCAGGGCCAGCGCGGTGCGCGCGGCACGGCCCTCGGGACCGGCGGCGCTCAGATCGGGGGTGGCGACGTCACCGGCCGGGGCCGGGGCGCCGCCGCCGAGCCGTTCGTACAGCAGGCGCAGCAGCTCGGCCCCGCCGTCGGCCTTGACCTTCGCCTCGAAGGCGTTGCCCCGCATGAAGGCGAACTGGGACTGCCCGAAGGGGGCGGGGGAGCCGAGCGCGGTGGCCAGCACGCCCTTGTCCACCCCGGCGCCGTCGAGCAGGGCCCGCCGCTTGCAGCCGGGGTTGGCGGCCAGCGCGGCGAGGGCTCTCGCGTCGAGCGGATGCGGTGCGACGGACGGACCGCGTAGCTCAGCGAGCCGCTGCCGGAGCGTCGTCGCTCGCGGCCGCGTCGGCGGCGTCTCTGTCTGCCGGGCCGCCGACTGCCGTGCCGGGGGGATCTGCGGAGGTGGTCCGCTGGCCGGGGATTCGCTCACCCGGGGAAGTCTTGCACCCGGCACTGACATTCGGGGGCACGGTCGCCGGAACGGCCTCGGGAACCTCCGCGGGAACGGCGCTCCGGCCGCCTGCGGACCGGCCGTCGAACAGCACCGCGAGCGGGCCGGTGACCCGGGCTCCGGCCCAGGCCTTGGCCCGGTCCGCCAGCCGGACGACGGGCCGGACCAGCAGGGCGCCGACCCCCATCACGGCGGCGCCCGCGACGGCGTCCAGGAAGTAGTGGTTGGCGGTGCCCATCACGACGATCGTGGTGAGCAGCGGATAGGCGACGCCCGCCGCCCGGACCAGCGGATGGCGGCCGTGCCGCCACAGCAGGATCCCGCACCACAGCGACCATCCGACGTGCAGGCTGGGCATCGCCGCGTACTGGTTGGTCATCCCGCTCAGCCCGCGCGGGGCGCTCGCACCCGCGCCCCACCAGCCGTACGCGCTGTACTGCGCCATCGTGTCGACGAAGCCGTGGCCCGCGTCCAGCAGCCGGGGCGGACAGGTCGGCATCAGCGTGAAGCCGACCAGCCCCAGCAGCGTGGAGTTCATCAGCCAGACCCGGGCCGCCCGGTACGCCGACGACCTCCGCCGGAACATCCATATGAGGACGCCCGGGGTGACCAGGTAGTGCAGGGACGCGTACGCGAAGTCGGCGGGTATGCCGAGCGACGGGGTGCTGGTGAAGAGACGATTCAGCGGGTGCTCGGCGTTGAGGTACAGCGCCTGTTCCAGCCGCAGGATCGCCAGTCCGTGGTCGACGGCGGTCGAGACGTCGCCGCGCACCAGGAGCCGGCCCACCGAGTACAGCGCGTACACCACCGCGATCAGTGGCAGCTCCGTCCACCAGCGGGGCCGATGACCGGTCACGGGTGGCGCGGTGGCGTGCGGCATCCGGTAGCTCTCCCCATGTTCATGCGGCCGACGGCGAGCGTTCAACCGTACGGCGGCACCGTGCCGCCGGTTCCCCCGGGGTGTCCCCTTCCGGACATCCCGTACGCAGCGGTCCCCGCCGTGGTCGGAAGCGGTCGGCGGGCAGCTGCTCAGGGAGGGACGCCCGGACGGCCCCGGAGGTTGCCTTTCCGCCCGGTACGGGATGATGGAAGGCCCATCACCAGCGTTTCAGCGTTTCAGGGAGAGCCGTCATGGCACCGCGCATCCTGCTCGCCCGGCACGGCCAGACCCAGTGGTCGGTCCGGGGCAACCACACCGGCAGGACGGACATCCCGCTCCTGGACACCGGGCGCGAGGGCGCCGTACTGCTCGGCGAACGGCTGCACCGGGAGCCCTGGGCGGGGCTGCCCGGCGTCGAGGTCCGCACCAGCCCGCTCGTCCGGGCCGCCGAGACCTGCGAACTGGCCGGGTTCGGGAAGCGGGCCGAACGGTGGGACGCGCTGATGGAGTGGGACTACGGGGCGTACGAGGGGCTGACCCCGGCCCAGATCAAGGCGGACCGGCCGGACTGGCTGATCTGGCGGGACGGGGTGCCGGACGGGGAGTCGGTGGCCGACGTCACCGCCCGCGCGGACGAGATCGTCGACTGGGCGCGGTCGGCGGACCGGGACGTCCTGGTCTTCGCCCACGGCCACATCCTGCGGGCGCTGGGGGCGCGGTGGCTGGGCGAGGACCTGTCCTTCGGCGCCCGCGTCCGCCTGGAGCCGACGTCGCTGTCGGTCCTGGGCTGGGCGTACGGCCTGCCGGCCGTGGAACGCTGGAACGACACGGGCCACCTGGAGCGGTAACGCCCGCCCCGCGCCACCCAGCCGGTCCGGCGCGCGCACCCAGCCGGTCCGGCGCCCACCCAGCCCGTCCGGCGCTTGAGGAC
Organism: Streptomyces sp. WY228; assembly: GCF_019287315.1. Taxonomy (NCBI): domain Bacteria; kingdom Bacillati; phylum Actinomycetota; class Actinomycetes; order Kitasatosporales; family Streptomycetaceae; genus Streptomyces; species Streptomyces sp. WY228. The sequence goes on along the minus strand of NZ_CP079114.1, from coordinate 2,828,600 downwards.
GGAACCCCCTGCTCGGGCGGGCGCTCCCTTGACGGAACCCTCGGTCCTCTCCAGCAGACGTCCCCCTTGACGGAACCCTTAGGCCCTCTCCAGCCTGTCCGGCGTTTGAGGACGGAACCCTTTGGCCGGGTGGGCGGCTCCCTTCACGGACCCCGGGGCTCGGGAGCCCCTGATCAGCACCCGGGAACGTGCTCAACGGTTCCGTCCTCAATCGCCGGACGGGCTGGCGGGTGCGCCGGACGGGCTGGCATGCGTGGCGGCGGTGGACTCCCGGTGGCGGGTCAGGAACGTCGACGCCGGGCCCACCCCCGCCCGGGACTCCAGCACGCGCGCCGCCCCCGCCAACATCCCCCGGATCCGCGACGACTGCACCCGGGTCAGCAGATCCAGCACCTGGTGCCCCGCGGCCGCCGCCTCGTCCGCCCGCCCCGCCCGGGCCAGGTCACCCGTGAGCTGGGCCCGGTACAGCGCCAGGTTCCGGGTGAAGTGCGCGTCCTGGAGCACCACCGCCCGCCGCCCGTGCCGCGCCGCCCGGGACCAGTCGCCCAGCGCCGACCAGCACTGCGCCTCCAGCAGCTCCAGCTCCGCCTCCCGGAAGAAGCTCATCCACTCCGGATCACCTGCCGCCGGCCCCCGCTCGAACGCCGCCCGGGCCCGCCCGATCGCCCGGTCGCACCCCGTACGGTCACCGAGCCCCGCCCGGCCCCCCGCCTCCCGCAGCGCGAGCAGCGCCAGCAGCCGGGGCGACCCCTGCCCACGGGCGGCCCGCTGTCCGGCCTCCGCCGCCCGTACCGCCTCCCGGGGCCGCCCCGCGTCCCGGGCCAGGAACGACGTGTTGCAGAACGCGTGCGCCTCAAGACCCGCGTCCCCCGCCAGCCGCGCCGTGGCCAGCGCCTCCGCGTAGTGCGAGCGGGCGTCGTCGAAACGGCCCGAGTCATGGGCCAGCCAGCCCACCGAGATCGCCAGCTCACCGGCCCCGGCGTGCAGCCGGTCCGAGGTGGCGCGCCGGGCGGTGGTCCCCGCGTCCAGCAGCTCGTACGCCGCACGCAGCGGCTGCGCGGCCCGCCGGTAGAGCCCGTCCGCGCCGTGCCGGTCGTCCAGCAGCCGGATCTGCCGGACGGCCTTCTCGACGGCGCTCACCTCCGCCTCGCCGACCCGGCGCTGCGCGGGCAGAGAGACCCGGGCGGCGGAGGCGGGCGCTCCGCCGAGACCCAGGGAAGCGGCCGCCACCGTGGCGGTGCCGCTCGTCATGAACACGCGACGCAGCACGTCGCTCTCCTCGGTAATGGGGACGGGGACGGTGAGTTCGTCGGTCTCGGGTTCGGGTTCGGGTTCGGTGTCGCGGTGGGGGAGCGCGGGACCGGCCTCCGGCGCGGGCGGCGGTTCGGACACGACCCGGGCGCCCCGCCCCCGTACGCTCTCGCGGGCCGAGAACCCCAGGTCGGCCAGGGTCGCCCCGGGGAACATGTGCAGGAAGACACGCTCGTAGGCGTAGTTCGGGCAGCGGATCTCCCCGGACTCCACGCGCCCGATGTACCGGGCGTCGCACGCGACCTGCTCCCCGATCTCCCGTGCCGCTCTGCGGACGGCCGCCGCGAACTCCCCGGCGGAGCGCTGTCCGCGCAGCCGACGGAAGGCGAGGTTGGGAACTGCCGCTGTCGACACCATGGCCGGCCCCTCTCTGGTGCGGCCGGGATCCGTGGTTCCCGGTGTCCCGGCGGAGCAAGAACGTACCTGCTGTGACGAGGCGCACACACAGCGTTTCGTTGCGAAAGGGGCATTCCGCCACCGATCCGCCATGAACTGCCACCCTTTGCGGCGGTGTGGGCCCGTAGCCCTTGACGCACCCGCGGCGTTGGTCCATGTGGAGACGGAGTGTGGCTCCGTTCGGCGATGAGAGGAGGGGTTCCCTTGTTGCACCTCGGCAGGGAGACCGGCTCACGGACGACCGCGACGCAACCGATGCCCCCGACTGCCCCGACGGCCAGGACCGGTCCGAGGAACCCCCTCGCCCCCGCGGCCCCCGCCGCCTCCGCACCGGGGGACCAGTCCTGCGACCTCGTCACGGTCCCGGCGCGCCAGGGCCTGGAAGCCGTCGACATCCTCCGCCGGGGACGGGACCAGGAGGCCGTCGGCCCGGTCCTGCACGACGGCGCCTGCGACACCCTCGGCTTCCTCGTGCCGCCGGGCACCGCCGACGCCTGGGACGTACCGGGCAGCGCCTGTACGCGGACCGACGGGCGCGGCCTGCGCATCCCCGCCGAGCCGCCCGCCACCGGCGCCGGCTGGCTGCTCCCGCCCGCCGACGACGCCCCGGTCACCGATCCGGCCGTGCTCCGCGCCGCCCTCGACCAGGCCGCCCGGCTGATCGAGGCGGCCGACAACTGCTGCTGAGCCCATAATGGCCGGACGGGCGGAACACCTCCGCCGCGGCCGGCGACCCGGGCCCCCACCAGCGAGGATCAGCGAACGTGGCACGTCGAGGAGCGCCGGCCCGGGGCGGGAACAAGGCCGCGGGCACGGACAGGGCCACGGGCCGGAACAAGGGCAAGGGCAAGGGCAAGGGCGCCGGTACGGGCACGGGTGACCGGGCGCAGGACCGGCGGGGCGAGCGGGAGCCCGTCTCGCGGCAGGTCGGCGGCGGCCTCGCCGAGCTCATACCCGACCGGGAACGCCCGCACGGCTGGACGCTCCTGATCGACCGCGCCCCGCAGTCCCACGTGGACCTCGACGACCCGGCCCACCTCTCCTTCGCCTACCAGCGCCGCCTCGGCCACGTCATCGACCTCGCCGCCCCCGCGCTCCAGCCGCTGCACGTGCTGCATCTGGGCGGCGGCGCGTTCACCCTCGCCCGGTACACCGCCGCGACCCGCCCCCGCTCCACCCAGCAGATCGTCGAGCTCGACGCGCCCCTCGTGCAGTTCGTCCGCGACCACCTCCCGCTCGACCCCCAGGCCCGCGTCCGGGTCCGGTCGGCCGACGCCCGCGAAGGGCTCGGCAGGTTCCCGGACGGCTGGGCGGACCTGGTCGTCGCGGACGTGTTCAGCGGGGCCCGCACCCCCGCCCACCTCACCTCGGCGGAATTCCTCACCGAGGTCCGCCGGGTCCTGAAGCCCGAGGGGCGGTACGCGGCCAACCTCGCCGACGGGCCCCCGCTCGCCCATCTGCGCGGTCAGGTGGCCACCGCCGCCGCCGTCTTCCCCGAACTGGCGCTGGCCGCCGACCCGGTGGTGTGGCGCGGCCGCCGCTTCGGCAACGCGGTCCTGCTCGCCTCGGCCCTGCCGCTGCCGGTCGCGGAGTTCACCCGGCGAGTGGCGAGCGACCCGCACCCGGGCCGGGTCGAACACGGCCGTGCGCTCACCGACTTCACCGGCGGCGCGGCCGTCGTCACCGACGCCGCGGCCAAGCCGTCCCCGGCGCCGCCCCCGTCGGTCTTCGAGAACCCCTGATCAGTCTGCCCAGGCCTACGGTTCGACGATCTGCACCGTCGGCGGTGTCCCGTTCCAGGTGCAGAACACCGAGTACGTCGTGCCGTCCTTCCCGCCCCCGTCGCCGAAGTCCACCCGGATCCAGGCGTCGTTCGTCCACACCTGCATCGACCAGCCCGGCTCCGGCGTCGCCGAGACGAGCTTCGCCGAGTCGGCGCCCAGCTCGAACACCACCCGGCCGCCGTCGGTGCGATAGCTCTTCACCGTGCCCGAACTCGTCGGTGCGGGCGGCTTCGCCGGGGTGGCCGAAGGCGTACGGGAAGGGCGCGGGGCCGACGGCGAAGGGCTCGCGCCGCCGGTGCGCGGGGAGGCGGAGGGCGAGGGCGACGCCCGGTGCGTCGAGGAGACCAGCGGCGGCTCGGTGGACTGCCCGATGCGCTGCGGCGGCCCCGCGCCCACCGAGACCGGCACCGCCCGGGGCGGGTCGTACGCCGTCCCCGTCATGACCGTGTGCACACCCCACCACGAGAGCGTGACCGCCGCGCCGGTGGCGAGCGACCACGCCAGCGCGTGTACGAGTCCTCGTTGCATCGGGCACATCCTGCACCACCCGGCGCGTCCCCGCTCCCGCCCGGGGGCCACGGACAACCACCCTTCTCCGGCCTTTGCGGAGGTTTCCGGCGGGGCCGGGACCGGGCCCGCCGGCATGGCGTACGGTGCCGCCCATGGCAAGTGTGCTCGTGGTCGAGGACGACCAGTTCGTACGTTCCGCCCTCATCCGGCACCTCAGTGAGGCCTCCCACACGGTACGGAGCGTGGGCACCGCGCTCGAAGCGCTGCGCGAGGTCGCGCACTTCCGCTTCGACGTGGTCATCCTCGACCTCGGGCTGCCCGATCTGGACGGCGCCGAGGCGCTGAAGATGCTGCGGTCCATCACCGATGTGCCCGTGATCATCGCCACCGCCCGGGACGACGAGAGCGAGATCGTCCGGCTGCTCAACGACGGCGCCGACGACTATCTGACGAAGCCGTTCTCCGTCGAGCACCTCTCCGCCCGGATGGCCGCCGTGCTGCGCCGCTCGCGTGCCACCGGCGGTGAGGCGCCGCCGCCCCGGGTCATCCGCGTCGGCGGGCTCTCCATCGACCCGCTGCGCCGCAGCGCCGAGCTGGACGGGGCCGGACTCGACCTGACCCGGCGCGAATTCGACCTGCTCACCTTCCTCGCCGGGCGGCCCGGCGTGGTCGTCGCCCGCAAGGAGCTGCTGGCCGAGGTCTGGCAGCAGTCCTACGGCGACGACCAGACCATCGACGTCCATCTCTCCTGGCTGCGCCGCAAACTCGGCGAGACCGCCGCCCGCCCGCGCTATCTGCACACCCTGCGCGGCGTCGGCGTGAAGCTCCAGCCGCCCGCCGACGCCCCGCACCCCGACACCCCGGTCGCGGAGCCGCCCGCATGAGATGGGCCCTGGTCAAGGTCTGCCTGGCGGTCACCGCGATGGTCGTCATCGCCTTCGCCGTACCGCTCGGACTCGTCATCCGCGAGATGGCCAGCGACCGGGCCTTCTCCGACGCCGAACGCCAGGCCGCGACGATCGCCCCGGCCCTCTCCATCACCACCGACCGCGAGGAGCTGACCCGGGCCGTCCTGTCCACCGAACCGGGCGACCGGGGCCGCCTGGCCGTCCACGTCCCCGCCGAGGACGGGCCCCTGGACATCGGCACCCGGCGCGCCACCCCCAAGGACGTGGAGACCGTGCGCAAGGCCGGGCGCGCCTCCGTCACCGAGGTCACCGGCGGGTTCGCGCTCCTCCAGCCGACCGCGCTGAGCACCGGGGACATCGCCGTCGTCGAGGTGTTCGTCGCGGAGGGCGACGTCTCCAACGGGGTCGCCACCGCCTGGCTGATGCTGGCGGGCGTCGGCGTCGCGCTGATCGTCGGCTCGGTCGCGGTCGCCGACCGGCTCGGCGTACGGATGGTGCAGCCCGCCCAACGCCTCGCGGGCGCCGCCCAGGACCTGGGGGAGGGCCGCCTCGGCACCCGGGTCCCGGAGGAAGGGCCCACCGAACTGCGGTCCGCCGCCGTCGCGTTCAACTCCATGGCCGACCAGGTCGTCCAGCTCCTGGCCAACGAGCGCGAGCTGGCCGCCGACCTCTCGCACCGGCTGCGCACCCCGCTCACCGTCCTCCGGCTGAACGCCGCCTCGCTCGGCGAGGGCCCGGCGGCCGAGCAGACCCGGGCGGCGGTCCAGCAGCTGGAGCACGAGGTCGACACGATCATCCGGACCGCCCGCGAACAGCGCCCGGCGACCCAGGGAGTGCAGACGGGCGCGGGCTGCGACGCCTCCGAGGTGATCCGCGAACGCATGGGCTTCTGGTCGGCGCTCGCGGAGGACGAGGGCCGCGAGGTGCGGCTCGCGGGAGTCGACCGTACGGTACGGATCCCGGTGGCCCGGCCCGAACTGGTCGCCGCGCTCGACGCGTTGCTCGGCAACGTCTTCCGCCACACCCCGGAGGGCACCGCCTTCGCCGTCGACGTCCACCACAGCGGCGACGCGGTCATCGTGCTCGTCTCCGACGCGGGCCCCGGCATCCCCGACCCGAAGGCGGCCCTCGCCCGGGGCGCCAGCGGCCGCGACGGGTCGGGCGGGTCCGTCGGCTCCACCGGCCTCGGCCTGGACATCGTGCGCCGGGTCGCCGAGTCCACCGGCGGTGACCTGCGCATCGGCCGGTCCGTCCTCGGGGGCACGGAGGTCCGGATCTGGATCGGCCTGCACGGCAGCCGCCCCGAGCGCGGCCGGCGCGGACACGGCCGTCGGGTCGGCCGCCGAATCGGCCGTCAGCGGGGCGGCGAGCGCGGCGGCGAGCCCCGCACGGCCACCGGCCCCCAGCGCTGACCCACCGTCGGCGCCGCCCCGCCGCCCGTACCGGCACCCACCCCGTCGGCCCCAGCATTAACCCGCGCCCATGCGTTCCTTAAGCGCGCCCTAAGAACATCAACTCGCGTCCGTAACGCCCCCTTTGCCCGTTCCGCTGCCGCTAGCGTGCTCTCGAAATCCCCGGACGGCAACCCCGGGCGGATCCGCAGAACACAGAGGCAGGCAGGGCACGTTGATGGCTTCCCGTACGCACCGTCGCACGACGACCACCCGCACCCGGGCGATCGGCGCGATCGTGGCCGCCGCCGTCATCGGCGGCACGGTCTTCGCGCTGACCGGCACGGCGCAGGCCGCCGCGATCGGCGCCGCCTACACCCGTACCAGCGACTGGAACGGCGGCTACACCGGCCAGTACGTCGTCACCAACGAGACCGACAAGCCCCTCACCGACTGGACGCTGGAGTTCGACCTCCCGGCGGGCACGCGCATCGGCTCGCTCTGGAACGGCGAGCACACGGTGCAGGACAACCACGTCACCGTGAAGCCCGCGAGCTGGGACAAGGAGCTCGCCCCCGGCAGGTCCGTCACCGTCGGCTTCGTCACCTCCGCCACCGGCACCGCGGGCGACCCGGCCGGCTGCCTGATCAACGACGCCGCCTGCTCCGTCGACGGCGGCGCGACCCCCACCCCCAGCGGCCGCCCCACCGACACCCCGACCACGGCCCCCACGCCGACGGCCACCCCCTCCGCCATCGCCCCCACCAGCCCCCCCACGCCGACCCCCACCGCCACCGGCCGCCCCGGTGGCGGTGGGGAAACCGGCGCCCGGTTCGCCCCGTACGTCGACACGTCCCTCTACCCCGCCTACGACCTCCTGGACACCGCGACGAAGACCGGTGTGAAGGAGTTCCACCTCGCCTTCATCACCTCCGGGGGCGGCTGCGCCCCGCTCTGGGGCGGTGTCACCGGCCTCGGTGACGACCAAGTGGCCTCGCAGATCGGCGCGTTGCGCGAGAAGGGCGGTGACGTCCGGGTCTCCTTCGGCGGCGCGGCCGGCGCCGAACTGGCCCTCAACTGCTCCTCCGCCGACGAACTCGCCGCCGCGTACGGCAAGGTCGTCGACGCCTACGGCCTCACCAAGGTCGACTTCGACATCGAGGGCGCCGCCCTGCCCGACACGGCCGCCAACACCCGCCGCTCCCAGGCCATCGCCCAGCTCCAGAAGAAGTATCCGGACCTCGACGTCGCCTTCACGCTGCCCGTCATGCCCGAGGGCCTCACCCAGCCGGGTGTGGACCTGCTGGCCGACGCGAAGAAGAACGGCGTCCGCGTCGACGGGGTCAACATCATGGCGATGGACTACGGACCCGCCTACAGCGACGACATGGGCGCATACGCGATCCAGGCGGCCACCGCCACCCAGGCCCAGATCAAGGGTGTCCTCGGGCTCTCGGACGCCGCCGCGTGGCAGACCGTCGCGGTCACCCCGATGATCGGCGTCAACGACGTCGTCACCGAGATCTTCACCGTCGAGGACGCGGGCCAACTGGTGGAGTTCGCCGGGCAGAAGGGCATCGGACGCCTCGCGATGTGGTCCGGCACCCGGGACAAGGCCTGCCCCGGCGGCCCCAAGCCGGCGGCCGACGCCACCTGCAGCTCGATCGACCAGGAGCCGCTGGCCTTCACCAAGGCGTTCGCCGCCCACCAGTAGCCCACCCGTCCCGCCCGCCCCATCCGGAAGCCCGCACGCCCCCGAACCACTGAGCCCCCCACCGCGCGCCCCGGCCGGACCCCACCCCACCTCCGGCCGGGGCGCGTCCCCACGCCCGGCGCCCGCGCCCGAAAGGTGCCCTCAAGCGCCGGACGGGCTGGAGTCACCCGCCCGCCACTCCCGCGCGTACTCGTCGAAGATCGCCCGCAGATGGTGGCCGATCTTCAGATAGTCCAGGTCGTCCAGGTTGGCCAGCGACACCCGCACCGACCACTCGGGGCCGTCGAAACCGCCGCCGTTGAGCAGCACCACCGAGGTCTGCTCGGCCAGCCGGAACAGCGGGTCGACCGGGTCGTAGTTCTGCTCCAGGAAGTCGGCGAACGGCTTTCCGTGCACCCGCTCCGCCTCGGCCAGCAGATCCAGCTCGATGTAGTACGCGGCCCGCTTCGGGTCCTCCGAGACCTTCATGTGAACGCCCTCCAGCAGGAGTTCGAGCCGCTGCCGGACGATCGCCCGGATCCGGTGCTTGTACGCCTGCCCCTCGTCGAGCATGTCGAAGAGCGAGAACAGCGCCATCATCGTCTGCTGCGGCAGCGAAAGACCCGCCGTGTGGTTCAGCGCCACCTGCCGCGAGTCCGCCACCATCCGGTCGATGAACCGCATCTTCTCCGGCTCCAACGACAGCGACCCATAACGCCTGTTGAGCCGGTCCTTCTGCTCCCGGTCCTGCTCCGCCAGCATCGTGTCGATCACGTTGTCGTCGTGCAGCGCGATCACCCCGAGCCGCCAGCCGGTCGCCCCGTAGTGCTTGGAGTAGGAGTAGACGAGGACCGTGTTGCGCGGCAGGTCGGCGGCGAGCGAGCGGAAGCCCTCCACGAACGTTCCGTACACATCGTCGGTCACGATGATCAGGTTCGGGTTCCGCTCACGGACGATGGAGACCAGCTGCTCGGAAACCCGTGAAGAGAGCGCCAGCGAGGGCGGATTGCTCGGGTTCACGCAGCAGACCAGCTTCACCGACGGATCCGCCAGCTTGGCGATCTCCTCCTCCGGGTAGCGCCACTGCCGCACCCCGGTCTCCGTGAACAGGTTCGCCTCCACGTGCACCACGTCGAAGTCGTACGTGTCCAGCTCCGGGATCTCCAGGTACGGGGTGAACACCGGGACCATCAGGGCGATCCGGTCGCCCTTCTTCAGGATTCCGTTCTTCATCAGCGAGTCGAAGACGTAACACATCGCCGCCGTGCCGCCCTCGGTCGCGAACAGGCTCAGCGTCTGCTCCTCCGGCGGCCGGTGGTCGAACATCTCGTCCGCGACGTAGCCGCGCACGATCTGCTCGGTGTGGCGCAGGATCCGGTCCGGCACCGGGTAGTTGTCGCCGATCGAGGAGTCCGCCAGTTCGTGCACGAAGGCGTCCCGGTCGAAGCCGAACCGCTTCACCGCCAGGTCCACGCTCGCCTTCAGCAGTTCGATGCCCGGCAGCTCCGGATGCGTACGGACGAAGCGCTCGAAGCGCTCCGCACACCCCGACTCCTCCGGCATGCCGCCCAGGTTGTCGGCCGTCCACACCCGCCGGGACTCCGACAGCGCGAAGTAGCCGAGCGCGTGGTACGCCTCGCGGGGCCCGGTGGCGACCCAGTTCGGGTTGCCCCGGCCCGCGTTGAGCATGGCGCGGGTCGTCTTCCCCTTCTGGCCCGGACGGTCGCTCTGCGCGTCCGTCGCGATCCGGATGAACGTGTCCTTCAGCTCGAAGGGCGAGAGCCGGGCGTACGACCGGATCTCCTCACGGCTGAGGCCGGCCCCGCGCGTGGGGGTCGTCCCGCGCGTGGCGGTTTCCGCGGTGGTGCTGGTGTCCATGGTGGTGTCCGTTCCGTACGGGTCGGTGGTCGCGAGGGCGAGCACGTCAGGCCCCCAGCACGCCGACGAGGATGGGCCCGGTCAGCGGCAGCAGGAAGTTGGAGAGCGTGTACGTGATCGTGTAGCCGAGGAGCGGGACGGAGCTCTGGGCCACCTGGGTGATGGAGGTGATCGCCGGGGTCGAGCACTGCTGGCCGGCGATGGCGCCGATCAGCAGCGGTTTCTCGATGTTCAGCAGCTTGCGTCCGACGATCAGCGAGATCGTCGCCGGGACCAGCACCATGGCGATGCCCGCGAACGGCAGCAGCGCCCCGTACTCCTTCAGCAGCGGCCAGGCCTGCGGTCCGGCGGCCAGTCCGGTGCAGGCGATGAAGACGGCCAGGCCCATGTCCTTGAGCGTGGTCGCGGCCTGCGGCGGGAACGCCCCGAAGGTCTGGCTGCGGGAGCGGAACCAGCCGAAGACCAGGCCGGAGATCAGACAGCCGCCGCCGGTGCCGAGCGACATCGGGATGTCCCCGAACCTGACGACGATCTGGCCGAGCAGCGAGCCCGCCACGATGCCGAAGCCGAGGTAGATGAAGTCGGTGGCGTCGTTCTTCACGACCGCGCCGAGCTTCGCGACGAGCCGGTTCAGCCCGCCCCGGGCGCCGACCAGGGTGAGCACATCGCCCCGGGCGAGGACCGTCTCGCCGCTGGCGGGCAGATGCTGGTCGTTGCGCAGGACGTCGGTGATGTAGACGCCGTCCTTGCGGAACTCCGGATGGCGCCTGACCAGCCGGTCGATGCTCGCCCCGATCGTCTCCTTCTCGGTGACGGCGACCTGGCCGGCGGCCAGCGGGGTGCCCAGCCCCGGCACGGCGGGCGTCTCCGGGCCGATCTCCCGGCCCGCCTCGATGATGGCCGACCGCAGTCCGACCACCTGGATCAGGTCGCTGAGCGTCAGTTCAAGACCGGGGGAGGGGGTGAGCAGCCTGCTGCCGCGTTTGACGCCCTCGACGGTGATCCGGCCGCCCAGGGCGCTCTCCAGCTCACCGACGGTCCGCCCGTCCGCCAGCGTCACCAGGTACGTGCGGCCGACCGTGCCGGGCAGCGCCTCGCGCTCGTCGGACTCCAGTCTGCCGTGCCCGCCGCGCATCTTCTCCCACAGCTCGCGCGAGGCGTCGGCGAGGTTGATGCGCAGCAGCATCGGCATGATCTGGCTGGTGAAGAGCACGATGGTGATCAGGCCGAACAGATAGCAGACCGTGTACGCGGTGGCCACGTGCCCCTGGTACTGGCTGATCTGCTCCGCGGTCAGGTCGTCGAGCTTGCCGATGGCCTCGGTGGCCGTTCCCACGACGGCGGACTCGGTCGCCGCCCCGGCGAGGATACCGGCCGCCGTGCCCACGTCCAGGTCGAAGGCCTTGGCGAGCCCGTAGGCGATGCCGAGGACGCAGACCAGTTCGATCAGGCAGAGCGTGAAGAAGCGCAGGCTCTTGCGGTTGAGGTTGGCGAAGAACTGCGGCCCGGCCAGGTAGCCGAGCGAGAAGATGAACAGTGCGAAGAAGACGGTCTTGACGTCGTCGTCGACGCTGATGTGCCGGGTGCCGAGCAGCAGCGACACGATCAGGGTGCCACAGATGCCCCCGAGGGTGATGGGGCCGACGCGGAGTTTGCCGACGAGGTAGCCGGCCGCGAGGCAGAAGAAGAGGGCCAGTTCGGGGTGGTCACGCAGGACGCCCATCCCGCCTCACCCACCGGGTCCGGTGTCGGCGACCGGAATGATCAAAAGGTGCATAAGGGAGAAATTAACAGGGGTGGGGTGTCCCGGTGCCACATTCGGCCCGGCCTGGCCCCCGTTCACCTTCCGACGGGAGGGCGGCCCAACGGCCCCTCCGTGACGCGCCGGACATCCCTCGGCAACGGAATCGTCTTCAACTCTTGACACCCACCCCCTTGAGGCAGCAACCTTCCGGCAACGATGCATGGGAGCGCTCCCATGCGCCATTGCCGGATCCCCGGAACAAGGAGCAGTGGAATGCGCATCACCCGCAGCGTTGCCGGTCGACGCCACAGAACCGCCCTCGTGGCCACCACGGGCCTCACGGTCACAGCCCTGCTGCTCACCGGATGCGGTGGCTCGTCCGACTCGGACAAGGGAGCCGACGCGGACGGGAACATCACTCTGACCGTCGCCGACTTCGGGCAGTTCGGTTACAAGGAGGCCGGGCTCTTCGAGAAGTACCACGAGCTGAACCCGAAGATCACGGTCAAGGAGGACACCACCGCCGAGGAGAAGAACTACTACCCCAAGCTCCTCCAGCAGCTGAACTCCGGCAGCGGCCTCGCCGACGTCCAGGGCATCGAGGTCGGCCGCATCAAAGAGATCGTCGACACCAAGGCGGACTCCTTCGCGGATCTCTCCAAGTCGATCGGCGTGGACGAGTGGGTGTCGTGGAAGGCGAAGCAGGCCACCGCCCCCAATGGCTCGGTCATCGGCGCGGGCACCGACATCGGCCCCATGTCGCTCTGTTACAACCGTGAGCTGTTCGAGAAGGCCGGGCTGCCCACCGACCGCGCCGAGGTCGCGAAGCTGACCGAGGGCGGCTGGGACGACTTCCTCGCGCTCGGTGAGCAGTACAAGAAGAAGGCCCCCGCCGGCACGTACTTCATGGACTCCGCGAGCGCCATGTTCAACGCCGTCGTCAGCTCCAGCCCCGAGCAGTACTACGACGCGAGCGGCAAGCCGATCTACGAGAAGAGCGCCAGCGTCCAGAAGGGCTGGGACCTCGCCGCCGAGGCCGCGTCCAAGAAGCTGACGCAGGGCCTGGCCCAGTTCGAGGACCAGTGGCAGGCGGCCCTGCGCAAGAGCACCATCGCCACCGTCGTCTGCCCCGCCTGGATGGCCGGCCAGATCTCCACGTACGCCGGTGACGCCAACAAGGGCAAGTGGGACATCACCAGCGCCCCCGGCAACACCTCCGCCAACTGGGGCGGCTCCTTCCTCGCCGTTCCCAAGTCCGGCAAGAACGTCGCCGAGGCCTCCAAGCTCGTCGCCTGGCTGACCGCTCCCGAGCAGCAGGCCGCCGTCTTCAAGGCGATCGGCGTCTTCCCGTCCAACCAGGGCGCCTACGAGCTGCCCGACGTGAAGAACGCGACCCTGCCGTACTTCAACAACGCCCCCATCGGCCAGATCTACGCCGACGGCGCGAAGTCCATCCCCGAGGCGGTCCTCGGCCCGAAGGACGGCGTGATCAAGGATCCAACATCAACCCAGACAACAACATCGGGAGCGGACACCGACCTGCCGACCGCCCACTCCCGCCGCCCCCTCCAGCCGCCCCTTCAGCCGCCCCGGCCGTCCGTCGGCGCACCCAGGGAAGGACTCCCCGCCCGTGGCAACCTCGACCTCCACCCGGGATGCGTACGCGAAAGCGCCCCGTGAACCGAAGAAGGAACCGCCCAGCGAGCGGCGGCAGTTGTGGCGCAGCCGACTGTGGCGGTTCGATGACAAGGCCTCCCCGTACGCGTACATCGCGCCGTTCTTCCTCGTCTTCGGCGCCTTCGGGCTCTACCCGCTCCTCTACACCGGCTGGATCGCCCTGCACCGGGTGGAGATGACCGGCCTGGACTCGATGGAGTGGGTGGGCTGGGAGAACTTCGACAAGATCCTGCACGACCCCGAGTTCTGGACCTCGGTCAGCAACACCTTCCTGATCGGCGTCATCTCGACCGTCCCGCAGCTCCTGATGGCGCTCGGCCTCGCCCATCTCCTCAACTACCGCCTGCGCGCCAGCACGTTCTGGCGGACGATCATCCTCACCCCGTACGCGACCTCGGTCGCCTCCGCCGCTCTCGTCTTCGCGCTGGTCTTCCGGGCGGACGGCGGACTGCTCAACTGGACCCTCGGGCTCGTCGGCTTCGACCCGGTCAACTGGGCCAACGGGCACTGGACGTCGAAGCTCGCCATCTCGATCATCGTGATCTGGCGCTGGACCGGCTACAACGCGCTGATCTACCTGGCGGCGATGCAGGCGGTCCCCAACGACCTCTACGAAGCAGCCTCGTTGGACGGCGCGTCACGCTGGCAGCAGTTCCGCAAGGTCACCATTCCCTCGCTGCGGCCGACGATCCTGTTCACCATCGTCATCTCCACCATCGGCTCCATGCAGCTGTTCGGCGAGCCGCTGCTGCTGGAGGGCGGCGCGCTGGGCGCCACCGGCGGCAACGAGAACCAGTACGAGACGCTCAGCATCTACCTCTACAACTACGGCTGGAACCTCGGGCACCTCGGCCCGGCCGCCGCCGTCGCCTGGGCGATGCTCGCCCTCCTGCTGATCATCGCCGCGGCCAACTGGTTCTTCGGCCGATTCGTCCGCAAGTCCGCGGTCTGACCGGGAGCGCATCCATGACCATGACCAGCCCCACGCACCCCGCCCCCGTGAAGCTCGCGCCGGCCCCGGACAGCCGTGCCCCGAAGCGCCCGAGCCGCTTCCGGATGGGCGCGGGACAGCAGCTGAAGGGCGGCCCGTTCGCGTACGTCGCGCTCGCCGTCGTCGGCTTCGGCTCGCTCCTGCCGCTCTACTGGACCCTGGTCGCGGCCTCCCGCACCCAGGACGAAGTCCTCGCCTCCACCCCGCCGTTCCTCCCGGGCGGCAAGCTGATCGAGAACATCCAGACCGCCTGGGAACAGGCCAACCTCGGCAAGGCGATCCTCAACAGCGTCATCGTCTCGTCCTCGATCACCCTCGCGACGCTCTTCTTCTGCACGCTCGCCGGCTACGCCTTCGCCAAGATGCGCTTCCGGGGCCGGGGTTGGCTGATGACCGCGGTCATCGCCACCCTCACCATCCCGCCGCAGCTCAGCGTCGTGCCGCTCTTCATGATGATGTCCGGCCTCGGCTGGGGCGGCCAGCTCGAATCGGTGATCTTCCCGACGCTGGTCAGCGCGTTCGGCGTGTTCTTCATGCGCCAGTACCTGATCGAGGCGCTGCCGTACGAGCTGATCGAGGCGGCCAAGATCGACGGCGCGAACAACTTCCGCATCGTGGTGAGCGTGGTGCTGCCGGTGGCGCGCCCCGCGATGATGGTGCTCGGGATGCTGACCTTCGTCCAGGCGTGGAACGACTTCTTCTGGCCCTACCTCGCCCTCAACCAGCAGAACCCGACCCTTCAGGTGGCCCTCGGCCAGCTCAGCGCCTCGTACACCCCCGACCAGTCCATCGTGATGGCGGGCGCGCTGATCAGCACGCTGCCGCTGCTGGTGGTGTTCGTGGTCTTCGGCAAGAAGATCGTCGGCGGGATCATGTCCGGCGCGGTCAAGGGCTGACCCGCCGGCCAGGGCCGACCGTCCCCCTGCTTCCCCCTTCTTCCTTCACCCCTCACCTCTCAGGGAGCGCTCCCGCATGACAGCCGTCCGACCCGACACGGTCCCGCAGCAGGCGTCCGCCGCCACGGCCCCCTTCCCGACCGGCTTCCTCTGGGGCGCGGCCACCGCCGCGTACCAGGTGGAGGGCGCGGCCGCCGAGATGGGCCGCACCCCCTCCATCTGGGACACCTTCAGCCACACGCCCGGCAAGGTCCTGAACGGCGACACCGGGGACGTGGCCGCCGACCACTTCCACCGCTACCGCGACGACGTCGCCCTGATGAAGCGCCTCGGCCTCCAGGCGTACCGCTTCTCCGTCTCCTGGTCCCGCGTCCAGCCCACCGGCCGCGGCCCCGCCGTGGAACGCGGCCTCGACTTCTACCGCTCGCTCGTCGACGAGCTGCTGGCGGCCGGCATCAAGCCCGTCGCCACGCTCTACCACTGGGACCTGCCGCAGGAGTTGGAGGACGCGGGCGGCTGGCCCGAGCGCGCGACGGCGGAACGGTTCGCGGACTACGCGGCGATCATGGCCCGCGCGCTCGGCGACCGGGTCTCGATGTGGACCACGCTGAACGAGCCCTGGTGCTCGGCCTTCCTCGGTTACGGCTCAGGGGTCCACGCCCCCGGCCGCACCGAACCGGCCGCCGCGCTGCGCGCCGCCCACCATCTCAACCTCGCCCACGGCCGGGCGGCCGAGGCGCTGCGCGCGAACCTCCCCGCTGCCGCGCAGACCTCGGTCACCCTCAACCTCCACCAGGTGCGCCCGCTGACCGACAGCGAGGCGGACGCGGACGCGGCGCGCCGGATCGACGCGGTGGGCAACCGGATCTTCACCGGTCCGATGCTGAAGGGCGCGTACCCGGAAGACCTGCTGGCCGACACCGAACGCCTGGTGAACTGGAGCGAGTTGGTCCAGGAGGGCGACCTCGCCGCCATCGCGGCTCCCATCGACGTCCTCGGCGTCAACTACTACACGCCGACCATCGTCTCCACGCCCGCCGACGGGGCCGGGGACACCCGCAACGACGGCCACGGCAGCAGCGACCACTCCCCGTGGCCCGGCTCGGAGCACGTCGCCTTCCACCTCGCCGAGGGCCGCCCGGTCACCGCGATGAACTGGTCGGTCAAGCCGGAGGGCCTGTACGACCTCCTCATGGACGTCTCGCGCGAACACCCGGACCTGGCGCTGATGGTCACCGAGAACGGCGCGGCCTTCGAGGACGCCCCCGACGCGGACGGCCGGGTCCACGACCCCGAGCGGATCGCCTATCTGCACGGGCACCTGGAGGCGGTCCGCCGGGCGGTCGTCGACGGCGCCGACGTACGGGGCTACTTCCTCTGGTCCCTGATGGACAACTTCGAGTGGGGCTACGGCTATGCGAAGCGGTTCGGCGCGGTGCACATCGACTACGCGACCCAGCGCCGTACGCCGAAGTCCAGTGCCCACTGGTACGGCGAGGTGATCGCCCGCCACGCACTGCCCCCGGCGGCCGCCCCGGACGCCTGACCTCGTGATCCAGCTGTGGGCCGGTCGCTCCCGACCGGCCCACAGCTCATTTCTCCCCCCGCTTGGGAGCGCTCCCAATACACTGTCCGTACGCTCGTCGAGGTGATCGATCCAGGACTTGGATTGACGTTGCGGCTGTGAGAAATTGACCGGGAACGGGGAGGCGGCCATGGCGGCAGCGCGAGTACGGAGCGGCGGGCGGCCCACGCTCGAAGAGGTGGCGGCCCGGGCCGGGGTGGGCCGGGGCACGGCATCCCGGGTCATCAACGGTTCGCCCCGGGTCAGCGACGCGACCCGGGAGGCGGTCGAGGCGGCCGTGGCCGAGCTGGGGTACGTCCCCAACCGCGCGGCCCGCGCCCTGGCGGGCAACCGCACCGACGCCATCGCCCTGGTGGTGCCCGAGCCGGAGACCCGCTTCTTCGCCGAGCCGTACTTCTCCGCGATCGTGCGCGGCGTCGGCGCGGCCCTGGCCGACACCGAGATGCAGCTGCTCCTCACCCTCGTCGGCAACGACCGCGAGCGCCGCCGCCTCGCCCAGTACCTCACCGCCCACCGTGTCGACGGGGTCCTCCTGGTCGCCGTGCACGCCGACGACCCGCTGCCGGAGCTCCTGGAACAGCTGGGCATGCCCTGCGTGATCAGCGGCGCCCGGCACGCGGCCGAGACGCTGCCCTCGGTCGACTCCGACAACTTCGAGGGCGCGCGGGCCGCCGTCGACCACCTGGTCGCCCGGGGTCGCCGTCAGGTCGCCACCATCACCGGCCGCCTGGAGGTCTACGGCGCCCAGCGCCGCCTGGACGGCTACCGCGCGGCCCTCTCCGCCGCGGGCCTGGCCCCCGACGAACGCCTCATCGCCCCCGCCGACTTCACCGAGGAGGGCGGCGCGCGGGCGATGCGCGACCTCCTGGCCCGCCGTCCCGACCTGGACGCGGTCTTCGTCGCCTCCGACGTGATGGCCGCCGGCGCCCGCCAGGTCCTGCGCGAGGCGGACCGCCGCATCCCCGAGGACGTGGCGCTGATCGGCTTCGACGACTCGGTGGTCGCCCGCCATATGCACCCGGCCCTCACCAGCGTCCGCCAGCCCATCGAGGAGATGGGCCGCCGGATGGCCCAGCTCCTCCTGGACGAGATCGCGGGCCGTGCCCCGGGCGACGAGCGCCCTTCGGTGGTGCTGCCCACGGAACTGGTGGTCCGCGACTCGTCGTGACCCCGTCCTCCGGGACGGCCTCCCCGACCGACTTTACGGTGGCTTGACCTCCGGATTTCACAAGTTCTTCACGCTCCCCGGCTCCGGCGGCTAATGTTCGCGGGGTACGGCGAATGTGTGACGCACCACACACGTCACACAGCGGGCTGCCGGAGTGCGTTCCGGGCGGCTGTGCATCTGGGGGGCCTCGTGCACGAGATGGTCAAGGGCGCCAACGTCGGTCTCGCGACGCTGAGCGAGGATGTCGGCTCCGTGGTGGTCAGCCTGGGGTGGAGCAGCGCCACGGGCGAGGGCGACGCCGACGTCTCGGTACTTCTGCTCGACGGCGACGGCAAGGTCCGCAGCGACGTCGACTTCTGCTTCTACAACAACCCCGTGGCCGGCAACGGAAGCGTGCAACTGCTCGGCAAGACGCCCACGGCGGACGGCAGCGAGGACCGGATCAGCTTCGATCTGGACGCCGTTCCGCAGGAGATCGACAAGGTCGTCGTCGCCGCCAGCCGCTACGCCGGCTCCCGCTTCGGCGAACTGGACGACCTCCGCCTCACCCTCGCGGACAGCACGGGCGACGGCCTGGTCCGGTTCGCCGTGGAGGGGACCGACGACGTCAGCGCGGTGATCTTCGGCGAGCTGTACCGGCGCTCGGGGGAGTGGAAGTTCCGCGCCGTCGGCCAGGGCTACGCCTCGGGGCTCGCCGGGCTGGCCACCGATTACGGCGTCGACATCGACGACGATGCGGCGGAGGAGCCGCCAGGGCCGGAGGCGGAAGCGGAACCAGGACCGGAAGCGGACGCGCCCGCGCCGCCCGCCGACACCGGGCCGGACGCGCCGGAGCAGCCCCCGGTGGTGCCCGCCCAGAGCCGAGGCGTCAGGGCGACGACCCCGGCCGCCGCACCGGCCGCACCGCAGGCGTCCGCCGCACCCCGGGCTCCCGCCGCGCCGGGACCCGCCGACCCCGCCCCCGTACCGAAGCCCGCGCGCCGCCCCCGTACGGCGAAGAAGAAGGTCACCCTTCCCCGTACGGCCAAGAAGAGCCTCGCCGACAACGAGTCGTGGCGGTCCGCCCGGCTGTTCCCCGTGTCGGCGCTCAAGAGCGACCGTGAGCGCGAGACGCGGGCCACCTCCGTCGTGCTCTCCGTGATGGCCCAGGTGCCGGAGTTCGGCCGCCGGCTCACCGCCGGATTCGGCGCACCGGCGGGCCGGATGGAGACGTACACCGAAGTGACCCTGCCGCACGGGGAGTCGCCGCGCCGCCCGGACGGGGTGGTCCGGGTCGAGCGGGCGGGCAAGCTGTGGACCGCGCTCGTCGAGACCAAGACCAACGGGAACGCGCTCAAGCCCGACCAGGTACAGGCGTACATGGACATCGCCGCCCGGCGCGGCTACGAGGCCGTGATCACCCTGTCCAACGACGTCGCGCTCGAAGGCAGCCCGCTCGTCGACGTGCGGATCGACCGGCGGCGCAAGCACAAGGTGGCGCTCTGGCATCTGTCCTGGGCGGAGGTCGTGCACCAGGCGCAGATGCTGATCCGCCACGAGGGGGTCGGCAACGCCGCGCACGCCTGGCTGCTCCAGGAGCTGCTGCTGTACCTCCAGCACGAGAACTCCGGCTGCCACGGCTTCCAGAACATGGGCGCGGCCTGGGTGCCCGTGCGCCGGGGCATCGACGACGAGACCCTGTGCCAGGGCGACGCCCGGGCCCTGGAGGTCATCGAGAACTGGGAGCGGCTGGTCCGGCAGGTGTGTCTGCGGCTGGGCGGCGAGCTGGGGCAGAAGGTCCTGCCGGTCCAGCGCGCCCGGCGCGGCTCCGACCCGGGCGCCCGCCGTGCCGAGCTGGCCGACCACCTCTGCGAGCAGGGCAGGCTGAACGCCGAGATCCGCATCGAGGGCACCCCGGGCGTCCTGGCCATCACCGCCGATCTGCGCACCGCCAAGCTCCGTACGTCCATCGAGGTGCCCGCCGAGGAGACGGGCTACCCCCTCACCCGGGCGAAGCGGCTGGTCCGGCGGCTCGCCGAGGCCCCCGCCGACCTGCACATCGAGACGCTCGTCGACGGCCAGGGCCCGGGCCCGCGCGGCACCCTGGAGCGGCTGCGCCCGGAGCCCGCCGACCTCCTCCCGAAGGACGGGGCGCAGATCACCGGCTTCCGGCTCTCCTTGTTCAAGGGCATGGGCAACGGCCGGGGCAGCGCCGAGACCGGCTTCATCCGCAGTGTCGACGAGGCCGTGGACCGCTTCCACGCCCAGGTCGTCGCCCATGTGGAGGCGCCGGCGGTCTGACCCGGGGCCCCGAACGGCCGGACGGCGGCCGTTCGGGGCCTTCTGCCGCCGTCTTCATTGGTATGGACATGACCATGATTCCGGCTCTAGCCTCGGTCTTGGTCTAGACCAAGCGCGGCGAGCCGTCGCCGGTCCGGCCACCGGTCCATCTGTCCGCACGCTCCACCCCTCACACAGGAGCACCACATGCGCAGAAAGATCACGTCCTTACTCCTCGGCCTCGGCATCGCCGGGGTCTCCCTGCTGGCCACCTCCGGCAGCGCACAGGGCCACGGGTACACCGACTCACCCGCCAGCAGGCAGCAGCTCTGCGGTGACGGCACCGTCCGCGGCTGCGGGCAGATCCAGTGGGAGCCGCCGAGCGTGGAGGGCCCCAAGGGCTTCCCGGCCGCCGGTCCCCGCGACGGTCTGATCTGCGCCGGGGGCAACCAGCGGTTCGCCGAGCTGGACGACCCGCGCGGCGGAGCCTGGCCCGCCTCCCGGGTGAGCGCCGGGGCCAGCCACACCTTCCGCTGGCGGATCACCGCCCGGCACGCCACCACCGACTTCCGGTACTACGTCACCAAGGACGGCTACGACCCGGCGAAGCCCCTCACCCGGGCGGACCTGGAGCCGCAGCCCTTCCTGACCGTGCCCTTCGGCGGCCGGCAGCCCGGCTCCACCGTCACGCACGCCGGCGCACTGCCGCAGAAGTCGGGCAAGCACCTGATCCTCGGCGTCTGGACCATCGCGGACACCGGCAACGCCTTCTACGCCTGCTCCGACGTCACGTTCTGACCCGACCGTCCGACCGTCCGAGCGCCTGACTGAAGGAGCGCATACGCGGAAGGGCCCCGGTCCGAAGACCGGGGCCCTTCCCTCAGGGTGAGTAACGGGACTTGAACCCGCGACATCCTGGACCACAACCAGGTGCTCTGCCAGCTGAGCTATACCCACCATGTCGTCCGGTCGTTTCCGACCGGCCGAGAAAAAGTGTACAGGGTCCGGGAGGGTGCTCGCGCCCCCGTTTCCCGGGGCCGGTCCACGGGCGCGTGCGCGCCCGTGACCAGCGGGTTCCTACGGTGCGGCCGGAGCCGCCAGACGCGCCGCGATCTCCTTGGCGCGCTCGGAGTCCGGGCCGGGCTGCGGCACGAAGACCGCCTCCCGGTAGTAGCGGAGCTCCGTGATGGAGTCACGGATGTCCGCCAGCGCCCGGTGGTTGCCGTTCTTGTCCGGGCTGTTGAAATACGCCCGGGGATACCAGCGCCGGGCCAGCTCCTTGACCGAGGACACATCCACGATCCGGTAGTGCAGATAGCTCTCCAGATCCCGCATGTCCCGCGCCAGGAACCCGCGGTCGGTACCGACCGAGTTTCCGCAGAGCGGGGCCTTGCCGGGCTCCTTCACATGCTCACGGACGTAGGCCAGGACCCGCTCCTCGGCGTCCGCCAGGGTGGTGCCCCCGGCCAGCTCGTCGAGCAGGCCCGAGGCGGTGTGCATCTGCCGCACCACCTCGGGCATGGTCTCCAGGGCCGCGTCCGGCGGGCGGATCACGATGTCCACCCCTTCGCCGAGCACGTTCAGCTCCGAGTCGGTGACCAGGGCGGCCACCTCGATGAGTGCGTCGTCCGCCAACGAGAGCCCGGTCATCTCGCAGTCGATCCACACCATGCGGTCGTTCATGAGCCCCACCCTACGGGGCACTCCGCTGTCCCGGCAGGGCCGGGCGACCGGGAACGTACGCGTCAGGACCCGGCAGGGAGTGCTCCCCGGGCCCCACCGACGCCGCCACGACGACGGGTGCGGAGGGCACGGGCGTGCCCCGGCGTCCGGACGGCGGCCCCTGGCTGGGCACCATCGTCTCGACCACCGTCGCGGCGCTCTCCGCCACCCCCTGCGGACGACGGGCCCGGTAGGCGGCCCGGTACGCGGCGGGGGAGGAGCCGAGCTGGCGGCGGAAGTGCCCGCGCAGCGCGACCGGTGAGCGGAAGCCGCAGCGGCCGGCGACCTCGTCGACCGAGTAGTCGGAGGTCTCCAGCAGCCTCTGTGCCTGAAGCACCCGCTGGGTGATCAGCCACTGGAGCGGTGCGCTGCCGGTGAGCGAGCGGAACCTGCGGTCGAAGGTCCGCCTGCTCATGTAGGCGCGCGCCGCGAGCGTCTCCACGTCGAACTGCTCGTGCAGATGCTCCAGCGCCCAGGCCACGACCTCGGCGAGCGGGTCGGACCCGATCTCCTCCGGTAAAGACCTGTCCAGGTAGCGCTCCTGCCCGCCACTGCGCCGCGGCGGCACGACGAGCCGGCGGGCGAGTGCCCCGGCGGCTTCCGTGCCGTGGTCGGTGCGGACTATATGGAGGCAGAGATCGATACCCAGCGTCGCGTACATGTGGTGGCCGGCCGGCCGTCCAGCAGGCCGGCGGCCGCGAGCACGAAGGCTCCCGTGCACAGACCGACGATGCGGGCGCCCTCCTCGTGGGCGCGCCGCAGCGCGTCCAGTGCCTCGGCGGGCGGCGGCGAGGTGATCGACCGCCAGGCGGGCACCACCACGGTGCCTGCTCTGCTGATCGCCTCCAGGCCGTACGGCGCGGTGAGTTCGAGCCCACCGGTCGTGCGCAACGGTCCTTCCTCGCCACCGCAGACCAGCAGGCGGTAGCGGGGAACTCCCGCGTCCTGCCGGTCGATTCCGAAAACGGAGAGCGGGATGGAGCTCTCGAAGATAGGGCCGCCGCTGAACAGCAGCACGGCAACGACTTCCCGGCGTCGCCGCCCGGTCAGCTTGCGTGCGGCCTCCGTCGCGGCGGCGGAGTCCTGGCTCATGACGCTAAGCCCCCCTCGGTGTTCGCGTCTCCCTGGTCCTTACGGGCCTGTCGCTCCTGCACGTTTCCCCTCGGTGTCGCACGTGTCCCCAGTCTCCGATTTCCAAGATCGAATCTACTGCGTCGCGTGGTCCCGCCGTGACACCTTCCCCCACCAGCTCAATGTCGATAAGGAAACGTGGCGTGAAGCGTTCGATCACGAAGCGTTTCACTCGCGAAGCGCACAGGGAAGTGCCCTTCGACAACGTGGCCCGTCCGCGTCGGGTGAAAGCGTACCGCGCGGTCCGTTCCTGCCTGGTGGGCGGTGGGGTGTCCGGCCATACGGCGAAGGGTTCGGGCCTCAGGTGAAGTTGGCTGAAAACCATCGGTTGTGTGTGCTGTATCCGGTCACGCCGGGCGCACAACCGGCCTGTGGCAGCCGCGCCGGTGCGCTCCCTGAACGCGGTGAACCATGGCGGGTTCGGGCTGCCGGGGGAAGGGTGGGGCGGGTTGTCGCGGTGTGGCCGGGGCCGCGGGCGGGGCGGAGTCACTCCTCGGGGTGATGGGCCGGCGGCGGTGTGGCCAACGAGGACCGGGTGCGGGTGTCGGAGGGCGGTGCGACGGGGGGCCGGAGGTCGTCGTGAAAAACAGGACGGCCGACGGTGTTCCAGGCCCCGGATGCGCGTGTACGACACATCCGGCATTGCCATCCCGGACAGCCTCGGGCATGCTCCCTCCAGCGTCGCGCACGCTTTTGCGGGGGTCTGGGCGGTGGAGGTATGACGCCGTACCCTTGGGGGTATGGGGTTGGGAAGATGATTCCCGGACAGAGCTTCACCACCTGCTGATGCACCTCTCGAAACCGTTCCCTCCTCACGAGGATTCTCTTCGCCGAGACACCGATGGCCGGTCACGAAATCCCTGAACCCAAAGACCGCAAGCCGCTAGCCGACCCCGGGTCGGAGCCGCGGACGGTCGAAGAAGCGCGCCATGCGTGCGATCCCGCCTTCCGGCACGGAGTCGTGGTCGGTTTCGACGGCTCCATGTCGAGCGAGCGGGCTCTCGCCTACGCCATCGGCATGGCCGGACGCTCCGGCTCCGGTCTGATCATCGTCCATGTCGCCAACCGGCTGCCGACCACGGTCTGGGCGGGCTGCGAGCCCCCCGTCTTCGTCGACGTCCCCGATCACCGCACCGAGGTCCTGGGCCTGGAGCTGGCCTGCGCGGACTATCTCTCCGAGGTGCCCTGGGTGCTGGTCGAGCGCGGCGGCGACATCTGCCACGAACTGGAGGAGGTCGGCCGGGAGTACGCCGCCGACGCCATCGTCGTGGGCTCCACGCACGGCATCGTCGGCCGGATCTTCGGATCGGTGGCCGGCCGCCTCGCCCGCCGCGCGCAACGCCCCGTCATCGTCATCCCCTGAGCGCCCCGCACGGGACCCGGGCGACCTGAGTGGCCGCCAGGAAGCCCTGGAGCGGCACGCGTTGGGCCCCGCACCGCCTGCCTGGCGGTACGGGGCCCAACGTCCGTGCGGAGCCGTCTACTCGACCGTCACGGACTTCGCCAGGTTGCGCGGCTTGTCGATGTCGCGGCCCATCGCGAGGGCCGTGTGGTACGCGAACAGCTGGAGCGGGATGCCCATGAGGATCGGGTCCAGCTCGTTCTCGTTCTTCGGCACGACGATGGTGTGGTCGGCCTTCTCCTGCACCTGGTGGGCGACGGCGAGGATCCGGCCGCTGCGGGCCTTGATCTCCTCCATCGCGGCGCGGTTCTTCTCCAGCAGATCGTCGTCCGGCACGATCGCCACGGTCGGCATCGCGGGCTCGATCAGCGCGAGCGGTCCGTGCTTCAGCTCGGACGCGGGGTAGGCCTCGGCGTGGATGTACGAGACCTCCTTCAGCTTCAGCGAGGCCTCACGGGCCACCGGATAGCCGCGCACCCGGCCGATGAACATCATCGACTTGGCGTCCGCGTACTCCGCCGCGAGCCGCTTGATCTCGTCCTCGCCCGCCAGGATCTCGCTGATCTGCTCCGGCAGCCGGCGCAGCCCGTCGATGATCCGCTTGCCGTCCGCGACCGACAGGTCACGGATCCGGCCCAGGTGCAGCGCGAGCAGCGCGAAGGCGACCACGGTGTTGGTGAAGCACTTGGTGGAGACCACGCAGACCTCCGGGCCCGCGTGGACGTACGTACCGCCGTCGGCCTCACGGGCGATGGCGGAGCCGACCACGTTGACCACGCCGAGGACGCGGGCGCCCTTGCGCTTCAGCTCCTGGACGGCGGCCAGCACGTCGTACGTCTCGCCCGACTGGGAGACCGCGACGTACAGGGTGTCGGGGTCCACGACCGGGTTGCGGTAGCGGAACTCGGAGGCCGGCTCGGCGTCGGCGGGGATCCGGGCGAGCTCCTCGATCAGCTGGGCGCCGATCTGGCCCGCGTGGTACGAGGTGCCGCAGCCGAGGATCTTGATCCGGCGCACCCCGCGCGCCTCCCGCGCGTCCAGGTTGAGGCCGCCCAGGTGCACGGTGGAGAACCGGTCGTCGATCCGGCCGCGCAGCACCCGGTCCACGGCGTCGGCCTGCTCGGAGATCTCCTTGTGCATGTACGTGTCGTGGCCGCCCATGTCGTACGACTCGGCCTCCCACTCCACGGTGGTCGGGGTGGCCGTCGTGGTCGAGCCCTCCGTGGTGTACGTACGGAAGTCGTCGGCCTTCAGGGTGGCCATCTCGCCGTCGTCCAGCGTGACGACCTGGCGGGTGTGGGCGACCAGGGCGGCGACGTCGGAGGCGACGAACATCTCCTTCTCGCCGATGCCGAGGACGACCGGCGAGCCGTTGCGGGCGACCACGATGCGGTCGTTGAAGTCGGCGTGCAGCACGGCGATGCCGTAGGTGCCCTCGACGTGGCGCAGCGCCTCGCGGACCTTCTCCTCCAGGGTCTCGGCCTGGGCGCGGGCGATCAGGTGGGTCAGCACCTCGGTGTCGGTCTCCGAGAGGAAGACGGTCCCGTCGGCGACGAGCTTGGCGCGCAGCTCGGAGGCGTTGTCGATGATCCCGTTGTGGACGACGGCGACCTTGTTCTCCGCGTCCAGGTGCGGGTGGGCGTTCTCGTCGCTCGGGGCGCCGTGGGTGGCCCAGCGGGTGTGCGCGATGCCGGTGGTGCCGGCGAACCGCTTGGGGACCTTGGCCTCCAGCTCGCGGACCCGGCCCTTGGCCTTGACCATCTTCAGCGTGCCCGGCCTGCCCGCCGCGGCCTTGTTCGTGATGACGATGCCCGCGGAGTCGTAGCCCCGGTACTCCAGCCGCTGCAGCCCTTCCAGCAGCAGCGGAGCGACGTCACGCTTCCCGATGTATCCGACGATCCCGCACATGGATTTCTCTGCCCCTCCATCGACGTACACGTATCTGCATGCGGTGCGGCGCCCCGCGCACGGGCGCCCGGCTCGCTCAGCCGTAGACGATGCGGCGCAGCTGGCGGAGCGAGAGCTCCGGCGGCGCCACGGCGCGGTGCGGCAGCTCGGCCGCGATCCGCTCGAAGATCTCCGTGTTGACCAGGCCGCCGGACTGCAGTTCGCGGTGGCGGCGGCGGACGAAGTCGTCGGTGCTCTCGTCGAAGTACGCCAGCACGTCGAGGATCACCCGGGCCGCCTCACCGCGCTGGAGCGCGGTGGAGCGTACGAGGTGGTCGATGAGGTCGTCGTGCGACGAGCGGCGTTCCAGCACCCGTCGATATTGCGTGCCGGGGCGCGCTTATGCAAGAAATCTGCCCGATTCCGGGCAGGGGGGTCGGGAAAGGCGCCCGGATCGGCTCACATGCTGCGCAGAACGGCCTGCTTCGCGGTGCTGAACTCCTCGTCGGTGAGGACCCCGGCCCGGTGCAGCTCGCCCAGCTCCCGCAGCCGCCGCAGCAGCGCGTCGTGGTCGCCCGCGGGCGGTGCCGCGGGCTCGGCCGCCTTGGTCAGGGCCGGGGGCGCCTCCGGGGCGGCGGGCACCGCACGGGCCCCGGGCAGCCGCGTCAGGACCGCCGCCGCGACCACGACCGCGGTGTACTCCTTCTTCGACATCCCCCACAGGTCCAGGGAGTACGTGTCGTACTTCGGCGGCGCGGAGGAGGGGCCCTCGGCCGGCTCGAAGCGCAGATAGCCGTTCTCCAGCCCGATCGCGGGCAGCCAGCGCACGCCCGCGATCCGGGACAGCGGGAAGGACGTCGGACCGGCCGAGGTCTTGGACTCCTCGGCCTTCCAGTTCCAGGTCAGCCGGACGGTCTCGCCGTCGAAGGACGCCGTGCCGTCGCCGCCCCCGCCGGAGACCGGCAGGGTGGGGCCGGGCAGCAGGAAGCGGTCCACGGGCCCGTCCGGCACCTGCTCGATCAGCAGCGCGTTGCGGACCTCGTCGACGAAGTACTCCGCGACCCCCGTGCGGTCCTTCTCCACGGTCAGGGCGTACGGGTCGGCGCCGTCCTTGAGCCGGCCGTCGGCGGCCCGCAGCACCGGGCAGGCGCCGCCGCGCAGCCGCAGCCGCAGCCGCCCGCCCTTGCGGTCCGGCTCGAAGGAGATGCCCGCCACCGCCTCCAGGGGCACGGCCGTCTCACCCAGCGCCTGCCGGACCGGGTGCGCCTTTCCGCCCGGCACGATGCGCACGGTGTCGCCGTCGAACGTCCACGTTCCGTCCCGCTGGATGATTTCCGCCATGGCCGCGATTCTGCCAGCCCGCCTCCGGGGCGCGCCCAAGAAGGTGAGCACCCGGGGGACCGTCCCCGGGCGCTCACCGGCCGGGAGGCCGCCGTGATCCGGCGGCCGGGCTCAGAACCCGGCGATCGGATTCTTCAGCCGGCCCACCAACTGCAGTGCGCCGGCCGGGTCGTTGAGATCGACCATCTGCTGGTTGTCGCGCAGCTGGAGGCGGTTGAGGCAGGAGAGCGCGAACTCCGCCTCGAACAGGTCGTACTGCTTGAACTTGTCCGCGAGATACGGCACCGACTCCTGGTAGTCGCGTACGCACGCGGCGACCGTCCGCCAGAAGGTGTCCTCGTCCAGGACGCCCTCGGTGGCCAGCCCCGCGCCCAGGAAGCGGAAGAAGCAGTCGAAGACGTCGGTGAAGACCGACAGCAGCTTCATGTCCTCGGGCACCTCGGCCCGGATCCGCTCGACCCGCGGCGGCAGCACCGCGTCCGGGTCCATCACCGCGATCTCCTCGGCGATGTCCTTGAAGATCGTCCGGGTGACGACCCCGTCCTCCACGACCAGGATCACGTTCTCGCCGTGCGGCATGTAGACCAGGTCGTAGGCGTAGAAGCTGTGCAGCACCGGCACCAGATAGGCGTCCAGGTAGTGCCGCAGCCACGCCTGCGGGTCCAGCCCCGACTCGGCGATCAGCGCCCCGGCCACCGAGCCGCCCTCGTGGTCGGTGTGGAGCAGCGAGGCCATCGTCGCGACCCGCTCGCCCGGCCGGAGGCCCGGCACCGGGCTCTCGCGCCACAGGGCGGCGAGCATCTTCCGGTACGGGGAGCCCTTGACGGTGGCCGCCTCGTAGGACCGGTGGTGGTAGCCGATCGCGGCCCGCTCCCGGATGATCGAGAACCGGGCCCCGCGCAGCAGGTCGTCGCGCTCGACGAGACCGGCCAGCCAGTCGTTGATCGCCGGGGTGGCCTCCATGTAGGCGGCCGAGAGCCCGCGCATGAAGCCCATGTTGAGCACGGACAGCGCCGTTTTCACGTAGTGCTTCTCGGGGTGGTCCGCGTTGAAGAACGTCCGGATCGACTGCTGGGCGAGATAGCCGTCCTCGCCCTCGCCGAGCACCACCAGATGCCGTTCGGCCAGCTCTCCGGCGAAGGTGACCGCGAGCTTGTTCCACCACTGCCAGGGGTGGACCGGCAGCAGGAAGTAGTCCTGCGGGTCGAGGCCGAGCCCGCGCAGCGCGCCGTCGAAGCGCTCCCGGGTCGCCTCGCTCAGTTCGTCCGTGATCAGCGTGTCGTAGTCGAGACCGGCGCCCGCGGTGAAGGTGGCCCGGTCCCGGCGGGCGGCCAGCCAGACCAGCCGGATCTCCGCGGCGGTCTCGGGGGCGTACGCCCGGTACTCGTCCACACCGAAGCCGAGCCGTCCGTTGTTGGCGACGAAGCACGGGTGGCCCTCGGTCATCCCGGTCTCGATGGCCTGGAAGCCGGCGGCGACGAGCTGGCGGGAGGTGGCCGGTTCCTTGGTGAGTTTGTAGGCGGTTCCGGCCAGGGTGGAGGAGACCTCCTCCAGATAGACCGGCAGGATCTCCTCGGAGATCCCGAGGGTGTGCCGCATCTCTGTGAAGAACTCCAGGGTGTCCAGCGGGAGTTCGGAGCCGTGCCGGTGCCGGGTGATGGTCTCGGCCTCGACCTGCCAGTGGTCCAGGGCGAAGAGGCGCGCGGTGAAACGGTACTCGGTGGAGGCGTCGTCGCTACGGACGGTGAAGCGGCCGTCGCCGATCGGGGTGGGAGCGAGTAGCCGTTCATGGCTGAATTCCGCCAGTGCTTTGCGTACCAGCAGTCGGTTTGCGGTGGCCCAGCGCTCCGGGGAGAGGTGGGCGACGCTGTCGGTGAGGGCGGTCGTCATCGGTCGTTACCTCCGGTTGCTGCTTCGAACTGCTCACGGGTGCAGGCGCTGAGCAGTGCGTCCTTCTCCGGTTTGGCGATCTCCCGGAGCACCTCGAAGCCGACGGCCTTGTTGAGGGCCTGGACGGCGCTGTTGGTCACGTCGGGCTCGACGACGACGCGGCGCACCGACGGGTCGGCGAACAGGAAATCCATCACGGCGGTGATCACGGCCCGGGTGAAGCCGTGCACCGGGGTGTCGGTGGGGGCGACGAGGAAGTGCATCCCGACATCGCCGGGCTCCGCCTCGTACAGCCCTTTCAGCTCGACTTCGGTGGGGTCGTACCGCTCGATCAGGAAGGCCGGCTCGCCGTCGTGCAGCCCGATGAACGCGTCGTGGTGCGGGTGGGCCGCGATGTCGCGGTACTCCCGCTCCACGTCCGGGAGTCCGGCGTCGCCCATCAGCCAGAACGCGGCTTTGGGGTGGGTCACCCAGCGGTGCACCAGCGCGGCGTCGGCGGCGGGGGCCAGCGGGCGGACGGTGAACGTGCCGAGTTCCTCGGCATGGCGTTTGTCGGGGCGGCTCATACGGCGAACTCCTGGAAGGCGATGGACTTCTCGACCGGGTAGTACTCGCGGCCGAGCAGTTCGCCGATGATGTACGCGTTGCGGTAGGCGCCCATGCCGAGGTCGGGCGAGGTGATCGAGTGCGTGTGCACCGAGGCGTTCTGGAGGAAGACCCCGCGCCCGGTGGTGTCGATGCTGTAGTTGCGGGCCACGTCGAAGCGGCCCCGGCTGTCGTGGCGCAGCCGGCCGGTGATCGGCGCGAGGAAGGCGGGCGCCTCGTAGCGGTAGCCGGTGGCGAGGATCAGGCCCTCGGTGGTCAGCTCGTAGTCCTTGCCCTGCTCCTCCTGGCGCAGGCCGAGGCTGTACGCACCGCCGTCCTCGTCGTAACGGGCGCTCACGAGGGCGGAGTTGGTGAGCAGCCTGGTCGGCACGGGGCCCGGCAGGTTCTTCTGGTAGAGCAGGTCGAAGATCGCGTCGATCAGTTCCCCGTCGATGCCCTTGAACAGCCCCTTCTGCCCCGTCTCCAGCCGGTGGCGGGTCTCCTCGGGCAGCGCGTGGAAGTAGTCGATGTACTCCGGGGAGGTCATCTCCAGCGTCAGCTTGGTGTACTCCAGCGGGAAGAACCGCGGGGAGCGTGTGACCCAGTTGAGCCGGTAGCCGTGGGTGTCGATCTCGGAGAGCAGGTCGTAGTAGATCTCCGCCGCGCTCTGCCCGCTGCCGACCAGGGTGATCGACTTCTTCTTCTGGAGTTCGGCTTTCCCGTCCAGATAACGGGAGTTGTGCAGGAAGTCGCCGCCGAGACCCTGGCAGGCTTCCGGGATGTGCGGCGGCGTTCCGGTGCCGAGGACCAGATGCCGGGACCGGAACGCCTCGCCGGAGACGGTGGTCACGGTGTAGAGCCCGTCGCCCTCGTCGTACGTCACCGTCTCGACGGTCTCGTCGAACCGGATGCTGCTCAGTTTCCCGGCGGCCCAGCGGCAGTAGTCGTTGTACTCGGTGCGCAGCGGGTAGAAGTTCTCCCGGATGTAGAAGGAGTAGAGCCTGCCGCGCTCCTTCAGGTAGTTGAGGAAGGAGTACGGCGAGGTCGGATCGGCCATGGTGACCAGGTCCGACATGAACGGCGTCTGGAGATGGGCCCCTTCGAGGAACATTCCGGCGTGCCACTCGAAGTCCGGCTTGGACTCCAGGAAGACGCCGTTCAGTTCGTCGATCGGCTCGGTCAGACAGGCGAGACCGAGGTTGAACGGGCCGAGCCCGATCCCGATGAAGTCGTGGGGTTCAGGAAGCGCGGTCAAGGGAGTCTCCCAGGTACTTCTCGGCGTGGCCGGAGATCAGGTCGAGGACCGCGGCGATGTCGTGCACGGTCGTTTCGGGGTTGAGCAGGGTGAACTTCAGGTACTGGCGCTCGCCCACCTTGGTGCCCGCGACGATCGCCTCGCCGGAGGCGAACAGCGCCTTGCGGGCGTAGAGGTTGGCGCGGTCGATGTCGCCCGGGGAGGTGACACCGGACGGGATGTAGCGGAAGACGAGCGTGGAGAGCCGTGGCTCGACGACCACGTCGAAGCGCGGATCGGCGGCGAGCAGCTGCCAGCCCTCGGCGGCCAGGTCGCAGACCTCGTCGAACAGTTCGCCGATGCCGTCCGCGCCCATGACGCGCAGCGTCATCCACAGCTTCAGCGCGTCGAACCGGCGGGTCGTCTGAAGGGACTTGTCGACCTGGTTGGGTATCCGCTCCTCGGCCATCCGGCGCGGGTTCAGATACTCCGCGTGGTACGTGGCGTGGCGCAGCGTGGCCCGGTCGCGGACCAGTACGGCCGATGAACTGACGGGCTGGAAGAAGGACTTGTGGAAGTCCACGGTGACCGAGTCGGCGTGCGCGATGCCTTCGAGGAGGCCGCCGCGGGCACGGGAGGCGAGCAGCCCGCAGCCGTACGCGGCGTCCACATGCATCCAGACGGCGAACTGCTCGCAGAGCGCGGCGATCTCGGGCAGCGGGTCGATGGAGCCGAAGTCCGTGGTGCCGGCGGTGGCGACGACGGCCATCGGCACGGCTCCTTCGGCGACGCACTGTTCCAGCGCGCGGGCGAGCCCCACGGTCCGCATGCGCTTGTCGCGGTCCACGGGCACGGAGACGACCGCGTCCGGGCCGAGGCCGAGGAGTTTGGCGGACTTCTGCACGCTGAAGTGGCTGCACTCGGAGGTGAAGATCCGCAGCCGGGTGAGGTGCTCCGGCCGGATCTTCGCCTCCTCCCGCGCCAGCAGCAGGGCCTGGAGGTTGGACTGGGTGCCGCCGCTGGTGAAGATCCCGTCGGCGGCCGGGCCGAGCCCGATCCGCTCGGTGGTCCAGTCGATCAGCCGGCGTTCGATGAGGGTGCCGCCCGCGCTCTGGTCCCAGGTGTCCAGGGAGGAGTTGATCGCGGAGAGCACGGCCTCGCCGAGCACGGCGGGTATGACGACGGGGCAGTTGAGGTGCCCCAGGTAGCGGGGGTGGTGGAAGTAGACGGCGTCGCGGAGGTAGACCTCGCCCAGCTCGTCCAGGGCGGCGGCGGCATCGCCCAGCGGCCGGTCGAGGTCGATCGCGTCGACGACGGGGGAGAGCTCGTCGACACCGACCCCGCTGAAGGGGCGATCGGTGGCGGCGAGCGTGGCCGCTACCCGTTCCACGCCTGCGGAGACGGTGCTCCGATAGTGCTCCGCAGTCGTGTTGTTGAGCAGGTGCGCACGCATAAAAGGGTCCTCCCGGGTGAGGGGAACTTCATCGCGGCCCTCCGGGCAGGAAGGGGGGACGAGGGCGCGATGCCGAAGTAAGGTGAGCCTAACCTAACTCGGAATCGATCATTCCCCGTGCCCTCTGGGAGCGGGCGGCTTGTCCGCTTTCCGCCCTCTATCCCTCCACTCGGCCCTCGCGTTTCCCTTCCGGCCGTTCCACGGCCCCGCTCCCGGCGGCCCGCGCCGTGGCGGCCGCCTCCCGCGACTGGTCCTCGCTGAGTCCGCGCCGCCAGTACTCCGCGCACGTCACCCGCTCCCGGCCGAAGCCCCGCTCCCGGATCAGGTGGTGGTCCAGTGCCCGCACCCCGGACGCCTCGCCCGCGATCCACGCGTACGGGGTGCCCTGCGGCAACTCGGCCGCGCGCACCGCCTCCACGCAGCGGGCCGCCCCTTCGCTCCGGACGAGCCAGCTGATCCGGGCCTTCGCCGCGGTGTTCAGCGCCTGCCGGTCCTCGGTGCACGGAATATCCAGCCAGACCCGGGCCGGCAGCCCCGCGGGCAGCCACTCCAGCGCGGCGGCCGCGGCGGGCAGGGCGGACTCGTCGGCCCGGATCAGCACCCAGTCGGTGTCGGCCGGCGGGTGGAAACGTACGGCGGTGTTGTCCGCCACCGCGGGCCCCAGCACCTTGAGCCGGTCGCCGGGCGCGGCCGTCCGTGCCCAGCGGGAGGCGGGCCCGCCGTCGCCGTGCAGGACGAAGTCGAGATCCACCTCGGTCGAACCGTCGGCCCGCAGCCGCTGGGCCCGTACGGTGTACGTGCGCATCACCGCCCGCTCGCCCTCGGGCAGCGCCCGCCACTTCTCGTGCCAGGTCCCGCTGTCGCCCGCCGGAACCACGGCCTCGTCCTGTCCCGGGCGGGGCAGCAGGACCGACAGGCTCTGGTCGCGGCCCCCGCCGCTGAAGCCCTCGATTCCCGCGCCGCCGAGCGTGATCCGCAGGATGGAGGGGCCCAGCCGCCTGGTCCGCAGAACGGCCAGGTCGAAGAGCCGGAACGGGGTGACTTCGGGGGTGGTGGCGGTCGTCGACGTCAACGGGGGCTCCTCCGGACGGGCCGGAGCGGCGGGCGGACGGGCCCGGCTTCCGACTGGGGCGATCCAAAGGAAGGTTAGCCTAACCTTGCTTCGTAAGGGGTGGTCGTCGACGCGCCTTCCTCAGACCCCGAACTCCGCCCGGCAGGCGTCGAGCCCCTCCACAGTCACGTCCACGCTCCGGTGCGCCTCCCACCGGGCCCGGTCCAGCCGCAGCCGCCGCAGCGTGACGGGAGCCCCGCGCACGACATCCGTCTCCAGGCCGTCGTCCGCGTATCCGAGCCGCCGCGAGACCCCCAGCGAACGCGGATTGTCGGTCATAGCAGCGGAGACGGCGTACCGCGCGCCGAGCCCGGCGAACGCGAGGTGCAAGGCGGCGGCGCGCATCTCCGTACCCAACCCCTGCCCCTGGTAAGGGAGTCCGAGCCACGACCCGGTCTCCGCCTGCCGCCGCACCCCGAAGCCGCGCGCCATCAGATCCTGCCGCCCGACGACCTTCCCCTCGTGCAGCACTGCCAGGCTGAGCGTCCAGTCGTCCACGGACCAGCCGGCCACGGTCCCCAGCAGATGCTGGAACACCGCCCGCCCCACGGCCTCGGGCGACCCGTCGGTCCATGCCACGCTGAACGGCATACGGTCCGGATCGTGCACCCCGTCGGCCGCCACGGAGGCCAGCTCGTCGAGGAGGTCGAGGCAGGGCAGGCGCAGTTCCAGGCGCGGAGTGCGCAGGCGGAGCCCGTAGAGCGGCCAGTGTCCGGGGGGGGTGGTCTCCCTGTGATCCATGACGGGACTCTGCCGGACGCGGGGGAGGGGTGTCGACCGAATAGGCGGCGACACGCGGTGGTGGGAACAGGCGGCGACACGCGGCGGCGGGGGCACGCCCGGATGGTCTCCGGCCGCACCCCCGCGCCCTTCAGCTCCTGCCTCCGCGCGTTCAGGCCCCGACCCCGGCGGGCTGCTCGACCCCGCCGGCATCGGCCGAGGCGCCGCTGCCCGGAGTCGTCGCCCGCCGCGTGCGCAGCCCGAACGCGCTGACGGCGGCGGCGACCAGAGCGGCGACCAGCGGGACGACCAGGGCCGCCCGGTAACCGTCGAGCAGTGCCGAAGGCGAACTCCCGTCCGTGGCAGCGATATTGACGGCGGCCACCGCGGACAGCCCCAGCGCGGCGCCGAACTGGAAGGACGTGTAGAGCAGACCGCCCGCCACCCCCTGCTCCTCCTCGGCGATGCCGTCGGTGGCCGTGATGGTGAGCGGACCATAGACCAGCGAGAAGGAGACCCCCAGGAGGAGCAGGCCCGGGAACATCGCCGCGTACGTCCAGTCGGCGGAGATCGGCAGGAACAGCGCGTACGACAGCGACGCGACGAGCAGCCCGCCGAAGATGACCCGGGCGTTGCCGAACCGGGCCACCAGCTTCGGGGTGAGCAGCGGCGAGAGGACCGCGTCCACACCGATGACGATCAGCGCGAAGCTGGTCTGCAGGGACGACCAGCCGCGCAGCTCCTGGAGGTAGAGCACGGCGATGAACTGGAAGCCGAAGAACCCGGCGGCGAACAGCAGCCCCGACACATTGGCGCGGACCAGCGCCCCGCTGCGGAAGATGCCCAGGCGCACCAGCGGCGAGGACGAGGCGCGCTCGATCAGGACGAACGCGAGGAAGAGCAGCAGGGCCGCGCCGATCGTGCCGACGGTCCAGCCGGCCGAGGCGTGCGTGGCCCGCTCGACACCGAGGACGAGCAGCAGGATCCCGGCGGTGACGGTGACCGCACCGGCCAGATCGACGCCCTTGCCGGTGCGGTCCGGGCGCGGCGGGGCGGGGATCAGGGCGAGCGCGGCGAGCAGGATGCCGAAGGAGAGGACGACCGGCGCGAAGAACACCCAGCGCCAGTCGACGGCGGAGAGCAGCCCGCCGACGACCAGGCCGATGGAGAAGCCGCCCGCGGCGGTGCCCGCGTAGACGAGCAGGGCCTTGTTGCGCTGCGGCCCCTCGGGGAATCCGGTGGTGATGATCGACAGGCCGGCCGGGGTCATGAAGGCCGCGGCGACGCCGGTGACGAACCGGGCGGTGATCAGCATCCAGCCCTCGGTGGCCAGCCCGCCCAGCCCGGAGAAGAGCAGGAACACCACGAGCCAGAGGACGAACATCCGCCGCCGGCCGAACAGATCGGCCGCCCGTCCGCCCAGCAGCATGAAACCGCCGTAGCCCAGGACGTACGCGCTCATCACCCACTGGAGCGTGCCGGTGGACAGGTCCAGATCCTCGCGGATCGCGGGCAGGGCCACATTGAGCATGGCCACATCGATGCCTTCGAGGAAGATCGCGCCGCACAGCACGAGCAGCACACCCCAGGCGCGCCCGGTCATGCGGTCGCTGCTCGATCTCGGAAGGGACGGTGATGAGGACACGGGACTTCTCCTTGGGCGCGGACGAAATGGGCATGGCGATCCGCCGCAACAGCGGTTGAATGAACAGGGGTTCGCGCGCGGAGGCCTCAAGCAGCGCGAGACAGAGTCGAGTTACCGGATCGCCGGTCGGTTCTCTCTTGTAACCACTCGAAGCTTGCGGCACCGTGGGGAGGTATGGAAGAAGGCACTTCGAAGTCACCGAGTCACTGCGCGGATACCGACGCCGGTCCGGACTACGACATCAGCCAGTGGGACGTCCGCGAGGGCTGCGAGGTGCGGCAGATCCTCGACCGCGTCGCCGACAAGTGGTCGCTGCTCGCCATCGCCCACCTGGAACGCCGCACCCTGCGCTTCTCCGAGCTGCGCCGGCTCATCGAGGGCATCAGCCAGCGCATGCTGACGGTGACCCTGCGCCAGCTCGAACGCGACGGTCTGGTGCGGCGCACGGTCTACCCCGTCGTCCCGCCGCGCGTGGAGTACGAGCTGACGGAGCTGGGCGCGACCCTGCACGCGACGATCAGGTCGCTCGTCGACTGGACCGAGAGCCACCAGCAGGAGATCGCGAAGGCGCGTGCCGACTACGACCGCCGTCAGGAGGCCGAGGCGGCGGCGGTCTCCTGAGGCCGCGCGGCAGCGCCATGTCCGTCCGGCCGCCGCCGCATTAAGGTGGAGCGGTGACCACACCTCCGCGAAGTGACTCGACGCGCGTGGGCGCGGACGACCGCGAGAGCGCGGTGCGGCGCGTGCGGGAGGCGTACGCCGAGGAGCGCATCGCGCACGAGGAGATGGACGATCGCCTGGGCCAGGTGCTCGCCGCCACGACCCGCGGCGAACTCGCGGCGGCCCTGGATTCCCTCCCGGCCGAGGACCCGGGCACCACATCCACGATCGCCGCCGCCGGTGGGCGGATCACGCGGCGCGGGGCCTGGCGGGTGCCTCGGGTCCTCAAGGTCGAGTCCGCCTTCGGGCGGGTGCGTCTGGACCTGTCCCGGGCGATCCTCGAACATCCGGTCATCGACATCGAGTTGAGCCTCGGCACCGGCAACGCGAACATCACGGTGCCGCGGGACGCGATCGTCGAGGTCGAGGACCTGACCACCGGCTGGAAGGACCTGCGCTACCGGCCCCGGCAGCCGTCCCGCCCCGACGCGCCGCGCATCCGCTTCTCGGGGGCGATGGGATACGGGCGGCTGAAGATCCGCCACGCCTGGCGCTGAGGCGTCCGGTCGGCCGGTGCGGAAGCCTCGGCGCCGCGCGCACGGAAGATCGCGGGAAACGGCCTGTTGGTCAGGGCTTCCCCTGGCGGCCCTCTCCGGGAAAACTGTGCCGAGCACTGTGGTGCACGCGCCCGGACGGGACCTGGACAACGTTGTCATCGCTTGACGTCGCTTGCCATCGCTGTCTAGCCCCCCGGCCCGGAGCGCGCGCTTCTGTCTGCTTCCGCCGCCCCCGAGAGGACCGCTCATGCGGGAACCCACCGCCGCCGCACACCCGCCGCCCCGGCCGAGACGGGGGCGGCTGCGCGCCGTCGCCGTGGCCGCGCTGACGTCGGGCGCGCTCGTCGCGGGCCTGGCGCCCGCCACGGCCACCGTCACCGCCCCCGCCGCGGACGCCACCCCGCGCGCCTCGGCCATCAGCCCGTACGACGCCGTCGACCCGTTCATCGGCACGGAGCTGGACCCGAAGCAGAACAAGGGCAACAGCGCGTACGGCAACACCTGGCCGGGCGCGACGACCCCGTTCGGCATGGTCCAGTCGAGCCCGACCACGTACCGCTCCTCGGACGGCGACCAGAAGGGCGGCTACGAGTACAGCGCCGACAAGATCCGCGGCTTCGGGATGACGCGGCTGTCCGGCACCGGCTGCGAGGGCCGGTTCAGCGCCTTCGACTTCCCGGTCCTGCCGTACACGGGCACGCTCGACGACGGCGCGCTGCCGACCAGCCCCGGCACGAAGATCGACCCGTACTACCTGGACTTCGACCACCGCGACGAGACGGCGGCGCCCGGCCACTACACGGTCGGCCTCGGCAACGGGGTGGAGACGGAGCTGACGGCGACGACGCGTACCGCCGTCAACCGCTACGAATTCCCGGCCCGCAAGGACTCCTCCACCCTCATCCTGGACGTCGCCGGCTCCAACAACCGGGTCTTCGACAGCGAGGTGAAGGTCGACGGCCGTACGGTCAGCGGCTGGGTCGAGACGGCGTCGGTGTGCGACGAGGGCGGCCGCTACCGGGCCTACTTCTCCTCGACGTTCGACCGCGCGTTCACCTCGTACGGCACCTGGCAGGGCGGCGAGGTCACCTCGGGCGCGGCGAGCGCGCGCGGCGGCGAGGCCAGGCACGGTTCGGGCGCGTACCTCGTCTTCCCGAAGGGCGCGACGGTCACCGCGCGGACCGGGCTGAGCTACGTCAGCGTGGCGAACGCGGCCCGCAACGCCGAGGAGGAGACCGGCGGTCGGACCTTCGACCAGGTGCGGAAGGCGACGGCGAAGGTCTGGAAGGACACGCTGGCCACGGTGAAGGCCACCGGAGGGACGAAGTCGGAGCGGGTGAAGTTCTACACGGCGCTCTACCACTCCCTCCTCCACCCGAACATCGCCGACGACGTCAACGGCCAGTACCCGGGCCACGACGGCACGGTCCGCAAGGTGGCGGCCGGCCGGCACCACTACGTGACGTACGCGGGCTGGGACATGTACCGGGGTCAGGCGCAGCTCATCGCGCTGCTCTTCCCGAAGGTCGGCTCCGACATCAACCAGTCCTTGGTGGACCTGGTGAAGCAGACGGGCGCGTGGCCCAACTGGCCGCATCTGAACCAGTCGCAGCAGAAGATGAGCGGCGACTCGCTCCAGGTGGTGCTGTCGTCGATCGACGCGTTCGGCAGTGTGGACTACGACCGCAGGGCGGCGCTGACGTCGATGCGGACGACGCAGTCGCTGCCCGCCGACACGACGAAGCGGGCGCACGCGCAGCAGTACTTCAGTGCCGGGTTCATCGACAACGGCAAGGGCGACTCGGCGACGTCGAAGACCCTTGAGTACGCGATCGACGACTTCGCGATCGCCCAACTGGCGGACCGCCTGGGCGAGAAGGCGACCCACGAGCAGTTCATGACCAGGGCGCAGAACTGGCAGAACCTCCTCGACCCGGAGACGGACCGGATCCGCCCGCGCGGTCGCAACGGCTTCGACCGGGGCTTCAACCTCGGTGAGCGCGGCAACCAGTTCGAGCAGGCGACGGGCTACCAGTACGGCTGGATGGTCCCGCAGAACATCGGCACGCTGATCGAGAAGCGCGGCGGCGTCGAGGCCGTCACCCGCGACCTCGACGAGCACACCAAGGCCCTGGACGCGGGCGTCTACAACACCACGGGCGCGTACCTCTCCAACCAGCCGAGCTTCTCGATGCCGTACGTCTACAACTGGCTGCGGCAGCCGCACCGGACGTCGGAGGTGCTGCGCCGGGCGACGGACGAGATGTACGGCACGACGCCGTCGGGCCTGCCGGGCAACGACGACCTGGGCTCGCTCAGTTCCTGGTACGTGTGGGCGAACCTCGGGATGAACCCGGCGGTGTACGGGACGGCGAACCTGGTGCTCAGCTCGCCGATGTTCGACAAGGTCACGATCGACAGCGCGGACAGCGACCGCCGGATCACGATCAAGGCGGCGGGCGCGGCGGCCGACAAGCCGTACATCACGGGCCTGAAGGTCAACGGAAAGCCCACGACGAAGTCCTGGCTGAACGAGGACTTCGCGCGGTCGGGCGGCGTACTGACCTACACGATGGGGGAGACCCCGAAGGCCTGGGGCACGGGTGCGGCCGACGTACCGCCGTCGTACACGGACGGCTCCGACGCCCGCAACAACATCGGCTCGACCCCCGACGGCCAGGGCAGGCTGGGCTCGCTCGACCTCAGCGACAACTCCCTCTCCCGCGAGAAGCTGGCGGCGGCGGGCGCGGCACCGGGCGCGAAGCTGCCGCTGGGCGACACCGGGGTCACCTTCACCTGGCCGAAGACGCGGCAGGCCGAGCCGGACAACTGGATCCCGCACGGCCAGCGCGTGGACCTCGCGGGCCGGAACGGCAAGGGCGTCAAGGCGACGGGCATCTCCTTCCTCGGCCTGGCGACGAACGGCCCCTCGCAGGGCCTGGCGACGGTGGAGTACGAGGACGGCTCGACGCAGAACGTAGCGGTGCAGTTCACGGACTGGACGCCCGGCACCAACTACCTCTACGGCAACGTCCCGTTGGTGGCCACGGAGGGCCGCAACAAGGTCAACGGCACGTCGGACACGACGCGCACGGTGGTCTTCGGCACGGTCCCGCAGGTGCTGGACGGTAAGAAGCGCGTGACGTCGGTGGTCCTGCCCCAGGGCACGGACCGCGGCATCATGCACATCTTCGACGTGGCGCTGACGACCGACCCGGACCTGGAAGCGCCGGGCGTGACCCCGGAGCGCATCGTCCTCACCCCGACGGAGACGCCCGCCACCTCCCAGGCCGTGACGTGGCGGACGGGCAGCGGCACGACGAGCGGCGAGGTGCAGTACCGCGAGAAGGGCTCCGACTCGGCCTGGCGCAAGGCGAAGGCGACGACGAACGAGGAGTTGCTGAGCAGCGGAGTCCCGACGCGGACGCACTCGGCGGTGATGGACCGGCTGAAGCCGGGAACGCCGTACGAGTACCGGGTGGGTACAGGAACCAAGCTGAGCGAGAGGTACACGTTCACTTCCGCAGGAAAGCCGGGCGAGGAGTTCACGTTCCTCTACTTCGGCGACGCCCAGAACGACCTGAAGGCGAAGTGGGCCCCGGTCGTCGACCAGGCGTACCAGCGCTTCCCGAAGGCGATCGGCAGCGTCAACGCGGGTGACCTGGTGGACTCGGGCGGCAACGACGGCCTGTGGGACGAGTGGTTCGGCGCGATGAACGGCCACAGCCAGACGACCAACGTGATCGCGGCGCCGGGCAACCACGAGTACAACGCGGACCTGTTCCTGAAGACGTGGAAGTCCACGTTCGCGTACCCGGCGAACGGCCCGACGGCGACACCGGCCAAGGACGAGTCACCTTCTGAACGCCAACGGGCGGCGTACGAGGCCCACATGGCGAAGTCGATCGTGGAGACGGCGTACTACACGGACTACCAGAACGTCCGCTTCATCACGCTCAACGCGAGCACGCACGACGCCCGCGAGCTGATGACCCCGCCGGACCTCCCGTCCTGCTCGGTCGACTGCCCGGACCCGCAGAAGCTGTGGCTGGACCTCCAGGCCCGCTGGCTCGACCACATCCTGGCGAACAACCCCAACAAGTGGTCGGTGGCCACCTTCCACCAGCCGGTCTTCTCGGCGGCGGTGGGCCGCGACGAGAAGCCGATCCGCGACGCCTGGCTGCCGGTCTTCCAGCGCAACGACATCGACCTGGTCCTGATGGGCCACGACCACGTGTACGCCCGCGGCTACGTCAACGCGGACGCGACGGACACCCCGGGCGTGACGACGGGCCCGGTCTACGCGGTCGCCATGGCCGGCCCCAAGTACTACGAACTGTCCCCGGCCGACGACAACGTCTGGACCCGCAACGGCGCGACCCAGGTGGCCCGCGCCGCCCACACGTCGACGTTCCAGGGCATCACGGTCTCGAAGGACACGATCCGGTACGAGGCGGTCATCGGCGCCAAGTGGGACGACAGGTCGACGACGGACAAGGAGGTGGGGGAGACCCTGGACGCGTTCACGATCACGAAGAACGACGCCGGCGTGAAGTACGTGACGGAGGACGGGGTGGCGGTTCCTCAGCCCATCGGGGCCCGGTAAAACGGAAGTTGACTGATGGTGTGGCCTCGCCGTTGATGTCTTCGGCGGGGCCACACCGCTGTGTGCCCGGTGCGGCTTCGCTCCGGTGCGTCGTTGCCGGGGTGACGGAGGGGCGGGTTGTGCGGTCGCGAACCCCATCCGTAGGGTGATGAGCTGATCCGATCAGGTGGTCCACGGGGGACATCGGTGTCAAGGACTGGGGCACGTTGAACCACCAGTCCAAGGACGACATCGGCGCCACGCAGCGCGAGGCGCGGCAGAGCTACATGGGCGGGCGTGAGCTCGCCTACGACGCTCTGCGCGAACGCAAGTAACAGGAGTGACGACCATGACCGGGCGAACAACACGGGTGCGCACAGCGACGATCCTTGCGCTGGTCTGCGCCGTCGTCATCGCCGGAGCAGGGCTGTTCGCCTGGTGGAACACCGACCTGCTCGGGCGGGACGACTTCTGTGCCGGTGCAGTGTCCGCCGACGACGCGGGAGCCGTACTGGACGGGCCCGGCCGGCTCACCCTCGCCTCGGCGGAGCCGCAGAAGGTGTCCGGCGACGCCTACGGTTTCGACTGCGTCGTCCAGCGCAGCAGCAAGCTCATCGGCGGCGATCAGGCCAGCCTCACCGTCGACCTGACGCGTCCGGACGCCACCTTCCCGTTCCGGACCCGACTGTGGAAGAACCCGGCGGCCATGTCCTACTTGGCCGACGGTGCGGCCGGTGCGGTCGACGACAGGCGGGCCTGGGTCATGCTGCCTGCCTCCTGCTGGGACAAGATCCCGTCGTCCGGCGCCAACGCCTCACCGGTGCTCGAACTGGAAGTGAGCAACGGGACGGCGGACCGGCAGGCACTGGCCGTCACCGCCGTGCACGCGGCCCGGCAGATCGCCGGGGACGTCGGTTGTTCGGCACCGGAGCTCTCCCGCCCGGTCCGCCTGCACGGCCCTGCGGAGAAGGGCGGGGCTGGCCGCACCGACACGGCGAACGCATGCGGGCTGAAGGGTTTCCGGCTGCCCGAGTCCGCGTTCTTCGACGGTGGAGCCACCCCGGGCAGCGAGCGTTTCACGGGGACGGGCGCCAGTGCGTGGGCCTGCACGCTCGACCTCGACGGGCCGGCCGAGCCGCAACTGACGTTCGCCCTCAGCCAGGACCGGACCCTGACGAAGTTCGCGGGCCGGGATCCGGCGGTCGCGGACCGGGACGGGGTCGCGCTTCTGGAATGCGCGGACGGCACCGCGTATGTGTCCATGCACCGCAATGACGCCTACGAGGACCTGTTGCTGGACAACAAGGTGCCGGGAGACCGCTGGAACGATCCCTTCCGTGCCTTCATCGACGCGGTGGCGAAGAAGCTGGACTGCGGCCCGGCGGCCGGAACATCGAGGTGACCGCCGTACGGGTCAGGTCGCCGCGGGCGCCGGGAACTTGCCGGTGAAGTAGAGCCCCGCAAGGTTCGCCTTGATCGTGTCCTTGTAGCTCTTGGAGAACTTGCCACCCGTCTTCTCACCGTAACGGGCAGCGTTCTCCTCGCTGTCCAGTGCCGCCGTGATCTCCTGCAGCAGCCGCTTCTCGTTGTCGTTCGCCTGTGCGGCCACATGTTGCTGCATGAGGTCCCAGAGCTTGGGGATGGGGGCCCAGCCGGCTTCCGTCATCCTGGCCCGCGTGTCCGAGGCGAGCGAGGAGTCGCCCCTTCCCGAGTAGAAGAAGCGGGGCTTCGCCTGGTCGTCTTCCGCGTGGGTCAGCACGTTCTCGTTGCAGATGATGTTGTGGTATTCGACCAGGGCCTTGCTGTTCGTCGTCTGGTCGATGTCGATGTTCCCCTCCTGCTGCTTCTGGTGGCCGAGCTCGTGCATGATCGTCTGATTCTTCGTGTAGTCGCCCGTCACCTCCTGGTTGATCAGCAGGATCCGATGCTTCTGGAGGTAGGCTCCGCCGCCCGCCGCGGAGACGATCTGTCCGGCGTCGGGTCCGTCCATGCCGGTGACCGTCTTCACGTTCAGGGCCGCGACCTCGGCGGTGAGGTTCATGCGGCAGTCCGCCGGATATTCGGAGAACGGCGTCTCCGATGACATGTCCGGCGGCACCTCGACGACCATGGGCGGGCTCTCCAGTCCGAGCCTCTCCTTCCAGCGGTCGATGTCCTCCGTGTTCAGAGCGCGTTGGACGGCCGCGTCCCCGGCCGCCGCCGGCCGCTGCTCCGGGGCCGGTTCCGAGGTCCGGCCGGTCCGAGGAGCGGGCAC
Organism: Streptomyces sp. WY228; assembly: GCF_019287315.1. Classification (NCBI taxonomy): domain Bacteria; kingdom Bacillati; phylum Actinomycetota; class Actinomycetes; order Kitasatosporales; family Streptomycetaceae; genus Streptomyces; species Streptomyces sp. WY228. The sequence continues at coordinate 2,784,232 of NZ_CP079114.1, read as the reverse complement.
GGACATGACGCGGTTCGCCGTCGCCTCCGCCTCCCGTTCGAACCGGTCGGAGGGGTCGCTGACGCGTAGCCCGTCGCCCCGGGCGGTCCCGGCCACCGGCCCCCGGCGCTGCTGGATGACGTGGGTGAGTTCATGGGCCAGGGTGTGCTTGTCGGCGCCGCCGTCGCCGATGACGATGTTGCTGCCCGAGGTGTAGGCGCGGGCGCCGATCTCTCCGGCGGAACGCTGGGCGGTCGTGCCGGTGTGCAGACGTACGTCGGAGAAGTCCGCACCGAGGCGCGCCTCCATCTCCTGCCGCAGCGGCGTCGCCATGGGCTGCCCCGAGCCGCGCAGGACGTCGTGGACGGCGGAGCGCTGTACGGGCGCGGAGTCCTGCGGGTGGCCGCAGTCCGCGTCGTGCCGGTGCCGCGCCTCCTCGACCAGCCGGCTGACAGCGGCGTTGCCGAGTCTGCGCTGCAGGGCCGCGAGCGAGGCCCCGGGCGCACCTCCCTGCTGCCCTGCGGAGCCCGCGCCCGTACGGCGGCCCTTGGGTGCTCCGGGAGTCCTGTCCGAGTCCTGAGCGCGCATCAAGGGCCTTCCTGTGCAGTCGGGTTCGGGCCTATCTCCTGACTACATCACGGGCGCGTATTCACGGAAGTCCCGAAAGGGCAGCCCGGGGCGGCTGCCCGGGCAGTCCTGTCCTCGGACTCGGTGGGGCGAGGTGAGCGCGCCTGGCGCTCGTACCGCCGGAGGGCGAGAGCGAGGGCTGATCCACGGCCGACACGACGCACCCCGGCCGCCGTGAGCACATCCACGGCGGCCGGGGCGGCGGTCGGAGCGTCAAAGGGGCAAGGGGTCAGGTCGGCAGGCCCAACTCCCGGGCGATCAGCATCCGCTGGACCTCGCTCGTCCCCTCGCCGATCTCCAGGATCTTCGAGTCGCGCCACATCCGTGCCACCGGGTACTCGTTCATGAAGCCGTAGCCGCCGTGGATCTGCGTCGCCTCGCGGGCGTTGTCCACCGCGACCGTCGAGGAGTACAGCTTCGCGATGGCCGCCTCCTTCTTGAACGGTTCGCCCGCCACCAGGCGCGAGGCCGCGTCGCGCCAGCCGATGCGGGCCATGTGCGCGCGCATCTCCATGTCGGCGATCTTGAACTGGATCGCCTGGTTCGCGCCGATCGGCTTGCCGAAGGCGTGGCGCTCCGCCGCGTACTTCACCGACTCGTCCACGCAGCCCTGCGCCAGGCCCGTGGCCAGGGCCGAGATCGCGATGCGGCCCTCGTCCAGGATGCGGAGGAACTGGGCGTAGCCCCGGCCCTGTTCGCCCAGCAGGTTCGCCGCCGGGACGCGGACGTCCGTGAAGGACAGCTCACGGGTGTCCGAGGCGTTCCAGCCGACCTTGGAGTACGGGGCCGCGACCGTGAAGCCGGGGGTGCCGGAGGGGACGATGATCGCGGAGATCAGCGGGCGGCCGTCCTCCTTGCGGCCCGTCACGGCGGTGACCGTGACCAACTCCGTGATGTCGGTGCCGGAGTTGGTGATGAAGCACTTCGAGCCGTTGATCACCCACTCGTCCGTCGCCTCGTCCAGCACCGCCGTCGTGCGCGTGCCGCCCGCGTCCGAGCCGCCGTCCGGCTCGGTCAGGCCGAACGCGCCCAGCGCCTCGCCCGCGCACAGCTTCGGCAGCCACTGGCGCTTCTGCTCCTCCGTGCCGAAGAGATGGAGCGGCATCGCGCCCAGCGAGACCCCCGCCTCCAGGGTGATCGCCACCGAGGAGTCGACCCGGGCCAGCTCCTCCAGGGCGATCCCGAGCGCCAGGTAGTCGCCGCCCATGCCGCCGTACTCCTCCGGGAACGGCAGTCCGAACAGGCCCATCCGGCCCATCTCGCGCACGATCTCGTACGGGAACTCATGGCGCTCGTAGAAGTCGCCGATCTTCGGTGCGACCACGTCGTGCGCGAACGCCTCGACCGTGCGGCGCAGTTCCTCGTGTTCGGCGGTCAGCCGGTGGTCCAAAGGCATGGGTTGCTCACTCCTTGTGGGAGGCGGAAGAAGGGGGAGGGGTCAGGGCGCGGACCGTGCGGGATGGGCTCGGCCGGCCCAGGTGTTCGGCCAACCAGACGCTGGTTGCGGTCAGTTCGGCCAGATCGACGCCCGTCTCGATGCCCAGGCCTTCGAGCATCCAGACCAGGTCCTCGGTGGCGAGATTGCCCGTCGCGCTCTTCGCGTACGGGCAGCCGCCCAGGCCGCCCGCCGAGGCGTCGACCGTGGTCACCCCGTGCTGGAGCGCCGCCAGGGTGTTGGACAGCGCCTGGCCGTACGTGTCGTGGAAGTGGACGCCGATCGACGGGGTCGGGACTCCGGCCTCGTTCAGCGCCGACAGCAGTGCCGTCACGTGGCCCGGCGTCGCCACCCCGATCGTGTCGCCCAGCGACAGCTCGTCGCAGCCCAGGTCCATCAGCGCCTTGGCGACCTTCACCACCTGCGCCACCGGCACCGCGCCTTCCCACGGGTCGCCGAAGCACATCGAGAGGTATCCGCGCACCTGGACCTTGTCCGCCTTCGCGCGGGCCACCACCGGCTCGAACATCGCCAGCGACTCGTCGACCGTACGGTTCAGGTTGCGCGCCGCGAACGTCTCCGTAGCCGAGCCGAACACCGCGACCGACCGGGCTCCGAGCGCCAGCGCCCGGTCCAGTCCGCGTTCGTTCGGGACCAGGACGGGGAGGGATACGTCGCCCACGTCCGCGATGTCGCCGAGGAGGGGGAACAGCTGTTCCGCGTCCGCCAGTTGGGGCACCCACTTCGGGTGCACGAAGCTCGTCGCCTCGATCGTGGTCAGGCCCGCCACCGCCAGACGGCGGATGAACTCCGCCTTCACCTCGGTCGGGACGGTCCCCTTCTCGTTCTGGAGGCCGTCACGTGCGCCCACTTCGTGGATCCGGACCCGGGAGGGCAGACCCGGGGCCGGGACCTTCATGGGGAGTGCCGACGTGGTCATGCGTCCTCCCCGTCGGCGACCGGGACCACGACCGCCAGGATCTGGTCCATCGCCACCGTCGCGCCCGCCGTGACGTCCAGCTCGGTGACCGTCCCCGCGTGCGGGGCCGCGATCACGTGTTCCATCTTCATCGCCTCCACCACGAGCAGGCTCTGACCCGCCTCGACCTCGTCCCCGACGGCCACCTTCACCACCGTGACCGTGCCCGGCATCGGGGCCGCCAGCGTGTCCGCCCCGCCCCGGCCCGCCCCGCTCAGGGACGCCTCCACCGGGTCGTGGTCCTGGACGTGCCAGGCGTCGCCGTCCCGGCCGAGCCAGTCGCCGGAGCGGTGGAAGTGGACGACTGCGCCGTCCTGTTCGACCGTGACCCGGTCGGCCGTGACCGTCGCGGACGCCGGGGGGTTCTGAGTAACGGGTTCACGTCCCGCTACCCGCAGCGGGAACACCAGCGGCGCCCGCACACCCCCCGTCCGCCACCCGCTCGGCACCGAGAACGGGTCCGTCCAGCCGCCCGCGTCCGGCCGGGGCGCCAGGGCGTCGAGGCGCACCGCTGCGGCCGCCGCGTACACCTCGTCCGGAACGCCGTCCGGCACCAGGCCCTCCGCCTCGCGCTCCACCAGCCCCGTGTCCAGGTCGCCGGAGACCACGTCCGGGTGGGCCAGCAGGCGGCGCAGGAAGCCCGCGTTGGTCGGGACGCCCAGGATCACCGTGTCCTCCAGGGCCGCCCGCAGCTTGCGCAGGGCGGTCGCGCGGTCGGGGCCGTACGCGATGACCTTCGACAGCATCGGGTCGTACAGGCTGCCCACCGGCACGCCCTCGCTGAGCCCCGAGTCCGTCCGCACCCCGCCGCCCTGCGGCTCGCGCAGCGCCAGCACCGTACCGCCGGAGGGCAGGAAGCCGCGGGACGGGTCCTCGGCGCAGACCCTCGCCTCGATCGCCCAGCCGGTGAGCGTGATGTCCTGCTGGGCGTACGGGAGTCGCTCGCCGGACGCCACCCTCAGCTGCCACTCCACCAGGTCCAGGCCGGTGATCAGCTCGGTCACCGGGTGCTCGACCTGGAGGCGGGTGTTCATCTCCATGAAGTAGTACGAGGCCGGGTCGTTGCCCGGGACGATGAACTCCACCGTCCCCGCGCCGACATAGCCGCAGCTGCGCGCCGCCTGTACGGCCGCCTCGCCCATCGCCGCCCGGGTCTCCGCGTCCAGCAGGACGCTCGGGGCCTCCTCGATGATCTTCTGGTGGCGGCGCTGGAGCGAGCACTCGCGCTCGCCCAGGTGGATCACGTTGCCGTGGGCGTCGGCCAGCACCTGGATCTCGATGTGGCGCGGGCGGTCGATCCACCGCTCGACGAGGAGGGTGTCGTCGCCGAAGGAGGCGCGGGCCTCCCGTCGCGCCGCCGCGATCTCGTCCGCCAGCACCGCCGCGTCGCGGACCAGGCGCATGCCCTTGCCGCCGCCGCCCGCCGAGGGCTTCAGGAGGACCGGGGTGCCGATCTCCCGTGCCGCTTCCTCCAGTTGGGCGTCGGTCAGACCGCTGCCCGAGGAGCCGGGCACGACCGGGACGCCGTACGCCGCGACCGTCTCCTTGGCCCGGATCTTGTCGCCCATGAGCGCGATCGCCGAGGCGGGCGGGCCGATGAAGACCAGCCCGGCGTCCGCACACGCCTGCGCGAACTCCGCGTTCTCCGCCAGGAATCCGTACCCGGGGTGGACCGCCTGCGCGCCCGTGCGGCGGGCCGCCTCCAGCAGCGCCGCCACGTTCAGATAGCTCTCCGACGCGGCCGGCGGGCCGATCCGTACCGCCGTGTCCGCCTCCCGGACATGCCGGGCGTCCGCGTCCGCGTCGCTGAAGACCGCGACCGAGCGCACCCCCTGCTCCCGCAGGGTCCGGATCACCCGGACCGCGATCTCGCCGCGGTTGGCGACCAGAACGGTGTCGAACATCGTCATCTGTTCCTCACATCCGGAAGACGCCGAAGCCGGGGCCGGCCGGGTCCTTCTGGGGCAGCGGGGCATTGGCGCAGGCCGTGAGGGCGAGGCCCAGCACCTGGCGGGTGTCCACGGGGTCGATCACGCCGTCGTCCCAGAGCCGGGCGCTGGCGTAGTACGCCTTGCCCTGGGTCTCGTACTGGGCGCGGATCGGGGCCTTGAACTCCTCCTCGTCCTCGGCGCTCCAGTCGTCGCCGAGCTGGTCGCGCTTGACGGTGGCCAGGACGGAGGCCGCCTGCTCGCCGCCCATCACCGAGATCTTGGCGTTCGGCCACATCCACAGGAAGCGGGGGCTGTAGGCCCGGCCGCACATGGAGTAGTTGCCCGCGCCGTACGAACCGCCGACGACGACCGTCAGCTTCGGCACCCGGGTGCAGGCCACCGCCGTGACCATCTTCGCGCCGTGCTTGGCGATGCCGCCCGCCTCGTAGTCCCGGCCGACCATGAAGCCGGAGATGTTCTGGAGGAAGACGAGCGGGATGCCGCGCTGGTCGCACAGCTCGATGAAGTGCGCGCCCTTCTGGGCGGACTCGGAGAACAGGATGCCGTTGTTCGCGACGATCCCGACCGGGTGGCCGTGGATCCGGGCGAAGCCGGTGATCAGCGTCTGGCCGTACTCCGCCTTGAACTCCTGGAAGCGGGAGCCGTCCACCACGCGCGCGATCACCTCGCGTACGTCGTAGGGGGTGCGGGAGTCCACCGGGACCGCCCCGTACAGCCCTGCCGGATCCACCTTCGGCTCCTCGGCCGGCTCGACCGACCAGGGCAGCGGGGCCCGGTCCGGGAGGGTCGCGACGATGTTGCGGACGATCCGCAGCGCGTGCGCGTCGTCCTCCGCGAGATGGTCGGTGACCCCCGACGTACGGGAGTGGACCTCGCCGCCGCCCAGCTCCTCCGCCGTGACCACCTCACCGGTGGCGGCCTTCACCAGCGGCGGGCCGCCGAGGAAGATCGTGCCCTGGTTGCGGACGATGACGGCCTCGTCGCTCATCGCCGGGACGTACGCCCCGCCCGCCGTGCAGGAGCCCAGCACCGCCGCGATCTGCGGAATGCCCGCCCCCGACATCCGGGCCTGGTTGTAGAAGATCCGCCCGAAGTGGTCCCGGTCGGGGAAGACCTCGTCCTGCATCGGCAGGAACGCGCCGCCCGAGTCGACCAGATAGAGGCAGGGGAGACGATTCTCCAGCGCCACTTCCTGCGCGCGCAGGTGCTTCTTCACGGTCATCGGGTAGTACGTGCCGCCCTTGACGGTCGCGTCATTGGCGACGATCACGCACTCGCGGCCCGAGACCCGCCCGATGCCCGCGATGACGCCCGCGGCGGGCGCCTGGTCCCCGTACATCCCGTTCGCCGCCAGCGGGGCCAGCTCAAGGAACGGCGAGCCCGGGTCGAGAAGGGTGTCCACCCGGTCCCGGGGGAGCAGCTTGCCGCGCGCCTCGTGGCGGGCCCGCGCCTTCTCACCCCCGCCCAGCCGCGCCGTGGCGAGCCGTCCCGCCAGCTCGTCGGAGAGCGCGCGATGAGCCGCCTCGTTGGCCTGCCAGGCCTCCGAGGCGGGATCGGCCGCGCTCGCCAGGACCGGTGCCTGCTGCATCGTGTCGAGCCCCCTTGCCCGTACCGCAGTAGTGAAAAGCGTTGACGTGCTGTGACGACGTGCTGTTAATGAGCGTTAACGCGTTTCCCTCAGGTTAACGAGCGCTAACGACCCTGTCTAGAATGAATCCTCATGAGCACCCATGCCGCCGCCCGCGTCGCGGCCCCCACCCGCCGCGAGCAGATCCTCCGGGAGGCCGCCCGCCTCTTCGCCGAGCGCGGCTTCCACGGTGTCGGCGTCGACGAGATAGGCGCCGCCGTCGGCATCAGTGGCCCCGGTCTCTACCGCCACTTCCCCGGCAAGGACGCGATGCTCGCCGAGCTGCTGGTGGGCATCAGCGAACGCCTCCTGGCGGGCGGACGGCTGCGGGTGGCGGAGGACGAGGCCCGGGGCGACGGCTCCCCGGAGGCCCTCCTGGACGCGCTCATCGAGGGCCATATCGACTTCGCCCTCGACGACCGCCCCCTGATCACCCTCCACGACCGGGAGCTGGACCGGCTGCGCGACACGGACCGCAAGCGGGTGCGCCGGCTCCAGCGCGAGTACGTCGAGGTCTGGGTCGGCGTCGTCCGCGCCCTGTATCCGGCGCTGGCCGAGAACCGGGCGCGCGTCACCGTGCACGCCGTCTTCGGCCTGCTGAACTCCACCCCGCACCTGGCCCGCCCCGACGCCCTGCCCGGCCGGGCGGCGACCGCCGCGCTGCTGCACCGGCTGGCCCGGGGCGCCTTCGCCGCGGCGGAACCTTCCTGAGCAGCGGTTTCCTCGCGCGTACGACCCCGGGTTCCGGGCAACCACGGACGGGGTACGTACGTCTCTCCGGTCAACACGCTACGACCGGTCAACACGCTACGAATCGGGGAGCCGCACCGTGACCGTCTCACTGGGCGAAGAGATCATGCTGCTGTCGCTGGACGACGAGACCGGCGCGGCGAAGGGGGAGACCGCCGCCCGCTGGGGCGTGGCGGCCGGCATGCTCCTGGAGCTGGTCATGGCGGGCCGCGCCACGGTGAGGGGCGGCCGCGTCGAGGTCTTCGACCCCACCCCGACCGGCGACGCCCTCCTGGACGGCCGGCTCGACCGGCTGGCGCGCTGGGTCCACGGGGCCTCCACCAGCCGCAAGGTCACCGACTGGCTGACCCGGGACCACGCCAAGGGCTCGCAGGACGTCGTGGCGAGCCTCTGCGCCCGTGGCCTGGTGACCGAGGAGCGGCACCGGGCCCTCGGCGTCTTCCCGGTGCGGCGCTACCCGGAGGCGGACGGAACCGTCGAGCGCGAGCTGCGCGCCCGGCTGGCCGCCGTGGTGCTGCACGGCGCCGAGCCGGACGCCCGCACCAGCGCGCTCGTCGCCCTGGTGCACGCCACGGGCATGCACCCGCAGGCGTTCCCCGGTCTGCCGAAGAAGCAGATCGCCCCGCGCATGGCCGAGATCGCCGAGGGGCACTGGGCGGGCGTCAGCGTGCGCGAGGCGATCCGCAACCTTCAGGCGGCGATCTCCGCGGTGACCGTGGTGACGGTCCTCACCGTGGTGTCGTAGAACAGAGCCTGCGGGGTGCGCTCAGGCCTCCGGGCCGGGCAGGGCCCTAAGTGCGCTCTCAGGCCGTCGCCGCCGTCAGGTTCCGCTGTGCCCAGGCGGCGAACGAGGTCACCGGAACGCCGAGCTCCACGGCGTGTTCGGGGTAGGCCGGCTGTGTGATGGCGTTGCTCCACAGGTGACCGGCGCCCCAGGCCGGCATGCCCGCCGCGAGCGCCTCGTCGAGGTCCATCGACGGAGCCTCCACCGGTACGCCCCACGCGGCGGACAGCACCCCGGCCACCTGCTCCATCGTGAGCCGGTCGCCCGCGAGTTCCAGCTCCACCCCGTGGAAGCGGTCGGGCTCCTGTACGGCGTGGGCGACGGCCGCGCCGATGTCCTCGGCCGCCACCAGCGCCAGCGTGGTGTCCGGCCGGACCACCGTCGCCAGACCGCCTTCGGGCCCGTCGGGCGCCAGCTGGGGCAGGTTCTCCATGAAGAACGCGGGCTTGACCACGAACCAGCGGGCGAAGCCGGCCCCGCGCACCGTCTCCAGGATCGCCTGCTTGGTGTCGAAGTACGGCTCCATCGCCGCCCAGCGGCCCTCCGCCCAGCCCGGGGTCTCCGTGTGCCGGCCCACCCCGCTGGTCGAGGACTGGACGAACTGCGGCACGTCGGCGGTGCGGGCCGCCTCGATGAGGTTCGTCGCCTGCGCCAGCTCCCCGGCGAAGTCGACGCCGCTCTCGCTCATCGGCGGCATCTGCACCGAGAACACGGCCCGGACGCCCGCGCAGGCGGCGTCCAGCGAGGACCGGACGGTCAGGTCGCCGGTCACCAGCTCGGCGCCCAGCGCCTCGACGTCCTTGGCGCGTCGCGCCAGCGGGTCGCGCACCAGGGCGCGGACCGGCACGCCGGCGGCGAGCAGGGCCCGGGCGGTGGCCCCGCCCTGGCGTCCGGTGGCGCCGGTGACCAGTACGGGGGCGGATCGTGGTGCCATGGCGAGGTCTCCTGGGGGATCGGTGGCAGGACCGTGAACCGCAAAACGGCGGGGCCCGCCGTTTCGCCTTGGTTACGATATGGCGGGGCCCACCACTTAGCAACTGGAGAGAGAACGTGACCGGTCAGCGCTCGGACGCCCGCCGTAACTACAGCCGCATCCTGGCCGTGGCCGAGGCGGAGGTCGCCCAGCACGGTGCGGCGGCCTCGCTCGAACAGGTCGCCCGCACCGCGGGCGTCGGCTCCGCCACCGTGCGCCGCCACTTCCCCACCCGGCAGACCCTGCTCGAAGCCGTCTTCCAGGAACGCATCCAGGCCCTCTGCGCCCGCGCGGACGAGCTGGGCGGGGCCGAGGACGGCCGGGCCGCCCTGCTGGAGTGGCTGCGCGACTTCGTCGCGTACGCCGTTTCCGCCCGGGGCCTCGCGGACGCCCTGACCTACGAACCGCCCACCGACGTACCGGCCGACGCCGACGCGCCGCACTCCTGCGGCGCGGTGCTGGAGCAGGCGGCCACCCCGCTGCTCCACCGGGCCCTGCGCGACGGGGCGGTCAGGCCGGGCGTCACCTTCCACGACCTGATCACCCTCGTCGTCGGCATCGCCCTGGCCACCGAGCACCACGCCGAACCGTCGGTCCAGGCCGACCGCCTCTTCACCCTCGCCGTCGAAGGCCTCAGCCCGAGCCCGGGCCCGGGGCCGAACTCACCTGCCTGACCGAGACGGTAACGCGGTCGACCCGCACCGGGCGGCCGGCTCCGTCGCGGGGCCCGCCGTCGCGCCGTCCGCCTCCGGCGGCCTGCCGCCGATCGCCACGTTCAGGATCACGACAACAACCTCTCCCACCCCGTCGCCAACGGTGACCGCCACCGCCCGCCGCGACCGCCCGACGAGCAGGACGTCCGATGGCCGAGCGCTGCGGCGTCAACGACGACCCGGCGCACCGGCAGGGCCAGGACACCATCGACCCGGAGCTGACGGTCGACGGCCTGGAGCGGATGGCGGCCCGGCTGCGCAAGGCCGCCGACGGCCGCGAGCGGGTCCTGTTCGCCACCGGGCACCCGGGCGGCCTGCTGGACGTGCACCGGCAGACGGCGGACGCGCTGCGCCGCGCGGGCTGCGAGATCGTCCGCATCCCGTCCGGGCTGATCGCGGACGAGGGGCTCGTCGTCCAGTTCGCCGATGTCGCGATGCTGGAACGCGGCGCGACCCTCTGGCACACCCACTCCCCGGCCCCGATGGCCGCCATCCTGGACGCGATGGCCCACCTGGGCCGCCCGCTGCCCGACCTGGTCGTCGCCGACCACGGCTGGGCGGGCTGCGCCGGGCAGCGCGGCCTGGACGCGATCGGTTACGCGGACTGCAACGACCCGGCCCTCTTCCTCGGCGAGTCGGAGGGCACCCTCCAGGTCACGGTCCCGCTGGACGACCATGTCACCGACCCGCGCTTCTACGACCCGATGACGGACTACCTGCTGAACGCGGCGGGGCTGCTGGAGGAGGAGGCGGCGGAACCGGTCGCCGAGGAGCCGGCCGCGTAGGGACCCGGCCGGCGATGAGTTTCCGGCGCGGCGGGTGTCTGTACGGACAACAGCCGACGGAGACGAGGGGTGCGGGGCGCAAGGAGACCGGCATCGGCGGCGGTGACGCCATCGAGGTGGAGCTGACTCTCGACACCGCGCCGCGCACGGTCGAGCCGCCCGGGGACCTCGCGGCGGCACTGGCGGCGGCCCCCGGGGCGGCGGAGGCGTTCGCCGCGCTCCCGCCCAGCCGCCAGAAGGCGCACGTCACCTCGATCGAGGGCGCGAAGGCCCAGGAGACGCGGGAGCGCAGGATCGCGAAGACGGTGGCGGAGCTGACGCCGTAGGCCTCAGGATCTGACGCCGTGAGCCTCAGGGGCCGCCGCGCCGCATCCGCTGCGCCCGGCCCGGCGTCGGATCCAGATACACCCGCCGGACCGACGGGAACCGCTCGCGCAGCTGGGCCTCCGCCTCCTCGCAGGCCCACTCGACCTCCGCGGCGGTGGCCATGTCCCGGAAGTCGACCTTCGCGGCGATCAGGATCTCGGACGGCCCCTGGATCAGCGTGGTCAGTTCCAGTACGTCCACGATGTGCGGCACCGACAGCAGCTCCTCGCGCACCCCCACCCGCATCGCCCGGGGCAGCGGCCGCCCGATGAGCAGCTGCGCGTTGGCGCGGCCCAGCACCCACGCCACGTACACCAGCAACACCCCGATCAGGCAGGACGCGATGCCGTCCCAGACGCCGGAGCCGGAGAGCTGCCCGCCGAGCAGACCGCCCGCCGCCAGCAGCAGGCCGATCAGGGCCGCCGAGTCCTCCATCACCACGGCCTTCACCGCGGTGTCCGGGGTGTGCCGCAGGTAGTACGTGTCCGGCACCCGCAGCCGTGACGCCTCGCGTCGCACCTGCTTGACCCCGGTGCGCAGCGAGTAGCCCTCCAGCAGGAAGGCGACGCCGAGGACGATGTAGGAGACGAGCGGATCGCCCAGGTCCTCGCCCGCGACCAGGGTGTGCACCCCGTCGTAGATCGAGAAGACGGCCCCGCCGACGAAGGTGGCGATGGAGGCGAGCATCGCCCAGATGTAGCGCTCGGGGCCGTAACCGAGGGGGTGGTCCTCGTCGGCCGGCTTCTCGCTCCGCCGGAGCGCGGTGAGGAGCATGACCTCGGTGACGGTGTCGGCGACCGAGTGCGCCGCCTCGGAGAGCATCGCGCTGGAGCCGCTGATCAGCCCGGCGACGGCCTTCGCCACGGCGATGCCGAGGTTGGCGGCGGCCGCCACGATCACGGTGAAGGTGGACTCCCCGCCGTCGGCCGTTTCGTCGGCTTTCGCGTCACTCATGGTGGGGAGTATGTCGGAATCGCGGCTTAAGGGGCCGTTCATCCTCGCGGGATGCGCATCATCCTCGCGGGATACGGACCACGCCTTCCTGGATGACCGTGATCGCCAGGCGGCCGTCGGCGGTGTAGATACGGGCCTGGCCCAGTCCCCGGCCGCCGGAGGCCGACGGCGACTCCTGGTCGTACAGCAGCCACTCGTCCGCCCGGAACGGCCGGTGGAACCACATCGCGTGGTCCAGGCTCGCCCCGACCACGTCCCCGACCGCCCAGCCGCCCCGCCCGTGGGCGAGCAGCACCGAGTCGAGCAGGGTCATGTCGGAGACGTACGTGGCCAGGCAGACGTGCAGCAGCGGGTCGTCGGCGAGCTTGCCGTTCGTCCGGAACCACACCTGGGAACGCGGTTCGCGCGCCTCGCCCACCGTGGCGAACGGCGGCTCGTCCACGTACCGCAGGTCCACCGCCTGCCGCGCCTCGATCAGCCGGTCCACGACGCCCGGATCGCTGAAGCGGTCCGCGTACCGGGGCAGCATCTCGGCGGCCGTCGGCAGGGTCTCCGGGTCCGGGGCGGAAGGCATGGGGGCCTGGTGCTCCATGCCCTCCTCGTGCGTCTGGAAGGACGCGGAGAGGTGGAAGATCGGCTGCCCGTGCTGGACGGCGACGACCCGGCGGGTGGTGAAGGACCGCCCGTCGCGGATCCGGTCGACGGTGTAGACGATCGGCGCGCCCGGGTCGCCGGCCCGCAGGAAGTACGAGTGCAGGGAGTGGGCTCCCCTGTCGGCGGGGACGGTGCGGCCCGCGGCGACGAGCGCCTGGGCCGCGACCTGGCCGCCGAACACCCGGGGCACGAGCGCGCTGCGGCTCTCGCCCCGGAAGATGTCCCGCTCGATCTGCTCCAGGTCGAGCAGGTGGAGCAGATCGAGCAGGGGGTCGGGACTCTCGTTCATGGGGGAAAGGTAATCCCTTACAGGCCCATGGACTTGGCGATGATCGACTTCATGACCTCGCTGGTGCCGCCGTAGATGCGGTTGACGCGGTTGTCCGCGTACAGGCGGGCGATCGGGTACTCGTTCATGAAGCCGTAGCCGCCGTGCAGCTGGAGGCAGCGGTCGATGACGCGGTGCGCCACCTCGGTGCAGAACAGCTTCGCGGAGGCGGCCTCGGCCGCCGTCAGCTCACCGGCGTCCAGGGCCTCCAGCGCGCGGTCGGCGACGGCCTGGGCCGCGTCCACCTCGGCCTGGCAGGCGGCCAGCTCGAACTTGGTGTTCTGGAAGGAGGCGACGGTCTTGCCGAAGACCGTGCGGTCCTGGACGTACTCCTTGGCGAACCGGACGGCGGCCGCGGCCTGGGCGTACGCGCCGAAGGCGATGCCCCAGCGCTCGGAGGCCAGGTTGGTGCCGAGGTAGCCGAAGCCCTTGTTCTCCTCGCCCATGAGGTCCTCGACCGGGACCTTGACGTCGACGAACGCCAGCTCGGCAGTGTCGGAGACGCGCAGGCCCAGCTTGTCGAGCTTGCGGCCGACCGAGTAGCCCTCGGACTTGGTGTCGACGGCGAAGAGGGAGATGCCGAAGCGGCGGTCGTCCTCGCGCGGGGCGGCGGTGCGGGCGCAGACGATCACGCGGTCGGCGTGGACGCCACCGGTGATGAAGGTCTTGGAGCCGTTGAGGACGATCGGAGAGCTTGGCGGTGGTCTTCATGCCCGCGACGTCGGAACCGGTGCCCGGCTCGGTCATCGCGAGGGCCCACATCTCCTCGCCGCTCGCGAACTTCGGCAGCCAGCGCTTCTTCTGCTCGCCGGTGGCCAGCATCTTGATGTACGGGAGGCCGAGCAGCGTTCGGGAGCTCGACGCCCGCGACGTCGGAAGCTCGGTCATCGCGGGCTCGCCGCTCGCGAACTTCGGCAGCCAGCGTAGCTCGCCGGTGGCCAGCATCTTGATGTACGGGAGGCCGAGCAGGTGCCGCCGAAGGAGACGCGGGCGGTCTCCTCGTAGAACTCGTACTGCAGTCGATGCCCGCGAGGACCTCGTCGACCTCGATGCCGATGGTGCCAGCTCGCCCAGCTTGAGGTGGTCGCGCGGAACCTGGCCGCGGAACCACTCCAGGGCCTCCAGCGCGCGGTCGGCGACGGCCTGGGCCGCGTCCACCTCCGGCAGGCGGCCAGCTCGAACTGGTGTTCTGAAGGAGGCGACGGTCTTGCGAAGACCGTGCGGTCCTGACGTACTCCTTGGCGAACCGGACGGCGGCCTGGGCCGTACGCGCCGAAGGCGATGCCCCAGCGCTCGGAGGCCAGGTTGGTGCCGAGGTAGCCGAAGCCCTTGTTCTCTCGCCCATGAGGTCCTCGACCGGGACCTTGACGTCGACGAACGCCAGCTCGGCAGTGTCGGAGACGCGCAGGCCCAGCTTGTCGAGCTTGCGGCCGACCGAGTAGCCCTCGGACTTGGTGTCGACGGCGAAGAGGGAGATGCCGAAGCGGCGGTCGTCCTCGCGCGGGGCGGCGGTGCGGGCGCAGACGATCACGCGGTCGGCGTGGACGCCACCGGTGATGAAGGTCTTGGAGCCGTTGAGGACGTAGTGCGTGCCGTCCTCGGAGAGCTTGGCGGTGGTCTTCATGCCCGCGACGTCGGAACCGGTGCCCGGCTCGGTCATCGCGAGGGCCCACATCTCCTCGCCGCTCGCGAACTTCGGCAGCCAGCGCTTCTTCTGCTCGCCGGTGGCCAGCATCTTGATGTACGGGAGGCCGAGCAGCGTGTGCACGCCGGAGCCGCCGAAGGAGACGCCCGCACGGGCGGTCTCCTCGTAGATCACGGCCTCGTACTTGTGCGAGTCGATGCCCGCGCCGCCGTACTCCTCGTCGACCTCGATGCCGAAGATGCCCAGCTCGCCCAGCTTGAGGTAGAAGTCGCGCGGAGCCTGGCCCGCGGCGAACCACTCGTCGTAGACCGGCACGACCTCGGCCGCGATGAAGGCGCGGATGGTCTCCCGGAACGCCTCGTGGTCCTCGTTGAATACCGTACGGCGCACGGGATGCCTCCTGGGTCGGCGGTCGATGCGTGGAAATGCGCGGAAACTCGCGGAACATGGCTAAGCGCTTGCTCAGACTTCCTTCGAAGTTACCCGCCGGTTGCCGTCGCTGTCCAGGGTGATGCTCGGCACGCGACGGACCGGCGGAGGCCGAGGGACGGCCCGATTGTCAGTGGCGTGGGGGACTATCGGATGCAGACGGCGACGGACCACATCGGGGGAGCACCATGACGATCACGAACGAGCAGCTGGCGGGCCACACCTTCCTGGCCCTGCTGTACGAGGACGACTATTTCCCGGACCGCGTCCTGGACAAGGGCACGGCGATCCTGCGCGCCCTGTGCGAGCGGATCGAGACCGAGCGGCCCGCCGACCTCACCGCGCTGTACGCGCTGACCGCGGTGGCGACCGAGGCCTTCAACGACCTGGAGGCGGAGTTCGACGCGGCGGGCAGCGAGATCGAGACGGTGGCCCGCGAGGAGATAGGCGAGGCCTTCTGGGTCATCGCGACGGCGTACGGCTTCGCGGACGCGGACCCGGAGGAGCTGATCGCCGAGCGCGAGTGGTGAGTGGTCTGCGGAGGCCGGACCGGGCTTCGGCGGCCGTGGGAGGGTGCGGGACGACGGTGCGGGGAGGAAGGTGAGGGAGTGAGGCTGGAGGACCTGGTCCGGCTCCGTCGGGCCCGCGACCGCATGGACCGCGAGTACGCCGAGCCGCTCGACGTTCCCGCGCTGGCCCGCGACGCGCTGATGTCACCCGGCCACTTCTCCCGCAGCTTCCGCGCCGCCTTCGGCGAGACCCCGTACAGCTATCTCATGACCCGCCGCATCGAGCGGGCCAAGGCGACCTGCTCACGGACGCTGTTTCGCCGTCGGCGACCTCGTCGTCACGGAGCTGGTCGGCGAGACGCCGAGCGCCTGCTCGCCGCTCGGCACGTAGCGCATGGACATCAAGCAACTCGGATTCATGCGCGCCGCTTCACGAGACGTCCTGGAGGTCGGCGACGAAGCAGCCGACCGTCGGGTCTCCCGCGACCACCAAGGGGCTGCCCGCCACGCGGCCTTCGACGTCCTCCGGCGACCAGACGGCGTCCCATGCCCGCCTGCGTCCAACGATCTCACGCCGACCGGCTCCGCGCACCAGCAACGGCCAGTTATGGAGCACGAGCATCGGCCCCGATCCCGTCCGCGCACCAGCAACGGCGAACAACCTGAAGGATCACGCTGAAGGACGCCACGATCTCAAGCTCGGCTGAGTCCCTCACCGTCGACCGCCAGCAACGAGACCTACCCGCCTTCGTCCAGGGCTTCATCACCGTCGACGCGCGCAACGCCATGCGACCCGCGCTCCACCGTCGGCACCGACGCGCATGCCTTCAACGCGGTGACCGCACATCGCGACGTTCAGCCGCACCGGCGGCATGTGCCAGCGCTGCGAGGGCCGGGGCAGGGTCTCCGACATCGACCTCACCCAGCTCTACGACGACTCCAAGTCGATCGCCGAGGGCGCTTTCACCATCCCCGGCTGGAAGTCGGACAGCTGGTGGACGGTCCGGATCTACGCCGAGTCCGGCTTCCTCGACCCGAACAAGCCGATCGCCAAGTTCACCAAGCGGGAGATGCAGGACTTCCTCTACAAGGAGCCGACCAAGGTGAAGGTCGAGGGCTCCACCCTCACCTTCGAAGGGCTGATCCCGAAGATCCAGAAGTCGTTCCTGTCCAAGGACCGCGAGGCGATGCAGCCCCACATCCGGGAGTTCGTCGACCGCGCGGTCACCTTCGCCACCTGCCCCGAGTGCGAGGGCACCCGGCTCACCGAGGGCGCCCGCTCCTCGAAGATCAAGAAGATCTCCATCGCCGACGCCTGCTCCATGGAGATCCGCGACCTCGCGGAATGGGTCCGCGGCCTGGACGAACCCTCGGTCGCCCCGCTCCTCGAAGCCCTCCAGCAGACCCTGGACTCCTTCGTGGAGATCGGCCTCGGCTACCTCGCCCTGGACCGCCCCTCCGGCACCCTCTCCGGCGGCGAGGCCCAGCGCGTCAAGATGATCCGCCACCTCGGCTCCTCGCTCACCGACGTCACCTACGTCTTCGACGAGCCCACCATCGGCCTCCACCCGCACGACATCCGGCGCATGAACGACCTGTTGCTGCGCCTGCGCGACAAGGGCAACACGGTCCTGGTCGTCGAGCACAAGCCCGAAGCCATCGCCATCGCGGACCACGTCGTCGACCTCGGCCCCGGGGCCGGTACGGCGGGCGGCACCGTCTGCTTCGAAGGCACCCTGGACGGCCTCCGCGCCTCCGACACCGTCACCGGCCGCCACCTCGACGACCGGGCCGCCCTCAAGGACGAGGTGCGCAAGTCCACCGCCGCGCTGGAGATCCGCGGCGCGACCTCGCACAACCTCCAGAACGTCGACGTCGACATCCCGCTCGGCGTCCTCACCGTCATCACCGGCGTCGCCGGCTCCGGAAAGAGCTCACTGGTCCACGGCTCGATCCCGGCGGGCGAGAACGTCATCTCGGTCGACCAGAGCCCCATCAAGGGCTCCCGCCGCAGCAACCCGGCCACGTACACGGGCCTGTTGGAGCCGATCCGCAAGGCTTTCGCCAAGGCCAACGGCGTGAAGCCCGCCCTGTTCAGCGCCAACTCCGAGGGCGCGTGCCCCACCTGCAACGGCGCGGGCGTCATCTTCACCGACCTCGGCATGATGGCCAGCGTCTCCAGCCCCTGCGAGGACTGCGAGGGCAAGCGGTTCCAGCCCTCGGTGCTCGACTACCACCTCGGCGGCCGCGACATCAGCGAGGTCCTCGCGATGTCGGTCACGGAGGCCGAGGAGTTCTTCGGCTCCGGCGAGGCGGCCCTCCCGGCGGCCCACAAGATCCTCGACCGCCTCGTGGACGTCGGGCTCGGCTACCTCAGCCTCGGCCAGCCGCTCACCACGCTCTCCGGCGGCGAACGCCAACGCCTGAAGCTGGCAACGCACATGGGCGACAAGGGCGGCGTGTACGTCCTGGACGAGCCGACCACCGGCCTGCACCTGGCGGACGTGGAACAGCTCCTCGGCCTGCTGGACCGCCTGGTCGACTCCGGAAAGTCGGTGATCGTCATCGAGCACCACCAGGCGGTCATGGCCCACGCCGACTGGATCATCGACCTCGGCCCCGGCGCGGGCCACGACGGCGGCAAGATCGTCTTCGAGGGCACCCCGGCGGACCTGGTCGCGGCCCGCTCGACCCTGACGGGCGAGCACTTGGCGGAGTACGTGGGGGAGTGAGGCCCGGGCCTTCTCCGCCCGACTCCCGGGTCAGGCGGAGAAGGCCCCGCGCTTCACCGCGTCCACGAAGGAGGTCCACCCGGCGGCGGGGATGAGCAGGGCGGGCCCACCGGGGACCTTGGAGTCGCGGACGGGGACGGCGGTGGGGTGGTGGTCCTGGACCTCCAGGCAGCTGTCTTTGTCGGAGCCGCTGTACGACGACTTCCGCCAGTCGACGGGCGAGTTGGTGCCTTCACTCACGGTATCCGTACTCCTTCGCTGCTGCCCTGAGCACGTTCAGCGACTCGGCGAGGGGCAGTGCGTCGCTCATGGCCAGAGAGTATGCGCCCTGAATGGCCTCGACCAAGCTCGGCGCATCGTGCAACTTGGCCAACTGCGTGGCCTCGGAGTACGCCACCGGTGGCTGGTCAGCGAAGTACATCAGCGACACCATGCTCTGGTGCAGATTGCAGATGGGGCTGCCCAGGGGCAGCACATGGACGCGGATCCGGCCTCGTTCGGCCAGGCGTACCACGTGCATGATCTGCTCCGCCATGATGTCGGCGCTGCCTGCAACCCGCCGGAAGACGGCTTCGTCCAGCAGTGCCCAGACTACGGGAGACGTGGGGCGCTCCAGGATCTTGGCCCGCTCCAGCCGTGAGACAACGGCCTCGTCACGTTCCTCATCGCTGTACGGCGGAAAGGCGGTGCCCAGCACCGCATCCGCGTACCGGCGGGTCTGGAGGATTCCGGGAAAGTAGGCGACGGCGAATTCGCAGATGAACGTTGCCAGTTCTTCGAGTCTCCGGGCTCCCTTGAACCGTTCTGCGGTTGAACGGTCATCCTCCTGAGGCCGAAAGGTCGCCAGCACATCGCCCGTCCCCAGGGCCATGTCCAACCGCCGGGCATCCTCCTCGCTCGGCATGCGACGCCCCGCCTCGATGTGCGAGATGTGCGACCGCGTCATCAGTGCCAGGTCCGCGAGCTGCTGCTGGGTCAGGCCCGCCGCTTCCCGCTGCGCCTTCAACCATGTGCCATAGGTATTACTCACAGCCAACTCCCGTGCGACGAACGCGGTGTCACCACAAACCCTCTGGCGAGCCTAGCCGCGCCGATCGCACTCTGTGAGTGGATCGCTACGCAGCGAAGAATTCACCCCCACCGCACACGGAGTTGACGCCCTCATGAAGGAACAACCGCTGGACACCGTCCGCCTGCTCCCCTGGACCGGAACGGCCGGCAGGCCGTGTTACGTCGTCGGCAACGGCCAAGGCAAGGTCTCGCGCGAGGCCGACAAGGTCGAGGCCATGCAGCTAGGCATGGCGTACGAACTCCTCGACCACGCCGACGACATGGTCGCGGACGACGGGTCCACGGTCGTACAGCTCCGCCACGTCGCCGCCGCGCTGGCGCACTCGCTGCGGGACGTCCACCGGGTCGCCCGGAGCCGTGGTCTGAGGCTGGGCATTCCCGATGCGTTCGAGCCGGATCACCCGTCGGGCCCGGGGCTGGTCCGGCTGCGACCGTAAGGCGGCAGAGGCGGCAGAGGCGGCAGAGGCGGCAGAGGCGGCGGAGAGGGCCCGGTGCACGGGCCCTCAGACTCCGGCCGAGCAGAACACGCACACATCCCAGAACGGCAGCCCGTCCAGCACCCGGTGACGTACGCACGAGGCCATCGCGGCGCTCTGCGGCCCGGGCAGGACATCCGTACCGGCGTTCGCGGTCGCCGGGTCGAACTCCTCCACCATCGCCCGGTATGTACGCAGATAGCCCTCGGCCCGGGGCGGCTCGTACGTCAGCTCCTCCCACCGGTGGCGGGTGAGCGCCAGATCGAGGACGCGCAGCAGGAAGTCCTTCGCCGCGGCCCGCTCCCGAGGCGTATCGCCCCAGTCGAGGTCCGCCAGGTCGAAGCCGACGACCCCGCGCCCCATCATGCTCTGGTCCTGGAGCGTCAGCAGCGCGGCGAAGCGGAAGTCCCAGGGCTCGCGGGCCAGCGTGGACACGGAGAGCATCAGTACGTCGACGAACACGGCGGTACCGCCGTTGGTCATCTCCAGGTGGCGGCCGTCACCGCCGTAGAAGCTGTTCATGTTCCCGAGCGTAGAGAGCGCGAGCGAACGGCCTTGACGCGCGGGCTCGCCGCCGGGTGACCATGAGCCATGATCCGTACGTTGTCGACGCCTCCCGCCATGGCATCCGGCTGTCTCTCCCGTGCCCCGCAACCCGTGCTCCCGGCGGGCGGCGGTCTGCTGCTGCGCCCCTGGGAACGGGCCGACGCGGCGGCCTTCCTCTCCGTGTACCAGGACGAGGAGACCCGGCGCTGGCACACGCACCGTCCTTCTACGGTGGCCCAGGTGGAGGAGTGGTTCGACGGGTACCGCCTGGACTGGGAGCGCGAGAGGGGCTGTCACTTCGCCGTCGTCCGCGAGGACGGTGACGTGCTCGGCCGCGTGGCGCTGCGCGGCCTGGACTTCGACGACGGCGTGGCGAACGCCGCGTACTGGGTGCTTCCGGCAGCCCGTGGAGCGGGGGTGGCGACCCGGGCGCTCGCGGCGCTCAGCGCCTGGGCCCTGGACGACATCGGCTTCTGGCGGCTGGAGTTGGACCACTCGACGCGTAACGCCGCCTCGTGCAGGGTCGCGACCAAGGCCGGCTACCGGCTGGAGGGCACCAAGCGCAACGCGGCCGTGCACGACGACGGCCGGCACGACATGCATCTGCACGCCAGGGTCAGAGGTGACCGCTGATCCGGTCGCTCAGCCAGGAGTTGACGCCGTCGACCGCGGTGGCGGCCAGGGCGGTGGGGTGGCCGGTGAAGCCGTGGGGCGCTGCGGGGTAGACACGGAGGTCGACGTCGTTGCCGGCTGCCGCCAGCCGCCCGGCCATGGTCAGGTTGTCCTCCAGCAGGATGTCCTCGCCGCCGACGACCAGCAGCGCCGGAGGAAGGCCGCTCAGGTCGGCGTAGAGGGGCGAGATGTCGGGAAGGGTGCGGTCGCGGTCCGGCACGTGGCCGACGTACGCCTGGAGGAAGTACTCGTCCGCGATGAGGCGGCCGCTCGGGGTCCGCGCGCTCAGGTCCCAGGTGCCGAAGCGGAGAGCGGCCCCGGCGAACCGGTCGGCGACGCCCCGGTCCCGCAGCCGGAGCAGGGTCGCGAGGGCGAGGGTGGCTCCGGCGGAACTTCCGCCGATGGCGAGCCGCGAGGTCCCGAAGCGGGGTTCGGCCTGCTCGACGAGCCAGAGCGCCACGGCTTCGCAGTCGTCGGGGGCGGCGGGCCAGGGGTGTTCGGGCGCGAGCCGGTGGTCGACGCCGACGACGGCGATCCGGAGGGCGTCCGCGAGCGCGCGGTGGCGTGCGTCGTCCTGGGCGGAGGTGCCGAGGTAGAAGCCGCCGCCGTGGATGTCCAGGCAGACGCCCTGGGGCGGACCGTCGGCGGGCAGGAAGATCCGGACCGGAACGCGTACTCCGGCGGCCTCGACCGTCTCTTCGAGGGCCGGGGGATCGGCGGCGCGAGGTGCGGACGTCCTCGCCCGCACCTCCTTCAGCTCCTCGAAGCCGGCGGGCCCGCGGCCTGCGGCCCTGGCCCGGTAGAAGGCGCGGGCTTCGGCGATCTGCTCGGCGGGCACGTCGGCGAACAGTGCTTCCAGGGCGAATCGCACGCGTCGCTCCTCCTCCGCTTCTCATCCGCTCGGGTCTCCCCCGGATGCTAGCGGCGCTTCCGTGAGACCGGGCGGCCCTGCCGTACGCCCGGACGTGACGTCTGTCATGAACAGTGGTGACAGGGCGCACCGCTCTCCTCCGCCCGCGCGGGGCAGGCTGGGCGGAGACCCGCGCACCGGACGCCGACGGTTGGACAGAGGCCATGCAGAAGAAGAACGAGAACGAGAACGAGAGCGACCTGCTCATCGTCGAAGATCTGACGCTGCTGATGATGGACGACAAGTCCGGGGCCATCGCGGGGGAGGGCACGCTGTACTACACGCTGGGCGGCGCGGTCCTCGTGGAGCTGGGCCTCGGCGGTCACATCGCGGCCGACGAGAACGACCAGGGACTGAACGGCGTGAAGGTCCACGCCGTCAGCAGCCGTACGCCGTCGGATCCGCTGCTCCGGGCCGCTCAGGCGAAGGTCGGTGAGCGGGTGCGCGGCGTACAGACCCTGCTGATCGAGATCGGTACGGGGGTGGTGAAGCGGGAGACGGTGCTCGACCGGCTCGTGGAGCGGGGCATGCTGCGCCAGGAGACCAAGAAGACGCTGGGCCTGTTCCGTACGACGTCGACGACGGTCGCGGACACCGGGTACAAGAAGGCCCTGGTGGAGAAGGTCCGGGCCGTCCTGATCGACGGCGCGGAACCCGACGACCGTACGGCGGCGCTGACGGGACTGCTCTCCGCGAGCGGCACGCTGCCGACCCTGCACCGCTCCATCCCGTGGTCCGGCAAGGTCTACAAGCGGGCGAAGGAGCTGGAGCAGAGCAGTTGGGGCGCGGAGGCGGTGAACGCGGCGGTGATGCGGACGGTGGCGGCGATCTCGGCGGGGACGGTGGTCGCGGCGACCAGCTAGGGGTTGTCCGGGCGGTCAGGTGGCAGAGGCACGCCGAACAGCGTGCTCTCAGCCCGAACCGGCGACCAGTGCCTCGCCGAGCGGGGTGCGCCGGTAGAGCACCGACCGTCCGGACCGGGCGCGGACGAGCAGACCCGCCTCGCGCAGGATGGCGAGATGGTCGCCCACCGCGCCGGGTGCCATGGCGAGGCTCCGGGCGAGGTGGCTCGTACTGGCCGGGGCGTCCAGCGCCAGCAGCAGCCGGGCCCGGGCCCGGCCGACCAGGGCGGTCAGCGCGTCGGGCCGGGGGACGGTCTCCTGTTCGCCCCACAGGGCGGCGGTGCCGCGGGCACGGTAGACCAAGGTCCTGGGCCAGGGGTCGTCCATGTGGGCGGCGATGTGCCCGACGATGGTCGAAGGGATCACCAGGAGCCCGTCTCCGGCGAGGCGGACCGTTCCGCCCCGGAGGAAGCCGATCTCGATACCGCCGGCGCGCCAGGTGACGCCCGGGTGCAGGCTCTCGATGGCCGCGGCCCAGCCGTGTTCGCCGATCACTCCCACCCGGTGCACGACATCGCGCTCACAGATCGCGCGCAGTTGCGGCCAGTCCGCGGCGAGCAGTTCGTGCCACGCCCGGTCCATCGCCCCGGCGATCCGGGAGACGGCGTCCGGTGCGTCCAGCACCGCGCGTACGCGGGGATCACGGGCGGACGGGCCGGTCGCGTTGACGGCGATCTCGTGGCGGGCCGCTTCCAGCGGTGTGGCCCGGATCACGGCCAGGTCGTCGGCCCAGGTCTGGTTGAGGCCGCGCGGCGGCGGGGCGACGAAGTTCGGTCCGCCCCCGCGCTTGGTGTGCAGAGCGAGGACGGCGTTCAGTTCGGTCTCATGGCGAAGCCGTTCGAAGGCCGGCAGGAGCCGGGCCGCCCACGCTCGCGGCAGCGGCGGGTCCTGCCCGACGAGCGAGCGCAGCAGCAAGCAGAGGTCCAACGCGGGCGACAGCGCGAAGCGGCTGCGCAGCAGGTCCTCGACGGAGACTTCGAAGCGCAGCACGCGGCCATGCTACTGCGGGACGCCTGCTCGGATTCGTCCAGCGACGAATCATTGGTGGGTGGTGCGGGCGCACGGCGAGGCTGCGCGTCATGACTCCGACCGCCGGGCCCGCGCAGGGCGACCATCGAGCCACGTACCGCGAGGTGCTGGCCGAACCGCGCTTCCGGCTGCTGTTCTCGACCCGTACCGTCGCGATCACCGCGGACGCGCTGCGGATCACCACGTTCTCGGTTCTGGTCTTCTCGTCCACCGGCTCCGCGCTGCTGAGTGCGGTGGCGTTCGGCATCGGCTTCATCCCGCAGCTGTTCGGCTCGCTGCTGCTGGGCTCACTGGCCGACCGACTGCCGCCCCGCGCGCTCATCACCGGCGGCTACGCCCTGACGTGCGCCACCGCCCTGCTGCTCGCGGTGGTGCGCATGCCGGTCGCGGCGAGCCTCGGTGTCGTGGCGCTGGTTTCTCTCGCCACACCGGTGTTTCACGGCGCGTCGAGCCGGCTGGTCGCGCAGTCGCTGAAGGGCGACGCCTACGTACTGGGCCGTTCGCTGAGCAACATCGCCAGTGCGGGCGCGCAGGTGTTCGGCCTGGCGCTGGGCGGTGCGGCCGTCGCGGCACTCGGCCCGCGCCGGGCGCTCGCGGTCAGCGCCGTCCTCTATCTCGGCTGCGCGCTCGCCGTTCGACTCCGGTTGCCCCGGCTGCGGGCGGGGGAGACCGGCGGCACACCCGGCAGCACCGGGTGCGACAGCGGGGCCGACGGAGGGGGCGACAGCGGGGCCGATGGCGGGGCCGTCCGGGCAAGCCTGCGGGGTGCGGGCCTGCTGCTGCGCGACCGTACGGTGCGACGACTGATGGTGGCCCAGTGGCTGCCCGTCGCGTTCGTGGCGGGCGCGGAGGGCCTCATCGTCGCCTACGCGGGAGAACGCGGATTCGCGCCCGGCCGGTACGCGGTGCTGATGGGCTGCCTTCCGGTCGGCATGCTGGTCGGCGACCTGCTGGTGGGCCGATTTCTGCGGCCGCGTAACCGGGAACGGCTGGTGGTCCCGTTGGTCGCGCTGGCGGGGCTGC
This sequence comes from Streptomyces sp. WY228, assembly GCF_019287315.1. Taxonomy (NCBI): domain Bacteria; kingdom Bacillati; phylum Actinomycetota; class Actinomycetes; order Kitasatosporales; family Streptomycetaceae; genus Streptomyces; species Streptomyces sp. WY228. The sequence goes on along the minus strand of NZ_CP079114.1, from coordinate 2,759,382 downwards.
CTCTGCTCGGCTTCGCCGCCGAGCCCGGGGTGGGCGTCTCGTCCTGTCTGCTGCTGCTCAGCGGCCTCGGATACGCCTACGGACTCGGCCTGCAACGCCCGTTCCTGGACGCCCTGCCGGAGGACGGCCAGGGCCAGGCGTTCGGCTTGATCGGCTCCGGCAGCATGACGCTGCAGGGCGTCGGACCGGTCTGCCTGGGCGCGGTGGCCGCGGCCGGCACGGGAACAGGTGGCGCCATCGCCCTGGCGGGCGGCGCGGTGGTGCTCACGGCCGGCTGGATCCGCACCTGGCACCCGCGCACGTCCCCTGCCCCTTCGCCTGCCCCCTCACCTGCTCCTTCCCCTTCTCCCGCCGCTCACTGAACCGCTCGCTGGATCACTCGACAGAAAGACTCACGCCGCATGATTGATGACTTCGCGAAAGACAACCTGCACGGAAGGCTGCGGCGGGACCGCGCGACGCTGCTCTGGAAACTCGACGACCTGTCCGAGTACGACGCCCGCCGACCGCTGACGGCGACCGGGACCAACCTCCTCGGCCTGGTCAAACACGTGGCCACCGTCGAGGCCAGGTACTTCGGCGAGGTCTTCGACCGGCCTTCCCCGGAACCGCTGTGCCGGTGGCAGGACTCCGACGGCAGCGATCAGTGGGCGGCGGAGGACGAGACCCGCGAAGAGATCATCGCGTTCTACCGGCGTACGTGGGAACACGCGGACGCGACGATCGACAAGCTTTCCATCGACGCCCCCGGTCATGTGCCGTGGTGGCCGGAGCCTTATACCCACACGAACCTGTTCGCCGTCCTGGTGCATGTCCTCGGCGAGACCATCCGGCATACCGGGCAGGCCGACATCCTGCGCGAGGGCATGGACGGCAGGACCGGGCTGCGCCCCGAACAGGAGCAGCCGATCGACGAGGAAGCCCGCGCGGCCCACCGCACGAAGATCGAGCAGGCGGCGAAGGCGGCCACACGCGCACACTGACGCACGCGAACGACGTGGATGGTTCTCAGGCGGGGCGGCGGGCCATCCAGGTCTCGCGCGTGGACCGTACGACGAGGTCGTCGCGGTGGCGCACGTCCTCGGGCCCGCCGTCGACGAGCCGGTCGAGCGCGGCCAGATCCTCGGCGTCGACGCGCCCTTCGAGGGTGCCGCGGATCCGCTCGAAGACGAGGAAGGCGTACCGCCCCGCCCCCTCGGGCAGGGGCGCGCGCAGCTCCCACCGCTCGGCGCGCTCCTGCTCGACGGGGAGACCGGCGGCGGCCAGCAGGGCGCCCCAGTCGGCCCCGCGGTGCGGCATCCGCTCGGCATGCAGACCGTCGAGGGCCTCGCGGCAACGGGCCTCCAGCTCACCCCACGGTCCGTCCTCGGCCAGGAACTTCGGCATCCCGTCCACCTCGGCGACGGCCAGCAGCCCCCCGGGGCGCAGCGCGGCACGGATACCGGCGAGGGCGGCCGCGGGGTCGTCCAGGTGGTGCAGCGAGGCCGACGCCCAGACGAGGTCGGCGTCGACGACCCCGGGCAGCCCCGCACCGGCGTCGGCCTCCAGCGTGCGCACACGGTCGCCCAGCCCCCGGTCCCGGGCCGCCGAGGTGAGCCGCTCCAGCATGGCGGGCGAGCTGTCGACGGCGGTCACACGGGCGGTCGGGAACTGCTCCAGCAGGGCGAAGGTGCCGGTCCCGGTGCCCGAGCCGAGGTCGACGATGTGCCGGACGTCGTCACCGGCCAGACAGGCGATCCGCCCGGTGAGCGCGGTCAGATGCGGCGCGAAGAGGGCGGCGTCGAGGTCGAGGATCTCGGGCAGACCGTTGGGCGTCGCATCGGAGTCGTGGGCGTGGCTGTGGCCATGTCCGTGGGCGTTGCCGTGACCGTTGCCGTGGGTGTGGCCGTGATCGTGACGGTGGGCGGGGGCCGTGGTGTGTGCGTCGTGAGCCATGCCGTCGAGCGTACGGCTGGATTGCGTAAGGCGCATAGCGACTTGCCGATAACGCAAGGAGGAGGTGGTCGCGGCGGCCTCGCGCGCAAGGCGGGATACGAAACAGAGGGCGAGCCCGGTGGATCTCACCAGCCGGTACGGGGCGGCGCGAAGCTGTCGGTGGTCCGCTTCGGCAGCCGGTTGGGTCGAGGGGCTCCTGTGTGAGCGCCTAGGTGAGCCACCGGCGGACAAACGGAGCAGCCCCGAACACGAACAGGGCGAAAATGAAGACCCGTTGGAGCCCTGGCTCGACAAGAAGCTCGCTGTCACGGAGCCCGTATGTGGCGTACAGGTTGGCAGCCAGGTCTGTCGCCATGACCCCGCATGCGAGGTCGAAGCCGATCCGCTTGCCGCGCAGCAGAAGCACGGCGGCAAGCGGATCGAGGACGGCGAGCGACGACCAGTAGAGGTTGAGCCAGCCGGGAGCCCACGCATGGGCCCACAGCCCCTGGCGCGCGAGATCGCCGACATGCGCGACGCCACCCACAAGGATCAGCACGGCCGCGATCACCCAGATCACCACGACAACCGACCAGGGCGCCCGCACACGCCCCATCCACCCGCTGACGCCGGGCGCCGTTCCGCGTTCGCCCGCCCTCAACAACGCAGCCCGACAACGCCCCAGCCCCGCAGCTCCGCTTGGCTGATGACGTCGCCCCACCCCCGGAGCAGCCCGGCGAAGGTGTCGAAGTCATTGATCCGCCCGAAGTCGGCACGGGAGTGCTGATCGAACGGGCCACGCAACAGGCCCAGTTCAGGGCCGGCGGAATTCCAGAGAACCTTGAGTGAGGAGACGGCGGACGGCCGGCGCCACAACAGATGGCCGCTGTGCGCAGGAGCCTCGTCCGTCATCACGAGCGCCGGCGCCTCCCGGACGTCCTCCCGATCGGGCATGTACTCAAGCCCACCCCAGAAAAGAGGATCGATGAACCGGTCCACGCCCGACCGCAGCCCCGGCTCGACGAACGCCCGGATCTCCTCCCACCGCTCACCCGCCCAGAAGTGATCCTTGTACGAGGAGCCGACGACTCCGAAGTCGAACTTCCCGAACCAGCCGGGGGTCGGGGGAGTGGGCCAGAACCACTGGGGCTCGACGGACGCCGGCTGGTCCGGCCCGCTGGCCCACCACTCCTCGTCCACCGAGTCGGCGGCCTCGTACAGCACTGCGGAGTGCCGATCCTCCGGTACCGACATGAGGTGGTCCCAGTCGACGATCAGCACGTCCATGCATATGCCCATGACGGTAAATCGTAGACGGCGCACCACGAACCTATCCGCCATGCTGAACGTGATAGCCGGCGAAGTGCACGGAGAGTGAGGCCGCCCGGAACGGCAAGGACTTCCTGTCCTTCTTGAAGAAGGTGGTGAAACCGCACACCGGCAAGGATGCCCGTCCGCACGTCCACCCAGATCGAGATCTGGTTCGGAACCCTCCCCCGGCAATCGATCCGCCGCGTCATGTTTTCCAACGTCAACGTTCTGATCAAACAGATTCGCGAATACATCAACTCCTGGAACGAGAACGCCAACCCGTTCACCTGGGCTGCGGCCGCCGACGAGGTCCAGGCGAAGGTAAGAATCGTTGAGGTCAACGCGAAGAAACTCGTAAGTAACAACTCGGACTGGCGTGAACAGGATCGCGACCAGGAGGGAACTCAGGTGGGGAATTCGCCGATCCAGGTGCGTTCCAGGAGGTGCTTGGGGAGGTAGCCTGATTCGATATCGAGTGGGAACTCGGCGTCGGAGGCGAGGCAGGCGATGGCGAGGGGGCCGAGGGCGATGCTGCCGTCGATGTCTGTGGCGCGATCCTCGTTGAGGGTCCAGTAGGTCTTGTGGAGTTTGAGGGCGTCGGCGAGGGCGGAGGTGAATCCGTCTCGGTCGTTGCGGACGTAGTGGTAGAAGAGGTTGATCGGCGGGTAGAGCACCGCCTGGAGCAGATCTTGTGGTGCGACGCGGGCGATGGCTGGGTCGGATGCCTCGATGGTGGCGATGAGCTTGTCCGCGAGGCCGGGCCGCCGGAGCCACCAGCTCTGGAGGGTGTCGACCCAGTGGTAGATGTACTCGTCGTAGGAACCCTCGGGCGAGCGGAGCCGGTCCAGGGTGATCTCGCTGAGCTGGGTCATGCGTTCCTGGTCGCGGCAGATGACGGCCAGCCAGAACGCGGTCAGCCAGGTGCCGGCGTCGGCTGTGGACAGCGGGCCGATCGCAGGGATGGACCGCACCTTGCGGTTGATCCGGCACTCGACGGCGCCTTCCTGTATGGCTGTCACGGCGAACAAGGCTGAGCCGATCTGCAGGGCTTTGACCGTGGATTCCCATGTCTCGACGCCTGCCGCCCGGGGGTCGATCACGCACCTGGCGTGCAAGGTCAGGCGGGCAGACCCGAAGGCTGAGTCGATGAGTGCCGCCGTCTTCTCAAGATGAATAATTTCCTCGGCCAGATCTTCGTCAAGTCCTTCAGCGAGGCGTTCCGCATCGGCCCCGGTCGGCAGATCGTGGCGGGCAATCTCTACAGTCATTGGTAGGTTCCCATGTCCATTTCGGATCGCCCGATAAGGAGAGGTGCTGTCACAGTTCTACTGATTCTCATCCAGTGAGTCGAGATGGTCGGCGTCCAGAGAGGCAAGCGGCTGGCGATCGAGGTACTGATCCAGATTGGCCAGTCGGACGCGGTGGGCGACGAAGTCGATGAACCCATTTTCGATCCAGAATCCGCCACCTCGCTCGAAAAGGATGATCGGTGGTTCGAAAGGATCTGGGAGGTCAGATAATGTCGGGGGAGCTTCATCGGGAAGCGATACCCAATTCAAGGCGAAACGGCAGATCCGTCCAGTCAGTGGGTTGCTTGCATGTTCAGTTAGAAAACTATTCAACCGGAATGCGATTTCTGGATTTTAGGCTACCGAAGGATCTACCCGGCGTGCAATATCAACGAAGGGTCAGTCTTCGAATCGACCGAAACCGGAGATTGGGACTGAGGAACCCTTATTAAGCTCTTGTATCCGGATTGCGGATCGAAAGAGGCGCTCGCCCATAAGTAGAGCATGGGATGCGCCATGGATGAAACTACGTTCCTCCTTCAGTCGGCGAATCGCGAAGATTCGATCCGTGAGGGATTCTGTATCTATTTTCTTTATTGTAGACTAGTGCCCTTCGGCTTTTCATCGTCCCACTGGTCGTGGGCGATGATCCTGAGAATGTCAGGTCGTCAGGAACCAACCTCGCGCGCCCAACCGAAGTGGGAGGAACTCTCTCGTCAGGTAGTCCGACTCGACATCGATCGGGAATCCGCTGTCGTAAGCCATGCAGGCGAGCACCATGCGGCCGCTTGCAGAACCCGCAGTTTCCGCTGCGTTCGCTCGCCACCCACACGATATCGGTCTCTTTACGTAGGGAACTCTCCTGCCCAGTCCCGTTCCAGGAGGGCGATGGGGAGGTAGTCGGATTCCACGTCGATGGGGAGACCCAAGTCGTAGGCGAGGCATGCCATGGCGAGAGGCGGGAGGGCGACCAGGCCGGTAGCCTGGAGCGCGTTGTCTTCTGTGCTCCAGTACTCCTTGTGCCACTGGAGAGCATCGGTCAATGCTCTATTGAATCCGGCGTGATCGTCGCGGACCAGGCGGTGGAACATCTCCATCGGCGGGTAGAGGAGTTTCGCCGTTGTCTGAGAGTCGTTGAGCTGGCTGTTTTGGGGGTCCGTGCCATCGATTGCTGCCACCAATTTGGAACCCAGGTCTGGTCCACCGAGCCAGTAGGCCTGAAGGGTCTCTACCCAGTCGTAGATAAATTCGTCGTGAGGCGCCCCGGATTCCTTGAGCAGAGATACCGGTACCTGGCACAAGGTAGTCAGCCGGCCCTTCTCTCTGCAGACCATTGAGAGGTAGAAGGCCGTCAGCCAAGTTCCCGCGTGCGTGTAGCGCTGCGGACCAGTCGTTCGGAGTGTCCGATCCTTCTCCGCGATGCGGCAGTGCACCTCTTGTTCTGCTGTGTTCATTGTGGCGAACGTTGCGGAGCCTACCTGCATGGCGTTGACCCACGCCTTCCAGGTAGGCAGGAGGGATGCCTCGGTGTCCAGAAGGCAGTGTGACTTCGCGAGCGTGAGCGTCAACTGGAAGGCGTCGCCCAGGCGGGTGGAGTCGGCCTCCAAGCCTTCGATCAATCCTTCCGCGCTATTTTGGAGTACGGCAAGTCCTGCCGTCGCATTCCCTGTTCGGAAGGGGTGGCGGGAAACAGTGACCGTCAACGTACTTCTCCTCAGAAGATCTTGAAGTGCTTCATTTGAGCCCCAGCATACTTGCCATGGTTTTCTGTGGCCTGAACGAGAACGTACTGAAGGGATCTGTCCTCGATCGCGGCCCGAATCTCCGCGGCGTACTTGGCGTCAAGTGGGGATGTCAGGGCGCGTGATTCCATGTCGGCGAGGATGGTGCGGACGTATTCCAGGGTGCCCTGCTTCACCATGGTGCCACTGTCGAGATCTCCGCTGCCTTGTCGCCAGTCCAGGACGGCTTTAGGGCCCTTTGCCTCGACGATTACCAGTTTGCCCTCTTTGGTTCGCCAGAGCTGGTCGAACCTCTTGGAGCCATTAGGCGTTTGAGGAAGGTCTGTGACCTCCCGGGAGCCCGCGAACCTCTCCTGGAGCATGATGTGGCGACGAGCCGCCTCCTCGCCCAATGCCTCCCCTAGCTTGCTGTTGTTCGACACTCCTACGCCGACCGTTTCATCAAACCTTGCCTGTGCTTGGGCGAGCGCGTCGGCATTGCTGGTGGAGGGGTCGGTCTTGTAGTGCTCCTTCGCGGCGTTGAGATCCATGCCTGCCCTGCGCTTCGCTGAGACTTCGTCCAAGTGCTTCAGATCGTCGGGGCTGACGGTGGAGCGACCTCGGTGGATGGGTTCCAGCAGGAAGCTTTCCCCGCTCGCGTAAGGCAGGCCGTCCGCTGCCATCCAGCCGCCGCCCTCCCGGCGGGCGAGCTTGGGTAGGAGCTGGCCATCGACCTTTCGACGGGAACTCTCGCGACGGCCTATCTCGTCGTAGTTTTCGCGGAACCAAGACCCACCTTCGTTTGCCAGCCGTACGTGTTCCCGGGTGATTGCCGCTCGCTGTTCAGGTGTCCGGTCATGAGGAGGCACGTCGCGAGCCGCCTCATACTCCGCGATGGCCGCAGCTTCGTCCGGCGTTCGTGCGGGAACGTCGTGACCACGGGCATTCGCAGCCGACGCGTCCGGGACAGCGCTGTCAGTCGCAGCGCTGCCCGATCCGCCGTGACTGCCTCCTGCTGGAGGTATCTCCGCGTTGCCGTTGCCCGCGCTGGTGCCGTTTGTGTGGGATGCGCTGGACGTTCCCCCGTCCAGGCTGTTCGCCGGGACATGATCGCCCTGGCCGCCCCGCGGGCCACCGCCAGGCGTGCTGTTGTCCACGCTGTTGGTCGGCAGGTTGTTCGCGGTTCCGCCCGGTGACCTGTTGAGGTTCGAGGCGTCGTCGCCCGTACGGCCGAGGTCGTCGCCCACCCGCCCCGCGTCGCCCAGGTCCGAGCCCAGCCGTACCGTGTCGCTGCCGCCGCGTGCGCCCGCGCCGACGAGGGCCGACTGTTCGGCCGGGGTACGGGGCAGGGGGCTGTCCGCGTCCGTTCTGGCGGAAGCGCCGTCCGTCGGGTTCTCGCGTTGGGCTGCCGTGTGGTGCTGCTTGAGGGTGCCGTCCTCTCCGAGGATGTTGCCCTGGCGGTCGAGGTGGACGACGTTGCCGTCGGCGTCGACGCCTCTGAAGGTGCCCTCGGGCAGGGCGGTGGTGCCCTCCGGGAGCTTGAGGGCGCCTTCCTGGATCGGCAGGGAGCCCGCGGGCGGGGTCACGCCTTCGGGGAGGTGGTAGACGCCGTCGCCGAGGTCTACCGCTCCGGTGGGGATCTTCGCGCCGTCCGGGAGCTTGACCGAGCCCTTCGGGATCTCGAACGCGCCTTCCGGGGCAGCCGTGCCCTCGGGCAGATGCAGGGTGCCGTCGCCGAGTTTGAACGCGCCGTCCGGCAGCGTGATCGCACCGGGTGGCAGGGTCGGCACCTCGACCCGACCCATGCCCTTGATGCCGGCCATCACATCGCTGATCTTGGACATGCCCGCGCCGGCGCCCTTGAAGAGGTACGTGGTCGGGTCGACGACGCGGCTCGCCTTGTTCGCGAAGGAGATGGCCTTCGCCGCGGCGGCTGCCTTGCCCGCGCCGGAGACCCCGCCTCCCGCGCCGCCGGTGAAGATCGTTGTCAGGGCGTTGAAGGTGACCGCGCCGCCGGCCCGCGCCGGGTTCTCGCCCCACTGGTCGTAGGCGATCAGCGCTTTGCCGGTCTCCTTCATCGCGTTGCGCGCGTCCCGGGCGAAGCCCGGCAGGTCCTTCTCCGGGGTCAGCCACAGCACGTGCGGTGCGGCGACGGTGAGGATCACACCCGTGGCAAGGTTCCCCAGGCCGGTCCAGGCCTGCTTGGCCGTGTCCCAGCCCTCCGTGCCGAACAGGGTGCCCAGGCCCTTGACCGTGCCCCAGACGCCGTCGACGACGAAGCCCTTGCCGAAGTCCCAGACGTGTTCGTAGAACTGGTACCAGCGGGTCGACTCCTTGACCGGATCGCCCCAGGGCAGCCCCTTGGCCTGCTTCAGGGCCTCGGCGTCGTACCCGTACATGTGCTTGCCGTTGGAGCCGTCATTCGTCGTGAGCGGCTTGCCGCCCGGGACCATAGCGATGATCTTGTTGTAACAGGCGCGCTCCACCGCCTGGAACGCCGCCCAGGTTTCCCTGATCTCGTCGCGGCGGTGATTGTTCTCCTCGACCAGGTCGCCGTCCTCGCGCCACTTGTCGTCCGCGTTGACCTTGACGAGGAACGCACCCGCGTCCCGCTTGAGCTGCCTCAGCTTCTCGACCAGCGGGTGCGCCTCGTCCGAGTAGGCGCTCAGCGCACCGGTGATCGTGGCGAGGTCGGACTTCAGCGCCGCCCCGCGGTCGGCGACCGGTTTCGTCGTCGCGAACAGCTGATCGGCCTCGGGGGCCTGGTAGAAGGCCTGTAGACCGCCGAAGCTGCTGTGGATGTCGCCCGCGGCCGTGGCGATCTTCGCCCCGTCCTTGGTCAGCTCCTTGACCGTGGAGTCCAGCAGAGCGAGGTCGCCCGTGAAGACCGGGATGCCCTCCAGGACCACGGGCTGGTCATCACTCACTTCGCACCCCGAAGGTCCTTCAGCAGGTCCAGACGCACCGACTTCGCCGCGTTCTGCGCCTGCTTCGCCGTGTCGAGGTCGCCCTCCACATACTCGTTCGTCGCCGTCGCCGCACCCAGTACAGCCGCCTGGATCCGCTCCGACATCGACGTCAGCTGCGCCTGCCGCGCCGTCACGTACTCACCCAGCGCCGCCGCCACCGGCCCCGACGCCGCCCGCGACAACGGTGCCTGCCCCGGTGCCACCGGACCGTGCAGCGGTGTACTCGCAGCAGTTCCCGGAACCGCGGTCCCCGCCGACTGCGCGGCCTCCCCGAGGTCCTTCATCAGCGTGTTCAGCGCCTTCTCCAGCTCACCGGCATGCACCCCGACGACCTTCAACTGGCCCTGCACACCCTGCGGCTTGATATCCCACCCGGTCATCCCACATCCCCCGTACGCACACCAAAGCCGAGCCGCCCACCCGCACGACGGGCGGCAATACGAAGCCGGCCGGCGGTCAGCCGATGCTGTCGACGGCGGCCTTCGCCCGCGCCAGCGTCTGCGTGGCCGTTCCGTCGTTCTTCTCCAACGTCGTCCGCAGCAGCCGGATGATGTTCCGTACCTCCTGCGACGTCGCGTTCCACCGCAGTTCCTTGCCGTGGTACTCATCCGCCACGCCATCGGCCGCGAAATCGTTCATCGCCGCCTTCACCTGCGTGTCCCGCGCCGTGATCACCTGCTCCAGGCGACCGATCACCACCTGAAGCGCCGCCTGCACCTCCGTCGAAGCGCCCGTGTCGTACGAACGCCGGTCCGTGCTTCCCGCCATCACTCATCACTCCCCGTCAGACAAAAACCGTACGAAGCCCACACCGCGACCGGAGTCAGCGGCCGCCGAAACGTGCGGCGTCGAAATTCGCCGACGCCATCTGCGACTTCGCGTTCTCGCCCTGCTCCTGGTCACCCGAGCCGAACGCCGCGTCCATCCCCGACTGACCGCCCAGAATCCCCGACAGCGACGCGTTCAACGCCTTCGTGATCTCGTCCGAACGCGCCTTGAAGTCGTCGAACGCGACCTTCCCGGCTCCGTTGAACTTCCCCTCCAACGGCTCCGCGGCCGCGATCAACTGCTGGATCAGCGTGCCCAGATCCGTACTCGCGCCCTGCGAATCCGACAACAGCCTCGACAGGACCGAAGCCCCCATGTCGAACTTCATGACATCCCCCGCCCTACTGACACATCGAACGAACATGCGTATGCGTATGTCTCTGTCTATCAACCGCTACATCACTACTGCAATCTGCAATCAGCCAGATTGCGGCCGGTGAGCGTCTACGCCCCCTTGAGATGCCGCATCAGCCTCTCGAACTCCTGCCACCCTGCCAGATCCGAAGGGTCCCCCGGCAGCGGGTAGTACAGAGCAGGCCTGGTCCTCGGGCCGAGCCGCACCGGTTGCTCGGTCAGCGGCGTACGCCTCGCCCGGTCTCCCGGCATCGCGCGGACCTCCTCCGCGCCCAGCACGAAGGCCAGCGGGACCCCTGGTCCCTCGAAGCGTGGAGGTACGGCTACATCGCGGCGCGCTTTGCGAAGTTGTACGAGCATCGACTGGAGGTGGTGGCGTGTGGCGAGCGCCTCGGCGGCCGCGGGCAGGGCGTCCAGCGGAGGTTCCTCGCCGGCGCCGTAGCCGAACGCCAGCGTCACCTCCTCCTCCACGCCCGCCTTCGTCCGCGTGATGCGTACGGTCGCGATTCCCGGTCGCGAGCGGCTTCCGACCACCACGAGCCAGGTCGGTTCCGGCGCCCGCTCGTACGCCACGTCCGTCAGCCGACCGAGCGACCAGGGGAGGGTCGCAGGTTCCGATGTGCCCCAGCCGGCCGGCGGTTCGCCCGTCAGCTCCCGCCACACCGTCTCCAGGCCGCCGCCGAGCACCAGCCGCTCGTCCGCGGGGTGCACCATGCGGAAGGTCAGCCCCAGTTGGCGTTCTCCGGTGTCCCGGACCTCCCGGTAGGCGGCTGCCACCGGGGTGTGCGGGTCGTCCTCCGTGGCGTCGGGTGAGAGGACCGGGTCGAACGCGCCGTCCTGCCAGCGCAGTACCGCCCCCGTCAGGCCGTCGTAGTAGCCGTCGCGTTCGTCCTGGACGATCCAGCGGGACGGCCAGCCGCCCAGTGCGTCCCGTACGGCGGGGGAGAGCATGGTGCCCGCCGGGCTGACGATCTGAAGGCCCAGGCCCGCCTCCGCCGCCGCGCGGAACGCGTCCGAGAGCCAGGCCGTCATGGCCACCACCGGGCGGTCCTGGATGACGACAGCGACCTTGCCGGTGAGCACGTCGATGGCGGGCCGGTCCGCCACCGGTTCGGGGGCGACGCTCACGCCGTCGGTCTTCACCACGGCGATCGAGCCGGCCGCGTCCGGCGGCCAGGCAGAGCCGCCCACCAGCGAGGCCAGCCGGGCCGCGAACGTGCCCGCGAGCTGCTCCGCCTCCGCGACGCCCGTGGTGGCACGCGCCTCTGTCCACCAGTACGGGACCGGGGGCGCCGTGGTCCCGAGCAGCCGCTCGGCCTCGCCCTCGACGGAGACCAGCAGCGGCGCCTCCACGGAGACGAGTGGGCGGCCCTCCGCGTCGCAGAGCTGGATCACCGCCCCCTCGCCGCGGGTGCCCACCAGCTTGTCCGGGCCGCCCGAGAGCAGGCCCGCCAGTACGGCCCAGGGGTCGGGCATCCGAGAGGTGAGGGCGATGACGTCCTTGGTCATGGCGTGGTCGTCCGGTCCTTCGTCGATCGGTGGTGGGTGTGCGAGAGCAGTGCGCCGTGCCGTGGCCTCACATCGGCGCATACACCGTCTGGATCAGGCGGTTCGGCTGACCCCTGCGGATGAACACGCCCCGGCCGGGAGCTTGTTGAGAGGCGTACACGCCGGGGAACAGCTGGCCCTCGCTGCGGTCGCCCGCCATCAGCAGTGCCGAGGCCCCCGACTCCCGCAGCCCCTGCACCAGCGGCTCGTACATGCCGCGCGACGCACCGGCGACCCGCCGCGTCAGGACGAAGTGAAGGCCGATGTCGACCGCCGAGGGGATGTACGGGAGGAAGGGCGACAACGGGGACTGCCCGGCGGTCGTGAGGACGTCGTAGTCGTCGACCAGCACCACGATGCGAGGGCCCTTGCCCCAGTTGCCGGGTTCCAGGTCCTCCAGGCGCGCGTTCTCGTCGGGCAGCCGCTTCTCCAGTTCGGTGGCGATGCCGGCCGAAAGTCCCGCACAGAGCTTGGAGTTGTACGCGTAGCCTCCGTTGAACTCCTCCGGCACCACCCCGCGCAGCGAGCGCCGCGGATCCATCACGGCGAACACCAACTCGTCCTCGCCGTACCGGTCGATGAGGCCGTGTGCGACGGTCCGCAGCAGGTTCGTCTTTCCGCATTCGCTGTCGCCCAGCACCAGCAGGTGCTGATCGTGCTGGAACAGGTCGAGCAGTACGGGCGCGAGCGCCGACTGGTCGAGCCCGATCGGTACACGGGTGGGCTCGGCCGCCGGGCCCGGCAGCGAGTGCGGCTCCAGAAGGTGTGGCAACACCCGCACCGGCTGGGCCACTTCGCCGTTCCAGGTGGCCCGCACCGTGCGGGCCGTACGCTCCAGCACCGCGCCCAGGTCCGCGGTGTCGTCGACCCCGTCCGTACGGGGAAGTGCCACCTGGGCGAAGAGCTTCCCGTCGGTGAGGACGCGGCCGGGCTCGTCCGGCGACAGGGTCTCCGCGAGCTTGCGGTCGATGCCGGACTCGCCGGGGTCGTTGAGGCGCAGCTCGACGCGCGTGCCGAAGTTGGACTGGATGGCGATGCGCACGTCGTTCCAGCGCAGCATGCCCGCGACGACGTGGATGCCGTAGCCGCCGCCGCGCTTGAGGATGTCGGCGATCGCGTCGTCCAGCTCGTCGAAGTCGTCGCGGAGCGCGCCGAAGCCGTCGATGACGAGAAGGATCTCGGCCGACGCGAGTTCGGGCAGCCGGCCGGCCGCGTGCAGGGTGCGCAGTTGTTCGACCGAGTCGATGCCGTGCTCGCGGAAGAGGTCTTCGCGCAGCGCGAGCATCGTGCGGACCTCCTCGACGGTACGCGCCGCCCGTTCCCGGTCGGCGCGGCCCGCGATGCCGCCGACGTGCGGCAGACCCGACAGTGCCTGGAGGCCACCGCCGACGAGGTCGAGTCCGTAGACGCCGATCTCGCGCGGAGTGTGGGTGAGCGCGAGGGAGAGGACGAGAGTGCGCAGCAGTGTCGTCTTGCCCGACTGCGGTCCGCCGATCACCGCCGCGTGGCCGCCCGCCACCGTGAGGTCCAGGAACCACTGCCCCTGCCACTGCTTGGCCGGGTCGTCGAGCAGGCCGACGGGAACGCGAAGCGGCCTCCGGCGTCCTTCAACGGCCGCTCCGGTCAGCCGCATTCCGTGCGGCCCGATGTCCAGCGGACCGGCGACGGTGTCCAGCGCGGTGGCCGTGGGCAGCGGCGGCAGCCAGATGCTCCGTACGGCGGCGGCAGCTCCGGTCAACTGGTCGACCATGACGCCGAGTTCCGTAGGTCCTGTTTCGCGGCGGCGGGGCGCCGGCTCCGGGGACTGGCGTGCCTCGTCCGGTCCGGCCAACGTGTTGAACGCCTCGTACGGCAGCGCAAGAGGGCCGGTGTCCTCCTCGTCCCGGCTGCGGACCGGACCGCGGTAACCCCCCGACACGTAACCCGCTTTGAAGCGCGCGTAATGGCTCGTGTCGACCTTCAGATAGCCGAAGCCCGGCAGTGGAGGCAGGTGGAAGGCATCCGTGGTGTCCAGGACCGTTCGGGACTCGTCGGCGGAGAAGGTGCGCAGGCCGAGCCGGTAGGAGAGATAGGTGTCCAGGCCCTTGAGTTTGCCGCCCTCGATGCGCTGGCTGGAGAGCAGCAGATGCACACCGATGGAGCGGCCGATCCGGCCGATGGAGAGGAACAGGTCGATGAAGTCCGGTTTCGCGGTCAGCAGTTCGCCGAACTCGTCGATCACCACGAACAGGTGCGGCAGCGGGTCAAGGTCCGGCCGCTTCTCCGCGCGCAGAGCCGCGTAGTCCCCGATGTCCGCGACGTTCCCCGCGTCCTTGAGGGCCTGCTGGCGGCGCTTGACCTCACCGGCGAGGGAGGAGTGGACCCGCTCGACGAGCCCCGCCTGGTTCTCCAGATTGGTGATGACCCCGGCCACGTGCGGCAGTTCCGCGAACGGCGCGAACGTCGCCCCGCCCTTGTAGTCGACCAGCACCAGCGCCAGATCCTCCGGCGGATGCGTGGCCACCAGAGCGAGGACGAGCGTGCGCAGCAGCTCCGACTTCCCCGAACCCGTCGCTCCCACGCACAGTCCGTGCGGGCCCATCCCCAGCTCCGAGGACTCCTTGAGGTCCAGCAGCACCGGCTCGTGGGAGTCGCTGATGCCGATCGGGACGCGCAGGAAGGCGCGTTCGCCGCGCGGCGCCCACAGCCGGTCCAGGTCGAGCCGGGCCACGTCGTCGATACCGAGCATCGCCGCGAACTCCACCGGACCGGACAACGGCGCGTCCACCAGGGACTCGGCGGACAGCCGCAGGGGCGCGAGCATCCGGGCCAGCCCCTCGGCGAACGGAATGCCCGCCTCGTCGACCGTGCCCTGCGCCACCACCGGCTCCGGAGTCCTCAGGTCCTCGATGGTCACGTCAGTGCCGTCGACCGTGATCCGTACGCTGACCTGTCCCGGCTCCTGCACCCTCCGCTCCAGCAGGTGCAGCACGGTGACACCCATCTCGCGCAGACCGACGGCGTCGTCCGGGCGGGGCAGGTCGACGGCGTCCTCACCGTGTCCGTCGGTGACGACGAGCAGCCGGGAGTTCATGGACAGCGCGTCCCGGCCGGCCAGACCTCGGCGGACCTCTGCCGCGTAGGAGGCACGGCGACGCAGCTCCGCCCCGATCTGCCGGGCGAGCTGCGGGGCGGAGGGCGCGATGCGGCGGGCGGCGACAGGCCCGTCGTACTGCTCGGTGTCGAGCAGATGCGGCAGCCACTTGGCCCATTCCCAGTCAGCCAAGCGGTCGCCCGGCGCGGCGAGGGCGATCGCCACGTCGTCGGGGGCGTGCAGGGCGGCCGCCTGGACCAGCAGGGCGCGGGCCACCCGCAGGCAGTCCTCGCGGGGGCCGATCACACTGACATTGCCGATCCGGTCCAGCGGGACGGTGAGCGGTAGCTCGGTGCCGTTGCGGAACCGGTTCACCAGCGCCGACGCCTCGTTGAGCATGAACAGGTCGGGCGGCGTGAGCACCGTCGACCCCGGCTCGGCGATCTGCAGATCCCGTACGGGCATCTCGCCGGTGCCGACCCGCACCCGCAGGAAGTCGTCGTCGACCCTGCGCCGCTCCCAGAGGCGCGCCGGGTCCCGCACGATGTCGTACAGGGCGTACGGCGGTGGGTTGAGGACGTCGGCGCGCTCACGCCGTTCCCGCTCCTCGCCAGAGAGCTCCTCCCGCAGGTCCTCCACATAGGCGAGGTAGGCCTCGCGCTGGGTTCGGCGGGTGCGCTGGGCCTTGCCGCGCTGCGAGAAGAGCAGGGCCACGGAGCCGATGACGGTGACCACGAGGATGATCGCGCCGAGGGCGGCGAACTGGCTGTTGCGGATCACCGTCATCATCACGACGGACGACATGACTCCGGCGACCGGCAACAGCGACATCGCGATATTGCCCGCCTTCCCCTCGGGGAGGTTGGGCGGGGCCTCGATGGTGCGGGGAGCGGGCTCGGCCGGCGGCCGGGTGGTCCGGGCGGGGCGGTGGATCAGTCGGGTGCTCATGGGTGTTACCGGCGCTTCTGGGAGAGCTGGAAGACCTCGGCGGCCAGCCGGGTGGCGGCCAGCCGCGTCGGCCGGGCGAGCAGTTCGGTACGGAGTTCGCCGCCTGCCGCCAGATGCCGGTCGTGGGGAAGGACCTGGACGGCCGCACCGGTGGACCGGAGCTTCTCGGCGGCCGCCTCCACGTCGATGCCGGGTCGGGGCGTCGTACTGGTGAGCGCCACCACGGTCCCGGCGATCAGGTGGCGGGGCAGCCCCTGCATCCACTGGAGGACCGCGTATGTGCTGGTGATGCCGTCCAGCGTGGCGGGTGCGGCCAGCACCCGGGCCTGGGCGGCCGAGAGCGCGACCCGGGCGACCTCGGCGGGCAGCGTCTCGCAGTCGACGACAGTTACCCCGAAGTAGCGGCGCAGCGCCACCATGACCCGCTCGTACGCCGCCGTGTCCAGCATCGCCCCGATCCGGCCCTGACTGCCGGGCAGCAACCAGGCGTTGTCGGGGAGCTGGACGAGATAGCCGGTGACGTCGAGCAGCGACATCTGCGGCTCCACGAGCTCCGCCAGATCGGCCGTGGTCCAGCGCAGCGTCTCGGCGCCGAGACGCAGGGGCAGCGAACCGAGCGCCGGGTCGGCCTCGACGAGGAGGACCGGGTCGTGGCGGTAGTGCGCGTACGCCGTGCCGAGAAGGGCGGCCACCGTCGTTTTGCCCGCCCCGCCCCGGATGGAGGTGACGGCGATCTGCCGGCCCGTCGTCACCGGCTGCTGGAGCGCCTCGGCGGTCCGGGTGATCTCGGCGACCTCGCGCGCCGCGGACGAGGAAACGATCCGGCGTATCGCGCGCGATATGCGCGCGGCGGCCGGCTCGCCCTGCCGAGGGCGCCGTGCCGTACCGGTCAGCGCGCTGTCCACGACGGGGCGTGAGTCGGGGGAGCGGGCGGGCCGTCGGGCGCGCGCCGGGGGAGTGGCGGGGGCGCTCCCCCGGCTCGGCGGCTGCGCCCCTGAAGACTCCGTCGCCGTACGCTCCTGGGGCTGACGCTGGGGCTGGTGTTGCGCCTGCGCCGGGCCTTGCTCCTGCGCCGGGGCAGGGCCTTGCACCGAGCCGTGGTTCTGTGCCGGAGCATGACCGTGTGCCGGGCCCCGGCCCGTCGCGCTCTGCGGAGGCGTACCCCTCAGGTCGCGCAGCACATCACCCTGCCAATTGTCCGCGTTCGGCATGTCTGCCCTTCCCCTCCGCTCCGATGCCCCGACCGGAGCCGCCCGCGCATGAATGTCAGAACTTGTCGAGCAACTGGCCGTACATGCCGAACACGCCGATGGCGAGCGGGAACAGCCCCACCATGCCGATGGACTCGACCAAGTCGGCGGTGCGCCGCAGCCGCACCCGTACATGCTCGGGCGGCTCCACCGACAGGGCGAGCAGCGGCAGCAGCGCCGCCACACCGAGCACGACGACGGGGCCCGCACCCCCGGACGCCTGCTCCATCCACAGCATGACGAGGCGTACGAGGAGGACCGTCGCAGCGGCGAACAGCGCCACCACCTCGGCCACCAGAGGAAACGCACGGGCCCTCGACAGCAGGACCACCGCCACCAGCGAGGGCAGGAGCACGGTCCACACGGTCGGCCGCGCGGTCAGGGTGAGCAGCCAGCCCGCCGCCGTCGCCGATACCGCGGTGACCACGGTCGCGAGGGCGAGCCCGCGGTGCGTGGCGGCCAGGGCGTCGGCCACGTCGTGGCGGCTGACCGACACCCCGCCCGACCGCCGGTCGTCGAGTGCGGTGAGCCCGGACGCCATCAGGGCGAGCCGGGGCAGCATGCCGAGCAGCACCACGGAGAACACCGCCATCACGGCGCCCAGTCGGGCCGGATCCGACTCCACCGCGGCGACGGCCTCCCACACCGCGGCGACGGCCGCCGTGGCACCCGCGCCGATCAGGCCACCGCGGCCGAGCGGTGAGAAGAAGCCGAGCAGCAGCAGCGCCAGTGCCACCGCCGTCGCCACCGCGGCGAGCCGGGCCGGTCCCGACCAGTCGTACGCGTCGGCCGCGGTCCAGGCCGTGAGGACGCCCAGGCCGCCCGAGACGAACAGCAGAGCGGTCGCCAGTCCGCGGTTGCCCGTCCCGATGCGGGCGAACAGCGCGCCGCCCACCAGAAGGACGCCGGTGGCGACCGCCAGCGCGACGGCCAGGGTGTCGAGCGGAACCTCACGGCGGGCCAGCAGGGCGGCGATCACCGCGAGGGCCACGGTCGACGCCCCGGCGGCGACCCTGCGCGCGGCCGGACGCCAGCGCCAGGCCTGGAGATCGAGACTGTCGGCCACCAGGTCCGTGACGTCGTGGACCACCGGGGCGGGCGGCGCGGCGTGGGTTCTGACCAGGCGCAGCACGGCACCGTCGCTGACGCCGGCCGAGGCGAGGGTGCTGTCGTGCGGCAGGGCCGAACCGTCGGAGGTGATCAACTGCCTCGTCAACGGCTTCGATGCCGCCCGGTCATCCAGCAACTGCAGGATGTCCGGCAGCAGTTGGCCGATGGGGGTGTCCGAGGGCAGCACGATGTCGGCCCGGCGCCGCTCACCGACCAGGGTTACCCGGCTCAGTTCCGAGCGGGACGTCATTGCTGTGCTCACCACTTACGGAAACCTATCATCGTGATGTTCCGATATTTCGGGCCAATTGGGCAAAGTGCGTGGTGCGACAGGCGTATTTCCGAGTTCGGCGAAATATCGCCTGCAACGCGTATCCGGTGAATTTCCGGCCACTTGGTCGTCCTTCGGCCGTGTCTCGGCTGCTTCCCGGCCGGAGCTGATCAGGGGCCCTTCTCCGTGCCGGAAGATCCGGAGGGGCCGGAAGAATGCGGCGGCGCGTACCGCTGGGCTTGCCGCTGCTGTTGCTGCTTCTCCTGCTCAGCTTTCTGTTTGTCCAGCGTGTGCTGGAGGAAGGACCAGCCGACGCAACCGGCGCAGAGTACAGCGGTGATGGCGATGCCCGCGAATACCTTCCCGAGCCGCTCGTCGGCGGTGCGTCGTGCGCGCCCCGCACCGAAGAGCAGGGCATCTCGCATCCTGCGGCGGCGTACCCCCACCGATTCCAGCAGTTGACTGTCGTAATCCCGTGCCACGCGACCCCCCTTTGCCACTGCAACATACCGAGCGGTGGTCGCGGAGTACACACCAGGGGTACGGAGGCGAGGGTGCGCGGTGTTTCACGCCCGGCCGGGGCGCGTCCAGTCGCGGCTATCGCGTACGACGGTAAATCCGGCCGATCGGTAGAACGCTATGGCTGCGTCGTCGGCGGCCGGAGTCAGGACGGCCACAGCACTCGCACCCGCGCTCGGCGCGGAGCCAGTGCCCCGGTCCGGCCCCGGTCATCCGGCAATGCGCTCCTCCAGGTGGACCGTCACGCTGTCTCCCTCCTCCTTGCCGATCGCCTTGCGTACGTCCGCCTTCACCGGCAGCTTGTGCGTACCGTCGCCCAGGGCCATGAACGAGCTCCGGAACGGATGGCCGTCGATGGTGCCCCGGACCTTCACCAGGCCACGGGTGCCGAAGAACTCGGCCGACTCGGGCCACACGACGTAGGTCCAGCCGCCCTTGCTCGGACTCTTCCGCAAGGTCGCGGTGAATTGCTCGTCCATCGTCGATTCGCTTCCTTCCCTCATCGTGGTGTTCACCAGTAGGACGGGGGTGGACGCGGAAACTCATCGGCGGTCGCGGAGAGCGGTCGCAGGGCCCCTGTGTCCTGCGGGTTCAGCCTTGCCGCAGGGCGAACCACAGCTCCGTCCGTACGTCCATGTCGTCCAGGTCCATGCCCAGCAACTCCCCGCACCGCCCGATGCGTTGGCGCACGGTGTTGCGGTGAACGGCCAGGGCCACCGCCGTACGGTCCCAGTTGCCGTGGAGCGAGAGCCAGCAGCGCAGGGTGTCGGCCAGCGGCGCGGTGAGCGGGGCGAGGAGGGCGCGGGCGTGGGCGGCCGCCTGTTCGGGCGGGACCAGGGCGGCGAGGCCGTTCGCGGGGGCGTCCGTCGTCAGCGCGGCCCGGGTCGCCTGTGCGTGGGCCAGGGCGCGGGCGGCCTGGTGGTCGGCGGCGTCGAGGGCGGTGACCGGGGTGGGGGCGGATGCGCCGAGCGTCCAGCCGGGCT
Source organism: Streptomyces sp. WY228 (assembly GCF_019287315.1). Lineage (NCBI taxonomy): Bacteria > Bacillati > Actinomycetota > Actinomycetes > Kitasatosporales > Streptomycetaceae > Streptomyces > Streptomyces sp. WY228. The sequence continues at coordinate 2,739,294 of NZ_CP079114.1, read as the reverse complement.
GTGGGGTGACCCGGGGCGGTTCGGGGGCGCCCGGCAGCAGTACCCGTACCGGTTCGCCGTCCCCGCGGCCCGCGTCGACCAGGGCCGTGCCCAGCGATGCGCCCAGGGCCCCGGCGGTCAGGGCGTCCGCCGGGGCGCCGTTCGTGCGGCGGGCATGGATCACCGTCCAGGGGCCGGTGGCGCCGAGGAGCGGGGCCGCCTCGGCGGGGGAGGCGCCCAGGAGCATGCGGACCAGGGCCGCCGAACGGCCCGCCGCGTCCGCGCCCTGGTGCGGGGCGGCCAGGAGCGAGAGGAGGACCACCGCGATGCCCGCCACCGTGTGGTCGCCGGGCTCCCGTCGCCGGGTCGCGAGCGCCAGGACCAGGCCTTCGGCGCCGCCCAGTGCGTATGCGGCCAGGTGGGTGTCGCCGTGGGTGTCGGTGGCCGAGGTGGGGGCGCCGGGGCGTTCGCGGGCCACCACCCGGGCCAGGCGGGTCAGGGCTGCCGTCGTCCGCGGTGCGGGGTGGCGTCCTGCCGTGGGGGTCTCCTCGGCCGGCGGGCGTCCTGCCACGGGGGTCCCCTCGGTCGGCGGGCGGCTTGCCGTGGGGATCCCCTCGGCAGGCGGGCGTCCTGCCGTGGGGATCCCCTCGGCAGGCGGGCGTCCTGCCGTGAGGTTCCCCTCGGCCGGCCGGCGGCCCGTCGCGGAGGTTGCCTCGGCCGGGGCGCGGCCCGCCGCGTGGATCTCCTCGCCCCGTGCCGTCAGCAGGGCCGCCCGGCCGCCGAGCTGCGCCGCGAGCTGGTGGAGCACCGCCGGTACGGGGTCGGGGCGGGCCGCGGCCGTCGCCAGGGCCTGCTGGGCGCGGGTCACCCGGCGCAGCTCGCGGTGGCGTGCCTCGGCCATCAGACGCCACACCGCCCGCGCGATCGTCGTGAACGGGGTCGCGGGCGGCACCTCCAGCAGCGGCAGGCCGTGCCGGTCGCACGCCTCGATCAGCGCGGCCGGCACCGTCTCGTGCACCGGGCGCACCCCGAAGCCCAGCGCCGCCGCGCCCGCCTCCACCAGCCGGCCGACGTAGTGGTCCGGGTCCGTCAGCAGCACCCCGGCGCTCAGCAGCAGCTCGCCGCCGAGGAGGTACGGATACGGGTCCGCCATCTCCGAGGTGTGCACCCAGAGCAGATCGGCGTCGGCCGGGCCCGCGATCCGGCGCAGGCCCAGCTCCTCCCGGGACAGGAGTTCCGCCAGCGGGATGGGCGGGGTCGGCGGGCCGGGCGGTGAGGCCGGGGGCGGGGTCGGCATGGATGGTTCGTCCATTCGGGGCGTCGTGAATGGAGGAAACGTACACTTCAGCGTCGGCTTTCGGCCACCTACCGTCTTCCTCGCACGTACATCTGTTTGCGCGAGACGGAGGGAAGCCCATGGCTGTCGACTACGCCGTGATCGTCGTCTACCTGGCCGGCATGCTCGCCATGGGCTGGTGGGGCATGCGCCGCGCCAAGTCCAAGAGCGAGTTCCTGGTCGCGGGCCGCCGCCTCGGGCCGGGCATGTACTCCGGCACCATGGCCGCGATCGTCCTCGGCGGCGCGTCCACCATCGGCGGTGTCGGGCTCGGCTACCAGTACGGTCTCTCCGGCGCGTGGATGGTCTTCACCATCGGCCTCGGGCTCCTCGCGCTCTCCGTCTTCTTCTCGGCGCGCATCGCCCGGCTGAAGGTCTACACCGTCTCCGAGATGCTCGACCTGCGCTACGGCGGGCGGGCCGGGATCATCTCCGGCGTCGTCATGTGGGCGTACACGCTGATGCTCGCGGTCACCTCGACCATCGCGTACGCCACCATCTTCGACGTCCTCTTCGACGTGAACCGCACCGTCGCGATCGTCCTCGGCGGCACCATCGTCGTCGCGTACTCGACGCTCGGCGGCATGTGGTCGATCACGCTCACCGACATGGTCCAGTTCGTCGTCAAGACCATCGGGGTGCTGCTGCTCCTGCTGCCCATCGCCGTCGTCAAGGCGGGCGGCTTCAGCGAGATGAAGGCCCAGCTGCCGACCGAGTACTTCGACCCGCTCGGCATCGGCGGCGAGACGATCTTCACGTACGTGCTGATCTACACCTTCGGCATGCTCATCGGGCAGGACATCTGGCAGCGCGTCTTCACCGCGCGCAGTGACACGACGGCGCGGTGGGGCGGGACGGTCGCCGGTACGTACTGTCTCGTCTACGCCATCGCCGGGGCGGTCATCGGCACCGCCGCCAAGGTGATGTACCCGAACCTGGCCAGTGCGGACGCGGCCTTCGCGACGATCGTCAAGGACGAGCTGCCGGTGGGCGTGCGCGGGCTGGTGCTCGCCGCGGCGCTGGCCGCCGTGATGTCGACCTCCTCCGGGGCGCTGATCGCCTGTGCCACGGTCGCCAACAACGACATCTGGTCCCGGTTGCGGGGGGTCGTCGGCGGGGGCGGGGGCGGCGACGAGCCGCATGACGAGGTCAAGGGGAACCGGGCGTTCATCCTCATCATGGGCGTCGCCGTCATCCTGATCGCCATCGCGCTGAACGATGTGGTGGAGGCGCTGACCGTCGCGTACAACCTGCTGGTCGGCGGACTGCTCGTGCCGATCATCGGCGGGCTGCTGTGGCGGCGCGGTACGGCGGCCGGGGCGTTGTCGGCGGTGTGCGTGGGGGGTGTGACGGTGGTCGGGCTGATGTGGCACTACGGGATCCTCGCCAATCAGCCGATCTACTACGGGCTGCTGGCGTCGCTGGCCGTGTACGTCGTGGTCTCGCTGGCCACGCCGCCTACGGATGCGGCTGTGTTGGCCGCGTGGCGCGAGCGGTTGGCGGGGCGCGGCGCCCCCGAGGCCGGGGCCGACGCCCCGGTCCCGGCCCACTCCAGCCCGTCCGCCACCTCCAGCCCGTCCGGCGTTTGAGGACGGAACCCTTGCGCCGGATCACCCCAGCCCGTCCGGCGTTTGAGGACGGAACCCTCGGGCCGGATCTGGCCGCCCTCAGAGATGCCCTCAATCGCCGGGCGGGCTGGGGGTGGACGTCCTCAAACGCCGGGCGGGCTTGGTTTGGCCGGGCTTGAGGGCGGAGCGGGTGCCGGGCGCCCCCGGCACCCCACCGCAACCCGCACACTTGACACCGTACGAAACCTGTACGAATCCAGAAACGAAAGGCACACCCCCCATGAGCAGCACCGATTCGCCGCGCGGCCCCATCGACTCCTCCCGCGTCCCGCGGTACGCCGGGCCCGCGACGTTCGCCCGGCTGCCCCGGCTCGACGAGGTCGGGCGGACCGATGTCGCCGTCGTCGGCGTGCCCTTCGACACCGGGGTCTCCTACCGGCCCGGCGCCCGCTTCGGCGGCAACGCCATCCGTGAGGCGTCCCGGCTGCTGCGCCCGTACAACCCGGCCCAGGACGCCTCCCCGTTCGCCCTCGCCCAGGTCGCCGACGCCGGCGACATCGCGGCGAACCCGTTCAACATCAACGAGGCCGTCGAGACCATCGAGGGCGCGGCCGACGACCTCCTGGGCACCGGCGCACGCCTGATGACCCTCGGCGGCGACCACACCATCGCTCTGCCCCTCCTGCGCTCCGTCGCCAAGAAGCACGGGCCCGTCGCCCTGCTCCACTTCGACGCGCACCTGGACACCTGGGACACCTACTTCGGCGCCGAGTACACCCACGGCACCCCGTTCCGCCGGGCCGTCGAGGAGGGCATCCTCGACACCTCCGCCCTCTCCCACGTCGGCACCCGCGGCCCCCTTTACGGCAAGCAGGACCTGACCGACGACGAGAAGATGGGCTTCGGCATCGTCACCTCCGCCGACGTCATGCGGCGCGGCGTCGACGAGATCGCCGACCAGCTCCGTCAGCGCATCGGCGACCGGCCGCTCTACATCTCCATCGACATCGACGTGCTCGACCCCGCGCACGCCCCCGGCACCGGCACCCCCGAGGCCGGCGGCCTCACCTCCCGTGAGCTGCTGGAGATCCTGCGCGGGCTCTCCTCCTGCCACCTCGTCTCCGCCGACCTGGTCGAGGTCGCCCCCGCGTACGACCACGCCGAGATCACCTCCGTGGCCGCCTCCCACGCCGCGTACGAGCTGACGACGATCATGTCCCGGCAGATCGCGGCCTCCCGGAGCCCCCAGAGCGCCGAGGACGCCAAGTGAGCCACGACCACGACGACCGGCCGCAGCTCACCGCCGCCCAGGCCGCCGCCGCACTGGATCCGCCGGCCGGCCGCAACGGCGGCGACCTCGTCGTCGAGTCCCTCCAGGGCCTCGGCGCGACCACCGTCTTCGGGCTGCCCGGCCAGCACGCGCTCGGCATGTTCGACGCGCTGCGCCGCTCCTCCCTCTCGTACGTCGGACTCCGCGTCGAGAACAACGCGGGCTTCGCCGCCGACGCGTACGGCCGGATCACGGGGGAGGTCGCGCCGCTGCTCCTGTCCACCGGGCCCGGTGCGCTCACCTCGCTCGCCGCGCTCCAGGAGGCGGCCGCCGCCTCCGCGCCGGTGCTCGCCATCTCCAGCCAGATCCCGACGGCGGGGCTCGGCGGCGGGCGGCACGGCTATCTCCACGAGCTGCGCGACCAGCAGGCCTCCGTCCGCGACATCGTGAAGTCCGTGCACACCGTGCGGACCGCGTCGCAGATCCCGTCCGCCATCGCCGCCGCCTGGGAGTCCGCGCTGACCGCCCCGCACGGGCCGGTCTGGGTGGAGATCCCGCAGGACGTGCTGCTGGCCGAGACCACGCTGCCCGTCGTCAGTGCCATGGACGCCACTCCGCGCGAGCTGTACCCGCGGCCCGAACTGACCATCGCCGCCGCGCATCTGCTGTCCAACGCCGAGCGGCCCGTGATCATCGCGGGTGGCGGAGTCGTACGCTCCGACGCCTCCGGCAAGCTCCTCGCGCTGGCCGAGAAGATCGACGCGCCGGTCGTCACCACCTTCGGCGGCAAGGGCGCGTTTCCCTGGGAGCACCCGCTGTCGCTGCGGTCCTGGCTGGAGGACCGCCACACCACCGACTTCCTGGAGGACGCGGACGTCCTGCTCGTCGTCGGCTCCGGGCTCGGCGAACTCTCCTCGAACTACCACACCTTCCGCCCGCGCGGCCGGGTGATCCAGATCGAGGCGGACGCCGGGAAGCTGGAGTCCAACCACCCCGCCCTCGGTATCCACTCCGACGCCCGTGAGGCCCTGGCCGACCTGCTGGAGGCGGTCGAGCGGCGCGAGGACGCCGGTGCCGCCGAACGCGTACGTACGGTGCTGGAGAAGGTACGGGTCCGGATCGAGGACCAGGAACTCACCCTGGAGCAGCAGGTCCTCGCCGCCGTCCGCGAGGCGCTGCCCGACGCCGCGCCCAGCTTCTGGGACATGACGATCCTGGCGTACTGGGCCTGGTCCGCCTTCGACGCCCGGCGCCCCAACACCATGCACTCCGCCCAGGGCGCGGGCGGCCTCGGCTACGCCTTCCCGGCGGCCGTCGGCGCGGCCGCCGCCGACCCGACGAAGCCCGTGCTCGCGGTCTCCGGCGACGGCGGCGCGATGTACTCCATCGCGGAGCTGGCCACCGCGCGTCAGTACGACCTGCCGCTGACCTGGCTGATCGTCGACGACGGCGGCTACGGCATCCTGCGCGAGTACATGACGGGGGCCTTCGGCGAGGCCACCGCCACCGAGCTGTCCCGCCCGGACTTCGTCGCGCTCGCCGAGTCCTTCGGCGTACCGGCCGTGCGTACGACACCGGAGTCGCTCGCCGCCGACCTGGGCAAGGCGCTGGCGGCCCCGGGGCCTTCGGTCGTCGTGCTTCCGGCGCTGCTGCGGATGTTCGAGCCGACGCATCTGTAGGCCGCTCGGCGGCTGTGAGGCAGGGGTGGCGCGCACCGCGTGCGGGCTACCCCTGCGCCGCCTGCGGGGTCTGGTCGTCGACGGCTTCGGACTCCTCCGGGCCGGAGCCCCGCCCGGCCGCCGCCTTCGGTGTGTCACCGTCGAGGTCGGTGAACGTCACGTGGCTGCTGCTCCCGAACAGCTCCATCCGGAACACCGCCTCCATGGCACGGGCCAGCCGTGCCAGCAGAGGCACGGTGGGCACCGTGCCGCCGAGCTCCAGCTTCGAGACCTGCGGCTGGGTCATACCGGCGCGCCGGGCCAGCTCGGTCTGTGAGATGCCGAGGGCGGTCCGTCGGTCGTACACGGCCTGCCCGAGGTCGAACGCGAGAGAGATCTCCTCGCGGCGCCGCTCCACCTCGGGGTCCTCGGCGATCCCCTGGGCGACCTTCTCGTCGCGGGCGAACTTCCAGCGTGCGTGGCTGACCATTACCGCTTCTCCTTCTCCTCGTCGGCTGTGCGCGTGTACACATCGTGAGCCGGTTGGTGCTCGGTCGCGCAGAGCACCTTGGCGCGCTTGGCACGGGCGACCTCGGCCGTCTCCCGCTGCCGGGTCTTGCGGAAGACGGTAAGCAGGACGATCCGCCGATCCGGTGCGAGCCAATAGGGAATCCGGGTCGCGAACCCCTGTCGGCCAAGGCTGAACCGCAGCTCGCGGACGCCGTCGCCGAGGTGCCGGGAGTACGGCTCCCCGAGCGTCGTGGGGCGCTCCCGCAACAGCTCGGCGACGTGTTCGACCACGAGGAAGTCGTTGAACGGCAGGTTCATCAGCCACAGCCGAACCTCGGGTTCGATCTCGATCACATAGGGCGTATCCATATATCGGAACGTATAGATACTCCAGTGTATGACGCCCGTCTTCCCGATGCAGTCACCCGCAGGGGTGATCTGCCCCGATCGGTTGTCGCACCTCGCCCCGCCCCGATTGTTGCGGAGGGATGAAATCCGCTCCCCGCCGTGTTGGTGCCTCCGGAAGATCGAACGGGACGGACCGAACGGGACGGGGAGGCAACGCGTGACGAGCGCAGAGCAACAGGGCTGGGGCCGACGGCTGACCGGGTACGCGTGGCGGTACCGGCGGAACGTCGTGCTCGCTCTCGGCTCGTCGCTCGCCGGTATGGGCGTCATGGCCCTCGTGCCGCTCATCACCAAGGTGATCATCGACGACGTGGTCACCGACCACACCCGGTCGCTCGTCGTCTGGACCGGCCTGCTCATCGGCGCGGCCGTCCTCGTCTACATCGCCACCTACATCCGCCGCTACTACGGCGGCCGGCTCGCCCTCGACGTCCAGCACGATCTGCGTACGGACATGTACGCCACCGTCACCCGGCTCGACGGGAAGCGTCAGGACGAGCTGTCCACCGGGCAGGTCGTCGGCCGGGCCACCAGCGACCTCCAGCTGATCCAGGGGCTGCTGTTCATGCTCCCGATGACCATCGGGAACGTCCTGCTCTTCCTCATCTCCCTGGTGATCATGGCGTGGCTCTCGCTGCCCCTGACCCTCGTCGCGCTCGCCGTCGCCCCCGCCCTCTGGTTCATCGCCCGCCGCTCCCGTACCCGCCTCTTCCCCGCCACCTGGTACGCCCAGAGCCAGGCCGCCGCCGTCGCCGGAGTCGTCGACGGGGCCGTCTCCGGGGTCCGGGTCGTCAAGGGGTTCGGGCAGGAGGACCAGGAGACCGGCAAGCTCCGCGAGGTCGGGCGGCGGCTGTTCGCCGGGCGGCTGCGCACCATCCGGCTGAACTCCCGCTACACCCCCGCCCTCCAGGCCGTGCCCGCCCTCGGCCAGGTCGCCATGCTCGCCCTCGGCGGCTGGCTGGCCACCCGGGGCGAGATCACGCTCGGCACGTTCGTCGCCTTCTCCACCTACCTCGCCCAGCTCGTCGGCCCGGTCCGGATGCTCGCCATGGTCCTCACCGTCGGCCAGCAGGCCCGCGCCGGCGTCGAACGCGTCCTGGAGCTGATCGACACCGAGCCCTCCCTGCGGGACGGTACGAAGGAGCTGCCCGCCGACGCCCCGGCCGGGATCGAGTTCGACGACGTCACCTTTGGATACGAGGACGACCGGCCCGTTCTCGACGGGTTCTCGCTCACCGTCGAACCCGGCGAGACCGTCGCCGTCGTCGGCGCCTCCGGCAGCGGCAAGTCCACCGTCTCGCTCCTGCTGCCCCGCTTCTACGACGTCTCCCACGGGGCCGTCCTCATCGGCGGCCACGACGTCCGCGAACTCACCCAGGCCTCCCTGCGCGCCGCCATCGGACTCGTCCCCGAGGACAGCTTCCTGTTCTCCGACACCGTCCGCGCCAACATCGCCTACGGCCTGCCCGACGCCACCCAGGAGCAGATCGAGGCGGCCGCCCGCGCCGCCCAGGCCCACGGGTTCATCTCCGACCTGCCGAACGGGTACGACACCACCGTCGGCGAGCACGGCCTCACCCTCTCCGGCGGCCAGCGCCAGCGCGTCGCCCTCGCCCGCGCCATCCTCACCGACCCCCGGCTCCTCCTCCTCGACGACGCCACCTCCGCCGTCGACGCCCGCGTCGAGCACGAGATCCACGAGGCGCTGAAACAGGTGATGGCGGGGCGCACCACCCTGCTCATCGCCCACCGGCGCTCCACCCTCCAGCTCGCCGACCGCATCGCCGTCCTGGACGGCGGGAAGCTCGCCGCGGTCGGCACCCACCAGGAGCTGGAGCGCACCTCCGCGCTCTACCGCCGCCTCCTCACCGACCCCGACGAGCTCGGCGGCACCTCGCCCGGCCACCGGCCGCCGCGCACCGGGACGGACCTGGAGGACGACCGCGCCCTCCAGGAGGAGCTGGACGCCGAGTTCGACGCGGAGCGCGGCATCACCCCCGAGCTGTGGATCCGCAAGGAGGAGGAGCGGGACACCACCGTCGCCGGTATGCCCGCCACGCCCGAACTGCTCGCCCAGGTCGAGGCGCTGCCGCCCGCCACCGACACCCCCGAGGTCGACGAGGCCGCCGCGGTGCGCCCGGAGGAGTCCTACGGGCTGCGCCGGCTGCTGCGCGGGTTCGGCGCGGCCCTGCTCATCAGCCTCGGGCTCGTCGCCGTCGACGCCGGCATGGGCCTGCTGCTGCCGGTCCTCATCCGGCACGGCATCGACGAGGGCGTCAGCCAGATCTCGATCGGCGCGGTGTGGGCGGCCTCCGCGCTCGCACTGGTCGTCGTGCTCGTCCAGTGGATCGCCCAGACCGGCGAGATCCGGATGACCGGCCGGACCGGCGAACGGATCCTCTACGCCCTCCGCCTGAAGATCTTCGCCCAGCTCCAGCGCCTCGGCCTCGACTACTACGAGCGCGAGCTGACCGGCCGGATCATGACCCGGATGACGACGGACGTCGACGCGCTCTCCACGTTCCTCCAGACCGGACTCGTCACCGCGTTCGTCTCCGTGGTCACCTTCTTCGGCATCATGGTCGCGCTGCTCGTCCTGGACATCCAGCTCGCCCTGGTCGTCTTCGCCACCCTGCCCGTGCTGATCATCGGCACCTTCTTCTTCCGGCGCAGCAGCGTCAAGGCGTACGAACTGGCCCGGACCCGCATCAGCGCCGTCAACGCCGACCTCCAGGAGTCCGTCTCCGGCCTCCGGATCGTCCAGGCCTTCGGCCGCGAGCACGACGGGGTCGCCCGCTACGCCGAGCGCAGCGACCACTACCGCCAGGCCCGGGTACGCGGCCAATGGCTGATCTCCGTCTACTTCCCGTTCGTCCAGCTGCTGGCCTCCGTCGCCGCCGCCGCGGTGATGATCGTCGGCGCGGGCCGGATCGACAACGGCACGCTGACCGTCGGCGCCCTGGTCGCCTACCTCCTCTACATCGACCTGTTCTTCGCCCCCGTCCAGCAGCTCTCGCAGGTCTTCGACGGCTACCAGCAGGCCACCGTCTCGCTCGGCCGCATCCAGGAGCTGCTGCGCGAGCCCACCTCCACCGCCGACCCGGACGAACCGCTCGACGTGCTCTCGCTGCGCGGCGAGATCGCGTTCGAGGACGTCTCCTTCGCGTACGGCTCCGACGAGGAGGCCCTCACCGGCGTCGACCTGCGGATCCCGGCCGGTCAGACGGTGGCGTTCGTCGGGGAGACCGGGGCCGGGAAGTCGACCCTGGTCAAGCTCGTCGCCCGGTACTACGACCCCACCGGCGGCCGGGTCACCGCCGACGGCACCGACCTCCGCCGCCTCGACATGACCGCCTACCGGCACCGCCTCGGCGTCGTCCCGCAGGAGGCGTACCTCTTCGCCGGTACGGTCCGCGACGCCATCGCCTACGGGCTGCCCGACGCCACCGACGCCGAGGTGGAGGCCGCCGCCCGCGCGGTCGGCGCGCACGAGATGATCGCCACGCTGGAGGACGGCTACCTCCACGAGGTCGCCGAGCGCGGCCGCAACCTCTCCGCCGGACAGCGCCAGCTCATCGCGCTGGCCCGCGCCGAGCTGGTCGACCCGGACGTGCTGCTCCTGGACGAGGCCACCGCCGCCCTCGACCTCGCCACCGAGGCCCTGGTCAACCAGGCCACCGACCGGCTCGCCGGCCGCCGTACCACGCTGGTGGTGGCCCACCGGCTGACCACCGCCGCCCGCGCCGACCGGGTCGTGGTGATGGACCACGGGCGCGTCGTCGAGGACGGTACGCACGACGAACTGCTCGCCCGGGACGGGCGGTACGCCCGGCTGTGGCGCACCTTCATCGGCGAGGGCATAGGGGAGGACGAACCGGCGGGCGTCTGAGCCCGCCGTGCAACCTCCCACCCGCCCGCTGCGTCGTAGTCAGGAACGCACTGGTGCGTACAGACGTCAGGTGGGGGCGAATGTGTTCGACATAGCTGCGGGACCGGCGAGACGGACGGCCGCGAAACCGGCGGACGTGCGACCGGCGGACGTGCGACCGGCGGACGTGCGACCGGCGGACGTGCGACCGGCGGCCGCGAGGAAGCGGTCGATGCCGGTCCGCCTCCTCGTCCTGCCCCTGCTGCTCGGACTCGTCCCCCTCCTCGGCGCCCCCGGCACCGCCCAGGCCGCCTCCGTCTGCACCGGCCGTCCGGCGAAGACGGTCGGGAGCTCGCTCGGGACAAGAGCGCGCCCCGTCTGCGCACCTCGCGCGGTGACCGTCGCGGCAAACGGCGGACGATGAGCGTCACGCTCCAGCCGCGCGGCGGACGCACCGTCTCCGACAAGGGCTCGTACACGAAGATGGCCGGCCCGGTCACGGTCAACGCGCTGAACCGCTGCGTCCGGGCCACCGGCGGGATCGGCAAGAAATCGGTCTCCACCGGATGGATCCTCTGCTGACATCCTGTGCTGACACGGACAACCAGGTCTGGCGTGGCGTGTGTTGCCCCGATAAGTTCACGGCGACTGTTGTGAATCAAGGGGAGAGTGCATGCGCAAGTCACTCACAGGGGTTCTCTCGCTCGCCGTGCTCATAGGTACGGTCGGAGCCACGGGGGCCTCGGCCGGTGCGGCCACCGCCGCGGAGCCGGCCGCGAAGCGGAGCAGCGGCGCCGTCGGCGGCGAAGCGGGCAACGAGGACATCAAGGACCGCATCCTGGCCATCCCGGGCATGAGTCTGATCGAGGAGAAGCCGTACGCGGGCTACCGCTACTTCGTCCTCAACTACACCCAGCCGGTCGACCACCGGCGCCCGTCCAAGGGCACGTTCCAGCAGCGCGTCACCCTGCTGCACAAGGACGTCTCCCGCCCGACGGTCTTCTTCACCAGCGGCTACAACGTCTCGACCAACCCCAGCCGCAGTGAGCCGACGCAGATCGTCGACGGCAACCAGGTCTCGCTGGAGTACCGCTTCTTCACCCCGTCCCGGCCGGCCCCGGCCGACTGGTCCAAGCTGGACATCTGGCAGGCCGCCAGCGACCAGCACCGGGTGTTCACGGCGCTGAAGAAGATCTACGACAAGAAGTGGCTGGCCACCGGCGGGTCCAAGGGCGGCATGACCGCCACGTACTTCGAGCGCTTCTACCCGAAGGACATGGACGGCGTCGTCGCCTACGTCGCGCCCAACGACGTCGACAACAAGGAGGACTCGGCGTACGACCGGTTCTTCCGCAACGTCGGCACCAAGGAGTGCCGCGACAAGCTGGCCGGTGTGCAGCGCGAGGCGCTGATCCGCCGGGCCCCGCTCCAGAAGAAGTACAAGGAGCAGGCCGCCGCCAACGGCTGGACGTTCAACACCATCGGTTCGCTCGACCGCGCCTACGAGGCCACGGTCATGGACTACGTGTGGGCGTTCTGGCAGTACAGCCTGGTCGCCGACTGCGTGGACCTGCCGGCCGACGCCAAGAAGGCCACCGACGACGACATCTGGAACTCCGTCGACGCCATCTCCGGCTTCTCCGCCTACGCCGACCAGGGCCTGGAGACATACACCCCGTACTACTACCAGGCGGGCACCCAGCTCGGGTCGCCGGACATCAAGCAGCCCTGGCTCGGCAACCTGAGCCGCTACGGCTACCAGCCCCCGCGCAACTTCGTGCCCCGCTCCATCCCGATGACGTTCGACCGGGGCGCCATGCGGGACATCGACAGCTGGGTCAAGCACAACGCCCGGCGGATGATGTACGTCAACGGCGAGAACGACCCGTGGAGCGCGGAGCCGTTCCGCCTCGGCCGCGGCGCGAAGGACAGTGCCGTCTACACCGTCCCCGGCGGCAACCACGGCTCGAAGGTCTCCGGCCTCCCCGAGGCGCAGAAGGCGAAGGCCACCGCCGACATCCTGCGCTGGGCGGGCGTCGCCCCGGCGGCCGTCGAGGCGGACCCGTCGAAGGCGAAGCCGCTGGCGAAGTTCGACAAGAAGCTGGACCAGCGCAACGGTGAGATCGAGCGCGACGAGGCCACCCTGCGCCCGTAGCGGTCAGCCGGTCCTGACGTGATCCGGCTCCGGAGTCGCCCGGTTCCGGAGTCGCCCGGTTCCGGCGTCGCCCGGATTCGGCGTCACCCACGTGGGCTGGGTCCGCCGGTCACCTCCCCGGTGACCGGCGGGCGCAGCCCACCGGCGTGTCCCCGCCCAGCGCGACGAACAGATCCGTGGTGCCGGGGCACTGCGCCCGCCGCTGCACCGCCGACTCCACCCGGTAGCGCGGGGCGCGGCCGCCCGCGTCCTCGCAGGCGGTCTCCGTGACCTGGCCCGCGCGCGACGCCGTGACGCAGTCCCCGACCACGGTCAGCGGACCGCCGCCCTGCCCCGGGTCGCCCGGATGCGGGGGCTCCAGATTCCGCATGCAGGCATAGCCGGTGGTGAGCCGGGAACGGGCCCCGGTGCCCGTCTCGGAGACATGCAGGACGAAGTCGGTGGGGCCCGGGCAGGGCGGGCCCGAGTCCGGGGTGCCGAGGTGCCGGGCCAGCACGGTGGCCGCCGCCTTCTCGCTGCGGCAGGACACCTCCCGGATCTCCGGCCCCCGCGAACTGCAGTCGCCGGGCCCGAGGAACACCACGCCGTACGGTGACGGGCCGGGCTGGGCGGGTACGGGCCCCCGGTCGTCGGTGACCGTTCCGTCGTCCGGGATCCGGCAGGCCGTCAGCAGGAGCGCGGCCACGGCGACGGCGACCGTCAGGACCGCGCCCAGGACCGGCAGCGGGGCGGGCGGCCGGCGCCGGGCCCCCGGGGAAGTGTGCTCGTCCATGAAGAAACCCCCGATACGTCCGTAAAGACGTACACCCGGCGCGGCCCGCCGGAGCGGGGCCACGCCAGGTGCGCGGGGAGCTTTGCGTCTGCGGCCGGATGGCGGTGCCGTCCGGCCGCCGTAGGGCTAGTACGTCAGTCCGTGGCCCACCGGATACAGCACCTGCGTCGGGTCGTCCGCGCGCTGCACCGGAACCGGGAGGGTGCCCTCCGGATCGGCGCGGCCCGCGATCACCCGGGCCGCGGCGCGCAGTTCGACATCGGTCCAGGAGTACGCGGCGAGGCTCGCCGCGACTCCGGTGCCGGTGAGGTGGGCGACGTCGTACGGGTTGCGGACGGCGACGGTGATCACCGGGACGCCGGTCGCCACGAGGGCCGTGACGAGCGTGCGCTGCGAGCTGGTCGCGGTGACGTTGTACGTCGCCACGACCACCGCGTCCTTGCCCTCGGCGGCGGCTACGGCCTCGGCGATCTTCGCCCGGTCCGGAGCCGTGCCGGTGGACAACGCCCGTGCGGTGAAGCCCAGTTCGCCGAAGGCGTGGGCCAGGGTGCCGGTGGGCGGGCCCGTCGTCCCGGACGGCGAGGCCGGATCGGCGCCCACCACCAGCAGCTTGCGGTGGGTGCGGCGGGAGAGCGGCAGCAGCGTGCCCGGGTCGGCGAGCAGGGTCGTCGTGCGCTCGGCGATCCGGTCGGCGGCGGCCCGGTGGGCACGGCTGCCCACCGTGCGCTCGACGCCCCGGTGGCTGACGAACGGGTCCCGGAACAGGCCGAGTCCGCTCTTCAGCCGCAGGATCCGCAGGATCGACGCGTCGATCCTCGCCTCGCTGATCTCGCCGTTCCGTACCGCCTCCAGCACGGCGTTCCAGGCGACGGAGAGGTTCGGCGGGTTCAGCAGCTGGTCCACGCCCGCCAGCAGGGCGAGGACCGGCACGCGGTCGTCGCCGTACTTCGTGCGCACCCCCTCCATGCCGAGCGAGTCGGTGACCACCACCCCGTCGTAGCCCAGCTCCTCGCGGAGGATGCCGGTGAGGATCGGCCGGGAGAGCGTGGCCGGGTCCTCGGACGGGTCGAGTGCGGGGACCACGATGTGCGCGGTCATGATCGAGTCGATCCGGGCCCGGATCGCGGCGCGGAACGGCGGGGCGTCCAGCTCCTCCCACTGGGCGCGGGTGTGGTTGATGACGGGCAGTCCGGTGTGGCTGTCGGTGTTCGTGTCGCCGTGGCCGGGGAAGTGCTTGGCGGTCGAGGCGATGCCCGCGCCCTGATAGCCCTTCACCTGCGCGGCGACCAGGTCGGCCACCGCGTCGGGGTCGGAGCCGAAGGACCGTACGCCGATGACCGGGTTGGCCGGGTTGACGTTGACGTCGGCGTCCGGCGCGTAGTTCTGGTTGATGCCGAGCGCGGCCAGCTCCGCGCCCGCGATCCAGGCGGCCCGCCGGGTGTCGGAGCGCGAGCCGCCCGCGCCGAGGGCCATCGCGCCCGGCAGCAGCGTGGCGGGTTCGCCGACCCGGCAGACGATGCCGTGCTCCTGGTCGGTGGAGACGAGGAGCGGCACCCGGTGGCGCTCGGCGAGCGCGGCGCGCTGGATCCCGTTGGAGAGGCCGGCGATCTGGTGCGGGTCGCGGGTGTTGTGCGCCCAGGTGAAGTAGATGATGCCGCCGACGTGGTACGTGGAGATCAGCTCGGCCGCGGTACGGACCCCGATCTCCTTGAGGTTCGCGTCGATGTCGGCCTGGTCGGGCTCGGTGGCGGAGTGCCCGTAGACCCGCATCACGAAGAGCTGGCCGACCTTCTCCTCCAGGCTCATCCCGGCGATGATCCGCCGCAGCCGATGGTCGGTGAAGCCGTCCGCGGAGTGTGCGGAGGCGGCGGTGGGGGCGGCGAGGACGCCGGTGGCGGCCGCCGCGGTGGCGGCGGCGGTGGCGGTGAGGAGGGTGCGTCTTGAGGTGCGGTGGGGCACGTGAGCTCCTTCCCGGGGTGAAAGAAACTTCCAAGGAAGTACGCTTATAGGGAAAGTAACTTCCGGTCAAGGGGCCTGGCCGGGACCGGGGGTGACGTGCCGCCAGAAGAGTGGGCGGCCGGAACCGGTGCGCGGGGGCGCCGGCCGGAACCGGCGGGCGGGGGTGCCGGCCGGAAGCGCCGCTCACACCAGTCCGGCCGCCGCGCCGTGGGCCCGCAGCGCGTCCACCGCGGCCGTGATCGCCGGCCGCCGCGCCGCCTCCGTACGCCACAGCGCGTACAGCCGGCGCTCGGGCACCGGGTCCAGCCGCACCGCCACCACCCCGTCCGGGAGCGGCCCCCGCCCCAGCCGGGGCATCATCGCGATGCCCAGACCTGCGGCCACCAGGGCGAGTTGGGTGTGGTTCTCCTCCGCCCGGTGCCGGATGTCGGGCTCGTGCCCCGCCGTGCGCAGCGTCCGCACCAGCCAGTCGTGGCACACCGTCCCCGGCGGCTGGCAGATCCACCGCTCGCGCGCCAGCTCCTCGCGCCGCACCCCGTCCCGCCCGGCCAGCGCATGGCCCCCGGGCACCAGCAGATCGCACCGGTCGACCCCGATCACCGCCTGGGCCAGGCCCTCCGGGGCGGGCAGCGGGGCGATGTCCCAGTCGTGCGCCACGGCCAGATCCACGCCCCCCTTCGCGGCCAGGTCCACCGACAGATGCGGATCCACCTCGTCCAGCCGGACGTCCAGCGCCGGGTGGTCCCGGTCCAGCCCGGCCAGCACCCCCGGCAGCAGCCCCCGCGCGGCCGAGGCGAACGCGGCGATCGTCAGCCGCCCCGTCGGCAGCCCCCGGCGCTCCTCCAGCTCCGTCTCCGCCTGCTCCATGATGGCCAGCAGCCGCTGGGCCGTGCCCGCCAGCCGCAACGCCTCCTCGGTCAGCGCCACCCCGCGCCCCCGCCGCTCCAGCAACGTCGTCCGGGTCTCCCGCTCCAGCTTGGTGATCTGCTGGGAGATCGCGGACGGGGTGTAGCCGAGGGCGGCCGCCGCACCCGCGACGGAGCCGTGGACGGAGACCGCGTGCAGGGCGCGCAGCCGGGCCAGATCGAGCACGGTGACCTCATCCTTCGGGGCGTCTTCCGGGGGAATTCTTCAGCAGCGCTGAATTCCATCATGAAGGAATCGGTGCTGGTGCTACACGGTCATCCTGCTGAATGCTCGCCCCATGCGTCCACGCCATATCGCCCTGGCCGTGCTCGTCGCGGCACTCTGGGGCGTGAACTTCGTCGTGATCGAGCTGGGGCTCGACCACTTCCCGCCGCTCCTCTTCTCCGCGCTGCGCTTCCTCGTCGCCGCCGTGCCCGCGATCTTTCTCCTGGGCCGGCCGTCGGTGGCCTGGAAGTGGGTCGTGGGCGTCGGACTGGTCCTGGGGGTGGGGAAGTTCGGGCTGCTGTTCATCGGCATGGACCAGGGGATGCCCGCCGGGCTCTCCTCCCTGGTCCTCCAGGTCCAGGCCGTCTTCACCGCCCTGTTCGCCGCCCTCGCCCTCTCCGAGCGGCCCGGCCGGGTCCGGCTGGCGGGCATGGCCGTCGCGCTCGCGGGCATCGGGGTGGCCGCCGTGGACGAGGGCGCGGGCGGCCCGGTCCTCGCGTTCGTCCTCGTGGTCGGCGCGGCGGCCTGCTGGGGCGTGTCCAACGTGCTCACCCGCCGGGCCGCCCCCAAGGACGCGCTGACCTTCATGGTCTGGGTCTCGGCCGTTCCGGTGCTGCCGCTGCTGGGCCTGTCGCTCCTCTTCGAGGGCCCGGACCGGGACGCGGAGGCGCTGGCCGCGCTCGACTGGAGCGGGGCGGGCATCATCCTGTTCGTCGCCTGGGTGAGCACGGTGTTCGGCTTCGGGGCCTGGGGCTTCCTGCTCCGGCAGTACCCCGCCTCGTCCGTGGCGCCCTTCACCCTGCTCGTCCCGGTCTTCGGGATGTCCTCGGCGGCGCTGGTGCTCGGCGAGGAGGTGAGCCCGCTGCGCTGGTGCGCGGCGGCGCTGCTGGTGGGCGGGGTGGCGCTGACCTCGGGCGTCGGGCCCGGCACCGCGGCGCGCCGGCCGGAGCCCGCCGCCGGGGGCGTGGCCGAGGGTGTCGCGACCGCCGCCGGCGCCGCCGCGACGACCGCCGGATCTGCTGCGACGCCCGCCGTCGGTGCCGCCGCGACGCCCGCCGCCGGATCCGCTACCGCTACTGCTTCGGTGCTCCGAGCCGCAGCAGATACTCACGCCCCGCGCCCAGCAGACCCGGCAGCTCCGCCGCCCCCGGGTGCCAGCGCTTCTCGTACTCCCAGCACACCCACGTCTCCGGATCCAGCCCGTCCAGGCACTCCGCCAACGGCAGCGCCCCGGCCCCCGGTGCGAGCGGAGTGAGGTCCTCCGCCGACGCGACGTCCTTCACCTGTACGTAGCCGAGGTGCGGGGCCAGCACCGCATGGCTCGCGGCCGGCTCCTCACCGGCGAGCCAGGTGTGCAGGACGTCCCAGATCGCGCCGACCCGGGGGTGCCCGACCGTGGCGACGACCCGGGCGACGTCGAGGCCCGCCCGGTGCGAGTCATGGGTCTCCAGCAGGATGCTCACGCCCATGTCGGCGGCGGCCGGGGCCGCCGCCCCGAGCCGCCGGGCGGCCGTCGCGTCGGCCTCCGCCTGCTCCTGGTCGCCGCCGCCGGGGAACACCCGGACATAGGACGCGCCCAGGTCGCGGGCGAGCTTCACCAGCTCGGCCAGTTCCGCGAGGACCGCCTCGTCGTCGCCCTCGGCGGCCGCCTTCACATAACCGGCGAGCGCCAGGATCTCCACCCCGCCGGCCTTGAACGCCTCGACCACATCGGCCCGTTCCAGCGAGGAGAGCCCCAGGTGCACCGGCTCCTCCGGATGGACGCGCAGCTCCACCCCCTGGTAGCCGTGGTCGGCGGCGAGCCGGACGACCTCGGCGACCGGCGTACCGGGCACTCCGAGCGTGGAGAAAGCGAGCTTCATCGTGCGTGTCCTTCCCTTGGTGCCGACGCCCCGCTCCTGCCCGCCGGGCCGGTGGCTACTCCCGGACGCCGGTGGCGCCGGTGACCTCAGCCGACGCCCCGCAGCAGTCGCTCCAGGCTACCCAGCAGTTTCAGCGCGTCCTCGCGCCGCGCACCCTCCAGCGCGCCCCCGGCGGACACCGCGCGCTGCTCGGCCTCGCGCACCCGCTCCGGCGTGAGCACCCGCAGGGCGGCGGCGGCCTGCCGGGCGAACATCGCGAGCAGATCCAGCTCCCGGACGCCCGACCGGGCCTGCGGGGACGGATCCAGCACCTCCAGGACGCCGAGGATCCGGGCGTCGCTGATGAGCGGGGCCGCCATCAGGGCGTTCGGCACATACGCGGTCGACTCCGCCAGCGAACGGTCGAAGGACGGATCGGCGCTCAGGTCGTCCACCACCATCGGCTCGCCGGAGGTCGCCACCCACCCGGCGATCCCGCGCCCGGCCGGGAACCGGCGGCCCACGAGGAACTCCTCGCCCTGCCCGGACACGGCCTGGAAGACCAGCTCGTCCGCCTCCTCGTCGAGCAGGAAGACCGAACTGGCCTCGGCCCCGAAGATGGCGCGGGCCACGTCGACGACCGACTGGAGCAGCTCGCTGCGCGGCGCGTCGGCGACCGTGGCGGTGGCGGAGAAGGAGGTGGCGGAATCAGTTCTCGGAGTCATCACGGATATCTCCTGCCGGAGTGGAAGAAGGACGCGGTGCGGGGCGCACATTGGCCGCGGACAGATAGAGGGCGTTCTTGAGCTGGAAGGCCGTCATCCGCGGATGCGCGGACAGGACGCGGGCGCAGAGCCCGGCGACGTACGGCGTGGCGAAGCTGTTCCCCGTGGTGCGGATCGTCCGGCCGCCCAGCCACGGCACGGTCACGTTCTGGCCCGGGCCGAAGAACTCCACCGGGGGATCCGGGTTGTACAGATGCAGTTCGGGATCGTCCTCCTGGTGGCTGCCCACCGAGATCACCGAGGCGAACCGCCAGGGGAAGCTCTCCACCGGGGTGTTGTGGGCCGAGGCGACGATCACCGTACGGGCGAAGTAGGCGCTGTCGGCCAGGCTGTGCAGCTCCTGCGCGAACCGGGTACGGGTCGTCGACAGACTGAGGTTGACCACGTCGAAGCGCTGCTCCACCGCCCAGCGCAGCCCGGCCATGAGGACGTCGCCGGTGCCGGAGAACCGCTCCCCGAGCACCCGCACACTGTGGATCTCGCACTCCGGGGCGGTCCGGCGGACGATGCCCGCGCACGCGGTGCCGTGGCCGCAGGTGTCCCCGGTGGTCGTCGGCTCGACCGCGATCTCGCCGCTCTCCCCGTCCTTGACGACCACCCAGGAACCGGCCAGCGGGCCGATCAGCGGATGGTCCCGCTCCACACCCGAGTCCACCACGCAGACGCGTACGCCGCGGCCGGTGGCGGGCCCGGTGGGGCGGCCGAGCGGGGGTCCGGCGTCCGCGAGCACCGGTACGTCGTCGGGGCCGCGCCCGCGCAGACTCCAGGTCAGGCCCTGCCCCGGGGCCGTACGCGCCCGGGGCCGTACCGATTCCGCCTGTGCCTGCGCCGGTGCCGGTTCCGTGGTCGTCATCGGTCAGCTCCTCTCCCTCGTCGTGGCCATGGCCAGAGGCGGGTGCGCGAGGAACCCGGAGACCCGGCGCACCCCCGGCAGATGCCCCTTGCCCGTGAAGTGCGCCCCGGCCGACCGGGCCGAGGCCCCGGCCTCCGGCCACCGGCCCAGGGCGGCGAGCGTGTGCGCCCGGTCCAGCTCGGCCGTCGCCTGCACCAGCGGTGAATCGGTGAGCAGCGAGGCCCGGACCGCCCGGTCCGCGTGCCCGGCCGCCTCCTCGGGGGCGGACCGGGCCGCCAGCCGGGCCCGCAGCCCCGCCAGATCCACCGCGTCCGCCCGGCTCAGCCCCGAGGTGTCGCCGACGCCCGCCAGCCGGGCGGCGGCCAGGTCCTCGCGGCCCTCGTCCAGCTCCAGGCGGGCCGCGTCCAGCGCCACCGCCGTCCGCATCCCCGCCGCACCCGTGCGCCGGGCCGCCGCGTCCGCCCGGCCCAGCAGCTCCAGCGCGGCGGCGCTCCGGCCGGACAGCGCCTCCACCGTCGCCCGGAACACCGGCAGGAAGACCTCCGCCTCCGCGAACCCCAGCTTCCCGGCCAGCCGTTCCGCCTCGGCCAGGCAGCCCCGCGCCTCCTCGGCCCGGCCCTGGAGCGCGTACAGCACCGCCAGCGGGCAGTTGAGGGTGATCCGGACCGTGGGCCGGCCCGCACCGTGCGCCGCCAGCAGCGTCCGGCAGCGAACCACCGCGGCGGGCACCGGAACCGGCCCGCGCCACAGCGAGATGCCGATCGCGCCGAGCGCCCCGGCCCGCTCCGGCTCCGCACCGGCCAGCACGGCGTGCTCCAGCGCCCGCGCCTGGTCCCGCTCCGCCTCCTCGTGCCGCCCGGACCGCTGGAACTGCTGGGCGAGCCGCAGATGCGCGCGGGCCCGGCCGGTCGAGTCGCCGGCCGCCTCGAAGACCGGCAGTACGGTACGGGCCACGGCGGCGGGGCCGGGCGCGGCGGCCGGATCCAGCACCGCGAGCGCGAGCCGGGCGTGCGCCGCCTCGACCGCGTCGGCCCCCGAGTCCCGTACCCGGCGCAGCAGTTCGGCCCCTTCTCCGGTGCGGCCCAGCGCGACGCGGACCTCGCCGAGCCGCCGTGCCGCCGCCGGATCGCCTGGGCACAGGTCCACCGCGCGTTCCAGCAGCCCGTGCGCCCAGTGCAGGTCGGACCGGGCGGCGGCCTGCGCCCCGGCCCGGCCCAGCGCGGCGGCGGCCCGGTCGCGCAGCCGCCGGGCCGCGTCGTCCAGCAGACCCAGCTCGGCGCGGTAGCGGTAGGCGCGCTCCAGATGGCCGCCCACCGCACCGTCGCCGGCGCGCAGCACGCTGGGCAGCTCCGCCGCCCAGGCATGGCGGTCCGCCTTGGCCCGCTTGGACAGCGAGGCGTACGCGACCTCGTGGACCAGCCCGCTGCTGAACCGGTACGCCGCCTCCTCCCGGCCGCCCGGCGGCCCCGACTCCACCAGCCGGCGGCGGCCCAGCACCGCCAGCGCCTCCTCGACGCGCCGCCGGTGTTCGGGGCCGGCCGCGCCCGTGAGCGGACCGGGGCCGTGGCCCTCCCCGGCCTGCACGGAGAGCTCCAGCCGGACCAGCTCCGGCGCGGTGAACTCCCGGCCGATCACGGCGGCCAGGTCCACCACCCCGCGCTCCGCCCGGGCCAGCGCCCCGATGCGGGCGCCGAGGAGGGCCTGGAGCGTGGGCGGCAGTTCCTCGCCGGGGGCCGGGCCGCCGCCGGGGCGGGAAGCGGTCGCCGGGTCCTCCCGGTCGCCGACCAGGAGCTGTTCCAGGTAGAGCGGATTGCCGCCGGCCCGTGCCAGGACCCGGTCGTCCACCGGGGCAGTCCCGCCGTCCGCACCGGCGAGACCGGCGGCGAGCCGGGCCGCCTCCTCGCGGGGGAGGCCGGTGAGCTGGAGGTGGCCCGCACCGGCCGGGGGTTCGCTGTCCTCGCCCGGTCCGTCCGGCCGCCCGGCGCAGAGCACCAGCACGCCCGCGCACCCCGAGCCGTCCGTCAGCCGGTGCACCGTGCGGACCAGCAGCGGGGCCGCCGCGTGCCAGTCGTCCAGCACCAGCACGACCGGGCGGATACGGGCGGCCCGTTCCAGGACCGCCGTCAGGGCCGCGCACATGTCCTCGAAGGGCGCGTTCGGCGTGCCGTCGCGCAGCAGGCCCCCGGAGAGCAGGGCCATCGCGTCGTCGACCGCCAGCCCGTCGACCGCCGGCCCGTCGACCGCCGGCCCGTCGGCTCCGCCCTGCGCTCTGTCCACTGCCGGATCCACCGCCGGACCCACCGCAGGAACCGCCGACTGACCCGCCGACCGACCTGCCGGAGGGCCTGCCGACTGACCCGCCGGGGGACCGACCAGTGAACGCACCGCGTCGGCCAGCGCCGCGAGGGTGCCGTGGTCCCCGTAACTGCGGCACCGCCCCGCCCCGTACACCAGCGCCCCGGACGCGGACCGCCCCGCCAGCCACTCCCGTACCAGCCGGGTCTTGCCGATGCCCGCCTCCCCGGTGACCCGCAGCAGCCCGGCGCCACCGCCGTCGACGGCCCGTTCCAGGGCGGCGTCCAGCGCCTGCCGCTCGGCGTCGCGGCCGACGAAGGGGACGTCGAAGCGGCGCAGCAGCTCGGGGTCGTCCGCGCCCAGCGCGAGCAGCCGGTAGGCCTCCACGCTGTCCCGCTTGCCCTTCAGCCGCAGCGGCCCGGTGGGCTCGGCGCGCACCGTCGGACCGGCGGCGAGCAGCGTCCCCGGGCCGATCAGGATCTCGCCCCGGCCCGCGTTCTGCTCCAGCCGGGCGGCGATGTTGACGGTCTCCCCGGAGACCAGGGCCTGCCGGGCGGTCGCGTCCGAACCCGCCACCACCTGACCGGTGTTGACGCCGACGCGGGTGGCCAGCTCGATGCCGAGGGTGGCGGTCAGCTCCTCGTTCAGCCGGGCCAGCGCCCGGCGCATCCCGAGCGCCGCCGCCAGCGCCCGGCGGGCGTCGTCGTCACGGACCACCGGCACGCCGAACACCGCCATCACCGCGTCCCCGATGAACTTCTCCGGAGTGCCGCCCCGCGCCACGATCTCCGCGCTCATCGCCTCGAAGTACCGCAGGGTCACCGTCCGCAGCGTCTCCGGATCGAGCACCCCGGACAGCGCGGTGGACCCGACGAGATCGCAGAACAGCACGGTCACCGGCTTGCGTTCGTCACCGGCCGGGGCGACGGCGGAAGCGGTCGCGGCGGCAGCCGGCGGGCCGGCGGTGTCCGTGGCACCCGCGGCGGTCGCGCACGGTGTTCCGCAGGAGGAACAGAAACGGGCCGTCGGCGGCAGATCCTGCCGGCACGCGAGGCAGTTCATGGCGGGTCCTTCTCTCCGATGTCGGGCGGGTACGGGCCCGCTACCGGCGTTCGATGGCCGGCTACGGGCCCGTACCGCTGATCGGTCGCCGGTCAGAACAGCGCGCCGCCGGCGATCTCGCCGTGCGCCTGTACCTCGGGACCGACGGCGTCCAGCCGGCTCTTCACATCGAGCAGCAGCGCCAGTTCCTCCGGCGTCAGCCCGCTCAGCACCTCGCGCTGCTCCTCGGTGAGGAGGTCCACGGGGAAGCCCGCTTCGTACAACGCGTCGGGCAGCACGGTCCGTTCGCCGTTCTCGGGTGGTCCGGTCATGGTGTGACTCCCATCGGTGGGACAGGTCCGGCTCCCCGCAGCGACGGCGCCGGTGCGGAGCGCCCGAGCCGGACGAACAGCCGGGTGAGCGCGTCGAGGGAGTGCAGCGCGCTGACCGCCACGGCGGCTTCCCGCTCCCGGCCGAGCGGCAGCCGGTCCAGCAGCGCGTACAGCTCGTCCAGGTGCTCCGTGTCGAGCACCGAGTGCTCCCGTACGGTCCGCAGCGCGGCGGCGGGCAGTCCGGTCAGCCGGGCGATGCGGCCGGTGAGGCCGGGGGCGGGCGCGTAGCCCTCCAGTACGGCGATGTAGCCGAGCAGGGCGACCGGGTGATGGTGCTCGATCCAGTAGTACTGGGACCCGACGAGCGAGGCGGTCAACGGCGAGGGCAGCGGGCCGAGCGCGTCCTCGGGCGTGCCGCCCGCCGCCCGGAGGTCGTCCAGCAGCCAGTCGTCGTGGCCCGCCTCCTCCCGGATGTGCTCCTCCAGATACGCGGCCAGCGGCGCCGCCAACAGGTCGCCGGAAGCATCCAGTTGGCGGGCTCGGCGCAGGGCCAGCTCCATCAGCGGGACGGAGGCGCGGATGACGGCGTGCATGGTGCACAGATACGTCCGGTAGCGCGGCAACAGCCCTTCGGTGCGCCACATGTGGTGCGTCGCGTCCCGGAACTCCGGCTCCAGCAGCAGGAGTTTGACCCGCAGACGTGCGGAGGCCCCGGTACGCCCGAGTGATGCGCCCGCGGAGGTGGGGGCGGGTGCGCTCATCGGACCTCCTCCGCTTCGCTCTCCGGCAGGGCCGGCCCGCCCGCGACGACCAGCGGTGCGTACGCCGCGCAGCCGTGGCGGCGCACGACGCCCTGCGCGCCCTCGCGGGACCCGCGCACCGCCGCCGTCAGGTCCAGCAGCGCACCGGCCGCACCGCCCGCCACCGCCTGGGCCCCGGCCATCGCCGCCTCGTCGCCGCCCAGCGCCCGGCAGCCGTCGCAGTAGGAGCCCGCCGGGGGGCCGGAGCCGTACCGGGCGGCCAGATGCGTGGGCCCGACCGTGCGGAGCATCCGCAGCACCGGGGACTCCAGCGCCCGGCGGCGTACGGTCGCCCAGTCGTCGGCGCCGATGTGCCCGAGGTCCAGATGGGCCGGGACCGGCCGCCGGTCGACGGTGTCCTGGTTGCAGCAGGCCAGCACGCGGCCGTCGAAGGCGACCACCGGCCAGGCGGCCATCGAGCACGGCGACGCCGCCGCCGGGTCCGGGCCGCTGCGGGCGGGCCGGGCCCAGGAGGCGGCCCGGCCGAACGGCCGCACCTCGTTGACCAGGCACGGGACCTGCCCGCCGAACTCCTCCTCCACCGCCCGGGTGAGGCCGGCGAGATACGGATCGGCCGCGCCGGTCCCGGTCAGGTGCAGGCTCACGGCCACGCCCTCCGCCCGGATCCGGTGCAGGGCGCGGAACACGTCGGCGCGCGGGACCTCGCGTTCGTGGTGGACGTCGAGGGAGGCCGAGAAATGGTCGACCGAGCGGATCGCGCGCAGGATCGCGGGAGGAATCGCCGCACCGCGCCGACCGCCGTACCGCCCACTGCGCCGCCGCCCGGTGCTCCCGTCCCTGGCGCTCCCGCTCCGGCCGCTTCCGCTCCGGGCGAAGAACATGCCGCTGAGCAGTGCGGTACGGGACCCGGCGCGGCGTGCCAGCGTGCTCAGCCGCTCCGCGAGCGCGGGCAGCAGCAGCGGCTCCCCGCCGGTGAGCATGACGACGTCGGGCCGGTTCTCCTCGGTGAACGAGCCGACGAACCGCTCCAGTTGACCGCCGTCCGGCTCCTGTCGGGTGAACAGGTCCGACCCGGTCGAGCAGTGCGCGCAGCGCAACGGGCAGCGCCGGGTGAGGCCGATGAGCAGACCGGCGGCCGGGAAGGGCCGCCGTGCGACGAGTTCGGCGAGTTCCATGCGGGCCGCCTCCTTCGGGGCCGGTGCGCGTCGGGCGCGTACCCAGGCTGTGCGGAACCGGTTCGCGGACGGTCCGGAATCGCTTCGGAGGCGGTATGGGCCCAGGTCGGGGCGGATGTCCGGACCGCCGCCGGAGGCTCGGGAGGCGGTCCCGGCCCGCTCCGGACGGGCCCGAACTGGCCCGATACCGACGCCATACCGCCGCCGAAGCGATCACCAGGCCCGGCTTCCTAACTTTCTCGGCAACGGCAGGCACCGGCCCGCCGCACCGGACACCGAGGGGCGTTCCCCACGGGCCCCGGTCCCGCAGTGACGAGTGGATGGAGACCACCATGTCCGAGAACACGAAGCCCGCCGCCGACGACGCCAACGAGACCCCCGAGGTCGAGGCGCACTCCGTCCTGGACCTCCAGGAGACCGCCGTCCACGGCGACCGCGACATCATCGCGCCCCCCGGCAACTGCATCAGCGTGCTCAGCGTCGTCGAGAACTGACCCCGCAAACCGGACGCCCAAGGCCCTTCCGCAGCCGGGGAGTCCGGTCGTTCCGCAGTGACCAAGTGACGAGTGGATGGAGACGACCATGTCCGAGAACACCAAGCCGGCCGGCGACGAGACCAACGAGACCCCCGAGGTCGAGGCGCACTCCGTCCTGGACCTCCAGGAGACGTCCGTCCAGGGCGGCGACACGACCGACGGCAACTGCATCAGCGTGCTGAGCGTCGTCGAATCGCAGCGCTGACCGCAGGCGCA
Organism: Streptomyces sp. WY228; assembly: GCF_019287315.1. Classification (NCBI taxonomy): domain Bacteria; kingdom Bacillati; phylum Actinomycetota; class Actinomycetes; order Kitasatosporales; family Streptomycetaceae; genus Streptomyces; species Streptomyces sp. WY228. The sequence continues at coordinate 2,712,845 of NZ_CP079114.1, read as the reverse complement.
ACGCGGCGCCGATCGCGGCGCCGGGCACACCGGGCCGTGCGCCGCGGCGGGCCGAGGCCGACGCCTCGCCCCCGCGGCGCCCGGCCGGCGGACAGGCGGGGACAGGCGGTACGGGGCGGCTCCGCGAACACCGGAGCCGCCCCGCCGCGCTTCGTACGCCCCTGCCCCGCCACCTCACCCATGTCCTCACCCATGTCCTGACCCGCGTCCTGGCCCTAGTCCTGACCCGAGTCCTCGCCCATGCCCTGCAATGCCCTGTCCGCCGACCTCCGGGAGCCCCCGATGGCCACGCCGCTCCGCTCCAACCGGGATTTCCGGCTGCTCTGGATGAGCGGCCTCTTCGCCGTTCTGGGCAGCCAGATGGGCGCCCTCGCGCTGCCCCTGCTGATCCTCCGGGAGACCGGATCCGCCGTGCAGGCCGGCGCGGTGGGGACCGTGTCCGTCTGCGCCGTGCTGATCACGATGCTGCCCGGCGGGGTGATGGCCGACCGGGTCGAACGCCGCCGGCTGATGCGGCTGTGCGACGTGGGGAGTCTGGCGGCGGTCACCGCCCTGACCCTCGCCGTGTGGAACGGGCACGCCCCCATGGCGCTCGTCCTGCTCGTCGCGACCGCCGGCGCCGTGCTGAACAGCGTCTACGCCCCCGCCGCCTTCGGGCTGATGCGCGCGGTCGTGCCGCCGGACCAGATGGGCACGGCGACCGCCCGGCTCCAGGCGCGTACCTCCACGGTCCGGCTGGTCGGCCCGCTGGTCGGCGGTGCGCTGTTCGGCGTGCACCAGGCCCTGCCGTTCGTCGCCCAGTTCGTCGGACTGCTCATCTCGACCGTCTGCGTGGCCCTCGTGCGGACCCGCTCGGAGGCCAGGACCAAGGCCGGTTCGGTGTTCAGCCGCCGCGAACTCACCGCCGGGCTCGCCTTCCTGTGGCAGCTGCCCTATCTGCGCACGGTGCTGCTCGTCTTCGGCCTCGGCATGAACTTCGCGTTCGGCGCCCTCACCTTCACCGCGCTCGCCGTCTTCTCCGAGGGCGGGCGCTCCGGCCTCGGCGGCGGGTTCGTCATCACCTGCGTCTCGGCGGGCGCCCTAGTCGGCGCCCTGCTCGCGCCCCGGCTGGCGCCCGACCGCCATGTCCGGACGCTCATCGTCATCACCTGCTGGAGCTGCGTCCTGACGGCCGCCGCGCTGGCCTGGGTCAGCAGCCCGCTGCTGGCCGGCCTGCTCTGCGCGCTCTGCATGGGCCTCTCGACGGTCGCCAGCATCGGCTTCCTCTCCACCCTGCTGATCGTCACCCCGGAGGACCGGCTCGGCCGGGTGCAGAGCGCGGCCTCCTTCCTGTCCTCGGTGGTCCAGCCGTTCGGGCCGCTGGCGGGCGGCGCGCTGCTGACCGCCCTGGGCAGCAGCGCGGCCTTCGGGGTGACCGGGTGCGTGCTGGCCGTCTCGGCGGCCGTGGTGACGTTCGCCCCCTCCGTACGCGCCGGGGCGGTTCCGGTCCCCGGCCGCCCGGCGGAAGAGCCCCGACCCGCCCACGACACCGCCGGTCGTCCCGGCGCACTCTGAGGAGGAACGCCGTGCCCGGACCGCAGCAGACCCAGCTCTACTGCCTCGCCGACCGTACGTACTACGACACCCCGGCCCGGCTGCCGGACGAGGAGACCCGCTACCCGCTGGACTCGGCCCCGCCCCCCGAGGGCTGGTGCCGGACCCCGGGCGGCCTGTGGACCTCGATGGTGCCCGAGCACGGCGAACCGGCCGCGCAGGGCTGGAAGATCCATGTCTCCACGGTCCCGGAGGAGGCGGAGGCGACCCTGCGCGACACCACCCGGGTCTGCCTCGCCCACGGGGTGCCGTTCAAGTTCCTCCGCAGCGAGCAGGCGCTGCTGCTGATGTCCGGCAAGTACATGTCCCGCTCCGGCGCGGGGAAGTTCCTCACGCTCTACCCGCCGGACGAGACCGTCTTCCTGCGGTTGCTCGACGAGCTGACCCGGGTCCTCGCGGGCCGCAGCGGTCCGTACATCCTCAGCGACCTCCGGATCGGCGACACCCCGGTGCACGTGCGGTACGGGGCGTTCACCGCCCGCTGGTGCCGGGACGCGAACGGCGAACGGGTGCCCGCCCTGCGCCATCCGTCGGGCCACCTGGTGCCCGACGAGCGCGGCGTGGTGTTCCGGGTGCCGCCGTGGGTCACCGTGCCCGGGGCGCTGCGCCCGCATCTGGCCGCCCGGGCGGCCGCAGGCGACGCCGCGTTCCCGTACACCGTCACCAAGGCCCTCCAGTTCTCCAACGCCGGTGGTATCTACCTCGCCCGGCACCGGGACACCGGCCGGCAGGTGGTGCTCCGCGAGGCCCGGCCGCACTGCGGGCTCGACGGGGCGGGCGACGACGCGGTGACCCGGCTGCACCGGGAGCACCGGGCCCTGACCGCGCTGGCCGGACTGGACTGCGTACCGAAGGTGCACGGCGTGACGACCGTGTGGGAACACCACTTCCTGATCGAGGAGCACATCGAGGGGAACACCCTCCTGGAGGAGATCGTCGCCCGCTTCGCCCTCGTGCGCGGGGCGGGCACGGCCGCCGAACTCGCCCCGTACACCGCTTGGGTGGACTCGATCACCGCACAACTCACCAGCGCGATCGCGGCTGTTCACGCCCGGGGGCTGCGCTTCGGCGATCTGCACCCCAACAACATCATCGTCCGCCCCGACGGCCGTGTGGCCCTCATCGACTTCGAGTACGCCGTGGGCCTCGACGACGAGGACACCCCGCTGGCGGGCGCGCCGGGCCTCCAGGCGCCCGTCGGCACCCCCGGCGCCGAGGCCGACGGCTACGCGCTCTGGGCGACCTGGCTCAGCATGCTGATGCCCCTGATGGAACTGGCCGGGCACGACCGGGCCAAGGCCCTGACCCTGGAACGCTGGGCCCGCCGGAGGTACGGCCTGGCGTCCGACGCGGGCCCGCGCCGCCCCGCCGTCCTGCGGACCGTGGCGGACGACCGGGAGCGCGAGATCGCGGCCCTCCTCGACGGCCCCGCCCCCGACTGGGCGGGCCTGCGCACCCGGCTGCTCGCCGGAATCCACGCGGGCGCGACACCCGAGCGCGGCGACCGGCTCTTCCCCGGCGACCCCAAGTCCTTCGCCACCGGCGGCAGCGACCTGGCGCACGGGGCCGCCGGTGTCCTGTACGCCCTCCACCGCGTCGGCGCCCCGGTCCCGGACGCCTGGACGGACTGGCTGGTGGACGCCGCCCGCCATCGCGACCCGGCGTCGCCCGGCGGCCTGTTCGACGGATTGCCGGGCACCGCCGTGGTGTTGGCCCGGCTCGGCCGCCCGGACGAGGCGCGGGAGCTGTTCGCCCGGACCGCCGCCTCCGCGCACCCCTCCGCCTGCGCGGACCTGCTGACCGGCCGCGCGGGCACGGCCCTGGCCGCGCTCCGCCTGGCCACGGCCGGCACGTCGGCCCCGGGCACGGGCGCGGTGGACGGTGCTCCGGATCGGGCCCCGGCCCCGGACCCGGAGCTGCTGGAGACGGCCCTGCGCACCGCCTGGGATCTGGACTGCCTGGTCCGGGGCGAGGGCGGGGCGGGCGGCGGCCTGACCGCCCCGCCCTCCGCCGGACTGCTGCGCGGACTGAGCGGCGTTGCTTTGCTGCACCTCGAACTCCACGCGCTCACCGGCGAGGAGTGGCTGCTGCGCGCCGCCCGCACCGCCCTGTACCGGGACTCCGGCCACTGCGTCGCGATGCCCGACGGCACCGTCCAGGTCAAGGACGGCCGCCGCCACCTGCTCTACCTCGACCAGGGCAGCGGCGGCTTCGCCCTGGTCGCCCACGCCTATCTGGCCCGGCACGAGGCGCCCGCGCTCGCCGCGCTGCTGCCCGGGGTGCACAAGGGCTGCACCAACGAGTTCGTCCGGGAGCCGGGTCTCTTCACCGGCCGGGCCGGACTCGTCGCCACCGCCCGTCAGTTGGAGCGGGGCCCGGCCGGACCGGGGGTGCTCGCCTCCGTACGCAACCTGTCCTGGCACCTGATCGCCGACGGCGACCGGCTGCTGGTGCCCGGGGCGGGTCTGCGGCGCTGCTCCGCCGACCTGGCCACCGGGGCGGCCGGGCTGCTGCTGGCCCTGCACTTCCTGGCCGGTGCGGACAGTAAGGACGGTACGGAGACCGGGGGGACCACCCACGGAGCCCCCGCCGACGACCGCCCGCACGACCTGCTGAAGCTGCTCACCCTGGGCTGAGCGGACCGGCCGCCACGGCCGCACGGGCGGGCGCGGCGGCCCGGTCCGGTACGCCACCGGCCTGATCGGTTACGCCACCGGCGCCCGCCCCGCCGTCCCGTCCCGACGCCCCCCGCTCGCGGGCGTACAGGCCGAGCAGGCGCGGCACTTCGTACAGCGCGGCGTGCGCGGTGACCTCTCCGGCGGGCGAGGTCACCGCACCGGCGTCGATCAGCGACTCCACGGCCCGGATCGCCGTCCGCTCCTCGCAGCCCAGCGCCGTCGTGGCCCGGTCCAGGGTGAAGCCCCCGGCCTCGGCGAGCCCGGCCAGCCGGCCCAGCACCCACCGGTCGCCGTCCGCCAGGTCCTGCCAGCCGGACGCGACCCGGTGGCGTACGGAGACGTCCCCGGCGACCAGTTCGTCCAGCGCGGCCGACGGATCCTCCAGCCGGGCCGCGTACTCCGCCAGCGGGAGATGCCGCAGCACCGCCAGCCGCATCCCGCTCACCTCCACCGCGAGCGGCAGCGCCCCGCAGGCCCGGACGATCCGCAACGCCGCCGCCGGGTCGGTCCGCAGCCGCCCGATCCCGATCAGCTTGCCCAGCAGTTCCAGGGCCTCGCTGTCCGCCAGCACGGGCAGCGCGATCCGGTGCACCGGGGCGAGTCCGGCCAACTGCCCCCGGGCGGTGACCAGTACGGAGCACGCGCCCGACCGGGGCAGCAGCCCCCGTACGGACGCCTCGTCCGGTACGCCGTCCAGCACGACCAGCGCCCGGTGCCGGGCCAGCCACTCCTGCCAGGCGTCCTCGGGGGCGGCATTCCCCTCCGGCACCCCGCACAGCCGGCCCAGCTCCGCCAGGATCTCCGTCCGGCCGCGCGCCGTGCCGTCCTCCCGGCGCACCCGCACCTGGACGCGGCCGTCGGGGAACCGGTCGGCGAGCAGATGGGCCGCCCGGACCGCCAGCGCCGACTTCCCCGCACCGGCCGGGCCCGAGACGACCACCACACGCTCCTCGCCGCCCAGCACATCGAGCAGATCGCGCAGTTCCTCGCGGCGGCCGGTGAAGGCCCCGGTACAGGCGGGCAGCGCCACCGCGCTCACCGTCTCCCGGGCGGCGGCGGGCCGCCGGGCCTCGCGCCCCCGGCCGAGCATCGAGCGGTAGAGCGCCGCCATCGCCGGACTCGGCTCCAGGCCCAACTCCCGTGCCATAAGCTGCCGGTAGTCGTCGTACACCGCCAGCGCCTCGGCCTGCCGGCCGGACTGGTGCAGCGAGTTCATCCAGGCGGCCCGCAGCCGCTCCCGCAGCGGATGGCGCTCCACCAGGTCCCGCAGCCCGTCCACCGCGACGGCCGCCCGGCCCAGTTCGATCTCGGCCTCCGCCCAGTCCTCGTAGACCGTCAGACAGCGGGCCTCCAGCCGGTCCGCCTCCTCGGCCACCCCGGCGGAGTCCCGCAGATCGTTCAGCGGCGGCCCCTCCCAGAGGTCCAGCGCCTCCCGCAACAGCCGGGCGGCGGACCGCAGATCGCCCCGCCCGGCCTCCGCCCGGCCCGCCCGGGCCAGCGACCCGAAGCGCAGGGTGTCCAGCTCGCCCTCGGCGATCCGCAGCTGATAGCCCCCGCACCCGTGCACCACCCGGTCCCGGCCCCCGTCCTCGGCCGGACCGAGCAGGGCGCGGGCGGCACTGACGTACACCTGGAGGTTCTTGCGGGCGGTGCGCGGCGGGTCGTCCGGCCACACCGCGTCGGTCAACACATCGACCGGTACGGGGGTGTTGGGGCGGGCCAGCAGGGTGGCGAGGACCAGGCGCTGTTTTCGCGGGCCGAGCGGCAGCTCGCGGCCGTCCAGCCGGGCCGTGAGCGGGCCGAGCAGCGAGAAGTACACCGCACCTGCGGAACCGGTACGGGCGGGAGGTCGGGTCATCAGCGGGCCTCCGGAAACGGGGGACGGGCGGCGGAGTGGGCCGTACGCACGCCCCGATCCTGCTGCCGGTCCGGCCCCCGCACATCGGGGCCCCGCCCGCATTTTCCGCCCGCGTACCCGACCGAAACCGCCCGACGCCCCCATGTTGCCCGCGTCGGCCCCCATGGCCCGGGTGCACAGGTTCCGCCCGCCCCTGACGCGAGGCCTCAGACCGCCTCGCCGGCGCACTCGGCCGCGAACTCGCACAGCGCCGCCCGGTCCGCGCGCCCCGTCTTGCTGAGCAGGCTGGCCATGTGCTTCTCCACCGTGCGCGGCGAGATGGACAGCCGCCGGGCGATCTGCTGGTTCCCGGGCCGCTCCGGCAGCAGCACGAATACCTCGTACTCGCGCGGCGTCACCCCGCTGGTCCGCAGCGGCGACGGGATCCGGTCCCAGCCGCCCCGGTGCTGGCCCACACTCGCCCCGGCCTGCCGCAGCGCCGCCCGGCACGCGGAGGCGACCGGCTGCACCCCGGCCCCGTAGAAGTACTCCTCGGCGGTCCGCAGCCACGCCACCGGCTCGCCCCACCCGTCCGCGCGGGCCGCGTCCGCGACCAGCCGCAGCCCCAGGTGGTGGGCGACCGGGAAGGGCGCGGAACACGCCCCGAAGGACGCCATCAGCCGGGCCGCCCCGGCCGGGTCACCCGCCCGCCCCAGCAGCACCGCGTCGGCCAGCTCCAGGAACTGCCGGTTCCAGGCGAGGCAGCCGCCGGGCGCCGCCCGCGCCTCCTCCAGCTCCGCCCGGTCCGCCTCGCCCGCCAGGACCCGCAGCATCGGGCGCAGCCCGTACCGCCCGCTCAGGTAGTAGTAGCTCGGATGGTCCAACTCCCAGGCCAGCGCCTCGTCCAGACCGGCCACCGCCCGCTCCCGGTCCTCCTCCAGCAGCGCCCCGAACGCCCGGCACAGCCCCGACCGGAGCGGCACCAGCAGCGACTGCTCGCCCCCGGCCCGCCGGAACGCGGCCAGCGCCCGGTCCATCTCCCGCCGCCGCCCCCGGTGCGCGGCCATCGTCGCCCCGGCCAGCAGCAGATAGCGGTGGGCCGACAGATCGCCGACCCGGGCGCTGGCCTCCGCCGAGCGGTCGACGATCTCCTGCGCCTCCTCCCAACGGGCGCACAGCACCGCGTTCATGGCGAGCAGCCCGTCGACCGTACGGGTCAGGAGCAGCGCGCCCAGTTCGGTGGCGGCCGCCCGGGCGGAGAGCAGCCGGGAGGCGTCCCCGGTGCGCATGAACGCGTTGGCGCCGAGCCGCACCAGCGCCTCCACCCGCCAGACCGGCAGGGCGTGTTCGGTGGAGATCGACAGCATCCGCTCCAGTGCGGCGTCCGCGGCGTCGAAGCCCTCCTCGCGCCGCAGCAGCGCCAGCAACTGCCAGGCCTGGCAGGCGACCACGGGCAGCCCTTCGGCCTCGGCGGTCTCCGCCGCCTCCCGCACGGCCTGCTCGGCCTCCGCCGGGTCCGGGGGCTTCTGCCCGGGGCCGGGCTCATGGCCGGGAAGCAGGGACAGATAGCCGTCGACCACCGCGAGCGCGGCCCGGCGGCCGGGCGGCGGCGACGCGCCGAGCAGGGCCCGGGCCGCCTCCACCTGGAGCGCCGCGTCGGCGGTGCGCTCCGCCATGACCGCCGCCCAGGCCAGCTCGACATGGGTCCGGCCGCGCCGGGCGGCGGCCTCGGAACGCGCCGGAACCGGCGGCAGCGCGTCCGCCAGCGCCAGCGCGCCGTCCAGATCGCCGCCCTCGGCCCGGGCCACCGCCAACGACTCGGCGACGGCGGCCCGGTCGCCCTCGGCGGCCAGCGGGTGCGCCCGCTCCAGCAGCACCACGGCCGAGCCGTGCGCCCCCGAAGCGAGCATCCGTCTGCCCGCCTCCGCGAACTGGCGGGCCGCCCCCGTCCGGTTGCCCGCGGCCAGCTGCAACGACGCCACGAGCTGCCGCCCGTCCTCGTCCAGCGGCTCCCCGGAGTGCTCGATGGCCCCGGCGGCGCGGCGGGCCAGCGAGGCGCGTTCGGCCGGGGCCAGCGAGGAGATCAGGGCCTCGGCGGTGAGCGAGTGCCGGAAGGTGTAGCGGTCGGGGGCCGCGCCGTCCGGGGCGATGACACCGGCCTCCACCGCGGACCGCAGATGGGTGAACAGGGCCCGGTCCTCGAAACCGGTGACGGTCTGGAGCACGGTCACCGAGAACTGGCTGCCCAGGGTCGCCGACGCCAGTAAGAGGTCCCGCACCGGTTCGTCCAGCCGCTCCAGCCTGCGCGCCCAGCTGCGGACGATGTCCGAGGGGACCGCGGCGTCGGGCTGTTCCGCCGCCTCCCACCCGTCGTCGGTCCGCCGGAGCCGGCCGGTGTCCAGCAGGTCCGCCAGCAGCACTTCCAGCAGGTACGGGTTGCCCGCGGCGCGTTCGGCCAGCCGCCGGTGCACCGCCTCGGGTATCTCCTGGGGCCGCGCCTCCAGACAGGCACCGGTCAGCGCCCGCACCTGGGCGTCGGGCAGCGGGCCCAGCTCCCGCACGGTGGCGGTGTGGCGGCGCTCGGCGGAGCGTACGAGGTCCAGTGCGGCGCCCGGCTCCGGGCGCAGGGTGCCCAGGAACAGGATCGGCAGATCGGCGAGGTTGTCGATGACGTACTCGACGACCGCGACGGTCTCCGTGTCGCAGTCGTGCAGATCCTCCAGCAGGATCGCGCAGCCCGCCTCCCGGCCCAGCACGGACAGCAGCCGCAGCAGCGCCTCGGCCAGCTCGACGACCGTCTCCGGATAGCCCGGCGACCCGCCCTTGCGCCATTCCGGGACCAGCCGGGCCAGCGCCGGATGGTACGGCGCGAGCTCCGGATCGGTCGGGGTGCCCGCCGCCCGGAACCGCGAGGCCAGCGCCTCCGCGAGCGGGCGGAACGGGACGACGAGCCCGGTCGAGGTGGCCCGGCCGCGCAGCACCGGCATGCCCGCCCCGTAGGCCCGGTAGGCGCATTCGCCCACCAGCCGGGACTTTCCGATACCGGCTTCCCCGACGAAGAACAGCGCGCGCCCCGAACGCCGTTGTACGGCGTCCAGGGCGCTGCTCAGCAGTCCGATCTGCTCGTCCCGCCCGACGATGACCGGCGAAGTGGCTCGCATGGCCGCACATTACTGGAGTGACAACTCCCACGGCAGCGGACCAATTCGGCTCAATTGGCGTCGAGTTGGCTGGATCCGGTCACCAGGGGGCCGTCATGGTGGTCCAGGGGAGGTCGTGGCTGTAACCGCTCTCGCCCTCCGAGGCGCTGAGGAGTCTGCTGCGCGCACCGAGGCCTCCGGTGGAGCCCAAGGAGATCTGCCCGGCCGGGTGTTCGGGCGAGCCCTCGTGCGCGATGTCGCCGGACGCCTGCAGGGCCGATTCGCGGAACTGCTTCATCTCTGCCTCATCCTTTGTTGGTCGGTGCGGTGATCAGCAACGGTGCGTGGTCATCGGGAACGGTGGTCGGGGGTGGGTCAGGGCGCCCGGGAGGGGCGCAGGAGCAGGGCGGAGCCGATCCGGTCGGGGAACCCGGCCCGGAGCAGCCCGTGCCCGATCCCGGAGAGCCCGGTGAGCAGCCCCGGGTGCGGCACCCGGCCGGGCGTCCCGCACTGCGGTCCGGCCCGGTCCGCGGCGGCCAGCATCGTCCCGGCCCGGCGTACCCACGCGGGCCGTGCGGCGGGCAGCGCCCGGTGGCCGAGGAGTTCGAGCAGCCCCGACTCGCCGTGGCACAGGCTGTCGTCGGCGAGCGGACCGATGTCCGCCAGTTCGCCGGAGCGCGCCGCCAGCCAGCCGGCCAGCTCCGGGTCCGCCAGCGCGTCGTGGCTGTCCGCGATCGCCAGCGCGATCCCGGCCGCCCCGTCGCACCAGGCGGGCCCGGCGGCCGGAGCCGTGGGTTTCGCCGCCGCGGCTTCCGTCGGGGCGGCGGCTTCGCCGTCCGCTCCGGCAAGGGCTCCGGGGTTCGCCAGGGCGGTGGTACCGCCGGCCGCTCCGGCGGTGGCGCCGCCAAGGGCTCCGCCGGTGGCCCCGGGAACGTTCCGGCCTGCCGCCCCGGCTTCCGCGAGGGCCGTCGCCAGGCGCAACGCCCGCAGCCCGGCGTTCCGGTGCCGTACGTCGCCCCCGGCCCCGGCGAACCGCAGCAGCGCCCAGCCGATCCCCGCCGCCCCGTCGGCGAAGCCCGCGGAGTCGGGGAGCGGGGCGGCGGCGATCCGCTCGGCGCAGCGCTCGGCACCACGCCAGGCCTCCGGGCGGCCGGTGGCGCGGTACACCGCGAGCAGCGAGACCAGCCCGCCCGCCACCCCGCCGCGCACCCCGTACCCGTCCTCGGCCATGCTCGCCGCGCAGCTCAGCCGGACGGCCGGACCCGCGAGCTCCAGGACCTCCCGGTCGCCCAGCAGCGTGCCCACCTCGGTCAGCGCGTACGCGATGCCGCCGAGGCCCGCGAAGGCGCCGGAGCCCAGGGGGCCGAGCTCGTCGGCCCGCCCGTGCAGCGCGTCCAGCAGCCCCGGGACCGGGGCGAGCGCCTCACGGGCCGCCTCCGCGTACCGGGCGGCGCCGGTGAGCGCCGCCAGCTGGGCGAGGAAGAGTGCGGGGCCGGTGTAGCCGCCCGCGAGGTCCGCCGCCATCGGCGTCAGCCGCCAGTAGCGTTCGCCGAGCAGTTCGAGGCCGATCCAGTTGGTGCGGCCCTCGTGCCGGTAGGCGAGCGAGACGAGCTGGTCGCCCACCGACCGTGCGGCGGACAGCAGTTGCTCGGGCTCCGGCGCGGTCGCCGCGCTCGGGGCCCGGCCGCCCGGAACCGCCCGGTGCGGCGGCTCGGGCGAGGTGCTCACCATGGCGGCCCGGATGATCCGTTCCTGGTCCTGCCGGTCCACGGTGTCCATCGCGCGCACCTTCGCCTCGACGCGCGCCAGCCCGCTGAGGAGGGCGGGATCGTGCGGGGCCGCGGCAGGGCGGGGTCGGGCCGGGGCGGTGTCGTGCGAGGAGAGGCCGGGGGCCGGCCCCGCGACCGTACGGCCGGTGCCGCTCCACAGCTCCGTGCCGCCCGGCCGGGTGCAGAACACCGGCACATCACCGGACCACAGCTCCGCGATCTCCTCGTCCTCCACCCCGGGCAGCGCGGGCACGCCCAGGAGCGGGGTGCGCAGCAGCGACAGGACCTGGTGCCGTTCGGCGGCGTCCCGCATCAGATCGGGGTGGGTCGACTCGTCCAGCAGCGTCGTGTACGTCCAGGTCGGGCGCGGCACGACCCGTACCTCGTCGGCGCCGAAGAGCCACAACAGCCCTCCCTCGCCCAGGAGTTCGTTCCGGTGCTCGCTGATCGCGTTGTACCCGGCGCGGAATCCGTCGCAGAGGGCGTCGGTGTACGCGGAGGGGTCGGCCGCCACGCCGCCCAGCCGGGGCCGGTTGGCGGACTCGGTGAACCGGCCCGCCCGCCGCACCAGCCGCATCCGGTCGGTTCCGGGATCCGCCCAGTCGGCGGTCTCGATCGGCGACGAGGCGGCCCGGCCGCCGCCGATGGCGGACATGTCGAGCGCGGACGTGTCCCCGACGAGCAACTGCGGGAGCAGGCCCACCCGGTGGACCGAGTCGTGCAGGGCGCGGGCGGCCGGGTCGGTGGAACCGGCGGGCCCCAGCGGCGGGTGGAACAGGGTCTCCACGTCGACCAGGACCGGGTGCGGGCCGCAGGCGATCAGGTTCTCGTGGTGCAGATCCGTACCGTCCAGCGCGTGCAGCAGGGCCAGCAGGGCGCCCTGCCGCCGGTAGAACCGCCGGGTCTCCGTCACCGAGGCACAGGGCCGCTCCTCGACGAACTCGGCCCAGCCGTACTCTCCCCGGTCCAGCACCCGCAGCACCCGCAGCGCGGGGGCGCCCGGCAGCGAACCGAACCACTCGGCCAGGGTGTTGAAGTGCCGGTGGGCCGCGAGCGGGCGCGGCTTGTAGACCAGCCGGGTGCCGTCGGCGAACCGCAGCAGCATCACCGACCGGCCTCCGCGATGACTGTCGCCCGCCCCGGCCTCGACGCCGGTGAGCACCCCGGGTCCCGCGCTCCCGCCGAGCGCCCCGTCCGGAGCGCCGGCCCGGTGGCCGAGCACCCCGGCAGGGGCGAGCAGGTGCCGGTCGGCGGCGAGCCGTACGACCATCTCCGCGAACGCGTCGCCCGCGTTCAGGCAGGCCGTGGCGAGGAGGCGGGCCAGCACGGGGTAGCCGGTGACGAGTTCGGCGAGCCCGTCACGCCGGGCGGTCAGCCGCACGAAGTCCCGGAAGCGCTCCTCGGTCCCCGCCCCGCTCAACCGGCCCAGCCGCCGCGCCTCGTGCAGCTCCGTCACGAGGGTGCGCGCCGCGATCCGGCAGAGCCGACGCGTCAACTGCCGCCGGAAGTCGCCGAGTACGGTCGAGGAACCCTCCGGCAGAGGACCGTCCGCCACGGGACCGCCCGCCACGGGGCCATCCGTCACGGGGCCATCCGCCACGGGACCGCCCACCACGGGGCGATCCGCCACGGGACCATCCGCCGAGGGACTGCCCACCGCAGGACCGTCCTCCTCCGCGGGCGCCTCCTCGGCGAGCGTGCCGCGCAGCCGCTCCGCCGCCGCCTCGACGAACGGCGCGAGGACCGGCCCGAAACCGCTGAGCCCGGGGTACGCACGGTCGGCGACCACCACGTCGTGCGGGGCCGACGCCACGGCCTCCCGGGCGAAGACCGCCCAGCGGGGTTCGCCGGAGGGCCTGCCGCCGACGACACCGGGAAGCCACCACGGCTCTCCGGCCGCACCCTCGAACAGGGCGGTGGCGGGGGAGGAGACGGCGGAGGCGGCCGGGTCATCGCCGTACGCGACAGCGGCGGCAGCGGGGGCGAGGCGACGGCTCGTCCCTCTGTCGATCAGATCCTTCTCCGCCACCGCTCCGCACCTCCCCGCTCCTGGGCCCGGTCCCGGTCGGGCCGCCCGGGACCATCGTGCTGGGGGAGCGGCGCGGGCGCATGGGGGAGTCGCCCCCATCTTTCGCGTCCTGGCCCGCACGGCGTGCCAACGGACGGTGATTCAGGGCGAATCGGCCGGCGGCCGGGTCACTGTCCGGCGGCCATGGAGTCGAAGGTGTTTTGCATCGTGCGATCGATGCCGCCGGGCTGCCCGGCCAGGGAGTCGAAGAGGTCGGCGAGCAGCCACAGCACGAAGCCGTGCACCAGAGCCTCCTCCGGCGGAATCGGCCCGAACCGGTCGCGCCACTCCACGGTGTCCATGCCCATCGCGGCGGCCATGAGGACGCCGGTGGCCATCGGAAGCTGAGCCGGGTCGGCCGACTCGAAGGCGGGCAGCCTGCGGATCACGGCGGGGATCAGATCGCTGAGCGGATCAAGGCGGTCCTCGCCGCCGGACTGTTCGGCGATCAGGAACCCGGTCAGCACGCCCACCAGGAACACGGTCCCCCGGGACACCTCCGCACGCCCGTAGGCGTCCACAGCGGCCTGGACCCGCCGCCGTGCCTCCTGGCGTTCCCCGTCCGGAGTCCGCTTCTCCAGGACCCGGTAGGAGTCCCACGCCGCGCGGATGGCCTCAGGCGCGATTACGTCGTCACTGGTCATGAAGCCGACCGTAGACGAAGCGAGGCGAGACGAGATCCGCCGGAGAGCCGTCGCACACCGACCGGCTCACTCCGGGAGCCGACGGCCGGGCCTCACCCCCGAGGCGCGGCCGTCGACCCCCGGATCATCAGCTCCGCCGCGATCGTCGCGATACCGCCCGGCGGCGGGTTCTCCTTGCCCATCGCGAGCCGTCCCGCCCGCGCGCCCGCCTCGAAGAGCGGCAGCCGGACCGTCGTGAGGGCCGGTACCGCGTCCACCGAGAACGGCAGGTCGTCGAAGCCCGCGACCGAGATGTCCTGGGGGATGCGCATGCCCTGGTCCCGTACGGCCGCGCACGCGCCCAGCGCCACGGTGTCGTTGGCGGCCACGATCGCGGTCACGTCCGGTGCCCTGCGCAGGAGTTCGAGGGTGGCCTCGTAGCCCGAGCGCCGGTCGTAGGGCCCGTGCACGGTGAGCCGGTCCTGATCCCCGGAGCCGGCCGCCCCGCCCCCGGTTTCCGCACCGCTGTCGGACCCGGCTTCCGCCCCGCCGTCCGGAGCCGCGTCCAGCCCCGCCGCGCGCAGCGCCTCGCGGTGGCCCTCCAGGCGGTGCCGGGTGGTGGTGCGTTCCGGGGGCCCGGCGACGTAACCGATCCTGCGGTGGCCGAGCGAGATCAGGTGCTCGGTGAGCCGGCGTCCGCCGCCGCGGTTGTCGAACGCGAGCGCGGCGACGAGCGCGTCGCCCTCCGGCAGCGGGGGCCGCCCGCAGAAGACGATCCGGGTGCCCGCGTCCGCGAGCTTCGCCAGCTTCGCCGCCATAGCGGCCTGGTGCGCCGGGTTCTCGACCGCGCCGCCGGTGAGGACGACGGCGGCGGCGCGCTGGCGCTGGAGGAGCGTGAGATAGGTGAGTTCGCGCTCCGGGGAGCCGCCGGTGTTGCAGATGACGGCCAGCTTCTCGCCGCCCGCCCGTCCGGAACCGTCCCCCGGCCCGCCGATCTGCGTCTGGGCCGCCCCCGCCATGATCCCGAAGAACGGGTCGGCGATGTCGTTGACCAGGATGCCGACCAGGTCCGAGGTGGCCGCCGCGAGCGAACTGGCGGGCCCGTTGAGCACGTAGTCCAGGTCGTCCACCGCGCGCAGGACCCGCTCCCGGGTCGAGGCCGCCACCGGGTAGTTGCCGTTCAGCACGCGGGAGACGGTGGCCGGGGACACCCGGGCGCGGGCCGCCACATCCGCCAGGGTGACTGTCATCGCTGTCCTCCGTGAGGTCACGTGCGGCCCCCTCTTGTCCGGCCGCTGTCGGCAGGCTAGCGTCATCTCCGATAGAAAGCGCTTGCTACGGCTGTATGGAGGGACCTTCGTGACACGCAGGACAGTGCGCATCGCCATGAACGGCGTCACGGGACGCATGGGATACCGACAGCACCTGGTGCGCTCGATCCTCGCGATCCGCGAACAGGGCGGCCTGGATCTCGGCAACGGCGAGGTCCTGTGGCCCGAGCCCGTGCTCGTCGGCCGCCGCGCCCACGCCCTGGAGGAACTCGCCGGGCGGCACGGCCTGACCGAGTGGTCGACCGACCTGGACGCGGTGCTCGCGGACGACACGGTCGAGATCTACTTCGACGCCCAGGTCACCTCGGCCCGGGTGGAGGCGATCAAGAAGGCCATCGCCGCGGGCAAGCACGTCTACACCGAGAAGCCGACGGCCACGGACGTCGAGGGCGCCCTCGACCTGGCCCGGCTCGCGCGGGACGCCGGCATCAAGCACGGTGTCGTCCAGGACAAGATCTTCCTGCCGGGCCTGCGCAAGCTGAAGCGTCTGATCGACGGCGGCTTCTTCGGCGAGATCCTGTCCGTGCGCGGGGAGTTCGGCTACTGGGTCTTCGAGGGGGACTGGCAGGAGGCCCAGCGACCCTCGTGGAACTACCGCGCGGAGGACGGCGGCGGCATCGTCGTCGACATGTTCCCGCACTGGGAGTACGTGCTCCACGAGCTGTTCGGCCAGGTCACCTCCGTAACGGCCCAGGTGCACACGCATGTTCCGCGGCGCTGGGACGAGCAGGGCAAGCCGTACGAGGCGACCGCCGACGACGCCGCGTACGGCATCTTCCAGCTGGCGGGCGGGGCGGTCGCGCAGATCAACTCCTCCTGGACGGTCCGGGTCAACCGCGACGAGCTGGTGGAGTTCCAGGTCGACGGCACGCACGGCTCCGCCGTCGCCGGCCTGCGCAACTGCCGTGTCCAGCACCGCTCGGCGACCCCGAAGCCGGTCTGGAACCCGGACCTCCCGGTCACCGAGTCGTTCCGCGACCAGTGGCAGGAGATCCCGGACAACCAGGAGTTCGACAACGGCTTCAAGGCGCAGTGGGAGCTGTTCCTGCGCCACGTGGCCCTGGACACCCCGTACACCTGGGACCTGCTGGCCGGCGCCCGGGGCGTCCAACTCGCCGAGCTGGGCCTGAAGTCGTCCGCCGAGGGCCGCCGTTTCGACATCCCGGAGCTGACCCTGTGACCCGCGCGACCGGTGCGCCGCGCGGTCGGAGGACGCTGCCATGACGACCATCCACCTCCCGCAGGGCCCCTACACGCCTCGCACCACCCCGCTCGACCTCGCGCCGGGCGCGACGGCCCCCGCCTCCCGCACGGTCTTCTCGGCCGCCCATGTGGTCGCCGACCCGTACGCCGACATCGCCCCCGGCGACCCGGCGGCCGTCGACTGGGAGTCCACGCTCGCCTTCCGCCGCCACCTGTGGGCGCACGGCCTGGGTGTCGCGGAGGCCATGGACACCGCGCAGCGCGGGATGGGCCTGGACTGGGCGGGCGCGGCCGAACTGATCCGCCGCTCGGCCGCCGAGGCGAAGGCGGTGGGCGGCCGGATCGCCTGCGGCGTCGGCACCGACCAGCTCCCCGACGACGGCACCGCGCCCACCCTGGCCGAGGTCAGGTCGGCGTACGAGGAGCAACTGGCCCTGGCCGAGGAGCACGGCGCCCAGCCGATCCTCATGGCCTCCCGCGCGCTGGCCCGGGCGGCGAGCGGTCCGGAGGACTACCTCGCCACCTACGCCCACCTGCTGCGCCAGGCGTCCGAACCGGTGATCCTGCACTGGCTGGGCCCGATGTTCGACCCGGCCCTGGAGGGCTACTGGGGCAGCTCCGACCTGGACGCGGCCACGGACACCTTCCTGAAGGTGATCGCCGAGCACCCGGACAAGGTCGACGGCATCAAGATCTCCCTCCTGGACGCGGCCCGCGAGATCGACGTCCGCCGCCGCCTCCCGGGTGGGGTGCGCTGCTACACGGGCGACGACTTCAACTACCCGGAACTGATCGCGGGAGACGAACGCGGCTTCAGCCACGCCCTGTTGGGCATCTTCGACCCGCTGGGCCCCTTGGCGGCGCACGCGGTACGGGTCCTGGACACGGGTGACGTGGACGGCTTCCGGGCCCTCCTCGACCCCACCGTCGAACTCTCCCGCCACCTCTTCCAGCGGCCCACCCGCTTCTACAAGACGGGCGTGGTGTTCCTGGCCTGGCTGGCCGGCCACCAGGACCACTTCACGATGGTGGGCGGCCTCCAGTCGGCCCGCTCGCTGCCGCATCTGGCGAAGGCGTACGAACTGGCGGACAGGCTGGGCCTGTTCCCGGACCCGGAGCTGGCCGAACACCGTATGCGGGCCCTGCTGGCGGTCCACGGAGGCGCACGATGACGAACGACGACGGCGGCGGCGGCGACCTGTCCCGCCTGAGCATCAATCAGGAAACGCTCAAGCAGTGGTCGTTGCCCGAGCTGGTCGAGGGCTGCGTCAAGGCGGGCATCGACAAGGTGGGCCTGTGGCGGGCCCCGGTGCAGGAGTACGGCGTCGAGCGCACGGCACGGCTGCTCGCCGACGCCGGGCTCACGGTCACCAGCCTCTGCCGGGGCGGCTTCTTCACCGCCCTCGACCCGGCCGAACGCGCCCGCGCCCTGGACGACAACCGGGCGGCGATCGACGAGGCGGCCGGCCTGTCCACCGACACCCTGGTCCTGGTCTCCGGCGGCCTCCCGCCCGGCAGCCGCGACCTCCACGGGGCCCGCGAGCGGGTGGGCGAGGCGCTGGCGGAACTGGCCCCGTACGCGGCGGCCCGCGACGTGCGCCTGGCGATCGAACCGCTGCACCCGATGTACGCCGCCGACCGCTGCGTGGTCTCCACCCTCGCCCAGGCCCTGGACCTCGCGGAACGCTTCCCGGCCGAGCAGGTCGGGGTGGTCGTCGACACCTACCACCTCTGGTGGGACGACCAAGCGCCCGCGCAGATCGCCCGCGCGGGTGCGGGCGGCCGCATCCACTCCTTCCAGCTGGCCGACTGGATCACCCCGCTCCCGGCGGGTGTGCTGCTGGGCCGGGGCCAACTGGGCGACGGAAGCGTGGACTTCCGCGCGTTCCGCCGCTGGGTGGAGGACGCCGGGTTCGACGGGCCGATCGAGGTGGAGATCTTCAACGAGGCGCTGTGGGCCCGCGACGGCGCGGAAGCGCTGGCGGAAGTGGCGGACCGCTATGTGCGACATGCCTGCTGAGAGCCCCGCACACCACCAAAAGTAAAGAGATCGTAAAGGGCTGCAACCTTTGCGTACCCTCCCGTGTCACACATGGCGTCGGGACTTCCGGGGAGGGGTCCGGGGGGAACGGGAAGGCCCGACGGGAGGGGAAAGCGAGGGGGGTCCGGCCGCGAGGCCGGGCCCCATTCCGCTTTCCCGCCGTTCGTTAGGATCTGCCGCCATGACGCAGAGCGACGCAGCGGAAGCCTGGCCCGAACCTCCCCTCGCCGGTACGGAGGCGGCAGCCGTCCTCGGCGCGCTGGAACGCCAACGGGCCACGCTGGCCTGGAAGACCTCGGGCCTGGACGCGGCCGGGCTGCGGGCCACGGTCGGTGCGTCCACCATCACCCTGGGCGGCCTGCTCAAGCATCTGGCACACGTCGAGGACAGTCACTTCGCCCGCCTCTGGCTCGACACCCCGGTCGGCGCGCCCTGGAACACGGTCGACTGGGACAGCGACCCCGACTGGGCCTACCGCACCGCCGCCCAGGACACCCCCGAGCAACTGCGCATGCTGTGGCGGGAGTCGGCGGCCCGCTCCCGGGCCGTCGTCGACCAGGCGCTGAGCACCGGCGGCGGCCTGGACCAGCTCGGCGCGTACGTCACCCGCAACGGCGAACGCCCGAACCTCCGCCGTATCCTCCTGGACCTCATCGAGGAGTACGCCCGCCATGTCGGCCACGCCGACCTGATCCGGGAATCGGTCGACGGCCTGACGGGCGAGGACCCGGGGTGACCTGAGGGCCGGGGGTGTCCGAGGGCCGCCCGGCGGTCACCGGGCGGCCACAGGATCACGGGATCACGGGATCACAGCGCGAGCATCGCCCGGACGGGGATCTCCGCGTCCGCGAGCGGTCGCAGCGCCAGCCGGACGAGCGCCAGCGCGTTGTCGTCGCCCGCGATGCGGTTGGCGCTGAGCCGTCCGCAGGTGAGGCAGTGGTGGATGAGCATCCACTCCCCGTCCTGCCGCACCGACAGGCTCAGGGCCACCATCCGCCCACGGCACCCCGCCGCCCGGTCGCCCGGAACCCGGCCATCCACATGCAGGCTGACCAGGCAGGACGGGCAGTGATTACGGTGGGCGGTGCCCGGCGCCGCCAGCGGGACGTCGAGCCGGCAGCCGACGCACCGGAACGCGTCGCCGCGCGCCCCGGCCGGTCCGTGCAGCACGTCCTTGGCCCGCTGCGGACGCCGTCCTGATCCCCGCCGGGGCTTGCGCCGCGTCATCGGAGCCTCCCGTTCGCCCGGTTCACAGGTCACCGAAGGCTTCGAGCGGGAAGGGCGGCTGGGCCAGCGGACGTACGGCCATCCGCATCAGGATCAGCTGATTGTCGTCCCCGCAGACCGGGTTCGAGGTCAGCTCGTCGCACCGGGTGCAGCGGTGGACGACCATCCAGTCGCC
Organism: Streptomyces sp. WY228; assembly: GCF_019287315.1. Classification (NCBI taxonomy): domain Bacteria; kingdom Bacillati; phylum Actinomycetota; class Actinomycetes; order Kitasatosporales; family Streptomycetaceae; genus Streptomyces; species Streptomyces sp. WY228. The sequence continues at coordinate 2,693,160 of NZ_CP079114.1, read as the reverse complement.
GGTGCGCAGCACCGCGATGGAGATCGGGGCCATCCGGCCCTCGCAGTCGGAGCGGCCGCCCTCGACGTGGTCGACGAGGTGCTGCGAGTGCAGGCAGCTGGGGCAGTGATTGCGCCGGCTGCCGTCGGGCGCGTACGCGGCGACGGTCAGTCCGCAGCGCACGCAGGTGAAGGTGTCCAGTGAGGACATCGAGGATGAGGCGGACATGCCTGAGCGGTGCTGGGGGTTGTCGTGAGACACCCGGATACTCCTTGCCGAGGATGAGGAACGAAGCAGCAGGGAAGTACCGAGCACCCCTCGCGTCAGGGACGTACGGGGGAGCGGGGCCGGACGGCTCCGGGACGGCAGCCGGCCGTGAGGTGTCAGCAGTCGGCCGCGTACGGCGGCCGCGGACGGTCAGGCCCGGTCACCCCGACGTCACAGGCGCGACGAGGGAGGCTCGGAGTCACTGTCCGGGGCATACATCAACTGCTTTCCAGGGCTCACGCCCAGAGATCACCCGCGGTCGGAGCCCGCGGTCGAGGAGCGAGCACCGTAACAAGGGGGCCGAGGGACCGGCCACCGAATTAGCCGACGCCCGGCTCGTCCTCCCTTCCCCCCTCTCCTCTCCTGTCCTTTCCCTCCCTCCCTCTCCCCGTCTCAGCCCCGAAGCTCCGCCAGCCTGGCCAGCGCATCGCCCGCCAGGGTCTGCTGATCCGCGTCGAGTCGGACCGCCGCCGCTTCCTCCAGCAGCGCTGCCGCCCGTTCCACATCGCCCATCCGCTGGGCGATGTCCCCGCGCAGGACGAGCAGCCGCAGGCGCTGTACCGGGGTCGGCTGCTCGTCCGTCAGCCCCAGCACCCGGTCGATGATCTTCGCCGCACCCGGCAGATCCTGCTTGGAGTCCGCGAAGAGGTCCGCCATGTGCAGGGCGCGGGCGAACGTCTCCTTCGGGGCGGGCCGGTGGCTCGGGTCGTCGCTGATCGCCTGGCCGATCCGGATCGTGTTGCCGGTCGGGTCGGTCATCAGGAACTGCCGTACCCCGTACGACATGTCCTTCAGCGGGCCGATGCGCGGCAGCCCCCGCGTCGGGACGCGCCCGTAGGCCGCCTTGAGCCCCGCCCGGAACGCCGTATGCAGGCCGTCCACATCGTCGGTGAGGACGTAGCACCCGGAGTGGGAGGACGCCGGGTCGTAGTCCTTCATGCCGTACAGCTGGAGTTCGACCGCTCCCCGCTCGACGACGGCGTACGCGTACGGGCTCTTCTGCAGGTACGTCGTCTCGAAGCCCAGGGCGGTGTAGAAGTCGACGGCGGTCTCGATCAGCGAGGTCCGGCAGGGCAGCAGAGGGATCGTCGTCTCGGTCATGCGATGCACTCTAGTCAAATTTGAACAGTTAGCGCCAGTGTCGAGGGGGAGGGGGTCGGCCGTGCTCTGCGGGCTGGGCCCGTGGGCCCAATCTCGGTCCCAAATAGTGGTGGGGCGAGCTGTGTTGACCTGCTGATCTCCTTCTCGGTCGGCAGGTGCGACCTTGACGGACGGATGGTCGCGCCGGTTCTCTGGCGGCGAGCCCCCCACCCCTTCCGCGGGCGACGGGCGGCCTCCGCCCGTCGCCCGCGGGACTCATCAGAGGAAGCCCGATGCTCCCCAGAACCCCTCTCAGATCCCTCGGGCCGGCCCTGCTGGCCTCCCTGGCCGCCGTCCTCATGCTGGGAGCCCTCCCGGCCGTGGCGAACCCCGCGTCCGCGGCGGTCCCGGCGCCCGGTGCGGCCGCAGAGGTCTGCAACAAGCACTGCGACGCCCGCGATCCGGCGAGCGCCACCGCGGACCGGGTCCCCGTCCATGCCTCCGTCCATGGGCGTTCCATCGCCCTTCATCTCTCCGACAACGATGTCATGGGCTGGGCCTCCATCGACGACGGAGCGGCGGGCGACGAGACCTGGCTGGACCGCTCCTTCGACGGCGGCCGCACCTGGGCCTCCGGCAGCAAGCTCGGTGCCACCGCCGTGCCCTCCGGCCGCACCGGCTGGCGCTCGCAGATGTACAACGTGGACGACTGGAACACCGGCGGCATCGGCGCGCTCCGTGCCTGCGGAAAGGCGGGCGACCGGTCGGAGATCGCCTGCACCGGCTGGGCCCGCGTCAACTGGAACGCCGGAAGCCGGAGTACGGCCGCGGCGACGGCCCTGATGATGAACTACGACCGGAACTCGGGGAAGTTCGCCGGCTGGTGGACCTCCGCCACCGCGCTCACCTCGCTGATCGACAACATCCGGATCAGCCACATGCCCAGTTACACGTACGCGATCTCGAACACCTACGAGAAGCTCATCGGTGCCGAGGGCGGCGACTTCACCAACTCCTACCTGGACGACACGGGTTGGTGGGGCCTCGCCTGGGTGGCCGCGTACGACCTGACCGGCGAGCGGCGTTACCTGGACACGGCGCGCAAGGACGCCGACCACATGGCCGCCTACTGGACCGGCACGTGCGGCGGCGGGGTGCAGTGGGCGACCGACAAGCCCTACAAGAACGCGATCACCAACGAGCTGTACATCCAGCTCAGCGCCGCACTCCACAACCGTATCGCCGGGGACACCACCTACCTCCGGCGTGCCGAGGACGGGTGGAACTGGTTCAAGAGCAGCGGCATGATCTACTCCGGTAACACGATCAACGACGGCCTGAGCGAGAACTCCGACGGCACCTGCTCCAACAACGGCGACACGACCTGGACGTACAACCAGGGCGTCATCCTGGCCGCCCTCGCCGAACTCAACCGCGCCACCGGCGACGCGTCGCTCCTGGACAGCGCCCGCACCCTGGCCGACGCCTCCACGACCTCCTCCTACCTCAACCCCGGCGGAACGCTCCACGAGCCGTACGAGCCGGACTCCGACTGCACCACGGACGGTGACTCCTTCAAGGGTGCTTACGCCAGGGGCCTCGGCGTCCTCAACAAGGCGCTCCCCGACCGCCCGTACAGCGCCTATCTCGACCGGCAGGCCGACACCGCGCACGAGAAGAACCGCAACAGCCTCGACCAGTACGGCGCCCACTGGGCAGGTCCGCTCACCCGCACGGGCAACGGCTGCCAGCACAGCGCGCTCGACCTGATGAACGCGGCGCAGGACAGCTGAGTCCACGCCCGCCCGCGACGCCATGACATGAGACCGGTGGAGACCACGCGTGACCGCGTGTCCTCCACCGTCTCTTCCTCCCGCCCGTCCCGCCTCCTCCCTCCTCAAGGAGTCCCATGCCCGCAGTACGGCCGACCCCGCGCGGACGCGCCCTGCGCCGCGGCCTGACCGTCATCCTGTCCGCGGCCACCCTGGTCCTGGCCTCCGCGACCATGGCCCACGCCGCGCCGCCCCCGCCCCTCCCCGGCAACGCGGACGACCTGGAGCGGACCTTCCAGCCGGCCATCGACTACGACAAGGACGGCTGCTACGCCACCTCGGCCATCGGCCCCGACGGCACCATCGCGCCCGGCCTCAAGCTCGGCGGCGCGGTGTACGGGGACTGCCGTGACCGGTCCGACCTGGACAGCAGCAACGCCTACTCCCGCTCGACGTGCGACAACGGCTGGTGCGCCGTCCTCTACACGTACTACTTCGAGAAGGACCAGGTGGCTCCCGGCGGCCTCTTCGGCGGCCATCGCCACGACTGGGAGCACATCGTGGTCTGGGTGCACGACAACAAGGCCGAGTACGTGGCGACTTCGGCGCACGGGAACTTCACCGTGCACAAGGCGGCCGACGTCCCCTTCGACGGCTCGCACCCCAAGATCGTCTACCACAAGGACGGCGCGAGCACCCACTGCTTCCGCAAGGCCACCGCCAAGGACGAGCCTCCGGAGAACCACCTCGGCACCTGGCACCGCGCACCGCTGGTCGGCTGGAACGGCTATCCGGACGGCCTGCGCGACAAGCTGCTCGCCGCCGATTTCGGCAAGGCGACGATCGGCATCCGGGACGACCGTTTCACCGGACATCTGACGAAGGCGCTTCCGGAGGGGGTGCCGTTCGACCCCGCCGCCGGCTGAGCGGAAGGAGAGGACGGGCGCCGGACCGCCGCGAGCGGCCTTCAGACCTTCAGAAAATGAAAGTTCTCGCGGCTCCGGCGCGTTCTCGCAGGTCGGGGGCGACGGCACAGGTGTAGACCAAAAGGGCCCTTTACGCCTTTCTGTGCCCGTGCCTTACTCGTGACATGTGCATGGCATCCGATTATCGGATGCCACTCGGGTGCCATGCCGTGCGCATCCCGTCCTCGTCAACGTGCCCGGAGGTGGCCATGCTTGCGTACCGTTCTCCGTCCCGCCGACTCAAGAGATCCCGAGGAGCCCTGCTGGCCGGAGCCCTCGGCAGTGCCGTGGCGCTGATCCTGACCAGCCCGGGCACGGCCGCCGCCGCGCCGCCCTCGCCCGACGAGCCGGTCCGGTCCGGGCAGGCGTGGATGGGCGCCGGCACCCGCATCGAGCAGGGCCTCGCGGCCTCGGCGGCGGGCGGCGTGACGCCGATGGACACCAGCGGCGTCCAGGGCATCGACGTCTCGCACTGGCAGGGGTCGATCAACTGGGGCTCGGTGAAGGCCGCGGGCATCGACTTCGCCTACATGAAGGCCACCGAGGGCACGTCCTTCAAGGACAGCAGCTTCAACGCGAACTACACCGGCTCCTACAACGCCGGTCTGATCCGGGGCGCGTACCACTTCGCCCGCCCCAACGTCTCCAACGGGGCGACGCAGGCAGGCTACTTCGCGAGCAACGGCGGAGGATGGTCGAAGGACGGCAAGACCCTCCCCGGGGTGCTGGACATCGAGCACAACCCGTACGGAGCCATGTGCTACGGCCTCTCCACGACCCAGATGCGCACCTGGATCAACGACTTCTACAACACGTACAAGGCGCGCACGACCCGGGACGTCGTCATCTACACAACGGCCAGCTGGTGGAACACCTGCACCGGCAGCTGGACCGGCATGTCCGCCAAGTCCCCGCTCTGGGTGGCCCACTGGGGCACCAGCAGCCCGAACATCCCGGCCGGCTTCCCCACCTGGACGATCTGGCAGTACTCGGCCACCGGCCGGGTCAGCGGGGTCTCCGGCGACGTGGACCGCAACAAGTTCAACGGCAGTTTCGCGCGGCTCCAGGCCCTCGCCAACAACACGGCGTAGCCGACCCGCCCGGGCGGGCGGCCGGGTGAGACCGCAGGCGGCTCACCCGGCCGCACCCCCCACCGTGCGCCCACCCCTTCACACCAGGAGCCCGCCATGAACCTTCCGCAGCCGTCCCGTCGCCACGTCCTCCTCGCCGGTGCCGGAGGCCTGGCCGCAGCCGCCTTACCGGGCACGGCCCACGCCCGCGACGCCTTCGACGCCGTGGAACCGGACATCGACGGCACGGCGCAGTGGAAGGCCCGCGCGCCCCAGAGCCCGGTGAGCCTGGTGGGCAAGCGGCCGACGAAGATCATCGTGCACCACACGGTCAGCGACAACACCACCGACGTCTCCCGCGCCCAGGCCCACCGACACGCCCACTGGGTCCAGGACCTGCACATGGACCAGAACGGGTGGACCGACACCGGCTACCACTTCCTCGTCAGCCGGGGCGGCTGGATCACCGAGGGCCGCCACCGCAGCCTCAGTACGCTGCGCGGCGGCAGCGACTTCGTCCTCGGCGCGCACACCTCCGGCCAGAACGGCCAGGCCATCGGTATCGCCAACGAGGGCGCGTACCACGACGGCGCACAGCCGCCGCAGGCCCAGTGGGACGTCCTGGTGGCGCTCTGCGCGTACGTCTGCGGGCAGTACGCCATCGCGCCGAGCAGCCTGTACGGACACAAGGACTTCGGCGACACCCTCTGCCCGGGAATCTTCCACGACAAGCTGCCGCAGCTCCGGAGTGAGGTCGCGGCGAGCATGGGCTAAGCGATCAGGCGCAGAGGCGTCCGCTCTTGAGCGCGATGAGGAACGAGGACCAGCCGTCGACGGAGAAGACGACGGCCGGACCGTCGGCGGCCTTGCTGTCGCGGACGGGGACGGTGGCGTGCCCGCGGGCGACCTCAAGGCACTCGCCCTGGTCCCCGCCGCTGTAGCTGGACTTGAACCAGCCCGTGAGGGTGGACGCGTCCGCGATCCTCCGCCTACTGCTGACCATGTTCGTGCTCCTCCGCTGCGGCCCGTACGCGGGCCGCCGACTCCTGGTGCGACAACGCATCGCTCAGAGCAAGATCGTAGGCCGTGCGACTGGACGCGACCAACGTCGGATCATCCATGAAGTTGCCTGTCTGGAAGCCTTCGACGTACGCCACCGGAGCGGAGTCCGCGAAGCTCATCAGAGTCAGCAGGCTCTGCTGGAGAGAGTGGGCCCCGGCCGCGAACGGCAGCACATGCAACCGCAGCCGTCCGGCCTCCGCCATGTCCGCGATCTTCCGCAGCTGCCTGGCCATCACCTGGGGGCCGCCGACCTGCCGCCGCAGCACAGCCTCGTCCAGCAGGGTCCACACCACCGGATTCAACGGGCCGTCGAGGATGCGGGCGCGCTCTGTGCGAATGACAACCTCCTGGTCAACCTCTTCCCTGCGGTGGTTGGGCCGGTAGGCCTGGAACAGGGCCCGTGCGTACTCGTCGGTCTGCAACAGCCCTGGCACGAGCGTCAGCGCGAACTGCTGGATGAGTACCGCCTGCTGCTCCAAGTCCGCCACGGCGGCGAAGTGGTCGGTGTACTTGGTCTCCAGGTCCTGCAGCCACCGCTCGAAGAACCCGTCCGTGTCCAGCGCCCGGTCGATCCGCCGTGCGTCCTCCGGGCTCGGGAGCCGCCGCCCGGCCTCCCAGTGGCTGACGAGGGTCGGAGAGCAGACGACCTGTTCGGCCAGCGCATCCTGCGTCATTCCGGCGGCCAGGCGGCGCAGCCGCAGCTCGTCGCCGTACTTCTGCCGTGCCGTACGCGGCTTGCCGTTCGGTTTCATCCGCACCCAACTCCTCGCCCTGACCAGCGTGCTGTCATGCCCGACCCCCTGGCAGCGTAGCGACTCATGACCCCATTCTGTGATGGATTCGCTACGGAACGAAGCGAAGCCCGTACGTCGACGCACCCCGGAAAGCAGGCCCCCATGAAGCACACCGCCCACGCCGACGCCCCCACGATGCGGCTCCTGCCCTGGACGGGCACGGGCGGGAAGCCCTGTTACGTCGTGGGGGACGGCACCGGCTATGTGTCGCGGAAGGCCGACGAGGTCGAGGGCATCCAGCTCGACATGGCGGACGAGCTGCTCGGTCACGCCGCCGACCTGCTGGCCGACGACGAGTCCACCGCGCCGCAGGTCCGCTTCCTCGCCGGCCGGCTGACCGAGTCGCTGCACCAGATCGTGCGCGTGGCGGAGAGCCGTGGTGCGCGGCTGGACGCGCTCCTGCCGGCCGACGACATGCCGTGAGCCGGGCGTCCGCCCCGTCTTGTCCCGCGCGCCCATCCGCCGATCGGTACAAGTCCGCGTCTGCGACCGGTCGTTCTGTGCCGTTCGGCAGAGAGCCCGGCCGCATCCCACCCCCGTACGCTGATCGCCATGGGGGAATTGACCGGCCCGGCCGTCATGGTGCTCGGCGCCTTGCCGTCGTTCGCGGCAGCGGGCTCACTGGGGTGGGCCGTCGCCTGCCGCCGTTCCGTGGCGCGTCAGCGGTTCGGCCGCCTCGCCCACCCGGCCACGGTGTGCGCGGTTCTCTCGTTGACCACCAGCTTCGCTCTGCCGCAGGCCGGCTCCGGCTGGAAGCTGGTGGAGGCTGCTCTCCTGCTGCTCCTCGTGGCCGTGGTCACCCGATGGTCGCCTCTGCGTGAACTCGCTACGGCCCTCCCGGTGGCCGCCCTCGCGGTGACCCTCTGGCCGCTGCCGCTGGTCACCGGTGAGTCCTTTCTGGAATCCATCGGGATCGGCGCCTTCTGGCTCCTTCCCGTGGTCGGCGCGGTGGCGGTCGGCGCCTATCCCCGCCGCCAGGAACTGCGTCGTCGGCGTGCGGTGGCCGAGGCTCGCCGCACTCAGCGTCTTCAACTCTCGCGCGACCTGCACGACTTCGTCGCCCACGACATCAGCGGGATCGTCGTCCAGGCGCAGGCGGCCCGCTTCGTCGCCGCCACCGACCCCTCCCACGCGGTGCTCGCCCTGGAACGCATCGAGAAGGCGGGGCTGAGCGCCCTGGCCGCGATGGACCGGACGGTGCGGATGCTGCACGGCCCGGAGGCGGCCGCCACCGAACCGCTCCCCGATGTGTCCCAACTTCCCTTCCTCGTCGAAAACTTCACCGCGGCAGGAGCCACCGAGGCATCTCTCGACCTGCCCCGACCGGTCGCGGAGCGGCTCTCCCGCGAGGCGGGCTCCGCCGCGTACCGCATCGTCGTCGAGGCATTGACCAACATCCGCCGGCACGCCCCCGGCGCCTCGCGCGCCACCGTCGTGTTCACCCCCAGGGCCACGACGGTGGAAATCGAGGTCACCAACGACCGTGGCGCGGGGGAGGCTTCGGCCCGGCACGGCTCCCGGGGCGGCCTCGGGATCCCCGCGCTCACCGAGCACGCCCAGGCCCTCGGCGGAACCCTCTCGGCGGGCCCCCACGGCGACGGCGGCTGGCGGCTCACCGCCGTCCTGCCCGCCGACGTGCCCGCCGACCTGCCCGTCGCGCTTCCGAAGGAGAAGACCCCATGACGGCGCCTCTCGGCCCGACCCGCATCCTGATCGCCGACGACCAGGAGGACGTCCGCAGCGGGTTCCGCCTCATTCTCGGCTCGCAGCCCGACATGACCGTGGTCGGCGAGGCGGCGGACGGCCTCACCGCCGTCGACCTCGCCCGCTCCCTCCGTCCCGACCTGGTCCTCGCCGACATCCGGATGCCGGGCCTGGACGGTCTCGAACTGACCCGCCGCCTCGCGGGCCCCGGCGTGCCCGACCCGATGCGTGTCCTCGTCGTCACCACCTTCGACCACGACGACTACGTACGTACGGCCCTGCGCGACGGCGCCTGCGGCTTTCTGCTCAAGCGCTCGGGCCCGGGGCTGCTGATCGAGGGGGTGAGGGCGGCGATGGCGGGGGACATGCTCATCAGCCCCCAGGTCACGGTCCGGCTGCTCCGGAGCCTCGCCCCCGCCGCAGCCCCCGCCCCGGCGGCGGCCCCGGCTCCGTCGGCTCTCACCGCCCGGGAGCAGGAGATCGCCCGGCTGGTCGCCGAAGGCCTCACCAACGCCGAGATCGGCGAGCGGCTCTTCATCACGGCGGGCACCGCCAAGACTCACATCGCCAACGTCCAGGCGAAGGTGAGGGCCCGCAACCGGGTGGGCATAGCCGCCTGGTCCTGGGAGACCGGACTGGCCGGCCCGGCCCCACGGGAGTAGCGCGCGCGGGCCACGGTCACTCCGGCGGCCGAGCCGAAGCCCGCGGGCCCCGGTCCTCCCCGCGAACTCCCGGCCCCACGTCCGTGGGCGGCCTCGACCCCGCGTCCGTACACACCTTCGCCTCCCTTCCCGAACATGCCTTCGCCCCGGCTCCCGTACGGGCCTTCGGCGCCATGAACAGCGTCGCCGCCAGCGCCAGGAGGAGCAGCCCCGCGCAGACGTACCCGGAGAGCTGGACGCCGGCCGCCATCGCCTCGCGGGCCGCCTCCGCCGCCGATGCCGTACGCGGCTCCGCGGCGAGGGTCTCGATCACCGATCCGGCGCTGTCCGTCACCACCCCGCCGAGCCGTTCCGCTTCGGCCGTCGTGACGCCGTCCCGGGTGAGCCGGTCGGTCATTCCGGCGGCCAGGGTGCTGAAGAACAGCGTTGTCAGAAGGGCGATACCGAGGGCCGACCCCAGCTCACGGGCCGCGCTCTGGATGCCCGACGCCTGGCCTCCACTGCGTTCCGGTACGTCCACGAGGACGATGTTGGTGACCTGCGCCGTGGCGAAGCCGACGCCGATCCCGTACACGAACAGCGCGAGCGCGATCAGCCACCAGGAGCTGTCCGTCGACGCGATCAGGGCCAGCGTCGTCAGCCCGGCGGCCTCCAGGACGAGACCGATCCGGACCTGTGCGAGCGCGGGCACGGTCGCGGCCATCGGGAAGCTCGCCCCGGAGGCGGCGAAACTGCCGACGGCCAGGGCGACGAGCGCGAGACCCGCCTCGAACGCGCTGTAGCCGAGGGCGAATTGCAGCCAGAGCGGCAGCACCGCGATGATGCCGAACTCGCCGAGACCGACCATCAGCGTCACGAAATTTCCGTTGCGGAACGAGCGGATGGAGAACAGCCGCACGTCCATCAGCGGCTCGCCGCCCGCCCGGCTCAGCACGGCCTGCCGGTGCCAGAACACCGCCAGCGCCAGTACGGACAGGAGCAGCGCGACGAAGACCGGCGAGAGTCCGCCGGACCAGGAGAAGCCCCCGATCTCCAGCGGTTTCGTCGTCATCAGCCAGCCGTACGTTCGTCCCTCGATCAGGACGAAGGAGAGCAGGCCCAGGCCCACCGCCGACAGCGCCGCGCCGACGCCGTCGATACGGCCGCGGGTGCATGGTGACGCGTCCAGATACCGGAGCACCCCCGCCACGACGATCGCGACCAGCGGGATGTTGATGCCGAAGGCCCAGCGCCAGGAGATGTCGGCGAGCCATCCGCCCAGCAGCGGGCCCACGGCCGCCGCCGCTCCGATGGTCGAGCCCCACACGGCGAACGCCTGACCGCGCGCCCGCCCGGTGAACGTGGCGTTGAGCAGGGCCAGCGAGGTGGGCAGCATCATGGCCCCGCCGACGCCCTGGACGAACCGGGCGAGGATCAGCAGGCCGCCGCTCGGGGCCAGCGCCGCCAGCAGGCTCGTCGCGCCGAACGCGGCGAGGCCCAGCAGGAAGATCCGGCGTGCGCCGTAGAGGTCGCTGAGGCGTCCGGTGACCAGCAGGAGCGCCGCGAACGTGATCGCGTACGACTCCTGGATCCACTGAGCCTCCGACGAACCGATGGAGAGGTCCTCGATGATCGGCGCGAGGATCACGTTGACGATCGTCAGATCGACGACGATCAGGGCCACTCCGAGCGCCACGGCGACGAGGCCCAGCCACTGACGTGCTGTGGGCGGGGCTTCTGCGGGTTCGGTCACGGTGCTTCGACTCCCGTCGATTGCTTTGCCGTAAAGGGATCTATCTTTGCGGCAAAGGTAAATAGCGCGAGGTAGGTTGTCAAACCGGAAGCGGACCGATAGCGGAGCGGAAGCGGGAGTGCGCAGTGCCGATGACGAACGGGCCCGGGGCTGACAGGCGACGGCGCGGGGCCGACGGGCCGGGCGGGGGCGACCGGGAGGCCGTGCGGGTCGACCGCGTGATGGACGGCCTGCGCGCCTTCGGGGCCAACTACACCGAGTTCACCCGCCGCTTCGCCGCCTGGCTCGGGCTGCACTCCACCGACGCCGCCGCCCTCGTCGAGATCCTCTACGCCGAGGACCAGGGCACGCCCCTCTCGCCGGCCCGGCTCAGCGAGCGCGTCTCGCTCTCCTCCGGCGCGACCGCCATCCTCCTCAAGCGGCTGGAACGGGCGGGCCACATCGTCCGTACCCGCGAGAGCACCGACCGCCGGGTGGTGACCCTGCGCAGCAGCCCCGCCATCCGGCCGCGCGCCATGGCGTTCTTCGGGCCGTACAGCGAGCGGATGGCCGAGGCGATGCAGGCGTACTCACCGCAGGAGATCCAGCGGTTCGAGCAGTTCCTCGGCACCCTGCGCTCCACCATGGACGGGCTGTTGGCGAACGAGTACGAGAACGGCGGCCCGACGCCCTCCGCCCCCTGACCTCCCCGCCCCCTGTCCGGTGCTCTGCCGCGAACCGCGCTGTCAGTGGCACCCGGTAGCGTCGGGTCATGTCCAACATGGCCGTCCTCGAAGGGGTCCTGGAGCGGATCACCTACGCCAACGAGGAGAACGGGTACACGGTCGCCCGCGTCGACACCGGGCGCGGAGCCGGGGATCTCCTCACCGTGGTCGGTGCGCTGCTCGGCGCGCAGGTCGGCGAGTCGCTGCGGATGGAGGGCCGTTGGGGCTCGCACTCCCAGTACGGCAAGCAGTTCACCGTGGAGAACTACACCACCGTGCTGCCCGCCACCATCCAGGGCATCCGCCGCTATCTGGGCTCCGGGCTGATCAAGGGCATCGGGCCGGTGATGGCCGACCGGATCACCACCCACTTCGGCGTCGACACCCTCGACATCATCGAGCAGGAACCGAAGCGGCTCGTCGAGGTCCCCGGCCTCGGTCCCAAGCGTACGAAGATGATCGCGGCGGCCTGGGAGGAACAGAAGGCGATCAAGGAGGTCATGGTCTTCCTCCAGGGCGTCGGCGTCTCCACCTCCATCGCCGTCCGCATCTACAAGAAGTACGAGGACGCCTCGATCTCCGTCGTGAAGAACCAGCCCTACCGGCTGGCCGCCGACGTCTGGGGCATCGGTTTCCTCACCGCCGACAGGATCGCCCAGGCCGTCGGCATTCCGCACGACAGCCCCGAGCGGGTCAAGGCCGGCCTCCAGCACGCCCTGTCCCAGTCCTCCGACCAGGGGCACTGCTACCTCCCCGAGGAACGGCTCATCGCGGACGGCGTCAAGCTGCTCCAGGTCGACACCGGGCTGGTCATCGAATGCCTGGCCGAGCTGGCCGCCGACCCGGAGGGCGTCGTACGGGAGAAGGTGCCGTCCCCGGAGGGCGGCGAACCGATCACGGCCGTCTACCTCGTCCCCTTCCACCGCGCCGAGCTGTCCCTCGCCGGGCAGGTCAGACGGCTGCTGAACACCGGCGATGACCGGATGCCGGCCTTCCAGGACGTCGACTGGGGCAAGGCCCTGGCCTGGCTCGCCTCGCGTACGGGGGCCTCGCTCGCGCCCGAGCAGGAGGAGGCCGTACGCCTCGCACTCAGCCGGAAGGTGGCCGTTCTGACCGGCGGGCCCGGCTGCGGGAAGTCGTTCACCGTCCGGTCCATCGTCGAGCTGGCCCGGGCGAAGAAGGCCAAGGTGGTGCTCGCCGCCCCCACCGGGCGCGCCGCCAAACGCCTCGCCGAGCTGACCGGGGCCGAGGCCTCCACCGTGCACCGGCTGCTGGAGCTGAAGCCGGGCGGGGACGCGGCCTACGACCGGGACCGTCCGCTGGACGCCGATCTGGTCGTCGTCGACGAGGCCTCCATGCTCGATCTGCTGCTCGCCAACAAGCTGGTGAAGGCGGTGGCACCCGGTGCCCACCTCCTTCTCGTGGGTGACGTCGACCAGCTGCCCTCGGTCGGGGCGGGGGAGGTGCTGAGCGATCTGCTCGCGGAGGGCGGCCCGGTCCCGGCCGTCCGGCTCACCCGGATCTTCCGCCAGGCCCAGCAGTCCGGCGTGGTCACCAACGCCCACCGGATCAACGCCGGACAGCCTCCGCTCACCGAAGGGCTGAGCGACTTCTTCCTCTTCGTGGAGGACGAGACGGAGGACGCGGGCAAGCTCGCCGTCGATGTCGCGGCCCGCCGCATTCCGGCCAAGTTCGGCCTCGATCCACGCCGTGACGTGCAGGTGCTCGCCCCGATGCACCGGGGCCCGGCCGGTGCCGGCCATCTCAACGGGCTGCTCCAGCAGGCCGTCACCCCGGGCCGCCCCGACCTCCCCGAGAAGCGGTTCGGCGGCCGGGTCTTCCGGGTCGGCGACAAGGTCACCCAGATCCGCAACAACTACGACAAGGGCGAGAACGGCGTCTTCAACGGCACGGTCGGCGTCGTCACCGGCCTGGACGTGGACGAACAGACGCTCACCGTCCGCACCGACGAGGACGAGGAGATCGGCTACGACTTCGGCGAACTGGACGAGCTGGCCCACGCCTACGCCATGACCATCCACCGCTCCCAGGGCAGTGAGTATCCGGCCGTCGTCATCCCCGTCACCACCAGCGCCTGGATGATGCTCCAGCGGAATCTGCTCTACACCGCCGTGACACGGGCCAGGAAGCTCGTCGTGCTGGTCGGGTCCCGTAAGGCGATCGGCCAGGCGGTCCGCACGGTTTCCGCAGGCAGACGCTGTACGGCACTGGATTTCCGGCTCCGGGGCGGCTCGGGAGAAGACTTCTCGTGACCCGTGCACAAAAATGATCGATCAAATCGGTGGGAAACATCACGGAGGTCTTCCGGAACCGCAGTCAAGGGGGCAGGATGAGTAAGTTGGCGGCACTCAGTGCCGTCAGTAGGTCCAATGGACGACCCCGAGTGCACTCTCCTGAGCCGAATGGGGGAGGGTGGAAGACAGTCAGGGCACCTCGAAGAAGAGGCACTACGTCGGTGAGGGATGACGTGAGCGAGCACACCAACAACGCTGTAGTACTGCGGTACGGCGATGACGAGTACACCTACCCGGTGATCGACAGCACCGTCGGCGACAAGGGCTTCGACATCGGGAAGCTCCGGGCCAATACCGGCCTGGTGACGCTGGACAGCGGATACGGCAACACCGCCGCCTATAAATCCGCCATCACGTACCTCGACGGTGAGCAGGGCATTCTGCGCTACCGCGGATACCCGATCGAGCAGCTCGCCGAGCGCTCGTCGTTCCTCGAGGTCGCGTACACGCTGATCAACGGCGACCTTCCGCAGGTCGACCAGCTGGCGACCTTCAAGAACGAGATCACCCAGCACACGCTGCTGCACGAGGACGTCAAGCGGTTCTTCGACGGCTTCCCGCGCGACGCCCACCCGATGGCCATGCTGTCCTCGGTCGTCAGCGCGCTGTCCACGTTCTACCAGGACAGCCACAACCCGTTCGACGAGCAGCAGCGTCACCTGTCGACGATCCGCCTGCTGGCGAAGCTGCCGACGATCGCGGCGTACGCCTACAAGAAGTCGATCGGCCACCCCTTCGTCTACCCGCGCAACGACCTCGGGTACGTCGAGAACTTCCTGCGCATGACCTTCTCGGTCCCGGCCCAGGAGTACGAGCTGGACCCGGTCGTCGTCTCGGCGCTGGACAAGCTGCTCATCCTGCACGCGGACCACGAGCAGAACTGTTCGACCTCCACCGTGCGTCTGGTCGGCTCCTCGCAGGCGAACATGTTCGCCTCGATCTCCGCCGGCATCTCGGCGCTGTGGGGCCCGCTGCACGGTGGCGCCAACCAGTCGGTCCTGGAGATGCTGGAAGGCATCCAGGCCAACGGCGGCGACGTCGACTCCTTCATCCGCAAGGTGAAGAACAAGGAGGACGGCGTCCGCCTGATGGGCTTCGGCCACCGGGTGTACAAGTCCTTCGACCCGCGCGCCAAGATCATCAAGGCTGCCGCCCACGACGTGCTGTCCGCGCTCGGCAAGTCCGACGAGCTGCTCGACATCGCGCTCAAGCTGGAGGAGCACGCGCTCTCGGACGACTACTTCGTCTCGCGCAACCTCTACCCCAACGTGGACTTCTACACCGGTCTGATCTACCGGGCCATGGGCTTCCCGACCGAGATGTTCACCGTGCTCTTCGCGCTCGGCCGCCTTCCCGGCTGGATCGCCCAGTGGCACGAGATGATCAAGGAGCCGGGTTCCCGCATCGGCCGCCCGCGCCAGATCTACACCGGCGAGGTCCTGCGCGACTTCGTCCCGGTCGAGGGCCGCTGACCCGGACCTCGTGTCGAGGACGCTGATCCGGACCTCGTACCGCAGGGCTCCGCACCGCCGGAACCCGCACCCGTACCGCCCGTAGTGCCCGGCCTCTTCGGCCGACTGCCTTCGCCCCGCGTACCGCGCTTCGCACAGAGCGCGGTGTCCGGGGCGATTCGGCGTTCTGGGGGCGCGAGAGGGGGAGAGGGGCGAGAGGGGGAGGAGGGGCGAGCTGGAGTGGGCAGGAAGCGAGAAACGCCCCGCCGCCGATCCCCCCACGGGTCGACGGTCAGGGCGCTTCCCATATCCCGGAGCGGATTCCCCCCACGGGATCCGGCCGGGCGTCTGGCAGGGAGCCGAGGCTCCCGTGTTCTGTTGTGTTCCCTTGTTGTGCTGCGATCCGCCGGGGTACGTACGCACGGGAGGGCCGCTCAAAGCTCCCCGGTGCACGTGCCCCGGCCAAACGCTTGCCACAGGAGCGTCCCCCAAGACACTCCATCGGACGTCCCCCAAGACATCCTTGGCATCGCACTCTAAGACTCACGAACCCACCGGATGGTTACCCTGAATTCGGTGTGATCTAAATCTCTTTGTGGAAGTTACGTGAAGGCACGCAACCGTAGGCTGTTCGTGACGACGAACACGGACGAAAACGCCATGGCGGCTCCCGCGATCATTGGGTTGAGCAGGCCACTTGCAGCCAGGGGCAAGGCCGCAACGTTGTACCCGAAGGCCCAGAAGAGGTTGCCCCTGATGGTGGCCAGCGTACGCCTGGAGAGGCGGATTGCGTCAGCTGTCACCTTGAGATCTCCACGAACCAGCGTGAGGTCGCTCGCCTCGATCGCCGCATCCGTCCCGGTGCCCATCGCCAGTCCCAGATCTGCCGTGGCCAGCGCGGCGGCGTCGTTCACCCCGTCGCCGACCATGGCGACGACCCGGCCCTCCGCCTGAAGGCTCTTCACGACGTTCACCTTGTCCTCCGGAAGTACCTCCGCATGGACCTCGTCGATGCCCACCTCGCGCGCCACGGCCTCCGCCACCGCCCGGTTGTCGCCGGTCAGCAGGACGGGCCGCAGCCCCAGGGCACGGAGCTCGGCGACGGCCTCCGCGCTGCTGTCCTTGACCGCGTCCGCCACCCCGAACACACCCCGCGCCTCGCCGTCCCAGGCCACGACGACCGCCGTACGGCCGTGCCGCCCGGCCTCTGCCAGGGCCTCCGACAGCTCGGCCGGGAGCGGGATCGCCGCATCGGCGAGGAGGCGGGGACGTCCGACGAGGACGGCGTGGCCCTCGACGGTGCCCTGGACGCCGAGCCCGGGGATGTTGGCGAAGTCGTCGGGGGTGGGGAGGGGGCCGGTGGCGTCGGTGGCGGCGGTGGCGATGGCCTGGGCGATGGGGTGTTCTGAGGCGTGTTCGAGGGCTCCGGCGAGCCGCAGCACTTCGTCCTCGGTGGTGGTGTCGGTGGTGTGGGTGGTCTGGAGGGTCATGCGGCCGGTGGTGACGGTGCCGGTCTTGTCGAGGACGATGGTGTCGGCGCGGCGGGTGGTCTCCAGGACTTCGGGGCCTTTGATGAGGATGCCGAGTTGGGCGCCGCGGCCGGTGCCGACCATGAGGGCGGTGGGGGTGGCGAGGCCGAGGGCGCAGGGGCAGGCGATGATGAGGACGGCGACGGCCGCGGTGAAGGCGGCGGTGAGTCCGGCGTCGTTGCCGAGCCAGAAGCCGAGGGTGGCCAGGGCGAGGGCGATGACGATGGGGACGAAGACGGCGGAGATGCGGTCGGCGAGGCGTTGGGCCGATGCCTTGCCGTTCTGGGCGTCTTCGACGAGGCGGGCCATGCGGGCGAGTTGGGTGTCGGCGCCGACGCGGGTGGCTTCGACGACGAGGCGTCCGCCGGCGTTGAGGGTGGCTCCGGTGACGGTGTCGCCGGCCGAGACCTCCACGGGCACGGACTCGCCCGTCAGCATCGAGGCGTCCACGGCGGACGAGCCCTCGACCACGGTCCCGTCCGTCGCGATCTTCTCCCCGGGACGCACGACGAAGCGATCGCCGACGACGAGCTCGCCCGTCGGGACACGTACCTCCCTGCCCGCCCTGAGCACGGCGACGTCCTTGGCGCCCAGATGCATCAGCGCCCGCAGCGCCGCGCCGGACTTCCGCTTCGCGCGGGCTTCCAGGTAGCGGCCCAGCAGGATGAACGTGATGACCCCGGCCGCCACCTCCAGGTAGATCGTCGAGGTGGCGTCGGCGCGCGAGACGGTGAGGTCGAAGCCGTGGCGCATGCCGGGCATGCCCGCGTCGCCGAGGAACAGGGCCCACAGCGACCAGCCGAACGCGGCGAGCGTGCCGAGCGAGACCAGGGTGTCCATCGTGGCCGCGCCGTGCTTCGCGTTGGTCCAGGCGGCGCGGTGGAAGGGCAGGCCGCCCCAGACGACGACGGGCGCGGCGAGGGTGAGGCTCAGCCACTGCCAGGAGTCGAACTGGAGGGCCGGGATCATGGCGAGCAGGACGACGGGGACGGCGAGCACGGCGGAGACGACGAGACGCTGCCGGAGGGAGTCGGAGTCGGTGGAGGCGTCCGGTTCCGCGACACCGCCCGGGGCGGCTTCTGCTTCCGCTTCCGCCTCCGGTTCGGGTTCCGGTTTCGTCTCTGCTCCTGCTTCTGTTCCTGCTCTGGCTTCGGCTTTCGCTTCCGCGTTCGGTGCCGGTGCGGCTTCCGCTGCTGGTGCCGCCGCTGCCGGCGTCTTCCGCTCCGGTCGGGTGACGGGGCGGGCCGTGTAGCCGGTCTTCTCGACCGTGGCGACGAGGTCGCCCAGCTCCAGCCCCTCCCCGAAGGTGACGCGGGCCTTCTCGGTCGCGTAGTTCACCGTGGCGGTGACGCCGTCCATCCGGTTGAGCTTCTTCTCGACGCGGGCCGCACACGAGGCGCAGGTCATCCCGCCGATCATGAGCTCGGCCTCGGAGGCGTCGGCGGCCGGGTGGTCGGCTGCTGCTGTGCTGGCCATGTCCGGAACTCCTGAGAAACGCAGATCGGGCCGTACCCCACCAGTATCGGCTGGTGAGGCCGGCCCGACGACGAACGAGGTGCTGCTGCTCCGGGCAGGCCTTCAGGCGGCCGGGCCGAGGAGCTCGTACCCGGCCTCGTCGACGGCGGCACGGACGGCGTCCTCGGTCAGCGGGGCCTTGGAGGTGACGGTGACCAGGCCGGTGGCGGCGACGGCCGCGACCGAGGTCACGCCCGCGAGCGCGGAGATCTCCTCCGACACGGCGCCCTCGCAGTGGCCGCAGGTCATGCCCTTGACCTCGTACACGGCGGTGACCGCGTCGGTCCCCTCGATCCGCACGTCGGCCGCGCCGTCGTGGCAGGAGCCGGTGGGCGAGCAGCAGGAGCCGGTGGACTGGGCGGTCTCGGTCTCGGCGGTCATGACGTTCTCCTCTTCGCGGACACGTTTCGGCGGCACGGCGGGGCGCATGGGGCCGCAGAGGCCTCCGTGGCGCCCCGTCCACTCCACACTATACCCCTAGGGGGTATGAATGCGCTCCGGTGGTGCCGTGTGTCGGTCGGTGACGGTCCACGGTGGTGGCCGGTGGCGGTCTACGGCGCGTGCGGCGCCTGCTGCGGCACGGCGTCGCAGACCAGGGGGTCCAGGTAGCGGAACATGACCGTCTTCAGCTCCTGGGTGTAGGCCTCGCGCTCCTCGCCCTCGTGGGCCATGATCAGGTCCAGCCCGGCCTTGAAGATCATGAAGGCCATGTCGGCGATCCGGTGGACCTGCTCGGCGGGCGCGTCCGGGAGGTAGCCGGCGAGGACCGATTCGACCCGCGTCAGCATCGTGGCGTGCAGCGTGTCGTGCTCCTCGGTGATCCGGCCCGGGATCTCCGAACCGTGCATCAGGACGGAGAAGGCCGGGTTCTCGCAGTTGAAGGCGATCAGCGGGTCGAGGATGGCGTCCAGCATGCGGTCGAGCGGCAGCTCGATATGGCTCTGCGAGAAGGCGGCGCCGTAGGTGTCCCGCCAGCGGTTGAGCAGCTGGTCGCCGAGCTCGACGGCGATGGCCTCCTTGTTCGGGAAGAACTGGTAGAGCGTGCCCGGCGACACCCCGGCCTCGCGGGCGATGGCGTTGGTGCTGGACGCGGTGTAGCCGCTGGTGCAGAAGACGTCGGCGGCGGCCCGGAGCAGCTGGGCGATGCGGGCCTCGCCGCGGGCCTGGCGGCGGCGAGGGCGGGCGGAGCCCGGCGCTCCGTCGGCCGCATGGGCGGTGGATCCGCCGTCTGCTCCGTCTGCTCCGCCCGCTGCGGCGCCCTTGGTGGCTTTGGCCTCCGACACGGTCAATCCCCGGCTCTCATGATGCGGTTGACAAACACGAGTGGTCGCTCGCATTCTAGTGGAACGCGAGCGACGACTCGTGTTTGCCAGGGTAAGTGGCAATGACCGACCCATGCTGCCTTGTGCTGCCCGGGTCTCGGTGAAGGGGACACCGCACCATGTCCGAAGTCAACCGTTCCGCGCCGCCTTCGGTCGGCGGCTGGACCCGGTTCGTCACCGCCCGGCCGCGGCTCGCGCTGCTGGCCGCGCTGGTGATCACCGCACTCGCCGTGTTCGCCGGGAGCGGGGTGGCGGACCGGATGGGCAGCGGCGGCTGGCAGGCTCCCGACGCCGAGTCGACCTATGCGACCGAGGCGCTGGCGCGGGAGTTCCCCGCCTCCCAGCCCAATCTGCTCCTGCTGGTGGACAGCGGCTCCGCGACGGTCGACGACCCGGCGGTGGCCGCCGAAGCCGCTCGCCTCGTCGAGCGCCTGGAGGCCGAGCAGGGGATCTCGGGCATCGGGTCCTACTGGGGGACGCAAGCGCCCGCGCTGCGCTCCGAGGACGGCCACGAGGCGATCATCGCCGCCCGGATCGGGGGCGACGAGAAGACCGCCGGTGAGACCCTCGACCGGATAGCCCCGGCCTTCGCGGGGGAGCGGGGGCCGGTGACGGTCTCCATCGGCGGGCCCGTCGCCGTGCAGCACGAGATGCAGACGATCATCCAGGAGGATCTGCTGCGGGCCGAGCTGATCGCCCTGCCGGTGACGCTCGTCCTGCTGGTCATGGTCTTCGGCAGTGCCGTGGCCGCGATTCTGCCGCTCGGCGTCGGCATTGTCGCCATCCTCGGTACCAACGCGGTGCTGCGGGGCCTGACGGAGTTCACCGACGTCTCGGTCTTCGCCATGAACCTCACGACGGCCCTCGGCCTCGGACTCGCCATCGACTACGCCCTGTTCATCGTCCGCCGCTTCCGCGAGGAGCTGGCAGGCGGGGCGGACCCCCGGACGGCGGTGGGCACGACCCTGCGGACCGCCGGGCGTACGGTGCTGTTCTCCGCGCTGACCGTGGCCGTGTCGTTGTCGGCCATGCTGGTCTTCCCGCAGTACTTCCTGCGGTCCTTCGCCTACGCCGGGATCGCCGTGGTCCTGCTGGCCGCCGCTGCCGCGCTGATCCTGCTGCCCGCGGCGCTGGTCCTGCTCGGCCACCGGATCAACTCGCTGGACCTGCGCCGGCTGCTGCGCCGCCGCAAGAAGGACACCTCCACCGAGGGCGACTTCGCGGGCACGGGCGCGAACGCGGGCGCGGGCGCTTCGCCCGGCCGGGGCTGGGCGAAGCTGGCGGCGCTGGTGATGCGCAGGGCGCCCGTCTTCGCCGTCGTCACCACCGTCGGGCTCCTGCTGCTCGGACTGCCGTTCCTGGGAGTCAAGTTCGGCACCGCGGACGACCGTCAGCTGCCGGCCGGCGCGGAGTCCCGGGTCGTCCAGGAACACATCCGCGACGGATTCCCCGGCAGCCCCGGCGGCGGCCTGGAGGTGCTGGCCGAGGGACAGGGTTCTCCCGCCGAGTACGCGGACCTGAAGAGCCGGATCGAGCAACTGCCCGGCGTCCTGCGGGTCGACGGCCCGGTCACCGCGGACTCCGTGGCCTACTACAGCGTGCTGCCCGAGGGCGAAGCCGTCGGCGAGGAGACCCAGCAGCTCGTACGGGACCTGAGGGCGGTGCCCTCCGCGGCCTCCCTCGACACCTCGGTGACGGGCACGGCGGCGGTCCTCGTCGACTCCAAGGACGCCATAGCCGACCGGCTGCCCTGGGCGATGGCGATCATCGTGGTCGTGACCCTGCTCCTGGTCTTCCTGCTCACCGGCAGCGTGCTCATTCCGCTCCAGGCGGTCGTGCTCAACGCCCTCAGTCTGACCGCGATGTTCGGAGCGGTGGTCTGGGTCTTCCAGGACGGACATCTCTCCGGACTGCTCGCCTTCACCAGTACGGGCGACATCGAGACGACGCTGCCCGTCCTGATGTTCTGCGTGGCCTTCGGACTCTCCATGGACTACGGGGTCTTCCTGATATCCCGGATCAAGGAGGAGTACGACCGCACCGGCGACCACGAGCACTCCGTCACCTTCGGACTCCGCCACACCGGCGGGCTGATCACCGCGGCCGCCGTCATCCTCGCGGTCGTGATGGTGGCCATCGGCACCTCGCGGGTCACCAACACCAAGATGCTGGGGCTCGGTATCGCCCTCGCCGTCCTGATGGACGCCATGGTGGTGCGCAGTCTGCTGGTTCCGGCGGTGATGAAGCTGATGGGCCGCTCCACCTGGTGGGCCCCCGCGCCTCTGCGGGCCTTCCACCGCAGGTTCGGCCTGAGCGAAGGGGATGCGGCCCCGGCCGGGCCGGCCGCTCCGGAGACTCCGGGCGAACGGGGTGGCCCCGGGGGCGCCGGGCCCACGGCGGAGGTCGAGGAAATATCGGGCGCGGGCGCGGAGATCGCCGAACCGGCGAGACGCTGAGACCGACGAGACGCCGAGATCGGCGAAAGGAAACCGGTTCGGAAACAGCCCTCGGGGAAGCCGGGAAGGGCCTCGGGGCGCCGCGTGACGGGCCCGCGTGGCACCGAACGGATGGCGGGCGGGGGCCGGGTTCCCCGCCCGCTCCGGAAGGCGTCAAAGCCCCGTCGGTGGCATCGGTGAAGCGCCGCTGACCTCGGCTTTCATGCTCATCGAGTCTAAAATTCCCTCAACGGAAAAAGGGGGCCCGGATGGACCGGAACGTTCGTACGGCGGACGACGTATTGGCTTTGATGGACGGTCTGTTCGCTCCGGAGGCGGACCGGTGGACGACCGGTGGGGCGTCCTGGTGGGACGCGTTCTACGCGGACCGGTCGAAGCCGGTGCCGTTCTTCGCGGACAAGCCCGACGAGAACCTCGACGCGTATCTCCGCCGGGGGTGGGTCGCCCCGGGCCGTGCGCTCGAACTGGGCTGTGGGCCTGGCCGTAACGCGCTCCACCTGGCGTCGCTCGGCTTCGATGTCGACGCGGTCGACCTCTCCCCGGCAGCGCTGGCCTGGGCCCGCGAGCGGGCCGAGAAGGCGGGAGCCGGCTCCATCCGGTTCCACCTCGGTGACGCGTTCGCCCTGACGGCGGCGGGGGCGCCCCTGGCCGGACCGTACGACCTGATCTACGACTCCGGCTGCTTCCATCACCTCCCGCCCCACCGGCGGATCAGCTACCTCGCTCTCCTGGAGCGCTGCCTCGCACCCGGCGGTCACTTCGCGCTCACCTGCTTCGCCGCCGGGGAGGGCGGGATGGGTTCGGAACTTCCGGACTCCGAGCTTTACCTGACGGGTGGTCTGCACGGCGGGCTCGCCTATACGGACGACGAGCTGCGCCATGTCTTCTCCGGCCTGACGGAGACAGAGGGGATGGAGGAGGTAGAGCTGCGCCGGATGAACGACGAGGCGCCCGGATCCCCGCTCTTCGGGGAGCCGTTCCTGTGGACGGCTCTCTTCCGCAGGGCGGCCGGCCAGGGGTAGCGAGGTAGCGGGGGCCTGGAACAGCCGCGAGTGCCGAGGTGTCCTCGCCGGGCGTCAACGGCCCCTGTTGCGGGGCCGGGAGGCGACCCAGGCGCGGACGGTGTCGCCGTACCAATACGGCTTCCCGTTCTTCACCTGGTCGGGCGGCGGAAGGAGCCCGTGCTTGCGATAGGAGCGGACGGTGTCCGGCTGGACCTGGATGTGCGCGGCAATGTCCTTGTAGGACCAGAGCGTTCTGTCCGTCATCGGTGACACCTCTCTGCACTTCTCAAGCCGACGATCACTCAGCCTGTGCTCGGTTGAACGACCTTGGCCGACAGGCGGGGTGGGGCTGTCGACCGGCTGTGACAGAAAGCCCGCGTAACGGAGATATGTGTACCGAAACGGTTACTGCTGTGGCAGAAAGGATGAACCGGGGCCGGTGTTGCGGATCGCCGCCACTGTCGGACCCGGGTGCCACGATGAGGGCCATGAGTACTTCCGAACGTCCGATGCCCCCGCTGCTCGCCGACGAACGCACCTCTCTGGAGAGCTGGCTGGACTTCTACCGCGCCACCCTCGCCCAGAAGTGCGCCGACCTGCCCGAGAAGGGCCTGCGTGAGGCGGCCGCCGCGCCCTCGCCGATCACCCTGCTCGGACTGCTCCAGCACCTGGCGGAGGTCGAGCGGAACTGGTTCCGCCGGGTGCTCGCCCAGGAGGACGTCCCACCGCTCCACGCCCCTCCGGCCGGCGGCGGGGACGGGACTCAGGGCCACGCGGGAGGCTGGGAGCTCGCCGAGGACTCCACCCACGAGCAGGCGCTCGCACGGTGGGAGGCCGAGGTGGCGAGGGCCCGGCAGAACTGCGCGGCCCGAGCGCTCGACGACACCAGCCCGTTCATGGGCGGGCAGGTCACGCTGCGCTGGATCTACACGCACATGATCGGCGAGTACGCCCGGCACTGCGGCCACGCCGACCTGATCCGCGAACGCGTCGACGGCCGCACGGGAATCTGACCCGGGGGCCTTGGGGGGACTTGGAGGCCTCGGGTGCCTCGGGGGACTCGGGTGCCTCGGGGCGGAGGCCTCAGGACGCCGGGCCGGGCGAGCGGGTGCCGCCGCAGTTGCGGAGGAACTCGCGGGTGCGGCGCGCGATGGGAAACGGCTTGTCCGGCGGGCAGGGGTACATGTCCTGCTCCACGATCGCGAACAGGTCGACGTCCAGGGCGCGGGCCGCGTCCAGGACCGGTTCCAGGGCGGGGACTCCGCCGGGCGGCTCGCACATCACGCCCCGCGCCACCGCCGGTCCGAACGGCACCTCCTCCGCCACCACCGTTGCCAGGATCTCCGGATCGACCTGCTTGAGATGGAGGTAGCCGATGCGTTCCCCGTACGTCTCGATGAGCTTGACGCTGTCGCCGCCGCAGTAGGTGTAGTGCCCGGTGTCCAGGCAGAGCGAGACCAGGTCCGGATCGGTGGCGTCGAGGAAGCGGTTGACGTTCTCCTCGGTGTCGATGTGGGTGTCGGCGTGCGGATGGACGACGATCCGCAGCCCGAACCGCTCCCGGACCTCCCGGCCCAGCCGCTCCGTCTGGGCCGTCAGGTCCCGCCACTGGGCGGGCGTGAGCGTGCGGTCCTCCAGTACCTCGCCCGTCTTGTCGTCGCGCCAGAAGGAGGGGATGACGACCAGGTGTTCGGCGCCCATGGCCCGGGTCAGTGCGGCGATGTCCGCGACATGCGCCCAGGTCCGGTCCCAGACGTCCGGTCCATGGTGCAATCCGGTGAAAACGGTGCCGGCGGAGACCGTGAGCCCCCGGCTGCGGGTCTCGTCGGCCAGCCTGGCGGGGTCGGTGGGCAGATAGCCGTACGGGCCGAGCTCGATCCACGCGTACCCGGCCTCGGCCACCTCGTCGAGGAAGCGTTGCCAGGGCACCTGCTTCGGGTCGTCGGGGAACCACACGCCCCAGGAGTCGGGAGCCGAGCCGATACGGATGCGGGCCGAGGAGCGGACGGAGGGGGTCATAACGCCCAGCCTCGTGGCGGGTGCGGAAGGGTGTCAAGGGTTCGTCCGAATGTCCGGACAAAATATTGACAGGGTTCCCGGGAGGGGACTAGACCTGGGACCAGCCGGCCACCGGCGGGGCGGACCGGCGGTCCGAAGGGATGCGTATGCCTGAGCCGTACGACGTGATCACCATGGGGCGGATCGGGGTGGACCTCTACCCGCTGGAGGTCGGGGTCCCGCTCGCCCGGGTCGAGACGTTCGGCAAGTTCCTCGGCGGCTCCCCGACGAACGTCGCGGTGGCGGCGGCCCGGCTGGGGAGGCGTACGGCCGTGATCACCCGGACCGGGCAGGACGCCTTCGGCACGTATCTCCACCAGGAACTGGAACGGTTCGGCGTGGACGCCCGCTGGGCGGCGGCCGTGGCGGAATATCCGACCCCGGTCACCTTCTGCGAGATCTTCCCGCCGGACGATTTCCCGCTCTACTTCTACCGGCAGCCCAAGGCCCCTGACCTGGAGATCCACGCCTCGGACCTCGATCTGGACGCGGTGCGCGCGGCCAGGATCTTCTGGATGACGGGCACCGGCCTCAGCGCCGAGCCGAGCCGGTCCGCCACGCTGGCCGCCCTCGCCGCGCGCGGCACCGGCCCGGCGGACGCGTCGGGTACGGCGACGGCGACCGTCTTCGACCTGGACTGGCGGCCGATGTTCTGGGACGGTGGCGACGACAGCACCGAGGCGCCCGCGCGGTACCGCGAGGCGCTGGCCCATGCCACGGTCGCCGTCGGCAACGTCGACGAGTGCCGCATCGCGACCGGCGAACGCGAACCGTACGCGGCGGCCCGGGCGTTGCTCGCGGCCGGGGTGGAGCTCGCCGTCGTTAAGCAGGGCCCGAAGGGGGTGCTCGCCGTCCACCGCGACGGCACCACCGCCGATTGCCCGCCGCTGCCGGTGGAGGTGGTCAACGGCCTCGGCGCGGGCGACGCGTTCGGCGGCGCGCTCTGCCACGGACTCCTCGCCGGGTGGCCGCTGGACCGCCTCGTGCAGTACGCGAACGCGGCCGGCGCGATCGTCGCCTCCCGGCTGGCCTGCTCGTCCGCGATGCCGTTCCCGGACGAGGTCGAGCGAGCCGTCGAGGCCGGCGCCGTCACCGCGGAGCCCGGCGCCCGGGCGGCCCAGGCCGACCTCAGCACTCCGGTCGGCCCTGGCGCAGCGCCGGACCTCGGTGCCCAGACGGCCCGGGAGGCGCGGCAGCCCCCGCCGGACCCCGGCACTCCGCCGCACCCCGGCGCCCAGCCGGCCCCCGGCACTCCGCCGGACCCCAGCGCCCAGCCGCACCCCGGTGCTCCGGCCGACCCCAGCGCTCCGGCGACCCGGCAGGCCCCGCCGGACCCCGGCACCCCGCCGGACCCCGGCACCCCGCCGGACCCCGGCACCCCGCCGGACCCCGGCACCCCGCCGGACCCCGGCACCCCGCCGGACCCCGGCACCCCGCCGGACCCCGGCACCCCGCCGGACCCCGGCGCTTCCGCCGCCCCCCACACCCCCGCGGCCCCCCGGACCGGAGCCGACTCATGACGCCGCTCGCGCCTTCGCTCTCCGAGCTGGTCCGGCTGCGCGCCGAGCGGCCGGAAGCCGTGGCCGAGGCCGCCGCGCGACGGAAGCGGCGGCGGCTGATCCGTGCCACCGGCGACCGGTTGATGATCATCGCGGCCGACCATCCCGCGCGCGGCGCGCTCGCCGTCGGGGACCGGTCGCTCGCCATGGCCAACCGCTTCGAACTGCTGGAGCGGCTCTGCCTCGCCCTCTCCCGCCCCGGCGTCGACGGAGTGCTCGCCTCCGCCGACGTCCTGGACGATCTCCTCCTCCTCGGAGCCCTGGAGAACAAGATCGTCATGGGCTCGATGAACCGCGGCGGGCTGGCCGGCGCCGCGTTCGAGCTCGACGACCGGTTCACCGGATACCGCCCCAACGACCTGGTCCGCCACGGGTTCGACGCCGGGAAGCTGCTGCTCCGCATCGACCACGACGACCCCGGTTCGCTGGACACCCTGCACACCGCCGCCCGGACCATCGACGCGATGGCCGCGCACCAACTGCCCGTCTTCGTCGAGCCGTTCCTCTGCCGCCGCGTCGACGGCCGCCTCCGCAACGACCTCGGCGCCGCCGCCGTGGCGACTTCCATCGCCATCGCGTCGGGCCTCGCCGGGACCTCCGCGTACACCTGGCTCAAGGTCCCCGTCACCGACGACCCCGACGCCATGGGCCGGGCGATGGAGGCCTCCACCCTGCCCGCCGTCCTGCTCGGCGGCGAGGTCGGCGACGACCAGGACGCCGCGTACGGGAAATGGCGCGACGCGCTGCGGCTGCCCACCGTGCGCGGGCTGGTCGTGGGGCGCTCGCTGCTCTACCCGGTCGACGGGGACGTGGCCGGCGCCGTCGACACCGCCGTAGCGCTGCTCCGGACGGGTAAGGAGGGGGCATGACGACGCATCATCCCCCTCCCGACCGAGGGCAGCGGCACACGTTCCACCTCCCGGCCGGCAGCGCCGCACGCGGGGCGTACGCCGTCGACATCGATCCCGCTCGGGCCGGCTGGGACCGCTCGTCCCTGCGGGTGCTGGAGCTGGAGCCGGGCGGTGTTCACACGCTCGTCACCGGCGGTAGTGAATGGATCGTCCTGCCGTTGGCCGGTGGCTGTACGGTGCATACAGCAGGTGGGACCTTTGAACTGCTGGGCCGGGAAAGCGTGTTCAGCGGGGTATCCGACTTCGCCTACGTACCGCGCGACGCCCACGCACAGATCTCCTCCGGCGCAGGAGGCCGCTTCGCCCTGGCAGGAGCGAAGTGCGAGCGACGACTCCCCGCTCGCTACGGCCCCGCGCCGGAGGTACCCGTCGAGCTGCGCGGCTCCGGGACCTGCTCGCGACAGGTGAACAACTTCGCCGCCGCCGACACCTTCGACTGCGACCGGCTGATCGCCGTGGAGGTCCTCACCCCCGGCGGCAACTGGTCCTCCTACCCGCCCCACAAACACGACGAGCACGTGCCGGGCGAGGAGTGCGAACTGGAGGAGATCTACTACTTCGAGGTGCAGGACGGCGGTCTCGGCTACCACCGCGTCTCCCCGTCGCGCGACGGCGGTACGGACGTCCTCGCCGAAGTGCGCGGCGGTGACGCCGTCCTCATCCCCGACGGCTGGCACGGCCCGTCCATCGCCCCGCCCGGCCGGACGCTGTACTACCTGAACGTGATGGCCGGGCCGGGGGAGGAGCGCGCCTGGCTGATCCGCGACCATCCCGACCACCGCTGGATCCGCGACACCTGGCCAGGCGAGCCGATCGACGCCAGACTCCCGCTGTACACGGCGCATCCGTCGCCCGGCCCGGAGGTAACGCCTTGAGCCCGACGAGTCCCGCGAGCCCGACGAGTCCCGCGAACCCCCACTGTCCCACCCGGCGGCTGACCACCGCTCAGGCACTGGTGGCCTTCCTGGCCCGGCAGTACACCGAGCGCGACGGCCGCAGGCAGCGGCTCATCAGCGCCACCTGGGGCATCTTCGGGCACGGCAACGTCGCGGGCATCGGCCAGGCGCTCGTGGAAGCGGCGGCGGGCGGCGGCCCCGGCGGCCCCGGTGGCCCGGGAGGCCCCGGCGGAACCACCCACGGCACCCCCACCCCCACCAGCCCAGGCCACCGCATGCCCTACCTCCAGGGCCGCAACGAACAGGCCATGGTGCACGCGGCCGTGGGGTACGCCCGTCAGTCGGGGCGGCTCTCGGCGCACGCGGTGACCACGTCCATCGGCCCGGGGGCCACTAACCTCGTCACCGGGGCCGCCCTCGCCACGATCAACCGCCTGCCCGTCCTCCTCCTGCCCGGCGACACCTTCGCGACCCGGCCCGCCGACCCCGTACTGCAACAGCTCGAAGTGCCGTACGCGGGTGACGTGTCCGTCAACGACTGTCTGCGCCCGGTCTCGCGCTACTTCGACCGGATCACCCGGCCGGAGGCGCTGATTCCGGCCGCCCTCCAGGCGATGCGCGTCCTCGCCGACCCGGCCGAGACCGGGGCCGTCACGCTCGCGCTGCCGCAGGACGTCCAGGCGGAGGCGTACGACTGGCCGGAGGAGTTCTTCGCCGAGCGCGACTGGCACGTCCGCAGGCCCGCCCCCGACACGTTCGAACTGGAGGCGGCGGTACGGGCGGTCCGCTCCGCCCGCCGCCCGCTGATCGTCGCGGGCGGCGGGGTCCGGCACAGCGCCGCCGAGGAGACGCTCGCCGCGTTCACCGCCGCGACCCGCATCCCGGTCGCCTCCACCCAGGCCGGCAAGGGCGCGCTCCGCCACGACCACCCGGCCGACGTCGGCGGCATCGGCCACACCGGCACCGCCACCGCGGACGAACTGGCCCGCACCGCCGACCTGGTGATCGGCGTCGGCACCCGCTTCTCCGACTTCACCACCGCGTCCGGCACGCTCTTCGCCGATCCGGCGGTCCGCTTCCTCCACCTCAACATCACCGGCTTTGACGCCCACAAGCTGGCCGCCCTCCCGCTGGTCGCCGACGCCCGCGCGGGCCTGGAGGCGCTGACGGCGGCGCTCGCCGGACGCGGCTACCGGGTCGACCCGGCGTACGAGACGGAGTACACCGGCGCGAAGGAGGCGTGGGAGGAACGGGTCGAGGCATCCTTCGCCACCCCCGCCCCCGCCGCGCGCCCCACCCAGACCCAGGTCCTCGGCCTCCTGGACACCCTGGTCACCGAGGACGACATCCTCATCAACGCCGCCGGCTCCCTCCCCGGCGACCTGCACAAACTCTGGCGCGCCCGCTCCCGCGACCAGTACCACGTCGAGTACGGCTACTCCTGCATGGGCTACGAGATCCCGGCCGCGATCGGCGTCCTGCTCGCGACCGGAAGCCAGGGCCGTGCGGGCCGTCCCGTCTGGGCGCTCGTCGGCGACGGCACGTATCTGATGAACCCCACCGAGATCGTCACCGCTGTCCAGGAGAACCTGCCGCTCAAACTGCTGATCCTCCAGAACCACGGGTACGCCTCCATCGGCGGCCTCTCCGAGGCGGTCGGCGCCGAGCGCTTCGGTACGGCCTACCGCCACCGGGACGCCGACGGCGGCTTCACCGGCCCTCCGCTCCCCGTCGACCTGGCCGCCAACGCGGCCTCCCTCGGCCTGCGGGTCCTGCGCGCCACCACCGTCGACGACCTGCGCAAAGCCCTCTCCGAGGCACGCGACGCGGAGGGCCCCACTTGTGTCTACGTCGAGACCGAAACGCCCGACACAGTGTCGGGCCCGCCTCCGGCACAGGCGTGGTGGGATGTTCCGGTAGCCGAAACCGCGAGCCGACCGGCGGCGGTCAAGGCCCGGGAGGAGTACGACCGGCAGGTCGCCGCCCGACGCCGCCACCTGTGAGACCGGCCCCCACGCCTGCCTGAAGCCTGAAGGAGTACGTCATGACGAAGACCGTCAACCACTGGATCGGCGGCAAGACAGTGGAGGGCACGTCGGGTCAGTACGGTCCGGTCACCGACCCGGCCACCGGCGCGGTCACCACGCAGGTGGCGCTCGCCTCCGTCGAGGAGGTCGACGCGGCGGTGGCGGCGGCGAAGGCCGCGTACGCGACGTGGGGCACCTCCTCGCTCGCCCAGCGCACCGCCGTCCTCTTCCGCTACCGCGCGCTGCTGGACGCCCACCGCGACGACATCGCCGCGCTGATCACCGCCGAGCACGGCAAGGTGCACTCGGACGCGCTGGGCGAGGTCGCCCGCGGTCTGGAGATCGTCGAGCTGGCCTGCGGGATCACCACCCAGCTCAAGGGCGAGCTGTCCACCCAGGTGTCCAACCGGGTCGACGTCTCCTCGATCCGCCAGTCGCTCGGCGTCGTCGCGGGCATCACCCCGTTCAACTTCCCGGCCATGGTGCCGATGTGGATGTTCCCGCTGGCCATCGCCTGCGGCAACACCTTCGTGCTGAAGCCCAGCGAGAAGGACCCCTCGGCCGCCAACCTGCTGGCCGAGCTGGCGTCGGAGGCGGGCCTTCCGGACGGCGTGCTCAACGTCGTGCACGGCGACAAGGTCGCGGTGGACGCCCTCCTCGCCCACCCCGACGTGGCCGCCGTCTCCTTCGTGGGCTCCACCCCCATCGCCCGCTACATCCACGCCACCGCCTCCGCCAACGGCAAGCGGGTCCAGGCGCTGGGCGGCGCGAAGAACCACATGCTCGTCCTCCCGGACGCCGACCTGGACGCGGCGGCCGACGCGGCGGTCTCGGCGGCGTACGGCTCCGCCGGTGAGCGCTGCATGGCGATCTCCGCCGTCGTCGCGGTCGGCGCGATCGGCGACGAGCTGGTCGCCAAGATCCGCGAGCGGGCCGAGAAGATCACGATCGGCCCCGGCAACGACCCGGCCTCCGAGATGGGCCCCCTGATCACCGCGGCCCACCGCGACAAGGTCGCCTCCTACGTCACGGGCGCCGCCGCCCAGGGCGCGGAGGTCGTCCTCGACGGCACGGGCCACACGGTCGAGGGCTTCGAGGACGGCCACTGGATCGGCCTGTCCCTCCTGGACAAGGTCTCCACCGACTCCGACGCGTACAAGGACGAGATCTTCGGCCCGGTGCTGTGCGTGCTCCGCGTCGACACGTACGAGGACGGCGTCGCCCTCATGAACGCCTCGCCGTTCGGCAACGGCACCGCGATCTTCACCCGCGACGGCGGCGCGGCCCGCCGCTTCCAGCTGGAGGTCGAGGCCGGCATGGTCGGCGTCAACGTCCCGATCCCGGTCCCGGTGGGCTACCACTCCTTCGGCGGCTGGAAGGACTCGCTCTTCGGCGACCACCACATCTACGGCAACGACGGCGTGCACTTCTACACCCGCGGCAAGGTCGTCACCACCCGCTGGCCCGACCCGGCCGACGCCCCGGCCGGCGTCGACCTGGGCTTCCCGCGCAACCACTGACCGACGCACCCCCCGGCCGCGCCCGGGCATCCGGCGAAAACCGGATGCCCGGGCGCGCCCGCGTCCCGCATCCTGGGGCACATGAACACCCCGCCCCACCCGCCCCGTTACGAGATCCGCGCGCTCCACACCGCCACCACGGTCACCGTCTACCAGGCGTACCGCCCCGCCATCGGCCTGCCCGCCGCTCGCGACGGACGGTTCCCGGCGGAGTGGAAGCGCGACCGGATGACCTGGATCAAGCCCAGCTTCCTGTGGATGATGTACCGCTGCGGCTGGGGCACGAAGGAGGGCCAGGAGGTCGTCCTCGCCGTCGAGATCGACCGGAGCGGCCTGGAATGGGCCCTCGCGCACGCCGAACTCTCCCACTACGTACGCAAGGTGCACCCCGACCAGGCGTCGTGGAAGCGGAGCCTGCGCACCGCCCCGGTCCGGGTCCAGTGGGACCCCGAACGCGACCTCGACCTGAACCCGCTCCCGTACCGCTCCCTCCAGCTCGGCCTGAGCGGCGAGGCCGCCCGGCGGTACGCGGACGAGTGGACCGTGTCCGTCCGCGACGTCACCCCGCTCGCCCGCGAGGTGCGCGCGGCGGTCCGGGCGGGGGAGCGGGAGCGGGCCGCCGGCCTGCTGCCGGTGGAGACGCCGCTCGACCTCGCCGCGCCCCGGCCGGTGCCCGCCGGCTCCTGAGCCGCCTCAGGCCACCTCCGCCAGGGAACGTGTCGCCCTGCGTACGTCGGCGAGGTACGTGACCACCTGCGGGTCCCTGCGCCACGGTTCCAACGACCGTCCGTAGACGCGCAGATACTCCATTCCCCGCAGGCTTCCCAGCCGGGTGAAGAGAGCCAGGGACTCACGGCCCAGGTGCAGGCTCTGGGCGAGGTCGCCGTTCTGGGCGTGCGCGGAGGCCAGGACCGAGAGCCGTACGCTCCGGGAGCGGACGAAGGCGTCCGACGGCATGGGGCCGGCGGCGTTCCACGCGCTCGTCGAGCGCTCGTCGCCCGCGCGGGCGTGCGACCGCGCCTCGATCAGCTTCGCGAAGCCCGCCACGCGGGGATCGAGGGTCTGCCCGCGCCGGTACGCGCCCTGCGCCCTGTCGATGGCCTCGGACGTGAAACCGCGCATCAGCGACTGCATCGCCATGGTGGCGAGGATGTACGAGCCCAGGTCGGCGTCGCCGCCGGCCCGGGCCGGCCGGAGCGCCTGGATGAAATGGCGTTGGGCGATGAGCTGCCGTGCAGCAGCGGCGCGGCCCGCCCGTACAGGTATTCCGTGAGGGAAGCCGACTTCCGGTTCGCCCCGCCGAAGCGCGAGTCCCACGGGCGCGCATGGTCGGCGGCCTCCCTGAGCTCCGCGATGTGCGCCCGGTCGACCAGGGGGGCCGGTCTCGCGCGCCCGGGTCGCTTCCGCCGGGTGAGGAACTGGCGGCGGTGCGCTTCAACAAGCAGCTGCTTCGGTCACGGCGTCGTCCTGACGCCGGGCGAACTCCGGACCCAGCAGACTCGGGTCGCGCACCAGTTGGCCCCGGACGTGTGGGTGTACCGGCCCGCCTGCCCTTCGCGGGCTCCGAGTTCGTTCACCCCGTGGGGTTCCTGCTCTATGCGATCTTCTCGCGTGGTTCCCGAAAACAGTTCCGCCGGGTGGCGCCCCGCCTACCGCGACGCACCGCCCCCGAACTCCCACACCAGCCCCCGGAACCCGCCGTCGTTCCGCGCCCCCGCCGCCCCGTACGTCGCCAGCGCCGCCTCGTTGTCGGGCTCCACCCCGACCCACACGTCGTAGCACCCCCGCTCCCGGGCGAGGTCCACCAGCGCCCGTGTCAGGGCCCCGCCGATGCCCCGGCGGCGGAACGGTTCGTCGACGCCGAGTTCGTACAGGCACATCTCCGTGCCCTTGTCCGGGTGCAGCATCTCGATGCCCGAGACGAAGCCCGCCGGGACGCCGTCCACGTACGCGATCAGCATCACGTGACCGTCCGCGGCGAGGAAGCGGGTGGCCCAGACCTCGCGGGGCGGTGCGTCGAAGAGGTGGCCGGCGGCCAGGAGTTCCGCGACGGTCGAAGCGGGGCGAATGTCCACAAGGGCCTCCCGGGGTAAGGGTTTCCGTGCGCGTTCCGTACCGCGTCCGGAGTACGGCGGGGGCGGAGCGTACCTCTCAGGGAGGCCGTTCACCTCCCCCTGGCGGCACGCAACCGGCTTGCGTCCTCCGTTTAGGGTCGAGGGATGGAGACCCCTACTGCTCGACGGTGGCGCCTGCTGCCCCGTACCCGTGGTCGGTGGGCCGCGGCCGTGGCCGTGCTCGCCGTGCTCGTGGGCGGCGGCACCTGGACCGCCGTCGCCGACGACGGCTCGCCCGCCGTGCAGCGCGAGGACCGGACGCTGCGCATGGACGGGGTGCCGATCGACACCTCGTACTTCCACGCCAAGGGTTCCGGTAAGCGGCCCGCCGTGCTCATCGGCCACGGTTTCGGCGGCAGCAAGAACGACGTCCGGGCCCAGGCCGAGAAGCTGGCCGCCGACGGATACGCCGTGCTGACCTGGTCGGCGCGCGGCTTCGGGAAGTCCGGCGGGGAGATCTCCCTCAACGACCCGGACCACGAGGTCAAGGACGTCTCCCGGCTCATCGACTGGCTGGCGACACGCCCCGAGGTGGAGCTGGACGGCAACGGCGACCCCCGGGTCGGTCTCACCGGCGCCTCCTACGGCGGGGCCGTCTCCCTGCTCGCCGCCGGGCACGACGAGCGCGTCGACGCCATCGCGCCCGTGATCACCTACTGGAACCTCGCCGACGCCCTCTTCCCCGACGGCGTCTTCAAGAAGCTCTGGGCCGGCATCTTCATCACCACCGGCGGCGGCTGCGAGAAGTTCGAGAAGCGGCTCTGCGCGATGTACGAGCGCGTCGCCGTCAGCGGCAAGCCCGACGCCGAAGCGGTGAAACTGCTCACCGAGCGGTCGCCGTCCGCCGTCGCCGACCGGATCAAGGTGCCCTCGCTCCTCCTCCAGGGGCAGTCCGACTCCCTCTTCCCGCTCGGCCAGGCCGACGCCATGCAGAATGCCATCAGCGCCAACGGCGCGCCCGTGTCCGTCGACTGGATCTCCGGCGGGCACGACGGCGGCGACAGCGAGACGAGCCGGGTCGAGGGGCGGGTCGGGGACTGGTTCGACCGGTATCTCAAGGAGGACACCGGCACCGGCACCGGGCCCGCCTTCCGCGTCAGCCGGACCGGCGGCGTCGACTCCACCGACGGCGCCGCCCTCCTGCGCGGGGCGAGCAGCGACACCTACCCGGGGCTGCGCAGCGGCGGCCGGGACATCGCGCTCGGCGGCGGGACCAAGACCTTCCGCAACCCGGCCGGGGCCGCGCCGCCCGCCATCTCCGCCGTGCCCGGCGTCGGCGGCGGACTCGCCCAGCTCTCCTCCCTCGGCGTCGGGCTCTCGCTCGACTTCCCCGGACAGTTCGGCCGGTTCGAGTCCGCCCCGCTGGACACCTCCGTGCGCGTCACCGGCACGCCCACCGTCACGGTGAACGTGACGGCGAACGGCGACCGGGACGCGGTGCTCTTCGGCAAGGTGTACGACGTGTCGCCGGACGGCAGGCAGCAGGTACTGCCCCACCAGCTCGTCGCCCCCTACCGGATCACCCCCGACCGGCAGGGCAAGCCCATCGAGCTGGCGCTGCCCGCCGTGGACCACGAGTTCGACGCCGGACACCGGCTGCGCCTCGTGTTCTCCGCGACGGACCTCGGTTACGCCTCTCCGGCCGAGCCCGCCACCTACAGCGTGACCGTCGACGGACCGCTGACGATCCCCACCGCACCCGCCGTGGAGACCGCCGCTGCCGCCCTCCCCTGGTGGACCTGGGGCCTCCCGGCCGCAGCCCTCGTCATCGCGGCCGCACTCCTGCTCACCGCCCGGCGGCGGACCGCGACGCTCGCCCCGGACCCCGAACTCACCGACGTACCGCTCCAGATCACCGGGCTCTCAAAGAAGTACGCCAAGTCCGTCGACCGGTACGCCGTGCGCGAGCTGTCCTTCCGCGTCGAGAAGGGCCAGGTCCTCGGACTCCTCGGGCCCAACGGCGCGGGCAAGACGACCACCCTGCGCATGCTCATGGGGCTCATCACCCCCGACGAGGGCGAGATCCGCGTCTTCGGGCAGGCCATCCGGCCGGGTGCCCCGGTCCTCTCCCGCGTGGGCGCCTTCGTCGAGGGCGCGGGCTTCCTGCCGCACCTCTCCGGGCGCGCCAACCTCGATCTGTACTGGCAGGCCACCGGCCGGCCCGCCGAGGACGCCCACATCGACGAGGCGCTGGAGATCGCCGGGCTCGGCGACGCGCTGGCCCGGGCGGTGCGGACGTACTCCCAGGGCATGCGGCAGCGGCTCGCCATCGCGCAGGCCATGCTCGGCATGCCGGATCTGCTGATCCTGGACGAGCCGACCAACGGGCTGGACCCGCCGCAGATCCGCGAGATGCGGGACGTGATGATCCGGTACGCGGCCGGGGGCCGGACCGTCATCGTCTCCAGCCACCTCCTCTCCGAGGTCGAGCAGTCCTGCACCCACCTGGTCGTCATGGACCGGGGCCGGCTCGTGCAGGCCGGTCCGGTCGCCGAGATCACCGGATCCGGCGACATGATCCTGGTGACCACGGCCGATGAGGTGTCCGAGCCGCTGGCGGAGAAGGTCGCCGCCCTGCCCGGCATCGGCTCCGCCGTCCGCACCGACGACGGGCGCGGGCTCCTCGTCCGCCTCGACGGGGCCACCACCTCGCGGCTCGTCGCCGACCTCGTCCGGCTCGACGTCCCGGTCACCGGCGTCGGACCGCACCGCCGCCTGGAGGACGCCTTCCTCACCCTGATCTCCGGAGGAGCAGCATGAGCGCCCCCGTCCAGCCGCCCGCGGTCCGGGTGGAGACCGAGCACCCGGAGGCCGCGGGCTACCGCGCCGGGCGCACGCTTCCCCTCCGCGTCGAGGCCATGCGGCAGCTGCGCCGTCGCCGCACCCTGCTCATGGGCGGGGTGCTCGCCGCCCTCCCCTTCATCCTGATCATCGCCTTCGCGATCGGCGGCACGCCGGACGGCGAGGACGGCGGCGGGGGCCGGGGCGGCGGCAGCCGGATCAACCTGATGGACGTGGCGACCGAGTCCGCCGCGAACTTCGCCGCCACCTCGCTGTTCGTCTCGGCCGGATTCCTGCTGGTCGTGCCGGTGGCCCTGTTCTGCGGGGACACCGTCGCCTCCGAGGCGAGCTGGTCCTCGCTGCGCTATCTGCTCGCCGCACCCGTGCCACGCGTCCGGCTGCTCTGGTCCAAGCTCGTCGTCGCGCTCGGCTTCAGCCTGGCCGCGATGGTGCTGCTGCCGCTCGTCGCGCTGGCGGCGGGCACGGCGGCCTACGGGTGGGGGCCGCTGAAACTGCCCAC
The DNA here is from genome assembly GCF_019287315.1 of Streptomyces sp. WY228. Taxonomy (NCBI): domain Bacteria; kingdom Bacillati; phylum Actinomycetota; class Actinomycetes; order Kitasatosporales; family Streptomycetaceae; genus Streptomyces; species Streptomyces sp. WY228. Next base: position 2,655,391 of record NZ_CP079114.1, on the reverse strand, counting down.
CGGGGGTGCGCTGGCCGCCGGGGACACGGTGCCGCGCCTCGCGATCGTCGTGGCGTTCATCTTCGTCTCCCAACTGGTCACCGCGGGCCTGGCGTTCTGGCTGTCCACGAAGACGGACGCCCCGCTCGGCGCGGTCGGCGGCGCGGTGGGCCTCACCATCGTCGGCAATGTCCTCGACGCGGTCACCGCGCTCGGCTCCTGGCGCGACTTCCTGCCCGCGCACTGGCAGTTCGCCTGGGCCGACGCGCTCCAGCCGCAGTTGGAGTGGGGCGGCATGATCAAGGGCGCGGCCGTATCAGTGACCTATGCCCTGATTCTGTTCGCGCTGGCCTTCCGGGGGTTCAGTCGTAAGGACATCGTGTCCTGAACCTGATGTTCCGCCGGTTTCCGTCCGCGGGTGGCCCGCTGTTGCCGCATCGAGACGGTTCCGCAACGCTTTCGTCGACTCCGGTCGGCGGTCCCGTACGTCACATTCACAGGTGTCGAGGACACCGTGACGACGTGGGGGGTTACGTATGTATCGGATCAGCCGACGAGACGAAGAGCGCGCGGGGGGCCGGGCGGGGCGCCGGGCCGGAGGCATGGCACTCCTCCTGGCCGGCGCCCTGCTGATCACCGCCTGCAGCGCGAGCGACGGAGGCTCGGGAACCACCCGGGACCTGAGCTCGGGCAAGCGCGACGGGCAGGGACCGACCGGCGGCGGGCAGCCCGCGCCGGACGTGGCGGCGCCCGAGAAGGGCCGGCAGTCCGGGGAGAACGGGGCCTCCGCCGCGCCGGACGTCAAGGCGCCCGACTATCTCTCCACCTTCGCCCTGGACGTGGACACCGCCAGCTACGGCTACGCGCGCCGCACCCTCGGCGACGGCAGCCTGCCCAACGCCCAGGACGTACGCCCCGAGGAGTTCGTCAACAGTTTCCGCCAGGGTTACGAACGGCCGAAGGGCCCCGGCTTCTCGGTGAACGTCGACGGCGCGCGCATCGACGGCGGGAAGGACGGGAAGAGCGCGAAGGGCGGCGGAACCGGAGCCTCCGACTGGTCGCTGCTACGGGTCGGGCTGGCCACCGAGGCCGCCCCGTCCACCGCCGAACGGCCGCCCGCCGCGCTCACGTTCGTCGTCGACATCTCGGGGTCCATGGCCGAGACCGGCCGCCTCGACCTGGTCAGGAAGTCGCTGAACATCCTCACCGACGAACTGCGCGACGACGATTCCATCGCTTTGGTCACCTTCAGCGACGAGGCCGAGACCCGGCTGCCGATGACCCGGGTGAAGGGCAACCGGAACCGGATCAAGGACGCGGTCGAGGAGATGCAGCCGGCGCAGTCCACCAACGTCGAGGCGGGCATCACCCTCGGCTACGAGAAGTCCGTCGACGGCCACCGCGAAGGCGCCACCAACCGGGTGGTGCTCCTCTCCGACGCCCTCGCCAACACCGGTGACACCGAGGCCGAGTCCATCCTGAAGAAGATCGACTCCGCCCGCCGCGAGTACGGCATCACCCTCTTCGGCGTCGGCGTCGGCAGCGACTACGGCGACGCGTTCATGGAAACGCTCACCAACAAGGGCGACGGGAACACCACCTACGTCGGAGACGAGGAGCAGGCCCGCAAGGTCTTCGTCGACCAGTTGCCCGCCCACCTCGAAATCCAGGCTCGCGACGCCAAGGCCCAGGTGGCGTTCGACCGGAAGACCGTGCAGCAGTTCCGGCTGATCGGCTACGAGAACCGCAAGGTCGCCGACGAGGACTTCCGCGACGACAGCGTCGACGGCGGCGAGGTCGGCCCCGGCCACACGGTGACCGCTCTGTACGCCGTACGGCTGCGCGAGGGCGCGTCCGGCACCGTGGCCAAGGCCACCGTGCGCTGGCTCGACCCCAAGACCCGCAAGGCCCAGGAGAAGACCGGAACGGTCACCACCGGGGCGATCGACGGCCCGCTGTGGAGCGGCGAGCACGACCGGCTGCAAGTGGCGGCCGTGGCCGCCTACTTCGCCGACCACCTGCGCCACGGCGACCTGCCCGGCGCGCCCGGCCTCCGCGAACTCGCGTCCCGCGCCTCCGCGCTGGCCGAGACGACCGAGGACAGCGCCGTCAGGAAGCTGGCCACGGCCATCGGGCAGGCGGACCGGCTGGAGGGCGGCGCCGGCACGGACGACGGACCGGAACCGAGCGAGGGCGAGATCGGCTGATACGGGAGCGACGGGAGCGACGGGAGGGATAGGAGGGGCAGGGGCGTCCGGCGAGGGCCGGGCGCCCCTGCGCTGCGCCCCGGCCGGCCCTGCCCCGGCTCGTACGCGCATACGAGAAAACGCCGGTGCGGGCCGCCCCCGCAGGTCATGATGTCCGCCATGACCTCCCTGTTCCTGGTGCTCTCGGCGATCGTCAACGGCCTCTACGCGGGCTTCCTGCTGACCTTCCTGATCGCGGTCATGCCCGGTCTGGCCGAGCTGACGGACGAACAGTTCACCGCGGCCATGCGCCGCTTCAACGAGAAGGTCCCCGGGCCCGTCTTCCTGGTCCTGTTCGTCGGGGCCGTCGCGCTTCCCGCCGCCGCGTTCTTCACCGGTCTCGGCGAGCACGACGAGACCACGGGACCGGCCGTCCTGGGAGCGCTGATCTGCGTGGTCGTCAGCCACCTGGTGACCATCGCCGGCAACGTCCCGCTCAACAACGCCCTCGCCGCCGCCGAGGGCGGCGACGACAGCACCGCCCGCGCGGCCTTCGAGTCCCGCTGGAACACCTTCCACCAGGTGCGCACCGCGTTCAACCTGGTGGCGTGCGTCCTGCTGGCGGTCGCGCTGTAGGAGTCAGCCGGCCGCCCGCCCGTCCGCCTCGGCCCGTTGCGGGTGGCGGGGTCCGAGCAGCACGACGAGGGCGGCCGCGCCGGGCACGCGGGCGCCGATCCGCCGCCAGCCGGTCCGCTCGTACAGGCGCAGCGCCGCCTCGGCCCGTACGGAGGTCAGCAACCAGCAACGGCCGTCCGGGGCGGCCTCGGTCACCGTGTGCAGCAGCGCCGCGCCGATCCCCGCGCCGTGGGCCTCCGGCGCGACCGCCAGTTCGTTCACCTCCAGCGCGCCGCACAGCCAGGCCCGCGTGCGCCCGGCCCCGAGCGCCTCGGCGACCTGCCCGTAGCTGCGGTCGGCCGGAAAGACCTCCGGGGTGATCCAGGCCGTGGCGAAACCGGTCACCGTGCCCCCGGCCGTCGCCACCGCCGCCGTGAACCCGGGCCGCAGGGCGTCCCGGGCGAGCCGCTCCGCGTAGGCGTCGGCCGTCGCCGGATCCTCGTTCCAGGGCGGGGCCGCGAACGCCCGCGCGTACACCTCGCGGATCCCGTCGGCGTACCGGTCCAGCTCTCCGGCCCGCACCGTTCGTACCTCGGTTCGTACCTCAGCCGTCATCGCACCGTCCTTCACCGTCATGAGCGGACCCTAGAGGGTGAACTGTCGTACGAGGCACAACCCTTCGCCCGGTACGCCGGTCTCAGGAAGTACGAGCGGCCACTCGACACCCACCCCAGCAGAAGGAGTCCCCGTGACATCCCGAGCACTCGGCACCGGTGTGGTCCTGGCCCTCACCCTGGCCACCGCGATCGTCGCCCTGCCCGCCACCGCCCATGCGGCCCCCGCCCCGGCCCCCGACCCCCACGGCCCGCGCGCCGACTTCAACGGCGACGGCTATCCGGACCTGGCGTTCGCCGCGCCCGGCGCGACCGTGAAGGGGTTCAAGGGCGCCGGATACGTCGGCGTGGCCTACGGATCCCGCAACGGAATCAAGGACTCCGCGAAGCGGGTGTTCACCCAGGCATCGGCGGGCGTGCCCGGCACCCCGGAGGCCGGTGACACCTTCGGCGGCGCCGTCGCCTCCGCCGACCTCGACCGGGACGGCTACGCGGACCTGGTCGTCGGCTCGCCGGGCGAGAAGATCGGCCCGGCCGTGGGCGCGGGCGGCATCACCGTCCTGTGGGGCGGTCCCAACGGACTGGCGGGCGGGGCGAACCTGCTGGCCGGGGAGGAGTACGCGGGCATGGGCCGGCAGCTCGCCGTCGGTGACTTCGACGGCGACGGCGCCCCGGACATCGCCGCGGCGGGCTACGCCGATCTGTACGCGCTCAGCGGACCGTTCACCCGCGACGGCGCCGCCGCCCGGACCACCGAGGTCCCGAACCGCTACGACCACCGCTATCTCGACCTGGCGGCGGGCGACCTGAACGGTGACGGCCGCGACGATCTCGCCGCCGTCTCCAACAGCGGTGACGAGTACGACGACCGGCGCATCGAGACCGGCCTCGGCGGTCCGGACGGCCTCGGCGCCGAGCTCACCGTGGTCAGGGGCGAGGACGGCTACCGGCTGGAGGGCGGCGAGCACATCGCCGTCGGCCATGTGAACAACGACCGGTACGCCGACCTCGCCGTCGGACGCGGGGTCGGGGGCTACGACAGCGACCTCGACCTGCCGCTGTCCAAGGGCGGCATGCTGACGTACGTACCGGGCAGCGCGACCGGACCGCGGGGCACCGAGGCCACCGTCCTCAACCAGGACTCACCCGGTGTTCCCGGCGCGGCCGAGCACGGCGACGGCTTCGGTTCGTCCGTCGCCATCGGGGACACCGACGGCGACGGCTACGGCGAGATCGCGGTGGGCGTGCCCGGCGAGGCGCTGGGCACGGTCGAAGCGGCGGGCGGCCTCGTCATCCTGCCCGGAACCGCCACCGGCCCCACGGGCACCGGCAGTTATGGCTTCAACCAGGGCACGCCGGACGTCGTCGGGGCCGTGGAGAAGGGCGACCGCTTCGGCGGCGCGGCGATCCTGCGCGACCTGAACGGCGACGGCCGCACCGAACTGGCCGTGGGCGCCCCCGGCGAGAACGCGGGCGAGGGCTCCCTGTGGGGGTTCCCGGCCACCGCCTCCGGCCTCGTGGCCAAGGGCTCGTTCAGCTTCGGCCACGGGACGCTCGGCACGGTCGCCACGAAGGCGCAGCTGGGCAGCGGCTTCAACCGCTGATCCGCGCCCGGCTCTCCTCCCCTCGGAGAGGAGAGCCGGGCCGGCTGTCCGTACTACACGTTGGGCACCTTGAGCCGGTCCCAACTGCTCTTCCCGGGAATGCCGTCCGCGTCGGAGCCCGAGTAGCCCAGCTTGCGCTGCCAGGCGGCGTACGACTTCCGGTCGGCCTCGGACCAGGCGGGACCCGGACCCACCGTGTACCGCCCGCAGCCCTCGGCCACCAGCCGCTTGCCCATCGCCGTGACGATCGCGCTGTTGCGGCCGACCTTGAAGAACGCGGCCCCGGGGAACGGTTCGTACGTCGGCTTCGGCGGCGGCTTGGAGGGGCCGTCGGGGGCGCCGCCGAGCCGCTTGCCGATCCGGGTGCGCATCGAGTTCATCGTGAACCCGCGCGGATCGACCTTGCCCGGCTGCCACTCCAGGTGCCCGATCACCGACCGCTGCGACCAGCCGTGCGCCCGGCAGACGGCCGCGGCGGCCCGCTCGATCGCCAGCAGCTGGGCCGCCGGCCAGGGATCCTTGCCGTCGCCGAGGTTGACGCACTCGAAGCCGTAGAAGTGCCTGTTGCCGTCGGTGTTGGCCTCGTTGTCCGGGGGCAGCGCCTTCTCCGCGATGACGGCGCGCAGCACGTCGTCGTCGCCGAGCCCGGCGTGGTTGGCCCGCCCGTTCCCCACGAGGTGGACGGTGCCGTCCTTGGCGATGACCCCGTGGCAGAGCGGACCGGGCAGGGCGGAGTGGCCGTTGTAGCAGAGCTCGACGGAGGACGCGGTGCCCGAGGTGACGGTGTGATGGATCATCACCCCGTGCGTCGGACCCCAGGGGCCTTTGTGGTTCCGGTTGTTGGTACGCCAGCTCCGGTGTTCGACGACGTGGAGGCCTTCGTCGCGGAGGGCTTTGAGCAGCTTGTCGGCGGACAGCGGCGTCGCCATCGCGGCGCTCCTTTCCCTGATGGTGCGTAGATCACGCGGGTGCTCCGGTGTGGGGGCGGCGGGACCGGTGGACGGACGGCGGCGCGGAGCCGCGTACTCCCGCCGGATGTCGGGGCGGTCGGGAGCGCCTGTGGTGGGGATTCCGCCTTCGGGCCCCCTGATCGATTTGCCCGCTGCCGGGCCCCGCCGAACGTCCCGTCGGGCGGAAGGTTTCCCCGGACTCGAACCCCCGTCCGGGTTTGCCCGAACTCCTGCCCGATGTGCATGGCCGATGTGCATGCCCGATGTGCATGGCCGATCCGCGTGGCCGCCGAAGCCGCCCCGACGCCACATCCGTGGCTACTCCCGCTGTCGTATGCGGCCGGACGTCCCGCCTCCTACCGTGAGGGGGTGATGACCTTCGACCGCCTGGCCGCCCGTGCGCGCGCCCTGCCGCCGATCGTCGCGGATCTGCTGGTGGTGGCGGTGGTGGGGGCGTTCACCACCGCCGACGCGGCCGTCAACGAACCCGGCTACCGCCAGGCGGACGCGCTGACCTGGACCCTCCTGGCGGTCTCGCTGGCGGCGCTCGCCTGCCGACGCCGTTGGCCCGTTCCGGTGGTCTGCGTGACCGGGGCGGCGTGTGCCGGGTGGGCGCTGCACGGGCACATCGGCGAACTGCTGAACCTCCCGGTGATCGTGGCGCTGTACACGGTCGCGGTGCTGGGCGACCGCAGGCGCACGCTGTGGACCGGGGTGATCGCGGCGACGGTCTCGGGCGCGGTGGCGCTGAAGGTCGGCCGGGACGTGGTCAATCCGCAGGGGCTGCCGGTCCTGGAGATGGTCTGGCCGCTCGTTCCGCTGCTCCTGGGCGAGGTGGTGCGGACCCGCCGGGAGCTGCTGGCGGAGTACGCGGCGCGCGCCGCCCGGGCCGAGGAGGACCGGGAACGGGAGGCCGCCCGCCGGGTCCGCCAGGAGCGGGTGCGGGTGGCCCGGGAGATCCACGACATCCTCGCCCACACGGTGAGCGCGATGACCGTGCAGGCCGGGGTGGCGCTCGACGCGCTGGACGCCGCGCCGGAGGTGTCACGGCGGGCGATGACCCAGGTGCGCGCCTCCGGCAAGGAAGCCGTACGGGAACTGCGCGCCACGCTCTCCGTCCTGCGCGAGGCGGAGTCCACGGCCCCGGCGCCCCGCCTCGACCAGCTGGACGAACTGGTGGCGGGGGTCGAGGCGGGCGGGGTGCCGGTCAGCCTGCGGCGGGACACGGGGGACGCCGCCGTCCCGGCGGTCGTCGAGGCGACGGCGTACCGGATCGTGCAGGAGGCGCTGACCAACGTGGTGAAGCACTCGGCGGCGCGGCACGCGGCGGTGTCGGTGACCCGCGCCGCCGGCCGGCTGACCGTGGAGGTGGTGGACGAGGGTCCGCCCGTTCCGCCGCCGGCCGCCCCGCCCGCCGACCGGGGCTTCGGCCTGATCGGCATGCGGGAGCGGGCGGCCGCGGTGGGCGGCGGCGTCACGTACGGTCCGGTGCCGGGCGGCGGATTCCGCGTCCACGCCGTGCTGCCGGCCGAGGGAGCGACACCATGACACGACCTGCGCCAGAGGGCGGGAGCAGGCCCGTCCGTGTGGTCCTCGCCGACGACCAGACCGTCGTACGGGCCGGATTCCGCGCTCTGCTCGACCTCACCGACGACCTGGTCGTCGTCGCGGAGGCCGCCGACGGGGCCCGTGCCGTCGAGGCGGTCCGCACGACCCGCCCGGACGTCGTGCTGATGGACATCCGGATGCCCGGCGTCGACGGCCTGGAGGCCACCCGCCTGATCGCCGCCGACCGCACCCTCGACCGGGTCCGCGTGGTCATGCTCACCACGTACCAGGTCGACGCGTACGTCTTCGAGGCCCTCCGCCACGGTGCCGCGGGCTTTCTGCTCAAGGACATCGAGCCGGACGACCTGCGCACCGCGATCCGTGACGTCGCGGCGGGCCGGAGCCTGCTCGCCCCCGCTGTCACCCGCCGGGTCATCGAGGAGTTCGCCCGGCTGAAGGCCCCCGAGGCGGCCGGCGCCGAACGGCTCGCCGTCCTCACCGGGCGGGAACGCGAGGTGATGGCGCTCGTCGCCGCCGGGCTGTCCAACGAGGAGATCGGCAAGGAGCTGATCATGAGCCCGCTGACCGCGAAGACCCATGTCAGCCGGACCATGACGAAACTGGGCGCCCGCGACCGGGCCCAGCTGGTGGTCATCGCGTACGAAACCGGCCTGGTGAGACCGGGCGAGCGCTGAGCGGGGAGGCGGCTACTCCCGCCGGAGTAGCCCCCGGCTCCCGCCGGAGGATTCGCGACCCGGGGCCCGCTCGTAGCGTCGGCCGCATGATCGAAGCAACGGAACTCACCAAACGCTACGGCGGGCGGACCGCCGTCGACCGGCTCTCGTTCACCGTCCGGCCCGGCCGGGTGACCGGCTTCCTCGGCCCGAACGGCGCCGGGAAATCGACCACCATGCGCCTGATCCTCGGCCTGGACTCCGCGAGCGCGGGGCGCGTCACCGTGGGCGGAAAGGCCTACGCGGACCTGCCCGTACCGCTGCGCGCGGTCGGCTCGCTGCTCGACGCCAAGGGCGTCCACGGCGGCCGCTCCGCCTACCACCACCTGGCCGGACTCGCCGCGAGCAACGGCATCCCGCGCCGCCGCGTCGAGGAGGTGCTGGACCTGGTGGGCCTGCCCGCCGCGACGGCCCGCAGGCGCACCAAGGGCTTCTCGCTCGGCATGGCCCAGCGGCTCGGCATCGCGGCGGCGCTGATCGGGGACCCGGAGGTGCTGATCCTCGACGAACCGGTCAACGGCCTCGACACCGAGGGCATCCGCTGGATCCGGGGACTGATGCGGTCCCTGGCGGCGGAGGGCCGCACGGTCTTCCTCTCCAGCCACCTCATGAGCGAGATGGAGCTGACGGCCGACCACATCGTGGTGATCGGGCAGGGCCGGCTCATCGCGGACACGACGATGCGCGACTTCATCGAGGCCAACTCCCGCGCGCACACGCTCGTACGGTCCCCCGAGCCGGAGAGGCTCCGGGCACTGCTGGAAATGGTGGGGGCCCGGGTCCGCCTGGACGCCACGGGCGGCTGGCGGGTCGAAGGACCGGACCCGGCCACCATCGGCGACCTGGCCCGCGACCACGGCGTCGCCGTCCATGAACTCACCCCGGCCCACTCCTCCTTGGAGGAGGTCTACACGGCGCTCTCGCAGTCCTCGGTGGAGTACCGGGCCGAGGACCGGACCGAGGACCGGGCCGCCGCGCCCGGCCGGAAGGAGACAGTCCGATGACGACACCCGCTCTCGGATCCCGGGCCCTGGCCTACGAGTGGATCAAGTTCCGCAGCGTGCGCTCCACGGTGTGGACGACGGTGGCGACCGCCGTACTGCCCGTTCTGGGCGCGGTGTTCGTCGCCACGACCGGAAGCCTCCAGTCCGACGACACGGTCCTGGGCGGCAGCCTCACCCTCTCCGTCGTCGCCCAGATGCTGGCGGCGGTGGTGGGCGCGCTGGTGGTGACGGGGGAGTACAGCAGCGGCACCATCCGTACGACGTTCGCCGCCGTGCCCGGCCGCACCACGGTGCTCGTCGCCAAGGCCGCCCTGGTGGCGGGCGTGATGTACGTCCTCGCCCTGGCCTCCTGCACGGCCGCCTACCTCGTCGGCGACGCCCTGCTCCCCGATGGCCGGTACGCCCAGGGCGAGCCGCTGCCCGCCCTGTTCGGGATCGCCGCGTCCTTCGCGGTGGCCGCCGTGCTGGGCCTCGCCGTCGGCACCCTCGTACGGCACTCGGCGGGCGCGGTCACCACGGTGATCGGCCTGCTGCTCCTGCCGTCCCTGTTCGGCCCGCTCTTCGGCGACGCCGAACGCTGGATCGCCGGCCTCTCCCCGACGGCCGCCCTGGAAAAGCTCACCCAGACCTCGGACGCCGCCGCCGGTACGGTGGGCAGCCTGGGCCCCTGGCCCTCCCTGCTCCTGGTCGCCGCCTGCACGACGGCGCTCGCGCTCGGCGCACTGGCGCTGCTGCGGCGGCGGGACGCGTAGCGCGCTTACGCCGCCATGACGCCGTGCTCGCTAACGTCCCCCTGAGCGACGAAAAGGCCCTCCGGTGCGGAGGGCCTCACGGTCGTGCGGTCGTTCGGTCGGTGCGCCCCCGGCAGGACTCGAACCTGCGGCCAAGCGCTTAGAAGGCGCCTGCTCTATCCACTGAGCTACGGGGGCCGGGAGTCCTGATCGGTGGTTCCGTGGCCGTGCCGGGACAAGGATAGGGCTCCGATCCCCTGGACCCGGTTGCTTCACCTGCGTGGCACGATGTGGAGGTTCGGTGAAGCGAACCGATAATCGCAGGTGGGTGCGATTCCTGCATCGGTTTTCGCTTTCCACGCGCCGGGTGTTGTGCACTCGTTATGCCCCTGCCCCACTCGTCCCCTCTGTCCTGACTCTGTCCAGAGGGTGGAACCGCCGCGCAGAGGGGGCTATACGCTTCAAAAAGGCTTCAAAATTGGGCATTCTTCGCATGTGGTGACCATGGACGTACGGCCTCAGCTCATCGACGCACTTTCCGCCCTGCGCGACCGTGTCGCCGCCGTGCGTCTCCCACTGCCCCTGCCGGGGGCCGAACGCGCCCGGCAGACCAGGGTCGAACTCCTCGCCCAGCTCGACGACTACCTCCTGCCACGCCTCAAGGACCCCGAGGCCCCGCTGCTCGCCGTGATCGGCGGATCCACCGGGGCCGGGAAGTCCACGCTGGTCAACTCGCTGGTGGGGTGCCGGGTCAGCCAGGCCGGGGTGCTGCGGCCCACCACCCGGACCCCGGTGCTCGTCTGCCACCCGGACGACCACCACTGGTTCGCGGGCGTACGGGTGCTGCCGCAGCTCACCCGGATCTGGCTGCCCCCGGGGCAGGCGCCCGACCCGGACGGGCTCGACGACCTCGCCGCGCGGGGAGCGGACGAGGAGACCGCGCTGCGGGTGGAGACCGCGGTGAGCCTGCCCCGCGGGCTCGCGCTGCTGGACGCCCCCGACATCGACTCGCTCGTCGTCCGCAACCGCGTCCTGGCCGCCGAACTGATCTGCGCCGCCGACGTCTGGGTGATGGTCACCACCGCCTCGCGCTACGCCGACGCGGTGCCCTGGCATCTGCTGCGTACCGCGAAGGAGTACGACGCGGCCCTCGTCACCGTCCTCGACCGGGTGCCCCACCAGGTGATCGCCGAGGTGTCCCGGCAGTACGCGGCGCTGCTCACCCGGGCCGGACTCGGGGACGTACCCCGGTTCACCATCCCCGAACTCCCCGAGTCCGCGGGCGGCGGCAGCGGACTGCTCCCCACCACCGCGGTCGCCCCGCTGCGCGCCTGGCTCGCCCACCGGGCCCAGGACCCCGCCGCCCGGCAGCAGGCGGTGGGGCGTACCGCCTCCGGCGTCATCGAGTCGCTCAACGTACGGATGCCCGGACTGGCCTCCGCCGTCGCCGCCCAGTACGCCGCCTCCGTACGGCTGACCGGAGTGGTCGAGGACGCCTACGGCAAGGAGGCCGCCCGGATCCGGCGCCGCCTCAAGAGCGGGGCGGTGCTCTCCGGGGACGCGCGGACCCGGTGGCGCGGCTACCCGCTCTACAGCTCGCCCGAGGAACTCCTCGAAGCCCTCGTCGACAGCCTGGTGGCCCTGCTCCAGTGCTCGGTCTCCGCCGCCGACGAACAGATCCGCACCCACTGGCGCCGCGAACCCGCCGGAACCCTGTTCCGCTTCGAGGAGGCCGGGCGGGAGGCCGGGGGCTGGGGGCCCGCCGAGGACGTCGAAGGGCGGATCGCCGTCGCCGTACGCCGGTGGCGGCGGGTCCTGGAGGAACTGGCCGAGGAGGAGGTGCGCCAGCTCGACCGCAGCGTGGCGCCCGCCCCCGAGAGCGTCGCCGCACTGCTCGCCGCCGCCCTCCTCGGCGGACGGCGCGCCCGTACGGCGGGGGAGCAGCTCGCCGAACGCATCGGCGCCCAGGGCGCGCTGCGCCTGCGCGACAAGGGGGGTGAGCTGCTGACCACCTACCTCGACCAGGTGCTCGGCGGCGAACGCGACCGCCGCCTCGCCCCGCTCGACGCCCTCGACGTCGCCCCCGAACCCCAGGCCGAACTGATCGCCGCGCTTTCCGTACTGCAGAAGGAGAGGTGGCAGCGATGACTGCCGTCACGGACGAGGACCAGGGCCCGGGGAACGTCAAGGGCAAGGGCAAGGGCGAGGGGAAAAGCAGGGGGAGAGGTACGGGGAGAGGCGCGGGGGCGGGGGCTTCGGACGGGGCCGGGGCCGGGCGCAAGGACGGGCGCTGGGACGACGGGCTCATCGCCCGGCGCGCCGCGGCGGCCGAGGCCCGCGAGGCCCGCGAGGCCGGGGAGTCCGCACCGCGCACGCCCGACCAGGACGAGGCCCAGCCGCAGGTCGAGGCCTACACCCCCGCCGACGGGCCGCTGCCCACCCGGCTCGACGCCCTGCGCGAACTCGTCGGACTCTCCCGCGCCCGGCTCGACCGGGACACCCTCGCCGAGGCGGGCCGGGTGCTGGACGAGGCCGCCGCCCGGCAGCGGCTCTCCTCGCGGCACACGGTCATCGCCATCGCGGGAGCCACCGGCAGCGGCAAGTCGACCCTGTTCAACGCGCTCGCCGGGGCCCCGATCTCCGACACCGGGCTGCGCCGGCCCACCACCTCCCAGCCCATCGCGTGCAGCTGGACCGACGGGGCCGCCGGACTGCTGGACCGGCTCGCCGTCCCCGGCCGGCTGCGGCGCAGGCCCCACCCCGGGCCCGCCGCCTTCGACGAGGCGCTCCAGGGGCTCGTCCTGGTCGACCTGCCCGACCACGACTCGGCCGCCACCGAACACCGCGACCAGGTGGACCGGGTCCTGGCTCTGGTCGACGCGGTGATCTGGGTCGTCGATCCGGAGAAGTACGCCGACGCCGCCCTCCACGAGCGCTACCTGCGCCCGCTCGCCGGACACGCGGAGGTCACCTTCGTCGTCCTCAACCAGACCGACCGGCTGCCCGGCGAGTCCGCCGACCTGGTCCTCGACGATCTGCGCCGCCTCCTCGACGAGGACGGCATCGCGCTCGGCGAGCACGGCGAACCCGGCGCCACCGTCATGTCCCTGTCCGCGCTCACCGGCGATGGGGTGCCCGAACTCCGCGAGATGGTCGGCCGCTTCGTCCAGGACCGCACGGCCGCCACCCGCCGGCTCTCCGCCGACATCGACGCGGCGGCGGCGCGGCTGCGCCCGGTGTACGTGGCCGAGGGCCGGCCCGGACTCGGCGAGCGGGCCCGCGAGGAGTTCACCGACCGGCTGGCCGAGGCCGTCGGCGCGGCGGCCGCCGGGCAGGCCGCCGAACGCGAGTGGCGCCGCAACGCGAGCCGGGCCTGCGGGACACCGTGGCTGCGGCTCTGGCGCTGGTACGAGAACCGGGGCCTGCCCGGCAGCCTCGACCGGATGGGTCAGGCGCTCACCCCGCCCGAGGAGGAGCTGACGGCCCGGCAGCGGGTCGAGCAGGCGGTACGGATCGTCGCGGACGGCGCCGCCGACGGGCTGCCGGGCCCCTGGGCGCAGGCGGTGCGCGAGGCCGCGTTCACCGGGGCGCGGGGGCTGCCCGAGGCGCTGGACGAACTGGCCGTCAAGGCCGGGGCCCCCGCCCCGTCCAAGCGGGGCGGCGGAACGGAGGCCGGACCGGCCTCCGTCGCCGGCTCACCGCTCGGCGCACCGCCCGGTGGCCGCCCGGCCAAGCCGCCCCGGCCGAAGTGGTGGCCGGCCGCGGTGCTGGCCCAGGTGTCGATGACGCTGCTCCAGATCTTCGGCGGCCTGTGGCTGGTCGGCCAGATCATCGGCGTCCTGGAGCCGGGGCTCGTCACGCCCGCGCTCATCATGCTCGCCGGAGTCGTGGGCGGCCCGCTGGTGGAGTGGTCCTGCGCCGCGGCCATCCGGGGTCCGGCCAGACGGTACGGGCAGGACGCCGAGCGGCGGCTGCGCGAGGCGGCGGCCGGGTGCGGCCGGGCCAGGGTGCTGGATCCGGTCGCGGCCGAGCTGGTGCGCTACCGGGAAGTGCGCGAGCGCTATGTGACGGTGACGGAGTTTTCCACAACCGGCCGGTAGTCCACAGGCCCCGACGCGATTCCCGCCCGGCGTCCACCCTGGAGATCGCACACCGTACGGAGTCGCCCGACTCCGTACGAAGCGGTGCGACAAGGAAAACGGGGGCCGGAAAATGAACGAGACCTTGGTGACCCTGGTGGGAAACGCCGCCACGGCGGTGGAGTTCCGGGAGACGGCCACCGGTGGAATGGCGCGATTCCGTTTCGCCGTCACTCCGCGCCGCTGGGACCGTGAGAAACAGCTCTGGGCCGACGGCCGCACCAGCTTCTACACCGTCTGGTCCTGGCGCACGCTCGCCGCGAATCTGGCCGGTTCCGTTTCGGTCGGAGAACCCCTGGTCGTGCACGGCCGGTTGAAGGTCCGCGAGGAGGAACAGGCCGGTCAGCGAAGGACGTTCGTCGATGTCGAGGCCGTCGCCGTCGGTCACGACCTCAGCCGGGGAACGGCCGCCTTCCGGCGGGCGGCCAGAGCCGAACCCGTTCTGACGGAGCGTCCGGGACGGGTCACGGACGGCGACACGGAGGCCTCGCCGAAACAGCCGGAACAGGTAGGCGCAATGGCGGCAGTGTCCTGAAAAGACTGATCGGCGCCACGGCCGACGGCATCCCGCGATAACGATTCCGATTCGGAATGGTTGTACAAGGGCAGTACGGGGGACTGCTCTTCGCCCGTTCTTTAGGATTCCCAGTGCTCATGGGTCACTTGGGTCTGCTGGCGAGGCATTCCCCACACGCGCACCACGCGCGAGGGCCTCGCCCGGAGGGGAATTCTGTGTTTTCTGCGTCTTCAGCGTCCGCTGCGCCGTCCGGCACGACAGGGGCGCCTCCGGGCCGCGGGATCCTCCGCCCGGTCGCCGCGCTGCTGCTCTCCGGTCTCGTCGCGGCTGCCGCACTCGTCGGCGCCGGACCCGCGGTCGCCGACGACCCGGGCCGGCACCACGGCGGCGCGGCCGCGGTGCTCGACGGGCTGAAGACCTTCGACAGCGCGGTGCTCCGCGTCGCGGGGAAGAACGGGGCGCCCGACCGGACCCAGGAACTGCCCGCCGGGCTGTTCGAGATGACCGTCGACGGCGGCGGCAAGCTCAAGACCTACTGCATCGACCTCCACAACCCCACCCAGGACCAGGCGAAGTATCTGGAGACCCCCTGGGCCGAGACCTCGCTCGGCGGCAACCGGAACGCGGGGAAGATCCGCTGGATCCTCCAGCACTCCTACCCCCAGGTCGACGACCTGGCCGCGCTCGCCGACGCGGCCGGCACCGGCCCGCTGACCGAGCGGACCGCCGCCGCCGGAACCCAGGTCGCCATCTGGCGCTACTCGGACGACGCCGATGTCACCGCATCGGACAAGCAGGCGGAGAAGCTCGCGGACTGGCTGGAGCGCAGCGCCCGCGACACCAAGGAGCCGCGGGCCTCGCTCACCCTGGAACCCGCCGCTGTCGCCGGGCGGGCCGGTGAACGGCTCGGCCCCGTGACCGTACGCACCGACGCGGACCAGGTCTCGGTGTCGCCCCCGGTGGACGCGGCGGCCAGCGGCATCACGGTCACGGACGAGAAGGGCGCCCCCGTCACCGCCGCGGCGGACGGGGACCGGCTCTACTTCGCCGTACCGAAGGACACCGCCGACGGAACCGCGTCGCTGGCGGTCCAGGCCACCACCTCCGTGCCGGTCGGCCGGGCCTTCGCCGGGGCCGGCCGCACCCAGACCCAGATCCTGGCCGGCTCCAGCGAGTCCACGGTCTCCGCCCGGGCGAGCGCCACCTGGGCCGAGACCGGCGCCGCCCCCGCGCTGACCGCCCGGAAGAACTGCGCCGCGGGCGGTGTGGACGTCACGGCCGCCAACCGGGGCGACCAGCCGTTCACCTTCGAGCTGGCCGGCACCGAGCACACCGTCGCCGCCGGGGCCACCAGCACGGTCACGGTCCCGGTCGCCGAGGACCAGGCGTACGACTTCACCATCACCGGGCCGGCCGGATTCGCCAGGACCTTCACCGGGGTGCTCGACTGCGCCACCAGCGGCAGCGTGCTGGAGAAGGAGAGCCAGGAGGCGGGCGGCGCGGGCAACGACGTCGGCACGCAGAGCGCCCAGCAGTCCGTCCCGGCCACCACCGGCTCCACCACCTCGGGGCTGGAGGGCGACCTCGCCGCGACCGGCGGCTCCAGCGCCACCCCGATGCTCGCCGCGGTCGCCATCGGACTGCTCGTCGTGGGCGGCGGCGCGGTCTTCCTCCTCCGCCGGAAGCAGCCGGGCGCCGACGGTGAGTGAGCGCCCACGCGCATGAGGTGACCGGTGCTCCGGTGCCGGTGGGTGGACGGGTTTCCGTCCGGGGGCGGGTGTCAGGCAAGATGGGTGTATCTGCCCACACCTCTATTGCTGCCGGACGGTTTCTCTTGGCTGAGTACATCTACACCATGCGCAAGACGCGCAAAGCGCACGGCGACAAGGTGATTCTCGATGACGTCAATCTGAACTTCCTGCCCGGCGCGAAGATCGGTGTCGTGGGCCCCAACGGCGCCGGTAAGTCCACGGTGCTGAAGATCATGGCGGGCCTGGAGCAGCCGTCCAACGGCGACGCCTTCATCTCGCCCGGGTTCAGCGTCGGCATCCTCATGCAGGAGCCGAAGCTGGACGAGGAGAAGACCGTCCTGGAGAACGTCCAGGACGGCGCCGCCGAGATCATGGGCAAGCTCCACCGCTTCAACGAGGTCGCCGAGCTCATGGCGACCGACTACTCCGACGCGCTGATGGAGGAGATGGGCAAGCTCCAGGAGGACCTGGACCACGCCAACGCGTGGGACCTGGACGCCCAGCTGGAGCAGGCCATGGACGCCCTGGGCTGCCCGCCCGGCGACTGGCCGGTCACCAACCTCTCCGGTGGCGAGAAGCGCCGCGTGGCGCTCTGCAAGCTCCTCATCGAGGCCCCGGACCTGCTCCTCCTCGACGAGCCCACCAACCACCTGGACGCCGAGTCGGTGAACTGGCTGGAGCAGCACCTCTCGAAGTACGCGGGTGCCGTCGTCGCCGTCACCCACGACCGGTACTTCCTGAACAACGTCGCCGAGTGGATCCTTGAGCTCGACCGCGGCCGCGCGATCCCCTACGAGGGCAACTACTCCACCTACCTCGACAAGAAGGCCGCCCGCCTCAAGGTCGAGGGCCGCAAGGACGAGAAGCGCCAGAAGCGCCTCAAGGAGGAGCTGGAGTGGGTGCGGTCGAACGCCAAGGGGCGCCAGACCAAGTCCAAGGCCCGTCTCGCCCGGTACGAGGAGATGGCGGCCGAGGCCGACAAGATGCGGAAGCTGGACTTCGAGGAGATCCAGATTCCGCCGGGCCCGCGGCTCGGTTCCATCGTCGTCGAGGTCGAGCACCTCTCGAAGGCCTTCGGCGACAAGGTCCTCATCGACGACCTGTCGTTCACGCTGCCCCGTAACGGCATCGTCGGCGTCATCGGTCCGAACGGCGCGGGCAAGACCACGCTGTTCAAGATGATCCAGGGCCTGGAGACGCCGGACAGCGGTTCGGTCAAGATCGGCGACACGGTCAAGATCTCCTACGTCGACCAGTCCCGCGCCAACATCGACCCGAAGAAGACCCTCTGGGCCGTCGTCTCGGACGAGCTGGACTACATCAACGTCGGCCAGGTCGAGATGCCGTCCCGCGCCTACGTCTCCGCGTTCGGCTTCAAGGGCCCGGACCAGCAGAAGCCGGCCGGCGTCCTGTCCGGTGGTGAGCGCAACCGCCTCAACCTGGCGCTGACGCTCAAGGAGGGCGGCAACCTGCTGCTCCTCGACGAGCCCACCAACGACCTCGACGTCGAGACGCTCTCCTCGCTGGAGAACGCCCTGCTGGAGTTCCCCGGTGCCGCCGTGGTCATCTCCCACGACCGCTGGTTCCTGGACCGCGTCGCCACGCACATCCTCGCCTACGAGGGTGACTCCAAGTGGTACTGGTTCGAGGGCAACTTCGAGTCGTACGAGAAGAACAAGGTCGAGCGCCTCGGCGCGGACGCGGCCCGTCCGCACCGTGCCACGTACAAGAAGCTCACGCGAGGCTGATCGTCTTGGCTCGTCACCTCTACAGCTGCCCCCTGCGCTGGTCGGACATGGACGCCTTCGGCCACGTCAACAACGTGGTCTTCCTCCGCTACCTGGAGGAGGCGCGCATCGACTTCATGTTCCGGCTGGCGCCCGGGGACGGTTCGCCGTCGTTCTCCGGCGGGTCCGTCGTGGCCCGGCACGAGATCGACTACGTACGGCCGTTGGTCCACCGGCACGAGCCGGTGACCGTCGAGTCGTGGGTCACGAAGATAGGCGCCGCGTCCCTGACGATCGCCTATGAGATCAAGGACGCCGACCAGGTGTACGTACGCGCCTCGACCGTCGTCGTGCCCTACGACCTGGCGGCGGAGCGGCCCCGGCGGATCTCCGCCGAGGAGAAGCTCTTCCTCCAGCAGTACCTCGCAGAGGAGCCCGCCGCGGCATGACCGTGCCCGTGCAGTCGCTGCGGTTCGCCGACGCGAGGGAGGCGGCGGATCTCGCCGCCTTCCTCGGTCGGCTGCTCCACTACGACCGGGCCGCCGCGGTCCGGTTGCAGGCGGGCGGCGGCGACGCGTTGGCCGTGTTCGGCCGGCCGCCCTCCTTCGAGGTCCTCGCCATCCGCACCGCCCGCCTGGACCGCCCCGAGACGCTCGACGTCACGGTGTCGGCCGGGGAGTTGCTGGAGTCCCTGTCCCTCGACGTCTCCGGTGGGGCCGGTGCGGGGGGTTCGCTGCCCGCGCCCGTCACCGGGCCGCCCTGGACCGGTGTCCTGCCGCCCCGCGGGCCCTGGCGGGAGCAGACCGGGCTGCCCGGCCCCGACGCTCTGCGCGCCGCCCTCGACACGGCCGTCGCCGAATTCCGTACGCGGGACGAGGCGCTGCCCGATGAGCAGCGCACCCGCGCCGAACGCGACCGGATCGGCCGCGAGATCTGGTCCCGGCCGGTCGGCGCCACGGACCTGCCGCTGCGCGCCGTGCACGCCGCCCAGTCCCTCGGCTTCCTGCGCCCCGACCCGGAGTTCCCCGTCTCGCTGCTCTCCGCGGGCGGCTGGCTGCGGCTGCGGACGCCGTTCGGCTCGATCGCGCTGCGCCGCGACCCGGCCGGCGGGCTCGGTGGGCTCGGTCTGTCGGTCGAGCCCGGTTGAACCGCCGGACCGGCTGACCGGTCGCCTCCGCCGTTGCGTCCTACTGCTCCTGCTGCTCCTGCGGGTCCGAGGCCCCCTCCGGCTTCTCCGGAGCCCCGTGCGCGTCCGGCCAGACCCCGATGTGGTCCTGCTCCAGCTCCAGCAGCACCCGGTGTTCCATGCCCAGCGTCTGCGTGTAGTCCGCCGGCAGCTGGAGCCGTCCCGCCCGGTCGAGCATCGCGTACTCCCGGGCCACCTGCGACTCCTGGCCCGTCGCCGCGTCCACCTCCGTGCGGCGCAGCACCTCGGAGGACGTACGGCCGTCGCGGATGGCGACCGTACGCCGCACCTCGTTCGCGACCGCCTGGTCATGGGTGACGATCACGATCGAGGTGCCCAGTTCCTCGTTGGCGCGCCGGAACGCGGCGAAGACCTGTTCCCCGGTGGCCGAGTCCAGCTCACCGGTCGGCTCGTCCGCCAGCAGCACGGACGGGTTGTTGGCCAGCGCCACCGCGATGGCCACCCGCTGCTGCTGCCCGCCGGACAGTTGCTGGGGCCGCCGGTCGCGGCAGTCCGCGATGTCCAGCATGGCGAGCAACGACTCGGCGCGGGCGGCCCGTTCGCGCTTGCTCCCACCGCCGCGCAACTGCATGGGCAGGGTGATGTTCTGGATCGCGGAGAGATACGGGAGCAGATTGCGGGCGGTCTGCTGCCAGACGAACCCGACCACGTCCCGGCGGTAGCGCAGCCGTTCCTTCGGGCCCATCGACAGCAGATCGCAGCCCGCGACCTTCGCCGAGCCGGCCGTCGGCACGTCCAGGCCCGCCAGGATGTTCATCAGCGTCGACTTGCCACTGCCCGACGCGCCCACCAGGGCCATCAACTCGCCCTCGGTGACCAGCAGATCGAGCCCCTGGAGCGCCTGCACCTCCACCCCGTCGGTGGTGAAGATCCGCACCACCCGGTCGCAGGCGATCAGCGCGTCGTGCCCGTAGGAAGGGCGGTCCCGGCGGGCCGCGGCCCGCTGCTCCAGCTCCGCCAGCGTCGTGCCGGCCGCGCGGGCCGTGTCTGCCGTCTCGGTGGACGAGGTCATCGGGAGTCTCCTGCCCTGAGTTCGGTGATCGATCCGCGGCGGCTCGCCCACCACGCCTGCACACCCGCGACCGCCGCCGCGAGCGCCACGACCCCCGCGGCCGGCAGCCCCAGCGACCAGAGGTCGGTGCGCAGCGGAACGGGGCCGGTGTCCGATCCGGCGACGCCGGCGAGCGCCAGCGGGACCAGATCGACGCCGGGGGAGAGCAGGGCGATGGTCGCCCAGCCGGTGAACAGCCCGCCGCCCGCCGCCAGCAGCGCCTGCGGCGTCGCCTCGAAGGCCAGCAGCCGCCTGCCCTGTGCGGTGGTGAGCCCCATCGTGCGCAGCCGGGCCAGCAGCGTCTTGCGCTCCGGCGCGGTCTGGAGCAGCGACAGCAGGACGGCCAGCAGCGCGTATCCGGCGCCCGCCGCGACCGCCGCGAGGTAGATCCGCTCGGCCCCCGCCTGCATCGGGGTGTTCACGTACCGCGCGCGCTCCTCGGAACGCAGCTGTACGACGAACTTCTTGCCGTTCTCGTCGACGGCCGCGCGCAGCTTCCCGGGGTCCGGTGCGCCGGCCAGGAGCAGGGTGGTGGGCGCCTTCTGCTCCAGCGAAGCGGCGTTCACGATCAGGAAGTTGGTGGAGGAGACCGCGGCGACGTGCGCGGTGGTCCCCACGACCTGGACCCGGAAGTCCCCGGACAGCGTCCGTACCGCGCGCGGCTCCTTGCCCAGCCGGGCCGCCACCGCCGGAGAGGCGATGGCCGGAAGGACCCGCTCCGGGCCGGCCTCCGTGCCCTCGGGCAGCGGGGCCGAGGGGCCGGTGGCCCGCAGCCGGGCGGCCGGGAAGGCGGGCAGCCCGTGGGTACGGGCCAGCCGGGCGTACGAGGCGGGCTCGACGCCCACCAGGGCCGCGGTCGCCGCGTCGCCCGCGTCCGCCGCGTCGTCGCCGGCCGTGCCCGTATCCGCAGCCGTGTCCGTACGCGTACCGGCGCCGTCACCGGCCGCCGCCTCCGGCATCGTCACGCTGTACTCGACCCGTACCGGCGCGGCGTCCCGCACGCCGTCCAGCCCGCTCACCGTGCGGACCAGCTCGTCCGGCAGCGTCGCCCGGTCGCCCATGCCGCTGACCCGGGCGTCCGCGCCGACGGACGCCAGCGCCGCGTCGTCCCGTGCGTCGCCGATGCCCGCGATCACCGAACCGCCGAACGCCGCCGTGGCCAGCGCCAGCAGCAGCGCCAGCAGTGGCAGCGCCCCGCCGGCCGACGACCGGCCGGCGCGGGCCAGCGAGAGGAAGCCGATCGCCCCGCGCAGCCGGGCCATCGGCCGGGCCGCGAGTCGCAGGGGCAGCGGGTAGATCCTCACCAGCACCAGCGCCGCGATCAGTGCGACCAGCACGGGCGCGGCGCTGACCAGCAGATCGGTACCGCCCCCGGTCGACGTACCGCGACGCCGCAGCGCCGTCACCGCGCCCACCGCCAGGACGAGCAGGGTCAGTTCGGCCACGGTCCGGCGGCGCGAGGGCCGGGCGCTCACCATGTCCTCGCGGGCGCCGTGCAGTGTGGGCCGGATGTGCTGGAGCGTCGTCCGCACGGGCAGGGCGACGCACACCAGGAGGGCGACGCCCGCCGCGGCCAGCGCTCCGGGCCACCACCGGCCCTCGTCCACGAGCAGCACCGCGAGGAGCAGCCCGAGTGCGCTCGCGGGCAGCACGGTCACCGCGGTCTCCGCGAGCAGCCGGCCGCCGATGCCGCGCAGCGAACCACCGCGCGAGCGCATCAGCGCCAGTTCGTCGCGGCGGCGAGCGGCGATCAGGGCGCCGGTCATCAGCAGGACGACGGCGGCCACGGAGCCGATGCCGAGGCCGGCGACCGCGATCACCGGACCGATCGCGTCGCGCATCCGGGCGTTGGCCTCCACGATCGTGCCGAGTCCGGTGCCGACCACCGCGGTGCCCCCGGCGATCCTCCGCACCTTCAGCAGCCCGGGGCCGCTCTCCAGCGAGGCGATGACGGACGTCAGCCGGGAGCCGTCGGGGCCGGTCAGCCCCGTCGGGTCGGGCGGGAACCGCCAGAAGACCACGGGCTCGGCGGCCGTGCTCAGGAGCACCGGACCGGTGTCTTCCGCCAGCAGGACGGTGCCGGTCCAGAAGTTCACCGGGAAGGAGCTGCTGGGGTCCGGGACCAGCGACGGGCTGCGCAGCAGCGGATCGGCCGACCAGTAGCTGCCGTTCGGATCGCGCGGAGCCACGATGCCGGTGATCGTCACGGTGATGGGCTCCTGGGCCGCGGTGAGCAGGGTGATGGTCGCGCCGACCTTCACCTTCAGCTCGGCCGCCGTCTCCTCGGTGACCGCGCCCTGCACCGCACGGGAGTCCTCGGTCACCCCGTCCGGTGCCGTCGGCCAGGCGCCGGAGGCCAGCGTCGCGTGGTCCTTCAGCCCCGACTGCGCCACGTACGTGAGCTTCGGCGGCACCGCGTCGGGCCTCGGCAGCCAGGGCTCCGTCGCGACGGACGGCTTCGTGGTGCGCACGCCGTACGCGACCGACGAGGCGTCGGCGCGCAGCGGTGCGGGCAGGGCCTTCAGCAGCGCCGTGCCGACCCGCGTCAGCTCGGGGTTCCGCGTCTCGGCCTCCCGCTGTTCCTGCGGCAGTTCGAGACCGGGCTGCGGGCGGGCGATCTCCACGGTGCTGTGGCCCGCGTCCGCCGTCGCGATGTCGTGGCGCAGCCCCTTCGACTCGTACGCGTCCACCGCCCGCGGGAACGCCGCGGCGAGGAACGCCGTCACCAGCACCAGCACCGCGAGGGCCGTCGCCGCACCGGGCGCGGTGCGCAGCCGGGTACGGATCCACGGGGCGGAGGCCGCCCGCTTGTCGTTGCTCATATCAGTGGTCCCCCTGGTGGCGCAGCGTGACCGCCGGGTCCCCGCGGCGCAGCGCCATCGTCGCGACGATCACGAGCGGCAGGGCGGCGACCCCGGCCAGCAGCGCCGCGACCTGCCCGGCGGGCAGCTCGACCAGCACCGGCGGAACGGGCCGGTCCGCCTGCCCGGTCAGCACGATCAGCGGAACGACGGCCCGGGTCAGCACCGTGCCGATGCCGAGCCCGATCAGCAGCGCGAGGGCGATCAGCACCCCCTGCTCGGCGGCGATCATGTGGGCCAGCTGGCGGCGCGGAGCACCGAGCGCCCGCAACACGCCGAGTTCGGCGGACCGTTCGCGCCGGGACCCGGAGGCGCTGACCGCGAAGCCGACCGCCGCCAGCGCGGCGGCGACCACCGCGACGGCCGGCAGCGCCGACTGCGGACCCGCGCCCAGCGGGTCGTCCACCAGCCGCTGGGCGGCCTCCGCGCGGACCAGCACCTGGGCCGGGTCGGTGTCCGGCACGGCCCGCAGGGCGGCGGCCGCCTTCGCGGCGTCGCCCGGGGCGGTGCTCAGCCACCACTCACTGGCCTCGATCGTCGCGGTCGGCCGGTGGGCCAGGACCTCGGTGACGGCCTTGAGGTCCAGCAGCAGCGCACCGCCGCTCGCCGCCGGGTCCGCGGCGCCGGACAGCTCGGCGGCCTCGGTGGTCGGCAGCCGGCGCACCGACTCCGCCAGGGCCACCCGGATGGTGTTCCCGGCCAGGGTGATGTCGATCTCGTCGCCCAGCTTCGCGTTCGTGGTCTTGAGATAGGCGTCCGTCGCGACCGCCTTGACCACCGCGGCCTTCGGCCGGGCGGCGGTGATCCGCAGGAGGCCGCTGGTCGGCTCCCAGGTGTCCTCGCTGTCCACACCGGTGTCGTACGTGAAGTCCGGCAGACCCGATGCGCCGTGGCGGACCGGCTCCTCGCCCGGCCGGTCCTCACCGAACTCGGTGAGCGTCATGGAGGCGTCCCAGCGCACCGGCTCCGCCGCCGGCACCGGGCGTTCCGCGCCGGAACCGGTGACCACCCGTACATCGCTCACCGAGACCCTGCGCTGCTGCGCGGAGCCGAACGGAGCCTCGCCGTCCACCTCGATGCCGGTCAGCGCCAGACCGCCCGCCGCCGACACCGGCAGGGACACCGCGACCGGGTGCCCGTCCACCGGCACGGCGCCCGCCAGGGCCCGGTAGGGCAGGCCGTAACGGTCCTCCAGGAGCACCGTGACCACCGGTGGCGCGAGGTCCGCGGCAGCTCCGGAGCGCTTCGGCGACACCGTGGTGATCCGCACGTCCAGCTTCAGCCGGGTGCTGTCCTTCGGCAGGACGAGTCCGGGGCGCGGGGCCGGCTCCGGGGCGATGGTCTCGAACATCCGGCGCGGGCTCGTCGCGGCGAGGTCGGAGCGCATCAGCATCCGCTCGTCCGCGTGGGCCGTGTCCAGGGCGAGGACCTCGGCCATCCGTCCGCCGGAGACCTCCACGTCCGCCCGGTAGGCGGGCGCCGCCTGCCGCACCCCGTCCAGGGCGCTGTAGGCGCCGGCTGTCGCCGCGCCGCCGCCCTGCCCGCCCACCAGCCGGACCGAGGCGCCGGAGCCGAAGTCGGCCTGGTCGGACTGCGAGCGGTCCCAGGAGGCGCTCTGCCCGATGGCCAGCATGCCCATGGCGACCGACAGGACCAGCAGCAGTACCGGACCCGCGCCGCGCAGCGGGCGGCGGCTGAACTGCCAGCCCGCCAGGGCCGCGGGCAGCCCCCGGCCCTTGGCCGCACGCCGTTCGGCGAGCTTCGCGGCGGGCGGCAGCAGACGCAGTGTGAGGACCGTTCCGGCGAGCAGCGCCAGCGCGGGTGCGGTGACCAGCAGGGGGTCGATGCCGAGGTTGCCCGCCCGGTCGCCGGTGAGCGCCCCGCTGCCGGACTGCCGGTCCAGCTGCCAGTACGCCACCGCCGCGACGAGCAGCAGCCCGAGGTCCGCGCCCGCCCGCACCGGACCGGGCAGCGCGGCGGCCCGGGACCTGCGGCCGCTCGCCCCGGCCGTCAGCGACGGGGCCACCACCGCCAGGGCGCAGGCCAGGGCGACGGCCGCCGAGACCAGCCACACGGTCCCGGTCGACGCCTCCCCGACCTTCAGCCCGATCCGGGACAGGGCGCTGCGCTCGGCCAGCAGCCCGGTCAGCGGCCCCGCGAGCAGCGGGGCGACCACCGCGGCGGGCACCGCGAGCAACAGCGCCTCGATCGCGGCGAACGAGGTGATCCGGCCCCGCGAACCTCCCCGGGCCCGCAGCAGTTCACGCTCCCCGTCCCGCTCGCTGTTCAGCAGCCGGGCCACCAGCAGCAGGGCGTACGCGGCGAGCAGTACCAGCTGCACCGCGACGATCATCAGTGTGGAACGGGAGACCAGCAGCGCCCGGTCGAGCTGGTCGAGCACGGTGGGCAGCGAGGTGCGCGCGGTGACACCGGACGCGAACACCGGTGCGGCCGTCAGCGCCTTCGGGGCCTGTGCCGACGCGTTCCGCAGCCCCTCCATGGAGCCGGTGGTCAGCGTGGCGAAGTCGGCGGCCGCCAGCCAGGACGTCTCGCCCTTGCCGAGCGCGCCGGAGGCGAGCACCGAGGGGTCGGTGAGCAGCGGACCGTACGTCGTGAACGCCAGCTTGCGCACTCCGCGCCCGCCGAGCGGATCCAGCTGCCAGTACGGGTCGGACCGGTCGGCGGCCTCGTAGACGCCGGTGACCAGGACCGGCTGCTTCTTGTCGCGCAGCCGGTCGGTGACGGTGAGCCGGGCGCCCGGCTTCAGCTTCAGGGCCTCGGCGGCGACGACGGGCAGCGCGACCTGGACGGGCCCGGCGCCGGTGGCGGCCTCGGGCGCCTTGCCCTCGGTGATCCGCACCCGGCCCCGGTCGAGGGCGGCGAAGTGGGTGAGGTCCGGCTCGCCGCGCCGGGCGGCCGAGTCCTGGAGGCTCCGCGGCAGCGCGTACGACCCCGAGCTCTCCAGCTTCCCCACGGTCACGGGCAGTCCGTCGAACGCGTCGCGGGAGGCCTCGCGGACGGCGTCGTCGGCCTCCGCGCGCTTCTCGTGGTCCACCGAGGCGGAGACGACGAGGGCGGCGGACGCGGCCGATCCGTGGGTGAGCGTGTGGCGCAGGGCCGCGTCGCCCACCGAACCCGAGAACGCTGTGAGCGCGGCCAGGACGGATGTGGTCAGCAGGACGGCGAGCACCGCCGCGGAGAGCAGAAGGCGATGAGCCCTCACCCGCAGAAGGACGAAACCCGTCACCTGATCCCCCAGCCCCGGAAACACCGCATGCGCACGCCCCCCGGCGTACCCGTGATGCTTTCAGAGGCAACAGGTTCTGGTAACCGCTTGCCCCCGCACCTTGATGCGATCGTGATCGTTATGCGGGGTTGGAACGCCGAATTCCGGAGTTGTCCGGTCACGGATCGTCGCGGAGCGGTCCGGAACCCGGTGCGTGGTGGTCCGGAACGCGGTGCGCAGCGCTCCGGAACCGATCAGTCCGCGGTGTTCACCATCGAGGCGGCGGCGTACGTCAGGTAGTCCCACAACTGCCGCTCGTGCTCCGGCGCGAGCCCCAGCTCGTCCAGCGCGACCCGCATATGGCCGAGCCAGGCGTCATGCGCCGCCCGGTCCACCCGGAACGGCGCGTGCCGCATCCGCAGCCGCGGGTGCCCCCGGTGGTCGCTGTAGGTGCGCGGGCCGCCCCAGTACTGCATCAGGAACAGCGCGAACCGCTCCTCGGCCGGGCCCAGATCCTCCTCCGGGTACATCGGCCGCAGCAGCTCGTCGCCCGCCACGCCCTCGTAGAAGCGGTGGACCAGGCGCCGGAAGGTCGCCTCGCCGCCGACCTGCTCGTAGAAGGTCTGCTCCTGAAGCGTGTCGCGCGGAATCTCAGTCACCCGTCCATGGTCGCAGACGCACCGGCCGAGGACAGGGGTCCTAGGACCAAGGGCCGGGAACCCCCGGTCCTCCGGTCCGCCGCTCGCCCGAGCGGCTCCGGCGCAGGACAGTGGAGAGATGGGAGCGATGGGAGAGAAGCCCGTTCGCGACGCCGAGGCCGACGCGGCGCGCGAGGCCCTGGTGCGGGAGATCGCCGCGCGCGGCGGATTCGCCGACCCCGCCTGGCGTACGGCCTTCGCCGAGGTACCCCGCCATCTGTTCGTGCCGTTCTACTACGAGCACGGAATCGGCGGCTACGAACGCCTCTGGGGCGAGGACCCCGACCCCGGCCGGCGCTCCCACTGGCTGCGCGGCGTGTACACGGACGGGGCGCTGGCCACCCGGCTCAAGGACGGCGAACTCGTCTCGTCCTCCAGCCAGCCGTCCCTGATGGCCCTGATGCTCGACGCCCTCGACGTACGGGACGGGAACACGGTCCTGGAGATCGGCACCGGCCCCGGCTACAACGCGGCGCTGCTCGCCCACCGGCTCGGCGACGCCGCCGTGACCAGCGTCGATCTGGACCCGGAGATCACGGAGTCGGCCCGCGCCCACCTCGCGGCGGCCGGATACCACCCGACGGTGATCACCGGCGACGGGGCCCGGGGCTGTCCGCAGCGCGCCCCGTACGACCGGATCATCGCGACCTGCACCCTGCCGTCCGTACCGCAGAGCTGGCCGGAACAGTGCCGTCCGGGGGCGCGGATCCTCGCACCGCTCGCCACCGGACTGGTCTCGCTCCAGGTCCGTGCGACGGCGCACGGACCGCGCGCCGAGGGGCACTTCCTGCACACCCCGGCGTACTTCGTGCCCCTGCGCGGGGCGCTCCCGCTGCCCGGCGGGCTGCCGTATCTCGGCGGACTGCCGCGCCGGGTGGCCGGGGACGATCTCTTCCGCTTTCTCCTGACCCTGACCGCGGGCACCCTCGATCCGCACGAGGCCCTCTCGCTCTGGGAGCGCGAGGAGCGACCGGAGCGGGAGAGGTACGGCGTCACGGTCGGCCAGGGGCGGCAGTGGGCCTGGCTCGACGACCCGCAGGGCCCGTACACCTGGCCGCTCGCCACCGGGTGAGGCGACGAGCGGCCGGACGTACGGGAGGGCGCCTGCGGCGGTGTGCGCTCAGTCCCGGCGGACCGTGATCGTCGTCCATGCCCCGACGTGCACCTGGTCGCCGTCCTGCAGCGGTACGGGGACGTAGGGCTGGATCGGGTCCTCGGCGCCGTTCAGCGTGGTGCCGTTGGTGGAGTTCTGGTCGACGACCGCCCAGCCGCCGTCGGGCTGCTGGACCAGCACCGCGTGCTGGTGCGAGACGCCCGGGTCCTCCGGGGGCACCGACAGATCGACGTCGGGGGACTCGCCGGTGCTGTGCCGGCGGCGCCCGATGGTGATCTGGCTCCCGAGGAGCGGAAGCCGCTGCTCCGGGGAGTACGCGGGCAGGTTCAGCCCGGTCGCCTCGGGGCCGCTGCGCTGCATCATCGCGAGGAAGTACGCGCGGTCCGGGGCGATCACGGCGGTCCAGGAGGCGGGCTGCGGAGGCCGGCCCTGGCCGGGCACCCCACCGTGCTGCTGACCCTGGTCGTAGCCCTGGTCCTGCCCGTGCTGCGGCCGGCCCTGGTCGTAGCCCTGCCCCGGGTCCTGGCCCGGGCCCTGCTGGCCCTGGCCCTGGTGGGGGCTCGGGGGCTGCTGGAAGTGCTGGGGCGGCTGCGGCGGCTGGGCCTGCGAAGGCGGCGGCAGCATCCAGTCGTCCTCGCCGCCGGTGTGCCCCGACGGCTGCGGCGGCGCGGGCGGCGCCGACTGCTGCTGCGGAGGCGCGAAGGGCGAGGCCTGCTGCGGCTCGAACGGCGAGCGCGTCGAGGGCGCGGCCTGCTGCTGAGCGGGCGGCTGGTGGCCCTGCTGCT
The DNA here is from genome assembly GCF_019287315.1 of Streptomyces sp. WY228. Lineage (NCBI taxonomy): Bacteria > Bacillati > Actinomycetota > Actinomycetes > Kitasatosporales > Streptomycetaceae > Streptomyces > Streptomyces sp. WY228. Next base: position 2,626,350 of record NZ_CP079114.1, on the reverse strand, counting down.
GGAACGAGGGCGGCGGCGGAGGGCCCTGCTGCTGGAAGGACGGCGGAGGCCCGCCCTGACCACCGTTCCCGCCCTGACCGCCGTTTCCGTGCGGGCCGTTCTGCTCGGGAGCGAGCGGCTCGGCGGGGCGGTTCATCTGCGAGGGGCGCGAGCCCTGGTAGTCGAACGGGTCGCGCGGCTGCGGTGCGCCGGGCGGACCGCCCTGCGCACCGGGACCGCCCTGGCCGCCGGGGCTCTGCGCCTGGAATCCGGGCGGCAGGTTGAGGCCGGGCGGAGGGCCGCCGGGCGTGCCGTGCTGCGGGGCCAGCGGGGTGTACGAGGTCGCCGTGTTGGTGAGGAAGTTCCAGCGGCACTCCTCGCAGAACGGAGCCATCGCCTCACGCGGTGTACGGCACTGCGGGCAGAGCTCCGCCTGCATGGTGGGCCCGCCACCCTCGGAACCCTGCTGCGGGTAGCCGTAACCGGGTGCGGGCGGCGGCGGAGGGGGAGGCGGGGGCACGGCACCCGCGGGCGCACCGCCGGTGGCCATGCGGTGTCCGCAGACCTCGCACCAGTCCTCGGAACCCGACTGGTGTCCGTTCGGGCAGGTCGGCATGTCGGCGCTTCCCCCTCTCCTCTTCCGGCCGCGGAGGCCGCATGCTGTCGATCGCGGCACCTGGTCCGCGAGGTGATCGAGTGGTGATCGTGTGCTGCTACTTCTTGACACGAACGGTCTTGGTGGAGCGCGTTTCGAGGGTCATCTCGTCCGCTTCCGCGACCTTCGCCTTCAGTCGCACAGTACCTGTCGCGGCATCGACGACGTCGACCACCTTCGAAAGCAGCTTCGCGGTGTCCTGGTTCCCGGACGCCGACGCCAGCTGCACCGCACGGCCCAGCTTCGCCGTCGCGCCGTCGAAGTCGCCCGACTTGCGTGCGTCCAGCCCCTGCTGGATGACTTGTGCCAGTTCCGCCTGACCTGTGTAGTGCGCGACCTGCGGATTGATCGAGGTCGAGGCCGCCATGTCGTCCGTCCACACGGCCCGGACGAGCCCCTGCGACAAGGTCTGCGGGGCGCCCGCGCCCGAGGGGTCGGGCAGGATCAGCGAGACCCGGGCGGCCAGCATCTCCTGGCCGATCCCGGCCTCCGGCACCTGGACGCACACGTGGTAGTCGCGGGACTCGTCGCCCCAGGAACCGGTCGGATAGTCCCCGGCCCGGGGCCCCGCCTCGGTGCGCCGCCCGGTCAGGTCCGCGACGGTGGGCGCGACCTGCTTCACGAACCGGATCTCCACCCCCACCGGCGTCCAGAGCCGCAGCGCCACGTCCGCGATCTCCTTGCCCATGGCGTTCTCCATCATCCGCGTGAAGTCCGCGGCCAGGCCCGCCGGGTCGGCGACGATGTCGGCCGTGCCGAGGAGGGCGGCGGCGATGCCGGTGACCTCCTTCACCTCCCAGTCGGTGCCCACCCCGCGGGCGTCGCAGGTGAACCGGCCCGCGCAGGAGTCCAGGGCCGCCCGCAGGTCCTCCGGCGCCTCGTGCTCGTTGCGGCCGTCGGTCAGCAGGATGCCGTGCCGGATGGACACGTCCGCGGAGTTCAGCAGCCGGTCGGCCAGCCGCAGCCAGGTGCCGATCGCGGTGCCCCCGCCCGCGCTCAGCTTCCGCAGGGCGTCCTTGGCCTGGGCCTTCGTCTGCGCGTCGGCGACCGCGAGCCGCCCGTTGCCCGGATAGACGTCCTTGGCCACATGCGTCCCCGCGACCACCGCGAACCGGGTGCCCTCGCGCAGCGTGTCGATGGCCGCCGCCGTCGCGTCGCGGGCGTTGCGCATCTTCGTCGGCGGATAGTCCATCGAGCCGGAACAGTCGACCATCAGCACCACGGCGGCGTCGGGGGACTGCACCGGTACGTACGCGGGCGAGGCCGACGCACCCGCCAGCGGTATGCCGCCGGTGGTGCCGCCACCGGTCGAGGTCACGGTGACGATCGCGTTGACCTCACGGCCGCCCTCGGGCAGGAACTCGTTCTGGTACACCTCGACGGAGAACTGCGGCACGTTCGACTTGGAGAAGTTGGCCATCTGGTCGGCTCCTTGAGGGTTAAGCGGTTTCGCAGGCCGATCCTGCCCCTTGGGGCCGTACGGCGAACGGCAGAAGTGCCACTGTTACGTTGTCGTGGCCCCCGCCGTCGAGTGCGTGTCCGACGAGTACCCGGGCGGCGTGCAGCGGTCGTTCCGCGGCGTCGGCCGGCACGGCGGCGGCCATCTCCTCGGCGGATTCCGCGTAGTTCCACAGGCCGTCCGTGCAGACGACCACCAGGCCGGGCCGGTCCGGCTTGAACGCGGCCGTGTGCGGCTCCAGTTCGTACGCGTCGGCGCCGAGCCAGCCGGTGATGGCGTGGGCGCGCTCGTCCGCGTACGCCTCCGCCTCGTTCATCAGGCCGGCCGCCACCATCTGCGCGGCCCAGGAGTCGTCCTCGGTGAGCCGGGCGGTCGGCCGGGTGCGGTCCTCCGGCACCCAGTAGACCCGGCTGTCGCCGACCCAGCCGACGATCAGCAGTTCGCCCGCCGCGATCGCGCCGACCAGGGTGCAGGCCGGGGCGTTCTGATGGCGGTGGGCGTCGTGCTCCATCGCCCCGGCCGGCTCCTGCGCCAGGGCGTTGACCGCCTCCGACGCGGCGACGATCGCCTCGTGCATCGCCTGCTGCGGATGCGTACCACGCGGCAGGGACTCCAGCAGCGCCTCGTTGGCGGCGCTCGCGGCGGCCGCGGAGGCCTCGTCGGGGCGGCTCGCCGAGGAGACGCCGTCGCAGACGATCGCGACGACGGCGGGCGAACCGTCGGGCAGCGCGGTCGAGGACACCGCGAAGGAGTCCTCGTTGCGGTGGTGGCGCAGGCCCCGGTCGCTGACGGCGGCCACCGCGTCGAGCTCCTGCTCCATGTGGTCGCGCTCACGGGGCTGGGCGTGCCCGCAGTTCTCGCAGTAGCCGTCGGGGTCCACCCGGCCGGAGCGGCAGGCCACACAGACCTTCGCCCCGGGGGCCGGAGCGGCGGCGGACGCGGCTGCGTGCTCCGCCGTACGGGGATCGGGCGCGGCCAGCGCGAAGTCACCGGAATCCGCCGCGTCGCCCGGAACCGCCCGGTCGTCGTGGCGCACCGGAACGGGCCCGGCCGCCGCGCCCGGCTCGGGATCGACGTCCTGCTCCGCCACCGGCTGACCGTGCTCCGGCTCCGCCAGCGGCCTGCCGCCCGAGTCCGTCCCCGGCAGGTCCGCCGGATGGTGCACGGGCGCGGGCAGGTCCGAACTGTCGGTCTCCGCGGCGGCGGGCCACTGCACCGCCCCGGCGGCCGGAGCGGCCGGAGGCACGGTGATGGCCATCGTGGGCCGGTCGTCGGGGCGTGCCGGAACGGCCGAGAGGTCGTAGCCGCACGCCCCGCAGAACAGATCGCCCGCGGCCGGCGGCTCGGCGCAGCCCGGGCACTTCGACAGGGCGGGCTGCTGGTGGCTCTGAGACATCTTCACACCCACGTCCGGGGGCGGAAACGGTTGGCCCGCTCCACCAGTTCGATCCTCTCGTCGCCCCGCTGCGCGAGCCGGGCGAGCATCCGGTACGAGCGCTCCAGCCCGAACCGCAGCCCCCGCTCGTTCAGTTCGGCGCCGAGCAGCTTGCGGGCGTCCGGCGAACCGGCGGCCGGTCCGCTCAGCCCCGGGACACCGGGACAACCGGAGAGTACCCAGTCCAGTGCCTTGCCCAGTACCTCGGTCGACAACTGCTCGTGGCGCACCGGGTCCAGCCCGAAGGCGGCCAGCGCCGCCACCTGGATCCCGGCGGCCGTCAGGTCGACCAGCAGCGGCTCCCGGTGCGAACGCTCGCGCAGCCGCGCCCGGACGGCGGCGACCCGGGCCGCCGTGTAGTGGATCGAGGCCTCCGGCACCGACTCCAGGGTGCTCACCGCCGCGGCCCGCTCCCCGGCGGCGATCTGCACCCGGGCCAGGCCGAACGCGGCGCTGACGAAACCCGGATCGGTCGCCCACACCAGGCGGTAGTACTCGGCGGCGTTGTCCAGCTGACCCAGCACCTCCGCACAGATCCCGAGCGCCAGCTTGGGCGCCATCTCCCCGGGGAACGCGTCGTAGACCGCGTCGAAGGAGAGCGCCGCCGTCTCGTGGTCGCCGGTCACCAGCGAGGTGACGCCCCGATACCAGACGACCCGCCAGTCATCCGGGTGTTCACCCTCCAGGGTGGTCAGCGCACGCGCGGCCGAATCCAGCTCCCGCATCTCCAGCCGGGCCCGCAGCTCCCGCAGCCGGGTCTCCAGCGAGGGGGCCGGCACCGCGTGCAGGGCGGTGATCAGCTCGGTCGGGGCGGAGGCCATCAGACCGGCGAGGAAGCCGGCGTTCGGGTCCAGCGCGTCGACCCGGGGGACCGGCAGCGCCAGCGAGGTCGCCCGGGTGTCGAACAGGGCGAGCCGGACACCCCCGGCGGTCGCCCCGAAGGGGCCGTACGGGGCGACCGCGACGTACGGTCCGCCCTGCGCCTGCTCCGCCGCCCGGGGCGCCGGAACCTGGGCCGGGGGAGCGTACGCGAGCGGCGCGCCGCCCTGCGCGGAGCCCCGGACGTGGGTCGGCGGCGCCGCCAGCGGAGCGGCCCCCGCCGGACCCGACGGCTGCGCGCCCACCGGCAGCGCCCCGGCCACCGCGGAGGCCACGGCCCCCGGCGCGGCCGGCGCCGTACCGCCGTGGGGCTGCCAGGTGCCGCCCTGGCCCGGAACACCGGGCGACGGTCGGCCACGGCCCTTGCGGCGGCCGAGCAGCCCGCCCCGCCCGGAGCCGGTGTCCCGGCCGCCGAGCCGCGAGACGTCGTCCGTCTGCCGGGCGAACAACTCCGTGTCGATCACCCGCAGTTCCGCGCCGAACAGCGTCGACAGGGCCGGGCGCGGCCGGCCCGTCTGGAGCGCCACGACCTCCCGCAGCACCCCCGTCAGCTGCTCGGCCATCTCCGCGGCGGAGGCGAACCGCCGGGCCGGGTCCGGGTCGGTGGCCCGCACCAGCAGCCGGTAGAACGACTCGTAGGTGCGGAACACCTCGATGTTGTCCGGGTCCGGCAGCGAGTCCACGAAGACGTTCGTGTACCCCTGGAAGTCGAAGGTGAGGACCGCCAGCGTCCGGGCCACCGTGTACAGATCGGAGGCGACCGACGGACCGACCTCCGCGACCTCGGGGGCCTGGTAGCCGACGGTGCCGTAGATCGCCGACTCGTCGTCGTCCATCCGGCGCACCGCGCCCATGTCGATCAGCTTGAGCTGGTCCTCGGTCTGGATCGCGTTGTCGACCTTGAAGTCGCAGTAGAGGAGGTTGCGGCTGTGCAGATGACCGAGCGCCTCCAGCGCCTCGATCCCGTACGCGCAGGCCTGCTCCACCGGCAGCGGGTCGCGCTTCCCGGCCGGGGTGCGGCGCTCGTTGGCGATCTCCTTGAGCGCCTTGCCGCCGACGTACTCCATGACGATGTAGCCGTCGAGCGAGCCGGTGCGCTGGTCGAGGTGCTCGACGAAGTTGTAGATCCGCACGATGTTGGAGTGCTCGATCTCGGCGAGGAAGCGGCGCTCGGAGATCGCGGCGGCCATCGCGTCCTGGTCGCCGGTGTCCAGCAGGCCCTTGAGGACCACCCAGCGGTCGGAGACCGCCCGGTCCACCGCGAGATACACCCAGCCGAGACCGCCGTGCGCCAGACAGCCCACGACCTCGTACTGACCGTGCACGATGTCGCCGCCGGTCAGCTTCGGCACGAAGGAGTACGGGTGACCGCACTTGGTGCAGAACCCCTCGGTGCGGCCCTCCCGTTCACCGCGCGAACGGCCCACCGGCGCCCCGCAGTCCGAACGCGAGCAGAACCGCTTGCGCTCCGGCACCTCCGGGTTCTCCATCACCGCCGTGCGCGGGTCGGGCCGCGGCACGTCCGGGACCTCCACCAGGCCGACGCCGAGCCGGCCCCGGGCCGAGGTCGCCGACGTGGAGCCCGAGGAACGCACCGACACCGAACGGGAGGTGGACGAGCCGGACAGCGAGCGCGACAGCCGGCCCGAGACCGAACGGCGCGAGGTCGACGAACGGGACGAGGACCGGGCGGAAGCGCGGGAGCCCGAGCGCTGCGAGGAGCTGTCCCTGCTGCTCGCCCGGCCGCCCCCGGCGATCCCGGTGGGCGGTGAGGAGACCATGCCCGTCGGCGAGACGACCGGGGCCAGACCGCAGGTGTCGCAGTACAGCTCACCGCCGCCCATGTCCTCGTAGTTCCCCTCGCACGCGGGGCGCTGGCACTGCGTACTCATCGTGTCTCCCCCTGCTGTTCGCCCGTGCCCGTCCCCGTGCCCGGCCGGTCCTGCGGTCCGTCGGGCCGGCGCGGCGCCAGCACGTCCGCGACCGCGTGCTGGTAGCGCAGGACGGCCTGCTCGGCGACGCGCAGATCGCACGGCGCGCTCCACAGCATCCGGCGCGCCGCGTCGTACCGCTCGATCAGCACCGGATCCTCCGCCAGGCCGTGCCGGGCCACCTTCGCCTTGTACGCGTCGAGCCGGCCGCGCAGCTCGGCGCGGACCGCCAACGGGGCCGTCACCGAGGTCAGCGACTCACGGGCGCGCAGCAGTTCGTCCTCGGCCTCCTGCTCCAGCGCCTCCAGCAGCGGTGAGAGCCGGTGCCACTGGGCGTACCTGCGGTGGTCGGCCGCGGCCGCCAGACGCTCCTGGAGGGCGGTCGGCGGACCACTGACCGCGGGCACCTCGGAGGCGGCGATCTTCGCCAGCACCTCGCCGCGCGCCGCCCGGGCCTCCGTCAGGGTGCGGTCGGCCCGCGAGAGCACGTCCCGCAGCCGCACCAGCCGCGCCTCCGCGTCCTGCCGGACCGCGAGCACCGCCTCGATCTCCCGCCGTACGTCCTCCAGGGCGCGGGCGGCCCGGTCGTAGCGCGAGGTGTCCGGGCGGCCGCCGCCGGGCGCGGCGCTGCCCGGACCCGGCAGCCAGAACGCCAGCGGGTCGGAGATCACCTGCACCCGCAGCGTGGTCAGCTCCTCGGTGATCTCCGCCAGATCGTCCCCGGCCGGATGCTCACCGGGCCGCACCCCCACGGAGTGCGCCAGCGAACGCGTCCGGTGCAGCTCGGCCGCGAGCAGGTCGATCCGCGCGGGCAGCGCCGACCAGACGGAGTCGGAGGCCACGACCATGTCCAGGGACCGGGCGTACAGCTCGTTCATCCGGGCGACCAGCTCCTGGAGCGAGAACCGCTCGGAGAGCCTGGCCGGGCCCGCGACCGAAGGCGGCGGCACGGCGCCCGGGTTGGCCACGGTGACCGACTCGCCGCGCAGCAGGTCGGTCAGGGCCACGAGGTCCTCGCGGTTCGGGTGGCGGCGGCGCGCCCGGATCTCCCGGGCCTCGGACAGGGCCCCCGCGTACGCGTCGAAATACCCCCACAGCAGGGTGATCGACTGCTCGGTCGTGGCCCAGCGCTCCCGGGTGAGACCGGTCAGCTCGGCGCCCTCCAGGAGCCGGCGGCCGGCATGGTCCTGGAGCGCGAGGAGCGAGGTCTCGATGGCCTCGTGCTCCGCACCGAGCCGGCCCAGCGCACGGTCCGCCTCCTCCCGGTCCATGACCGGGCCGGGCGGCCTCCCCGCGAAGCTGGGGAAGGATCCCGCGACGCCCATCGATCACCTCTCCGCTCTCCCCGCCGGGCCGGTGGGCCCGGCGGGATCGGTTGCTTCGGTCTGCTCCGGCCCGCTGCGACCGGTGCGTCCTGTCGTGCGCCGAGGTCAGTCGGTGCGGTACTTGGGCGCGGGCGGCCCCTTGATGCCGGGCAGCCCGGCCGCCAGCCACTCCTGGTAGGACGTCATCCAGGGGCTGTTCGCGCCACCGGCGCGATAGTCCACGAGGACCTTGTTCACCCGGGCGACCAGGTCGTTCGCGCCCTTCTTCGTCGCGACGCCGTAGTACTCCGTGGTGAACGGGGCCTTCCCCTTGAGCTCCACCGCCGGGTCCTGCGCCGCCTGACCGGCCGCCAGGGCGTTGTCCGTGACGATCGCGTCGACCTCGCCGAGCTGGAGCCGCACCAGGCAGTCCAGCTGGTTGGGCACGGTCAGCAGGTCCGGGTCGCGCTCGGTGCCGTCGTAGTCGTCCTTGTAGAGCGCCCCGAACGACTTCTTCTCCAGCGCCTCGTACGCCGTGGAGCCCTCGGCCGAGCAGACCCGCTTGCCCTTCAGCGAGGCGTCGTAGCCGGTGATCGCCGAGTCCTTCGGGGCGAGCACCTGCTGTCCGGCCTGGAAGTAGGCGGTGGAGAAGGAGACCTGCTCCAGCCGCTTGCAGTTGATCGTCATCGTCCGTACGACGACGTCGACCCGGTCGTTCTCCAGGGCGGCGATGCGCTGGTTGGTGGGGATCGCGCGGAAGATCACCGCGTTCGGGTCGCCCAGGATGTCCTTGGCGATGGCCCGCACCAGGTCGATGTCGAACCCTTCGAGCTCACGGCTCTCCGGATTGCGGTAGCCCCAGCGGAAGCTGTTCTGGTCGACGCCCGCGATCAGCTTGCCGCGCTGCTTGATCGTGTCGATGTTCGGCCCGTCGTCTCCCGAAGCGGGCAGGCTCGCCTCCGGATCGGTGCACTCCTCGGCCCGGGTCTGGACGGCCGTCACCGCCCCGCCGCCCGAGGCGCCGCTCCCGGCAGCCGCGTCGCCGTGGTGGGCCAGCGGCAGCAGGGTGAGCGCCGCGGTGACCGCGCAGGCCGCCGCCATCGCCGTCACGCCGCCCCAGCCGCGCAGGCCGCCGCGCCCGGGCCGGTCCTTCGACCTGCTCATCGCTGCCCCTCTCACCGGTACTCCGAGAGCCTGCGGTTGACCCCGACGATCACGGCGGCGGCCCCCAGGACCGCCAGCGCCGCCGCCCCGGCCGGCAGACCCCGCAGGGCCCCGCGCCCGTCCTTCGCCGCCGAGGTGAACTCGCTCTGCTCATGGGCGAGCGCCTTCTCCAGCGCGGCGTCCACCTGCTGGAAGGACTGCCCGGTGGACTTGTCGGTCCCGATGATCTGCTCCAGGGCGCCGTCGTAGTCGCCGTGGTCGTCCGTGGCCCGGGCCTCGCGGTGGCGGACCTGCCACTCGGCCACGCCCTTGCTCGCGTCGGCCACCGGCGCGCTCCCGCGCTCGTCGTCCGCCAGCTCCGAGGCCTTCTCCAACTGGCCCTTCAGCGCCTTCATCCCCGTGGTGTAGTCCGCCTCGTACTGGTCGGCGGAGCCGTCGGGGGTCAGCACCGCGCCGCGCGCCACCAGGGTCAGGTTCTCGTTGGCACGCGCCTTCAGAGAGCTGATCCGGGCGTCGTTGAGCACATCCAGGGACGCCTGGCCGTGCACCATCGCCGACCGCAGCTCCGCCCGGGCCACCGCGTGCCCCACCGCCATCCAGAGCACCACCACCGAGGCGGCGGCCGTCGCCGCCAACAGCCCGTGGTTCAGCACCCGGTTGGTCCGGCGGTAGGTGCGCCGCTGCATCCACGCCAGGGCGCCGAGCACCACGATCCCCGCGCCGAGCGAGAGGAGCGGCCACTGCCGGGCGTCGGCGGAGTCGCTCTCCAGCCGGCCCGACTCCGCCGCGTACAGTCGCTCGGCGGCCGGCAGCATCTCGCCGGTCATCTTCTGGTTCGCGTACCGGAGATAGGCGCCGCCCAGCGGCAGGCCCTGGCGGTTGTTGGCGCGGGCGCGCTCGATCAGGCCCGTGTAGACAGGGAGCAGCTTGTTGAGGGTGGCTATCTCGCGGCTGGACGCGCTGTCGGATTCGGTGCTGCCCGACGCCTTCACCAGCAGCCGGGCGGCCTCCTCGATGTCCTTCCGATACTGCTCGTGCACGGCCTCCGGCTCCTGCGCGCCCGCGAGGAAGCCACTGGCCGCCGTCGTGTCCGCGTCCGCCAGGAAGCGGTAGATGTCCGCCGCGTCGGCGCTCAGCGGCTGACTGCGGCTGACCACGTCGTCGGCCGAGGAGGCGCGCGAGGAGATCTCCAGCGTCGTCACCGCCCCGAACGCCACGACCAGCAGGGCCAGGACGGCCCCGATGATCTGGAGCCGGCCGGGCTCGGTCGTCGCCACGGCACGCAGCCGCCCGGTCCGCGCGGCCCAGCTGGTGCGGCGCTGTGCGGGCACGCCGACGGGCGCGGACACCGGGTCCGGCGTACGCGACGTCTGCGTGCCGCCGCTCGGCGGGTGTGTCACTCGACCTCCCCCTCGGTCACTGACGGCGGTTCCCCTCACCGGTCACCGCATTCGATCAGGACGGACGCGGCCGATCAAGGCAAGCGGTGCAACGTGCCCGTATACATCCCCATAAGCGACGGACTTGAGTGAACGGCGTGAGCGAACGGACTTTCCATCAGGTACACGTTCCGGAAGCCCGATCGGTTCCCTCGCGCACCTCGTGCGCCGGGCGTTCACCCGTACGAGGAACGCACGAGAAGCGTCCCCCACGCACATCGCGCGGGGGACGCTCCCTGCCTCACGGCTCACCGCGAAGGGCCTCAGGCGTAGTGCGCGCGCAGCCTCCGACGGGCCTCGGGTCCCGCGCCCGTACGGTCCAGGCCCAGCAGCGCCGCGCCCAGCACCGGCGGCTCGGACACGACGCGCACCTCGGCCTTCGGGGCGCGGGCGGCGAGGAGTCCGGCGATCCGGTCGTTCAGCTGCGGATGGCGCGCGGCCAGCACGCTGCCGCCGAGCAGCACCGGAACCTCCTCCTCCAGCAGACCGAGCCGGTTCAGCGCGACCGAGGCCATCGCCACCACCTCCTCGGCCAGCCGCTCCACCAGCGCGCCGGCCACCGGGTCGCCGCCCGCCGCCGTGGCGAACAGCACCGGCGTCAGCTCGTGCCGCCGCTCCAGCGGGATCCCGCCCCGGTGCAGCGCCTCGATCAGCCCGTACATCGAGTCGAGGCCGAAGTGGGCCGGCAGCGTACGGGACAGCTCGGACGGCTCGCCGCGCCCGTCCTCGGCGCGCGCGGCGAACCACAGCGCCTCCTCCGCGAGCCCCGAACCGCCGCCCCAGTCACCGGATATCCGCCCGATCGCGGGGAAGCGGGCGGTCCGCCCGTCCGGGGTCATGCCCACGCAGTTGATCCCGGCCCCGCACACCACCGCGACGCCCCGGGGCTCGTCCACCCCGGCGCGCAGTATCGCGAAGGTGTCGTTGCGCACCTCCACCGAGGAGCCCCATCCGCGGGACTCCAGCGCGGTGGCCAACTCGGCCTCCTCGACGGGCAGATCGGCGTTGGCCAGACACGCGGAGACATGGCCGGAGAGGACGGGCGGAGCCGGCAGCTCCGCGACCGCCCGCTCCAGGGCGGCGGCCAGCACGTCGATCGCGGCCTCCACCCCGACCACGGGCGGCTGGAAGCCGCCGCCGCGCGCCGTGGCCAGCACCGCTCCGTCCTCGCCGATCAGCGCCACGTCGGTCTTGCTGTTGCCCGCGTCGATGGCGACGACCGACACGTTCACGCCCACGCCAGGTGCTCCCGGTTGTGCGCGATCAGCCGGTCGGTGAGGCCCTCGGCGTAGTCGAACTGGCCGATCAGCGGGTGGGCCAGCAGCGCCTTGAAGACCCGGTCCCGGCCACCGCGCAGCGCGGCCTCCAGGGCGAGGTCCTCGTACGCCGTCACGTTGGCGATCAGACCGGCGTACAGCGGGTCCAGCGCCGGGACGGCCAGCGGCGTCGCGCCGTCGTGCCCGACCCGGGCCTGGACCTCGATCACCGCGTCGTCCGGGAGGAACGGCAGCGTCCCCTTGTTGTACGTGTTGACCACCTGGACCGGGGAACCGCCGTTGCCCAGCAGCGAGGCCGCCAGGTCCACGGCCGCCTCGGAGTAGAACGCGCCGCCGCGCTTGGCGAGCAGCTCCGGCTTCTCGTCCAGCGTCGGGTCGCCGTACATCGCGAGCAGTTCCTTCTCCATCGCCGCGACCTCGGCGGCCCGGGACGGCTTGGTGCCGAGCTCCCTGACCACCTCGTCGTGGGCGTAGAAGTAGCGCAGGTAGTAGGAGGGCACGACGCCGAGCCGGTCCACGATCCGCCGGTCCATGCGGAGGTCGTCGGCGATGGTGTCGCCGTGCTCGGCGAGGAGCTTGGGCAGGACGTTCTCGCCGTCCGGGCCGCCGAGGCGTACGCCCAGCTCCCAGGTCAGGTGGTTGAGCCCGACGTGGTCGAGGTGCACCTGGCCCGGCTCCACCTCCAGCAGCCGGGCGAACTTCCGCTGGAAGCCGATCGCCACGTTGCACAGGCCGACGGCCTTGTGCCCGGCCTGGAGGAGGGCGCGGGTGACGATGCCGACCGGGTTGGTGAAGTCGATGATCCAGGCGTCCGGGTTGGTGCGGCGGACCCGCTCGGCGATGTCCAGGACGACCGGCACGGTGCGCAGCGCCTTGGCGAGGCCGCCGGCGCCGGTGGTCTCCTGGCCGACGCAGCCGCACTCCAGCGGCCAGGTCTCGTCCTGGTTGCGCGCGGCCTGTCCGCCGACCCGCAGCTGGAGCAGGACCGCGTCGGCGTCGGCGACGCCCGCGTCGAGGTCGGTGGTGGTCGTGATCTTCCCGGCGTGGTCCTGCTTGGCGAAGATCCGCCGGGCGAGACCTCCGACCAGCTCCAGGCGGTCGGCCGCCGGATCGACGAGCACCAGCTCCTCGATCGGCAGCGTGTCCCGCAGCCGGGCGAATCCGTCGATCAGTTCAGGGGTGTAGGTGGACCCGCCACCCACTACTGCGAGCTTCATGTCAGCCCTTTACTCCGGTCAGTGTGACGCCCTCGACGAATGCCTTCTGGGCAAAGAAGAAGACGGCTATCACGGGGGCCATGACCAGAACGGTCGCGGCCATGGTCAGGTTCCAGTCGGTGTGGTGTGCGCCCTTGAAGGATTCGAGGCCGTAACTGAGCGTCCAGGCGGCCGGGTTCTCGGAGGCGTAGATCTGCGGTCCGAAGTAGTCGTTCCAGGCGGCGAAGAACTGGAAGAGGGCGATGGCCGCGATGCCCGGCTTGGCCATCGGCAGGACGACCTTCATCAGCGTGCGGAACTCGCCGCAGCCGTCGACCTTGGCGGCGTCCAGGTACTCGTTCGGAATGGTCAGCAGGAACTGCCGCAGCAGGAAGATGGAGAACGCGTCGCCGAAGGCCATCGGGATGATCAGCGGCCACAGCGTGCCGGACAGGTCCATCTGCTTCGCCCAGAACAGGTACATGGGGATGATGACGACCTGCGGCGGCAGCATCATCATCGAGATGACGAGCATCAGCGACAGTTTGCGGCCCCGGAAGCGGAACTTCGCCAGCGCGTACGCCACCGGGACCGATGACACCACGGTGAGGACGGTGCCGACGCCCGCGTACAGCAGGGTGTTGCGCCACCAGGTCAGAAAGCCCGGGGTGTTGAAGACCCGCTCGTAGTTGCCCCACTCCCAGGTGTTCGGGGTGAGGTCGCGGGTCAGCGCCTGCTGGTCGCTCATCAGCGAGGTCAGCACCACGAAGACGAACGGCAGCACGAAGAAGAGCGCGGCGGCGATCCCGAGCGAGTGCACGGCGATCCAGTGCAGCAGCGCCTTGCGGCGGGCGGTGCGCGCGGCGGGCGTCCGCGAGGGGCGCTCGGGGGAGGCGGCAGCGGTGTTGCGGACAGGGTCGAGGAGATGGGTCATGACTCAGTCACCGGCCGAGATCAGGTTGTTGCGGCCCCGCATCAGCAGCGCCGTGAAGGCCATGGCCAGGGCGAACAGGACGAGGGCGACGACACAGGCGGCGCCGTAGTCGAAGCGCTGGAAGCCCAGGTTGTAGACGAGCTGCGGAAGCGTCAGTGTCGACTTGTCGGGATAGCCGGGTTCGAAGGACTGGCCGGAGCCGCCGATGATCCCGGAGGCGACCTTTCCGGCGACCAGCGGCTGGGTGTAGTACTGCATCGCCTGGATGACGCCCGTCACCACGGCGAACAGCACGATCGGCGAGATGTTCGGCAGGGTCACGAAGCGGAACTTCTGCCAGGCGGACGCGCCGTCCAGCTCGGCCGCCTCGTACTGCTCGGTCGGCACGTCCAGCAGCGAGGCCATGAAGATCACCATCAGGTCCCCGATGCCCCACACCGCGAGCATGGTGAGCGCCGGCTTGGACCAGGTGGCGTCGTTGAACCAGCCGGGCGTCGGCAGCCCGAACTCCCCGAGGATCGCGTTGACCGGCCCGGTGCCGGGGTTGAGGAGGAAGACGAAGGCGAGCGTCGCGGCGACCGGCGGGGCCAGATAGGGCAGATAGAACAGCGTCCGGAAGACTCCGGTACCCGTTTTGATCCTCGTGATCAGCATCCCGACGCCGAGCCCGAAGACGACCCGGCAGGTGACCATCACGAGCACCAGCCACAGCGTGTTCCGCAGCGACGGCCAGAACATCGGGTAGTCGCTGAAGACGTACGTCCAGTTGGTCAGCCCGTTGAAGACCGGCGCCCCGAAACCGTCGTACTGCGTGAAGGAGAAGTAGACGGTCGAGACCATCGGGTAGGCGAAGAAGACCGAGAATCCGATCAGCCACGGCGACATGAAGGCCGCCGTGCGCAGCGCCGACCTGCGGCGCTTCGAGCGGAGCGTGTGCGTCGTCATCGGGGGCTACTTGGCCTTGGCGATGTCGGTGTCGATCTGCCGCGCGGTCTTCTCCAGACCGGCCTGGAGGTCCTTCACCGCGCCCTTCTCGTACTGGTAGCCGAAGTCCTGGATCGTCTGCTGGTACGTCGATCCGTTGACGGCCCCGTCGGGGGTGTTGGACTTCGGGTGCTGCGCGATCTCCAGGAACGTCTTGAAGCGCGGGTCGAACTTCAGGTCGGGCGACTTCAGCGCCTCGAAGGTGGAGGGCACATTGCGGATGCCGTTGGCGAAGTCGACGACCGCCTTGGTGTCGCTGGTCATGAACTTGACCAGCTCCCAGGCGGCGTTCTGCTTCTTGCTGGCCGGGGCGATGCCCACGATGGTGCCGGAGAGGAAGCCCTTGCCGTAGCTGTCGGCCTCGTCGTCGGCGACGGGCATCGGCGCGACACCGATCTCGAAGCCGGCGCCGGCGTCCTCCGCCATGCCGAGCCGCCACTCGCCGTCCAGCTGCATGGCGACCTGACCGGTGTGGAAGGGGTGCTTGGCGCCCCACTCGTCACCGAAGGTGCCGCGGTACTTCTCCAGCTTGTCGTAGCCGCCGAGGTCCTCGACGAGCTTCTTCTGGTACGTGAACATCTCCGCGAACGCCGGGTCCTTGGCGATGTTGGACTTGCCGTTCTCGTCGAAGTACGTGTGGTCCCAGGAGGACAGGTAGTGGTCGGCGACGGTCTCGTAGCCGTGGAAGGTCGGCATGAAGCCGAGCTGCTCGTAGCTGTCGCCCTTCTCCACCGTGAGCTTCTTGGCGACGCTCGCCAGTTCCGACATCGTCCTGGGCGGCGCGGTGATCCCGGCCTTCTTGAAGGCGTCCTTGTTGTAGTAGAGGCCGTAGGCGTCGGTGAGCAGCGGCAGGGCGCAGCGCTTGCCCTCGAACTGGGTGTAGTCCAGGAGGACCTTCGGGAAGGTCTTCTCCAGGTCCAGCTTCGACTTCTCGATGAACGGCTTCAGATCGGCGAAGGCGCCGGACGAACAGAACTTGCCGACATTGGCGGTGGTGAAGGAGGAGACCACGTCGGGCCCGTTCGAACCGCCCGCGCGCAGCGACTGGTTGAGCTTGTCGTCGTTGATGTTGCCGGAGACCTTCACCGTGATGTTCGGGTGGGCCTTCTCGAACCGGTCGATGTTGTCCTGGACCGCCTTCACCTCGGCGGGCGAGCTCCAGCCGTGCCAGAAGTTGATCGTGGTCTTCGCGTTCGGGTCGTCGGAGGCGCCGGCCTCGGACTGGCCGGTACACGCGGTGGCGAGCACCGATATCGCGGCGACGGCGACAGCGGTGGCGGTGAGACGGCTTGTGCGCATGACAAAGCTCCCAGGGACGGGGAAGAGGCAGACGACGGGGAATGGGGAAGGGGCGGTTCAGCGCGAGGTGTCGAACACTTCGTCGCGGGTGTCGGCGAGCGCCCGCTCCAGGGCGCCGCGCAGAACGGGTTCACGGTCGATCTCGCCGACCACCAGCCGGGGCCGGGAGGCGGCGAGCTCGGCCAGCTCGGACTGGATCAGGGAGCGGAGGATCTCGCCGCCCGCCGCGACCGCCTCGCCGGAGAGCACGATCAGCCCGGGGTCCAGGACGGCGGTGACGGAGGCGAGCCCGGTGGCGAGCCGCTGGGCGTACTGGCGCAGCAGCTCGGTGAGCGCCTCGTCCTGCTCGTACGCGTCGGCCGCCCGCGTCAGCAGTTCGGCGGCGACCTTCGCGTAGGGCTGCTGCGGGGTGTCGATGCCCAGCGCCTTCGCGAGCCGGGGCACCGCCTGGGCGCCCGCCAGCTCCTGGAAGCCGCCGCTGTTGGCCCTGACGACCTGGCGGACGAGGGGGGTGCCCGGCACCGGCAGGAAGCCGACCTCGCCCGCGCCGCCGGTGAAGCCGCGGTGCAGCCGGCCGTTGATGACGAGGGCGGCGCCGAGGCCCTCCTCGTTCCACAGCAGCACGAAGTCCTCGTGGCCGCGGGCCGCGCCGAGGCGCTGCTCGGCCACGGCGACGAGGTTGACGTCGTTCTCGTACTCCACCGGCATCGGCAGGAACGCGGCCAGCTCGTCCAGCAGGGTGGGGGAGTGCCAGCCGGGCAGATGCGAGGCGTACCGCAGCCGCCCGGTGCCCGGGTCGAAGGCGCCCGGGGTGCCGATGACGAGCCGGTGGACGTCGGCGCGGGTCAGCCCGGCGTCCTTCACCGCCCCGTCCAGCGCGTCGGCGACCTGCCGCACCACACGGTCGGCGCGCCGTCCCGGCGTCGCCAGCTCGAACCGCCCGACGGTCCGCCCGGTCACGTCCGCGACGGCGGCGATGATGCGCTGCGCGTTCACATCGAGCCCGGCGACATGGGCGGCCCGCGCGTTCACGGTGTAGAGCTGCGCGTTGGGCCCGGGCCGCCCCTCGCTGGTCCCGGTGGCGACGACGAGCCCGGCCGCCTCCAGCCGGGCCAGCAACTGGGAGGCGGTGGGCTTGGAGAGCCCGGTCAGCTTCCCGATCCGGGTCCGGGAGAGCGGCCCGTGCTCCAGCAGCAGGTCGAGGGCGGCCCGGTCGTTCATGGCCCGCAGCACCCGAGGGGTGCCCGGTGTGCCGGGTGGGCCGGGAGTGGTTCCCGCCATCGTGGATGCACCGCCCTCTGTCAGGAACTCGCGTCCGTGACTCTGTTAGGAAAGTTTCCTATTCGGTTGAGAGGACGGTAGGGCGCAGGTCACCGGGGCGTCAATGGGTGCCCCCTGTCCGGCAATCAAAGCGTTACCTGACACGGCACCCGGCACGACGACGCCCCCGGCCACCGTCCTGGGGTCCAGGGGGCGGGCGGGGGCGTCGGAAAGGCGAAGGGGCCTACTTGTTCAGGTTGGCGGGCGGCGGTATCGGCGTCGCCGCCAGCGACTGCGGGGAGGTCGCCGACGCGTACGCCGACGGCGCGGCCACACCCGCCGTCGGGTCCGCCGAGGACTCGCCCTCCACCTGGAGCGGGATCGCGCCGATCATGCGGATGCCCGCGTCGTCCAGCGCCTGCTTGATGCGCCAGCGCAGCTCGCGCTCCACGCCCACCGACTTGCCCGGCATCGTCTTCGCGGTGACCCGGACCGTCATCGAGTCCAGCAGGACCGCGTCCAGGCCGAGCACCTCCACCGGGCCCCACAGCCGCTCCGACCAGGGCTCTTCCTTGGTCATGGTCTCGGCGGCCGCGGTGATCGCCTTACGGACCTGCTCCAGGTCCTCGGTCGGACGCACCGTGACGTCGACCCCGGCCGTGGACCAGCCCTGGCTGAGGTTGCCGATCCGCTTCACCTCGCCGTTGCGGACGTACCAGATCTCGCCGTTGTCGCCGCGCAGCTTGGTGACGCGCAGCCCCACCTCGATGACCTCGCCGGAGGCCACCCCCGCGTCGATGCTGTCCCCGACCCCGTACTGGTCCTCCAGGATCATGAAGACCCCGGAGAGGAAGTCCGTGACCAGGTTGCGGGCGCCGAAACCGAGCGCCACACCCGCGACACCGGCCGAGGCGAGCAGGGGCGCCAGGTTGATCTTGAAGGCGCCCAGGACCATCAGGGCGGCCGTGCCCATGATCACGAACGAGGCCACCGAGCGCAGCACCGAGCCGATCGCCTCCGAGCGCTGGCGTCTGCGCTCGGCGTTCACCAGCAGCCCGCCCAGCGCGGTGCCCTCCACCGCCTGGGCGCTGCGGTTCATCCGCTCTATGAGGTTGGTCAGGGCGCGCCGGATCAGATAACGCAGCGTGATCGCGACCGCCACGATCAGCAGGATCCGCAACCCGGTGCTGAGCCAGGTGGACCAGTTCTCCTCGACCCAGCCCGCGGCGTTCCCGGCGTGTTCGGCGGCTTCGTCCAGCGAGCCGCCCGGCTCGGGAGACGGGGCTGCGGCCAAGAGGGCGGACAGGGACACGAGAGGGACCTCCACGGGGACGACGGCTGGTCAACAACAGTAACGAAGCCGGGGGAGTGGATCGTTGCCGTCGCGCGAGGAGAGACAGGTCTCACCGGGAACACCTCCGCTGTGGCCGATCGCACAGCGCGGAAGGCCGCCCTGGTGAGGCTGTCGTCCGGCGCCGCGGAACGGAGTGCGGGGCCCGGGGTGAGAAAAATCCTCCCGGCCCGTTACCCGTACGTGGTGGCGCTTTGACCAGGCATGAGGAGAGACTGAGATCGGATCGTCCCGGCGCGAGCCACGCGCCGCCGGCGTACAAGGAGGCATCCACCGTGCCGCACGTCCTGGTTCTCAACGCGTCGTACGAGCCGCTCGGCGTCGTACCGCTCCGCCGCGCGCTCGTCCTCGTCCTGGAAAACAAGGCCATCTGCCTGGAGGAGTCCGGCTCCTTCCTGCACAGCGCCACCCGCGCCGTGCCCGCTCCCAGCGTGGTCCGGCTCAAGCGCTTCGTCCGGGTCCCCTACCGGGGGCCCGTTCCCCTGACGAGGCGGGCGCTGTTCGCCCGGGACGGCGGACGCTGCATGTACTGCGGGGCCGCCGCGACCAGCGTCGACCACGTCATCCCGCGCAGCCGGGGCGGGCAGCACGCCTGGGACAACGTGGTGGCGGCCTGCCGCCGCTGCAACCACGTCAAGGCCGACCGCCATCTGCCCGAGCTCGGCTGGCGGCTGCGCCATCAGCCCGCCCCGCCGACCGGCCTGGCCTGGCGGATCATCGGGACCGGCCACCGCGACCCGCGCTGGCTGCCGTACTTGCAACCGTTCGGCGCGGACGACGTGATGGCCCGGATCGACGGCGTGTCCGCCTAGGACCCGTTGTCACCGGGCCTTCGTCGACTCCGGGCCCGCGGCACGGCTCAGTCGTCCGCGACCGCGTACGCCTCCACCGACCAGAGCGAGTAGCCGTACTGCGTCCCCCGGCTCTCGCCCTGCACCCGGATGAACCGGGCGTCCTTCTCGTCCATCCGGACCGACTCGCGCCCGCCCCGGCCCTCCGTCACGGTCGCGGCGGTGCGCCAGGTGCGGCCGTCGGCGGAGACCTGTATGCGGTAGCGGGAGGCGTACGCGTCCTGCCAGCTCAGCACCACCTGGCCCAGCCGCACCGGCTTCTCCAGCTCGGTCTGCCACCAGGCCCCGTCCTCCACCGGCGAGGACCACCGGGTCTCCGGGTCGCCGTCGGAGGCCGCCGCGGCCGGGAAGTCCGGGGTCTCGTCGCCCGACGACGAGGCCTTCGCCGTACGCGCCAGATCCGGGCCGCCGGTACGCGGGAAGGCCCGCACGGTCAGCGTGGACTCCTGGCCGCCGAAGGTCAGCGGCACCTCGTACTCGCCCGCCGGGGTGTCCTTCGGGACGGTGATGTCCACGGGCACCTCCGTACGCGATCCGCGCGGCACGGTCGTCTGCTTCGGGACCCGCACCTCGATGCCCTCCGGGGCCTTCGCGGTGAGCTTGCCCTTCACCTCGACCGGGCGTCGCCCGGCCAGCCGCGCCGCGACCCGCTGGGGCTCGCCGCCGATCTCCGCGTCCGTCTCGCCGTGCGTCAGGTCGAGCGTGGCGGCGGGCTCGTCGCCGAACCACGGCACCAGGGCGCGCACCTGCGGGGCGGACGTCACGAAGGCGGGGGCGGGCGGCAGGGAGGGGCTCAGATACGAGGGCCGGGCGCTCCGGGCGGCCTCCGGCACGGTGACCCGTACGGCGTCCGCCCGCAGCCCCTTCGCCGCGGTCTGGGTCCAGCCGCTCGGTGAGAGCCGCCCCAGGGCCCGCCAGCCCTCACCGGGCACATGGGCCTCCACGACCGCGTCGCCGAGGGCGGCCCCGGGCTCGGCGAGCGCCGTGACGGCCTCCACCGGGCGGGTCCGGTCCAGCCGGACCGTATAGCTGTGGGCGTCCTTCGTGACCCGGCCCGAGGCGCGGTCGGCGCCGTTCCACCCGGCGGCCACCTTCGCGGCCTTGTCCAGGAACGGGTCCAGCACGCCCTTGCCGACCGTGGCCCGGCTCGCCCTGATCTCCTCGCGCAGCGGCTCCAGGGCCAGCTCGGTGCGCCAGGCGGCGGCACCGTCCCCGGCGGCCTGGGCCTGGAGCAGGTCCACCACGAGCTCACCGGCCCGGCCGTAGCGGGCCAGCTGCTCGGTCCAGGGCCGCACCTCGTCGGTCAGCCGGCCCTCCGCGGGGGTCTTCAGCCGCTCGGGGGCCT
This sequence comes from Streptomyces sp. WY228, assembly GCF_019287315.1. Classification (NCBI taxonomy): domain Bacteria; kingdom Bacillati; phylum Actinomycetota; class Actinomycetes; order Kitasatosporales; family Streptomycetaceae; genus Streptomyces; species Streptomyces sp. WY228. The sequence continues at coordinate 2,605,608 of NZ_CP079114.1, read as the reverse complement.
GCCGCATCACGGAGAACGCCGCGCGCAGCTCTGCCGCCGCCCGGTCGCGGCGGGAGGCGTCGGCACGGGAGTTCCAGAAGGCGTCGAACAGGGGCTGGAGGTAGGCGGACTCCTCCGCGCCGAGCACCGAGCCCGCGCTGTTCCCGGCCAGCGCCAGCAGCGCGTCCCGGGCCCCCGCGTCCCCGCCCGCCAGATCCTCGATCGCCGCCCGCCAGGACGCGCCGGGGTCGTACCCCTTCGGGTTCCAGGCGAAGTCGGCGGCGGTGAAGAGGGGAATGCGGGAGACGGACGGCTGCTCCATCGCATTGGCCAGCAGCGCCGCGGAACCGCTCGCCACCGCCGGGTCCCGGCCGGTGTACGGGCCGAGGAAGATGCGGTCCTGGGCGTAGTCGTTGACCGGGTAGTTGTCCATCGTCACCAGCGGGTGGCGGAACGCGGCGCGGGCCCCGGCCAGTTCACCGCCGGTGATCTTCTTCGGCACCACCCCGACACCGGTCCAGGCCACCTGCACCCGGTCGTCCAGCTCGGCCGCCAGCGCGGTGCGGTAGTCCGTGGCCCCGTCCTGGTAGAACTCCGTCGGCAGCACGGACAGCGGCGCCGCGTCCGGGTGCCGCTCCTCCAGATGCCGGGCGAGGGCGCCCGCGACCCGGGCCTGGGCGCGGGCCGCCGCCTTCGGACCGCTGCCGAAGGTCTCCGCGTCCAGGTCGCAGTGCCACTCGCTGTAGCTGACGTCCTGGAACTGCAGCTGGAAGACCCGGACGCCCAGCGCCCACATCGCGTCGACCTTCTTGGTCAGCGCCCTGACGTCCTGGTCCGATGCCATGCACATCGCCTGACCGGGCGAGAGCGCCCAGCCGAGCGTGACGTGCTCGGCGCGCGCCCGCTCGGCCAGCGCCCGGAAGTCGGCCCGCTTGTCGGCCGGGTACGGCTCGCGCCAGCGCGCCAGCCGGAAGGGGTCGTCGCCCGCCGCGTAGAGATAGCGGTTCTGCTTGGTGCGGCCCATGAAGGAGATCTGGTCGAGCCGCTCCTCACGGGTCCACGGCTGTCCGTAGAAGCCTTCGGCCATGCCGCGTACGGCGGTTCCCGGCCAGTCCCGTACGGTCACGCCGGCCACCGAGCCGTCGGTGACCAGTTGCCGCAGGGTCTGGACGGCGTGGAAGAGGCCGTCGCCGCCGAGCCCGTCCAGCGCGACGGTGGCGCGTCCGGCGACCTTGCCGACCGCGATCCGGTAGCCGCCCGACGGCAGATCGGCCCGGTCGGGAGCGCGCAGCGCCCGCAGCGCCTCACCGGCCCCCGTGCCGCCGAGGCGGACCACGGGCCCGCCGCCGGGAAGGCTCTCGTGCAGGGTCGTGACGCCCGCCGCGCGCAGCAGCGAGCGGGTCTGCTCGACGGCGTACGGATCGGAGCCCGGCGCGGCGACGAGGGTGGCCTCGGAGCCCAGCTCCACGGCGGGCCCGGTGGTCTTCATGCTCTGCGGGCGGGGCCACACGGACGGCGGGCGCGCGCTGTCGGCGCGGTCGGCCGTGCCGGCGACGGGCCGGCCGGGATCGGCGGGGGCGGCCGTCGCGGCCGGAGCGACGGAGACGGATCCGATGAGTCCGCCGATCACGGCGGCGGCCACGGCCGTCGCCTGCCTTCTGCGCCCGATCCGCACGTCGCACTTCCCTTCCGTACGTACCCACTGCCGGCACGGGAACGCCGTGCCGACCCCCTAGGCCCGCAGCCGGTGGACCCCGGCGGGGTCCGAGCCCACCACCCGCGCGCGAGGGTGTCAATGCGCGTGGCCGTTGTGCCGTATTTGCCGGGAATAGCGGCACCTTCGGGCCCGGTGGGGCTGGTGTGGCGGACGGGAGTGGCTGAAAACGGGCCATAGCTGGCAGTCGGGGGAACGAAGTGTGACCCAGAGCACGTTGGGCTCGTTGTCATAACGCCTGCATCACGTCCACGTCTGCCGGGGCGAGGCCTGGGTAGGCCTGCTGTGTCCTGTTCTCCATGGCCAGGAGGCCACCATGCCCGCTGCCGCGCAGCTTCTGCTCTCCGCCCTTTCCAAACAGGTCCCCGCCCAGCCCGAGCCCGCCCCGCTGACCAGCGAACTTCCCCTCGCCGAAGTCGCCCATCTGATCAGCGGTCCGCCGCTCGCCGATGTCTCCCTCCTGCTCGGCGAATCCTCGTTCGCCGATTCCGCGCCGCTGACCAGCGAGCCTCCGCTCGCCGATGCCACCCCTCTCACGAGCGAGCCTCCGCTCGCCGCCGTCGCCCCTCTGACCAGCGAGCCGACCGCACCCGGCACCGCAGGGGGCTTGGAGTTCCCAGGAGTCTGAATGGGCTTGTCCCGGCTCGCCGCACTGCACGGTGTCGCCACCTCCTACTCCCCGTCGCCGGATGTCACGGTGTCCGTCCCCGACGACACGGTCATCGCCGTGCTCGCCGCGCTGGGCGTCGACGCCGGCACTCCGGCGGACGTACGGAAGTGCCTCGTCGCCGCGGAGTCCCGCTCGCGCCTGCTGCCGCCGACCGTGGTGGTCTGGGCCGGCGAGCCCCTGCCGCCCGCCCTGGCCGGACTGCCTCCCGGCTCGACCGTCACGGTCGAGCCGGAGCCGGCCGAGACCCCGGGACACCTCGCGGGCCGCCCGCCCGCCCCGCTGAGCATGCGGTCCCGGGCGGCGGCCCCTGCCGCCCCGGTGACACGGCCGCACGGGACGGCCCCGGGAAGCGGCACTTCCGCTTCCGCCGCGCCCGCCGCGTCGCCCCTCGCGGCCCCGGATGCCACACCCGCCGCTTCCGCCGCGTCGCCCCTCGCGGCCCCGGACACCGCCACCGCCTCCGCGCCCGCCTGGTGGATCCCGCCGCCGCACGGTGTCCACCGCATCCACGTCCGTACACCGGACCACCGCCGGGCCACGGCCGTCCTCATCGCCGCCCCGGCCCGCGTCCCGCAGCCGCCCGAGCGGTCGCACGGCTTCCTGGTCCAGCTCTACTCCCTGCTCTCCGCCCGTTCCTGGGGCATGGGCGACCTCGGCGACCTGGCCGACCTCGCCGGCTGGGCCGGGCGCACCCTCGGCTCCGGGTTCGTCCAGGTCAACCCCTTGCACGCGGCCGTTCCGGGCCGGCCCACCGACCCGTCCCCGTACCGCCCCTCCTCGCGCCGCTTCCCCGACCCGGTCCATCTGCACGTCGAGTCGATCCCCGAGTACGGCCACGTCCGCGACCGGGCCACCCTGGACGACCTCCGGCAGGACGCCGCGGCCCTCAGCGAGGCCGTGCTGAACAAGGGCGCGCTGATCGACCGGGACGCCGTCTGGGAGCTGAAGCGCCAGGCCCTGGAGCTGGTCGTCGAGGTGCCCCTCACGCCCGGCCGCCGCGCCGCCTACTGCGACTTCCTGGCCGAGCAGGGCCAGGCGCTGGAGGACCACGCCCTGTGGTGCGCGCTCGCCGAGGTGCACGGCCCCGACTGGCACGCCTGGCCCGAGGCCCTGCGCGACCCCCGCTCCCCGGGAACCGCCCGCGCCCGGGCCGAGCTGCTGGACCGGGTCGACTTCCACTGCCGCCTCGCCTGGCTGACCGCCACCCAGCTCGCCGCCGCCCAGCGGTCCGCCGAGGACGCCGGGATGGGCATCGGGATCGTCCACGACCTCGCCGTCGGCGTGCATCCGGCCGGCGCCGACACCTGGGCCCAGCAGGACGCCTTCGCCCCCAGCATGTCCGTCGGCGCGCCGCCGGACGCCTTCAACGCGCGCGGCCAGGACTGGGGCCTGCCGCCCTGGCGCCCCGACGTCCTCGCCGCCACCGGTTACGCCGCCTACCGCGGCCTGCTCCGCGGGCTGCTGGCCCGGGCCGGAGCCCTGCGCATCGACCACGTCATGGGCCTGTTCCGGCTCTGGTGGGTGCCCGAGGGCCGCCCGCCCACCGACGGCACGTATGTCACCTACGACGCCGAGGCGATGCTCGCCGTCCTCGCCCTGGAGGCCCACCGGGCCGGGGCCGTCGTCGTCGGCGAGGACCTCGGCACCGTCGAGCCCGGCGTCCGCGAGGCGCTGGCCCGGCGCGGTGTGCTCGGCACCTCGGTGCTCTGGTTCGAGCGCGACTGGGAGGGCGGCGGTCGCCCGCTCGCCCCGGAGAAGTGGCGCCGGGACTGCCTGGCCACCGCCACCACCCATGATCTGCCCTCCACCGCCGCCCGGCTGACCGGCGATCATGTGACGCTGCGCCACCGCCTCGGCCTGCTCACCCGCTCCCTGGAGGAGGAGCTGACCGAGGACGCCACCGACACCGCCGAGTGGCTGGCCCTCCTCGCCCGGCTGCGGATGCTCCCCGAGGGCGACGGCGACGAGGAGGCCGCCGTCCGGGCCGTCCACCGCTTCCTGCTCCGCACCCCCGCCCGGATGACCGGCGTCTGGCTCCCCGACACCGTCGGCGACCGCCGCCCGCAGAATCTCCCCGGCACCTGGGACCAGTACCCCAACTGGCGCCTCCCGATCGCCGACCCGGAGGGCCATCCGGTCACCCTGGAGGAGATCACCGCCTCGCCCCGGCTGCACGCGCTGATGGAGGTCCTCAGGCCCCGAAAGCCTCATACGGCACCCCCGGGCGAGCGCCGCCCGTAGGCGTTCGCTACGTTGGCACCGTGGACAAGAAGAACGCTATGCGCGCCGGCGTCGTTGCGGCCGGGACGACGCTGATGATGCTGCTCATGTCGGCCCCGGCGCTCGCGCTCACGCCCGACGACGGTGACGACCCGGCTCCGCGCCTGAGCGCGATCGAGACCATCGGTCTCTACGTGGTCGCGCCCATCGCCCTGTTCGTGGTGATCACGGGCCTGGTCATGGTCCTGGACAAGTCCAAGAAGCAGGTCTGATCCCGCACACGTACGACATGCGTGACGGGTGCGCCGCCGGTACTGGCTACCGCGCGGCGCATCCGTATGTCCGGGCCCGGACGTGCGCGGGGCCCGCGCACCGCCGGTAGGTTGCGCCCATGACCGAGTGGGACGTCAAGAAACTCCGCATCCTGCGCACCCTGCGCGACCGGGGCACGGTCACCGCCACGGCCGAGGCGCTCCTGATGACCCCCTCCGCGGTCTCCCAGCAGCTCACCAACCTGGCCAAGCAGCTCGGCGTGGACCTCCTGGAGGCCCAGGGCCGCCGGGTCCGCCTCACCGACGCCGCCCACCTCGTCCTGCGCCACGCCGAGGCGGTCTTCGCCCAGCTGGAGCGGGCCGAGGCCGAACTGACCGGCTATCTGCGCGGCGAGGCGGGAGAGGTCAGGGTCGCCGCGTTCTCCACCGCCGTGCCCGCCCTCGTCGTCCCCGCCGTCCGGCTGCTGCGCGCCGAGGACCGCCCGGGGCCCGACGTGCGCGTCCGGGAGGCCGAGGCCGCCCAGGCGTACGAACTGCTCACCGCGGGCGAGGTGGACCTGGCCCTGTCGCTGGCCGCCCACGCGCCCACCGCCCGCGACCCCCGCTTCAGCCTCTTCCCGCTGCTCGCCGACCCGCTCGACGTGGCGCTCCCCGCCGACCACCCGCTGGCCGAAGCGCCCGGACTGCGCCTCGCGGACCTGGCCGCCGAGCGCTGGATCTTCGGCGGCTCCGGGCCCTGGTCCGAGATCACCACCGCCGCCTGCGAGGCGGCCGGCTTCGTTCCCGAGCAGGCCCACAGCGCCGCCGGCTGGACCGCGATCCTCGCCCTGGTCGAGGCGGGCATGGGCGTCGCGCTGGTGCCCCGGATGGCCGCCCGGGAGCGCCGCGAGGGCGTGGTGATGCGGGTGCTGGAGGCGGACCGGCCGCGCCGCCATGTGGTGGCGGCGGTCCGGCACGGGGCGGAGAGCGGGCCGGCGGTGGCGCGGGTGCTCGCGGCCCTCACCGAAACCGCCCGATCATTCAGCTGAGCTGAACGGTATCTGCGAAAACTTTCGATGGACCTGATGGGTCCGGTGGCGCGAAGGTGGGAGCCATGACCTTCGACGCGAGCGAGACCACATTCCAGGACACCGACACCGACCCCCACGCCAATGACGCCGCGCCCTACGGCGGCGGCGACCCGTACGCCGACTACCGCGAAGCCGGAGACCTCCCCTTCACCGAGCTGGTCGACCTCGCCGACCGCCGCCTCGGCGCGGGCGTGATCGCCGCCAACGACGAGTTCTTCGCCGAGCGCGAGAACCTGCTGATCCGTGAGCGCGCCGTCTTCGACCCCGAGCACTTCGGGCACAAGGGCAAGATCATGGACGGCTGGGAGACCCGCCGCCGCCGCGGCGCGGACGCCGGCCACCCCTTCCCGGCCCCCGAGGACCACGACTGGGCCATCGTCCGCCTCGGCGCGCCCGGCATCGTCCGCGGCCTGGTCGTGGACACCGCCCACTTCCGCGGCAATTACCCGCAGCGCGTATCGGTGCAGGCCACCGCCATCGAAGGCGCTCCGAGCCCCGAGGACCTGCTCGCCGACGACGTGAAGTGGGAGGAGATCCTTCCGCCCACCCCCGTGCGCGGCCACGCCGCCAACGCCTTCGAGATCACCGGCGGCCGCCGCTACACCCACCTGCGCCTCTGCCAGCACCCCGACGGCGGCATCGCCCGCCTCCGCGTCCACGGCGAGGTCGTCCCCGACCCGGCCTGGCTCGCCGCGCTCGGCACGATCGACCTGATCTCGGTCCTCAACGGCGGTACGTACGAGGACGCCTCCGACCGCTTCTACTCCTCGCCCACCCAGATCATCCTGCCGGGCACCTCCCGCAAGATGGACGACGGCTGGGAGAACCGCCGCCGCCGGGTCCGCGACACCAACGACTGGGTCCGCTTCCGCCTTCCCGCCCAGGGCGCGGTCCGCGCGATCGAGATCGACACCGCCTACCTCAAGGGCAACTCCGCCGGCTGGATCGCCCTCCAGGGCCGCAACGGCGACACCGGCGAGTGGTTCGAGATCATCCCGCGCACCCGCCTCCAGCCCGACACCCCGCACCGCTTCGTGCTGCGCGCCCAGGCCGTCGTCACCCACGTCCGCCTGGACGCCTTCCCCGACGGCGGCGTGGCCCGGATGCGGCTGCACGGCACCCTCACGGAGTCCGGCACCGCCGAACTGACCCGCCGCTACGAGGAGTCGGGCGCGTAACCCCGTAACCACGCCACCGCGCCACCGCGCCACCTCGGCACCCCATGCTCCGCCCGGCGGACGGCTGCGCTCCAGAGCCCGTCCGCCGGGCGGTTTCCAGCGGAACCGGCGGCTCAGGCGGCGTACGCGCTCCAGCGCAGCGTCTTCGCCAGCACCCGCCAGGTCCCCCACGCGAACGCCCGGTTCACCCCGTTGCAGAAGACCTCGCCGGTGCAGTCGGTGGGCCGGTCCTGCCAGGCCCGGACCGTCATCGTGTGGAAGCCGAGGGTCCGCGAGAACGCGAAGCGGATGTGCATGCCCCGGCCCAGCTGGTGCCCCGGCAGCGTGTTGATCTGGAAGAAGTCGTTCCCGATGTACTCCACCTCGACCGGATTGCCGCCCAGCAGCTCGCAGCGCGCCCCCGCCCGGATCCGCCCCGCACAGCCACCGCTGACCGGGAACAGCCAGAAGTGGTCGGTCAGCTGCCTCCGTACGGCGTCCGGGCCGGTGAACGGATGCAGCCCCAGGCTGTACCCGTACGTGTAGAGGCCGTAGCAGCCCGCCGGACCGGCCCGGCAGTCCGGGCGGTCGGTCACCGGCGCGGCGGGGCCCGCCAGCAGCCCCGCGCACAGGGCCAGCGCGACCGGCACGGCGGCGAAGCCGGGCATCCGAACCCTCCCGTGGCCTGCGACCGAAGCATCATGCGACGACCCTTCGGACCGTAGGCCACGGGAGACCCCACCGCGCGCGGGCGTACGCCGAAGGGGCGCCCCCTCCGCCGCAGCGAAGAAGACGCCCCCCGGGTGCCGCGTGTGTCAGGCCGTGGCCGCCGCGGCGTCCGCCGCCTGGGCCTTCAGGGCGCGCTCCACACCGGACCGCGACTCCGACATCAGCCGGCGCAGGGCCGCGCTCGGCTCTGCCGAGGCCAGCCAGGCGTCCGTGGCGTCCAGGGTCTCCTGCGAGACCTGGAGGGCCGGGTAGAGGCCCACGATGATCTGCTGGGCCATCTCGTGGCTGCGCGAGTCGGAGACGCCCTTCACCGAGGCGAAGTACTTCTCCGTGTACGGGGCCAGCAGCTCACGCTGGTCCGTCTGGACGAAGCCGCTGATGACCGCTTCCTGGAGCGAGTTCGGCAGCTCGCCGGAGTCCACGACCGAGGCCCAGGCCCGGGCCTTGGCCTCCTCGGACGGCTGGGCCGCCCGCGCGGAGGCCGCGTGGCGCTCGCCCGCCGCCGTCCTGTCGCGCTCGTACTCGGCGGCGATCTCCTCCTCGTCCAGCAGACCGGCCGCCGCCAGCCGCTGCACGAACGCCCACCGCAGCTCGGTGTCGACGGTCAGGCCCTCGATCGCCTCCGTGCCGTCCAGCAGCGACTGGAGCAGATCCAGCTGCTGCGGGTTGCGGGCCGTGGCCGCGAAGGCGCGGGCCCAGGCCAGCTGGTGGTCGCTGCCCGGCTCCGCGGCCTGGAGGTGTGCCAGCGTCGCCTCGGTCCACTGGTTGAGCGCGCCCTCGCGGGTCTCCGGCGCGGCGTACAGGTCCAGCGCCAGCTTCACCTGGCGGTGCAGCGACTGGACGACGCCGATGTCCGACTCCTTGCCGATGCCCGAGAGCACCAGCGAGAGGTAGTCGCGGGTCGCCAGCTCGCCGTCGCGCGTCATGTCCCAGGCCGAGGCCCAGCTCAGGGCGCGCGGCAGCGACTCGGTGAAGTCGCCCAGGTGCTCGGTGACGACCCGCAGCGACTCGGCGTCGAGGCGGACCTTGGCGTACGACAGGTCGTCGTCGTTGAGCAGGACGACCGCCGGACGGGCCTTGCCCACCAGGGCGGGCACCTCGGTGCGCTCGCCGTCGACGTCCAGCTCGATCCGGTCGGTGCGGACCAGCTTGCCGTCCGCGTCGAGGTCGTAGGCGCCGATGGCGATGCGGTGCGGGCGCAGCGTCGGCTCGCCCTTGGCGCCGGCGGGCAGCGCCGGGGCCTCCTGGAGCACGGTGAAGGAGGTGACGACGCCGTTCGCGTCGGTCTCGATCTCCGGGCGCAGGATGTTGATCCCGGCCGTCTCCAGCCACGCCTTCGACCAGGTCTTCAGGTCGCGTCCGGAGGTCTTCTCCAGCGCGCCCAGCAGGTCGGAGAGGCGGGTGTTGCCGAAGGCGTGCGCCTTGAAGTACGCCTGCACGCCCTGGAAGAACGCGTCCTTGCCGACGTACGCCACGAGCTGCTTCAGCACGGAGGCGCCCTTGGCGTACGTGATCCCGTCGAAGTTGACGAGGACGTCGTCCAGGTCGCTGATGTCCGCCATGATCGGGTGCGTGGAGGGCAGCTGGTCCTGCCGGTACGCCCAGGTCTTCATGGAGTTGGCGAACGTGGTCCAGGAGTGCGGCCACTTCGAGCCCGCCGCGTCCGCCTGGCAGGCGATCGAGGTGTAGGTGGCGAACGACTCGTTCAGCCAGAGGTCGTTCCACCACTCCATCGTCACGAGGTCGCCGAACCACATGTGGGCCAGCTCGTGCAGGATGGTCTCGGCGCGTACCTCGTACGCCGCGTCCGTCACCTTGGAGCGGAAGACGTACTGGTCGCGGATGGTGACCGCGCCCGCGTTCTCCATCGCGCCCGCGTTGAACTCCGGCACGAAGAGCTGGTCGTACTTGGCGAACGGGTACGCGTAGTCGAACTTCTCCTGGAACCACGCGAAGCCCTGCCGGGTGACGGCGAAGATCTCGTCCGCGTCCAGGTACTCCGCCAGCGACGGGCGGCAGTAGATGCCGAGCGGGACGGACTGGCCGTCCTTCTCGTACGTGCTGTGCACCGCGTGGTACGGGCCGACGATGAGGGCCGTGATGTACGTGGAGATGCGCGGCGTCGGCTCGAAGGCCCAGACGTCGTCCTTGGGCTCCGGGGTCGGCGAGTTCGAGATGACCGTCCAGCCGGCGGGGGCCTTCACGGTGAACCGGAAGGTCGCCTTCAGGTCCGGCTGCTCGAACGAGGCGAAGACGCGGCGGGCGTCCGGGACCTCGAACTGCGTGTACAGATAGGCCTGCTCGTCGACCGGGTCGACGAACCGGTGCAGGCCCTCACCGGTGTTGGTGTACGAGCAGTCGGCGACGACCTTCAGCTCGTTGGCGCCCTCGCGCAGATGCGGCAGGGCGATCCGCGCGTCGCGGAACACGGCGGCCACGTCCAGGTCCTTGCCGTTCAGCACCACGTCGTGGACGGCCGGGGCGACCAGGTCGATGAAGGACTCCGCACCCGCCTCCGCGCAGTCGAAGCGCACGGTGGTCACGGACCGGTAGGTGCCGCCCTCCTGCGCTCCGGAGAGGTCGAGATTGATCTCGTACGCGTCCACGGTCAGCAGGCGCGCCCGCTCCTGTGCCTCTTCGCGGGTCAGATTCGTGCCAGGCACGCGGTCATCTCCTAGGTGTGCGACTTGATAAGCGGCGTTTCCGGCCATCCTTCCACGTACCGTGCTCCCAGCGCGATGTCCGTTTTCCGCCGGACACGGACGGCGCGGCACGGCACGCTCGCACCATGACCGGACACCAGCCACGCCCCATCGGCCCCACCGCGCTCGCCGAACTCCGCGCCACCGACGACGCGGGCCGGCCCTGCCGCCCGTACACCGCGACCGAGGGCGGTGAGCCCCTGCGCTGCTGTCTGCGCGGCGGCGAGCCGGGGGAGCGCATCGCCCTCGTCTCCTACGCCCCGCTGCGCCGCTGGGCCGCCACGACCGGGGCGAGCCCGGGGGCGTACGACGAGCAGGGGCCGGTCTTCATCCACGCCGAGGCGTGCGCGGGCCCGGACCCGCAGCGCGCCGGATATCCCTTCGCACGGGCGGGCGCGCTGCGCACGGTCCGCCGCTACGACGCCCGCGGCCATATCGTCGGCGGCCGGCTGCTGGAGCTCCCGGTCGAGCCGGGGAAGGGCTTCGACGCGGCCCTGGACGAGGCGTTCGCGGACCCGGAGGTGGTGCTGGCGCACGTACGGGCCGTGGAGTACGGGTGCTTCCACTTCGAGGTGCGCAGGGACTGAGGACGTACGCGAAAGGGGCGGCCACCGGTGCACTCCGGTGGCCGCCCCTTCCCGTACGCGTACGGGTGTCGCCGCTGGTCAGCCCTTCAGCTCGGCCGCCACCAGCTCCGCGATCTGCACGGCGTTGAGCGCCGCGCCCTTGCGGAGGTTGTCGTTGGACACGAACAGCGCGAGACCGTTGTCCACGGTCTCGTCGACCCGGATGCGGCCGACGTAGCTGGCGTCCTTGCCGGCCGCCTGGAGCGGGGTCGGGATCTCGGACAGCTCGACGCCCTCGGCGTCCTTCAGCAGCTCGTAGGCGCGCTCGACGCCGATCGGACGGGCGAAGCGGGCGTTGATCTGGAGCGAGTGGCCGGAGAAGACCGGGACCCGGACGCAGGTGCCGGAGACCTTCAGCTCCGGGATCTCCAGGATCTTGCGGGACTCGTTGCGGAGCTTCTGCTCCTCGTCCGTCTCGAACGAGCCGTCGTCCACGATCGAGCCCGCCAGCGGCAGCACGTTGAAGGCGATCGGGCGCTTGTAGACGGCCGGCTCGGGGAAGTCCACGGCCTCGCCGTCGTGGACCAGCTTCTCGGCGTCGGCGACGACCTTGGCCGCCTGGCCGTGCAGCTCGGAGACGCCGGCGAGCCCGGAGCCGGAGACGGCCTGGTAGGTGGCGACGGTCAGCGCTTCGAGACCGGCCTCGTCGTGCAGCGGGCGCAGCACGGGCATCGCGGCCATCGTGGTGCAGTTCGGGTTGGCGATGATGCCCTTGGGGCGGACCTTGGCCGCGTGCGGGTTGACCTCGGAGACGACGAGCGGGACCTCGGGGTCCTTGCGCCAGGCGGAGGAGTTGTCGATCACCACGGCGCCCTGGCCGGCGACCTTCTCGGCCAGCGCCTTCGAGGTCGCGCCGCCGGCGGAGAACAGCACGATGTCCAGGCCGGTGTAGTCGGCCGTGGAGGCGTCCTCGACGGTGACGGCGGAGCCCTTGAAGTCGATCGTGGAGCCCGCGGACCGGGCGGAGGCGAACAGGCGCAGCTCGTCGACCGGGAAGTTGCGGTCGGCCAGGATCCCGAGCATGACTGTGCCGACCTGACCGGTGGCGCCGACGATTCCGACCTTCACGAGGACTCCTCTGTTCTGTACACCTGTGTGTCTGTGCGGTCCGTATGCCGCTCCATGATGCGTATGTCCCGGCCCGCCTTGTCCAATCCATTGTCCGACCTGCGGACTCTTCGTGCGAGGACCGCAGATTCTGCGATGCCCGTGCCCGCGTGGGGAAACATCTGCGGCGGCGTGCGCGGCCTGTGACGAGGAACACGTACAGCGGGGCGGGTGCTCGTGAGAGCGCCCGCCCCGCCGTCCTGCCGGTGGAATCCGTTACGGCGTGACCTTCTCGATCACGACGCTGCCGGTGCCCGCGGCGGTGCCGCGCGCGTTGACCACCTGGACCTCGCCGAAGAACTGACGGCCCTCGGGGGCCGCTCCGGCGACCACGACCTCGGCGCCGACCTGGGCCGAGGCACCGTTGGCCAGGTTCACGGCCTTGGTGGAGTCGACCTTGATCGTGCCGAGCGAGGGTGCGTAGAACACGTCGCGGTAGTCGTACGTGGTGGTCCCGGCCGGGACCGAGTAGCCGTCGATGACGACCGTGTACGTGCCCGCGGCGGGCTTGACCAGGCTGACCGACTCGTCCGAACCGGAGGTGGTCGAGCTGGCGACCTGCGTGGCGCCCCGGAAGACGTACAGGTCGATGTCCGCGTTGGCGTCCGAGGTGCCTCCGACGGCGATGTCGAGCTTCTCGACACCCGCGCCGATGGTGACCGTGGTCTCACGGGTCTGACCCGTGGAGATCGACGGCTTGTCCACCTTGGCCGAGCCCAGCGAGCCGCCCTGGAGCTTGCCCTGGAGGGCGGCGGCGCCGTTGGTGACCGTCCAGCTCACCGGGGCCGGAGCGCCGACCTTCGCCTCGGCGATGGTCTGCACCGCCGGGTCGAAGGAGACGCCGAGCAGCGAGACGTCCAGCTTGAACGGGTTGTCCAGGAGCGGCGACGTACGACGCGCCTCGACCTCGATCTCCCAGACGCCGGGCTGCGGGTTCTGGTAGGAACGCACGTCCGGGCGGCAGGTGTTGGCCGGGTTCTCGTAGTTCGGGTAGCAGAACGTCGTCGTGGTCGGGTCGACCGGCGTCCCGTACGGGTGCAGGGCGACGAACCGGGTCTGGCTGCCCGAGCGCAGAGCGCTGATGGCGACCTCGAGGTTCTTCGCGCCCTCCGGCACGTTGACGAAGTACGACGTGGTGCCGTTGCGCTGCACCGAGCCGGACGACTTGAAGGCGTAACCGGGCTGCTGGAGCTCGTGGGCGATGACGACCGTGGTCATGATCTGGTGGTCGACGCCGGAGGTCTTCTTGTCGTCGAGCTGCAGGATCGCGCTGTGCACCCCGGCGGTCTTCGCCTTCGCCTTGACCTTGAGCTTGACGGGCGTGTCGAGCGGCAGCGAGACGTACTGGGGGCTGCTGAGCTCGAAGGTGCCGTCGTTGTTCTTCCACGTCAGCTTGTGCTGGACGTTGCGGTCCGGGCCGGTGGTACGGGTGACGACGACGTCGTAGACCTTGGTCTCGCCGACCTTCAGGCCGCCCTCGCGGTCGTACAGGCCGGTGCCGAAGCCCGGGTCCTTGAGCGCGAAGTCGATCGCGGTGTCGACCGGGGCCTTCACCGAGAACTCGTGCGCGGGCTTGCCCTGCTTGGCGATCTGCTTCCACGCCTTGACGATGTCGATCAGACCGGAGCCCTGGACGTGCGCGGGCACGTCCTTGATGTGGCTCGCGGTGCTGGTCAGCGCGGTGCGCAGGTCGGCCGGGGGAAGCTCGATGTCCTGCTGCTTCGCCTTCGACAGCAGCAGCGCCGCGGCGCCCGCCACCTGCGGGGAGGACATCGAGGTGCCCTGGAGCATGGAGTAGCCGGCCGGCAGGTCGTAACCCGCCTCCTTGACCGGACCGCCCGGCGCCCAGGTCTGGGTGGTGTTGATGGACGCACCCGGAGCCGAGATGACCGGCGTGAAGCCGCCGTCCTCACGCGGACCGCGCGAGGAGAAGGGCAGCATGTCGTACTTCTTGGTGACGTTGGAGCCGTAGTTGGCCGCCCACGTCTCCTTGGAGATCGACGCGCCCACCGAGATCACGTGGTCGGCGACGGACGGGTCGCCGATGGTGTTGAGCCCCGGGCCGCTGTTGCCGGCCGAGATGACCAGCTGCACGCCGTAGATGTCGATGAGCCGCTTGTACAGCTCGGCGCGCGCGTTGTTGCCGTCGTTCAGCGGCGGCAGGCCGCCGATCGACATGTTGACGATGTCGACGCCGCGGTTGACGACGAGGTCGATCATGCCCTCGGTCAGCGCGATGTTGGTGCAGCCGCCGGACCAGGTGCAGGCACGCGAGGAGACGATCTTGGCGCCGGGGGCGGCGCCGTTCATCTCGCCGCCGAACAGCCCGTTGGCCGCGGTGATGCCCGCGACGTGCGTGCCGTGCGCGCCCTCGATGACACCGATGTTGACGTAGTCGGCCTTGGCGCCGGCCGCGTTGTAGACGACACCCTTGCGGGTCTCGACGACGAACGGGATCCGCTCGACGACCTGGGTCCGCGGGTCGTCCTCACCGAAGTAGGAGACCTGGAACTTCTCCTTGTACGGCTTGAGGACCTTGTCGTCGGAGAAGTCCGCGTTGTTGTTCAGGTCGACCCGCGTGGTGCCGGTGACCGGGTCGTACAGCACGCCCCAGACGTCGGTGGTGTCACCGTCGCGGTTGAGGTCGCCCGCCATCTCGCCGCCGGTGGTGGCCGCCTCGGCGAAGGTGGCGAACTTGTAGTTGCCCGCCGGGGCCGAGTAGGTCTTCCCGCCGGACGTGAACGTCGGGCCGGTGACGGACTCGGTCATCCGCAGCCAGGTGCCGTCGCCGTCGCTCACCGGGTCGGTGGCGGTCACCCAGTCGACGATCTTGCGCTCGCCGGTGGTGGTCTTCTTCAGGGCCGGGTGGCCGAGGTCGACGCCGGAGTCCAGGATGCCGATGGTGATCCCACGGCCGTCGGCCTTCGGGTTCTTCGCGACGAAGTCGACCGCGCCCGTCTCGAAGGACGGGTTGTACGGGTTCTTCGCCGGGGTCTTCTTGTTCGGCGCCGCGTAACTGCCCGTGGCCTTCAGCTGCTTCGCCCCGGCGGCCCGGTCGCCCTTGGGCGTCGGGTCGTCCAGCTTGATCTCCTGCTTGAGATCGATGCCGAGGACGGAGGAGAGCTTCGAGGCCGCCTTGATGGTGGACTCGGCGCGCTTCGTCGGGACCGTCGCCCGGACGTAGCCGAGCTTGTCGTAGGTCTGGCCGAGCACGGAGCCCTCGACGGCGTCCAGCTGCTTGCTGACCTGCTCGGTCGCCCCGGGGGTGGTGGCGACCATCATGGTGATGTTCTTCTCGCCCTTGGCCTCGGCCTTCGCCAGGAGATCGGCGTCGGCCTTGCCGAGCTTGTCGCCCCGGTCGCTGGTGGCGGCCGGTTTGACGGGTGCCGGAGCCGGGTCGTCGACGGCGAAGGCCGGTGCGGCGCCGGAGGCGGCGAGTGCCGCCGCCAGACCGGCAGCGGCCGCGATACGAGCCGCGCGTCTCGCCCCGGGTATGGAGCTGGGGGATTCCTTGGTCATCAGCATCCCTGTAATTGAAAGAGAGAGTCCGGAATTCGGTACCGGATGACCGCTCAGCCTGTCTTAAATGACAGGGGTTTGTGGAGAGTTGACGGAGACGAGTCAGGGACATGGCATAGATCCGCCATGGGGCGCGATATGCCACGAGGGAGGAAAGTGGCCAAACGGTACGCGGGTGGCGCCCGGTGCGGGGTGGTGGTCCGGACCAGGGGTCATCGCGGGCCCGCGTGCGCGGCGTCCGTCGTCCGCCTGCCCCCCGCACGTTCCGCCCGCCCGTCCGCTCAGCGCGGCAGCACCATCACATACGCGGCCGGCTCGCGGTCGGCCGCCGCCATCAGCGCCGTCCGTACGACCGTCGCCTGCTGGTCCACCGCCTCGCGCAGCTTTCTCGGCGTGAGGTGGACGACCGTGATCCCGAGCCGCTCCAGATGCTCGCGCTTCGCGGCGTACGCGGACCACTGCGGGTCCTCCTCGGTCCGGCCCCGCCGCCCCGGCACGCCGTACCGGGGCGCCCGGGTGTCCAACTCCACCGCCACCGCCTGGTCGGGCCAGTAGGCGTCGACCCCGCCGAGCCCGGGCCCGCCCGGCTGCCGCAGCTCCACGTTCCAGACCGGCTCCGGCAGCCCGTGCTCGCGCACCATCGTGTACAGCCGCGCCTCCGCCACCGTTCGCCCCTCGGCCAGCAGCGCGTCGACCGCGCCCACCACGGCGGGCCGCCCCAGCAGCTTCGCCTCGCTCAACTCCCTTACCACGGCAGCCGGTTCGCAGTGCCCGCCGCGCACCGCCTCGGTCAGCAGCCGCCGGACGTCCGCCGCGTCGTCCGCGCCCGCCACCGCGTCCGCCAGGGCCCGCTCCACCGGGGCGACGGGCACCCCGCCCACCCGCACCGCGTTCGGCATCGAGGCGGTCCGCAGCACCTCCACGAACCGGGTGGACCGCAGCCGCCGGGTGCGCGGGACCAGCACGTCGATCCGGTGCAGCGCCCCGAGGTCACCGGCGGTGGCGAAGCCGTACAGCGCGAGCGCCGCGATCCCGGTGACCATCGCCTCGCCGTACCCCGCGTCCGAAGGCTCCGCCGGTGCGCGCCGCGCGGAGACCGGCGGACGCCCCGCGTACAACAGCGCTCCGTGCAGCCGCTCCTGTCCGGTGGGCGGACCGGGATGCAGCAGATAGACGCTCGGCAGCAGATGCTGCCAGGGGCCGCCGGGCAGACACTGCGCGGACGTCTGCGCGGCGGACACGCCCCGCGCCCTCAACTGCGCGGCGGACAGGACACGCTGCGTGACGTCCCCGGGGTGGAGAGGGAGCCGGGAGAGCGGGGCGGGAGCGGAGAGGCCGGGGGAGAGCGGGGTGTTCTTCTGGGTCATGACCCGGGGTTTCCCGCCCGGGGAGGGG
The DNA here is from genome assembly GCF_019287315.1 of Streptomyces sp. WY228. Lineage (NCBI taxonomy): Bacteria > Bacillati > Actinomycetota > Actinomycetes > Kitasatosporales > Streptomycetaceae > Streptomyces > Streptomyces sp. WY228. The sequence goes on along the minus strand of NZ_CP079114.1, from coordinate 2,588,448 downwards.
GCCCTAACCCCTGTTACACGCCCGTCGACATTCCCGGACAACGCCGTCCTAAAGTACGGACGTTCGACAACCGAAAAGGGCCGTCGCGCCGGGAATCGGGGGCGGGGCGTCTCGGGCAGGTGTGCGAGCGCCGCTTTCGCGCTGCACGCACGCCCCGCCCGAGCGCCCCCCTCATACCCTTCCGGTCACGCCGTCGCGGACCGGTCGCACTCCTGGCCGCGCAGCGCCCGCGCGAGATCGTCGCGGGCCTCCAGCACCAGCCGCCGCAGCGCCGGGGCCGCGTCCTCGTGCCCGGTCAGCCAGGCGTCGGTCGCCGCGAGGGTCTCCGGGCCGTCCTGGAGCCCGGGGAACATCCCGCGCACCACGCTCATGCCGATCTGGATGGACCGCTCCGCCCAGATCCGCTCGATCACCTCGAAGTAGCGGTGCGCGTACGGCGCGAGCAGCTCCCGCTGGGAGGGCTGCCCGAAGCCGTTGATCGTCGCCTCGACCAGCGCGTTGGACAGCTTGTCCGACTCCACGACCGCCGCCCACGCCTGCGCCTTGACCGCTTCGGACGGCCGCGAGGCGAGGCACCGTACGTGGTGGCGCTTGCCGGTCGCCGTGTCGTCGCGGGCCAGTTCGGCGTCGATCGCCGCCTCGTTCGCCACCCCGTGCGAGGCCAGCGGGGAGAGGAAGGACCAGCGCAGTTCCTGGTCGACGTCGAGACCGTCGACCTTCGCCGTGCCGTCCAGCAGCCCGCCGAGCAGCTGGAAGTCGTCCTCGGACGAGGCGACCGCCGCGAAGAAGCGGGCCCAGGTCAACTGGTGCTGGCTGCCCGGCTCGGCGCCCCGCAGCTCGCGCAGCGCGCCCTCGGCCGCCGCCCGGCCGCCCTCCTCACGCCACTCCCGGGCCGCGTAGTTGACCAGCGCGGACTGCGTCCAGGCGTGCAGCATCTGGAGCACGCCGATGTCGCTCTCCCGCCCGGCGTGCGTCAGCACCAGTGCGACGAAGTCGCGGGCCGGCAGAGCTGCGTCCCGGGTCAGGTTCCACAGCGCCGACCAGCACAGGGCGCGGGCCAGCGGGTCCGTGATCCCGCCGAGGTGGTCGCGGAGCGTGGCCAGCGACCGCTCGTCGAAGCGGACCTTGCAGTAGGTGAGGTCGTCGTCGTTGACCAGGATCAGATCGGGCCGCTCGGACCCGGCCAGTGCGTCCACCACGGTCCGCTCACCGGCCACATCCACCTCGGCGCGCGCGTAACGCGTCAGCTGGCCCTCCGGCGTACGCCGGTACAGGCCGACCGCGACACGGTGCGGGCGCAGCTCGGGGTGCGAGGCGGCGGCCTCCTGGACGACGGCCAGCTCGGTGAGCGTGCCCGCCGCGTCGTACGTCGGCACCGGGGTGAGCGTGTTGACGCCCGCCGTCTGGAGCCAGGAGCGCGACCAGGCGGTCATGTCCCGCCCGGAGGTCTCGGCGAGCACGGACAGCAGGTCCCCGAGCCGGGTGTTCCCGTAGGCGTGCTGCTTGAAGTAGCGCCGGGCGCCTTCGAGGAACGCGTCGCGCCCCACGTACGCCACGAGCTGCTTCAGGACCGAGGCGCCCTTGGCGTACGTGATCCCGTCGAAGTTCAGCTTGGCGTCCTCCAGGTCACGGATGTCGGCCGTGATGGGGTGCGTGGAGGGCAGCTGGTCGGCGCGGTAGGCCCAGGCCTTGCGGTTGTTGGCGAAGGTGATCCAGCCGTTGGTGAAGCGGGTCGCCTCGACCATCGAGAAGGAGCCCATGAAGTCCGCGAAGGACTCCTTGAGCCACAGGTCGTCCCACCACTCCATGGTGACCAGGTCGCCGAACCACATGTGCGCCATCTCGTGCAGGATGACGTTGGCACGCCGCTCGTAGGCCGCCGTGGTGACCTTGCCGCGGTAGATGTACTCCTCGCGGAAGGTGACCATGCCCGGGTTCTCCATGGCCCCGAGGTTGTACTCGGGCACGAACGCCTGGTCGTACTTCCCGAAGGGGTACGGGTAGTCGAAGTGGTCGTGGAAGAAGTCCAGGCCCTGCTTGGTGACCAGGAAGACGTCATCCGCGTCGAAGTGCTTGGCGAGCCCCTTGCGGCACATCGCGCCGAGCGGGATCTCCAGCGTGGAGCCGTCGTCGAACGTACGGCTGTAGTGATCGCTCACGTAGTGGTACGGACCGGCGACGACGGCGGTGATGTACGTGGAGATCGGCCGGGTCTCGGCGAAGGTCCACACCCCGTCCTCGTGCGACTCCTCGGCACCGTTGGACCAGACCCGCCAGTCCGCCGGGGCGGTCACCCGGAAGCGGTAGGGAGCCTTCAGATCGGGCTGTTCGAAATTGGCGAAGACGCGGCGGGCGTCGGCCGGCTCGTACTGCGTGTAGAGATAGACCTCGCCGTCCTCCGGGTCGACGAAGCGGTGCATGCCCTCGCCGGTCCGGCTGTACGCGCAGCGGGCGTCGACCACGAGCACGTTCTCGCCCTCGGCGAGGCCGTCCAGCGCCACCCGCGTGCCGTCGAACACGACGGCCGGGTCGAGGGGCTTCCCGTTCAGGGTCACCGCGTCCACACCCGGCGCCACCAGGTCGGCGAAGGTCGAGGCGCCGGCCCGGGCGGAGCGGAACCGGATCGTGGTGAGCGACCGGAACGTCCGCGGACGGCCGTCCCCGTCGCCCCCGTCGGCCCCCTCGGGCTCGCCGACGGCGGACCGCAGGTCGAGGTCGACCTCGTAACCGTCGACGGTCAGCAGCTCGGCCCTCTTCTGGGCCTCGTCGCGGGACAGGTTTTCACCGGGCACGGGCACTCCTTCGTGACGCGCGTCATGTGTCGTGTTCGAACCTATTGATCCTTGCATGCGTCTCGCGGCGACGGCAGACGGGGAATGAGAGGCCTCCCGGAGACGTTCTCGCCCGAAGGTGGCACACGCCCTTCTGTGGAACAGCCCTCTGAGGAGAGACATGTCCGAGAACACCCCGGCCAACGGCAAGACCCCGGTCGACTTCTGGTTCGACCCGCTCTGCCCCTGGGCGTGGATGACCTCGCGCTGGATGCTGGAAGTGGAGAAGGTCCGCGACGTCGAGGTCCGCTGGCACGTGATGAGCCTCGCCGTCCTGAACGAGGACAAGCTGGACGAGCTGCCGGAGGAGTACCGCGACCTCCTGGAGAGCAAGGCCTGGGGCCCGGTCCGGGTCGTCGTCGCCGCCCGGCAGCTGCACGGCGACGAGGTCGTCGGCCCCCTCTACACCGCGCTCGGCACCCGCTTCCACAACAACGGCGAGGGCCCCACCCGCGAGGCCGTGGCCGCCGCGCTGAAGGACGTGGGCCTGCCCGAGGACCTCGTGGAGTACGCCGACAAGGACACGTACGACACCGAGCTGCGCGCCTCCCACAAGGAGGGCATCGACAAGGTCGGCCAGGAGGTCGGCACCCCGGTCATCGCGGTCCCCGGCGCGGACGGCGAGCAGGTCGCCTTCTTCGGCCCGGTCGTCACCCCCGCGCCCAAGGGCGAGGAGGCGGCGAAGCTGTGGGACGGCACGCTGCTGGTCGCCTCGATCCCGGGCTTCTACGAGATCAAGCGGACGCGTACGCAGGGCCCGATCTTCGACTGACGCCGGCAGCCACGCGGGGCCCGGTGTCCGACCGGCGCCGGGTGTTCCGCGGCCGCGCGTATCCGTTCCGTACGGACGGGGGACAATGCCCCCATGCGGATACGCGCGGGCGAGGCGGCCGAGGCCGCCGCACTGACGGAGCTGGCCCTGCGGTCGAAGGGCCACTGGGAGTACGACGCGGAGTTCCTGGCCGCCTGCCGCGAGGAGCTGACGATGCGCCCCGCGGAGGTGGCGGCCCGGCGGACGCTGGTGGCCGACGAGGACGGCCGGATCCTGGGCTTCACCACACTGGACGGTGAACCGCCGAGGGGCGCGCTCGGCATGATGTTCGTCGAACCGGACACCATCGGCAGAGGCGTCGGGCGAAGCCTGTTCACCCACACCATGGACGAGGCCCGCCGCCTGGGCTTCACGCACCTCACCATCGACTCCGACCCGAACGCGGAACCGTTCTACCGGTCCATGGGCGCGGTCCGGATCGGCGTCACCCCGTCCGGCTCCGTCCCGGGCCGTGAGCTGCCGCTGCTGGAGGTCGCGCTGGTCTGAGGGCGCCCGGTGCGGCCGCGGTCCGGGTTCCCGGCCGTTGTCAGTGGTGGCTCGTACGGTGGGGAGCATGCGAATCTCACCGGAGATGATCACGATCGACTGCGCCGACCCGCAGGCCCTGGCCGCCTGGTGGGCCGAGGCGCTCGGCGTCGAAGAGGTCCAGGACTACGACGCGTTCGTCGTTCTCGCGGCCACCCCGCTGGTGCTCGGCTTCCAGCGGGTGCCCGAGCCCAAGCCCGGCAAGAACCGGGTGCACGTCGACTTCGCCTCGCCCGACCGCCCGGCCGATGTGGAGCGGCTGGCGAAGCTGGGCGCGACCGTGGTCGGCGAGCAGTCGATGCAGGGGATGTCCTGGACCGTCCTCAAGGACCCGGAGGGCAACGAGTTCTGCCTCGCCGACGCGGGCGGCCACTGAAACGGGGAGCGGTGGGCCCGGAGGCCACCGCTCCCCGGAAGCGCCCTACTTGAGGCCGAGCACCTGCTCCAGCGGGTCGATGAGGAAGTAGACGAGGAAGAGCACCGCGGTGCCCCACAGCAGCCAGTGGACCTCGCGGGCCTTGCCCAGGCACGCCTTGATGACCACGTAGGCGACGAACCCGGCGCCGATGCCGTTGGTGATGGAGTAGGTGAACGGCATGACGACGATGGTGAGGAAGGCCGGGATGGCGACCTCGTAGCGGTCCCAGTCGATGTGCTTGACCTGGGTCATCATCAGGAACCCGACCACGACGAGGGCCGGTGCCGCCGCCTGCATCGGCACGATCGTCAGGACGGGCGTGAGGAAGAGGGCGAGGGCGAACAGCCCGCCGGTGATCATGTTGGCGAAGCCGGTACGGGCTCCCTCACCGACACCCGCGGCGGACTCGATGTAGGTGGTGGCCGACGACGAGGACATGGCGCCACCGGCGACGGCGGCGGCGCCGTCGATGAGCAGGACGCGGCCGAGACCGGGCACCTGGCCCCGCTCGTCGAGGAGACCGGCCTCCGCCGTGACGCCCACGACGGTGCCCATCGTGTCGAAGAAGTCGGACAGGATGAGGGTGAAGATGAGCAGGACGACGGTCAGAACGCTGACCTGACCGAACGAGCCGAACAGATCGAAGTGCCACAGCAGCCCGAAGTCGGGCGCGGCGACGGGGCTGCTGGGAATCGACGGCGAGGTCAGGCCCCAGGCCTTGATGTCGGCGATCTCGTTGATGACGATGGCGACGGCGGTCATCAGGACGATGCTGATGAGGATCGCGCCCTTCACCTTCCGGGTCATCAGGACGATCGTCAGGAGCACGCCGAGGCAGAAGACGAGCATCGGCCAGCCGGTGAGCGTGCCGGTGCCGAGCTGGACGGGCACGGTGGAGTTCGCGGCGTCGGGGATACGGGTGACGAAGCCGGCGTCCACGAAGCCGATGAAGGCGATGAACAGGCCGATGCCGACGCTGATCGCCTGCTTGAGGGGTTGCGGGATGGCGTGCATGATCGCCTCGCGCAGCCCGGTCATCACCAGAACGCAGATCAACAGGCCTTCGAGCACGATGAGACCCATCGCGTCTTCCCAGCTCATCAACGGAGCGATCTGGAAGGCGACGACGGCGTTGATGCCCAGACCCGCGGCCAGGGCCAGCGGCAGATTGCCGCCCACCCCCATGATGAGCGTCATCACCGCGGCGACCAGAGCGGTGGCGGTGACCAACTGCACGTTGTCCAGCTGCTCGCCGTACTTGTCCTCGGCCCCGCCGAGGATGATCGGGTTGAGCACGAGGATGTATGCCATCGTGAAGAACGTGGCGAATCCGCCGCGTATCTCCCGGATGTAGGTCGAGCCGCGTTCGCTTATGCGGAAGAACCGGTCGACGGCGCCCCCTGATCCGGCGGGCTTGGCGTCGGGCGGCGGGCTGGTCGTGCTGGAGTGCATGGCTGAATCTCCTGGACCTGCGAATGATGAAGGGAAGAGATGGCGCCGGTGCTGCCCGACAGAAACGGCAGGCACTGTGCGAACGCACATGCGGCACCTTGCGAGCGGATCATACGCGGCGCAACCCGGAGCGCAACTACCCGCGTAGAGCGCGCAGTTGGTACCTTTTCGGCCCTGTGGCTTCCTACGGAATCGGTGGCGACCTTTTCCGTCAAACCGGCAGGCAGCCGACAGTGGGCATGGAAGTGTCGGTGACAGCTCCCCTACGCTCCGTATGTGCACCCACCACTCCCCTTCAATGCGCGGGCAGCCCGCGCCTTGCGCGAGAAACTAGGGATGGCGCCCGGTCATGTCGCCTACGGCATGCGCGCGTCCTTCGGCACCACCCATGTCAGCCCCGAGCACGTGGTCGCGTGGGAACGCGGGACCCATGTGCCGGACGCGACCGAACTCACCGCTCTCGCAGCCGCGTTGTGGTGTCAGCCCAGTGAACTCATGGGGCGGCCGCGCACCCTGCTCGAACACCGCATCGCGCGGGGCATCTCGGCCGAGGAGGTCGCCCGCGCCACCGGCCTCTCCCACAGTGCCTACCTGGCCATGGAGGATGCCGGTCTGTGGGACGGCGACAAACGGCAGTCCGTCAGGCTGGGCGAGGTCCTCGCCCTGCCCCCACGCGACTTCATCGCCATCACCAGGCTGGAGGAGGAGCTGGCCCGCCTCCTCACCGAGGCGGTCTCCACCCGCTGGCAGGCGCACATCCGCGCCATCGCCAAGCTCATCTCCATGGACCGCCGCGACCTGAAGGCCCCCTTGCAGGCGATGGAACAGGACTACCAGGCCCTCATGACGGCCACCCTGAGCCGGGCGGGCGGCACCACCGCGTCGGGCGAGGACGGCCGCCGCTACGTCGAGAACATCGTCGACCACTTCTGGTCCCGGCTGCCGGGGTCGTCCTGACCCCCGCCACCCCCGCTCCGCCGACCGGTCCGAGAACCTCGTACAGCGTCGCGCAGCAGCGGCAGGGCCCGCTGGACGACGAAGACCGGCCGACGGGCGCCGTGGGCGGCACCTTCGGCGAATGACGGCTCGGCCCGGTCCGTACGGGCGTCCTGGGCCATGGGTCAGGACGGGGGTGGCTCGTGGGCGGCGAGTTCTGCCGCCAGTTCCATGCAGCGCAGGCGGGCCGGGGAGAAGTCGTAGGGCATCTTTCCGATGGCCTCGAACGCGCTCATGGACCCTTGCCCTCCGCCGGAGCTCCGGCCGGCCTCGGGCTCGCCCTCTTCGGCGGTAGCGGGGTGCAAGGCGTCCCAGGCGTCGAACAGCGCGTCGTCCTCCTCCGCCAGGCCCGAATCCTCGATGACGGTGTGCAGTGTCTCTTCGAAGGCGTGCCGTTCGGCGGCCACCTGGGCCACGCGGGGGTCGTCGACGGCGACCGTGTCGTCGAGCGCTTCCTCGGCGGCATCGACGCGGTCGGACTCCTCCCGCAGATCCGGGTGGGTGGCCAGGGCGATGAAACGGGAGGCCTGGACAGCCGCGCCGAGCGGGCCGAAGATCCGCTCGGTGACCAGCAGGCTGTCCAGGTCCGCCCGGCGCAACGAGCCCTCGGGCAGGCCCTTGAGACGGTCGGTGACGAAGTCGGAGAGCAGGCCCGTCCTGCTGCCTTCGGTACGCATGCGCCGCACGGCGGTCCGCTGCCGCCGCAGTTCCGCTTCCTGGGCGACGAGGGCTTCCTCCAGCCGTTCCAGGATGCCCGCGATGCCGTCGTCGCTGTCGGCACCGGCGGAAGCCGGGTCGGCGAAGGCGTCACGGATGTCGTCCAGGGCGATCCCGGCCTCGGCCGTCCTGCGGATCCACAGGAGCCGGATCATGTCCTCGTACCCGTAGCGGCGGCGGTCGTCGCTGCCTCGCTCGGGCTCGGGGAGCAGGCCGATCTCGTGGTAGTGACGGATCGCCCGCGGTGTGATGCCGACGAAGGCCGCCGCGTCACCGATCCTGACCCGGCGCGGCGGGACGAAGGACGGATGCATGAGTAGGGCCTTTCTCGGTGGGGCGGGGCAGGAGACCACCGGACCACATACCGCTGCGGAAGGTGCAACTCCCGGCACGCCGCCCCGGGCGTCCCGGTCAGCCGCCGATCGGCTTCCGGTAGCGGACGTACTCGTTCCGACGCCGGAACCCCACGCTCTCGTAGAGGTCGTAGGAGCGGTGCGGATTCGCGGTCCCGGTGTACAACCGGGCTGTCACCGCGCCGTGTTCGCGGAGACAGCGCAACCCGTCCAGCAGCAGAGCCCGCCCGAGGCCAAGACGTCTCGACTCCGCCCGGACACTCAACTCCTCGACCTCGCCCACCGTGGGGTCCTGCCGGCGGATCGAGCACAGGGCCACGCCGCCCAGGTGCTCCCCGACCCAAGCGGCCCGCCAGCAGGTCGGGTCGGCCGTGGCGAGAAAGCTCTCGTACGTCCACGTCCCGGTGAAGGCGGCATCCGCGTACGAATCGACGACCGCCTTCCAGGCCGCGTGGTAGCTGCTCCGATCGACGGCGCCCACGCGTATGCCGGGCGGCAACGGCCTGCTGTCGGGGAGCGTCCGGAGATCGGTCAGCTCCAGCTCCACCAGGCTGAAGACGCGCCGGTAGCCGGACGCGAGGAGCAGCGCGGTCGCGTCGTGTTCGCAGGCCGTGGCGTTCGCGCCGAGCACGGCCGTCCGCGCCGTTCCGTGCTGCCGTACGAGCCGGCGGATGCGGTCCTCCGCCCAGGCGAGCATGGTCGAACCGACGCCCCGGCCGCGGTGTTCGGGCAGCAGGTGGCCACGGTGCAGGTACAGCCACGTCCCGTCCCGCTCCTCCCACCAGCTGACCGTCACGTAGCCGACGACGCCACCGTCGTACTCCACCAGGACCTGGTTCCCGGACGGGTCGGCCGACGCGGCGCACGATGCGGCGATCTCGGACGCGGTCGGGACTCCTTCCACGACGGAGCCGGCGTCGATCCGGTCCCGACCCGCACAGCCCAGCCGCACGGCGGCCATCGCACCGTGGTCCTCGTCGCCGCGACAGGGCCGGAATACGTAGCCGCCCACACCGAGCCCTTCCGCCACGCCGGACACGGGGCTTCACCGGTCAGCGAGCGTACGCCGTACTGATCAGCCGGAAGAACCCGTTTTCCGGGGCATGACCGGCTTCATGTGAGGGCCGGTCAGGGCCCGCCGTGCTTCCCCCGGGCGGCGGAGGCGGATCATCACGCGGCAGGACGTGCCGGGCCGGGCGGTGCGCGAGATTCGGGTCATGACGACGACGGACCCCGCCCGGCAGGACCCCCGCCCGGAACCCCGCCGCCCGCCACCGGTGCGGCCACCGGTTCCACCGCCCCCGGCCCGCCCGCCTCTGCCGCCCGCCCCGCGCTGGGCCGTCCGTGCCGCCCGGGTCGCGGCCTGGTCGACCGTCCCCTCCGGGCTGTGGCGCGTCGCGCTCGTGCTCGGGGTGCCGGTCGGGGTGATGGAGCGCGAGGAGTTCCTCGCCGCGTTCCCCGACGACTCCGCGCTGCTCGGCCTGGCGTACGTGCTGCTGATCGGTGCGGTCGCCGAGGCCGCCTCGTACCTCACGCTCGGACTCGTGCGGCCCTGGGGCGACGTGGCGCCGCGCCGGCTTCCGCTGGTCGGAGGGCGTCCGGTCAACGCCGGGCTCGCGGTGCTCGCCGCCTCGCTGGGCGCCCTCACGGTCACCGTCCTGTGGTGGGTCTTCTTCTTCGGCGGACTGCTGACCGCCCCCGGCCCGGACCCCGGCGTCTCGGCCGGTGAAGTCCTCTTCGTCGCCGCCTACGCCCCACTTCTGCTCTGGGGCCCGCTCCTGGCGGCGGTGACCTGGTCGTACCACCGGCGGCACCGGGCCCGCCCACGGCCGTGACCGGACGCCGCTTCAGTCGTCGGCCGCGACGAGCAGGGTCAACCGCCTCGCCGACCGGTCGATGAGCACGAACTCGTGGAAGTCGCTGTGCACACCGCCCCAGTCGTGGACCGCGTCACCGTCGAGCTCGCTCAGGTAGTAGATGCGCTCGGCGGCGGCCAGCCGGTCGAACACCTCCCGCCGCAGATCCGTCGCCAGATCGCCGGGCACGTCCTCGAACTGGTTCGCCCACTCCCGCAGGACGAGGTCGCTCTCCTCCCGGCCGATGCTTCCGTACGCGTCCGGAGTCACCGCTTCCACCCAGTACGGGCCGTGCCGGAGCCCGTCCGGCAGCACCCCGCCGCCCGCGTAGTCGTCCCGGAACTGCTCATGCCCGATGAGCGCGGCGAGCAGCTCCGTATCGTCGGCCGGTTCCGCCGCGAACCGCAGCCGCTTGACGTCGACCCACCGGAAGGCGGCCGACCTCGCGTCCTGGAAGGTGTAGTTCCGGAAGTTGATGAAGGTGTCGCCCTCGTGGCTGAGCTCGTTCGGCACACCTGTCAGCCTAGACAGCGGCCCGCCCCGTCACACCTCCGGCGCGGCCGCCTCCAGCTCCGCGACCGTGCCCGACATCACCGTACGGATGTGGCGCGTCAGGTGCTCCGCCGGCCAGTCCCACCAGGCCACCGCCAGCAGGCGCGCGATGTCCGCCTCCTCGTACCGGGTACGGATCAGGCGCGCCGGGTTGCCGCCGACGATGCCGTAGTCCGGGACGTCCGAGACGACCACCGACCGCGAGCTGACGATCGCGCCGTGCCCGATGCGGACGCCCGGCATGATCACCGCCTCGTAGCCGATCCAGACGTCGTTGCCGATCACGGTGTCGCCCCGATTGGGGAGATCCGTGAGCAGGTCGAAGTGGTCGGCCCAGGAGCCGCCGAGGGTCGGGAACGGGAAGGTGGACGGGCCGTCCATCCGGTGGTTGGAGCCGTTCATGAGGAACCGCACCCCGGTGCCCAGCGCGCAGAACTTCCCGATCACCAGGCGCTCCGGGCCGTAGTGGTAGAGCACGTTCCGGGTCTCGAACTCCGTGGCGTGCTCGGGGTCGTCGTAGTACGAGTAGTCGCCGACCTCCACCAGCGGCGAGGTCACCAGCGGCTTCAGCTGCACCACGCGCGGCTGGCCGGGCATCGGGTGCAGGACGGTCGGGTCCGCCGGTACGGGTGCGGGGGAGGGGGCAGAACTCATGACGTCATCGTGGCACCCGCGCCCGCCGGTCCGCCGGTATTTTCCGCCCCGGCCCTCGGCCGCCTAGCCGCCGTACGCGGCCGCAGCCGCAGGTCCCGATCCAGACGCCGGCTCCGCCCCGCGCCCCAGCCGGAACGGCTCCCCCTGCGACCAGTCCGCCGCCACGCCCCGCATCACCAGCGCGCTGTCCAGCACCGCGCCGTCCAGGTGCGTGCCCCCGGCGTTGGGGGAGAGGCCCCGGCTGCCGAGGCGGAAGAACTCCGACGCCTCCGCCAGGTCCGCGAACAGCCCGCTGCCGTGCAGTTCCGCGGCCGGTTCCACCGTCGCGTCGACCTCCACCTCGCCGTCCCGGGTCGCGAAGGCTACCCGTACGGCGTCGGCCTCCTCCCGCACCGTGAAGTCCGCGCGGCCGTGCACGCCCGGGTAGATCCGGCCGCCCGCGAAGGCGTTGAGGCGGGAGGCGGTGGTGTTGCGGAGCACGATCTGCTCGGGGCAGACCGTGCTGAGGAAACGGCCCACGCACAGGGCGAGCCGTTCCTCGGCCAGCGCGTAGAGGATGCGGTTGGCTTCCCGGCGCTCGGTGACGAGCCCGGCGCCCTTGAGGACGCCCGGATGGCGGGAGATGGACGGGGCGCTGATCGGGAACCGGCATGGAAGAGCCCCCGCGAGTCACGTCCTCGCGGGGGCTCTTCTTTCATCCGCCTGCCGTGGTGAAGGTTGAGAAGACGATCACGAGGCAGGACGTATCCGGTGGGCCGGCGGCGCTCAGGGAGCGAGCAGCAGCACGTCCACGCGCTCCTTGGCGGCCGCGTAACGCTTCGCCACGTCCTGCCAGTTGACGACCCGCCACATCGCCTCGATGAAGTCCACCTTCTGGTTCTTGTACTGCAGGTAGAAGGCGTGCTCCCAGGCGTCGAAGACCAGGATCGGGACCGAGCCCTGGCCGACGTTGCCCTGGTGGTCGTAGACCTGCTCGACGATCAGCTTGCCGCTCACGGGCTCGTACGCGAGTACGCCCCAGCCGGAACCCTGGGTGGTGGCCGCGGCCTTCGTCAGCTGGGACTTGAAGCCCGCGTAGGAGCCGAAGGACTCGGTGATCGCGTCGGCGAGGCCGCCCACGCCGTCCGCCGCGAGGGGCTCGCCGCCGCCGTCGCCGGTCATGTTGTGCCAGTAGATCGAGTGCAGGATGTGGCCGGAGAGGTGGAACGCGAGGTTCTTCTGAAGGCCGTTGATCGCACCCCAGGCCTCCTTGTCGCGGGCCTCTTCCAGCTGCTCCAGGGTGTCGTTCGCGCCCTTGACGTACGCGGCGTGGTGCTTGTCGTGGTGCAGCTCGATGATCTGCGGGTTGATGACCGGTTCGAGCGCCGCGTAGTCGTACGGGAGTTCCGGGAGCGTGTACGTGGCCATGATGCGAGCCCTCCGACTGCTGGGAATGCCGTCCAGTTGTTATTGCAATCTATGTGCAGAAGCAGGCTAACAGCAGGAGCGTTCCGAAGTGATCAGCCCTTCGGCCTAGGACCTACGACGCGGCTCCTCCTCCGTTTTGCCCCGAAGAAGTGATTTGCTCCTTCGACGGCCCCACCGATCAGGAGGACTCGATGGCACCCACCGAAGCGCCGAACGGCCCGACCGGCCCGACCGATGCCGGAGGCGGTCGCGCTGCCCGTGGCCGCGATCCGCGACTCGCCCCGCCCCTCGCGCACACGGCCGGCTGGGGGCCGCTCGACGTCCGCGCCGTCGACACCGTGCGGGCGCTCGCGGCCGACGCCGTGCAGAAGGCGGGCCACGGCCACCCGGGCACCGCGATGAGCCTGGCCCCGCTGGCGTATCTGCTGTTCCAGCAGGTGATGCGGCACGACCCGGCCGACGACCGGTGGCTCGGCCGCGACCGCTTCGTGCTCTCCTGCGGCCACTCCAGCCTCACCCTCTACATCCAGCTCTATCTGAGCGGGTACGGGATGGAGCTGGACGACCTGAAGGCGCTGCGCACCTGGGGCTCCAGCACCCCCGGCCACCCGGAGTACCGCCACACGCGGGGCGTCGAGATCACCACCGGGCCGCTCGGGCAGGGGCTCGCCTCCGCCGTCGGCATGGCCATGGCCGCCCGGCGCGAGCGCGGCCTCCTCGACCCCGACGCGCCCGCCGGCACCAGCCCCTTCGACCACCATGTGTACGTCGTCGCCTCCGACGGCGACCTGATGGAAGGCGTGACGTCCGAGGCCAGTTCGCTGGCGGGGCATCAGGAGCTCGGGAACCTGGTCGTCTTCTACGACTCCAACCACATCTCCATCGAGGACGACACCGACATCTCCTTCAGCGAGGACGTCGCCGCCCGTTACGCCGCGTACGACTGGCACGTCCAGACGGTCGACTTCACCCGGACCGGCGACTACGTCGAGGACGTCGACGCCCTGCTCGCCGCCGTCGAGGCCGCGAAGAGCGAGCACGGCCGGCCCTCCCTGATCGTCCTGCGCACGATCATCGGCTGGCCCGCGCCCACCAAGCAGAACACCGGCAAGGCCCACGGCTCCGCGCTCGGCGACGACGAGGTCGCCGCCACCAAGAAGCTGCTCGGCTTCGACCCGGACGCCGACTTCACCGTCGAGGACGACGTACTGGAGCACGCCCGCGCGGTCGTCGAGCGCGGGGCCGCGGCCCACCGCGCCTGGGAGCCCCGCTATCAGGTGTGGCGCGCCGCCCACCCCGAACGCGCCGCACTCCTCGACCGGCTGCTGGAGCAGAAGCTGCCGGAGGGCTGGGCGGACAGCCTGCCCGTCTTCGACGCCGACCCCAAGGGCATCGCCACCCGCAAGGCCTCCGGCGATGTGCTCACCGCGCTGGCCCCCGTGCTGCCCGAACTGTGGGGCGGCTCGGCCGACCTCGCGGGGAGCAACAACACCACCATGGAGGGCGAACCGTCCTTCGTGCCGGAGCGGAAACAGACGGGCGAGTTCCCCGGCGACCCGTACGGCCGCACGCTCCACTTCGGCATCCGCGAGCACGCCATGGGCGCGATCCTCAACGGCATCGCGCTCCAGAGCCTCACCCGGCCCTACGGCGGTACGTTCCTGATCTTCAGCGACTACATGCGCCCGGCCGTCCGCCTCGCCGCCCTGATGAAGCTGCCGGTCACCTACGTCTGGACCCACGACTCCATCGGCCTGGGCGAGGACGGCCCCACCCACCAGCCCGTCGAGCAACTGGCCGCGCTCCGCGCGATTCCCGGCCTCGACGTCGTACGGCCCGCCGACGCGAACGAGACCTCCGTCTGCTGGCGCACCGTCCTCGAACACCACGACCGGCCCGCCGGCCTCGCCCTGACCCGGCAGCCGCTGCCCGTGCTCGGGCGCGGCGGGAGCGACGGCGCGTACGCCTCCGCCGAAGGGGCCGCCCGGGGCGGCTACGTCCTCGCCGACAGTCGCGGCGAGACGCCCGACGTCATCCTCGTCGCGACCGGATCGGAGGTCCACATCGCCCTGGAGGCACGGGAGTTGCTGGCCGCCGAAGGGAGTGACGCGCGGGTGGTCTCCATGCCCTGCCGCGAGTGGTTCGCCGAGCAGCCGTACGCCTACCAGGACGAGGTCCTGCCGCCCGCCGTCCGGGCCCGGGTGAGCGTCGAGGCGGCCGTCGCCCAGGGCTGGCGGGACGTGGTGGGGGACGCGGGGCGGATGGTCAGCCTGGAGCACTTCGGCGCGTCCGCCGCCTACGAGCGCCTGTACGAGGAGTTCGGCATCACGCCGCGGGCGGTCGCCGAGGCCGCCCGGGACAGCATCCGCGCGGCGGCCGGCCCCGTCCGGCCCGGCGGGGAACGGCCCGGCGCGGCACCGGCCGAGGGCGGCACCGGGGACGTGGGCTAGGTTCTGTCGTCAAATGTCACGCCCACATCAGGAGTGAGGCGAGGGTGACGGCTGCTTCGTAGGACTGGACGGTCTTGTCGTAGCGTGTGGCGATGCCGCGCCATTGCTTCAGACGGTTGAAGCACCGCTCCACGACGTTGCGGTGCTTGTAGGCCTCGCGGTCGAAGGCCGGCGGGCGGCCACCGCGGCTGCCCCGCCGGGCCCGGTTGCCGATCTGGTCGGCCCGCTCGGGAATCGTGTGGGGGATGCCGCGGCGGCGGAGCCAGGTGCGGATCGCCTTGGAGCTGTAGCCCTTGTCGCCCAGGACGTGATCGGGCCGGACGCGGGGACGGCCGGGCCGATCCGGGGCACCCTGATCGCGTCCATCACGGCGGTGAACTGGTGCAGTCGTTGGTGTTGCCGCCCGTCACGACGAAGCCGAGCGGACGGCCCCGGCCGTCGCAGGCCAGGTGCACCTGCTGGTCAGACCGCCCCTGGACCGGCCGAGGGCCGGGTCGCAGAGCCCCTCGAGCCCCGGCAGCATGCTGGTGGGCCCGGACGACCGTGGAATCGACCGACACCAGCCACTCGATGTCGCCCGCCGCGTCGGCCTCGCCTGCGCGGCCCGCAGCATCCGTTCGAACGTCCCGTCCGCCGCCCACCTGCGAAAACGCGTATGCAGCGTGGCCCACGGCCCGTAGCGCTCGGGCACATCCCGCCAGGCCGTCCCGGTCCGGAACTTCCACACGATCCCGTTCAGGACCCTGCGGTCATCCAGCCGCTTCCGCCCCCGCAACGACACGGGCAGCAACGGCCGGACGAACTCCCACTCAGCATCAGACAGTTCATGACGACGTATCACGACACCATGATCCACCAACGATGATCATTTGAAGACACCGCCTAGGGCCTGTCCGGCTGATCAGGACCCAGGCCACTCGTCAGGTGCCCGGTGACGCGAGGCCTGGGTTCCCGATCGGCCGAAGCTGCGGCTATGCGCGGTTCCCGTGGCCTGCCGGAACGTCCCCGGTGTCGTGCACGTCCTCCGGCGGGCGGCTCCTGCCCAGCGAGGTGGCTATGAGGACGGCGCCGAGCGCGAGGAGGGCGGCGGTGACGGTCAGCGCCAGGGAGAAGCCCTCCGTCGCGGCGTGCAGGGGGTCGTCCTGTGCTGCCGGGGCGTTGCTGCGGCGCGTGGCCAGAGCGACCAGCACCGCCACCCCCACCGCGCCGCCGACCTGTTGGACGGAGCTGAGCACGGCCGAGCCGATCCCGGCGTTCTCCTCCGTGGTGCCGGTGAGCGCGGCGACGGTCAGGGCGGGCAGCGCCAGTCCGCATCCGAGGCTCGTGACGAGCATGCCGGGCAGGACTCCGGAGACGTAGCCGTCGTTCGGCGCCACGCCGGACAGCAGCAGGAATCCGGCGGCGCTGATCAGGAACGAGATGAGCGTCGCATCCCGAGCCCGACGACTGCTCGGGAGGAGAGCCACATGCCCGTCAGGATGCCCGCGCAGTAGGGCAGGTAGGCGGCCGGCGTAGTCGAGAACGGTCTGCAGGTGAACCATCAGCAGGAAGGCCATCGCGTACATGGCGGCGGAGAACGTCGCACCGTTGGCGACAGCACACCGACGGCCGACATCGGGCACCGTGCTTCGACCACGACGAAGGCGGAGCTGAGCACGGCCGAGCCGATCCCGGCGTTCTCCTCCGTGGTGCCGGTGAGCGCGGCGACGGTCAGGGCGGGCAGCGCCAGTCCGCATCCGAGGCTCGTGACGAGCATGCCGGGCAGGACTCCGGAGACGTAGCCGTCGTTCGGCGCCACGCCGGACAGCAGCAGGAATCCGGCGGCGCTGATCAGGAACGAGGCGATGAGCGTCGGGCGCATCCCGAGCCCGACGACTGCTCGGGAGGAGAGCCACATGCCCGTCAGGATGCCCGCGCAGTAGGGCAGGTAGGCGAGGCCGGCGGTGAGGGGAGGGTAGTCGAGAACGGTCTGCAGGTGAACCATCAGCAGGAAGGCCATCGCGTACATGGCGGCGGAGAACAGGAGGGTCGCACCGTTGGCGACAGCACGGAACCGGACGGACAGGAACGACATCGGCAGCAGCGGCTCGGCAGTTCGTGCTTCGACCACGACGAAGGCGACGGCCAGGAACACGGACAGCACCAGGGGCCCGGCGGCGGCAGGGTCCCCCCAGCCCGAATCGCCGGTCCGGAGCAGCCCGTAGACCAGGGACACCAGGGCGCCGGTGCCGAGTACCGCACCGGGCACGTCGAGGCGTACCGCGCGCCCGGCCCGGCTCTCGGGGACCAGGCGCGGGAGCAGCACAAGGGCGACGAGAGCCACCGGCAGGTTGATCAGGAAGATCCAACGCCAGGACGCTAGGCCGGTCAGCGCGCCGGAGATCACCAGGCCCGTCGTCCCGCCCAGACCCGCGATGCCGCCCCAGATGCCGAACGCCTTGGCGCGCTCCTCGGTACCGGGGAACAGAAGGGTGATCAGCGCCAGCGCCGCGGGGCTGGCCATGGCCGCTCCGGCGCCCTGGACGAAGCGCCCCGCCACGAGCTGCCACGGTTCCTGCGCGAGTCCGCAGACCAGGCTCGCCGCACCGAACAGCGCCACACCGCTCAGGAAGACGCGTCGGCGGCCCAGCAGGTCGGCCATCCGGCCGAACAGCAGCAACAGCCCGCCGAAGGCGAGGAAGTAGGCGTTGACGACCCAGGCCAGGCCGGTGGTGCTGAAGCCGAGGTCAGCGCGCATGCTGGGAAGCGCGACGCTCACCACGTTGTCGTCCAGGACGAGCATGAACTGGACGAAGCACAGCACGACCAGGGCCGGTCCCCGGCGCCCGACGAGGGGCGCGGTGGTCGCGGTTCGCGCCGACGTCATGCCGGGCGGCCCGTCCTCGTCGACGGAGTGGGCGAACGGTGGCAGCGCCCGTGGCGCGGATGACTGATCGGCATGGAACGACGCTATCCACCGGCCGATATGGCCGCTATCCGCTACGGGGCCACGTCATAGCGCGTTGGGGACATAGGCTCGGGGGATGACCGATGCCGTCGTGGGGGCCGTTCCGGCCGGGGTGGGCGCCATCGTCGTCGGGAGCTTCCCGTTGGCGTCCGGACAGTGGTTCGTCCCGCACAGCCACCCGCAGCACCAGTTGGCCTGGGCGCGGCGCGGGACCCTCGGCGTCGCGGTCGGCCCTGCCTATTGGGTCCTGCCGCGCACACGGGCGTTGTGGCTGCCCTCGGGCGTCGTCCACCGGACCGGCGCCACCCGCGACGCGGTGCTGTGCAGTCTCTACTTCGAACCGGACCGATGCGATCTGGACTGGACGGAGCCGACACCGGTCGGCGTCGACGGGCTGCTCGCCCATCTGATCGACTACCTCGGCCGCGAGGAACTCCCCGATGACGCCCGGCTGCGAGCCGAGGCCGTCGTGCTGGATCTGCTGCACCCCTTGCCGGCCACACCCATCGATGTGCCGGACCCCGCCGACGACCGGGTACGCGCCGTGGCCGACGTACTGCTCGCCGACCCCGGAGACCCCCGGGGCCTTGAGGCGCACGCACGGGCCGTCGGCGTGAGCCGGCGCACCCTGACCCGGCTCTTCGTCCAGGACACCGGCATGACCTTCGACCGCTGGCGCACCCATGTACGGCTGCGTGCCGCCCTTCCCCTCCTCGCCGAGGGCCGGCCCGTCTCCCGGGTCGCACGTACCGTCGGATACGCGACACCGAGTGCCTTCCTCGCGGCGTTCCGGCGTACCGTCGGCACTTCCCCCGGACGCTATCTCCGTGCCGACGCTCCGCCCGAGACCTTCACCGCGAGCGCGGCCGACGCGTGACCGACCGCGGGCCGGTCCCGAACGCCCGGACGCGCTCGGCGGGCGTCACGCCCGCAGATCGTCCCTGGCCTGCACCGCGATGTCCGGGAAGTCCGTCACCACCGCGTCCACGCCCTGCCCGTAGTGGAAGGCGTACTCCGCGAACGCGTCACCGAAGGCGTTGGCGTCGGTGCCCCGGCGGTACGCGGCCGGGAGGTACTGGTTCTCCGCCCGGAAGGTGTACGCGCCGACCTTCAGGCCCGCCGCGTGGGCGTCCGCCAGCAGGGTGTTCGGCGGGACGACCGAGGACTTGTCCGGGCCGATCCACTCCGCGTACGAGGCGATCTCGCGCAGCCCGGCCGGGGTCATCATGTCGCGGTAGGTGAGCTCGTGTCCGTACGGGCCGCCGCTCGTGCCCAGCGCCTGCCACAGCGGGAGCCCGAGGCGGGCTGCGGCCACCCGCCGCAGGCTGTCGGGCTCGAAGGACTGGACGACGCAGTCCCGGGCGGTCAGCCGGTTGCGGCGGATCACCCGGATCAGCTCCTCCTCCAGCGGCAGTCCGATCGAGCGGAAGTACGTCGGGTGCTTCGTCTCCGGGAACACCGCGATCCGCCGGCCCGACTCCCGCGACAGCCGCCGGGCCAGGTCCACGACCTCCTGGAACGTCATCACCCGGCCCCGCCCGTCGAAGACCGTGTTGCGGTCGCGGACCAGCGGAAGCCGCTCCACCGTGCGCAGCGTCCGCAGCTCGCGCAGCGTGAAGTCCTCGGTGAACCAGCCGGTCACCGCCTTGCCGTCGACCGTCTTCGTGGTGCGGCGGTCCGCGAACTCCGGCCGGCCGGCCACGTCCGTCGTCCCGCCGATCTCGTTCTCGTGCCGCACGACCAGCACATGGTCCTTCGTCGGTACGAGGTCCGGCTCGATCCAGTCGGCCCCGGCCCGTACGGCATAGGTGTACGCGTCGGCGGTGTGCTCGGGCCGCCAGCCCGCCGCCCCGCGATGCCCGATGACCAGGGGCCAGGTGGGCCGCTGCGGGCGACGCCCGACGGCGGTGGCGGAGGAGGCGGCGACGGCCGGGGCGGTGGCCGCAGCGGTGACGGCGGCGGTGGCCAGCAGGATCGAACGACGCCTGGGGGCAACGGACATGACGGCTCCTCGGGTGGGTGGAGCCACCACGGAAGCGAGGGCGGATGACGGCCCGGCGTACGGTGCCCGGCCCTGCGATGTCCTGTTGGCCACGGGTGCACGCGGCGCCGGAACCCCACACCGGAACGCCGGACGCCGAAACGCCGGGCTCCGCCCCGATCGTACGAGGAGGAGCCCGGCGTTCGTAGAGGCCGTGCGGGACGTGCTGCCGTACGGCCGAGCGGGAACTACTTCCGCTGGGCCGGGATCCCGGCCGTGCGGTCGCCGCCGTCGCCGCCCCGCCGCCGCTGCCGTACGAGGCCGATACCGATCAGCACCACCGTCAGCGCTCCGGTGGCCAGCAGCTGGTCACGGGTGTCCGGCTGGCGCAGCATCAGCAGGAAGATGCCCACCATGGCGGCCAGGGCGACGATCGTGCCGATGGGGAAGAACCACATGCGCACGACCAGCTTGTCCGGAGCCTCGCGCTCCGTGCGGCCGCGCAGGATCAGCTGGGAGGCGGCGATGAAGATCCACACCACCAGGATCACCGCGCCGATCATGTTCAGCAGCCAGGGGAAGACGTCGTCCGGCCGCCAGTAGCTGAGCAGCACGCACAGGAACCCGAAGACCGAGGAGAACAGCACGGCGTTGCGCGGCACCCCGGAGGAGATCCTGCCGAGCACGGCCGGGCCCTGGCCCCGGGCGACCAGCGACCGGGCCATGCGGGAAGCGCCGTAGATGTTGGCGTTCATCGCGGAGAGCAGCGCGATGAGGATGACCACGTTCATGATCTGCGCGGCGCTGCCGACGCCCAGGTGGTCGAGCATGGCGTAGAAGGGGCCGACCTCGGCGACCTTCGGGTCGTCCCAGGGCACCAGCGTGACGATGACCGCCATCGAGCCGATGTAGAAGACCGCGATGCGCCACATCGCGGTGCGGACCGCCTTCGCGACGCCCTGCACCGGGTTCTCGGACTCGGCCGCCGCGATGGTGACGGTCTCCAGACCGCCGTACGCGAAGACGGAGGCGAGGAGTCCGATGATGAAGCCGTCCGTGCCCCGGGGCAGGAAGCCCCCGTCGCCGGTGAGGTTGGACAGGCCGGGTGCGTCCGTGTCCGGCAGCACGCCGAGGATCGCCAGCAGGCCGAGCACCAGGAACAGCGTGATCGCGATGACCTTCAGCGCGGCGAACCAGAACTCGAACTCACCGAAGTTCTTCACGGCGGCCAGGTTCGTGCCCAGGAAGATCACCATGAACAGGGCGACCCAGGCCCACTCCGGGGTCCCCGGCAGCCAGCCGCTGACGATCTGCGCGGCCCCGATGCCCTCCAGGCCCACGGCGACGCAGAGCAGGAACCAGAAGGACCAGCCCGCGGTGAACCCGGCCCACGGGCCGATCGCCCGCTCGGCGTGCACGGAGAAGGAGCCGGAGGCCGGATTGGCGGCCGACATCTCGCCGAGCATCCGCATCACCATCATGACGAGCAGCCCGGAGATGGCGTACGCGACGATGATCGAGGGCCCCGCCGAGGCGATCCCGGCGCCCGAACCGACGAAGAGACCGGCGCCGATCACCCCGCCGAGGGCGATCATCGAGAGGTGCCGCTGTTTGAGGCCGTGGGTGAGCGCGGAGTCCGTCGAGGGCCCTGCGGGGGCCGCGGAGTCTGCGGTGGGGGGAGACGCGGAGGTCCGAGGCATGGACGAGCTCTGTTCGGTAGCTGAGACAAGGGGACGAGCCCACAGTCTGAACATCCGTACCGCTCACACGGAATGGGTGTCCGCTATACGGTCACCGGGCTCACACAAGGTGCACACCCGCCTACCGGACGGTGGCGTCCGCGCTCCCCGGCGGCCCGTTTCGCCGCTCCCGCCGCTCCCGGCGCTGACGCCCCACCGCCACCAGCAGCACCAGCGCCGTCGCCCCGGCCGACCACAGCACCTGCGGCCGCGCCGCCTCGTCGGTCAGCATCAGCAGCAGCACCCCGAGCAGCCCGGTCAGCGTCACCCACGTCAGATACGGGAACCACCACATCCGCAGCGTGAGCGCCTCGGGCGCCTCCCGCTCCAGCCGGGCGCGCAGCCGCAGTTGGGAGGCGGCGATCAGCGCCCAGACGAACAGCAGCACCGCGCCGACCGAGTTGAGCAGGTAGAGGAACACGGTGTCCGGCCACAGCAGATTGAGCAGTACGGAGACGAAGCCGAAGGCCACCGACGCCAGCACCGCCCGCTGCGGCACCCCGCCCTCCGCCCCGGCCCCGCGGGACACCTTCAGCAGTCCGCGCGGAGCCTCGCCGCGCTCCGCCAGCGAGAAGATCATGCGGGAGGAGCCGTACAGATTGGCGTTGAGCGCGGAGAGCAGCGCCACGAACACCACGATGTTCATGATCTGCCCGGCCGACGGCACCCCGATCGCGTCCAGCACCTTCACATACGGGCTCAGCCCGGCCTGCTGCGCGGTCCACGGCAGCACGGTCACGATCACCAGCATCGAGCCGACGTAGAAGAAGAGGATGCGCACCACCGCGCTGCGCACCGCCCGCCCCACCGCACGCGCCGGGTCGTCCGTCTCGGCGGCGGCGATGGTGACGACCTCAAGGCCGCCGAAGGCGAAGACCACGGTCAGCACACCGGAGACGACCCCGCTCCAGCCGTTCGGCAGGAAGCCGCCCGACCCGGTCAGGTTGGTCATCCCCACCGGGTCGGTGTCCGGGAGCCACCCGAAGACCGCCAGCCCGCCGAGCACCAGGAAGACGACGATCGCGCCGACCTTCAGGGAAGCGAACCAGAACTCGAACTCGCCGAAGTTCTTCACCGCCGTCAGGTTCGCCGCGGTGAAGACCACCATGAACAGCAGTACCCACGCCCACGGTTCGACACCCGGCACCCAGCCATGGGCGATCTGCGCGGCCGCCGTCGCCTCCACGGCGAGCACCACCACCAGCAGGAACCAGTACAGCCAGCCGACGCTGAACCCGGCCCACCGCCCGAGCGCCCGCTCGGCGTGCACGGAGAACGAACCGGAGGCGGGCATCGCGGACGACATCTCGCCCAGCATCCGCATCACCAGCATCGCCAGCGCCCCCGCGATCAGATACGAGACGACGATCGCGGGCCCCGCCACCGCGATCCCGGCGCCCGAGCCGACGAACAGCCCGGCCCCGATCACCCCGCCGAGCCCCAGCATCGTCAGATGGCGCTGCTTGAGCCCGTGCGCCAGCGGCTCGGCGGGGGGAGCGGCAGGGGTGGGGGGAGCCTCGTGCATGGGTGCGGTTCACTCTCGGATCATTTATGGGGAACCTACAGTCTGCGGCCGTGGTCCCCCTCCGGCCAAAACGGACCCCACCCGCCCCACCTCCGTGACGAGCGTCACGCGGGAACGCGATTGCGCCGCAGGCTTTGTGTGAATCCCACCAACCCTTCAACCACCGCTTTGTGGGCGGCTGATGGTGATCGAGCGTTCACTCGTGGGCTAACGTCGGCGGAGCCCGACCCCACCCCGACCGGCGGGGGCCGCCCGGCCCACCTGCCCTCACCCGCGGAGTCCCGATGAGCACTGCTGCCGCCCCCGTCCGCTCCGGAGCGGTCCTCGCCGACCTGCTGCCCGCAGCCCGGCACCGCTACGCCGTGGACGCGGCCCTCGTCCTCGGCGGCGCCGCCCTGACCGGCATCGCGGCCCAGATCGCCGTCCCGGTCCCCGGCTCCCCGGTCCCGGTCACCGGCCAGACCTTCGCCGCGCTCCTCATCGGCACCGCGCTGGGCGCCCGCCGCGGCTTCCTCTCGCTCGCGCTGTACGCGCTCGTCGGCATGGCCGGCATGCCGTGGTTCGCCGAGGCCAGTTCGGGCTGGAGCATGCCGTCGCTCGGCTATGTCTTCGGCATGCTGCTGGCCGCCACCGTCGTCGGCGCCCTCGCCCGGCGCGGCGGCGACCGCTCGATGCTGCGCACCGCCGGCACGATGGTGCTCGGCTCCGCGATCATCTACGCCATCGGCGTGCCCTACCTCGCGCTGTCCACCGGAATGTCGCTGAGCGCGGCCGTCGCGGCCGGCCTGACCCCGTTCCTGATCGGCGACGCCCTCAAGGCGGCGCTGGCCATGGGCGTCCTGCCGGCCGCCTGGAAGCTGCTGGGCCGCCGCGGCTGACCGGCCCTCAGCCCTCGCAGGGCCCTCCGAAGAGGCCCGCCGGATCGTACTGGGAGACCAGACCGGCGAGCCTCTTTGCCGTTTCCGGCTCATGGAAACCGGCCGTACGGTCCCCGCCGCCGAAGGAGAAGTTCAGCGCCCGCCCCGGCACCCGCGCCCCCAGCCCCCGGAACAGCTCCGGCTCGCGCTCCGGCGTGACCCGGCGCAGGACCCCGTCGGCCGTCACCACCTCCAGCGCCCGGACATGGTCGGCGGCGTACCCGAACCGCCGGTACGGGCCCCGAACCGCCGGTACGGGCCCCGATCAGCCGGTCGGGCCGGATGGGGAAGCCGGTCCGGAAGGTGGCGGGGCCCGCGAGGGTGGGTTCCGTCAGGTACGGATCACTGGGCGACCGCCTTGCGGCTCCGCCTCTCCCGGACCAGCGAGATGCCCACCACCAGCGCCGCGACCAGCAACGACAGCACGACCTGCTCGCGCGCGGCGTCGTCGGTCAGCATGTAGACCAGGACGAAGGAGATCATCGCGATCGTCGCCCAGGTGAGGTAGGGGAAGAGCCACATCCGGACGACCAGCTTGCCGGGGGTCTCGCGCAGGATGATCCCGCGCATCCGCAGCTGGGTGAAACAG
Organism: Streptomyces sp. WY228; assembly: GCF_019287315.1. Lineage (NCBI taxonomy): Bacteria > Bacillati > Actinomycetota > Actinomycetes > Kitasatosporales > Streptomycetaceae > Streptomyces > Streptomyces sp. WY228. Next base: position 2,563,707 of record NZ_CP079114.1, on the reverse strand, counting down.
ATGACCAGCCACACGAAGAGCGCGACCGCGCCCGAGGAGTTCAGCAGGAACTGGAACACCGTGTCGGGCCACTGGTAGTTGAAGAACACCGCCACGAATCCGAAGACGACCGAGGACAGGATCGCCGCCTGCGGCACACCGCGCCGGTTGACCTTGGCGAAGGACTTCGGCGCGTCCCCCCGCTCGCCGAGCGAGAACGCCATCCGGGAGGCCGTGTACAGGCCGGAGTTGAGGCAGGACAGCACGGCCGTCAGCACGATGAAGTCCATGACGTTGCCGGCCTGCGGGATCCCGATCGAGTCGAGGGCGGCGACATAGCTGCCCTTCTCCAGGATCGACGGGTCGTTCCACGGGAGCAGGGTCAGCACCACGAAGATCGAGCCGAGGTAGAAGACGGCGATCCGCCAGATCACGCTGTTGGTGGCCTTCGAGACCGCCCGCTGCGGGTCCGACGACTCACCGGCGGCCAGCGTCACGATCTCGCTGCCCATGAACGAGAAGACGACCATCAGCACACCGGTCAGGATCGCGCCCGGCCCTTCGGGGAAGAACCCGCCGGTGTCCGTCAGATGGGCCAGACCCGACCCGGGGTTGTCCGAACCGGGCAGGAGCCCGAAGACCGCGAGGAAACCGACGACCACGAACGCGCCGATCGCCACGACCTTGATCCCGGCGAACCAGAACTCGAACTCGCCGTAACTGCCCACCGAGACCAGGTTGGTGGCGGTCAGCACGACCATCACGATCAGCGCCCAGGCCCACTGCGGGACGCCCGGGATCCAGCTCTCCAGGATCTTCGCACCGGCGGTGGCCTCGACGGCGAGCACCACGACCCAGAAGAACCAGTAGAGCCAGCCGATGGAGAAACCGGCCCAACGGCCCAGCGCCTGGTCGGCGTAGGCGGAGAAGGAACCGGAGCTGGGCCGGGCCGCGGCCATCTCGCCGAGCATCCGCATCACGAGGACGACCATCAGGCCGACCATCGCGTACGACAGCAGAATCGCCGGGCCCGCGGCCGCGATGCCCGCGCTGGAACCCACGAAGAGTCCGGCGCCGATCACGCCGCCGATCGCGATCATGGAGAGGTGGCGGTTCTTCAGGCCGGCCTGAAGCCCGCCCGACGTGTCCGGCCGGTCCGGCTCACCGGGATCCTGGCCCGGCTTCGCCAGCGTCGTCTGCGACGTCATTGGGGGGATTCCTTACGTTTTCGAGCGTGAGGGTGTGCCCTGCTCCGCGGTGGGGGGTGTCCGTGGGGTGAACGCGAAGACAAGGCCACGCATTCAAGCCCGATACAAGGCGGAAGGGGAACCCCCTCATTCGGATCGTTTGCCTGATCGTTGCCCGAGTGGCGTTCGCCACACAAAACCGGGCTCAGACCTGCGAATCATCGAATCGGGCCTTCCGTCCGCCGACGACCGCCCCGTGACGGTTGCCCCGCCGCGTTCGTGCCACACTTCGCACCATGCGCGTGTACCTCGGATCCGACCATGCCGGCTACGAACTCAAGAACCACCTCGTCGAGTGGCTCGGCGCCCACGGCCATGAGGCCGTCGACTGCGGCCCCCACATCTACGACGCCCAGGACGACTACCCGCCGTTCTGCCTGCGGGCCGCCGAGAAGACGGCCGCCGACCCGGACAGCCTCGGCATCGTGATCGGCGGCTCCGGCAACGGCGAGCAGATCGCCGCCAACAAGGTCAAGGGCGTCCGCGCCGCACTGGCCTGGAGCGAGCAGACCGCCGCCCTCGGCCGCGAGCACAACGACGCCAACGTCGTCGCGATCGGCGGCCGGATGCACACGGTCGAGGAGTCCACGAAGTTCGTCGAGATCTTCCTCTCCACGCCGTACTCGAACGAGGAGCGCCACACGCGCCGCATCGAGATGCTCTCGGCGTACGAGAACACCGGCGAGCTCCCCCCGATCCCCGCCCACCACCCGCAGCAGGGCTGACCGGCCCTCCCGCACCACGCCTTCCCGTGCCGCCGGGTCCCGGACCCGGCGGCACGGCCGTGTCACCGCCCGCCCGTCCGCAGCCCGCCCTTCCGCAGGAGCCCCGCCGTGCCCGAGGGACACACCATCCGCCGCCTCGCCGACGACCACACCGAACGGTTCGCGGGCGCCCCCGTGCGGGTGAGCAGTCCACAGGGCAAGTTCTCCGACAGCGCGGCCCTCCTCGACGGACACACCCTCACCGCCACCGACGCCCACGGCAAGCACCTCTTCCTCGGCTTCGGCGACACCGGCTGGGTCCACATCCACCTCGGCCTCTTCGGCAAGCTCGGCTTCGGCGCCGCCCCGCCCCCGCCGCCCACCGACACCGTCCGTCTCCGGCTGGTCAACGCGGCCCACCACGCCGATCTGCGCGGCCCCACCACCTGCGCCCTGATCACCGAGCCCGAGAAGCGCGCGATACACGAGCGCCTGGGCCCGGACCCATTGCGCGGCGACGAGGACGGGGAGCGCGCCTGGCGGCGGATCTCCCGCAGCCGCACCACCATCGCCGCCCTGCTGATGGACCAGAAGGTCATCGCGGGCGTCGGCAACGTCTACCGCGCCGAGGTCCTTTTCCGCCACGGCATCGACCCGTACCGCACCGGCCGGGACCTCACCCGCGCCCAGTGGGACACGATCTGGGCGGACCTGGCGGAGCTGATGCGCGAGGGCGTCCGCAACAACCGGATCGACACCGTCCGCCCCGAACACCTCCCCGAGGCCATGGGCCGCCCGCCCCGCAAGGACGACCACGGCGGCGAGGTCTACGTCTACCGTCGCGCGAACCTGCCCTGCCACATCTGCGGTACGGAGATCCGCACCGCGGACCTGGTCGCCCGCAACCTCTTCTGGTGCCCCCGCTGCCAGCCCCCGGGCCCGTCCGGCGGCTGAGCCCGGCCCCCGGACTCCGGCGGCCGAGCCCACCCGGAACCGTGTCATATGCCACGCGGAACGGGGTTCCGGTGCACGGACGACCCCATTTCGAGCGCATTGTCACCGGGGTCCCCCTGCACCGGACGCGTCCGGGTGGATAAAGTCCCGGCAGTGGCCCGTAGCGGAGGAGTAGACGACTTCTGGGCCCGGTGGCGCAGAAAGACGCACCGGGTCCGCATCGGGCTGCGTAAATCCGGGGTCGACTACTTCCGCGGCGACGGCTCCGACTGGATCGCGCTGGCCGGTCTGCTGCTGACGATTCCGGCCATCACCTTCGCCACCGTCGTCAGCCCGGTCTGGATCGATCCGGCCGCCCTCGCCCTGCCCATCGTGGCGGGCGGCCTCCTGCTGCGCCCCGCCAGCCTGCTGGGCCTGTACGCGACGGCCGCCGGTGCGCTGATCGTGGAGGCGCTCACCCTCGGCCCCTATCTCGACGGCCCCGCCCGGGTCACCCCGGGCACCGTGCTGGTGGTCGCCGCCTGCGGGTTCTTCGGGCTGATCCTCGCGCAGTTCCGGGCCCGCGTCGGCGTGCCCTGGCGGCGCGGCGGCACCATGCTCTTCGACCTGCGCGAACGCATCCGGGTCCAGAGCTCCCTGCCCCGGCTGCCCCAGGGCTGGCACCGCGAGATGGCTCTGCGCCCGGCCGGCGGCCAGTCGTTCTCCGGCGACTTCGTCGTGGCGGCCCGCACCCACGGGGGCCGCACCCTGGAGGCCGTCCTCACCGATGTGTCCGGCAAGGGCATGGACGCGGGCTCCCGGGCGCTGCTGCTGTCCGGCGCCTTCGGCGGGCTGCTCGGCTCGCTGCCCTCGCACGCCTTCCTGCCCGCCGCCAACGGCTATCTGCTGCGCCAGGACTGGGACGAGGGCTTCGCCACCTCGATCCATCTGGTGCTGGACCTGGAGTCGGGCGACTACGAGATCTACTCCGCGGGCCACCCGCCCGCCCTCCAACTGCACGCCGGCAGCGGGCAGTGGGAGGAGAAGTCCGGCGAGGGCCCGCTGCTCGGCGTCTACGACGGGGCCGAGTTCGACGCGGTGAAGGGCTCCCTCGCCCCCGGTGACGTCCTCATGCTGTTCACCGACGGACTGGTCGAGGCCTCCGACCGGGACATCGCCGAGGGCATCGACCGGCTGACGGGCGAGGCCGACCGCTATGTCTCCACCGGCTTCGAGGGCGCGGCCTGGCATCTGATCGAGGCCTGCGCCAAGGACGTCAACGACGACCGGGCCCTGCTGCTGCTCTCCCGCCGCGCGTAGAGCCTGTCGCGAGTCCGGCGGATCAGGCCCGCTCGATGCGCTCCACGAATATCTGGAACAGCAGCTTCGACCACTTGCTGCTCACCGCCACGCTGAAGTCGCCCCGGCTCTCCTGCTTGATCCCGACGTAGCCGTCGAGCAGCCCTTCGCCCTTCTTGGCCTGCGGCATGCCTCCGTGGATGTTCCGGAGGGACTGGGGCGTGCGCTTCGCGGCGTTTCCGTCCACCGCCATGTACTGGGGCGAGAACAGCAGATCGTGCGCGCCGGGCCGGAGGACGAACTTCATCAGCGCCTGCTCCCCGGGACGCTTGAGGTAGGAGCGGGCCTGTTCCTCGTCGCCGAGGTGGTTGCCGATCGGCAGGGTGCCGTCCTTCGGCTCGGCGCCCGGGGCCGCCGTCTTCTTCGTTTCGCCGAACTGCTTGTTGAACGCGGCCGAAGCCTTCGGCTCGTCCTTGTGGTCGACAATCCACTGGTTCATGTCGTTCAGCTTCGCGGTCGAATCACCGTGCCCTGCCCACCAGGCCTCGATGTCCGCGGCTTCGCTCTCGTCCATCGTCCGGAACAGTTCGAGCCGGCCCATCGCGTTCAGTTCCTCCTCGGACTTCCCGGCGCACAACGCGGCCAGCTCCTCGATCAGACCGGGCCCCACCACCTGGAGGATCTCGTCGCCCCTGCGGCCGCCGGATGCCTTGGTCGGAGCCTTCACGGCCTTCTTGCCCGCCGCCTGCTCGGCCCAGTAGGCATCGCTGAGCCGGTCCTGCACGGTCCGCTGCACGGCCGGTGCGGCGGCTCCGGTGCTCCGGGTGGAGACCGCCCGCTGTACGTCGGGCCCGGCGGCGGCCGGACCCGACATCACCCGGCGGGCGTTGGCCTCGGCCTCGCGCTCGAACCGGTCGGACGGGTCGGAGACCCGCAGGCCCCGGCCGTTGTCGGTGCCCGCGACCTGCCCCTGGCGCTGCTGGATGACATGGGTGAGCTCATGGGCGAGGGTGTGCTTGTCCGCGCCGCCGTCGCCGATGACGACATGGCTGCCGGAGGTGTAGGCGCGGGCTCCGATCTCGGCGGCGGAGGCCTTGGCCGCGGCGTTGTTGTGGATGCGTACGTCGGAGAAGTCGGAGGAGTCGCGCAGCCGACCGCCGAGCGCTGCACGGTGGCCCGGTCGTGGCCGCAGCCGTCGCCGTGCTCGTGGTCCTGGAGGTCCGAGCGGTCCGCGGTCCGCATCATCTGCACGACGGGCGGACGCTGCCCAGGGCGGGGCCCGGTGGGCGGACTCGCGCGCCGGCCGCGGAGCGGGACCGTCCTGACGGTGCATGGAAACCTCTTCGCTGCTGAGAAGCTGAACCTCTCCTGCATAACCGAGGCACCCGGGGTTGGACCCGGTCGGCAGCCGGTCGTCCGTCGGTCGTCCGTGGTCTCCGGGTATCGGGCGCCTCTCCGTTTCCGCCGTTGTTCAGACCGAGACCGGTATCTGCTCCTGGTCCTGGTGGTCGTCCTTCTTGCGGCCGCCCGGCAGGATGCGGGCCAGCCAGTGCGAACGTCCGGCGGCCAGGGGCGCGAGGACGGCGAGCAGCAGGACGTAACCGGCGATGAACGGCGAGAGCCGCTCGTCCAGTCCGGCGGCCGCCGCCATCGTGGCCAGGATGAGCGCGAACTCACCGCGGGCGACGAGCGTCGTGGCGATGTTGGACGTGGCCTGCGCGCCGAAGGAGTACACCTTGGCCGCTGCCAGACCGGCCGCGATGTTCATGGCGAGCGTCAGCGCCACGGCCGCCAGCACCGGCCACAGCACGCTCGGCAGGTCGCCCGGGTCGATGGAGAGGCCGAAGGCGAAGAAGAAGATGGCGCCGAACGCGTCCCGCAGCGGGTGGACCAGCTTGAGGATGCGGTCGCCCGACGAGGTGGAGCCGAGCATCAGGCCGACCATGAACGCGCCGATCGCGTCGGCGACGCCGAACATCTCGGAGACACCGGCGACGAAGACGGCCATGCCGAGGAACGAGATGACCAGCAGCTCGTCGTCCTTGGTGTTCATGAGCTTGCCGATGAGCTTCGTGCCGAACCGGGCCGCGAGCGCGAGCAGCAGCAGGAAGCCGAAGGCCTTGCCGCCGTCGATCAGCGCGGACGAGAGGCTGTCCGCACCGGACAGGATCGGCTGGAGCGCGGCGAGGTAGAGGGCGAGGAAGATGTCCTCGACGACGATGATGCCGAGGATCGGCCGGGTCTCCGGATTACCGATGCGCCCGAGGTCCACCAGGATCTTGGTGACGATCGCGGACGAGGAGATGCCGAGGACACCGGCGAGGACCAGCGCCTCCGAGGTGCCCCAGCCCAGCGCGAAGCCGAAGCCGAGCCCGGCGCCCACGTTCAGGGCCAGATACGTCCCACCCGCGATGGCCATCTTCCGGCCACCCGTCTTGAGGTCGTCCATGTGGAACTCGAGCCCCAAGTAGAAGAGCAGGAGGACGAGTCCCAGCGCGGAGAGCATCTCCAGGTCGTGCGGGTTGGAGAGGAGGGTGTATCCGGGTGTGTGCGGGCCGAGGAGGATTCCGGCCAGGATGAACAGGGGGATCGTCGGCAGCCCGATACGGCCGCCGAGGCGGGCGAGGAAGGCAGCGGCCAGGAAGGCGCCGCCCATGGCGAGGAGGGTGTCTGCGTGTCCGATGAGCCTGATCCTTCGGGGTCGGTCAAGAGCGAGTCAAGGGGGTATCAAGAATCCATCAGTAATTAGTTTACCGAACGATTGACGCTGCAACTATGAGTCCGTCGCATTGTCAACTTTTGTCCGTTAATTCCGTATGAGTGCCGTGCGGGCGTCCTCTCGGACGCCGCGTCAACAGCCGTACGGAAGAGGTGAGTTGGTGAACGGCCGCGGGTGGGGCCTCGAACGCCGTCCCGGACGCGGTCGTAAAGTCGGGCCCATGACGGACCACGATCTGAGCCTCGCCGAGGTGGAGGCCATCGCCCGCGAGGCCCACGCGCTCCAGACCGACAAGGCGGGCCGCCCGTACGGGGAACACCTGGCGGCGGTGGCCGAAGGTGTACGGGTGCGGGGCGGCGACGACCGGCAGATCGCGGCGGCCTGGCTGCACGACGCGGTCGAGGACGACGCGCTCTCCGCCCGGTGGCTGGCCGAGGCCGCGCTGCCGCAGGAGGTGAAGGACATGGTCCTGGCGGTGACCAAGCGGCCGGGCGAGGAGCTGTCCTCGTACACCGCGCGGATCCTGGCCACCCCGGGCGCGCTGCTCATCAAGGAGGCCGACCTCGCGCACAACGCGGATCCCGCCCGCCTCGCGGTCCTGGACGAGGCGACGCGTACCCGGCTGACGGCGAAGTATGCGCAGGTGCGCGGCCTGTTGGGGCTGGTCGGCGATGAATCACCCTCGGACCGAAAGAATCAGGCCAACCCGGGAACGCACTGATCCACCCGCGGCAGGGCCACGGGTGGATCAGGGGAAAGTCGGCGAGAAGCCCGGCGAGAAGGGCGGTGGCCGGGTCCGTGAACGGCCGGCCCGCCGGGGTCTCAGCGCTTCGCGGGGTCCTTGCGGAACGCCCAGGTCATGTCCGGCTCGGTGGCCCACTTCAGGGCGCGGCCCACCAGCGGGGTGCACATCAGAGTCACCGCCACCGCCGCCGCGAGCGAGACGACGACCAGTCCGACCGGGTCGGAGAGCCAGGTGTAGCGGTCGAACAGCCCCGCGTACTCGGCCCCCTTGATCAGGAAACCGTGCAGCAGATAACCGCAGATCGTTCCGGCTCCGAGTACCGTGAACCACCTGGCCCGGCCGGGCACCCAGGCCAGGAAGCCGATCGTCAGGGCCAGGGCGCAGCCGAACATCGCGAGCGTCATCACCGCGCCCGACCACCACGGGGCGTCCATCTCCTGCGCGCTGTTGGCCCGGTAGAGCCAGCCGAGCTGCATGCGCGGGGCGATCCAGTACGCGAAGAGCAGCGCGCCCGCGAACAGCGGCACCGACAGCAGCCGCACCTCACGCCGCCTGACCAGCTGGAAGTGCTCGGGCTTCAGCAGCAGACCGAGCACGAAGAACGGCAGGAACTGCAGCACCCGCTGGAGATCGAGGTCGTCGCCGATGTCGGGGGAGACGGAGGCGAGCACGGCGATGGCGAGCGCCACCGGCAGCGGATGGCGCAGCGTGCGCCAGATCGGCGTGGTCACCCGCCAGATGAACAGGGCGATCAGGAACCAGGTCAGGAAGAACGGGTCGAGAAGGCTGATCGCCATGTCGGGCGAATCGTCCGCGTACCGCTTGAAGAGCGAATAGGCCGTCTCGAACAGCACGTACGGCACCGCGACGCCGGTGATCAGCCGCTTCACCTTGGACGGCGTCATGTCGAACGACCGCGAGAAATAGCCGGAGATGAGGATGAAGGCCGGCATGTGGAACGTGTACACGATCATGTACAGCGCCCGGGTGGCGCGGCTGCCGTCCATCACCGGTTCCCAGGCGTGGGCCACCGCGACGAGAACGATGGCCAGATACTTCACATTGTCGAAGTAGGGATCGCGCTTCCGTGCCGCCGCGGACGCCGGAGCGGCGACCCCCGGCGCACCGGGCTCGGTGGCGGGCCGGGGCGCCGTGGCGGTGAGCGTCTGCTCGTGTCTGGGCTCCGACTCCCGGGTCGACTCCCGGGTCGCCGGGGGCAGCGGGGCCCTCTGAAATACGCTCGGAGCTTGGAACATCTAAGGCACCTTAGACCGGTCGATTGCCTCGCGTAAAACTGCGGGGAGATATCGCGTGTTCCCCTCTATTCGAATGTGAAACCGTCGAACACCGCCCGCTATGACACACTTGATCCCGCTTAAATGGGGCATATCGTCCGGCTGTTGACCGGAGTGAATTACGTCGCATCCATGCCGTCAATTGGCTGTGAATGAAGTGTGGGGATGCGGAAACGATCGACGCGGTGGATATTCGGCCGCGGGCATTTCGCAGCCGACGCACAGGGAGCGCGTGGACGGCGCGAGCGCCCGGCGTGCACCGCGCGCCACCCGCGCGGGTGGCGCGCGGGCGCCGTCCGGTGGTCGTCGTCGCGACGGCGCCGACCCGTGAAGGATGGCGGGATCCGGTCAGTTCGTTCCGTCACCCGGCAGCAACCACGGGGGAGTTGGTGGCACGATGGAGTCGACGGGGCGCGCGGTGGTGCACGCTTCCGGGCCGGCAAGGCGGACCGACCGAGGGTGTGATCAGACGTGGCTATTTCACTGTCTATGGTGCTGCTGTTCGCGGTCATCCTGGTGGTAATGATCCGTGGCGGATCCATCAAGGCCGGTCCCGCGATCGTCGCCGTGCTCTTCGGCTTCTTCCTGGCATCGACCGGCATGGCCCCGTCGATCAACAGGTTCATGAACTCGATAGCCGACACCATCAACCAGATCAGCTTCTGAGGCCCGCCGCCGCCACGTCCGGGGCGGGGCCCGCACAGCACGAGGGCAAGCAAGAGGGCCGGGCCGGAGGATGATCCTCCGGCCCGGCCCTCGACTGCGTGGAGCGGGCGACGGGAATCGAACCCGCGTAGCTAGTTTGGAAGACTAGGGCTCTACCATTGAGCTACGCCCGCAAGCGTCGCACCGCAGGTCCGTGGACCGCGGCACGAAGAGCATCGTAGCGGGTCGGCGGCGGTGCCCGCACACCCGTTGTGCCGGCCGCCGGACCCGAGCCGGATCCGACGCGGACCGGACCCGCGCCCGACCCCTGACGCCGCTTCGTAAAGCGGCGGACCCACTGCTCCCGTGCATGTACCCTACGTGTCGCACCGACGGGGTGTGGCGCAGCTTGGTAGCGCGTCCGCTTTGGGAGCGGAAGGTCGTCGGTTCGAATCCGGCCACCCCGACCACCAGCAAGATCGCATTGTGGGAGTCCTCCCCCTTGCCGTTACTATGCAAAATGCGTGCCCGTGTGTCTGATGTACCGGGCTCGGTCCGCGAAGCCGCCACTCGGCGGCCCAGCAGAACCCCAAGAAGTCAGCCACCAAGGAGACCGAACCGTGAAGAGCGCCGTGGAGACCCTGAACCCGACTCGGGTTCGGCTCAGCATCGAGGTGCCCTTCGAGGAGCTCAAGGACAGCCTCGACGCGGCGTACAAGAAGATCAACCAGCAGGTCACGGTGAAGGGCTTCCGCAAGGGCAAGATCCCGGCCCGCGTCATCGACCAGCGGTTCGGCCGCGGTGCGGTGCTGGAGGAGGCCGTCAACGACGCCCTCCCGAAGTTCTACACCGAGGCGGTCAACGAGGGTGAGCTGAACGTCCTCGGCCAGCCCGAGGTCGACATCACCGAGCTGAAGGACGGCGAGCTGCTGGCCTTCACCGCCGAGGTTGACGTACGCCCCGAGATCGAGATCCCGGACTACTCCGGCATCGAGGTCACCGTCGACGCCCTCGAGGTCACCGACGAAGAGGTCGAGAAGGCCGTGGAGCAGCTCCGTGAGCGCTTCGCCGCCACCAACCCGGTCGAGCGCGCCGCCGCCGACGGCGACGTCGTCACCATCGACCTGCAGGCCAAGGTCGACGGCGAGGTCCTGGAGGACGGCGTGGCCGACGGTGTCTCGTACACCATCGGTTCCGGCGAGCTCCTCGACGGCATCGACGAGGCCGTGACCGGCCTGGAGGCCGGTGGCGAGGCCACCTTCACCTCGCAGCTGAAGGGCGGCTCCGCCGAGGGCAAGGACGCGGAGGTCACCGTCAAGGTCACCGCCGTCGCCGCCCGTGAGCTCCCCGAGCTGGACGACGACTTCGCCCAGATGGCCAGCGAGTTCGACACGCTGGAGGAGCTGAAGGCCGACAGCCGCAAGCGCCTGGAGACCACCAAGCAGTACGACCAGGCCACCCAGGCCCAGGAGCGGGTCCTGGAGGAGCTGCTGAAGCTCGCCGAGGTCCCGATCCCGGAGAAGCTGCTCGCGGACGAGGTCCAGACCCGCAAGCACAACCTGGAGCACCACCAGCTCGGTCAGATGGGTCTCGACCTGGAGAAGTACCTCGAGATCCAGGGCAAGACCCTGGAGGAGTTCGAGAACGAGACCTCCGAGCAGGCCGTCAAGGGCATCAAGACCCAGTTCATCCTGGACGAGCTCGTCAACAAGGAGAAGCTGAACGTCAACCAGGAGGAGCTCACCGAGCACCTCATGCGGCGCGCTGCCTCCTCCGGCATGAGCCCCGACCAGTTCGCCCAGGCCGTCGTCGAGGGTGGCCAGGTGCCGATGCTCGTCGGCGAGGTCGCCCGCGGCAAGGCGCTCGCCGTCGTCGTCGAGGCCGCCAAGGTCGTCGACACCAACGGTGAGGTCGTCGACCTGGAGGACGACGAGGACGAGACCGCCGGGACCACGGAGACGGCCGAGGCCGCCACCGAGGAGAAGGCGGACGACAAGGCCGAGGAGAAGAACGAGGCCTGAGCCTCGCCCTGATCCGAACGACGGGCCCCGAACGCTTCCTGTGTTCGGGGCCCGTCGTCGTAGGGCCGTACGGCCCCGGAACCCTTGTGCCCACTGCGGACCTTGCGCTCCCAGCGAACAGTTGCGGAAGCGGGATGGCGTTGTCCCACCTGCGCGTTAGGGTCCATGAAGAGGAAGGGTGGGGCAGTGACTTCACCCGCCCGGTACGAAGACGCTGAGACGGCCGGAGCCGTCAGAGACGAGCAGGTGGATACGTGACGAATCTGATGCCCTACGCCGCCGGAGAGCCGTCCCTCGGTGGAGGCCTCGGTGACCAGGTCTACAGCCGACTGCTCGGCGAGCGCATCATCTTCCTCGGTCAGCAGGTCGACGATGACATCGCCAACAAGATCACCGCACAGCTTCTCCTCCTTGCCGCCGACCCGGACAAGGACATCTACCTCTACATCAACAGCCCCGGTGGTTCGGTGACGGCCGGCATGGCGGTCTACGACACCATGCAGTACATCCCCAACGACGTCGTCACCATCGGCATGGGCATGGCCGCCTCCATGGGCCAGTTCCTGCTCACCGGTGGCGCCGCGGGCAAGCGCTTCGCGCTCCCGAACACCGACATCCTCATGCACCAGGGTTCGGCCGGTATCGGCGGCACGGCCTCGGACATCAAGATCCAGGCCGAGTACCTGCTCCGCACCAAGACGCGGATGGCGGAGATCACCGCCCGGCACTCCGGCCAGACCGTCGAGACGATCATCCGTGACGGCGACCGCGACCGCTGGTACACGGCGGAGGAGGCCAAGGAGTACGGCCTCATCGACGAGATCATCACGTTCGCGTCGGGCATCCCGGGCGGCGGCGGCACCGGTGCCTGATCCGGTCCGCACCGGACCGTCGGCACCACTCCCGCACGCCCCTCTCGTACGCCGAGACCTCCAGCCCCAGAACGCCACCAGGATGGTGAAGACCCACATGAACAACTACACCGGCGCCTCCGCGAGCGGCCTCTACACCGGCCCGCAGGTGGACAACCGCTACGTCGTCCCGCGCTTCGTGGAGCGCACCTCGCAGGGTGTGCGCGAGTACGACCCGTACGCGAAGCTCTTCGAGGAGCGCGTGATCTTCCTGGGCGTCCAGATCGACGACGCCTCGGCCAACGACGTCATGGCGCAGCTGCTGTGCCTGGAGTCGATGGACCCCGACCGCGACATCTCGATCTACATCAACAGCCCCGGCGGCTCGTTCACCGCGCTCACCGCGATCTACGACACGATGCAGTTCGTGAAGCCGGACATCCAGACGGTCTGCATGGGCCAGGCGGCCTCCGCCGCCGCCGTCCTGCTCGCCGCGGGCACCCCGGGCAAGCGCATGGCGCTCCCGCACGCCCGGGTCCTCATCCACCAGCCGTCCTCGCAGACGGGCCGCGAGCAGCTCTCCGACCTGGAGATCGCGGCCAACGAGATCCTCCGCATGCGGACGCAGCTGGAGGAGATGCTGGCCCGCCACTCGACGACCCCGCTGGAGAAGATCAGCGAGGACATCGAGCGCGACAAGATCCTCACGGCCGAGGACGCCCTCGCGTACGGTCTGGTCGACCAGATCGTTTCCACCCGCAAGACCACCGCGGGCGCATCGCTCTGACGTCGGTCTTTCCCCTTGGCACATACCGTTCGCACGACCACGGCCGTGTGAACCGTGCCAAGGGGGGCCCGAACGGGGGCCCAGGCAAGGTACCGTCGGATAGAGGCACCAGGAGCCGCTGAACCAGGCGTCTCCCAGGCGAAGGGGAAGCACCTCGTGGCACGCATCGGTGATGGCGGCGACCTGCTCAAGTGCTCGTTCTGCGGAAAGAGCCAGAAGCAGGTGAAGAAGCTCATCGCGGGACCCGGTGTGTACATCTGCGACGAGTGCATCGATCTCTGCAACGAGATCATCGAGGAGGAGCTCGCGGAGACGAGCGAGGTGCGCTGGGAAGAGCTTCCCAAGCCCCGCGAGATCTACGAGTTCCTGGAGGGGTACGTCGTCGGGCAGGAGCCCGCGAAGAAGGCCCTCTCGGTCGCGGTGTACAACCACTACAAGCGGGTCCAGGCCGGGGAGAACGGCGGCGGCGCGGGTCGTGAGGACGCGATCGAGCTCGCCAAGTCGAACATCCTCCTGCTGGGCCCCACGGGTTCCGGCAAGACGCTCCTAGCGCAGACGCTCGCCCGCATGCTCAACGTCCCGTTCGCCATCGCGGACGCGACGGCGCTGACGGAGGCCGGCTATGTCGGCGAGGACGTCGAGAACATCCTGCTCAAGCTGATCCAGGCGGCCGACTACGACGTCAAGAAGGCCGAGACCGGGATCATCTACATCGACGAGATCGACAAGGTCGCCCGCAAGAGCGAGAACCCGTCGATCACCCGCGATGTCTCCGGCGAGGGCGTGCAGCAGGCCCTGCTGAAGATCCTGGAGGGCACCACCGCCTCCGTCCCGCCGCAGGGCGGACGCAAGCACCCCCACCAGGAGTTCATCCAGATCGACACGACGAACGTGCTGTTCATCGTGGGCGGCGCGTTCTCCGGCCTGGAGAAGATCATCGAGTCCCGGGCCGGCGCCAAGGGCATCGGCTTCGGCGCCACGATCCGCTCCAAGCTGGAGATCCAGGCGAGCGACCAGTTCCAGGAGGTCATGCCGGAGGACCTGGTGAAGTTCGGGATGATCCCCGAGTTCATCGGCCGTCTCCCCGTGCTGACCTCGGTCCACAACCTGGACCGCGAGGCCCTGCTCCAGATCCTCATCGAGCCGCGCAACGCCCTGGTCAAGCAGTACCAGCGCCTCTTCGAACTCGACGGCGTGGAGCTGGAGTTCGAGCGCGAGGCGCTGGAGGCCATCGCCGACCAGGCGATCCTGCGCCAGACCGGCGCGCGCGGTCTGCGGGCGATCATGGAGGAAGTCCTCCAGTCCGTGATGTACGAGGTGCCGTCCCGCAAGGACGTCGCCCGCGTCGTCATCACCCCGGACGTCGTCCGCGACAACGTCAACCCGACGCTGGTCCCGCGCGAGCCGCGCACGATCGGCAAGAACGACGGCGGCCGGCACGAGAAGTCCGCGTAGCGGCAGACGACTTGCGTACGCCGAAGGGGCGCCCACCGGATGAACCGGCGGGCGCCCCTTCGGCGTCGAGCGGTCAGATCTTGGTGCGCGAGGTGTTGTACAGCTTGGCGGCGAGGTCGGCCATGTCCTCCTGCGGCACGGACTTCTCCGTCAGCGCCGAGGCGACGTCGAGACCGGCGACGATGCCGACCGTGCTGTAGTCGGCCCAGATGCAGACCGGCATGGTGAACTCCTTCGGCCCCTTGGCGGCGGAACCGGAGCTGTTCTGGCTGGTGTCCATCTTGAGGTCCTGGCACTTCATCAGGGCGCCGTCGAAGCCTTCCGGCTTGAACTCCTTGGGACTGCCCACCAGCGAGGCCTTGGCGCCACTGTTGTTGGTGTCCTTCGTCATGTTCTTCTCGGCCTTGGAGAAGGCGTTGTCGAGCGTCTTCGCCGGGTCCGAGACCTCACCCCAGACGCCCTCGAAGATGAGGATCTTCTGGGCGAGGGGGTTGTCCTTGGTGCCGGCCTTGTACTGGGCGCCCGCCTTGTTGGCGTCCTTGACGCCCATGGCCTCGGCCTCGGTCTTGTCCTCGCCGGTGACCGGGCCGGACACCGCAGGCTTGGAGGGGTCCTTCGTGTAGTCCTCCACGGAGGCCGGGGGCGTCAGCTTGTACCCCTTGGTGGAGTCCGCCACATCGCTGCTGCCGCCGCCGGAGGTCAGGAAGTACACCCCGCCCGCGATGACCGCCAGCGCCACCACGGAGACACCGATGATCAGCCCGGTCTTCTTCTTCGGCTGCTGCGGCTGGGCCCCGTACGGAGGCTGGCCGCCGTACGGCGGTGCGGGCGGCTGCTGGCCGTACGGGCCCGGCTGCTGGGCCTGCGGGTAGCCGTAGCCCTGCGGCGGCTGCTGGGGCTGGCCGTACGGGTTCGGCTGCTGCGGCGGGACGCCCTGAGGGGCCTGCTGCGGGTAACCGTAACCGGGCTGGCCCTGCGGGGGGCCCTGCGGCGGCTGGCCGCCGTACGGCCCGGGCTGCTGTCCGTACGGTCCGGGCTGGCCCTGCGGCGGCTGCCCACCGTACGGGCCCGGCTGGTTGTAGCTCATTGCGGTGTCCCCTCCAGAATCCTTATGTGTTGCGAACATCCTGACGGAAGCCGTCCTGACATGGGGGATCGGGCCCGACACCGTTACTGAACCAATCCGTTTCAGTGCAGACCTGTGACGGCCCTAAACTGTCTCCCGTGACCGAGAACTCATCGCAGCAGCCAGCCAGCAACCCCGAACTGCCGACCCAGTACGCGCCGGCCGATGTAGAGGGGAAGCTGTACGAGCGCTGGGTAGAGCGTGGTTACTTCGAAGCCGACGAGCACAGCGACAAGCCGCCGTACAGCATCGTCATCCCGCCGCCGAACGTCACCGGCTCCCTCCACCTGGGCCACGCCTTCGAGCACACCCTGATCGACGCCCTCGTCCGCCGGAAGCGGATGCAGGGCTACGAGGCGCTCTACCAGCCGGGCATGGACCACGCCGGCATCGCCACCCAGAACGTCGTCGAGCGCGAGCTCGGCAAGGAGGGCAAGTCCCGCCACGACCTGGGCCGCGAGGCCTTCGTCGAGCGGGTCTGGCAGTGGAAGAACGAGTCCGGCGGCCAGATCTCCGGCCAGATGCGCCGCCTCGGCGAGGGCGTCGCCTGGTCGCGTGAGCGCTTCACCATGGACGAGGGCCTGTCCAAGGCCGTCCAGACCGTCTTCAAGCAGATGTACGACGACGGGCTGATCTACCGCGCCGAGCGCATCATCAACTGGTGCCCCCGCTGTCTCACCGCGATCTCCGACATCGAGGTCGAGTACCAGGAGGACGACGGCGAGCTCGTCTCCATGAGGTACGGGGACGGGGACGAGACCATCGTCGTCGCCACCACCCGCGCCGAGACGATGCTCGGTGACACGGCCGTCGCCGTCCACCCCGACGACGAGCGCTACCAGCACCTGGTCGGCAAGCAGATCAGCCTGCCGCTGACCGACCGCACCATCCCCGTCGTCGCCGACCACCACGTCGACCCGGAGTTCGGCACCGGCGCGGTCAAGGTGACCCCGGCCCACGACCCGAACGACTTCGAGATCGGCAAGCGCCACGACCTGCCGTTCCTCACGGTCCTGGACGAGCGCGCCGTCATCACCGTCCCCGGCCCCTTCCAGGGCCTGGACCGGCTGGAGGCCCGCTCCGCCATCGTCGCCGCCCTCCGCGCCGAGGGCCGGATCGTCGCCGAGAAGCGGCCCTACGTCCACTCCGTCGGGCACTGCTCGCGCTGCAAGACCACCATCGAGCCGCGCCTCTCCCTCCAGTGGTGGGTCAAGGTCGCCCCGCTCGCCAAGGCCGCCGGCGACGCGGTCCGCGACGGCAGCGTCAAGATCCACCCGCAGGAGATGGAGAAGCGCTACTTCGACTGGGTCGACAACCTCCACGACTGGACGATCTCGCGCCAGCTCTGGTGGGGCCACCGCATCCCCGTCTGGTACGGCCCGAACGGCGAGGTCGTCTGCGTCGGACCGGACGAGGCGGCGCCCACCGGCGAGGGCTGGACCCAGGACAGCGATGTCCTGGACACCTGGTTCTCCTCCGGCCTGTGGCCGTTCTCCACCCTCGGCTGGCCCGAGAAGACCGACAGCCTCGCGAAGTTCTATCCGAACTCCGTCCTGGTCACCGGCTACGACATCCTCTTCTTCTGGGTCGCCCGGATGATGATGTTCGGCCTGTACGTCAACGACGGCGTCCCGCCCTTCTCCACCATCGTCCTGCACGGCATGGTCCGCGACGAGCACGGCAAGAAGATGTCGAAGTCCTTCGGCAACGTCGTCAACCCGCTGGACTGGATGGACAAGTACGGCTCCGACGCCCTGCGCTTCACCCTCGCGCGCGGCGCCAACCCCGGCACCGACGTCCCGATCGGCGAGGAGTGGGTCCAGGGTTCGGCGAAGTTCTCCAACAAGATCTGGAACGCCACCCGCTTCGCCCTGATGAACGGCGCGACGATCGAGGGCGAACTGCCCCCGGTCGAGGAGATGTCGGTCACCGACCGCTGGATCCTGTCCCGTCTGAACAAGACGGTCGCCGAGGTCGACGCGTTCTACGACGACTTCCAGTTCGCCAAGATCAGTGAGTCGCTGCGCCACTTCGCGTGGGACGAGGTCTTCGACTGGTACGTCGAGCTGTCCAAGACCACGTTCTTCGCGGGCGGCCGCCCGGCCGAGGTCTCGGGCCGGGTCCTCGGCGAGGTCCTGGACGTGATGCTCCGGCTGCTGCACCCGATCGTCCCGTTCGTCACGGAGGCGCTGTGGACCGCGCTCACCGGGCGCGAGTCGATCGTCATCGCCGAGTGGCCGGGCGACTCCGGCTTCCGCGACGACGCGGCCGAGAAGGAGATCGAGCTGGTCCAGCAGGTCGTCACCGAGGTCCGGCGCTTCCGTAACGACCAGGGTCTCCAGCCCGGCCAGAAGGTCCCGGCCGAGCTGACCCTGACCGGCACGGAGCTCGCCCCGCACGAGGCGGCCATCCGCCAGCTCCTGCGGCTCCAGCCTGCCGGGGACGGCTTCCAGGCCACCGCGTCCCTCCCGGTCGCCGGGGCCACCGTCGCCCTGGACCTCTCCGGCACGATCGACGTGGCGGCGGAGCGCAAGCGCCTCACGAAGGACCTGGAGGCCGCGCAGAAGGAGAAGGCCCAGGCCACCGGCAAGCTCGGCAACGAGGCCTTCCTGGCCAAGGCCCCGGACAACGTGGTCGACAAGATCCGCGGCCGGCTCGCCAAGGCCGAGGCCGACATCGAGCGGATCGGCGCCCAGCTGGCGGGCCTCCCGCAGGCCTGATCGGCCAGGGGTTGTCTGACCGTTCGGCGCGGGCGGGCGACGCCGAATGGTCAGACACCCCCCGACGAAGCCCCCGTACCCCGACCGACCGGGGATGCGGGGGCTTCCCCGTACGTCCTCCGGACCGTTCGCCGGGCGCTGCGTGCGTTGTCGGTGCCCATCCGTAGACTGGGGCCCGTGAGTGAGCCCCGCCCTTCAGACCGGCACGACGCGTCCGATCCCGACGACACCTTCGAGGAGATCGTCGACGAGGCGACCCAGCGCGACCCCGACCTGGCGGTGATCGAGGCCGGGAGCCGCACACTGCGCACCCACTCGGGCCAGCCGCAGGGCGAAGCGGTCCCGGCCCGCCCGGCCGACCCCGAGACCGACAAGGCGCTGCGCGCGGTGGAGCAGGAGCTCGCCGGACGCTGGGGCGAGACCAAGCTGGAGCCGTCCGTCACCCGGATCGCCGCGCTGATGGACGTCCTCGGCGAGCCGCAGCGCGCCTACCCCTCCATCCACATCACCGGCACCAACGGCAAGACCAGCACGGCCCGCATGATCGAGGCCCTGCTCAACGCCTTCGAGCTGCGCACCGGCCGCTACACCTCCCCGCACGTCCAGTCGATCACCGAGCGGATCAGCCTCGACGGCTCGCCGATCGCGCCCGAGCGGTTCATCGAGACGTACGAGGACATCAAGCCGTACGTCGAGATGGTCGACGCCCAGCAGCCCTACCGGCTCTCCTTCTTCGAGGTCCTCACCGGCATGGCGTACGCGTCCTTCGCCGACGCGCCCGTCGATGTGGCGGTCGTCGAGGTCGGCATGGGCGGCACCTGGGACGCGACGAACGTCATCGACTCCACGGTCGCCGTCGTCACCCCGATCTCGCTGGACCACACCGACCGGCTCGGCACCACGCCCGCCGAGATCGCCGGCGAGAAGTCCGGGATCATCAAGGAGGGCGCCACGGTCATCCTGGCGCAGCAGCCGGTGGACGCCGCGCAGGTGATGCTGAAGAAGGCCGTCGAGGTGGACGCCACCGTGGCCCGCGAGGGCATGGAGTTCGGCGTCACCTCGCGCGAGATCGCGGTCGGCGGGCAGCTGCTGACGCTGCGCGGACTCGGCGGCGAGTACGAGGACATCTTCCTTCCGCTGTACGGCGCCCACCAGGCGCACAACGCCGCCGTCGCGCTCTCCGCGGTCGAGGCGTTCTTCGGCATCGGCGCCGAGCAGGCCCGCTCCCTCGACATCGACGCGATCCGCAAGGCGTTCGCCTCGGTGCTCTCGCCGGGACGGCTGGAGGTCGTGCGCTCCAGCCCGACCGTCGTGCTGGACGCCGCGCACAACCCGGCCGGCGCCAAGGCGGCCTCCGACGGCATCTCCGAGGCGTTCAGCTTCTCCCGGCTGATCGGCGTGGTCGGCACCAGCGGCGACAAGGACGTGCGCGGGCTCCTGGAAGCCTTCGAGCCGATCTTCGCCGAGATCGTCGTCACGCAGAACTCCACCCCGCGCGCGATGGACGCGGACGAGCTGGCCGCCATCGCCGTCGAGGTCTTCGGCGACGACCGGGTGCAGGTCGAGCCGCGGCTCGACGACGCGCTGGAGGCGGCGATCACGCTGGCCGAGGAGGACGACGAGTACGCGGGCGCCGGGGTGCTGGTGACCGGGTCCGTGATCACGGTCGGCGAAGCCCGGCTGCTGCTGGGAAGGGGTTGAGACACCGATGCGGACGCTCTGCGCCTCGACGCTGATCGGCGAGTTCTTCGTGATCGGCTTCGCCGGTCTCGTCGCGATGAAGCTGGACGACGCCTCCATGGCCCTGGTCTGGACGGTGTGCGGCATCGGCATGGCCCTGTCCGTGCTGCTGTGCGGAATGATCACCCGGCCCGGTGGCGTCCAGCTGGGCTGGGCGCTCCAGGTCGCGCTGGTCCTCAGCGGTTTCGTGGTCCCGATGATGTTCATCCTGGGCCTCGCCTTCGGCGGACTGTGGTGGGCCTCGATCCACTACGGCCGCAAGATCGACGAGGCCAAGGCCGCCTGGGCCGCCCGGCAGGAGACCGGCGAGGCCGCGGCCTGAGGCCCGGAGCCGCCCGGCCGGATCACGCCGGGGCCCGTCCGACACGCGCGGCCCGCCTTCGGACCCCGGAAAACCGGGGCCCGAAGGTGACCCTGGGTGAACCCGGGCGCAGACCCGTCTCCGTACCCCTGTAATCTCGCCCTCACCGCACCCGTATGCCTGGCCTTGCAAGGAGCCGTACATGACTCAGCGCACTCTCGTCCTGCTCAAGCCCGACGCGGTCCGCCGTGGCCTGATCGGCGAGATCGTCGGCCGCATCGAGCGCAAGGCGGACTGGCGGATCACCGCGCTGGAGCTGCGCACCCTGGACCACGAGACGCTGGAGCAGCACTACGGCGAGCACAAGGGCCGCCCGTTCTACGAGCCGCTCATGGAGTTCATGGCCTCCGGCCCCGTCGTCGCCCTGGTGGCCGAAGGTGAGCGGGTCATCGAGGGCATCCGCACCCTGGCCGGCCCCACCGACCCGATCGCCGCCGCGCCCGGGTCGATCCGTGGTGACTTCGGCACGATCACCCGCGAGAACCTCATCCACGCCTCGGACTCCGAGGAGTCCGCAGAGCGAGAACTGAAGCTTTTCTTTCCGGGACTTTCCTGACCCGATCGGCCAAACAGCGCTGTATGCGAGGGGCGACCGAAGTAATTCGGTCGCCCCTCGGCATAGGGTTTGGGATCGCGGGAACGCATCCCTCCGACGTAACGTCACCATGGGTAGAACGGCCACCCGTTCCGCTCACAATGGCGAAGGACCCTCGCGCTGTGTCCGTGCATACGGCACTACGATGGAAGCTTCCACGCCCGCAGCGCCAACCTCGCCTACCAGAACCAGCCATCTTCGCTACCTGGGAAGGCCCGACGCATCCTCATGGGGAACAAGGGGAACTCAATGTCGTTCATCGGCCGTGACATGGCTATCGACCTCGGGACTGCCAACACGCTGGTGTACGTCAGGGGGCGCGGCATCGTCCTGAACGAGCCGTCCGTCGTGGCCATCAACACCAACACCGGCGGAATTCTGGCGGTCGGCTCCGAGGCCAAGAAGATGATCGGGCGCACGCCGGGCAACATCGTTGCCGTGCGACCGCTGAAGGACGGCGTGATCGCCGACTTCGAGATCACCGAGCGGATGCTCCGCTACTTCATCCTCAAGATCCACAAGCGTCGCTATCTCGCCCGCCCCCGGGTCGTCGTCTGCGTGCCCTCCGGTATCACCGGGGTCGAGCGCCGCGCCGTCATCGAGGCGTCCACGCAGGCCGGCGCGCGCCAGGTGCACATCATCGAGGAGCCCATGGCCGCCGCCATCGGCTCCGGCCTCCCGGTCCACGAGGCCACCGGGAACATGGTGGTCGACATCGGCGGCGGCACCACCGAGGTCGCCGTGATCTCGCTCGGCGGCATCGTCACCGCCCAGTCGATCCGCACCGCCGGTGACGAGCTGGACAACGCGATCATCCAGCACATCAAGAAGGAGTACTCGCTCCTCCTCGGTGAGCGGACCGCCGAACAGATCAAGATCACCATCGGTTCGGCGTTCGACCTGGAGAAGGACGAGCACACCGAGATCCGCGGCCGCGACCTGGTCTCCGGGCTGCCCAAGACGGTCGTCATCTCGGCCGCCGAGGTCCGCAAGGCCATCGAGGAGCCGGTCAACGCGATCGTCGACGCCGTGAAGACGACGCTCGACAAGTGCCCGCCCGAGCTGTCCGGCGACGTCATGGACCGCGGCATCGTCCTCACCGGCGGCGGCGCGCTGCTGCGCGGTCTGGACGAGCGGCTGCGCCACGAGACGGGCATGCCGATCCACATCGCCGAGGACCCGCTGGACTCGGTGGCGCTCGGATCCGGCAAGTGCGTCGAGGAGTTCGAGGCGCTCCAGCAGGTGCTGGACGCCCAGCCCCGCCGTTAGACCGGGCGGAGCATCACCCGATCCGGCGCGCGGACCGCGGACGCTGCGGCTCCGCCCGCCGGATCGTTGATATAGATCGTTGCTGTACACGTATCGATACCTGACGACAGACGTATCGGTGTACGGACAGCGACACCTACACAGGCACGAACATTCCGACGAGGAAGGCACGGCCGCCGCACGTGAGGGACACACGAGAGAGCCGGCTGCTCCTGGTGCTCTTGATCGCCATCGCATTCGCCCTGATCACGGTCGATATCCGAGGCGGCGAGGAGTCACCGGTCGACGGCGCGCGGCAGGCCGCGGCCACCGTCTTCGGGCCGGTCGAGAACGGCGTAGCGGCAGCGGTCGACCCGGTGGGCAACGCCATAGGGGCCGTCCGGGACTCCGGCAACCGGCACGACCGGATCTCCACGCTGGAGCAGGAGAACGCCGCGCTGAAGGCCAAGCTCGGCAGCGACGACCGCACCAACAGCCGGGTCCGTCAGCTCGACGCCATGCTGAAGAACGCGGGCGCCGGACAGTACGGCATCAAGGGCGCCGAGGTCATCGCCATAGGAGCGGCCCAGGGCTTCTCCTGGACGGTCACCATCGACGCCGGGGCCGACGACGGCATCCGCCGCGACATGACCGTCCTCAACGGGGAGGGGCTGGTCGGGCGGGTCACCACCGTCGGGCCCAGCACCGCGACGGTCCTGCTCGCCAACGACCCCGACTTCACCGTCGGCACCCGGATGGAGAAGACCGACGAGCTCGGCTTCGCCACCGGCCAGGGCTCGCGCCCGCTGTCGGTGCAGTTCCTCAACGGCAAGGCCAAGGTGAAGGCCGGCGACCGGCTCGTCACCTTCGGCTCCAGCAAGGACAAGCCCTTCGTGCCCGGCGTCCCGGTCGGCGAGGTCGTCCGTGTCGACCCCTCCGGCGGCGAACTGACCCGGACCGTCTACGTGAAGCCGTACGTCGGGTTCACCAAGCTCGACATCGTCGGCGTCGTCGTCCAGGCCCCCCGCGAGGACCCGCGCGACACGGTCCTGCCCAAGCGGCCCGCCAAGGCGAAGCCGAAGCCGACCCCCACGGTCACCGTCACCGTCCAGGCCAACGGCGATCTGGTGGACGGCTCCGGCAAGGTCGTCGGCAACATCAACGAGGAGCCGGGCGGCGACGCCGCCGGTGACGCGGCAGGCGACCAGCAGGGCAACGCCCAACCCGACAACGCGGCCAACGACCAGGAGTAGAGCTGATCCCCATGCGCATCAACCGGACTCTGCTCTCCACCGCCCTGGTCGTCGTCGCCCTGGTCATCCAGGTCTCCGTCCTCGCCCGCCTCCAGCTCCCCGGCGCCGTCCCGGACCTGCTGCTCCTCACCGTCCTCGGACTCGCCTTCGTGTACGGGCCCGTCAGCGGCTCCCTCATCGGTTTCGGCGCCGGCCTCCTCGCGGACCTCGCCCCGCCCGCCGACCACGCCGCCGGGCGCTACGCCCTGGTGCTCTGCGTCATCGGCTACCTCGCGGGCCTGGCCCGGCCGGAGAACGGGCAGCTGAAGTCGGCCTTCGCCCCGATGGCCGTCGTCGTCGCCGCCGCGATCGGCTCGACCCTGCTGTACGCGGGCGTCGGCGCGCTCGTCGGCGACACCGCCGCCCGCCATGTGGGCCTGGGCAGCCTGCTGTTCACCGCCTTGATCTACGACCTGCTGCTGGCGCCGTTCACCGTGCCGCTCATCATGGCGCTGGCCAGACGTACCGAGAACGACCCGATCGCCGAGGCCTCCTCCGGTGGCAGCGACGTCGCCGCCGGCTGGCTCTCCTCGGGCACCGGGCTCCGGATCGGCAACCAGCGCGGCGGCCTGCGCGTCAAGGCCGCCCGCAACCGCGCCGCCCGCGCGGGCAGGATCAAGGGGGTCAAGCGACTGTGAAGCCGTACGCGACAGAGGACGCCGGGGGAACCGCGTGAGCAACATTCCCGAGACCGGGCGGACCCAGCGGGTCCAGATCCGGCTCATCGTCATCCAGGTCCTCGTCTTCTCGCTGCTGCTCACCCTCGGCGGCCGCCTCTGGTACCTCCAGATCCGCAACGGCGACGAGTACACCGCCGAAGCCGCGGGCAACGGGGTGCAGCAGGTCGTCCAGCCCGCCGTGCGCGGCTCGATCCTCGACGCCCGCGGCGTACCGCTCGCCGACAACGAGACCCGCCTCGTCGTCTCCGCCAGCCGCACCGAACTGCTGAAGATGAAGGACGACGGCGTCGGCGTCCTCACCCGGCTCGCCGACGTACTGGACATGAAGGTCCAGGACGTCCGCGACAAGGTCCGCCTCTGCGACTCCAAGACCCCCCAGCCCTGCTGGAACGGATCGCCCTACCAGCCGATCCCGGTCACCGACGAGGCCACCACCCAGCAGGCCCTCCAGATCCGCGAGCGCGCCGAGGACTTCCCCGGCATCACCGCCGAACCCACCGCCGTACGCCGCTACACCGCGCCCGGCAAGGCGAAGACCGCACAGGTCCTCGGCTACCTCTCGCCCGTCACCGACGACGAGATCCAGCAGGCGCAGGACGGCCCGTCGCCCTATCTGCGCTCCGACCAGGTCGGCCGCTCGGGTCTTGAGCGCACGTACGACAAGGAGCTGCGCGGCAAGGCGGGCGTCACCCGCTACGAGGTCGACAACCTCGGCCGCGTCATGGGCGAGGCCGAGAACGACCCGGCGGTCTCCGGCTCCACCCTGGTCACCAGCCTCGACGCCCGCGTCCAGGCGGTCGCCGAGTACGAGCTCGCCCAGGCGATGAAGACCGTCCGCCAGGAGACCGACAAGATCACCGGCCGGAAGTACGAGGCCGACTCCGGCGCCGTCGTCGTCATGGAGTCGAAGACCGGGCGCG
This sequence comes from Streptomyces sp. WY228, assembly GCF_019287315.1. Taxonomy (NCBI): domain Bacteria; kingdom Bacillati; phylum Actinomycetota; class Actinomycetes; order Kitasatosporales; family Streptomycetaceae; genus Streptomyces; species Streptomyces sp. WY228. Next base: position 2,538,345 of record NZ_CP079114.1, on the reverse strand, counting down.
TGGTGTCGATGGCCTCCCAGCCCGACTACGACCCCAACGCCTGGGTCGGCGGCATCTCCGGCAAGGAGTACGCCAAGCTCACCAGCAAGAAGTCCAACTACCCGCTGCTCAACCGGGGCATCCAGGGCCAGGCGCCGGCCGGCTCGATCTTCAAGGTGGTCTCGGCGAGCGCGGCCGTACGCGGTGGTCACGCCTTCAACGACCGCTACGAGTGCAGCAGCTCCTACAGCCTCGGCAACCAGACCTTCGCGAACTTCGAGTCCCAGGGCCACGGCCCCATCACCCTCGGCGACGCGCTCAAGTACTCCTGCAACACCGTCTTCTACCGCCTCGGCCACGAGGAGTGGGTGAAGGACGGCGGCATAAAGCCCAAGAAGGACGCCAAGAACTGGTTCTACACGACCGCCCGTGACTTCGGGCTCGGCGCCGAGACCGGCATCGACCTGCCCAACGAGGTCAAGGGCCGCATCCCGGACCGCCAGTGGAAGCAGGACTTCTGGAAGGCGAACAAGGACGCCTGGTGCAAGGAGGGCAAGAAGGGCGGCACCTACGTCCAGCAGATCGCGTACGAGAGCTGCCTCGAAGGCAACCAGCTCAAGGCCTACGACAGCATCAACTACGCGATCGGCCAGGGTGACGTCCTCGTCACCCCCATCCAGATGGCCACCGCCTACGCCGCCATCAGCAACGGCGGCACCCTCCACGAGCCCACCGTCGGCAAGGCCGTGATCAGCCCCGACGGCAAGACCGTCCAGGAGATCAAGCCCAAGGTCAGCGGCAAGCTGCCGGTCAACGCCCAGACCATCAAGGACCTCGACAAGGGGCTCCGCTCGGTGGTCGAGCCGGGCGGCACCGCCGCCTGGCGGTTCGGCGGCTGGCCGCAGGACAAGATCCCGATGCGCGCCAAGACCGGTACCGCCCAGGTGTACGGCAAGCAGACCACCGCGTGGTTCGCGACCTACACCGACGACTACACGATCGTCATGACGATCTCCCAGGGCGGCACCGGCTCCGGCGCCGCCGGGCCCGCGGTCCGCAAGATCTACGACGCGCTCTACGGCCTCGACGCCGAGGGCAACCAGGACAAAGAGAGGGCCTTGCTGCCGAAGCCCCAGAAGGCGCTGCCGAAGATCCAGCCCGACGGCTCGATCTACGCGCCGAAGGTCAAGCCCTACGACCCCAATCCGGTCACGCCCGAGGAGCAGCCCGGGGGACAGGAACCCCAACTGCCGCTGCAGCCCGGTGGCCAGCCCGGACTCACCGGGTCACCGGCGTCGACGGGGAGGCAGCCGTAATGGCAGGTGGATTCTCCGTATCCCGGTACGGCCCCGACGAGGGCTCCTGGGCCAAGCTGACGGCCCGCGACTCCCTCGTACGGCGGCTGGACTGGCCGCTGCTCGGGGCCGCGCTCGCGCTCTCGTTCCTCGGCTCGCTGCTCGTGTGGTCCGCGACCCGCAACCGCGACCACCTCACCCAGGGCGACCCGTACTTCTTCCTCCTGAGGCACGCCCTCAACACCGGCATCGGCCTCGCCCTGATGATCGGCACGATCTGGCTCGGCCACCGCACCCTGCGCGGGGCCGTCCCGGTCCTCTACGGCATCTCGGTGCTGCTGGTCCTGGCGGTCCTCACCCCGCTCGGCACCACCGTCAACGGCGCCCACGCCTGGATCAAGCTGCCGGCCGGCTTCTCGATCCAGCCCTCCGAGTTCACCAAGATCACCATCATTCTGGTGATGGCGATGCTGCTGGCGGCCCGCGTCGACGCGGGCGACCAGGCCCACCCCGACCACCGCACCGTCGCCAAGGCCCTGGGCCTCGCGGCGATCCCGATGGCCATCGTCATGCTGATGCCGGACCTCGGCTCGGTGATGGTCATGGCCGTCATCGTCCTCGGCGTCCTGCTGGCCTCCGGCGCCTCCAACCGCTGGGTCTTCGGCCTCATCGGCGCGGGCGCGGGCGGGGCCGTCGCCATCTGGCAGCTCGGTCTGCTCGACGACTACCAGATCGCCCGGTTCGCCGCCTTCGCCAACCCCGCGCTCGACCCGGCCGGCGTCGGCTACAACACCAACCAGGCCCGCATCGCGATCGGCTCCGGCGGACTCACCGGCACCGGACTCTTCGAAGGCACCCAGACCACCGGTCAGTTCGTGCCCGAGCAGCAGACCGACTTCGTCTTCACCGTCGCCGGCGAGGAGCTGGGCTTCCTCGGCGCGGGCCTGATCATCCTGCTCCTGGGCGTCGTCCTGTGGCGCGCCTGCCGGATCGCCCGCGAGACCACCGAGCTGTACGGCACGGTCGTCGCCGCCGGGATCATCGCCTGGTTCGCCTTCCAGGCCTTCGAGAACATCGGCATGACGCTCGGCATCATGCCGGTCGCCGGGCTGCCGCTGCCCTTCGTCTCCTACGGAGGATCCTCGATGTTCGCCGTCTGGGTGGCGATCGGACTGCTCCAGTCGATCCGGGTGCAACGGCCCATGTCCGCCTGAACCCGGACGCTCGCGGGTAGGTGTCCGTACATGGCGGACACCAAACGCGAGATCGAGCGGAAGTACGAAGCCACCGACGACACCCGGCTGCCCGACCTGAGCCGGGTGGCCGGGGTCGGCCGGGTCGTCTCCCGGGGAGTGACGGAGCTCGACGCCGTCTACCACGACACCGCGGACCTCCGCCTCGCCGCCGACTCCCTCACCCTGCGCCGCAGGACCGGCGGGGCCGACGAGGGCTGGCACCTGAAGTTCCCCGTCGCGGTCGGCACCCGGGACGAGCTGCACGAACCGCTCGCCGACACCCTGCCGCGCCCGCTGGCCGCCCTGCTCCGCTCCCGCGTCCGCCACGCGGAGCTCGCCCCCGTCGTCCGGCTGCGCTCCGCCCGCGACGTCCACCACCTCACCGCCGCCGACGGCACCCTCCTCGCCGAGGTCAGCGTCGACCGAGTGCGCGCCGAGCGGCTCGCGGGGGAGGGGAGCGGCACCACGGCCGCCTGGACCGAGATCGAGGTCGAGCTGGCCGACGACGGCGACCCCGCCGTCCTGGACGCGGTCGAGAAGCGGCTGCGCAAGGCCGGGATCCGCCCCGCCGGGTCGTCGTCGAAGTTCGCGAGGGCGCTGGCGGAGACGACACCCGTACGGGACGGGAAGAAGCAGGGGAAGACCGCGCCGCACACCGCCGGCGACCACGTCCTCGCCTACGTACGCAAGCAGATCCGCACGATCGTCGACCTCGACCCCGCCGTCCGCCGCGACCTTCCCGACTCCGTGCACAAGATGCGTGTCGCCACCCGCCGGCTGCGCAGCGCCTTCAAGACCCACCGCAAGCTCCTGGACCGCGCGGTCACCGACCCGCTCGGCGCCGAGCTCAAGTGGCTCGCCGCCGAACTGGGCCTCGACCGCGACCAGGAGGTCCTGGACGAACGCCTCGGCGCCCGCGTCGAGGCGCTGCCCGCCACCCTGGCCCTCGGCCCGGTGCGCGGCCGTCTCCGCGCCTGGTCGGCCGCCCGTCGCACCGGTTCGCGCCGCAGGATCATCGACGTACTCGACGGGAAGCGGTATCTGGACCTCCTGGACGCCCTCGAAGCGCTGAGCGCCGACCCGCCGCTGCGCCCGGCCGCCCGCCGGGCACCGGGCAAGGCCCTGCCCCGGGCGGTGCTCAAGGACTACGAGAGGCTCGCGCGCCGCATGGAGCACGCCCTGGAGCACCCGCCGGGCCCCGAGCGCGACACCGCGATGCACGAGGCCCGCAAGGCCGCCAAGCGCGCCCGGTACGCGGGTGAATCGGCCCGGCCCGCGCTCGGCAAACCCGCCAAGCGGTTCGCCAAGAGGGTGAAAGCCGTACAGACCGTCCTCGGCGACCACCAGGACAGCGTCGTCGCCCGCGAGGCCCTGCGCACCCTCGCGATCCAGTCGCACGCGGCGGGCGAGACCGCGTTCACCTGGGGACTTCTGTACGCGCGGGAGGAGGCCGCCGCCGAGGCCCGGGAGCGTGAGCTGCCCGAGGTCTGGGCCCGCGCCTCGGACCCCGTACTGCGGGCGGATCTGAAGCACTGAGACGCGGGGTACGCTGGATGGTCACCCCTGCCGGCTCACGAAGGTTCGCGAGATGTCTGCCGCATCGGTCTTCCCACAGCTCGAAGCTCTGCTCCCGCATGTGCAGAAGCCCATCCAGTACGTCGGCGGTGAGCTGAACTCCACCGTCAAGGACTGGGACAGCTGCGACGTCCGCTGGACCCTGATGTACCCCGACGCCTACGAGGTCGGGCTCCCCAACCAGGGCGTCATGATCCTCTACGAGGTGCTGAACGAGCGCGAGGGCGTCCTCGCCGAGCGCACGTACAGCGTCTGGCCGGACCTCGAAGAGCTGATGCGCGAGCACAACGTGCCCCAGTTCACCGTGGACAGCCACCGCCCCGTCGGCGCGTTCGACGTCTTCGGGCTCAGCTTCTCCACCGAGCTGGGCTACACCAACATGCTCACCGCCCTGGACCTCGCGGGCATCCCGCTGGAGTCCAAGGACCGCACGGTGGACCACCCGATTGTCCTCGCGGGCGGCCACGCGGCCTTCAACCCCGAGCCGATCGCGGACTTCATCGACTGCGCGGTCGTCGGCGACGGCGAGCAGGCCGTCCTGGAGATCACCGAGATCATCCGCGCCTGGAAGGCCGAGGGCCGGCCCGGCGGCCGCGACGAGGTGCTCTTCCGGCTCTCGAAGACCGGCGGCGTCTACGTCCCGCGCTTCTACGACGTCGAGTACCTCCCCGACGGCCGCATCGGCCGCGTCGTGCCCAACCGGTCCGGCGTGCCGTGGCGGGTCTCCAAGCACACGGTGATGGACCTCGACGAGTGGCCCTACCCCAAGCAGCCCCTCGTCCCGCTCGCGGAGACCGTGCATGAGCGGATGTCGGTGGAGATCTTCCGCGGCTGCACCCGCGGCTGCCGTTTCTGCCAGGCCGGCATGATCACGCGCCCCGTGCGGGAGCGAAGCATCACCGGCATCGGCGAAATGGTCGACAAGGGTCTCAAGGCCACCGGCTTCGAGGAGGTCGGTCTCCTCTCGCTCTCCTCCGCCGACCACAGCGAGATCGGTGACATCGCCAAGGGCCTCGCCGACCGCTACACCGAGGACAAGATCGGCCTCTCGCTGCCCTCCACCCGCGTCGACGCGTTCAACGTCGACCTGGCCAACGAGCTGACCCGCAACGGCCGTCGCTCCGGTCTCACCTTCGCCCCCGAGGGCGGCTCCGAGCGCATGCGCAAGGTCATCAACAAGATGGTCTCGGAGGAGGACCTGATCCGCACGGTCGCCACCGCCTACGGCAACGGCTGGCGTCAGGTGAAGCTGTACTTCATGTGCGGCCTGCCCACCGAGACCGACGAGGACGTCCTGCAGATCGGCGACATGGCGGTCAACGTCATCGCCAAGGGCCGCGAGGTCTCCGGCCAGAACGACATCCGCTGCACCGTCTCCATCGGCGGGTTCGTCCCCAAGCCGCACACCCCCTTCCAGTGGGCCCCGCAGCTCAGCGCCGAGGACACCGACGCCCGGCTGAAGAAGCTCCGCGACAAGATCCGCGGCGACAAGAAGTACGGCCGCTCCATCGGCTTCCGCTACCACGACGGCAAGCCCGGCATCGTCGAGGGCCTGCTCTCGCGCGGCGACCGCCGGGTCGGCTCCGTCATCCGCGCGGTCTACGAGTCCGGCGGCCGCTTCGACGGCTGGCGCGAGCACTTCAGCTACGACCTCTGGATGAACTGCGCCGAGAAGACGCTGCCCGAGTTCGGCGTCGACGTCGACTGGTACACCACCCGCGAGCGCACCTACGAGGAGGTCCTGCCCTGGGACCACCTCGACTCCGGCCTGGACAAGGACTGGCTCTGGGAGGACTGGCAGGACGCGCTCGACGAGACCGAGGTCGAGGACTGCCGCTGGACCCCCTGCTTCGACTGCGGCGTCTGCCCGCAGCTCGACCTGGACATCCAGATCGGCCCGACCGGCAAGAAGCTCCTGCCGCTCAGCGTGGTCAACAAGTAGCAGCTCCGTGACACACCACAGGCCCGGTCCGGCAACCCCGGACCGGGCCTGACGCGTCCTTGACGACATGGACTACGGCAAGCACCAGGCGCCCCAGGGATACGAGCCCGGCGAGGGCATCCTGACGACCCTGATCAGGATCCCGGTCCGGATCGTCGTCCTGGTGCTCGTCCTGCCCGTCCGGATGGTCTGGGACGCGCTCACCGCGCTCTGGCACGCCGCCGACCGCGTCCTGCTCCGCCCGCTGGGCCGGGCCGTCGTGTGGCTCCTCGACACGCTCGTCCTGACCCCGCTGACCTGGCTGTACACCTGGGTCCTCGCCCCGCTCGGCAAGGCCGCCGCCCGGCTGGCCGTCGCCCTGCTCGTCTGGCCCTGGATCGGCCTGTGGCGGTACGTGATCGTCCCCGTCGCCCGCTACGGCGTCGCGGCCCCGGCGGTGTGGCTGTACAGATCCGTCCTCACCCCGCTCGGCCACGGCCTGCGGTGGATCGGCACCGCCCTGCTCCTCCCGGCGCTGTCCGGCCTCGGCAACGCCCTGGGGTGGCTGATCACCGTGCTGCTGATCGTGCCGCTGGAGTTCCTGTGGCGGTACGTGGCCGTGCCCGTGGTCCGTTACGGCCTGGTCGTCCCGGTGGTGTGGCTGTACGCCGACGTGCTCACGCCGCTCGGCCTCGGCACGGCCTGGGTCCTGGGCAGGCTGTGGCAGGGCACGGCCTGGGTCCTGGGCAGGCTGTGGCAGGGCACGGCCTGGGTCCTGGCACAGATCTGGCGGGGGATCGCGGCCACCGGGCGCGGTCTCGGCCTCGCGGTCGCCTGGCTCGTGATGACGCTGCTCGTCGCGCCCCTTGCCTGGACGTACCGCCGGATCCTCACCCCGGTCGGCCGCGAGATAGCCGCCGCGTTCGAGGTCGCCTGGCGGATCGCCGGGTACGTCTCCCGGGCCGTCGGCCGGGCCCTCGCCACTATCGCCTGGTATTTGATCGGCGCACCGGCCTCCTGGGCGTACCGCACCGTGTGCACCCCCGTCGGCCACTTCCTGCGCGACTCCGTGTGGGCCCCGGCCCGGCGCGCCGCCGCCGAGGCCCGCGACTCCGTGTGGGCCCCGGCCCGGCGCGCCGCCGCCGAGGCCGGCCGGGCCGCCCGCGCGGCCCTCGCGACCGCCCGGGAAACCGTGCGCCAGGCCCGCCGCGACGCCTGGCGGGCGCTGGTCGGCTCCACGGACGGCGCACGGTCCCGGGAACCGCGGGGGATCCCTGCGCGTACTCTGGGTAGTACAACGACTGTCCCCAGCGCGGCGCAGGCAACCGAGAGCGCCCCGCTCGGCGAGAAATTCGCCAAGCGGGTGTGAGCCGGAGCGGCACCCCGGGGGCCACCCGTATTTCGTGGGCGGCGCGCCACCGCGTCCGCCCCGCACCGAGGAGAAGAACCACTGGGCAAGCGACAGCCCGAAGGCCCGCCGCCCGCACCGGCAGTGCAGCGCATCCGTCTGCGCTACACCAAGCGCGGCCGCCTCCGGTTCACCAGCCACCGAGACTTCCAGCGGGCCTTCGAGCGGGCACTGCGCCGCTCCGAGGTGCCGATGGCGTATTCGGCGGGCTTCACGCCCCACCCCAAGGTCTCCTACGCCAATGCCGCCCCCACCGGCACGGGCAGTGAGGCGGAGTTCCTGGAGATCGCCCTCACCGAGACACGGGACCCCGAGGTCCTGCGCGGACTGCTCGACGCCTCCATGCCGGCCGGCCTCGACATCGTCGACGCGGTGGAGGCCCGCACCTCGGGCCTCGCCGAACGGCTCACCGCCTCCGTCTGGGAACTGCGCCTGGACGGCGTCGACCCGGAGGAGCTCCGCGCGGCCGTCGCCGCCTTCGACGGCGCCGAGACCGTGGAGGTCCAGCGCAAGGCCAAGAACGGCATCCGGACGTTCGACGCCCGCGCCGCCGTCGCCGACCTGCGGGTCGTCGACGATCCGGCCGATAGGCCGGGCGAGCGGCCCTGTGCGATACTGCGCCTGGTTGTTCGGCACGTGACACCTGCCGTGCGACCCGACGACGTCCTGTCCGGTCTCCGAGCTGTGGCCGACCTGGCGCCGCCCGTCCCCGCCGCGGTGACGAGGCTGGCGCAGGGGCTCTTCGACGAGGAGTCCGGCACGGTGACCGACCCGCTCGCGCCCGACCGCGAGGCCGCCCCGACCGCTCATCCCGCGGTCGCCGGGGCAGCCGTCGCGACGGCGCCGGAAGGTGCAGGTTCCGCGTAAGGCGGTCGTTGTAGCGCAGCCCTCCGACTCGGGAGCCACCTGGGTCGGGCCGCGCACTGACCCACAAGACTTTCGCCAGGCCGTACGCACACCGCATACGGAACCGGCGAGCCAGACATCAGTTCCCGTGCGGCGCCCGCGCCCCGGACGGCGGTATCGCACCACTGCGGACCGAGCCGGACCGGAATCAGACGCGGCGCCCGGGAGCACGACGGGAGAACCGCCCGCATGCCTCAGCCGAACGAACCCGGCACGACCGGGAACAACGACGAGAACACCCCCGGCGACAAGCTGCCGCCGCGCCGCAGGCGCCGCGCCGCTTCCCGCCCGGCGGGCCCGCCCGGCGGCGCCGTAGCCGCCGCCGAGGACGTCACGCCGGCCATACCGGCCGACGCGTCCGCCGCCGCCCCGGCCGCGGACGACACGCCCGGCGAGACGGTCGCCGAGACCGCCCCGCCCGCCCGTACGCGCCGTCGCGCCGTGCGTAAGGCCACCGCGCCCGCCGGCGCCCCGGAGCCGGCCGCCGAGCCCGCCCCGGTGGCCGTCGAGACCGCCGAGGCCCCCGAGCCGGCCGCCGCCAGCGACCGCCGCCGGCGCGCCGGAGACCGCCGAGACCCCCGCCCCGGTCGTCGAGACCCCGGCCGAGCCCGTCGCCGACGTCGACCCCGAGGCCGTCGAGGACGAGGAGGAGACCGTGGTCGCCATGGAGACCCCCGACGAGACCCCCGCGCCCCGCCGCCGTCGCGCCTCCCGCAAGGCCACCGCCCCCGCGGGCGCCCCGGCCGCCGCCGAGGCCGTCGTGGTCGAGCCCACCGTGGTGGCCGAGCACGCCCCTGCCGCCGAGCCCGCCGCCGTCGCCGAGCCGGAGCCCGCCGAGGCCCGCGCCCCGCCGCCGCGCCTCGGCCCCGGCCGGTGCGCCGCAGTCCGCCGCGCCCGTCGCCGAGCCGGTGACCGAGCCGACGCCGGTCGCCGAGGCGCCCGCCGCCGAGGCGGAGGCCGCGGAGGAGACCCCCGCGCCGCGCACCCGCCGCCGCGCCTCCCGCAAGGCGTCCGCGCCCGCCGGTGCGCCGCAGGCCGCCGAGCCCGTGGAGACCGCCGCCGAGACCGCCGGGGCCGGCGAGAGCCTGCCCGCCGCCGTCGCCGAGGAGCTCGCCGCCGAGGCGGACGAGGTCGAGGAGGCCGCCCCGCGCGGACGCCAGCGCCGCCGGGCCACCGCCGCCGCAGGCCGCCCCGAGTTCACCGCGAAGACCGAGGAGCCGACCCGCAAGGGCCGGCGTGCGACGCGCCCCGCCGTCGCCGTCTTCCAGGCCCCGGTCTTCGCCGAGCCGATGTTCCAGACCCCCGAGACGGCGGCCGCCGCCGCTGCCGCGGTCGGTTCCTCCGCCGCGTACGACGAGGTCGACGAGGCCGAGGAGCAGCAGACCGCCGAGGTCGAGCAGGCCGCCGCGCCCGCCGAGGCCGCGCCGCAGGGCGGCTCGCGCCGCCGTCGCCGCCGCCGTGGTGAGGCCGAGGCGACCGAGCAGGCCGCCGAAGCCGCCGCCCCGGTGGAGACGCCCGCCGAGCAGCCCGCCGACGAGGCCCCCGAGGCCGAGGCGGACGAGCACGAGGGCGAGGACACCGACGAGTACGGCGACCGCCCCTCGCGCCGTCGCCGTCGTGGTGGCCGTCGCCGCCGCCGTGGCGAGACCGGCGACGCGGACGACGAGCAGAACACCGAGGACGCGCCCGCGCCGTCCCGCGCCGAGGAGCCCCGCTCCGAGGACGAGCAGGGCGGTGGCCGCGGTCAGAGCCCCGACACCGCCGAGGAGAGCGACGAGGACGACGACTCCGCGCCCTCCGGTTCGAGCAGCAGCCGCCGTCGCCGCCGTCGCCGTCGCCGCAGCGGTGACGCCGCCGCCGAGGCCGAGCACGGCACCGCCGACGACCCGGAGCGTACGGTCGTCAAGGTGCGCGAGCCCCGCAAGAAGGAGGAGCGCGAGCCGGGCACCGGCTTCGACGAGGTCCAGTCCATCAAGGGCTCGACCCGGATGGAGGCCAAGAAGCAGCGCCGCCGCGAGGGCCGCGAGCAGGGCCGCCGCCGGGTCCCGATCATCACCGAGGCGGAGTTCCTGGCGCGCCGCGAGGCCGTCGAGCGGGTGATGGTCGTCCGTCAGAGCGGCGAGCGCACCCAGATCGGCGTCCTCGAGGACAACGTGCTCGTCGAGCACTACGTCAACAAGGAGCAGGCCACCAGCTACGTCGGCAACGTCTACCTGGGCAAGGTCCAGAACGTCCTGCCGTCCATGGAGGCCGCGTTCGTCGACATCGGCAAGGGCCGCAACGCCGTCCTGTACGCCGGTGAGGTCAACTTCGAGGCGCTCGGCATGGCTCACGGGCCGCGCCGCATCGAGACCGCGCTCAAGTCCGGCCAGTCGGTCCTGGTCCAGGTGACCAAGGACCCGATCGGTCACAAGGGCGCGCGTCTGACCAGCCAGGTCTCGCTGCCCGGCCGCTACCTGGTCTACGTGCCCGAGGGGTCGATGACCGGGATCAGCCGCAAGCTGCCCGACACCGAGCGCTCCCGCCTCAAGACCATCCTCAAGAAGATCGTCCCCGAGGACGCGGGCGTCATCGTGCGCACCGCCGCCGAGGGCGCGAGCGAGGACGAGCTGCGCCGTGACGTCGAGCGGCTCCAGCAGCAGTGGGCGGACATCCAGAAGAAGGCCAAGGGCACCAGCGGCTCCAACGCGCCGACGCTGCTCTACGGCGAGCCGGACATGACCGTCCGGGTCGTCCGCGACATCTTCAACGAGGACTTCTCCAAGGTCATCGTCAGCGGCGACGAGGCGTGGGAGACCATCCACGGCTATGTCTCGCACGTCGCGCCCGACCTCACCGAGCGGCTCTCGCGCTGGACCTCCGAGGTCGACGTCTTCGCGACGTACCGCATCGACGAGCAGCTGATGAAGGCGCTGGACCGCAAGGTCTACCTGCCCAGCGGCGGTTCGCTGGTGATCGACAAGACCGAGGCGATGGTCGTCGTCGACGTCAACACCGGCAAGTTCACCGGCCAGGGCGGCAACCTGGAGGAGACCGTCACCAGGAACAACCTGGAGGCGGCCGAGGAGATCGTGCGCCAGCTGCGGCTGCGCGACCTCGGCGGCATCGTCGTCGTCGACTTCATCGACATGGTGCTGGAGTCCAACCGGGACCTGGTGCTGCGACGGCTCCTGGAGTGCCTGGGCCGCGACCGCACCAAGCACCAGGTCGCCGAGGTCACCTCGCTGGGCCTGGTCCAGATGACCCGCAAGCGGGTGGGCCAGGGTCTGCTGGAGTCCTTCTCCGAGACCTGCGTCCACTGCAACGGCCGCGGCGTCATCGTCCACATGGAGCAGCCGACCTCTGTCGGCGGCGGTGGCAAGAAGTCCAAGAAGCGCGGCCGCGGCGGCGCGGTCCAGGACCACGAGCACGGTCACGACCACGAGCACGCGGCCGAGACCGTCGAGACCGAGGCCGAACTGGCCGCCGAGGTCGCCGCCCCGGTGGCCGTGGAGCCCGAGGTCGCCGCCGACGAGGAGTTCTACGGCAGCCCCGCCGAGGCGGAGGCGGCCGCCACGCGCCGTGGCCGCCGTCGGGCCTCCCGCAAGGCGTCGGCCCCGGCCGGCGCCCCGAAGGCAGAGGCGCCCGCCGAGGCCCCCGTCGTCGAGACCCGGTCCGAGCCGGTCCTCGACACGCCCGCCGAGGCCCCGGCCGCGGAGACCGTGGATGTCGCGGAGGTCACGGAGACCCCCGAGGCTCCGGCCGAGGCCGCGCCCCAGGGCCGTACGCGCCGTCGGGCCACCCGCAAGGCGACCGCCCCGGCGGGTTCGCCGAAGCAGGCCGAGGCCGCGGAGCCGGTCCAGCCGGCCGAGCCCACCACGGACCCGGTCGCGGCCGAGGACCCGGTCGTCGAGGCGCCCGCCGCCGAGACCCCGGCCCCCGAGGCGGAGGCGGAGAAGGCCCCCGAGGCCGAGGCCCCGGCGGCCGCCCCGCCGCGTGCCCGGCGCCGGGTGACCCGTAAGGTCACCGCCCCGGCGGGCTCGCCCACCGGGTCGGACGACGCGGAGATCGTCGTGGTCGCTTCGGCGCCCGAGGCCAAGGCCGAGGAGCCCGGAACCGACGCGCCGGAATCCGCTACGCCGGATTCCGAATCCGCCGGGCCGGCCCCCGCGAAGAAGACGGCCCGCAAGGCCGCCGCCAAGAAGGCCCCGGCAAAGAAGGCGGCCGCCAAGAAGACCGTCGCGAAGAAGACCGCCGCCAAGAAGACGACGGCGAAGACGGCCGCGAAGAAGACGACGAAGAAGACCGTCGCCGCCGAGCAGTCGTCGCCGTCCGTAACGGCTTCCGCGCCCTCCGCAGAAGGCGATTCGCCGGCGAACTGATGAATCCGTAACCGGTTGTTCATCTTCAGGTGTCCCGCTCCGAGCACATCGGGGCGGGACACCTGCTTTGTTTCAGAACTGATGCAAGGGCCGGTTAACGAGCCCGAAATGGGCCGAGAAATCCCTGATAATGTGACGGCGGTTGCCATGCGTGTGAGCGTTCTTCACGAAAACTACGGTTGGTGACAAGGCCCGGCGGCGATACCGACCGGGCCGGATTCCTCGGCAGGGCGTCGGCATCGCGCCGGTGGGGTTTACGCGCGACCTCGGTAAGACGTCCCGCACCTCGGAGCTCTGCCTGGTACGAGCTCTTGCGGTGTTCAAGGAGGACGTTCATGACGAGCATCAACGAGCAGCCGATTCCCGCTGCCCGCCCGGTCATCGGGGAAGACGAGATCGAGGCCGCCGTACGCGTGCTGCGCAGCGGTCGCGTCGTACAGGGCCCGGAAGTCGCCGCTTTCGAGGAAGGCTTCTCGCGCCTGGTCGACGACCGGCACTGCGTCGCCGTCAACTCGGGCACCTCGGCCCTTCACCTGCTGCTGCTCGCCCTGGGCATCGGACCCGGCGACGAGGTGATCGTCCCGTCCTTCTCCTTCGCCGCCTCCGCGAACGCGGTCCGCCTCGTCGGCGCCGACGTCGTGTTCGCCGACATCGAGCCGGGCAGCTTCGGCCTCGACCCGGCCGCCGTCGAAGCCGCCATCACCCCGCGCACCGCCGCGATCATGCCGGTGCACCTCTACGGTCACCCCGCCGCGATGGACAAGATCATGCCCATCGCCGAGAAGCACAAGATCGCCGTGGTCGAGGACGCCTGCCAGGCCCACGCGGCGGCCCTGAACGGCACCCCCGTCGGCGCGTTCGGCGCGGGCGGCACCTTCAGCTTCTACCCGACCAAGAACATGCACTCGCTCGAAGGCGGCATGGTCACCACGGCCGACGCCGAGCTGGCCCGCACCCTGCGCCTGCTGCGCAACCAGGGCATGGAGCAGCGGTACGCCAACGAGATCGTCGGCGCCAACATGCGGATGACCGACGTGTCCGCCGCCGTCGGCCGCGTACAGCTCGGCAAGGTCGAGGGCTGGACCGAGCAGCGCCGCGCCAACGCCGCGTACCTCGACGCCCACATCACCGCCCCGGCCGTCACCACGCCGCCGGTGGCCGAGGGCGCCCGGCACGTCTACCACCAGTACACCGTGCGGATCAGCGGCGACCGCGACGCCGCGATGGCGAAGCTCACCGAGGCGGGCATCGGCAACGCGGTCTACTACCCGACGCCGATCCACCGGCTCAAGCCCTACTGGGAGCCGGACCAGAAGGCCGGCCGCACCTGGGACCTGCCGGAGACCGATCGGGCCGCCGCCGAGGTCGTCTCGCTGCCGGTCCACCCCTCGCTCACCGAGGGCGACCTGGCGCGGATCGCCGCCGCCGTGAACGCGCTGGGGGAGAACCTGTGAGCGCCGCACTGAAGGCCGGGCTCATCGGCCTCGGCTCCATGGGCCGCCACCACGCCCGTGTCCTCGCGGGCCTGGAGGGCGTCGAACTGGTCGGCGTCGTCGACCCGATGGGCGACAAGAACGGCTGGGCCCAGGGCGCACCCGTCCTCTCCACCGTCGAGGAGCTCATCGCCCTCGGCGTCGACTACGCCGTCGTGGCCTGCCCGACCGCGCTGCACGAGGAGGTCGGCCTCCAGCTCGCCGACGCCGGGATCAGCGCCCTGGTCGAGAAGCCGCTCGCCGACACCGTCGAGGGCGCCCGCCGCCTCGTCGACGCCTTCGAGTCGCGCGGCCTGGTGGCCGGCGTCGGTCACATCGAACGCTGCAACCCGGCCCTGCTCTCGCTCCGCGCCCGCCTGGAGGCCGGCGAGCTGGGCGACGTCTACCAGGTCGTCACCCGCCGCCAGGGCCCCTTCCCGCACCGGATCGCCGACGTCGGCGTGGTCAAGGACCTGGCCACCCACGACATCGACCTCACGGGCTGGGTCACCGGGCAGACGTACACCTCGATCGCCGCCCACACCGTCTCCAAGTCCGGCCGCCCGCACGAGGACATGGTCTCCGCCGTGGGCCAGCTGTCCGACGGCACGATGGTCAACCACCTGGTCAACTGGCTGAGCCCGCTCAAGGAGCGGTTCACCTCGGTCACCGGAGAGCGCGGCTGCTTCATCGCCGACACCCTCACCGCCGACCTCACCTTCCACTCCAACGCCGCGGTCACCACCGAGTGGGAGGCGCTGCGCGCCTTCCGCGGGGTCTCCGAGGGCGACATGATCCGCTACGCCATCCCCAAGCGCGAGCCGCTGCTCGTCGAGCACGAGCTGTTCCGCGACGCGGTGCAGGGCAAGCCCGCCGACATCTGCACGCTGCGCCAGGGTCTGCGTACGGTCGAGGTGGCCGCCTCCGTACTGGAGTCCGCCACCGGAGGCACCACGGTCCTGATCCCGACGGACCGGGGCCAGGAGCAGGAGCAGGAGCCGAGAAGGTGACCACACCCGACGTCACGGTCGTCGTGGCCGTCTACAACACGATGCCGTACCTCACCGAGTGCCTCGACTCGCTCGTCGGCCAGAGCATCGGCCACGAGCGGCTCCAGGTCGTGGCGGTCGACGACGGTTCGACCGACGACAGCGGCAAGGAACTCGACCGCTTCGCCCAGCTGTACCCGGACGTCTTCACCGTCGTCCACCAGCCCAACTCCGGCGGCCCGGCGGCTCCGAGCAACCGCGCCCTCGACCTGGCGACCGGCCGTTACGTCTACTTCATCGGCTCCGACGACCACCTGGGCGAAGAGGCGCTGGAGCGGATGGTCGGCCACGCCGACGCCCACGAGTCCGACGTGGTCGTCGGCAAGATGGTCGGCACGAACGGGCGTTACGTCCACCAGAAGCTGTACACCGGCAACCGCGACGTCACCCTCGACGACTCCGAGCTGCCCTTCACCCTGGCCAACACCAAGCTCTTCCGCCGGGAACTGGTCGAGAAGCACAAGCTCCGCTTCCCCGAGGACATGCCGGTCGGCAGCGACCAGCCGTTCACCATCGAGGCGTGCGTCCGGGCCCGGAAGATCTCCGTGCTCTCCGACTACACCTGCTACTACGCGGTCAAGCGCGGCGACGCCAGCAACATCACCTACCGGGCGAACCACCTGGCCCGGCTCCGCTGCGTCCAGCGGATCATGGAGCACACGGCGGCCCTGATCCCCGCGGGCCCGCGGCGCGACGCCGTGTTCAAGCGCCACTTCGACTGGGAGCTGACCAAGCTTCTGCAGAAGGACTTCCCCGCGCTCGACCTCGACACCCGCCGTCAGGTGTGCGAAGGCGTCGGCGAACTGGTGGACGCCTACTTCACCGACGGCCTGCGCGACGGCACCGGGGTCAAGCGCCGGGTGCGCTTCGGCCTCGCCCGCAGCGGCGCCGTCCAGGAGCTGACCCGCGCCATCGCGGAGGAGACCGAGCACGGAGCGCCGCCCTTCCTGCTGGAGGGCGACCGCGCCTTCGCCGCCTACCCCGGATTCCGGGACCCGGCCGTCGGCCTCGACGACCGGTACTACGAGGTGCTCGGCGAGACGGTCGCGGGCCGCCTCTCCACCGGTACGCGACTGGAGTCGGCCGGCTGGGAGCAGCACGGCACGGACCTGACCTGCGTCGTGAACCTGCGCGTCGGCATCACCGGCGACACCTCGACGGCCGTCGTCGCCCTGGCCCAGGGCGCCATGCCGCAGAGCGCGGACAAGCCCGGCGCGCGCAAGCTCCCTGCGGATGCCCCGCGCCCGCAGCGCAGCGGCACGCTCACCGCCGGCCCGGCCGAGGGCGGCGGCACCCTGCTGACCGCCCGTATCCCGCTCGCACCCGCCCGCACCAAGAGGGGCGTCCGCCTCTACGTGGACGTGGCGGGCTCCACGTACGAGATCCCGGTCCGCACCGAAGGGCAGCCGATGCCGCTGGCGCGCCGCTGGGGGACCGCCGACCCCCACCGCGTCTCGGCGAACATCAACACCAAGGGCCGGCTCGTGATCACGACGGCCCCGCTGCGGGAACCGAAGTCCGGCGTGGGCGCACGGCTGCGCCGCACGCTGTCCAGGTCGAAGAGGAAGTAACCCGATGAATATCTGTGTAGTCGCGCTCGGCAAGATCGGACTTCCGCTCGCCGTGCAGTTCGCCGCCAAGGGCCACAAGGTCATCGGCGCGGACGTCAACGAGAAGGTCGTCGAACTCGTCAACGCGGCCACCGAGCCGTTCCCCGGTGAGCACGACCTCGACCGTCTGCTCAAGGAGACCGTCGGCGCCGGCCTGCTCTCCGCCACCACGGACACCACGGCCGCGGTCGCCGCGTCCGACGCCGTCGTGGTCGTCGTCCCGCTCTTCGTGGACGCCGAGGGCACCCCCGACTTCGGCTGGATGGATGCCGCCACCAAGGCCATCGCGGCCGGCCTCAAGCCCGGCACCCTGGTCAGCTACGAGACCACGCTGCCCGTCGGCACCACCCGTACCCGCTGGGCGCCGATGCTGGCCGAGGGCTCGGGCCTGACCCCCGGCGAGGACTTCCACCTGGTCTTCTCCCCGGAGCGGGTCCTCACCGGCCGGGTCTTCGCCGACCTGCGCCGCTACCCGAAGCTCGTCGGCGGCATCGACGAGGCGTCCGCCGAGCGCGGCGTCGCCTTCTACGAGGCCGTCCTCGACTTCGACGAGCGCGAGGACCTGCCCCGCCCCAACGGCGTCTGGGACCTCGGCACGGCGGAGGCCTCCGAGCTGGCGAAGCTCGCCGAGACCACCTACCGCGACGTCAACATCGGCCTGGCCAACCAGTTCGCCCGGTTCGCCGACCAGAACGACATCGACGTCAAGAAGGTCATCGAGGCCTGCAACAGCCAGCCCTACAGCCACATCCACCAGCCCGGCATCGCCGTCGGCGGCCACTGCATCCCGATCTACCCCCGGATGTACCTGTGGAACGACCCGGAGGCCACCGTCGTGCGCTCGGCCCGCGAGGCCAACGCCGCGATGCCCGAGTACGCCGTCGACCTGCTGGCCGCCGCCTACGGCGACCTGGACGGCGTCGGCGTCCTGGTGCTGGGCGCGGCCTACCGGGGCGGCGTCAAGGAGACCGCGTTCTCCGGGGTCTTCGGCGTCGTCGAGGCCCTGAAGGCGCGCGGCGCGGTGCCGTTCGTCTCGGACCCGATGTACACCCCCGAGGAACTGACCGCCCTCGGCCTCGTCCCGCACGACGGCCACCAGGCCGTCACCGCGGCGATCCTCCAGGCCGACCACGCCGAGTACCGCGAGCTGTCCGCCGCCGACCTCCCGGACGTCCGCGTCCTGGTCGACGGCCGCCGCACCACGGACCCGGCGAACTGGGCGGGCGTACGCCGCGTCGTCATCGGCGGCTGACGATGACCTGGCTGATCACCGGTGGGGCCGGCTACATCGGGTCCCACGTGGTCGCGGAGATGGCGGGCGAGGAGCGCCTCGTCGTCCTCGACGACCTCAGCACCGGACGGGCGGAACGCCTTCCCGAAGGCGTCCCGCTCGTCGTGGGCTCGGTCCTGGACCGGGAACTCCTCGACCGGGTGCTGGCCGAGCACGCGGTGACCGGCATCGTGCACATCGCGGGCAAGAAGCAGGTCGCGGAGTCCGTCGAACGACCGCTGTACTACTACCGCGAGAACGTCGACGGCCTGCGCACCCTGCTGGAGGCCGCCGCCGCTGCCGGCGTCCGGCGCTTCCTGTTCTCCTCGTCGGCGGCGGTCTACGGCATGCCCGACGTCGACCTGGTCACCGAGAAGACCCCCTGCCTGCCGCTCAGCCCGTACGGCGAGACCAAGCTGGCGGGCGAATGGCTGGTGACCGCGGCCGGCCGGGCACACGGCATGGCCACCGCGTCGCTGCGCTACTTCAACGTCGCCGGAGCAGCTTCGCCGGAACTGGCCGACGAAGGCGTCTTCAACCTCGTCCCGATGGTCTTCGAACGCCTGGAGGCCGACGAGGCCCCCCGGATCTTCGGCGACGACTACCCCACCCCGGACGGCACCTGCGTCCGCGACTACGTCCACGTGGAGGACATCGCCTCCGCCCACGTCGCCGCGGCCCGCCGACTGGCCCGGGACCCGTCTGCCGAACTGGTCCTGAACATCGGCCGGGGCGAGGGCGCCTCCGTCGCCGAGATGGTCGACATCATCCTCGACGTCACCGGCCGCACCGGCCTGCCCCCGGTCGCCGGAGCCCGCCGCCCCGGCGACCCGGCCCGGGTGGTCGCCTCCGTGGACGCCATCGCCGCGGAGCTGGACTGGTCGGCCCGGTACGGCATTCGGACCATGGTCGAGTCGGCCTGGGCGGGGTGGCGGCTGCGGCACCCCGGAGCGCTCGTCTGACCGGCGTCGCACCTGTACGGCGGAGGGCCCGCACCCTGGTGGGTGCGGGCCCTCCGCCGTATCGAGCCGGGGTCAGCCCAGGAACAGGTCGTCGAAGCGCTTCTGGACGACGGACCAGTCCCAGGTCCCCACCGCGTGCGCGGAAGCCTGCTCGCAGGCCTCACGCCAGGACTCCTCGGTCGCCGTGACCTCGAGGATGCGCTTCGCTGCCTCCTCCGGCGAGTCCACGACCCAGCCCTGCGGGTACAGCGTGCGGGCGCTGTGCGGCTTTCCGGCGTAGAACGGCCAGTCGCGGACGACCGGCACCGCCGCGCTGGCGGCCCCTTCCATCAGGCCCACATGGCATCCCTCACGCACCGACGAGCTGAGGATGACCCCGATGTCGGTGAGCGCGGCCGGTACGTCGTCGGTGGCGCCGAGGCGTACGACGGCGCCGGACTCCTCCAGCGGCTTCAGCTCGCGCCGCAGCTGCGTCAGGTAGTCGGCGGTGGCCTTGCTCGTCTTCGGACTCATCTCGTTGCCGACGAGGAGAAGCCGGTAGCGATCGTCCTGCTCGCGCACCCGGTTGAGTACGTCCACGGCCCACCGCGGGTCCTTGGCGACCTGGCTGATCCCGATCAGACCGAGGTTGAAGCGCGCGTCGGCCGACTTGGGACGGAGGAAACCCTTGAGATCCATCGCGTTGTCCAGGACGTGCATCCGAGGTGCTGACGCCTCGCGCAGCTGAGGCACCAGCGACGTCACCAGATCCTTCACGTGCGGGGCCACGAAGACGAGGTCGTCCACCCGCGAGAAGTCGGTCATGTGCGGCCAGCGAGTGAACGCCTCGTAGCTGTGCAGCCGCACGACGATCCTGGTGTCACCGGGATCGATCGTGGTCAGCATGGCGGCCGGGCCCACCGACCAGTCGACGAACACCGTGTCCGCCCAGTCGAGGTGCGGCCGCATCAGCCGTTCCACATCGTCCTGGTACTCCGACGTGCCGTCGGACAGCCGGTCCTCCAGCATCTGGGGCGCGGCCCAGGCGATCTTCTTGAGCGGCTTGTGGGCGGCGAGGTCCAGGAACCGCACCTCGACACCAGGGTGGGCCCCGTACCGGGTGAGGATGTGCTGGAGGAAGTTGGCATTGGTGCTGGTGGTCACCAGCAGCCGGAGCGGCCGGTCGGACGGCGGGCTCTTCGGCGGTGTCTTTCTGCCGCGGGGCCGGGCGACAGCTCGGTAGGCCGCAGACTTCTGGAGCGGCGCGACGAAGCCCTCGGCGTCCTTCGCCAGCGGTGAGCTCAGCTGGTCGATGTGCAGGACGCGGTGGAAGTCGAGGGAGAG
Organism: Streptomyces sp. WY228; assembly: GCF_019287315.1. NCBI lineage: Bacteria > Bacillati > Actinomycetota > Actinomycetes > Kitasatosporales > Streptomycetaceae > Streptomyces > Streptomyces sp. WY228. Next base: position 2,517,979 of record NZ_CP079114.1, on the reverse strand, counting down.
CGCCCGGTACAGGGCCACCGATGCCGACGCGTACTCGCCCTTGGCGAACTGGTCGTCGGCGTGGGCGAGGTGCCCGTCGACCGTTTTGCCGAGATCACGAGGGCTGATGCCCTTGGAGACCTCGGTCATGGCGCTCTCGTGGAGCAGCTGGGCCTTGAGCGCGAGGTCGGGGATCTTCTCGGCCGCGGCACTGAGCGCTATGGCCGCACCGCTGATCCGCCCCGCTTCCTCCATGCCCTCGGCCACGTAGCGCGATGCCGAGGCGCGGACGGTCCCCGGCATGCCGGGGACGCTCACGGCCGAACGCCAGAGCCGGGCCCCCACGGTGGAGCGCATGACGGGGCGCGCGGTGGCGGTCCGCATCACCGCGGCGGGAAGCCCGCTGATGGAGCGCCGTACGTCGCGGGCCACGGCACCGACCGGGGGCAGCGTTGTGGGACGGGGAGGCTCGGACGAGATCCGGTCGACGGCCCTGAGCGCCGGAGCGAGACCGAAGTGCGCCTCGGCCGTGGTGTTGTACTGGGCGAGCCGCCAGACGGTGTAGACGGCGGCCGGGTCCAGGGCCACGATCACCTGGGCCGTGCGGGCCTGCTGACGCAGCCAGCGATCTCGCTGCGACTGCATCCACACACGCATGCCCGCCGGGGACTTTCTGGCTTTGCGGCGCATGGCGGAGCTGCGTGTGTTGAGGTTGCGCGGCAGCTGGTGGAGCCCGTCCAGCCCGGCGTCGGTGAGCTCTTCGGCGGTCGAGGTCATCTTGAAGGTGCCGGCGAGGTACACCTTGGCGCCGCGCTCCCGGAACTTCACCAGGGAGTCGGTGAAGAGGCCCAGTGCAGGTCTCTTGCTGGCAATGAACAGGACGTCGGTCACGACGCGGGTCCTCCGGTGACGATCGACTTCTCGGGGAGGGCGGTCGCGCCCTTGACGCCGACGGGCTCGGACGTGTCGGCGGTCAGACGGTCCACCAACTCACGCACCGCCACGGTCATCAGCGACTCCCGTGTGTACTGGTCGGCGTGGGCCATCGCCTCGGCATGGGCCTCGTCGCTCGTGTCGACCGCCAGGTGGGCGGCTCGGATGAACGCGTCGGTCATGGCCTCGACGTCGAGTCCCACCGCTCCCGTCCACAGCGGGTGGCCCCGCAGCACGTTCGACGCGTCGTGCTCCACGACATGGGCGGAGACGATCGGCAGGCCCGTGGCCATGTACTCGTAGACCTTGCCGGAGGTGACGAAGCGGCCTCCGATGAGGATGAGAACCATGGCGTCCCAGCGCGCGTAGATCTCGGCGACTTCGGCCTTGGAGGCGGGTCCGCCGAAATGCACTCCGTCCGCCTCCGCCTCCTTCAGTATCTCGGCGTGCCGCGTGGCTCCGCGGCCCGCGCCGTTGCCGATGTGGCCACGAACCTCGAAACGGGCGTTGGCGAGCAACGGTTCCTTCTCGCGTGCCGCGCGCCATGCGTCCAGCACCGTTTCGAGGTGCGTCGCGGTGAAGTTCACCGTGCCGAGGTAGCCGAAGGTGAGACCGGCATCGAGGTCCGGCTTGTGGGAGTGGCCCGGCGAGCTGTCCGCGTCGTAGCCGTTACGTACGACATGTACGCGGTCGGCGAAGTCCGGGTAGCGGGCGCGGTAGTGCTCCGCGATCGGGTCGTTGACCACCCACAGCGAGACCGCGTGGTCCAGGATCTTCTGCTCCCAGCGACCCAGCTCCGAGTCGCGGGAGAAGGCCTCCGTGCCGTCGATGACGTCGATGGACCAGCCGTCGCGGAAGTCGACGGCGTACGGAACGTGCGCTTCCTCCCACAGCCTCCAGGCTGCGGCCAGGTTCACGTACGGCACACAGCTGGCGACCAGGAGGTCCGCGGGATGCTCCTGGTGGATATCCAGCGCCGCCTGTTCCAGGGTCTCGCGCCACTCACCGAAGCTGGCCTCGGGGAAGGTCTTGGCCTGGCGCTTGCGCAGCTCCGTGACCCATTTGGCGGGGCTGAGAGCCCGCGCCTCGTCGAAGAGACGGATGTCCGTCTCCAGGTCTTCGCGCGAGAGCGGCAGCTCGACGACTTTCACGCGCGGGTCGACCTGCTCCAGCAGGGTGAGGTCGATACCGGAGTCCAGTTCCCATGAATCCTGGGAGATGGTGACGACGGTGACGTCCCAGCCCACGTTGATGAACTGGTTCGCGGTTTCGCGCATGCGGTAGGCACAGCTTTTTGCGGCCGGCGGAAAACCGATGGCGAAATAGATCACATGAGGTCGCGTGCCTTTCGCGGGCAGCCCAGACCTGGGAGACACTGACATAAATGGTGACGCTAGCACGGTGACATATGCCTATTAGCACCAAACGTGGCGCTGCGCATGTCACGCGGACCGGCTGCCCCCTTTCCACTCTTCCATGATCCGGACGACGTTTTCCGCGGCGTGTCCGTCGCCGTACGGCGTACCGGGGTCATTCGTGGGCACAGGGCGGGAGACGGTGGCGGCCCACTGCGCCGGGTCCATCTCGTGCGGGTCGGGTACCAAGACGTTCCAACCGGTGTGGACGGTTTCCACCCACTCGGTCTCGGGACGAATGGTCGTGGTGATCCGCTCCAGGAGGAAGGCTTCCTTCTGGAGGCCTCCCGAGTCGGTGACCACACCCGACGAGGCGAGGACGGCGGCGACGAGACCTGCGTACGGCAGCGGCCGGCCAACGTGGACGGCTCCCCTGGTCAGCTCGATGCCGTGGGCCTCGGCGCGCGCCACGAGGCGAGGGTGGGCAAGCAGGGCGACGGGCACGGGCAGGCCCGCGAGAGCGTCGATGATGGCGGACAGCCGAGCCGGGTCGTCCGTGTTGTCCGGGCGGTGCAGGGTGGCCAACAGGAACGGCTGCGAGGGATCGATACCCTCGGGCAGGGCCGGAGCCGCGTGCTCGCCGGCGCGCACGGCGTCCCGGATGCGGAGACAGATGTCGACCATGACGTCGCCCGCCAACTCCGTGTGCTCGGAGAGTCCTTCGGCCGCGAGGTGACGTACGGCCTCCTCGGTCGGCGCGAGCAGCAGATCGGCGCAGTGGTCGGTCAGCACCCGGTTGTGCTCTTCGGGCATCCGGCGGTTGAAGGACCGCAGACCCGCTTCGAGGTGGGCGACCGGAAGGTGCTGCTTGACCGCCGAAAGAGCCCCGGCGATCGTCGAATTGGTGTCGCCGTAGACCAGGACCCAGTCGGGCTTCTCCGCTTCCAGTACCGGGTCGAGCGCGGAGAGCACCGATCCGGTCTGCACGCCGTGGCTTCCGGAGCCGACGCCTAGGTGCACATCGGGGTCAGGGATGCCGAGACCTTCGAAGAAGACGTCCGAAAGGTCCGCGTCGTAGTGCTGTCCGGTGTGGACGATGACGTGCTGGTGATCGGTCCCGGCGAATGCCGCGGCGACAGCAGCCAGCTTCACCAACTGGGGGCGAGCACCGACGATGCTGATGACTTTCATTGCACGCTCTTCTTCTGAATCGCTTGACGTTGAGATGAGGAATGGGTGTGCGCGCCCGGCTGGTACGCACCGGGCTCCTGCGTCACGGTGTGCACCGCTCGGGAGCGGGCGGACCCGCCTGGGCCTCGACGGCGAAGCAGGCGTTCGAGCGGATGTTCCACGCAATGGTAAGCAATGGCGGCCACTGCCAGGCTCAGCAGCAGCGTGGCGGCCCAGAAGCCGGCCGTCTCGAGCCGGCCCACCGGCTTGCCGTACACGCCGACCAGGGCTCTCAGCACGATCTCGTGGAAGAGGTACCAGGCGAAGGACCACTGCCCGAGCCTGACCATGGCGGGTCCGGCGAGAGTGGTCCGGCGTCCTCCCAGGTCCGCCGCCGCAGCAGCAGCGACCAGTAGCGCGAAGATCGGCGCGGACAGCAGCTGGGACGCGCTGTACGGGCTGTACCAGAGGCTGTCCGGCACGGCGTGGGACCACGGGATCAGCGCCAGGTGCCAGGCCAGGACCGCCAGGACGGCTACCGGCAGGCCGCCCGCCGGGCGCCAGCCCCGTTTCACCGCGAGCCCGGCGGCGACTCCGAGGACGAACTGGAGCGTCCGGGTCGGCGGGAAGTAGTCGAGCGCCCACACCCGCATCAGCGAATCCGTGATCAGGGCGCCGCTCAGCCAGGCGGCCAGCGAAGCCGCGCACACGACGACGGCGACGACGATCCGCCCCCGGGCGCTCCGCATCAGGGGCAAGGCCAGCAGGAGCGGGAAGAGCAGATAGAACCAGGCCTCGTCGCTCAGCGACCAGGCGGCGGGGTTTCCGCCCGAGAGATAGGAGTGATCCGGCACCCAGGCATTCACGAGTCCCAGCGTCGCGGCGGTCCCGCGCAGCGAGAAGTCGGTGCCCAGCGCATGCCAGACGGCTACGGAGGCCACGACCGAAGCGGCCAGCAGCGGCCAGATCCGAGCGAACCGACGCCAGAGGAAGACAACCGCGGGCACGGTCTTGCCGTCATACGTCCACGCCAGCACGAAGCCCGACAGGACGAAGAAGAAGGTGACCCCGCTCCTTCCGTACCAGGTCACGTCACTGATCCACGGAAGCTGGCCGGCCTGCCGGGACAGGTGGTAGAGCACCACGGCCAGCGCTGCCCAGAAGCGCAGCCCGGTGAGCGAGTCAAGCCGCGCGTGCTCGGCGGCCTTCGGTGCGGGGGCCCCCGCCATGAACGTCATCCTCTTCTGCGCGGACATATGAACCACTCGGGCAGGGCCGTCACGTCCGCGACGGTGGAGTACCGATGGTCGGCCATGGCGTCAGACGGTCCGCTCGGTGAGGAGCGCGTCCTTCTCCTCGTACAGGGAACCGCTCTGCGGGCACTCCCACACCCCCGGCTCGCCCTCGCGCTCGACCAGCCGGACGCCGCTGCGGCCGACCCAGCCGATCTGCCGGGCCGGCACGCCGACGACCAGCGCGAAGTCCGGAACATCCTTGGTGACCACGGCGCCGGCCGCGACCATCGCCCACCGGCCGACCCGGACCGGCGCGACGCAGACCGAGCGCGCGCCGAGCGAGGCGCCCTCGGCGACCTTGACGCCGACGGCCTCCCAGTCGCCGCCGCGCTTCTGCTTGCCGTCCGGGTCGACCGAGCGGGGGTTGTGATCGTTGGTGAGGACGACGGCGGGGCCGACGAAGACACCGTCGCCGAGCTCGGCGGGCTCGTAGACGAGGGCGTAGTTCTGCAGCTTCACGTTGTCGCCGATACGCACACCGGTACCGACGTACGCGCCACGGCCGACGACACAGCCCTCGCCGAGCCTGGCTCCCTCACGGATCTGCGCCAGCTCCCAGACACTGGAACCGGCCCCGATCTCGGCGGTCTCGTCGACCTGGGCGGTGGGCTGGACCCTGTAGTTCACGGCATGCCTTTCGGAGAGCTGATGCGCCCGGAAAGCATAAGGGTGTCCTGCCCACCGCCCCGCGTGCGGGACCGGTCGGTCAGACGACGCCGCCCGACCAATGCAGCACTGGTGCCTTGGTGCCGGTGGCCGTGCTGGTGAACGTGAACAGCGAGTCGAGACGCCGACCGTCAGCAGTCTTACTGCCTTCGTAAAGGACGCCAAGATCGTCCTTGCCGTCCTTGTTGTAATCACCCGAGGTCGGCAGGCTCACGTTCCAGTTGAACGAGCCGGTGCTGGCCCAGGTCTGCTTGGGGGCGGCGAAGGCGGTGCCGGTGCTGGTGAAGGTGAAGAGGGTGGAGACGTGCTTGCCGTCCGCTGCCTGGCCGGAGTCATAGAGAACGGCGAGGTCGTCCTTCTTGTCTCCGTTGTAGTCGCCGGAGACGGGCTTGCTCTTGCTCCAGTTGAAGGACCCGGTGCTGGTCCAGGAGGTGGTGGGGTTGTTGAAGGCGGTGCCGTTGCTGGTGAAGGTGAAGGCGAGGGAGACGTGCTTGCCGTCGTTGGCCTGGCCGCCGTTGTAGAAGACGGCGAGGTCGTCCTTACCGTCGCCGTTGAAGTCACCGGAGACGGGCTTGCTCTTGCTCCAGTCGAACGAGCCCGAGCTGGTCCAGGAGGTGGTGGGGTTGTTGAAGGCGGTGCCGTTGCTGGTGAAGGTGAAGGCGAGGGAGACGTATTTGCCGTCGTTGGCCTGGCCGCCGTTGTAGAAGACGGCGAGGTCGTCCTTACCGTCGCCGTTGAAGTCGCCCGAGACGGGCTTGCTCTTGCTCCAGTCGAAGGAACCCGAGCTGGCCCAGGTCTGCTTGGGCGCTGCGAACCCGGCCCCGTTGCTGGTGTACGTGAACACGGTGGTGGCGTACTTGCCGTCTGCGGCCTGGCCGGAGTTGTAGAGGACGGCGAGGTCGTCCTTGCCGTCCCCGTTGTAGTCGCCGGAGGTCAGCTTGCTGGCGGCGCCGCTGAAGGATCCGGTGCTGGCCCAGACCCTCTTGGGCTCCGCGAAGCCGGTGCCGTTGCTGTAGAAGGCGAAGAGCGAGGCCCTGTTCTTGCCGTCGGGGCCGGTGCCGTTGTCGTAGAAGGCGGCGATGTCCTCGCGGCCGTCGCCGTTGAAGTCCCCGGATGCGACCTGCGGGTCCTTCGGCAGTCCGCGGACCTGGGTGACCCAGTCGGTGAGGTCGTCGGTACGGGACTCCACCGCACCGGGGCGGGTCTCGTCGGAGCCGAAGCAGCCGGCCCCCCACGAGGCACTGTGGACGGCGGCGAGCAGGACCGTGCCGTTCTGCTCGCGCAGGGCGGGTCCGCCCGCGTCGCCCTTGCAGATCGCGCCGCCGTCGCGGGTGACGGCCACCGTCGTCGCACCGGTCGCGGTCACGTCGAACGCGCCCGCGTGCAGCCGGTCGGGAACCCAGGACGACGCGGTGCGGCCGTAGCCGACCGCCCGCAGGCTCGCCCGCCACCGGGCGGAGTCCGCGAGCAGGACCGGCGCGATGTCCGTGACCGGCTGGGCCAGCTTGGCCATCACCAGGTCACGGTCGCTGCGCGAAACCAGCTCGGTCACCTCGACGACCTTGCCGCCCGTGCCGGTCAGATCGGTGCGCCCGATCGTCGCGGTGGTCTTCTGCGCCGGGGCGCCGGCGGGCAGCGGGAACGCCGGCTGCCCGGCCGCCGCGAAGCAGCTGCTCGCGGTGAGGATCCACTGGGCGTCGACCAGCGAACCGGTGCAGGCGCGCTTCGTGTCGCCCTCACCGATGTCGAGCTTCGCGGTGAAGGCGTACGTACCGTCGGCGACCGCGTCACCGACGACGGCCTGGGCGGATGAGGAGAGGGCGAGGACGCCCGCCGCCATGGCGGCGAGGGCAGCTATGCCCTGCACACGGCGGAAAGGTTGGATGTTCACACTTTTCCTTGGCAAGTTGAACGGGGGCTGCGAAGCCCGTGGGGTACGGCTGACGAGGTTGGTGCCGCGCTGTGGCAGTGCTGCTTTGCGAGGCGAGAGTTCCGACGAGCTGCGCGCGGGATGGTCAGTTGGACTCGGACCACGTACCACTGCGTGCGCTGCACGGACCACGGAGTGCGATAGCGCTCTGCATGGGAGCATGCGCTCCAAACTAGGCAAACTCGGTCAGGTAGCTGTCATTGCTGGAGGCGGTTGGACCTGGTTGGCACAGCTAGCTGTGTGACCTTCTTGCCGCGAGATTTCAGCCGGTGATGCGGATTTCGACCAGCGCGGAGCGTTTGCCTGTGCTGCTGGCTTCGCCGACCGATGTGAGGTCGTCGGCAGGGGCGTTGACGACGGTGCTCATGCCGTCAGCAGTGAGGGTGGCCTTGACGGGGTGGTCCTGCGTCCAGATGTTGAAGGTATCCGGAAGCTCGAGGGTCAGGTAGCCGGACCTGGCGTCAGTTTTGAAGCAGTAGACGCCCTTTCGGGCTTCGATCGCGATGTTGTTGCCGCCGAAGCAGTCATTGAGCTGGGTCACGTCGGTGAGCCAGATGTGTCCGTCGCCGCGCTTGAGGATGACACCCCTTTCCTGCTGCAACTTTGTCGCGCCTGGGTGGACGAAGTCCTCGACCGTGCCGGGCATTTCGTCTGCCGTGGAAGGGGCCCGCCCTGCATCGGGTGTGTTCTGCGGGAGGGCCAGCGCGCTGGCGCCGAGACCCAGCACGAGAGCAGCTGTCAGGGCGGCGAGGAGGGGCGTTCGGGTAGTGGATATCGACATGGATTCCTCATGAGAGACGGCATGTGAAGCTAATGTGACGCCTAGGTAATCATGCTGATTGCTTTGTGTAAAGCTCATGTAATATCCACGCATGCAGGGCTGGTGGCGTCCGTCGACTGTGCAGGTCGTTGCGACTGACGAGGCGTCAGTGGTGTTGCGCAGCCCGAAGCTTCGCCATCGCAGCCACCCAAGAAAGTGCCAAAAGGTGCAGATGGGCGCACCTCTCCCTCCTTTTGGCTGTTTCCCCTGGCTAGCTGCGATTGATAATCAGAGGACAGTTAAGTGAGTAAATTTTCGCTGTCTCAGCGAATAGGCAAAACGTGCAATTGGTACCGAAGAACGACGCCGCAACCGCGCAGCGCTCGGGCTCTCGGTGCCGCTCTGCTCACCACTACACTCACGGTCACGCTTCTGGGTACATCGACGGCAAACGCGGTCGATGAGGCACAGCCGATCGTGAACCGCAGCCTGGCCGTGGGCTACTGGATGGATGCCGGAGTTGGCCTAAAAGAGGCAGCCGAGAAGGCTCTTCTGGGCACGGACGAGGACATCCGGGCCTTCCTCGCCGAGGCGCCTGCCATCCAGCAGATTGACAATCGAGTAGACGTCTCCCGCGTGGTGAACGCCGCCGGGCCAGCGGTACGGGAGGCAGCGAAGACCGCGCTGCAAGGCACCCCCGACGATGTAGAAGTCTTCTTGACAACAGGCTGGAGGGCTCCGCACGAGCAGGACCTGCGGGTAGAGGCCAGCCGAGTGGTAAATTTCGGCGGTCCCGGCGTCCAAGACGCGGGAAAGGCCGCTCTGCTGGGCACCCCTGAGGACGTCAAACAGTTCCTCGCAGTCGGTCAGTACAAAGCCCAGGAGACGGACGAGCGCATCGAGGTCTCAAAGCTTTACAACTCCGGTGGCGCGAATGTGAAGGCCGCCGCCAAGCTGGCTCTCCGCGGCACCCCGGACGACATCGTGGAGTTCCTGGACGTCGGGCAGTTCGTCGCACGGAACCGCGACCAGGAGCATGCCACGATTGCGCAGCTGACTCAGCAGGCGGAGAAGGCTGGCAAGCAGGCCGAGCAGGCTAAGGAGAAAGCCGAGGAAGCCAAGGACAAGGCCGTAGCGGCTGCAGAGCTCGCCGAGGCAGCTGCAGACCTGGCCGCCAAGGAGACTGAGGCCGCGAAGGAAGACGCCCACCTCGCGACGGTGAAGGCCAAACAGGCGGCAGAAGCGGCTCGTGCGGCAGCAGCCGCCGCGCAACAGGCGATCAGTGCTGCGAATGCGGCCAACGTGGCTGCGCGCAGGGCGTCCCTTGCGGCAGCGCAGACCGCGAATGCGGCAGCTGCGGCTGCTGAAGCTGCCGGCCTGGCGTCAAACGCGGCGTACGCCGCAAGCCAGGACAAGGGCAAAGCCCAGGCAGCCCGTAACATGGCTGCGCAGGCACGACAGGCAGGCGAGCTGGCGAGGAAGTCCGGTAAGGCGGCCGAGGAGGCCGGCAAGGCCTCCCTGGCCGCTGCTGATGCGGTTTTCGCCTCCCGCAGCGCGATCACCAACGCTGGCAAGGCTGCTGACGCGGCCGATGCGGCTGCGAACTCCGCAATCGCGGCGGGAGGCTCCGCGACAGAGGCGCGGGCGGCCGCAGCGGAGACCCATCGGCACGCAAAGGAAGCCAATCGCGCTGCAACTTCGGCTGAGAAGCTGGCCCGCAGGTCGGCCTCGGCTGCCGGAGAGGCCAGGGACGCAGCCAACTCGGCCGCCACGCACGCAGACAACGCCGCAGACGCCGCAGAGAATGCGGCCGAACATGCTGGTGAGGCATCCGACCAGGCAGCTGAGGCGAAAAAGCAGGCTGCTGCCGCGAAGACGGCTGCCGACAGCGCCAGTAAATCGGTGGTGACAGCGCAGAAGACCTTCGACCTCGCCCGCGAAACGGAGTCCGAGGATCTCACCACCCGCACCAACGCCGGCGTCGAAGCGGCGCTGACGCGTAGATCCACCACCGACGCTTTCACCGTCGAAATCGCGAAGTCCGTGGTTGAGGGCCAATCCATCGTGGACGACACAGAGGCACTGGCTGCCGATGCGGACAAGCCAGGTGCCGACCAGGCCGCTATCGCCATGAAGGGGCGCGCCGTAGCGCTGCGCGCATTGGAGTACTTCGGCTCCTGGCGTCAGGATGCTGCTGCCCTGGCACTGTCCGGCACCGACGCCGACGTGATCGTCTATTTGAAGACGGGCTGGAGCAAGGCAGTTGCGGACGAGAACCGCCAGCAAGTCGCGCATCTCGTCTCCTCCAGTCCCTATGAGGCTGTGCGCGCTGCCGCAGCCGAGGCACTCAAGGGCACCGATCAGCAGATCCTCAGCTTCTACACCACGGGCCAGTACCAGGCGGCCAACGCTGACTACCGGATTGCGGTGTCCAGGCTCTTCAACGACGGCGGTCCCGGCGTGAGGGAAGCGGCGAGAAAGGCTTTGGAAGACGGCAGCCCACAGGCGCTGGTCGGATTCCTCAACAATGGCCAGTACGCTGCCCGCCAGGCCGACGAGCGGGTGATAGCGAGCAAGCTTTACAACGACGGCGGCCCTGAGGTGACGTCCGCAGCCAAGGTCGCTCTGGCCGGATCCGCCAACGAGGTACAAACTTTCGTTCAGACCGGCCAGTACATGGCGGATCGCAAGGACCAGCTCGCCAACAACCACATCGCACAGGTGCAGCGCCTGCTCGCCGAAGGCAAGAAGATCGCGGCCACCGCCCGCAGGAACAGCTACCTCGCCGCCCAGGCAGCTGCCGAAGCCGCCGGTGCTGCGGCCGATGCCGAGAAAGCCAAGAACGACGCTGCACAAAGCGCCACGGAAGCTGCTGGCTACGCGAACGACGCAGACGAGGCCGCAGACCGAGCCGAAACCAGCGCTGCGCAGGCCAAGGCATCGGCCAGCACCGCGCGCGCCGCCGCCAACCGCGCTGACCGGGACGCTGCAGCAGCCGAGGAATCCGCAGCACAGGCTGAGTTCTCAGCCGACTACGCGCGCACCTCGGCATATGAAGCGAAGGTTTCAAGCGATCAGGCGCATGCCGATGCGATCGCCGCAGGCAAGAGCTCTGCAGAGGCGGCGAAGGAGTCATCCGCAGCATGGGCTGACGTCGTCAAGAAGCGAGAGGCAGAAGAAGCCCGAGCACGCCGTCTCGCCGAGGAGCGGCGTAAGAAGCAGCAGGAGGAAGAAGAGAAGCGGCCGCGCTGCTATCTCCACCCGACCAGGGATCACCTTCCGCCCTGCGCCTTGAACGGCGGGAAGCTCGATCATCCTCCTATCGACCCGGTGCTCAAGGAGTTCGCCTGGGAGGTCCTTGGCCTCAACGATGCCAAGGAATGCGTCAAAAACCCAGGTCTGGGTAAATGCGCTCTCGCTGCCATGTCAGTTCTCCCCCTGGGCAAAGTAAAATTGCTCAAGAAGGCTGTGGAAGGCGTGGAGGGCGCCATAGACAGCAGTAGAGCCGCACGTATGGTCCAGAAGTGCACACAATGTTTTCTCGCTGGCACCAAGGTCCTCATGGCTGACCGGTCTGCGAAGAACATCGAGTCCATTCAGGTCAATGACCACGTGCTCGCAACCGACCCGGTCAGCGGAACGACTGGACCGCGCCGGGTCACGGAACTGATAGTCACTGCGGACGACAAGTACTTCAGCGAACTCATCCTCACCACACCACGCGGCGAAGAGAGGGTGACAGCCACCGAAGAGCACCCGTTCTGGTCCGAATCAGATAGCAAGTGGGTCGAGGCGGCCGACATCGAAGTCGGTATGAAACTGCGCACTGACGACGGCGACACCGTCACCGTCCGGGCCACCCGGTTCTTCTACCAGCACGCCCGCACCTATAACTTCACCGTCGAAGACCTGCACTCCTACTATGTACTCGCGGGAAACACTCCCATCCTGGTTCACAACAGCCGATGCCTCATCAGCGACGTCGTTGGGCCCCAGGGCGAGAAGCTGTGGCTCCCGAAGGGGCGCAAAGCGGCTGCCCAGGCCAACAACAGGAAGGGCTGGGTTTTCCAGATCAAGGAATCCGAGGCCAAAGCAAACGGACTCCACAAGAGCATCCAGTACGTACGCGTAATGGATCCAGTCACCACTGGACCCCACCCGTATCCCAACGGATACATCACCTACATCAACACCGGCGGCCAGTTCGTCAACCCGGTAACGGGGAAGACCGTCGATAAATCCGACCAGTATTGGCACATACCGATCCCATGATCAGCATCGAAGAAATCTTCACACGCCAAGATCCCTACAAGTCGGCAGGGCCCATCGACTGTGATCCGTTCACGGAGGACGAGGCGCTGTTCGACACACAGCTGCTCGACTGCAGGGTGTGCCCGACGACGAATCGCGCGGCACTGCTCCTGGAGATGCGTACCGCAGAATGGTTCCCGAAGGGAAATGCGGCCATCCTCGTCGTCCATGGTCTGCAGTCGTTCCGCTGGGCCAGCACTTCGACGGACAGGCCTCTGATGGCCTTTTCTGTGCAGGAATGCAAGTCGTCCGTAGTTGCTGGCAGAGTTCAGCTGGATCTGGGATTCTTCCCAGATGGAGACCTCTCCGTCACAGGATATCGCGCCGACTTCTACCTTCTGGAAGTCCCAAATATCCCTCAGGCGCCACCGAACTATACTGAAAGGAATCTCGACCAGGTTAAAAACGGGCTACCGTGGTGGAATTCGCCCTGTACGGTGCTGCAGTCGTCCACCAGCAACACGTGACAAAGGTCTCTTAGTCGTAGCGGCTCGCCGATCTTCACCAGCGCGGCGAGCCGCTTCATCGGCAGTATGCAGTTTCCTTGACTCGGCAACTATGCTCCAAACGGGACCCAGTGGCGACGCCTCGCGGCAGGCCGACAAGCCGTGTTCGCCCTGGCCCGCCTCTGTCGCTGGCGGAGGCGTTCGTGCTGCTGGACGGCACTTCGCTGCTGGTCGACCGGATCGCCGCCGACATCCTGAGTTGCTCGGACCAGCGCAAGCGTCACGGCGGGAACACCCAGGACGTCACCGCCCGTTCGGTCTCACTGAGCTCTTTCAGCGTGGCCACCGATCGGGTGACGGCGGCGAGCCCGAGGTGAGGGCCGCAACGCACAAGGCTCCCGTGCCGTTGGGGGAGGTGTTCGAAGTCTCAACCCACCGGCACAGGAGCCTCGTTGGTTCCCCATCCTGCCGCACTCGACCTCCCGCATACCCTGGTCGAGTGGGTCACCATGCTCATCGTCACCCGCGAGGGTGACCGCAGGTGCAAGCTCCCGCCCCACCAGCGTGCGCTCGTCGCTCTGGTGTACCTGCGCCGCCACGACACACTCACCCGGATCGCGGCCGGCTTCGGGATATCCGTCGGCACCGCCCACGCATACGTCACCGCCGTCACCGGCCTGCTCGCCGACCGGGCGCCGGGCCTGCTCAAGACTCTGCGCGAGCACGACCCGGACTTCGTCCTCCTGGACGGGACCCTCGCCGAGTGCGACCGCGTCGGCGACAGCCGGGCCGACTACTCGGCCAAGCACCGCCGGCACGGCGTGAACGTCCAGGTCGTCACCGACCCCGCCGGCGAGATCCTGTGGATCTCGCCCGCGCTGCCCGGCCGCACCCACGATCTGACCGCGGCCCGCACCCATCGCATCATCCAGACCTGCGAGCGTCAGGGCGTCCCGGTCCTCGCCGACCGCGCATACCAGGGCGCCGGCCCCTGGGTCACCACCGGACTCAAACGACCACCCCACGGCGAACTGACCCTCACCCAGCGCACCGTTAACCGGGCTCTGGCCGCAGCCCGGGCACCAGTTGAACGCGGCATGGCACGGCTGAAGTCCTGGCAGATCTTCCGCAGATCCCGCATCAGCCCCAACCGCATGACCGTCATCACCAAAGCCGTCCTCACCCTGGAGAGGCAACGCTGAAAACGCTCACTGCCGCGAGGGACCCGCGGGATCATCGGCGCGCTCGCCGATGTGGGGCCGAAGTGCTGGCAGGTAGGGTCTGCCGGGGCGGCGGCATCAGGTGCGCGTGCCGTGTGAGACCGCCTGCTCAAGCGATAAAAGAGAAGTTACAACGGCAGCGGCGCGAAGATCTGCTGTGTCGCCGGGCAGGCCATGGTCATCCTCAAGGGCTGGTGTCCTGGTCCGAAAAGCTGTACTGCAGCACCGGCCGCACCCCGCCATGGCGTTCATGAAGCGGAATAGGGAACTTCCCGAACAGTTGGAGCGATTCGGTCGGGCTGCTCGGGAGGTCAGACAGCCATGGGCCGCTCGACCCGGTTTGACCCCCACACCCCCGCCCCGTAACCTTGACCCTCGGTGTGTTTCCTTAACGCGCCTACCCCTGAGCACATCCCTCCCGGTAACGGTCGGTGTTCGCGCCGTCCGCCAGGAGAGGCCGCTCATCCTTCCGGATCGTCCCGGGCCCCGGCCCGTGCGAGCGGCTGGCATCAGGGGATCCGTTCCGAGCGAGAGAGAGATCCGCGTGTACGCCATCGTGCGCAGCGGTGGTCGCCAGCACAAGGTAGCTGTCGGCGACATCGTTGAGGTTGACAAGATTTCCACTGCCAAGGTTGGCGACACGGTCGAGCTCTCGACCCTGCTCGTTGTCGACGGTGACGCGGTCACCAGCGACCCGTGGGTGCTCGACGGCATCAAGGTCACGGCCGAGGTCGTGGACCACCACAAGGGCGCGAAGATCGACATCCTTCGCTACAAGAACAAGACCGGCTACCGCCGTCGCCAGGGTCACCGCCAGCAGTACACGGCGATCAAGGTCACCGGTATCCCCGCGGCTGCGAAGTAAGGGACTGAGAACACATGGCACACAAGAAGGGCGCATCGTCCACTCGGAACGGGCGCGATTCCAATGCTCAGCGGCTCGGCGTGAAGCGCTTCGGCGGTCAGGCCGTCAACGCCGGTGAGATCCTGGTCCGCCAGCGTGGCACCCACTTCCACCCGGGCACGGGCGTCGGCCGTGGCGGCGACGACACGCTGTTCGCGCTGACCGCCGGTGCGGTGGAGTTCGGCACGCACCGTGGCCGCAAGGTCGTGAACATCGTTCCGCTCGCCGTCTGATCCATTCGACGCGCGCGTAACGGCACACAGCACCTTCCGAGGGCGGATCTCAGCTTTCCCGGCGAACGGGGAAGCGGGTCCGCCCTCGGCGTGTTACGACAGAGACAATTCCGCATTTTCCTGCTGTACCTGCACCTGTTATCTGGAGGCACCAACCATGACCACCTTCGTGGACCGCGTCGAGCTGCATGCCGCCGCGGGTAACGGAGGCCACGGCTGCGCCTCCGTCCACCGTGAGAAGTTCAAGCCGCTGGGAGGCCCCGACGGGGGCAACGGCGGACGGGGCGGCGATGTGATCCTCGTCGTCGAGCAGTCCGTGACCACGCTGCTGGACTACCACCACAGCCCCCACCGCAAGGCCACCAACGGCCAGCCCGGCGCCGGCGACAACCGCTCCGGCAAGGACGGCCAGGACCTGGTCCTGCCCGTGCCGGACGGCACCGTCGTCCTCGACAAGGCCGGGAACGTGCTCGCCGACCTCGTCGGCCAGGGCACCACCTTCGTGGCCGGCCAGGGCGGCCGCGGCGGCCTCGGCAACGCGGCGCTGGCCTCGGCCCGCCGCAAGGCCCCGGGCTTCGCGCTGCTCGGCGAGCCGGGGGAGAGCCGGGACATCGTCCTGGAGCTCAAGACCGTCGCCGACGTGGCGCTCGTGGGCTACCCGAGCGCGGGCAAGTCCTCGCTGATCTCGGTGCTCTCCGCGGCCAAGCCGAAGATCGCGGACTACCCGTTCACCACCCTCGTACCGAACCTCGGCGTCGTCACCGCCGGCTCGACCGTCTACACCATCGCCGACGTCCCCGGGCTCATCCCCGGCGCCAGCCAGGGCAAGGGCCTCGGCCTGGAGTTCCTGCGGCACGTCGAGCGCTGCTCGGTGCTCGTGCACGTCCTGGACACCGCCACGCTGGAGTCCGACCGCGACCCCGTCTCCGACCTCGACATCATCGAGGAGGAGCTGCGCCAGTACGGCGGTCTGGAGAACCGGCCCCGGATCGTCGCCCTCAACAAGGTCGACATCCCGGACGGCCAGGACCTCGCCGACATGATCCGCCCCGACCTGGAGGCCCGCGGCTACCAGGTCTTCGAGGTCTCCGCCATCGCGCACAAGGGCCTCAAGGAGCTGAGCTTCGCGCTCGCCGGGATCATCGCCGAGGCGCGTGCCGCCAAGCCGAAGGAGGAGGCGACCCGGATCGTCATCCGCCCCAAGGCCGTCGACGACGCGGGCTTCACCGTCACCCTGGACGACGAGGGCATCTACCGCGTGCGCGGCGAGAAGCCCGAACGCTGGGTGCGCCAGACCGACTTCAACAACGACGAGGCCGTCGGCTACCTCGCGGACCGGCTCAACCGCCTCGGTGTCGAGGACTCGCTGATGAAGGCGGGCGCCCGGGCCGGCGACGGCGTCGCGATCGGCCCCGAGGAGAACGCGGTCGTCTTCGACTGGGAGCCGACCGTGAGCGCCGGCGCCGAGATGCTCGGCCGCCGTGGCGAGGACCACCGTCTGGAGGAGCCGCGCCCCGCCGCGCAGCGCCGCCGGGACCGCGACGCCGAGCGCGACGACGCGGAGAAGGAGTACGACGAGTTCGACCCCTTCTAAACGCTCCGCACCCCCGGCGGCGAACGCTCCGCACCCCGGCCCGTCTCTGCGGAGGCGGGCCGTCCGGTAGCCTCGGGCCCGGGCACCGGCGGGTTTCCGCCGGTCACGCCGGGTGAACGTGCTGCAGATGTGCGGATTGAGCAACACATCTGTGGGGTCGGTCACCCCGGGCGACCACCCGGCAGCGCCCAACCTCCCTGGCCAGAGGGTGAACTGCGGGTATCCGCGGGACGAGCGGCGGACGACGTCCACCTTGCGAGACGGTCACGGAGAGTGCGACCATCACACTGTTCCCCCGTCATAGCAAGGTAGGTCGTCTGTGTCTGTGCCGCATGAAGCCAAGCCCCGGACCACAGCGGTCGTGCTCGCCGGTGGGACCGGCCAGCGCGTGGGCCTGTCGATCCCCAAGCAGTTGCTGAAGATCGCCGGCAAGGCCGTCATCGAGCACACGCTCACCATCTTCGAGAACGCCGAGGGCATCGACGACGTCATCGTGCTGATGGCGCCCGGTTTCGTGCCCGACGTCGAGAAGATCGTCGCGAAGGCCGGACTGACCAAGGTCACCCGGATCATCGAGGGCGGCAACACCCGCAACGAGACCACCGAGCGTGCCATCGCGGCCCTCGGCGAGGGTCTCGCCGAGGGTGAGGACCGCAACGTCCTCTTCCATGACGCGGTGCGCCCCCTGCTGTCACAGCGTGTGATCACGGACTGTGTCGAAGCGCTGGAGCGCTACCAGGCCGTCGACGTCGCCATCCCGTCCGCGGACACGATCATCGTGACCCGCACGCACGGCGAGGACGGCGAGTTCATCACCGAGGTGCCCGACCGCTCCCGGCTGCGCCGCGGCCAGACGCCGCAGGCCTTCAAGCTCTCCACCATCCGCAGGGCGTACGAGATCGCGGCGGGCGACCCCAACTTCCAGGCCACCGACGACTGTTCGGTGGTCCTCAAGTACCTCCCCGACGTGCCGATCTACGTGGTCGCGGGCGACGAGTACAACATGAAGGTGACCCAGCCGGTCGACGTCTTCATCACCGACAAGCTCTTCCAGCTGGCCTCCACCGCCGCCCCGCGCCAGGCCGACGAGGCCGCCTACCGGGAGCTCCTCACCGGCAAGACCCTCGTCGTCTTCGGCGGTTCGTACGGCATCGGCGCCGACATCGCGGCCCTGGCCGAGAGCTACGGCGCCAAGGTCTACGCGCTCGGCCGCTCCACCACCGGTACGCACGTGGAGAACCCGGAGCACGTGGACGACGCGCTCTCCAAGGCGTACGCCGAGACCGGCCGGGTCGACTACGTCATCAACACCGCGGGCGTGCTGCGGATCGGCAAGCTGGCCGAGACCGACAACACGACCATCCAGGAAGCGCTGAACGTCAACTACCTGGCGCCGGTCCAGATCGCCCGCGCCTCGTACAAGTACCTCGCCGAGACCCAGGGCCAGTTGCTGCTCTACACCTCCAGCAGCTACACCCGGGGCCGTGCCGAGTACAGCCTCTACTCCTCCACCAAGGCCGCCATGGTCAACCTCACCCAGGCGCTCGCCGACGAGTGGGCGGGCGAGGGCATCCGGGTCAACTGCGTGAACCCGGAGCGCACCGCGACCCCGATGCGCACCAAGGCGTTCGGCCAGGAGCCCGAGGGCTCGCTGCTCTCCTCGGAGGCCGTGGCGCGCACCTCGCTGGACGTCCTGCTCTCCGCGCTGACCGGTCACGTCATCGACGTACGGCAGCAGGACCCGACGGCGGGCGCCGCCGACTCCTCCGGGTTCGAGCAGGCGCTGGCCTCCGTGCTGGACCGTCAAGCAGATGTGTAATAATTCTTGACAAATGTGCTTTTCCGGGCCTCTGTTGTCGCTTTCCGCGATGGCAGAGGCCCGAATGCGTGAAGCCGCACCTTCACATTTCCGCCAATACGTGAATCAACCGGCACCCCCTGGAGCAGGTTCTTCGTGATCTCGACAGCCATTCGCCTGGCCCGTGTGGGCAGCAGGTCAGAACTGGCGGCAGCACTGTTGATGGGGCTGGGATATCCCTGCGTCATGCTCGCCGCGCTCATTCCGAACGTCTGGTTCTTCGCGGCGGCCACGGCTGTCACGTACGTCGCGGACTGGTATCTGCACCAGCGGGGGAGCTATCTGATCAACCGGCTCGGCAAGGTGCGCGCCGGGCTGTCGATCCGCTTCCTGCTGCGGCAGCTGATGGTCATCCTGCTGCTCGCCCGCCTGGATCTCGCCGAGCAGCCGCTGTTCTACTCGGCGGTGGCCTGCTTCCTGGTCTTCTACGGGCTCCAGGCGCCGCACGGCGCCCTGACCACGCTGATCCGGCTCCGCCGCACCATGCCGGTCGTCACCCGCAACGTGGACCTGCACGCGGTGCGCATCCCCGACGCCCCGCCCGGATCGCTGCTGCGGCGCTCCGCCGAGAAGATGCTGCACCTGGACATCCCGGCCGTGGTGGGCATCCTGATCGCCGCCGGTACCGGCCAGGACGTCATCGGTTACGTGGGCATCGGCGTGACGCTGCTGCTGGCCGTGCTCTACCTCGTGGCGCTCGTGCCCTACATGCGCCGCGGCCGGCTGGCGCCCCCGGCGCCCGCCGTGCTGAAGGCCGTCGACACCTGGCTGCGCGAATACCAGCCGACCGTGGTGCTCTACTTCTCCGGCTCCAACGAGTCCGCCTACCAGGGCAACATGTGGCTGGAGACCATGGCCCGGGTCGAGGGCCGGCCGCTGATCATCATGCGCGAGCGCGGTCTCGTCCCGCAGCTGGCCGAGACCTCCGTCCCGGTCATCTGCGTCCCGGCCGGCACCCACCTGATGAACCTGGACCTCTCGACCGTGCGGGTCTGCCTGTATCCCGCCAACGTCGGCAAGAACATCCACATCCTGCGGGTCCCGACGATGAAGCACGTCTTCATCGGCCACGGCGACAGCGACAAGCTCGCCAGCGTCAACCCGTACTCCAAGGTCTACGACGAGGTCTGGACCGCGGGCCGGGCCGGCCGCGACCGGTACGCGCTGGCCGACGTGGGCGTCCTCGACCAGGACATCGCCGAGGTCGGCCGCCCGCAGCTGGAGCCCATCAAGAGCTGGACGGGCGCGGTCAAGAACCCCATCCCGACCGTGCTGTACGCGCCCACCTGGGAGGGCTGGGACGACAACCCGGGCAACACCTCGCTGCTGCTGGCGGGCGAGAACATCGTGCGCCGGCTGCTGAACGCCGCCGACCCGGTCCGGATCATCTACAAGCCGCACCCCTTCACCGGCATCCGCAGCGCCAAGGCCAAGGCCGTCAACGCCCGGATCCGGGCGATGCTGGACAAGGCCGCCGCCGAGCGCGCCGCCGACCCCCGCTGGGCGAAGGAGGCCTCCTCGGCCGCCGCCGGGCAGAGCGCCGCCAAGGCCGAGCTGGTCCGGATCGAGGCGCGGCTCGCCCAGCTCGCGTCCACCGGCCGCTCGGGCGGCGACGAGGCGGAGGAGTCGCGGCTCTCGCTCGCCGACCCGGCCCGCGAGGCGGAGACCGCCCGGCTGCGGGCCGAGTGGAACGACGCCTACTGGCGCTCCTTCGGCTGGTGGGAGCACCGTACGGTGACCGGCGCACAGCCCAAGCTGTACGACTGCTTCAACGAGTCCGACGCGATGGTTTCGGACATCTCCAGCGTGGTCTCCGACTTCATCGCGAGCGGCAAGCCGTACGCGGTGACCGACTCCGCCGCCCTCGGGGCCGAGGAGTTCAAGCGGCAGAACACCGCGGTGCGCGCCGCGGTCATCCTGTCCAACGGGGCCGAGGAGCTCGACGCTCTGCTGGCCGCGGTGGCCGACCCGGCGGCGGACACGCTGGCGGACGCCCGCCGCGAGCTGAAGACCTACCTCCTGGGGCCGGACGAGCCGACCTCCATGGAGCAGTTCAACGCCGCCGTGCGGGCGCTGGCCGCCAAGGCGGAGGCCCGTAACCAGGGCGTCGCCCAGCGGCTCGGCGACCAGGCCGTCGCGGTGCCGGACGAGGAGGCCGTCTCCAGCGGGGTCGGTACGGAGGACCCGCAGGCGGTCGCCGCGGCCGAGGCCGAAGCCGAGGTGGCGGCCGAGGCCACGGCGGAGACCGCTGTCACCGAGGGTTCCTCGTCCGTGCGCTGAACGGCATCCGTCCGGGCTTCGAACGACCGGACGCCCGAACGCCGCACAACTGATCGAACTGGCTGAAAAGCAGGCAACCCCGATCGCGACCCGTACGTCTCTCCTGAGGGAGGGATGTACGGGTCGTTCGGCATGTCTATGTACAAAAAGTGCATAGTCGGGCAATCCGCCTTCTTTCGTGATCAAATCGACAGGTGCACATGCCCGACATGCCCAGGACGAACGACGAGCCCGATGTCAGTGTGATCATCGGAGCCTATGACGCGATGCCCTACCTGGTCCGGTGCCTGGAGTCCGTCGAGGCACAGACCATCGGCGCGGACCGCATGGAGATCGTCGCGATCGACGACGGCTCCACCGACGGCACCGGCGCGTACCTGGAGGAATTCGCCGCCCGGACCGCGATCCCCACGCGCGTCGTCCGGCAGGAGAACTCCGGCGGACCCAGCGGACCGCGCAATCGCGGCCTCGCTCTCGCCCGCGGACGGTACGTCTTCTTTCTCGACGCGGACGACTATTTCGGCGAGGAAGCCCTGGAGCGCATGGTCGCCATGGGCGACCGGGCCGGCACCGACGTGGTGCTCGGAAAGATCGTCGGCGTCAATCGCGGTGCCGCGAAGTCGATGTGGAAAGAGACCGTCGAGCGCGCCGACCTGTATTCCTCCAACATCAAATTCACCCTGAGCGCGCAGAAGCTGTTCCGGCGCGACCTCCTCGTACGCCTCGGCATGACCTTCGACGAGAAGCTGAAGACGGGCGAGGACGCCCTGTTCACGATGGAGGCGTATCTGCGCGGCAACGGGATCTCTGTCGTCGCCGACTACACCTGCTACTACCTGGTGGGCCGCGAGGACCGCAACCAGATGACCAAGAAGGGCGGCTACAAGCGCCGCTTCGACTCGGCCCGCGCCCTCATGGGGCTCATCGCCGAGTACGTGCCCCCGGGCCCCCGGCGCGACGCCCTGATGGTGCGGCCCTTCGTCATCACGCTGCTGCCCCAGTTCGGCCCCGGCCTGGTGAAGCAGAAGGACGAGGTCCGCGCCCGCAAGATGGCGCTCGCCGCCCCCCTGATGAAGGCGTACTGGACGCCGGAGCTGGGCCGCAACCTCAAGGTGAACGAACGGCTGCGGCTGATGTGCCTCGCCGAGGGCCGGCTCGACCTGCTCCTGGACATCGCGGCCTTCCTGCGCGACAAGAAGGAGCCCGAGCTCGTCCGCCGCGGCAACCCGCCCCGGCTCCACCTCGCCTACCCGCACTTCGGCGAGAGCTCCGTGCTTCCCGACCGGGCGTACGAGGTCACCGTCACCGAATGGGTCGGCGGACGGCGGATCGAGGCCCCGCAGGCCGGCCCCCGCGTCTCCTTCGCCCGCCGCGTGGTCCGCAAGGCCCGCCGCACCGTGCTCGGCGCCCTGCGCACCCCGCGCGCACACCGCGTCTGACCGGATCCGGGGGAGCCCCGGACGCCTCCGCCCGCCCCGGCGACGACCGGGGCGGGTTCGTCCTGTGAGGGGTGTCACGTCATACTGTTGGGCAACCATGAGACCGTTGGAGAGGTCTCATTAACGCCCCGTCCTCCTGGGGTTCATCATCTGCACGTCCCCCCGGAAAGGCCCTCCCCCCGTGGCGTCCCTCGAAGCGATCCCCGACGAGCTCAGCAGGCTCATGAAGTACTTCCCGGAGACTCCGGTCGAGGAGCGCCCCGAATTCCACCGAGCGGCCAAGGACTTCCTGGCGCGTGCCGCCCCCAAGGTCGTACGGCAGTTCTCCCCGATGGCCCGGGTCAAGTGGCACCTGGCGGCCAGCGGCCGCGGCGACGAACTGGTCGAGCTGCTGCACTACGAGCGCGAGAACCCGGGAGCCTTCTCCGTCCGCGGCCTGCGGCGCGCCCGCATCGAGCTGCCCGGCGTCGAGAGCTCCTCGCTCCCCTCCTCCGTGCGCAACTTCAACCGCAGCGAACTTCCCGTACGCGGCAAGCTCCTGGACCTCGGCTGGGAGGACGGCAAGCTCCTCGTCAAGGGCTACGCCTACATCCCCAACGTCCCCTCGGCCACCGGCAAGCGCTCGCTGCGCGTCGCCGTGCTCCGCCGCCAGGGCAGCCGCTCCACCCTCCCGCTGCGCCTGCGCACCGTCCTGGAGCCCCGCGCCACCGCCGAGGCCAAGGGCGCCCTGCACAACTACGACTGGTCCGGCTTCGAGATCGGCATCGACCCGTCCCGGCTGCGCGTACGCGGCCAGTGGCAGCCCGGCACCTGGCGCCTGGGCATCGGCATCCCGCGCCCCGGCGGCATGTCGGTCGGCAGCATCACCAAGAACAACGCGGGCGCGGCCGGCCACAGCTCCACCCGGATCCTCGACGACGGAGTCCGCCTCGTCGCCGGCTGACCACAGCCTACTCCAAACGTCTCCGTGGATGATCGCAGGCACGGCGACGGTTGCGCCTTCACCACCGCCGGCTGCGCCCGGACACCATGCCCACCTACGAGGGCACCGTGCCGCTGCGCGCCGGCCGCTGGATGCCGCGGCTTCGCCTGCGCACCGAGTGGGACCACACCCGCGACCTCCCCGTCACGATCCGCCCCGACCTCGTCGGCACGCTGCCGCTGGCCCACCGGGGCGAGCACCGCACGTACACCGTCGAACGGCTCGACTTCGACCGGATCTTCGTGGAGTCCGGCCCGGTCCTCGACCCGGAGCTGCGCGGCGCCTACCGCCAGCGCCTGATGCGCGACGTCTACACCCCCGAGCAGCGCAAGCTGCCGCTGCGCGAGGCCGTGCTCTACAACAGCTTCGGCGGCAAGCAGTTCTCCGACTCGCCCCGCGCGGTCTACGAGGAGCTCAAGCGCCGCGGCACCGAGGTCGAGCACATCGCGATGGTCCACGACCAGCAGGTCGTCCTGCCGCCCGGCGTCCGCGGCGTCGAGTGGGGCAGCAAGGAGTGGTACGAGGCACTGGCCCGCAGCCGGTACGTCGTCACCAACGGCGGCATCCGCGAGTGGTTCGTCCGCCGCGAGGGCCAGGTCGTCGTCCAGACCTGGCACGGCACCCCGCTCAAGCGCATCGGCGCCGACCTCCTCGGCACCCCCAAGGCGAACCTGGCCTACATCGCGAGCCTCCCGCAGCGCTCGCGCCAGTACAGCCTGTTCATCACGCCGAACGCCTTCACCACCCCGATCATGACCAACTCCTTCCGCCTCCAGTGCGAGGTCCTGGAGGCGGGCTACCCGCGCAACGACGTCTTCCACGCCCCCGACCGCGTCAAGCGCGCCGCGGCCGTACGCGAGAAGCTCGGCATCCCCGCGGGTAAGAAGGTCGTGCTGTACGCGCCCACCTGGCGCGACGACCAGCGCTACGGCGGACGCCGCTTCAAGCTCGACAACCAGATCGACGTCGAGGCCGCGAAGCGGGAGCTCGGCGACGACCACGTGCTGCTCTACCGCAAGCACCACAAGGTCCTCGACTCCATCCCCGGCGCCGGACAGGGCTTCGTCTACGACGTCACGTACTACCCGGACATCGCCGACCTCTACCTGATCGCCGACGTGCTGATCACGGACTACTCCTCGGTGCTGTTCGACTTCGCGCACTCCGGCCGTCCGATGCTCTTCTTCACGTACGACCTGGAGCACTACCGCGACACCCTGCGCGGCTTCTACTTCGACTTCACCTCCCGCGCCCCCGGGCCGCTGATCAAGACCTCCGAGGACCTGGTCTCCGCGATCCGGAACATCGACGCGGTCAGCGAGGAGTACAAGGAGAAGTACGCCCAGTTCCGGGTCGACTTCTGCGAGCCCTCCGACGGCCGCGCCGCTGCCCGGGTCGTGGACCGGATGCTCGCCGTCAAGGACGAGCAGCAGAGCTGAACCCACCGGCCGCCCCCGCCGCTGTCCACCGGCCGAAACCGGCGGGCGGCGGGGGCGGCCGCTCGCGTACCCTGCGTGCCGGGGGCGACACCGGGGCCGACCGGCTCCAGGGCCCCCGCCGTACACCGGGGCGATCCAGAGCGAGGAAGCACGTGGCAGAGCAGAGGCCGTCGGTCCGCGAATCGGCAGTGACCGGCGCCCGCAGGGTCGTCGTCAAGGTCGGCTCCTCCTCGCTCACCACGGCCTCCGGCGGCCTCGACGCCGACCGGGTCGACGCCCTCGTCGACGTCCTGGCCAAGGTCAGGGACGGCGGCGAACGCGAGGTCGTCCTCGTCTCCAGCGGAGCCATCGCCGCCGGACTCGCCCCGCTCGGCCTCGTCCGCCGACCCAAGGACCTGGCCCGCCAGCAGGCCGCCGCCAGCGTCGGACAGGGCCTCCTCGTGGCCCGCTACACCGCCTCCTTCGCGCGCTACGGCGTCCGCGTCGGCCAGGTGCTCCTCACCGCCGACGACACCAGCCGCCGCGGCCACTACCGCAACGCCTACAGCACCCTGGACAAGCTCCTGGAGATGGGCGCCGTCCCCGTCGTCAACGAGAACGACACCGTCGCCACCGACGAGATCCGCTTCGGCGACAACGACCGGCTCGCCGCCCTCGTCGCCCACCTCGTCCACGCCGACCTGCTGGTCCTCCTCTCCGACGTCGACGGCCTCTACGACGGACCGCCCGGCACCCCCGGCGCCGCCCGGATCGCCGAGGTCACCGGCCCCGAGGACCTGGCGGGCGTCACCATCGGCAGCGCCGGGAAGGCGGGCGTGGGCACCGGCGGCATGGTCACCAAGGTCGAGGCCGCCCGCATCGCCACCGCCGCCGGCGTCCCCGTCGTCCTCACCTCCGCCAGCCGGGCCGCCGACGCGCTCGCGGGCCGCGACACCGGCACGTACTTCCACCGCACCGGCCGCCGCTCCGCCGACCGGCTCCTGTGGCTGGCCCACGCCTCCACCCCGCAGGGCTCGCTCACCCTCGACGAGGGCGCCGTACGCGCCGTGGTGGAACGCCGCACCTCGCTGCTGCCCGCCGGAATCTCCGCCGTCGAGGGCGAGTTCAGCGCCGGCGACCCCGTCGAACTGCGCGACCCGCACGGCACCCCGATCGCCCGCGGACTCGTCAACTTCGACGCGAAGGAGATCCCCCAGCTGCTCGGCCGCTCCACCCGGGATCTGGCCCGCGAACTGGGACCCGCCTACGAACGCGAGGTCGTACACAGGGACGATCTGGTCCTCCTCGCACCGCGTCTCACCACCTGAATCGGCTGAAAGTCCCGCTCTCCGGCAGGGACCTTTACCAAAACCACCCCACGCCAGGCTGTGGACTGGTCCACTTTGTAGTGGGGAAACAGGGGTACCGCACAGCAACACATCACAGGAGGCCGCCGGTGAGACGAGCGCGCCCGGGGGCGCCGCCCCGAGGCACGGCCAACCGCGCCCTGACGAGTGTCGGAGCGGGGGCGGGTTTCGACCGGAATCCCCTCCCGGCGGACACCGTCGGACGGGAGCCGGTCACGACGGCGAAGGAGGAGTCCCCGCAGTCGAAGCTCTGGCACATCACCCTCAGCGTCTCGGGCACCGAGACCCCGCTGGGGGAGGTCAGACGCGGTCTGGAACAGCTCGCCCACGACCATCCCTTCCTGCTGACCAGCCGTTACGCCGGCGACCACGCGGAGATCCGCTACTGGGAAGAGGCCCGTGATCTGCACGACGCGGCCGCGGTGGCGCTGCGGCTGTGGGGCGAGCACCGCTCCAGCGCACAGCTCCCGCCCTGGGAGATCGTCGGCCTCGAAGTCATCGACCGCGAGACCTACCACCTGCGGATCGCCGAGGGGTACGGACCACCGCCCGCGGCCCCCGTGGGTGTGCACCCCTACTGAGCCGGGCGGACCGGGGGCGATCCCGGGCGATCCGTGCCGATCAGCGATCGGTCCGGACATACCCGTCGCTGATCCGGGCGGATCCGTGGCCGATCCGGGCGGATCCGGGCGGATCCGGGCAGATCCGTGGCCGATCCGGGGGCGTCCGTCCCTCGGGTCGGCCGTCTCGCATCACGGGATACGTGACGGATGCCCGCAGAGCGCGCATTACTCTGCGGGCATGACCACGCTCTCGCCCTACGACAACCTCTCCCCGGTCGCGCAGACCGCCTACCGGGCCCGTGCCGCCGCCGCCGATATCGCGCCACTTCCGCGCGCGGCCAAGGACGACGCGCTGCTGGCCATCGCCGACGCCCTCGAAGTGCGTACGAGCGAGATCGTCGAGGCCAACGCGAAGGACGTCGAGCGCGCCCGCGAGGCCGGGACGAGCGAAGGCATCATCGACCGCCTCACCCTCACCCCGGAACGCATCCGCGCCATCGCCGCCGATGTACGGGACGTGGCCGCGCTGCCCGACCCGGTCGGCGAAGTGGTCCGCGGCTCGACCCTGCCCAACGGCATCGACCTCCGCCAGGTGCGCGTCCCGCTCGGTGTGGTCGGCATCATCTACGAGGCCCGGCCCAACGTCACCGTCGACGCCGCGGCCCTCTGCCTGAAGTCCGGCAACGCGGTCCTGCTGCGCGGCTCCTCCTCCGCCTACGCCTCCAACACCGCCCTCGTCCGGGTGGTGCGCGACGCGGTCGGCGGCTCCGGACTGCCGGCCGACGCGGTGCAGCTCGTCCCCGGCGAGAGCCGTGACTCCGTGACGGAGCTGATGCGGGCCCGCGGCCTGGTCGACGTCCTCATCCCGCGCGGCGGCGCCTCGCTGATCCGCACGGTCGTCGAGCAGTCCACCGTCCCCGTCATCGAGACCGGCACCGGCAACTGCCACGTCTACGTCGACGCGCAGACGGACCTGGCCATGGCGGTCGACATCCTGATCAACTCCAAGGCCCAGCGCCCCAGCGTCTGCAACGCGGCCGAGACCCTGCTCGTCCACAAGGACGTGGCGGACGACTTCCTGCCGCTCGCCCTGGACGCCCTGGCCGAGGCCGGGGTCACCGTCCACGGCGACGAACGGGTGCTCGCGCACGCGGACGCCACCAAGGCCACGGTGGTCCCGGCGACGACGGAGGACTGGGAGACCGAATACCTCTCCTACGACATCGCGGCGGCGGTCGTCGACTCCCTGGACGCGGCGGTCGCCCACATCCGGCTCTGGACCTCCGGCCACACCGAGGCGATCGTCACCACCTCGCAGGCCGCCGCCCGCCGGTTCACCCAATTGGTCGATTCGACCACGGTCGCCGTGAACGCCTCGACCCGCTTCACCGACGGCGGGCAGTTCGGCTTCGGCGCCGAGATCGGCATCTCCACGCAGAAGCTGCACGCCCGCGGTCCGATGGCCCTGCCCGAGCTGACCTCGACGAAGTACATCGTCACGGGGGACGGGCACATCCGCTAGACGCCCTTCCCGGCCCTTCCGCGCCACACGTGGTCGGCCCCGCCCGCCGGGTGGGGCCGACCACATGTTCGCCCGCGTCGATCCGGGGGAGTTTGCGGGGTCCCTGCCCAAAAGGTCCCGACGGGGCTACGCTGAAACCGTGCCGGACGACGTGGGGGGCAAGCCGTTCCCGGACGGCTGGGAGCCCGACGACGACCGCGGGGGCGCGGACGAGGACTTCGCCTCCGTGGTGTTCGACGAGGACTTCGTCCGGTCGGCGCCCGTCCACGAACCCACCGCCGTGGAGCGCCTGCTCGCCGCCGCCGAGGCCCGCGCCGAGGCGGACGCGGCCCGTGCCCGCCGGAGCCGTCGCGCCGACGACGACGAATACGGCCCCTACGGCCGCTCCCGGGGCTACCACGACCCCCAGGACCTCGACTACGACCCGGACCACGGCTACGAGGACGACGACGACCTCGCCCCGGGGCCCTACGGCCGCCACGGCGGCTCCCTGCGCCCCTACCGCAACTCCGCCCGCTGGCACCGGCCGGTCGCCTGGCTGCTGGCGCTGGTGATGGGCGTCGGCATGGTCTCGCTCGCCTTCACCGCGGTCTACCGGGGCGCATCGAACAACCGCCAGGACCAGATGCCGCCACCCGTCACCAGCGGCGTCGACAAGCCGGGCGCCGCCCCGTCCGCCTCCGCGGACTACTCCCGCCCCGCGGTGTCCGCCGAGCCCCGGGTGCCCTGAGTCGGCTTCCTCCGGGGCCTCCGGGGGCCTCCCCCCCGCCCCCGGCCCCCTCCCTCCCGCCCCTCCCACCCCCTCGCGTCACCCGTTCGCCGACGTTCGGCCCCCGCCTCCCCGGCCGCCCCGCAGTTCCCGACGGTCTCCGCGTTTACGCGGACCGCAATCGACCTACCCTGAAGATGTGACCCCTCGTTCCCAGGGGGGCTTCTCGCTGCCGCACGCCACTCGGCCGAAGCAGACCGTTGCGCACCGAACCGACCGGTGTGGAGATCGGGAGAGAAGTCATGACAGGCCGCTCAGAACCGCCGGACGGCCCGCCCGAGAACCCCGCGGGCGGCGAGGACGAATACCGCTCGCTCGTCTTCGACGAATCGTTCATCCAGGCTGCCCGGATGCAGGAGTACTCGGCGCAGGAACGGATGGGCGAGCACGCCCGCGCCGTCCGCACCGTGCCCGAGGCAGAGGTCACCGTCCGCAGCGGCGGAGGCTCCCGGGCCGCCATAGCGCTGGTCGTCCTCATCGCCCTGGCCTTCGCCGTGGCCGTCTACATCGGATTCCGCAGCCCGTACCCCCAACCGGCCACCCGACGCGCCGAACCCCTGCGGACCACCGTCGTCCCTCTGGCCCCCCGGGGCGCCGTCCCGGGCGGATCACCCGAGCGGCTGTACCGCGCCGAGCCGGTCTCCGGACACCGCACGGGCGCGGCAGGAATCAACTTCCCCTCGGTGGAGCGCACCCAGAACTTCTCCGACAGCCAGATCACCGCCGCCCTCGCCACGGTCAAGGACTACCTGGTGGAGTCGTCCCTGAACCCCGATGTCCTCACCGGCTCCGTACGCCGGCCCGTCGAGCACCTCCTCGACCCGGACCAGCGCCCCCAGTTCGAACAGAGCCTGAGCGACCCGGCGGACGACGGGAGCCACGCCGCCACCGGCTGGCTGGTGCGCTTCGACCCGGAGCGGGTGGAGCTCGCGGACCCGCAGATCCGGGTCCGGGGCACCCTCCGCTACGAGGAGGAGGCGGCGGGCGTCCTCGGCGTCGTCTCGGACCACACCTTCACCTACGCCCTGCGCCCGGCGGACGGGCCCCACCGGGAGGACAACGCGTCCCTGTTCACCGTGCGACGCGAGCTCCACTTCCGCTTCGACCGCGAGGATCTGCGACTGCACCGCCTGGAGGTGAGCACCGCCTATGTCCAGGCAGGTCCGCAGTCCTGCTCGGCCGACGCGACCGGGATGCTCCACCCGCTCCTGGCCGGGGAGCGGGCGGACACCCGTGGCCCCGCCGCCACCGACCCGTACGCCACGGGCCGGCCCACGGCGGCGCTGTGCGGAACCCTGACGGGTGTCAGCTCCCCGACGGGCCGGACCCCGTCCCCGAGCTCCCCTCCTCCGGGTCCTGAGGCCGACCGGACGCCCCGTTCCCGTTCGTAGCGGAACCGCCGCCGGACCCGGCTCCGGTGAACTTGTCGCGCAGCTTGCCGCCCAGGTCTCCCGCGCCTCCGGCGATGTCGCCCACCAGCTTCATCAGCGGGTCCTTGCTGGTGCGCACCGTGTCCGCGTAGTGCGAGGCGGACTCCCGGAACGAGTCGGTCACCGAGGTGTCCTTGTCCTCGTCGCGCCGGGGGTAGTGGCCGTCCATGATCCGCTGGAAGTCGCGGGTCTCCGACCACTTCTTCAGCTCGGCGGCCCGCACCGTGGTGAACGGGTGCGTCCGGGGCAGCACATTGAGGATCTTGAGGACGGAGTCGCGGAGATCCCCGCCCTTCTCGTACTCGTCGGCCTGGGCGAGGAAGGCGTCCACGTTCATCTCGTGGAGGTGATTGCCGC
Organism: Streptomyces sp. WY228; assembly: GCF_019287315.1. Classification (NCBI taxonomy): domain Bacteria; kingdom Bacillati; phylum Actinomycetota; class Actinomycetes; order Kitasatosporales; family Streptomycetaceae; genus Streptomyces; species Streptomyces sp. WY228. The sequence continues at coordinate 2,487,198 of NZ_CP079114.1, read as the reverse complement.
CCGCGATCTTCATCAGACCGCGCATCGAGGCCGTGATGTCCTGGCCGACCAGCAGCCCGGCCCGGTCCGCGGACAGCTCCGACTTGCGGAACCACTCGCGCAGCGCCGTCACTATCGCCATGATCGCCACATTGCCCAGCGGGATCCAGGCGACCTTCACGGCGAGGTTGGTCAGGAAGAGCAGTATCGTCCGGTACACCGAGTGGCCGGAGAGCGCGTGGCCCACCTCGTGGCCCACCACCGCCCGCATCTCCTCCTCGTCGAGCAGCTCGACCAGGCCCGTGGTGACCACGATGATCGGCTCGTCCAGCCCGATGCACATGGCGTTGGGCTGCGGATCCTGCTTCACGTACATCGGCGGGACCTTCTCCAGGTCCAGGATGTAACACGCGTCCCGCAGCATGTCGTTGAGATGGGCGAACTGCGCGTCGCTCACCCGGACGGAGTCGGAGAGGAAGAGCAGCCGCAGGCTGCGCTCCGGGAGCAGCCCGCTGAGCGCCTTGAACACCGTGTCGAACCCGGTCAGCTTGCGCAGGGCCACCAGGGCCGAGCGGTCGGCGGGGTGCTCGTAGGCCCGGGAGGAGATCCCGGGGAATCGCCGGCGCTGCCTGCTCGGCACGTTCTCGTGACTGCTGTCGGTCATGGATGGCCCCCTGTTCGTACGAGACGTTGCTCGTCCCCCGGACAAAACCCAGCGTAGGCGCTGGCGCTACGGTGTGCGGGGGGCTGTGGATAACTTTGAGGAGCGCCCGAATGCCGCACACCGCCGTACTGCTCGCCGCCGCGTCCGAGGAGCAGGGACCGGGCGACACCCTCCGGATCGTGCTGCTCGTCTCGATCCTCGGAGCGGTGCTGCTCGCCTGGTTCCTGCTGCGTGGATACCGCAACGACGACAACAACGACTGAGTCGCCGTGAGCGTGCCCGAGGCTCCCGCATACGATGTGCCTGACGTCTTCCTTCCGCCTCACGATCGATAGGTCCTGCCGAAGATGAGCCTCACGAGCACCGCACACGAGCTGGCCACCCTCTCTTCCGGAGGGGAGGGCGGCGGCAACCACGAAAGCCTCAACCCCTACCTCGTCGGCGGCCTGGCCTTCCTCGCGCTGATGTTCCTGCTGTGGGTCACCACCCGCTTCAACCGCGACCGCTGAGTCGAGGCGTACAGCTGTGCCAGTAGGCTCTGCACGCATGGGAGAGCAGGAAGTGCCTACCGGCCCCGGCAAGCGCCGTATCGGCGTGATGGGCGGGACATTCGACCCGATCCACCATGGACACCTGGTGGCGGCCAGTGAAGTGGCCGCCCAGTTCCATCTCGACGAGGTCGTTTTCGTCCCGACCGGGCAGCCGTGGCAGAAAAGCCACAAAAAGGTCTCCCCGGCCGAGGACCGTTATCTGATGACGGTCATCGCCACCGCGTCCAACCCGCAGTTCTCCGTCAGCCGCAGTGACATCGACCGTGGCGGACCGACGTACACCATCGATACGCTGCGGGATCTGCGCGAGGTCCACGGCGAGGCGGACCTCTTCTTCATCACCGGCGCCGACGCGTTGTCCCAGATCCTCACCTGGCGCGACGCGGAGGAGCTGTTCTCGCTCTCCCACTTCATCGGTGTGACCCGCCCGGGTCACGTGCTCACGGACGACGGACTGCCCGAGGGCGGTGTCTCCCTCGTGGAGGTGCCCGCGCTGGCGATCTCGTCCACGGACTGTCGTGAGAGGGTCGCGCAGGGGGAGCCGGTCTGGTACCTGGTGCCGGACGGCGTGGTCCGCTACATCGACAAGCGCCAGCTGTACCGCGGCGAATGAGCCACGGAGAGGGGCACCGGTGAACGACCGACAGAACCCGTACGACCCGTACTACCAAGAGCCGCAGATCATCGGCTACGACGCGTACGGGCAGCCGGTCTACCAGCAGCAGGGGCAACAGGGCCAGCAGGGACAGCAGCAGTACGACCCGCAGGGCCAGGGTTACGACCCCTACGCCGCCCAGCAGGGCCAGGGCCAGGGGCACCAGACCCAGGACGCCGGCTACGGCTACGACGCGTACGGCAACCCCCAGCAGCAGCACCAGAGTTACGACCCCTACACCGGTCAGCACCCGGGCCAGGCGCCCCAGGCCCCCCAGCCGCAGCACGGCCAGGGCGACCAGGGGTACGGCTACGGCTCCTACACCGACTACGGCTACGGCACCGGCCAGCAGCCCGCCGCGGTCGACACCGGCGAGCACTGGACCATTCCGCAGCAGGGCGCCGCCCCCGCGCCGGAACAGGCCCCGCAGCAGGCTCCCGCACCGCAGCCGGCGCAGCCGCAGCAGTCACCGCGGTCGGCCGAGGCGGAGGCGGATCCCGCCGTTCCGGGGCAGCGCAAGCCCGCACCCGACTACCGCACCGAGCAGTTCTCGTTCATCGAGGAGCCCGACGAGGACTCCGAAGACGTCATCGACTGGCTGAAGTTCACCGAGAGCCGCAGCGAGCGGCGCGAGGAGGCCCGGCGCAAGGGCCGCAACCGGATGGTCGCCCTGATCGTCGTCGCCGTGCTCGTCGTCGTCGGTGGAGTCGGTTACCTCTGGTCCGCCGACATGATCCCGGGTCTGTCCGGCTCGGACGAGAAGAAGGCCGTGGCCGCCGGCGCCCAGCAGCGCGACATGATCGTGGTGCACCTGCACGACACGAAGAAGGGCGGCACCTCGACGGCCCTGCTCGTCGACAACACCACCACCAAGCAGGGCACCACGGTCCTGCTGCCCAACTCCCTCGCCGTCGCGGGCGACGACGGGACCACCACCACGCTCGGCAAGTCCGTCGAGGACGACGGCAGGACCGGCACCCGGGAGTCGATCGACACCCTCCTGGGCACCCGGATCACCGGCACCTGGCGGCTGGACACCCCGTACCTGGAGAACCTCGTCGAGCTGGTCGGCAACATCGAGGTCGACACCGACACCGAGGTGCCCGGCGCGAAGAAGGGCGAATCGGCCCTGGTGAACAAGGGCGAGGGCCAGACGCTCAGCGGTCCGATGGCCGTCGCGTACGCCACGTACCGCGCACCGGGCGAGCCCGAGGCCAAGCAGCTGACCCGGTTCGGCGAGGTCATGCGGGCCACCCTGCGCAAGGTCTCCGAGGACCCCAAGGCCGCGACCGTCACCATCGAGACGCTGCTCCAGGTGCTCGACCCGTCACTGCCCGAGAAGGACCTCGGCGCCTCGCTCGCCAAGCTGGCCTCCCGGGCCAAGGTCGGCGACTACAAGACCGCTCTGCTGCCGGTCCAGGACGACGGCACCCTCACCGAGGCGGACACCCGCGGCGTCGTCAAGGACATCCTCGGCGGCACGGTGAAGGCCCCCGAGGCGGGCGCACCCCTCCGGGTCGCCGTACGCAACGCCACCGGCGACCAGAAGGCCGCGGAGGCCGCCCGGGTCCAGCTGGTCAACGGCGGTTACGCCTTCGTGGACAGCGGCAAGGCCGAGGCCGAGGCGTCGTCCGTGGTGCTCTACCGGTCCGCCGAGGACAAGGCGAAGGCCGTCGAGGTGGCCAAGACCCTGGGCCTCGCCGCGGGCGACGTGAAGAAGGGCGAGCCGGCCGCCAACGCCGACGTGTCCGCGGTTCTCGGCCAGGACTACAAGGTCAGGTAGCCCGCCCGTGGTCACCGGCCGACGCTCCGGCGCCGGCCGGTGACCACCGCGAACCCGGCCGGAGAAACGCAGTAAGGCGCTGTCGGCGGTCCGTGAGACCCTAGAGGTTGCATCCGACCGCCGACGAAAGCCTGCATGTGACCGCCACGGACCGCTCCATCGAGCTCATCAACGCCGCCGCTCAGGCGGCCGCCGACCGGCTCGCGCACGACATCATCGCCTACGACGTCAGCGACGTGCTGTCGATCACCGACGCCTTCCTGCTGGCCTCGGCCCCCAACGACCGCCAGGTCAAGTCGATCGTCGACGAGATCGAGGAGCGGCTCCAGAAGGAGCTCGGCGCCAAGCCGGTGCGCCGCGAGGGCGACCGCGACGCCCGCTGGATCCTCCTCGACTACGTCGACATCGTCATCCACGTCCAGCACAGCGAGGAGCGCGTCTTCTACGCGCTGGAGCGTCTGTGGAAGGACTGCCCGGAGATCGCCCTCCCCGAGGACGCGATCAAGACCCGTGGCAAGGCCGAGGAGCACGCACAGCTCAACGGCGGCACGGAAGGTGACCAGAGCTGAACGGCAGCAAGAGCGGCAAGGGCCGCAGGATCGTCCTCTGGCGGCACGGCCAGACGGCATGGAACCTGGAGCGCCGCTTCCAGGGCTCCACGGACATCGAGCTCACCGAGGTGGGCGTCGGGCAGGCCCGTCGCGCCGCCCGGCTGCTCGCCTCGCTGAAGCCGGACGCCATCGTCGCCTCCGACCTGCGGCGGGCGGCGGCCACGGCTGCCGAGCTGTCCGCCGTCAGCGGTCTCACCGTCGCCCATGACGCCGCACTCCGTGAGACGTACGCGGGCGCGTGGCAGGGGCTGACCCACCAGGAGATCGTCGAGCGCTTCGGCGAGCAGTACGCGGCGTGGAAGCGCGGGGAGCCCGTACGTCGGGGCGGCGGCGAGCTGGAGACCGAGGTCGCCGACCGGGCGGCCCCGGTCGTCCTGGAGCACGCCGAGAAGCTTCCGGACGACGGCACGCTCGTCGTGGTCAGTCACGGCGGCACGATCAGGACGACGATCGGCCGGCTGCTGGGCCTGGAGGCGCATCACTGGGAAGGACTCGGCGGACTGTCCAACTGCTGCTGGTCCGTCCTCGGAGAGGGCGCGCGCGGCTGGCGTCTGCTGGAACACAACGCCGGCACGCTCCCGGAGCCGGTGCTCGGCGACGACGACTAGTCGACGGGCGGGCCTGCCGACCGGCCGCTGCCGGGAGGCTGTTGAGAGGCCGTTCGCGGGCCGTCTTCGGGCGGGCCGGGCCGGATTTCACTTTCCGGCAGGTCACAGGCTAAAGTTCTTCTTGTTCGCAGCGCGGAAACGCAGGGAAACACAGTGAACAGCGGGGCTATAGCTCAGTTGGTAGAGCGCCTGCATGGCATGCAGGAGGTCAGGAGTTCAATTCTCCTTAGCTCCACACACGACAGGAAAGCCGGGCACTTCGTGCCCGGCTTTCCTCGTTCTCCCGTCCGGATCACGGTTCTCCCGTCCGGATCACGGTTCTCCCGTCCGGATCACGCGGGTCGTCCAGGGTCGGCGTAGCGCGCCCGCATCTGCTCGCCCGCCGCCGGGCCGGACCGGAACGCGAAACGCGGGTCCGACACGGACAGGCCGGTGACGGGGTCGACCGTCACCGGTTCCACCTCGCGTCCGGTATCGGTGTCGACGAGCACCATCGCGCGCTCGGACGGCGCCAGCTGCTCGTTCCGCCACGCGGCCATCGCCACCAGGATCGGCCGCAGCGAGCGGCCGAAGTCGGTGAGCACGTACTCGTGCCGCACCGGCCGCTCCTGGTAGACGCGTTTGGTCAGGATGCCGTTGTCGACCAGCGTCCTGAGCCGCGTGGTGAGCATGCTGGACGACAGGCCGATGTTGGCCTGGAACTGGTCGAAGCGGGTGTATCCGTCGAAGCAGTCGTGCAGGAGCAGGATCGTCCACCACTCCCCGACGTACGACATCGCCGTCGACAGCGGGCACTCGCGGTCCTCGACCCGGACGCGTGCAGGCACTCGAACCCTCCTCGAAACGGCCGGCCGGTCGGTCGGACCGTCGGCGTTCGACGCTCCAACCACTCACTGCTAATCTAGCAGCCATGATGACTTCGAAAATAGAAGTGACTACCTCCGATGCGCATCGCGCCCCGTCGGCGCCCCGGGCGGTGGTCACGGGCGGAACCCGGGGCACCGGTGCGGCGGTGGTCAGCCGGCTGCGAGAAGCGGGAATGGACGTCACCGTCGTCGCGCGCACGCCGCGCGGCGATGACGGTGACGGTGATGCCGACGTGCGTTTCGTACCTGCCGATCTGGCCGACCCCGCGGCGGCCGTGGAGGCCGCCCGGCTCGTCCTCGCCGAGGGCGTGCCGGACCTGGTCGTCCATGTCGCGGGCGGGTCGCAGTCACCGCCCGGAGGCTTCGGCGCCCTGGGAGAGGCGGAATGGGCGCAGGAGATCGACCTGAACCTGCTGTCCGCGGTGCGCCTGGACCGCGAGCTGGTTCCGGCGATGATCGAGAGGGGCCGGGGCGCGATCATCCACGTGGCGTCGATCCAGGCGCGCATGCCGTTGTGGGACGGCACCCTGGCGTACGCGGCGGCCAAAGCGGCCCTGCGCACCTACAGCAAGGGTCTGGCCGGGCAGCTCGCCCCGCACGGCATCCGCGTCAACACCGTCTCTCCGGGCGGCATTCGAACGGAGGGCGCCGATCACCTCGTCGACCGGCTCGCCGAGAGCTTCGACGGCGACCGCGATGCCGCCTGGAACTCGCTCCTCGCCTCCCTGGGCGGCGTGCCGCTGGGACGCTTCGCCACCCCGGACGAAGTCGCCGGCGTCATCGCGTTCCTGGCGTCGGACACCGCGGCCGGCATCCTCGGGGCCGAGATCGTCGTCGACGGCGGCACCATCCGCACCATCTGACCACCCTCGAAACGAAACACCCGCCCCCCTCGAAAAGGAGACTCCGATGAACGACACCTTCACCGCCTACGACCCCGCGACCCTGCCCACGCCGGTGCTCGCCTACCTCGACGCGCACGACGAGAACCGCTACGCCGACGTCGCGGCCGTGTTCGCGCCGGACGCGACCGTCCTCGACGACGGAAAGACCTATGAGGGCATCGAGGAGATCCGTGCCTGGGCCGAGAAGTCCTCGACCGAGTTCATCTACACCAGCACCCGTACCGGTCAGCGGATCGCCGACGACCGCCATGTGGTCGTGCGGGTGAGGCTGGACGGGAACTTCCCCGGCGGCACGGTCACCCTCCGCTATAGGTTCCTGCTCGATGCCGGACGCATCGGCAACCTGGCGATCGAGGTCTGAACCCTCTTCCGGCCGGTGCTAGCCCCAGAACCGGTCCTCGGCGGCCTGGTCCTCGCCGATCAGCCAGATCTCCGCGATCAGGTCGCCCTCGACGCGGAACACATCCACCCCGTGCTGGTCGAGCGCGGCCGCACCCTCACGCTCGGCCCTGAACCGCACCGTCGTGGCCACCAGGTTGCCGCTTTCGGTCGCCGACTCCGTCTCCAGGGCGAACGTGCCACCACTGAGCTCCATGAACCTGACCAGATGCGCCACCACGGCTTCGGGTCCCACATGGTCACCCGAGAGCCGGTTCGCGCCGGGCTGATGCCACACCACGTCCTTCGTCAACGTGGCCGCCAGTGCGGCCATGTCCCCGGCCGCCGCAGCGGCCCCGTACCGTCCCACCACGTCAATGGCCGACATGCGTCTACTCCGCTTCTGTTCGATGGACCTCGATAGGCTGAGGGCTCAGTGTGTCGATGAGGTGCCCGGTTACCTCAACGTCACCACCGAGGAGGGCGGCGCATGACACCGGAATGGACCGTGTTCTCCGCCAAGTGCCCCTCGCGCCGATCGTTGGCGCGCATCGCGAACAAATGGACCGCGATGATCGTCGTTCTTCTCCATGAGGAACCCCTCCGATTCGGAGAACTGCACCGCCGGGTCGAGGGCATCACCAAGAAGGTCCTCACCGACACGCTCCGGGCCCTGGAACGCGACGGCATGATCGAGCGCGTCCTTCATCACGACGGCCACACCCGTTACGGGCTCACCGATCTCGGCCGTACTCTGCACGCCCCCTTGAGGGCGTTGCAGATCTGGGCGGAGTCCCATGTCGAGGATGTGCTCGACGCGCAGGAGCGGTACGACGCCGCCGTCGACGACCAGGTCCTCGCGCCCTGAGCGCCGGCCTTCCGCCGTCGATCTCCGGACAGGTGGCGGCGAGCGGGCTGACCCCCTTGCGGGGTCATGGCAGAATCGGAACGCCGGAGGGGGCGACGTACCGATCGGGAGGGAGCGCGATGCCTGCGAGTCGCGAACACGTCCCCGACCAGCCGCTTGTCGCCGCCCCGCTCCCCGGTTCCGTACCGTCCGAAGATCGATCCCGGCTCGGCTGTCCGTCCTGCGGTTCGTCCCACGTGGCCCAGGTTCTGGGTGACAACGGAGGGGTCTCCTACGTGTGCACGGCCTGCGGCCACAGCTGGAGCTGACTGATGGGTGCACACAGGCGTAAGTGCGACTGGTGCGGCAGCGGTACGCCCATCGTCAGGGACATGGACCCGGTCAACGCGGAATACCAGTACTGGTGCGAGGAATGCGCACGGGCGCTGATCATAAAAGGCGACCCCATCGAGACCTACCGGGAGCTGGAGGGGGAGCCGATCTACGGGCGGCTCCTGGAGGAGCACTGCACCCTCAAGCGCTTCTACTCCTTCGCGACCGCCTGACCTGCGACGGACGGTCGACCGGACTGGACGATTCGGGCATAACGGTGCGGACCGGAAACGATTTGGTGAAGCACCGGGGGGACCGTGTAATGTTCTCGATGTCGCCAAGGGAAACCGGGCGGCACACAGCAAGGGGCTATAGCTCAGTTGGTAGAGCGCCTGCATGGCATGCAGGAGGTCAGGAGTTCAATTCTCCTTAGCTCCACAGGATCGAAGTGAAGAAGCGGGCCACCCGGATCGGGTGGCCCGCTTCTTTGTCGTACCGGCTTCGGCCGGGGTCAGTCGCGGCCGCTGCCCAGGGCGCGCCGGCCCGTGGCCGGCAGGGCGGGGCGCTGTTCGGCCGGCGGCTGCTCGATACGGAGCGCCAGCGCGGGGCAACGCCGTACGGCCCGCTGGGCGCGGCCGCGCAGATGCATCGGAACGGCGGCGTCCGCCAGCGCCGGGTAGCCGTCCGGGCCCAGCCGGATGAGCTCGGGGACGATGTCCGCGCACAGACCGTGGCCCTGGCAGAGCGTCCAGTCGACCGCGAGCTTCTCGCCGCTCGGAATCGACTCCTCCAGGTCCTGGTAGCCGGGTGCGGGCAGCGGCAGCACCCCGACCGTCTCCCGGCCGCAGCCGCCGTCCAGGACATGTGCGGCGAGGTCGTCCGTGAACGCCGACAGCGTCGAGAGCAGGAACCGCGCGGAACCGTCCGGGTGTTTGCACGCCCCGCGGCCCTTCACGGCCTGGGTGACCTCGCGCAGGGCCTCCAGGGCGGCGGGACCGCCGCCGTTCAGTACGTCGGAGAGCCCGCCCGCCGCGGCGGGGAGCCCCAGCTTGCACGGGCCGCACTGCCCGGCGGTCTCGGCGGCCAGCCAGTTGGCTATCCGGAGGGACTCGCCGAGCGGGCAGGTGTCCGGTCCGATCGGCAGGATGGCGCCCGCGCCCAGCGCGCCGCCCACGGTGGCCAGGGACTCGCGCGAGACGACGGCGTTGTGCGAGGAGACCGCGTCGATCCAGTTGCCGTGATAGCCGCCGGTCAGCACCCCCTGGGGGAGCGGCGGGGCCCCGGCCAGCTGCAGGACGTACCGCAGCGGCACCCCGGTCGGCACCTCGATGACCATGGGCCGCGCCACGGCCCCGGAGACGGTGAGCAGGACGGTGCCCGGTTCGCCCGGCAGACCGGTGTGCCCGTAACGGCGGGGGCCGATCCGGGCGGCGACGGCGAGTTGGGCGTACGTCTCCGCGTTCGACAGCAGCGTCGGGGCGCCGCCCACCCCGGTCTCGGCCGCCCGCTCGCGCCGGCCCGGCGGCAGGGCCGGTCCGCCGTTCGCCGCCCGGATCACCGAGGACGCCTCGCCCGAGACCATGCGCTCCGGAGTGCGGACCACCCGGGCGCGCAACTGCTGGCCGCGCCGGTCGGAGAGGCCGCGTTCGGCGAGGGCCGCCCGTACGGAGATCTCCGTGGAGTTTCGGGTGACGGCGACGACCAAGGTGCGCGCGCCGAGCGCCTCGGCGGCCAGCAGCGCACCGTCCAGGATCAGGTGCGGGGCACGGTTGAGCAGGACGGTGTCCTTGCGGCAGGCGGGTTCGCCCTCACTGCCGTTGATCACCACGACGGGCCGCACCCCGCGCCGGATGGACGCCTTCGCCACGGCCCGCAGCTTCTTGCCGAACGGGAAACCGGCACCTCCCCTTCCGCACAGGGAGATCGCCTCGGCCAGTTCGGCCAGCCGCTCGCCGGTCATCGGCTCCAGCGGCCCGTGCACCTTGAGGTGCATGGCGAGGTCGAGCCGCTCCACCAGGTCGAATCCGGTGGTCAGTTGCGGCAGTCCGACGACGCGGACCTCGGGCACATCGGGGAGGGGGACGTTCACTGTCGGTCTCCTGCGGGTGCGTGCCAGGGTTCGCCGGCCGGGGGCGCGGAGAACGGCCCGGCCTCCGGTTCGGCACGGGGCGCGGCGAAGGGGGAGGGGGAAGGTGAAGGGAAGGGTGGGGTGAAGGGAGCGGTGGCGTTGTGGGGCCCGGCGGCGGGCGCCGGTTCCTGGGAGGCCACGGGGGAGGAGGACGGCTCGGCGGGAGGGGAGTACGCGGCCGGGGTGCCGCCGCCGTACTCCGGCGTGCCGACCGACGGCGATCCGTGCTCCGGTGTGCCGACCGACGATGATTCGTGCCCCGGGGGCCCGTACGACGGTGAGTTGTAGCTGTACTCCGAAGCCTCGTACGTCGGTGTTCCGTGCTCCGGAGTGCCGTACTCGGGCGTGCCGTAGGAAGGCGTCGCGTACGTGTGTTCCTGCGGGGTGTACGTGGGCGGCGCCTGCCCGGGAGGACCGTGCTGGGCCTGTGCGGGGGGCGCGGGGGACGGCGCGGGCCAGCGGCTCTCCGGTGGGAGCGAAGGGCCGCCGCCGAGCGAGACGGCGCGGTATCCGGCCGCTATGCCGGGGCCCGTCCCCAGCCGTGGGCCCGGTCCTTGCCCCGGCGTCTTCCCCTGCCCCCGGCCCGACGGCTCCGACAGCTCGGTCAGGTCTTCCCGGTTCTCCGGAGGGCCGAAGGCGATGCGGTCGGCGCTGCGGGGCGGGGGCTCGTACAGCGGCGATCGCGACCCGTACAGCGTCTCCGTCGGCGCCTCGTGCAGTCCGCCGGGGATCGCCGTCGGAGGGGGCCCCGCCGGGGGTATCGGCGCCGACAGGGTGCGCGGGCGCACCGGCGTGCCCCGTAGGTCCCGGTCCGGTTCGCTCCAGGCGGCCGGGTCGGACCACGGCTCCGCGCCGGCCGGTGAGGACTCCCGCAGGACCGGATCGGGGGCGGCCGGGGGGCCTTCGCCCAGCAGTTCGGAGATCCGGTCGGCGATCCGCCGCTTCGTCGGCCTCGGCAGCAGGCGTACGCACAGCGCGCCGGCGACTCCGGCGAGGCAGAGGCCGTACATCACGACGACCCAGGTGGCGGGCGCCCGGCCCGCGTACAGCCCGTGGATCAGCGCGGCGCACCAGGCCGGGTAGGCCAGCGCGTGCAGCGCGCGCCACCGGCCCGCGATGCCGCCGGTGTCCCGGGGCGAGGCCAGCGACTGGCCGAGCCGGGCGGCCTTGGGGGAGGGCTGGGCGAAGGCGCTGCGCAGGGCGCCGGTCGCGGCCGTGACGACCATCAGCAGCCCGGCCAGCGAACCGAAGCCGATCAGTCCCGCCGTGCCGGTGACGCCGAGGCCGAAGGGTATGAGGGCACCGATCAGGGCCACATGCCCGAGGGCCACTTTCACGGTTCCGTGCAGCAGGAGGAAACCGAGCGAGGCAACGGCGGTGGCCCGATGGATGCCCTGGCAGACGATCCGCTGACGGGTGGAGAGGAACAGCCGGTCGGTGGCCAACAGGCCCCAGGCGACGGCCGCGCTGAGCGATACCAGCGACAGGACGCCGGTGGTGAAATCCAGGGTGGCGCGCAGCTCGTCCCTCCCCGCGACGGCAAGCAGAGGGACGAAAACCAAGGCGGTGACGGTCAGGCCACCCTGTACCGGCCGACTCATTGCGGGGTTCATGCCGGTGGATACGCGGATCTTGCGATGAGGGTTCATGGGGGCGACTCCGAATAGTTCGGCAAAGCGGTCCCGTTGCCGCATGCTAGGGCGCCCCATACCAACCAGTACGGGCTTTGCTCGGTTGCCCCGAAAGAGGTCGGTACGCGGAGTAACCCCGCTTCCCGGGCGTTCCCGCCGTCCCGTCAGTCGCCCCAGGGCTTCGCGGAAACCTCATAGGAGGAGCGCCGAAAGTACACCGCGCCCCCACGGAAACGTCATGTTTCAACTACGGAGAGCGACGAATGAGCGGCGGGATTCCGGCGCAGGCGCCCGATGCCCGCACTCCGGTTACTCCCCGCTCCCTTCCGGGCTCGTGCGGTACCCTGACGCCATGCGTGCCGTACGCCTTCTGCTTAGCGAGCCGCGCTGAAGAGTCCCGACCGGTGAGAACGCCTGGTCGGAGTCAGCGCGGCGTCCCCTCCTGTGCGAGGGGATTTTTCGTTTCCCGGCAGATGACGATCGATGGAGCTTTGAGGATCATGAGCGAGACGAATTCCGCTGCCGAGACGGCCGCGCCGCACCGCTACACGGCGGCGATGGCCGCCGACATCGAGGCACGCTGGCAGGACTTCTGGGACGCCGAGGGGACGTACGAGGCGCCGAACCCCACCGGTGATCTGGCGGGCGACCCGGAGCTGGCCGCCAAGCCCAAGAAGTTCATCATGGACATGTTCCCGTACCCCTCGGGTGCGGGCCTGCACGTCGGACACCCGCTGGGCTACATCGCCACCGATGTCTACGCCCGCCACCAGCGGATGACCGGCCACAACGTGCTGCACACCCTGGGCTTCGACGCGTTCGGCCTGCCCGCCGAGCAGTACGCCGTCCAGACCGGCACGCACCCCCGGGTCTCCACCGAGGCCAACATGGAGAACATGAAGGTCCAGCTGCGCCGGCTGGGCCTGGGCCACGACAATCGCCGCTCCTTCGCGACGATCGAGGCCGAGTACTACAAGTGGACGCAGTGGATCTTCCTGCAGATCTTCAACTCCTGGTACGACACCGAGGCCGACCGGGCCCGCCCGATCGCCGAGCTGGTCGAGCAGTTCGAGAGCGGCACCCGCGCGACCCCCGACGGCCGTGAGTGGAGCGCGCTGAGCGCGACCGAGCGCGCCGACCTGCTGAGCCAGTACCGCCTGGCGTACGCCTCCGACGCACCCGTCAACTGGTCGCCCGGCCTGGGCACCGTCCTGGCCAACGAGGAGGTCACCGCCGACGGCCGTTCCGAGCGCGGCAACTTCCCCGTCTTCAAGGCCAAGCTGCGCCAGTGGAACATGCGCATCACCGCCTACGCCGACCGGCTGCTGAACGACCTGGACGCGCTGGACTGGCCCGAGGCCATCAAGCTGCAGCAGCGCAACTGGATCGGCCGCTCCGAGGGCGCCCGGGTCGAGTTCCCGGTGGACACCGCGGGCGGCATCACCGTCTTCACCACTCGCCAGGACACCCTGTTCGGCGCCACGTACATGGTGCTGGCGCCCGAGCACGACATGGTCGAGCGGATCATTCCGGCCGCCTGGCCCGAGGGCACCCACCCGGTGTGGACCGGCGGCCACGCGAGCCCGGCCGAGGCGGTCACCGCGTACCGCAAGCAGGCCGCCGCCAAGTCCGACGTCGAGCGGCAGGCCGAGGCCAAGGACAAGACCGGTGTCTTCACCGGCGCGTACGCCACCAACCCGGTCAGCGGCGAAAAGGTCCCCGTCTTCATCGCCGACTACGTCCTGATGGGCTACGGCACCGGCGCGATCATGGCCGTACCGGCGCACGACGCACGCGACTTCGCCTTCGCGCGCGCCTTCGAGCTGCCGATGCGCTGTGTCGTCCAGCCCTCCGACGACCGCGGAACCGACCCCGCCACGTGGGACGACGCCTTCAGCTCGTACGACGCGAAGCTGGTCAACTCCGCCAACGACGAGATCTCGCTGGACGGCCTGGGCGTCGTTGAGGCCAAGGCGAGGATCACCGACTGGCTGCAGGAGCACGGCGTCGGCGAGGGCACCGTCAACTTCCGGCTGCGCGACTGGCTGTTCAGCCGCCAGCGTTATTGGGGCGAGCCCTTCCCGATCGTGTACGACGAGGACGGCATCGCCCACCCGCTGCCCGAGTCGATGCTGCCGCTGGAGCTGCCCGAGGTCGAGGACTACTCGCCGCGCACCTTCGACCCGGAGGACGCGACCGCCCAGCCCGAGACCCCGCTGTCGCGCAACGCCGACTGGGTCAACGTGACCCTGGATCTGGGCGACGGCGCCGGTCCGCGCGCGTACCGCCGCGAGACCAACACCATGCCCAACTGGGCCGGTTCCTGCTGGTACGAGCTGCGCTACCTGGACCCGACCAACGACCGCCAGCTGGTCGACCCGGCGATCGAGCAGTACTGGATGGGTCCGCGCGAGGGGCAGCCCACCGGGGGTGTCGACCTGTACGTCGGCGGCGCCGAGCACGCCGTGCTGCACCTGCTGTACGCGCGGTTCTGGTCCAAGGTGCTGCACGACCTGGGCCACATCTCCTCCGCCGAGCCGTTCCACAAGCTGTACAACCAGGGCATGATCCAGGCCTTCGTCTACCGCGACAGCCGGGGCATCGCCGTTCCCGCCGCCGAGGTGGAGGAGCGCGACGGCGCCTTCTACTACGAGGGCGAGAAGGTCAGCCGCGTCCTGGGCAAGATGGGCAAGTCCCTGAAGAACGCGGTCACGCCGGACGAGATCTGCGCGGAGTACGGCGCGGACACCCTGCGCCTGTACGAGATGGCGATGGGCCCCCTGGACGTGTCGCGCCCCTGGGACACCCGGGCCGTGGTCGGCCAGTACCGGCTGCTGCAGCGCCTGTGGCGCAACGTGGTCGACGAGGAGACCGGTGAGACCACCGTCGTCGACACGGAGCCCGGCGAGGACACGCTGCGCGCCCTGCACAAGGCGATCGACGGGGTCGGCCAGGACATGGCGGGCATGCGGTTCAACACCGCCATCGCCAAGGTCACCGAGCTGAACAACCACCTGACGAAGGCCGGCGGCCCGCTGTCGCGCTCGGTCGCGGAGCGGCTGGTCCTGCTGATCGCCCCGCTGGCCCCGCACATCGCGGAGGAGCTGTGGCGGCGGCTGGGCCACACCGAGTCGGTCGTCCACCAGGACTTCCCGGTGGCGGACCCGGCGTACGTCGTGGACGAGACCGTCACCTGCGTCGTCCAGATCAAGGGCAAGGTCCGGGCCCGACTGGAGATCTCGCCCTCGATCACGGACGAGGAGCTGGAGGCGCTGGCCCTGGCCGACGACGCGGTCGTCGCGGCGCTGGGCGGTGCCGGGATCCGCAAGGTGATCGTGCGCGCGCCGAAGCTGGTGAACATCGTTCCCGCGTGACGGTGACGACGGCGGTGACGGTGGCGGTGTGACGGCCCCGTGAGCGGTAGGGGCCATCCCCTACGGGCAGGTTGGGGGTTCCGAAGGAACCCTCGGCCTGCCTGTTCCGTTTACGGTGGAGGGGGCGACCGGTACCGGCAGCCGCATCGAGACACCGAGGGGCACTCATGACAGCCGCGATCACGATCCTGGCGCTGCTCTTCGTCGCGTTCGTCGCGTTGGGCGTCTTCGTGACCGTGAAGGCCGTCGGCGCCGCCAAGCGCGGCGTGGACCGCACGATCACCCAGGCCCGTCGCACGGTGGAGGACACCACGCTGCGGGCCAAGAGCTTCGGTCAGCCGGGTGTCGCGGGTGAGCTCGCCCAGCTCCGGCTCGCCCTGCGCACCTCGATGCGGGCCACCCAGGACGCCCTGCACGCCGGTGTCGCCGAGGACGCCTCACTGGCGGAGTCGGTGGGCCTCTTCCGGCGGCTGAGCGCCCACGGCCTCGAACTGGACGACGAGCTGAAGAGGCTGGAGCGCGAGCCGGACCGGGCGACGGTCGCCGGCCTGCTGCCCAAGCTGCGGGAGCGCACGCAGCGGATCACGCACTCGGCCGACTCACTGCGCTGGGCGGCCCGCGACCGGGCGCGGCAGTTCGCCGACGACGACCTGGACGCGCTGAACGCACAGATCGACATCGAGGCCGGCGCGCTGCGGCACTGGACCGCGGACGAGCCGTCGCAGGCCTCCGGCACGACGTCGGGCCACGGCCCCGGGACGGACTGGCCCGAGCCGGCCGCCTCGGCGGGCCCCTCGGCCGGGAACAGCAGCACGGCGGACGAGGCCTGCGCCGGACCGGCCCGCGAGGAGAGCCCGCAGGCCATCACCGCCCCGGACCCCCGGTCGCGCACGACCTACCCCTGGCAGAAGTCGACCCGGCCCGAGACGACGAACTGAGCACCTTCGCCGACTCCCGGCGTACGTACGGCCGTACGAACCGACCGGATACGTTCCGAAGCGACCATGAACGATCAGAGGACCGGGGCCGGGCTGCCGCACTCCCACGACGCCAGGTAACCTCCGGCTCATGTCCCGCCATGTCGCTATCGTCACCGATTCAACGGCCTACCTGCCGCGCCCGACGATGGAACGGCATGGCATCACCGCAGTGCCGCTGACCGTCGTCCTGGGCGATCAGGCGTTGGAGGAGGGCACGGAGATCTCGGCCCGCTCGCTCGCCCTGGCGCTGCAGAAACGCCACTCCGTGACCACGTCCCGCCCCAGCCCCGAGGTCTTCGCCGAGGCCTACCGGGCGGCGGCCGCGGGCGGGGCCGACGCGGTGGTGTCGCTGCATCTGTCGGCGGAGTTCTCCGGTACGTACGACGCCGCGCTGCTCGCGGCGAAGGACGCCCCCGTGCCGGTGCGCGTGGTGGACACCGGCATGGTCGCCATGGCCCTGGGATTCTGCGCTCTCGCGGCGGCGGAGACCGCCGAGGCGGGCGGCGGTCCGGACGAAGCGGTGACGGCAGCGGAGAAGCGGGCCGCGGGCACCTCGGCGTATTTCTATGTCGACACGCTCGACTACCTGCGCCGGGGCGGCCGCATCGGCACGGCACAGGCCCTGCTGGGATCCGCGCTGGCGGTGAAGCCGATCCTGGAGCTCGACGGGGGGCGGATCGAGATGCTGGAGAAGGTGCGGACGGCATCCAAGGCCATCGCCCGGCTGGAGGAGATCGTCGCCGACCGGGCGGGCACGGCCCCGGTGGACATCGCCGTGCACCACCTCGCCGCCCCGGAGCGCGCGGAGCGCCTGGCCGAGCGGCTGCGTGAGCGCGTGCCCGGTCTGGTCGACCTGCATGTCAGCGAGGTCGGCGCGGTGATCGGGGCGCACACGGGGCCGGGGCTGCTCGGCGCGGTGATCTCGCTGCGGTGAGCTCGCGAGCCGAACGCACGCGCTGCGTTCCTGCGCTGAGTTCCTGCGCTGCCGGTTTTCACTCCGTGGAGTGGCCGAGTTGTCCACAACTGCTGGGCTGTCCACAGGAATCGGTGCTGCTCAGCGGGTTCGGGCGGATGTGCCTAACGTCGTGAGGCATGGCCCTTCGATCTCCTCGGGCGTCGGCTCCCGATGCCCTTTCCGCCGCTGTCCCGTCGTCCGACACATCGACTTCGTCCACGTCCACTTCTACGTCTACGTCCACGTCTACGGTCCCGTCTCCGTCCGACCCGCTGTCGGGGCGGAGGCCCGTGCGGGTGCGGCCCGGTGCCGGTACGCGGCCGAGCGGACGGGCGGGTGCCGGTCCTGGCGCTCGTTCCGGTGCGCCACGCCACGGTGGGCGGCTGTCCGCGCGGAGGCGTTCCGCTCTTGCCGCGGCGGCCGCGCGCCATCGGGCGGATGCGTTGATGGCGGAGACGTCCGCGCCGGGGAGCGATGCCGCACCCGCGCCACCGGCACCTGAGCCCGCGCCCGAGCCCGCACCTGCACCCCCGCCCGTATCCGTACCCGTGCCCGCGCCCGAGGTCGTGGGAGAGGTGTCCGGTGGTGCGTCGAGGGTGAGCCGTGTCGTGTCGGGCGTTCGGGAGCGGTTGCCGCTGTGGGTGCGGCTCCGGTGCGGGATGGCGCCGCGTACGCCGGTGGTGCTCGGCCTGGTGCTGCTCGCCGCCGTGGCCCTCGCCGCGTTCCACTTCTGGTCGGCACGCCCTCAGACCGTGCGTGCGCCGGAACCGGTCGCGGACGAGGCGGCGGCACCCGCGTTGCCGCCGGATCCGTTACGGTCCGGCGCCCCCGATCCGGTTCCTCGTCCGGCCGGTGAGGTGTCGCCCGTCGCGGGCGGAGGCGTGGGCGAGAGTGCGCAGATCGTTGTCGACGTGAGCGGCAAGGTGCGCCGGCCGGGTGTCCGTCGGCTTCCGGCAGGCTCGCGGGTGGCGGACGCACTTGAGGCGGCGGGCGGTGTGCGGGCCGGCACGGATATGACCGGCCTCAATCGGGCGCGGGTCCTGATGGACGGTGAGCAGGTCGTCGTGGGGCTGCCGCCCGGCCCGTCGGCCTTCGGTGCGGCCGGGGGCGGAGGGGCCGGGAGTGTCGGGGGTGATGGGCCGGCCGGTGCGTCGGGCGGGCCCGCTCCCTCGGCGCCGCTGAGCCTGAACACGGCGACCGCCGAACAGCTCGAAACCCTGCCGGGGGTCGGGCCGGTGCTGGCCCAGCACATGATCGACTACCGCACGGAGAACGGCGGCTTCCGGTCCGTCGACGAACTCCGGCAGGTCAACGGCATCGGCGACCGCCGCTTCGCCGATCTCCAGCCGCTCGTACGGCCATGAGCGGCCACGAGGTCCGGCTCGCCACCCCGGGCGCGGGTGCCGAGGACAGGGGCACTGCCGGAGACGAGACCGGCCCGCGTCGGGAGGGGCCCACGGATCTGCGGCTCGTCCCGCCCGCCCTGGCGGTCTGGGCCGCGGCCGCGGTGGCGTTGGGGCTGCCGGGGCGGTGGGTGGTCGCCGTGGCGGTTGCCTGTTCGGTGGCGGCGCTCGTTCTGCTGGTGGTGGCAGCGCGCACCTCCCGGGAGGCGAGGACGGCCCGACGGGCCCGGGGCGTTGCCGCTGCCGGACGGGCCCCGAGTGTCGCCGCTGCTGGGCGGCCCCAGAGCGCTGCCGCTCTCGGACGGGCTCGGGTTGCCGCAGCTGTGGGGGCTGTGCTGCTGTGCGCGGCCACGGGTGCGGCGGTGGCCGGGCTCCATGGGGCCGATGTGCGGCGCGGTCCCGTTCCCGGGCTGGCGCGGGAGTACGCGCGGATCGACGTCGACGTACAGGTGACCTCGGATCCCCGGACGACCCGCCCGGCGGTGCGCGGCAACCACAGCACTCCGGCCCTGCTCCTGATCGACGCCGAAGTCATGGAAGTCAGAGGGGCGAGGAGGGCGGGCGGCCCGGGCACCCTGGTCCGTACACCGGTGCTGCTCATGGTCACGGCGGGCGGTCACCGGGCGGAGTGGCAGAGCTTGCTGCCGTCCACCCGGCTCCGGCTCAGTGGCAGGCTCTCGCCTCCCGCGCACGAGGGCGAGCGCCTCGCGGCGGTCCTGCGGGTGGACGACAAGGGGGCGCCCCGGATCATCGGGCCCCCGACGTGGATCCAGCGCACGGCGGGGGAGTTGCGCGCCGGGTTGCGGGAGGCGACGGACGGGCTGCACGCGGATGCGCGGGCACTGTTGCCGGGGCTGGTGGTCGGTGACACCTCCAGGGTCCCGTCCGACCTCCACGACGCCTTCAAGGCGACTGACCTGACGCACTTGTTGAGCGTTTCCGGTGCTAATTTGTCGATTCTCCTCTTCCTTCTCGTCGGGCCTCCGGGCGCGGCTCTGAGCGCGGAACGACGTGGCCTGGCTCCTTTGTTGGGGCTTTCGCTGCGGGGGACCGCGTTGATCGGCGGTGCGCTGACGCTCGCCTTCGTCGTCGTGTGCCGTCCGGACCCGAGCGTGCTCCGCGCGGCGGCCTGCGGTCTCATCACGCTCCTCGCGATCGGTACGGGCCGCCGGAGATCCCTGATCCCGGCCCTGGCGGCGGCGGTCGTCCTCCTGGTGCTCCACGACCCCTGGCTCTCCCGGAGTTACGGCTTTCTGCTGTCGGTCCTGGCTACCGGTGCGCTGCTGACGCTCGCGCCGCGCTGGAGCCTCGCCCTGCGGGCGCGGCGGGTGCCGGGCAGGCTCGCCGAGGTGCTGGCCGCGGCGGCGGCCGCGCAGGCCGTGTGCGCACCCGTGGTGGTGGTCCTGGCCTCGCGGGTCAGTCTGGTGGCGGTGCCGTGCAATCTGCTGGCGGAGTTCGCGGTGGCGCCGGCGACGGTGCTCGGGTTCGCGGCCCTCGCCGTCGCCCCGGTCGCGCCGCCGGTGGCCGGGCTGCTGGCCTGGATCGCGAGCTGGCCGGTCCGGTGGATCGCCACGGTCGCCCGTACGGGGGCGGGCCTGCCCGGGGCGGAGGCGCAGTGGCCCGGAGGGTGGTCCGGTGCGGCACTGCTGGCCGGTCTCACCGTGGTGGTCGTGCTTCTCGCCCCGAGGCTGGCCCGACGCCCCTGGGTCTGCGCGGCCGCCGGGCTGCTCCTCGTGCTGGCGGTGCTGCGGCCGGTGCCGCTTACCCGGGTCATGACCGGATGGCCGCCGCCCGACTGGGCGTTCGCGCTCTGCGACGTGGGGCAGGGCGATGCGATGGTGCTCGCGGCGGGGGACGGTACCGGCGTGGTCGTCGATGCCGGGCCCGACCCTCGCGCGGTCGACCGGTGCCTGCGCGATCTCGCGGTGACCCGGATTCCGCTCGTGGTCCTCACGCACTTCCACGCCGACCATGTGCGCGGGCTGCCGGGCGTGCTCCGGGGCAGGGCGGTGGGCGCGATCCAGACGACGGGCCTTCAGGAGCCGCCGGAACAGGCCGCGTTCGTGCGGCGGACGGCGGCCGCGGCACGGGTCCCGACGGTGCGGGCCGTGGCCGGTGAACACCGCCGGGCGGGCCCGGTCGACTGGCGGGTCCTCTGGCCGCGCCACGGGCCCGGGGGAGTGGAGACGGCGGCGGTGCGTGAGCCGAACGACTCCAGCGTCACCCTGCGCGTACGGGCGGCCGGAGGGCTGACACTGCTGCTCCTCGGCGACCTCGAACCCCCGGCCCAAAGGGAGTTGCTGCGCGGCCGGGAGGGGGCGGGGCCGGTGGACGTCCTCAAGGTGGCCCACCACGGCTCGGCCTTCCAGGACGCCGGGCTGCTCCACAGCGTACGGCCGAGGCTGGCGCTCATCTCCTGCGGCGCGGACAACCCGTACGGCCACCCCTCGGCCCGCACGGTGGGTGCCCTCAGGGCGGCCGGGGCCAGGGTCCTGCGTACCGACACCGACGGCCCGATCGCGGTGACGGGCACCGGGAAGGAGCTGCGGGCGGTGGGCCGGTCATGACACCGTCGCCGGAGTCCGCCCCGTGGGTCGGACCGGTCACGCCGCGCCGGAGTCCGTCCCGCCGGTCAGGTCAGCCACTCCCCGGCGAGCATCAGGTCGCGGCCGGCGATCTCGTTCGACTCGCGCCAGGCGCGCACGGTGTGGGGGGTGATGCGCAGGAACACCCAGCGGGGGCTGCGCGGGTTCCATCCGAGCTTCGCGCCGAAGGCCGTCCTCGTCGCGGTGGGCAGGTCCGATTCCGCCAGGATCCTCGCGTCGCCCTCGATCAGCACGACATCGCGGGTGGGGCCGAGGGTGATCCGGATCGGGCCGGCGGGAGTCACGTTGACGGCCGTCGGATTGGTTCGCCGGGTGCACATCAGCAGCGTGCCGAGGTCGTCCTCCCAGAGGAACGACAGCGGCACCAGGGTGGGCAGGCCGTCCCGGGACGCCGTGGCCACCCACGCGTCCTCGTCCTGGCGCAGGTGGTCCATGGCGTCCTGCTTGCGCTGTTCGCGGCTGCGCGGGGGATCGTAGTCGGTCATGCCCGACACGCTAGAGGGCGATCACCGCGCAGCGCCTCGGGCAAGGGGCCTCGGGCAGGAGTCCTAGGTCCTGTGGTCCTCGCGCCGGGAGGGGGCGCAGACTTGGGCCATGACCTCGCTGACACCCACGACGCCCGGTGCCTCCGTCCCGGAACCCGACAGGGGCGACGGCACCGTCACCGACGCCGCCGTCGACGCCTATCTCGCCCGGATCGGCGCGGACCGGCCGGTGCGGGCCGACGGCGAAGCACTGCGCGAACTGCAGCACCGGCATCTGCTCGCCGTTCCCTTCGAGAACCTCTCGGTCCATCTGGGCGAGGACATCGTCCTGGAGGAACGGGCGCTCGTGGACAAGGTGACCGGTGGGCGTGGCGGCTTCTGCTACGAACTGAACGGCGCGTTCGGGGCGTTGCTGCGCGCGCTCGGCTTCCGGGTGAACCTGCTCCAGGCCCGGGTCTTCGGCGACGGCGGCCGACTGGGCATTCCGTTCGACCACCTGGCGCTGCGGGTGGAGACCGAGGACGGCACGGGGCCGTGGCTGGCGGACGTCGGGTTCGGCGACAGCGCGCTGCTCCCGTTGGCGCTCGACGTCCGGACGGAGCAGGAGGATCCCCGGGGGGTGTTCCGGCTCCGCGAGGCGCCGCAGGGGGACCTGGATCTGCTGCGCGGGGGCTCGCGGCAGTTCCGGCTCGACCTGAGGACGCGGACGCTGCCGGAGTTCCGGGGCGGGGCCTGGTATCACCGGACATCGCCGGACTCGCCGTTCACCCGGTCCCTGGTGTGCTCCCGGTACACGGAGACCGGGCGGGTGACGCTGAGCGGACGGGCCCTGGTCACGACGGTCGGCGGCGAGCGCCACCGTACGGAACTGGCCACCGACGAAGAAGTGCTCGCCGCCTACCGGGACCACTTCGGGATCCGGCTCTCGCGCGTTCCTGAAGTGCGAGCGTAATTCGGACCTTCGGTAGCACCTGCGCACACCTGTGCACAGGTCGGCATACCTCCGTACAAGATCACCCTAGGCCCTGCGTTTGCCTCGAACGCCTCAACAGTGATCGAATGAATGCTCGTCGGTGGGCCCGCTGATCCGACAAAGACGTCCAGTCGCCAGGGCCCCGAAGTGCGATGCGCCCCTGGGGGTACGTAAGAGATGTTCGGCCGTTGGCTGGGAAACAGAGGCCAGGCGGGTGGGCGCGGTGGGGCCCTCGCCGGATTCCAGGTACCCCGTACCGCGGGCGTGCTCAGCTGCCGGGTGCTGGACCCGGTCAACGAACCGGTGCAGCAGGCCGAGTTCGTCGTGACCGACAGCGCGGGCCGCAGGGTGACGGGCGGCGAGACGGACCCCTTCGGCAGCGTTCTCGCCACGGTCCCGGCCGGTGACTACCGGCTGGCGGTCACGGCCGAGGGCTTCACCCCGTTCCACGGGGCGGTGACGGTGACCGAGGGGGCGCACGCCACCCTGGGCGACGTGACCCTCCAGGTGGCGCAGCCCCCGCAGCTGCCCGACCCTGGTGACTGGGACATCGAGCCGAACCACTCGCAGATCGGCTTCACCGCCCGGCACATCGGGCTGGCCCGTATCCACGGCAGGTTCAACACCTTCGCCGGGGCGGTCCGGATCGCCGACCGCATGGAGGACTCCGCCATGCACGTGATCATCGACGCGGCGTCGATCGACACCAATGTGCAGATGCGCGACGACCATCTGCGCTCCGGCGACTTCCTCGACGTCGGCCGCTACCCGACGATGGAGTTCTACAGCGAACGTTTCGTCCACCGGGGCGGCAGCCGCTGGGGCGTCACCGGCGCGCTGACCCTGCACGGTGTCAGCCGTACCGTGACGCTGGACACCCAGTACCTCGGGATCGGCAGCGGTCTGGAGGGCGAGACGCGTGCCGCCTGCCGGGCCACCACCGAACTGCACCGCGAGGACTTCACCCTCACCTGGCAGACCATGCTGGCGCGCGGGATCGCGGTGGTGGGGCCCAGCATCGTCATCGACCTGGACATCCAGATCGTTCCCAAGGGCTGAGCAGCCGGGCGGGCGGGGCGCCGGAGCGGTTACGGCTTCTCCAGCCAGCCTTCGTACTCGGCCGCGAACGCGTCGAGCGCGACCGGGTCCAGACGCCCGGCCCCGTCCTCCACGACCACCAGCCACTGGGCGTCCTCGGCGTCGTCCTCGCCGGCCAGCGCGTCCCGTACGAGCTGGGGCTCATCGGCGACCCCGAAGCGGTCCGCCAGCTCCCCGGCGACCTCCTCCGCGGAGTCGCGGTCGGGCAGCACCAGTACATGTCTCACATCGCTCACCCGGTCATTCTCCGGTACGGGGGCGGTTGCCCGTGCCCCGGGCCACCTGGGCCGTCCTCGGCTGTCAGTGGGGCGTGGGATGCTGGATCGCGATGGCCACCAGGAAGAACTCCACCGACGATCCGCTCGCCCCCGTCACCCTCGCCGTGGGCCAGGAGGACCTCCTCCTGGACCGTGCGGTGCAGCAGGTGGTGGCGGCCGCGCGTGCTGCCGACGCCGACACGGACGTACGTGATCTGACGCCCGACCAGTTGCAGCCCGGCACGCTCGCCGAGCTCACCAGCCCCTCGCTGTTCGCCGAGCGCAAGGTCGTGATCGTGCGCAACGCGCAGGATCTCTCGGCCGACACGGTCAAGGACGTCAAGGCGTATCTCGGCGCGCCGGTCGAGGAGATCACGCTCGTCCTGCTGCACGCGGGCGGAGCCAAGGGCAAGGGGCTGCTGGACGCGGCGCGCAAGGCCGGGGCGCGGGAGGTCGCCTGCCCGAAGACCACCAAGCCGGCCGAGCGGCTCTCCTTCGTACGGTCGGAGTTCCGGACCCACGGGCGGTCCGCGACGCCGGAGGCCTGCCAGGCGCTGGTCGACTCCATCGGCAGCGATCTGCGGGAGCTGGCCAGTGCGGTGTCGCAGCTGATCGCGGACGTCGAGGGCACGATCGACGAGGCGGTCGTCGGGCGCTATTACACGGGGCGGGCCGAGGCGTCCTCGTTCACCGTGGCCGACCGGGCCGTCGAGGGGCGGGCGGCGGAGGCGCTGGAGGCGCTGCGGTGGTCGTTGTCGACCGGGGTCGCGCCGGTCCTGATCACCAGTGCGTTGGCGCAGGGGGTGCGGGCGATCGGGAAGCTGTCCTCCGCGCGGGGTGGGCGGCCGGCTGATCTCGCCCGGGAGCTGGGGATGCCGCCGTGGAAGATCGACCGGGTGCGGCAGCAGATGCGGGGGTGGACGCCGGACGGGGTCGCGGTGGCCCTGCGGGCCGTGGCTGCGGCGGATGCGGGGGTGAAGGGCGGGGGGGACGATCCTGAGTACGCCCTGGAGAAGGCCGTCGTCGTTGTTGCGCGGGCCGCGCGGGCTGGGCGGTAGGTTTTCCGGTCGCCGTTCGGTGCGGGGGCCTGTGGTGACCGGGTCCGTCCTCAAGCGCCGGACGGGCTGGGTGTGCCGTGGCGGGGTTGCCGTGGTGTGCGGGGCCTCGTGTGATCGCCGGTTCCGTCCTCAAACGCCGGACGGGCTGGGTGTGTGCCGGGCGGGCTGGGTGTGTGCCGGGCGGGCTGGAGTGGGCCCCAGGCGCACGTACAGCTGGAGTAGGTGCGTATGTGCGGAAGCCCCGGAGCGCTGATCTGGGGAGATCGGCGTCCGGGGCTTCCGGGTCAAGCTTGGGTGCGCCGCACCCGCGTGGCGAACGCAGGTTCGGTGTGCGGCGCGGGGTGCCGGGCAGGGGCGGGAGAGAGGGCCCGCTGGTCCGTTCCGGCGATCACATCAGTGAGCTCCGGGAAGAAGCTCAGGCCTGCAGGGCGGCAACCTTGGACGCCAGCGCCGACTTCTTGTTGGCGGCGGCGTTCTTGTGGATGACACCCTTCGAGACAGCCTTGTCGAGCTGACGGGAGGCGTCGCGGACGGCCGTGGTGGCCTTCTCGACGTCACCGGCAGCGGCGGCCTCGCGGGCCTTGCGGATCGCGGTCTTGAGCGACGACTTGACGGCCTTGTTGCGCAGGCGCGCCTTCTCGTTGGTCTTGTTCCGCTTGATCTGGGACTTGATGTTCGCCACGAAAGAGCCTTTTCAGGTTCGTTGGATCTTCTAGGTGAGCCACGCCGCTCGTGAGAGCCACGAGGCACAGCTGTCCACGGTAGCAGTCACCCTCCGACCGGCCCAAACCGGTCGCGGTCCCGCGGGCGTGGGACGATGGAGCCTACGTATCGATCCGACCGACGATCCGACCGACCCGACATCGACCCGAGACACGGCGTTCGGCGTCTCAAGAATCAGGACCCTGCGTGCCCGCGACTCCTTCCAACGTGCCCGAGCCGAGCCGTACCGACCCGGCGCTGATCCGCAATTTCTGCATCATCGCGCACATCGACCACGGCAAGTCGACCCTCGCCGACCGGATGCTTCAGCTGACCGGAGTGGTCGACCAGCGGCAGATGCGCGCTCAGTACCTCGACCGGATGGACATCGAGCGCGAGCGCGGCATCACCATCAAGTCCCAGGCGGTCCGGCTGCCCTGGGCGCCCACCGAGGGCGAGGACCAGGGCCTGACCCATGTCCTCAACATGATCGACACCCCGGGCCACGTGGACTTCACCTACGAGGTCTCCCGTTCGCTCGCCGCCTGCGAGGGCACGGTCCTGCTGGTCGACGCCGCGCAGGGCATCGAGGCCCAGACGCTGGCCAACCTCTATCTCGCGATGGAGAACGACCTCACCATCGTCCCGGTGCTCAACAAGATCGACCTCCCGGCCGCCCAGCCGGAGAAGTTCTCCGAGGAGCTGGCCAACCTCATCGGCTGCCAGCCCGAGGACGTGCTCAAGGTCTCCGCCAAGACCGGCGTCGGCGTGGACGCGCTGCTCGACCGGGTCGTGCGGGACGTGCCGGCCCCGGTCGGCGTCGCGGACGCCCCCGCCCGCGCGATGATCTTCGACTCGGTCTACGACTCGTACCGCGGTGTCGTCACCTACGTCCGTGTCGTCGACGGTCAGCTCAACAAGCGCGAGCGCATCCGCATGATGTCCACCGGCGCCACCCACGAGCTGCTGGAGATCGGGGTGTCCTCCCCGGAGATGACCCCGGCCGACGGCATCGGCGTGGGCGAGGTCGGCTACATCATCACCGGGGTGAAGGACGTCCGGCAGTCCAAGGTCGGTGACACGATCACCTCCCTGAACAACGGGGCGACCGAGGCGCTGGGCGGTTACAAGGACCCGAAGCCGATGGTGTTCTCGGGGCTGTATCCGCTGGACGGCTCGGACTACCCGGACCTGCGCGAGGCGCTGGACAAGCTCCAGCTCAACGACGCCGCCCTGGTCTACGAGCCGGAGACCTCCGCCGCGCTCGGCTTCGGCTTCCGCGTCGGCTTCCTCGGCCTGCTCCACCTGGACGTGGTCCGTGAGCGGCTGGAGCGCGAGTTCGGCCTCGACCTGATCGCCACCGCGCCCAACGTGGTCTACCGCGTCGAGATGGAGGACGGCACCGAGCACGTCGTCACCAACCCGAGCGAGTTCCCCGAGGGCAAGATCGACAAGGTGCACGAGCCGGTCGTCCGCGCCACGGTGCTGGCCCCGAGCGAGTTCATCGGCGCGATCATGGAGCTGTGCCAGGGCCGCCGCGGCACCCTGCTCGGCATGGACTACCTCTCCGAGGACCGGGTCGAGATCCGCTACACCCTGCCGCTCGCGGAGATCGTCTTCGACTTCTTCGACCAGCTGAAGTCCAAGACCCGGGGCTACGCCTCCCTCGACTACGAGCCCACCGGCGAGCAGACGGCCAACCTCGTCAAGGTCGACATCCTGCTGCACGGCGACAAGGTGGATGCGTTCTCCGCGGTCACCCACAAGGACAAGGCGTACGCGTACGGCGTCCGGCTCGTCGCCAAACTGCAGAAGCTCATCCCGCGGCAGAACTTCGAGGTGCCGATCCAGGCGGCCATCGGCGCCCGGGTCATCGCCCGTGAGACCGTGCGCGCCATCCGCAAGGACGTGCTCGCCAAGTGCTACGGCGGTGACATCTCCCGTAAGCGGAAGCTGCTGGAGAAGCAGAAGGAGGGCAAGAAGCGGATGAAGATGGTCGGCAATGTGGAGGTTCCGCAGGACGCCTTCATCTCCGTCCTGTCGACCGACGAGTCCGCCGGGGAGAGCAAGGGCAAGAAGTAGCCCCGCCCCGACGCCCGCCGACTTCTGTCGACGAGCGGTCCGGAGGGCCCCCATGCCGCAGCATCGGTATGGGGGCCCTTTCGTTATGAAAGCGGCGGCCCGTTGCCTCTTACGTGGCGGACAAGTGCGCTCTACTCTGATCACGACTCGATGGTTACTGGCCAGTTAAACAAGCCGAACAAGCAGGTTGCAGAGCAGGACGTACAGAGCAAGTCGCCGTATCAAAGAAGCCGGTCGTAGCAATGCCGCAGGCCCGGAGGACGTCGTGAGCGACACACAGACCTTGATCGATAACCGGCCGCCCTCCGTGGCGGCCCTCTTCATCGACCGCGTGGCGGCGACGCCGGACGGGGAGGCGTACCGCTTTCCGGTGCCGTCCGCCTCGGGCGAGGGGCCCGACGACTGGAAGTCGCTGAGCTGGGGCCAGGCCGCCGAGCGGGTCTACGCGATCGCCGCCGGGCTGATCGCGCTCGGCGTACAGCCGGAGGAGCGGGTCGCCCTCTCCTCGGCCACCCGGGTGGAGTGGGTCCTCATCGACCTCGGGGTGATGTGCGCGGGCGCCGCGACCACCACGATCTACCCCTCCACGAACGCCGAGGAGTCCGCGTTCATCCTGGCCGACTCCGAGAGCCGGATCCTCATCGCGGAGGACGCCGAGCAGCTGGCCAAGGCCCGGGAGACCCGCGCCGACCTGCCGGATCTCGCCCATGTCGTGGTCATCGACCCGGCCGGCGTCGAGCCCGCCGAGGGCGACCCGGAGGGCTGGATCATCACCCTCGCCGACCTGGAGGCCCAGGGCAAGGAGCTCCTCGCCAAGACCCCGGACGCGGTCACCGAGCGGGTCGCCGCGATCACCGCCGACCAGCTCGCCACCCTCATCTACACCTCGGGCACCACCGGCCGCCCCAAGGGCGTACGGCTGCCGCACGACAACTGGTCGTACATGGCGAAGGCCACCGTGGCGACCGGTCTGATCACCGCCGAGGACGTGCAGTACCTCTGGCTGCCGCTCGCCCACGTCTTCGGCAAGGTCCTCACCTCGGGCCAGATCGAGGTCGGCCACGTCACCGCGATCGACGGCCGCATCGACAAGATCATCGAGAATCTGCCGGTCGTCCAGCCGACCTACATGGCCGCCGTGCCCCGGATCTTCGAGAAGGTCTACAACGGGGTCGCCTCCAAGGCCCGCGCGGGCGGCGGCGCCAAGTACAAGATCTTCCAGTGGGCGGCCGGGGTGGCCCGCGAGTACGCCAAGGTCTCCCAGGACAACTTCCGGCGCACCGGCAAGGCGTCCGTCCCCTTCGCGCTCGGCGCCAAGCACAAGGTCGCCGACACGCTCGTCTTCTCCAAGATCCGTGAGGCCTTCGGCGGCCGGCTGCGCGCCTGCATCTCCGGCTCCGCCGCGCTCGCCCCGGACATCGGCTACTTCTTCGCGGGCGCCGGCGTCCACATCCTGGAGGGCTACGGCCTCACCGAGACCAGCGCCGCCTCCTTCGTCAACCCGGGCGAGGCCTACCGCACCGGCACCGTCGGCAAGCCGCTCCCCGGCACCGAGGTGCGCATCGCCGACGACGGCGAGATCCTGCTGCGCGGCCCCGGCGTCATGCAGGGCTACCACAAGCTGCCCGACAAGACCGAGGAGGTCCTGGAGTCGGACGGCTGGATCCACACCGGGGACATCGGCGAGCTGTCGGCCGACGGCTATCTGCGCATCACCGACCGCAAGAAGGACCTGATCAAGACGTCCGGCGGCAAGTACGTCGCCCCGGCGGAGGTCGAGGGTCAGTTCAAGGCGGTCTGCCCGTTCGTCTCCAACATCCTGGTGCACGGCGCGGACCGTAACTTCTGCACCGCGCTCATCGCCCTCGACGAGCCCACCCTCCTCGGCTGGGCCGCCGAGAACGGCCTGGAGGGCAAGTCGTACGCGGAGGTCGTCGCCGCCCCGCAGACCGTCGAGCTGATCGACGGATACGTCAAGCGCCTCAACGAGGGCCTCCAGCGCTGGCAGACCATCAAGAAGTTCCGCCTCCTGCCGCGCGACCTGGACGTCGAGCACGGCGAGCTGACCCCGAGCCTCAAGCTGAAGCGGCCGGTCGTCGAGCGCCAGTACCAGGGGCTCATCGACGAGATGTACGCGGGCTCGCGCGAGGCGTAGGGCCTTCGCGCGCGGGCCTGGCGGCCGAGGGCTCGCTCCCGGCCGCCGGGCCGCCTTCCGGGGGCTCGGCCCCGGAACGGCACAGGGCTGCCGGACACCAGGTGTCCGGCAGCCCCGTTCGCCGTACGGATCCCGCGGCGGCCGGGCGCGCTAACCTCCGGCACCGCGATCGGGCGCGCTCATGTCCCCCGTGGCGGGCGTGCCCTCGGCGAGCCCGTAGCGCAGGTACACCGTGCCCTTCGGGCCGGCTGCCGGGGGTGCGAGGAGCGTGAGGTTGGTGGGCACCGCGCCACCGTCGAACACCTTCTTCCCGACGCCGAGCACGATCGGATGCAGCCAGAGGTCGAGCCGGTCGAAGAGCTTCTCGCGCAGGAGGGTCTGGACGAGGTGCAGACTCCCGACGACCTTCACGTGTTCGTGCCGGTCACGGATCTCGCGCACCGAGGCGGCGAGATCCGGGCCGAGCAGCGTGGACCCGGCCCACGAGAGGTCGGGCCGGCCGCGGGAGGCCACGTACTTCGGGACGCCGTTGAAGAGGGCGGCGATCCCGTCGTCCTGGCCGCCTTCCTGGTGGGGCCAGAAGGCGGCGAAGATGTCGTACGTCCGCCGGCCGAGCAGGAGGGCGTCCGTCCCCTCGTACGCCTCGCCGACCTGCGCCCCGGCCACCGGGTCCAGCAGGGGCGCCTGCCAGCCGCCGAACGGGAACCCCACCGGGTCCTCGTCGGGGCCGCCGGGCGCCTGCCCGACGAGGTCGAGGGTCGCGAACAGTTCGATGTGGATGAGGCCCATGGCGCGCTCCCTGTGAGTCGGTCGTCTCTCGATCGGTCGTCTCTCCAGGGGTAGACCCGCGGACGCCTGCAGGCTCATCGCCGCGACGGAGTGTTCCTGTCAGGCCCGGCCGCAGCAGTTCCGCTTCCCGAATTCCCGAAGGGTTGAGTTTCCCGAAGCCTTGCGTTCGAATCTGCTCGATTTTCTGCTCACTTCGGTAACTCGGTGCTTATGGATGCGGCCGGTCTGTCACCCTGTCGGTGTCGTCGGACCGTAGGAGCCGCACCGTGGCGCCCATTCCCTTGCAGCGGGACACCGTGCAGCGTCCCGGCACCATCCGTGCCGGGTACGCGCACGGCCCGCGCCTTGCCAGCCGCACCAGCCTGCCCGGCATACCCCTCGCCCCGTCCGCCGCCCGCCGCTTCGTGCGCGCCGCGCTCGCCGAGTGGACCGGGCTCGGGGTGCCCGCCGCCGTGGGTTTCAGCGACCGGCTGGCCGACGACGCGGTGACCGTCACCAACGAACTGGTCACCAACGCCGTGGTGCACGCCGGGACCACCGTCGACCTGGTCCTCAGGCTGGAGGAGGAGGGCGGCGACGACGAGCCGACGGCCGCCCTCGTCCTGGAGGTCACCGACCACCACCCGGCCCGCCCGGTCAGCGGCGACGAGCCGGAGCCCGGGCCGGAACGGGGCGCGGCGGTCGCGGGGGAGCTGCCGGACCCCGCCGAGTACGGCCGGGGCCTCCAGCTCGTCGCCACCCTCGCCGACTCCTGGGGCATCACCTACCGCACCGGCCTCAAAACGGTCTGGGCCCGCCTCCCCGTCGACGACTGGAGCGCCCCGCCCTCCCCACCCGACGGCGAGGCCCTCCGGCGCGGCCTGCGCGCCGCCGAGATCCTCGCTCCCGCCGCCCGGCGCACCGAACGCGACGACGCGGTCTGGGACAGCCGGGGCGCCCCGGCCTTCCTCGCCGAGGCCTCCGACCTGCTCGCCGGGCAGCTCGACGAGGACCTGGTGGCCGCCATAGCGGGCCAGCTGCTGGTGCCCCGGCTGGCGGACTGGTGCGCGATCTGGCTGGAGACCGAGGGCGGCGGACCGGCCGCCGAACCCCGGCTCGCCCGGGTCTGGCACAGCGACGAGACCGGCACCGAGCCGCTGCGCACCGCCTTGGAGAACACCCCGCCCAGGCTCCCCGCCGGGGCGGGCTCCGGCCCCGTCCCCGTACCCGTGCCCTGGCCCGCGCCTCCGGCCGACCGGCCGGCGGAGGCCGGGGAGGCCGGGGAGGCGCCGTCTCCGTACCCCGGTGGCCGGGACGGGGCCGCGCTCGCGTTCCGGATCACCGCCGGTGGCCGGGCGCTCGGCACCGTACTCGTCGGCCGTGAGGGCGTCGCCCAGGTGCCGGAGGCCGTCGCCTCGCTCATCGAGGACTTCGTCCGCCGTCTCGGGCTCGCCGTCGGCGCCGCCCGCGCCTACACCCGGCAGGCCACCATCAGCCGGATCCTCCAGCGCGGCCTGCTGCCCAGCAAGGTCGCCGAGATCCCCGGCGTCACCAGCGCCCTCGTCTACGAACCGAGCGACGACGGCGTGGTCGGCGGCGACTTCTACGACATCTTCCCGTGCCCCGGCGACCGCTGGTGCTTCGTCCTCGGCGACGTCCAGGGCTCCGGCCCCGAGGCCGCCGTCGTCACCGGTCTCGCCCGCCCCTGGCTGCGGCTGCTCTCCCGCGAGGGCTTCGGCGTCGGTGAGGTCCTGGACCGGCTGAACCGCCTGCTCCTCGACGACGCCATGGAGGCAGCCGAGGCCGCCGCCCTGATGGTCGCCGCCGCCGGGGGCCAGCAGCTCCACGACGGCACCCAGTCGCGGTTCCTCTCCCTGCTGTACGGGGAGGTCGTGCCGCTCCCGGACGGCGGGGTCCGCTGCACGGTCGCCAGCGCCGGACACCCGCTGCCGCTGCTGCTGCGCCCCGACGGCTCCGTCCGCCCGGCCGCCGAACCCCAGGTGCTGCTCGGGGTCGTCGAGGACGTGGCGTACGAGAGCCAGACCTTCGGCCTCGCGCCCGGGGACACCCTGCTCTGCGTCACCGACGGGGTGACCGAGCGGCGGTCGGGCCCGCTGATGTTCGACGACGGGGACGGGCTGGCCCGGGTGCTGGCCGGGTGCGCCGGGCTGCCCGCCGAGGCCACCGCCGAGCGGATCCGGCGGGCGGTCCACGAGTTCGCCGAGCAGCCGCCGGACGATGACGTGGCCCTGCTGGTGCTGCACGCGGAGTAGGGCGTTCCGGGCGACCGGCCGCCCGCGGCCGCGATCCGGGGCCGTGCCCGCGGCGGGGGCCGGTGCCCACCGGGCCAGGGCTCATGCTGGGCACCTGCACATGGCCGGATCGCGGCGGTGTCGCCGAAGCTGACCACCACGAGCGACACAGCACTCTCGCCCAGGTGCGACGGGGTGCGCTCGCCCACCACCGCTGACTCACTGCGCGCAGCCGTGCCCGCAGGAAGGACTGTCATGTCACTTGGCTCCGACGCGCTCCACTCGGCGGTCACCCGCAAGGCGATCCGACGCCTGCTGCCGGTACTCGGCCTGGCCTACTTCATGTCGTACGTGGACCGGACGAACGTGTCGCTGGCGAAGACCCAGCTGGAGGCCGACATCGGCATCGGCGCCGCCGCGTACGGGCTCGGCGCCGGGGTGTTCTTCATCAGCTACGCGCTTCTCGAAGTGCCGAGCAACCTGGTGCTCTACCGCGTGGGAGCCCGGGTCTGGATCGCGCGCATCGCTGTGACCTGGGGTCTCGTCTCCGCGGCGATGATGTTCGTCCAGGGCGAGCTGTCGTTCTACCTCCTCCGCTTCCTCCTCGGGGCAGCGGAAGCCGGGCTGTACCCGGCGCTGATGTACACCGTCACGCTCTGGTTCTCGCAGCGGCACCGCGTGAAGGTGGTCGGCCTCATCTACACCGCACCGGCCCTCGCCACCATCCTGGGCGCCCCGGCGGGCGGCGCGCTGATGAGCATGGACGGCACCGCCGGACTGCACGGCTGGCAGTGGATGTTCCTCGTCGAGGGCCTGGTCACCGTCGCGGTCGGCGCCGTGGTCTGGTTCGCGCTCCCCAGCCGCCCGCAGGACGCCCGATGGCTCTCCGCGGACGAGGCCGCCCTGCTGTCCGAGCGTGCGGCGGGCGCGCCGTCGCCCCACCGGCTGCGGGGCAACCTCAAGCTCGCCTTCGGACGCCCCGTCGTGCTGATGCTCGCGGCCGTCTACTTCGTGAACCAGCTCGTGGCCTCCGCCGTCGGGTTCAACCTGCCCGCGATCGTGGAGGACCTCGGGGTCGAGGGCACGACGAACATCGGGCTGGTCACCGGCAGTATCGGCCTCGCCGTCCTCGCCGGTGTGCTCTTCTTCCCCTGGCTCCACGGGCGGATCGGCGACGACACCGGGCTGATCGTCCTGTGTGCCGTCGCGGGGACCGCGGCGATGGGCGGGTTCCTGGTCACGGACGCGGTCGCGGCACAGTTCACGCTGCTGTTCGTCGCCAACTTCTTCCTGATGGGCACCCTTCCGCTGTTCTGGTCGGTGGCCATGTCGCGGATGTCGGGACTGATGGCCGCCGTCGGGCTCGCGTTCATCAACACCGTCGGCCTGCTCGGAGGGTTCTTCGGACCCTTCCTCTTCGGTCTGATCGAGGACCGTGTCGACGGCGATCGGGCCCCCTTCGTCCTCGTCGTGCTGGCCGGACTGGTGGGAGCGGCCCTCGCCGTGGCCCTCAGGCAGCTGGTACGCCGTGAGGACCGCACGACGCCCCGGACGCCCGTACCCGCCGGGAAGTGAGCCGCACCGGCCTCCCGCCGCACGCCGCCGGCCTGCGGGAATCGTGGTCGACACCACGTTTCCCGCAGGCCGCGGCCGTGCCTATCCTGCGCCCATGAACGACGAGCCGGCCCTGCGCCGCGAGCTGGCCCTGACGCTGCTCGGCGACCTCGACAGCCTCATCGAGCGCCTCGCGGACGACATCTGCGCGCACAGCTCCCGGTACGCCAGCGGGACCCCGGTCTCCCACGACGACCTGCACCGGACGCTGCGCGGCAACATGGAGATCGCCCTGCGCGAGTTCGGCCGGATACCCGACGGCGAACGCCTCTTCGAGGCGGTGGCCGCCGAGAACGGGCGGCTCCGCGCGGAGCAGGACATGCCCCTGGCCACCGTGCTCCAGGCCTACCGCCGAGGGGGCCGGGTGCTCTGGCAGGCGATGGCCGACTGGATGCGCGACCGCTCTCCCGCCCAGCAGCACCTGGTCGGTGACATGGCCGGCGCCGTCTGGGAGACCATCGACCGGTTCTCCTCCGCCATGGCGGACGCCTACCGCCTGCGCATGCTCGAACTCCAGCACCGCGAGGCATCCCGCCGCGGCGCCCTGTTCGAGGCGCTGCTGGACGGCCGCGCGGGCGATCCGGCGGTGGCCGGAGCGGCCGCCACGGCCCTCGGTGTACCCCGGCAGGACCGCTACGCGGTGGTGGTCATCGCCCAGGACGCCCACGACGCCGTCTCGCCGCCCGACCCCGCGCCGGCTCTGGAGGGCTGGGGGCTGTGGTCCTTCTGGCGGCCGCGCGCGGACACCGTCGCCGGGCTCGTCAGGCTCCGGGCCGCCGACCCGGCGGACCTCGCGGAGGCCCTGCGCGGCCAGCGCATCGGCCGGGCGGGCATCTCGCCTCCTTTCGGCGAACTGGCAGCGGCGGCCCAGGGACTGCGCCTGGCGCAGCGCGCGCTGGACACCCTGCCGCCCCGCAGCGGAGAGGTCGCCTCGCTGGACGACCGACTGGTGCACGCGGCGCTCGGCGCCGAGCCGGAGATCGCCGAACGCCTCACGGTGCGCTATCTCCACGGGGTCCTGGACAGCGGCGCCGAGCGCGACGTCCTCCTGGGCACGCTGCGGACCTGGCTCGACTCGGGCTGTTCGGCCTCCGGTACCGCCACCCGGATGTTCTGCCACCGCAACACGATTCTGAACCGCATCGGCCGTGTCGCCGAACTGACCGGCTGGCCCGCCGACTCGGGTGAGGCACGGCTCGGATGGGCCCTCGCACTGCGCGCCCTCGAACTGGACCACTGACCCGCGCCCGTCCGGGTACGGCCCTGCGGAGCGGCCGCACGGCCCGTGCCGTTGCCCACCCCTCCGGCCCCGGTGCTGGGCGTCTGCACATGGCCGCCGCGCCGCGCCCTGGCCGAAGCTGAGGCGATCGGACAGCCCGTTCGCACGCGTGAGGGAGCCAAGGTGCAGTTGAGCGTCGCCACCATCCTGCAGGAGTCCGCCGCCCGCCGTCCCGACCGGATCGCGGTCGTCGACGGGGACGTGCGCGTCACCTACCGAGACCTGTGGCGGGACGTCCTGCGGCTCGCGGCCCGGCTCCGCGCCGACGGGGTGAGGACCGGCGACCGGGTCGCCCTGCTGCTGCCCAACTCCGCGGACTTTCCACGCGCCTACTACGCCGTGCTCGCCGCCGGAGCCACCGCGGTGCCCGTGCACGGCCTGCTCGTGGCCGACGAGGTCGCCTACGTGCTGCGCCACAGCGGCTGCCGGGCCGTGATCGCGGCCGGGGCGCTGACCGTGGTCGCCGAGGCGGCCGCCTCCGGGGCCGGTGTCAGGGTCCTGCCCGTCGACTGCGGCGGGCAGGCTCTCGACGGGCCCGAGCCGCGCGACCCGGACGACACCGCGGTCATCCTCTACACCAGCGGCACCACCGGGCGGCCCAAGGGAGCCCTGCTCACCCACGCGAACCTGGTCCGCAACGCCACCGTGTGCGCCCAGGACCTGTTCGCGCTCACGCCCGACGACGTCGTCCTCGGCTGTCTGCCGCTGTTCCACAGCTTCGGCCAGTCCTGCGCCATGAACGCCGCCCTCAGCGCCGGCGCGTCCCTGGTCCTGACCGCCCGCTTCACCGGCCCCGACGCCCTCGCGCTGATGGCCCGCGAGGCCGTGACGGTGTTCATGGGGGTGCCGACGATGTACCACGCGCTCGCCGAGGCGTCCGGGGCGGACGGCCCCCGTCCCGCCGGTCTGCGCTTGGCGGTCTCCGGCGGCGCCGCCCTCCCGGTCGCGCTCCTCGAACGCTTCGAGGACGCCTTCGGCACAGTGATCCTGGAGGGCTACGGGCTGACCGAGACGTCCCCCGCCGCCACGTTCAACCGGCCCGAGGAACGGCGGACGGGGACGGTGGGCCGCCCCATTCCGGGCGTCGAGGCGGCCGTCGCCGACCCGAGGATCGAGGACCGCGTCGTTCCCCTGGCCGACGGCGAGCGGGGCGAGGTCGTCCTGCGCGGCCACAACGTCTTCGCCGGGTATCTCGACAACCCGCGGGCCACCGCGGAGGCCCTGGTCGACGGCTGGTTCCGGACCGGCGACCTCGGGGTCAGGGATCAGGACGGCTTCCTGACCATCGTCGACCGCAAGAAGGATCTGATCATCCGCGGCGGGTTCAACGTCTACCCCCGCGAGGTCGAGGAGACGCTGGCCCGCCACCCCGGCATCGCGCAGGTCAGCGTGGTGGGGCTGCCCGACGAGGTCAGGGGGGAGGAGATCTGCGCCGCCGTGGTCGCACGCCCCGGGGCGCGGCTGCACCCCGACGAACTCGTCGAGTGGGCCAGGGAGCGCCTCGGGCGGCACAAGTACCCCCGGATCGTGCGCGTGCTCGGCTCGCTGCCGCTCGGCCCCAGCGGCAAGGTCCTCAAGCGGGAGCTCCGGGAGACGTGCGCATGACTCTCGTCGACACCCGTTCCGGCACGGTCCGCGGCTCGGCCGAGGACGGCGTCACCGTCTTTCGAGGCATACCGTACGCGGCCGCGCCCGTCGGTCCCCTCCGCTTCCGGGCACCCGTACCCGCCCCGGAGTGGCAGGGGGTCCGCGACGCGACCGCGTTCGGGCCCACCGCCCCCAAGAACCCCTACGCGGCCCCGCTGGACGCACTCCTGCCCGACCCCGACATCCCCGGCGACGCCTGCCTCAACCTCAACGTCTGGACGCCTGCCCCGGACGAGGGGCAGCGGGCCGTCATGGTGTGGATCCACGGCGGATCGCTGCGCAACGGTTCCTCCGCCGTCCCCGTCTACGACGGAAGGGCCTTCGCCCGCGACGGGGTGGTGCTGGTCTCCCTCAACTACCGGCTCGGCATCGAGGGCTTCGGCGTCTTCCCCGACGCCCCCGCCAACCTCGGACTGCGCGACCAGCTCGCCGCGCTGGCCTGGGTCCGCGACAACATCCGTGCCTTCGGCGGCGACCCCGGCAACGTCACGGTCTTCGGCGAGTCCGCGGGGGCCACCAGCATCGCCGCTCTGCTGACGAGCCCCCACGCCACCGGGCTGTTCCACCGGGCCGTCCTCCAGAGCGGAGCCCCCACCGCACTGCCGCCCGCCCGGGCGTCGCGCACCACCGGGGCCATGGCCGGGCACCTCGGCGTCGATGCCACCGCCGCGGCCTTCGCCCGCATCGATCCCGCACGGCTGCTCGCCGCGCAGCGCACCGCGACCTCCGGCGGCAACCCCCTGACCGGCAGCCGTGGCTTCCACCCCGTCATCGACGGCGACGTCCTTCCCACCGCGCCCGCCGACGCGTTCGCGGCGGGCGCCACCGACGGCATCGATCTCCTCCTGGGCAGCAACACCCACGAGCACCGGCTGTGGTTCGTGCCCAGCGGCCTCGCCGACCGGATCGGGCGCGGCGCCCTGTGGGCCGCCACACTGAGGAACCGGGCCCCCTTGCGGGCCCCGGGCATCTACCGGGCCGCCCGGCCGGACGCGCCGCCCGGCGAGATCCTCGGAGCCATGGCCACCGACCGGATGCTCAGGGCCCCGGTCAACCGGCTCGCCGACGCCCGGACCGGCCGACCGGGCCGCACCTACGTCTACGAGTTCGCGTGGCCCTCGCCGGTGGGGCGGCTCGGCGCCTGCCACGCCCTGGAGATCGGCTTCGTCTTCGACACGCTGCACACCGAGGACAGCCGCCTCCTCGCCGGTGACGCGGCACCGCGCGACCTCGCCGTGGCCATGCACACCGCGTGGACCGCCTTCGCCACCCACGGGGACCCCGGCTGGGAAGCCTGGAACGGCACCCGGCCCGTGCGGACCTTCGGAGCCGACGCCCCCGTACCGTCCACGCTCCGCGGAACGAGGAACTGCGCATGTGGGGCTGAGTCCCGCACACCCCTCCCACCCGCACCCGTCCCCGCCCAGCCGTACTGGGGCCGCGACGCCGACTACATCCAGGCCCGGATCGACCGGCTCGGCACCGTCCTGCGCGAGGCGGCGGCCCGCCACGGGGCGCTCTACACCGACACGGCGGGGATCGGCGCGGGCCACGACGCGTGCGCACCCCAGGAGGACCGGTACATCCAGAGCGCCCTCTCCCTGCGCGACGGCTTCCC
Organism: Streptomyces sp. WY228; assembly: GCF_019287315.1. Lineage (NCBI taxonomy): Bacteria > Bacillati > Actinomycetota > Actinomycetes > Kitasatosporales > Streptomycetaceae > Streptomyces > Streptomyces sp. WY228. The sequence continues at coordinate 2,447,953 of NZ_CP079114.1, read as the reverse complement.
GCTCCACCCCACCGCGGCGGGCTCCCGGGCCTTCGGGGAAGCCGTGGCCGCCACCCTCACCGACGACGGGGAGCGGTGACGGCGACCGCCGCCGGGAGACACCCGGCGGCGGTCGCCGTTCAGGCCGCCGGTACGCGGACGCGCGTGGTCAGCAGGACGGAGTCGCGGGCGGCGGCCCGGGCGCGGGGGTCGAAGTCGGGCGCCGCGCAGACGAGGAGTGTCCGGCCGTCGTCGCCGCCGAGGCCGCAGGCGAAGGCGCCGAGCCCGTCGGGCAGGTCGAGCTGTTCGACGATTCCCTCGCCCTCCCGGACCCTGACGACACGCCCGTGGAGGGCGTCGGCGACCCACAGGTCGCCCGAGCCGTCGACGGCGCACCCGTCGGGCGCGTACCGGAGCTCCGCGATCATCCGGCCGGTCGGGGCCAGGGCCGGCGAGGGAGCGACCTGAGCCCAGGTGCGGCGCTCGGTGAGCAGGCCGTCGGGCGTGAGGGTGAAAGCGGTGTGGCGGGCGGCGAAGGTCTCCCCGACGACCAGGGTCCTGCCGTGGTCGGTGAGGACGGCCGCGTTGGGGAAGACGAGCTCCTCGGCGGCGACCCGTACCGTTCCGTCGGGCAGGACGCGGAGCAGCGCGGCGGTACGAGGGTGCTCGCCGGCGTTCAGGTCGAAGCCGAAGCAGCCCACGAAGGCGGTTCCGTCCGGCAGGACGAGCATGTCGTTGGCCGGGCCCTCGCCGTACGGGGCCAGATGGGCGTGCACGACGAGGCTGCCGTCCGGTTCGCGCCGCATGACCTTCCGCCCCCGCATCGCGACGAAGAGGAGCGCCCCGCCGGGCAGCCAGCCGAGGCCGCCGGGGTGGTCGCCGTCCAGGCCGAGGACGGTGATCGTCCGGCCGTCCCCGGCCACGGTCACGATGCGGTCGGCGTAGAAGTCGGACACCCACCACACGCCCTCGTGCCAGCGGGGGCACTCGTAGAACGCGCCCGGGGCGCCGATCGGGGTCCATCCGGTGTCCGTCATGTCCGCACTCTCGCCGAAAGGCGGCGTGCGGGCCATGGGCGATCGCCCATCGTTCACCGGCTCCCACGAACGAATCCGACCAACAGCACGCCGCCGGGCCCGGACCCTCGGCAGGAGGCCCCGGCCCGGCCCGGTCCGGGAAGCTCCGGCGGCGAGCGACAATGGACGGTATGCCTTCCGTACTGCCCGATGGTGAGCCCGTGCCCGACCACGGGGCGCTGCCCCACCATGCCCTGGAAGGCGCAGCCGACCGCCCGCTCGGCTTCTATCTGCACGTGCCGTACTGCGCCACCCGCTGCGGCTACTGCGACTTCAACACCTACACCGCCACCGAGCTGCGCGGCTCCGGCGGAGCGCTGGCCTCCCGCGACAACTACGCCGCCCATCTGATCGAGGAGGTCCGCCAGGCCCGCAAGGTCCTCGGCGACGACCCGCGCCCGGTCCGTACGGTCTTCGTCGGCGGCGGCACGCCCACCCTGCTGCCCGCCGCCGACCTCGTACGGATGCTGGCATCGATCAGGGAGGAGTTCGGGCTCGCCGAGGACGCCGAGATCACCACCGAGGCCAATCCGGAGTCCGTCGATCCGGCCTACCTCGAAGCCCTGCGCGAGGGCGGCTTCAACCGGGTCTCCTTCGGCATGCAGAGCGCCAAGCAGCACGTCCTGAAGATCCTCGACCGCACCCACACCCCCGGCCGCCCCGAGGCCTGCGTCGCCGAGGCGCGCGCGGCGGGCTTCGACCACGTCAACCTGGACCTGATCTACGGCACCCCCGGCGAGTCCGACGACGACTGGCGGGCCACCCTGGACGCCGCGATCGGCGCGGGCCCCGACCATGTCTCCGCGTACGCCCTGATCGTCGAGGAGGGCACCCAGCTCGCCCGCCGCATCCGGCGCGGCGAGATCCCGATGACCGACGACGACGCGCACGCCGACCGCTATCTCATCGCGGACGAGGCCTTCGCCGCCGCCGGTTTCGACTGGTACGAGGTCTCCAACTGGGCCACCACCGAGGCCGGCCGCTGCCTCCACAACGAGCTGTACTGGCGCGGCGCCGACTGGTGGGGCGCGGGCCCCGGGGCGCACAGCCACGTCGGCGGTGTGCGCTGGTGGAACGTGAAGCACCCCGGCGCGTACGCCCAGGCGCTCTCCGAGGGCCGCTCGCCCGGCGCGGGCCGCGAGATTCTCGCCGACGAGGACCGCCGGGTCGAGCGGATCCTGCTGGAGCTGCGGCTGCGCGAGGGCTGCCCGCTCGACCTCCTGAAACCCGACGGCCTCGCCGCCTCCCGCCGCGCCCTGACCGACGGCCTGCTGGACCCGGAACCGTACGGGAAGGGCCGCGCGGTCCTCACCCTGCGCGGGCGGCTCCTCGCCGACGCCGTCGTCCGCGACCTGGTCGACTGACACCCGGAGAAGACTTCACGGGCACGCTCACGGCTTGCAGTCCTTCGCCGTCAGCGGCGGCGCGACCCCGGCCGGCTTGCCGCACACCAGGGTCCGCTCGGCGCTCGGCCCCGGCCGGACCACCTTGACGATGTTGAGACCGTGCACGTTGTCCGAGACCGAGGACTTCGCCCGGCTGAACGAGATCGTCCCCGTGGGCATGTTGTTGAGGTCCACCGTGTGCAGCGTCGCCCAGGTCTCCGCCGCGCTCCGGCGCTGGTCGCCGCGGGCCGCGGCGTCGTACAGCGCGGCCGTCGCGCTGTAGGAGATGACGGTCTGCCCGCTGGCGAACAGCTCGTCCTCGTACGCCGGACGCCCCGAGACCAGTGCGGCGACCTCCCCCTCCGGGTGCAGCGCCCGCAGCGTGCGGTACGCGTCGCCGTAGAAGCCGAGGTTCTTTCCGCGGTCCAGCGGGGCGAGGGAGCTGTGGTAGAGCGTGACGTTGGCCGCGATCGACGTGCTGTCGTCGAAGGTGCCCTTCGTCAGATCGTCCCCGGTGAACACCGTCATCCGCCGGTCCGAGCACCCGGTGGTGCCCGACAGGCCCGCCATCAGTGTGGGCACGTCCTCGACCCGCCCCGCGAAGTACAGCGCGTCCGGCACCCGCTCGGCCTGGCAGATGGTGGTCAGCGGGGCGTTCAGGCTCGCCCCGCCCGCGAGGTCGTAGCTCACGTCCCGGCCCAGCGAGAAGCCCGACGTCCGCAGCATCTCCTTGCCCGCGGCCCGCTGCTCGGCGGTGTACCGGTCCAGGTCGCCGTTGTGGTCCCCGCGCGACAGCACGATCGCGTGCGGGCGGTCCAGCTCCTTCGCGACCTGCCGGGCGACCAGCCCCAGCGCGTACGTCTGCTCCTCGTCCGTCGCCGCGAGGCCGAAGTAGTTGGGGAACCGGCGGGGCAGGTCGCCGCTGGAGTTCGTCGTGTTCACCAGCGGCAGCCCCGCATCGCGCAGCAGCCGCGTCGCGTCGTCGCTCTCGTAGGTGTTGCGGCCCAGGCCGACCACCCCGACCACCGACGGATCCCGCCGGGCCACCTCGATGATCTTCCGTACGGCGGTGAGCTGCCGCAGCATGTCCTCGCCGCCGTTGGCGGTCAGCACCCGCAGCTTCACCGACCGGCCCACGGTCTTGTTCACCGCCCGCTGCTGGAGGTAGACGCCGGTCAGCTCCTCCAGGCCCTTGCGGGTCGCCTCCCGGTCCTTGCCCGTGGCGGTCAGCGGACCGGCGTACACGACCGTCACATACGCGTCGCCCGGTGCGATGTCGGCGTTCTCGGCGCGTATCTCCTGCTCGATCCGCTCGAAGGTGATGCCCTTGCCCGCCCCGTTCAGCTCCAGGTCGTTGCCCCGCGCGAAGAGCACCTCGGGCGCGGTCGCCACCCCCACGCACTCCCGGTCGTCCCCCTCACCGGCCCAGATCGCGTCCGTGTTCCGGTCGGTCAGCGGACCGTGGCAGTACGTATCGCGCCAGTGCCCGGCCCACAGGAACGCCCCCAGCAGCGAGCCCACGACGACCACCGCGATGCTCGCCCGCGACATCACCCACCACGCCCAGGTCCGCCGCACCCGGTGGGTGACCAGCTGCGCGTGCGCGTGCTCGTGCGTCAGCTTCTCCGTCGACAGCGGCAGCAGCAGCACCCACGCCAGCGTCGCCGCGGCCACCGGCGACTGGCCCAGGCTCAGATCGTCGACCCACCGTTCGTAGCGGGCCCGGGCCCCGGAGGAACCGCTCGGCGCCCCCGGACCCGGCCGCTCCGGGGGCAGCGGCGGGGTGTGCCGCATGATCTCGGAGGCCGGCAGCGAGGCGAGCAGCAGCAGCGGATCGACCTCGCTGCGCCGCGACCGTACGTTGTTGATCGCGTTGATCAGCAGGATGCCGCCGTTGTCCTGGGTGGCCCGGGGCAGGAACACCACCGGCGGGACCGTGCGCTTGCCGCGCCGCCAGTCCAGGGAGTGCGGGCGGTAGTTGTGCCGCAGGTCCTCCAGCAGCGCCTGCACCCGCAGCTCCAGATGGAACTGGCGCGCGTACTCGTCGCCCGCCCCCGCGTCCGCCACCCGCTCCGCCACCGCCGCCGCCCGCGCCCGGATCACCCGCCAGGAACCGCTAGGCGAGAACCACGACCAGCCGTCCGACGGATAGCCGGTGCTGGACGCGGCCAGCGACGAGGTGGTGGCGAACCAGCGGCTGGCCCGGCGCAGCCACAGCAGCGGCGGCGCGGCCCGGCTCGCCAGGCCCACCACGGCGAGCCCGAGCAGCGCGACGGCCGCCACCAGGGCCGTCAGCAGCCAGTCGATCTCGCCGAGCAGCACGCTGAGCAGCGCGATGAAGAGCGCGCCGACGAACGTCTCGGGCCGCACCGACTCCCGCAGCGACTCCCACCGGCTGCCCCGGCGCGGCCGGCCGGACCGCCAGCGCAGCCGGCTCAGCTGCTCCAGAATCCTTTCCTCGCGCACCTCGGAGGTGTTGCCGTGCGACTGCTCGACCACCGTCGCGGTGGCCTGCTCGATCGCCCCGAGCAGCCGGGAGCGGGGAAAGGAGAAGGTCTTGTACTGGGTGTTCTCGCGGGTCTCCCAGGGCTTCTCGGAGAGCGTGCGCACCATGTCGAGCGCCGCCTCGTACGGAGTGGCGCCCTCGCCGTCCAGCAGCCGCACCGGCACCCGGCGCAACTCGTTGGCCCGGTGCACCTGGTGGACGACCCGCTCCACGCGGGCGTCGATCTCCGGTCCGGCCGCGGCGTCCGCCGCCTGGGCCACCACGAGCGGCATCACCGGCCGGTTGACCCGGTACCGGTCGATCAGCTGCTGCATCAGATGGAAGACGGCCGAGGCCGCCTCGTTGTCCGCACTGTCCCGCCAGACCTCGCGCGCCATCGCCCCGTGTCCTTCCCCCGTGGACCCCGCGGCTCCCTCGAACCGTCGGTCCGTGAACCGCCTGCCCGTTCTTCCCTCTCACTAACCGATGGTGCGTGTGGGGCGCAGGCATTCCCAGGGATCGGCACATGATCGTCCGGGACGGACGGGCCTCAGCCCGGGGACATCAGTCCGGAAGGGTGACGAAATCGATCAATTCCTCTACCCGGCCCAGGAGTTGGGGCTCCAGGTCCTTGTAGCTGCGGACCTTCGACAGAATGTGCTGCCAGGCCGCCCCGGTGTTCTCCGGCCACCCCAGCGCCCGGCACACACCCGTCTTCCAGTCCTGCCCCCTCGGCACCACCGGCCAGGCGTCGATCCCCACCGAGGACGGCTTCACCGCCTCCCACACGTCGATGTACGGATGCCCCACCACCAGCACATGGTCGCCGGTCACCCGATCGGCGATCCGGGACTCCTTGGAGCCGGGCACCAGATGGTCCACCAGCACCCCCAGCCGGGCGTCCGGCCCCGGCCCGAACTCCCCGACGATCGCCGGCAGGTCGTCGACACCCTCCAGGTACTCCACGACCACGCCCTCGATCCGCAGGTCGTCGCCCCACACCCGCTCCACCAGCTCCGCGTCGTGCCGGCCCTCCACATAGATCCGCCCGGCCCGCGCCACCCGGGCCCGCGCCCCGGGCACCGCCACCGAACCGGAAGCCGTACGGGTGGTGCGCACGGGGCCGCCGGGGCCCGGGCGCACCAGCGTGACGACCTTGCCCTCCAGCAGGAAGCCGCGCGGCTCCATCGGGAACACCCGGTGCTTGCCGAACCGGTCCTCCAGGGTCACCGTCGGACCCTGCGCCGTCTTCTCGCAGCGGATCACCGCCCCGCAGAAGCCGGTGGCGACCTCCTCCACGACCAGATCGGGTTCGGCGGGCACCTCGGGCACGGGGGCGGACCGCTTCCACGGCGGGGTCAGGTCCGGCTGGTAGCTGCGCATGGCCCGACGATAATCGGCCCGCCGCCGTGAAGAACCTCACGCCGCCACGAAGATCCGCACGCCACCGCGGGGATCCTCACACCGCGAACCGCTCCGCCAGCGCCGCCCGTTGCTTCCGGACGAACGCCGCGTCCACCACCGCCCCGTGCCCCGGTACGTACAGCGCGTCCTCGCCGCCCAGCTCCAGCAGCCGCTCCAGCGCGGCCGGCCAGCGCGCGGGCACCGCGTCCGGGCCCGCCTGCGGATCGCCCGACTCCTCGACCAGATCGCCGCAGAGCACCACCGGAGGCCCACCGTCCGAGCCCGGCACCAGCACCGCGAGGTCATGGCCGCTGTGGGCGGGGCCCAGATCGGCCAGCAGCACCCGGCGGCCGCCGCCCAGATCGAGCACCTGCTCCCCGTCCACCTCGTGGTGCGGGACCACCAGCGTGTCCGCCGACCGGGCCGCCTCGTCCTCGGGCACGCCGTGGCGCACCGCGTCGCCGTACAGCCCCTGCTCTCCGTCCCGCAGCAGGGCGGCCAGCCCCGCCGAGCCGTACACCCGCACCCCGGCGAACGCCGCCGTGCCCAGTACATGGTCGAAATGGGGGTGGCTCAGTGCGATATGCGTCACCCTGCGGCCGAGCAGCGCCTCGGCCTGCCGGCGCAGCTCGACGCCCTCGCGCAGCGTCGAGCCGGTGTCGTACAGCAGCACCCCCTGCGCACCGGCGACCAGCGCGACGGTGGCGTCCCAGCCCGGGAGCCGCCGCCGGCCGACACCGTTGCCCAACCGCTCCCAGCCGAAGTCTTCCCAAGCGACGTCCATACCAGGACGCTATCGGCAGCGACCTGCGCGGTCCCGTGGTGGGGCGGCCGGTCGCCCTTGCCCCGGCCCCACCCCACCCCCGTACACTGACGACGGGATCGCTGGCACTCGTACGTACCGAGTGCCAGCCGGACACCGGAGAGATCCGGAGAAACACAGCTGGAGGTGTGCGCGATGCTCAGCGAACGCAGACTCGAAGTGCTGCGCGCCATCGTCCAGGACTATGTCGGCACCGAGGAGCCCGTCGGCTCCAAGGCGCTCACCGAGCGGCACCGGCTGGGGGTCTCCCCGGCCACCGTCCGCAACGACATGGCGGTGCTGGAGGACGAGGGCTTCATCGCCCAGCCGCACACGAGCGCGGGGCGCATTCCCACCGACAAGGGGTACCGCCTCTTCGTCGACAAGCTCGCGGGCGTCAAGCCGCTGTCCTCGCCCGAGCGCCGGGCCATCCAGAACTTCCTCGACGGCGCGGTCGACCTCGACGACGTGGTCGGCCGGACGGTGCGGCTGCTCGCGCAGCTGACCCGGCAGGTCGCCGTCGTGCAGTACCCCTCGCTGACCCGCTCGACGGTGCGGCACGTGGAGCTGCTGTCGCTCGCGCCCGCCCGGCTGATGCTCGTCCTGATCACGGACACCGGCCGGGTCGAACAGCGTATGATCGACTGCCCTGCGCCGTTCGGCGAGGCATCGCTCGCGGATCTGCGGGCCCGGCTCAACAGCCGGGTCGTCGGACGCCGCTTCGCGGATGTCCCGCGCTTGGTGCAGGAACTGCCGGAATCCTTCGACAGCGAGGACCGGGGGACGGTCTCCACCGTCCTTTCCACCCTCCTCGAAACCCTGGTCGAGGAGACGGAGGAGCGGCTTATGATCGGCGGCACCTCCAACCTCACCCGCTTCGGACACGACTTCCCGGTGATGATCCGGCCGGTGCTGGAAGCACTGGAGGAACAGGTCGTCCTGCTGAAGCTGCTCGGTGAGGCCACGGACTCCGGCATGACCGTACGGATCGGGCACGAGAACGCCCACGAGGGGCTCAACTCCACGTCCGTCGTCGCGGTCGGCTACGGTTCGGGCGACGAGGCAGTCGCCAAACTCGGCGTGGTCGGACCGACCCGCATGGACTACCCCGGAACGATGGGAGCGGTACGCGCAGTGGCACGTTACGTCGGACAGATCCTGGCGGAGTCGTAAGTGGCCACGGACTACTACGCCGTACTCGGCGTGCGCCGCGACGCATCTCAGGACGAGATCAAGAAGGCATTCCGTCGGCTCGCCCGCGAGCTGCACCCGGATGTCAACCCGGACCCGAAGACCCAGGAGCGGTTCAAGGAGATCAACGCCGCTTACGAGGTGCTCTCGGACCCGCAGAAGAAGCAGGTCTACGACCTCGGCGGCGACCCGCTCTCCGCGAACGGCGGAGGCGGCGGTGGCGCGGGCGGTTTCGGAGCCGGCGGCTTCGGCAACTTCTCCGACATCATGGACGCGTTCTTCGGCAACGCCGCGCAGCGCGGGCCCCGCTCGCGCACCCGGCGCGGCCAGGACGCCATGATCCGGCTGGAGATCGACCTCAACGAGGCGGCCTTCGGCACCACCAAGGACATCCAGGTCGACACGGCCGTCGTCTGCAACACGTGCAGCGGCGAGGGCGCGGCCCCCGGCACCTCCGCCCAGACCTGTGACATGTGTCGCGGCCGCGGCGAGGTCTCGCAGGTCACCCGGTCCTTCCTCGGCCAGGTCATGACCTCGCGGCCCTGCCCGCAGTGCCAGGGCTTCGGCACGGTCGTGCCCACCCCCTGCCCGGAGTGCGCCGGCGACGGCCGCATCCGCTCGCGGCGCACGCTCACGGTCAAGATCCCGGCGGGCGTCGACAACGGCACCCGTATCCAGCTCGCCGGAGAGGGCGAGGTCGGCCCCGGCGGCGGCCCGCCCGGCGATCTGTACGTGGAGATCCACGAGCTGCCGCACGCCGTCTTCCAGCGGCGCGGCGACGATCTGCACTGCACGGTCACCATCCCCATGACGGCCGCGGCCCTCGGCACCAAGTGCCCGCTGGAGACGCTGGACGGCCTGGAGGAGATCGACATCCGGCCCGGCACCCAGTCCGGCCAGTCCGTTCCCCTGCACGGGCGCGGGATCACGCATCTGCGCGGCGGCGGCCGGGGCGACCTCATCGTGCACGTCGAGGTGATGACCCCCTCCAAGCTCGACCCCGAGCAGGAACGGCTGCTGCGCGAGCTCTCCAAGCTCCGCGGCGAGGAACGGCCCTTGGGCCAATTCCAGCCAGGTCAGCAGGGCCTCTTCTCCCGTCTGAAGGACGCGTTCAACGGCCGCTGAACCGCTTTCTGCCTTTCACCGCACCGCCCGCCGGTTCCCTACCGGCGGGCGGTGCGGCGTAGGGCGGGAGAACCGGTCAGGCCGCAGGCTGGCTGATTCGGCCCCGTGCACGGAACGTGGCACGATGCGCTCATGTCCTCCGAGTTGACCGATCTCTGCCGGTATCCGATCGTGCAGGCCCCCATGGCGGGCGGCGCGTCCGGACCTCAGCTCGCCGCCGCCGTCGCCGAAGCCGGCGGGCTCGGATTCCTGGCCGCCGGGTACAAGACGGCGGACGGGATGTACAACGAGATCAAACAGCTGCGCCGGCTCACCGGCGGACCGTTCGGCGTCAACCTCTTCATGCCGCAGCCCGCCCTCGCCGACCCCAGCGCCGTCGAGGTCTACCGCCACCAGCTCGCCGGCGAGGCCACCTGGTACGAGACCCCGCTCGGTGACCCGGACAGCAGCGGCGACGACGGCTACGAGGCCAAGGTCGCGATCCTGCTGGAGGACCCGGTCCCGGTGGTCTCCTTCACCTTCGGCTGCCCCACCCGCGACATCCTCGACGCCTTCGCCCGCGTCGGCACGCACACCGTCGTCACGGTCACCTCGGCCGAGGAGGCCCAGGGCGCCCAGTGGGCGGGCGCCGACACCGTCTGCGTCCAGGGCGTCGAAGCGGGCGGCCACCAGTCCACCCACCGTGACGACCCGCAGCTCGACCAGACCGGCACCGGACTGCTCTCCCTCCTCGCCCAGGTCCGCGAGACCGTGCAGATCCCGATCGTCGCCACCGGCGGCCTGATGCGCGGCTCCCAGATCGCCGCCGTCCTCGCGGCCGGCGCGGACGCCGCCCAGCTCGGCACCGCCTTCCTGATCTGCCCCGAGTCCGGCGCGCACCCGCTGCACAAGCAGGCCCTCACCAACCCGCTGTTCGTCCGCACCGAGCTGACCCGCGCCTTCTCCGGGCGGCCCGCCCGCGGCCTGGTCAACCGCTTCGTCCGCGAACACGGCCCGTACGCCCCCGCCGCCTACCCCCAGGTCCACTACGTCACCAGCGGGCTGCGCCGGGCCGCCGCCAAGGCGGGCGACGCCCAGGGCATGGCGCTGTGGGCCGGACAGGGCCACCGGATGGCCCGCGAACTGCCCGTCGCCGAGCTGATCGAACTGCTCGCCGCCGAACTGGAGGCCGCCCGGTCGGCCCTGAGCATGAGGAGCCCCCGGTGACCGCACCGGTCTTCGTCGTCGAACGGATGCCCACCGGGCCGGAGTTCGTCCTGGACGGCCCCGAAGGACGGCACGCCGTCTCCGTCAAGCGGCTCCAGCCGGGCGAGGACGTCGTCCTCACCGACGGCCTCGGCCACTGGGCGGACGGCGTCGTCCGGGCCGCCGAGGGCAAGGACCGCCTCACCGTGACGCTCCACGCGGGCGTCCAGGAGGAGCCGGAGCCCATGCCCCGGATCACCGTCGTCCAGGCGCTCCCCAAGGGCGACCGGGGCGAGCTGGCCGTGGAGACGATGACCGAGACCGGCGTCGACGCGATCGTGCCCTGGCAGGCGGCCCGCTGCATCACCCAGTGGAAGGGCGACCGGGGCGCCAAGGCCCTGACCAAGTGGCGCAGCACGGCACGCGAGGCGGGCAAGCAGTCCCGCCGGGTGCGCTTCCCCGAGGTGGCCGACGCCATGACGACCAAGCAGGTCGCCGCCCTGCTCGCCGGAGCCGACTTCGCGGGCGTCCTGCACGAGGACCGCGACCACGACAGCACCCCGCTCGCCACCGCCGGACTCCCCGCCACCGGCACGATCGTGCTCGTCGTCGGCCCCGAGGGCGGCGTCTCCCCGCAGGAACTGGCCGCCTTCGCCGAGGCGGGCGCCCGCCCGTACCGCCTCGGCCGCAGCGTACTGCGCACCTCCACCGCCGGGACCGCCGCGACCGCGCTGCTGCTGGGACGCACGGGGCGCTGGGGATGAACGGGCCCGGCGATAGCATGCCCCTGTACTGATCACCACGGATCACCAGCGAGCGAGGAGGCCCGGCCATGGCGGGAGAGCCGCAGACCGACTGCCTGTTCTGCAAGATCGTCTCGGGAGACATCCCGGCGACCATCGTCCGCGAGAGCGCGACCACCGTCGCCTTCCGCGACATCAACCCGCAGGCCCCGACCCACGTCCTGGTCATCCCCAAGGTCCACTACCCGGACGCCGCCTCCCTCGCCGCCGCCGAACCGACGATCGCCGCGGACGTGCTGACCGAGGCCGGAGCGGTCGCCGCCGACGAGAAGATCGACTCCACCGGCTACCGGATCATCCTCAACACGGGCTCCGGCGCCGGCCAGACGGTCTTCCACGCGCACGCCCACGTCCTGGGCGGCCGCGGCCTCCAGTGGCCGCCCGGATAACACCCGCCCGGCAGGAGCCCCTCCCCATGTCCGTACGCGAGTTGGTGGTGCTCGGCACCGCCAGCCAGGTCCCCACCCGGCACCGCAACCACAACGGCTATCTGCTGCGCTGGGACGGCGAGGGCATCCTCTTCGACCCCGGCGAGGGCACCCAGCGCCAGATGCTGCGGGCCGGGGTCGCCGCGCACGACATCGACCGGATCTGCATCACCCACTTCCACGGCGACCACTCCCTCGGGCTCGCCGGGGTGATCCAGCGGATCAACCTCGACCAGGTGCCGCACCCGGTGACCGCGCACTACCCGGCGAGCGGGCAGCACTTCTTCGACCGGCTGCGGTACGCCACGGCCTACCGCGAGACCGTCGAGCTGGCCGAGGCCCCGGTCGCCGGAACCGGCGGGGTCCTCGCCACCACGGCCTCGTACACCCTGGACAGCCACAAGCTCTCGCACCCCGTCGAGTCGTACGGCTACCGCCTCACCGAGCCCGACACCCGGCGCATGCTGCCCGCCCTCCTCAAGGAGCACGGCATCGCCGGACCGGACGTCGGCCGCCTCCAGCGCGAAGGCGCGCTCGGCGGCGTCACCCTGGAGCAGGTCTCCGAACACCGGCGCGGACAGCGGTTCGCGTTCGTCATGGACACCCGGCTCTGCGACGGCGTGTACGCGCTGGCCGAGGGCTGCGACATGCTCGTCATCGAGTCGACCTTCCTCGACGAGGACGAGAAGCTGGCCGTCGACCACGGGCACCTGACCGCCGGACAGGCCGGCCGGGTGGCGAAGGAGGCGGGCGTGCGCCACCTCGTGCTGACCCACTTCTCCCAGCGCTACCACGACCCGGAACGCTTCGAGACCCAGGCCCGCGCCGCCGGGTTCGACGGCGAACTCACCGTCGCCCAGGACCTGATCCGCGTCCCCCTGCCCACTCGGCACCACCCCTGACACCACCGCACCACCCCTGATCCACCCCCCACCCCCGTTTGCGAGACACCGTGCACCTCCCCAAGGCAGAACTCCACCTCCACATCGAAGGCACCCTCGAACCCGAGCTGGCCTTCGCGCTCGCGGAGCGCAACGGAGTGACCCTGCCGTACGCCACCACCGACGAACTGCGCGCCGCCTACGAGTTCGAGGACCTCCAGTCCTTCCTCGACCTCTACTACGCGCTGATGGCCGTCCTGCGCACCGAGGAGGACTTCGCCGAACTCGTCGACGCCTACCTCGCCCGCGCCGCCGCCCAGGGCGTGCGGCACGCCGAGATCTTCTTCGACCCGCAGGCCCACACCGCCCGGGGCGTCCCGATCGGCACGGTCGTCGAAGGGCTCGGCCGGGCGCTGGAGCGCAGCGAGGAGACCCACGGCGTCTCCACCCAGCTGATCATGTGCTTCCTGCGCGACCTGTCCGCCGAATCGGCCCTCGGCACCCTGGACGCGGCCAAGCCCTATCTGCACCGGATCAGCGCGATCGGCCTGGACTCCGCCGAGGTCGGCCACCCGCCCGCCAAGTTCCGCGCGGTGTACGAGGAGGCCACCGCCCTCGGCCTGCGCAAGGTGGCCCACGCGGGGGAGGAGGGCCCGCCGGAGTACATCCGGGAGGCCCTGGACATCCTCGGCGTCGAGCGGATCGACCACGGGCTGCGCTGCATGGAGGACCCGGAGCTGGTGGCCCGGCTGGTCGCCGACCGGGTGCCGCTCACGCTCTGCCCGCTCTCCAACGTGCGCCTGCGCACGGTCGACAAGCTCACCGACCACCCGCTGCCGCGCATGATGGCCGCGGGGCTGCTCTGCACGGTCAACTCCGACGACCCCGCCTACTTCGGCGGGTACGCCGGAGACAACTTCGACGCCGTCCGCGACGCGCTCGCCCTCGGCCCGGAGCAGTTGCGCACCCTGGCCCGCAACTCCTTCGAGGCGGCCTTCCTCGACCACGACGAGGAACGCCGGGCGCGCTATCTGTCCGAGGTCGAGGCGTACGCGTTCGACTGACCGGATCCGCTGTCCGGACCGGCCGTCCGGATCGCGCTGCGCACCAGCCGCCTGCGCCGCAGGGCCGGTACGCGCAGCTCCGTGACGGCCTGCTCCGGCGAACCGAGCTTCGGCACCGCGCCGGACAGACCGCCGCCGGTGGTGGCGGCGAGCAGGGCGGCCGGGGCGCCACCGCGGCGGCGCACCGAACCGGGCACCAGCGGACGGCCGCCGGTGTGCAGCGCCACCGCGGTCACCGGCGCGGCGACCAGCAGGGTGGCCGCCCCCAGGATCAGCCCCATCACCGGATAGCCGGCCTCCTCGGAGAGCACGCTGCCCAGCAGCGGACCGCAGGCCACCCCCACGGAGGAGGCGGAGCCCGCCAGCACCGCCCAGCGGCCGCGTACGTCCAGGGAGGCGGCGAGCCCGATGAGGTAGGAGAGGACCACCGGGTAGAAGGCGTTCCACAGCACCTCGCCGGTCGCGAACGACCCGAGGTCCCGGGCCGAGGAACTGAGCACGATGCTCGCCGCGATGACCACGGTCCCCAGTCCGATCGGCACCGCCCGGCCGAGCCGGGCGCCGAGCAGCCCCGCGCCCATGACGCCCAGCAGTCCCGCTCCGAGTGCGGCGGCGAAGACGGCGCCGACGGTGACCTCGGTCAGCCCCGCCTGCGTGATGCCGATGCGGCTGCTCACGCCCCACAGCGCGTTCTGCGCCATGGACCAGACGAGCATGCCGGCCGCCAGGACGAGCCCGGAACGGCGGTGCGGGAGCCGGCCGGTGACCGGTGACGTGGTCTCCTCGGCCGTCGTCGCACCGCCGAGCCGGGCGGTCGCGGGCCAGACGAGCAGGGCCACCAGGGCGATGGCGGCGAACGGAAGCCGGTGGCCGCCGCCGAGGTGGGGGATCGTCAGATAGAGGACGCCCGCCGTGGCGGACACGGTGAGCAGCCCGAGCGAGGACGTCCGGTGCGGGTCGCGCCGGGCGGCGATCCCGGCCGCGGCGACCGCCGTGACCGTACCCGAGCCGAAGCCGCCGACCACCACGCCGAGCACCACCAGGGGTACGGATCCGGCGAGCGCGGCACAGCCGTAGCCGACGGCGGCCAGCAGCAGCCCGGCGCGGGCGGGGGTGCGCGCCCCGTACTGCTCGACCCGGCCCGCCAGGCTGAAGCCGGCACCGGCCGAACTGAGGAGCAGAGCACTGCCGACGAGGCCCGCCTGGGCGGGACTCAGCCCGAGATGGGCGCTGAGCCGGCCGACGACGGTGGGGAGGAGGTAGGAGGCGAGGTAGCCGGCGGTGAAGACGGCAACCAGGGGCCACGCGGCACCGGGGCGCGAGGACATGGGCGTTCCTGAAGACATGCCTGAGAAGGCAGGGGAGGGGAGGGGGAGGGGTACTGCGAGAAGGCATGGGGGTACTGCGGGAAGGCATGCGGGTACTGCGGAGGTAAGGCGATATGCCAGGAGATCGCGGCTCTCGTCGGACAACGTGCCCGAAGGTGCTCGCGGGGCAATTTGTATCAAGCGCTCCCGGCTCCTCGAAAGCCGCCCCGATGTGATCTGGGTCACTTATGCGTTTATGCAGGGAAACCCCGGGTATTAGCGCATGTTTATGCAGGTCAGGCGTGCTGCGAACACATGGGCGCGGACACTGCGTTCCCCTGCGCGGATCGGGCAGACTGGCCGCATCTCACACGGTCCGGATCCGGCCGAGATCCGCCGCACGACCCCGGGAGCGCACGGTGAGCACAGAGACTCCGGGCATCGACCCGCTGCTGGCGCTGCGCGCCCCTCGCGACCCCGCCTGCGACGTCTTCCTGACGGGCACGGTCTTCCTCGACATCGTCTTCACCGGCCTGGACAGCGCGCCCGTGCGCGGTACCGAGTCCTGGGCCCGGGGGATGGGATCCAGCCCGGGCGGCGTCGCCAACATGGCCACCGCCCTCGCCCGCCTCGGGCTGCGCACCTCGCTCGCCGCGGCCTTCGGCGACGACCACTACGGGGAGTACTGCTGGGACGCCCTGGAGCAGGGCGAGGGCATCGACCTGTCGATGTCGCACACCGTCCCCGGCTGGCACTCGCCGGTCACCGTCTCGATGGCGTACGAGGGCGAGCGCACGATGGTCTCCCACGGCCACGAGGCCCCGGCGCCCACGGGGGCCGCCGGGTCTGAGCGAGGCGCGGCCCCCGCGTCCGAACCCGCCGCGCCCGAACCTCCCGCGTCCGAACCCGCCGCGCCCGGCCCGGCCTTCCCGCGCTGCCCGCCGCGTGCCCGGGCCGCCATCGCCTCGCTCGCCCCGGGCCGGGCCGAGCCCTGGGTGGCCACCGCCGCCCGGGACGGCGCGCTGATCTTCGCCGACGTCGGCTGGGACGAGACCGGCCGCTGGGACCTGGACGCCCTGCCCGACCTGGCGCACTGCGAGGCGTTCCTGCCCAACGCCGAGGAGGCGATGCGCTACACCCGTACCGACTGCCCGCGCGCCGCCGCCCACGCGCTCGCCGAACGCGTCCCGCTCGCCGTGGTCACCCTGGGCGCCGAGGGCGCGTACGCCGTCGACGGGCGCACCGGCGCCGCCGCGGCGGTGCCCGCCATCGAGGTGGAGGCGCTGGATCCGACCGGCGCCGGGGACGTGTTCGTCGCCGGATTCGTGACCGGCACCCTCGCCGACTGGCCGCTCGCCGACCGGCTCGCCTTCGCCGGACTCACCGCCGCCCTCTCGGTCCAGGAGTTCGGCGGCTCGCTCTCCGCCCCCGGCTGGGCCGAGGTCGCCGCCTGGTGGCAGCGGATCCGCACCTGCGCGGGCCAGGACCCCGCCGCCCTGGAGCGCTACGCCTTCCTGGACGACCTCCTGCCCACCACGGCCCGCGCCTGGCCGCTGCGGCGCGCGGTGCCCACGATCGGCTTCCGCCAGTGAGCGGGCGCCGGCCGGGCCGCGCACCGCGGCCCGGCCGGGCCGCACACACGGGCGGTAAAAGCACTCCGTGTTGTCAGCGCCAGGTCGTAGGCTTGGTAATCCAGAGGTTGTCGAGCAGCGAGAACCCTGCAACGGGAGGTATGCGCAGGCCATAGGGCCGGCCCATGACTCAGTCACCCACACAGCCGCAGGCGCGTGCCCAGATCAGGATCCCGGCCGCACACCCCATGGTGATGCTCCTCGGATCGGGCGACTCGCTGTTGCGCGTGATCGAAGAGGCTTTCCCGGCGGCCGACATCCATGTCCGGGGCAACGAGATCAGTGCCACGGGCGAGGCCGCCGACGTCGCTCTCATCCAACGCCTGTTCGACGAGATGATGCTCGTGCTCCGCACCGGAGCGCCGATGACGGAGGACGCAGTGGAACGGTCGATCGCCATGCTCAGGGCGGCCGGCAACGGACAGGGAGAGCCGCAGGGCGAGACGCCCGCCGAGGTGCTCACGCAGAACATCCTCTCCAGCCGCGGCCGCACCATCCGCCCCAAGACGCTCAACCAGAAGCGGTACGTGGACGCGATCGACGAGCACACGATCGTGTTCGGCATCGGTCCCGCCGGTACGGGCAAGACCTACCTCGCCATGGCCAAGGCGGTCCAGGCGCTCCAGTCCAAGCAGGTCAGCCGGATCATCCTGACCCGGCCGGCGGTCGAGGCGGGGGAGCGGCTCGGCTTCCTGCCGGGCACCCTGTTCGACAAGATCGACCCGTATCTGCGTCCGCTCTACGACGCACTGCACGACATGCTCGACCCCGACTCGATCCCGCGGCTGATGGCGGCGGGCACGATCGAGGTCGCGCCGCTGGCGTACATGCGTGGCAGGACCTTGAATGACGCGTTCATCATCCTCGACGAGGCGCAGAACACCAGCGCCGAGCAGATGAAGATGTTCCTCACCCGCCTCGGCTTCGACTCCAAGATCGTCATCACCGGTGACATCACCCAGGTCGACCTGCCGAGCGGTACCAAGAGCGGGCTGCGGCAGGTCCAGGAGATCCTGGAGGGCCTGGACGACGTGCACTTCTCGCGCCTCACCTCCCAGGATGTCGTCCGGCACAAGCTCGTCGGCCGTATCGTCGACGCGTACGAGAAGTACGACAGCCGAAACGGTCAGCAGGACGGTCGGGCGGAAGACCGCCAGGACGGCCGACGCGACCGTCGAAAAGGGAAGTAGTCGCAGCGCACCATGTCGATCGACGTCAACAACGAGTCCGGAACCGAGGTCGACGAGCAGGCGATCCTCGACATCGCCCGCTACGCACTGGCCCGGATGCGGATCCACCCGCTGTCCGAGCTCTCGGTGATCGTGGTGGACACCGACGCCATGGAGCAGCTGCACATCCAGTGGATGGACCTTCCCGGTCCGACCGATGTCATGTCCTTCCCGATGGACGAGCTGCGTCCGCCGGCCAAGGACGACGAGGAGCCCCCGCAGGGGCTCCTCGGTGACATCGTGCTCTGTCCGGAGGTCGCGAAGAAGCAGGGCGAAGAGGCGCCGACGCAGCACTCCATGGACGAGGAGCTCCAGCTCCTGACCGTCCACGGAGTGCTGCACCTGCTGGGGTACGACCACGAGGAGCCGGACGAGAAGGCCGAGATGTTCGGCCTCCAGGCCGCCATCGTGGACGGCTGGCGCGGGGAGCACGGGCTCACCGGCGCGTCCCCGGCCCCCACCGTCTCGTGAGCGCGCCCTTGATCGTCGGCGCGGTTCTGCTGGTCATGGTCGGCTGGCTGGCCGCCTGCGCCGAGGCCGGCATCGCCCGCACCTCCAGCTTCCGGGCGGACGAGGCGGTCCGGTCCGGCCGGCGCGGCAGCGCCAAGCTCGCCCAGATCGCCGCCGACCCGACCCGCTATCTCAACGTCGCCCTGCTGGTGCGGGTCGCCTGCGAGATGTCGGCCGGAGTCCTCGTCACGTACGCCTGCCTCCAGGAGTTTCCCGAGACCTGGGAGGCGCTGGCCGTCGCGATGGGCGTGATGGTCCTCGTCTCCTACGTCGCCATCGGCGTGTCCCCGCGCACCATCGGCCGCCAGCACCCGCTGAACACGGCCACGGCGTCGGCGTACGTGCTGCTGCCGCTAGCCCGGATCATGGGGCCGATCCCGCAGCTGCTGATCCTCGTCGGCAACGCGCTGACCCCGGGCAAGGGGTTCCGCAAGGGCCCGTTCGCCAGCGAGGCCGAGCTGCGGGCCATGGTCGACCTCGCCGAGGCGGAATCGCTCATCGAGGACGACGAGCGCCGCATGGTGCACTCCGTCTTCGAGCTGGGCGACACCCTGGTCCGCGAGGTCATGGTGCCGCGCACCGACCTCGTCTCCATCGAGCGCTACAAGACGATCCGCCAGGCCCTCACCCTCGCCCTGCGTTCCGGCTTCTCCCGGATCCCGGTCACCGGCGAGAACGAGGACGACGTCGTCGGGATCGTCTATCTCAAGGACCTGGTCCGCAAGACGCACATCAACCGCGAGTCCGAGGCCGACCCGGTCTCCACCGCGATGCGCCCGGCCGCCTTCGTCCCCGACACCAAGAACGCCGGTGACCTGCTGCGCGAGATGCAGCAGGACCGCAGCCACGTCGCGGTCGTCATCGACGAGTACGGCGGCACCGCGGGCATCGTCACCATCGAGGACATCCTGGAGGAGATCGTCGGCGAGATCACCGACGAGTACGACCGGGAGCTGCCGCCCGTCCAGGAGCTGGAGAACGGCTGCTACCGGGTCACCGCCCGGCTCGACATCGGAGACCTCGGCGACCTCTTCGACCTCGACGAGTACGACGACGAGGACGTGGAGACCGTCGGCGGTCTGCTCGCCAAGGCGCTCGGCCGGGTGCCGATCGCCGGCGCCTCGGCCACGGTCGAGCTGCCCGACGGCCGCAGGCTCCGCCTCACCGCCGAGTCCCCGGCCGGCCGCCGGAACAAGATCGTCACGGTGCTCGTGGAGCCGGAGCACCAGGAGACCGAGGAGAAGGAAGCGGTATGACGCCGGAGCGGCTGCGGGCCTTCTGCCTGGAGTTCAACGCGAGCGTGGAGGAGTTCCCGTTCGGCCCGGAGACCTCCGTGTTCAAGGTGCTCGGCAAGCTGTTCGCCCTCACCGCGCTGGACGGACGGCCGCTCACGGTCAACCTCAAGTGCGATCCCGACGAGGCGATCCGGCTGCGCGGGACGCACCCCGCGATCGTGCCCGGCTGGCACATGAACAAGCGCCACTGGAACACGGTCACCGTCTCCGGCGTCCCCGACCGGCTGCTGCGCGAAATGATCGAGGACTCCTACGACCTGGTGGTCGCCGGCCTCCCGAAGGCGGAGCGGCTGCGCCTGGACCGGCCGTAGGACGCGCACGCGAACGGGCCCGCTCCTCCCCCGTGGGGAGCGGGCCCGTCCTCGTACCGGCCGGGTGGTCAGCCGCGCCGCAGCCCGGCCGCCACCGCCGCGCCCGCCGCCAGCAGGACCGCCCCGGCGACCGCCACCACCGTGCGTACGCCGTCGAACAGCGTGTCCTGCGTCGTGGCCAGCACCCCGAGCAGCGGGATGCCGACGGTCAGGCCCACCTGCTGGGTCGTGGTGACCAGCCCCGTGGCCAGGCCCTGCTGCTCGTTCGGGATGCCGGAGGTCACGGTCAGTCCGTACGCGATGATCGCGCCCAGGTGGCACATGCTCGCCAACGACACCGCCGCCGTGGCCAGCCACACGCCCGACTCCGTGCCCAGGCCCAGCAGCGCGCCGATGAACAGGCCCTGGCCGAGCAGCGACAGCGCCAGGGTGCGGCGTGCGCCGATCCGGCCGATCACCTTCGGCGCGTACATCCCGGCCACCACCGACAGCACGCCCTGCACACCGAAGACCAGCCCGGTGGCGAACGGCGAGAGATCCAGGACCTCCTGGAGGTACAGGGTCAGCACGAAGACGACCGTGCTCATCATCGAGAAGGTCAGCAGACCGCCGAGGTTGCCGAACGCCACCGTCCGCCGCCGCAGCATCGGCAGCGACACCAGCGGGGCCGCCGAGCGGGACTCCACCACGACGAACGCGGCGAGCAGAGTGACCCCGAGGACCAGCGTGACCAGCACGTCCGCGCCGCCGAAGCCGCGCTCCGCCGCCGTCGACAGCGCGTAGATCAGTGCCAGCAGACCGCCGGTGACGCTCACCGCGCCCGGTACGTCCAGCCGGGGCCGGTCCGTCGTGCGCGACTCCTCCAGCACCTTCGGGGCCGGTACCAGCACCACGGCCGAGGCCAGGGCCAGCAGCCCCATCGTGGAGCGCCAGCCCAGCGTCTCGGTCAGCACACCGCCCGCGACCATGCCCACCGTGAAGCCGAGCGACAGCAGCGTCCCGCTGATCCCGAGCGCCCGGTCACGCAGCGGCCCCTCCGGGAACGTGGTGGTCAGCAGGGACATCCCGGTCGGCACGATGACCGCGGCCCCCAGCCCCTGGAGCGCCCGCCCGGCGAGGAAGGAGGCCGGGTCCCAGGCCAGCGTCGCCAGCAGGGACGAGCCACCGAAGACGGCGAGCCCGGCGAGGAACAGCCGGCGCCGCCCGTACAGATCGGCGATCCGCCCGAACAGCAGCAGGAAGCCCCCCGACGGCAGCGCGAACGCGGTGATGGCCCACTGGAGGCCCGTGGTGCTCAGCCCCAGGTCCTTGCCGAGCACGGGCAGCGCCACGTTCAGTACGGAGAAGTCGAGGGCCACCATGAACTGGGCGGCACACAGCACGAAGAGGACCAGCCGGGCCCGGCCGGAGAGCCGCGGCGGCACGGAAGCCACGGGGGGAGAAGCAGCGGGAGCAGCGGAGGTGGAAGGGGATTCGATCGCCATGCGGTCCACCCTGCGGCGGCCGGAATAACCGTGGGGAGCGGGAACTTATCCTGTTGCCCGCACCACCAGGCAGGCGCACGCACGGACACAGGGGGAGTACGTGGCCGCACCGGCCCGGCAGGCGACGGACGACACGAAGGCGCACCGCCTCGCCGAACTGCGCGAGTTCCTGATGAGCCGCCGGGCCCGCGTCACCCCGGCCGAGGCGGGCCTGCCGGACGGCGGCGCCCGTCGCCGCACCCCGGGCCTGCGCCGCGAGGAGGTAGCGGTCCTCGCCGGGGTCGGCGTCTCCTGGTACCAGTGGCTGGAGCAGGGCCGCGACATCACCGTCTCCCCGCAGGTGCTGGACTCCGTCGCCCGCGTGCTGCGGCTCAGGAGCGCCGAGCGCCGCCATCTGTACGTGCTGGCCGGGCTGAACCCGCCGCCGGCCGAGGTCGATCCGGCCGACGCCGACATGTGCGAGGGGCTGACCCGGCTCATCGACGCCTGGATGCCGTATCCGGCCCACATCATGGACCGGTACTGGAACACCGTCCTCTACAACGACGCGGCCGCCGCGGTGCTCGGCATGCGCCCCGGGATCCCGCAGAACTGCCTGGTCGCCTTCTTCACCGACCCCGTCTACCGCGCGCGGACCGGGGAGAGCTGGGCGGCGCTCGCCCCGCGGGTGGTGGCCCAGTTCCGGGCGGCCTGCTCGGAGTGTCCGGACGACGACGGCTTCCGGGCCGTTGTGGAGGAGCTGAAGGCGGTCAGCGCGCTCTTCGCCGAACTGTGGGAGCGGCGCGACATCGCCCCCGCCGGGCAGAACCGCAAGGAGGTCGAGCACCCGCTCGTCGGCCGGCTGGTCCTGGAGGCCACCCAGCTGCGGGTGCCGGCCCGGCCGGACCTGGCGATCGTGCTGCACACCCCGCTGCCCGGCACCGGCTGCGAGGCCAGGCTCCAGTGGCTCGCCTCGCCCGAGGGCCGGCGCGGCTCGATGTACCCGGTGCCGGGGTGACCCGCTCGGCCGGCCCGCCGCCCGCTTCGTATGCTCGTGCCATGACCGACACCACCGACACCGCCGGCCTCGACGCCGAGGACCGCAAGATCGTCACCCTGGCGCGCAGCGCCCGCGCCCGCAACGGTGTGCCCGAGGGCGCGGCCGTACGCGACGAGACCGGACGTACGTATGTCGCGGGCACGGTGGCGCTGGAGTCGCTGAAGCTCAGCGCGTTGCAGACCGCCGTCGCCATGGCGGTGGCCAGCGGCGCCACCTCGCTGGAGGCGGCAGCGGTCGTCTCCGCCGCCGAGACGCCCTCCGACGACGACCGCGCCGCGGTGCGGGACCTCGGCGGACCGGACACCCCGGTGCTGCTCGCGGCCCCGGACGGCACGCTGCGCGTACGCGTCACGGCCGGCTGAACGACCGCTCCGGCGGCCGTTCCGCCCGGCCCTCCGGCGCGTCCCGGCGTACCGCTGTACGAGAGCGCCGCCGGGATCGGGGAGAATGGTCGCCATGAGCGCTCGACCGAACCAAGAATCCGCTGCCCCGCAGGCGGAGACCACCTCCCCCCACCGGGCAGGCTTCGCCTGCTTCGTGGGCCGCCCCAACGCCGGCAAGTCCACCCTCACGAACGCTCTCGTCGGTCAGAAGGTGGCGATCACCTCCAACCGCCCCCAGACCACCCGGCACACGGTGCGCGGCATCGTGCACCGTGACGACGCGCAGCTGATCCTGGTCGACACCCCCGGCCTCCACAAGCCGCGCACGCTGCTGGGCGAGCGGCTCAACGACGTCGTGCGGACGACCTGGGCCGAGGTCGACGTGATCGGCTTCTGCCTGCCCGCCGACCAGAAGCTCGGCCCCGGCGACAAGTACATCGTCAAGGAGCTCGCGGGGATCAGGAAGACCCCCAAGATCGCCATCATCACCAAGACCGACCTGGTCGAGTCCAAGGCGCTGGCCGAACAGCTCCTCGCCGTCTCCGCGCTCGCCGACGAGCTGGGCTTCGAGTGGGCCGAGATCATCCCGGTCTCGGCGGTCAAGGACCAGCAGGTGGGCCTGCTCGCCGATCTCATCGCGCCGCTGCTCCCGGTGAGCCCGCCGCTCTACCCGGAGGGCGACCTCACCGACGAGCCGGAGATGGTCATGGTCGCGGAGCTGATCCGCGAGGCCGCGCTGGAAGGCGTACGCGACGAGCTGCCGCACTCCATCGCGGTCGTCGTCGAGGAGATGCTGCCCCGCGAGAACCGTCCGGCGGACAAGCCGCTGCTGGACATCCACGCCAACGTCTACATCGAGCGCCCCAGCCAGAAGGGCATCATCATCGGCCCGAAGGGCCAGCGGCTGAAGGACGTCGGCACCAAGTCCCGCAAGCACATCGAGGCGCTGCTCGGCACGCCGGTCTTCCTGGACCTGCATGTGAAGGTGGCCAAGGACTGGCAGCGCGACCCGAAGCAGCTGCGCAAGCTCGGGTTCTGAGGCGCCTGGCAGCAGGGGCTGATCTCACGCGCCCTCCTTGAGGACGCGTGAGATCAGCGTGCGCTGCGCCCCGGTCAGATCGGGGTCAGCGCAGTACACGGTGCGGCCGTCGACCGTGATGGCGTACCGGAAGCCGTCCGGCACCCCGGCCGGCGGGGCGTCCCGCGCCGCGCCGAGCACGTCCTTCGCGAGCGCCTGCCACTCGGCGGCGTCCGCCCGGCCCTCGGTGTCGACCTCATGGCGGCGGGCGATGCCGGCGAAGCCGCCGGTCCGGCTGACCTGAATACGCATGGGGTCCTGTCTATCGGGGGCCGTGACCGCACTCAACCCCGCCTCCTCGGCGGCCGGTTCACGCCCGGGTCGGAACGCCCACCTCCGACCAGGCCTTGAGAACCGCCTCCCGCTCGTCGCCCTCGCCGAAGCGGTCGCCCGCCGCCGCGACCGTCAGCCGGGCGAACTCCGCGAAGTCCGCGTTGGCCGTCAGCTCGCCGCCGGTCAGCACGTCGAACCAGATCTGCCCGGCGCGCTCCCAGGAGTTGCCGCCCAGCGCGGTGGCCAGGAGGTAGAACGCGCGGTTGGGGATGCCGGAGTTGAGGTGGACCCCGCCGTTGTCCTCCTCCGTCTCGATGTAGTCGTCCATGGAGGCCGGCTGCGGGTCCTTGCCGAGGACGTCGTCGTCGTACGCCGTGCCCGGGGCCTTCATCGAGCGCAGCGCCTCGCCGCTGACCCGGGGCGCCAGCAGCCCGGCCCCGATCAGCCAGTCGGCCTGCTCGGCGCTCTGGCCCAGCGAGTACTGCTTGACCAGCGAGCCGATGACGTCGGACACGGACTCGTTGAGCGCGCCGGACTGGCCCTCGTAGCGCAGGTTGGCGGTGTACTGCGTCAGGCCGTGGGCCAGCTCGTGGGCGATCACGTCGACCGCGACGGTGAAGTCGAGGAAGATCTCGCCGTCGCCGTCCCCGAAGACCATCTGCTCGCCGTCGAAGAACGCGTTGTTGTACTCCTCGCCGTAGTGCACGGAGCCGATCAGCGGCAGGCCCCTGCCGTCGATCGAGCTGCGCCCGTACGCCGAGAGCAGCAGTTCGAAGGTGGCGCCGAGGCCGGCGTACGCGCGGTTGACGCTGGCGTCCGAGGTGGGCTTGTCGCCCTCGTCGCGGACCTTGGCGCCGGGCAGCGTGGTGCCGTTCCCGCAGTCGTACAGGGTGCGGTGGGGCTTGGTCGGCACCGCACCCGCGGTCGGTGCGGCCGGGGCGGCGGCGAGCGCCGTCATCCGGCGGCGGTTGCGGCGCAGGCCGTCCGCCTCCAGGGTGCGGCGGGCCGGGTCCGCGAGCCGGGCGTCGGCGGACCGGGACAGGTGATCGAGGACGTGGGGCGGAACGATGGTGCAGAAGACGGGGTGGAGCTCGCCGTCGGTTCGAAGGTGCATACACCGACTGTGGCACTCCGTCACCGTCCTGTCACTGGTTGCGACGATGATTGACGAAATGGAGTGATGAGTCACTGTTTACCCGTCATCGATGTCCGGTCCCGCATACTGATACGGACCGACACCACGGGCCACACTCGGTTACGCTCGTCGCATCATGCGTTTCGGGCTGCTTCTCCTTAGCTGCCGCGGCGAGGGCCTGTAGTCGTAGGCCGACCCCCTCCCCGCGGAGTCTGGTGCTGCAGCGACACAGTCGGCCGACACCCGCTGGACCGAGGAGCCCTACGCCATGACCACCGTGAATCCCGCCGGTAACACCGTGAACCCTTCCGGTAATTCTGTCGGCCGCCCCACCCCGATCACCAACGCGACGCAGCTGCAGAAGCCGTCCGGGATGCCGGTCCACAAGTACGGCGGCTACGAGGCCGTCGACATCGCCGACCGCACCTGGCCGGACAACCGGATCACCGTGGCGCCCCGCTGGCTGTCCACCGATCTGCGCGACGGCAACCAGGCCCTGATCGACCCGATGTCCCCGGCCCGCAAGCGCGAGATGTTCGACCTGCTGGTGAAGATGGGCTACAAGGAGATCGAGGTCGGCTTCCCGTCCTCCGGCGAGACCGACTTCAACTTCGTCCGCTCCATCATCGAAGAGGGTGCGATCCCCGAGGACGTGACGATCTCCGTCCTGACGCAGGCCCGCGAGGAGCTGATCGAGCGCACCGTGGAGTCGCTGGTCGGCGCGCGCCGGGCCACCGTCCACCTGTACAACGCCACCGCCCCCACCTTCCGCCGGGTCGTCTTCCGCGGCTCGCGCGAGGAGGTCAAGCAGATCGCGGTGGACGGCACCCGGCTGGTCATGGAGTACGCCGAGAAGATCCTGGGCCCCGAGACGATCTTCGGCTACCAGTACAGCCCGGAGATCTTCACCGACACCGAGCTGGACTTCGCCCTGGAGGTCTGCGAGGCCGTCTGCGACGTGTGGCAGCCGGAGGAGGGCCGCGAGATCATCCTCAACCTGCCCGCCACCGTGGAGCGTTCCACGCCCTCCACCCACGCGGACCGCTTCGAGTGGATGTCCCGCAACCTGACCCGCCGCGAGCACGTCTGCCTGTCGGTCCACCCGCACAACGACCGGGGCACCGCCGTCGCCGCCGCCGAGCTGGCCGTCATGGCCGGCGCCGACCGTATCGAGGGCTGCCTGTTCGGGCAGGGCGAGCGCACCGGCAACGTCGACCTGGTCACCCTGGGCATGAACCTGTTCTCCCAGGGCGTCGACCCGCAGATCGACTTCTCGCAGATCGACGAGATCCGCCGCACCAGCGAGTACTGCAACCAGATGGAGATCCACCCGCGCCACCCCTACGCGGGCGATCTGGTCTACACCGCCTTCTCCGGCTCCCACCAGGACGCCATCAAGAAGGGCTTCGACGCGATGGAGAAGGACGCGGCGGCCCAGGGGAAGACGGTCGACGAGATCGAGTGGGCCGTGCCGTATCTGCCGATCGACCCGAAGGACGTCGGCCGCTCCTACGAGGCCGTCATCCGCGTCAACTCGCAGTCCGGCAAGGGCGGTATCGCGTACGTCCTGAAGAACGACCACAAGCTGGACCTGCCGCGCCGGATGCAGATCGAGTTCTCCCGGATCATTCAGGCCAAGACCGACGCCGAGGGCGGCGAGGTCACGCCGGCGCAGATCTGGACCACCTTCCGGGACGAGTACCTGCCGAACCCGGAGAACGCCTGGGGCCGCATCCAACTGCGCTCCGGCCAGACCACCTCCGACACCGACGGCACCGACACCCTGACCGTCGAGGCGGTCGTGGACGGCGTCGACACTGCCCTGACCGGCTCCGGCAACGGCCCGATCTCCGCGTTCTTCGAAGCGCTGCAGGCCATCGGCATCGACGCCCGGCTGCTGGACTACACCGAGCACACGATGAGCGAGGGCGCCTCCGCCCAGGCCGCCTCCTACATCGAGTGCGCGATCGACGGCAAGGTCCTGTGGGGCATCGGCATCGACGCCAACACCACCCGCGCCTCGCTGAAGGCGGTCGTCTCCGCGGTCAACCGCGCGGCCCGCTGACCCGTCCGGGGCCCCGGGGATCTCCGCGTCCGCCCCTTCGTACGGACGTCCGGTTCGCCCCCGTACCACCGCATTGACGAACCCCGACCGCCCGCTCCGGGTGGTCGGGGTTCGGCCATATCCGAGGGTTGTGACGTCCCAGAGGCTGACGTCACATCACGCATGTGGCTAACATCACGTCCAACACACGGCAATGTTGCCGGAGCGTTACGGAGGTGTGCGACGTGCGACCAGTCAAAGGACAACGCGCTCTGAGGCCGGTCCTCTGCGGCGTACGCACCGTCTGGAACGCCGTCGGCGACGGCTCCTTCTTCTGCCCCGGCTGCGGGGGCGACCGCAACTACCGCCGGCTCACCGGCCGCCGCCGTCTCACCGTCCTCGGCGTCCCGCTGGTCCGCCGGGGCGAGGCCGAGCCCGTCGTCGAGTGCGCCGCCTGCCTCGCCCACCACGCCCCTGAGGCCCTGGACCGCCCCACCACCACCCGGTTCTCCGCGATGCTCCGCGAGGCCGTCCACACCGTCACGCTGGCCGTCCTCGCCGCCGGCGGCACCACCTCCCGTACGGTCCTGGAGGCCGCCGTCGCCACCGTGCGCGACGCCGGGCTCGACGACTGCACCCAGGAGCAGCTGTTCACCGTCGTCGAGGTGCTGGCCGCCGACACCGGACGCGGCTCAGGCACCGACCCGGCCGCCGAGGCCTGCGGCCCGACCCTCGCCATCGAGCTGCACGAGGTGCTGGCCCCGCTCGCCCCGCACCTGGCCACCGCCGGCCGCGAGTCCGTCCTCCTCCAGGGCGCCCGCATCGCGCTGGCCGACGGCCCCTACTGCGCCGCCGAGCGCCAGGTGCTGACCACCGTCGGCAGCGCCCTCCAGCTGCCCGCCGACGACACCGCCCGCCTGCTGGCGGCAGCCGCCCGTACGCCCTCGTAACGCCTTCTCGCACCCTTCGCGGCGCCTTCTCCCGCGGACGCCCCCGCCCGGGCCGCCCCGGTGGGCGACAATGGGCCCATGAGCTTGTTCCGGGACGACGGCATCGTGCTGCGTACGCAGAAACTGGGCGAGGCCGACCGGATCATCACGATCCTGACCCGCGGCCACGGCCGGGTGCGCGCCGTCGCCCGCGGGGTGCGCCGCACCAAGTCCAAGTTCGGCGCCCGCCTGGAGCCCTTCTCCCACGTCGACGTGCAGTTCTTCGCCCGCGGCAGCGAGCTGGTCGGCCGCGGGCTGCCGCTCTGCACCCAGAGCGAGACGATCGCGCCGTACGGCGGCGGCATCGTCGCCGACTACGCCCGCTACACCGCCGGCACCGCGATGCTGGAGACCGCCGAGCGGTTCACCGACCACGAGGGCGAACCGGCCGTCCAGCAGTATCTGCTGCTCGTCGGCGGCCTGCGCACCCTCGCCCGGGGCGAGCACGCGCCCCATCTGATCCTGGACGCGTTCCTGCTGCGCTCGCTCGCGGTCAACGGGTACGCGCCCAGCTTCGAGGACTGCGCCAAGTGCGGAATGCCCGGTCCGAACCGGTTCTTCTCCGTCGCGGCGGGGGGCGCCATATGCGGTGACTGCCGGGTGCCCGGCAGCGTCGTACCCTCGGCACAGGCCCTGGCCCTGCTGAGCGCGCTGCTCAGCGGCGACTGGGCGACGGCGGACGCGTGCGAGGCGCGCCATGTCAGGGAGGGGAGCGGGCTGGTGTCCGCCTATCTGCACTGGCATCTGGAGCGCGGCCTGCGCTCGCTGCGGTACGTAGAGAAGTGACACAGGGAGACTGAGAAGCTCATGGCAGTACGCGGGATCCTCGGCGGCCGTAACCGGCGCACGTACAAGACCCCCGAGCCGCACCCCACGGGCGCGACGCCTCCGAAGATCCCCGGCGAGCTGGTGCCCCAGCACGTCGCCGTCGTGATGGACGGCAACGGCCGCTGGGCCAAGGAGCGGGGTCTGCCCCGCACCGAGGGCCACAAGGTCGGTGAGGGCGTCGTCATGGACGTTCTCAAGGGCTGTATCGAGATGGGCGTGAAGAACCTCTCGCTGTACGCCTTCTCCACGGAGAACTGGAAGCGCTCGCCGGACGAGGTGAAGTTCCTGATGAACTTCAACCGCGACGTGATCCGCCGCCGCCGCGACGAGATGGACGAGCTCGGCATCCGCATCCGCTGGGTGGGCCGCATGCCCAAGCTGTGGAAGTCCGTCGTCCAGGAGCTCCAGGTCGCCCAGGAGCAGACCAAGGACAACGACAAGATGACGCTGTACTTCTGCGTGAACTACGGCGGCCGCGCCGAGATCGCCGACGCCGCGCAGCGCATCGCCCAGGACGTGGCCGCCGGGAAGCTCGACCCGTCCAAGGTCAACGAGAAGACCTTCGCGAAGTACACCTACTACCCGGACATGCCGGACGTGGACCTCTTCGTGCGCCCCAGCGGCGAGCAGCGCACCTCGAACTATCTGATCTGGCAGAGCGCGTACGCGGAGATGGTCTTCCAGGACGTTCTCTGGCCGGATTTCGACCGTCGCGACCTGTGGCGGGCCTGCCTGGAGTACGCCCAGCGCGACCGCCGCTTCGGCGGGGCGCAGGAGGCGGAAGCCGCCGAGTGAGTACGGAGAAGGGGCGGGCCCGGTGCATGACGCACCGGGCCCGCCCCTTCTCCGTATGTCCGTTACGCCTTCTTCCCGGCGCACTCCGCGCAGGTGCCGAAGATCTCGACGGTGTGCGCGACGTTCACATAGCCGTGCTGGGCGGCGATCATCTCGGCCCACTGCTCGACGGCCGGTCCCTCGACCTCCACGGCCTTGCCGCAGAGCCGGCAGACCAGGTGGTGGTGATGGTCACCGGTCGAGCACCGCCGGTAGACGGCCTCGCCCTCGGTGGTGCGCAGGACGTCGACCTCACCCGCGTCCGCGAGGGACTGCAGGGTCCGGTAGACCGTGGTGAGGCCCACGGAGTCGCCGCGGTGTTTCAGGACGTCGTGCAGCTCCTGGGCGCTGCGGAACTCGTCGACCTCGTCGAGCGCCGCCGCCACCGCCGCCCGCTGCCGGGTGGACCGGCCGCGTACCGGCGCTGCGTTCGTGCCACTGATCGGCGCCGTGGCCACAGGTGCCTCCTCGTGTCGCCCGTACATGTGTCGGGCCATTGTGCCAGCCCGGCCGGGCGCACCCGGCGAACACGTACGGTGCGACTCCGTCACACGTACCGCTGTCACGGCTGTGATGGCCGTCACACCCGCACGTCGTCCCGGTCCCGGCGGGCTGCCGGTACTTCCAGGGTGCACTCGGCCCCCGCTCATCGCGACGGTCACGGTCACGGCGGCGGTCACCGCGATCAGCAGGTTCAGCACCCGCACCGGAAGACCAGAGACCCGGGCGAACTCCTCGTCCTGGCTGACCGCGAACAGCTGCCGCCGCAGCCCCACCGTGACCAGCACCACGAAGGCCGCCAGGGCGCAGATCGCGACGACGTCCGACTCGGAGACGGTGGCGAGCGAACCGAAGAGGTACGAGGTCAGATTGGCGTTGGAGCCCGTGTCGGACAGGTTGATCAGCATGACGCCGCCCGCCATGCCGCCGTAGAACAGCATCGCCAGGGCGAGGTCGCCGCGCGTGTGCCCGTACCAGCGGATCAGCTCCATCACGACCGCACCGGCCACCGCGACGGCGGTCGCCATCCACACGGGGCTGGTGGAGAGCAGGAAGCCGAGGCCGACGCCGGTCATCGCGATGTGCCCGATGCCGTCGCCCATCAGGGCCTGCCGGCGCTGCACCAGGTAGATGCCGATGGCGGGCGCGGTGATGCCGACCAGCACGGCCGCGATGAGCGCCCGCTGCATGAAGGGAGGGTTGAGGAATTCGAAGAGCATCAGGTCAGCAGTCCCGTCCGGACGGGCTCGGCGGCCGCGTGGGGGTGTACGTGGTCGTGGCCGGGCAGCGCGTGCTGGCCGAGCGCCCGGGGCGGCGGCCCGTCGTGCGTCACACAGCCGTCGCGCAGGACGACGGCCCGGTCGATCAGCGGCTCCAGCGGGCCCAGCTCGTGCAGCACCAGCAGCACGGAGGTGCCCAGCGCCACCTGCTCGCGCAGGGTCGAGGCGAGGATCTCCTGGCTGGCCAGGTCCACTCCCGCCATCGGCTCGTCCATGATCAGCAGCTCCGGCTCGGCGGCCAGGGCGCGGGCGATCAGGACCCGCTGGTGCTGGCCGCCCGACAGCGCGCTCACCGAGTCCTTGGCGCGGTCGGCCAGGCCCACCAGCGCGATGGCCCGGTCCACGGCCGCCCGGTCCGCCTTCCCGGGCCACCGCAGCCCCGTACGGGACAGCCGGCCGGAGGCGACGACCTCGCGGATCGTGGCGGGCACGCCGCCCGCGGCCGTGGTGCGCTGCGGGACGTAGCCGATCCGGCCCCAGCGGCGGAAGCGGCGCAGCTCGGTGCCGAACAGCTCGACGCTCCCGCCGGTCAGCGGGACCTGCCCGATGACGGACCGTACGGCGGTGGACTTGCCGGAACCGTTGGCGCCGAGCAGCGCGACGACCTCGCCGCGGTGCACGGTCAGGTCCACGCCGCGCAGCACGGGGCGCGCGCCGAGGGTGGCCGTGGCGCCGCGCAGGGCTATGACGGGCTCCTGGGCGGGCTCGTGGGTGGTGCTCTCACGCTCCGGCACGAGCGCCTCCGATCCGAACGTCACAAGTGGTGCGGGTGATGCGGGTCACTTTGCGCCGAGAGCCTTCTGCAGCGCGGTGAGGTTGGACTTCATGACCTCGATGTAGTCAGCGCCCTGGGACTTCTCCGTGATTCCCTCCAGCGGGTCAAGAACGCCGGTCTTCAGTCCGGTGTCCTTCGCGAGGGTCTTCGCGGTCTTGTCGCTGGCGAGCGTCTCGAAGAAGACCGTGGTGGCCTTCTCCTTCTCCGCGATGGTGTGGATCTCCTGGATCCGGGCGGGGCTCGGCTCGGCCTCGGGGTCGATGCCCGCGATGCCCTGCTGGGTGAGCCCGTAGCGCTCGGCGAGGTAGCCGAAGGCGGAGTGGGTGGTGATGAAGGTCTTGGTGGCGGTGTTCTTCAGCCCGGTCTCGTACGCCGTGTTCAGCTCGCCCAGCTCGGCGACGAGGGCGGCGGTGTTCTTCTTGTAGTCGGCGGCGTGGTCGGGGTCGGCCTTCTCCAGCGACTTGCCGACGCCCTTGGCGACCTCGGCGTACTTCACCGGGTCCAGCCAGATGTGCGGGTCGGCGCCGCCCTCCTCGCCGTGGTTGTGGCCGTCGCCCTCGGCGTGCTCCTCATGGGCTTCTTCTTCGTGCCCGTGCTCGTCGCCGTGCTCGTCCGCGTGCTCTTCCTCGCCCTCGTGGCCGTGGTCGTGGCCGCTGACCTCGGAGCCGTGGTCCTCCAGCGTGGTGAGGGTCGCGGCGTCGACGGTGTTCTTCACACCGGACTGCAGAATCGCGTCGTCCACGGCGGGCTGGATGCCCTTGAGGTACAGCACGTAGTCGGACTCGCTGATGGAGCCGATCTGGCGGGGGGTGAGCTCCAGGTCGTGCGGCTCGACGCCCGGCTTGGTGAGGCTGGTGACGGCCACGTGCTCGCCGCCGATCTTCTCGGCCAGGAACTGCATCGGGTAGAACGACGCCGTCACCTTCAGCTTGTCGCCGTTGCTCCCGTCCGCCGCGTCGGAGGTGGAGCAGGCGGACAGAGCGGTCAGACCGAGGGCGACTGCTCCGGCGACGGCGGTGGTGGGTATCAGGCGGCGTACGTTCATGACAGTCATTTTCAACAAAAGTGGAAACGATTGTCAACAAGGCGGATGAGATGCCCGGAAGATCACGAGGTGGCGGCGCGGGGTCTCCTCCGGGCCCCTACCGATTTGATCCAGGGGGTGCACGCGCCGGTAACCTGAGTCATTCGCCGTTCGTCGCCGTCGTAATGAAGAGAGCACCGTGGCCGCCGACAAGATCGACACCATCGTCAGCCTGAGCAAGCGCCGTGGCTTCGTCTACCCCTGCAGTGAGATCTACGGTGGTCAGCGCGCCGCCTGGGACTACGGGCCGCTGGGCGTCGAGATGAAGGAGAACCTGAAGCGCCAGTGGTGGCGCTACATGGTCACCGCGCGCGAGGACGTGGTCGGTATCGACTCGTCGGTCATCCTTGCCCCGGACGTCTGGGTCGCCTCCGGCCACGTCGCCACCTTCTCGGACCCGCTGACCGAGTGCACCTCCTGTCACAAGCGCTACCGCGCCGACCACCTGGAGGAGGCGTACGAGGAGAAGCACGGCAAGCCCCCGGTCAACGGCCTCGCCGACCTCAACTGCCCCAACTGCGGCAACAAGGGCACCTTCACCGAGCCCAAGGAGTTCTCGGGGCTGCTCTCCACCCACCTCGGCCCGACCCAGGACTCCGGCTCGGTCGCCTACCTGCGCCCCGAGACCGCGCAGGGCATCTTCACCAACTTCGGCCAGGTGCTGCAGACCTCGCGCAAGAAGCCGCCGTTCGGCATCGCGCAGATGGGCAAGTCCTTCCGGAACGAGATCACTCCGGGCAACTTCATCTTCCGGACCCGTGAGTTCGAGCAGATGGAGATGGAGTTCTTCGTCAAGCCGGGCGAGGACGAGGAGTGGCAGCAGTACTGGATGGACCAGCGCTGGAACTGGTACACGGACCTCGGCATGCGCGAGGAGAACATGCGCTGGTTCGAGCACCCGAAGGAGAAGCTCTCCCACTACTCCAAGCGCACCGCCGACATCGAGTACCGCTTCCGCTTCGGCGGCAGCGAGTGGGGCGAGCTGGAGGGCGTGGCCAACCGCACCGACTACGACCTCAAGGCGCACTCCGAGGCCTCGGGCACCGACCTCCAGTACTACGACCAGGAGGCCAACGAGCGCTGGACGCCGTACGTCATCGAGCCCGCGGCCGGCGTCGGCCGCGCGATGCTGGCGTTCCTCCTGGACGCCTACGTCGAGGACGAGGCGCCCAACGCCAAGGGCGTCATGGAGAAGCGCACCGTGATGCGCCTCGACCCGCGCCTGGCGCCGGTCAAGGTCGCGGTGCTGCCCCTCTCGCGCAACCCGCAGCTCTCGCCGAAGGCCAAGGGCCTGGCGGCCGACCTGCGCAAGAACTGGAACATCGAGTTCGACGACGCCGGCGCCATCGGCCGCCGCTACCGTCGTCAGGACGAGATCGGCACCCCGTTCTGCGTCACCGTCGACTTCGACACCCTCGACGACAACGCGGTGACCGTGCGCGAGCGCGACACCATGAAGCAGGAGCGCGTCTCGCTCGACCAGATCCAGGCGTACCTCGGCGCCCGTCTGCTCGGCTGCTGATACCCGCGCAGGTGCGTGAGGCCCCCGGTTCCGGGTACGGAACCGGGGGCTTCGTCGTACGGTCCACCGGAGCCCCCGCCACCGTTCCGGGAGGTACGCGATGCCGTCGATCACCACCAGCAAGGTCAGCAGATGGGACCAGCACGGCCGGGAGCACGTCGTGCAGGTGAAGAAGTCGGGCATGACACGCCAGTTGACCTGCTCCACCTGCGCCTGGCGCCGCTCGGCGCAGTTCCTGCCCTGGCTGAAGGCCGAGGAGCATCTGGCCGAGGCCCATCAGGCGACGGTCGACCCGACGGCCTGAGCTCCGACGGCCCGAGACCTGACGGCCCGAAAACCCGGTGCGGCGCGTGCGGGCGGCGCGGTACGGTTCCGGCATGTCTTCGTTCTTCCAGATCTACGAGTGAGAGCGCGGCGGGTGCGAACTCCCCGCCGCAGCCCGGGGACCGGCGCGACCGGCCCCCGAACACCGTCACCTGACTCACTTCACACCCCACAGGGGAGAACGCCATGGCCAAGAGCCGTAACAACCTGCTCGGCGTCGGCGGACAGCGCAAGAAGCTGTCCCGCGCCGACCAGCAGGGCGCGGGTTCCGCGCGAGGCGCCGACCGCAAGGCAGCCGAGGACAAGAAGCAGGAGCTGGTCCGCAAGATGCGCGAGCGCGCCGAGGCCCAGGCGGCAGCGACCGCCGAGCCGACCGCCGGGCAGAGCGGCGAGCCGACCGCCGAACAGGGCGGAGAGCAGGGCGCGTCGCCCGCGCAGAGCTGAGCCGGTACCTGAGCGGCTGAGCAGTACCCGTACGACGGTGTGGGCCCGGATCATCCGTGATCCGGGCCCACACCCATGTGTCTCAGGGGGCCGTGGAAGCGGTCCCGGACGCCGCCCGCTCCGCATGCAGATGCCGGGCGAAGAACCGGGCCCCTGTGTCGAGTTCGAACTGTGGGACACCGGTGTGCCCGCCGAGATTGGCGTGCAGGGTCTTCTCCCGGGAACCGAAGGCGTCGAACAGATCCAGGGCCGCCTGCCGGTCGTTCCCTTCGTCGTCCCACTGCAGCAGGACGTGCAGCGGAATGGTGACCCGGCGGGCCTCCTCGAACACGGCGGCGGGCACGAGGCTCCCGGCGAAGAGGCCGGCGGCCACGATGCGCGGCTCGACCACGGCCAGGCGGACGCCGATGGAGATCACCCCGCCCTCGTATCCGACCGGCCCGCCGATCCCGGGCAGCGCCAGGAGCTCGTCCAGGGCGGCCTGC
This sequence comes from Streptomyces sp. WY228, assembly GCF_019287315.1. Classification (NCBI taxonomy): domain Bacteria; kingdom Bacillati; phylum Actinomycetota; class Actinomycetes; order Kitasatosporales; family Streptomycetaceae; genus Streptomyces; species Streptomyces sp. WY228. Next base: position 2,411,861 of record NZ_CP079114.1, on the reverse strand, counting down.
CACTCCGGGACCGCCCGGTCGACCATCGGGAGGATCAGGGCGTCGACGATCTCGTCGCCGACCGGCCCGCCGCCCTCCAGCGCCCGGCGCAGGTCGGCGCGAGCCTGCTCGGCGGCGGCCCAGCGGGGGCGTTCACCGCTGCCGGGGAGCTCGATGGTGGCCGCGGCGAACCCGTACTCCGCCACGTAGTGCCGCGCCCGCGCCGCCAGCCGGGGGTACATCCTGCCCAGCCCCAGCGGTGGGTGGCCGATCAGGATCAGCGGCGCCGATGCGGATACGGGGAACATGGGGGATACGGGGGATTCGGCGGCGGGCGTCCACAGGATGCCGGGGATCGCGCCGAGGGTGAACGCACGCTCGACCACGTCGCCGTCGAGTCGCTGTTCGGAAGAGAAATGCACGGTCGTGCCTTTCGGGAGTGCGCGTGAACGGCGCTCCCGGACGACCTATCGCCCGACCGTGACCCCGAAGGGGAGCACCCATGTCGACATTGCGTTCACGGATACCACCCCCTCGGTCTTCAGCACGGCTCGCGAAAACGTAGCAAGGGGCGCGGTGATGGTCCAACCGGTTTTCGGGCGACGACGGCAGTTCGGCGACAGGCCCTAGCCCGGCAGCGCGACCCCGGCCAGCTCCTCCGAGACCCGCCACACCCGCCGGGCCTCCTCGGGGTCGGTCAGCCGGCTGTACATCGTCTGCTCGGCGGGCGGGCCGCCCATGTTGCCGGGGCCGCTCGGCCCGTACAGGGTGCCGCCCCGGGCGTCGGGCGAGGTGGCGGCGTACAGCGCGGGGAACTTCGCGCTCTCCACGGTGCCGACCACGAGCCCCCGGGCGGACAGCAGACGGATCATCCGCACGCCCAGCGTGTCCTTGGCCCGGCCCACCTCCGGCCGGGCGGCCAGCAGGCTGGTCGGGGCGATGCCGGGGTGGGACAGGTTGCTGGTGATGCCCCAGCCCTCGGCCCGGCTGCGCCGGTCCAGCTCCAGGCCGAAGAGCCCGAAGGCGATCTTCGACTGGCTGTAGGCGCGCATGCCGTTGTAGGACCGCTCCCAGTTCAGGTCGTCCCAGTTGATGGCGTTGCGGTTGGCGGCCACGCTGATCTGCGAGGTCACCCGGGCCTGCCCGGCCCGCAGGAGAGGCAGCAGCCGCAGGACGAGGGCGACGTGACCGAGATGGTTGGTGCCGAACTGCAGCTCGAAGCCGTCGGCGGTCGTCTGCCGGTCGGGCGGGGTCATCACCCCGGCGTTGTTGACCAGGAGGTGGAGGGGCCGGCCCTCGTCGAGGAGGGCGGCACCGAGGGCGGCGACGGAGTCGAGCGAGGACAGGTCGAGCGCCCGCAGCGACACGTTCGCGCCGGGCGCCTGCCGCCGGATCTCGGCGACCGCCGCCTCGCCCTTGCGCGGGTTGCGCACCGGCAGCACTACCTCGGCTCCGGCGGCGGCGAGCCGTGTCGCGATCCCGAGGCCGATGCCGTCGCTCCCTCCGGTGACGACGGCGCGCCGGCCCGAGAGGTCGGGAACGGAGATGTCGATGGTGGCGTGATGAGTCCTGGGGGCGGGTGACGCCGACGCCCCGGCCCATCCAGGACCTCCCGATCCACCGATCGACCGGCGGCTGGAGCGGGAGCGCGGCCCGCATCCGTCCGAGCAGATGATCGCCTCGATCGCGCAGGGGCTCCACCTCTCCCTGGACGAGCGCGACCACCTCTTCCGGCTCTCCGGACACATGCCACCCGCCCGGGGCACGACCGGCGAGCACATCAGCCCCGGCCTCCTCCGCATCCTCGACCGGCTGGACGACACCCCCGCCGAGATCGTCACGGAGCTCGGCGAGACGCTGCTGCAGACCCCGCTCGGCGTCGCCCTCACCGGCGACACGACCCGGTACACCGGCCTCGCGCGCAGCATCGGCTACCGCTGGTTCACCGACCCCGCCACGAGGACGCTGTACGCGGCCGAGGACCACGCCTTCCTCTCCCGGATGTTCGCCTCCGGCCTGCGGGAGCTGGCCACCCTGCGGGGGACCGGCTCCCGGGCCGCGCACTGCGCCGAGCTGCTGCGCGAGGAGAGCCAGGAATTCCGCCGGTTCTGGGACCAGCACGAGATCGGCATCCGCCCCGACCAGGTCAAACGCTTCGTCCACCCCGAGGTCGGCGTCCTGGAGCTGAACTGCCAGCGCCTGCTGGACCCGGACCAGTCGCACAGCCTGCTGGTGTACACGGCCGCGCCGGGCAGCGAGAGCCACGAACGGCTGCGGCTGCTCTCGGTCATCGGGACGCAGACGCTGCGCTGAGCCCGGGACCACGGGGTACGCCCGTCGGCCCCGGGCCCTGCCCGGCCCGCGAGCAGGACGCGTCGCCCACGCCGCTCAGCCGGCCTCGCCCAGGTGGCTCAGGGCCTCGCGGAAGTCGTCGAGGGCGGGGCCCAACTCGCGGGCGGCGATACGGAAGGCCGACCGTTCGATCAGGGTCCTGGCCAGGGTGCGCGGCCCCTCGGCCGGGTCGTACCGGGGCAACTGACGGGCCTGGGTGACTCCTTCGTCGAAGAGGGGGCGCACCTGCTCCGCGAACAGATGGGTGCGGTTCTCCCAGTAGACGGCGGAGCGGACGGTGAGGACGTTCTGCACCCGGACCAGTTGGGCCAGGCGCGCCGCCGGATCCTCGGCAGTTCGCCCAGCGAGGGCGTCCACCTCACGGCGCAGGGCAGCACGGCTGTCGAAGTAGCGCTGTCGGGCGTCGGGCGACCACTCCGTCGGATTCGTACCCGAGGGTGTACGTGGCCCGTCGGACCAGGACCCCACGCCCTCCGTACCGGAGACCGTCAGCAATACCGCCCAGAACGACGCCTCGTAGCCGCCCCAGGACACCCGCTCACCTGACGCGGCCCGTTCGGTCAGCTCCGTCAGTACGGCGAGTGCGTCCCGCCGCACGCGGGCCGCCTGGTCGTCCTGGCCGTGGAGGCCGAGCATCCGGGCGTACCCGATGAGCGCGTGGAGATGGCACACCACCGGGCCGCTTCTCCTCGCGGCTTCGGCCGCTTCCATGGCGACGAACTGCTCGAACGCGGCGCGTGCTTCGCCGGATCGGCCGGCGTCGTGGAGAGCGGCGATCCACTGCATCAGTGACCAGGCGAGGGCCCCGTCGCTGCGCCCCTCGGGCAGGAGCGCCGCGACCAACTCGTCCATGGCGTCGGCGGCCTCGGCGTACCGGCCCTCCTCGGAGAGCCCGGCGGCCCACTCGCTCAGCCCTTTGGCCACGGGCTCCCCGGACCGTTCGGCCTGCGCACGGCTGATGGCGAGCATCTCGGCGCGCAGGGCGAGGCCTTCGGTACGTCGCCCCCGGCGGTACAGCTCTCGCTGGCACGACCTGAGGGCCTGGTACAGGACATCCGCACGGACGGGCTCGGCCGGATCGATGCGTCGCGCCGCCTCGACCGCCTCCTCGCACAGCTCCAGCGAGGACGGATGCCACGTGCCGGAGCCGGCGTAGCCGAGATGCTGAAGCTTCCTGGCCAGGAGCGGCAGGTACGCGGCGGGACTGACCTGAGCGAGCACCCGATAGGCGTCGACTTCCTCGCGCAGTGTGCGGCGCCCCGACGCGAGCAGCACATTTCTCGCCCGCACGATGTCGTCCTGGTCGACTTTCCCCCACTGATTCATGACGGAGATTCTGGGTGCCTCGAACAAGGCCCCACAAGGCGGTTGAGCTGTGCCGTTACTCCTACGGAAATGCCTTCTGACCTGTCATGATGGGTGTGACATCTTCACGGCCGGAGTTCCACGCGACGCGGGCCGTCGGACTCGGCCAGCGGAACAAATGCGGATGCTGTCGGGCCAGTTCGCCGGTGATGGCCGCGTCGGTGGGGTCGGTCATCTCCCAACTGTGTCCGGGCGGATGTCCGTTGAACAATTCGCACGCGTCGTCCGCGTTGCCGGGGTCGCGGTCCGTGACTGCAAGGCCGTGGACGGCCCCGTGATTGCCGTCCGCGTCACCGCCTTCGCGGCGTACGTCGCGGGCGTCCAAGGCGGGACGTTCGACTGAGGAGCGGTTGGGCCGACGGAAGGCCGAAGGGGCTTGCGTCTCCCGTAGGGGGAGACCCAAAGGTGGGGGCATGAACGGCGACACGCTCTACTCGATCGGCGAGCTGGCCCGGAGGACGGGTCTCACCGTCAAGACCATCCGGTTCTACTCCGATCGCGGAATCGTGGCGCCGACGGACCGCAGCCCGGCTGGCTACCGCCTCTACACCGTCGATGCCGTCGCACGCCTGGACCTCGTGCGGACCCTGCGCGAGCTGGGACTGGACCTTCCCACGATCCGCAAGGTCGTGGACCGCGAGCTCTCGCTTCCCGCGGTCGCCGCGGCGCACGCCGAAGCGCTGGCGGTGCAGATCCGGGTCCTGAGCATGCGGCGTGCGGTGCTGACGGCGGTGGCCGAGCGCGGGTCCACACCGGAGGAGACGGAACTGATGAACCGGCTTGCCCAGCTGTCCCAGGACGAACGCCGACGTCTGATCGGCGATTTCCTCGACGCCGTCTTCGGCGGTCTTGACGCCGCCCCCGCCGCCCCCGCGTTCGCGGGGGTCATGCGCTCGATGACCCCCGAGCTGCCCGACAACCCGGACGCGGAACAGGTTCGGGCGTGGGTGGAGTTGGCGGAGATGTCGCAGGATCCGGATTTCCGCGCCCTGGTGCGGCGGATGATCGAGGACCTGGCAGCCGAGCAGGCGCGAAGCGGTACGACGGTCCCGCGCCGCGACATCGCCGCCGCCGTCCGCGACGAGGCCGGCCCGGCCCTGGCCGCCGGCCTGGACCCGGCCTCCGCCCAGGCCGATCCGGTCGTCGCGGCGTTCACGGCGCACTACGCGCAGCTCATCGGCCGCCCCGACGACGTCGATCTCCGCCGCCTGCTGGCGGCCCGGCTGGAGAACGTGAACGACCCCCGCAGGGAGCGGTACTTCCAACTGCTCGCGGTGGTCAACGGCTGGCCGGCCCCGGAGAGCCTGGCGCCCGTGCTCAACTGGTCCGTCGAGGCCCTGCGGGTCCGGACAGCGTGATGACGGTGTGGTCGCAAGGCGGCTGGGGCCGGACGCGGCCGGTGTCTGCTGAAAGCACCGCCGTACATGAGGGACCGCTGAATGCCCCCGTCGTACTTCAGGTGGCCGCGACGTCGGCCTCTCCCGCTCTCGTTCTTCGCCCCTGGCGCATGGCGGACGTTGCCGCATTGGTCGAGGTGAGCCGGGATCCCGCATTGCGTCGGTGGGCGGCCTCTGCCGTGGACGATGATGCTGACGGGGCACGGTGGGTGCAGGCCCAGCAGCGGGGCTGGGCGGCGGGCGACAGGTTCGGCTTCGCCGTCCTTGAGGCCCAAACCGCCGCAGGACGCGCACAGTTGATGGGCAATGTGGTCCTCAAGGATGTCGCCCACGGCAAACCGGCGGCCGAGGTGGGCTACTGGACCGCGGCGCACGCTCGCGGGCTGGGAGTGGCCCCCCGCGCTCTGGAGGCACTCACCAGCTGGGCCTTCGAGGCCTTCGGAGCCGCCGGGCTGGAGCGTCTTGAACTCCTGCACCAGGTGGACAACTTGGCGTCGTGCCGGGTCGCGCAGAAGAGCCGGTACGACTTCGACAGCGTCCTGCCCGCGACGCCGCCTTCCTTCCCCCTCGATGGCCACCTGCACATACGGCGCTTGAGTGCCTGAGTCCCTCCCGGCTCCTGCGGATCGGCTGAGGCTGCCCACACCACCGGGGCCTTCGGGCGTCCGGGCCGGGGAGCCGCCTGCCTCTACGACGCCGCGCCTTCAACCTCGGTCGGCAACGCGGTCCCAGCCCAATCTTCCGCTGTCATCGACGATGCGCCTGAAGCCATTGAAAGGATCGCCCGTTTCCAGCGCATCTGCTGCTGCCCGCAGGAAGCTGGAGAGGCTTCCCCACGCATGATCTGAAGGAAAGGAAATTTCGCCGATCTCATCGCGGGAGCCTATTCGCCCACGCCGCATGCCGGGGCGATCGTCGACGGCCAGATAACCCCCTCCGTCATCAGAAGCGACCGCGATCCACTCCGGGTGCCAGCGCGCGTGAATTCCATCTATTTCCAATGGGATATCCTGCGCCAGGTATTCCTGTCTTGTCTCGTTCTCGATTTCGACCTGCAGTTGTTGATGGTCGACAAGCGAACGAGTCCCGAGAAGTACATAGACAGGAGGGAGGCGCATGGGGTCGCTTCCGTTGTGGCAGAGCAGTGAGTCGGCCAACTCTGTCGGAAGTGTCAGCCCCAGATCGTTTTCCGCTGCTGCTATCTCCTCCCGCGTAGCGGGCGGAGGAAGGGCGCCATACGTGGCGGGCGCACACTCGCGAAGCCAAGATTCGATACGTTGCCATGTCTGGCTGACGTGCTCCTGAGTCACTTTGCCTCCACCGATCAGTAGTTGCCGTCGGTGGTGCCTCGCCTCCGGAGCGAGGCACCACCGACACGAGATATGACTGACCTACTCGAGCACGAACTGCTTGCTCATACGCGAGGCACCTGACGAGGGAACCAGCCTGAACGAGACGAATCGAGGCTTATAGATGCTCACGTCCCGGAACAGTGCTCCTTCGGGCGCCCATCGATTGTCGAAGCTGTTTACATTGTAGGACAGCGTCCAACGATCGCCCGACTGAAGTGTCGGGTGAGCGTGAGCATTGTACGCGAAGATGTTCGGATCTCCATAGCTTCCCCATGGACCGGTCTCCGGCATTCGGTAGACCTCGTCATTGCCGTCCCAGTACCCGAAGGCGCCGAATGGGTCGCAGCCCGACCAGATTCGAATCTTGTTGTTGAAGGCGAGCGTGCTGTCCTGGCTGATCACCACGAACTGCCCGTTCCAAGGGGTGACGCTATATTCGTTCGATACCCCTTCGAGGTACTCGTTTCCCTCTGTTTCGCCCCGCATCCAGGTGTTTTCGGTCAGTCCCAGTCTGAAGAATTGCCAGTCGTCCACCTTTGACAGGTCGCTGCCCTTGACACGCGCTATGCGCATCTTCTTGTTTGTTTGATCGTCGCTGACGCCGTAGATGTAGGTATAGCCATCCCCGCTGCGGGAGGCAGGCAGCAACGCGGATCCCCACGCAGCGCCTGTGGCAGAAGGTAGCGGATCTATCCACTTCGGCTTGGTCAGATCACTGAGCTCGAAAGTTGCGACAACATTGCGAACAAACTCAAAAGGCATCGCACTTCCATCACCGGTTCCGCGATATTCCTGGAACATGATCTGCAGGTACTGAGAACCGTCGATATTGGCGATCATGCCATCGCCGAGCCAGAACCATCTGTTGTCGATGGCGGGCGGCATGAACCCGGTAGGCTTGGTTTTGCTGCCGCCCGTGATCGTCGAAAGACTGTTTCCGTTCTGTACCAGGAACGAACTGTTGACGAATTTGGATGTGGTAGGTCTTGTCCCATCGCTGTTCTCCGGCCCGAGGAAGGTGTCGGAGAAGAGGAACAGGCGACGACCGTCGGGTAGGTCGAACGAATATGTGGAATCCCCACCTGTCCATCCGTCGGGGGTGCTTCTGGCGTAGCTGTTGAAGAGTTGCTCCGGCGCGGCGTTGGCTTGAATCTCCTTTACTTCTGGCAGGTCACTATTGGGGCATTGACGGTATTCTACGTTTGCTGCTACACCGCTCGGTCCGGGCGCCGGCCCCTGGTACTTGCTGCCGTCTGGATTTCTCAGTTCTACGTAGAATCGATCATTTCGGTCGTCGACGTAGAGGATTCTTTGAGCCTTGTAAAATGACTCCAGCCGACTTCCGGCCTTTTGGTTATGTTTTTTGTTCAGTGGCTTTACGGCGTAGTGGGAAGTGCCTGATCCGCCTGTCTTTGCACCTTGCCGCGTGGACTGGAACGGATACTCGTCGCAGTCGAGGGTCTGACCCTTGGTATAGCCGTCTCCCCAGTATTTTTTGCAGGTGTTGACTGCGTGGGTGTGATTCTGCTCCTTCTGGCTGCTGGGTAGGCGAACCAAGGGGGATCCGCTACCGACTGTGCCAGGTATGTACTTGTTGGATTCGGACACCGGGAAAGTCTTGTCCGGGGTATTCAGGGCGGACCATATGAGGTCTGCCGAATCCTGGACATCACTGTCAACGACCAAGGTGAATGTTTCTATCACTTGGTCGTAGACGCAGCCGTGCGCAGACCCTATGTAAGTGGCAGAGTCACATCTAAAACTTTCGCCTCCGTAAGTATTGGAGTCCACGATGTCGGACGTTACCGTCGCTTTGAAGCTATGCTCGTGGAAGACCAGCTTGTCGCCTGTCAGGACGCCGGAATCCGAAGTGAAGTCGAATAGTGCTGACTGGAGTCCGTCCCCGGATATCCATTCCTGAAGAGTGCGTGTGACTCCATTACGGCTGTCTGGCAGACAAGAACCTTGAGGAGTGTTGGTCTTGCAGTCGGCAGACATTCCCAATCTCGTGGTGAGAGAGGGGGCGCCGGTAATGCTGGGCAAATCCGCCATGAACATGACACGCATGGACCTGTCGGCGACAGTGGGTCCTTTATGTCCGATACCCATGAAAGTGAAACGGAACGTGACAGCCCCAGTCGGGGTGCAGCCAGGGTTGCACCTAAATGTGTGAACTGGCTGGTTGAACTTCTTGCACCACGCCCAATGGTCCACGACAAGGCTCTCTTTTCCCCCGTACGGGGCATCCCAGCAGAATGACATATTGCTGGGGGGTACGGAGGCTGCGGCGAATGTCTCGATTCTGGCTGGGTGTGCGGAAGTCTCGGCCACATAGTCGACGCGCGCCTGAGCTTGCTTCTTGGTCTCACTCGATGCCGCGTCAATCAAAGGATCGCCCGGCTCCCCGTCGGTGGGGTAGGGAGCCCCCAGTTGCGCGACGTAGGCGGGATCGGCGGCGCTTCCTTGAGGCTGGGGTGTGGGTGTTTCAAATGTCGTGGACTGTTTTATGGGTGGGTTGATGTCCTGCCGTCTGGGTTCCGTCTCGATCTTCTGAGCCTGTTCTTTCGGTAGGCTCGATAGATCTGTTTCCTGTGATTCTGATGCGAGGGAAGTCGCTTGATTGAAGGCCTCTTCTGTCCCCTGGGCGGCCGTAGTGAATGAAGTGAATAGGGTAGTGCACAGTGTCGCGAGCACGAGATGCTTGAGTCGCATCAATGGGGCGGTCCTTTTCTTGGGTGTGCTTGACCATGGCAAGCGCAACTGGGCTCAGGTGGCCTGAGCGGGAAGGCGGGCGAGGTGCGAGTACGGTGCGGCTGCGTTAATTGACGATTTCAGCCGGTGCTTGTGGCGTAAATGCCTGTACCTGAAATGAAATGCCCCCCGGTGCGGTGGTTCTCGCTCATCGACGTGCGGTGCGGTCGCCACTTGTCGCTTGTCCTGCGCGACTTGTTGGCCGATGGAAACTGTGGGGGGAGGCGGTGAACGTAACATGAAGGCGCAGCCCGTGGGGAAGAATTATTGCCCTCACGTTGAGGCGATCTGTATATGCATGAAGTGGGCCACTGTGCCGAAAATGACGCAAATAGTGATCTGGCTGACTTTCGCCCGGGCTCGCGCTACGGTGCGGAGATGACGAAGTGTGCGGTCGCGTATCTGCTCATTGCTTCAGTCGTAGTCGTTGCCGTCGCTGGTTGCGGCAGCAACGTGCAAGTCGAGGGTTCTTCGCCGGACCCGTTCACCAGCGTGGTGCCCGCCCCGACTGGAGATGGAGGTCAGCAGTCCGACTTTTCCGTGAAGGTCGACCCGGCGGTGGGCGATGCTGCAAAGGGGCAGCCCTGCACGGCAGGGGAGGGCGCGCTGGGGGTTGACGAGCAGCGTGAGCAGTACACCTGCAGCAAAGGGCGATGGGTGCATATCATTTGGGAACCGCCGAAAGTGGGCGAAACGTGTCCTGGTGATGAAATTCGCTACTTTTATCAGAACAGTAAGGCGACCCATGAGTGCATGGACGGTCGGTGGCAGCTCGCAACGAACAAGGGCTGACACCATGAGTTGGACCGACCCTGACGGGCCTCGTCGCATCGCCGACCCGTCGGAGCCGTCCGACGATCGGGCCGGTGACTAGCATCTCGTGCCATGGCGATGTTCGTGCACCTGACCTCGGCGGCGAACGCGCCGCGCATCCGGCGGTCCGGGATCCGGGCGGCCGGCCCTGGGCAGGGCGGCGGGCGCGGGGTCTACTGCTTTCCGGTGCTGCCCTCGTACACCCTCACCCACCAATGGCTGCGCGAACTCGCCCGGTTCGGCAGCCGGGGCGGGCTCGTGGCCGTCCATGTGCGACTCGACGACGCCGAGGACGTGCTGGTCGGGCGCTACACCGACCGGGCGCGCGACGCCCGGGTCGCCGTTTCCGCAGCCGAGTCGGTGCGGCGGATCGCCGCGCTGGAGGACCCGCGCGGATGGGAGGTGTTCGTCCCCCGGACGATCCGGCCGCGCGAAGTGCACCGGATCCGCACCGCACCGCAGGTCGCGGGCTGGCGGTACCTGCCGGACGCCCATGGTGTGCGCCCCTGCACCTGTTTCGGGTGCCGCGTGCGCGGCGGGTACGGGGCGCGGCGCCTGCGCGAGCGGCTGCCGCATCCGCTGGACGGCCCGCCGCCACCCGTCAAGGTGCTGCTCGCCCGGGTCGAGGCCGGTGCCTCCGGGGACCCGGCAGCGCTGCGGGAGGCCCTGCACTGGTTCGGCATGCGCCGGCGCGGCCCGGTCGACCGCTTGAGAGGCCTCGCCGCCCACCCCGACCCCGGGGTGCGGGAGGAGTTGGTGTGGGCGGTCGCCCGTTGGACCACTCCCGGAGTTGCCGAGCTGCTGGACGGCCTGGCCGACGACCCGCACCCGGATGTCCGGGAGGCGGTGGAAGCGGTCCGCGATCCGGGATGACCGAGGGCATGTGTCTCCGCGGGCGTACCGACGGCCCCCACGGCCCCGGGGGCCACGAGGAGTGGGGGAGACTCCCGCCATGGGATCGTGGGGAACTCTGGGGCCGGCACTTCTGTCTCTCGCGGGAGTCGCACTCGGCGCGGGTGGGTCGCTGTTCGGGCAGTACCTCCTGTCGCGGGTGAGCGCCCGACAGCTCAAGGTGCAGGAGTCGGCCGCGCATCGTGCCGAACTCAAGGACGCGGTACTGAAGTTCCTCGGTGTCGCCGCGCAGGTGGAGAAGACGGCCCTGCCGCGCACGGAGGAAGGCGGCAGGCCGGTCGGTGATGAGCTGGGGCCGCTCGTCGACGAACTCTGGCTCGCACAGGCGGAGATCGATCTGGCCGCCAGGAGCGAAGGGTTGCGGGGCGCCACCTATCGCTATGCGTTCCGTCTGGCCGAGGCGGCCCGGGGCGAGGTGAGCGACGCTTCCGCGCTGCGTGAGCCGCAGAAGGAGTTCATGGACGCCGCGTACGACGACATGTGGCCCGGCCGGCGAAGGGCAGGGGCCACGGTGGGCAGGCGGTCGTGACGAGTCGGGCGACGCGCCGGTGAGGGGTCGGGCGACGCGTGATGAGGAGCCGGGATCGCCTCGCTGCTCAGCCGCCGTTCCCCACCGGGTACGCGTAACCGATGTACTGCAGACGCGCCACGCCCGCGACGAGGAAGGCGAGCGGGGGCACCAGCCACCAACGGCTGAGAGTGCGACGCGACACGGGGGACGCCGTGAGCAGTGCTGTGAGCACCCCCGACACGATCAGCAACCAGGATGCCAACTCGATGCCCGTCAGGGTGTGTTCGTCCCAGACTCCCTGCGGCTGAATCATGAGAGCGCCGTACGCGATGTAGGCGTTGAGCAGGTTGGCGAGGGTGAGGACCACGCCCCAGGGCCCTCGAAGCAGACCGGTCGTCATGTCAGGGCGCTCCTCGCGTCGTTCAGGTTCTCTGTCGAAGCCGCGGCCGTGGACCCGGGCGGCGTCATCCTGCCAGGAAGGGTTCGGTGCGGTGCAGCTCCACCGGACTTGGCCGGGCCCGCCGCCGTACCCGGCAGGATGGGGCTCATGCCGAACAACTCACCGGACCGCGCAGACGGCGGCCTCCGCGCAGACGGCGGCCTCCGCCCCGATGGTCATGCGTCCGCGATCCGGATTCCGGCCGGACTCGTCGTCCTCGTCGGCCCGCCCGCCTCCGGCAAGACGAGTTTCGTCCGGGCGCTGGTCGAGCGGGGGCAGATCGAGGCGGAGGCCGCGGTGTCCAGTGACGAGATCCGTGCGGAGCTGTTCGGCGCTGCGGGTGGCCCGGAGCCGACGGACTCCGACGCGGCGGATGCGCGGATCTTCGAGGAGCGTGACCGCCGGATCGTCGCCCGGCTCGCCGCCGGGCGCACCGTGATCGCCGAGTCGACGAACGTCACGCCTCAGGCGCGCGCACGACTCATCGCCCTCGCCCGGCGCTTCGACGCCCCGGTGACCGCCCTGCGATTCGCTCCGGATGTCGCCGACCTCCTCCAGCAGTACGCCGAGCGGGGCCGCACGGACCTCACCACGGCGGACGTCCGCGCCTACGCGGCCGTGATGAGCCGTGACGCCGGTGCCGACCGGCTCCGGTCCGAGGGGGCGGCCGCCGTCCACGATGTGCCGGGCCGCCGCCGGTCGGTCATGCCCGCCGAAGCCGCCGCACGCTTCGCCTTCGGCCGGGTGCTGCCTGGCTACCACTTGACCTGATGGAATTCCATCGTGCCGAAGGTCGTGAAGTCCATGACATAGCTCCACAGCGCGTACCTTCGCTGACCGGCGTCCCGATAGGTCTTGCCGAAGCCGTTGTCGATAATCTCGTTCCAGCCCTCGCCCTGTCCGTAGTGCGCGAACAGCCGGTCGTTGCGCCGCGCCGCGTCCTCTCCGGACTCCGCCGGGGTCTGGTAGATCACCTCGTGCAGCCGGCCGTGCCAGAGGGTGAGAAGCAGCCGGCCGCCGTCGATCACGTAGGCGTCCACGACCGCGTCGGGAGCGTGCTCGTGAGGGCCTGACGACGTGAGTTCGCCGGGGACCCGTATCTCGTCGGCGGAGCACAGCAACTCCAGCAACGGCAGGGAATCGGTGGGGTGGTGGTCCATGAGGGGCCACCCTAGGCCGTATCCGTACCCGGTGGGCCGACTCCCGCCGGCCCACCGGGTACGGACGGGTGTCACTTCACCACGACGTTGTCACCGGACGACTTCGACGGGCCGGTGGTGGTGTTGCCGCCGTACGACCAGCGCCAGGTGCCCGTCTTTGCGGCCTTCACGGTCGTCTTGAGGTTGCCCGAGCCGTTCGCGTACACCTTCTTCACCGTGGTGTACGAGGAGGAGCCGGAAGGCTTGAACTGCAGGCTGACGTGGCGGCCCCCGTAGGCGGCGTACTTCCTGGTCTCCCAGTTGGCCCGGGTGACCTTTCCGGTCACGGTGATGGTCTTGCCCTTGGCCACCGGTTCGGGCGCGGCGTTGACGGTCAGGCGGGAGTTGCGCTTGACGTATACCGCCATGCCCTTGTCGTCGGTGTCACCGCTGCCGTCCTTGAAGTGCACCTGGGCCCCGACCCGCCATGCCCCGGCCTCGCTGTTGCGCATGTCCCACACGCTCGGGTCGAAGTACATCCGCTCGTTGATGTCGCAGATGCCCGGGCCCTTGGTGGGGCAGTCGTTCGTCTCGATCGAGTGCCACAACTGCTCCTCCCCTTTGTTGCGGTGGAGGAACAACAGCCCCGGCGCCTTCCACTGCTTCGTGGTCGTCATCCGGAAGGACGCGGGCACCGCGACCTCCTTCGTCGTCCCGATCACGATCGGCTTGCCGCCGTTCACCTGGATACGGCTGAACGAGGCCCCGCCCTCGGCCGCCCCGGCCGGCACCGCGGCCACGGCCGTGAACACCGCCGCCGCACCGCCGGCCACGACGGCTCTCCAGACCCGCTTTCCCACCTGATCCCCGATCTCCGTACGGAAAGGCGCCGGAGGCCGAACCCTCCGGACGCTTTACAGACAGCCGGTGTCCACGCGGGGTTGTACAGCCGCGCATCACGATGGGGCATCGGCGGTGGTGGTGTCGTGTCAGCGGTCGCGGTCAGCGGTCGTGGTCAGTGCCGACGGCCTTCGGGGAAGCGGAACTCCAGGAGCGGTTCCCCGGTTTCGCCCGGCACCTGCCGGAACCCCGCCTTCTCCCAGGCGCGTACGGCCCGTACGTTCTCGCGTACGGGATCGACGGTCACGCGCCGCCAGCCGAGCTCCCCGCCCACGTGCGCCAGCAGCGCCCGCGTGGCGTCCGGGCCCAACCCCCGTCCCTGTGAGACCGGTTGAAGCACCAGGTCGATGCCGCCTTCGGTGCCGCTCTCGGTGCCGTCCTCAGGTGCGTCCGCGTGCCAGAACTGGGCGTAGCCCACCGGCACGCCCTCGGCGAGCACGAGATAGGACTGCACGCGGGGCCGACGCCGGCCGACGTACTTCTCGGCCACCTCGTCACGCGACAGCGGTACGCCGCCCCAGTACGTGACGAAGTCCGGCGAGGCGAACCACCCGGCCAGCAGGTCGAGATCGTCCTCCGTGGTCGGGACGAGGCGGGTCAGTACGCCGTCGAGCGTGGTCGTCGTGGTTGCCGTGGGTTCTTCGGGCATGTGCCTGTCTCCATGTCAGATGACTATGACGCGGCGGCCCCGGGCGTGGCCCGCTCGGCTGTCGGCGTGCGCGGCCGCCGCGTCGCCGAGCGCGTAGGACTTCTCGACCGGGATGTGCAGCCTGCCGTGCGAGATCAGCGTGGCGGCCTCGGCCAGGGCGTCCGGCACGCTGCCCGCCACGCCGGAGAACCGGACGCCGAACCGCGGCGCTTCCAGGTCGGCGATGGAGACGACCTTCGCCGGATCGCCGGTCAGCTCCACCAGTTCGGGGATCACGCCCGAGCCCGCCAGGTCGAGGGCCGCGCCGACCGGGCCGAGCCGCCGCACCCGCTCGACCCAGCCTTCGCCGTACGTCGTGGCGAGCGCGCCCAGGCCGCGCAGGTAGTCCTGGTTGGCGGCCCCCGCCGTGCCGATCACCGGGATGCCCCGGTCGCGGGCGATCTGCAGCACCGCCGAACCGACTCCGCCGGAGGCGCCGCTGACCAGCAACGTCTCTCCGGGGCGGGCGCCGACCTCGCGGAGGACGCGCAGCGCGGTCTCCACCACGGACGGGTAGCCGGCCGCCTCCTTGAACGTCAGGCCCTCGGGCATCCGGGCCCAGGCCGACAGCACGGCGAACTCGGCGTACGTGCCGGCCCCTTCGCCGAAGACGTGGTCGCCGATCTCCACCCCCTCGACGCCCTCGCCGACCTCGTCCACCACCCCGGCGGCATCGATCCCCACCCCTGACGGCAGCGAGATCGGGTGCGCGCCCAGGACCTGCCCCTCGCGCAGCCGCCAGTCGACGGGGTTCACCCCCGCCGCGCGCACGGAGACACGTATCCGGCCGGGGCCCGCGTGGGGCTCCTCGGCATCGACGAGGCGGAGGACGTCGGGGCCGCCGAACGCGGCGAAGGTCACTTTCTTCATGCGGCCGACCGTAACACTAACGGTTAGCTTTTTGTATCGGTTACGTATGCGGATTTGGTAGCGTCACGTCATGACCGAGCAGACCGGCCGCCGTGAACGCAAGAAGGCCGCGACCCGTCAGAAGATCGCCGACACCGCTCTGCGCCTCTTCCTGGAACGCGGTTACGAGGCCGTGGGCATCCGCGACGTGGCCGCCGAGGCCGACGTGGCGGTCACCACGCTCTTCTCCCACTTCGCCTCGAAGGAGGCGCTGGTCTTCGAGCAGGACCCGGGCTTCGAGCAGGGCCTCCTGCGCGCGGTGGCCGACCGCGCTCCGGACGAGCCGCTGATCCCCGCGCTCCGTCGCGAGGTCCACGCCCTGGTGCGCCACTGCACGGCGCCCGAGGCCGCGCCGGTCTGGAACATGATCGAGTCGTCCCCGGCACTGCGGGAGTACGAGGAGTCGATGCGGCTGCGGCACGCGGAGTCGCTGGGTGCGGCCCTCGCCGCCGACCTCGGCGTACCGGAGACGTCGATCGCCTGCCGGACCATCGCCCGCTTCGTGATCGACGCGTACGCGCTGGCCCGCGAGGCGGCCGATCCGGAGGCGGCGGTGGACGAGGTCTTCCGGATGATCGAGGCGGCCTGGGGGGTGGCCCGCCTCGACCGGCCCATCACCGCGTGACCAACTGCTCCAACGGCAACGTCATCGACCACTCCGGCGCCGAGGCGCTGCCCGGCCACTGAACCGGGGGCCCGGGACACCCCGTGAGAACAGGGCCCGGGCGACGGACGCCCGGGGCCCCTGCGGCGGCCATTCTCAGCGTGTGCACAGGCGGCTCCGAGGCCCGTCATGGGTCCGGCCGCGATGGTGGGCAGCGGGGTCGACGTACCCCGTTGTCCCGGCACCGCTGACGGAAGGCGCACACGCGATGAGGAAGCCGAAACCCGGCATGACGCCCGAAGGCCCCGCCTACGAAGGGCGTCTGCTGCCACATCCGGAGGAAGAGGTCGTCGATCAGGGGCTGGGGTTCGACCTCGGCACCCTGCACTCGCGCAGAAGGATCCTGGGCTTCCTCGGCGGGGTCGGCGGAATGGCCGCTCTGGCGGCGTGCGGCTCGGGCTCCACGTCCGCGAACGGCGCCTCCGCCTCGGCCTCCGCCTCGGCGGCCTCCTCGCTGACCGAGATCCCCGACGAGACGAACGGCCCGTACCCCGCGGACGGCACGAACGGGGTCAACGTCCTGGACAAGGACGGCATCGTCCGCCAGGACATCCGGTCGAGCTTCGGAGACTCCAGCGCGACGGCCGAGGGAATCCCCTTCACCTTCGAACTCACCGTGCTGGACATCGTCGAAGGCGGCGAGCCGATGGCCGGTGCGGCCGTCTACGCCTGGCAGTGCGACCGGGACGGCGCGTACTCGCTGTACTCCGAAGGGGTCGAGAACGAGAACTACCTCCGCGGCGTACAGGTGGCGGACGACCGGGGCCGGGTGAAGTTCGTCAGCGTCTTCCCCGCCTGCTACCCGGGGCGCTGGCCGCATGTGCACTTCGAGGTCTACCCCGACCTCGACTCCGTCACCGACTACGACAAGCGCCTGTCGACCTCACAGCTGGCGCTCCCCAAGAAGGTCTGCGACAGCGTCTTCGCCACGGCCGGTTACGAGTCCTCCGTCGAGAACCTCGCCCAGCTCACCCTCAAGACCGACAACGTCTTCGGGGACGACGGCGGTGTCCACCAGCTCGCCGCCACCACCGGGTCCCCGAAAGCCGGCTACACCGCGACCCTGACCGTGCCCATCGACACCAGCACCGAACCCACCGGAGGCAACGCCCCGGGCGGAGGATCGGGCGGAGGGCCGGAAGGCGGCAGCGGCGGGGGCCCGGGCGGAGGCGGGCAGCCGCCCAGCGGAGCCCCGACGGGCGCACCGCCGTCAGCGGGATGACCCCGAACCCGCGCGGTGCGTGACGTACGGCGCGTGACGTACGGCGCGTGGCGTGCGGCGAGTGACGTGCGGCGAGTGACGTGCGGCGCATGGCGAACGGCGCGTGCGTACGGCGCACGGTGCGCGTCACGCGGCGTGTGGAGCGTGGCGACGGAGGCGTTTTGGCTGCCTCCGGTGGGCGGGTCAGACTGTGGACGGTCTCCCGCCCGCCGGGCCTCCCCGCTCCTCCTCCCCGTCAGGAAAACGCCGTGTCCCACGCCTCCGCCGCCCCCCGGGCGGACAGCGCAGCCCCGAGCGCCGGCTCGTACCGCTTCAGCGCCGTCATCAGCCGCATAGCCGAGGAGATGGCCGCACTCGACGACCACGGCAGCCCCGCCGACTACATACCGATGCTCGCCGGAGCCGACCCCCGCCGGTTCGGCATGGCCGTCGCGGAGCCGGACGGGACCGTCTACGGGGTCGGCGACTGGCAGCAGCCGTTCTCCACGCAGTCCATCACCAAGGTGTTCGCCCTGGCCCTGGCGCTCTCCCTGGACGGCGGGCAGCTCTGGCGGGGCGTGGGCCGCGAGCCCTCGGGCAACCCCTTCAACTCCCTCGTACAGCTGGAGTACGAGAACGGGATCCCCCGGAACCCGTTCATCAACGCCGGGGCCCTGGTGGTGACCGACCGGCTGCAGGCGCTCACCGGGGACGCGGCCGGCCAGGTGCGGGAGCTGCTGCGCTCGGAGAGCGGGAACGCCGCCATCGACTTCATGCCGGAGGTCGCCGCCTCCGAAGCGGCCTTCGGCGACCGCAACGCCGCGCTGGCCCACTTCATGGCCTCCTACGGCAACATCACGCTCCCGGTCCCCGAACTGCTCTCCGCCTACTTCCGGCAGTGCTCGATCGAGGCGTCCTGCGCGGACCTGGCCCTCTCCGCCGGATTCCTGGCCCGGCACGGCGTCCGGGCCGACGGTACGGCGCTGCTGACCCGCAGCCAGGCGAAGCAGGTCAACGCGGTCATGCTCACGTGCGGGACGTACGACGCGGCCGGGGAGTTCGCCTACCGGGTGGGGCTGCCCGGCAAGAGCGGCGTCGGCGGCGGGATCATCGCCATCGTGCCCGGCGTGTGCACCCTGTGCGTGTGGAGCCCGGGCCTGGACCGGCGCGGCAACTCGGTGGCGGGCGTGTCGGCCCTCGACCGCTTCACCACGCTCACCGGGCTGTCCGTGTTCTGACGTCTGTCTTCTGACTGGCGATCAGGCGGTACATCGGGTCCGGGCGGGCCGTGTCCTGGTCCGGTAGCGCGGCGAGCCGTCGGCACACGTCGGCCACCCGGTCCCGGGGACCTTAGCGGATGGACTCCGGGGCCTCGCCCGCTCCGGCCGGACGGTGGAGGGTGATCTCAGCGCTTCTGGAAGTACGCCACGACCCCCGAGACGGTGATGGCGAGGCCCAGAGCGCCGATGCCGAACAGCCCGAGGGTCGTCCGGGCCTCGGTCCGACGTCATGCGAGGACGAGCCCGCGCGAACTCAGGGGTTGCGCGTGCCACCTGAGGTGGGCGGCCTGCCGACGGCCTCATGCCCACCGAGGACGCGCCCGGCGCGTAGGCGTGCCACCGGCAGCCCGTCCGCGCCGCCCCCGCCGCTCACGCCACCGTGCGCGGCAGCCGCAGGCTCAGCCCGACCGTCAGTGCCACCGCCGCCAACTGCACCAGCAGGGTCACGACCAGGGCGTCCCGCATGCCCAGGCCCGGTGCCAGGGCCAGGAACAGGGTGCCCAGCGTGGCCACTCCGAGGGCCAGCGCCGCCTGCTGCGTCGTCGTCATCACGCCGCCGCCCACCCCGGCCTTCTCCGGCGGTACGTCGGAGAGCACGATCCGGAACAGCACGGGGAGCTGGAGACCCTGGCCGAGGCCCGCGATCGCCACTCCCGGCAGCAGGCCCCACAGGCCCAGGCCCTGCCAGGCGACGTGCGCGGTCAGCGCCAGGACGACGATGCCCACCGCCTGGATCAGCCCGCCCGCCGTGACCACCCGGGTGCCGTACCGGCGTACCAGGCGCGGGCCCGCCAGCGAGGCGCCGAAGAAGGCCAGCGCCATCGGGGCCAGCGAGAGGCCGGCCGCCGCCGGGCCGAGGCGCAGGCCCTGCTGGAGCGCCACCGCGATGACGAACATGAAGCCGCCGAAGCCGATCGAGAACGGCACCACCAGCGCCAGGCCCCGCCGCAGCGACTCCAGCCGCAGCAGGCTCGGCGGGACCAGCGGCACCCGGCCCAGCCGGTCGGCCCGCCGCTCCACGCGGTAGAAGGCGTACGCGGAGAAGGGGAAGAGGGCCAGCGAGACCCAGGTCCACAGCGGCCAGCCCGCCGCCCGGCCCTCCGTCAGCGGGGCCAGCAGCGTGATCAGGGAGAGGGCGAGCAGCAGGGTTCCCGGTACGTCCACGGGGGCCGGGCGGTCCGAGCGGGTCTCCGGGACCGCGCGGGCGGCCAGGATCAGGCCCACCACCGCCACCGGCACGTTCACCAGGAACACCGACCGCCAGCCCGCGCTCTCGCCGAACACCGAGGACATCGGGGCGGCGGCGACCAGCACCCCGCCCAGGATCTGGCCCGCGACCATCGACAGCCCGGCCGTCGCCCCGTACAGGCTCATCGCCCGGGCCCGGCGCGGGCCCCGCGTCGCGGCCTGGATCGTCGCCAGCACCTGAGGCAGCATCAGCGCGGCGGCCGCACCCTGCGCCACCCGGGCGCCGACCAGCGTCCAGGCGTCCGGGGCGAGCCCGCAGGCCAGCGAGGTGATCCCGAAGGCAGCCATACCGATCAGGAACAGCCGCCTGCGGCCCACCATGTCGCCCAGCCGTCCGCCGAGGACCAGCAGCACGGCGTACGCGAGGCCGTAGCCGGCGACGACCAGCTCCAGCATGGCCGGGCCCGCGTCCAGATCGCGGTCGATCGTGGGCAGCGCGACGTTCACGATGAAGAAGTCGATGAGCGGGAGCGCCGCGCCCAGCAGCACGGTGAAGAGGCCGAGCGCGCCGAGCACGGGCGTGGGGTGGTCGTGGCGGACCGGGCCGGTGGGTTCGCCGGTGGCGGGGGTGGCCCGTTCCGGCGTGAGGGATGTGTGTACGGATGATTCACTCACGCCGTCGACTCTGCCGCCGAACCCAACGTGGTACCAGAGTGTTTTTATCCTGGTACAAGCAGTACCTGGCAACAGGCCGGGGCGCCCGGCACGCTGGAGGCATGACGACCATGGCAGCCGCCCGCCCGTCCGCGACCGGCGCGCTCCCCGAGGAGCGCGAGGAGTCCGCGTCCGACGCCCGGAGGCACGAGCTCGCCGCTTTTCTGCGCAGCCGCCGCGAGCGCATCACCCCCGAACAGGTCGGTCTGGTCCGGGGCCGGCGCCGCCGCACCCCCGGGCTGCGCCGCGAGGAGGTCGCCCAGCTCTCGGCGGTCGGCGTCACCTGGTACACCTGGCTCGAACAGGCCCGGGACATCCAGGTCTCCGCCCAGGTGCTGGACGCTCTCGCCCGCGCCCTGCAGCTCGACCCGAGCGAGCGCAGCCACCTCTTCGCGCTCGCCGAGGCCGTCGACCCGGCCCCCGGCACCCAGTGCCCCACCGTCACCCCGGCGCTGCGGACCATGCTGGAGCAGCTGGATCCGATTCCGGCCTGCATCCAGAACAGCCGGTACGACGTCCTCGCGTACAACCGCACCTACGCCCGGCTCCTCTGCGACCTGGACGCGGTGCCGCCCGAGGACCGCAACTGCCTGCTGCTGGCCTTCACCCACGACGACTGGCGGGCCTCGGTCGTCGATCTGCCGGAGGTCACCCGGACGATGGCCGCCAAGTTCCGCGCCGCGATGGCCGGACATCTGGCCGAGCCCGCCTGGAAGGCGCTGGTGCGGCGGCTGGAGGCCCGGTCGCCGGAGTTCCGCGAGGTGTGGGAGCGCCATGAGGTGATCGAGCAGCAGGGCCGCACCAAGTACATCCGCAACGCCCACGTGGGGCTGCTGTACGTCGAGCACACCAACCTCTGGCTCGGCCCCCTCAGCGGCCCGCGCATGGTCAGCTACCCGCCGGTGGACGCCGAGACCCGGACCCGGCTGGAGCGGCTGCACCGGATCGCCCTGGACGCCGAACCAGGGGCGGCCGGGGCCGCCACCCGTCCGGCGTACGCGACAATGGAGCAATGACCACGCTCGCCCCCGCCCTCCCGCAGCTCCGCATCGGCCCGCACACCGTGCAGCCGCCGGTCGTGCTGGCCCCGATGGCCGGCATCACCAACGCCCCGTTCCGGACGCTGTGCCGGGAGTTCTCCGGGGGCAAGGGGCTGTTCGTCAGCGAGATGATCACCACGCGGGCGCTGGTCGAGCGCAACGAGAAGACCATGCAGCTCATCCACTTCGACGCGGCCGAGACCCCGCGCTCGATCCAGCTGTACGGAGTGGACCCGGTCACCGTCGGCAAGGCGGTCCGGATGATCGTCGACGAGGGCCTGGCCGACCACATCGACCTGAACTTCGGCTGCCCGGTCCCCAAGGTCACCCGCAAGGGCGGCGGCTCCGCGCTCCCGTACAAGCGGCCCCTGCTGCGCGCCATCCTCCACCAGGCCGTCTCCAACGCCGGTGACCTCCCGGTCACGATCAAGATGCGCAAGGGCATCGACGACGACCACATCACCTTCCTCGACGCGGGCCGCATCGCCGTCGAGGAGGGCGTCACCGCCGTCGCCCTGCACGGCCGGACCGCCGCCCAGCACTACGGCGGCACCGCCGACTGGGACGCCATCGCCCGGCTCAAGGAGCACGTCCCGGAGATCCCCGTCCTCGGCAACGGCGACATCTGGTGCGCCGACGACGCCCTGCGGATGATGCGGGAGACCGGCTGCGACGGGGTGGTGGTCGGACGCGGCTGCCTCGGGCGGCCCTGGCTCTTCGCCGACCTGGTCAGTGCCATGGAGGGCCGTACGGAACGGCACGCGCCCACCCTGCGCGAGGTCGCGGACGTCATGGTGCGCCACGCGACGCTGCTGGGGGAGTGGATCGGCGACGAGACCCGCGGCGTGATCGACTTCCGTAAGCACGTGGCCTGGTATCTCAAGGGCTTCGCGGTCGGCTCCGAGATGCGCAAGAAGCTGGCGATCACCTCCTCGCTGGAGGAGCTGGCCGGCCAGCTGCACGAACTGGACCTCGACCAGCCCTGGCCGGACGGCGCCGACGGACCGCGCGGCCGCACCTCGGGCAACAACCGGGTCGTCCTGCCGGACGGCTGGCTGAAGGACCCGTACGACTGCGCAGGGATCAGCGCCGACGCGGAGCTGGACACCTCGGGCGGCTGAGCCCGCACGCGAAGCGAACGACGGCTGAGCCCGTACGCGAACGGCGGCCGAGCTCGTACGCGAACGACGGCTGAGTCCGTACGCGAACGAGCTCAGCCGCCCACGCTCGGCCCCGCCCGCCGCTCCAGCGGCGCCGCCGCCGCGCTGTTCATCACGTTGAAGACGACGCTGCCCGCCCGGTAGCGGTCGTCCGTCCACTCGATGGCCCGGCCCGCCGCCGTGTACGTCAGATGGCGTTGCCGCAGCAGCGGGCTGGCCCGGCGGATCCGCAGCAGCCGGGCGTCCTCGCTGCCCGCCGCGACCGCGTCGATCAGGTGCTCGCCGTGGTGGGCCACGATGTCCGCCCGCTCCGCGATGCTGTCCATGATCGAGACGCAGTCCACCGGCAGCGCGCGGACCACCGGGGCCACCCAGTCCGCGTACACCGTCCGCTCGACCATCACCGGCTCGCCGTCCAGGTGCCGCAGGCGCAGGACGTACAGGATCTCGGCACCCGGCTCGGTGTCCAGGCGGGCCGCCTCCTCGTCGGTGGCGGGGCGGGTGGTGCGGGTCAGGATGCGGCTGGAGACCTCGCAGCCCATCGCCCGCGCCCACTGGGCGAAGCTGTTGAGCTGCTCGAAACTCTGCCGGCGCTCCTGGCGCAGGACCACCCGCCGGGCGCCCTGCCGGGAGCCGATCAGGCCCTCGGAGGCCAGCAGCGCCACCGCCTGGCGGACCGTGCCGCGCGAGGCCTCCCACCGGGCGGCGAGGTCGCTCTCGGACGGCAGCCGGGAGCCCGGCGGATGGACGCCGCTCCGGATCGCCTGCCGCAGCGACTCGGCGATCTCCTCGTAGCGTGAACGGCCCACGCGGCCCCCGTCGATCGACTGATAGGGAACCGTGCTGTGCACAGGAGCATGTTTGCGCCACAGTCCGGAATCCCACTCTAACGTCCGCTCCAGGCCTCGCCGCGCCCGGTTCCGTATCTACCACAACCCCGATATGACGGGCTTTCCTCTTCCTCGTCTCTTGCCACACCGGACATCGGACGTTAACTCCCCGGACACCCGAGCCGGGCGAACTGATGCCAGCTTGTATGAACAAGTGGCCCTCACTTCGCTCCCGGGAGACACACCGTGCGCAGAGCCCGACCCCGCCCCCGTATCCGCGCCAACGGCCGTGCCGTTGCCGCACTCGCCCTCTCCACCGCCGCCCTCACCGCGCTCACCGCCTGCGGCGCCGCTCCCGAGGAGAAGGCCGCCACCGGGGTGAACGGGGTGAAGTCCACCGAGGCCACCTCGGTCGCCGACTTCGGCGGGCTGGAGAAGCTGGTCGCCGCCGCCGAGAAGGAGGGCGAGCTGAACGTGATCGCCCTGCCGCCGGACTGGGCGAACTACGGCGAGGTCATCAAGGCCTTCCAGGCGAAGTACAAGGTGAAGATCAAGAGCGAGACCCCGGACGCCTCCAGCTCCGACGAGATAGCCGCCGTCAAGTCCCGCAAGGGCCAGAAGCGCGCCCCCGACGTCCTCGACCTCGGCATCGCCTTCGCCCGCAGCGGCGCCGCCGAGAACCTCTTCGCCCCGTACAAGGTCACCGCCTGGGACCAGATCCCCGACAGCCAGAAGGACGCGGACGGCCGCTGGTACAACGACTACGGCGGCTACGTCTCCATCGGCTGCGACGCCGCCCGCATCACCACCTGCCCCGAGACCTTCGCGGACCTGCTGAAGCCCGAGTACAAGGGCAAGGTCGCCCTCAACGGCAACCCGACCAAGTCCGGCTCCGCGTTCGGCGGCGTGTACGCGGCCGCCCTCGCCGACAAGGGGTCGTTCGGCGACATCCAGCCCGGCATCGACTTCTTCGGGAAGCTGAAGAAGAGCGGCAACTTCATCCCCGTCGAGTCCACCCCGGCGACCGTCGAGAAGGGCGAGACGCCGATCAGCATCGACTGGGACTACCTGAACGCCGGGTACGCCGACCAGTTCAAGGGCAAGGGCGTCGACTGGAAGGTCTCCGTACCGGCCGACGGCGTCTACGCCCAGTTCTACTCGCAGGCCATCAACAAGGAGGCCCCGCACCCGGCCGCCGCCCGCCTGTGGATGGAGTACCTCTACAGCGCCGAGGGCCAGAACCTCTGGCTCAAGGGCTACGCCCGCCCGGTGCTGCTGCCCGCCATGACCGAGGACGGCACCGCCGACAAGACCTTCGTCGCCAAGCTCCCGAAGGTCGAGGGCACCCCGTCCTTCCCCTCCTCCGACGAACTCGACAAGGCCAACGCCACCCTCGCCGAGAACTGGGACAAGGCCGTCTCCTGATGACCGTCCCGCACCCGTCCGCCGCCCCGGGACCCGGGGCGGCCACCGCGCAGGGCGGTGGCCGTGCCCGCCGCCGCCCGTCCCGTGCCTGGCTCGGCGCGCTCCCGCTGCTCGTCTTCGCCGGGCTCTGCTTCGGACTGCCCGCCGGGGCCCTGCTGTACGGGGCGCTCACCCGCACCGACCCGGTCGCCGGGACCACCGAGTTCACCGGCGACCACCTCGCGCGCTCGCTCCAGGGGCCCTACCTCACCTCGCTCACCGGCAGCGTCCAGCTCTCCGCGCTGACCGCCGCGCTCGCCACCGTGCTCGGGGTGCTGATCGCCCAGGCCGTCGTCACCTCCCGGCGCGGCGCCCTGCGCGGTGCGGTCCTCACCGCCTCCGGCGTGCTCGCCAACTTCGGCGGGATCCCGCTCGCCTTCGCCTTCGTCGCGACCCTCGGCATCTCCGGGGTCGTCACCGAGATCGGGCACCTGGACGCGCTCGGCTGGAACCTCTACTCCTTCACCGGGCTCACCGTCATCTACCTCTACTTCCTCGTCCCGCTCATGGTGCTCGTCGTCGTCCCCGCGCTGGACGGACTGCGCCCGCAGTGGCGCGAGGCCGCGCTCAGCACCGGGGCCTCCACCTGGCAGTTCTGGCGCCATGTCGGACTGCCGGTCCTCGCACCCTCGCTGCTCGGCGGCTTCGTCCTGCTCTTCGGCAGCGCCTTCGCCGCCCACGCCACGGCCGCCGCCCTGGTCGGCGGCTCCGTCCCGCTGGTCACCCTGAAGATCGCCGACGCGCTCTCCGGCAACGTCCTGGTCGGCCAGGAGAACGTGGCCCTGGCGCTGAGCCTCGACATGATCGTGATCGCCGGACTGGTGATGGCGGTCTACCTGCCCCTCCAGCGACGGAGTTCCCGATGGCTGCGCTGACCCCCCTCTCCACGGATCCCGTCCCCACGGACTCCGTCGCCGCCCCGGTGCGGACGGCCCGTCGCCGCCGCCCGCGCTACTGGCGCGGGGCCGTACTCACCGTCGCCGGGCTGTACTTCCTCGCCCCGCTGGTCTCCTCGTTCGTCTTCACCGTCCAGGTGCCGAACCAGGGCCTCACCTTCGCCGCGTACAGCGGGATCCTGTCGGCCGACGGCTTCACCGAGAGCCTGTTCCTCTCGCTCTCCCTCGCCGCCGCCACCATCGCGCTGGCTCTGCTGCTCGTCGTGCCCGCCCTCGTCGCGGTCCGGCTCGGGCCGCCCCGGCTGCGCGCCGTCGTCGAGGTCGTCTGCATGCTGCCGCTGGTGGTACCGCCGATCGCGCTGGTCACCGGGATCGCCACGGTGCTGCGCTGGGGGCCCGACCACTTCTCCCGCACCCCGCTCTACCAGACCTTCCTCGCCGTGCAGAACGAGTCGTTCCCGGTGGTGCTGGTCCTCGCCTACACCGTGCTGGCGCTGCCGTTCGTGCACCGCTCGCTGGACGCCGGACTGCGCGCGGTCGACGTGCCCACGCTGGTGGAGGCGGCCCGGAACTGCGGGGCCGGGCGGCTGTACGTGATCCTCCGCGTCATCCTGCCCAATCTGCGGTCCTCGCTCGCCGGGGCCTCCTTCCTCACCCTGGCGCTGGTGCTCGGCGAGTACACCGTCGCCTCGCTGCTGGGCTTCCGGCCCTTCGCGGTGTGGATCGTCTCCGTCTCCGGCGCGGAGGCCCGGATGTCCGTCGCGGTGTCCCTGCTCAGCCTGCTGATCACCTGGGCCCTGCTGCTCGTCCTCTCCCGCGCCGGAACCGGCTCGTCCGCCGCCGTTCCCGCCGCCGTCCCCACCCCCGTACCCGGCAAGGAGTAGCACCCATGTCAGCCCTGCCCGCCCCGCCCACCGCCGCCCGACGCCCCGATCCGGCGCGGGCCGCCTCGGCCGCCGACGGGCGCGCCGCCACCGGAGCCCGGGTGGAGTTCCGCTCGCTGCGCCGGGCGTTCGGCCCGACCGTGGCCCTCGACGGACTCGACCTCACCGCCGAACCCGGCGAACTGCTCGCCCTCCTCGGCCCCTCCGGCTGCGGCAAGACCACCGCGCTGCGGGTGCTCGCCGGCTTCGAGCAGCCGGACTCCGGTGAGGTGCTGGTCGACGGCGAGGACATCACCCGCGTCCCCGCCAACCGGCGCGACGCCGGGATGGTCTTCCAGTCCTACAGCCTCTTCCCGCACCTGAACGCCCGCGACAACGTGGCCTTCGGCCTGCGGGTACGGAAGGTGTCCGCCGCCGAGCGGCACGCCACCGCCGCCGAACTCCTCGACCTGGTCGGGCTGCCCGACCACGGCGGACGCTTCCCGCACCAGATGTCCGGCGGCCAGCAGCAGCGCGTGGCCCTGGCCCGCGCGCTCGCCCTGCGGCCCCGGGTGCTGCTGCTGGACGAACCGCTCTCGGCACTCGATGCCAAGGTGCGGCTCTCGCTCCGCGAGGAGATCCGCCGCCTCCAGCTGTCGCTCGGCATCACCACCATCTTCGTCACCCACGACCAGGAGGAGGCCCTCTCCATGGCCGACCGGGTCGCCGTCCTCAACGCGGGCCGCCTGGAACAGTGCGCGCCCCCGGCCGAGCTGTACGAGCGCCCCGCCACCGCGTTCGTCGCGGAGTTCGTCGGCACCATGAACCGGCTGCCGGGCCGGCTGACCGGGACCGGATCGGTCGAGGTCGCGGGCGCCACCCTGCCGGTCGACGGCGAGGCCCCGGCGGGCGGCGGCCCCGTCGACGTGCTGATCCGCCCCGAGGGCATCCGCGCCGACGCCGACCCCGAGGGCACGGCCACCGTCGTCTCCGCGTCGTTCCTCGGCTCGGTCACCCGGGTCCTGCTCGACCTCAGGGGCGGCGTCGCGCTCAAGGCCGACCTGCCCTCCCGCGATGCCGCGGACCTGCTGCCCGGCGTACGGGCCCGGGTCACGCCCGTACCGCGTCCGGTCCTCGTCGTCCCCGCCACCCCCGTAACGGATGAGCGCACCGGGAAGGCGTCGGTATGAGCGCGCCCGCCGCCGTGCTTTTCGACATGGACGGAACCCTCGTCGACACCGAGGTGCTGTGGTGGGAGACGGCCGACGAGGTCGCCGCCGGACTCGGCCACCGGCTGTCCGGCGCGGACGCCCCGGAGGTCGTCGGCCGGGCCGTCGCGGACACCGCCGCTCATCTGATCGCGGTGACGGGCCGGGCGGCCGAGGCGCTGGACGGCGTGGCCGCCGAGCTCACCGGCTCCTTCTTCCGCAAGGTCGACGCGGGCGCCCCGCTGCGCCCCGGGGCCGCCGCGCTGCTCACCGCCCTGGAGCGGGCCCGGGTGCCGTTCGCCCTGGTCAGCGCCTCGCCCCGGAGTGTGGTGGACGCGGTGGTGGCGGGCTCGCTGGCGGCGGCGCCCTTTGCCTTCACGCTGTCGGCCGACGACACCGTACGGACCAAGCCGCATCCGGATCCGTACAGGGCGGCGGCGACCCGGTTCGGCGTCCCGGCCTCGGCCTGTGTCGCCGTCGAGGACTCCCCGGACGGCACCGCCTCCGCTCACGCCGCCGGGTGCGCGGTGCTGGTGGTGCCCTCGCTGCTGCCGGTGGAGCCCGCGCGGGGGCGGACCTTCGCCCGTAGCCTGGAAGAGGTCGACCTCGGGGTGCTCAGTGACTGCCTGAGGCGTCCGGATCCTGAAATTCCAGGTCCGAAACCGGCGTGATTCGCGCCACCCTTGATCGGGGTTGCGCTCAGATGAGCGAAATCAACATGGCTGCACTTCTGGAAGACGTGGCACTCAGTGCCACCTTGATGGCTTCGAGAAGTGGACTCACTTGGTGAGCTGGCCGCTCACCTGAGCGGATATGGTCAAGTTTCGGCCATGCCGCCTTCAGGAGGTGAAGGCAGGAGATCAGATGCTCCGGCCGGGCGACCCTTTCGATCTGCTGGCGGACGGGTGGTTGCGGCCGCATGACGACCAAGTGGACGTACCCATACACCTTCGATCTGGGTATGTTCCTCGCCGTCAGGGCAGCCACCGCGTCCTCGAGGAGTCGAGACCCGTGTCGGAAAACAAAGATCCCCAGAAGTTCGTCTACGACTTCACCGAGGGCAACAAGGATCTGAAGGATCTTCTGGGCGGCAAGGGCGCCAACCTCGCCGAGATGACCAACCTCGGGTTGCCCGTCCCTCCGGGCTTCACGATCACCACCGAGGCCTGCAAGGTCTACCTGGAGAGCGGCGACGCGCCGACCGCGCTGCGCGACGAGGTGAGTGCGCACCTCACGGCGCTGGAGGAGCGCATGGGCAAGCGGCTCGGCCAGGCCGACGACCCGCTGCTGGTCTCCGTCCGCTCCGGCGCGAAGTTCTCCATGCCCGGCATGATGGACACGGTCCTGAACATCGGTCTCTCCGACGCCTCGGTGGCCGGTCTCGCCACCCAGTCCGGCGACGAGCGCTTCGCCTGGGACTCCTACCGCCGCCTCATCCAGATGTTCGGCAAGACCGTCCTGGGCGTCGACGGCGACCTCTTCGAGGAGGCCCTGGAGGCGGCCAAGCACGCCAAGAAGATCACGGTCGACACCGACCTCGCCGCGGCCGACCTCAAGAAGCTCGTCAAGCAGTTCAAGAAGATCGTCGAGTCCGAGGCCGGACGCGAGTTCCCGCAGGACGCGCGCGAGCAGATGGACCTCGCCATAAACGCGGTCTTCGACTCGTGGAACACCGACCGGGCCAAGCTCTACCGCCGCCAGGAGCGCATCCCCGGCGACCTCGGCACGGCCGTCAACGTCTGCTCGATGGTCTTCGGCAACCTGGGCCCCGACTCCGGTACGGGCGTCGCCTTCACCCGCGACCCGGCCAGCGGCCACCAGGGCGTCTACGGCGACTACCTCCAGAACGCGCAGGGCGAGGACGTCGTCGCCGGTATCCGCAACACGGTGCCGCTCGCCGACCTGGAGTCGATCGACAAGACGTCGTACGACCAGCTCATGCAGATCATGGAGACGCTGGAGAACCACTACAAGGATCTCTGCGACATCGAGTTCACCATCGAGCGCGGCCAGCTCTGGATGCTCCAGACCCGGGTCGGCAAGCGCACCGCCGGCGCCGCCTTCCGCATCGCCACCCAGCTCGTCGACCAGGGCCTGATCGACGAGGCCGAGGCCCTCCAGCGGGTCAACGGCGCCCAGCTCGCCCAGCTGATGTTCCCGCGCTTCGACGACGAGGCGAAGACCGAGCTGCTCGGCCGGGGCATCGCCGCCTCGCCCGGCGCCGCCGTCGGCAAGGCCGTCTTCGACTCGTACACCGCGATCAAGTGGTCCCGCTCCGGCGAGAAGGTCATCCTGATCCGCCGCGAGACCAACCCCGACGACCTCGAAGGCATGATCGCCGCCGAGGGCATCCTGACCTCGCGCGGCGGCAAGACCTCGCACGCGGCGGTCGTGGCGCGCGGCATGGGCAAGACCTGTGTCTGCGGCGCCGAGGACCTGGAGGTCGACACCAAGCGCCGCCGGATGACGGTCGGCGGCACGGTGATCGAGGAGGGCGACCTCGTCTCCATCGACGGCTCCACCGGCAAGGTCTACCTCGGCGAGGTACCCGTCGTACCGTCCCCGGTCGTCGAGTACTTCGAGGGCCGGATGCACGCCGGGGCCGACGACGCCGACGAGCTGGTCGCCGCCGTGCACCGGATCATGGCGTACGCGGACCGGGTGCGCCGGCTGCGGGTGCGGGCCAACGCCGACAACGCCGAGGACGCGCTGCGCGCCCGTCGCTTCGGCGCCCAGGGCATCGGCCTGTGCCGCACCGAGCACATGTTCCTCGGCGAGCGCCGCGAGATGGTCGAGAAGCTGATCCTGGCGGACACCGACGACGAGCGCGAGAGCGCGCTGGCCGCGCTGCTCCCGCTCCAGAAGGCCGACTTCATCGAGCTGTTCGAGTCGATGGACGGACTGCCCGTCACCGTGCGGCTGCTCGACCCGCCGCTGCACGAGTTCCTGCCCGACATCACCGAGCTGTCGGTGCGCGTCGCGCTCGCCGAGTCCCGCAAGGACGCCAACGAGAACGACCTGCGCCTCCTCCAGGCGGTGCACAAGCTGCACGAGCAGAACCCCATGCTGGGTCTGCGCGGTGTGCGCCTCGGGCTCGTCATTCCGGGCCTGTTCGCCATGCAGGTCCGCGCCATCGCCGAGGCCGCCGCCCACCGCAAGAACGCCAAGGGCGACCCGCGCGCCGAGATCATGATTCCGCTGGTCGGCACGGTCCAGGAGCTGGAGATCGTCCGCGAGGAGGCCGACCGCGTCATCGCCGAGGTCCAGAAGGCCACCGGCACCGACCTCAAGCTGACCATCGGCACCATGATCGAGCTGCCGCGCGCCGCGCTGACGGCGGCCCAGATCGCCGAGGCCGCGCAGTTCTTCTCCTTCGGCACCAACGACCTGACCCAGACGGTGTGGGGCTTCTCCCGCGACGACGTGGAGGCCTCGTTCTTCACCGCGTACCTGGAGAAGGGCATCTTCGGGGTCTCCCCGTTCGAGACGATCGACAAGGACGGCGTCGGCGCGCTGGTCCGCAGCGCCGTCGAGGCCGGCCGGGCCACCCGCCCGGACCTCAAGCTCGGTGTCTGCGGCGAGCACGGCGGTGACCCCGAGTCGGTGCACTTCTTCCACGAGGTGGGCCTGGACTACGTGTCCTGCTCACCCTTCCGCATCCCGGTCGCCCGCCTTGAGGCCGGCCGGGCCGCAGCCGAGTCCCGGGGCAGTGACAGCCGCTGACCCGGACTCACCGGTCCGGGGTGCACGAACACCCCGGATCTCCTGGGCAGGGCTGCACGAACAGCCCTGCCCACCGACCAGGGCCGCGAAGGCCCCGCCGAGAAGCGGCGGCACCCTGTGCGGGGGTGCCGCCGCTTCGCCCTGTCCTGACGTGTGACGGCCCAGGCGCCGACCGGAAGTGACCGGTGGTAAGAGACCGGATGTGCCGGGAAGTGACCGGCGGTACGGGAGCGGCGTGCGCGAAAATGACCGGCGGTACGGGGAAGCCGTCAGGAGTGCGCACCGAAAACCGCGCGAGGAATGTGGCGCAGAGCACATTGCTTCGTTTAATGCGCAAAGAAATTCGGGTGACGGCCGGGGGACCGGGGTGCGGTCCATGGATCCCCACCCATGGACCGCACCCGGCTTACCCCCGTCGGGTACGGAGCCGCACCGTCGCCCACCGCCGCCGAACACACAAAGCCCCCCACGGCCTTCACGTGCTCATCCGGTGGGCACCGGATGCGTACCCGACGCCGTACAGCCTCTTCGGTGAAGCGGAACGGGGCGACACCTTTCACTTCTGGCCGAAACCCCGTGGTGACCTCCTGTGACGGTCCGCATACCCTTCGGTGGGGGCAATTGCGGATGCAACAGAATGCAACAGGTGGGGGAGTAGTGCTGCGTATCCATGTGTCCAGGCTGGACCTTTCGCGGGTGCGGATGGCCACGAGGCCGGACGCACTGTGGGAAACCATTCTCAGTTTTCACCGGATCAGGGACCGGCGCGCTTCGACGGTGTTCGGGAAATGGCGTACGGAATCCCGGGCGCGGTTGAATGGTGAAGCACAGCTGCTGGCGGCGGTCGTTCCGCCCCGCGGCTATTTCCCGGATTTCCTGACGCCCTCTCAGGAGGGCGCCGAGCCTTTCGGGCTCGAAGCCGGAATGGAGGCCCTGCGCGACACCCCCGCCGACCGCGTCCACGCGGAGCTGGAGCTGCTCGCCGCCGGACGTGTACGGCGGCGAGCAGACCGGTCGGTCGGTCAGCGGGCCGCCGGTGCCGGAAGAACGAGCGCGGCGCTGCCCGCCGCGCTCATGGAGGGCCGCGCCGAGCCGCTCTCCCGGCTCATAGGGGCCCTCCGCAGCTACCACCACGCGGCCGTCGAGCCCTACTGGCCGCACATCAGGGCCAGCATCGAGGCGGACCGCGCCGTGCGCGGCCGGGCCCTCCTGGACGGCGGCGCCGACGGACTGCTGGGCACCCTGCCGCCGATGATCCGGTGGCGCTCCCCCGTGCTGGAGGCGGACTACCCGGTCGACCGCGATCTGCATCTGGACGGGCGCGGACTGCTGCTCCAGCCGTCCTTCTTCTGCCGGGGCACCCCGGTCGTCTACCGCGACCCCTCGCTCCCGCCGGTCCTCGTCTACCCGGTCACCAACCCCGGCGCCCCGGTCTTCGCCGAGCCGGGCCCCTGGCTCGGCCGGCTCGTCGGACACACCCGCTCGGCCGTCCTCTCCTCCATCGGCAGCGGCTGCACCACCAGCGAACTCGCCCGCCGCGCCGGGGTGTCGCTGGCCTCCGCGAGCCAGCACGCCTCCGTGCTGCGCGAGGCGGGCCTGGTCCTGACCCTGCGCCACGGCAGCTCGGTCCTGCACACCCTGACCCCGCTCGGCGGCTCCCTGCTGCGCGGCGGCGCCCCGCTCGCCCTGCCCTGAGCGGCGCTCCCGGCCCGTCGGAAAAATCCGTCCGCCGATCGGCGATGAGTTCCGCGCGGCCCCGCCGTCTAACCATCGAAAGCGCCGGACGGACCACCGCGGGCGCCACGGGACAGAGGAAGAGGAACGACCATGGCTCAGATGATCTTCGTGAACCTGCCGGTGAAGGACCTGGAGACCACCGTGGGCTTCTTCGGCAAGCTCGGCTTCACGACCAACCCGCAGTTCTCCGACGACAAGACCGCGTGTCTGGTCATCAGCGACACGATCTTCGCCATGCTGATGACGGAGGAGCGCTTCAAGGACTTCACCAAGAAGGACGTCGTCGACGCCTCGCGGGCGACCGAGGTCATCCTCGCGCTCAGCGCCGACAGCCGCGAGAAGGTCGACGAGATCGCCGACGCGGCGCTGGCCTCCGGCGGGTTCCCGGCGGGCGAGACGCAGGACATGGGCTTCATGTACGGCCGCTCGTTCCAGGACCCCGACCACCACATCTGGGAGGTCATGTGGATGGACCCGGCCGCCGTCGAGGGCCAGGCCTGAGCGGCCCGACCCGCGACCGCGTGCGCCGGGGGCACGGGGGAGCCCCGGCGCACGCGGGCGTCCGCGTCAGCTGCGGAACGGCCCCTTCACCTCGTACGTGATGCCGCCGGAGGAGCTTCCGCTCGTCCCGCGCTGCGAGGAGAAGTAGAGCCGGGTGCCGTCCGGCGAGAACGCGGGCCCGGTGATCTCCGAACCGGACTGCCCGGTGATCCGCAGGAACGGGGCCACCGTGTCGTCCGGCGTGATCAGGCAGATCTCCATGTTCCCGCCGTCCTCGGCGATGTAGAGGTCGCCGGATCCGGACCGGGTGACGTTGTCCACCCCGGTCAGCGGGGCGGAGCCGCCCGTCACCAGCGAGTCGTCGTAGGCGAGCGAGATCGACGAGGTGGTCGCGTCGTACGCCCACACCCGGTTGTCGCCCTTGGTGGTGAACCAGCAGGTGCCCGCCGCGTAGAAGCAGCCCTCACCGCCGTTGAACACCTTCGCCCCGGACACCTGGTGCCGGGTCTGGGTGGAGGAGGCGGCCGGGTCCGGCACGTTGGCCCAGCTCACCGGGCCGGAGGTGGCCGTGCCCGCCACCAGCACCTGAAGCGTGCCGCTCGACAGATTGCCCCAGGTCGTGGGCCGGAAGCGGTAGAAGCGGCCGTCGCTCTCGTCCTCGGTGAGATAGACGTAGCCGTGGTCCGGGTCGGCGGCGGCGGCCTCGTGCTTGAAGCGGCCCATCGCCGGACGCCGCACCGCGGCGTTCACCCCCCACGGGTCGGTCTCGTACACATAGCCCCGGCTGACCTCCTCGCAGGACAGCCAGGTCTTCCACGGGGTGGCGCCGCCCGCGCAGTTGTTGTTCGTGTCGCCCAGGATCCGGTACGCGGAGGTCACCGTCCCCGACGAGGTGAACTTCACCGCGCTCGCCCCGCCCCCGCTGCTCGGGGACACCTCGGCGTTGGAGACGTAGATCCAGCCCGAGCCGTCGGCGTACGTCGCGCCGCCGTCGGGGGCGCTGTGCCAGCGGTAGGAGGTGCCGGGCACGGTCTGCCCGGAGCGGGCGATCACCCGGCTGGTGAAGCCGTTCGGCAGCTGGATGCCGTCGCTGTTGGCCGCCTGGAGGGCGCCGTACGGGCCGGGGGCCGGCTGGGCCGGGTCGGCGAAGGCGGCGCCCCGCCACAGCGTGCCGCCGAAGGCCGCCGTCGAGCTGCCGATCACCGCGGTGCGCAAGAAGGTCCGACGTTCCACGATCACTCCACGCATGAGTGTGGCCCGCCGCTCCGGACGGGCCGGCGGGTCGCGCGTGAGGACTGTAGGAGTGCGGAGTTGACGGAGCGTCAAGCACAGATGAACGGACGGCGGATGGCCTGCGCAGGCCATCCGCCGCCCCCGGAGGGCCCGGGTCAGTCCGCCCGTACGGCGAACACCGGCACCGCCGCGTCCTCGTCGTCCAGGCACGCGCCCGTCGCCAGGTCGAAACGCTGCTTCAGCAGCGGCGAGGCCACGAACGGCCGCCCGCCCGCCGAGCCGAGCAGCCCGCGCGACAGGACGTACGCCCCGGTGAACGGGTCCCGGTTGCCGATCGCGTACACCCGGCCGGCCCGGTCCATGAAGACGGCCGCCTGGTCCCCGTCCGGCAGCAGCACCGCCACCCCCCGCCCGGGGATCAGCAGCTCCCGCTCGCAGACCGTCAGCCAGTCCTCTCCGTGGGCGAGCCGGACGGAACCGGTGCCCCGCGCTGTCGTGATCGTTGCCATGGCCATCAGGATGCGGTCCCTTCGAGCGTGCGGACGGCGAGCACCGGACCGGCGAGCAGCTCCAGATCTGGCTTGATCTGATCCCTCTCCGGAACGAACCTCACCGAGGGGTCGGGGGCGTCGGGCGCGTTGACGAAGGTGACGAAACGGCGCAGCCGCTCCGGGTCGCCGATGGTCTCCGCCCACTCGTCGCGATAGCCCGCGACATGGTCGGCCATCAGCCGCTCCAGCTCCTCGCAGAGCCCCAGCGAGTCGTGGACGACCACGTCCCGGACGTGGTCCAGGCCGCCGTCGATCCGCTCCAGCCACGCGGAGGTGCGCTCCAGACGGTCGGCGGTACGGATGTAGAACATCAGGAACCGGTCGATCAGCCGCACCAGTTCGGCGTCCGAGAGGTCCTGGGCCAGCAGATCGGCGTGGCGCGGGGTGGCCCCGCCGTTGCCGCCGACGTACAGATTCCAGCCCTGGGCGGTGGCGATGATCCCGAAGTCCTTGCCCCGGGCCTCCGCGCACTCGCGGGCACAGCCGGAGACCGCCGACTTCAGCTTGTGCGGGGAACGCAGACCCCGGTAGCGGAGCTCCAGATCGATCGCCATCCGCACCGAGTCCTGCACGCCGTAGCGGCACCAGGTCTGCCCCACACAGGACTTCACCGTGCGCAGCGACTTCCCGTACGCGTGCCCGGACTCGAAGCCCGCGTCCACCAGCCGGGTCCAGATCAGCGGCAGCTGGTCGACCCGGGCGCCGAAGAGATCGATGCGCTGACCACCGGTGATCTTCGTGTAGAGGCCGAAGTCACGGGCCACCTCGCCGATGACGATGAGCTTCTCCGGGGTGATCTCGCCGCCCGGGATACGCGGCACGATCGAGTACGACCCGTTGCGCTGGAGGTTCGCGAGGAAATGGTCGTTGGTGTCCTGGAGCGCCGCCTGCTCGCCGTCCAGCACATAGCCGCTCGCGCCGACCGTGGGCGCCAGCGAGGCGATGACCGAGCCGACCGTCGGCTTGCAGACCTCGCAGCCGTCACCGCCGCGCGCCCCCTCACGGCCGTGCGAGTCGAGCAGGGCGGCGAAGGAGGTGACCTCCAGGGTGCGGACGATCTCGTACAGCTCGCTGCGGCTGTACGGGAAGCAGCCGCACAGCCCCGCGTCCTCGGGCGGCGGCATCAGCTGCCCGATCACCTTCAGGCAACTGCCGCAGCCCGTACCGGCCTTGGTGCACTTCTTCACCTCGGGCAGCGTGGTGTGCTCGCAGACCGCGCCCTTGGTCACGTTGTGGCAGGAGCAGATCACCGCCTCGTCCGGCAGCGCGGAGGGACCGAGCGCCACCGGGCCGCCCGCCCCGGCCGGCAGCACCAGCTGCTCGGGCGCGACCGGCAGTACCGTGCCCGTCATCGGCCGCAGTGTGCCGTACTGCTCCGCGTCCCCGACCAGCACCCCGCCCAGCAGGATCCCGTCCGGGCCCATCACCAGCTTCTTGTAGACCCCCGCCCGGGCGTCGGAGTACACGACGTCGAGCGAGCCCTCGGCGCTCCCGTGCGCGTCGCCGAACGAGGCCACGTCCACGCCGAGCAGCTTCAGCTTCGTCGACAGATCCGCCCCGGTGAACGCGGACCGCCCGCCCGCGATCACCTCGGCCGCCGCCAGGGCCATCTCGTAGCCCGGCGCGACCAGCCCGTACACCCGGCCGTCGGCGGCCAGCGCGCACTCGCCGATCGCGAACACCGCCGGGTCGGAGGTCCGGCACTCCTCGTCCACCACGATCCCGCCGCGCTCCCCGACCGCCAGACCGCACTCCCGGGCCAGCTGATCGCGGGGCCGTACGCCCGCCGAGAAGACGACGAGATCGACGTCGAGCGAGGAGCCGTCGGAGAGGGCCATCCCGGTCACCGCGCCGTCCGCGCCCGCCAGGACCTCCTGCGTACCGACCCCCGTGTGCACGGCGAGCCCCATGTCCTCGATCGTCCGGAGCAGCGCCGCGCCGCCGCCCTCGTCGACCTGGACCGGCATCAGCCGGGGCGCGAACTCCACGACGTGGGTGGCCAGCCCGAGCCCCTTCAGCGCCCCGGCCGCCTCCAGACCGAGCAGCCCGCCGCCCACCACCGCACCGGTCACCGCGCCCTTGGCGTACTCCTCGATCGCGAGCAGGTCCTCGATCGTCCGGTACACGAAACAGCCCCGGGCGTCCTTCCCCGGCACCGGCGGCACGAAGGGGTACGAGCCCGTCGCCAGCACCAGCGTGTCGTACGCGAACACCGCCCCGGACCGCGCGGTCACGGTCCGGGCCGTACGGTCGACGCTCTCGGCCGGGTCGCCGACGTACAGCTCGATGCCGTGCCGGTCCATGAAGTCCGGCTCCACCAGCGAGAGGTCCTCGGGGCTGCGCCCGTCGAAGTACGAGGTGAGCCGCACCCGGTCGTAGGCGGGCCGGGGCTCCTCGCAGAGCACCACGACCCGGGCGCCGCCGGCCGCCGGGGTCAGCCCGCGGTCGGCGAGGGCCTCCAGGAACCGCTGGCCGACCATGCCGTGCCCGACGACCACGATCGTCGGAACGGCGCCGTGCGCCAGGGCGTTCGGGGTGCTGTTCGAGGCGGCGGCGGTGGTGCGCGGCTCGAAGGTGGGCTCCGGCATCTCAGTGGCCTCCGTCGGTTGTCCTCATGCCCCGAGCCTGGGCGGGCGGTGTTACCCGGCCGCATCCCGCCTGTTTCCCGGGCGGAACCTTGCGCTCAGCGGCCGGGCGGGGGCCCTGTGAGGGACCGGGTGAGGAGGCAGGGGCGACAGGCGTCTAATGTCGGTTCGTGCCTGACATAACAGTGACGACCCTGATCCTTCTCTGCCTCGCCGCGGCCGCCGCGGGCTGGATCGACGCGGTGGTGGGCGGCGGCGGCCTGCTGCTCCTGCCCGCACTGCTCCTCGGCCTCCCGCACGTCCCGGCCGCCCATGTCCTCGGCACCAACAAGGCCGTCGCGATCGTGGGCACCTCGGGCGCGGCCGTCACCTTCCTGCGCAAGGCTCCGGTACGGGTGGGGCTTGCGGTGCGGGTCGGGCTGATGGCGCTCGCCGGGTCGATGACCGGGGCGTTCTTCGCCGCCGGGATCAGCAGCGAGCTGCTCCGCCCGGTGATCATGGTCGTGCTGCTGGGGGTCGCGGCCTTCGTGATGCTGCGCCCGTCCTTCGGCACGGCGGCGGCGGGCGACGGCACGGACCGGCCGGTCACCCGGGCCCGGATCATCACCGCGATCGTGCTGGTCGGCGGCGGTATCGGCTTCTACGACGGGCTGTTCGGGCCGGGCACCGGCACCTTCCTGGTGCTGGCCCTGACCGCCGTGCTCCATCTGGACCTGGTGACCGCGTCGGCCACCGCGAAGATCGTCAACGTGTGCACCAACGCGGGGGCGCTGGCGATGTTCGCGTACCAGGGCACGGTGCTGTGGCAGCTCGCGGCCGTGATGGCGGTCTTCAACCTGGCGGGCGGGATGATCGGGGCCCGGATGGCGCTGAGCCGGGGGAGCGGCTTCGTCCGGGCGGTGCTGCTGACGGTGGTGTTCTCGCTGGTGGCGAAGCTGGGCTTCGACCAGTGGAACGCGTAGCGCTTTCGGGCGAGGTGGTCAGCGCACGTTCGTGAGGTGCGCGTACGCCACCACGTTGCCCTGGTAGCCGGTCTCCTTGGAGAAGCCGCCGCCGCAGGTGATCAGCCGGAGCGAGGCGTGCGGCGAGTCGCCGTAGACGCGCTGGTCGGGGAAGTCGTCGTTGTCGTAGACCTCGATGGCGTCGATCGAGAACACGGCCGTGCGCCCGTCCTCGCGGACCACCTCGACGGTGGTCCCCTTGGTCAGGGCCCCCAGGGCGTAGAAGACGGACGGGCCGTCCGCGTTGTCCACGTGCCCCGCGACGATCGCGGTGCCCCGCGCGCCGGGCGGCACGCCGTCCGCGTACCAGCCCGCGAGGTTGCGGTCCTCGTCCGGCGGTACGTCGAGGCTGCCGTCGGCGGCCAGCCCCAGCCGGGTCATCGGCGCGTCCACCTCGATGCTCGGGATGCGGATGCGGACCGGCTCGGAGCGGTCCAGCGGCTCGGCGACCGGAGAGCCGGGCTGGAGCTGGGGCCCGGCGGCGAAGGCCTGGGCGCTGGAGGGCTGCGGCGGGATCAGCTGGCCGCCGGGCCCGTTCTGGATGAGCCAGATGCCGCACAGCACGGCGATGCCCACCAGCCAGCCCTTGGCCTTCTGCGCGTTGGGGGACACGGCGTCGTCCTCGGTCGGTGGTCCGGTACGGGCGGGGCGCGCTCGGGGACGCGCCCCGCCCGGTCAGAGGGGAAGCGGTGGTTCAGCTTCCTTCGGCGCCCTCGGAGCGGCGGCGCAGCAGCCACAGCCCGCCGACGGCCGCCAGACCGATCACGCCGACGCCGAGGGCGACCTGCGTGGAGTTCGGTTCGACGCTGCCGCCGACCCCGGTCCGCACATGGCCGGACGGGCGGTCGTGGATGGGCTTCTCGTGCTTGCCGCCGCCGATCACCTTGAGATCGCCGACCGCGTCCTTGCCGTTGTCGCAGGAGACGATGATCTCGTAGGTGCCGGGCCGGGTGTCGTGCGGCACGGTGAACTGGCCGACCACGACCTCCTTGTGGGTGCCGGGGCGCATCTCGAAGTCCCCGGCGTCCAGCTCGTTCGCGTCGCCGATGCCGGAGCCCTTCTTGCCGCAGGCGGTGGTGTTCACGGTGACGGTGGCGCCGGGCACCGCGGTCGCCGGGGTGATCTCCAGACGGCCGAAGTCACCCGCGTACGCGGACGGAGCGGCGGCGGTGAGACCGAACGCGATGACGGTGAACGCGGCACCGACGGTGCCGGTCACGAGGCGGGCAGGACTGCGCATGGGGATCCTCCGGGCAGACGGCGCGAGCGGGTGTGTCCTGACCCGAGCCAACGGGGACCGGGCCCGCCACGCCTTCTGACGCCAGGTCAGCTTTCACCCGTACGGACCGGCGCGGCACCCTTGCCGGAATGGATCACCGCAGGTCGCGGCGGTGCGACTGGGCCGTTCGGTCCGTGCTGCCGCCCCGGGTGCCGATCGGGTGAGAGGTCCATGGCGAGTGTGACGCAGGTCACATGAATGACCTCGTGGGCCCCGGGCACACGGAAGACACCCCCCACGGGACGGATCACCGCCCCCCACGGCACCCGCCCCCACCGGCCCTCCCCCCCCGGGACCGGTGGGGGCGGTGTCGGATCCGGACCCGGCCCGCTCACCCCTCCTCGGCGGCGCTCCAGACGATCCGCGGCGGACGTACCCGGGCGCACAGCGGCTGCCCCTTGGTGTCGGTGAGCCCGAGCCGCCCGGTGAGCCGCCCGGAGCGCGCGGCGGCTTCGAGGATCTCCGGGTCGATGTCGCCGAACATCAGTTTGGCGCGCCGGA
Source organism: Streptomyces sp. WY228 (assembly GCF_019287315.1). Lineage (NCBI taxonomy): Bacteria > Bacillati > Actinomycetota > Actinomycetes > Kitasatosporales > Streptomycetaceae > Streptomyces > Streptomyces sp. WY228. The sequence goes on along the minus strand of NZ_CP079114.1, from coordinate 2,370,735 downwards.
ACATGGTGAAGACCCCGGCGTCGTCCACCGTGCCCCAGGACAGATAGACGAACCGCCCGCCCAGCCGGTTCTGGACGTACGGCCCCGACACCTCGATCCCGTCCGCCGTCGCGGTGGCCGTGCAGTCGAGCACCCACGAGGCGGAGGGGGCGTCCCCGGGGTGCAGGCCGAGCAGTTCACCCGGCCGGTCCTTGCGCTGGACGCCGACGTGGATGTTCTCGTACCCGGGGAAGTCGCTGTCCGGGCCGCAGCTGCGACCGGGAAGGGCTGAGGCCTCGATATGGATCCGCATGCCCCCATGGTCCGGCACGGCCGAACCCGCCGGCCCCGCCCTTCCCGGGCGGGCGGCTCAGACGACGTCCTCCGGAGCGCCGGCGTACACCGCGCCCAGGTCCTTCATCAGCTCCTCGTCGACCGTGAAGCCGACGTCGTCGATCCGCCGCACCGGCGCGATGCCCTGCGAGTTGCAGACGAAGGCGGAGCGGTAGCGGCCCACCCCGTCCGGACCCTCCAGCGTCACCGGGCGGCGCACCGACGGCCGCCCGGCCCGGGCCAGCTCCTGCTCCAGCAGCGTCATCGTGATGCCGGTGAGCGCCGGGGCGCCGGGCCACACCACTGAGGTACCGTCCCAGAAACCGATGTTGGTGACCGCCCCCTCGGTCACCACCCCGCCCGGCGCGGTCAGCAGCGCCTCGTCGAACCCCGCCCGCCCGGCCAGCATCCCGTAGTACGTCTGCCCGAACTCGCCCGGCCGCTTGATGTGCGGAGCCGTGCGCGCGTACGGCGCCGACATCAGGCTCCGCGCCCCGGACGGCGGCACGGCGGGCTCCCGGACCGTCACCATCAGGGTCGTGCGCGTCGCGCCGGGCGGCAGATAGCCGTTCACCCGCACCGAGGCGTCCCGCCGCCCCGCGCCGTCCAGGGCGTGCCGGATCAGCTCCCGCACCCGGTCGCCGTCGAGCGGCAGTGCGAACAGCTCCCGGTTGGCGGCGTCCAGCCGGGCGAGGTGCAGCGCGAGCCCGCGCGTCCTCCCGTCCCGCACCTGGAGGGCGGTGAAGTGGCCGTAGCCGTACAGCGCGGGGATCCGCAGGGTCTCCTCGGTGGCCGGGCGGCCGTCGAACTCGATGTGGGGCGTGGGCGGGTGCGTCGTCATGCGGCCACGGTAGGCGTGCCGTACGGGCGGGCTTGACCTCAACCGCGGTTGAGGCTGAAGGATCGACGCCATGGACACCACAGCCGCATCCACCTCTTCCGCGTCATCCACGGCCTCCTCCGCCGAGCCCGGCCCGCTCAAGGTGGCGGTCATCCTCGGCAGCAACCGCGACGGCCGCTTCGGCCCCGTCGTCGCCGACTGGTTCCTGGCCCGCGCGGCCGGACACCCCGGCGTCGCGACCGAACTGATCGACGTCGCCGAGGCGGACCTCCCCACCGCCATCACCTTCAGCCCCGGCCCGGAGGAGGCGGCACGGCTCGCCGCGGTCTCCGAACGGCTCGCGGCGGCCGACGCCTTCGTCGTCGTCACCCCCGAGTACAACCACTCGTTCCCCGCGCCGCTGAAGTCCCTCATCGACTGGCACAGCGCCGAATGGCAGGCCAAGCCCGTCGCCTTCGTCAGCTACGGCGGCATCTCCGGCGGGCTGCGGGCCGTCGAACAGCTCCGGCAGGTCTTCGCCGAGCTGCACACCGTCACCGTCCGCGACACCGTGTCCTTCCACAACGCCGGAGTCCTCTTCGACGACGAGGGGCGCCACCTGGACCCGGAGCCCGCCGACGCGGCGGCCAAGACGCTGCTGGACCAGCTGGTGTGGTGGGGCACGGCGCTGCGCGACGCCCGGAATCTCCGTCCGTACGGCGCCTGACGGCATGGGGGCCGACAATCACATCGAAGGCCCACGGGCGGGAAGCCCGCCGTAGTCCGTATTCCGCATTCCGCATTCCGAGGAGACCGACGATGACAGCGCCGCCGGCATGGCTGACCGTACTGACCACGACCGACAACGAGGACAAGGCCCAGGCCCTGGCCCGGTCGGCGGTGGAGGCCAGGCTGGCGGCCTGCGCGCAGATCTCCGCCCCCGTCACCTCCGTCTACCGGTGGCAGAACGCCATCGAGACGACCGAGGAGTGGCAGGTGTTCTTCAAGACGACGGCGGAGCGCTACGGCGAACTGGAGGAGCACCTCCAGCAGGAGCACGACTACGACACCCCGGAGATCATCGCCCTGCCGGTGGTCCGCGGCAGCGCCCGCTACCTCGGCTGGGTGACGGCGGAGACGGCGCCCCCGGCAGCCCTGTGACGGCGGCCATGACCACGACCGCCCCCGGCGGACCCGTCGCCGCCGAGCTGCCGTTCTTCGTGTACGGGACGCTGCTGCCGGGCGAACCCAACCACGACCTGTTCCTCCGGGGCCGTACGGCGGGGGAGCGGCCGGCCGTACTGCCCCGGGCCCTCCTCTACGACGGCCCCGGCTACCCGTACGCGATCGAGGGCCACGGCCGCGTCCACGGCACCCTCCTCGTCGCCGCGCCCGGGGTGTACGGGGAGCTGCTCGGGCTGCTGGACCACCTGGAGGAGTTCCTCGGCCCGGGCCACCCGCGCAACCTGTACGAACGGGTCGCCCGCGAGGTCGAGCTGCCGGGCGAGGCGGGCGAGGCGGGCGAGGCGGGTGAGGCGGACGCAGGCGACGGGGCGGGCGAGTCCGTGCGGGCCTGGGTCTATCTCGCCGCGGCCGCCGTCACCCGCTCGCTGCGGACGGGCGGCGTCCTCATCCCCGGGGGCCGGTGGACCACCGGCCGTACGCCGGGAGGTTCCTAGGGGGTGTCGGCCAGCGCCTCCGTCACGCCCGGCTCCTCCGGCCCCAGGAAGCGCGGGTCGGGCCGGAACAGGGCGTCCAGGGCCGCCTTGCCCGAGGCCGCCAGCTCCCGGACGCCGCCGTAGTACCAGACGGAGTCGCGTGGCTCGTCGACCCCGACGCCGTACGCGTCGATCCCGGCGGACCGGCACAGCGTGACCGCCCGGTGGATGTGGAAGTCCTGGCTCACCAGCACCGCCCGGTCGACGCCGAAGATCTTCTTGGCCCGGACGCAGGAGTCCCAGGAGTCGAATCCGGCGTAGTCGCTCACGATCCGCTCGTCGGGCACCCCGCGCCCGGTGAGATACGTGCGCATCGCGTCCGGCTCGTCGTACTCCACCCGGCTGTTGTCCCCGGTGACCAGGACGACCTTCACCTTCCCGGTGCGGTACAGCTCGGCCGCCGCGTCCAGCCGGTGCGCGAGGTACGGGGTCGGCCGGCCCTTCCACAGCCCGGCGCCGAACACCACGGCGACCTCCCGCGCCGGAGCTTCGGCCGTCGTGCCCACCCGGTCGCCGGCCTCCAGCCGCATCCAGGTCGCGGGCAGCAGCGCCAGCACGCAGGCGGCCATCAGCCCCTGTACCAGCCGCCGCCGGCCCCGCCGGGTGCGCGGCAGCCGCAGGACGGGCCGGGCCGGCCACCGGACCTCCTTCAACCGCCGCCCGAGCGGCCCGGACCGCCCGAGCGACCGCCCGGATCTCCCGAGCAGCCCGGACCGCCCGAGCAGCCCGAGCACCTTCCGTCTCCCGCCGGTCTCGCCGGTCTCGCCTGTCACCTCGGCCTCTCCGGCTTCCCCGGCTTCCCCGGTCCTCCCGGCTTCTCCGGCCTTCCCGCGCACCAGAACCCCCACCCGTCCGTAGCCCACCGCACCCGCACCCATGTCCGTGTGCGCCCCGCGCCCCCACCCCATCTGACGCCCGGAACGTCACGAAGGTTCGCCCGCCGCCCCGGTTGTGGCATCTGCCACCGGCGTACGCACACCGCTCCCGGCCCCGCCGTGAGGCGGCGGAAAACCCCCGTGACCCTCGCGCAACGGCCCGGCAACCTCCGCCCGGCACCATCAATCCATGACGGAGCCGGCCCCGGAACAGTCTCAGCAGCCACCCCCGCCGATCGACAGCACCGCGCAGCTCCTCACCCGTATCACCGACCGGCTCGGCGCCCAGCTCAGCCTCGTCTCCCGGAACGGAACCCGCAGGCCCATGCACCGCACCCGGCAGCCCGACCGCCCCGCCCCGCACCCCGACGGAGCGCCCGCCCCGTCCCTGGTCGCCGTGGCGCACGGCAGCCGCGACCCGGAGGCCCTGCGCACCGTGCTGGCCCTCCTGGACCGGGTGCGCGAGCTGCGCCCCGGCCTCGACGTCCGGCTCGGCCACATCGAGCTGAACCGGCCGCTGCTCCCGGACACCCTGGACGGCCTGCGCGGGGCCGACGCCGTCCTCGTACCGCTGCTGCTGGGGCGTGGCCACCACATCAAGCGCGACCTGCCCGCCACGGCGGCCGCCGCACCCGCCGTACGCACCAGGATCGCCGCGCCCCTCGGCCCGCACCCCCTGCTCGTCGAGGCGCTGTACGGGCGGCTCGTCGAGGCCGGCTGGGACGCCGCCGACCGGGGCGGGCGGGGCGCCGCCGTGGTCCTCGCCGCCGCCGGATCCCGCGACCCCGACTCCGCCCGGGACACCCGGCGCACCGCCCGCCTGCTGGCCGAACGGCTCGGTGTCCCCGTCGTCCCCGCGTACGCCTCCGCCACCACGCCCACCGTCCCCGCCGCCCTGCGCGCGCTGGCCGCCCGAGGGCGCCACCGGGCCTTCGTCGCCTCGTACTTCACCGCCCCCGGCCGCTTCGCGAGGGCCTGCGCCGAGGCCGCACCGCACCGGGCCGCCGCCCCGCTCGGCGCCCACCCGGCGATGGCCCGCCTCGTCCTGCACCGCTACGACCAGGCACGAGCAGCGGTCGCCCCCGCCGTGAGCCTGCTCGCTTCCGCCTGACATCCCGGGCCCGCCCGCGTCCGGTTGTCCGTCCCGGTCGCTAATGTCGGAACCATGGACGGCACACAGGGCGCACCCGGGGCAGAACCGGCACACGGCACATCAGGCACGCAGGGCGCACACCGGACCACGGGGTCGAGTCCCTACGGCTCCGCCGACACCGAGCGCTTCGACACCGAGGAGGACAAGCGGCCCGGCCGCACCGCCTTCCAGCGCGACCGCGCCCGGGTCCTGCACTCCGCCGCCCTGCGCCGGCTCGCCGGAAAGACCCAGGTGGTCACGCCCGGAACCCGCTCGCTCGTCTGGGACGCCAGCCCCCGCACCCGCCTCACCCACTCCCTGGAGTGCGCCCAGGTCGGCCGTGAGCTCGGCGCGGTCCTCGGCTGCGACCCGGACCTGGTGGAGACGGCCTGTCTCTCGCACGACATGGGCCACCCGCCGTTCGGCCACAACGGCGAACAGGCGCTCAACGACTTCGCCTCCGACTGCGGCGGCTTCGAGGGCAACGCCCAGTCGCTGCGCCTGCTGACCCGCCTGGAGCCCAAGCGCTTCGTCCGCGACCCGCGCACCGGCGAGCTGGTCAGCGTCGGCCTCAACCTCACCCGGGCCGCCCTGGACGCCGCCACCAAGTACCCCTGGCCGCGCGGCGCGCACCCTGCCGACCCGCACTCGGCCAAGTTCGGGGTGTACGCCGACGACCTGCCGGTCTTCGCCTGGGCCCGCAAGGGCGCGCCCGAGGACCGCACCTGCTTCGAGGCCCAGGTGATGGACTGGTCCGACGACGTGGCGTACAGCGTCCACGACTTCGAGGACGGGCTGCACGCCGGGCACATCGACCCCAACTGCCTCTACGCCGAGCCGGAACGCGAGGAGATCTTCGCCGTCGCCATCGGCCGGTACGTCCCGGCCGGCACCGATCCGCAGGAGCTGTCCGAGGCCCTGGACCGGCTGATCGACCAGGACTGGTGGCCGCACGGCTACGACGGCTCCGCCGTGGCCCAGGCCCGCCTGAAGGACGCCACCAGCCAGCTCATCGGCCGCTTCTGCACGGAGGCCGAGACCGCCACCCGCGCGGTGTACGGCCCCGGCCGCCTCGGCCGGTACGGCGCCGAGCTGGTCGTCCCGCGCGCCGTGCGCCACGAGTGCGCCGTGCTCAAGGCGGTCGCCGACCGGTACGTGATGCAGCGCGCCGAGCAGGAGACCCTCCGCGCCGACCAGCGCATCGTCATCGCCGAGCTGGCCGCCGCCCTCACCTCCCGCGCCCCCGAGGGCCTGGAACCGCATTTCCGCGCCCTGTTCGACCAGGCGCCCGACGACCACGCCCGCAAGCGCGTCCTCGTCGACCAGATCGCCGCCCTCACCGACGCCTCCGCACGATCCCTGCACGCCGCGCTCACCGCCCTTCGCGGCTGACCGGCAGACTGGTAGGGACCGGACATCCGACCACTGGGTGTGACCTGTCCGGGGCACACCCTCTTTCGCCATCACGCTGCGTGCGGGACGCTCGCAGCTGTGGGGGCGCCGCGCAGCACAGCACTGAGGAGGCATCACGTGGTCGACGCACACCAGACGTTCGTCATCGTCGGAGCGGGACTCGCAGGGGCGAAGGCGGCCGAAACACTGCGCGCCGAAGGGTTCACCGGCCGGGTGATCCTCATCGGCGACGAGCGCGACCACCCCTACGAACGGCCGCCGCTCTCCAAGGGCTACCTGGACGGCAAGGCCGAACGCGACAGCGTTTTCACCCACGAACGCCCCTGGTACGCGGGCGCCGACATCGAACTGCACCTCGGCCAGCCGGTCACCGCGCTCGACCGGTACGCCAGGACCGTGCAGCTCGGCGACGGCACCGTCATCCACTACGACAAGCTGCTGCTGGCCACCGGCTCGGAGCCCCGCCGCCTGGACATCCCCGGCACCGACCTGGCCGGCGTCCACCACCTGCGCCGCCTCGCCCACGCCGACCGGCTGCGCAACGTGCTCGCCGCCCTCGGCCGCGACAACGGCCACCTGGTCATCGCCGGAGCCGGTTGGATCGGCCTGGAGGTCGCCGCCGCCGCCCGGGGCTATGGCGCCGAGGTCACCGTCGTCGAGGCCGAGCCCACCCCGCTGCACCAGGTCATCGGCCCCGAGCTGGGCCAGATCTTCACCGAACTGCATAGTGCGCACGGCGTCCGCTTCCACTTCGGCGCCCGCCTCACCGAGATCACCGGCCAGGACGGCATGGTCTTCGCCGTCCGCACCGACGACGGCGAGGAGCACCTCGCCCACGACGTCCTCGCCGCGATCGGCGCCGCCCCGCGCTCCGCCCTCGCCGAGGCCGCCGGACTGGAGATGGCCGAGCGGGCGCACGGCGGCGGCATCGCCGTGGACGCCTCGCTGCGCACCTCCGACCCGCACATCTACGCCGCCGGGGACGTCGCCGCCGCCGTCCACCCGCTGCTCGGCACCCGGCTGCGCGTCGAGCACTGGGCCAACGCCCTGAACGGCGGACCCGCCGCCGCCCGCGCCATGCTCGGCCGGGACGTGACGTACGACCGCGTCCCGTACTTCTTCTCCGACCAGTACGACCTGGGCCTCGAATACTCCGGCTGGGCCCCGCCCGGCTCCTACGACGAGGTGATCATCCGGGGCGACGCCGGGAAGCGGGAGTTCATCGCGTTCTGGCTGAAGGACCGCCGTGTCCTCGCCGGGATGAACGTCAACGTGTGGGATGTCACCGAGACGGTCCAGGAGCTGATCCGGGCCCGTCAGCAGCACGACCCCGAGGCCCTCGCCGACCCGTCGGTCCCGCTGGACTCGCTGCTCTGAGACGTACGGCCGGGGTGCGGGCGGCGCCACCCGCACCCCGGCCGGCCGCCCGCCGGGGCCCGGACTGTCCGAGGCCACCCGTAGACTTCACCCGTGGCCGGCAGGATCAACGACGACGACGTGAAGGCGGTACGGGACGCGGTCCCGATCGACGCCGTCGTGTCCGAGTACCTCCAGCTGCGCAACGCGGGCGGCGGAAACCTGAAGGGCCTCTGCCCGTTCCACGACGAGAAGTCCCCCTCCTTCCAGGTCAGCCCCGGCAAGGGTCTGTTCCACTGCTTCGGCTGCCAGGAGGGCGGCGACACGATCGCCTTCGTGATGAAGATCGACCACCTCTCCTTCTCGGAGACGGTCGAGCGCCTCGCCGCCAAGGCGGGCATCACCCTGCGGTACGAGGAGGGCGGCTACAACCCCTCCCACCAGCGCGGCGAACGCATCCGGCTGATCGAGGCCCACCAGGCGGCCGCCGAGTTCTACGTCCGCGCGCTGGAGAGCCCCGAGGCCGAGATCGGCCGGAAGTTCCTCGCCGAGCGCGGCTTCGACCAGGACGCCGCGACCCACTTCCGGGTCGGCTACAGCCCGGCCGGCTGGGACCACCTCACCCGCTATCTGCGCGGCAAGGGCTTCAGCGACAAGGAGCTGATCACCTCCGGGCTCTCCCAGGACGGCCGCCGCGGCCCCATCGACCGCTTCCGCGGCCGGCTGATGTGGCCGATCAGCGACACCGCGGGCGACATCGTCGGCTTCGGCGCCCGCAAGCTCCGCGACGACGACAACGGCCCGAAGTACCTGAACACCCCCGAGACGCCGATCTACAAGAAGTCCCAGGTGCTCTACGGCATCGACCTGGCCAAGAAGGACATCGCCAAGGCCAGCCGCGCCGTCGTCGTCGAGGGCTACACCGACGTCATGGCCTGCCACCTCGCCGGGGTCACCACCGCCATCGCCACCTGCGGCACCGCCTTCGGCAACGACCACATCAAGATCCTGCGCCGCCTCCTCATGGACAACGGCAGCGCCCGCGTGATCTTCACCTTCGACGGCGACTCGGCCGGCCAGAAGGCGGCCCTGCGCGCCTTCGAGGACGACCAGAAGTTCGCCGCCGAGACCTACATCGCCATCGCCCCGGAGGGCATGGACCCCTGCGATCTGCGGCTCGCCAAGGGCGACGACGCGGTGCGCGACCTGGTCGAGCCGCGCACCCCGCTCTTCGAGTTCGCGCTGCGCCAGATCGTCGGCCGGTACGACCTGGAGACCCCGGCCGGGCGCGGCGCGGCGCTCGACGAGGCCGCCGCCGTCGTCGCCAAGATCAAGACGAGCAGTGTGCAGCGCGAGGTCGCCGTCCAGCTCGCCGGGTTCGTCGGCATCCTCGACCAGGAGTTCGTCGTCCGCCGCGTCGCCCAGCTCGCCCGCTGGGCCCGCGACAAGGGCGGCGACGGCGAGCGCGGCGGACCCCAGGGCGGCCGCGGCGGACCCCGGGCGCCCCGTGGCGGCGCCCCGCAGCCGGCCGCCCCCGCCCCCGGCTTCTCCGGCCCCGCGCTCAACCTCCGCAGCCCCGCCCACCGCACCGAGCGCGAACTGCTGAAGCTGGCCCTCCAGAAGCCCGCCCTGGTCTCGCCGGCCTTCGACGCCTACGGCGTGGACGAGTTCACCGCCCCGCCCTACGCCGCCGTGCGCCGCTGCATCGAGGAGGCGGGCGGCGCCGAGCAGGGTCTCGCCGACAACCGCGAATATCTGGTCGCCGTCATGGACGCGGCCCCCGACAACACCGTCCGCAGCCTCGTCACCGAGCTCGCCGTCGAGGTCTTCATGAGCAGGACGATCGACGAGACCTACGCGGGTGTCCAGCTCGTCCAGGTCCGGCTGCGCGCCGTGGACCGCCGTATCAACGACGTACAGGGCAGCCTCACCCGCCTCGGCAGCAACGTGGCTCCGCACGAGCTGGCCGCCGCGCAGAACGAGGTCTGGGTGCTCCAGCAGTACGCCCAGTCCCTGCGCGCCCACGGCGCCGCCGCACTCTGAGCCCGCCCGCCGCCCACCCGCCGCCCGGCGGGCCGGCCCGGGCGGAACCGGCGGGGCCGGTAACCACCCGGTGACGGACCGGAACCAGAAAGTCCTCGCACGCCCCTCGTGACAGTCGTGTGTCGTACCCCACACTGGGGAATGTCTGAGTCATCGGAGCACGCCGGTCCACGGGGACACCCGGGGCCGGGCAGACCTCCACCCCGTCATCCGGCAGCGATCACCTGGAGGTCGCCCCCGTGCAGACCCGGACCGTGACGACCACGACCGAGCCCATCGCGGCCATCCCGGCGCAGCACAGGGCCCTGCACCACCCGGAGACCACAGCCGGCCCGCCCGGACACGCACCCGAGGCAGTCATGGTGGAAGCGACGCATCTCCCCGAACCGCCGGAGCCACGGAACCGGGCGGACTCCGGCGGCCCCACCTCCGATCTGTTCCGGCAGTATCTGCGCGAGATCGGCCGCATCCCGCTGCTCACCGCCGCCGAGGAGGTCGAGCTCGCCCGCCGCGTCGAGGCCGGGCTCTTCGCCGAGGAACGCCTCGCGGGCACCCCCGACCTCGACTCCCGCCTCGCCGGGGACCTGGACCGGCTGGTGGTGATGGGCCGCACCGCCAAACGCCGCCTCATCGAGGCCAACCTCCGCCTCGTCGTCTCCGTCGCCAAGCGCTATGTGGGCCGCGGGCTGACCATGCTCGACCTGGTCCAGGAGGGGAACCTCGGGCTGATCCGGGCGGTGGAGAAGTTCGACTACGCCCGGGGCTACAAGTTCTCCACGTACGCCACCTGGTGGATCCGCCAGGCCATGTCCCGCGCGCTGGCCGACCAGGCCCGCACCATCCGCGTCCCGGTCCATGTGGTGGAGCTGATCAACCGCGTCGTCCGGGTCCAGCGCCGGCTCCTCCAGGAACGCGGCGTCGAGCCGACCGCCGAGGACATCGCCGCGGAGCTGGACCTGACGCCCGAGCGGGTCACCGAAGTCCTCCGCCTGGCCCAGGAACCCGTCTCGCTGCACGCCCCCGTCGGCGAGGAGGACGACGTCTCCTTCGGCGACCTCATCGAGGACGGCGACGCCGCCTCACCCGTCGAGTCCGCCGCCTTCCTGCTGCTGCGCGAGCACCTGGAGGCGGTCCTCTCCACCCTCGGCGAACGCGAACGCAAGGTCGTCCAACTGCGGTACGGCCTGGAGGACGGGCGGCCCCGCACCCTGGAGGAGATCGGCCGGATCTTCGGCGTGACACGCGAACGCATCCGCCAGATCGAGTCCAAGACCCTCAGCAGGCTGCGGGACCACGCCTTCGCCGACCAGCTCCGCGGCTATCTCGACTGATCCACGCGAGAACGGTCAGTCCACCTCGGCCAGCGCCTCCGCGAACTGGGCGGCGTACAGCCGGGCATAGGCTCCACCGGCCGCCAACAGCTCCTCGTGCGTGCCCTGTTCGACGATCGAGCCGCTCTCCATCACCAGGATCACGTCCGCGTCCCGGATCGTGGAGAGCCGGTGCGCGATCACGAACGACGTACGCCCGTGGGCCAGGCGCGCCATCGCCTTCTGGATCAGCACCTCGGTCCGGGTGTCCACCGAACTGGTCGCCTCGTCGAGCACCAGGATCACCGGGTCGGACAGGAACGCCCGCGCGATGGTGATCAGCTGCTTCTCGCCCGCGCTGACCCCGGTGCCCTCGTCGTCGATCACCGAGTCGTACCCGTCGGGCAGCGTCCGGATGAACCGGTCGGCATGCGCCGCCCGGGCCGCCTCCTCGATCTCCTCCCGGGTGACCTCGCGCGAAGCGCCGTACGCGATGTTCTCCGCGATCGTCCCGCCGAACAGCCAGGTGTCCTGGAGCACCATGCCGATCGAGGACCGCAGATCGTCGCGGGACATCTTCGCCACATCGACCCCGTCGAGCGCGATCCGCCCGCCGGTCACCTCGTAGAACCGCATCAGCAGATTGACCAGCGTCGTCTTGCCCGCCCCGGTCGGACCGACGATCGCGACGGTCTGCCCCGGCTCCACGCTCAGTGACAGATCCTCGATCAGCGGCTTCTCCGGCTCGTAGCGGAAGGACACCTTCTCCAGCGAGACCCGGCCGGCCGGCCGCTCCGGGCGCTCACCGTGCTCCGGATCCGCCTCCTGCTCCTCGGCGTCCAGCAGCTCGAAGACCCGCTCCGCCGACGCGATGCCGGACTGGACGAGGTTGGCCATCGAGGCGACCTGCGTCAGCGGCATCGAGAACTGCCGCGAGTACTGGATGAACGCCTGGACGTCACCGATCGACAGCGTGCCCGAGGCGACCCGGAGCCCGCCGACCACCGCGACCAGCACATAGTTGAGGTTGGAGATGAAGAACATCAGCGGCTGCATGAGCCCGCTGGCGAACTGGGCCTTGAAGCCCGCCTCGTACAGCGCCTCGTTCTGCTCGGCGAAGTCCCGCGCGGACTCCCGCTGCCGGCCGAAGACCTTCACCAGGTTGTGCCCGGTGTACATCTCCTCGACATGGGCGTTGAGCGTGCCCGTCACCCGCCACTGCTGCACGAACTGCGGCTGCGACCGCTTGCCGACCTGCGTCGCCACGACCACCGACAGCGGAACCGTCACCAGCGCGACCAGCGCCAGCAGCGGCGAGATCCAGAACATCACGACCAGCACGCCGACGATGGTCAGCAGCGAGTTGATGAGCTGGCCCATCGTCTGCTGGAGCGTCTGCGAGATGTTGTCGATGTCGTTCGTCGCCCGGCTCAGCACCTCACCGCGCTTGGACCGGTCGAAGTACGACAGCGGCAGCCGCGCCAGCTTCGTCTGGAGGTCCTCACGCAACTGGAACACGATCCGGTTGATCACCCGGATCGACAGCCGCGTCGCCACCAGCATCAGCAGCCCGGCCCCGACATAGACCGCCAGGGCCAGCAGCAGGACGTTCCCCACCGCCGCGAAGTCGATGCCCTCGCCCGGGGTGAAGCCCACCCCCGAGAGCATGTCGGCCATCGAGCCGCGGCCCTCCTCGCGCAGCCCCTCGATCGCCTGCGCCTTCGTCGAGCCCTCGGGCATCTCGCGCCCGATGACACCGGCGAAGATCAGGTCGGTAGCCCTGCCGAGGATCTTCGGCCCGGCCACCGAGAGGCCGACGCTCACCGCCACCGCGCCCAGCATCAGCCAGAGCGAGGTCTTCTCCCGGCCGAACCGCTTCAGCAGCCGCTTGCTCGACCCCTTGAAATCCATCGACCGGTCGGTGGGCGCGCCCCCGGCCATCATCCGTCCGCCCGGACCGGCCATTACGCGGCCTCCGCTTCCGTCAGCTGGGAGAGCACGATCTCCCGGTACGTTTCATTGCCTTCCATCAGCTCGTGATGGGTGCCGGACCCCACGAGCCGGCCCTCGTCCAGCACCAGGATCCGGTCCGCGTCACGGATGGTGGACACCCGCTGCGCCACGATCACCACGGTCGCCCCGGCCGTCTCCCGGCCCAGCGCCGCCCGCAGCGCCGCGTCGGTCGCGTAGTCCAGCGCGGAGAACGAGTCGTCGAACAGATAGATCTCCGGGCGCTGCACCAGCGTCCGCGCGATGGCGAGCCGCTGCCGCTGACCGCCCGACACATTGGTGCCGCCCTGCGCGATCGGCGCGTCCAGCCCGTGCTCCAGGGCCTCCACGAACTCCTTCGCCTGTGCCACCTCCAGCGCGTGCCACAGCTCCTCGTCGCTCGCGTCCGGGTTCCCGTACCGCAGGTTCGTCGCCACCGTCCCCGAGAAGAGGTACGGCTTCTGCGGCACCAGCGACACCGTCTTCGACAGCAGCACCGGATCCAGCGTCCGCACGTCCTCGCCGTCGACCAGCACCTCGCCGTCCGTCACATCGAACAGCCGGGGTACGAGCCCGAGCAGTGTGGACTTCCCGCTGCCTGTGGACCCGATGACCGCGGTGGTCTCCCCGGGCCGCGCCACCAGGTCGACGTTCCGCAGCACCGGCTCCTCCGCACCCGGATATCGGAACTCCGCGCCCCGCACCTCCAGATGCCCGTGCCGCCGCAGCTCGGTGACGGGCGCGACGGGCGGCACGACGCTCGACTCGGTCCCGAGGACCTCCTCGATGCGCTCGGCGCACACCTCGGCGCGCGGCACCATCATGAACATGAAGGTGGCCATCATCACGGCCATCACGATCTGCATCAGATAGGCGAGGAACGCGGTCAGCGCACCGATCTGCATCCCGCCGCTGTCGATCCGGTGCGCGCCGAACCACACCACCGCGACCGACGACAGGTTGACCACCGTCATCACGGTCGGGAACATCAGCGCCATCAGCCGCCCGGTCGCCACCGACACATCGGTCAGCTCGGTGTTCGCACCCCGGAACCGCTTCTCCTCGTACCCGTCCCGGACGAAGGCGCGGATGACCCGGTTGCCGGTGATCTGCTCGCGCAGCACCCGGTTCACGCCGTCCAGCCGCTCCTGCATGGTGCGGAACAGCGGCCCCATCTTCCGCACGATGAGACCGACCGAGACCCCGAGCACCGGCACGACCGCCAGCAGCACGGTGGAGAGCGGCACATCCAGGCCGAGCGCCATGACGATGCCGCCGACGCACATGATCGGGGCCGACACCATCAGCGTGAACGCCAGCAGCACCACCATCTGGACCTGCTGGACGTCGTTGGTGGTCCGGGTGATCAGCGAGGGCGCCCCGAACCGGCCCAGCTCACGGGCGGAGAAGGACTGCACCCGGTCGAAGACGGCGGCCCGCACGTCACGCCCGAGAGCGGAGGCGGTACGCGCCCCGTAATAGACGGCCCCCACGTTGCAGAGGACCTGCAGAACACTGACGGCGATCATGAGACCGCCGAACTCCAGGATGTAGCCGGTGTCACCGGTGACGACACCGTTGTCGATGATGTCGGCGTTCAGGCTGGGCAGATACAGGGTGGCGCAGGTCTGGAGCAGCTGGAGACAGACCAGCAGCACGATGGGTTTCTTGTACGGGCCCAGATGGGCCCGCAGGAGTTTTATGAGCACGCGGGTCTCTCGGAATCGGCGGAAGGCAGAGGCCGAACCAGTTTCGCGTACGCCGTACTCCGAGAGCGAACCCTTTTCCCCAAGCCCGGGTCAAACCTGGAGCACGCGGGGAGAACCCGCGCGCTCCGGGGGCGCGGCGGCGCGCTCGGGCGTCATGGCCGCACGCCGACGCCCGCGCTCACTCCGGGTGGACGCCCCGGAAGGCCCCGGGATGGATCTGGTCCCGGGTCGCCGCGTACTGCTGACGCACCGCACCGCCGACCGCCAGCTCGTCGCCGGGCTCCAGCACCTGGGCCGCCGCGCCCTGCCAGGCCGGGGGAGTGCGCGGGTCGAGGGAGCCCTGCGAGACCCCGAGCGCCCAGGCCGCCTGCCGGGCCGCGCCGAGCGCCGCGTACTGGGCGGGCTGCGGCACCACGACCTGGGTGCCGAACACCGCCGGCGCCAGCGCCTGCACGGCAGGCAGCTCGGCGGCGGCGCCCAGCAGGAACACCCGCCGCACCTCCACACCCCGCCCGCGCAGGACGTCCAGGGCGTCGGCGAGCGAACACAGCATGCCCTCGAACGAGGCCCGCGCCAGATGCTCCGGCTTCATCGACTCGCGCCGCAGCCCGCTCAGGGTGCCCGCGGTGTGCGGAAGCTGCGGGGTGCGCTCACCTTCGAGGTAGGGCAGCAGGACGAGCCCCGAAGCGCCGGGCGTCGACTTCAGGGCGAGCGCGGACAGCTCCTCAAGACCGTCCACGCCCAGCATCTCGGCGGTGCCGCGCAGCGCGCGTACGGCATTGGAGAGGTGCACCACCGGCAGATGCATCCCGGTGGCGTCGGCGAACGAGGTGATCATGCCGCTCTGATCGGCGAGCGCCTCGTGGTGCACCGCCATCACGGACCCGGAGGCCCCCAGCGACACCACCGCGTCGCCCACCGCGACCCCGAGCCCGAAGGCCGCGGCCATGGTCTCGCCGGTGCCCGCGGAGATCAGCAGCCCTTCCGGGGTCATCCCGGCGGAGTCGGCGGGCCCGAGCACCTCGGGCAGCGCGGCGGAGTGCCCGAGGGCGATCTCCACCAGATCGGGGCGGTAGGAGGCGGACCCGGCCGACCAGTACCCGGTGCCCGAGGCCGCGCCCCGGTCCGTGGTCCGCCGGGCGGGCCGGCCCAGCAACTGCCACACGAGCCAGTCGTGCGGCTGGAGCACGGCGGCCACCCGCTGGGCGTTCTCCGGCTCGGTCCGCGCCAGCCAGCGCAGCTTCGCCACCGGCTGCGCGGCGCTCGGCACGGCCCCGACGGCCTCCGCCCAGGCCTGCCGCCCGCCCAGCGCGTCGACGAGATCGGCGGCCGCGACCTGCGCCCGCCGGTCGTTGCCGAGCAGCGCGGGACGCACGAGGTTGCCCTGCTGGTCCAGCGGCACGAGCCCGTGCTGCTGCGCGGAGACCCCGATGGCCTGCACGCCTTCGAGCAGCCCGCCGGAGGCCGCCTCACCGAGCGAGAGCAGCCAGGCCTGCGGATCGACCTCGGTGGCCTTCGCCTCGACCGGGTGGGCGGCGTACCCCTCCCGGAGCACGGCGCCCGACTCCGTGTCGCAGACGACGATGTGAGTGAAGGCGGAAGAACTGTCCAACCCCGCGACTATGCCCATACGGAGATTCTGCCGCACCACGCGACGTTCCCGTAACCGACGCCTTCGGCCGCCGGGCCCCCGTCGCTCAGGTGTTCGTGGTCCCCCAGTCGTCCTCGACGCCGCCGTTGTGGCTGCTGCGCTCCCGCAGCGACCGCACCCGCTCGGCGACGGAGGCGGGCACCTTGTCCCCGACCTTGTCGCTGACCGAGTGGTACGCCTTGCCCGCGATGTCCCGCCCGCTGTGCGCGGCACTCTCGGCGGCGTTGCGCACGGCGGGGTTCTCCGCGAACTGCCGGGCCGACTTCTTCAACTGCTCGTAACGCTCGCGCCCGGCTCGCGTGCCGAGCACGTAACCGAGGGCCACTCCGGCGATGAACGTGAGCCGGTACCGCATGGCTGCCACCCTTCCTACGCTTGGTGCGACGTGTGCAGCCCGCCTACCCGCGAGCACCCGAGATCACCCCGGGCGATACCGATTGGCGGAGCACCCCCCTGCTTGCGCTAATGTATGTGTCGCAGCGAACGCGCGCCGCCCGGCAGCCGCCAGGCAGGTACGATTTCGAAGCAACGCAGCAATCCCCTGTAGCTCAATTGGCAGAGCAGCCGGCTGTTAACCGGCAGGTTACTGGTTCGAGTCCAGTCGGGGGAGCGCGATCCCCTGTAGCTCAATTGGCAGAGCATTCGGCTGTTAACCGGAGGGTTACTGGTTCGAGTCCAGTCGGGGGAGCGGAACGGAAGAGGGCCCCTCGGGGTCCTCTTTCGCGTGTGGCCCGGATCCCCTTCCGGGGCCCCGGGCGGACCCGGAGGACGACTCTTTCGGGTCTCCTCGATCTCGCCCGCAACCGGGCAGCACGCAGCGACGTCCTCAAGATCAGGTGAAGCCGGTCAACCGGAGCGAGAGATCGTATGACCGGCTATGCTGCGGCAGACGGTGCGCACACTTGTACGCGCCACGCCGAAACGGGGCGGTAGCTCAGCCGGTTAGAGCAGCGGACTCATAATCCGTCGGCCGTGGGTTCGAGTCCCACCCGCCCCACCGAGCGATGACTGGCAGGAACGTTCCGACCAGCGTTGAAGCGCCCCAACTGGTGGAGACCAGAGTGGGGCGCTTCGGTGTTTCAGGGGTACTCGGCTCCGGGGGCCGCCGGGCGTGCGGGCGCGACCGTGAGGCGTCACGAATCACGCGAACGCGTGATGGCAGCCCCCGGCCGCTCCAGGATGCTCGGTCCGCAAGCTGACTGGATGCTGCGGCAGGAGGCCTACCGTGACCCGTTCTGTGCCGACGAACTCCTGGCTCGGGAGCCCGGACCATGGGTGAACACCGGCGTGACATCGATATCGCGGTCATCGGCGCGGGCGTGCTCGGGCTCGCGACCACGGACAGTCTGGTGCGCCGGGGCGCCGACGTCGTCTGCTTCGACGGGCGGGTGCCCGGCAGCGGGCTGTCCGGCGGGCTGACCCGGACGTTCCGGCACCGGCACGACGACGAGCGGCATGTGGCGCTCGCGGTGGACGGGCGGGCCGGGTTCGCCGAGTGGGAGCGGCGCAGCGGGAAGGTGCTGATCGGTGACGAGGGCGCCGTCTACGCCGGCATGGGGCCCGCCGATGTGAAGGGGCTGGCCCTGCACGGGGTGGCGCACCACTTCGTGGAGGCCGCCGGGCAGGACTCCGTGTTCCCCGGGCTCGCCCCGGTGGACGGTCCGCTGCTCGTCGACCCGGGGGCCGGAGCGATCCGGGCCCGGCACACCATCGACGCGCTCGTCGGCTGGGTGCGCGACCGGATCGTCAACGCCCACATCCACAGCGTCACCGTGCCCGCCGACGGCGACGGCGTGGAGATCCAGACCACCGAGGCCATCTACCGGGCCCGGCACGTCGTGATCGCCGCGGGCACCGCCGTACCGGCCCTCGCCCGGGGCGTCGGGATCGACATCCCGCTGGAGTCGCGGCTGCACGTGCGCCCGCACTTCCGGGTCCGGGGGCACGAGCCGGGCCGCACCCGGGCGTTGCCGTGCTGGGTCGACCGCGCCGGGATCTGGGGCGAGACGGTGTACGGGTCTCCGATCGGCGACACCGGGCGGTATGTGATCGGGCTCATCGGCACCGAGGTCGACATCCCGTTCGGCCCGGACGGCGCCCTGCCCGAGGGCAGCACCACCCTGGACGACGCCCGGCGGGTCGTCGCGTACGTCGAGCGGGCGCTGCCCGGACTCGACCCGGAACCCGTGGGCGTACGCGTCTGCGTGATGACCAAACTGCCGGCGGGCAGCGACGCGCTCCGGGCCTGGCACACCCCCGGCGTCACGGCCGTCGCCGGGCACAACCTGTTCAAGATGGCCCCCGTGCTCGGCGAACTCCTCGCCGACACCGCCCTGGAGGACCGGCTGCCCGACCGGCTGGCGGACGTCGGGGCCGGAGCTCTGGTCGCACCGTGACGGCGCCCCCCGCCGGCCGGATCGCGGTGACCGGGGCCACCGGCACGCTCGGCAGCGCGCTCGTACGGGAGTTGGCGGCGCGCGGCCACCGGCCCCTGGCGCTCGTCCGGCCGGGCCGGGCCGGGGCGGTCGTGGCGGCGGCGGACCCGGTCGAGGCGGAGCTGGGCGACGGCGGGCCGGAGGCCGTACGGCGGCTCGCCGAGGCGCTGTCGGACACCCGGGCCCTGTTCCTGCTGACTCCGTTCCACCCCCGGCAGGACCTGCTCCAGCGAACCGTCATCGAAGCGGCGGCGGCCGCCGGGGTCGCCCATGTCGTCAAACTGTCGGCCCTGGGCGCGGACCCGGAGTCACCGGTCCTCGTCCACCGCCAGCACGGCCTCGCCGAACGGGCCCTGGCCGACCGGGGCGTCGCCCATACCGTCCTGCGCCCCAACGCGTTCACGCAGAACGCCGCCCAGTGGCTCGGCACCATCGCCTCCCGGGGCGCCGTACTGCTCCCGGTCGGGCGGGCCCGCGTCAGCATGGTCGACGTACGGGACATCGCGGCGGCCGCCGCGACCCTGCTCATCGGCCGGCCCGGCCACGGCGAGGCGTACGAGCTGACGGGGCCCCGGGCGCTCACCTACGCCGAGGCCGCCGAGGAGCTGACGGCGGCCTCCGGGCGGCGGATCCGCTACCTGGACGTCTCCGAGGACGTGGCGCGCGAGGCGATGCTCGGGGCGGGCGTCCCGGCCTGGGCGGTGGCCGCCCGGCTCCAGCTGTACGCGACCTACACCGCCGGGGAGGCCGAGACGGTCACCGGGGCGCTGCGGGAGCTGACCGGACGGCCGCCGAGGCCGTTCGCGGACTTCGCGCGCCTGCTCGCGGAGCGCATCCGGGCCCTGCCCGCCCCCGGCCCGGCGGAGGTGACCCGGTGAGCACCGACAGCGATACCGTCCGCGGCCCGGCGGAGGTGGCCCGGTGAGCATCGACGTCGCCCCCGGCACGCTGGTCGTCTTCGCCGACATCGGGTGCCCCTGGGCCCACCTCGCCCTCTACCGGCTGCACACCACCAGGACCGCGCTCGGGCTCGACGATCGGGTGCGCTTCGACATCCGGGCGTTCCCGCTGGAGCTGATCAACGAGATGTCCACGCCCAAGACGATCCTGGACGCGGAGACCCCGGTCGTCGGCGCGCTGGAGCCGGCGGCCGGCTGGCAGATGTGGCAACGCCCCGACCACACCTACCCGGTGAGCACCCTGCCCGCGATGGAGGCCGTCGAGGCGGCCAAGGAGCAGGGGCTCGCGGCGAGCGAGACCCTCGATCTGGCCCTGCGCGTGGCGCTGTTCGGGCAGAGCCGCACCATCACCATGCGCCACGAGATCCTCGCCGTCGCCCGCGCGTGCGCCGGGGTGGACGCCGAGGAGCTCAAGCGGGCCCTGGTGCGCGGGCGGGCCCGGGCCGTCATCGAGGAGCAGCTGGCCGTCTCGCTGGGCGACGCCGTGCAGGGCAGCCCGCATGTGTTCGCTCCCGGCGGGCTCGACGCCCACAACCCGGGCGTCGAGCGCCACTGGCTCGGCCCGATGGGGGCCGGCTTCCCCGTCGTGGACCGGGACGAGCCCGGTCCCGTGTACGAGGCGCTGCTCAAGCGGGCCGCCCAGGGCTGAACCCCACGGAACAGCGACAGGAACAGCCACCGGAGCAGCGACGAACACAGCGGCGGAGGCCGCCCACCGGAGGAGTGTCGGTGGGCGGCCTCCGCCGCTGTGTCCTGTCGTGTCGCGGTGGCGTCGTGCCGCGGCCACCGCGACCACCACGCTCACTCCGGCACGATGATCATGCCGAAGTCCTCCGCCCGCTGCACCACCAGCTGTTCGTAGCCGACCGGCTCGTCCGGGCGGTCCTTCCCCGGCACGACCGGCGAGCCGATCTCCATGAAGAAGTTCTCGAAACCGGCCGGAGCGAGCACGAAGAGCAGCTTCGTGATTTTGCTGGAGTCATTGCGGAATTTGTGCTTCGCGCCGCGCGGAATGAAGATGAACGCGCCGCTCTCCGCCTTGATGACTTCGTCGCCCGACGCCACGGTGAGTTCACCGTCGAGAAGATAGAAGATCTCGTCCGCGTCGTTGTGGATGTGCATCGGCGGACCGTTGTCCGGGGCTATCTCCCCTTCGAGCAGGGTGAATCCCGGGCCGGTGGTGCCCTTTCCCGCCTTCACCGTGTACTTGTCGCCCTGCAGGGCCCAGACACTGGGCCCTTCGCCGGGAGCCACGTACGTAATCGATTCCGATCCTGTTCCAGCGCCCTGCGGGCCCCACGGGATACTCATCGGCTTCCTCACGGTCGTCGTCACGGTCGTCACGTCGTTGCCGTGGTCAAGTCAACCGGGGAGCCGTGCGCCGGGCATCACGTGATCACGTGATGTGGCGGTGCGCGCCGCGATGACATCTTCCCCGGAACAGGCATCCCGGCAGCTCGCCGGGGATCGTCGACAACGGAGGAAGAACCATGACCCCGGTATCGCGCAGACGACTTCTCACCGGCACCGCGGCGGCGGTGGGGGCCACGGCGCTGGTCGGGCCGGCCGAGGCGGCGGCGTCCGGGAGCCCCGCCCGTACGCGGCAGATCCGCGCGCTGACCGTGGCCCCGGCGGACATCCGCTACTCGGGGCTGACCAGCGGTCAGAACCAGCTGTTCAGCAGCAGGCCCGAGGCGATACGGCTGCCGAACAGCACCGCCCAGGTGGTCAGCGCGGTGCAGGAGGCGGTGACGGCCGGCAAGCGGATCAGCGTCCGCGGCGGAGGCCACTGCTACGAGAACTTCGTCGACCACCCGGACGTCAAGGTGATCATCGACATGTCGGCCATGCGCGCGGTCGCCCACGACGCGCGGATGAACGCGTTCTCGGTGGAGGGCGGCGCCACGCTCGGCGAGATGTACCAGGTGATGTTCCGGCAGTGGGGCGTCACCCTGCCCGGCGGGGCCTGCTACTCGGTCGGCGTCGGCGGCCATGTCACCGGCGGCGGCTACGGCAACCTGAGCCGCCTCCACGGGCTGGTCGTCGACTATCTGTACGCGGTCGAGGTCGTCGTCGTCGACCCCGATGGGCGGGCCCGCTCCGTCATCGCCACCCGCGAGGCCGACGACCCCCACCGCGACCTCTGGTGGGCCCACACCGGCGGTGGCGGCGGCACCTTCGGCGTCGTGACCCGCTACTGGTTCCGCTCGCCCACCGCGACCGGCACCAACCCCTCGGCCCTGCTGCCCGCCCCGCCCTCCGACGTCCTGGTGACCTGGCTCCAGTGGCCCTGGGACCGGCTGAACGAGCGGAGCTTCACCCGGCTCGTGCACAACTACGGGCTCTGGAACGAGCAGAACAGCGCGCCCACCTCCCCGTACACCGGGCTGACCGCCCGTCTGGAGCCCGGCCCGAAGGCGGCCGGCGGCGGCGTCCTGCTCGCCGTGCAGATGGACACCGCCGTTCCGGGCGCCTCCCGGCTCCTCGCCGACTTCCTGGCCGCCGTCAACGACGGCGTGGGCGTGACCCCCGTAAACGTTCAGGAGCTGCACCGGCTGCCCTGGTTCCAGGCCACCGGCTGGCCCGGGTTCTGGATGAGCAACCCCACCGACCGCTACAAGTACAAGTCCAGCTACCACCGCAAGGGGCTCACCGGCGAGCAGACGGCCGGCCTCTACCGGGTGCTCACCGACTCCGACTACGACCACCCGGCCTTCGTCGTCTCCATCGCCGCGCACGGCGGCCAGGTCAACGCGGTGTCCCCGACCGCGACCGCCCAGCCGCACCGCGACAGCGTGCTGAAGCTGCTGTGGGGCACCGCCTGGGCCAACCCCGGCGACGACGCGAAGCACTTCGCGTACATCCGGCGGGCCTACTCCACCGTCTACGCCTCGACCGGCGGGGTGCCCGTCCTCGACGACGTGACCGACGGCTGCTACATCAACTACGCCGACGGCGATCTCACCGACCGGGTGCGGCGCAACCGCTCCGGCGTCGCCTGGCACGACCTGTACTGGAAGCAGAACTACCCCGCGCTCCAGCGTGCCAAGTCCCGCTGGGACCGGCGGAACGTCTTCCGCCACGCGCAGTCCGTCAGGCCGGTCGGATCCTGACCCGCGCGGTCGGCGGGGCGCCCGGATCCCGGATCGCGGGAACCGGTGCCGGGCGCCCGTCGCTCAGCGGTCCGCGTGCCGGGCCAGGACCCGGTCCGCGAGAATGCCGGCCGCGCCCAGATAGCCCGAGGGCTCCAGCAGGTCCTTCGGCGCCCCGGGGCCGGTGAACAGCGCGGCGGCCTCCGGTACGGCGGCCAGCCGCTCGGCGAACGAGGCGCCGGGACCGCCCGCCGCCGCGCGCGCTTCCGTGACCTCCGACGCCGCCGCCTCCGAGGCCCCGGCCGCCTCCGCCGACAGCCGGGCCAGCAGCCGCTTCGCCGCCGCCTTGCCCACGGTCGGCGCGAGCAGCGCGTTGAGCCGTTCCGCGAAGAGCTCGCCCTCGCCCGACTCGAGGTTGGCGCGCATCCGCTCCGGGAACACCGTGAGCCCGGAGGCCAGTTCGGCCGCGCTGTCCGCCGCGCCCGCCGTCAGCCGCAGGCACTCCCGCAGCGGCTGCCACTCCGCGTGCCAGCCGCCCGCCGCCCGCTCGTCCTCGGAGACCAGCGCCTGGGTGAGGACGAGGGCGAGCGGCGGCACCTGGCGGGCGGCCGAGGCGATCAGCGTGGCGAGGACCGGGTTACGTTTCTGCGGCATGGCCGAGGAGGCGCCCCGGCCCTCGCCGGACGGCTCGGCCGCCTCCGCCACCTCCGTACGGGCCAACCCCTGGACGTCCACCGCGAGTTTGCCCAGCGTGCCCGCCGTGAAGGAGAGCACCGCGCCCAGGTCGGCGAACGGGGTGCGCAGCGCGTGCCAGGGCACCGAGGGGGCGGTCAGGCCGAGGCGTCGGGCGAACGGTCCGACCAGCTCGGTGCCCCGGCCGGGCAGCCCGCCGCCGACCGCCGCCGGGGTGCCGACGGCGTACTCGTTGTACGCGGCCAGGGTGCCCGCCGCCCCGCCGAGCTGGGCGGGCAGACCGGTGGCCAGCACCGCCCTCAGCCGGTCCGACGCGTCCAGCACCAGGCTCAGCCAGCCCGCCGCCTTGAGCCCGAAGGTGATGGGCACCGCGTGCTGCGTCAGCGTCCGGCCGGCCATCGGGGTGTCGCGGTGGAGCGCCACCAGCAGCGCCAGCGCGTCCGCCGTCCTGACCAGGGCGTCGTCGGTGTACCGCAGCGCCCGGGCGGCGACCAGGACGGTCGCGGTGTCCAGCACGTCCTGACTGGTGCAGCCGTGGTGCACATGCTCCGCCGCCTCGGGCGACAGCTCCGCCACCGCCTCGGTCAGCGCCCCGACGAGCCCGACGACCGGGTTCGCCGCCCGGCGCGAGCCATGGGCGAGCGCCACCGGATCGATCCGGCCCGAGCGGGCCGCCGCCCTGATCGGGCCGACCGACGAGGCGGGCACGATGCCCAGTTCGGCCTGGGTCTCGGCCAGCGCGACCTCCACCTCCAGCATGGCCTCCAGATAGGCGCGGTCGGAGACCAGCGGTTCCGCACCGCCGCCCGCCCAGACCGGGGAGAGCAGACCCACGTCGTGCCGATCGCCGTTCATGAGGCTCCTTGGGCGGTGGGGGCGGGGACGGCCGCCGGCGGGCAGCTGGTGGGCAGCCAGGGCAGCGGGATGTGGCGGCGCAGCGGGGCG
Organism: Streptomyces sp. WY228; assembly: GCF_019287315.1. Classification (NCBI taxonomy): domain Bacteria; kingdom Bacillati; phylum Actinomycetota; class Actinomycetes; order Kitasatosporales; family Streptomycetaceae; genus Streptomyces; species Streptomyces sp. WY228. The sequence goes on along the minus strand of NZ_CP079114.1, from coordinate 2,346,283 downwards.
TCGTGGCGGGCCGGAGCCGCGGCGGCCGGCCGGACCGCCGCCAGGCAGCGGCGCGCGATGGCGTCGCTGTCGCCGAGGATGACCGAGTTGACGCCGGGACGTACGCCCGCCGCCGTCACCCAGTGCACGGACTCGGTGGGCACCCCGAAGGCGAACCGGCGCGGATGCGGGCGGCGGGCCGCGTCCAGCAGGTGGTACGGCCTGCGCGAGACGGCCACCCCGCCGGTCTCGTGGAACCCGCCGGCGCCGTCCGGGATGCGGTACGGCGCGCACTGGCCCGAACGCAGCAGCGAGCGCAGCAGCGGATCGGTGGTGGAGCGGAGGTCGGGCTCGCTGAGCCGCGCCTCGATCAGCGCCGAGACCCGTACGCCGGAGGCGGGCGCTCCGGCCGACCGGAGGACGAACCCGCCGTGTTCCGGCTCCGGTTCGGCCCGCACCCCGGGCAGGCACATCCGGACGACGCCGGCCTCGACGAGGGCGATCAGCTCCTCGATCCGGCGGGCGGGCGGGCCGATCGAGAGATACGCGTTGAGCGGGGTGTACCAGGCCCGCAGCTCGTCGCGGTACGAACGGCCGTTGATGCCGGCGTGGTCGACCACCAGCCGTATCTCGTTGCGCAGATCGCGCAGCACGTCCAGGGCCGCCTTCAACGGGCTGCTCACATTGCCCTTCAGCGCCTCGGCCACATCCTCGCGCAGATGGTCGAGCAGCCACCCCTGGAACACCCACCGGTCCGCGAACTCCCGCTCACCGTAGGGCCGTTCGATCAGCGGCCAGGACCAGCGCCGCTCCGCCGGAATGCCGTGACGGTCCAGCAGCGCGGCCTCCTCGGCGCCCTCGGGGCCGCCCCGGGCCACGAACTCCGCGCAGAACACCGCACCGGCCGCCGGCTCGCCCCGCTCGGCGAGCAGCGCCCGGTAGTAGACCGCGCGCACCTCCCGGGAGACCAGCGGCCAGACGTGCTCGTTGAAGGACAGCGTTCCGGTGCTCCGGTGCCGCTCGCGCAGCTCCTCGATGACCGAAGGGGTCAGGAACAGCGGCTCGTGCCGCCCGGAGACGCCCTTCTCGTTCTCACCGCGCGCGTGGTACGGAATTCCGCGCCGCGACCCCGCGTACAGCACCGGCTCCAAACCCGACGGGCGGTACACCAGCGCCCCGCCGCCGTCGCGCTCGAACACCCCGCCGCGCCCGCCGGTCAGCAGCGCGACGACGTCGAAGAAGGTCAGCCCCATCCCCAGCAGCCCGGTCGGCTGCCCCGCCCCGATCGCGGCGAAGTCCACGTCGGCGGGGTTGGCGGGCGGGAAGTAGAGGAGCCCGTTGCGCCGCGCGTACCGCCCGAACTCCCGCTCCCGCGCGGTCGGTTCCACCGGTACGTGGCCCTGGGCCAGGACCACCGCGTCCAGCTCGGCCAGCTCGCCGCCCCGGTCCAGCGTGACCACCTGGGTCCGCCGGCCGCCCGGTGCGTCGCGCAGCGCCACGGCCGTGGCGTGATGGACCGTGATGGTCAGGTTGGGCGGAGCGCCGCGCCGCAGCCGGTCCAGGACCCACATCAGATAGTGCCCGTAGAGCCGGCGCGTGGGGTACGCGTCGGGGCCCAGCGCCGCCGCCTCCCGGCGGACGTCGGCCGGCAGCCCGCCCGAGCCCAGCTCCTCCAGCAGGGCCGCCCACTGGTGCAGGCTCGGGCCGGGCACGACCGGCCCCGCGCAGTCCACGGACTCGTCGCAGTACAGCGTGATCTGCGACGCCACCGTGTTCATCAGCAACTCGGCCCGCTGACCGGTGCGCCACACCTGTCCGCCGTCCGGAAACGGGTCGACCAGGTGCACGGCGTACCGGCGCTCGCGTGCGTACGGGAGACCGGCGTTGGCGCAGAGCCGCTCCACCACCGAGATGCCGCGCGGGCCCGCGCCGACCACACAGATGCGGGTGACGCCCCCATCGGCCGGTGCCGAAGCAGAAGCCGCCGTCGAAGCCGAAGCCGAAGCCGCCGTCGAAGAGGCCGACGGCGGATCACCGGCCGTCCGGCCCTCGTCCGTCTCCTGGCCGGTGAACGGCCTTGCGCTGTCATTCGGCATGACACTCCTCGGGCCCCGGGCCGTACACGGAGAACAATCGGACTACCCCGCGGACGCTATGCCGTATCGCCGCGGCGGCACATCACGCCAACGCGGGATATCGGCGGCCCGCGCGCGGAGTTCGGGCATCCGCGGATTTCCGGAACGCCGAAGCCCTACATCACGTGTATCCGTGATCCGGTACCCATCGCCGATGTGTAGAAATGAATGCGCGCAACGTCATGTGCCCCGATCATCCGGTGCGAGGACATATGCCAGCAGCGATCCAGAAGTTCGGCGGGAGTTCCTTGGCGACTCCCGAGAAAATCCGCCAGGTCGCGGAGGTCGTCGCCCGTTCCCATTCCGTGGAGCGGGGCTCGGTGGTCGTCGTCTCGGCCCGGGGCGAGGAGACCGACGTCCTGCTGGCGGCGGCCGCGGAGCTCGGCGCCGCGCCGCCGCCCCGGGAGCTCGACCAACTGCTCACCACGGGGGAGAACGCCGCCGCCGCGCTGCTCGCCGTCGCCCTGCACGACCGGGGGCTGCCCGCCGTCTCGCTGACCGGGCCGCAGGCGGGCATCCGGGTGAGCGGCACGTACGGCGCGGGGATGATCTCCGCGATCGAGACGGGCCGGCTGCTCGCCGAACTGGGGCGCGGCCGGGTCGTCGTGGTCTCCGGCTTCCAGGGCGGTGACGGGAGAGGAGACGTGATCACACTCGGCCGCGGTGGTTCGGACACCACCGCGGTGGCGCTGGCGGCCGTGCTCGGCGCCCGCGCCTGCGAGATCCACACGGACGTTCCGGGGATCTACACCGCCGACCCCCGGGTCGTACCGGAAGCGCGCGTGCTGCCCACCGTCGACGCGGCGGTGATGGCCGAAATGGCCTTCGCCGGGGCGCGGGTGATGCATTCGCGTGCGGTGGAACTGGCCGCGGCCAACGGTCTGGACGTGGTGGTACGCGGCTCGTTCTCGGCAGAACCCGGAACCACCATCCTCGGACGGAGCGCCGACATGCTCGAAACGCAGGAACCTGTCACTGCCGTCGCGCACGACATGAACATCGCGATGGCCCTCACCCGCTCGGACCGTGTACGCGACGGTCTCGCGGCGGACATCCTCACCGAACTGGCCCGGTCCGCCGTCCCCATCGACCTGCTCTCCTTCGGCGTCCCGGACGGTCCGGGCCTCCGGATGGGGTTCGCCGTGCCCGGCAGCAGGCTGCCCGCCGCGCGGGAGGCCATCGACCGGATCGCCGCGCACCTGGGCTGCGAGACGGAGGTCGACGAGAAGGTCGGCAAGGTCTCGCTGGTGGGGGTGGGCCTGCTGAACCGGCCCGACTGCACCGCGCGGCTCCTCGCCGTACTGGCCCGGCTGGACGCCACCCCGAGCTGGGTCTCCTCGACCAACCTGCGGGTCTCGGCGATCGTTCCGCTGGACCGGGTACCGGAGGCGGTCAACGCCCTGCACCAGGAGTTCGGCCTCGGCCGCGACGACCTCGAAGCGCAGACGCTGGTCACGGCATGACCGGTGACGAGCACAGAAGGAGCACCCCCATGACGCTCAACGGCTCGTTCGGCGCGCGCCTGCGCGCCCGCAAGCTCTACCGGAACTCTCCCGACCGGCTGCTGGTGGTCCCGCTGGACCACTCCGTCACCGACGGGCCCATCGCCTCGGCCGCGGGCCTGAACCACATGGTGGGCCGGCTCGCCGACAACGGGGTCGACGCGGTCGTGCTGCACAAGGGCACCCTGCGCCGCCTCGACCCCGAGCCCTTCACCCGGACCTCGCTGATCGTGCACCTCAGCGTGAGCACCATGCACGCCCCCGACCCCGACGCCAAGTACCTGGTCAGCGACGTCGAGAACGCCCTGCGGCTGGGCGCGGACGCGGTCAGCGTCCATGTGAACGTGGGCTCCGCGGGCGAGGCCGCCCAGGTGTCCGACATGGCCGCCGTCGCGGACGCCTGCGACCGCTGGAACATCCCGCTGCTGGCGATGATGTACCCGCGCGGCCCCGAGATCAGCGACCCCCGGGACCTGGTGCTCATCAAACATGTCGCCACCCTCGCCGCCGACCTGGGCGCGGACCTGGTCAAGGTCCCCTGCCCCCGTACGGTGACGGACCTGGCCGACGTGGTGAGCGCCTGCCCGGTCCCCGTCCTGGTGGCCGGCGGACAGGCCGCCGCCACCACCGAGGAACTGCTCGACGCGGTGGGCGACATCCTCGACACCGGCGTCGGCGGGCTCGCCATGGGGCGCAACATCTTCCAGGCCGACGACCCGGGCAAGCGCGCCCGCCAGATCGCCGACCTGGTGCACGCCCCGTCCGCCCGGTACGGCCCGGCCGGCCTCTGACCATCCCCGTCACCACCTCGCCCCATCCGGAACGCACCGAGGAAACCGAGGAAGAGGACCATGAAGCTCACCTGGCTCGATCTGCGCAAGAAGAACGACGTCACCCCCGCGATCCTGGAGGAGGCGGTGCACCAGCGGCTGGACGGTGTGGTGGCGTCCTCCGCGGCGGACCTGGCGGACCTCCCGCCGACCGTGAAGAAGGTGCTCTTCCCCGACGGCCCGGAACTGCCGGAGGACTTCGGCCCGGCCGACATCGTGATCGTGCGGCCGGAGCTGCACGGCGAGCCCGCCGCCCTCGCCGCCCGCCACCCCGGTGTGGAGTTCGGCCGGTACGTGGAGATCGTGGACGCCCCGACCCTGGAGGTGGCCTGCCGCGCGGCCGCCACCGAGCGGTGGAGCATCCTGTGGTTCCGCGACCCCACCAAGATCCCGCTGGAGATCGTCATCGCGGCGGGCAAGGCCGCCAAGGGCACCGGCAGCATCATCACGGTCGCCCAGGACGTCGAGGAGGCCGAGATCATCTTCGGTGTGCTGGAACTCGGCTCCGACGGCGTGATGCTGGCCCCGGCGAAGGTCGGCGACGCCACCGCCCTCAAGGCCTCGGCCGTCTCCCGCACCCCGGACCTCGACATGGTCGAACTCACCATCACCGCCACCGCCCACATCGGCATGGGGGAGCGGGCCTGCGTCGACACCGTCACGCACTTCCGCCAGGACGAGGGCATCCTCGTCGGCTCCCACTCCAAGGGCATGATCCTCTGCGTCAGCGAGACCCATCCGCTGCCCTACATGCCCACCCGGCCGTTCCGGGTGAACGCCGGAGCCATCCACTCGTACACGCTGTCCCAGAACTCCCGCACCCACTACCTCAGCGAACTCACCGCCGGCAGCAAGGTGCTCGCCGTCGACGTCAAGGGCCAGACCCGGGTGGTGGCCGTCGGCCGGGTCAAGATCGAGAGCCGTCCGCTGCTCTCGGTGGACGCGGTGGCCGCCAACGGCACCACGGTCAACCTGATCCTCCAGGACGACTGGCACGTGCGGGTGCTGGGCCCCGGCGGGGTCGTGCACAACAGCACCGAACTCAAGCCCGGCGACGTCGTCCTCGGCTACCTGCCCACCGCCGACCGGCACGTCGGCTACGCGATCGACGAGTTCTGCCTGGAGAAGTAGGCGGCGGACGCCGGGGCCCGGGGAACCGATCGGTTCCCCGGGCCCCGGGCCGTTCACCGGCCGTCCCGCTACGCGGGCACCGCCACGATCACGCTCGTGGGCGCCCGGGTCGGCCGGGTCTCCTTGTGCCGGAACCCGGCCTTCTCGAAGAGGTCCACGTACTCGGCCTCCGTCCGCACGTGCCCGGTCAGCAGCGTCAGCATCACGATGTCCTCGAACTTGCCGAAGTGCGGGGTGTCGCCCTCCGGCAGCACCTCGTCGATGATGATCAGCCGGCCCGAATCGCCCAGCGCCTTACGGATGTTGCGCAGGATCCGTACGGCGTCCTCGTCGTCCCAGTCGTGGATCGTCCAGGACAGCACATAGGCGTCGCCGCCCTCCGGAACCGACTCCAGGAAGTCCCCGCCGACGCACTCCGCCCGGTCCGAGAGCCCCAGACCGGCCAGCACCGCCTCCGCGTCCGGCACCACCCTCGGCAGATCGTGGACCACCGCGGTCATCTCCGGATAGCGCTGGAGCAGCGAGCCCACCAACCGCCCGTGCCCGCCGCCGACATCGACCAGCCGGCGCACGTCGGAGAGGTCGTAGGCGTCCAGCGTGCTGGAGTTGACCATCACCGACATGCTGCTCATCGCACTGTTGAACAGCGAGGCCAGCTCCGGGTGTTCGGAGAAGTACGTCCACCAGTCCGTGCCGTGCAGATGGTTGAACGACGGCTTCCCGGTGCGCAGGCTGTGGGCCAGCGCCCCGAAGGAGTTCTGCCGCTCGGGCAGTCCGACGTACCGCGCCAGGTCCCGCATCGACCCCGGTACGTCGCTGCGCAGCGTCGCCGCCAGCGGGGTCAGGGCGAAGGTCCGCGGCTCCACCTCCGTGAAGACCCCGACGCTCGCCAGCGCCCGCAGGCCCCGGTAGAGCGCGCCCGGGTGCGCGCCGGTCCGCTCCGCGATGTCGTCCACATGGCGCACCTCGTCGCCGATCGCGTCGGCGACCCCCAGATCCGCCACGGCGATGATCAGCTGGCTCACCAGCGAGCTGTAGAGCATTTCGTACATCCGGACCGGCGGAGGAACATCGCCGGTCGGCTCGGGGTCGAACTGGTAGCGGGTCATGAGCTGCTCTCCTCGGTGCCCGGCGACGAGGGCCGGACGAGTACGTCGGCGAAGTGTTCGCGCAGGCTGCGCTTGAGGACCTTGCCGGTGGCGCCGGTCGGGAAGTGCTCCGGCTCGGTGGCGAGCACCGCCGCGCTCAGGGCGGTGAGCCCCCTGGCGTGCAGTACGTCGTTGAGCGTGGCCAGCAGGTCGGCCGGGGCCTTCGCCCCGGGCTTCAGCAGGACCGTGGCGAAGGGCGCCTGCTTGCCGAGCGGCGGGGGAGCGTCGACCGCGACGACCGCGCAGTCGGCCACCTCGGGCAGGCCGAGCAGGATCGCCTCCTCCATCGGCAGGCTGTAGACCGGCCCTTCGGCGGTCTCGATGACGTCCGGCACCCGGTCCAGATGGAAGAACCGGCCGCGCCGGTCCCGGTAGACGATGTCCCCGGTCAGCCAGAAACCGGAGACGGACGACTTGCCCGTCAGCTCGGTGTTGCCCCAGTAACCCGGCGTCCTGGTCGGCGAGATGACGCCGAGCCTCCCCGCCCGGCCGGGGCCGAGCTGCCGTCCGTCCGGGTCGAGCACGGTGGCCCGCTCCACCACCTTGACCGGCCTGCCGACGCACCGGTCGTAGTCCTGCCGCTCCGGTTCGCTGACCTTGCGGAACAGCGCCATGCCCATCTCGGAGGAGCCGAGCCCGTCGATGAACCGGGAACCGGCCCGCGAGCTCCGCCCGCCGGGCCACCCGCCGGGCAGCGGGACCGGCAGCCTGCCGTTCCGCCCGCCGGGCCGCCGCCCGTGCCGGATGAGCGCCTTGATGTGCGCCTCGTGCGCGGAGTCGCCCGTGTTGATCCAGGTGTGGACGTTGCCGACCGCCGAGGGCGACAGATCGAGCCGGGCGAGTTCCGCGTACGTCTGCGGGAAGGCGACCACCAGGGTCGGCCGGAACCAGCCGGCCGCGTCGTGCACCGCCTCGCCCGAGGAGTCCGCCATGACCAGCGTCGGCAGCCCGAGCAGGGTGGCGGTCATCAGATAGCTGATGCCCGCCGAGTGGGTCTGCGGCAGCGCGGACAGCATCCGGTTGGAGCCCGCGTCGGGGAAGCTCACCAGCCGGTGCCGCTTGCCCCGGAAGAACTGCCGGTGGCCGAAGGTGACGGCCTTCGGCGGCCCGGTGGTGCCGGAGGTGTGGCACAGCATCACGAGGTCGTCCTCGCCGTGCCGGTAGGGGAAGACGCCGGGCAGCGAGGGCCGGGCGCTCCGGGTGCGCGGGAAGGTGCGCAGGTCCTTCTCGAAGGCCAGGGTCTTCGGCAGGCCGCCCGACTCGCGCAGCCGGTCGATGCCCTCGGCCGTGCCGACCAGGCCGTACACCCCGATCCGGGTCAGGTACTCGGCGGCCACGGCCGGCTTCATCCGGCCGTTGACCAGGGCGGCGATGGCGCCGAGCGAGCTCAGCGCCAGGAAGTGCAGGAAGGCGTCGATGCCCTCGCCGGCGTAGACGCCGACCGGGTCGCCCTTGCGCACGCCCGCCTCGTGGTACCAGGAGGCGTACGCATCACGTATCTCCGTCAGACGGTCGAGGCTCAGCCGCTCCAGACCGTCCTCCTCCGGGCCTCCCGCGTGCTGCGCGAGGAGGAAGGGGGCCGACGGGTCGGGGCTGACGGCACGGGCGTGATCGAGGAAACTGCCCACCCCCAGGGTGGGTTCGGCCAGGAGCCGGAGGCGGGCACGCAGCGGCATCCGTGCCGCCGGCGCGAGGCCCATGCTGATGACGCCGGTATTTTCGCGCATGCGTTCCTTCCGGGAAGAAGTGACGACGGGACCTGCGCTCGCGACGGCCGCCGCCGCCCGCGCGAGGGCGTGCGGCGGCGGCCGGAAGCGCTCGAAAGCACTCGGTAGCGCTCGGGAGCGGCCGGAGCGGCCGGATCAGCCCTCGTAGGCCGTCAGTTCGTAGCCGTCGGGGTCCTTGAACTGGAACTCCCGGCCGCAGAACCCGTCGCAGGGCGGCTTGGTGATGGTCACGCCGTGGTCCGCCACCGTCTTGGCCAGACCGTCCGGGTCCTTCGCCTTGATCCACAGGACGACGCCCCAGCCGAGTTCCGTCACGGAGTCCAGGTCCACCGTGGCCTGGCGCAGGGCGATCTTGATGGGCTCGGTCTCCAGCACGGCGGCGGTGGGGACCTTGGACTCCGTCTCCTTGAAGCCGATCACCTCCGTGTAGAAGCGCCGGGCCCGTTCGACGTCACGGACCTGGAGGGTGAGGAAGTTGGGTCCGATCGCGTTCGTCATGAAGTGCCTCTCTGCCGTTGCGTCACCAACCCTTGGACGGCTCAAGTGTGTTGGGGCACGGGATACGCGGCATCACGTGTTCTCGTGAACTCGGCCGGGCACGGGCGGACGCCGCCGGCTCAGGCCGGACCGGCCGGCGGGACCTCCTCGTGGGTCAGCACCTGACGGGTCAGCTCGACCCGGCTGGTCACCCCGAGCTTGGTGAAGCTGTGCCGCAGATGGCTGTCCACGGTGTGCGGGGAGAGGAACAGCTTCTCCGCCACCTCCCGGTTGGTCAGCCCCTGCGCCACCAGCCGCACCACGCGCAGCTCGGACGGGGTCAGCTGGTCCCACCGGGCCCGGGGCCCCTCGACCGGGTCCAGATCCCGGTCCCGCCCCCGGGTGCGGCGCCGCACCGCCAGGGAGCGCAGGGTCTTGCGCACGCGCAGGGCGTCGCCCCGGGCGCCGTGGTTCTGGTAGCGCGCCAGCGCCTCGTCGAGCAGACCGATCGCCGTGCTCCGGCCGCCCGCCTCGTTCTCCGCCAGCGCCAGGTCCTCGGTCGCCGCGGCGAGCGAGAGCGGCCGGGGCCCGGAGCGGTACGCCGACACGGCGGCGCGCAGCCGGTCCACGTCGTTGCGCAGGACGCCCTCGGCGTGCGCGGCGGCGGCGACCGCCGAGGCCACCGTGGGGTTACGGGTGGCGACCAGGCGCGCCGCCCCGGCGACGGCCGTGGCGCGTTCGCAGTCCCCGGCGCTCATCGCCGTACGGACCAGGCAGGCGCCCGCGTGCGGTTCCCGGGTGAGGAGCAGGGGCCGCTTCGGGACGCCGGAGTAGACGGGGGAGAGGGTGTCGTGAGCGGACTGCCGGTTCTCCTCCGCACTGTGCAGCAGGGCCGTCACCCAGGACAGCTCTTCGCGCGCCTCACCGCTCGCGGCCGCCGACAGCCGGGAGGCGTGGACGACGTGGCGGTTGGCCTCCGTCAGCTCGTGGCGGTGGACCGCCACCCGGATGCGCAGCGCGAGCGGCCCGACCGCGAGGGCCGGTGCGGCGAGCCGCTCACAGATGCGCACCGCCTCGACGGCGTCCTCGTCCGCCTCCTCCAGCTGCCCGGCCGCCAGCTTCAACTGGGCGCGGTGGTAGTGCCACATGGGCCGCACCCAGGGCAGCGCCACATGGTCGGAGGGGTCGCACCGCTCGGCGAGGATCTCCCCGGCCTGGTCGAACTCGTCCGACGCGGTCAGCGCGACCGCCAGCCACAGCCGGTGGTGGGCCCGGCTGGTCCGGTCCCCGTGGTCGCGGGCGATCCGCAGCGCCGCGCGGGCGTGCGCGACCATCTGCGCGTGCAGCCCCTGCACCTGGGCGGCCGAGTACCGCAGCGTCGTCCGGTGCATCAGTTCGGCGTACGGGGCCGGTGGCGGGGCGTGCGGAGCGGCCGTGCCGCCGGCGGCGCCGGTGAGGACGAGCCGCCCGGCCTCCGGCACGAACGGTCCGGCCTCCGGCAGGAACTGCCCCGTCTCCGGTACGAACGGCCCGGCCTCCGGCAGGAACTGCCCGGCCTCCGGCACCGACGGCGCGGCCGTCGGCACGAACTGTTCCGGCTCCGGCGCGAACCGGGCCTCCGCACGTACGGCGGCCGGGACGAGGCCGTCGCCCTCGCCCCGCCGGCCGAGCATCAGATGCTCCAGGAAGGTGGGCGCCGACCGGCCCTCGCGCCACAGGGTGGCGGCCGCCTCGCGGTGCAGGGCGGTCCGGGTGGGCTCGGAGAGCCGGTCGTACAGGGTCTCGCGGACCAGCGGGTGCCGGAAGGCGAGGGTGGGCCCCTCGTCCTCCAGCACCGACGCGGCGATCAGCTCGCCGATCAGCGGCAGCAGTTCCACCGGATTGCGGCCCAGCAGCCCGGCCGCCTCATGGATGGAGAACCTCTGGCCCAGCACGGCCACGGCATCCAGAATGCGCAGGCATTCATGGGAGAGCCCGCGCAGATGATGCACGACGGCCTGCCGGAATGCGGGTGCGGGCTCGGCGTCGAGGAGGACGGCGACACCGTCCTGAACGCACATCCTCCCGTCGGACAGGGAGGTGACGAGAAGTTCTTTGAGGAGAAAGGGATTTCCGTTGACGCGGGCCACCAGTGCGAGAACGTCGTCATCGGGGCGGGCGCCGATCAGTTCCGCGGATATCTCCGCCACGGCTTCCGGTGAAAGCGATTCCAGCCGGTGGTGCGCGGCCCCTTCCCGGATGAGCCAGTCGATGGTCTCCTGGGCATGACCGGGTGTGCGCGAGGTGCCGCGCGCCAGTAACCACAGGACCGGCAGGGTGACCGAGGCGTCGATCAGATTGCGCAGGGCGTCGGCGGTGAGATCGTCCACGAGGTGTGCGTCGTCGAGGGCCACGAGCAGCGGCCGGTCCCGGGTGGAGCGCCGGAGGAACTCCACGATGCGGTCGACCGGAGCGAGCGGATCGAAGGTCCGGCGATCGGTGAGGAGGACATAGTCCCGCGCGGAGAGATTCTCCCTCAGGACGCGGCGCAGGGTGCTGAACGGGGCTCCGGTGTCCAGGGGTACGGCCGTGCCGGCGACGAGGCCGAATCCCGAGGCCTCCCCGTGCATTCCGGCCAGGCGCAGCAGTTCGCTCTTCCCGGTCCCCGCGGCGCCTTCGACGACCAGGCAGCCGCCGCCCCCGGACGCCGCTCGCCCGAGGGCCTGTCGTATCTCGTGGAGGATGGTCTCTCTGCCCGGAAAAGCGGGCGCGGTGGATTTCACATCGTTGCCCATCAACATCCGTAACCTCAACAGATCAAGTCACTGAAATACTTCCGGCCTCCTGTCCGAGACGGCTCGGTGGCAGGCCCCAGGCACGGCTGGGCGGCGGGCGGGAAGAGTGTGCTTGGTGCGGTGCGAATTGCTGAGAAGTGAGTCTGACCCGGAACTGGGGGGATCTACCCCATTCACGGATTTCCAATCTGGCTGAAATGTTCTTGTCACGAGTCAGTGGCCTATTGTCGGGATACCGGTGTGTGATTGTCGCGATTTCGCTTGTGGCACGTTCGTATCCAGGCCCCCGCGCGGGGCGGGGGCCTGGATGGGGCGGGGCCGGGCGACCCCGGGCGGGCTCAGGCTTCCAGCAGCCTCAGCCCCACCACTCCGGCGATGATCGCCACGACACAGGCCAGCCGGGCCGCGGACGCGGCCTCGCCCTGGACGATGCCGGCGGTGACGACTCCCGCCGCGCCGATGCCGACCCAGACCGCGTAACCCGTGCCGACCGGCACCTCACGCAGGGCGAAGGTCAGCAGCACGAAGCTCAGCAGGGAGAAGGTGACGCCGATGACGCTGGGCCAGAGCTTGGTGAAGCCGTTCGATTCCTTCAGGGCCAGGGCCCATACGATCTCCAGCAGACCGGCCGCCGTCAGGATCACCCATGCCATCGCTCCTCCGCCCGTCCGTGTCGCCGGTCCGTCGGTGGTCATGGCGACGCACCGTCGCTTCCTGTCCGTCGCCGTCCGGCGACCCGGTCACGGTCAGGCGGTGTAGCCACCGTCGACCGCCAGTGAGGTGCCGGTGATCCACTGGGCGTCCGGGCCGGCGAGGAAGGCCACGGCCTTCGCGGTGTCGGCCCCCGCGCCCAGCACCTTCGCCGCGGTCCTCAGGCGCTCCTCCTCGGCCTCGTCCGTGCCGTCCGGGTTCATGTCGGTGACGGTGGGGCCGGGGTCCACGATGTTCGCGGTGATCCCCTTGGACGCCACGTCGTGCGCCAGACCCTTGGTGAAGCCGATCAGCGCCGACTTGCTCATGGCGTACAGCGTCACGTCCGGCACCGGCACCCGGGTGGCCCAGCAGCTGCCGACGCTGATGATGCGTCCGCCGTGTCCCAGGTGCGGGATCGCGGCCTGGGTGGCCAGGAAGACGGCCCGCACATGGACGGCCAGCGTGCGGTCGATCTCCTCCAGCGTCACGCCCTCGATCGGCCCGTAGGGGAAGATCCCGGCGTTGTTCACCAGGATGTCGAGCCGGCCGAGCTCGGCAGCCGTCTGCTCGACGGACCGGACGACGGCCGCCGGGTCCGCGCTGTCGGCCTGGATGGCCAGGCCCTTGCGGCCGAGCGCCTCGATCGACTTCACGACCTCCTGGGCCTTGTCGGCCGCGCTCACATACGTCAGGGCGACGTCCGCGCCCTCCTCCGCCAGTCGGAGGGCGGTCGCGGCACCGATCCCGCGGCTTCCTCCGGTCACCAGTGCCACCTTGCCCGCAAGCTGAGGCATCTCGCTCCATTCACGCTAAGGTATATATCTAGGTCGGACGATCCAGAAATACTAAACAGGCAGGATGTCCGGGGGTCAACCCTTCCCCGAGGAGGCACAGATGGCCGAAAGAGGCCGACCGCGCGCGTTCGACCGCGCCGCGGCGCTGCGGCGCGCGATGGAGACGTTCTGGGAGTTCGGGTACGAGGGCACGAAGCTCACGGACCTGACCGCCACCATGGGCATCAACTCCGCCAGCCTGTACAACACCTTTGGCTCGAAAGAGCAGTTGTTCCGCGAGGCCGTCGCGCTCTACGACAGCACCACGGGCTCGGCGACCAACCGGGCCCTGCGCGAGGCGCCGACGGCACGGGCCGCCGTGGAGGCCATGCTGCGCGGCAACATCGACACCTTCACCGACCCGGCGACGCCCAGCGGCTGCATGATCGTCCTGTCGGCCACCAACTGTTCGCACCAGAACCGGCAGGTCGCCGAGCATCTGTCCTGGTGGCGGCGGACCTCGGTCACGGATCTGGAGAAACGGCTCGAACGGGCCGTCGAGGAGGGTGAGCTGGCCCCGGAGACGGACGTCCGCTCGGTCGCCGCCTTCTACGCCACGATCCTGCACGGCCTGTCGATCGAAGCCCGCGACGGCGTCCCGCTGGAGCGGCTCCGCTCCACCGTCGACCACGCGGTCGCCCTGTGGGACTCGCTGGTACGGCAGCCGGTGGGGTGAGAACGCCCCGCCGGGAAGGCGCTGGCTACCATCCCGTGTGACCGAAACGAGCGAACCACCTGTACACCGCAGCCATATATTCGCCGACCTGACGCCGCTGCGGGCCTCGCCCGACTACCGGCGGCTCTGGTTCGGCAACACCGTCTCCTGGATCGGCCAGGGCATGACGGCCCTGGCCGTCTCGCTCCAGGTCTACGACATCACCGGGTCCGCGTTCTCCGTCGGGCTCATCGGCTTCTGCTCGCTCGTGCCGCTCGTCGTCTTCGGGCTCTACGGCGGGGCCGTCGCCGACACCGTGGACCGGCGCAAGCTCGGCCTGTTCAGCGCCACCGGGTCGTTCGTCCTCTCCCTCGTCCTGGCGGGCGCGACCGTCGCGGGCGTCGAACACGTCGGTCTGCTGTACGCGATCGTCGCCCTCCAGGCCGTTTGCTTCGCCCTCAACGCACCGGCCCGCTCCTCGATGATCGCCCGGCTCCTCCCGGCCGAGCAGCTGCCCGCGGCCAACGCGCTGACCACCATGACCAGCACGACGGGCACGCTCGTCGGCCCGATGCTCGGCGGACTGATCGTCGGCTGGTGGGGCTACCGCGCCGCGTACACCGTCGACGCCGTCTGCTTCACCGCCTCGCTGTACGCCATGTGGCGGCTGCCCTCGATGCTGCCCGACCGGCAGAAGAGCGACACGGGCAAGCGGGCCTCCGTCCTGGACGGGCTGCGCTTCCTCGGCACCCGGCCCAACCTGCGGATGACCTTCTTCACCGACCTGTGCGCGATGGTCCTCGCCCACCCCCGCGCCCTCTTCCCGGCCGTCGCCGTCCTCTGGTACGGGGGCGACGCCCGGACCACCGGACTCCTCGTCGCCGCCCCGGCCCTCGGCGCGCTGCTCGGCGGAGTGTTCTCCGGTTGGTTCGGCCGGGTCCGGCGGCACGGACTGGCGATCCTGCTGGCCGTCGGCTCCTGGGGCACCGCCATCGCCGTCTTCGGGCTCACCCGCGACCTCTGGCTGGGGCTGCTCTTCCTGGCGTTCGCCGGATGCGCCGACACCGTCTCCATGGTCTTCCGCAACACCATGCTCCAGGCGGCCGTGCCCGACGAGATGCGCGGCCGGCTCCAGGGCGTCTTCATCGTCGTCGTGGCGGGCGGCCCCCGCCTCGGCGACTTCCTGGCCGGTTCGGTCGCCGACCTCGTCTCGCCCGCCGTCGCCGTCACCGGCGGCGGCATCCTCTGTGTGACGGGCGTGGCCCTGCTCGCGCTGAAGTGGCGCGCCTTCGCCCGCTACGACGCCCGCGACCCGCAGCCGTGACCACGCCTCCCGTTCAGCCGACGATCGAGCGGGCGAAGCCCAGGTCCACGAGGTCCTGCGGGCGCAGCCGCAGCTGGTCGGCGGTGGCCCCGGTCTCCGACGGCGGCCGCTTGAGGATCGCGGCGGCCAGTTCGGGCGCGATGACCGAGAAGTAACTGTCCGCCGTGACATGGGTGTTGCCCGGAGCCGCGAGAGCCAGCGCCCCGCCCGAGCC
Source organism: Streptomyces sp. WY228 (assembly GCF_019287315.1). Classification (NCBI taxonomy): domain Bacteria; kingdom Bacillati; phylum Actinomycetota; class Actinomycetes; order Kitasatosporales; family Streptomycetaceae; genus Streptomyces; species Streptomyces sp. WY228. The sequence continues at coordinate 2,330,861 of NZ_CP079114.1, read as the reverse complement.
GCCCTCGCCGATCACCAGGGTGGTCACCGGCACCCGGGCCGCCGCGATGGCCGCGAACGTCTCCGCGATGGCCGCGCCCGCCCCGGCCCGTTCCGCCTCGGCGTCGTTGGCCGCGCCCGGGGTGTCGACGAGGGTAAGCACCGGGGCGCCGAGTCGGTCCGCGAGCCGGATCGTCCGGGCCGCCGTACGGTATCCGGCCGGACGGGTCGCGGTGCCGCACTGCGCGACGTACGCCACCGCACTGCCGTCCGCGCGCAGCCCGAAGCCGCACAGCAGCCCCGGGTCCGTGCCGCCGCACCGGTCCCCGTGCAGCGGCAGCCGTACGGCGAAGTAGTCGGCCAGATACGCCTCCGCACGCGGCCGCCGGGCATCGCGGGCCCGCGCCACCGCCTCCCGTCCGGTCTCCGGCAGCCGCGCGGTGGCCGACGGTACGGCGGGAGCCGACGGTACGGGCAGGGCGCGGGGCACCGGGGCGGCGGGCGGCGGGTCGTGCGGCCGGGGCGGGGCGGCGTCGGGCGCGTCGGCCCCGGGCGCGCCGGACGGGTCGTGCGGGCCGGTGCCAGACGGCTGTGCGCCGGCCTGCGGCCCGAGCGCGCGCAGCCAGTGCGTCACCGTGGCGGCCAGCTCGTCGGCCGGTACCACCGCGTCCACCTGGCCCGCCGCGAACTGGCCCTCGGCGCTGTACGCGTACGGATCAGCGTCCGCCGGCCGCACCCGGGACCCGGCGAAGCCGACCTGCGCGCCCGGCAGGGCCAGCACCACATCCGCGCCGGCCCCCACCGTGGCCCAGCCGCCGCCGGTCGTCGGATCGCGGACCACGGCGATCTGCGGGAGCCCGGCCGCCCGCAGCCGGGTGGCGGCCGCCGCCACCCGCTGGAGCTGGGTGAGCGCGACCATGCCCTCCTGCATCCGGCTGCCACCGGTGGCGACGAGCGCGAGCAGCGGCAGTCGCCGGGTCAGGGCCAGCGCGTACGCGGCCTCCAGCCGGTCGCCCGTCCGCTGCCCCAACGAGCCGCCCAGGAAGCCGAATTCGAAGGAGAGGAGCACGCACGCGCGGTCGCCGACGACCCCGGTGCCGTACACCACGGACTCCTCCTCGCCGGTCCGCGTCCGGGCCCGCTCGCGCGCCGCGTCGTAACCGGCCCAGCCGAGCGGTCCGTCGGCCGGCAGCTCGCGCGGCGGCGGCAGGTGCTCGGTGAAGCCGGCCGGGCCGGTGAGCAGGGTGACGGCCTCGCGGGCCGTCATCCGGGCGGGGGTCTCGTCAGGCACGGAGCGACCTCTTCATGATCTTGCCCAGGTCGTTCCGGGGCAGGGCGTCCAGATAGCGCACGGTGCGCGGGCGCTTGTGCGGGGCGAGCTGGGCCGCCACATGGTCCGCCAGCTCCTCGGCGGCGGGCGGAGAGCCGGGGTCGGCAGCGACCACCCAGGCCACGACCCGTTCGCCGAGGTCGGCGTCCTCCTCGCCGGTCACGGCCGCCTCCCGGACGCCGGGATGGGCGAGGAGCACGTTCTCGATCTCGCCCGCGCCGATCTTGTAGCCGCCGCTCTTGATCAGGTCGGTGGCCTTGCGCCCGACGATGGCGACGTACCCGTCGGTGTCCACCGTGCCGACGTCGCCCGTACGGAACCAGCCGTCCGCCGTGTGCGCGGCGGCGGTGGCGTCGGGCCGGTTGAGGTAGCCGGTGAACAGATTCGGCCCCCGCACCTGGATCTCACCGATCGCCCCGGCCGCGTCGAGCACCGTGCCGTCCTCCTCCACCAGGCGCAGCTCCACACCCGCGAGCGGCGGGCCCACCGTGCCCGGGCGCGGTGGGCCGTCCGCCCGGATCCCCGTGTTCATCAGGGTCTCCGTCATCCCGTACCGCTCGATCACCCGCCGCCCGGTCGCCGCCGCGATGCGTTCGTGGTCGTGCACGGGCAGCGCCGCCGACCCGGAGACCAGCAGCCGGGCCGACGCCAACGCCCCCGCCAGCGCGTCCCGTTCGGCGGTGCCCGCGGGCGCGTCCAGCACCTCCGCCAGCCGGTGGTACATCGTCGGCACGCCGAAGAGCATCGTGCCTCCGGAGCCCAGTTCACGGGCCACGCAGTCGGCGGAGAACTTCCCCAGGTGGCGCAGGGAGCCGCCCCGGCGCAGCGGGCCGAGGACGCCCAGGATCAGCCCGTGGACGTGGAACAGCGGCAGCGCGTGGACCAGGACGTCGTCGCCGCTCCACCCCCAGGCGTCCTCCAGCGCGTCCAGCGACGCGGCGACGGCCCGGCGGGGCAGGACGGCTCCCTTGGGCGGGCCGGTGGTGCCGGAGGTGTAGACGATCAGGGCGGCGGCCTCGGGGTCCTCGACGCCCGCGTTCCCCTCCAGGCCCGCCGCGACGCCCGCGCGCTCCTCCGGGCCCTCCGCCGCCTCCCGCGCGTCCACCGTCACCCGCCGCAGCTTCTCCAGCCCGGACGGCAGTACGTCGTCGGGGCCCGCCAGCACCGCCGTGGGCGCGCTGTCGGCCAGGATGTGCGCCAACTCACGCTCTCCGGTACGCGGGTTGAGCGGCACGGCGGGCACTCCGGCCCGCAGCGCCGCGACCACCGCGATCACCGTCTCCGGCGTCGGGGTGGCCCAGACGGCGACCCGGCCCGCGTCCGCGACACGGGCGGCGAGCGCGGCGGCGGCCCCGGCCAGCCGGCCGTAGGTCAGCGAGAGATCACCGAAGCGGACGGCCTCCCGGGAGGCTGCCGGGCCGGTGGGGGACTGGAGCGCGGGAAGAAGGAGGGTCACCCGGGAAGCCTAGACGCCCCTATGGGTGGAGGCCCGGCGGAATCGCTGCACGAAGCACCGAACCGGAATTTTGACACGACCTTGACAAACTATTTTTGCGTTGCCAGCATGCAAAAAGCCTGCCCGGCAGGAGCGTTGGAGCGCTCTCCGGAAGCAAGAATCTGCCTGCGCCCGTGCACCGGCGCAGTCGTCGCACGCCTGCACGCCGCATGCCCGTACACCGTGCCCCGCACGTCGTGCACCCGCATGCCCGCACGCCGTACGCCCCGCGCACCGGGCCCCGTACGTCGCAAAGCGCGACAGCGCCTTGCCTGACAGACCCCACGTACCGTCAGGAAGGAACGACCGACCATGTCACCCGCACCCCCACGGTGGTCCAGATACGTCACCGCCCTCGCCGCTCTCCTCGCGGCCACGCTCGCCGTCCCCGCCGCCGGACCTGCCCTCGCCGCCGACCCCGAGGCCCGCGCCCCGCGCATCGCGGCCGACGACATCCCGGCCGCCGACTACCAGCAGGTCCAACTCGCCCTCGGCGCGGCCGAACTGGGCGAGGCCATGTCGCTCGCCGTGCTGCCGGACCGGTCCGTGCTGCACACCGCCCGCGACGGCACGGTCCGGCTGACCGACGCCGCCGGGGCCACGAAGACGGCGGGCAAGCTCGACGTCTACACCCATGACGAGGAAGGCCTCCAGGGCATCGCCGTCGACCCGGCCTTCTCGACGAACCGCTATGTCTACCTGTACTACTCGCCCCTCCTGAACACCCCGCCCGGCGACGCCCCCACCACCGGTTCCGCCGCCGACTTCGCGCCCTGGAAGGGCCACCTCAGCCTCTCGCGCTTCGTCCTCAAGGCCGACGGCACCCTCGACCTCGGCAGCGAGAAGGTCGTCCTGGAAGTCGAGAGCGACCGGGGCCAGTGCTGCCACGTCGGCGGTGACATCGACTTCGACGCCGCCGGGAACCTGTATCTGACCACCGGCGACGACACCAACCCGTTCGAGTCGAGCGGCTACGCGCCGATCGACGAACGTACCGACCGCAACCCGCAGTTCGACGCCCAGCGCTCCTCCGGCAACACCAACGACCTGCGCGGCAAGCTGCTGCGGATCACGCCCACGGCGGACGGCGGCTACACCGTCCCGGCGGGCAACCTCTTCGCCCCCGGCACCGCGAACACCCGGCCCGAGATCTACGCGATGGGCTTCCGCAACCCGTTCCGGATGTCCGTCGACAAGAAGTCCGGAGCCGTCTACATCGGCGACTACGGCCCCGACGCCGGAACCACCGACCCGAACCGGGGCCCCAGCGGTCAGGTCGAGTTCAACCGCGTCACCCGGCCCGGCAACTTCGGCTGGCCGTACTGCACGGGCACCAACACGCCCACGGAGACGTACGGCGAGTACACCTTCCCCAGCGGCCCGTCCGGCGCGAAGTACGACTGCGCCTCCGGCCCCGCCAACAACTCCTTCCGCAACACCGGCCTCGCCACCCTGCCGCCCGCCCAGCCCGCCTGGATCCGGTACGCCGGTGACGCGGGCTCACCGCCGGAGTTCGGCGGCGGCTCCGAGTCCCCGATGGCCGGACCCGTATACAACTTCGACGCGGACCTCGACTCCGCCGTGAAGTTCCCCGCCTCGCTCGACGGCCGCTTCTTCGCCACCGAGTACGGCCGCAAGTGGATCAAGCCGGTCGAGGTCAAGGCCGACGGGTCGCCGGGCGTCATCGACACCTTCCCGTGGACCGGCACCCAGGTGATGGACTCCGCGTTCGGCCCCGACGGCGCGCTCTACGTCCTCGACTACGGCACCGGCGCGAACAACCAGGCGCTCTACCGCGTCGAGTACCTCGCGGGCAGCAACCGGTCCCCGGTCGCCAAGGCCGCCGCCGACCGGAGCTCCGGGCCCACCCCGCTCGCGGTCTCCTTCTCCTCGGCCGGCAGCGCCGACCCCGAGGGCGGAAACCTCACCTACGCCTGGGACTTCGGCGACGGGGCCACCTCCACCGACGCCAACCCCGGCCACACCTACACCACCGCCGGGACCTTCAACCCGACCCTCACCGTCACCGACCCCGAAGGGCTCACCGGCACCGCGAGCCTGGTCGTGACGGCGGGCAACACCGCGCCCACCGTCACCCTCACCACCCCGGCCGACGGCAGCCTCTTCTCCTTCGGCGACTCCGTCCCCTTCACCGTGACCGTCAGCGACCCCGAGGACGGCACGGTCGACTGCTCCAAGGTCAAGGTCACCTACCTCCTCGGCCACGACAGCCACCGCCACCAGATCACCTCGAAGAACGGCTGCTCCGGCACCATCGACGTCCCCGTCGACGGGGAGCACGACAGCGCCGCCAACATCTACGGGGTCTTCGACGCCGAGTACACCGACGCGGGCGGGCTCACCACGCACAGCGACGCGATCCTCCAGCCCCGCCACCGCCAGGGCGAGCACTTCGCCGCCCAGAACGGCATCGAGATCGCCCCGCACGGCGCCGCCGAGGGCGGCGCGGCGGTCGGCTACACGGACGACGGCGACTGGGTCTCCTTCACGCCGTACGTGCTCTCCAACGCCGGCACCATCACGGCCCGGGTCGCCTCCGGCGGCGCGGGCGGCACCCTGGAGGTACGGGCCGGCTCCCCGACGGGCACCCTGCTCTCCTCCCTGCCCGTAGCCCCGACCGGCGGCTGGGAGAACTACGTGGACGTCACGGCGGACGTGAACAACGCCCCTGCCGGATCGACCGAGCTGTTCTTCGTCTTCACGGGCCCGACAGGTCAGGGCAGCCTCTTCGACCTGGACGCCTTCACCTTCAGCACTCAGGGAGCACAGGTGAACGACCGATGAGACGACCCCGTGTCCGCCGCCTCGCCTGCGCCGTGGCCCTCGCCCTCGGGGCGGCCCTCCTGAGCCCCGGCGTGCAGAGCGCGGCGGCCGCCGACCCGTACCAGGTCCTGGTCTTCTCCAAGACCGCCGGATTCCGCCACGACTCCATCCCGGCGGGCATCACCGCCCTCCACGAGCTGGGCGCGGCCAACGACTTCACCGTCACCGCCACCGAGGACGCGACCGCCTTCACCCCGCAGAACCTCGCCGACTACGAGGCCGTCGTCTTCCTCTCCACCACCGGCGACGTCCTGAACGACACCCAGCAGAGCGCCCTGAAGGGGTACGTGGACGGCGGCGGCGGATTCGTCGGCGTCCACGCCGCCGCCGACACCGAGTACGACTGGCCGGAGTACGAGGACCTGGTCGGGGCGTGGTTCCAGAGCCATCCGGCGATCCAGGAGGCCCGCCTCACCACCGAGGACCACGTCCACCCGGCGACCGCGCACCTGGACGACACCTGGACCCGGACCGACGAGTGGTACAACTACCGCTCCAACCCGCGCGACAGCGTCCACGTCCTCCAGTCGCTGGACGAATCCAGCTACAGCGGCGGCGAGATGGGCGGCGACCACCCGATCACCTGGTGCCACCCGCAGCAGGAGGGCCGCTCCTTCTACACCGGGCTCGGCCACACCATCGAGTCCTTCGCCGACCCGGACTTCCGCCAACTCCTGCTCGGCGGCGTGCAGTACGCGGCCGGGGCCGTCGAGGCGGACTGCGGAACCGGCGACCCGGGCCCGGACCCGGGCGGCGACAGCGCGGAGGCGGAGGCGTACACCTCCTCCTTCGGCGTCCAGAGCGCCGCCCACGGTTCGGCGAGCGGCGGAGCCACCCTCGGCTACATCGACGACGGCGACTGGGCGGGCTACTCCTCCCTCGACACCGCCGGGGCCACCGCCTTCACCGCCACCGTCTCCTCGGCCGGCGCGGGCGGCACGATCGAGGTCCGCTCCGGCTCCGCCACCGGCCCGCTCCTCGGCTCGGTGGACGTCGCCCCGACCGGCGGCTGGGAGACCTTCACCGAGGTCACCACCGCCCTGACCACCGCCGGGACGGGCCCGCTGTTCCTGCGGTTCACCGGGGGAGCGGGCGCGCTCTTCGACGTCGACCGCCTCACCCTGACCCGCGCCCCGGCCGCCGAGGCCGAGGGCTCGTCCAACGTGCACCTCTTCTACTACCCCTGGTACGGCACCCCCGACGGCTCGGGGAGCTGGCGGCACTGGCAGCAGGGCGGCCACACCCCGCCCGACTCCATCGGGGCCGACCTCTACCCGAAGCTCGGCCCGTACGACTCCGGAGACATCGCCGGAGCCGTCGACCAGCACATGGAGTGGGTGAAGCGGTCCGGCGCGGGCGTCATCGTCTACAGCTGGTGGGGGCAGGGCGGGTACGAGGACGGCCTCGCCGGTGACGTCCTGGACGCCGCCGCCCGCCACGGCATCGAGGTCGCCTGGCACATCGAACCGTACGGCGGCCGCACCGCCGCCTCCGTCGTCGACGACATCGCCTATCTGGAAGGGAAGTTCGGCGACCACCCCGCGTTCTACCGGGACGCGGCGAACGGCGACCGGAACGCCTACTACATCTTCGAGAGCCTCAAGATCCAGGACTGGTCGGCCCTCGACGCCGTCAAGGACACCGCCATCGTTCTCGCCCAGACCACCGACACCAGCAAGGTCGACCACTTCGGCGGGATCTACACCTACGACGGCATCGCCGGGGCCACCGCCCCCGGCTGGAAGAACGCGGGCGACTACGCCAAGGCCAACGGCCTGGTCTGGGCCCCCTCGGTCGCCCCCGGCTACATCGACGACCGCGCCGTCCCCGGCAACACCACCCCCACCCTGGGCCGCGCCGACGGCGCCTCCTACGACCTGGAGTGGAACAACGCCCTCGACCCGGCCATCGGCGGCGACCCCACCTGGGTCTCCGTCACCTCGTTCAACGAGTGGCACGAGGGCAGCTCCATCGAACCGGCCTCCTCCACCCCGCCCCCGGGCCACGGTTACGAGACCTTCGACGGGGCCTACGGAAAGACCGGGGATGCCGCCGAGACGGCCTACCTCGACCGGACCGCGTACTGGGCGGACCGGTTCGAACAGCGGCTCCGGCAGCGCTGACGGCCGCACCGGGCCAGGCGAACGAAGGGCCACGCACACGAACGGCCACGCACACGAACGGCCACGCACACGAACGGCCGCGTTCCGGCGGGAACGCGGCCGTTCTTCCGTGCCCGAGGGCTCACCCGTCGCGCTGGATGTTCCGCATCCGCCCGTACGCGTACACACACCCCGCCAGCGCCAGATCCGACAGCAGCATGAAGCCGATCGCGTAACTGTCCTTGGCGCTGTAGATCGCGCCCATCACCAGCGGCGGCACGAAGCCGCCCAGCCCGCCCATCGCGCCGACGATGCCCGTCACACTGCCCACCTTCGGCTGCGGCGTCACCTGCGAGACCAGGGCGAACACACTGCCGCTCGCGGTGCCGAGCCCGGCCGCCATGGCCAGCAGCGCGATCGTGCCGACCGGGTTCAGCGGCGGCTCGAAGGCCTGCACGATCGCCATCAGCGCGGCCAGCAGCAGGGCCGCCGAGGTCACCAGCGCCGGATGGGCCCGGTCCGAGAGCCAGCCGCCGATCGGCCGGAAGACGACCGTGACCAGGGCAAACCCGGCCGCCTTGGTGCCCGCTTCGGTCGGTGACATCTCGTACCAGGTCTTCAGGTACGTCGGCAGATAGACCCCGAACGCCACGATGCCGCCGAAGCCGATCGCGTACAGCGCCGACAGCTCCCACGTCACCCGCAGCTTCCCGGCCGCGCCGAGCCGGTGCACCAGCGTGTCCGTCGGGATCTTCCGGCCCGGGTGGTCGGTCACCAGCACGGCGGCCACCAGGGCGAACACCACCAGCGCGCCCGCCACCACGAGGAAGGGCAGGTTGTCGCCGTGCTTCGCGATGCGCGGGGTGAAGTAGCCCGACAGCGCCACCCCGCCCATGCCCATCCCGAACACACCCAGCGCGAAGCCCCGCTTGGCGGGCGGGAACCACGCGTTGACCAGCGGAACACCGATCGCGAACGTCGTGCCGCCGAGCCCGAGGAGAAAGCCGACGGCGAGCATCGCCCCGTAGGAGTTCTTCGCCGGGATCAGCAGCAGCACCGGCACGATCGTCAGCGCGGAGACCAGCGGGAACATCAGCTTCGCGCCGTACTTGTCGGTGAGCGCCCCCACCGGGATCCGGCCGAGCGACCCGACCAGCACCGGCACGGCCACCAGGAACGACTGCTGGAACGAGCTGAGCCCCAGCCGGTCCTTGTAGTCCCCGGACATCGGCGCGATCAGGTTCCACGCCCAGAAGGTCAGCGCGAAGCCGACCGTCGCCAGGACGAGATTGCGGTACGCGGCCGAGGGCGGCGCGGCCGCCGCCGGGACGGGCGGCTCGGGGGACTGCTTGACGGGGGTGTCCACACCCGCAAGTCAAGGGCGCGGGCCATCGAACGGCCCGCCGGGCTGCGCCGACCGGGGGACGGTGCGCGCCGCCGGCTTCACCCGGCTTCCTTCAGCCGATATCGCCGCAAGCTGGGACAATCACGGTATGGATCGGCTGGACAGGGAAATCCTCGGCATTCTCCAGGAGGACGCCCGGATCTCGTACCGGGATCTGGGCGTACGGGTGGGGCTCAGCGCCAACGCGGCGGGCGACCGGGTCCGCCGGATGCGCCGCGACGGGGTCATCCGCGGCTTCACCGTCATCGTCGACCCGGCCGCCGACACCCGTTCGGGCCTGGTCGTCTTCATCGATGTGACGCTGCGCCTCGACACGACGAACGAGGAGTTCGAGCGCTCGGTGCTGATGCTGCCCGGGATCACGGAGGTGGTCCATGTGACGGGCGGCCACGACTACCTCGTACGGGCCACCGCCGCCGACCCGGGAGCGCTGGACACGCTGCTGCGCCGGCTGAAGCGGGAGGCGGGCATCGCCCACTCCAACACCCGGATCGCGCTGCGGGCGGCCCCGAAACACTGAGACCGGGGCTCCTCGCCCGCGGACCGGGCCCCTGCGGGCGGGCCCCCTCGGCCCGGACCGGGACCGCCCGCAGGGGCCCGCCCGCCCGCCGGGCCCGGGATCAGATCGGGGTCTGCCAGGTCACCGTCGTCGGCCGGCCGTCGTCATCGCCGCGCCCGTCGTCCGCGACCACCAGCCGCACCCCGCTGCGCCCGTCCGGCAGCCGGACGGGCGCTTCCACCTCCACCTCGATCGCCGAGACCCCGGGCCTGCGGTGCGCGGCGGCCAGCGCCCCGCGCAGGGCGGCCAGCAGCTCCTTGCCCGGCTCCGCGCCCACCAGCGCGTCCACCGCCCCGGTGAAGTGCACCGACGGCGGGAAGCCCAGCAGCGCCGCCGCACCCCCGGTCTCCCGCAGCACCCGGCCCCGGAAGGTGCTCGGAGCCTCGGCGGGCGGCTGCTGGAGGGCGAAGATCGCGGTGCGCACCTCCTGGATGGTGGAGTCCAGCTCGTCCACCGCCCGGCCCAGCAGCTCCCCGGCCTCCGCCTCCGAGGCGGCCCGCCGCCGGGTCGACTCCAGCATCATCTCCGTGGCGAAGAGCCGCTGGACCACCAGATCGTGCAGGTCACGGGCGATCCGGTCGCGGTCCTCGTACACCGCGAGCTGCTCCCGGTCGGCCTGCGCGTCCGCCAGCACCAGCGCCAGCGCCGCCTGCGAGGCGAACTGGGTCGCCAGTAGCCGGTCCAGGTCCGTGTAGGGGCGCTCGCCGCGCCGCCGGGGAAGGGCGAGGGTGCCGATGAGCCGCCCGCCGCTCTGCAACGGCAGCATCATGCTCGGCCCGAACCGGGAGCGTACGGCGGTGGTCATCCGGGGGTCGGTGGCCGAGTCGTCGATGAAGACCGGCTCGCCGCCGAGCAGCTGCACCAGCACGGCGGAACCGGGCTCGATCACCGTGCCGACGATGCCCGCCGGATCGTCCTGCGTGGAGGCGGTGACGATCTCCATGCCGCCCTCCTCGGTCGGCTGGAGGATCACCCCGGCCGACGCGCCCGCCAGCGCCCGGGCGCGCTCGGCCACGGTCATCAGCGCGTCCGCCGCGTCGGTGCCGGTCAGCAGGGCGGTGGTGACGGCCGCCGCCCCCGCGATCCAGCGCTCGCGCTGCCGGGCCGTCTCGTACAGCCGGGCGTTGCCGATCGCGATGCCGGCCTGGGCGGCGAGGACCCGCAGCAGCGCCAGGTCCGTGTCGGTGAACGGCCCCGACGGCTTCCCGGCGAGGTAGAGATGGCCGAACACCTCGGTCTGCACCCGGATCGGGGCGCGGAGAAAACTCCGCACCGGCGGGCCGTCCGACGGGCTGCCCGGCGAACGGCCCGGCGAACGGCGGGGCGGACGGCCCGGCCGGGTCAGGGTGGCCGGACGCCCGGCGGGCTCGTCCGGGAAGAGGTCGAGGTGGCGCCGCTCCGCCTCCGTCATCCCGGCGGTGTACAGACCCTCGATCCGGTCCCGGTCCGGGTCCAGCACCCCGAGCGCGCCGTGACGGGCCCCGGTCAGGGCGGCGGCGGTGTCCACGATCTGCTGGAGGGTGGAGCCCAGCTCCAGATCGCTGCCGACGTTGAGGACCGCCTCCAGGAGCATCGGCAGCCGCCCGGCCGCCGCCGGACCGGGCTCCACGGGCCCCTTCACCCGCACCGTCCGGGCCGACGCCCCGTCCGTACCGACGGGCTCACCCCGCCAGGGGGTTCAGGACCATCGGCTGGATCTTGCCGTCCAGCATCGCGCCCAGACCGAGCACCGAGCAGACGTCGGGGCGCTCCGCGATGTGCACCGGCATCCCGGTCGCGTCGCGCAGCATCTGGTCGAGGCCCGGGAGCAGCGCGCTGCCGCCCACCATCATGATCCCGCGGTCGGCGAGGTCGGCCACCAGATCGGGCGGGCAGTCGCGGAGCACCTTGCCGACCCCGTCCAGCACCGCGGTGAGCGGGGTGTGGATGGCCTGCCGTACGGCGGCGGTGTCGACCTGCACCGAGCGGGCCAGCCCGGTCGCCACGTCCCGGCCGTGGATCTCGGTCAGGGCCGGGCCGGTGAGCTGGAGGCCGTTGCCGTGCAGCGCCAGCTGGAGCGGGCGCACGGACTGGCTCGGCAGCAACAGCTCGTGGTGCTGGCGCAGATGCTGGATGATCGCCTCGTCGATCGCGTTGCCGCCCACCGGGATCCGGACGGCGGTCACGATCGAGCCGAGCGAGAGCACCGCGATCTGGGTGGTGGCGGCCCCGCACACCATGATCATGGTGGCGGTCGGCTGCTCGACCGGCAGCCCGCAGCCGACGGCCGCCGCGATCAGCGTGTCCACCAGCTCGACCCGGCGCGCGCCGAGCCCGACCAGCGTCTCCACGGTCGCGCGCTGGGCCAGCGGATCGGCCTCGTGCGGGGTGCAGGCGGCGGCGCGCAGCCGGGGCTTGCGGCGCAACTGGCGACGGAGCTTGTCGCCCAGCAGATGACGCAGCATCCGCTGGGCCATCTCGATGTCGACGACGGTGCCGCCGGAGACCGGGCGGGCCACCCGGATGTACTCCGGGGTGCGGCCGGTCATCTGCTCGGCGAGCGCGCCGACGGCGATGAGGGAGCCGGTACGGGTGTTGACCGCGGCGACGCTCGGTTCGTCGACGACGAGCCCGAGCCCCTTGACGTACACCCGGGTCCTCGCGGCCCCGAGATCGACGGCGACATGGCAACGCTGCAACTGCTCAAGGCTGACGGTCACGGCGAGTTCTCCCGAGAGCGCGGATGGGGGCACCGGCGGCAGCCGGTCTCTCCTTGCATGGTCGCGCCGTCCGGCCCTTCGCGCGCGCTGAGCTGCGCCGTAAGGGGGCGGGAGCTGACGGCTCCTCAGCTCACCCCGTCGGCAGCAGCCGCTGGAACAGGCCCCAGGTGAACTCGGCCACGCGCTCCTGCCCGGTGGCCGGATCGGTGAGGGCCAGCGACCAGCGGGTCGGGGCGCTGCCCTCCATCGGCCGGGCCGGCGGAAAGGCGCGGGCCGCCTCGTCCACCGTGCACGACCAGGGGCGCAGATCGGTTACGGAGGTGAGGTCCGGGCCCGCCGCGCCCGGCGCCCGCACCAGCCACTCGTTCCACACGGCCCCGCCCGGACCGGCCGTCACCTCGAACCGCAGATCCGGCCAGAGCGGCACCGGCCACAGCAGCGCCTCGCACTCCAGGTCGCCGACCCGGCGCGGCAGGACCAGCTCCGGTTCGCCGAGCACCGAGCGGTAGCGCCGCAGCGATCCCCGCCCCCGGGGCGCGCGCACCATGGCCTGCCAGCGGCGGTTGGCCTCCCGCATGTCGGCGAGCGAGGCGCTCAGTTCGTGCCGGGCCTCCTCGACCAGGCCGGGCTGGAAATCGGCCATCCGGCGCAGCAGGACGAGCTGGAACCGGAGGGGGCCGAAGGGGGCGGGAGCGGTCATGTGGCCCATCCTCCCGCGTGTCAGGCGTATCGGACCGGCTGTCACCGGAATCCGTTCTTCCTCACACAATCCTCACCTGGGCGGCTTCCCCGGTTGTTCCGCGCCCGCCTAACCTGCGGGCGCCATGGATTACTGCCACCCGTGCCGACGGCATCTCAACGGAGCCCTGGCCTGCGCCGGGTGCGGTACGCCCGCGGAGGCGCTGGGCCCCTACGCGATGCCCGGGGACGCGGCCGCCGGGCCCGCGCCGGACGGGACACCCGCACCGGCCGACGAGACCGGCCCCCGACGCGGCACGCGGCGGGACGCCCGGACCGGAGGGCGGTCCGCCCGGCGTGAAGCCGCACGCGGCGCCCGGCGCGAGACGGCACATGACACCCGCCCCGGCTCCCGGCGGAAGGCCGGGCGGTCCGGCCGCTCCGGGCGCGGCAGCCACCGCCGGCGCGGCCGTACCGTCCTGCTCGCCGCCCTCGGGCTGCTCCTCGCGGCCGGTGCGCTGAGCCTGGCGGAACTGGCCCTGGAGCCCGGGCGGGACGACACCGCCGCCGACTTCGTGAGCGAGGCTTCGGGCGGTCCGGCCGAGCCCGCGCCCGCGGAGACCTCCGCCGACGCGCCCCGCGATCCCGGCCCGGTCGGCACCCGGGCCGGGGCGACCACGGGCCCCGGCACGGACGCCTCACCGGCCGGCTCCGGGGGCGGGGGCTCTTCGGAGTCGCCGAGCCCCGAGGTCTCCGGCACGGACGAGCCCACCGCCTCGCCGGACCCCGAGGACCCGGACCCGTCCGAGGCCCCCGACAGTCCGCCCGCCGATCCGCCGGGTCCGGGCGACCCGGACCCGGCGGAGCCGACCACCGCGCCCGCGCCCCCACCGCCCCCGGCCGAGCCGACGCCCACCCCGACGCCGTCCCCGACCTGCACCCGTTTCCTCTGGTGGTGCACGTAGGCGCGACGCCTACGGGGCCTCCTCGCCCAGCATCCGGCGCAGCAGATCCCGCAGCACCGTGCGCTCGGCGTCGGAGAGCCCGGCCAGCGGCTCCCGGGCGAAGTCCAACGCGTCCCGCAGCTCGCGGGCCGTACGCCGGCCCTTCTCCGTCGCGGCGGCCAGCTTCACCCGCCGGTCGGCCGGATCGGGCCTGCGCTCGACCAGCTCCCGGGTCTCCAGACGGTCGATGATCCCGGTCACGTTCGACGGCTCGCACTTCAGCCTGAGCGCGATCTTCCGCATCGGCAGCGGCTCCAGCGAGAGCAGCCCGAGCACCCGTGCCTGCGCGCCCGTGAGGGAGTGCTCGGCGGCGGCCCGGTCGTACTCCTCGTGGTAGCGCGCCACGACGGTGCCGATGAGCTCGACGACCTCAAGGGTCAGGGTGTCTGTGCGAGTGGCCATGGACGACAGCGTACCGATTTACTTGACATCATGAAATATTCAGGAGCATGGTTGTTTCATGTCATGAAGCTTTTCGCGCGGTAGCCAGTACGGCGCGGAGGCTCACCCCCCCCGTAGGACATTGAGGAGACACCGAGCCCATGTCTGCAGCACTTCCCACGTCCAGCCGTGAATGGCACCTCGTCGCCCGCCCGCACGGCTGGCCCAAGGCCGAGGACTTCGCGCTGCGTGAGGCCGCGGTCGCCGCTCCGGCCGAAGGCCGCATCCTCGTCCGCAACAAGTACTTCTCGGTCGACCCGTACATGCGCGGCCGGATGAACGACGTGAAGTCCTACACCCCGCCCTTCAAGCTCGACCACCCCATGGACGGCGGCGCGGTCGGCGAGGTCATCGCCTCGAACGCCGAGGGCTTCGCCGTCGGCGACCACGTCCTGCACGGTCTCGGCTGGCGCGAGATCGCCGACATGCCCGCCAAGCACGCGGTGAAGGTCGACCCCGACATCGCCCCGCTCTCCGCCTACCTCGGCGTGCTCGGCATGCCCGGGCTCACCGCCTACGCGGGCCTGTTCGAGGTCGCCTCCTTCAAGGAGGGCGACGCGGTCTTCGTCTCCGGCGCGGCCGGCGCCGTCGGCAGCCAGGTCGGCCAGCTGGCGAAGCTCAAGGGCGCCTCCCGGGTCATCGGCTCCGCCGGCTCCGACGAGAAGGTCAAGCTCCTCACCGAGGAGTACGGCTTCGACGCCGCGTTCAACTACAAGAACGGGCCGGTCCGCGACCAGCTCAAGGCCGCCGCCCCCGACGGCATCGACGTCTACTTCGACAACGTCGGCGGCGAGCACCTCGAAGCCGCGATCTCCTCGTTCAACCTGCACGGCCGCGCCACCATCTGCGGCATGATCGCCCAGTACAACTCCACCGAGCCGACCCCCGGCCCGAGCAACATGGCGCTCATCATCGGCAAGCGGCTGCGCCTCCAGGGCATGCTCGTCGGCGACCACGCCCACCTCCAGGGGCAGTTCGTCCAGGAGGTCGCCGGCTGGCTGGCCTCGGGCGAGCTGAAGTACCAGGAGACCAAGGTCGAGGGCATCGAGAACGGGTACGACGCCTTCGTCGGCCTGCTGCGCGGCGAGAACACCGGCAAGATGATCGTCTCCCTGGTCTGATCCCCGGTCCGACCCAGCTCCTGCGCTCACGGGCCACGCGTTAGGCTCGTCCACAGGCCGTCGCGATCGTGGGCGCGAGTCGCGGCGCACCAACCGGAGGAATCGTCACACCATGACCATCCAGAAGATCGACGTCGCCTACACCGCCGTCGCCACCGCCGAGAACGGCCGCGACGGCCGGGTCTCCTCCGACGACGGTCAGCTCGACGTCGTCGTGAACCCGCCGAAGGCCATGGGCGGCAGCGGCGCGGGCACCAACCCCGAGCAGCTCTTCGCGGCGGGCTACAGCGCCTGCTTCCAGGGCGCGCTGGGCGTCGTCGCCCGCCAGGAGAAGGCCGACATCTCCGGCTCGACGGTGACCGCATCGGTCTCCATCGGCAAGACCGAGGCCGGCGGCTTCGGCCTGGAGGTCGCGATCAGCGCCTCCATCCCGAACGTCGACGCCGCCACCGCGCAGGCGCTCATCGAGAAGGCCCACCAGGTCTGCCCGTACTCGAACGCCACCCGCGGCAACATCAAGGTCGAGCTCTCGGTCGCCTGACCGGTCGAGGCCCCGCGCGAGGACCGCACCCCACCCCGGGGTGCGGTCCTCGCCCCTTTCCGCACGCCGTACGCTGACGCCCATGAGCGATCTCGGGGCAGGATTCGGCTACTTGGTGAAGGGGCAGCGCTGGGTCCTCCAGCACGGACGGTGGTTCGGCTTCGGGCTGCTGCCCGGACTCGTCACCCTCGTCGTCTACGCCGGAGCGCTGATCGGACTCGGTTACGGGGCCGACGACTTCGTCGGCTGGGCGACCCCGTTCGCCGACGACTGGTCCTCGCCCTGGCAGGGCGTCCTGCGCACCGGGCTGACCGCGCTCGTCTTCGTCTTCGGGCTGTTCCTCGCGGTCATCACCTTCACCGCCGTGACCCTCCTGATCGGCCAGCCCTTCTACGACGCGCTCTCCGAGGAGGTCGAGCGCAGCGAGGGCGGCGAGGTCCCCGAGTCCGGACTGTCGCTCCGGCAGGAGCTGTGGATCTCCGCACGCGACTCCGTACGCATCCTGCTGCGCGTCGCCCTCTTCGGGATCGCCCTCTTCGCCTGCGGGTTCATCCCCGTCGTCGGCCAGACCGTCGTGCCCGCGATCGGCATCTGCGTCTCCGGCTACTTCCTGGCCGAGGAGCTGACCGGCGTGGCGCTCCAGCGCCGTGGACTGGCCCTGAAGAAGCGGCTCGGCCTGCTGCGCCGCCGCCGGGCCCTGGTGCTCGGCTTCGGCGTACCGCTCGCCCTGTCGTTCCTGGTCCCGTTCGTCGCGGTGTTCCTGATGCCCGGAGCGGTCGCCGGAGCCACGCTCCTCGCCCGCGACCTGATCGGCCCCGACCCGGGCTTCGCCACCGGCCCCGGCGGGGCCGCCGCCGAGGAGGCCCGCACCGCATGACCGAACTCCTGGCGGTCGCCGCCATCACCGTCCTCGCGGTCGTCTCCCCGGGCGCCGACTTCGCGATGGTCGTCCGCAACAGCTATCTGTACGGGCGCACCACCGGCGTCCTCGCGGCCACCGGCGTCGCGGCGGGCGTCCTGGTCCACGTCACGTACACGATGCTCGGCGTGGGGCTGCTCATCGCCTCCTCGACCGCCCTGTTCACCGCGGTCAAACTGGCGGGCGCCGCCTATCTGATCTACATCGGGGTGCGCACCTTCCTGGCCCGCGCCGATCTCGACGTCGATCTGACGGACCGGCCGGGGCTCTCCCCGTTCGGGGCGCTGCGCAGCGGTTTCCTGACCAACGCCCTCAACCCGAAGACGACCCTGTTCGTCGTCGCGACCTTCACCCAGGTCGTCGGACCCGGCACGGCGCTCTGGCAGCAGGCGGGTTACGGACTCTTCATGGCCGCCGCCCACCTCGGCTGGTTCTCGCTGGTCGCGCTGTTCTTCTCGCACTCCCGGCTGCGCGGCGCGATGCTGCGCCGGCAGAAGGCGCTGAACCGGTCGATCGGCTCGGTCCTGGTCGGCCTCGGCGTCACCCTGGGCCTGGCCCGCTGAGCGGAGCGCCCGAGGAGGCGGGGTCTCAGCGCACCGAGAACGCGTACGCGGTGCGCGAGACGAACTCCTCGCCCGGCCGGAGCACCGTGGAGGGGAAGTCCGGCCGGTTCGGCGAGTCCGGGAAGTGCTGGGTCTCCAGCGCGATCCCGGCGCACGGTCCGAACGGCCGCCCGTCGAAGTGGTCGGCCGTGTACAGCTGGAGCCCCGGCTCGCTCGTCCGTACCGTCAGCACCCGCCCGGACGCCGCGTCGTACAGCTCGGCGGCGACCCCCTCGGCATCCTCGGCCCGCTCGTCCAGCACGAAGTTCTGGTCGTACCCCGAGCCCACCGCCCGCATCTCCCGGAAGTCGAACCGGCCCCCGGCCACCGGCGCGAACGCCCCGGTCGGCACCGACGCCGCGTCCGCCGGCGTGATCCGCCCCGCCGCGATCCGCAACTGCTGCCCCAGCGCGCTCCCGCTCTCCGCGCCCGCCAGGTTCCAGTACAGATGGCTGGTCGGGTTCAGCACGGTCGGCGCGTCGGTCACCGCCCGGTAGCCGAGCCGCAGCTCCCCGCCGGGCCCCAGGGTGTACGTCACCGAGAAGTCGAGCCGCCCCGGATACCCCTCCTCGCCGTCCGTCGACACCAGGGACATCCGCACCCCGTCCGGCACCGCCACCGCGTCCCACACCCGCTTGTCGAAGCCCCTGGCCCCGCCGTGCAGATGGTTGCCGCCCTCATTGGCCGTCAGCCGGTGCGTCCGCCCGTCCAGGACGAACGACGCACCCCCGATCCGGTTCGCGTACCGCCCGACCACCGCGCCGAAGTAGGGGTTCGGGAACTCCTCGTAGCCCGCGACCTCCGGCAGTCCGAGCGCCACCGGGGCCCGCGACCCGTCCCGCGCGGGCGTCTCCACCGACTGCACGATCGCGCCGTACGTCAGGATCCGCACCCGGACCCCGTCCCGCTCCAGCGTCCACCGGCGTACGGGCGACCCGTCCGCGAGAACACCGAAGTCTTCCGTGTACGTGGCCGTGTCCGCGCTGGTCGTCATGGTCACCGACCCTACGCGGACGGCTCCGGGGCCGTGACGTTGCGGTAGGCGATCTCCGCCAGCCGGGCCTGGCCGTCGCGGCTCGGATGGAACCAGTCCCACGAGCTGAGCTGCGCCCCGCTGAAGCGGAAGTCGAACACCGCGCCGCCGTCGTACCGGCAGTACCGGTCCTTCGCGCACACGTCCCGCAGCACCTCGTTGTACGCCACCACCCGCTCGCGCACCGCGTCCCGCCGGGCCACGGCGGCCGGTCCGAGGTCGTCCGCGTCGGCGAGCATGGACTGACAGATCCCGAGGCCCCAGATCTTCTTGCCCAGCTCGTTGACCCGACCCGTCGACCAGAGCCGCTTCAGGTCCGGCACGCTGGAGACGTACACCTGCGCCTTCGGCGCCCCGGCCCGCAGCTGCCGCATCGACGCCTCGAACGACGCCCGGAAGTCCGCCACCGGCGTCATCAGCCGCACCGAGTCCCGGCACGCGTCGTTCGCGCCCGTCATCACCGTCACCAGCTCCGGCCGCTCCGCCGCCGCCCGCTTCATCTGCTCGGGCAGCTGCACCATCCGCGACCCCGACACCGCGTGGTTCCAGCTGCGGTCCGCCGCCTTCGACGGGCCGAGCAGCCGGACCGCGAGACTGCGCACCGCGTCGTCCGTGCCGGTCGCCCAGGACACCTCGGGGCAGTCGGCCAGCACCGAGCACGCGTCGAAGCCCCGGGTGATCGAGTCGCCGACCGCCGCGACCGACCGGGGCCGCGGGTTCCAGTCCGGTGTGGGGGTGGGGGAGGGGGACGGCGAGGCGCTGCGCTGGGCGGCCGGAGCGTTCCGCGACACGCCGCCGTCCGCACCGCCACCGCCGCATCCGGCCAGCGCGGCCGCACCGACGAACGAGAGCGCGCTCAGCGCCGCGGCGGCGGTACGCATTCGTGGGCGTGTCACACGCTCCGGCATCGGTCGGATCCCCTCCGGTCAACCCCTGGCTTATGCCTCTGGACATGCCCCCGGCAAGCACATGATCCCCAGGTCGGGGCGGTGCGCGCCCTGCCGGGTGAAACCCGGCGAATCAGAGGCCTGAGACCGACGGTACGTCACACGGACGGCCCCTGCGCACGGTAGCTTTTCCCCGTCGAACCAGTGGCGTCCCGCCCGCCCGCGTACACACGGGCGGCTCCGGTACATTACGTCACGTCACATACTGTCCCTTTTCAGGAGATTAACTCCCGATGCTGTTTACTGAAGACAACCTCGGGATCCGGCCGAAAAGAGGCGGTACGGGCGCGAGGCCGCTGGGGAAGGCGTACCTCGTCCCACACGGGAGGTTCCGGTGACGACACGTGGAGTCCTGTACGTTCACTCCGCACCGCGCGCGCTGTGCCCACATGTCGAGTGGGCAGTGGCGGGCGTCCTCGGTGTGCGGGTCCAGCTGGACTGGATCAGACAGCCGGCCGCGCCCGGCACCTGGCGGTCCGAATTCTCCTGGAAGGGCCGCGCCGGCACCGCGTCGCAGCTCGCCTCCGCCCTGCGCGGCTGGGACCTGCTGCGCTTCGAGGTGACCTCCGAGCCGTGCCCCACCGCCGAGGGCGAGCGCTACAGCTCCACCCCCGGCCTCGGCATCTTCCACGCCGTCACCGGCATGCACGGCGACATCCTGATCCCCGAGGACCGGCTGCGGGCCGCACTGGCCCGCTCCGTGCGCGGCGAGAGCGACCTGGAGACGGAGATCGCCTCGCTGCTCGGCAAGCCGTGGGACGACGAGCTGGAGTCCTTCCGCCACGCGGGCGAGGGCGCGCCGGTCCGCTGGCTGCACCAGGTGGTGTGATTCAAGCCCTTCCGGGGTTCCTCACCCCGCGGCGACCGGGGCGCAATTCAAGCCCCTCCGGCGATTGAGGAGCGGGGTCCGGGGCAGCGCCCCGAAAAACGATGAAGCCCGCCTCCCGGACGACCGGGAAGCGGGCTTCACTGAGTACGAGCGGTGGCGTTACACGGACCGGAACGCCAGCACCACGTTGTGCCCACCGAACCCGAACGAGTTGTTGATCGCCGCGATCGGCCCCTCGGGCAGCACCCGCGGCTCACCCCGCACGATGTCCGCGTCGATCTCCTCGTCGAGCTCGTCGACGTTGATGGTCGGCGGAGCGATGCGGTGGTGCAGCGCCAGGACCGTCGCCACGGTCTCGATACCGCCCGCGCCGCCCAGCAGATGACCCGTCATCGACTTCGTCGCGGAGATCGCGACATGGTCGAGGTCGTCGCCCAGCACCTTGCGCAGCGCCTTGATCTCCGCGAGGTCACCCTGCGGCGTCGACGTGGCGTGCGCGTTGAGGTGGACCACCTCGGACGGCTTGAGGTCGCTGGAGTCCAGCAGGTTCTGCATCGCGGCGGCGATGCCCCGCCCGGTCGGCTCGGGCTGCGCGATGTGGTGGGCGTCGGCCGACAGGCCCTGGCCCAGCACCTCGCAGTAGACCCTCGCGCCACGCTTGGCGGCGTGCTCGGCTGACTCCAGGACGACGACGCCCGCACCCTCGCCGAGGACGAAGCCGTCCCGGCCGGTGTCGTACGGGCGCGAGGCCTTCTGGGGCTCGTCGTTGTTCTTGGACATCGCCATCATGTTGGCGAACGCGGCGATCGGCAGCGGGTGGATCGCCGCCTCGGTGCCACCGGCGACGACCACGTCGGCACGGCCGGTACGGATCATCTCGACGGCGTACCCGATCGCCTCGGCGCCCGAGGCGCAGGCGGAGACGGGCGTGTGGACACCGGCCTGGGCGTTGACCTCCAGGCCGACGTTGGCCGCCGGGCCGTTGGGCATGAGCATGGGAACGGTGTGCGGGGAGACGCGGCGTACGCCCTTCTCCTTCAGCACGTCGTACTGGTCGAGCAGGGTGGTCACGCCGCCGATGCCGGAGGCGATGACCGAGCCGAGGCGCTCGGGGGCGATGGACTCGTCCTCGCCGGCCTTGGCGGTGTAGCCCGCGTCGGCCCAGGCCTCGCGCGCCGCGATCAGCGCGAACTGCGCCGAGCGGTCCAGCTTGCGGGCCAGCGGGCGGGGAAGGACGTCGCCCGGGTCGACGGCCGCGAGGGCGGCGATCCGGACGGGCAGTTCGGCGAAGCGCTCGCCTTCGAGAGGCTTGACGCCGGACCGGCCGGCCATCAGACCTTCCCAGGTCGATGCGGAGTCGCCACCCAGCGGAGTGGTTGCGCCGATACCGGTGACGACCACGGTGCGATTGGTCGAGTTCACTGGAAAATCTTCTCCACGTGTAGAGGGTCGTGAATCAGCGGCGCCACCGCCGGGTGGCGACACAGCCGGGCTGGGATCAGCCCTGGTGCTTCAGGATGTAGTCGGCAGCGTCGCCGACCGTCTTGAGGTTCTTGACGTCCTCGTCGGGGATCTTCACGTCGAAGCGCTCCTCGGCGGCGACGACGACCTCGACCATGGACAGCGAGTCGACGTCCAGGTCGTCGGTGAAGGACTTGCCCAGCTCGACGTCCTCCTCCGGGATACCGGCGATCTCGTTGACGATCTCGGCGAGACCCTTGACGATCTCTTCCTGCGTGGCGGCCATCTTGGCGCTCCTTCGGTGGGTTTCTTCGGTGTGCGTAGCTACGGACCCAAAAGGTCCGGTGTGCCTAGGGGAGGGTAACGACCGTCGCGGCGTAGACGAGACCCGCCCCGAAGCCGATGACGAGCGCGGTGTCGCCGCTCTTCGCCTGACCGGTCGCCAGAAGCCGCTCCATGGCGAGCGGGATCGAGGCGGCGGACGTGTTGCCGGTGGACTCGATGTCACGGGCGACCGTGACGTGCTCCGGCAGCTTCAGGGTCTTCACCATCGAGTCGATGATCCGCATGTTGGCCTGGTGCGGAATGAAGACGTCCAGGTCCTCCGGGGCGATCCCGGCCGCGTCCAGCGCCTGCTGCGCGACCTTCGCCATCTCGAAGACGGCCCAGCGGAAGACCGCCTGGCCCTCCTGCGTGATGGCCGGGAACTTGACCTCGCCCTTCGAGTCGAGCGGCAGCTGCGAGACGTCGCCGAGACGGAACTCGTTCCAGCCGACGGTCTGCTTGATGGTCTCGGACTTGTCGCCCTCGGAGCCCCACACGGTCGGGCCGATGGCCGGTTCCTGGGAGGGGCCGACGACGACCGCGCCCGCGCCGTCACCGAACAGGAAGGCCGTCGCGCGGTCCTCCAGGTCGGTCAGGTCGCTGAGCCGCTCCACGCCGATCACGAGGACGTACTCCGCGGAGCCCTCGACGACCATGCCCTTGGCGAGCGTGAGGCCGTAGCCGAAGCCCGCGCAGCCGGCCGAGATGTCGAACGCGGCGGGCTTGCCCGCACCGATCTTGTGCGCGATCTCGGTGGCGACGGCCGGGGTCTGCTTGAAGTGCGAGACGGTCGAGACGACGACCGCGCCGATCTGCCCGGGGTCGATGCCCGCGTCCGCGATGGCCTTGCCGGACGCCTCGATCGACATCGCGGCCACGGTCTCCTCCTCGGAGGCCCAGTGGCGGGTCACGATGCCGGAGCGGGAGCGGATCCACTCGTCGGACGAGTCGATCGTTTCGAGGATCACCTCGTTCGGCACGACCCGGGTCGGGCGGTAGCCGCCGACGCCGAGGATCCGCGCGTACGGGGCGCCCTTGCTGGGCTTGATCTTCGACATGCTCGCTCCTTAGACGCCTGCGTGCTCGGACATGAGCGCGCGGGCCGCGTCGAGGTCGTCGGGGGACTTGAGCGCGAGCGTCTTCACGCCGGGCAGCCCGCGCTTGGCGAGTCCGGTCAGCGTGCCGCCGGGGCTCAGCTCGACGAGTGCGGTGACGCCCAGGGACTGGAAGGTCTCCATGCACAGGTCCCAGCGGACCGGGTTGGCGACCTGCCCGACCAGCCGGGCGATGACCTCGGTGCCGGTGGCCACGGTGTGGCCGTCGGCGTTGGAAACGTAACGCACGGTCGGGTCGGAGACCGTGAGGTCACCGACCGCCGCGCGCAGCTTCTCCACGGCCGGAGCCATGTGGTGCGTGTGGAACGCGCCGGCCACCTTCAGCGCGACGACCCGGCGCACGCCCTCGGGCTTGTCGGCCTCCAGGGCGGCGAGCTGGGCGGCGGTGCCCGCGGCGACGATCTGGCCGCCGCCGTTGACGTTGGCCGGGGTCAGCCCGAGCTTCTCCAGGTGCGGGACCGTCACGGCGGGGTCGCCGCCGAGGAGGGCCGCCATACCGGTCTCGGTGACCGCGGCGGCCTCGGCCATGCCGAGTCCGCGGGTACGGACGAAGCGCAGCGCGGCCTCGTCCTCGATGACGCCGGCGAGCGCGGCGGCGGTGATCTCACCGACGCTGTGGCCCGCGACGACGTCGGGCGATGCGGCGTCCAGCGCGGTCGCCGAGAGCAGTCCGGCGGCGACCAGGAGCGGCTGGGCGACGGCCGTGTCGCGGATCTCGTCCGCGTCGGCCTTCGTGCCGTAGTGGGCAAGGTCGAGCCCGATGGCGTCGGACCAGGCCGCGATGCGGTCGGCGGCACCGGGGAGGTCGAGCCAGGGAGTCAGGAAGCCGGGCGTCTGAGCGCCTTGGCCGGGAGCGACGAGTACGAGCACCCTCACACTCTCTCTTGTGGACGGCTCCGCACGCCCGTGGGGACAGGGACGAAGAACCGTCGGGGGAATTGTTGAAGTCCAACAAAAGTCTAGGACTGAGGATCCGCAGCCGCCAAGCGCCCCAGGATCAGGGCGATCCGCAGCGTGAACGCGGAGCGCACATCGGAGGGTGACCACCCGGTGACGTCGGTCACACGTCGTAGCCGGTAGCGCACGGTGTTGGGGTGCACGAAAAGCATCCGGGCGGCGCCCTCCAGACTGCTCGCCTGCTCCAGATAGACACTCAGCGTTTCCAGAAGAGCCGAACCGGCCTCCTCCAGCGGTCTGTAGATCTCCTCCACCAACTGGTCCCGCGCGGCCGGGTCTCCGGCCATCGCGCGCTCCGGGAGGAGATCGTCCGCCAGGACCGGGCGCGGGGCGTCCTGCCATGCCAGGCACGCCTTCAGTCCGGCGGCCGCGGCCTGCGCGGACCGGGTCGCGGCCAGCAGGTCCGGCACGACGGGTCCGGCGACGACGGGCCCGGCGGCGTACGGCCCGATCAGGCCCTTCGCGACCTGGAGCGGATTGTC
Source organism: Streptomyces sp. WY228 (assembly GCF_019287315.1). NCBI lineage: Bacteria > Bacillati > Actinomycetota > Actinomycetes > Kitasatosporales > Streptomycetaceae > Streptomyces > Streptomyces sp. WY228. Next base: position 2,305,995 of record NZ_CP079114.1, on the reverse strand, counting down.
GCTGCCGCCCGCGATGACGACGAGCCGGTTGCCGAGGACCCCGGTGAGGACCTGGAGCTTGGCGTGCCGGGCGGCGCGCCGGATCGCCTCCACGGTCAGCTCGCTGTCCCCGTCGGGCGCGGTGCCGAGGACGACGCACACATGCTCGGGCGAACTCCAGCCGAGCGCGGCGGCCCGCGACACGGCCCCCTCGTCGGCCTCGCCGGAGAGCACCGCGTTCACCACCAGCGACTCCAGCCGGGCGTCCCAGGCGCCCCGGGCCTCGGCGGCCTGGGCGTAGACCTGGGCGGTGGCGAAGGCGATCTCGCGCGCGTAGACGAGGAGCGCCTCGCGCAGCACCGACTCGTCGCCGGGGGCGGCCACCTCCTCGATCGCGGCCTCCATGACCTCGATCGTGGTGCGCACCATCTCCACGGTCTGCCGCAGGGTGATGGCCCGGGTCAGTTCGCGCGGCGCGGTGCCGAACACATCGGTCGAGATGGCCTGCGGCGTCTCGGGATGCCGGAACCACTCGGTGAACGCGGCGATACCGGCCTGGGCGACCAGGCCGATCCAGGACCGGTTCTCCGGGGGCATCGCCCGGTACCACGGCAGCGATTCGTCCATGCGGGCAATCGCGTTCGCGGCCAGCCGGCCGGAGGACTGCTCCAGCCGTTTCAGGGTCGCGGCGTGCAGGTGGGCGTCGTGGGCGGGGGGCTGCTCAGGATCGGGTCGGGGCACGAGGACAAGACTGCCTTATCGGGCCGATGGATCGGTGGGCCGGGGCGACGGTGCCCCGTACCGGCGGGTAGCCGAACACCTGCCGGACACCGCCGTCGTCCGCGCGTCCGCACGGCTACCGTGGCCGGGTGATTTCCGTGCACCGGTCCGACGACCGCTACCGGGGCGGGGACGAGGCCGCCGGGATCGACACCCGGCACGCCCTCTCCTTCGGCCCCTTCTACGACCCGGACAACCTCCGCTTCGGCCCGATCCTGGCCTGCAACGAGGAGCGCCTCGTCCCGGGCGCGGGCTTCGAGGAGCATCCGCACAGCCATACGGAGATCGTCACCTGGGTCGTCGAGGGCGAGCTGACCCACCGCGACTCGGCCGGGCACTCCACCGTCGTCCGCGCCGGCGACGTGGCCCACCTCAGCGCCGCCTCCGGGGTCCGGCACGTCGAACGCAACGACGGCACGGTCCCGTTGACCTTCCTCCAGATGTGGCTGGTGCCGCTGGAGCCCGGCGGCGAACCCTCGTACACGGTGGTGCCCGGCATCGCCGACTCCACCCCGTACGCCCTGCCCGGCGCGGGCGCGATGCTCCATGTCCGCCGCCTGGCCGAGGACGAACGCACGGCGGTCCCGGACGCGGTGCGCGTGTACGTCCATGCGGTGCGGGGCCGGGTCGCCCTGGACGGCGAGGAGCTGGGCCCCGGCGACGCCGCCCGGATCACCGGCGCGGAGGGCCTGGAGGCGGTCGCGGTGGCGGGCCCCGCGGAGCTGCTGATGTGGGAGCTGGCGGGCTGAGGCCCCGCGCCGGGACCGCCGGAGGGCGGGGGCACGGGGCCTCGGTGGCCCAGGGGGCCGGTCGGGGTCAGCTGATGGACGTGATCCTTTGCCAGCCGCTGTTTCCGACCTGGATGCTCGGGCCGTGGACCGGGCCGGTGGCCGAGCTCGCGCCCTTGTAGAACTTCAGGGTGCCGTCGGCCGCGGTGGTCCACATGTCCGCGACGCCGTTGCGGTCGGCGTCGGCCGCGCCCGCGATCAGGGGGCGGTTGGTGACGGTGAAGTTGCTGCCGTACTGGGTCCGGCCGCCGAACGAGTTGTCCGGCAGACCGAAGTAGAAGTACAGGATGCCGTTACGGCTGCTCCGGGCCAGCAGGTCGACCCGGCCGTCCTTGTCGGCGTCGCCGGGAGCCGTCAGGTCCATCACGTCCCAGCCACTGTTGCCGATGACCACCGGGGCGGCGACGGTCGGCGTGGGCGCGGACTTCCCCTTGTACAGGTACAGCTTGTCGCTGTGCTGGACGACCAGGTCGGGGTGTCCGTCCCGGTCGACGTCCCCCACGCTGACCAGCTTCGAGGTGGTGGGCAGCCCGGTGAGGAGCTTGACCGGGGAGCCCAGGGTGCCGGTGCCGAGGTTGGGGTAGACACGCAGTTCGCCGCGGACGATGGCGACGACGTCCTCCATGGCGTCCCCGGTCCAGTCGCCGCGGTGCGTCACCGCGGCGCCCGACCAGCCGCTGTTGCCGATCTGGATCCGCGAGCCGAGGGCACCCGTGCCGGTGCCCGGGTAGACGAACAGCTTGCCCGTGTTGTCCACCGCGACCAGGTCGGGCTTGTTGTCGCCGGTCAGGTCGCCCGGGACGGCTGCCGTGGTGTCCGTGATCCAGCCGCGTACGTCGTCCACGCGGGTCGCGACGGCGCCCGTACGGGTCTCGGTGGCCGGTGTGCCGACGCAACCGCCCATCCAGGACCTGCTGGTGACGGCGAGCAGCTCCTGCCGCCCGTCGCTCTCGCGCAGGATCGGGCCGCCCGCGTCCCCCTGGCAGATGACCGTGTCGCCGACCGCCGTCAGCACGACGTTCGCCGAGGCGTCGCCGTTGGCGGTGAACTCCCCGGTGTGCAGCCGGTCGGGCACCCAGGTCGTCCTCGTCCGGCCGAACCCGGCCGCGGTCACGCTCTCGTCGGCCGTCGCCGGAGTGGCGGACAGGGCGACCGGCTGCACGGTGGCGACGCCCACGCCCAGCTTCACCAGGACCAGGTCACGGTCGGCGTGCGGGACGAGCTCGACGGCGGTCCGGACGGCCCCGCCCGTGGTCTGCGTCAGGTCGGTGCGGCCGACCGTGACGGTGGTCGTGACCTTGGGCTTGCCCGGCTGGACCACGCCCGTCGCGTCGGCGAAGCAGCTCGCGGCGGAGAGCACCCACCGCGGGTCCACGAGCGTTCCCGTACAGGAGCGGTCGGAGGCGCCGACGACGATCCTCGCGGTGTGCCCGAAGACGGCCGCGTCGGCCGGCGCCCCGTGCAGGGCCATGGCGGGCGAGGTGACGAAGCTCCCCGCCAGGGTTGCGGCGACAGCGGCGCCGACGGTCCGGATTGTGCGTCTGTGCGAACGAGGCACGACGTTTACCCCCACTGAATGAAGTTCCCGGGGCCCGCGCCTGCTGACGACGAGAGCCCGTAAGTGACGGGATTCAAACACGACTTGACCGGGTCTGTACGGCCAAGATCAGGCACAACGCGCAAAGTTCGCGGCGGACCGTATGGACTATGTCACTACAACCCTGTCCGTTTTGCGCACACGGGCTCGGCTACCCGGCGAGACGGGCCCGCCACAGGTCGCGGAGCAGCGCGATCTCGGCCATGTGGTGGATGAGCTCCAGATTGGCGTTGGCCAGCGTGCCCACGTACGCGTCGTCGGGGTCGGAGCCGTACGGGTACTGCGAGAGGCCGACCGTGTCGAGCTGCTCCTCGGTGAGCGTGCCCATGCTCGCGCGATGGAGGTCGAGCGTTGCCCAGAACCGCTCCAGCGCGAGCGAGGCGGACGGCGTGAAGTCGACCAGCAGATGCGGGTCCTGCCGCCGCTCGCCGAAGGTCCACTCCCAGCGGCCCGCGAAGTCGGAGTGCAGATGGCCCAGCCGCCACGCGATGGTCGTGATCGGTACGACGTCGGGCTCCGGCTCACCGGTGAACGCCAGGACCTCCTCGACCCGTTCGACGCTCACGCTCCAGTCCTCGGCGATCTTCGCGACGGACATGCCGTCCGCCGCCTGCCGCGCGACCTCCGCGTACTCGTTCGCCGGAATCTCCGGCGCCCCCTTGTCGAGCACCCAGTCGCCCGGCCCGTACGCCCGGGGCGTCGTGGCCTCCTCGCGCCGCCGGATCGACCAGCTGCCGGGCGCGGGCTCCCACAGATACTCCTCGTCCCCGAGCCCGTGCAGCCGGACCTCGGCCATCTCCCGCGCCTGGTCGAACTGCTCGATCAGAATGCTCAGTCGGTCGGTCCGCTGTTCCTGGCCGCTCATGCCCATCTCCCCTGTGATGCGTCCGTCGCGACGCGTCCGCGCCGTGACGTGTTCAGTCCTCGGAGCGCTTCTCCCGCTCGTCCGCCAGCCGGTCCAGTTCGCGCATCGCCTGGGAGTGCCCGCTGAGCCGTCGGCTCACATGGCCGGTCGTCGCCAGCGCGGTTCCCACGAGCGATACGGGTATGGAGAGCCCCAGCACGGCCAGCGCCTCGGGCCAGTCGCGCTCGTCCGCGCAGTAATCTCCGGCCCACACACCGTCGTTGGCCGTACCGCCCTCCGTGAACAGCCGCGCGGCGCACTCCTTCGTGTTGCTGCCGCGCGTCTCGACCTCGTAGTCGGTCAACAGCAGAACGGCGCACCAGCCCCACAGCAAGGCCCCCACGAACAGGAGCCCGACGCCCCAGTCGCGTGTGCGGGCGGCCCGTTCCCGGAATTCGAGGTCGTACTCTCGTGATCGCATGGCGGCCGAATCTAGCAGCGCACACATGTGCGGGTCTTTCCGGTTTCCGCCCCACGGGTCCCCGTTCCGCAGCTCTCCGTCCTACGGGTTCGCGTCCTTCCGCGCGCGGACGGCCAGGACGGCGACCAGGAGCGTCGGTACGAGCAGCAGCGAGAAGGCGATGGCATACCCGCCGAGGCGGCTCGCCCCGGCCGCCAGACCGGCGTTGAGCACGGCGGTGGCGAACGCCAGGACGACGACCTGCCCGAGGTTCATGTTGGTCTGCATGGCACTGGTGGTGTGGCCCAGCCGGTCCGGCGCGCTGTGCGAGAGCGAGAGCACCGTGACACAGGGGTCGAGCATGCCCATCCCGATCGCCGCCAGCGGCATGGCCGCCATCGCGAGCAGCGGCGACACCCCGGAGAAGCTGCCCACCACGGCGAAGACCACGGACGCCGCCATGACCAGCGCACCCACCGTGACGAGACGGTGCCGGGCGACGTCCTGGAGCAGCTTCCCCTGCACCCACGACGCGACCGCCCACAGTACGGCGGAGGCGGTGAACGCGACGCCGACCGTCACCGCGGCCACCCGCCGCTCGGTGATCAGCATCAGCGGAACCAGCGCCTCGATGGTGAAGTACGTCCCCGACGTCAGCCCGCGCAACAGCACCGCGGTGGGCAGGCCGCGAGCACTGCGCCAGGTGCCGGCCGGCAGCAGCCGGGGCGCGAAGACCACGAGGAGCGCGACCCCGGCGGCGACGAACAGCAGATGGCGCGTGTCCCACCCGGACACGCCGTACTGGCCGAGCGCCGCGCCCAGACTCAGCAGCGCCGCGACCAACAGCGGCGGCCGGGACGCGCGTTCCTCGGCGGGCGGAAGGTCGGCGGCCCGGGCGGCATCGCCCGCCGGGGCCCGACGCAACACCGCCACCAGGGCGACCGCGGGCAGCGCCGTCAGCGCGGCGAGGCCGTAGAAGACCACCCGCCAGGACCACGCCTCGGCGACCACACCGGCGATCGGCGGCCCGACCAGCGACGGGATGATCCAGCTCGCGCTCATCATCGCGAGCATCCTGGGCCGCAGATACTCGGGATACGACTGCCCGATGGCGGTCGTCACGGACACGGCCACCATCCCGGCGGCCAGTCCGTCGACGAAGCGGCCGACCACCAACTGCCAGATGGACAGGCTGGACGCGGACACCAGCAGCGTCACCACGGAGAGGACCATGCCGAGCGCCAGGGGACGGCGAGCCCCGGAGCGGTCCGCCCAGTGCCCGCCCAGCACCCCGCCGAGCAGACTGGCGGCCACGAAGCTGCCCGCGACCAGGGGGAACAGCGGCACGCCGTCCAGATCCTCGGCCGCCGTGGGCAGCGTGGGCACCACGGCGAGGGCGGCGAACCCGGTCAGGAACATCACCGTGGCGAAGGTCAGCGTGGCCGCCGCGTGCTGCCGGGAGAAGAGGCCCGGCAGTGCCTCGCCGGTGTCGCCGGAGTCGTTCGGCGAAGGGTGGACGGCCTGTTCCGCAGTCAATCGATGCCCCGTTGACGTAGCTCGACACCCCGAGGCTTGGTCTGGACCACCCGGGGCCAGGCGAGAAGCTATGTCAGGCCCGAAGCGTGGGCAACTGCTTTAAGGGCGGGCCGGTTACAGGCCTAGGTGTCCTGCTCGCCGTGTGATGCCGCAGGCGGGGGCAGCGCGCCGGGAGCCTGGCTTTCGCGTATCCGCCGTGCCCTCAGTGCGCGTCCCCAGAACATCCCGATGCCCAGCACAACCATCCCGCCTGCGGTTCTTACCCATGCGACGCCTGTAGCGTTGGCGGCGATCAGGATGAGCACAGCGAGGACCGTCAGCACCACGATGGGTCTGACCAGATCGCTGCGCGGCCTCATATGTCATCCCGCATGCGGTGCACGATCCTCTCCGTGCGAGCCGCGTCAGCGCAGCCCGTCCACGAACGCCTGCCAGGCGGGGGCCCCGAGGAGGATGGCGGGGCCGGTGGGGTTCTTGCTGTCGCGGACGGGGACGGAGCCGCAGGAGGGGGTGGGGGCGACCTCGACGCAGTCGCCGCCGGTGTTTCCGCTGTAGGAGGAGGTGCGCCAGGCCGCGCCGCCGGTGACGGTGCACTCGACGCAGTCGCCGCCGGTGCTTCCGCTGTAGCTGGACTTCCGCCAAACCGCGCTCGTCAGGTCAGGGCCGTGCTCCATAACGCTCCTCCATCACGCGGCTGATCCGCGCCACCGATTCCTCGACGGAGAGTGCGGTGGCCTGGAGGTGAGCGTATCGGAGCGAGGCCTCCCTGATGGTTTCAGGGTTGGCCGTCATATGGCCGGAGATGCGGTCCTCGGTGTAGATGATGTCCGGGTCGTCGTCGAAGCGCAGGAGGTTGAACGAGCCGTCCAAGCTCGCGTGTTCGCCCGCCTCGAACGGCAGCACCTGAATCCGCATCCACCGGTGCGTCGCGTGATCCAACAACTTCTGGAGTTGGGCCCGCATCACCTCGTGGCCGCCGATCGGCCGGTACAGCACCGCCTCGTCCAGGATCGCCCACGCCAGCGGCGGCTTCGCCCGCTCCAGGATGCGCTGGCGCTCCATCCGGGCGGCGAGCAGACCCTCCAGGTCGTCCGGCATACCGGTGGCCAGCACTGCCCGCGCGTAGTCCTCCGTCTGCAACAGCCCGTAAACCAACTGCGCCTGGTACGTGGAGATGTACGCGGCCTTCGCCTCCATGTCCGCGTACGGCTGGAACCACGTCGGCAGTTGGCTTCGCAGCACCAGGCCCACCAGGCGGGAGAACACTCCGTCCGTGCCCAGAGCCGCGTCCACGCGTTCCGAGAAGTCGCGGGTGGGGACCTTCTTCGTCGTCTCGACCTGGCCGACCAGCGAGCCCGTGCAGAAGATGGCGGAGCCCAACTGCGGCTGCGTCAGGCCCTGGGCTTCACGGTGGCGGCGCAACTCCGCGCCGTAGTAGGCGAGCGGTGAAGCGTCGGGATCGAGCGTCTGGATGTTGGCCACGGCGACGGACCTCCGGGTGCAACGCCTCGCGGCGTTCGTTTCGGTACGTAGCCGAGCGTAGCCATCACGTCGCAGCCTGGTGACATGAATCACGTAGTTGTCCCCCGGAGGGATCCCGGGGAGCCCGTCTACCGCTCCGACTTCGCCCTCGGCGAGCACTCCGCCCGGCATCTGCGCCGCGTGCTGCGGCTCTACCTCAAGGGCTGGGAGCTGACGTTCCTCGTCGACGCGGCGGAGCTGGCGCTCACCGAGCTGATCGCCAACGTCGTGCAGCACGTGCCCGACCGGCGCGGCCAGACCCTCATCTTCCGGTTGCCGCGCGGCGAGGGCGTCCGCGTCGAGGTCGCGGACAGCAGCCCCGTCCTGCCCCTCGCCATCACGGGCGACCCGCTGGACGACGGGGGCCGGGGGCTCGTCCTCGTCAACGCCGTCACCGACGACTGGGGCATCATCAAGCGGTGGGACGGCGGCGGGAAGACCGTCTGGTTCGAGTGCCTGACGCCGCCCGAGCTGGGCGGCAGCCGGTTCAGGACAGCTCGGCCAGAACCGCGTCCGTGAACGGGGTCCAGGCCTCCGCCGCCCACGGGCCGAAGGCGCGGTCGGTCAGCGCGACGCAGGCGACGCCCGCGACCGGGTCGATCCACAGGAACGTGCCCGACTGGCCGAAGTGCCCGAAGGTGGCCGGGGAGGACGTGTTGCCCGTCCAGTGCGGGGACTTGGAGTCGCGGATCTCGAAGCCGAGGCCCCAGTCGTTCGGGCTCTGGTGGCCGTAGCCCGGCAGCACGCCCTTGAGGCCCGGATGCACGACGCTCTGGGCCTCCAGGACCGTACGCGGGTCGAGCAGGCGCGGGGCCTGGACCTCGGCGGCGAAGCGGACCAGGTCGGCGACGGTGGAGACGCCGTCGCGGGCGGGGGAGCCGTCGAGGGTCGTGGAGGTCATGGCCAGGGGCTCCAGGACGGCCTGGCGCAGGTACTCCGCGAACGGGATGCCGGAGGCCTTGGCGATGTGGTCGCCCAGCACCTCGAAGCCCGCGTTGGAGTACAGGCGGCGGTTGCCGGGCGGGGCCGTCACCCGGTGCTCGTCGAAGGCTAGGCCGCTGGTGTGGGCGAGCAGGTGGCGCACCGTGGAGCCCTCGGGCCCGGCCGGCTCGTCCAGCTCCACGGCCCCCTCCTCGTACGCCACCAGCGCCGCGTAGGCCGCGAGCGGCTTGGTGACCGAGGCGAGGGGGAAGCGGTGGTCGGCCGGCCCGTGCGTGCCGAGGACCGTGCCGTCCGCCCGGACGACGGCGGCCGCCGCCGTCGTGACCGGCCAGGTGTCGATGATGCGCAGGCTCTCCATGTCCCCGAGCCTAACGGCCGTGCCCGGCATCCTGCCCCGGGCCCCGGGAGGCCCGAGGCCGCCGCCCCAGCCCGAGGCCATCGCCCGGTCCGAAGCCACTGCCCCCGGCCCGAGGCCATCGCCCCGGCCCGAGGTCACCGCCCCGGCCCGAGGCCGCCGCCCCGGTCCGAGGCCATCGCCCGGTCCGAGGCCATCGCCCGGTCCGAGGCCATCGCCCCGGTCCGAGGCCATCGCCCCGGTCCGAGGTCACCGCCCCGGTCCGAGGCCGCCGCCCCGGTCCGAGGCCGCCGCCCCGGCCCGAGGCCACTGCCCCCGGCCCGAGGCCATCGCCCCAGCCCGAGGCCGCCGCCCGGCCCGAGGTCACCGCCCCAGCCCGAGGCCGCCACTCCGGGCCCCAGGTCGCCGCCCGGGGCCCGAGACCTCACGCGGCCAGCGGTGCCAGCCGGGTGCCGAGTGCCATGATCCGCATCGCCCGCTCCGTGGCGTCGGCCAGGAACTCGTCGCTCCGGCCGATCGCCTCCACCAGCGTCATCGGCGCGGGCAGGATCGCGCTGTACGCGTCCACGCCCACCGCCCGCACGTCCTGCGCCCCCGGCCCGATCGTTCCGGCCAGCACCAGGACCGGCACTCCGGCGGCCCGGGCCCGCCGCGCCACCTCCGCCGGGATCTTGCCGCGTACGGTCTGGTGGTCCAGTGCGCCCTCCGCCGTGATCACGAAGTCGGCGCGGGCCAGCCGGGCGTCCAGGTCGAGGCCGTCGAGGAGGACGTCGTAGCGGGGGAGGAGCCGGGCTCCCACCGCCGCGAGTCCGGCTCCGAGGCCGCCGGACGCGCCCGTGCCGGGAGCCGTCCGCAGGTCGAGAGCCGCCGTCGCGAAGGCCGGGGCCAGGTCGCGGGTGAGGACGGCGGCCAGCCGCTCCAGGCCCGCCGACAGCAGCTCCACCTCCGCCGGGGTCGCCCCCTTCTGCGGGCCGAACACCCGGGCCACACCGCGCTTTCCGCACAGCACGTTGTACGGGTTGCAGGCCACGAGCAGGTCGGCCCCGGCCAGCCGGGGGTCGAGGCCGGATGCGTCGATGTGCTCCAGCTCGTGCAACGACCCGCCGCCGCGCCGGAGTTCACGGCCGTGCCGGTCGGTCAACCGGGCCCCGAGCGCCTGGAGCGCACCCGCGCCGCCGTCCGACGTACCGGAGTCGCCGCAGCCGACCAGGATGCGCCGGGCCCCCGCGTCCAGCGCCGCCCGGATCAGCTCGCCGACGCCGTACGTCGTGGTCGCGCCCGGGTGGCGGAGGTCCGGCGGCACCAGGGCGAGCCCGGCGACGGCCGCCATCTCGACGACGGCGGTCAGCGGACCGGGTCCGCCCAGCAGCGCGAAGTGCGAGGCGACCGGGTCGCCCACCGGGCCCGTCGCCGTGCACGGCACCAGCCGGCCGCCGCCCGCCAGGGCCAGCGCCTCCGCCGTGCCCTCGCCGCCGTCGACCAGCGGGATGAGGTCGAGATCGGCGTCGGGCAGCACCCGCCGTACGCCCGAGGCGATGGCCTCGGCCACCCGGGCGGCGGACAGCGACTCCTTGAAACCGCTGGGGGCGATGGCGATGCGGTGGGTCATGGCTGGGGCCTTTCGTTCGGATCGAGAAGGACGGGTACGCCGAGCAGCGGCCAGACGACGAGCGCGAAGGCGAGTACGAGGGCCGCCGTGAGCGGCGCGAGGAAGGCGGACAGCCGCAGCAGGTCGCGCGGCGTGTACGTCGGGGTGCCGGGCACGTCCGCGAAGAGCGCGACCGGCTTGGCCGAGGACGGCAGCGTGTGGCAGAAGCCGGCGGCGGCCGTGGACGCCAGCGCCGCCGTGACCGGGTTGACCCCGGCCCCGACCGCCGCCGCGACCACCAGCGGGACCAGCACGGAGGAGCGGGCGGAACGCGACTGGAGCGCCAGGTGGGCGGCCGTGCTGACGACGACCACGCCGGTCAGGAAGAGCCACGGGGGCGTGGACGCCCCGAGCGGTATCCAGCCCACCAGCCAGTCGGCCGCGCCCGAGTCGGAGAGGGCGACGCCCATCGCCATGGTTGCCGCCATGAACAGCAGCAACGGCCAGGGCACCGTCCGCAGGCCGTCCTTGAAGCGGACCGTGCCCAGCGCGGGCGAGGTCGCCACCAGCGCGCCGATCAGCGCGACCACGGCGGGCGACACCCCGTGCAGCGGCTCGCTGCACCAGAGCAGGACGACCGTCGCCAGCAGGAGTAGACACCGGGACTCGGCCGGGGTGAACGGGCCTTCGACGGCCGTCTCGGAGTGCTCCTGGATCTGCGCCGCCGTGATCGTGACCGGGCCCTTGCGGTCGGCCCGCCGGGTCGTCGTCAACAGCACCAGTTCGGCGGCGAGATGGGAGGAGACGACCGCCAACGGCAGCCCGACGACCAGCCATTGCACAAAGCTCAGCTGCTCCCCGGTCTGCTCCCACAGCACTCCGACCGTGATCAGGTGCGCGCCCGCCCCGATGAGCGTGGCGACGGCGGAGAGCAGGATGACGGTCGGGAAGAGCAGCGCCAGCATCACCACCAGGCGGGTTCGTTCACGGAGTGCGGCGGCCAGCGCCAGGAACACCGGAAGGGCGAGCGCGGCCCGGCCCGAGGTGGCCGGCACGGCGAACGCGGTGACGACCAGACCGGCCGTGGTCAGATGCGTCAACTGGCGTACGGTCCGGGCCCCGCCGACCAGGAAGACGGCGGCCCGGCCCGCCAGACCGGTCCGGGTCACGGCGGCCGCGAGGACGAAGGCGCAGATCAGCAGCCACACCGTCTCGTCGCCCAGGGTGGCGAACAAGGTCTCGCTGCTGATCACCCCCGTCACCGTCAGCGCCAGGCCCGCGCCGAGCGCGATGTAGGCGTCGTCCACCGGAGCGGCGATCCAGGCGGCGGTGGCCAGGACGAAGACGGCGAGCGAGAGCCGCCCGTCGGCGCTGAGGCCGGGGGCGGCGCCGGGGACGGCGAGGAGGGCGCAGAGTCCGAGGACGGCGCAGAGGCCGACGGTCTGCCGGAGGGTGAGAGGCACGCTGTACAGCCTCTGAAGGCGGGGTGAGCGGTCGATGAGCGGCCGGTTAAGGACTTTTCATCCGGCCGCGGCCCTCCCCGCAAGCCGTGGCCCGTCGTCGGCCACGGCCTCCGCCGGCCCGGCTCCCGCAGGCCGTGGCCCGCTGCCGCCGCGCGGAGCTACGGCAGCCGGTACCCCATGCCCCGTACCGTCTCCAGCCGCTCCGCGCCCAGCTTCCGGCGCAGCGCGCGGACGTACACGTCCACGATGTTGGAGCCGGGGTCGAAGTCGTACCCCCACACATGCGACAGGATCTGCTCGCGCGACAGCACCTGGCCCGGGTGGCGCAGGAACATCTCCAGCAGCACGAACTCGCGTGCCGTCAGGTCCACCGTCCGGTCCTCCGCGCGGGCCCGGCGCGTGCGCAGGTCCAGGGCGAGGCTGCCGCTGCGCAACAGGGTCACCTCGGGCGCGCGGGCGGCGGTGCGTTGGCGCAGCCGTACCCGGGCGAGCAACTCCTCGAAGCGGAACGGCTTCGTCATCCAGTCGTCGGCCCCGCCCTCCAGACCCGCCACGGTGTCTCGTACGGAGTCGCGGGCGGTGAGCACGATCACCGGCAGCGTGACGCGGGCCTCGCGCAGCTCCCGCAGCACGGTGAAGCCGTCCCGGCCCGGCAGCCCGATGTCGAGCACCATCAGGTCGAAACCGCCGGTCAGCGCATGGCCCAGCGCCAGGTCACCATCCTCGGCGACGACCGTGGTGAAGCCGTTGGCGCGCAGGCCCTTCTGGACGAACGAGGCGATGCGCTCCTCGTCCTCGGCGATCAGGATGCGGTTCATGAATCGGTCTCCAGCGTGATGACGAAGGTGGCTCCGCCGCCTTCGGTACGGCGTAGCTCCACGCGGCCGTGGTGGCCTTCCGCGATGGCTCTGACGATGGCGAGGCCGAGGCCCGCGCCGCTGGTGCGGGTGCCGCGCCGGGACGTGCCCCGGCGGAACCGTTCGAAGATCACTTCGGCGTCCTCCGGCGGAATGCCGGGCCCGTGGTCGGCGACGTACAGCTCCACGCGCCCCGCATCCGCCCGCGAGCCGATACGGATGCGCTGGCCGGGCACGGTGTGCTGGACGGCGTTCTGCGCGAGCTGGACCATCGCCTGCGTCATCCGCTGCTCGTCCAGGCGCACTTCGCGGTCCGCGACGCCGTCGAGCTGCCACTCCCGGTCGCCGAGGGTCCGCACCTTCACGAACACGTCGGCCGTCAGCTCCGCGAGCTGGACGGGCTCGGGGCGTACGAAGTCGGGGCGCTCGGCCCCCGCGAGCAGCAGCAGGTCCTCGACGATCCGGCTCATCCGGTCCAGTTCGTCCGTGACCAGCCGCACCGTCTCCTCCCGGTCCGCCGGATCGTCGCCCATCAGCTCCAGATGGCCCCGGACGATGGTGATCGGGGTGCGCAGCTCGTGCCCGGCGTCGTCGACGAAGACCCGCTGCGCGGCGAACGCCTGCTCAAGGCGGTCGAGCATCGCGTTGAACGTCTCGGCGAGGGCCGCGATGTCGTCCCGGCCCTCCACCGGGATCCGCCGGGTGAGGTCCTGCTCGGTCAGTTCCGCCGCCGTCGTCCGCACCAGCCGTACGGGCGCGAGGATGCGCCCGGCGACCGCCCAGCCGATGCCGGTCGTCATCAGCAGCGCCACCCCGGACAGCGCGAGCAGCGTCCAGAACGTCTGGTCGGCGACGGCCCGTTCGCGCTCCGGGTGGAAGGCGACGACGAACGCGCCGGGCTGCCTGCCCCCGGACGGCCCGATCGCGACCTTGGCCCAGCGCAGCTCGCCCTGCGGGCGCTCCAGCGTCCCGAAGGAGTCCTCGGAGGCGTGGATCCGGGTCAGCGAGGCCGTATCCCGCCACAGGGCGCTGTCCGGGGGTAGGTCGCGGCGCTGTCGGATGACGTCGGGCCGTGCGCCGGGCCGGCCGGTCAGACCCAGCAACTCCTCGTCGGGGTCGGCGTACTGCCGTTGCAGATAGACGCGGAGCAGCCGGTCCGCCGTGTCGAAGCGGCCTCCGGTGTCCGGATCCACCCCCTGCGGCACGAAGTTCGCGAACTCGCCGGTCTCCTGGGTGAGCAGCTGGCTGATGCGATGGTCCACGTCCCGCTGGAGGATCGAGCGCACGGTGACGGCGACCGCGCCCAGCGCGACCGCCATCACGACCAGCAGCCACAGCAGGATCCGCACCCGGGCGGAAATCCTCGGAAGGCCCAGCGACGACCGGCTAACCGTCATCACCGAGGTCGTCGTCGTCATCGTCGTCGTCGGCCGCGGAGGGGCCCGGCACGACGGAGCTGTCCGCGGTACGGGTCGGAGCGGGGGTGCCGCTCGGCGACGGCGGTGTGGGGCGTGGACTCTCGTCCAGCTGAATGGTGGGGGGCACCTTCGGCGCCTCCGAGGTGTCGGTCATGGCGTAGCTGGTGGCCGCTATGCCCAGCGGCACGGCGACGACGGCCGCCAGGGCCGCCAGACGAGGTGAGAAAGCCATGGGTTCACCCTGACGGCCCCGGGCGGTACGAACATGAAGCCAGGATGAACATTCCTTCATCTCGGGCAAACGCGACATATTAGCCCCGGGGGATGGGTGAGGAAGCCCCGATCGCGCTTGCTTCGAGTGCACTCCAAGGATCTAGCGTGGAGAGCATGACGGGCACAGGTACAGGCACGGACACGGGCAGCTACAGCATCAGCGAGGTCGTCGCCCGCACCGGGCTCACCGCGCACACCCTGCGCTGGTACGAACGCATCGGCCTCATGCCCCACGTCGACCGCTCGCACACCGGCCAGCGCCGCTTCAGCGACCGCGACCTGGACTGGCTGGCCTTCGTCGGCAAGCTGCGGATGACCGGCATGCCCGTCGCCGACATGGTGCGGTACGCCGAGCTGCTGCGCGAGGGCGAATCCACCTTCGAGGAACGGCAGGAACTGCTGGAGGCGACCCGCCGCGATGTGCTCTCGCGGATCGCGGAGCTCCACGACACCCTCGCCGTCCTCGACCACAAGATCGAGTTCTACGCGGGCGCCCGCAGGGCGCCGGAGAGGCACAGCGCCTGATGACTGGCAACGACAGCAACAAGATCGCCACCACGGAGCTCGGCGCCGGCGGACCCCGGGTCGGCGTCCAGGGGCTCGGCTGCATGGGCATGAGCGAGTTCTACGGAGACACCGACCTCGCCGCCGCCCGCGACACCCTGGACGCGGCCCTGGAGGCGGGCGTCACGCTCTTCGACACCGCCGACGCCTACGGGCGCGGGGCCAACGAGGAATTCCTCGCACCGTTCGTCGGGGCCCACCGGGACGAGATCACCCTCGCCACCAAGTTCGCGCTCGTCCGCACCGACGACCCGCAGTACCGGGGCATCAGCAACGACCCCGCCTACATCCGTACCGCCGTCGAGGCGAGCCTGCGCCGGCTGAACACCGACGTCATCGACCTCTACTACATGCACCGCCGCGACCCCGCCGTCCCGCTCGCCGAATCGATCGGCGCACTGGCGGAGCTGGTCCGGCAGGGGAAGGTCAAGCAGCTCGGCCTGAGCGAGGTCACCGGCCCGGAGCTGCGCGAGGCGTACGCCGTCCACCCGATCGCCGCCCTCCAGTCGGAGTGGTCGCTCTTCAGCCGGGACGTCGAGCGCAGCGCCGTCGGCGCTGCGGCCGAACTGGGCGTCACGCTCGTCCCGTACTCCCCGCTCGGCCGGGGCTTCCTCACCGGGGCCTTCACCGACGCGGGCAAGGACCTCGCGGCGAACGACTTCCGCGCCCACCAGCCCCGCTTCACCGGCGACAACGCCAGGACGAACGCGGCCCTGCTGGAGCCCGTCCACAAGATCGCCGCGGCCCACGGGGCGACCGCCGCACAGGTGGCCCTCGCCTGGGTCCAGCAGCGCGCCGAGGTCCACGGCCTGAACGTGGTCCCGATCCCCGGCACCCGTAAGCGCGGCCGCCTCCTGGAGAACGTCGCCGCGACCCGGCTGACCCTGACGGCGGACGAACTGGCCGCCCTGGAGCCGATCGCGGACCGGGTGGCTGGGGACCGCTACCCGGACATGAGCAGCACGGCGACGGTGCGGGAGCGGTAGCCCGGAGTGCCGCACTCGGGCACCACCCCCTCGGCCCCTCACGCCAGCCCCAGCGCGAACACCGCGAACCCCGCCGCGAGCAGCCCCGCCAGCGCGCGGCGGGCGTTCGCGGCGCGGGTGCCCGCCTGCCACGGGGCCTCGAAGCGGCGCGCGTACCGGGCGATCAGCACCAGCAGCCCGGCGAACACCGGCAGCCAGGCGAACCGGGCCAGCAGCCAGCCCACCGTGTCCGGCGCGGTCGTCAGCCCGGCCACCGTCGTGCCCGCCGCGCCCGCGAGCGAGGCCGGTACGGCGGCGGCCAGCATCGCCGTCTGGTGCCAGCAGAGGATCGTCATCGCCGACAGGTTGACCACCACGACCGGCGCCCACAGCAGCGGCTTGCTCAGCAGCCGCCCGAGCCGGTCGCGCAGCAGGATCGCCGCCCCGCTCTGCGCCGCAGCCAGCGCCACCACCAGCAGCGACGGCGGATGCGAGTTCGTCCGGGCCTCGCCCGGCACGCCGACCATCGACGCCGGGTAGTGGAAGGCGAGCAGCAGCACGGCGAACAGCACCCCGCCGCCGATCAGCAGCAGCCGCGCCCCGCGCCGGCCGATCCGCCCCTCGCCCCAGGAAACGCCCAGCTGATAGGCGAAGAGCCAGCCGGGCAGGATGTTGAGCGCGCTCAGCCAGGACGGCATCGCCTCCGCGAAGGGGCCGTAACGCAGGAAGTCCACCACCGCGACGGAGACCAGCAGCGGCAGCGCCGCCCAGCCGCCGAGCCGTCGTGCCAGCCGTACGCAGACCGGGGTGAGGGCCGTGACCACGGTGTACACCCCGACGAACCAGAGCGGCTGGATCACCAGCGTCGACGCCGTACGCAAGGTGTCGCCGGGCACGCCCAGCGCGGACAGCGCCGAGAGCAGCACCGCCCACACGGCGGTCACCCCGAGCACCGGCCGGCCGAGGCGGGTCAGCCGGCCGCCCAGCCAGGCGGCCGTCGTCGAGGTCCGGCGGCGGTAGGAGAGCACCGAGGCGTACCCGCCGACCAGGAAGAAGATGCCCAGCATCTGGAGCACCCAGCTGACCGGCGCGAACCCGCCGAAGGCCGAGAGCGGGCTCGCGTTGTGCAGTCCGTCGGCGTCCAGCCGGAACCCGCCGAGCATCCAGTGGCCGAGCGGCACGGCGAGCAGCGCCAGGGCCCGCAGGCCGTCGATCGCGCGGTCGCGGTGGGCGGGGGTGGAGGAGTCGATACGGGCGGCGAGCCGCCGGACGTCGCCGCGTACGGCGTTCTTCCGCAGTGGTGTCTTCGGTACGGCGTTCATCGGGTCGCACCTTCCGGAGTGGTCGTGCCCCGCGCGATGGCGGCGAAGGCCCGGAGCGAGTCCGTCCCGGGCGCGAAGTAGCCGGCGTGGCCCCGGGCCTCGTCCGCCGGTACGCGGCGGGCGCCGAACGCCGGGTCGGTCGGGTCCGTGCCGTGGCCGAGACCGGCGAAGCGCACGTTCGGCACGTTGTCGATCCAGTCGGTCGGGTCCTTCGCCGCCCACACCCGGGCCTTCGTCCGCAGCCCCGCGGCATCGTCCGCCCGCATGCCGGGGGAGCCGAGGACCACCAGGTCGGTGGCGGGCAGGCGGTGGGCGGCGATCCCGCAGACGACGGAGCCGTAGCTGTGGCAGAACATCGCCGGCTCGGGCAGCCCGTCCGCCGTCAGGCCCTCCGCGAAGCGGGTCAGCCGCCCGGCGCCCGCCTCCGCGAGCCGCCCGGTCGCCGCGTCCATGCCGACGCCGACGGGGGTGGTGTACCCGGCCCAGGCGATGACGGCGGTCTCCGGACCCGCCTCCACCTGCAGGGTCCGGGCCATTCCGGCCGGGGCCCCGTGGGCGGCGACCTTCCGGTCGAAGGTCCCGGCGTCGTTGTCGGACCCCGGCACCACCACCGAGACCCGCTTTGCCGCGCGCAGATCCCCGAACACCTCGGCGACCAGGCCGCGTCCGCGCGGGTCGAAGGCGAGGATCTGGCGTCCGGGCGCGGCCAGCGAACGGTAGCGGGGGTCGTCGGAGGCGGTCAGCGCGAGGGAGTTGGCGCGGTAACGCACCTCCAGCGGCGCGCCGTCCAGGTTCCCGACGACCGACGGGTGCCGCAGCACCAGCAGTTGCCGCTCCTTGGCGCTCAACCCGGCGAAGAACGACGCGACTTCGGCGGCCGTCGAGCGCTCCGGATCGGGCAGCTCCGCCCCCAGCGCCCGGTCCGCCCGCCACTGCGCGGTGCCCGGCGGCGGCCCGGTCAGCGCCTGCTGCGCATCCCCCGAAACCCAGCCCGCCGTTCCCGCCACCACGCTGGTGGCCAGTGCGAACGCGACCACGGTCCTCGCGTATCGACGCATCGTGCCCTCCCTCTCCGGATCCGCACCGAGCGGTGCGACCGGGAGGAAGGTAGGAAGCGGACGGGGGACGCGACGTCACACCGGGGAGCCAACTGCGGGGTGATACCGGGGTAGGGGGTGGACGAGAACCGGGACGTGCCGCCGGGCGCTCTCGTCGGGACGTACCACTTCGCCCCGGCGTCGGGACGTACCGCTACGCCCCCGCGTCCCCCGGAGTCACCAGCCCCGACTCGTACGCGAAGATCACCGCCTGCGCCCGGTCCCGCAGGTCCAGCTTGGCCAGCACCCGCCCGATGTGCGTCTTGACGGTCTGCTCGGCCAGCACCAGCCGCCCCGCGATCTCCTGGTTCGACAGCCCCCGCGCGATCAGCTCCAGCACCTCGCTCTCGCGCGGGGTGAGGCCGTTGAGCCGGAGCGCCTGGCCGCCGCGCGTCGCCCCGGCGGGCCGCTGCGCCGCGAAGTCCGCGATCAGCCGCCGGGTCACCGAGGGCGCGAGCAGCGCGTCACCGGCCGCCACCACCCGTACCGCCGCGATCAGATCGGCGGGCGGGGCGTCCTTCAGCAGGAACCCGGACGCCCCGGCGCGCAGCGCCTCGTACACGTAGTCGTCCACGTCGAACGTCGTCAGCATCAGCACCTTCGGCCGGTGCACCACGCCCACCGGCGGGTTCAACAGCTCGCGGGCGGCGGCCAGTCCGTCCATCTCCGGCATCCGGACGTCCATCAGGACCACGTCGGGATGCTGGTTGCGGCTGACGTCCACGCCCTGGCGGCCGTCCGCCGCCTCGCCCACCACGTCGATGTCGCTCTGCGCCGACAGCAGCGCCGCGAACCCGGCCCGCACCATGGCCTGGTCGTCGACGATGATCACGCGGATGGTCACAGATCCTCCGGAAGGGGTGGGACGGCAGAGGGCCGGGCGGACGGCGCGGTGGCCGGAGGCAGCGGCATCCGGGCGGCCACCCGGAACCCGCCGTCGGGCAGCGGCCCGGTGTCCAGCGTGCCGCCGGTCAACCGTACGCGCTCCCGCATGCCCACCAGCCCGTGCCCGGTGCCGGTGCTCTCCAGCGGCTCGGCGGGCTTCGGCGCGGGCCCGTTGACCACCAGCACGTTGAGATGGCCCGCGGACGCCCGGACCGAGACCTGGGTGCGCGCGCCGGGTGCGTGGCGCACCACATTGGCCAGCGCCTCCTGCACGATCCGGTACGCCGACAGATCCACCGCCGACGGCACCTCGCCCAGATCCGCGGCGAGCGACAGCTCCACCGGAAGCCCGGCCCGTACCGTCGCCTCCACCAGCTGCTGGAGCCGGTCCAGGCCCGGCTGCGGCGTCAGATCGCCCTCGGTTCCGTCGCTGCGCAGCACCGACAGCAGCCGCCGCATCTCGCCCAGCGACTCCCGCGCGGCCGCCGCGATGGCCGCGAACTCCTCCTGCGCGGGCTCCGGCAGACCCGGGATCCGGTAGGGCGCGGAGTCCGCCTGCACGGTGATCACCGACATGTGGTGCGCGACCACGTCGTGCAGCTCCCGGGCGATCCGGGTCCGCTCCTCCAGCAGCGTGCGCTGCGCCCGTTCCGCCTCGCTGATCGTCTCCTGCTCGGCCAGCCGCCGGGTCGCCTCGCCCCGTTCCCGTACCGCCCCGCCGATCACCAGGACCACCGCGCCGAGGATCGGCAGCAGCAGGGCGCTGCCGGTGCTGCGGTCGGCCGGCGCGATCAGATGCAGCACCAGCCCGGCCAGACACGTCGCCACCCATACGGAGACCGCGGTCCGCCGTGTCTCGCGCAGCCCGATGGCCAGCAGCAGGAAGAGGTAGGCGACCAGCACCGGCGGGATCCACGGCCAGACGTCGTGCTGCTCGGAGGGGTGCGCCAGCAGCACCAGCGCGCCCACGATGTCGGCCGGGAAGATGATCCACCAGGCCTGGAGCGGCCGGTGGGCCAGCATCAGCAGCGGAGCCGCCCCGGCCACCCCGAGCGCCCCGGCCAGCGCGCCCGGCACGTCGTACTGCGAGGTCAGGACGGTGATGGTGACCGGGATGAAGGTCGCGGCCAGGGCGAGCACCACGACGTACGGCAGCAGCCGCTGCCACAGCTTCGGGGCTTCGGCCAGCAGCGGCGTGGACGGATGGGAGGCGTGGGACAGCCCGTGGGCGAGCTCGCGCAGATTGCGGCGGGCGGCGCTCAGCAGGCCGTCGGCGGGCGGCGGGGGCCCGGCGGGGGAGGAGGATGAGGATGTGGATGTGGACATAGCCCGGTCAGCGTAGGCAGACCGGGGGCCCGGGGGAGTCATACCGGGGTTCCGACCTGCGGCCGGTCCGCCTCATACTCCGGTACGGGGTCACGGCTCGGCGGGCGTACGGCTGACGAGGTCGCGGCCCGCCGACCGTACGGCTGACGGGTCGCGGCCCGGTGACCGTGCGGGTCACAGCTCCGCGAGCAACTGGGCCTTCTTCGCGGTGTACTCGGCGTCCGTCACCAGGCCGGCCTGATGCAGTTCGCCGAGGTGATGTATCCGCTCGGCGATGTCCGCCGGGTCGCGCCGCCCGGCGTTCACCAGGGCCGGGGCGGAGGCGGCGGGTGCGGGCTGGGTCCTGCGTACGGACTCCAGGACGGCGGCGGCGAAGGGCAGCGACTCGTGCACCGGCCCGTAGCCCAGGCCGAACAGCACGGCGGCCGGATCCTGGTCCGGGCCGACGGACGGGGCCCCGGCGGGCACCCCGTCCGGCGCACCGCCGTCCACGTCCGCGGAGCCGCCGGGACCGTGCAGATCGCCCAGGCTGCCGCCGGTGCGGTGGTCGACCGGGGCGGCCGCGCGGGGCAGCAGCCGCAGATAGCCGTCGAGCGCCTCGGGCGAGCGCCATACGATTCCGGCCAACTCGCTCACGCGGAAGGTCTGGTCGCCGGCCTTCCACTTGGCGCTGGAGGCCCCGGTCCAGGACCACCGGAAGGAGATCCGCTCGCCGTCGAAGCCGGCCCGGCCGTCGTACGCCTTGAAGTTCATCGGGGCCTCGGGGGCCGCCACCAGGAAGCGGTCGGCGGGCTCGTCGGACGCCGGGTCCAGCAGGGCCCGCAGCTCGTCGGCGTAGTACTCGGCGAGCACCTCCCGCTCCGCCGGAAGCACCAGGCGATAGGGGTCGCACCCCTCCTTGAGCTGCCCGGCGGCAGCCTCCACCAGAGGATCGGCACCCGGTCGCGGCACGGCACGCAGGACCACCGTGCTCCGCTTGCCCGGGGTCAGCGTCACCGACGACAGCGCCGCATACGGGATGCGGCGTTCCCGCAGGCTCTGGAAGAGCTTCGGTGTGCGGATGCCCCGTTCGAAGCGGATGAGCACGGAGTCGGTGTCGAACTCCCAGGTGGCATGAATTCCGGCCAGCACATCACCCATGTGCCTCATCGTATGCGGCACAGTCGCCCGCGTCCCCCCTCGGAGTAAGTCCCAATTAATCCGCCCGACACGCTCCTCTACGCGCGTCAGCCGTCCCGCGCACCGGAAATACCGCTGTGGCATGCGCTGTCGGCACGCGCGCAGCTGACCGAGCCGTACGCTCCGACACCGATCGCGGCGAAGTTGTCCAGGCTCTCGGTGCCCGGTTCGAAGTAGCCGCTGTGCCCGGCGGCCCCCGCCGCCGAGACGATCCGCGCGCCGAACTCCGGGTCGACCGGATCAGCCCCGTGACCGATCCCGCCGAATTCGAGATGCGGTACGTCCCCGATCCAGTCGCCACCGTCCCGGGTCGCCCAGATCCGGGCGTCGGTCTCCAGCTGCCCGGCGTTGGCGGCCCGCATGCCCGGACTGCCCGCGACCGCGATGTCGGCCACCCGGTCGGGGGCCGAGTGCGCGGCCACCCCGCAGACCACCGAGCCGTAGCTGTGGCAGAACAGCGAGACCTTCGAGACGCCGGGCAGCGCACCGATCATCGCGTTCAGCCGGATCGCGCCGTTCGCCGCCAGACCGCCCAGCGCCGCGTCCATGCCGAGACCGGCCGGGGCGGTGTAGTCGGCCCAGGCGATGACGGCCGTACGGGTGCCCGGGGAGGCCGAGCGCTCCGCGCCGTACAGCGACTTGGCCATGCCGACGGGGGCCGCGTACTGGCGCCGGCTGCGTTCCAGGGTCAGCAGATGGGTGTCGACGCCGGGGACGACGACGGAGACCCGGGCGGCCCGGTCGAGGTTGCCGAACACCTCGGCCGCCCGGCCCTTCCCGGACGGATCGAAGGCCAGGATCTGGCGTCCGCCCTTGAGCAGCGACCGGAACCGGTCGAGCCGGGCCCGCGCCTCGTCGCGCCCGTCCGGCGAGAGCTTCTCGTCATGTGCCCGCACCTGCTCCACGGCCACGGCCTGTCTGAGGGCGACCCGGTTGGCCCGGTAGCGCAGCGTGACCGGTGCGCCGTTCAGATTTCCCACCACCGACGGGTACTTGCCCGCCAGCGCCGTCCGCTGTCCCGTGGTGAGGGTGGCGAAGAAGTGGGCCAGCCGATAGGCGGGGGCGTCGGCCTCCGGCAGCGAACGGCCCGCTATCCGGTCCCGTGCCCAGGCGGCGAGCGCGAGCTCGCGAGGCCCGTCGGGGTGCTGATCGCGGACGGCGCTCCAGCCCGTCGTCGCCAGCATCACGAACACGACCGCGACGGCGAGCAGCGCGCGCCATGCGGTCAACGTGGGAGAGGTGTCGAAAGAAGTCACTGCGCCACACCCTAGGAGACGCGCGTCGGCCACCGTGATTCGGGTGACGTACATCACCCGTCCGCAAAGGATTCACTCCGGATTTCTCACGGAGGGTCACCGTGGTTCCGGAGGTGCGCCCTTGTCGACGCGAGCCCGGCGTTTCGTGACCCGATGTCTGTTTCGTTCTCCGACGTCTACGGACGCCAGTCCCGGGCGAGGGCCGGGGCGAGCTGGTCGAGGTACTCCTCGGTCAGATCGCGCAGCGCCTCCACGCTCGGGTCGCGCCCCTGGCCCCACAGCTGGCCGGTCACCCGCATCACCCCGGAGAACGCGGCGACGGCCACCCGCGGCCGGGGGTCCCGGTCCACGTCCAGCCCCTCGCGCTCCGCGATCAGCAGGGCGATGTGGTTCTCCAGGGCGATACCGCGCCGCATATGGGCGGCGAGCAGGGTCGGGGTCGACTCGATCATCTGGTAGGTCCGCATATGGAGGTCGACCGTGATGACCTCCTCGATCGCCTCGCCGATGCTGTTCCACGCGCACAGCACCGCCCGGCGCATGGCCTCGAAGGGCGCCTCGTCCGCGGGGCGCCGGCGCAGCTCCTCGATGAAACGGGACTCGACCATCTCCTGCACCGCGAAGGTGGTGTCCTCCTTGCTCGCGAAGTAGCGGAAGAAGGTGCGCTGGGAGACCTCCACGGCGTCGACGATCTCGTCGACGGTGGTGCGTTCGTACCCCTGGGTGGTGAACAGTTCGAGGGCGGCGCGCAACAAGGCGTCGCGGGTGCGCTGTTTCTTGCGTTCACGCAGTCCGGCGCGGGGCTCGACTGTCTGCCCGTCGGTCACGTACCGGTCCCTCTTTTCCCGTGTTTGTCCAGCTCAGCATACCTGTGCGCTACGTGTGAGCTACGTGACAGTTACTGACTTGTGAATTGGTTTGTCAACTGTCAGCGGCTGTCACTAGTCTCCCCGTATGACTAGTCAGACCACCGTCGAGAAGGCGCCGCGGGAGCCCGAAGACAACGCAGTACCCGCCCCGGTCAAGGGGCTTCGCGGCCACCCCTGGCTGACCCTCTTCGCCGTCGCCATCGGCGTGATGATGGTCGCCCTCGACGGCACCATCGTCGCCATCGCGAACCCCGCGATCCAGAAGGACCTCGGCGCCTCGCTCGCCGACGTCCAGTGGATCACCAACGGCTATCTGCTCGCCCTCGCCGTCGCCCTGATCACCGCGGGCAAGCTGGGCGACCGCTTCGGCCACCGTCAGACCTTCCTCATCGGCATCGCGGGCTTCGCCCTCGCCTCCGGTGCGATCGGTCTCTCCAGCGAGATCTCGCTGGTCATCCTCTTCCGCGTGCTCCAGGGCCTCTTCGGCGCCCTGCTGATGCCGGCCGCGCTCGGCCTGCTGCGCGCCACCTTCCCCGCCGAGAAGCTGAACATGGCGATCGGCATCTGGGGCATGGTCATCGGAGCGTCCACCGCGGGCGGTCCGATCGTCGGCGGTCTGCTCGTCGAGCACGTCAGCTGGCAGTCGGTCTTCTTCATCAACGTGCCCGTCGGCATCGCCGCGCTCGCCTTCGGCCTGGTGATCCTCAAGGACCACCGCGCCGCCAACGCGCCGCGCTCCTTCGACCTCCTGGGCATCGCGCTGCTCTCGGGCGCGATGTTCGCCCTCATCTGGGGCATCATCAAGGCCGGTGAGTCCTGGGGCTGGGGCGACGGCCGGACCTGGGCGTGGCTGGGCCTCGCGATCCTGCTCTTCCTGGCCTTCGGCCTCTGGGAGACCCGGGTCAAGGAGCCGCTCGTTCCGCTGGGGATGTTCCGCTCCGTGCCGTTGACGGCCGGTGTCGTCCTCATGATGCTGATGGCCTTCGCCTTCATGGGCGGCCTCTTCTTCGTGACCTTCTTCCTCCAGGGCGTCCACGGCCTCAGCCCGGTCGACAGCGGTCTGCATCTGCTGCCGCTCACCGCGATGATGATCGTCTCCTCGCCGGTCGCCGGTCTGCTGATCACCAAGTTCGGCCCGCGCGTCCCGCTGGTCGGCGGCATGGTCTGCACGGCCACCGCGATGTTCGGCATGACCACGCTCACCGAGTCCACCGGCACCTTCGCCATGTCCCTCTGGTTCGCCCTGCTCGGCTGCGGGCTCGCCCCGGTCATGGTCGGCGCCACCGAGGTCATCGTCGGCAACGCGCCCATGGAGCTCTCCGGCGTGGCCGGCGGTCTCCAGCAGGCCGCCATGCAGGTCGGCGGCGCGCTCGGCACCGCCGTCCTCGGCGCGGTCATGTCCTCCAAGGTCAGCTCGGAGTTCGCGGAGAACTGGGCGGGCGCGGGCCTGCCCGGCGAACCCGACCCGAATCTGGAGCAGGCCGCCGAGTTCGGCATGGTCCCGACCGAGGCGCTCGCCAAGGCTCCCGGCATGACGCCGGACATCGTGGACCGCATCGGCGGGGTCATCCACGACACCTTCATGTCCGGCATGGGCCTGGCCTTCACGGTCGCCGGCGTCGTCGCGGTGATCGCCGCCTTCGTCGCCACGCTCACCAAGCGCGGCGCGAACGCCGAGGCCGGTGCCGGAGTCGGCCACATCTGACGCGCCCCGCACGACGAGGCAGATCGTCAACACAGTGCAGGTCACAGCCCCGCCGAATCCTTTCGGCGGGGCTGTCGCCTATCAGGGTGGCAACCCCCCGGCCCGCCTTCCGTACACCGCGCATGGTGACGCAGAGTGATCGGCGAACACATCGCCGACCGACCACGGGGGTTGATCCACCATGCGTACGACCACGACACCTACGACGAACACGACACCTACGACGGCCACGACACGTACGACGGCCACGACACGCATGACGGTCACGCGCACGACCGTTCTCGCGGCCGCACTGGCCGTCACCGCACTCGTTCCCCAGGCCCTGGCCCACGACCGGGCCGCGGCGGCTCCGGAGCGCTCCCCGGGGTCCTCGGGCGTCAGCCTCGGGTCCTGCGAGGCGGGC
Source organism: Streptomyces sp. WY228 (assembly GCF_019287315.1). NCBI lineage: Bacteria > Bacillati > Actinomycetota > Actinomycetes > Kitasatosporales > Streptomycetaceae > Streptomyces > Streptomyces sp. WY228. Next base: position 2,280,023 of record NZ_CP079114.1, on the reverse strand, counting down.
CGGCTCTGCCTCTGGAAGAAGCCCGACTTCACCGGCGCCCGCCACACCTTCGAGCTCTCCGACACCGACATCGAGAGCTGCGTCCCGCTGCCCAAGGGCGGCGACGCCCAGTCCCTCGCCAACCGCACCGGGCGGCCCGTCACCACCTACCAGTCCGCCGAGTGCGCGGAGACCGGCGAGTTCGAGACGTACCCCGGCGGCGGCACCTGGACGCCCCGCTCCCCGTACCAGGTACGCGCCTTCAAGATCTGGGAGAACTGAGCCCGGACACGCCGGAGGGGCGGCGACGCTTCCGCGCCACCGCCCCTCCGGGCCGAAACTTCCCTGCCTACGCGTCGCCGCCCGCCGCGCCCGGATCGGCCGCGGCCACGTCCAGGAGCTCGTAGCGGTCGACCGCCGTCTTCAGGGCCGACCGGTCGATCCTGCCCTCCTTGGCCAGCTCGGTGAGGACCGCCAGCACGATCGACTGCGCGTCGATGTGGAAGAACCGGCGGGCCGCACCCCGGGTGTCCGCGAAGCCGAAGCCGTCCGCGCCCAGCGACTGGTACGCACCCGGCACCCAGCGCGCGATCTGGTCCGGCACCGAACGCATCCAGTCCGAGACCGCCACGAACGGGCCCTGCGCCCCGTCGAGCTTCTTGGTCACGTACGGGACGCGCTGCTCCTCCTCCGGGTGCAGGAGGTTGTAGCGCTCCACGTCCACCGCCTCGCGGCGCAGCTCGTTCCAGGAGGTCGCCGACCAGACGTCCGCCTTGACGTTCCACTCGTCCGCGAGGATCTTCTGCGCCTCCAGGGCCCAGGGGACCGCCACGCCGGACGCCATGATCTGGGCCGGGATCTCGCCCTTCTCGCCCGCGCTGAAGCGGTGGATGCCCTTGAGGATGCCCTCGACGTCCACGTTCTCGGGCTCGGCCGGGTGCTGGATCGGCTCGTTGTAGACGGTGAGGTAGTAGAAGACGTCCTCGTTCGCCTCGCCGTACATCCGGCGCAGCCCGTCCTTCATGATGTGCGCGATCTCGAACCCGTACGCCGGGTCGTACGCGACACAGCCCGGGTTCGTCGAGGCCAGCAGCTGCGAGTGGCCGTCCGCGTGCTGGAGCCCTTCACCGGTCAGCGTGGTCCGGCCGGCGGTGGCGCCCAGCACGAAGCCGCGCGCGAGCTGGTCGGCCATCTGCCAGAACTGGTCGCCGGTGCGCTGGAACCCGAACATCGAGTAGAAGACGTACACCGGGATCAGCGGCTCGCCGTGCGTGGCGTACGCCGAACCGGCCGCGATCAGCGAGGCCGTACAGCCCGCCTCGGAGATGCCGTCGTGCAGCATCTGCCCGGTCGGCGACTCCTTGTACGCGAGCAGCAGATCGCGGTCGACCGCCTCGTACTGCTGCCCCAGCGGGTTGTAGATCTTCGCACTCGGGAAGAACGCGTCCATACCGAAGGTGCGGTACTCATCGGGCGCGATCAGCACGAACCGCTTGCCGATCTCCTTGTCCCGCATGAGGTCCTTCAGGATGCGGACGAACGCCATGGTGGTGGCGATCGACTGCGAACCCGAACCCTTCTTCGCAGCCGCGTACGTCTTGTCCTCGGGCTGCGGCAGAGGCTTCGCACGCACCACCCGGGTCGGGACGTAACCGCCCAGACCCTGGCGGCGGTCGTGCATGTACTGGATCTCCTCCGAGTCGCGGCCCGGGTGGTAGTAGGGCGGGTAGCCCTCGTCCAGCTGCTTGTCCGTGATCGGGATGTGCAGACGGTCCCGGAAGCGCTTGAGGTCCTCGACCGTGAGCTTCTTCATCTGGTGGGTCGCGTTGCGGCCCTCGAAGTTCGGCCCCAGCGTCCAGCCCTTGACCGTCTGCGCCAGGATCACCGTCGGCTGGCCCTTGTGCGCCTTGGCCGCCGCATAGGCCGCGTAGACCTTGCGGTGGTCGTGACCGCCGCGGCCCAGGTGCAGGATCTGCTGGTCGGTCATGTCCTTGACCATGTCCCGCAGCCGCGGGTCGTCGCCGAAGAAGTGCTCGCGGATGTACGCGCCGGTCTCCGTGGCGTACGTCTGGAACTGGCCGTCCGGCGTGGTGTTCAGCTTGTTGACCAGGATGCCCGTGCGGTCCTGCGCCAGCAGCGGGTCCCAGGAGCGGTCCCAGACCAGCTTGATGACGTTCCAGCCGGCGCCCCGGAACTGCGACTCCAGCTCCTGGATGATCTTGCCGTTGCCACGCACCGGGCCGTCGAGCCGCTGCAGGTTGCAGTTGACCACGAAGGTCAGGTTGTCCAGGCCCTCACGCGCCGCGATGGACAGCTGGCCCAGCGACTCCGGCTCGTCCATCTCGCCGTCGCCCAGATAGGCCCAGACGTGCGACTTGGAGGTGTCGGCGATGCCGCGCGCCTCCATGTAGCGGTTCATCCGTGCCTGGTAGATCGCGCCGAGCGGACCGAGGCCCATCGAGACGGTCGGGAACTCCCAGAAGTCCGGCATCAGCCGCGGGTGCGGATAGCTGGACAGGCCGTTCGGCGCCTTCGACTTCTCCTGGCGGAACGCGTCCAGCTGCGCCTCGCTCAGCCGGTCCAGCAGGAACGCGCGGGCGTAGATCCCCGGGGACGCGTGCCCCTGGAAGAAGATCTGGTCACCGCCGTCGCCCTGGTCCTTGCCCCGGAAGAAGTGGTTGAAGCCCACGTCGTACAGCGAGGCGGAGGACGCGAACGTGGCGATGTGGCCGCCGACGCCGATCCCGGGGCGCTGCGCCCGCGAGACCATCACGGCGGCGTTCCAGCGGGTCGCGTTGAGGACCTTGCGCTCGATCTCCTCGTCGCCGGGGAAGAACGGCTCGTCCTTCGTGGCGATCGTGTTCACGTAGTCCGTGCTGCGCATCTCCGGCACGGCGACGCGCTTCTCCCGCGCGCGCTCGATGAGCCGGAGCATCAGATAGCGGGCCCGCTCACGGCCGCGCTCGTCGACGGCGGCGTCGAGGGAGTCGAGCCATTCCCGGGTCTCTTCAGGATCGAAATCCGGGACCTGGCTCGGAAGGCCGCCAATGATGATCGGGTTGCGATCGGATCCGGAAGCCACACTGTTCCTTCGCTGTTCGGTGGTGCTCTACGGGGCCTGTTCACGGGGAACGGGCCCCCGTACGACTCTGCCAACTCTGTGTGCGCCGTCTCCATCGTGCTACCGCGAGGCCCCGAACGTCATCTCTACCGTGGGGTAACCCCGAGGTTCCGAAAACTCGTCGGAGGGGCACGAGTGTGGGCAGTGCGCGGCTGGGTACGGGCAAACCGCAACCTTACGCCCAAGGCGTCCAAGCGTTCCCAAAGGCTGTTCGACTCCGATTGGCGGATCGAAACCGCATAAGCTGAGGAAGGACGTAAACGGATGGAGCGACGCGGGGGAGACCCCGGGAAGCCGCCGGAGAGACTTGCCGGAACTTGCGGCGACGTGGCAGGGAACGTCACCGTATAGGCGGTCTCGCACGCTGGGTACTTGCGCGATTCGCCGAGCCCGTGTGGACTACGGCCAACGCCCCGCGCACGCGCGTGGCTGCAGCATTTTCCGAAGACATGATCAGGAGGCAACCCGTGAGCGCGACCGCGGACCACGCGGAGGAGCGGACCAACCCGGCAGCACGCCTGGGGTTCGAGCCCGGACAAGTGGTCCAGGAGATCGGCTACGACGACGACGTCGAGCTGGAGCTCCGTGAGGGCATTGAGGCCACTACCGGCCAGGAACTCGTCGACGAGGAGTACGACGACGTCGCCGACGTCGTCCTGCTCTGGTTCCGCGACGAGGACGGCGACCTTACGGACGCGCTGGTGGATGCCATTGGTCTGATCGAGGACGGCGGGATGGTCTGGCTGATGACGCCGAAGACCGGCCGTGACGGATACGTCGAACCGAGCGACATCAATGAGGCCGCCCAGACGGCCGGGCTCGCCCAGACCAAGAGCATCAGCGCGGGCAAGGACTGGACGGGCAGCCGTCTGGCCACCCCCAAGGGGGCCAAGGGCAAGCGCTGAACCACTCTCTGCACCACCCGAGGCCCTCGCGGGCGCACACCGTGCCCGTGAGGGCCTTCGTACGCCCGCGACCGGCCTGCGTAGGGTGGGTGTCACCCGGACGGACCCGGCCCGGGAAGCGGAGAAGCGGCGATAAGGATGCGTGTTTCCATGACGATCGAGGTCGGCAGTCAGGCCCCGGACTTCCAGCTCAAGGACAACCACGGCCGGACCGTGCGGCTGTCGGAGTTCCGCGGCGAGAAGAACGTGGTGCTGGTGTTCTACCCGTTCGCCTTCACCGGCGTCTGCACCGGCGAGCTGTGCGCGCTCCGCGACGAGCTGCCCCGCTTCGAGAACGAGGGCACCCAGCTCCTCGCCGTCTCCAACGACTCCATCCACACCCTGCGCGTCTTCGCCGAGCAGGAGGGCCTGGAGTACCCGCTGCTGTCCGACTTCTGGCCGCACGGCGAGACCTCGCGGGCTTACGGCGTCTTCGACGAGGACAAGGGCTGCGCGGTGCGCGGCACCTTCGTCATCGACAAGGCGGGTGTGGTCCGCTGGAGCGTCGTGAACGGCCTCCCGGACGCCCGGGACCTGAACGACTACGTCAAGGCGCTCGAAGCGCTCTGAGACGATCTCCTGGCGACGCCCGGTCAAAAGCCTGTTTTGGCCGGGAACCGGTCACTAGGATCCAATCGTTGATCCGATGCCAACGAACGACGGGGACGCTGGTGTCTGCCGGCCCCTGAGAAAACTACTGGAGGACTCGTGGGAGTCAGCCTCAGCAAGGGCGGCAACGTCTCGCTGACCAAGGCCGCGCCCAACCTGACCGCGGTCATCGTCGGTCTGGGCTGGGACGCCCGCACCACCACCGGGGGTGACTTCGACCTCGACGCCAGCGCGCTGCTGACGAACACCGAGGGCAAGGTCGCCACCGACGGCAATTTCGTCTTCTTCAACAACCTGAAGAGCCCCGACGGCTCCGTCGAGCACACCGGTGACAACACCACCGGTGAGGGCGAGGGCGACGACGAGGTCATCAAGGTGAACCTGGCCGGTGTGCCGGCCGACGTCGACAAGATCGTCTTCCCGGTCTCGATCTACGAGGCCGAGACCCGCCAGCAGAGCTTCGGCCAGGTCCGCAACGCGTACATCCGCGTGGTCAACCAGGCCGACAACACGGAGCTGGCCCGCTACGACCTCAGCGAGGACGCTTCGACCGAGACCGCCATGGTCTTCGGCGAGCTGTACCGCAACGGCGCCGAGTGGAAGTTCCGCGCCATCGGCCAGGGGTACGCCTCCGGCCTGCGCGGCATCGCCCAGGACTTCGGCGTCAACGTCTGAGGTTTCTGGCCCCAGGGTGTGTCCGGACCGGTTCCGGGCCGGACCCTGACCGGGCGCTGACGCCCGGCCCGGGCGTCGAAAGCGCCCGGCAGCGTTTTACACGACTCGGGGAGGACACACATGGGCGTCACGCTCGCCAAGGGAGGCAACGTCTCCCTCTCCAAGGTCGCACCCAACCTCACACAGGTGCTGGTCGGGCTCGGCTGGGACGCACGCTCCACCACGGGAGCCGCCTTCGACCTCGACGCCAGCGCACTGCTGTGCCAGTCGGGCCGGGTGCTCGGTGACGAGTGGTTCGTCTTCTACAACAACCTCACGAGCCCGGACGGCTCCGTCGAGCACACCGGCGACAACCTCACGGGGGAGGGCGAGGGCGACGACGAGTCCGTCATCGTCCGTCTCGACCAGGTTCCCGCCCACTGCGACAAGATCGTCTTTCCGGTCTCGATCCATGACGCGGACAGCCGGGGCCAGGCCTTCGGCCAGGTCAGCAATGCCTTCATTCGCGTCGTCAATCAGGCCGACGGTCAGGAACTGGCCCGTTACGACCTCAGCGAGGACGCCTCGACGGAGACCGCGATGATCTTCGGAGAGCTCTACCGGTACAACGGCGAGTGGAAATTCCGTGCAGTCGGGCAGGGGTACGCGTCGGGCCTGCGCGGCATCGCTCTAGACTTCGGCGTCAACGTTTCTTAAAGCCGCGCACGGCGCGGGGGGCCCCGACACACCGGGGGAGACCCTTTTACATAACACGATGGGGTAGCCAGTGGTTCTGAAAACCTTCGGCTGGTCGTTCGCGGTCACCGCGCTCGGCCTGGTCGCAGCGATCCTCTACGGGGGGTGGCAGGCTTTCGGCATCGTCGCGATCCTGTCCGTCCTGGAGATCTCGCTGTCCTTCGACAACGCGGTGATCAACGCCGGAATCCTGAAGAAGATGAATGCCTTCTGGCAGAAGATCTTCCTCACCATCGGCATCCTCATCGCCGTCTTCGGTATGCGACTGGTGTTCCCCGTCGTGATCGTGGCCGTGAGCGCCCAGCTCGGACCGATCGAGGCCATCGACCTGTCCTTCAACGACCCGGACAAGTACAAGGAACTGGTCACGGACGCCCATCCGTCGATCGCCGCCTTCGGTGGCATGTTCCTGCTGATGATCTTCCTCGACTTCATCTTCGACGAGGACCGTGACATCCAGTGGCTGCGCTGGATCGAGCGTCCGCTCGCCAAGCTCGGCAAGGTCGACATGCTGTCGGTCTGCGTCGCGCTGATCATCCTGCTGATCACCGCCATGACCTTCGCGACCAACGCCCACCAGCATGGTGGCGGTCACGCCGACAAGGCGTCGACGGTCATGCTCTCCGGCATCGCCGGTCTGATCACCTACCTGATCGTCGGCGGGCTCTCCGGCTTCTTCGAGAACAAGCTCGAAGAGGAGGAGGAGCGCGAGCACGAGGCCGAGGAAGAGGCCAAGAAGAAGGGCAAGCCCGTCACCGGGGTCGCTCTCGCCGGAAAGGCCGCGTTCTTCCTCTTCCTCTACCTGGAAGTCCTGGACGCCTCGTTCTCCTTCGACGGCGTCATCGGCGCCTTCGCGATCACCAACGAGATCGTGCTGATGGCCCTCGGCCTCGGCATCGGCGCCATGTACGTCCGTTCGCTCACCGTCTACCTGGTGCGCGAGGGCACGCTCGACGACTACGTCTACCTGGAGCACGGGGCGCACTACGCGATCGGCGCGCTCTCCGTCATCCTGCTGATCACCATCCAGTACGAGATCAACGAGCTGATCACCGGCTCGGTCGGTGTCATCCTGATCGCCCTCTCCTTCTGGTCCTCGGTCAAGCGCAACCGCGCGCTCGCCGCGGAATCCGGCGGGGACGGCGGCTCGGACACCAAGGCAGAAGTGTCCTCCGGGGTGTGACCCGGTAAGGATTGAGGAACGCTCTCTGCGGGGCGGCCCACACGGCGACGGCTCTCCGGGAACTCCCGGACCCGGCCCGGTGGCCGCCCCGCAGTGATGTCCGGGCGGCGCGGAACAGGTGGGGGTTGGTATGGGATTCTTCGACGGCCTGTGGCCGGGGCGGGCAGCGCAGTTCGACTCGGGCAACTCGACGTCGAGCGCCATCGTGCTGTCCAAGCGGAACGCCACGATCTCGCTCAGCAAGCAGGGCGCCCTGTCGGGCAACCTCCGGGTCAATCTGTCCTGGCGGATGCGGACCTCGGACATCGAGGGCCGCTCACGCCAGAGCGGCCGGCTGCGGCACCCCCTCCAGCTCTTCAAGCCCGAGGTGGTCCAGGCGCACACCCAGGGCGTCGTCAACGTCGACCTGGATCTCGGCTGCATGTACGAGCTGACGGACGGCACCAAGGGCGTCGTGCAGCCGCTGGGCAGCCTCATCGGCGACCTCAACGGCCCGCCCTACGTCCGGCTCAGCGGCGACGACCGGTTCGGCGCCCCCTCGGGCGAGACGGTCTACGTCAACCTCGACCAGCGCGACAAGATCAAGCGGCTGCTGTTCTTCGTCTACATCTACGACCGGACGCCCGCCTTCGACCGCACCCACGCCAAGATCACGCTCTACCCGGGCAACGGACCGCGCATCGAGATCGAGCTGGACGAACGCGCACCGCAGGCCCGCTCCTGTGCGGTGTTCACCGTGGAGAACGTCAAGGACGAGCTGATCGTGCGCCGCGAGGTGAAGTTCGTGTACGGCTTCCAGTCGGAGCTGGACCGGCTGTACGGCTACGGCATGCAATGGGGGCGCGGCTACAAGACCCGGACCTGAGCCCGGGGGGTGTGGCCGGCGGACCGGGACGGCTCAGGACCGGACGAGGCTCAGGACCGGACGAACTGCGGACCTTGTGGAGGCAGCACGAAATGGGGGTCGGGCGCGTGCGCGGCGGCTGCCGCGGGCTGCGGATAGCCGTACGCGGGTGGCGCGGCGGCCGGCTGCGGATAGCCGTACGCCGGCTGCTGGGGCGCGGCGGCGGCGGGGTGCGCGACCGGCGGCGGATAGCCGTAGGAGGGCTGCTGGTGCTGGACCGTGGCCTGGGAGTCGGGCCCGGCGGTCACGGGGGCTGCGGGCCCCGGCGGCACGGCCGGAGGCGGGGGCACGGCGGCCGGGAGCGGCCCCGCGGCCGCCGGAGCGGCCGGGTCCTGGGCGTCGTTCGCCGCCTCCGACTCGTCCACCGAGATACCGAAGGCGGTGGCCAGGCCGATCAGGCCGGTGGGATAGCCCTGGCCGACCGCGCGGAACTTCCACCCCTCACCGCGGCGGTAGAGCTCACCGCAGATGATCGCCGTCTCTTCCCCGGTCTCCGGCCGGACATCGAACACCGCCAGCGGATCGCCCTCGGCGAACGCGGCGTCGAACAGGAGTATCCGCAGGTCCGGCACCTGCTCGAAGGCGGCCCCGTCGGAGGAGGCCGCGATGACCACCTGGTCCACCGAGGCGTCGAGCGCCCCGAGGTCCGCCTCGATCGTGTCCGTCAGCCCTTCCGGGACGCTGCGCTTCGGCAGCCGCCGGACCAGGCCGGAGGGGTGCCGGGGCTGGTTGTAGAAGACGAAGTCCTCGTCGGACCGCACCCGGCCGGACGCACCGAGGAGCAGGGCGGAGGCGTCCACGTCGGGAACCCCGGCGCCCGGGGTCCAGCGCAGCACGGCCCGGACGGCCGCGGCATCGACAGGGACGTTCGAGCCCTTCAGCATCGTGTGCGTCATGACCGTCATCCTGCCTGCTGGGGGCCCGTGCGGACAACGCGGGGGGCGGCACGACCGTGCCCGGCGGCGGTGCGGGCCGGGCGTGACGATACCGCGCGAGGGGGTCGGACAAGGGTCGGGTAACCGGAAATTCATGTACATGGGGAACTGTTGACACCCGTCCGTACGTACTATTACCGGCCATACGTTGTTCGGCCGGTCAGGCAGTTCGGGGGAAAATCATGCGTCACTTCGGGCACATATCGCCCACTGCCCGCGAGGGCCTGTTCTTCCGGGAGCCCAGTACCTTCACCGCCGAATCGCCGGCCCGGATGCTCTCCGTCGCCCTGGGAGCCACGCTCTACTCCCCGGCCACCCGCCCGTCACTCGCCGACGACGTGCTCAAGCAGGCCGGGCGCGGCGTGGTCTCCATGGTGCTGTGCCTGGAGGACTCGATCGACGACGCCGAGGTGACCGGCGCCGAAGCCAACCTGATCAGGCAGTTCGCCGCGCTGGCCGCCCGCACCACGGCCCCGGGGACCGCCCCGGAGGGCCCGGCCGACGCCGGCGGCACACCGGACATGGCGGGAGCCGATGTACCGCTGCTCTTCATCCGCGTACGGGAACCGGCCCAGATCACCGACCTGGTGCGGCGCCTCGGCGACTCGGTCCGGATGTTGTCCGGTTTCGTACTTCCCAAATTCACCGAAGAGCGCGGAAGGCAGTTCCTGGAGGCGCTCGCCGAGGCCGAAACGGCGTGCGGCCGACGACTCTTCGCCATGCCGGTCCTCGAATCCCCCGAACTGCTCCATCTGGAGACGCGCGGCGACATCCTCCAGGGCATCGCCCGGAGCGTCGACAAGTACCGGGACCGGGTGCTCGCCCTGCGCCTGGGCGTCACCGACTTCTGCTCGGCCTACGGACTGCGCCGCGCGCCCGACATGACCGCGTACGACGTCCACATCGTCGCCTCCGTCATCGCCGACGTGGTCAACGTGCTCGGCCGGGCCGACGGCACCGGCTTCACGATCACCGGCCCGGTCTGGGAGTACTTCCGCCGCCAGGAGCGCATGTTCAAGCCCCAGCTGCGCCGCAGCCCCTTCCTGGAGGGCCGGGCCGAGGAACTGCGTACGGCCCTCATCGAGCACGACCTCGACGGACTGCTCCGGGAGATCGAGCTCGACCGCGCCAACGGACTGCTGGGCAAGACCTGCATCCACCCGTCGCACGTGGCGCCGGTGCACGCCCTGTCCGTGGTCAGCCACGAGGAGTACACGGACGCCCAGGACATCCTGAGCCCCGAGCGCGGCGGCGGCGGGGTGCTGCGCTCGGCGTACACGAACAAGATGAACGAAGTGAAGCCCCACCGGGCCTGGGCGGAGCGCACGCTCCAGCGCGCCGAGGTCTTCGGAGTGGCGAGGGAAGACGTCGGCTTCGTGGACCTGCTGGCCGCCGGCCTGACGAACTGAGCGCGCGTCGATGAGCGAGCGCGCGACGAGAGAAGAGACCGTGAACGTGGTGTGGTCGGGCAACTGGGTGGCCGAGCGGCTGGGAGTCGCCCTCGAAGGCGACGGAGAGCTCCGGGAGCTGCTGGGCCTCGCCCTGCGCCGCAACCCCAAGCGGGCGCATCTGCTGGTCTCCAACGTGCTGGGCAAGCACGTGCCGCAGCGGCCCTCGGTCGTGTACGGGGCGGGACACGGGCTCGGTGAGCGGGTACGGGAGCTGCTCGGCGAGGAGGAGGCCCGCCGCGCGGTGGTGCTCGGATACGCGGAGACGGCCACCGGCCTCGGCCACGCCGTCGCGGACGGCCTGCGGGACGCCCCGTACCTGCACTCCACCCGGCGTCCGGTGGCGGGCGTAGCGCAGGCGGGCGGCTTCGAGGAGTCCCACTCGCACGCCACCTCGCACCTGCTGCTGCCGGAGGACGGCGAGCTGCTGGCGGGTGGCGGGCCCGGCGAGGACGCCTCCACGCTGGTCCTGGTCGACGACGAGTTCTCCACCGGCAACACGGTCCTGAACACCATCCGCGCGCTGCACGCCCTGCACCCGCGCGAGCGGTACGTCATCGTCGCCCTGGTCGACATGCGCTCGGCCGACGACCGTGACCGGCTGACCGCCTTCGCCGCCGAGATCGGCGCCCGCGTCGACCTGGTGACCCGCAACACGGGCACGGTCACGCTGCCGGACGGCGTTCTGGAACGCGGCCAGGCGCTGGTCGCGGCACAGGAGGCGGAGCAGGCGGCACAGGCGGAGCGAGTGAGGCAGGCGGAGCGGGCCGGGCCGGCGGAGCAGTCCGGGCAGTCCGGGCGGGCCCATGAGACCGATGAGCATGCCGCCCCCGTCACCCGCGTCGACCTCGACTGGCCCGCGGGCGTCCCCGACGGCGGCCGGCACGGCTTCACCCCGGCCCACCGGGCGGCGCTCGAAGCGGCGCTCCCGGCCATGGCGGACCGGATCGCGGCCGCGCTGGGCGGCGGTGCACGCCAGAGCCACGGCCGGGTCCAGAGCCAGAGCCACGGCCGGGTCCAGGGCCAGGGCCCGGTCCAGAGCCCCCGCCGGATCCTCGTCCTCGGCTTCGAGGAGCTGATGTACGCGCCGCTGCGCCTCGGCACCGCCCTCGAAGCGGCCCTCGGGCCCGACGCCGAGGTCCGCTACTCCACCACCACCCGCTCGCCGGTCCTGGCCGTCGACGACCCGGGCTACGCGATACGCACCCGCCTCGTCTTCCCGGCCCACGACGACCCGGCGGACGGCCCCGGCGACCGGTACGCGTACAACGTGGCGGGCGCCGGCTTCGACGCCGTGGTCGCCGTCGTCGACTCCACCGCCGACACCCCCGAACTGCACGCCCCCGAAGGGCTGCTGGCCCGCCTGGCGCCCCACACCGGCCAGGTGCTCCTCGCGGTCGTCCCCTCGTACACCCCCACACCTGTCCCCCACGCGCAGGAGTCCACCGTGCTGCCCGAGCCCCTCCGAGGCCCCGACTTCTCCAGTTACGCGCCGGAGGACGTCGGCTGGCTGCTCCAGGACCTCTCGGACACCGAACTGGAGGCGCCCACCGAGGAGCGCGAGGAGGCGATCCAGAGCGGCGGCGCGCACTACGCGGAGTCACTGCCGGTGGAGTACCAGCCGAGCGCCGCGTACCAGGCCCTGTTCACCGCCGCCCTGGAGACCTCCGCCGCCCGCATCGCCCGCGCGGTGGGCACCGTCACCGAGACGGTCCTCGCCGAACGCGGCCCGCGCCCCGTGCTCGTCTCGCTCGCCCGCGCCGGAACCCCGGTCGGGGTGCTGATGCGCCGCTGGGCCCGGCACCGGCACGGCCTGGACCTGCCGCACTACGCCATCTCCATCGTCCGGGGCCGGGGCATCGACGCCACCGCCCTGCGCTGGCTGGCCGCCCATCACGACCCGGCCGACGTGGTGTTCGTCGACGGCTGGACCGGGAAGGGCGCGATCACCCGCGAACTGGCGGCGGCGCTGGAGGAGTTCGAGGCCGCGGGCGGACCGGCCGGCTTCGACCCGGAGATCTCGGTGCTCGCCGACCCGGGCGGCTGCGTCCGGACGTACGGCACCCGCGAGGACTTCCTCATCCCCTCGGCCTGCCTCAACTCCACGGTCTCCGGCCTCATTTCCCGTACGGTGCTCCGCGCCGACCTGGTCGGCCCCGACGACTTCCACGGCGGGAAGTTCTACCGGGAACTGGCGGACTCCGATGTCTCGGGTCTCTTCCTCGACACCGTCGCCGCCCGCTTCGACGAGGTGGCGGGCCAGGTCGCGGACGAGGCCAAGGAACTGCTCGCCGCCGACCGCGCCCCGACCTGGGAGGGCTGGGCGGCCGTCGAGCGGATCAGCGAGGAGTACGGCATCCACGACGTCAACCTGGTCAAGCCGGGAGTCGGCGAGACCACCCGGGTCCTGCTCCGCCGGGTCCCCTGGAAGATCCTCGCGAAGCGCGGCGCGGGCGCGGACCTGACCCACATCCGGCTGCTGGCCGAACAGCGCGGCGTCCCGGTCGAGGAGGTCGACGACCTCCCGTACAGCTGTGTCGGTCTGATCCACCCCCGGTTCACGCGCGGCGCGACGGGCGCGGACGGCAAGGCGGTGCAGGGCGCATGAGCGTGACCTCTTCGACCACCACCCTGGTGGCGAGCGACCTCGACCGTACGCTGATCTACTCGGCGGCCTCGCTCGACCTGTCCATGCCGGACGCGGAGGCCCCCCGGCTCCTCTGCGTGGAGGTGTACGGCCACAAGCCGCTCTCGTACATGACGGAGAGGTCGGCCGCCCTCCTCACCGACCTGGCCGGCTCCACGGTCTTCGTGCCGACCACCACCCGCACCCGCGAGCAGTACCACCGCATCCATCTGCCCGGCCCGGCACCCCGGTACGCGATCTGCGCCAACGGCGGCCACATCCTGGTCGACGGCGTCTCCGACCACGACTGGCAGCGGCGGGTCGAGACCCGGATCGCGGAGGAGTGCGCGCCCCTCACCGAGATCCGCGCCCACCTCGCCACCACCGCCGACCCGGCCTGGCTCCTCAAGGAACGGGTCGCCGAGGACCTCTTCGCCTACCTCGTCGTCGAACGCGCCCTGCTGCCCGAGGAATGGGTGAAGGAACTGGCCGCCTGGGCCCGCCCGCGCGGCTGGACGGTCTCGCTCCAGGGCCGCAAGATCTACGTGGTCCCGGCGCCGCTCACCAAGAGCGCCGCGATGCACGAGGTGGCCCGCCGCACCGGCGCCACGCGCACGCTCGCCGCCGGAGACTCCCTCCTCGACGCCGACCTGCTGCTCGCCGCCGACCTGGGCTGGCGCCCGGGCCACGGCGAACTGGCCGACGAGGGCTGGAGTGCCCCGCACGTGGTGGCCCTGGAAGAGCGGGGCGGGGCGGCGGGGGAGGAGATCCTGCGCCGCTTCCTGGCTGCCGCAGCCGGCTGATTTCGGCTGCGCGCGGGCGCGCGTTGCGCGAGGCTGGGGCCATGACCAAGGGCAACGACACAAAGATCACCGACGAGCTGTACGCGTACATGCTGGCCCACAACCCGCCGCTGGACCCGGTCCAGCGGGAGCTGGTGGACACCACGTACGCGGAATTCCCCGACCACGCGGGCATGGTGTCGGCCGAGGAGCAGGCCCCGCTGCTGGCCTTCCTCGTCCGGCTGGTGGGCGCCCGGCACGTGGTGGAGGTCGGCACGTTCACCGGGTTCAGCGCCCTGGCGATGGCCCAGGCGCTGCCCGCCGACGGCACGCTGATCGCCTGCGACATCTCGGAGGAGTGGACGGCGTACGGGCGCGAGGCCTGGGCGAAGGCGGGCGTCGCGGACCGGATCGACCTGCGCATCGCCCCGGCCCTGGACACCCTGCGCGCGATGCCCGCCGAGCCGCACATCGACTTCGCCTACCTGGACGCGGACAAGGGCGGCTACATCGCGTACTGGGAGGAGCTGGTGCCCCGGCTGCGGCAGGGCGGGGTCATCGCCACGGACAACGTGCTCTTCCACGGCGGGGTGACGGACCCGGAGGCGACGGGCCCGACGGCGGCGATCAAGAAGTTCAACGACCATGTGAGCGCCGACGCCCGGATGGACAGCGTCCTGCTGACGGTCGCGGACGGCCTGACGCTGTCCCGCAAGAAGTAGACCGGGTCTCAGCCGCAGCACCCACCGCCGCAGCAGCCTCCGCCCCCGCCGGACGGCGCGGGAGCGGAGCCGGCGGTGCCGCCCACGGCCACGGCGGACAGCAGCTTGACGGTGTCGTCGTGGCCGGCGGGGCAGGAGGCGGGGTCCGAGGACCGGGCCATGGGACGGCTGAGTTCGAACGTGTCTCCGCAGGTGCGGCAGCGGAATTCGTAACGGGGCATGGGCTCAGGCTAGAGCCATCGAGCCCCGGAGACCACGCCCCCTGACGCCGGAAGGATCAGGTGCCGCCGCCGCGCTCCTCGCGGATGTCGGAGACGACCCGGGCGGCGGTCTGCCGCACGGCCTCGGTCTCGGTCAGGAAGTGCCAGTAGTCCGGGTGGCGTCCCTCCAGCCCGGCGATGGCCCGCTCCAGCCGGGCGACGGAGTCGTCGAGCGGCCGGGCGTGCCGGGGGTCGGGCGTGTGCCGGCCGGCCATGGCGAGCCGCTGGGCGTCGCGCACCGCGAACCGGGTCCGCTCGATCTCCTGCTGCGGGTCCTTCGCCACGGCGTTCAACCGCTGCAACCGGTCCCCGGCGGCGGACACCGCCTCGTCCGTGGCGTTGAGCAGGGCACGGACCGTGGACAGCCGTGACGTGGCGTCCGCCCAGTGCTGCTCGTCGCGCGCCTTCGCCGCCTCCGCGAGCTTCTCCTCGGCCTGCCGTACGTTCACGGCGGCCTGCTCCGGGACGGGCTGGAGGTCCTGCCAGCAGGCGGCCGAGAAACGCCGCCGCAACTCGCTGAGCACCGGCTCCACCGAACCGGCCCGCGTCGTGAGCGCCTGCGCCCGGGTCCGCAGCGACACCAGCCGCCGGTCGATCTCGGCGGCCCGCTCGGGCAGCCGCTCGGCCTCGGTCCGTACGGCCTCGGCGTCGCGCAGCACCACATCGGCCCGCTGGAGCGTCTCCGCGACCCCGTGCTTCCCCGCGCCCTGGTTCAGCTTGGTCAGCTCCGGGGCGAGCGCGGCGAGCCGGGCGGCGAGCTCGTCGGCCCGCAGCCCCGCGGCCCGTACCGCGTCGAGAGCGTTGCTCGCGCCGAGCAGCGCCTGCCGGGCCCGCTCGACGGCGGGGGCGAGGCGGGCGAGCTGCGTCTCCGCGCTGCCCAGCAGCGGCCCGAGACCCTGCGCGAAGCGGTCCAGCTCGCCCTTGACCCGTACGAGGTCGTCCTTGGCCCGGGTCAGTTCCGTACGGGCCCGGGAGGCGACGGCGGGCTCCAGATCGTCCCGGTCCAGGTCATGGCTGTCGACGGCGGTGATGTAGGCGTGACTGACCTCGTCGATGCGCCGACCGAGCGCGGCGAAGTCCTCGGAGGCCTTGCGGCCGCGCGAGGAGCTGTCCACGGCGTTGATGGTCTCGATGGAGATCCTGAGATCACGCTGGGCGCTGTCCAGCTCGTAGAAGGCCTCGGCGGCGGCATCCTTCGCGGCCTGCGCCTCGGCCCGCTCGTTCTCCCCGCGCCCGCCGAACCACCGGCGCGTACCGCCACCGGCGAAGGCGGCGGGCAGCGTGGCGAGCACGAGGGGCACGGGCAGCAGCATCAACGCCAGAAGATCCCGCGCCCCGGAACCGGGGGAGCGCCGCCCGGGCAGGCCCTGCCCACCCTGACCACTCTGGACGGCGGAACTTCCACCCGCTCCTGCCTCCGGCCGCGCGTGTGTCGCCGTCACATCCCTCTCCCGTGCCGATTCGCCCTGCCCGGTACATTCTCCCACCAGGTAAGGACGAACACACGGGCCGGTTAGTTCGCGCTTCGCACCGTGACTTGGCCGTTGTCGCTGCGCGCCTTCACCACATGGGCGCTGTCGTCACCGCGCGGCACCTCGACGGAGACGTCCCCGTTGTCGGCGGAGGCGTCCACCGCGTACTTCTGCCCGCCCGGCGGCAGGTCGATGGTGATGCCCCCGTTGTCGCTCTCGGTGTCCACGAGATCGGGCACCGAACTGAAGCCCAGCCGGATCTCCCCGTTGTCGGCGCGGGCGACCACGGAGGAGCCGGAGATCCGGTCCGCCCGGATCTCCCCGTTGTCGCTCTTCAGCTTCAGCGCGCCGCTCGCCTCCCGGACGTTGATCTCCCCGTTGTCGGAGGAGAGGTCCAGCGCCCGGTCGAAGCCGGTGGCGGTGATCGTCCCGTTGTCCGACGCGGCCGTCACATCGACACCGCGCGGCACCTTCACCCGGTGCCGGGAATCGCAGTTGTTGAGCACGCCCTCGCACTTCACCCGGAGTGTGAGCGTGTCCTTCTCCATCTTCCAGACGGAGTCCGGCCCACTGCCGAACACCGACCACCCGTCGACCTGCCGCTCCACCTCGACCTGCTCCACATCGGCCGGCACGAGGTCCACGATCCCGTTCTCGGCCTCGATGGTCAGCACCTTCCCCGCCAGCGCGAAGGACTCCCGCTCGACGGGCGCGCCGTCCACATCCGTCCCCCCGCACCCGGTGAGAGCCAGCGCCAGCAACGCGACCCCGCCCCCGAGAGCGAGGGCCCGCCCGGGCGCCCCGGGGCGGGTGCGGGTCGGTGCGCTCGAAACGATGTCCACGATGATCGGTCCCCCAGTGCGTGCGGTACGTGCCACCGGACGTCGTTGCCGGTGCACTCGAACCGTATGCACCCGGGCCCTCCGGCGGGATCCGGACGGCTACCGTCTTCGGGGTGGGGTTATCCCCCGGAACGGTTTATGAGCAGGGGCCCCGGTCCATGTACGCTGTTGCCTCATCCACGGGTGCGTAGCTCAGGGGTAGAGCGCTGCTCTTACAAAGCAGATGTCGGCGGTTCGAAACCGTCCGCGCCCACCAGCGGAAGACATGGCGAAGGCCCCCGACCGATCATGGTCGGGGGCCTTCGTCATCCTGGCCGAGGGCCGGAACCAGGCATACGACACCGGGGCCGGCAACGGTCCGTTGCGGGGTACGCCGCTGGCCCACGCCGAGTTGAACGCGCTGGGCTCCGCCCGTACGGAATGGGACCTGGGCGCCACCACGCTCTGGAGCACCCAGGAACCCTGCTCGATGTGCTCGGCCGCCGCGTCGTTCACCGGGGTCGGCGCGGTGCGCTACCTGGCGCCCGACCCCTGGGCCCTGGCCACTGGGAACGAGGGTTCCTCCTCGGGGACGTGCGTGACCGGGGGCGGGTGGCTGGTCGCGGCCAACGCGATGTTCCTGAAGAGCGTCTCGGAGGCGGCGGAGGGCGGGGAGGAGCCGGCCACACTCGCGCGCAACCGCCTGCTGGAGCCGGAGACGGCTCACCTGCACGACGGTCTGCCTCCCGGGCTTCCGGCGTTCCCGTCGGTGCGGGTGTGGCTCTCGGAGGCGTGGCCGGGGATCATCGAGGCAACGGCCGTGCGCCGGCTGCGTACAGGCGGATGAAGCGTCTCTGCTTCCATCGTGCCGCGTGGCGACCCGGCGGCACACGGCGGTCGGGCCGAACGGCCAAGGACGAGGGGGCACTTCATGGGGCAGGCGCTGGCGGAGATCCTGGATGCCGCGGCGTGCGGGCGGTTTCCGGAGGCTGATGGGGGCACGACCGTGGTCGCCGCGCCGAGCGGCCGTGACACGGGGGTGATCGCCTTCACCGCGCACTCGGTCGTGTTCACCGACGAGGATCCCGGGTGGGTCCATGCGACGCTCGCCGCTCTGGACTGCGATGCGCTGGCCGCGACCATGCATCCCCGCTTTCTGCTGGCCCTCCTGGAACGCACCGGGCGGGTCACCGACACCATCGACCTGCTGACCGTGGCGTCCCCGCTGCCCGGTGCGCCCGGGCTGGAGCTGCGGGAGGTCACCGATCCCGTGCACCCGCGCGTGGTCAGCGCCCGTCGGCGGCGGGACGGGGTGCGGATGTGGGAGGTCGACGGGGGTGTGCTGGTGCTCGGGCGTGGGGTGGCCGGCCGGTGGGAGGTCGCCGTCGAGCTGGAGGAGAACGCCCGGCACCGGGGCCTCGGCCGGGCTCTCGCCACCGCCGCGCGGCACCTGGTGCCCCCGGGCGAACCGCTCTGGTCGCAGCAGGCCGCGGGCAACGCGCGCAGCATCCGGGCGTTCCAGGCCGCCGGGTTCCGGCCCGTCGGCTCGGAGGCGCTGCTCCTCGGCCACCGGGAAGGCGCGTGAGGGAGAGGGAGGGGGAGGGGAGAGGGGGTGTTGTTGTGGTGGGGGCTTGCGGCCGTGGTTGGTTTTCCGGGCGGCGTACGGGGGCTCCCGCTAGCCTGCTCTTCATGATCGACTCACCTGCCGAGCTGACCGACACCGAGACGGCCGCCGCCGCGGCGCTGGCCGGGGCGGCAGTCGTGCGCGCCCGGTACGGGCAGCTCCACTCCCGTATCGACAAGGGTGCCGGAGACTTCGCCACCGATGTCGACGTGGCGGCCGAGGAGGCCATCCTCGACGTCCTCCGCGCCGCCCGGCCCGAGGACGCGGTGCACGGCGAGGAGGGTGGCCGACGGGGTGCGGTCGGTGCGGGGCGGGAGTGGTTGGTGGACCCCTTGTGCGGGACGCTCAACTACGCCGTCGGCTCCCAACTGGTCGCCGTCAACGTGGCGTTGCGCGACGGTCCGGCGGCCGTGGCCGATCCGTTCAGCGGCGAGGTCTTCCTCACCGACGGAGAGACCGCCCGGGTCCGGTCCGGGGACACGGGCGACGCGCCGTTGGCTCCCACGGCGGACACCCGGCTGGTGGACGTGAACCTCGATCCGCCCTTCCCGGGCGCGCCCGGATTCCGGGCGGTGGACCTGCTGGCCCATCCCGGGTTCGTCGAGCACTTCCGCCCGCGCGTCGTCTCCACGTCGCTCGCGCTGGCCTGGGTCGCGGCCGGTAAGCGGGCCGCCTACGTCACCGACGGCGGCGACCTGAGCGGAAGCGTCCACTTCGCCGCCGGGATCGCCCTGTGCCGGGCCGCCGGCTGTGTCGTCACCGGGATCGACGGCGCCCCGGCCCGACCGGGCGGCCGGGGTCTCGTCGTGGCGGCGGACGCCGGGACGCACGAGCTGCTCATGTCCATGGTCGGCAGGCCCGGCCCCGGGCGCGGTGCTTGAACGGTCGCCTCCGCCCGTCTCCTCTCAGATGTGCAGTTCGGGCGGGAAGTCGGTCCAGCGGAGCTCGGCGGGCAGGTGCCCGGTGTCGTTGAACAGAAGGAGGGCCGGAGCGCGGCCGGGCGCGTAACGGATCACGGTCAGCGCGGCGTTGGCGTGGTTGAGGCCCAGCCAGCGCGACTTCGGGGCGTCCAGCGCGGCCCGGACGAGCCAGCCGGCCAGGAAGTTGTGGGTGACGAGGAGTTCGTGGCGGGGCTCGTCGCCCTCGACCGTGCCCGTGAACCGCGCGAGCGCCTCCTCGGCCAGCCCGGGACCCAGCTCACGCTCCGCCGCTGGGAAGCCGGCCAGCCGGGCGAGCGTCTCGTCGGCCGTCTCCGCCGGCAGCTCCTCCCGCGGCGGCAGGTACGGGAGGTAGTCGCCGGCCGGTTCGGAGGGAACCAGAGGAACGGCCGGAAGCCGCTCGCTTATCAGTTTCGCCGTCTGCTCGGCGCGCGGCAGCGGGCCGTGGTGGATCGCCGTGATCGGAGCCCCGCGGAGCCGCTCCCCGAGCAGCGCGGCCTGACGGCGGCCCGCGTCCGTCAGCGTGGTCTCGTCGGCGGACGCCTGACCGTGCCGGGTCACGTACAGATAGCGGGCAGCCGTGGTCGCCATGGGCGGGTCCTCCGTCGCGGTTCATGATCGTACGAACGTGGGCAGGGACGTCGGGCCACGCCCGGGCGGTTCCGTGGCGGGGCGGGCGGTCCGCCTCCCGGGATGCGCGGGGGCAGTGCTCAAGGCACCGTGGAGGCATGGCCGAGCACCCGCCCGTGATCGTCTATCCGCCTTCCGCGACCGGAGGGCGGCGGGTCACCGTGCACGGCCAGATCGTCGGACTGGCGCACGGGCGGGGCGAAGTGGCCGCGCTGCTGAGGGCCGCGGGGTTCGCCCCGGGGCCCGACAAGGTCGTCGAGCTGGACCGGCCCGGGCTGATCGAATGGCGCGGCGGCGACCTCGACACCTGGGGGTGATCCCGTGAAGCGCCGTCGTACGGTACGCGAGAGCGCCTCGATCGAACCGCCGCCCGGGTACTACGTGGCCGGGGCCGAGCCCCCCGACGCGGCGCAGCGCACGCTGATCCTGGACTGGGTGGTGAGCCGGCGCATCGCGAGCGGCTGGCGCGTCGAGTCGCGCTCCGGGAGCCAGGTGGTGCTGGTGCGCGGGCAGCCGGTGAACCATGTGCTGCACGCCTTCCTCACCGTCTTCTCGTGCCTGGTGTGGGGCATTGTGTGGGCCGGCGTCGCCCTCGTCAACCGGGTCGAGCGCGTGGCCCTCACCGTCGACGCCCAAGGACGCATCGTGACGGTCAGCGCGCCGTGACACATCACCCGAACGGGTGCGTCCAGGTGGCTCCGCGCGGGGGCCGCGAGGAACGTCGGAGCTGATCCGCCCGCACCACCGGGGCAGGTCAGGACAGCAGGCGCCCGGCGCCTGTTCCGACCAAGGAGGCCTCATGTCGCAGCCCAGCACACCCGGCGCCTCGCGCCCCGCCGACCCGCGTCCGGGGGGATACACCGGCAGCGGGTGGGCGGCCGGAGGAACAGTGTTCGCCGGTGTCCTGCTCTTCGTGGACGGCATCCTCGGAGTACTGAAGGGCATCGCGGGAATCGCCTCGAACGACGTCTACACGCGGATCAACGACTACGTCTTCAAGTTCAGCGTGACCTCGTGGGGCTGGATCCACCTCGTCCTCGGCGTGATCCTCATCCTCGTGGGCTGGGGCATCCTCAAGGGCGCGACCTGGGCCCGCGCGGCGGGCGTCGCCCTCGCCTCCCTGAACCTCATCGCCAACTTCATGTGGCTCCCGTACACCCCGGTCTGGGCCATCGTCACCATCGCGATCGACGTCTTCGTGATCTGGGCCCTGTGCACGGACCGGTCGGACCCGAGCGACCTGGTACGGAGCTGAACCGGCCGGGACGGCGGGCGGCGATGGATGCGGCGACGGGTGTCCGTTGTCAGTGGGGCGGTCCACACTGGAGACATGTGCCGCAGCATCAAGACGCTCCGCCCGCCCGCCCTCCCCGAAGAGGCCACCGAGGAGGACATGCGGGCCGCCGCCCTTCAGTACGTACGCAAGGTCTCCGGGTTCCGCGCGCCCGCCGCGCACAACCGTGAGGTCTTCGACCGGGCCGTCGACGAGATCACCGCAGCCACCATGAAGCTGCTCGACGGCCTGGAGATACGGGGCGCGGCCAAGGGCTGAGCCCCGTCGCCGCGCGACCGTCCTCGGTTCAGGGGGCGGCCGGAGCGGGTGTGCCCACCGCTGCCGGCCCGCCGGGGCCGGTGGGGCCGGTGGGCGCGACTGCCGGTGCCCCCGCGCCGGTCACCGTCACCGCTCCGGTCCCAGCCCCCGCCCTGGTCTCCGCCACTGTGTCCGTCTGCGCTGGCACCGGCGTCTTCGCGGCCTCCGCCGCGATCCCGGCCGGAGTCGCCGTCCGCGTCGCGGGGCGCTTCACGACGAACGCGGCCAGCGCGCCCGCCACGAACAGGGCCAGGACCGAAACGGCCGTGCCGAACCACGTCGAGCCCAGCCACCGGCCGCCGAAGTAGCCGAGCCCCACGCTGTAGCCCGCCCAGGCCAGGCCTGCAAGCGCGGACCAGGGCAGGAAGTCCCGCTTCCTGCGGTGGGCGGCGCCCGCGCCGAGGGAGACCACGGAGCGGCCCGCCGGAGCGAACCGGGCGATGATCACCAACGCGCCGCCGCCCCGGCTCAGGGCGGCGCCGAGACGTTCCTGCGCGGTGCTGAGACGCCGGGAGCGGGCGATGGCCCGGTCCAGCCGGTCACCTCCGCGCCAGGCGAGCCGGTACGCGACGAGGTCGCCGAGGACCGAGGCGGTGGCCGCGCACAGGATCAGCACGACGAGCGAGGGGACCTGCCCTCCGGTGCCCCCGCCGGCGCCGCTGACGGTGGTGGTGCCCGCCGCGGCCGCCGTGGCGGCCGTGATGACGAGCACGCCGCTGGGCAGCAGGGGCAGAAAGACGTCCAGGAGAACGGAGAGGGCGACCACCGCGTAGATCCATGGGCTGCTGGTCAGCGCGGCCACACTCTCTAGCACCGTCTACTACTCCCCGATCGTGTCAACGCCGCGACGTCGCAGGGGAGCGGCAGGGGCGGCAGGTTCAGCTGTACAGCGTACGCGTGAGGGTTCCCGGGGCCTCGTCCAGGTCGGGTGATGTTGTGCAGGTCACGTACACCTGGAGGCCATGCGCCCGTTAGGAGGGGTGAACGACCGGCACGAGGGCCGGTACGAGCGAGGAGCAGCGCATGACGGCATGGATGGTACGGACGGGACACGGGCCGTCGCACCCGAATTCCGGGCGGCGGAGGACGGACGTTCCGCGGGTCCCGGGGGTGCTGGTGGGCACGGTGGCTCTGCTGACGCTGGCCTGCGGTGTCGGCGTCGCCCACGCGACGGACGACGTGGCGCACGGTGGCCACGGTGCGGATGGTGCGCACGGGGCTCCTGCGGCGGGGAGCCCGGCACAGGAGCCGAGCGGCGGCGGCGGTCCGAGCCGCGGCGACGGCGCTGTCACGGCGGGCGGCAGTTCGTGGATGCGGGCCGCGGGGGTGTTCTCCCCGCCCGGTTCCTTCGTGCCGTCCGACGCGCTGACGTACGACACCCGGCTGGTGCCGGCGGGCGCGCGGATCGAGGTCACGCAGTTCACGGACCCGTCCGGCACCCGGGTCGGGGCCCGGCTGCGGGGGCTCGTGCCCGGCCGTGCGTACGGGATGCATGTGCACACCTCGCCCTGCGGCGCCGATCCCGCGGCGGCCGGTCCTCACTACCAGCACCGCCCGGAGCCGACCGCGGACCCGGCCAACGAGGTGTGGCTGGACTTCCGGACGGACGAGGACGGCGACGGGCGGGCGGAGGCCCTGCACGGCTGGGACTTCCGGGAGGGCGGGGCGCGGTCGGTGATCATTCACGACCGGCAGGGCGGTGCGGGGGAGCGGGCGGCCTGCTTCACGGTGCCGTTCGGGCCCGCCGGGGAGGTGTGACGGAGGCTCCGCACCGTACCTTCGGGCGGATCCCGGTGCGGGGGCGGACGCGGCGCGGGGGCGGTGCCCCGCCACCCCGTGCCGGGGCAGTGGGCACCGCCCCCGCGCCTGTGCGCCGCTCCTGCGGAGTCTCACCCGCGCACCGGGTCGGCGCCGGAACACGAGGGTCCGGGAGCGGGCGGGTGGGCGGACCGCCGGTCAGACAGGGACGGCCGGGGCCTGCTCGCGCCGGGCCGGGTCCTCGGTGGTGGCCGTCGTGCCGCGCGAACCGAAGAAGCGGTCCAGGGCGACCGCTCCCGGGCCGGTGAAGACCAGCAGCAGGAACGCCCAGCAGAACATCGCCGACGCCTCGCCGCCGTTCTGGATCGGCAGGAGCGCCTCGGGCTGGTGCACCTTGAAGTACGCGTACGCCATCGATCCCGAGGCGAGGAAGGCCGCGGCACGGGTGCCGAGGCCGAGGGCGACGAGGGAGCCGCAGACCAGCTGGATCAGGGCGGCGTACCAGCCGGGCCAGGCGCCGGTCTCCGCCTGGGTGCCGCCCAGCACTCCGAAGAGCGTGGCGGCGCCGTGGAAGGCGAAGAGCAGGCCGACGACGAAGCGGAAGAGGCTGAGCGCGTAGGGCTGTGCCTGGTTCAAGCGGATGAGCATGGGGGCGGGCTCCTTCGGTTGTGGTGGGGACGTGAACCGACCGAGCGCCTCAGGCTAGGAAAACCTCACTAGTGCTTGCAACTTCAACATTCCGTCGAGTGGCCGGATAGTGCTTCACTCTCAGGGGTGAGTGAACGCTCAAGAACCGTCTCCAGCTGGGCCCCCGCGCTGCCCGCTGTGGCCTGCACCAATGTCAGCGCAGACTTCCGGCCAAGCAACGTGAGCGTCATGAGCTGGTTACCGAACCAGGGCCCGCCGGCCCTGCTCCAGGTCACCGGCGGCGCTCCCGTGCGTCCGTGGCGGGCCAGTGCCCGGCCGATCCACCGGCCCGCCCGGCTCCAGCCGAACCGGAAGCCCGTCCGGATGGATCGCGGGATCGAGTTGTGCACGGGGGAACAGGTCAGCTGGAGGACGCGGGAGGCCGGGGCGACCCCGGAACCGGCGGTGGAACCGGGTCCGGAGCCGGTCGCGGGGGCGGGCCCGGTGTCCGGTCGGCGGGGTCCGGTGTCCGGCCACCGGGGTTCGGCGATGTAGGCGTGGTGCACATCGCCCGAGAGGACGCATACCGTCGCCGGGGCGTCCGGACCGCTTCCCGCCTCCCGCAGCAACTCCGTGAACCGGTCGAAGGATTCCGGGAAGGCGGCCCAGTGCTCCAGGTCGGACGCGCGGCGCAGCTTCTCGCCGAACCGTGCCCAGCGTCGCCCGCGTACGCCCGCGCACAGGGCGGCGTTCCAGTGCTCCGCGTCGTGGATGAGCGGCGGCAGCAGCCACGGCAACGAGCTGCCGATGAGCAGATGATCGTACGAAGTCGGGTCGTCCAGGACCGCTTCCCGCAGCCAGCCGGCCTCCTCGGCGTCGAGCATCGCCCGCTGCTCCTCGGCCAGGACGCGGGCCGCGCGGGTGTCGACCATCACCAGCCGTACTCGGCCGAAAACACGCCGGTAGCTCCATCGGGTCCGGGCGGGATCCGCGTCGGTCTCGGCGGCGAAGCGGCGCAGCGCCTCGGTGCCGTCGGGTGAGGCCCTGACCGCCGCGTACACGGGGTCGGCGGCCAGCTCGGCGGGGGAGAGATTGCCCAGATGCTGGTGGACCCAGTACGACATCAGCCCGCTGACGATCCGTTCGTGCCACCAGGGTGTGGCGCGCATGTCCCGCTGCCAGGCGGCGCTGGTGTTCCAGTCGTCGATGACGTCGTGATCGTCGAAGATCATGCAGCTGGGCACGGTGGAGAGCAGCCAGCGCACCTCGGGGTCGCGCCACGATTCGTCGTAGAGGTAGGTGTACTCCTCGTAGTCCGCGATCTCCGCGCCCGGCGGCTCGCGCAGATCCCGGCGGGCGGCGAGCCTGCGCCGGGTCGCCGCAGAGGTCTCGTCCGCGTACACCTGGTCGCCGAGGAGCAGCAGCACGTCGGGCCGCTCGGCCGCCGGGTCCGCCGCGAGCCGGGCGGCCAGCGTGACCAGGGCGTCCGGCCCGACGGGGTCGTGCCCGCCGCCGGGAGCGGCGGCCCAGCGGCACGACCCGAACGAGATCCGTACGCCGGGCGGTTCGGCCCCGGCGCCCGCCGACGCCGTAGCCGCGGTGGTGGCCGTGGTCGCCGTCGCCACCGGTGGTGTGGTGATGGTGCTCGGCGGGAGGCGGGCGTCGTCGGGCGGCCAGACGCGCCGGGGGCCGATCAGCACCTCGTACGCCGTGGTGGAGCCGGGGGTCAGGCCCGTCACCACCACCAGGGCGTAGTGGTGCCCGGCCACCGCGAAGGTCGGCGACGAACCCGAGGCGCCGTCCGCGCACCGGACCTCCACGGTGCACGGACGGCTCGCCTCGACCCAGACGGTCGCGGTGGACCCGGTCTCCCAGTCGACGTACCGCAGCAGTGGACCCAGGCGCAGTCCGGCCATGTGATGTCTCCTCGCGCCACCGTCACGGACGGGCTCCGTGGACCGGCTCCGTAACGTACAGAACGAGGAAGGGCCGCGCACCGGTTCCGGCGGGTCAGCAGCCGTTCAGGGCCGACTGCAGGGCGCTCTTCTCGGCGGAGTCCACGCTCAGGTTGTAGTGCTTCTTGACGTGGACCCAGGCGCGGACGTACGTGCACTTGTACGAGGAGCGCGGCGGCATCCACTCGGCCGGGTCCTTGTCGCCCTTGGACTGGTTCACGTTGTCGGTGACCGCGATGAGCTGGGGGCGGGTCAGGTCGTTGGCGAACGCCTGGCGTTGGGCGGTGGTCCAGCTGCTCGCGCCGGAGCGCCAGGCCTCGGCGAGCGGCACCATGTGGTCGATGTCCACGTCGGACGCGGCGCTCCAGGTCGCGCCGTCGTAGGGCGAGTACCAACTGCCGCTGACCGCGGCGCAGGAGGAGTCCTGCTGGACGTTGGTGCCGTCGCGCTTGAGGACGACCTCACGGGTGTTGCAGGCGCCCGACTGGGTGATCCAGTGCGGGAACTTGTCGCGGCTGTAGCCGCTGGACGAGCCCTCGGCGCCGACGGTGAGCTGGCCGAGGTAGGTGCGTGCGGTCGCCGCGCTGACCGGGGTGGGCATGGCGGCCTGGGCGTTGGGGGCGGCGAGCAGGGCGGACGAGGCGGCGAGTGCGGCGGTTGCTGCGACGACGGAGAGGCGACGCGCGTAGATACCGGACATGCGAACTCCCTTGACGTGGGGGGTGCGTGGGCGGGCGGTGGGTGGGCCCGGCCATCGTGGCGACGCCAGGTTTCTGCGGGGTGGGCGTCAGGTAACAGAGTGGCGACATGTGCACGTCACATCAAGGGGTGTGCAAGGGGAGTGACGGATCGCGGGGGCGCG
Organism: Streptomyces sp. WY228; assembly: GCF_019287315.1. NCBI lineage: Bacteria > Bacillati > Actinomycetota > Actinomycetes > Kitasatosporales > Streptomycetaceae > Streptomyces > Streptomyces sp. WY228. The sequence goes on along the minus strand of NZ_CP079114.1, from coordinate 2,252,822 downwards.
CGGGTCCGTCACGGGGGGTTTGTCCGGGTGGTGTTGGGGGGTGGATCGGGGAGTGGGGGCGTGCGGGGGTGCGTGTACGCCCCCTTGGGGCTTGAGGGCTTGGGGCTCGGGGCTCGGGGTGCGCAGGGTGTCCGGGCCCTGCGGGGAGGCCGGGTGGTGATGGGGTCGGGGTGGGTGCGGCTCGCTCTATCGTTGCCGCGTGCTGCTTCCGGTCTCCCTCACGCTCGGCGTCGTTCTCGCCGTCCTGCTGGTCCTTGCCGCTGCCGTCGCCGCGTGGGCCTCGCTGGGCCGGTCGCGCGAGATTCTCGTCGCCGGGGTGCGGGCGGCGGCCCAACTCGCCGCCGTCTCCCTGCTCATCGGCTGGGTGGTCCGGTCCCTGGCGCCGCTTCTCGGGTTCGTGGCGCTGATGTTCGCCGTGGCGGTGTGGACCGCCGGACGCCGGGTCACCAGCAACCGCACCTGGCGCTGGGCGGCCGTGCCGATCGGGGTGGGCGTGCTGCCCGTGGTGGCGGCGCTGCTGCTCACGGGGCTCGTGCCGGTCCGGGGCCTGGCGCTCATTCCGGTGGCGGGCATCCTCATCGGCGGGGCGCTCACCGCGACCGTGCTCGCCGGACGGCGCGCCCTGGACGAACTCGCCGCCCGGCGCGGCGAGGTGGAGGCGGGCATGGCCCTCGGGCTGCTCGACCGGGACGCCCGGTTGGAGATCGTGCGGCCGGCGGCGTCGGACGCGTTGCTGCCCGGGCTCGACCAGACCCGGACGGTCGGGCTGGTCACGCTGCCGGGGGCGTTCGTGGGCATGCTGCTGGGCGGCGCCTCACCCGTGGAGGCGGGCGCCGTGCAGCTGTTCGTCCTGGTGGCACTGATGGCGGTTCAGGTGATGGCGGTCGCGACGGTCCTGGAACTGGTCGCGCGCGGGCTGCTGAACCGGGACTGAACGCCGGGGCCGGTGCAGGGGCCCGGACCGGGTGAGTCTCAGGCCTCGCCGATGTGCAGGCGGATCGAGCCGTCCTCGGCCGCCTCCACCCGTACCCGCGTCAGGTCCTCGACATGGGCGTCCGGTGCGAGGGCCGCCGCGCGCGGGCCGACGCCCACGACGCGCATGCCCGCCGCCCGGCCCGCCGCGATGCCCGCCTCGGAGTCCTCGAACACGATGCAGTCCGCCGCGTCGAAGCCCAGCTCCGCCGCGCCCTTGAGGAAGCCCTCGGGGTCCGGCTTGCTGGCGCCGACCTGCTCGGCGGTGACGCGGACGGCGGGCATCGGCAGCGCGGCCGCACCCATCCGGGCCGTCGCGAGCGCGGTGTCGGCGGAGGTCACCAGTGCGTGCGGCAGCTCGGCGATCGCGGCCATGAACGCGGGCGCCCCGTCGATCGGCATGACGCCCTCGACGTCGGCGGTCTCCTGGGCGAGCATCCGCCGGTTGTCCGCGTAATTCTCCTCCACCGGGCGGTCCGGGAGCAGCACGGCCATCGTGGCGTACCCCTGCCGGCCGTGCACCACCTTGAGCGCGGCCTCGGGGTCCAGTCCGTGCTCGACCGCCCATTGCCGCCAGCAGCGCTCGACCACCGCGTCGGAGTTCACGAGGGTGCCGTCCATGTCGAGCAGGAGGGCTTGTGCGGTGAGGACGGTGGCCGGCATCGGCTGCTCCAGAACGCGGGGAGGTGTACGAACGGCCCGGGTGCGCGTGCCGTGGGGCGGGGCGTACGCGGGCCGTGAAGGCGGTGCGGTACGTGGATGTGCGATACGGGGTTCCGCAGGCGTGTCCCGTACCAGAGCAACCCCCGCCCGCCGGTCAGGGAGTGCGGGCGGGAGCTACTTTGTTCCATCACGATACAAAAACCGCGCCCGGAACGCCAATCCCCCCGCCCGGCGGCCGCGCTCAGTGGCGTCCGCGTCCACTCGTCTCCGCCTCCAGCGCGCGCCGGGTGTTCGGCCCGTACACGCCCGCCGGGTCGCCCTGGATCGCCTTGTACGACTGGTAGACCGCCACGGCGTTCTCCACCCGGCCGTTGTAGTTCGCGTCGGACGGGCCCGAGTAGAGCCACACCTCCATGAGCCGGTTCTGGAGCTCGGCGACCTCCGGGCCACGGTCGCCGGGCCGCAGCGAGGGGCCGGCCAGTTCGGCGGGCGGCGCCTCGGCCGGCGGGGCCGAGGACGCGCCGCCACCGCCGTCCGGGGTGGCCGGTGCGCTCGCCGTCGGCGACGCGGACGCGGTGGCGGTCGGGGTGGGCTCCTGGCTCCTCGTCGGCGCGGCGGACGCGGACGGCGAGGCGGACGGAGTGGCCGGGGCGGACGGGGTACGGGACGGAGCGGCCGATGCGGAGGGCGACGGGGCGACCGACGCCGCCGGTTCGTCCTCGGTGTCCGGGACGCTCGTGGTGGCCTCCGGCAGCGCCTCGTCCCGGCTGTCGTCGCCGCCGAACAGCCCGCCGGCGAAGGCCGCCGTGCCGACCACCGCGGCCACGGCCGCCCCCACGGCGAGGGCCCCGAAGGGTCGCCTGCGGCGCGGCTGCACGGGGTCGGGAGCGAAGACCGGCTCCGCGCCGGCGGAACGTCTACGGCCCCCCGGTCCGGCAGGCGCACTCGCACCCGCGACCGTGCCCGTACCGGTATCCATGCCCGTACCCACGCCCACGCCCGGGCCGTCGTCGCCCAGGAACAGCGGCATCGTGGTCTCCGTGGCCCCCGGAGCGCTCGGGGTGCCGACAGGGGCGGTCGCCGCCTCCGGGGTCCCCGGCCCGCTCGTGGTGGCGGAACCCCCGGACTCCGCGAGTCCGCCCCCGCCCGCCCTTGCGTCGAGGTCCGTCAACGTCACGTACGGCCGGATGCGCAGCGGGTCGAAGTCCTCGGCCGCGGCGATCTCCGCCGTACGGGCGGCCCGCTGTTCGTCCTCCGTGAGCGGTGCGGCACCCGCGCCCGCGCCGCACCGGCACGGCACCCGGTGCTCCGTGCCGGGCTCCCCGGCCGTCCGTCTTCCGCACTCCGGGCATGCGTGTCCGGTCATCGTGGGTCCCCTCCCCTTGAACTGCCTGCGATTATGCAGCCCGCCCCGGGGAAGCCCAACGGGCTGCCGGGCCTCGCCTCGCCCTCGGCAGTACATAACAGGCCATAACAGAACGAAACGTCCAGGATGGGTGTGTAGCGGATCGGAGCGGATCGGATCCGTGCGTCCAGCGCATCGAGGAGACGACGCCCATGGCCCAGCAGCTGAGCCCGCCACCCCCGGCCCCCGGTGAGGGACAGTCCCACCGGAGCGTCCTGGTGGCGATCGGGGCGCTGCTCCTCGGCATGCTGCTCGCGGCACTCGACCAGACCATCGTCTCCACGGCGCTCCCGACGATCGTCAGTGAGCTGGGCGGACTCGACCACCTGTCCTGGGTGGTGACCGCCTATCTGCTGGCGGCCACCGCGGCGACCCCGCTGTGGGGCAAGCTCGGCGACCAGTACGGCCGCAAGAAGCTCTTCCAGACCGCGATCGTGATCTTCCTGATCGGCTCCGCGCTCTGCGGAATCGCCCAGAACATGCCCCAGCTGATCGGATTCCGCGCGCTCCAGGGGCTCGGCGGCGGCGGGCTCATGGTGCTGTCGATGGCGATCGTCGGCGACCTCGTCACGCCGCGCGAACGTGGCAAGTACCAGGGACTCTTCGGTGCGGTCTTCGGCGTGACGAGCGTCCTCGGACCGCTCCTCGGCGGCTTCTTCACCGAACACCTCAGCTGGCGCTGGGTGTTCTACATCAACCTGCCGATCGGCGTCGTCGCGCTGGTCGTCATCGCGGCCGTCCTGCACATCCCGGTCCGCCGCGAGAAGCACACCATCGACTACCTCGGCACCTTCCTCATCGCGTCCGTCGCCACCGCCCTGGTGCTCGTCGCCTCCCTCGGCGGTACGACCTGGGCCTGGAGCTCCCCGCAGATCATCGCGCTCGCGGTGCTCGCCGTCGTCCTGCTCGTGGCGTTCATCGCCGTCGAACGGCGCGCGGTCGAACCCGTCCTGCCGCTGAAACTGTTCCGGATCCGCACCTTCAGCCTCGTCGCCGTGATCAGCTTCGTCATCGGCTTCGCCATGTTCGGCGCGATGACCTACCTGCCGACCTTCCTCCAGGTGGTCCACGACATCACCCCGACGATGTCCGGCGTGCACATGCTGCCGATGGTGTTCGGCCTGCTGATCACCTCGACCGCCTCCGGCCAGATCGTCAGCCGGACCGGCCGCTGGAAGGTCTTCCCGCTCGCGGGCACGGCCCTCACCGCCGTCGGCCTCCTGCTGCTCCACAACCTCGACGAGAACAGCTCCACCTGGCTGATGAGCGCCTACTTCTTCGTCTTCGGCGCCGGTCTCGGCCTGGTGATGCAGGTCCTCGTCCTGGTCGCCCAGAACTCCGTCTCCTACCAGGATCTCGGCGTCGCCACCTCCGGCGCCACGTTCTTCCGGTCCATCGGCTCCGCGTTCGGCGTGGCCATCTTCGGCACCATCTTCGCCAACCGGCTGACCGGCCAGCTCACGGACGCGCTCGCCGGACAGTCGCTGCCGTCGGGCGTCGACGCGGGGCGGCTGGCCGCCGACCCCCGGGCCATCGGGCAGCTCCCGGCCGACCTGCGGCCCGGCGTCCTCGGCGCGTACTCGACCTCCATCACGGACGTCTTCCTGTACGCCGTCCCGGTCGTCCTCCTGGCCTTCGTCCTCGCCTGGTTCCTCCGCGAGGACAAGCTCCGGGGCTCGGTCACCGCCCCCGACGCCGGCCAGACCCTCGCCTCCAACCCCGTCGAGCGCTCCTCGTACGACGAGTGCGCCCGTGCGCTGTCGGTGCTGGCCACCCGGGAGGGCCGCCGCGAGATCTACGAGAAGATCACCGCGCGGGCCGGTTACGACCTGCTGCCCGCGGCCAGCTGGCTGCTCCTGCGGATCAAGCGGCACGGCACCGTCGAACCCGCCCGGCTCGCCGAGACCGCTCCCGTACCGCTGCATGTGATCACCGACGCGGCCCGGCAGGTCGAGGAACGCGGACTGGCCCGCCGGGAGGGCCTGCAGATGATCCTCACCGACGCGGGGGCCGAGGCCGTCGTCCACCTCTCCCAGGCCCGCGAGGACTCCCTCGCCGAGCTCCTCGGCGACTGGTGGGGCCCCGAGCGCCCCACCGACCTGGTCAGACTCGTCAGCGAACTGACCGCCGAGGTCAGCGGCTCGACCAGGGAGCGCCCGCACTCCCCGACGCCTCCCCGCGACCACGAGGCCCACCTGCGCCCCGACGAGCGCGAGGCCCACCTCCGGGCCCTCGACGACCAGGACGACCCCGGCCACCCGCACCCGCCCGCCTGAGCCCTCGACGGTTCACGCGCGCCGGGGCCGGGTCACAGCTCCTTGGCGAACCAGCGCTCCGCGTACGGGTTACGGCGGTGGAACGCCGGCACCTCCCGGTACCCGTGCTTCGTGTACAGCCCGCGCGCCTCGACCAGGTCGTGGCGGGTGTCCAGCCGCAGCAGCCGTACGCCGTACGACCTCGCCGCCTCCTCCACGGCGGCCAGCAGCAGCCCGCCGCCGCCCGTGCCCCGGAACGCCGGCCGCACGTATACCCGCGTCAGCTCCGCCGTACCCGGCCCGGCCGCCTCCGTCAGCACCAGCCCGGCACAGCTCGCGGCCTCGCTCCCGTATCGGCCGACGACGAACTGCCCGGTCGGCGGTACGAGCAGGCCGGCCCCGTCGTCGGCGAGTCCGTCGGCGATCTCCTCGGCGGTGGCGGGCCGCTGCCAGTAGCGGCTCGCGACCTCGTCGTAGTAGTCCCGGCGCAGTGCGCTCGCGTCGGGGGAGTCGTATCGTTCGGCGGTCACGGTCCAGGTCATGCGGGGCATTGTCGCCGCCGCACGGCCGCATGACGACGCAATTCCTATCGAGGGGGCAGCAGTGACGGATGTGGCCACGGGATCCACGGGACCCACGGGACCCACAGGAAGTACGGCATCCACCACCGGAGTGATCCAGCGTCTCGCCGAACGCTGGATACAGGACGGCATGGCCGCCGCGACGGCGGGAGAGGGCCGCGACGACCGCGACCGTACGGAACCGGGCAACCGTATGGAGCCGGGCACCGGCTTCGTGTGCTCGCCCGCCGGGCTGTGGCTCGCGCTGGCCGCCGTGGCCGCCGGTGCGCGCGGCGCGACCGCCGCCGAGCTGCGGGCCCTCCTCGGCACCGCGGACCAGGAGGCCGCGCCGGTCGTCACGGCGGTCGCCCGCGAACTGGCGGAGACCGGGGCGCTGGGCGTGGCCACCCGGGTCTGGAGCCGGGTGCCCGTGCTGCGCGCGTACCGGGAGGCGCTGCCGGACGTCCGCTTCGGCCCGATGGACCCGGCGGCCGTCGACGCCTGGGTCCGCGAGGCCACCGGAGGGCTGGTCGAGCGGCTGCCGCTGGAGATCACCGACGAGATCCTGCTCGCCCTGGTCAACGTGCTGGCGCTGAAGGCCCGCTGGGAGAAGCCGTTCGAGGCCTGGCGGACCCAGGACCTGCCGTTCACGGACGCGGCCGGGGCGGTCGCCCCGGTGCCGACCATGTTCGCCCACGTGCCGCTGTCCGACGCCTGGACGGTCGGCGGAGCGTACGTCGTCGAGCTCCGCTGCGCGCCCGAACCGGACGGCCGCCCCGGGGCCCGGGTCCGCCTGGTCCTGGGGGAGCCGGGTGCCGGGGCCGGCCGGGTGCTGCCCGCGGGCTGGGCGCCCCGGGCCTCGGGTGTTCCGCTGGACACCGACCGGGTGACCATCGGGCTGCCGAGGCTCGCGCTGCGGACCCGCGTGGCCGTCACCCGGCAGCTGCCCGCCCTCGGCATCCGGCTGGCCGCCTCCGACGACGCGGACTTCTCCGGCCTCTCGCCCGAACCGCTCACCATCTCCGACGTGGTCCAGGAGGCCGTGCTGAAGGTCGCCGAGGAAGGGGTGGAGGCCGCCGCCGTCACGGTGGTCGCCATGGCGCCGGCGGGCGCCGCCCCCCGGCCGCAGCGGGTGCACCACATCGCCTTCGACCGCCCGTTCGGCGTCGTCGTGCTGGCCGGGTCCGAGGACGTACCGCTGTTCACCGCCTGGCAGGCGGACGCCCCCGCCGCCGCCCCGAACGCCTGAGGCCTTCGGCGCCTTCTCATCCCCTTCTCATCCCCGCGAACGACTTCTTCCGGACCGCAGCAGGATGACAGTCAGGCAAAGAGGGGGTTGATTGTGTCTACCTCGTAGGGCAATGCGAGGCTTCATCCGGCATCGCCTCCAATCGAAGGGGCGGTGCATGGAACGGTGGGAGGGTCGGCGCAGCGTGGTGAATGCGGATCACAGTGTGCGCGGTGACGCGGCGGCGGACGCGGGAGCGAGGACCGGGCTGATCCGTGCCCTGCTCTGGCTGGTCGCGGCCGCGCTGGCGGTACGGCAGGTGGCGGCGGTGCTCCGGCAGCCACCGGGGGAACGGCTGCTCGACCTGGAGACCTGGATCGGGGAGAACGGCGTCCTGCACCTGACGGGCTCGCTGTACGAGAGCGGCCGGTTCACCGGGACGCCCTTCGCCGGACTGGTCCTGAAGCCGCTCACCTCCTCGGCCCAGCAGACCCTGGGCGTCGTGTGGACGTTCGGCTCACTGCTGCTCGTCGTCGCCCTCGGCGTCGTCGTGGCCCGGGCCCTGCCCACACCGGTGGGCCGCCGGACGGCCCTGCTCGCGGCCCCCGTCGCGATCAGCCTGTTCATGCTGTCGCTGCCGGTCCGCAACGCCCTGCACCTGGGCCAGACCAGCATCCTGCCCGTCCTGCTGGTACTGCTGGCCTGCTTCGTCGTCCGGGAGCACCGTGCGGCGGGTGTCCTCGTGGGCCTGGCCGCCGCCTTCCAGCCGGTGCTGCTCCTGTTCGCCGCCCTGCTCTGGCTGACCGGCAGGCGGCAGGCCTCGGTCGGCGCGGGCGCGACCTTCGCCCTCGCCACGGCCGTCGCCTGGGTCGCGGGGCCGAAGGACTCATGGACGTACTGGGTGCACCATCTCGCGGGCGCCGGGCTGGGCGAGCGGCCGGACAGCCTGGCCAACCAGTCGCTGCACGGCGCGCTGCTCCGGCTCGGCCTCGAAGGGCCGCTGGAGATCGCCCTCTTCCTGGTGCTCGCCGCCGCCGTCGTGGCCGTCGGTCTGCGGCGCGCGGTGCGGTACGCCCAGGACGGGCAGCTGCTCCTCGCGGTCGCCGTGACCGGCTGCGTCGTGGTCGCCGTCTCGCCGACCGCCTGGCAGCACCAGCTGCTCTGGGTGCTCCTCGCGGTCGTCGGCAGGGTCGGCAAGCGGGCCTCCGACCGGCTGGTCTGGCCGTCCGTGGTGGTGCTGGTCGTCACCCTGCCGGGCACGATGCTGCTGCCGAACCTCGAACCGCTCTTCCCGGTACGCGACAACGTGCTGCTCCTCGTGGCGCTCGGCGCGGCCTGCCTCGCCCCGTTCCTGCCCCGCACCTCGCCGTACTGGCAGCACCCGGTTCCCACCGACTACGCGAAGCCGGTCGCGGCGCGCTGGAGACGCGTGCCGCTCCTGCCGTTCTGGCGCCGGGTCCTCACCCGCCCCAACCTGCTGCTGGAACTCCTGCTGATCCGGGTCGTCTACGACGCGTACGCCCAGGTCCGCCTCGCCGCCCGGGCGGGCCGCCCGCTCGCCGAGGAGCACGGCCGGCAGATCCACGCCATCGAGCAGTGGCTGCACATCGACATCGAGCACTGGGTCAACCACACGGTCGTCCAGATCACCTGGCTGCGTGAATTCTTCGACTACTACTACTCCACGTTCCACTTCATCGTCCCGCTGACGATCCTCGGCGTGCTGTACGTGCGCCGCCCCGCCGACTACCGCTGGGTCCGCTCGTCCATCGGCTTCGCGACCCTGCTCGCGCTCGTCGGCTTCTGGCTCTACCCGCTGGCCCCGCCCCGGCTCATGCCCGGCCTCGGTTTCATCGACACCGTCCACGGGGTGCAGGACTTCGCGAAGCCCGACTACGGGACGCTGACCACGGTCACCAACCAGTACGCGGCGATGCCGTCGCTGCACTTCGGCTGGTCGCTGTGGTGCGGTGTGGTGATCGTGATGCTGGCCCCGAAGCTGTGGATGAAGGCGCTGGGCCTGCTGCACCCGCTCTTCACGATCGCCGCGATCGTGGCCACCGCCAACCACTGGGTGCTCGACGCGGCCGGCGGCGCGCTGGTCGTGTCGCTGGGCTTCGGGCTGACGTATCTGCTGTCGGGGCCGCGCAGGCTGGTGGCCGGGGAGCGGGAGGCGGCGGCGGAAGCGGAAGCCGTGGAACAGCCGCCCGCGGAACCCGCGGAACCCGCGGAAGCCGCAGATTCCGCGGAACCCGAGGTCGATGCGGAGCCCGTACCGGCAGGGAAAGCGGCAGGTACGGGCACGTAGACGGCAGAGGGAGAGCAGGCCGAAGGGGTGCCGGGACGATGGACGTCGTCCCGGCACCCCTTCGGCATGGATCGCCGCGCATCCATCGTCCGCCCGCGCGGCCGGTGCCGCCACTCGGGACCGGCGCACCGACGCACCGACGCACCGGCGCGATCGGCGTATTCGGCGTATTCGGTGTCAGGATTCCGCCGCCGTGGTCACCTGAAGCTGCTTGATCCCGTTGAGCCACGCCGAACGCAGCCGTCGCGGGTCCTCCAGCAGCCGCAGATCCGGCAGTACGTCGGCGATGGCGTTGAAGATCAGGTCGATCTCCATCACGGCCAGCGACTTGCCCAGGCAGAAGTGCGGACCGCCGCCGCCGAACCCGAGGTGCGGGTTGGGGTCGCGGGTGATGTCGAAGGTCTCCGGGGCGTCGAACACCTCCGGGTCGTTGTTGGCCGAGGAGTAGAACAGCCCCACCCGCTCGCCCTTCCTGATCCGCCGGCCGCCCAGCTCCAGGTCCTGGGTGGCGGTCCGCTGGAAGGAGACCACCGGGGTCGCCCAGCGCACGATCTCCTCGGCCGTCGTCTTCGGGCGCTCCCGCTTGTACAGCTCCCACTGCTCGGGATGGGTGAGGAAGGCGTGCATGCCGTGGCTGATCGCGTTACGGGTGGTCTCGTTGCCGGCCACCGCGAGCAGGATCACGAAGAACCCGAACTCGTCGGAGGACAGGTTCCCTTCGCCCTCCGCCGCGACCAACTGGCTGACGATGTCCTGGGCCGGGCACTCCTTGCGGGCCGCCGCCAGGTTCATCGAGTACGCCACGATCTCCATCGCCGCCTCGGCGCCGACCTCCTCGGTGATCGCGTACTCCGGATCGTCGTACGCGGCCATCTTGTTGGACCAGTCGAAGATCTTGGAACGGTCCTCCTGCGGTACGCCGATGAGCTCGGCGATGGCCTGGAGCGGCAGCTCCACCGCGATGTTCGTCACGAAGTCGAAGGAGCCGTCCGCGTCCGCCGACGCGAGGGCCGTCTCCACGATGGAGCGGGCCCGGGAGCGCAGGGCCGCCTCCAGCGAGCGCACCGCGCGCGGGGTGAAGCCGCGCTGGACGATCTGGCGGACCCGGGTGTGTTCGGGCGGGTCCATGTTGAGCATGATGAGCTTCTGGACGTCGATCTGGTCGCGGCTGATCGTCTCGTTGAAGCGGATGACGGCGGTGTTGGTGTTCGAGGAGAACAACTCGGGATGCGTGGAAACGTACTTGACGTCCGCGTGGCGGGTGACGACCCAGTAGCCCGCGTCGCCGAACCCGGAGATGTTGGGCGGCTGGGTGCACCACCAGACCGGCGCGGTCTCCCGCATCAGGGCGAACTCCGGGTGCGGCACGCGGGCCTGGAGGAGATCGGGGTCGGTGAAGTCGAACCCGTCGGGCAGATGGGGGCAGCGCATGGGCACCTCTCCACTCCGGATCTGATCGCGAACCGTCCGACGCCCCGCCCGGCCGGTTCACCTCTCTCCCCGGCATCCTGACGGACCATCAGAAGATGCCCGCAAGGTAGTAACGAGTTCTACAAGTGGCAAGGGCCGTGGCCGGATCTGTTGCCCCGGCGCCGTCGCCCGGCCCGCCGCCTCGCCGGAGGGCGTGCGTGCGGTGCGTGCACGCCCCTTGCGCAGCCGGGCCGCCGTCACGAGACTGCTTGCAGAACTAGAACGCGTACTAGTTCCTTCCGCGGGCGCCGGGACGCCCCCTGCGGAAGCGCGAGGAGAGGACGAGCTCATGGCCGCGGAACCCGTCATCGTCGAAGCCGTACGCACCCCCATCGGCAGGCGCGGAGGCGCACTCGCCAATCTGCACCCCGCCTATCTGCTGGGCGAGACCTACCGTGAACTTCTCGGCCGCACCGGCATTCAGGCCGACTGCGTCGAACAGATCGTCGGCGGCACCGTCACCCACGCCGGCGAGCAGTCGATGAACCCGGCCCGCAACGCCTGGCTGACGGTCGGCCTGCCGTACGAGACCGCCGCGACCACCGTGGACTGCCAGTGCGGCTCCTCGCAGCAGGCCTCCCACATGGTCGCCAACATGGTCGCCGCCGGGGTCATCGACGTGGGCATCAGCTGCGGCGTCGAGGCGATGTCGCGGGTGCCGCTGGGCAGCGGCTCCAAACACGGCCCCGGCAAGCCCTGGCCCGACGAGTGGAACGTCGACCTGCCCAACCAGTTCGAGGCCGCCGAGCGCATCGCCCGCAAAAGCGGTCTGACCCGGGAGCGGGTCGACGCGCTCGGCCTGCTCTCCCAGCAGCGGGCGGCCGCCGCCTGGGCGGAGGAGCGCTTCAAGCGCGAGACGTACGCCGTCCAGGTCCCGACCACCGAGGAGGAGCAGGCGGCGGGCCAGGGCATGTGGCGGCTGGTCGACCGGGACGAAGGGCTGCGCGACACCTCGATGGAGGCGCTCGCCGGGCTGAAGGCCGTCATGCCGAGCGCGATCCACACCGCCGGCAACTCCTCGCAGATATCGGACGGGGCCTGCGCCATCATGTGGTCCTCCAAGCGCATGGCCCGGGCCCTCAAGCTCAAGCCCCGGGCCCGGATCGTGGCCCAGGCCCTCGTCGGGTCCGACCCGCACTTCCACCTCGACGGCCCGATCGACGCGACCCGGGCGGTGCTCGGCAAGGCCGGCATGTCGCTGCGGGACATCGACCTCGTGGAGATCAACGAGGCGTTCGCGTCCGTGGTCCTGAGCTGGGCGCAGGAGTTCGAGGCGGACCTCGACGGCCTGGAGAAGGTCAACGTCAACGGCGGCGCGATCGCGCTGGGCCACCCGGTCGGCGCGACGGGCGCCCGGCTGATCACCACGGCCCTGCACGAACTGGAACGCCGCGACAAGGAGTTCGCGCTGATCACGATGTGCGCGGGAGGAGCCCTGGCGACGGGCACGATCATCCAGCGACTGTGAGCACGCCCCCCCCCCGCGTCCGGGGAGCCCTAGGTTCTGTCGTCAAATGTCACGCCCACATCAGGAGTGAGGCGAGGGTGACGGCTGCTTCGTAGGACTGGACGGTCTTGTCGTAGCGTGTGGCGATGCCGCGCCATTGCTTCAGACGGTTGAAGCACCGCTCCACGACGTTGCGGTGCTTGTAGGCCTCGCGGTCGAAGGCCGGCGGGCGGCCACCGCGGCTGCCCCGCCGGGCCCGGTTGCCGATCTGGTCGGCCCGCTCGGGAATCGTGTGGGGGATGCCGCGGCGGCGGAGCCAGGTGCGGATCGCCTTGGAGCTGTAGCCCTTGTCGCCCAGGACGTGATCGGGCCGGACGCGGGGACGGCCGGGGCCGATCCGGGGCACCCTGATCGCGTCCATCACGGCGGTGAACTGGGTGCAGTCGTTGGTGTTGCCGCCCGTCACGACGAAGCCGAGCGGACGGCCCCGGCCGTCGCAGGCCAGGTGCACCTTGCTGGTCAGACCGCCCCTGACCGGCCGAGGGCCGGGTCGCAGAGCCCCTCGAGCCCCGGCAGCATGCTGGTGGGCCCGGACGACCGTGGAATCGACCGACACCAGCCACTCGATGTCGCCCGCCGCGTCGGCCCTCGCCTGCGCGGCCCGCAGCATCCGTTCGAACGTCCCGTCCGCCGCCCACCTGCGAAAACGCGTATGCAGCGTGGCCCACGGCCCGTAGCGCTCGGGCACATCCCGCCAGGCCGTCCCGGTCCGGAACTTCCACACGATCCCGTTCAGGACCCTGCGGTCATCCAGCCGCTTCCGCCCCCGCAACGACACGGGCAGCAACGGCCGGACGAACTCCCACTCAGCATCAGACAGTTCATGACGACGTATCACGACACCATGATCCACCAACGATGATCATTTGAAGACACCGCCTAGGGCTCCTGGGCCACCTCCGGCTCCCCGAACGCCGCGCGCGCGTCGAAGGCGGCGCGGCGGGTGGCCCGGCGCAGCGCCTTCAGCAGGGTCGGCCCGAGCGTGAGGGTCAGGACCACGGTCAGCACCGCCCGCCCCAGGTCCCAGCCCAGCGAGGTCGCCGCGCAGTAGGCGAGGAACCGCACCAGGTTCTCGTGCAACGGGTCGCCCGCGACGAACGAGATCCCCGACCCCAGACCGGTGATGAGCGTCCAGCCCTGCAGATTCATCACCGTGCCGTACGCGAACGCCGCCACGCAGCCGTACAGCGCGAGCATCGCCAACTCGGCCCGCCCGCGCAGCCGGTCGGGCCCCGGCAGCAGCCCCGCGCCCATGGTGAACCAGCCCATCGACAGCATCTGGAACGGCATCCACGGCCCGACCCCGCCGGTCAGCAGCGCCGAGGCGAACATGGTCACCGAGCCGAGCACGAAGCCGAACCCGGGGCCCAGCACCCGGCCGCTCAGCACCATCAGGAAGAACATCGGCTCCAGGCCCGCCGTGCCCGCCCCGAGCGGGCGCAGCGCCGCCCCGACCGCCGCCAGCACCCCGAGCATAGCGACGGCCTTCGCGTCCATCCCGGACTCGGAGATCGTCGCCACCACCACCGCGACCAGCAGCGGCAGCAGCGCCGCGAACAGCCAGGGCGCGTCCCGCGCGTGCGCGAGCCCGGACCCGGCGTCCGCCAGCAGCGGCCACCCGAAGGCGACCACCCCGACGGCCCCGGTCAGCAGCAGCACGGCCACCGACTTCGGCCCGAGCCGCACGGGCCGGGGAGCCCGTTCCCGTACCTCCGTCACCGCCTTCACGCTCCCGCCTCCAGCGCCCCGCGCACCTGGGACACGGTCAGCCACTCCTGCGGGGCGAGGATCTTCGCCGTCTGCGGGGCGAACGCGGGGGAGGAGACCACCACCCGCCCGGTCGGGCCGTCCGCGACGACCTCCCCGTCGGCGAGGATCACCACCCGGTGCGCCAGCTCCGCCGCCAGCTCCACGTCGTGCGTCGCCAGGACGATCGCGTGCCCCTCGGCCGCCAGCCCCCGCAGGACGCCGACGAGCCGGGCCTTCGCCGCGTAGTCCAGACCCCGCGTCGGCTCGTCCAGCAGCAACAGCGGCGGCCGGCCCGTCAGCACCAGCGCCAGGGCGAGCGCCAGCCGCTGCCCCTCGGACAGGTCCCGGGGGTGGGTGTCGTCCCCGACGCCCGGCAGCAGCTGGGACACCAGCGCCCGGCAGGCGCCCTCCGCCGCGCCCGCGTCCCGGTCGGCGGCCGCGCACTCGGCGGCCACCGTGTCCGCGTACAGCAGATCGCGCGGCTCCTGCGGTACGAGGCCGACCCGGCGCACCATCGCCCGCGGGTCCGTCCGGGCCGGGGCCAGGCCGCCGACGCGCACCGTGCCCGCGGTGGGCTCGATCATGCCGACGAGCGCGCCGAGCAGGGTGGACTTGCCGGCCCCGTTACGGCCCATCAGGGCCACCGTCTCGCCCGGAGCCACGGTGAGCGTCACCCGCCGCAGCGCCTCGACCCGGCCGCGCCGCACCCCGAGCCCGTCGACCCGGGTGACCGGATCGGCGGCCGCAGGGGTGGCCGGGGCGGCGGACCCCCGCCCCAGGAGCCGGGCGAACCGGCCGGTCCGCGGCTGTACGACAGCGGCCGGAACGGGCACCTCCGACGCCCCCGACGGCCCCGACGGACCGTCCGCCCGCACCGGCACCGCGTCCGACGCGGCCTCCGGCGGCACCGCGTCCGCCAGCCGCTCCCGCAGCCCGCCCGCCGCGCGCCGGGCGTCCCGTACCGACAGGGGCAGCGGGGACCAGCCCGCCAGCAGCCCCAGCTCCGCCACCGGCGGCCGCACCGGCGACACCTTCATGATCCCGGCGGGCGGCCCCATCACGGGGGCCGCGCCCGGGGCGGGCAGCAGGACCACCTGGTCCGCGTACTGCACCACCCGCTCCAGCCGGTGCTCGGCCATCAGCACGGTCGTGCCCAGGTCGTGCACCAGCCGCTGGAGCACCGCGAGGACCTCCTCGGCCGCCGCCGGGTCCAGCGCGGAGGTCGGCTCGTCCAGCACCAGCACCTTCGGGTGCGGAGTGAGCACCGAACCGATCGCCACCCGCTGCTGCTGGCCGCCCGACAGGGTCGCGATGGGCCGGTCGCGCAGCTCGGCCAGGCCCAGCAGGTCGAGCGTCTCCTCCACCCGGCGGCGCATCACGTCCGGGGCCAGGCCCAGCGACTCCATGCCGTACGCGAGCTCGTCCTCGACGGTGTCCGTCACGAAGTGCGCGAGCGGATCCTGGCCCACGGTCCCGACCAGATCGGCCAGTTCACGCGGCTTGTGCGTACGGGTGTCCCGGCCGCCCACCGTGACCCGGCCCGACAGGAGCCCGCCCGTGAAGTGCGGGACGAGCCCGGAGACCGTACCCAGCAGAGTCGACTTGCCGACACCGGACGGGCCGACGAGCAGGACCAGTTCACCCTCGGGGACCGTGAGGTCGACGCCCGACAGCGTGGGACGCTCCGTGCCCTCGTACCGCACGGAGACCCGCTCGAACCTGATCACACCTGCTCCTTGCTGCGACGCGCCGGTGGTCCGGGCGCCCGGGTCGACGGCGGTACGGGGGCGACCAGCGCGGGCACCAGCCCGACCAGCACCGCGGCTGCGGGCCACAGCGGCAGCACCGGCGCGGTCAGCGGGACGACCCCGGGGTGCAGCGCGTCCGGATCCACCGCCCCCGCCCAGATCATCGCCGCCGCGACCACCACACCCGAGCACGCCACCAGCCAGGCCCGCGCACCCCACCGGTCCGGCCGGTAGCGGGTGCGCACCGAGCGCCGCCCGCCGAGCCGCAGCCCGGCCATCGCCGTGACCAGACCGGCCAGCAGCAGCGGCAGCCCGTACACCGCCCCCTGCGCGGCCAGCAGCCCGTACGTGCCGGCGCACACCCCGAGCAGCCCGCCCAGGGTCAGGACGTTCGTGGTGTGCCGGACGGCCGCCGGAACCTCGGCGGTACGACCGTAACCGCGCGCGTCCATCGACGCGGCCACCGCCACCGACTGCTCCAGCGCGCCCTCCAGCACCGGCAGCCCGATCTGTGCCACGGCCCGCACCCCACCGGTCGGCCGGCCCCGCAGCCGGCGCGCGGTGCGCAGCCGGACCACGTCGGCCACCATGTTCGGCGCGAACGTCATCGCGACCACGACGGCGACCCCCGCCTCGTACAGCGCGCCGGGCAGCGACTTCAGCAGCCGCGCCGGGTTGGCCAGCGAGTTCGCCGCACCGACGCAGATCAGCAGGGTGGCCAGCTTCATCCCGTCGTAGAGGGAGAAGACGAGCTGCTCGGCAGTGACCCGGCCACCGATCCGCACCCCCTGCGCCCAGTCGGGCAGGGGCAGTTCGGGAAGGACGAAGACGGTGTGCGAACCGGGGATCGGCGAGCCGAGGAAGACGGAGAAGACGAGCCGCAGCGCCACGACGAACAGCCCGAGCTTGACGAACGCGCCGTAGGACCGGGCCCACGGCGCATCCGTGCGCCGCGCCACCACCACATAGCCCGCCACCCCGACCAGCAGCCCCAGCAGCAGCGGGTTCGTGGTCCGGGACGCGGCGGTGGCGAGCCCCAGCGCCCACAGCCACCACGCCCCGGCGGGCAGCGCGTTGCCGCGGTCCGCCTCGGGGGCGTGCAGGGCGCGGCGCAGCAACCGTGCCGCGGCCGGGGAGGCGGTCACCGGCGGCGGCGGGCCTGGACCACGGCGGCGATGCCCAGCAACAGGACGGCGCCGATGCCGACGAGGAGCCCGACGGACGGACCGCCGCCGTCGCCTTCCTCGCCCTTTTCCTGGCCGTCGGCGGTCTTGGCCGGCTCGGACGGCTCCGCGCTGACGCTGTCGCCGGACACCTGCTCGCCGCAGCCCGACGCCGGATAGCCCGAGATCGCGCAGAGCATGGCACTGCTGTCGTACCGCAGCGGCTTCGCCACCGCGGCGAGCGCCTCCGCACTGCTGGCGTCCGGCGCGACCTGCGCGCACGCCGTACGCGGGGCGGGCGGCTTCTCGCCGTCCGGGGCGTCCGCCGCCGTACCCGGATCGATCACCAGCGCCACCCGCTTCTTCCCGTCCTCCGCCGGGGTGTCCGCGCAGATCGCCCCGAAGTCGGGGGCGCGGCGCGGCTGGTCGGCGTCGCCGGAGTCCTCGCTCACGGCGAACCGGAAGCCCTGGACCGTACCGTCGTCCGGGCGCAGGACCGACGGCCCCTGGGTGGCGTACTCCCAGTTCTTGCCGTTGCCCTGCCAGAAGGACCAGTAGCGGTATCCGGCGGCCTCGGCGGTGCCCGCGCCGAGCAGCACGGCCGAGGCGGCGACCAGGGCGGCGAGCAGCGCGACGAGCGGATTCCGCAACCGGGCGACGGCAGGGCTCGGCAACCGCGCGGGGACCGGCGTACGAGGTGTGCGCGGCGTACGGCTCACGGCTGCTGCTTCTTCCGCCGCATGCTGAGCAGGAAGCCGATGCCCGCGCCGGCGGCGAGACCGATGCCGATCAGCCACCCCAGGCTCAGCCCGCTGTCGTCGCTGTCGGTGCCGCTGGAGGGCTGCGGACCGGTCGGCGTGGGCGAGGGGAGGGCGGTGGCGGCGGGGGAGGGGCCCATCGAGTTGAGCTGCTTGACCAGGTCGACGCCGCCGAAGCTGCGGGCGTCCGCGCCGGTGGCGTGCGCCGCGAGGATCAGCTGCGCGGTGGCGGCCGGACCGCCCTGCTTCGCCCAGCCCGTGGCGTTCTTCTGCAGCCAGGAGACGGAGGCCTGGGCCTTGTTCTTGTGCCCGGAGGCGGCGAGCGCGACGACCGCGTCCGCGGTGTTGCCGTAGTCGGGCTGCGGCGTGCTGTCCTCGGCGCCCGGCATCGGGGCCTGCTCCAGGTACGGCTGCTTCTTCAGCGTGTCCGCGAGGAAGAAGGCGCCGTTCTGGGCGGTCTGCTCCGGGCTGAGGCCGTCGCCCTTGGTGCAGGAGGGGTCCTTGACCGCGTTGGACGTGCCGGAGGCGATGCCCTTGCCCATCAGACCGAGCACGGAGGCCGCGGTGGCGTCCGGGTTGGCGGTCAGCTCGCCCTTCTTGCCCGGCTGGTAGGCGAACGCGCCGCCGTCCTCGTCCTCGCAGGCGATGGCCAGGGACTGGAGCGCGGTGTACGGGGTGCTGCCGTCGGCGGTGGTGAGCTCGCCGACCGGGACGCCGGTGCGGGCGAGCGCGCCGATCACGATGGAGGTGGAGTTCGCGTCGCTGGGGCTGCCGGGGTTGTAGCCCCAGCCGCCGTCCTCATTCTGCACGGACTTCAGCCAGTCGGCCCCGTTGTTGGCGTCCTCGCGGCGCTGGTTGATCTCGACGAGGGCCTGGACGGCGATGGCGGTGGCGTTGGTGTCCATCACGGTCGACGCGTCGCAGGGCTGGGAGGTGTCGGCCCGGTACGAGGTGAACGCCCCGCTGTCGCACTGCTGCCCCACCAGCCAGTCCACCGCCTGCGTGGACGGCGTGACGTACTCGATCTTCTGCGCGAGGAAGGCCAGCGACTGCCGCCACACCCCGTCGTACGTGGGGTCCGTGGTGCCGTAGAGCCCGGCCGGCAGCTCCGCCGACGGGGAAGGGCTCGGCGCGGCGACCGCCACGGGGGCGGCCGCGCCCAGGAGCACGGCGGTGGTCGCGAGCGCGGCTGCGCTGCGGCGTACGGTCATGGCTGGCTGGGCCTCTCCTGCGAGGGCCGGACTCCCCGGGCGCACGAGGGCACCGGGCTCCGGCCCCGTATGCCTCGACGGTGCCGGCCACCGGGGTTCCGGTGGCCCGAGCCGGTCACGCTCCGCGGCGGGCGGTCCGGCTGCCGTCGGGCGGACGGGTCACGGCTGGGGCGCAGCGCCGGATTCGCACCGGCTTCCCCCTGTACGGGCATGATGACGACCTGCCCACTCTACCGGTCCGTAGGGGAGCGGCCGGGGCCTCACGTGGCGATGTACGTCACCGGCGGCGCGGGGCTCCGGGACTTCATGCGCTGCGGGGCTCGGGGGGCTCCATGCGCTGCGGGCCTCGGGGGCTCCGTTGCGCTCCGGTGGTTCAGACGGCGATGTACGTCACCGGGGGCCCGCCCGGCACGGCCTCCGCGCGGCCGAGCTTCACCAGCCGCCGCAGATGGGACTCGGCCTCCGACACGGCGATGGACCGCGAACCGTGCGGAATCTGCTCCCAGGGCCGGTTCCACTCCATCCGCTCGGCGAGCTGCCACGGGGTGAGCGGCGTGGCGAGCAGGGCGAGGAGCCCGGTCAGCCGCTCCTCGTGATGGTCCAGCAGCTCCCGCACCCGCCCGCCCGCATCGGTGAACGCGTGCTGGTGCGCGGGCAGCACCTCGGCCACCCCGAGCCGCCCGATCCGCTCCAGCGAGGCGAGGTAGTCGCCGAGCGGGTCGGTGACGGCGGTGTCGTCCGGATCCTCGTACAGCCCGATGTGCGGACTGATGCCGGGCAGCAGATGGTCGCCGGAGAACAGCCGCCCGTTCCCTTCCAGCCCGGCGGGATGCCGCTCCTCCAGATGGAGGCAGACATGGCCCGGGGTGTGCCCGGGCGTCCAGACGGCCCGCAGCTTCCGCCCGGCGAGGTCGAGCAGCTCGCCGGGCACGATCTCCCGGTCCGGCAGGGCGGCACGCAGCCCCGGCAGGGTCCGCAGCCGCCCTCCGCCGCGGGCGGCGCGCAACGGAGCGAGGTGGTCGTCCGGCGCGCCGACGGCGGCGAGCTTGCGGGTGAGGTAGTCGAGCCAGGTGCCGGGTTCGGATTCCCGGGTGCGGCGGACGATCGCGGTGTCGGCCTCGTGCATCGCGATCCAGGCCCCGGACGCCTCGCGGACCTGGCCGGAGAGGCCGTGGTGGTCGGGGTGGTGGTGGGTGATGACGACGCCGTGGATCTCGGTGACGGCGGTGCCGAGGGCGGAGAGCCCGGCGACCAGGGTGTCCCAGGAGGCGGGATCGTCCCAGCCGGTGTCGATGAGGACCGGGCCCCGGTCGGTGTCGACGAGATGGACGAGGGTGTGGCCGAGCGGGTTGTCAGGGATGGGCACCTTGATGCTGTGGACGCCTCCGCCGTGGTCGGTCACCTGAGGCACCTGCGTCACCTGAGTCATGGGCTTCCCATCTCCGCGCCGGCCTCCACTGTAACGAGAACTCGTTCCAGTGGTAGCCCGGGTCTACCAATTATTCGCCTCCGGGTGCGGTCCGCACCGTGGACTCCTGAAACGGGAACTGGTATCAGTTCTGACGAACAGTCAGTTAGGGTGTGCGGGTTCGCGGGAGGCGGCAGCCATGACGGAACGTACGGAGCTGGTGGAACACGGACACCTGTTCATCGGCGGGGAGTTCACCGACCCGCTCTCCACCGAGGTCATCGAGGTGATCTCGCCGCACACCGAACAGGTCATCGGCCGCGTGCCGCACGCGTCCGAGGCCGACGTGGACCGGGCGGTCGCCGCCGCCCGCCAGGCCTTCGACGAGGGCCCCTGGCCGCGCATGCCGCTGGACGAACGGATCGCGGTGATCACCCGGATCAAGGACGCCTTCGCCGTACGCCACGAGGAGTTCGCCCGCCTCATCAGCGCCCAGAACGGCACCCCGTACAGCGCGAGCGTCATGGTGCAGGCGCTGGCCGCGATGATGGTCTGGGACTCGGCGATCACGGTGGCCCGTACGTTCCCGTACGAGGAGCGCCGCGACGGCGTCCTCGGCCCGCTCCTGCTCCGCCGCGAACCGGTGGGCGTGGTGGCCGCGGTGGTCCCGTGGAACGTCCCGCAGTTCACGGCCGCGGCGAAACTGGCCCCGGCGCTGCTGGCGGGCTGCACGGCGGTGTTGAAGGTCTCCCCGGAAACCCCTTTGGACGCTTACCTGTTGGCGGACATCGCAGCAGAGGCAGGCCTGCCGCCCGGGGTCCTCTCCATCCTCCCGGCCGACCGTGAGGTCAGTGAGTACCTGGTGGGCCACCCGGATGTGGACAAGGTCTCCTTCACCGGCTCGGTGGCGGCAGGCCGCCGCGTCATGGAGGTGGCCTCACGCAACCTGACCCGCGTCACGCTGGAGCTGGGCGGCAAGTCGGCGGCGGTGATCCTCCCGGACGCGGACCTGGAGGCGGCGGTGGCGGGCATCGTCCCGTTCGCCTGGATGATCAACGGCCAGGCGTGCGTGGCCCAGACCCGCATCCTGGCCCCGCGCAGCCGTTACGACGAGATAGCGGAGGCCTTCGCGGCAGCGGCAGGCGCACTGAGCGTGGGCGACCCTTTGGACCCGACCACCGAGTTGGGCCCCTTGGTGGCACGCCGTCAACAACAACGCTCGCTGGACTACATCAAGTTGGGTCAGGAGGAGGGCGCCAAGATCCTCACGGGCGGCAGCGTGCCGGCCTCCCAGGAGCGAGGCTGGTACGTAGAACCCACCCTCTTCGGCTCGGTCGACAACTCGATGCGCATCGCCCGCGAGGAGATCTTCGGCCCGGTGATCTGCCTGATCCCGTACGGAGACGAGGCCGAGGCCGTCCGCATCGCCGACGACTCTCCGTACGGCCTCAGCGGCAGCGTCTGGACATCGGACACGGAACGCGGCATCGACGTGGCCCGCCGCGTCCGCACGGGCACGTACAGCGTGAACACCTTCAGCCTCGACATGCTCGGCCCCTTCGGCGGCTACAAGAACTCGGGCCTGGGCCGCGAGTTCGGCCCCGAGGGCTACGGCGAGTTCTTCGAGCACAAGATGATCCACCTGCCCGCCGGCTACCGGGAGGCGTGATGGGTGACCGCTGGCACGTGGAGGTCGACCGCTCGGTCTGCATCGGCTCCGGCATGTGCGTCAACCACGCGAGCGACGCCTTCCACCTGGACTCGGCCCGCCAGTCCCACCCGACCGAGGAGAACCGCGACGCGGGCGAACACGTCCTCGCGGCGGCGGAAGGCTGCCCGGTGGAGGCGATCACGCTGACGCTGGCGGGGTCGGGGGAGGTGGTTTTTCCGCCGGAGGAGTGAGGGGCCGCCGGGCCAGCGCAAGGGACTGGGCTGGCCATCAGCGGATCCCCAACCGATGAAAAGAGTCAGAGACCTCGGGAAACAGCTTCATCCGATAGTCTATGTAGAATCTTTTCAAGATCTGCAGCCGACTCGGCGCAGAATCTCTGATCACTTTGAGAAATCGCAACCATCGCTTCATTGAATTTACTCGCCGCCGGGCCGGCCTCTAGGATGAGCCGCCTTGGAACGATCATCCAGTTCTTTGCAGATCTAAATTCCCACTCGACTTTTGTTGTCGTCTCTTGCACAATGGAGTCGAGGATCTCTCGGATGTCTTCGCGAAGTTCAGCGAAACGCCAGCCGACGAACGCGACTTGCAGTTTGCCATCGTTAGGGTTTCGTTCAACCGGCGACCGAAACCAGACTACTCTGCCGAAGTGGCTTAGGGCTTGTTTGGCCAACTCGTTTCGCTTCATTCCAGACCCTTGTTTCCGCTTCTATTTCTATCGGCGACCCCATGGAGAGCCTATCTTGTATCCCCCATCGTTTCTGATGATTTTCTCACCGCCATTCTCTTAGTGCCCGTACCCGTATCGGAGTCGACTCTGCCTGCTGTGCGGCGCTGCAGGCGTGGCTCGTTGTGTGGACAGGTCCGGATCGCTCGTCACTTCGATGAGCCTCACTTCGGTATCTCCGCAGTCTTCGGGGAGGCGTGATGCGCCTCCTCCTCGACACCCCGATGATCCTCTGGTGGCTCGGTGATTCCCCGGAGTCGTCCGAGGAGGCCAAACACCTCCTCGATTCCGCCGACGCCGTACACATCAGCGCCGTCTCGCACTGGGAGATCACCTTCAAACAGCACCTCGGGCTGCTGGAGGAGCCGGGCGACCTGGCCCAGCGCGCACGCGACATCGCCTTTCCGCGTCTCCCCGTCACCGCCGCGCACGGGGTGCGGGCCGGGCGGCTGCCGATGGTCCGCGCCGAGCCCTTCGACCGGCTGCTCGTCGCGCAGGCGCAAGACCATCGGCTGGTCCTCGTCACCCATAACGCCTGGATCCCGCAGTACGACGTGCCAGTCATGCGGGTCTGACCGGCACGTCGTACTCCCGGTGCGACCGGCAGCTCAGACCGCCGGTTGGGCCTCCGTCTTCGTCGGGAGTGCGCCCTCCGGAGCCCGCCGCAGTGCCCGGATCGCCGGGACGCTGAGCATGACCGCCAGCAGGGCGAACGACATCACCGACGAGAAGATCAGCACCTCGTTCGCGCCGAACGCGTCCGCCGCCGGGCCCGCCAGGGCGCGGCCCAGGGGGATGACCATGATGGAGCCCGCGACGTCGTACGCCGAGACGCGGCTCAGGACCGTCAGCGGGATGTGCGACTGGACGCTCGTCGCCCACATCACGCCCCAGAACGCGAAGCCGTAGCCCGCGATCACGTGGGCGATCGCCGTGGCCGCGAAGGACCATTCCAGGGCCGGGGCCAAGGGGTTGAGCGCGAAGCAGAGCATCGCCAGGGCGCCCGCGACCAGGGGGCGGCGCGGGCGGACCCGCATGCCGATCAGGCCGCCGATGATCGTGCCCGCGCCGTCCGCCGAGGCGATCCAGCCGTAGCCGTTCGCCCCGTGCTGCTCGATCATCAGCGTCGCGCCCAGCGGCAGTGCGGGGCCGAACACGAACAGGCCGTAGACGGACCAGACCGCGATGACGCCCCACAGCCACTGGCGGGAGCGGAACTCCTGCCAGCCCGTCGCGAGCCTCCGCCACATCGGGGCGTCGCCCTCGTCGCGTTCCGTGTGCAGCTTCCGCAGGGGGAGCAGGACCAGGGCGCTGAGCGCGTACGCCGCCGCGATGACCAGGTACGAGCCCGAGACCTGCCAGTACGCGACCAGGATGCCCGCCAGGCCCGGGCCCAGCAGCGTGCTCAGGGCCTCGGAGATCCGCAGCAGCGCGTTGGCCTTCTGGATGTCCTCGGCGACCCGCGGGACCATGCTCGCCATGCCGGGCTGGAACATCGCCGTCGCGGCACCGCTCAGCGCCATCAGGCCCATGATCTGCCACAGCGGGACGCTGTCGGAGGAGAAGAGGAGAGCGGCCAGGGTGAGCATGGCCAGCATGCGCGCCACGTCCGCGCAGATCATCATCAGCTGGGGGGTGAACCGGTCCGCCAGCACGCCGCCGAACAGCACCAGCAGCACGATCGGGGTCATCCACGCGGCCAGCGCGTACCCGACGCCGCTCGCCCCGTGGCCGGCGCCCAGCACCGCCGTGGTGAGGGACACCATCAGCATGCCGTCGGCCAGCAGCGACGCGCTGCGGGCCGTGAAGAACAGCCGGAACCGGCCCGACCGCCAGGGGCTGGGCAGCGGTTCGGGCTTCTGGAGGGTCGTGTCGTCAACGCTCATGTCACACCTGCCGGCTCCTGCCGGTCCCTTCATCGATGGTGTTCAGCCGACGCCATGCGTCGCTCCGGTCCGGCTCGGTGGGCGGGTTCTCGACGATTACGTAGCGGTGGGGCGCCAGGACTCCCGAACCGGCGGCCGGAATGAGGGCGGTCAGCGCCCGGTGGGCCTCCTCGGGCGTCAACGGGGTGTCGCCGCGGGCGATGTACGCCGTCAGGTGCGGGTCCGTGCCTGACGCGCCTGCCGCTGAGCCGCCCGGTGCCGGTTCCTCCGCCACCCGTACCGGTAGTCCCCCCACCGCCCGGCCGAGCGTCTCGCGTACGGCCTCGGGCGAGACCCAGCAGCCGTCCACCCGGAGCCAGCCGGCCCCGCGTTCGGCGGGGCGGACCCCCGTCACCTCGGACAGCTCCTCCATCGGTACGTCCCCGGCGGCGGCCGCCTCCAGGAGCAGGACCAGGCCGGAGAGGAACCCCTCCGCCTCCTCGGGAGTGAAGAGCGAGGGGGCGGCCCACAGGGAGATGTGGAGCCGGGGCGCCGTCCGGTACGTGAAGGCGAGCAGCCGGGTCGGCAGCGTCTGGGGCGGCCCCCAGGTCAGCTCCTGCCCGGCGTCGTCGCCGTCCTGCGCGTCGGTGCCCAGGAGCGGGGCGGGCAGGGCGCTCACGTCGTTGAACACCACGTCCCGGCCGAAGTGGCTGCCGCGCTCGGTGGTGACCCGGTCGATCATCTCCCACAGCCGTACGGAGTCGAACTGACTGTGCCGGTAGGCGTTGAGCACCGCCCCCCAGGTCCGGGCGACCAGGGCGTCGAAGGCGGGCACCCGGACGTCCAGGTGAAGCAGCGCGTCCTGGGAGGTGGTGGTCACCGAACGGGCGACCCGGGTGTTGAACCGGTTGGCGCTCGGAACGGCGGTGACACAGCTGTCCTGGCCCGCCCGGTGGGCCACCAGCGCGCACCAGGCGGCCATCAGCACGGTGGCCTCGGGGTGTCCGGTACGGCGGGCCGCCTCGGCGAGCGCCCGGCCGCCCCGGCGGGAGCGGAGCGTCAGCTGCCGGGCCTCCTCGTCGGTCCCCGGCATCCTGCCGCGCGGCTCCGCGAACATCTCCTGCGGCCCGGTACGGAGGATCCGCTCCCAGTACCGCAGGGAGGCCTCCGACTTCCGCAGTCCGGCCGGGGAGGCCTCCACGGCGGCCAGGTCGACCGGGGGCAGGGACGTCAGCTCCGGCAGCTCCTTGCCCGCCAGCAGTTCGGTGAACTCCTCGCGCAGGATGGCCATCGCGCTGCCGTCCGCCACCGCGTGGCTGAACGCCAGTGCCACGTACGCCGGTTGTCCGGCGAGGGTGAGTAGCGTGATCCGCATCGGGAACTCCCGGTCCAGGGCGAAGCGCCCGGACCGTGCCGCCCGCGCCACCGACTCCGCGTACTCCGCCGGATCGGCGGGGAGTTCGGCGTGGTCGAGGACGGTCACCGTGAACGTGCCCTCCGCCGCCACGACCTGGTCGACCGGTGCGGCCTCCGGCGGGTGCGGGAAGGTGGTGCGGAGTCCCTCGTGCCGTACGGCCAGGGCGCGCAGGGCGTCGGTGACGGCCGCCACGGTGGTGGCCTCGGGGACGGGCCACACATCGTGGATGTTGATGTGGGTGGGATCGTCCCGCAGGATGCAGCGGATCATGTTGGCCTGGCCCATGGTGATCGGGCCGCGCCGTTCCGTACCGCCCGCGTAGGCGACGGTGACCGTGGTCGTGGCTGTGTGCGGGGGGTTTTGGCGCATCGTTTCCCTGTCGGCGGCGGAGTTCATCGGGTCACGGCCCGGACCTGCTGCTCCAGGCCCGCTTCGGCGCTCGCGCCGGACAGCGCCTCCCAGTGGTCCATCAGGAGTGCGAAGTCGGCCATGTCGTCCCGGGCCTCGTCCAGGAGCCGGCCGCTGTTCTCCGCGAGCGTGTCCGCGACCGTCGGGTAGCGGCCGCCGAGCCGTCGGTAGGCCCGGTCGATCACGTCGAGGCGGCGGGCGGCCTCCGTGCGGTCGAGATCGATGCTGTCGCGTACGAAACCGGCGACCACGGACGCCCGGATGTGGCCCCCGGCGTCGAGAAGCGCGTCACCGGCCTTCGCCGTCCTCGCGTACACGGCGTTGAGATACGTCTTCGCCAGCAGGAACTTCGCGAAGCGGAGCTGGTACGCGAGGAAGCCGTCGTCCGTACGCCGTTCCGCCGTATGGAAGTTGACGATGTGCCGGTTGTGCTGGAGGCCGGGCAGCCGGGCGTCGTGGGCGAGATGGAGAAGGAAGTAGTCGCTGCCGATGGTGTCGGTGGCGGGCGGCAGCGGGATCCTGCGGTAGACCTCGTGGTCGAGCGCGATGTTGCACATGTCCACGCGCATCGGGCTGATCGGGGCGAGCGTGGTGCGGTCGCCGTCGAACGCCCCGTTCCCCGCGCCCCGGAACGACTCGTCGATCAGATGCTTGCGCACGAATTCCGGGTATCCCTCGGGCAGCGACAGACCGATCAGTTCGCCGTACGTGTCCGGGTCGAGCTCGCGGATCTCCGCCACGTCCACCGACATCTCGCCCACGAACGAGCCGCCCGCCACCGCCACCCGGCGGTCGCCCGAGCCCGGTGGCAGCTTGCTCCTCGTCGCCGACTCCCGTACGTCCTCCGCCCGTCGGCCCAGGTGGGCCAGCTCCTGGTGGAGCGGGAAGACCGGCTCTCCGTCGAGGTGCTGGTAGCGGCTGTCGGAGTCCCGGCGGTGCACGGACGTGCAGCCGAGGGCCTGGGCGACGAGGAACGCCCGGTTGGTGCAGGCGCCGTAGGAGACGCCGGACGGCAGCATCAGGTCCAGCAGCCGGTCCGCCACGGCCGAAGGCGCGCCGGACCGTTCGGTCACCTCGCTCAGGAAGGCGCGCTGCTCGTCCTCGTCGAGGTGGTGGACGGTCACACCGGGGGAGGCGGGCAGCGCGGCCACCGCCTCCCGGTGCTCGGCGAGGACCGGCCCGGGGGAGGAGTCCAGGATCAGGAGGTGCACCTCGACGCCGAACTCCCGTGCCCCGTACGCCGCTTCCTCGCCGACCGCCGCGATGGTGCCGGAGCAGGCCCGGTGGGTGGGCAGGGTCAGGCAGACGCGGCGCACGAAGGCTCCCCGCTCGGAGCGGCGGAGGCCGCTCCGGCGTCACCCGGGGTGTCCTCGGTCTCCTCGACCGGGTCCTGCCAGGAGGCGAGGCCCAGCAACCGGCTGCCCAGAGCGTTCAGTTCGGAGGTCGGGTAGCGCTTGGACTCGGGCAGCACCGGGTCGCCGACCAGCGTGCGGTTCCAGCGCGGCGTCCGCAGATGGCGCCAGGACTCCACCCGGGACCTGCGCAGCCGCTCGTGCTCCTCCAGCGCGGGCATCATCGACAGGTACTGCACGGCCCGCACGCCGTTCTCGGAGAGGTTGCGCGCCACCCCGTGGGCCAGCAGGCCGTTCCAGATGAGCAGGTCGCCGGGGCGCAGATCCGGGCGTACGACCGGGAGTTCGTCCCGGTCGATGTCCGGGCGCAGCGGGTCCCGGTCACCGGGCTGGGCGACCTTCCAGGCGTCGAACTGGCGGAACAGCTCCGGGCAGCACTGGAACCCGCCGGTCTCCGGCCGGGTGTCGTTGAGCGCGATGATGCCCTGCACCCGCTGCGGCGGCACGGCGAGCGTGGTGTCGATGTCCCAGTGGAGCTCGATGTCGAAGCCCCGGTCCGTCGGTTCGATCAGGGCGCGGTCACGGTTGCCCCGGTTGGGCGGGTTGAGGTTGAGCCGGTCCAGGGTGACCCACAGCTCCTCGCAGTCCCACACGTCGACGAAGGCGTCGTACACCCGCTGCGACTGCCGGTTGTTCCACAGCAGTTGGTGGTGGTACGCCTCCACGAAGCCGTAGATGTGCAGCTGCTGGTCCAGTTCGGAGCGCAGCGGCCGGTCCTCGTACCAGCTCTCCGGCCGCTCCGGGTCCAGGCCCTGGAAGTCCCAGGTGAAGTCCAGCAGTTCACGCGCGACCGAGGCCGGGACCGCCTCGCGGACGATGACGTAGCCGTACGTCTGCCAGTGGGCGAAGTCCTCCTCGGACAGCACCCGCAGCGGACGCGACTTGTCGAGCTCCCGCAGGGCGGTCTGCGCGAGGTAGGCCTCGCCGTCCGCGCTGAAGTACGGGATGTCCGACGCCGCGCGGTGCAGGCGCGGCCGACGGCGAGGGGCGGGTGTCGTCATGAGGTTCATGGCAGGTTCTTCTCCTCGGCCGGCCGTGCGGCGACCCCGGGGGAGCGGGGTCGCCGCGGACGGCGGGACGGATGGCAGTGCCGTGGTGGGAGGAGCCGTGACCACGTCGATCAGCAGGATTGGTCCAGACCGCCTGAGCTGTCAAGTGCCGCGCACATATGGGGATATGGGGTGTGGTCATGTGCTTGACAGACATGGAATCGATACGTGGCGTTCGGTATTTTTGGTCTAGACAACAAGCGAGCGACGGGCCTAATGTCCAAGGGCGCGGCCGGGTTCGTGACGGGCTGTCAAGCCGTTTTCCCTGCCCGCGCTCCGGCCGGTGACGGCCCTGCTGACGGACCTGTCGACGGCCCTGCTCAGAGTCGCCGCCGTCATGGCGATGCGGTTCGTACATCCGGTGGGTCGCCGATGGCCGGCCCGACCGAGAAAGACGCGGTTTCATGAACACATCCAGCATCACGGCCCTGCCGGGTATCGAGCTGAAGAGCCCCGGTGCCGGGCTGATCACGCTGGACCCGGTCCGCACCGCGCTGCTGCGCGGGCTGGACGATCTGCTGACCGGTCTGGCCGCGCGGCTCTCCGCCCCCGAGGTCGTGGGGCCGCCCCTGCTGTCCGTCGACGGACTGGCACGGCTGGACTTCTTCCGCAACTTCCCCCATCTCGGCGTCTCAGCGGGGCGGTTCGGCCCGGACGTGCTCGACGGTCTGGCCTCCGGGGGCTCGCCCCAGGACCTCCCGCTGCACCCGACCGGCCATGTGCTGCCGTCCGCGACCTGCTACGGACTGCTGCTCTCCCTGGAGGGCCAGGACGTCGGCGAGGACGGGCTGCGGCTCTCGGCGGTCGGCCGCTGCTTCCGCAACGAGACCCACTACGACGGCCTGCGCCGTCTCTGGGGGTTCCACATGCGTGAGGTGATCTACCTCGGCACCAAGGGCGCGGCCTCCGAACACCAGGAACGCGGCGGCGAGTTCATCCAGGAGGTGGCCGGGCGGCTCGGCCTGACCCTGACCCGGGCGGCGGCCGACGACCCGTTCTACGACAAC
The DNA here is from genome assembly GCF_019287315.1 of Streptomyces sp. WY228. Lineage (NCBI taxonomy): Bacteria > Bacillati > Actinomycetota > Actinomycetes > Kitasatosporales > Streptomycetaceae > Streptomyces > Streptomyces sp. WY228. The sequence continues at coordinate 2,222,860 of NZ_CP079114.1, read as the reverse complement.
GGGGGATCGCGGGCCCGCCTGATGGCGCTGGACCCGGTGAAGTACGAGTACAGCGCCCCCGACGGCACGGCCATCGCCTCCGTCAACCGGCACCGCAACTTCTTCGGCGAGCGGCTCGGCATCCGCGCCGGCTCGCACGGTCCCGCGTACAGCTCCTGCGTCGCCTTCGGCGTCGAACGCTGGGTGCACGCGATGATCCTCGCCCACGGCACCGCCGAGCAGGCGCTGGAGCGGCTCCGCGCGGCCGGTTCCTGACCTCCGTCCGCCCGGCAGCCCTCGGAGTCCTTCGAGTCCTTCGAGTCCTTCGAGAACACAGAGCAAGAGAACGCAGAACAACGAGGAGCGGTTTCTCCCATGGAACGTGTCGTAGCGTGGCTCAACGAGAAGAATCCCGGCCTCGACGGCCCGATCGGTGTCGACGAGGACCTCATCGAGGCCCGTCTCATCGACTCGATGGACTTCCTGGAGTTCATCGATCTCCTGGAGGAGATCTCCGGAGACAGCATCGACCTGCAGGAGGTCACCATCGACGACTTCCGCACCCTCGCCCGCGTCAAGGAGCGCTTCCTGGGCTCCGTCGGCCTCGCCGAGGCGCAGGCGGGGTGAGTACGGGCCGGGTGAGCACGGGCCGGTGGTAACCCTCCTCCCGACGCCGTACGCGACGGGCGCGGCCACCGTCGCCCTGGTCGCCACCACCGCCGAGGTCCTCGCCTGCCCGGAGCTGGACGAGGACATGCTCGCCCCGTGGGAGCGGGACCGGCTCGCGGCGGTGCGGGTGCCCGCCCGGCGTGCCGATGTCGTGGCCGCCCGGCTGCTGCTGCGGCTGTGCGCCTCCCGGGTCACCGGGCGGCCGCCCCACGAGATGGGGCCCGCCCAGCGCTGCCCCGGGTGCGGGGAGAGCGGGCACGGACGGCCGTATCTGCCGGACCGCCCCGGCCTGGGCGCCAGTCTCAGTCACGCCGACGGGCTGGCCGCCGCGGCGGTCGGGCCCGGCCCGGTCGGTATCGACGTGGAGCCCTTGACCCGGCGGCCCGGGCCGCTGCCCGTACTGCGGCGGCTGCTGCCGGAGGCCGAGGTGGACGCCGCCCGCGCCGGGCCGGACCCCGGCCCGGCGCTGCTGCGGTTGTGGGTCCGGCGGGAGGCGCTGTTCAAGGCCGGGCGGGACGACGCCCGGCTGACCGAGTGGACGGACCACCGCCGTGCGGCCGTGGTGGCGCTGGCGGGCGCCCGGCCCCTCAGCCCCGCTCCGGCTCCGGCCGCTCCTTTGCCGTCAGGTCGATGAGGCGGCAGACCGTCTCGATGTCGATCTTCACCTGGGCGATCGAGGCCCGCCCCGACAGCCAGGTGATCAGCGCCGAGTGCCAGGTGTGCTCGATGACCCGGACCGCCGAGAGCTGCTCCGGGGTCGGGTGCTCCAGGCCCATCGCGTCCAGGATGATCGCCGTGGTGAGCCGGGAGACGGTGTCCACCTCGGGGCTCACGCTGCGGTCCGCGAAGGTCAGGGCGCGGACCATGGCGTCCGCGAGGTGCGGTTCGCGTTGCAGGGCGCGGAAGGCGCGCATCAGCGTTTCGGCCACTCGCTGGGCCGCGTCGTCACCGGCCGGCGGGCGCTTGCGGAGCGTGGTGTGCAGGTGCTGGAGCTGGTCCTGCATGGTCGCGACCAGCAGATGGATCTTGGAAGGGAAGTAGCGGTAGAGGGTGCCCAGCGCGACCCCGGCGGCCTCCGCCACCTCCCGCATCTGCACCGCCTCGAAGCCGCCCCGGCTGGCCAGCTGGGCGCTGGCGTGCAGGATGCGGCGGCGACGGGCCTCCTGGCGCTCGGTCAGCGGAGGCGCTGCCGGTCTGGCGTCCGCGGTCATGCTGTCCCCGATCCACGATCCGTGATCCATGGCTTGATACCGCACCCGGACGGACGAAGCGGCCCGGCCGGGCGCGCACAGCATGCCAGGGCGTCCGTCGTGGCGCGAATCACCTGATCCGGCCGTTCCGCCGACGCTACCTGCCGGTAGATTCGATGCACGCCGAACGATCAAGTGTGCAGCTTGTTCTATCAAGTCTGAAACTTGTTCTAGATTAGCGCGACCGGTTACGCTCCGGCGAACACGCAGTCAGAAGGGGGCCGAGTGTGACCGCTGAGGCCATAGAGACAGGCCCCCGCACGGGCGACGGCAGCTCCGCCGGGACCGGCGACCGGCCGTTGCGCATCGCACTCCTCACCTACAAGGGCAATCCGTTCTGCGGCGGCCAGGGCGTGTACGTCCGCCACCTCGGCCGCGAGCTCGCCCGGCTCGGCCACAGCGTCGAGGTCATCGGCGCCCAGCCCTACCCGGTGCTCGACGAGGGCGTTCCGCTCACCGAGCTGCCCAGCCTCGACCTCTACCGGCAGCCCGACCCGTTCCGTACGCCGAAGCGCGGCGAGTACCGCGACTGGATCGACCTGGCCGAGGTCGCCACCATGTGGACCGGGGGCTTCCCCGAGCCGCTCACCTTCAGCCTCCGCGCCCGCCGCCATCTGCTGGCCCGGCGCGGCGAGTTCGACGTCGTCCACGACAACCAGACCCTCGGCTACGGGCTCCTCGGCGAGCTCGGGGCCCCGCTGGTGACGACGATCCACCACCCCATCACCGTGGACCGCAGGCTCGACCTGGAAGCCGCGACCAGCCGCCGCCGACGCGCCTCCGTACGCCGCTGGTACGCCTTCACCCGGATGCAGAAGCGGGTCGCCCGCAAGCTGGACACCGTCCTCACCGTCTCCGGCTCCTCCCGCGACGAGATCGTCGAGGACCTCGGCGTGCGCGAGGACCGGATCAGCGTCGTCCACATCGGCGCCGACACCGACCTGTGGTCGCCCGACCCCTCCGTCGCCGAGGTGCCCGGCCGTATCGTCACCACCTCCAGCGCCGACGTCCCGCTCAAGGGCCTCGTCCACCTCGTCGACGCGCTCGCCAAGCTCCGTACCGAGAACCCCGCCGCCCACCTCGTCGTCGTCGGCAAGCGCGCCGAGGACGGGCCGGTCGCCCGCGCGATCGAGCGGCACGGCCTCGCGGACGCCGTCGAGTTCGTCAAGGGCATCAGCGACGCCGAACTCGTCGACCTCGTGCGCAGCGCCCAGGTCTCCTGCGTGCCCTCGCTGTACGAGGGCTTCTCGCTGCCCGCCGCCGAGGCCATGGCCACCGGCACCCCGCTCGTCGCCACCACCGGCGGCGCGATCCCCGAGGTCTCCGGCCGCGACGGGGAGACCTGTCTCGCCGTCCCGCCCGGCGACGCGGACGCGCTGGCCGGGGCGCTGGCCCGGCTGCTGGGCGACGCGGAGCTGCGCGCCCGGCTCGGCGCGGCGGGCCGGGCGCGGGTGCTGGCCAACTTCACCTGGGCCCGGGCGGCCGCCGGAACGGCCGAACTGTACCGTCGGGCGATCACCGCCCGCGGAGTCCGCAGGTGACCGTGGACTCCCGGGCGGCCGCGCGCCCCCGGGCGACCGCGGACCCGCTCGTCGCAACCCGTACCTCTGACCTCGAAGGCAGGCCCTCGTGCTGACCGTCGACTTCACCCGCTTCCCGCTCGCCGCCGGCGACCGAGTGCTCGACCTGGGCTGCGGTGCCGGCCGGCATGCCTTCGAGTGTTACCGGCGCGGTGCGCAGGTCGTCGCGCTCGACCAGAACGGCGAGGAGATCCGCGAGGTCGCCAAGTGGTTCGCCGCGATGAAGGAGGCCGGTGAGGCCCCCGAGGGCGCCACTGCCACCGCCATGGAGGGCGACGCGCTCAACCTGCCCTTCCCCGACGACTCCTTCGACGTCGTGATCATCTCCGAGGTCATGGAGCACATCCCGGACGACAAGGGCGTCCTCGCCGAGATGGTCCGGGTCCTCAAGCCGGGCGGCCGGATCGCCATCACGGTCCCGCGCTACGGCCCCGAGAAGATCTGCTGGACCCTCTCCGACGCGTACCACGAGGTCGAGGGCGGCCACATCCGCATCTACAAGGCCGACCAGCTCCTCGCCCGGATCCGCGAGGCCGGACTCAAGCCGTACGGCACCCACCACGCCCACGCGCTGCACTCGCCGTACTGGTGGCTGAAGTGCGCCTTCGGCGTGGACAACGACCAGGCGCTGCCGGTGCGCGCCTACCACAAGCTGCTGGTCTGGGACATCATGAAGAAGCCGCTGGCGACCCGGGTCGCCGAGCAGCTCCTCAATCCGGTCGTCGGCAAGAGCTTCGTCGCCTACGCCACCAAGCCGCACCTTCCGAAGGCCGAGGCGTGAGCACTCCCGAACAGACCGAACACCTCGTCCTGCCCGGCGTTCTGACGGCACGTCAGGCGTCCGAGACGGTCGCCGCCCTGCTCGCCGCGCAGCGGGCGGACGGGGCGCTGCCGTGGTTCCGGGGCCACCACCTCGACCCGTGGGACCACACCGAGACCGCGATGGCGCTCGACGCGGCCGGTGAGCACGAGGCCGCCGCCCGCGCCTACGACTGGCTCGCCCGCAACCAGAACGCCGACGGCTCCTGGTACGCCGCCTACCACGACGGCGACCCGCAGCAGCCGACCGACCGGGGCCTGGAGAGCAACTTCTGCGCGTACGTGGCCGTCGGCGTCTGGCACCACTACCTCGCCACCGGCGACGACGCGTTCGTCGACCGGATGTGGCCCACGGTCTACGCGGCCGTCGAGTTCGTCCTCGGCCTCCAGCAGCCCGGCGGGCAGATCGGCTGGAAGCGGGAGCCCGACGGCACGCCCGTGAGCGACGCGCTGCTGACCGGCTCCTCCTCGATCCACCAGGCGCTGCGCTGTGCGCTGGCCATCGCCGAGCGCCGCGAGGAGCCGCAGCCCGACTGGGAGCTGGCGACCGGAGCGCTGGCCCACGCGATCCGCAGCCACCCCGAGCGCTTCCTCGACAAGAGCCGCTACTCGATGGACTGGTACTACCCGGTCCTCGGCGGCGCGGTCACCGGGGCCGAGGCCACCGCCCGCATCCAGGAGAGCTGGGACCGCTTCGTGGTGCCCGGCCTCGGGGTGCGCTGTGTGCTGCCCAACCCCTGGGTGACCGGCGGCGAGAGCTGCGAACTCGCCCTGGCCCTCTGGGTGACGGGGGAGTCGGACCGGGCGCTGGAGATCCTCCAGTCCGTCCAGCACCTGCGCGCCGAGGGCGGGCTGTACTGGACGGGGTACGTCTTCGAGGGCAACCGGGCCTTCTGGCCCGAGGAGCTCACCACCTGGACGGCGGGCTCCCTGCTGCTGGCGGTGGCCGCTCTCGGGGGCGACGAGGCGACCACCGCCGTCTTCGCGGGCGAGCGGCTGCCGGTCGGCCTGGAGCCGGACTGCTGCCGCTGAACACGCCCTGAGACGGGGCCGGTTCAGCCCCGGCGGAGCCGGCCCGCCACCGCGTGCCCGATGAAGAGATAGACCGCGGCCGCCAGACCGTAACCGGCCACCACCCGCGCCCACGCCTTGTCGAACGTGAACAGGTCGTACGACCAGCCGGCCAGCCAGCGGGCCGAGTCGTGCACCCACTGCACGAAGTCGTTGCCGCGGTTGGCGTCCAGCAGGTACATCAGGATCCAGAGAATGATGATGAAGGCCAGGATGTCGGCCACGACGGCGATCACACGAGCCGCTGAACTGCTTCCTGAACGGGTTCTGGGAGACATGGAACTCTGGTTGCCGCTTTACGCAGGGTGAAACCCGGACGGCCCGCACCGGGTGGCGACCGGGGGGAGTACGGGCGACGCTGAACCGGAGTGCCGAGGTCCGTCACTCGCTGTGACATGCCCGGGTTGGCCCGTTCAGTCCGGTCAGGAGGCCCGCCGTGTTCCGTCCCGTACCGCTCCGCCGCACCCTGACCGCGCTGCTGCTGTCCTGCGCCCTCCTGGCGGGCGCCACCGCGTGCGGAGACTCCGGAGACTCCGCGGGCGGGAACGCGGCGAGCGCGTCGGCGGCGGCCGACCCCTCCGGCGCCGGCCCGTCGCCGTCCGCCGAGAAGCAGCGGCTCGCCAAGACCCGGTTCGTCGCCAACGCGGGGCTCGCGGCGGGTGCGACGTACCAGTGGATCGTGAAGCCGTACCGGGCCGGGACGTTCAAGAAGGGCGCGGAGGGCCGGCGTCTCGCCCTCGTCAAGGCGGGCCTGGCGGGCGGGTTCGCCTACAACCGGCTCAGGGCCGCGGCGGAGAACGCCAAGGGCGACCCGCTGCTGTCGAAGGCCGTCGCCCCGCTCACCGCCGGAATCGAATCGCTCAAGGGACTGGGGACGAAGCTCCGCAAGGGCGAGGCGGGCGAGGGCGATGTGGGCGCGTTCGAGAGCGTCATCGACAGCATCAAGAACGCCGGCAAGGACGCGGGCGCCGAGGTGAAGGAGAAGGTTCCCTCCACCTCCCAGCTGACCGGATAGCGGCGGCGCGACGATCCGGACAGCGGCGGCGGAAAAGATTCGGGTGGCCCTTCGCCCGCGGTCGTGACCATGTGGATGATATGAATATTCGGCTCGGCATGTGAAGTTGACGTGCCGGGTGGACGGTACGTGCCGAGGGGGCCTCGATTTCGGTCGAGCGGCGCATCACTGCTCCCTCGTGCGGCCGTTCCTGTGGCCCGACTACGAGAGGCTGATGAAGCAGTGAGAGCCCGTTCCTTCCTTTCCGCCGCCCTGGCGACCGCCGCCGTCACCGGAATCGTCCTGGTGGGCGCGCCGTTCGCCGGAGCCGAGCCCGGCGCCCCGGCCGCCGCCGCCGACGAGCTGCCGCCGGTGGCCGTGGAGGACTTCGCCTACCCGGAGGCGGACAAGATCTTCGCCGAGCAGGGCATCCTCCTCAAGCGCGGCGACGGACACATCCTGCTCGCGGACTGCGCGTCCGCCACCGGACTGGTCGAGGTCTTCTCGCGCGAGAAGGGCCGCTTCTGCTTCCGGGTCACCGGCAACAGCGGCTTCCTCTCGCTCGAACTCCCGCAGGTCTACGGGGTCAAGGGCAACGACTACACGCTGCGGGTCGACATGGAGGCCGTGGGCGGCGAAGAGGCCTCCTTCGACGTCCCGAAGAACACCTGGACGCCGGTCGGCGAGACCGCCGACCCCGAGAACCGCGACCACACGCTTCTCGAGATCCACGCCACCAAGTAGAGCGCGGTCCGTCCTTCCGTAACCAGCGAGGAATCCTTGTGTCTTCGAAACCCTCCCGCCGTGTGCGGGGTACGGCTCTGTTCGCGGTGGTCGCCGCGGCCGGGGCGATGACCGTGACCTCACCCGCCCAGGCCGTCGTCGGTGACGCGGTCGCCGACGGTACGTACGCCTTCACCGCGAAGCTCGACATCGGTGAGGGCGACACGAAGCGCGCCTGCACCGGTTCGCTGGTCGACGCCCAGTGGATCCTGACCGCGAGCAGCTGCTTCGCGGCGGCCGGGCAGCCGGCGTTCCCGCTGCCCGCCGGCGCCCCGGCGCAGAAGACCACCGCGACGATCGGGCGCACCGATCTGACCGGCACGGGCGGCAAGGTCGTCGAGGTGACCGAGCTGGTTTCGCGCAGCGACCGTGACCTGGTGATGGCCAAGCTGGCCCAGCCGGTCACGGACATCGCGCCGGTCCTGCTCGCGGACTCCGCCCCGGTGGCGGGCGAGAGCCTGCGGGCGGTCGGCTACGGCCGCACCGCGTCGTCCTGGGTTCCCGACCGGCTGCACGCGGGCACGTTCGACGTGACCGCGACCGGTGCGACGACGGTGGCCGTCACCCGCGACGGCGGCGCGATCTGCAAGGGCGACGCGGGCGGACCCGCCCTGCGCGAGCAGAACGGCACGGTCCTGCTCGCCGCCGTCCACAGCGCCTCCTGGGGGGCCGGCTGCTTCGGCTCCGACGAGACCCGCCCCGGTGCGGTGGAGTCCCGTACCGACGACCTCACCGACTGGGTCACCCAGGTCCGCGGACTGCCCCGGGAGTCCCAGGTCGCCTCGGGCGACTTCAACGGCGACGGCCGCGAGGACATCGCCGCGTTCTACGACAACGGCCCCTCCGTCGAGGGCAAGAACCGGGCCTCGCTCTTCGCCTTCTACAGCACCGGCACCGGCTTCGGCGAGCCCAAGCGGGTCTGGAGCACCCCGGGCGGCTTCACCTGGAGCAAGAGCCAGCTGACCTCCGGCGACTACACCGGCGACGGCAAGGCAGACCTCGCGGTCCTCTACGACTCCGGCTCCTCCGACACCGGCAACATCACCTCGCTGTACACCTTCACCAGCACCGGCACCGGCTTCAGCGCGCCGAAGCAGACCTGGACCACTCCGGGCGGCTTCACCTGGAGCAAGAGCAAGGTCACCTCCGGCGACTACAACGGCGACGGCAAGGACGACGTCGCCGTCTTCTACGACTCCGGCTCCTCCGACACCGGCCGGGTCTCCTCGCTGTACACCTTCACCAGCACCGGGACCGGCTTCGCCGACCCGCGCAAGACCTGGACCACCCCCGGCGGCTTCACCTGGGCGGCCGGCCAGGTCACCTCCGGCGACTACAACAAGGACGGCAAGGACGACATCGCCGTCCTCTACAACAACGGCACGTCTGCGGACGGCAAGTTCGTCTCGTCGCTGTACACCTTCGACAGCACCGGCACCGCCTTCGCCAACCCGCGCAAGACCTGGACCAGCAGCGGATCCTTCAACTGGAACGCCACCAAGCTGACGTCCGGCGACTACAGCGGCGACGGCCGGGACGACATCGCCGTCCTCTACAACCGGGGCACCACCGAGGCGGGCGTGCACCAGTCCGCGCTCTTCACCTTCACGAGCACCGGAACGGCCTTCGCCGCACCCCGCGAGGTGTGGACCAGCACCGGATCCTTCTCCTGGGCCGCGAGCCAGCCCGTGTCCGGCGACTTCGACAAGGACGGCAAGGCCGACGTCGGTGTCCTCTACCGCGCCGGAACCACCGTCGACGGCCGGCGCATCGACGCGCTGTTCTCGTTCACCAGCACCGGAACCGGAGTCAGGGCGCCGGTGAAGCACTGGACCGGCAGCGTCGTCTGACCGGCCGGACGCACAGGGCGGGCCGGACCGGCCGGACCGCCCCCTGACCGGCGGAAATCCGGGTGATCGACCCGGGTTCCGCCGGTTAGGGTGCGCCGCATGACGCTTCTCTCCCACGACCGTTACTGCGACGAGATCCTGGCCCAGACCGACGCCCTGCGCGCGGTGCTGACCGGGGCCGACCTCACCGCGACCGTCCCCACCTGTCCGGACTGGACCCTGCGGGAGCTCGCCGTGCACGTCGGCGGCGCGCACCGCTGGGTCGGCGAGATCGTCCGCGGCCGGGCCGCCGACGAGGTCCCGGAGGACAAGGTGCCCGGCTTCGCGGGTCCGGAGAGCGAGGATCCGGCCGCGCTCGACGCCTGGCTCGCCGAGGGCGCCGCCGCCACCGCCGCGGCGCTGCGGGCGGCCGGGCCGGACGCCGAGGTGTGGACCTGGGTGACCGAGCGGCGTACGGCCTTCTGGGCGCGGCGCATGACGCACGAGACGGCGGTGCACCGGGCGGACGCGGCGCTCGCCGCCCGCGCCCCGTACGCCGTCGACGCCGAGGTGGCCGCCGACACCATCGAGGAGTGGCTGGGCATCGTCTCGCTGGCCCAGGCGGAGGGCGACCCGGAGGCGGCCGAACTGCGCGGCGGCGGGCGGTCGTTGCATCTGCACGCCACCGATGTGCCCGGCGCGGAGTGGCTGATCGAGTTCGGCGAGGACCGCTTCACCTGGCGGCGCGCGCACGAGAAGGCCACGGTCGCGCTGCGCGGGACGCTCACCGATCTGATGCTCGTCTTCAACCGCCGCCTGGAGCCCACCAGTTCACGCGTCGAGGTGCTCGGCGACGCGGCGCTCCTGGACTTCTGGCTGGACCGCTCCTCGTTCGGCTGAACCGCCGTGCCTACGCGTTGAGTTCCGCCAGGACCCGCAGCGTGTGCGGGTCCGGGGCGGTGACCAGCAGATCCGTCACCGGGCCCTTGCGCCACAGCTCCAGCCGCTCCGCGATACGGGCGCGCGGCCCGATCAGCGAGATCTCGTCGGCGAACGCGTCCGGCACCGCCCGTACCGCCTCCTCCTTGCGGCCCTGGAGGAACAGCTCCTGGATGTGCCGGGCCTCCTCCTCGAACCCCATCCGGGCCATCAGGTCCGCGTGGAAGTTGCGGGCCGCGTGCCCCATCCCGCCGATGTAGAAGCCGAGCATCGCCTTCACCGGCCACAGCCCCTCGGCCACGTCCTCGCAGACGTGCGCACGGGCCATCGGCGCGATCATGAAGCCGTCCCGGAGCCCGGCGAGCGAGGCCCCGTAGACATCCGTGCGCAGCGGCGACCAGTACAGTGGCAGCCAGCCGTCCGCGATCTCCACCGTCTGCGCGATGTTCTTCGGACCCTCCGCGCCCAGCAGGACCGGGAGCGAGGCGCGCAGCGGGTGCGTGATCGGCTTCAGCGGCTTGCCGAGACCGGTGGCGTCCGGGCCGGTGTACGGGTGGGAGTGGAAGCGTCCCGCCAGCTCGACCGGGGCCTGCCGCGCCAGCACCTGCCGGATCACCTCGACGTACTCGCGGGTCGCGGTGAGCGGGCTCCTGGGGAACGGCCGCCCGTACCACCCCTCCACCACCTGCGGCCCGGACAGGCCGAGGCCGAGCAGCATCCGGCCGCCGGAGAGGTGGTCCAGGGTCAGCGCGTGCATGGCCGTCGCGGTGGGCGTACGGGCCGCCATCTGGACGATGCCGGTGCCCAGCCGGATCCGCGAGGTGTGGGCGGCGATCCAGGTCAGCGGCGTGAAGGCGTCCGAGCCCCAGGCCTCCGCCGTCCACACCGAGTCGTAGCCGAGCCGCTCGGCCTCCTGGACCAGGGCGAGCTGGCCGGGATCCGGGCCGCGGCCCCAGTATCCGAGCGCGAGTCCGAGCCGCATTCCGTTCCCTCCAGCCGTAACTGACGAAGCGTCAGGCAAGGGTGTGCGGGTTGGACTGTACGACAACGGCCCCCCGCCCGGAAGGGCGAGGGGCCGCGCGTTCGTGCGTACGGGATCAGCCGCGCTGGATGCCCGTGGTGTCCTGGAGGACGCCGCGACGGCCGTCCTGCGTCTGGGCGACGAGGCTCTGGCCGCGCTGCTCCACCGCGAGGTACCAGGTGCCCGGCGCCAGCTCGGCGATCGGGTTCGGCGAACCGTCCTCGCCGTACAGCGGACGCGCCACCGGAACGGCGAACCAGAACGGGGTGAAGTCGCCCGCCGGGGCCGCGCCGCCCTGCGAGGGCTGCTGGGCCTGGGCCTGGTCGGCCGGGGCGGGCTGGCCCTGCTGGGGCGCGCCCGGGTAGCCGTAACCCTGGCTCGGCTGGGCGCCGTACGGCTGCTGCTGCGCGCCCGGGTAGCCATAGCCCTGGCCGGGCTGCGCGCCGAACTGGGGCTGGCCGCCCTGCACGCCCTGTGCCGGGGCGGACGGGCTGAGCAGCGGGGCCTTGAGGAAGGGCACCAGCGGTCCGGCGATGGCGCCCGCGGCGAGCACCATGGTGGCGAGCAGGCCGAGGATCAGGCCGGCGCCGGCGTTGCTGATGTCGAGGATCGTCCAGAAGGCGGTCCACAGGGCGAACACGGTGAGCGCCACGCCGAACTGACCGAGGTCGAGCCCGGCGACCTTGCGGCCCGGCATCGCACGGCTGACGATCAGCAGCGCCGCGGCGATGACGCCGGCCAGGAAGACGCTCATCAGGAGCCCGAGCGAGTCCCAGGCGTTCGGGTTGTCCACCCGCGAGCAATCGATGCCCGACGGGCAGTAGCTGGAGTAGTCGAGGAAAGAGGCGATGAACAGCACGACCGCTGCTCCGATCACCACGCCGTCGCCTCGAGTGAGGGAGCGGATATTCACGTGAAGGTCCTTAGTCGGTCGTCTCGTCGGGGCGGTCGTCGCTGCCGCCTGTGCGGCGGTACGGCGTGAAGCTCGGGGGTGGCTCCCCATCGTACGGATGAATCTATCGTCTGCCCGGGCGGGTTGTGTCCCGGACCGGATCGTGAGCTGCTATCCCCCCACATATCGCCCATCGCCCCTCACTCATCATGAGCTGCCGCAGAGCTACCCCTTCAGGTAGCTGCTAATGCCGTCCGCCAGTCCTCGGGCCGCCTTCTGCCGCCAACTCGCGCTGGTGAGCAGGGCGGCGTCCTTCGGATCACGCATATTGCCGCATTCGACGAACACCTTGGGCACGGTCGACAGATTCAGTCCGCCGAGATCATTACGCGTGTCCAGACCGCTCTTTCCGCCGATGTAATTGGAAGGCGCGCTTCCGGTCGTGCGGACGAAGTGTCCGGCGATCCGTGCGCCGAGATCGGCCGAACTCTTCACGATCTTCGAGGTGTCGGAGCCGCCGCCCTTCACCGCCGCGGGCAGGATCACATGGAAGCCCCGGTTGCCCACGGCCGATCCGTCGGCGTGCACCGAGACCACCGCGTCGGCCTTCGCCTCGTTCCCGATCCGGGCCCGTTCGTCGATGCACGGCCCGAACGGCCGGTCCGCGTCGTGCGTCAGCCGGACCCGGGCGCCCTCGGCCTCCAGCAGTGCGCGCAGCCGGTGGGAGACGTCGAGGGTGAACCGGGCCTCCGCGTAACCGTCGTTCGTGGACGTACCGGTCGTATCGCACTCCTTGCGACCGGTGCCGATGTCGACCTTCTCGTTGATCTCCCGGGTGTGATCGCGGTTGCCCGGATTGTGCCCCGGGTCGATCACCACGGTCCGGCCGGTCAGCGGGCCCTTCGGCAGCGGTGTCGCGGAGGCGGACCCGGACGGCGTGGCCCCGGCCTCGGCGGATCCGGACGGTTCCGGCCGCTGGTCCTCCGGCGTCGCGGCCGTCGAGGACGCGCCGCCGGCACCCGGTCGCGGCGCGGCCGCACCGGTCTCGTCGGCTTCCGGGCCGCCACCGCATCCGGCGGCGGTCAGGCATACGGCGGCCAGCGCGGCGGCCACGGACAGGGGCCGGGCGCGGCGGGCGGGGGGAGGGCTGTCGTCGTACGGCACGCGGCGATGCTACCCACCGGCCTGCCGGGCTGCCCGGATCCCGGTCCGCGTCCGGCGACCGGGCGGCTCAGATCCCGGTGCCCGTACGGCGCAGCACCCGCAGCGAGTCCGTCACCGACACCTCGGTGAACGCCCCGGAGGCCAGGGCGCGCCGATAGATGCGGTACGGGGCCTGCCCGCCGTCGGCCGGGTCCGGGAACACGTCGTGGATCACCAGCAGCCCGCCGTCGGCGACATGCGGGGCCCAGCCCTCGTAGTCCGCGTTCGCGTGCTCGTCGGTGTGCCCGCCGTCGATGAAGACGAGCCCGAGCGGTCCACGCCACACGGCGGCGACCTGCGGCGACCGGCCGACGAGCGCCACCACGTGGTCCTCCAGACCGGCCCGGTGCAGGGTGCGGCGGAACGTCGGCAGCGTGTCCATCAGCCCGACCTCCGGGTCCACCACGCTCGGGTCGTGGTACTCCCAGCCGGGCTGCTGCTCCTCGCTGCCCCGGTGGTGGTCGACCGTGAGCGCGCTCACCCCGGCTCCCCGCGCCGCGTCCGCGAGCAGGACGGCGGAGCGCCCGCAGTACGTGCCCACCTCCAGCAGCGGCAGCCCGAGCGCACCGGCTTCGGTGGCGGCGGCGTACAGCGCGAGCCCTTCGTGGACCGGCATGAAGCCCTTGGCGGCCTCGAACGCGGCGAGGACCTCCGGTTCGGGCCGGGCAGAGAACGCGGCGGCGGTCACGGGGTTCCTCCAGGTGGGGCGGGGTGCGATCGACGGCGACCCATCGTGCCGTACGCCCCCGCCGAAGGGATCGGCGGGGGCGTACGCGGGGTGAGCCCGGGTCCGGGCGGCCCCCGGGCGGAACCGTCGACCCGAGGGTCAGCAGCTCTGCCAGAGGCGGGTCATGACGCGGACGCCGAAGCGCAGGCCCTCCAGCGGGACGCGCTCGTCCACGCCGTGGAAGAGGCGGCCGTAGTCCAGGTCGTGCGGGAGCTTCAGGCCCTTGAAGCCGAAGCAGCGGATGCCCAGGTGGGTGAAGGCCTTGGCGTCGGTGCCGCCCGGGTTGCAGTACGGGACGGGATGGCCGTCCGGGTCCTCGGCGCGTACGGCGTCGCACATCGCGTCGACCAGCGGGCCGTCGAACGTCGTCTCCATCGCGATGTCGTGGTTGACCCACGCACGGCTGACGGAGGGGAGCAGGAGCCGGTCGATCGTGTCGATCAGTTCCTGCTCATGACCGGGGAGGAAGCGGCCGTCGACGCGGGCGGTGGCCTTCCCGGGGATGACGTTGGTCTGGTAGCCGGCGGTGAACATGGTGGGGTTCGCCGAGTTGCGGAGCACCACCTGCATGAAGTCCGCCACCGGGCCGAGCCGGGCGAGGCTCGCCTCGATGTCGTTCTCGTCGAACGCGACGCCGTAGAGCCGGGCGGCCTCCTCCAGCAGGGCGCGGACCGGTTCGATCAGCCGGACCGGGAAGGTCGCGCGGCCGATCCGGGTGAGGGACTCGGCGAGGTCGGTGACGGCGTTCTCGTCGTTGGGCGACGAGCCGTGGCCGGCCCGGCCGTTCGCGGTGAGCTCCATCCAGGCCATGCCGCGCTGGGCGTTCTCGATCGGGTACAGCCGGCGCGTGTCGTCGAGGGCGAAGGAGAAGCCGCCGCCCTCGCCGATCGCCTCGGTGACCCCGGAGAAGAGGTCCGGCCGGTGCTCGACCAGCCAGTGGGCGCCGAACGTGCCGCCCGCCTCCTCGTCGGCGAGGAAGGCGAGCACCACGTCGCGGGCCGGCTTCGTGCCGGTGCGGGCGAAGTGCCGGGCGGTGGCGAGCATGACCGCCACCGTGTCCTTCATGTCGATCGCGCCCCGGCCCCAGAGATAGCCGTCGCGGATCTCGCCCGAGAACGGCGGCACCTGCCACTCGGCGGCGTCGGCGGGGACGACGTCCAGGTGGCCGTGGACCAGCAGCGCCCCGCGGGCGGGATCGGACCCGGCGACCCTGGCGATCACGTTGGCCCGGCCCGGGGCGGACTCGACCAGCTCGGAGGCGATGCCCACCTCGGCGAGGCGGTCCACCACCCAGTCGGCGGCGGCACGCTCGTCGCTGGTCGGGTTGGAGGTGTCGAACCGGATCAGTTCGGCGCAGAGGTCGACGACCTCGCTCTGGGCCTGCTCGGAGGCGGGGGTGAGGGTCATGCTGCTCCTGCCGGAGTGGTCGCGCGGGCGGCGGGGGCGGGGCTGCTGCCGTCCTCGTCGTCCAGGGTGGAGGTGCCGTACGGCCTGACCCAGCCCAGCAGGCCGAGGGCGCAGTACAGCAGGAAGGCGGTGGCCAGCGAGTTCAGGGCCGGGATGCCGCCGTCGTAGAACTTGCCGACGCAGAACGCCACGACCCAGATGACCAGGGACATCGGCACCCACGTGGGCGAGGTCAGCGGCAGGGTCTCCGCCTCGCGGGTGTCGTCCAGCGGCTTGCGCATCCGCTTCACGACCCAGTACTCGGCGACGATGATGCCGCCGATCGGCGGGATCATCACGCCCAGCAGGGAGAGGAACTCCGTGAAGTGGGTCATGATGCCGACCGCGGACAGGAGCGTGCCGGCGATACCGAGGACGACGGTGACCACACCGCGGTGCAGCCGCTTGCGGAAGACGACCTGGAAGAAGTTGACGACGCCGAGCGAGGAGCCGTACAGGTTCCAGTCGTTGATCTTCGCGGTGGACATCAGGACCACCATCACACCGAAGGCGCCCGAGGTGGAGAGCACGATGTGGGAGACGTCGCTCGACTTCACCAGATGACCGAGCAGCACGCCGACCATGCCGACGATGTACTCGGAGAGGATCATCGAGGAGGCGCTCTGCACGAAGACGTGCGAGCCCTTCTTGTTGTAGCGGGTCATCTCCGGGGAGACGATGGCGCCGGTCATGTAGCCGCCCGCGATGGCGGTGGCGGCGACGGCCAGCGGGATCGCCTCGCCGGGCGGCGGCGAGCTCATCAGCTCGCTGACCGAGTGGTCCTTCAGCGTCGTGATGATCGACCAGGCGACCATGCCGAAGAACAGCGGCGTGACGATCTTGGCGAACAGGGCCATGTACCGGAAGCCGAAGATGACCAGGCCCGTGATGGCGACGCCCGCGATCACGCACCACATCCAGGACGGTCCGCCGACCAGCGCCGAGACGCTGTTGCCGAAGATCGTGTTCTGGACGCCGAACCAGCCGACCAGGCTGACCGCGATGACGAAGCTGACCAGGGCCGAACCGTTGCGGCCGAAGCCCGTCCAGCGGGTGAGCATCGGGGTCGCCAGACCCTCGCGCATTCCGGCCAGACCGATCGCGAAGATCACGATCTCCAGGATCACCGCGCCGAGCGTGAAGGCGAGGAAGGCGTCCCCGAAGGTCATGCCGACGCCGATGGTGGCGCCCAGCGTGAACTGGGAGATCGAACCGGACTGGGCCAGCCACTGCAGGAGCATGGACCAGAAGCCGAAGCGCTTGTCGCGCGGGACTCGCGAGAGCGAGTAGTCGTCGCTGCCGATGCTCTTGACCTCGGGGGCCGTGGCGTCGGCCCGGTGGGCGGATGCCATCAGGACTCCTGGGTGGTGCGGCCGAGGGTCTGGAGGTGAGCCAGCGACCCGTAGCGGTGGACGAGGTTGTCGAACTCCACCGCGTCGTGGAAGTCCAGGCTCCCGGCGCCGAAGCCCTTGGCGACCTCCACGG
The DNA here is from genome assembly GCF_019287315.1 of Streptomyces sp. WY228. NCBI lineage: Bacteria > Bacillati > Actinomycetota > Actinomycetes > Kitasatosporales > Streptomycetaceae > Streptomyces > Streptomyces sp. WY228. The sequence continues at coordinate 2,206,173 of NZ_CP079114.1, read as the reverse complement.
CGTAGCGGGCGGCGGACGCGATGTCGCTCTCGTGACTCGCGCCCGTCTGGCAGCCCGGTACCGCGGCGGCCGAGGTGACCGCGAGACCGACGACCGGAGCGGCGGTCGCGGTGGCGGGCTGGAGGATCGAATTGATGTGGTGTGCACCGTTACCGTACGGCGTGATGTCCTGGGTGGTCACCGGGTATGTGACCAACGGCTCACCGGTCACCACGGCCAGCAGCTCGCCGAGCCGCTCGCTGACCCGGAGCACCCAGCCCTCCTTGACGGTGGGCGACAGGGCGAGCCCCTTGTGGTTGATGATCCGGTTGCCCTTGGTGGTGTCGATGGAGAGCACGGCCTCCATGTCGGCGGTCACCTCGTGCCGGTTCATCGTGGCGATGTCCACGGGCGAGCCCATGAACGGCACCGGGTCGTGCGGCTCGGTCGGCGCGTCCGGGCAGATGTGGGTGGCGACGACCACGTCACCGGGCAGCACATCGCCGCGACGGCGCATGTCGAGCAGCTTGGCCGCCGTGGCGAGGGCGGCGGCAGCGCCGTCGGCGTCGGAGACCAGACCGGTCGCCTCGGGCCGGGCGCCGATACCGCCGAGCCGGCCCACCACACCGAGGGTGCGGGCGTCGCCGCCGGACGTCCGGCCGTGGGAGCCGGGGATGCGGACGAGCACGAAGTCCGTCGAGCCCTGGTCACCCGTGACGGTGGTGACCTGCGCGGACGAGCCCTCGGCCCCCGCTGCGGCATCGAGGTACTCGACGACCGTCTTGCCATTGACCTGGGGATCGTCCAGAAGCTCGACGATGTCCAGTACGTACTTCAACATGGGGGCTTTCTCCTGATCCTGACACCCGCCCGGCGCTCGACGGGGGGAGCGCGGGGCGGGGTGCTGAGGCAACATTCGGGATCGGATAGCGTTGAGCGCAACTGTTTCCCGTTATTTGCAATTCCGGTCTGAATGGTGAGATGACGATGGCCGTATTCGATCTGGACCGGCGTACGCCCGCCGGGGCGCTGCAGACCGTCGACCGGGCCCTCCTGGTCCTGCTCGCCTTCGAGCGCACCCGGCCCGACTGGGGCGTCACCGAGGTCGCCGAGGAGTTCGGCTGGGACACCTCCGTCGCCCAGCGGCTGCTCGCCACCCTGGCCGGCCGGGGCTTCCTGGTCTCCGACCCGGCCACCCGCCGCTACCGCATCGGCCCCGCCGTGCTGCGGCTCGGCCGGCTCTGGGAGCGCTCGGGCTCACTGGAGCTGCTGGCCGGTCCGGTGCTGGAGGAGCTGCGCCGGACCACCGGCGACACCGTCCTGTTCTGCCTCCCGGACAACTTCCACATGCGCTGCGTGGCCGCCGAGGAGGGCGAGACCGGGCCGCTGCGCTACTACCCGCTGGTCGGCGAGCTCTACCCGGCGCACGCGGGCGCGACCAGCAAGTCGTACTACGCCCATCTGCCCGACGAGCAGCGCCACCGGCTCTTCCGGGGCCGCCCCATGGCGCGCTTCACGGACCGCACCGTCACCGAACCGGACCTGCTGGAACGGGAGTTCATGCAGATCCGGGCCCAGGGCTACGCCTGGACGGTCGGCGAGTACGACACCGGCATCGCCACCGTCGCCGTACCGGTCTTCCTGGGGCGCGAGCCGTACGGAAGCCTCAGCCTCGGCGGCGGTGAGGACCGGTTCCCTGGGGCGCCCGAGGACCGGCTCGACGCGCTGCGCCACGCGGCCCAGCTGCTGGAGCAGCGCCTCACCCACCCGCCGCAGCGGCCGAAGTCCCGCACCCGGCAGCCCCGCACCACCTGACCGACCCGCATCGCCCGACCGGCCCGCACCATCCGGCCGACCGATCCGCCCGACGTACCCGAGGACCCCGTGAATCTGCTCCTGCTCTCCAACTCCACCCAGTACGGCTGCGGTTACCTGGAACACGCCCTGGACACCGTCACCGCGTTCCTCCCCACGAACGCCCGCCTCGCCTTCGTCCCGTACGCGCTCGCCGATCACGCCACGTACACCGCCCGGGTCCGCGCTGCCCTGGAGCCGTCCGGCATCACCGTGCGCGGCGTCCACGAGAACGCCGACCCGGTCGCCGAACTCGCCGCGTCCGACGCCGTGTTCATCGGCGGCGGCAACTCCTTCCGGCTGCTCGCCGCCCTCTACCGCACCGGTCTGCGCGAGGCCGTGCGCGACGCGGTACGCAACGGGCTGCCCTACATGGGCGCGAGCGCGGGGACCAACATGGCCGCGCCGACCCTGCGCACCTCCAACGACATGCCCATCGTGCAGCCGCCGTCCTTCGAGACGCTGGGCCTGGTCCCGTTCCAGATCAACCCGCACTATCTGGACCCGGACCCGGCCAGCACCCACAAGGGCGAGACCCGCGAGGAGCGGCTCACCGAGTTCCTGGAGGAGAACGACGTGCCCGTGCTCGGGCTGCGCGAGGGCTCCTGGCTCCGTGTCGACGGGGACCGGGCCCACGTCCAGGGCGCCCGCCCCGCCCGGCTGTTCACCCGCGCGGCCGAGGCTCAGGAGCTCGCGCCGGGGTCCGACGTGTCCGGGCTGCTCACTACGGCGCCGCGGTTCGACGCTCCGGTGCGCTGACCGCGCTCCGCACGTCCTCCGCGGCCCGGGCGTCCTCCGCGGCCTGCGCGTCCTCCGCGCTGCTCGCCAGGAGTACCGGGTGCGCGGAGGGCCGCTGCGCGGGCAGGAACGCCGCCAGCACCAGGCCGATCAGTACCGCGCCCGTGGCGATCAGGAACGAGATCCGGAATCCCTCCATCGACGGCACCTGGGCCGAGCCCATCGTCACGGAGGTGTTGGCCAGCACCATGCCGATGACCGCGCTCGACACCGAGGTGCCGATCGAGCGCATCAGGGTGTTGAGGCCGTTGGCCGCGCCGGTCTCCGACGGGTCGACGGCCCCGATGATCAGGGCGGGCAGCGAGGAGTAGGCGAGGCCGATCCCGGCGCCGAGCACCACCGCGATCAGCACGGTCTGCCAGGCGGCGGAGAGCAGCCCGAGCCCGGCCCCGTAACCGACCGCGATGACCAGCATGCCGAGCATCAGCGTGGTCTTGGGGCCGCGGCGGGCCGAGATCCGGGCGTAGAGCGGGGCGACGAACATCATCGTCACGCCCAGCGGGGCCACGCAGAGACCGGCGACCACCATGGACTGCCCGAGGCCGTACCCGGTGGACGTGGGCAGCTGGAGCAGCTGCGGCAGCACCAGCGAGACCGCGTAGAAGGCCACGCCGACCATGATCGAGGCGAGGTTGGTGAGCAGCACCTCGCGGCGGGCGGTGGTGCGCAGATCGACGAGCGGCGCCGGGGTGCGGAGTTCGAACCGGCCCCACAGCAGCAGGGTGGCGACGGACGCGGCGAGCAGCCCGAGGGTCGGGGCCGAGGTCCAGCCCCAGTCGCCGCCCTTGGTGACGGGCAGCAGAAGGAGCACCAGGCCGAGCGAGAGCCCGAGGGCGCCGATCACGTCGAAGGTGCCGGGGGCGCGCAGCGGCGGCTCGGGGACGAGCGTGTACGTGAGCGCCATCGCGAGCAGTCCGAGCCCGGCCGAGCCGAGGAACAGCGCGTGCCAGTCGGCGTGCTGGGCGACCAGCGCGGCGGCGGGCAGCGCGAGGCCGCCGCCCACCCCGATCGAGGAGCTCATCAGGGCCATCGCCGAACCGAGCTTCTCGCGCGGCAGCTCGTCGCGCATGATGCCGATGCCGAGCGGGATGGCGCCCATCGCGAAGCCCTGGAGCGCACGGCCGGTGATCATCACGACCAGGTCGTCGGTGGACGCGCAGATCAGTGAGCCGATCACCATGACGGCCAGCGAGGCGAGCAGCATCCGCCGCTTGCCGTAGAGGTCGCCGAGCCGCCCCATGATCGGTGTGGAGACGGCGCCCGCGAGCAGCGTGGCGGTCATCACCCAGGTGGCGTTGGCCGGGTCGGTGCTCAGCAGGACCGGCAGGTCCTTGATGACCGGGACCAGCAGCGTCTGCATGACCGCGACGGTGATGCCCGCGAAGGCGAGGACCGGCACGATCGGTCCTGAGCGCGCTTTTCGCGGCTCGGGAAGCTCCTCCGCGTGCCGTATCCGTTGCGTCCTTCGCATGCGTGGGGCCTCCCGGGCAGCCGTCGATCACCCGGGCTCCCCCAAGTGCATGCAGGGTGAACGCTTCTCGGTGGCGGTGGTATTCCGGTTCGGATCCGGCAGTCTCCTGACCTTCCGTCAGATTGAAACGTGTTCTACTCTTGCGCCGTTCCAGTGGCTGCGACCGGCGGAGACGCGCATGGGCAGGGGCACGGCGATCGGTACCGGCATCGGCATCACCGAGGAGCACCGCGCGCTGGCGCACTCCGTACGGGGGTGGCTGGCGCGGGCCGCACCACCCGGCGAGGTGCGCAAACTCCTCGACGCACACGGCCCGGCGGCCACCGGCGTGCGCCCCGCCCACTGGGAGGCGCTCGCCGCGCAGGGGCTGACCGGTATCCATCTGCCCGAGGCGTACGGCGGTGGCGGCGGGGACCTCCTCGACCTCGCCGTGGTCCTGGAGGAGACCGCGTACGGGTCGCTGCCGGGGCCGTACCTCGCGACCGCGCTGGTGGGCGCGGTGCTGCGGAGGGCGGTGGGCCCCGGGACCGGTGACCTGCTCCGGGCGCTGGCCGCCGGGGACCGCACCGCCGCCTTCGCCCTCACCCCCGGCACCCTCACCGCCACCCCGGCCCCGGGCGGCCACCGGCTCGACGGGACCGCCCCGCCCGTCCTGACCGGCGAGGCGGCCGATCTGCTGCTCCTGCCCGCCGCCGACGCGTCCGGCGGGGTGCTCTGGTTCCTCGTGGACGCCGGGACCGACGGGCTCACCGTGCGCCCGCACCGCAGCGTCGACCCGACCCGGCCCACGGCCGAGGTGCGGGCCGACGCCGTCCCCGTACCGGCCCACCGGAACCTGCCGCTCGACGCCACCCTCGTCCGCGACCTGGCCGCCGTCCTCCTCGCCGCCGACGCCTGCGGGACCGCCGCCCGGAGCCTGGACACCGCCGTCGCGCACGCCGCCGTACGCGAGCAGTTCGGGCGGCCCGTCGGGGCGTTCCAGGCGGTCAAGCACCTCTGCGCCGACCTGCTCGTCCGCCTCGAACAGGCCCGCGCCCTCACCTGGGACGCGGCCCGCGCCGCCGACGAGAAGCCCGAGGTGCGCGGGCTCACCGCCGCCCTCGCCGCCGCCACCGCGCCGGAAGCCGCGTACACCTGCGCCAAGGACGCCATCCAGATCCTCGGCGGCATCGGTTTCACCTGGGAGCACGACGCCCACCTCCAGCTGCGCCGGGCCGTCCTCGCCCGCCAGCTCCTCGGCCCCGCCGACCTCCACCGGCTGCGCGCCGTCCGCCTCGCCGAGGCCGGAGCCCGCCGCGAACTCACCCTGGAACTCCCGCCCGAGGCCGCCCGCCACCGCACCGAGGCCCGCCCGCACCTCGCCGCCGCCCGGGGCCTCGCACCCCGCGAGGCCCGCCGTGCCCTCGCCGGCACCGGCTACGCCGCCCCGCACCTCCCCGCCCCGTACGGGCTGGGCGCCGGACCCGTACAACAGCTCGCGATCCAGCAGGAGTCACGCGAGCAGGGCATCCGGCTCAGCGACCTCTCCGTCGCCACCTGGGTGGTGCCGTCACTCATCGCGTACGGCACCGAGGAGCAGCGCGAGCGCTATCTGCCCGCCACCCTGCGCGGCGACCTCCAGTGGTGCCAGCTCTTCTCCGAACCCGAGGCCGGCTCCGACCTCGCCGCGCTCCGCACCCGCGCCGTACGGACCGACGAGGGGTGGCGGATCACCGGGCAGAAGGTCTGGACGAGCGCCGCCCGCACCGCCGACCACGGCATCCTGCTGGCCCGCACCGACCCGGACGCGCCCAAGCACCGCGGGCTCACCTACTTCCTGGTCGACATGAGGAAGGCCCGGGGCATCGACATCCGGCCGCTGAAGGAGATCACCGGCGACTCCCTCTTCAACGAGGTCTACTTCGACGACGTGCTGCTGCCCGCCGACGCCGTCGTCGGCGAGGTCGGCGGCGGCTGGCGGGTCGCCCGCGACACCCTGGGCAACGAACGCGTCCACATGGCCGACCAGATGACCTTCGACAGCGGGCTCGAAACGCTCATCGCCCGCTCGGCCGGCCTCGACGAGCCCGTCAGGGCCCGGACCGGCGCGCTCGCCGCCGAGGCCCACGCGCTCGGCTGCATCGGACTGCGCACCACGCTCCAGCAGGTCTCCGGCCGCGAACCGGGCGCCGGGGCCTCCGTCCGCAAGCTCGTCCAGACCCGCCACCAGCAGAAGGTCGCCGAGCTCACCCTCGAACTCCTCGGCCCGGACGGCGCGGTGGACGAACCGGCGGCGGGCGGACGGGCCCTCCACGGCTTCCTGATGTCCCGCTGTCTCACCATCGCGGGCGGCACCACCCAGATCCAGCTGAACGTCGTCGCCGAGCGGATCCTCGGCCTGCCCCGGGACTGACCACGGGAACGTGGAAGAGAGGAGTCGGAAGATGAAGGCCTACATCGTCGGCGTCGGCATGACGAGGTTCGAGAAGCCCGAGACCCGCGACTGGCAGTACTGGGACATGGTCCGCGAGGCGGGCACCGCCGCCCTGGACGACGCCGGGGTCCGCTACGACCAGGTCGAACAGGTCCCCGTCGGCTACTGCTTCCAGGCCTCCACCGCCGGACAGCGGGCCGTCTACGAACTGGGCCTGACCGGCGTCCCCGTCTACAACGTCAACAACAACTGCGCCACCGGCTCCACCGCCCTGATGCTGGCCCGGCAGTTCGTCGAGGGCGGCGGCAGCGACTGCGTCCTGGCCGTCGGCTTCGAGAAGATGGCCCGGGGCGCGCTGGGCGGCGGCTCCGACGGCGGCGACTTCGCGACCTCGCCCGTCGCCCGGCACTACGGGATCATGGCGGCCGGCCACGGCTTCGTGAACGCCCCGCCCACCGCCCAGATCTTCGGCAACGCGGCCCGCGAGCACATGGAGCGGTACGGGACGACGCCCGCACAGCTCGCGGCGGTCGGGGCCAAGAACCACCGGCACTCGGTGAACAACCCGTACGCCCAGTTCCAGGACCCGTACACGGTCGAGGAGGTCCTCGCCGCCCGCACCGTCCACCGCCCGCTCACCAAGCTCCAGTGCTCGCCCACCTCGGACGGGGCGGCGGCCGCCGTCGTCGTCTCCGAGCGGTTCGTCGAGCGGCACGGACTGGGGGAGCGGGCCGTGGAGATCGCCGCCCAGGCCATGACCACCGACACCGAGGCCTCCTTCGCCTCCGGCAGCTGCGTCGACGCGGTCGGCGCCCCGATGTCCAAGGCCGCCGCCCAGCAGGTCTACACGGCCGCCGGCCTCGGCCCGGACGACCTCGACGTCATCGAGCTGCACGACTGCTTCTCCATCAACGAACTCCTCACCTACGAGGCGCTGGGCCTGTGCGGCGAGGGGGAGTCCGGCAAGCTCGTCGAGTCCGGCGCGACCACCTACGGCGGGCGGTGGGTGGTGAACCCGTCCGGCGGGCTGATCTCCAAGGGCCATCCGCTGGGCGCCACCGGCATCGCCCAGGCCGCCGAGCTGACCTGGCAGCTGCGCGGCGAGGCCGGAGCCCGCCAGGTGCCCGGCGCCCGGACCGCCCTCGCCCACAACATCGGCCTCGGCGGAGCGGCGGTGGTCACCCTGCTGCGGCGCGGCTGAGCCGGAGGGGCCCCGGGGCCCATGACGTGTGGCCGGTGCTTCCCAGGCGTGGGGTCCGGGACCGTCGTCCTAGGTCCTGCGACCGGTGGCTCTGGCGCCGGACCTGGATCCGATACCGGATGTACGGGCCGTTCGCCGCCTGGGACCATGGCCGTCATGCCCGACGTCTCCGCGCCCGTCTCCGCCCCGCCCGCTCCCGCCCGAATACGGCCCAGCACCTGGGCCGTCGTGCTCGCCGCCTGCACCGGCCAGTTCCTCGTCGTCCTCGACGTCTCCGTCGTCAATGTGGCGCTGCCCTCCATGCGGGCCGACCTGGGGCTGAGCGCCGCAGGTCTCCAGTGGGTCGTCAACGCCTACTCGATCGCGTTCGCCGGGTTCATGCTCCTGGGCGGGCGGGCCGCCGACATCTACGGGCGCAAGCTGATGTTCCTCGTCGGGCTCGGCGTCTTCACCGCCGCCTCCCTCGCGGGCGGTCTCGCCCAGGAGGGCTGGCAGCTCCTCGCCGCCCGCGCCGCACAGGGCCTCGGGGCCGCCGTCCTCGCCCCGGCCACCCTCACCATCCTCACCGCGGCCGTGTCCGAGGGCCCGGCCCGTACCAAGGCGATCGGCACCTGGATGGCGGTCGGGGCGGGCGGCGGCGCGGCCGGCGGGCTCATCGGCGGGGTCCTGACCGACGCCCTCTCCTGGCGCTGGGTCCTCCTGATCAACGTGCCCGTCGGCGCTCTCGTCCTGATCGCCGCCGCCCTGCGGATCACCGAGGGCCGCGCGGGCGACCGCCGCCGTATCGACCTGCTGGGCGCGGTCCTCGCCACCACGGGCCTCGCCGCCGTCGCGTACGGCATCGTCCAGACCGAGGCCGAGGGCTGGACGGCCGCCGCCACGCTCGTACCGCTGCTCTCCGGCATCGCGGTGCTCGCCGCCTTCGTGCTGGTGGAGGCGCGGACCGCCGTTCCGCTGATCCCGCTGCGCGTCTTCTCCGCACGGGCCGTGTCCTCGGCCAATGTGTCGATGCTGCTCATGGGGTCGGCGACCTTCTCGATGTGGTACTTCATGACGGTGTACGCCCAGAACGTCCTGGGCTACACCCCGTTGAAGGCCGGACTCGCGCTGATACCGACCTCGGCCGCCGTCGTCATCGGCTCCAAGCTGGCCCCCCGCCTCATGGTGCGCACCGGGGCCAAGAGCCTCGCCGTCGCCGGGGTCCTGATCACCGCCGCGGGCTTCGGCTGGCAGTCCACGATGGGCGTGGACGGCTCCTACCTCACCGCGATCTGCCTGCCCGGCGTGCTGATGATGGCCGGGGCCGGGCTCGCCTCCACCCCGCTCGCCACCCTCGCCACCTCCGGCGCGGAGCCGGGCGATGCCGGACTCGTCTCGGGCCTGGTCAACACCTCCCGCACCATGGGCGGTGCGCTGGGCCTCGCGGTGCTCTCCACGGTCGCCGCCGCGCGCACCGCGGGCTCCGGGGGCGCGGCCGAGGTCACGGCCGGATACGCGCTCGCCTTCCGTACGGCGAGCGGGGTGCTGCTGGCCGGGGTGATCGTGATGCTGATCTGGCTGCCGAACCACCGCGCGCCCCGCTCCGGGCGTCACCCGGAAACAGTGATCTGACGCGACGTCAGCAGTCTTCCCAACTTCCGGGCCCTGCGTTATACATGGGCCATCGGCTAGAACGCGTTCTAGAAGGTGTGTCCGTTCCGGAAGGGGCGTGTCCTGCCGGTCACCGCACGACCTCGGTGCGGCCGACGGTGCGGACGGCCGTGCCGAGGTCTTTCCACCACCACGGACCACCCCACGGACCACCCCGGACCACCCCACGGACCGCCAAGGACGCCCAGGACCATCAGGGAGCTGCTTCGTCATGCCCATCGATGCCTCAGCGGCCCTCGCCGCCGAACCCCGCCGGGCCGAGATCGACTGGAACCACAAGGACGTCCAGCTCTACCACCTGGGCCTCGGCGCGGGCATCCCCGCCACCGACCCCGGCGAACTGCGCTACACCCTGGAGTCCCGGCTCCAGGTGCTGCCGAGCTTCGCCACCGTCGCGGGCGCGGGCACGGCCGCCTTCGGCGGCATGGGGGCGCAGGGCATCGACGTGGACCTCGCCGCCGTTCTGCACGGCGGGCAGTCCGTCCGCGTCCACCGCCCGATCCCGGTGACCGGCCGCGCCGTGCAGACCTCGAAGGTCGCGGCGGTGTACGACAAGGGCAAGGCCGCCGTCATCGTGCTGCGTACCGAGGCGGCCGACGACGACGGACCGCTGTGGACCAACGACGCCCAGATCTTCGTCCGCGGCGAGGGCGGCTTCGGCGGCGAACGCGGGCCGTCCGACCGGCTCGCCCCGCCGGACCGCGACCCCGACCGCACGGTCGAGCGGACCATCCGCGAGGACCAGGCGCTGCTGTACCGGCTCTCCGGCGACTGGAACCCGCTCCACGCCGACCCGGACTTCGCCGAGCTCGCCGGCTTCGACCGGCCGATCCTGCACGGGCTGTGCACGTACGGCATGACCCTGAAGGCCGTCGCCGACACCCTGCTGGACGGCGATGTCTCCCGGATCGCCGCCTACCGCACCCGGTTCGCCGGAGTGGTCTTCCCCGGCGAGACCCTCCGTATCCGGATGTGGACCGAGGACGGCCGCGTCCGGGTGACGGTCACCGCCGCCGACCGGGACGACGCCCCGGTCCTCGCCGACACGCTCGTCGAACACTCCTGAGCACACCAGCACCGGCGTCAGCGCCGGAACCCCGCCGAAGATGACGATGTGAGAGGAGCCGCACCATGCGCGCAGCCGTACTCCACGAGATAGGCCAGGAGAAGCTCGAAGTCCTCGACGACGTCGAGGCGGTGGGCTTCGGCCCCGGAAAGGTCAGACTCCGCATCCGCGCCACCGGCCTCTGCCACTCCGACGTCTCCGCGATGAGCGGCGTCCTCCCGCAGCCCGCCCCCTTCATCCCCGGCCACGAGGGCGCGGGCGAGGTCGTCGACATCGGCGACGGGGTGACCGGGCTGAGCGCCGGCGACCGGGTCCTGGTCTGCTGGCTGCCCGCCTGCGGCGCCTGTCCGTCCTGCAAGCGCGGCCAGACCCAGCTGTGCCTGGCCGGCTTCATGAACGCGGGCACCCCGAACTTCAAGCGCCCCGGCGGCGACGTCTTCGGCTTCGCGGGCACCGGCACCTTCACCGAGGAGGTCGTCGTCGGCGCGGGCTGCGCGGTGCCGATCCCCGACGACGTACCGTTCGAGATCGCCGCCCTGATCGGCTGCGGGGTCACCACCGGGCTCGGCGCGGCCATCAACACGGCGAAGGTGGAGGCCGGTTCGTCGGTCGCGGTGATCGGCTGCGGCGGCGTCGGCATCTCCACGATCCAGGGCGCCCGGGTCCAGGGCGCGGCGCAGATCGTCGCCGTCGACCCGGTCGCCTCCCGCCGCGAGGCGGCCCTCCGGTTCGGCGCCACCGAGGCCGTCGCCCCCGGTGAACTGGCCGACGCCAAGCAGCGCATCACCGGCGGCGAGGGCTTCGACTACGTCTTCGAGGTCGTCGGCAAGTCCGCCACCGCCCGCACCGCCTACGAACACACCCGCCGCGGCGGCACCCTGTGCGTCGTCGGGGCCGGGGCGATGGACGACCACTTCCAGGTCAACATGTTCGAGCTGTTCTTCGACGAGAAGCGCATCCTGCCCTCGATGTACGGCGGCGGGGACGTCCTGCGCTCCTACGAGCGGGCCATCGCGCTCTGGCGGGCGGGCCGCATCGACCTGGAGTCGATGATCACCCACCGGGTCCGGCTGGACGGGGTCAACGACGCCCTGGACCAGATGCGCACGGGCGAGTCGCTGCGCACCTGCATCGAGCTCTGAACCCCGCCCGCAGCCAAGGAACGCGAGGACCGTGATGTCACTTCCCCTTCCGCTGGACGGACTCTCCGCGATCGTCACCGGCGCGGGCCGCGGCCTCGGCCGGGCCGAAGCGCTCGAACTGGCCCGCCTCGGCGCGGCCGTCGTCGTCAACGACTACGGGCAGCCCGGCCGCGACGGCTCCGGCGAGGCCTCCGCCGCCCCCGCCGAGGAGGTCGCCGCCGAGATCCGCGCGGCGGGCGGCCGGGCCGTCGCCCATCTCGGCGACGTCTCCGACCACGAACAGGCGCGTCAGCTGGTCGAGTCGGCGATCTCGGCCCACGGCCGGCTCGACATCCTGGTCAACAACGCGGGCATCCTGCGCGATCGGATGGTCTTCTCGATGACCGAGGAGGAGTGGGACTCGGTCGTCCGCGTCCACCTCAAGGGCCACTTCAACACCACGCACTTCGCCGCCGCCCACTGGCGGACCCGCTCCAAGGAGACCGGCGGGCCGGTCTACGGCCGGATCGTCAACACCTCCTCGGAGGCCTTCCTCGCGGGCTCCGCCGGACAGCCCAACTACGCGGCGGCCAAGGGCGGCATCGTCGGTCTCACCACCTCCACCGCGCTGGCCCTCGCCAAGTACGGCGTCACCGCCAACGCCATCTGCCCGCGCGCCCGGACCCGGATGACCGAGGACGTGTTCGCGGGCTTCCAGGAACCGGCGGACGGCGCCCTCGACCCGCTGGCGCCCGAACACGTCTCCCCGCTCGTCGGCTATCTCGCCTCACCGGCGGCGGCCAGGGTCAACGGGCAGCTGCTCGTCGTCCACGGAGGCATGGTCGCCGTCGTCGAACGGCCCCGGGTGGCCGCGCGGTTCGACGCGACGAAGGAGACCTTCACCTTCGCGGAACTGGACGAGCTGCTCACCCCGTACTACGCGGACCGGCCCCCGAACGAGACCTTCGCCGCCGCCGAGGTGCTGGGGCTGAAGCGGCGGTAGCCGTACGTACGGATGCGAAGGGCCCGGACCGGCGGTCCTCCCGCCGGTCCGGGCCCTTCGCTCCGCACTGCTCGGCGGCTCAGGCCGCCCTGGACTGCTCTTCGGCGGGCCGGCGGTGGCGGCCGTGCGGCTGCACCGACGTGTTCTCCGCCGACGCACCCCCTCGGTGCTTGCCGGAACCACCGGTTCCGGACCCCTCGTCCGCCCCCGTCGGGCGCTGCTGGGTGGTGTCGGTCCGTGCTTCGGACATGTGGGAAGTCACCCCGTTGTGATCGCTTACTTCTGTCGCACCTACGTGTGTCGCAAGCCCCGCCACCGCCGTCCGACGCCGGTCACCGTCGGTACCCGCCCGTCACGGCCGCGTAGCCAGGGGTCGCAAGCTTAGTCAGATCGAGCGGCTCGGTGCAGAGGCGCCTGCCCCAACGGAACCGGCTTACACACAGCAGGAGCGCCGACAGCGGCGGACGGTTCCGTTCCGCCCGCACCGTCACTCGGACAGCCGGGTACGGGGGAGGGGTCGACGTCCTCCGGAGCCTCCAGCAGCGCCACGCCGCAGGGCGTCGCCGCGTTCGCGTACGGGAGGTGCAACACCCCGTCCCGGCTCCAGTAACCGGCCCCCGGCGCCCAGCCCAGCGGGGCCGCGAACTGGTGCAGCCGGCGGCCCGCCGGACGCCAGACGCCCACCCAGCTGCCCGCCGCCCCGTCGATCCGCAGCGCCACCGCACAGCTCTCCGGCATCAGCATCTGGCCCGGCTGCACCGCGAACGGGGTCACCGCCGCGTCCGCGAGGCGCAGGCACTCCGGGAACCTGACCGGCAGACAGCTCCCCAACACCCCCCAGCCGAGCCGGTCATGGCCCGGCGCGTCGGAGCGGAGCAGCAGCAGTCCGCTGTCGGCGTCCGCGAGCAGCAGCCGGTCATCGCTCTCCGGTGCGATCTGGAGCAGCGGCGTCACCTCGCCCTGCCTGCCCAGATCGACCGCGACCGCCTTCACCGGTCCGCCGCCCGGCGCCCGCCGGTCCAGCGCCAGCATCCGGCCCGCCCGGTCCAGCCACACCCCGCCCGAGCAGTGCCCGGGAATCCGGGCGACCTCCTCGGGCCCGAACGCCCCGCCCGCCACCAGCCAGAGCGACGACTCGTGCGCGCCGGCCGACAGGGCGTACACGCACCGGCCGTCCGGCGACGGCGGCAGCAGGGTCATCCGCGCGCACGCGACCGCGCCCAGCAGGAGTTCGCCGGTCCCCGGCCCGGTCGGGTAGAGCAGCGAGAACATCTGCCGGTCCGCCACCTGCCGCTGGATCAGCACCCGCCCGTCGGCGAGCGGCGCCACCTGGGTGTCCGGCTCCTCGGGCTGGTCCAGGGGCAGGGGCACCGCATACGGCTCGGGCCCGTCCAGCGTCCACCGCTCCGGATACCAGGCGCGCTCGCCCGGCGGGCCGGGGGCCGCGGTCAGCCGGGCGGCATAGGCCCCGTCCGCGGTGAGCGTGAACCCGCGGGGAAGGGGGGCGTCGTCGGCGTGCGACCGTGCGTCGGCCGCCGTGGACGACGCTTCCGCTTCTTCGCCGCCCCGGGCTTCCCGGGCTTGCCCGGCTTCGCTGTCTTCTCTGTCTTCCCCGGCTTCCCCGTCCGCCCCGGCGGGCCTTCCGGGCTCTTCCGGTTCGGGTTCCGCTTCCGGGTCCGCCGTCGTGGCGGCCCCGGCGGATCCACCCTCGATGGCACAGGCAGTCATGGACTCGTCACCTCCGGCTACGAAAGCTAGTTTTCGCACTTCCAGCCGAACAACACGAGCCACCGCACTTCACACATAAGGGTGGCGATGCCCGGATTCTCCTGAGGTGGCAGGGGTGAGTGTGCTGTCGGAGATGGCCACGTCTATGGTTAGGCGGCCCTAACCAAACACCCGTGCCCCCACGCACGTACGCGGACAACTGGAGTAAGTGATGTCCCTTCGACCCCGCGGTACCGCCGCAGTCGCCCTGGCCGTGGCGGCCGCTCTCTCCCTGTCGGCCTGCGGGGGCGGCGACGGCGGCGACGCGGACGCGGCGAAGTCCGACGCGGGCGGCGGCAAGAAGGCCGCCGTCGCCACGGGCGGCAAGGACTTCGCGGACGCGGCGAAGAAGACGGCGGCGTACGGCACCGACGCCGCGGCCGGCCAGTTCCCCCGTACGGTCACCCACGCCATGGGAAAGACCGAGATCAAGGCGGCCCCCAAGCGCGTGGTCGTGCTGGATGTCGGCGAGTTCGACAACGTGGTGTCGCTGGGCCTGAAGCCGGTCGGCTACGCCCCCAGCGAGGGCGACGCGGCCATCCCCTCGTACCTGAAGAAGGACGCGGGCGAGCCGAAGAGCGTCGGCACGATCAACAGCCTCAACCTCGAAGCCATCGCGGGCCTCCAGCCCGACCTGATCCTCGGCAGCCAGCTCCGCGCCGCGGACAAGTACGACGAGCTGTCCAAGATCGCGCCCACCGTGTTCTCCATCCGCCCCGGCTTCACCTGGAAGGAGAACTACCTCCTCAACGCCCAGGCGCTGGACCGCACCAAGCAGGCCGAGACGAACCTCGCCGCGTACGAGGCGAAGGCCGTCAAGCTCGGTGAGGACATCGGCCCCGACAAGCCGACCGTCTCGATGGTCCGCTACATGCCCGACCGCCTCCGGCTCTACGCCAAGGCCTCGTTCATCGGCACGATCCTTGAGGACGTCGGCCTGCCGCGTCCGAAGAACCAGCAGATCGACGACCTCGCCGCCGAGATCAGCCCGGAGAAGATCGACGAGGCGGACGCCGACTGGATCTTCACCGGCGTCTACGGCGACGCGAAGGCCACCCAGCGCGACACCGCCCGGTCCAACCCGCTGTGGAAGAACCTGAAGGCCGTCAAGGAGGGCCGGGCCAAGGACGTCTCCGACGAGACCTGGTACCTGGGTCTCGGCGTCACCTCGGCCGACCTCGTCCTCGACGACCTCCGCGCGGACCTGGTGAAGTGACCGCCCGGTCCGGTGAGAGCCGGCCGGTGACGTAACGATTCGTGTCCGGCCGCCGGTCCTGGCGTACAGGTCCGGCGGCCAGGGGCGGCGGGCGTGCCCGGACAGGTAGCCTTTCCCCCGTGCCCCGTCTGTCTGAAGTCATCGCCGCCCTCGACGCCCTCTGGCCCCCCGAGCGGGCCGAGGGATGGGACGCGGTCGGGACGGTCTGCGGCGATCCGGACGCGGAGATCGACCGGGTGCTGTTCGCCGTCGACCCGGTCCAGGAGATCGCCGACGAGGCCCTGGAGCTCGGCGCCCGGCTGATCGTCACCCACCACCCGCTCTATCTGCGCGGGACGACGACGGTGGCCGCCGACACCTTCAAGGGCCGGGTCGTCCACACCCTCATCAAGCACGACATCGCGCTCCACGTCGCGCACACCAACGCCGACACCGCCGACCCCGGCGTCTCCGACGCCCTCGCCGGCGCCCTCGACCTGCGCGTCACCGGGCCGCTCGTCCCCGACCCCACCGACCCCGCCGGGCGGCGCGGACTCGGCCGGATCTGCGAGCCGGCCCACCCCGAGACCCTGGCCGACTTCGCCGCCCGCGCCGCCGCCCGGCTCCCCGCCACCGCGCAGGGCATCCGGCTGGCCGGCGACCCGGAGGCACTGGTGCGTACCGTCGCCGTCAGCGGCGGCTCCGGCGACAGCCTCTTCGACGCCGTGCGCGCCGCCGGTGTCGACGCCTTCCTCACCGCCGACCTGCGCCACCACCCGGCGTCCGAGGCCGTGCAGCACTCGCCGCTCGGCCTCGTCGACGCCGCGCACTGGGCCACCGAATGGCCCTGGTGCGAGCAGGCGGCCGCCCAGCTCGACGCGCTTTCCGACCGCCACGGATGGGACCTGCGGGTCCATGTCTCGAAGCAGGTCACCGACCCCTGGACCACCCACCATTCCTCTGGAGCCCCCAACTGAACGCCGCGCCCGCCGACCAGATCCGACTTCTCGACGTCCAGGCCCTCGACCTCCGTCTCGCCCAGCTCTCGCACAAGCGCACCTCGCTGCCGGAGCACGCCGAGATCGAGCAGCTGAGCAGCGACCTCGCGCAGCTGCGTGACCTGCTGGTCGCCTCCACCACCGAGGAGAGCGACACCACCCGCGAGCAGACCAAGGCCGAGCAGGACGTCGACCAGGTGCGCCAGCGTGCCGTCCGCGACCAGCAGCGCCTGGACTCCGGCGCGGTCTCCTCGCCCAAGGACCTGGAGAGCCTCCAGCGCGAGATCACCTCGCTCGCCAAGCGCCAGGGCGACCTGGAGGACGTCGTCCTGGAGATCATGGAGCGCCGCGAGGCCGCCCAGGAGCGGGTCACCGAGCTGACCGGGCGGGTCGCCGCCGTCCAGGCCAAGGTCGACGACGCCACCGCCCGCCGGGACGCCGCCACCGCCGAGCTGGACGCCGAGGCCGCCACGGTGACCAAGGACCGCCAGGTCGTCGCCGAGGTCATCCCCGCCGACCTGCTGAAGCTGTACGACAAGCTCCGCGCCCAGCAGGGCGGCGTCGGCGCCGCCCGGCTCTACCAGCGCCGCTGCGAGGGCTGCCGCCTCGAACTGAACATGGCCGAGGTCAACGACGTGAAGGCCGCGTCCCCCGAGACGGTCCTGCGCTGCGAGAACTGCCACCGGATCCTGGTCCGTACCTCGGAGTCGGGCCTGTAATGAGCGTCGCCCGCCAGGTGGTGGTCGAGGCCGACGGCGGCTCCCGGGGCAATCCGGGGCCCGCCGGTTACGGCGCGGTCGTCATCGACCCGGCCACCGGCGAGCCGCTCGCCGAGGCCGCCGAGTACATCGGCGTCGCCACGAACAACGTCGCCGAGTACCGGGGCCTGATCGCCGGTCTGGAGGCCGCGAAGGCGCTGTTCCCGGACGCGGGTGACGCGCTGCGGGTCCACGTCCGGATGGACTCCAAGCTGGTCGTCGAGCAGATGTCGGGGCGCTGGAAGATCAAGCACCCCGACATGAAGCCGCTGGCCGCCCGCGCCGCCGCGATCCTGCCGCCGTCCTCCGTGACGTACGAGTGGATCCCGCGCGCCCAGAACAAGCACGCGGACCGGCTCGCCAACGAGGCGATGGACGCGGGCCGCGACGGCAGGCAGTGGGAGGCGTCCGCCTCCACGGCCGCCCTGGACGCCCCGTCCGCCCGCACCCCGATCGCTTCGCCGCCGGTGCAGGGCCCGCCCGGCGACCAGGCCGCGGGCGCGGCCAAGGCCCGCGCCGCGCTGGCGGCGGCACGTGGCGCGGCGGCCCCGGAGGGGCTTTTCCCGCTGCCGGAGGCAGCGGTTCCGGAGTCGGCCGCGCCGGAGACAACAGCCGCGCCGGAGGCGGCCGGAAGCGGTCCCGAGGCCGCCGGAGCCCCGCAGACCGGCTGGGGCGCGGCCCCCGACCTGGGCGCGCCCGCCACGCTCGTCCTGCTCCGGCACGGCGAGACCGCCCTCACGCCCGAGAAGCGGTTCTCCGGCAGCGGCGGCACCGACCCCGAGCTCTCCGCCACCGGCCGCGGCCAGGCCGAACGGGCCGCCGAGCACTTTGCCGCCCTGGGCACCGTCCAGGACATCGTCAGCTCCCCGCTGCGCCGCTGCCGCGAGACCGCCGCGGCCGTCGCCGCCCGGCTCGGCCTGGACGTCCGGATCGACGAGGACCTGCGCGAGACGGACTTCGGCGCGTGGGAGGGGCTGACCTTCACCGAGGTACGGGAGCGGTACGGCGACGACCTCACCGCCTGGCTCGCCTCCCCGGACACCGCCCCGACCGGCGGCGGCGAGAGCTTCACGGAGGTCACCGAGCGGGTCGCGGCCGCCCGGGACCGGATCGTCGCCCGGTACGCGGGCCGCACGGTCCTGCTCGTCACCCATGTGACCCCGATCAAGACGCTCGTCCGGCTCGCCCTGGGAGCCCCGCCGGAGTCGCTGTTCAGGATGGAGCTGTCGGCGGCCTCGATCTCCACGGTCGCTTACTACGGCGACGGCAACGCCTCCGTACGCCTGCTCAACGACACCTCGCACCTGCGCTAGCGGCGGGCGCGCATGAACTGGTCCACGGGGCTGCTCGGGTTCGCCGCCGGGCTGCTGATCTCGGTGGCCACCGCCCCGGTCGGGGTGTCCGGTGCGGTGTTCCTGCTGCCGGTCCAGATCAGCGTGCTCGGGGTGCCCAGCCCGGCGGTCACCCCGACCAACCTGCTCTACAACGTGGTGGCGGGGCCCGGGGCCCTGCTGCGGCACCACAGGGCCGGGACGCTCCGGGGGCCGCTGACCCGGCTGCTCGTGCTGGGCACGGTGCCCGGGGTCGTCGTCGGCGCGGTGATCCGGGTGTTCGCCGTGCCGGGCCCGTCGGTGTTCCGGCTGCTCATCGCCGTGCTGCTGCTGCCGCTGGGCGGCTGGCTCTGTCTGCGCACGCTGCGCCGCGCCTCCCGTACGGCGCCCGCACGGGAGCCCTCGGCCCGCGCCGTCACCCGGCTGGCCATGGCGGTCGGCGTCGCCGGTGGGATCTACGGGATCGGCGGCGGCTCGCTCCTCGGCCCGATCCTGGTCGGGCGCGGCATGCCGGTGGCGAAGGTCGCCCCGGCCGCGCTGGCCGCCACCTTCGTGACCTCGGTCGTGGGCGCGGGCACGTACGCGCTGCTGTCCCTGTCCGTCACCGGCGACATCGCGCCGTACTGGTCCCTCGGTCTGGCCTGCGGGCTCGGCGGACTGTGCGGGGGCTACCTCGGCGCCCGCCTCCAGCCCCGCCTGCCGGAGACGGCGCTGCGGCTGCTGCTGGGGGTGCTGGCGCTGGGCGTCGGCGGTCTCTACGCCGTACAGCTCCTGCGCTGAGCGGGCCCTCGCGGATCTACGGGGCGAGCGCCGCCGCCTCGGCCGCGAGCCGGGCCACCCGGTCCCAGTCCTTCGCCGCCACCGCGTCGGCCGGGACCATCCAGCTGCCGCCCACACAGCCGACGTTGGGCAGCGCGAGGTACGACGGGGCGGAGGCGAGCGAGATGCCGCCGGTCGGGCAGAACCGGGCCTGCGGGAGCGGCGCGGACAGGGCCTTCAGATAGGCCGTGCCGCCCGCCGCCTCGGCCGGGAAGAACTTCATCTCCCGCACCCCGCGCTCCAGCAGGGCCACCACCTCGGAGGTGGTCGAGACACCGGGCAGGAACGGCACCCCGGACGCCTTCATGGCCTCCAGCAGCGCGTCCGTCCACCCCGGGCTGACCAGGAACCGTGCCCCGGCGTCGACCGTGTCCCGTACGTGCTCCGGCGAGATCACGGTGCCCGCGCCGACCACCGCGCCCGGCACCTCGGCCGCCATGGCCCGGATCGACTCCAGCGCGGCGGGCGTCCGCAGCGTCACCTCGATCGCCGGCAGCCCGCCCGCCACCAGGGCCCGCGCCAGCGGCACCGCGTCGGCCACGTCGTGCAGGACGACGACGGGGACGACGGGCGCGAGATCCAGCACGGAGGCGGCGGGGGCGTCGGGGGCGGCGGACGGCACGGAGGAGGTCATGGGGCCATCCTGCCGCGAGCAAGGCGCTGGCTGCAACGAGCGTTGCGCAGAGTGCAACGTGACCGTCCCGGGGTGATCAACCGCTTCCGTCCCGGGTGGTCAGTGGATCTCCGTCACCACCACGTCCAGCGACCACGGCCGCCCGGCCCGCGCGGGGGCCTCGGCCTCCACCACGTACCCGAGATCCCGCACCGCCTCCACCAGCTCCGCAGGACCCTTCGGCCGCGCACCGGCGATCAGCAGATCGCGTACCAGCCGGCCCTTGGTCGCCTTGTTGAAGTGGCTCACCACGGACCGCTTCTCCACCCCGTCCACCAGCTGGGAGTGCAGCACCCGCACGCTCGCCGTGCGCGAAGCCACCTCGCCCTTCGGCTTCCAGGCCGACGCGTACGCCGAGGACCGCAGGTCCAGGACGAGCCCGTCCCCGGCGGCCTCGGGCAGGACGGTCTCCATCGGGGTACGCCAGTACGCGCCGAGCGCACCGAGGCCCGGCAGCTTCACGCCCATCGAGCAGCGGTACGGCGGAATCCGGTCGCCGATCCGGACCGCGCCCCACAGCCCCGAGAAGACCAGCAGCGACGAGGCGGCCCGCCGCCGCGCGGCCGTCTCCAGCGAGGCCAGGTCGAGGGCGTCGTACAGCACCCCGGTGTACAGCTCTCCGGCCGGACGGGTTCCGGCGGTACGCAGCTCGGCGTTCTTGCCGACCTCGCCCGCGAGACCCACGCTCAGGCCCAGCACCTCACGGGCCTTCTCCTCGTCCGCCTGGCAGAGCTCGACCAGCTCGTCCAGCACCGCCGCACGGGCCGGGGCGAGCCCCGGCAGCGACAGCGACTCCGGCTTCAGGGAAGCCCCGCGCCCCGAGGCGGCCTTTCCTTCGGAGGGCGGCAACAGCACGAGCACGGCGGTTCTCCTTCGTACGTACGGCGCAAGCGCGGACCCGGGCGGCGTGCGGGCTCACCGGGTCCTCGGCAAGGGTACGGGGACGGGCCGGCGCTTCCCGTACGGCAACGGCAACGGCAACGGCAACGGCAACGGCAACGGCAACGGCAACAGCAACAGCAACAGCAACGGCAACGACCCCGACCACGGGACGGCCGGACGGTCGCGGACCGGTACGGCGGCAGGCACGCACGCACGTGCCGACGGCCGGCGAGCGGGAAACACCGTCCGGGCGGGGGCGCTCGGCCCGGATGCCGCCCGCCCCCGCCCGGCCTACGCTCGGTCCATGCCCCGCCGCCACCTCCGTATGACCGGTGCAGCCGACTGCTCGCTCGGGACCGCCCTGCGGGCGCTGCGCACCGAGCTCGACCTGCCCGGCGCCTTCCCGCCCGAGGCGCTCGCGGAGGCGGCGGAAGCGGCGCGGAACCCGGACCTGGCGGCCCACGAGGACGCCACGGACCTGCCGTTCCTCACCATCGACCCGGCGAGCTCGACGGACCTCGACCAGGCGATGTTCCTGGAACGCCGCCGGGGCGGGTCCGGCTACCGGGTGCACTACGCCATCGCGGACGTCGCCGCGTTTCTCCGGCCGGGCGGCGCGCTCGACGCCGAGGCCCACCGCCGGGTCACCACCCTCTACTTCCCCGACGACCGGATCCCCCTCCACCCCACCGTCCTCTCCGAGGGCGCCGCCAGCCTCCTCCCCGGCGAGACCCGGCCGGCCGCACTGTGGCGGATCGACCTGGACGGCGACGGGCGGGCCGTCGCCACCGACGTACGCCGGGCCCTGGTCCGCAGCCGGGCGAAGCTCGACTACGCGGGCGTCCAGCGGCAGATCGACACGGGCACCGCCGAGGAGCCCCTCGCCCTGCTCCGGGACATCGGACGGCTGCGCGAGGAACAGGAGCTGGCCCGGGGCGGCATCTCGCTCGACGTGCCCGAACAGGAGATCATCGAGCACGACGGCTCCTACGGCCTCGCCTACCGCGCCCCGCTCCCCGCCGAGGCGTGGAACGCGCAGATCTCGCTGCTCACCGGCATGGCCGCCGCTCGCCTGATGGCCGACACGGGCACCGGCATCCTGCGCACCCTCCCCGTCGCCCCGGACGGAGCCGTCGCCCGGCTGCGGCGCTCCGCCCGCGCCCTGCGCATCGACTGGCCGCACCACGTCCCGTACGCCGAGGTCGTCCGCTCCCTCGATCCGGAGCAGGGCAACCACGCGGCGTTCCTCCTGGAGTGCACCACCCTCCTGCGCGGCGCGGGCTACACCGCCTTCGACCACGGCGAACTCCCCGACCCCGCCGTGCACGCGGCGGTCGCCGACCTCTACACGCACTGCACCGCACCGCTGCGCCGCCTGGTCGACCGGTACGCGTCCGAACTCTGCCTCGCCGCGACGGCGGGGAAGGAACCTCCCGCGTGGGTACGGGAGGCCCTGCCCGCCCTGCCGAAGGAGATGGCCGAGGGGACGCGCCGGGCCAACACCGTGGAGCGGTCCTGCGTGGACCTGATCGAGGCGGCGTTGCTGGAGGGTCAGGTGGGGCAGCTCTTCGACGCGTACGTCGTCGACGTGCAGGAGCGGAACCCCACCACCGGCACGGTCCACCTCCGGGACCCGGCGGTCGTCGGCCGGATCGAGGGCGGCACGGCCCCGCTGCCGCTGGGGGAGCGGCTGCGGGTCCGGCTCACGCAGGCGGGTCCGGCGTCGAGGACGGTGCTGTTCGCTCCGGCGTGAGCGGGGGAGTGAGCGCGGGCGTGGCCTGGGACGCGGGCGCGGGCGTGGGCTGGGGCGTGGCCCGGGGCGCGGGCTTCACGAGAGCCGCGACGGCCGCCCGGGGATCGTCCGCGTTGAACCGGAGCGTACGGGCGGTGCCGCGCCGGCCGAGCGGCCGCACGAACTCCACCGGCTCCGTCAGCTCCACGGTCACCGTCGTCTGGCTCCCCACCGCCAGGTCGAGCGTTCCGTCCTCGTCGACCCGGACCAGGCCGCCGCCCGGGAAACGCCGGTCCACCCGGGCGGCGGCGATGACGGCGGCGGGCACCCGGAGGTCGAACAGGGCGCCGTAGCGCAGCCGCAGCGAACCGTCCGCCTCCACCACGTGCGGCCGGGTCACGCACGCGGCGTGGATCGCGAGGACCACGACGACGCCGTACACATCCACGACGAGCAGGATCGCGTGGACCAGCGGCCAGGGGATCACCAGGGCCAGCACCACCGTCTCCAGGACGGAGACGAACGCGAAGGCGTACATCACCCCGGTCTGCGGCTCGGTGTACGGGACGGGCAGCGCCCCCTCCGGAATCCGGTGCCGACGGCGTACGACCCACAGCCCGAGGCTGTGCAGGGCCCGGAACTCGTGCACCACGAGCCGCCGCAACGCCACCGGCACCAGGGCGCCCACCGCCGACCGCAGGGCCTCCCGCCGCCCGGCCCCGTCCCGCCGCCGGGCCGCCGTGTACAGCCGCCACAGCACCGAGGCGTCCAGGACGAGCACGGCCACCACCAGGGCCTCGGCGCCCAGCAGGACCGGGGCGGGTATCCGTACCCCGGCCACCGGACAGACGACCAGGACCAGTTCGGCGGGCAGCACCGACCACGCGACGGCCCGGGCCGCCCGCAGCCCCACCGCCGTCACGGCGTTCCCCGGTGAACGCGCAGCCGGACCCGCTCGGCCAGGGCCACCATCACCCGGCGCACCACCTCGCGCTGCGCGGGCGGGTAGTCGTCGAGCAGCACCCGCCCGAACCCGCTCGGCGAGGGCTCCCCGTCCGGGATCACCGCCAGCACCTCGTCCGGCACCGCCGCCACCAGCTCGGCCGCCAGGGGCGCGATGCGCGGATCGTCCACCCCGGCCCCGGCCAGCTCGTCGAGCCGCTCGTACAGCGCGAGGACACCCGGATCCTCGGCCAGCGGCCGCAGCGCCGCGAACACCTCGGCCCCGGCCCCACCGCCCGCCGCGTCCAGCAGCGCCAGATGCTCGCGGTCCTTCGCGGCGGCCGGGGAGCCGGTGGCGGGCGCCTTCTCCAGAAGCGCGGCCAGGGCGGGGGAGAGGAACGGCCCGTCCGGGGTGAGCGGCGCCTCCAGCAGCACGGCCAGGACCTGCCGCCGCTCCTGGATCTCCCGCTCCTGCCGCGCCAGATCGGCGTCCAGCTCCCCGAGCACCTCGGCCAGCTCCCGCCCCGCGTCGTCGGCGAGCACGTCCCGCACCTCGTCGAGGGAGAGCCCGATCTCCGTCAGCCGCCGGATCCGGGCCAGCAGCACGGCATCGCGGACGGTGTACGCCCGATAGCCGTTGGCCTGCCGGGCGGGCTCGGGCAGGAGGCCGATGTGGTGGTAGTGCCGGACGGCCCGGGAGGTGACTCCCACGAGCGCGGCGATCTCTCCGATACGCATGCGGCCAGTAGAAACGTTGACGCTGCGACAAGGTCAAGCACCACGCTCCTCTGTGATGCGGAGACCGGGACTTCGGCCGAGGACGCCGGCAGGGCCGCCCGTAGGGCCCGGTAGGATGGCGATCACGGCAGACGAGTCGTGCGGACGGCCGCGTGAGGATCCCCGGATCCTCCCGAGGAACGTCCGGGCTCCACAGAGCAGGGTGGTGGCTAACGGCCACCCGGGGTGACCCGCGGGACAGTGCCACAGAAAACAGACCGCCCGGGACTTCGGTCGCGGGTAAGGGTGAAACGGTGGTGTAAGAGACCACCAGCGCCTGAGGTGACTCAGGCGGCTAGGTAAACCCCACCCGGAGCAAGGTCAAGAGGGGCCGTGCCGGAAACGGGACGGCCCTGCGTGAACGTCCGAGGGCTGCTCGCCCGAGTTCACGGGTAGACCGCACGAGGCCGGCAGCAATGCCGGTCCTAGATGGATGGCCGTCTCCACGGCCGCCGCGAGGCGACCGTGAGACAGAACCCGGCGTACAGCACGGCTCGTCTGCCCCCAAGAGCCCCTGGAGCCCCTGACCGGCGTCGAGCCGGCCAGGGGCTCTTTCCTGGCTCCCTGGCTTTCTTACGTTCTCGCTTTCTTCGCCGGCATCAGTACTTCGTGTACTTGATCCAGTCGTAGCGGGCGGTCAGCGGAGTGCCCGGATAGGTGAACCGGCCGAGCCAGTCGTCGACCCCGATCCCCGGCCACAGGTTGGTCATGATGCGCATCGGGCGGGTGGGGAGCGGGCCGCGGGAGCCGTTCTCCTGGTGGACGAGCCGACCGTCCACGAACCAGTTGATCGTGCCCTGGTTCCACCACTCGATGGCGTAGTCGTGATACCCGGCGGAGGCGTCGAACCCGAGGTCGATCACGGTCTCGTGGCCGCCGACACCGTTGGTGAAGTAGTTGGTCTGCATCTGGGTGGTGTTCTTGCCGAGGATCTCGACGTCGATCTCGTCCCAGGGCTGACCGTCGCTCGGGCCGGTGTAGGTGAAGAACCCGGTCACGACGCCTTCGCGCTTGACCGCCTGGAGCCGGGCCTCGAAGCGGCCGTACGAATACAGGTCGTTGGTGCGGTACTCGCCGGAGGCGTAGGGCTTGCCCGAGCAGCCGGAGGGGCAGGTCGCGACGTCGAGGTTCTGGCCCATGACGCCGCCGTTGAACCAGGTGTGGTCGGCGCGCCAGCCGACGTTGAACATGTCTCCGTTGGACCAGCCGTCGGCCTTGCTCCAGCGGCCGGTGTCGTGGAAGTCGAAGTTGTCGGTGAAGCTGCCGCCGACGGCGTACGCGGGGCCGGTCAGCGGGGAGAGGACCAGCGCGAGGGCGGCGAGCGGTGCGAGCAGCCAGCGAGGTGTGCGGAACCGACGCGATGTCGTGGGGGAGTGCATCTCGGCCTCCTAGTGCCGTGAAACCCATGTGCGGGACAGGCTCGGCGTCCGCTGACGGCACGACTGTGCGGGGGGAGGGACGCCTGTGGTGCGGAGAAACTGGGAGCGCTTCCAGAAAGTAGCAGCGCATGATGAGGGCGACAAGCGATAGGGCGTGCTCGGTCAGGCTGGAAGCGCTCCCGGTTTCGGTGCGCGGCAGCCGACAGCCGACAGCCCACCGCCGGTACCGGCCGGTGGCGGCGGGGTCGGCGCCCGTCAGGTACTGGAGCGCTTCACCAGACGGGTGGGCAGGATCAGCGGGCCGGAGGTGTGGCCCGCGATGAGCCCGACCAGCATCCGGGCCATCTCGCGCCCGAGCCCCCGGATCGGCTGGTGGATCGTGGTGAGCGCGGGCTCCGTGACCTGTGCGACGGCGAGGTCGTCGAACCCCACCACGGCCACGTCCCCGGGCACCGACCGGCCGGCTCCGCGCAACGCGCGCAGCGCGCCCGCCGCCATGTTGTCGTTGGCCGCGAACACCCCGTCCAGATCCGGATGCGCTTCCAGCAACCGGGCCATGGCGGCGGCTCCGGCGGCTTCGGAGAAGTCCCCCTCCTCGGGCGGGCGAGGCGGCAGACCGGCGAGCGTCATCGCTTCCCGGTAGCCACGATGCCGGGATCTCGCCACCTCGGTGTCCAGCGGCCCGCAGATCGTGACCACCCGGGTCCGCCCCCGTGCGAGCAGGTGGTCGGTCGCCTCCCGCGCGCCGCCGACGTTGTCGATGTCCACGTACCAGCGCGGTTCGAAGTCCACCGGGCGCCCGCCGAAGACCACCGGCAGCGGGCTCTCCTTGGCGATCCGGGCCAAGGGGTCGTCCTCGTGCGACGCCGTCAGCATCACCCCGTCGACGGCCCGGGAGCGCACGAGCCGTTCCACTCGCTCCCGGCCGCGCGGGGTGGCGGCCACGCACAGCATCAGGTTCAGGTCGGCCTCCTCCAGGGCGCCGGCCACTCCGGCGATGACCTGACCGAAGAACGGGTCCGTCAGCACCTCCGGGTCGTCCCGCGAGATGACCAGCGCGGCCGCACCCGCCTGACGCGTGGCCAGGGCACGTGCCTTCAGGTCGGGGACGTAGCCGAGCTTCCTGATCGCCCTTTCCACGGACTCGCGCTTGGCCCGGCTGACATGGGGAGCGTGGTTGATCACCCGGGAAGCCACCGACCGCGACACTCCGGCCAGTGCGGCCACCTCGTCGAGCGTGGTGTGCCGACGCGGCAGCTCCTCAGCCATGGACACCGGCTTTCCCTCGCGACGGATGTGGAAGCCCTTCCATTGTGGCCTGTCCGAGGTCCTGGCGGGGTGGCTGAGTCCCATGATCCGGTCATCCGCGTGACGGGCCGTGAGTCCGGGCGCGGCTGCTACTGCTCTTCCGTCGGCACCGGTATTTCACCTGCGCGCCGACACCTTGGCGTGGTCTGCTGCCCGCGGCCATGGTGCCCCGCCCGCACGGGCGGGGGCGTACGGGCCCTGAGACGGGAGTGGCGCGGGTGGCGGAGAGCGGGTACGTGGGCGGGGCCGGGGCGGCGGGCGCGGTGCGGATTCGCCGGGCGACCGGGCGGGACGCGGAAGCCGTGACGGAGGTGTTTCTGGCCTCCCGTGCCGCCGCCATGCCCTGGCTGCCCCGGATCCACGGCGACGAGGACACCCGCGCGTGGATCACCCATGTCGTGCTGCCCACCAGCACCGCGGTGTGGGTGGCCGAAGACGCGGGCGGCGAGGTGCTGGGGTTCGCCGTGCTGGCCGGGGGCGACGAGCTCGATCAGCTCTATCTGCGGCCCGACTCGTTGCGGCGCGGGATCGGGAGCCGGCTGCTGGCGGAGGTGCGCGGGGCGGTGGACGGGTCGATCGGCCTCTATGTGTTCCGGCGCAACGCCGCCGCCCGCGCCTTCTACGAGCGGCACGGGTTCACCGCCGTCGCGTTCGACGACGGCGGCCGCAACGAGGAGAACGAGCCCGATGTGTTCTACCGCTGGACGCCGTAGGACCACCGGGCCGCAGGTCAGATGACCGGCGGGCGGCCCAGCCGCGTCATCTGCCACACCGTGGACCAGCGCATCGGGCTGCGCTCGCCGCACGGGGTGCGGACGCCCTCGGCGAAGCCGCCCGCCCAGGCGCGCAGGCCCTTCGGGTCGCGGGTGCGGGCCAGCGTGAGCAGGGTCCAGGTGCCGAGGTAGGCGGGGACCAGGGGGAGGGGCAGGTTGCGGCGGGCGAGCCAGACGCGGTTGCGGGCCGTCATCCGGTAGTAGACCGCGTGCCGGGCCGGGGACGTCTTCGGGTGCTGGAGCAGCAGCTCGGGCTCGTACAGCACCTTCCAGCCCGCGTCGAGCGCGCGCCAGGCGAGGTCGGTCTCCTCGTGGGTGAAGAAGAACTCCGCGGGCCACAGGCCGGTCTGCTCCAGCATCTTCATGGAGAACGCGTGGCCGCCGCCGAGGAACGCGGTGACCTCGCCGCCGCGCATCGGGTCGCCCGCCCGCAGCCGCGGCACATGGCGGCGCTGCGTCTCGCCGAGCTCGTCCGCGATCCGGAAGCCGACGATGCCGAGCCGGTCGTCGGCCGCGAAGTGGTCCCGTACCCGCCGGAAGACGTCCTTGTCGACCAGCAGCCCGTCGTCGTCCAGCTCGATCACCACGTCCACGTCGCCGATCTCGGCGAGCCTGCGCAGCCCCTCGTTCCGGCCGCCCGGGCAGCCGAGGTTCTCCGGCAGCTCGATGGTGGTCACCCCGCCGTCGAGGTTCTCCAGGCCGGGCGTGGAGGAGTAGTCCGGGAGCTGCGTGCCGTTGCCGATGATCACGAGCCGGGTGGGCCGGACGTCCTGCATGGCGACCGACGCCAGCAGCGCCTCGACCGCCTGCGGGCGGTCCCCCATGGTCACGATGGATACGCCGATACGGGGTGCGGACGGTGCGGACAAGGTCGGTACTCCTGGGCTCGGCTGCCGGTCGTCGGCTGCTGGTCGGCAGCGGTGCCCGCGATCGTAACGCCTCGCTGTTCAGTTCGCGGTCGCCGCCCGGTCATCTGCGGGCCCGTCGGTGTTCAGCAGCGCGTACACGGTCATGTCCCGTCGCTCGTCGCCCACCTGCTGCCAGCCGCGCAGCAGCCCCTCCCGCCGGAAGCCGACATCCTCGGCGACCTGTGCGGAGGCGGTGTTCCACGGTTCGACGAAGAGCTGGAGGCGCGGGACGCCGAGGTCGCGCAGTGCCCAGCCCGTCACCGTACGCAGCGCGGCGCGGGCGACGCCCTGGCCCCGGGCGGACGCGGTGAGCCAGTAGCCGAGGGAGGCGCGGCCCTCCGGCAGATCGCGCAGCCACAGTCCGATCGCGCCGACCGGGCGCCGGTCCCGGGAGCGGACGATGGCGAACGGGTACCCGGTACCGGTGGCGGCGCGCGCCCACTGCCTGCGGACGAACGCCTCGGCGGCCGCGTTCGAGTAGCGGGCCGGGATGGTCGTGATGAGCGGGATGTACGGGTCGAGCGAGGCCTCGCGGACCAGCGTGAGGTCGCTCATCTCCCAGGGGCGCAGGACGAAGTCGGGGCCCGCGGACATGCTCGGGACGGTCAGCGGATCGGGACCGGGGGTGGGTGCGGGGTCGGGACCGGGGCCAGAGTCTGGGCCAGAGGCAGGGTCGGGACCGGAGTCGGGGGCGGCGCCGGGATCAGGGTTGGCGCCGGGGCCGGGCTTGGGGGCAGCCATGTCCGTATCCTCCCGCCGTCGATCCCGTTCCGCCCCCGGGGAGGCCGCCCCGCCCACGTACCGGTACCGCTCACGCGTCCTTCGGCCCGCGGCCCTCGTCTGTCAGGAAGTACCCGGCGAGCAGGGCTCCGGCCAGGACCAGGGCCGAGTTCACGAGGATGGCCGTGGAGACCCCGGACAGGACCGCTTCCGGCCCGGTCGCCGCCCCGGTGCCGGCGGTGACGACCGCGCTCATCACCGGGATGCCGAGGGCGATGCCGACCTGCTGCGTCATCGTCGCCAGTCCGGTGGCCCGCCCCTGTTCCGCGTCCGGCAGGCCCGAGGTGGCCGTGACCATGAAGCCGACGATCATCAGCATGTTGCCCACGCCGCCGACGAAGGTGGCGGCCAGCAGCAGCCAGATCCAGGCCCCGGAGGTGCCGAGGGCCACCAGGGCGAGGGTGGCCGCGGCCTGCACGGCGCCGCCCAGCACGATGGCGCGGCGGTTGCCGAAGCGGCCCACCGCCCGTCCGCCGAGCAGCCCGCCGACGACCGTGCCGATGCCCAGCACGCCGAACGCGAGGCCGGTGGCCAGCGCGGAGTAGTCGAGGACCTCCTGGAGGTAGAGCGTGAGCAGGAACACCAGCGAGGTCTCGGTGGCGAAGGCGATCAACCCGGCGGTGTTGCCCCAGACGACGCTGCGCCGCCCGAGGATGTGCGTCGGGACGAGCGGGGCCGCGGCCCGCTGCTCGATGCGGACGAAGGCGGCGAGGAGGACGGCTCCGGCGGCCAGGGCCGCCAGCGTGGCGGGGGTGGTCCAGCCGGTCTCGCCGGCCCGGGTGAGCCCGAGGACGAGCAGCAGCAGCCCGCCGGTGACGGTGACCGCGCCGGGCACGTCCAGCCGGGGGCGCCGCTCCGGCCGCGAGTCGGTGATCACGGACGGGGCCAGGGCCAGGACCAGGGCCGCTACCGGTACGTTGATGAAGAAGGCCCACCGCCAGGAGAGCAGGTCGGTCAGCAGGCCGCCGAGGATCGCTCCGGCGGTGAACCCGGCCGACATCAGGGCCCCGTTCAGCCCGAGCGCGCGTTCGCGCAGCGGTCCCTCCTTGAACGCGGTGGTCAGCAGCGCGAGTCCGGCGGGGGTGACGGCCGCGGTGGCCAGGCCCTGGAGCACGCGCGCGGTGAGCAGGACCTCGGGCGAGCCGGCGAGGCCGCCGAGCGCGGAGGAGAGGCCGAGGACGGCCATGCCGCCGATGAACAGGTTCTTGCGGCCCACGAGATCGGCGACGCGTCCGAAGAGCAGCGTGAATCCGGCTGCCGCGAGCGCGAAGGACGTGGCGATCCACTGGAGGTGGGCGAGCGAGAAGCCGAGCCCTTCCCCGACGACGGGCAGCGCCACGTTCAGGATCGAGAAGTCCACCGCGATCATGAACTGGGAGCCGAGCAGCAGCGCCAGTACGAGCTTCTGACGGCCGGTCATGCGGGGGCCGGCGGGCTCCGGGCCGGCCGTCGTCGGCCCAGTGGGTGCGGTAGTGGTGGTGGTACCGGGAGCGGTGCACGGTGTGGGCATGGCGGGGCGCCTCCTGTTTCTGTTCTGCTTCTGTTTCTGGGCGTTCCTGGACGGGAGAAGCGTTAACGGTCCTGTGGTTCCGTTAAGCTGGTGGCGTCACCGTAACAGGAGGGGTGGCTTTAATGGAACTGGAGACCCGTTATGACGTCTGATGGTCCCGCCGCCGACGGCGTGGAGCCCGGTACGGTGCGCCCCGGCGGCCGTACCGCCCGGGTGCGGGAGGCGGTGCTGCGGGCGACCGGCGACGCGCTGGTCGAGCACGGCTTCGACGGGCTCGACCTGGCCGATGTCGCCCGGCGGGCCGAGGTCGGCAAGACGACCGTCTACCGGCGCTGGTCCGCCCCCGCCGGGCTGGTGGCCGATCTGCTCTCGGACATGGCGGAGCAGTCGCTGCCGCGCGCGGAGACCGGGTCGCTGGCCGAGGACCTCCGGGCCAACGCCCGCCTCGTGGTCCGTACGCTCACCGATCCCCGGCAGGGCGCCCTCTTCGCGGCCGTGATCGCCGCCGCCACCTGCGACCCGCGCACCGCCGATGCCCTGCACCGCTTCTACGCGGTGCGGATCGAGGAGTGGTCGGGGTGCGTCGAGGAGGCCGTCGGCCGCGGTGAACTGCCGGTGGGCACGGACCCGGGCGAGGTGATCGCGGCGGTGTCGGCGCCGCTGTACTACCGGCTGCTGGCCAGTGGCGCCCCGCTGGACGAGGCGGCGGCCGACCGGGCCGCCGACGCGGCGGTCGCCGCCGCGCGGGCGGGGGTCTTCGTCCGCTGAGGGGGCCGGGGGAGTCTCGGCGGTGAGCCTGGGCGGCCTTGGTGGCGCGTGCGGGAAGCCGCTGCGGTGAGCCCGGGAAGTCCGGTGGGCGACCGGCTTCGTGGTGCCCGGCGGTACGTCGATAAAGTGCTGGAATGATATTCGGCAGATCCGGGTTCGGAGGCGCGGTCGCGGACTTCGAGGCCGCCTCCGTCGCGCAGGACGCCAAGCGGTCCGGCAAGGCGTTCCTCCGGCTGCAGGAGACCTACGGCCAGGCCAAGGAGTCGGAGGTGCTGGACGGCGGGCCGCGGCTCGCCGCCGTACTGGACCGGGTGCCGCCCGGCCCCCGTGCCGTCGTCGCCGTCCTCGTGGGTGCCTGTGTCGAGCGCGGTGCGGACGCCGAGCGCTGCGCGCCGGGCGTCCTCGCCGGGTTGCGGTCGGCGCTGGAGGAGGCCGTGGCGTTCGCCGACGCGTGGGCCGCGACCGGCGGCGGAGCCTTTCCCGTACCGCGCGACGGCGAACCGGGCGAGGACGTCGTCGAGCGTGCGGGCCTCGACGCGGCGCTCGGCTGGTGGACGCTCCGCCAGTGGGAGATGGCGGCCGTCGCCCTGCTCAACCACCGCGCGGTGCGCGCCCGGCTCGCCCCCCGGCATGAGCTGCTGCGTCTGCTCACCACCGTGGCGCGGGCGTCCGGCCAGGAGTTCAGGTCGCTCGCCCATGCCCTCCTGGTGCTGGACGAGGAACCGCTCGTGGCCCTCCACCGGGCGAGCGGCACCGGGTACTTCCTGCGGATCTCCGGCATCGGCGACAACTTCCAGCTGCACACCCTGCTCGCCGACGCGCTCATAGGCGGCGGCCATGTCGAGGGCCACGCGCCGTCGCCGCAGGAGGCGGCCGTCTGCCGGGAGACCCCCGGGCAGGTGGAGACCGTGGGCTCCTTCGACCTGGCGGCCCCGGACGGCACTCCGATCGGGAACGAGGGCGCTCCGGCCGGCATCCCGGTCGTCGACGGCGTCCGGCTGCTGGTCCTGGACGAGCCGTCCGTCCGGCTGTCCTGGCCGGCCGGGCGCTTCTTCCCCGGGATGCGCGGCGACGCCGTCCTGGAGCGCGCCCTCGAACCGGAGGAGACCGAGCGCTGGTTCACCCACGTCTCCCCGGCCAAGGAGTCCGCCGGGGCCGAAGAGCCCGCCGGGGCTCAGGGGTTCGCCGGCCGCTGAGCTGTGGCCCCCCGTGCGGCGGCGGCGCGCCGGTCAGCCGATCCTGGTGCCCGTTCCGCTGACCCGGACCCGGGCGTCGTCCGCGCGCAGTTCGACGGTGAGCGTGCCGGGGCGGCCCATGTCCGCCCCCTGGTGCAGCGTCAGCACCGCCGCCTCCGGTACGGCCCCGAGCTCGCGCGCGTACGCGCCGAAGGCCGCCGCGGCCGCGCCCGTCGCCGGGTCCTCCACGACCCCGCCCACCGGGAACGGATCGCGGACGTGGAAGACCTCGGGCCCCTCGCGCCACACCAGTTGCAGGGTGGTCAGGTCCAGCCGGTGCATCAGCGCTTCGAGCCGCGCGAAGTCGTAGTCCAGGTCCGCCAGCCGCTCCCGGGTGGCGGCGGCCAGCACCAGGTGCCGGGCGCCCGCGTAGGAGATCCGGGGCGGCAGGGCCGGGTCGAGATCGGCGGCCGCCCAGTCCAGGGCCGCCAGCGCCTCCGCCAGGTCCGCCGCTTCGGCCTCCTCGACCCGCGGGGCCACGCTGGTCAGGGTGGCGCGGAGCTCACCGTTCTCGCGGACGACGGTGACCGGCACCGTACCCGCGGCCGTGGCGAACTCCAGCTCGCCGGGACCGTCCCGCTCCGCCAGTGCGAGCGCCGTGGCGACCGTGGCGTGGCCGCAGAAGGGCACCTCGGCCTTCGGGCTGAAGTAGCGGATCGTGTACGCGCCTTCGCCGGTCCGCTCCGTCAGGAACGCCGACTCGCTGTAGCCCACCTCCGCCGCGACGGCGAGCATCCGCTCCGCGTCGAGACCGGAGGCGTCCAGGACGACACCGGCGGGGTTCCCGCCCGCCGGGTCGGCGGAGAAGGCGGTGTAGCGCAGGACCTCGGGCCCGTGATCACGTGTCATGCACCACTCCAACCGTGCCGCCGCGCCCCGCATTCCCGGTACGGCACGCGCACGGGCCGGTCGCGGCCCCCCGTTCCGCGACCGGCTCTCCTCGGGTGCGTCAGTGGCAGTTCTTGACGCCCTTGTTCGCCTTCGTGGACTTCTTCCAGGAGCAGGAGTCCTGGAGCTTTCCGTTCGGCTTGATCAGCCGGGCCTTGTCGCCGGTGTTGTTCCAGACGTACGAGCCCCGGTTCCAGTGCACGGTGCCCGAGACGTTCTTGCCCTTGCCGGTGCGGAGCTTGACGGTCTTGCCCGCGCCGATGCTGTAGCTGCCGAAGGTGTAGGTGTAGCCGGTGTTGTCCTTCACCTTGAAGCCCTTGAGCTGGACCTTCTTCTTGCTGTTGTTGTGGATGTTCACCCACTCGGCGTTCAGCGACTTCTTCGACCGGTCGTCCTTGCCGGGGCCGTCGTACTGAACCGTCCCGAAGTGCAGCCCGCCCTGGTGGGCGGCCGCCGTGGCCGGGGCCGCCGTGGCGAGGAGCGAGCCGGCCAGTGCGGTGGCGGCGGCCAGGGCGATCGGCGCAGCGGTGCGTATGCGCATGCGGTGTTCCTTCTGTGTCGTTCTGGTGAAGGCGTAACAGGATGCGATCATACGGACAGCACGCGCTTGCTCCCTCATAGTGAGAGAAATTGGCAAATCCGGTCAGTAAGTGGCCAGTTCGAGCCGTGTTCGGCCGAGTGCGGTCGCGTTCGGGCTCAGCCTCGTCCGACGTACGGCATGTTCGTCGCCAGGACCGTGACGAACGGGATGTTCGCCTCCAGCGGCAGCTCCGCCATGTGCACCACCGTCCGCGCCACGTCGGCCGCGTCCATCACCGGCTCCACCGCCAGCTCCCCGTTGGCCTGGAGGATCCCGGTCCGCATCCGCTCGGTCATCTCCGTCGCGGCGTTGCCGATGTCGATCTGTCCGCAGGCGATCCGGTAGGGGCGGCCGTCCAGCGACAGCGACTTCGTCAGCCCGGTGATCGCGTGCTTGGTCGCGGTGTACGCGATCGAGTGAGGGCGCGGCGCGTGGGCGGAGATCGAACCGTTGTTGATGATCCGGCCGCCCTGCGGGTCCTGCTCCTTCATCAGCCGGTACGCCGCCTGCGCGCACAGGAACGCGCCCGTCAGGTTCACGTCCACCACCGCCCGCCAGTCCTCGGCGGCGAGCTCCTCCAGCGGTACGCCGCCGGGGCCGAACGTGCCCGCGTTGTTGAACAGCAGGTCCAGCCGGCCGAACCGGTCCCGTACGGCGGTGAAGAGCGCGGCGACCTCGTCGGCATCCGTCACGTCCGTGGTGACGCACAGCGCCTCGGTGTCCCCGGCGGCGGCCGCCGTCTCCGCCAGCGGCTCGGCCCGCCGGCCCGCCAGCGCGAGCGACCAGCCCGCCTGCGCGAGGGCGAGCGCGACGGCCCGCCCGATCCCCGATCCCGCGCCCGTGACGACGGCGACCTTCCGCCGGGTCCGCCGGGCCTGCTCGGTCTGTGCTGTCTGCTCGGTGTTCATGGCCCGGCAGCGTACGGGACAGATCCGTGCACGGGGCACGCGGTGCTCATCGACCCGCCATGCGGATGTTGTGCACGCGACAACGGTGAGTCGTCGCGGGTGGCTGCCATGAATCCCGACAGCATCCGGGCTGAGGAGGGGCATATGACAGCCGCACAGACCATCATGACGCCCGATCAGAGCACCCGAGCGAACGAACTCCGCGCCGCCGCCCGCTTCCTGCGACCGGGCGTGGGGCGCAGGCGCTTCCTGACCGCCACCGGGGCCGCCGCCGCGCTCGCCTTCGCCGTGAACCTGCCCGCCGCCGGCACGGCGAGCGCCGCCGAACTCGACTCCCGACGGATCACCGAGGACCCGTTCACCCTCGGCGTCGCCTCCGGCGACCCGCACCCCGGGTCCGTCCTGATCTGGACCCGGCTCGCCCCGCGCCCCTACGAGCCGGGCGGCGGCCTGCCGGGCGCCCGGGTCGCGGTGCGCTGGGAGGTGGCCCGCGACGAGCGCTTCCGCCGCGTCGAGCGGCGCGGAACGGTCACCGCCCACCCGGAGTTCGCCCACAGCGTCCGCGCCGAGGTCCGGGGCCTCGACGCCGGCCGGATCTACTACTACCGCTTCCGCACCGGCGGCTGGACCAGCCCGGTCGGCCGCACCCGCACCGCCCCGGCCCCCGGAGCCCGCAACAGCTCCCTCACCCTGGCCGCCGTCTCCTGCCAGGCGTATCACGACGGGTACTTCACCGCCCACCGCCACCTCGCCGCCGAGGACGTCGACGTCGTCTTCCACCTCGGCGACTACCTCTACGAGTACGCCGTCACGGCCACCGGCGGCGCCCGGAACTACACCGACCGCACCCTGCCCGCGCACTACAACCGCGAGACGCAGAACCTGGAGGACTACCGGATGCGGTACGCCCTCTACAAGTCCGACCCGGACCTGCGCGCCGCCCACGCCGCCCACCCCTTCGTCGTCACCTGGGACGACCACGAGACCGAGAACAACTACGCGGGCGGGATCCCGGAGAACGACGTGCCCCCGGAGGAGTTCCTGCTGCGCCGGGCCGCCGCGTACCGCGCGTACTGGGAGAACCAGCCGCTGCGCACCCCGCAGCGCCCCACCGGCCCGGACATGACGCTCTACCGCCGCCTCCGCTTCGGCCGGCTCGCCCAGTTCGACATCCTCGACACCCGCCAGTACCGCAGCGACCAGGCGTACGGCGACGGCTGGCGCACCCCCGGGCCCGAGTCCGAGGACCCGGCGCGCACCATGACCGGGGCCACCCAGGAACGCTGGCTGATCGACGGCTGGCGGGCCTCCGACGCCACCTGGAACGTCGTCCCGCAGCAGGTCACCTTCGCCCGGCGGCGCGATGTGCCCGCCGACGCCTACAAGCTGTCGATGGACTCCTGGGACGGCTACCCGGCCTCCCGGCAGCGGATCCTGGCCGGGGCCGAGGCCGCCGGGGTGGAGAACCTGATGGTCCTCACCGGAGACGTGCACGTCTCCTACGCCTTCGACCTCAAGAAGGACTTCGACGACCCCGCCTCGCGCACCGTCGGCACGGAGATCGTCACCACCTCCGTCTCCAGTGGCAAGGACGGCGCGGACCGGCCCGCCAACTGGGAGAACCAGACCCGCGCCAACCCGCACCTGAAGCACTACAACGGGCGGCGCGGCTATGCCGTCGTCACCCTCGGCGCCGAGGAGGCCCGCGCCGACTTCCGTACGGTGGCGGCCGTCACGACCCCCGGAGCGCCGCTCGCCACCGCCGCATCCTTCGTCACCGAGGCGGGGAACCCGGGGCTCACCCCCGTGTAGCCGGGCTCAGCGGTCCGCCGGATAGCGGACGCCGATGCGGTCCCGCACCGCGTCGAGCGTCCGCATCACCGCGAGCGAGCCCGCCGTCGGGACGAGCGGCGACTCGGTCTCGCCCGCCCGCACCGCGCGCATCACCTCGGCGGCCTCGTACTGCATGCCCGAGAGCCCCTGCGGGCCGGGCCCCGAGGTGATCGTCTCCGGCTCCGCGCCCGCCCGCCGCAGCACGACGTGGTCCGGGTGGAAGAAGTCGCGCGGGATGTCGATCCGCCCGGCCGTGCCGATGACGGTCGCCGCCGTCGGGTGGTGGCCGACGATCGAGCACGAGAGCAGCGCGTTCGCGCCGGAGTCCCAGCCGAGCAGCATCCCCGTGTTCAGGTCGACGCCCTCGGGGGAGAGCAGCGCGTCGGCCTGGATCCGGTCCGGCTCGCCCAGCAGCAGGTGGGCGAACGACACCGGATAGACCCCGAGGTCCAGCAGCGCCCCGCCGCCCAGCTCCGGATCGCGCAGCCGGTGCCCCGGAGCGAAGTCGCCCGCGAAGCCGAAGTCCGCCTGTACGGTACGGATCTCGCCGATCGCCCCGTCGCGGACCAGCTCCGTCAGCCGGCGGACCACCGGGTTGAGGTAGGTCCACATGGCCTCCATCAGGAACAGGCCGCGCTCCCGGGCCAGCTCCACCAGCTCCACCGCCTCCCGGCTGTTGAGCGTGAACGCCTTCTCGCACAGCACGTGCTTTCCGGCCCGCAGCGCCAGCCCGGCCGCCGCGTGGTGCGCCGAGTGCGGGGTGGCCACGTACACCACGTCCACCGCATCGTCGGCGACCAGCTCCGCCCAGCTGCCGTAGGCCCGCCCGATCCCGTGCCGCTCCGCGAAGGCCCGCGCCGAGGCCTCCGTACGCGAGGCGACGGCCACCACCTCCGCGTCGGGCAGCTTCTGTACGTCCGCCGTGAACGTCGCGGCTATGCCGCCCGTCGCCAGAACACCCCAGCGCACCGTCTCACCCATGCCCGCCACCCCAGCCCGCCCGAAAAAGGTATCGACCACTCCGGCCGAGCTGAGAGCATAGATGCGGATTCAACGATGTGGAGAAGAGAATGCCGGACAGCGGCGGCAGCCGGGCCCAGCGAGCGCACATACCCACCTCCGGGACCGGTCCCGGAACCGACGCGGACCTCAGGACCGGCCCGGGTGCCGACGGCGACCCGACCGTCCCGCACGGCGACGCGGGCGCCCTCGCCGTCGACCCGGCGGCCCCGCAGGCCACCGCCCCCGCAGGCCTGCCGGAAGCCCCTGTCCTGCCGAAGGCCCCCGGAGCCCCCGGCCTCTCCGGCCCGGCGGCGAAGGCCGCCCGGCGCACCGGGCTCCTGGTCACCCTGGTCCTCGGCGGACTCACCGCACTGCCGCCGCTGTCCATGGACATGTACCTCCCGGCACTCCCCGCGGTCACCGACTCGCTGAGCGCCCCCGCCGCCACCATCCAGCTCACCCTGACCGCCTGCCTGGCCGGCATGGCCCTCGGCCAGCTCGTCGTCGGACCGATGAGCGACCGGTGGGGCCGCCGGAAGCCGCTGCTCCTCGGCATGGTCGTCTACGTCCTCGCCACCGCGATCTGCGCCCTGGCCCCCACCGCCGAACTCCTCATCGGCTTCCGCCTGCTCCAGGGGCTCGCGGGCGCGGCCGGCATCGTCATCGCGCGGGCCGTGGTGCGCGACCTCTACGACGGCGTGGAGATGGCCCGGTTCTTCTCCACCCTGATGCTGATCTCCGGCGTCGCCCCGATCATCGCGCCGCTGATCGGCGGCCAGGTCCTGCGGGTCACCGACTGGCGCGGCATCTTCGTCGTCCTGACCGGCGTCGGCATCGCGCTCACCCTCGTCGTGTGGAAGTGGCTGCACGAGACGCTGCCGCCCGCCGACCGCCACACCGGCGGCGTCGCCGACGCCCTGCGGACCATGCGCGGGCTCCTCGCCGACCGGGTCTTCACCGGCTACATGATCGCGGGCGGCCTCGCCTTCGCCGTCCTCTTCGCCTACATCTCCGCGTCCCCGTTCGTCGTGCAGGAGATCTACGGGGCCTCGCCGCAGACCTTCAGCCTGCTCTTCGGTCTCAACTCGATCGGCCTGATCGCGGTCGGGCAGATCAACGGCAAGCTGCTCGTGGGCCGGTTCAGCCTCGACAAGGTGCTCGGCTTCGGCCTCGCGGTGATCGTGCTGGCCGCCGTCGCGCTGCTGCTCATGACGACCGGCGTCTTCGGCGAGGCCGGACTGGTGCCGGTCGCGGCCGGGCTGTTCGTGCTGATGTCGGCGATGGGCCTCGCGATGCCGAACACCAACGCCCAGGCCCTGATGCGGACCAAGCACGCGGCGGGCTCCGCCTCCGCGCTGCTCGGCACGTCCTCGTTCCTCATCGGCGCCATCGCCTCCCCGCTGGTCGGCATCGCCGGGGAGGACACGGCCGTCCCGATGGCCGTCGTCCAGGTCGTGTGCGCGGTGGCGGCGGTGGCCTGCTTCCTGCTCCTGTGCCGCCCCTGGCAGCGCGCGGGACGCGAGGCCGGCGGCCTCTGAGGCCCCGAGGAGCGGGCCGGGGACGGCTCAGCCGGTGCGCGGGTAGCCGATCAGATGCGTGCGGTCCTGCCGGTCCGTCCAGCGGAACACCCCGACCCCCGTCGTCTCCGTCCCCGGCAGCCGGGCGTTGCGCGACAGCCGCTCGGTGCTCCAGGTCGCGAAGTCCATCGTGACCGGGAGCCCGCCGCCGCTCAGCGCCTCCGAGGCGTCGCGCGCGTTCTCCGCCCCGTACGCGATGCCGTCGTCCGTCACCGTGGCCAGGGTCAGATGGGCGGTGCCGCCCTCGTCCTCGAAGCAGCGGCCCTGCTTGGCCTCCAGATCGAACGCCAGGTTCCCGGCGATCAGATACTCGCCCGAGGGCGAGAGGACCGCCTGCGGATAGCGCCCCGGCTTTATGGCGGGCCGGTGGCACTCCACCGAGGCGAGCACCTCGCCGGTGGCCGCGTCGTGCACCGCCCACAGCTCATGGGTCGCCGCCCGCTTGGTCTTCTTCGCGGGCGCCCACTTCGCCAGCACCTGGTCCGTGGTCACCGACGTCACCACACCGCTGTCCCGCTCGGTGCCCTTGGGCGCCACCTTCCGGCTGAACCAGCCGCCGCGCACCCAGAACTCCCGGGCCCCGCCCAGCAGCAGGCCCCCGGCCGTCTGGCCGTGCACCTCGGTGAGCTGCTTGCAGGCCGTGCAGCCCTTGGGGTACTTCAGCTCCGCCGCGCCCAGTTCGGATACCTCGCCGGTGACCGGGTCGACCAGCGTGCTGTTCGCCTTCGCGTCGCTGATCACGATGTCCGGCCCGGTCGTGCTGACGTCCGGGGCCCCGGACCACGGCACCTCGACGCGCTGCCGCTTCCCGTTGGTGACGTCGTACAGATCGAGCGCGAGGAAGGTGCTCGACGGGGACAGCCCGTCGCCGACCTTCCCGTAGGACCAGGTCACGAAGAACTGCCGGTCGCCCTTGGTCACCGTGGCGAGCTTCGGGTAGTGCAGCGGGTCCGGCGGCCGCCAGGCCCGGCTCTTCCAGCCCAGCTCGCCGGTGGCCGTGTCGACCGTGCGCAGCCGGTAGCGGTTCCCGTCGGCCCGCTCCAGATAGGCCAGCAGACCCGTCGCGTGGGAGACGGTGACGTCGGGGGAGGAGCCGATGATCTCCCAGCCCCGGTCCGTCGTGTACTGCGGCGGAACCGTCAGCCGGGTCACCGGACCCGCGCTCGGCAGCACCGGCTTCGCCGCCCCGGAGGCCGCGTCGTCCTTCCCGCCGCGGTCGGGGCTGCCACCGCAGGTGGCCAGCAGCAGGAGCAGGGCGAGAAAAACCACCCCGCCGACCAGGGTCAGCCGCACGATCTTCTGTCTCATGGCTCCCCGCCGGACCATCGTGATCTCCTGCCGTCCACGCGCGGGCCAGCGTAGCAACAGGCTTCCGGCCGTGTGGAGTTCGGCGGAATCCTGTTCCGTACCGGTTACCTGGAACCGCGGTGCGGGCCCGCCGCTCGGACCGCGTGGTCTCCCGTACCCCCGGGGGCGGCGGTGAAGCGGAATGCGTCCGCCGGGTCGCCTCCGCCTACAATTCGGCGGTGAACGTCACCCTCCCCACCGCACAGTCCCTGCGCGCGGCGCTGGCCGGGCTGCTCGACGGACTGCCGCCCAAGCAGGCCACGCAGGCCGTCGACCGGCTGATCGCCAGCTACCGCGGGGAGACCCCGACGAACGCCCCGATCCTGCGCGACCGCTCCGACGTCGTCGCGTACGCCGGGTACCGCATGCCCGCCACCTTCGAAGCCGTACGGTCCGCCCTCGACGCCCTCGTCGAGGCCGCGCCCGGCTGGACGCCCGCCACCCACACCGACGTCGGCGGCGGCACGGGCGCGGCGAGCTGGGCGGTCGCCGGGGCCTGGGAGGGCCCGGCCACCACCGTCCTGGACTGGGCCGAACCCGCCCTCGCGCTCGGCCGCGAACTGGCCGAGGCCTCCGGAGTGCCGGCGCTCCGCGACGTGCGCTGGGAGCAGGCCCGGATCGGCGCGGCCCTGGAGCTGGCCCCGGCCGACCTGATCACCGTCAGCTACGTCCTCAAGGAGCTGACGGCCGCCGCCAGGACCGAGCTGGTCGACGCGGCGGCGGCCGCCGGGCAGGCCGTGGTGATCGTGGAGCCCGGCACCCCCGACGGATACGCCCGGATCATCGAGGCCCGCGACCGGCTGATCGCCGCCGGGCTGAGCATCGCGGCCCCCTGCCCGCACAGCGACGCCTGCCCGATCGCCC
Source organism: Streptomyces sp. WY228 (assembly GCF_019287315.1). Classification (NCBI taxonomy): domain Bacteria; kingdom Bacillati; phylum Actinomycetota; class Actinomycetes; order Kitasatosporales; family Streptomycetaceae; genus Streptomyces; species Streptomyces sp. WY228. Next base: position 2,164,083 of record NZ_CP079114.1, on the reverse strand, counting down.
CCGGCTCCGACTGGTGCCACTTCTCGGCCCGGGTCAGCCGCTCCTCGCTGCACCGGCAGGTCAAGGGCGGCTCGCTCAGCCACGAGGACGAGAAGTTCAGCTACGTCGTCGCCACCCGCTTCCCCACCGCCCCGGCGGCCGCCCGGATCACCCGCAGGCCGCAGATCCGCAAGGGCCAGGTGCTGCTCGAGCTGTGCACCCGCGAGGAGGGCCTGGCCCGCTCCACGGTCACCAAGCGGCACGGCGAGCTCTACCGGGCGGCCAGGAACATCGCCTGGGGCGACCCCTGGCCGCCGGAGAGCACCGGCTGACCGCGTGACGGTGCCTAGCCGCGCAGCTCCTGGGTGCAGCACTTCACGCTGCCGCCGCCCTTGAGCAGCTCGCCCAGATCCATCGGAATCGGCTCGAAGCCCCGGTCCCGCAGCGGGTCCAGCAGCCCCGTCGCGCCCTGCGGCAGCAGCACGTGCCGCCCGTCGCTCACCGAGTTGAGGCCGAACGCCGCCGCGTCCGCCTCCCGGGCGAGCAGCGCGTCCGGGAACAGCCGGCGCAGCACCGCCCGGCTGGCGGGGGAGAAGGCGTCCGGGTAGTACATGATCTCGTCGGCCGCCGCGTCCAGCACACAGAGCGCGGTGTCCAGGTGGTAGTAGCGCGGATCCACCAGATCGAGGCCGATGACCGGCACCCCGAAGAACTCCTGGGCCTCCATGTGCGACAGCGGGCTGGAGCGGAAGCCGCGCCCGGCCAGCAGATACGAGGCGGTGACGGCGAAGTCCCCCTCGCCCTCGTTGACGTGCTCCGGCTCATGGACCTCGGCGAAGCCGTGCTCCCGGAACCAGTCCCGGTGCGCCCCGGCCTCCTCGAACCGCTCCCGGTACGCGAACAGCGCGCCGAGCACCCGGCCGTCGATCACCGTGGCGCCGTTGGCGGCGAAGACCATGTCCGGCAGATCCGGGCGGGGCGTGAGCAGCTCCACGGTGTGGCCGAGGGCGCGGTAGCGGTCGCGCAGGTCCTCCCACTGGGTCTGGGCCAGCGGCAGGTCGACGGGTTTGGACGGGTCCATCCACGGGTTGATGGAGTAGGTGACCCGGAAGTGCGTCGGCGCGCACATCAGGTAGCGACGAGGGGTGGCGTCACGGTTCAACTCGGGCTCCTCGCGATCGGCGGCGGTGGCCGCGGAACGGTGGGATGCGCACGGTCTGTGCGTGAGCCCATGGTGCGCCGTGCGCGCCGGATCCGCAGTGAACCGATCGGGTGGTTCACCGGACCGCCCGGTCACGGACACCGGGACGCCGCTCGACGGCACCGGGACGGCACGCGGCGGTACGGGACGGCACGCGGCGGTACGGCCGGCGCCGGGGCGCCGCGTACCGGGACCAAGACGATACGTATCGGCTCGCCCGGCGCTAGATTGGCCGTATGGCACCCACCAAGGCACCCGACTCCAGCCGCCGCAGCGACCGCTCCCGCCGCGCGATCCACGACGCCGCCCTCGCCCTCGTCGGCGAGGTGGGCTACCGGCGCACGACGATCGAGGGTATCGCCGCCCGTGCGGGGGTCGGCAAGCAGACCATCTACCGCTGGTGGCCCTCCAAGGCCGCCGTGCTGATGGAAGCCTTCCTGGACCTGGCGGGCCGGGCCGCCGATGAGGCCGGTCCGGAGTCCGGCGAGGCCGCGCAGGGCATCCCCGACACCGGCGATCTCGCCGCCGACCTCAAGCTCGTCCTGCGGGCCACCGTCGACGAGCTGAACGACCCGGCGCTGGCGGTCCCCACCCGCGCGCTGACCGCCGAGGGCATCGTGGACGCGAAGCTGGGTGCCGAATTCGTCGAGAAGCTGCTCGAACCGCAGCTCGCGTTGTACGTCACACGGCTGCGGGCCGCCCAGGAGGCCGGAGACGTCCGCGCCGACGCCGATCCCCGGATCGCCCTGGAGCTGCTGATCGGCCCGCTGATGCACCGCTGGCTGCTCCGGACGCAGCCGCTCACCCACGCGTACGCCGACGCGATCGTCGACTACACCCTCGGCGGCCTCACCCCACGGCCCTGACCCGGCGATGATCGATATCCGGTATGTGGCGACATCGGGCGTGATGGTGCTCACTCGGTGCAGTGGTACACGGCCTCGCTGGTGAACTCTGGCCACCCGAACCGCAGGATGGTGCGACCATGGACAGGCAACGCTGAGGTGAACTGCTGAGGTGAGGGGATAGATGGGCGCCGATTCCGGCCGTTTCCGCGGCACAGAGAGCAGGATCTCCCAGTGGCTGCGGCGACGTCCCAAATCACCGGGGGCCGAAGCCGAGGAGTCGGCCAGAGTGGAGCTGCTCCTGGCGGTCGCCGACGCGGGTATGCCCATCGCCCCCGCCGCCCACCCCGTCGGATACCGATGTTCGTGCGAACGCATCGGCTGTCCCACCCCCGCCCGGCACCCCGTCTCCTTCGCCTGGCAGACGCAGTCGACCACCGACCGCGCCCAGATCGAGCGCTGGGCCGCCGGTCAGCCACAGGCCAACTTCATCACCGCGACCGGCATGATCCACGACGTGCTGGACGTCCCGCTCACCGCCGGCCGCAGCGCCCTGGAGCGGCTGCTCGAAGCGGGCATCGACGTCGGCCCGGTCGCCCAGTCCGGCGAGGACCGGATGCTCTTCTTCACCGCCACCCGCGGCACCCCCGAGGACGAGGACGAGTGGTGGCCCTGCGAGCTGGACTGCCATCCCGAGACCATGGACGCCCATCCGGGCCTGCGCTGGCACTGCCGGGGCAGCTATGTCCTCCTGCCGCCCGCCCGCCTTCCCGGTGAGCTGGACGTCCACTGGGTGCGCGGCCCCGAGCACGAGCTGCCCGACCCGCTGACCCTGCTGGAGACGCTGACCGACGCCTGCGCACGGTATGCGGGCAGCGCCGAGCAGAGCGAGCTGGACCACGACGCGATCGCCTGGCCGCTGAGCCGCTGAGCCGGGCCGAGCGGCCTCCCGCCTTCGGCGAGCCGTCCGCCCGGGCCGCTGACGGCTCGGGCGGACGGCGCCGCTAGGCGCCCTTCGCCGCGACCAGGCCCGGAAGCCGGTTCAGCATCCGCACCTTGTCGCCGGAGCCCCCGCCGGAACCGGCCCCGGCCGCCCCGGCGCGCGGCGGCACGTGCACCAGCTGGCTGGAGACCCGCTCCTTGGTGAGGCTGCTGTTCACCTCGCCGGTCAGCAGCGCCTTCACATCCCGGTTGACCTCCGGCCTGAGCCCCTTCGCCGCGGTCTGCCGCTCGAAGTGCTTGCTGCTGAAGAAGACCAGCGCCCCGCCGTCCTCGGTGCGCAGCCCGAGCGGCGCGAACGCCGCCCCGGTCAGCGGCTGGTCGATGTACTGGTACGTGAACCCCGCCCGCCGGGTGGTCCGCCGCGTCTCGCGCCAGCCCGAGGTCGCCGTGCCCGGCGTGAACACATCGGGCTCGCCGTCCCGCAGATACGCGGTGTAGGAGGCGCTCAGATCCGCCGGGGCGACGGCCAGCTCCTCGTCCTGCGGCTCCACCGGGGTGGCGAGCCCGTCCTCGTCCAGGGTGAACTCCGGTACCTGGGACGGCGGGACGACCGCGAGATACGACGCCTTCCACAGCGCGTCGGGGCCCGACCGTACGAACACCACCAGCCAGCGGGTGTCCAGCTTCCCGCCGTCCTGGTCGCGGTTGGAGTCGGTGTCCGCGAGGAACCAGCGCGGCCAGCCCGCCTTCTTGGGGATGATGTAGGTCGCGTCGTCCAGCACCAGCGGCTTGTGCGCCTTGTTGCCGTCCGGGTTGTACGTCTGCCGGGCCTTCAGGCCCGCCTGGTTGATCGCGCCGAGCGAACCCGTCACCCGGTCCGCGTCCAGCGCCGGATCGAACGCCTTGTCCGCCGCGTTGTAGGCGTCGGTGAAGTCCTTCAGCGCCTGCGCGGCCTCGGACTTCTTCGCCCCGGGCAGCACTTCGAGCTCCCCGTGCACCGTCACACAGCCGCTCGCCGTCAGGCACAGCACCGTCGCCGTCGCGAGCCCCGCCGTCAGCCGACCCAGTCCAGGGTGTCTCGTCATCCGCTGCTTCCGCGCCTTCTGATCCGTCGCCCGCACTGACCGTCGAAACCCTACCCGGGCGGTGAACGGCGTGCGGGCGGGGACCGGATACAGCGTCCACACCGTGACCTGAGCGCGGACGAGCCCGCGAACCGCGTCAGTTCCGGCGTACCGGCACGATCAGCGGCGTACCCGTACGCGGATGGGGGAAGACCTCCACCGGCTGCCGGTAGACCTCGCCGAGCAGTTCCCCGGTGAACACCTCGTCCGGCGCGCCCAGTTCCGCGATCCGCCCGTCGTGCAGCACGGCGGCCCGGTCCGCGTACGCCGCGGCGAGGCCGAGATCGTGCAGCACGACCACCACCGCGTCCCCGGCGGCCGCCCGCTCCCGGCAGATCCGCAGCACCAGCTCCTGGTGGCGCAGGTCCAGGGCGGCGGTCGGCTCGTCGAGCAGCATCAGCGGGGCCCGCTGCGCCAGCACCCGGGCCAGCGCCACCCGGGCCTTCTCGCCGCCCGACAGCGCGGAGAACGGCCGGCCCGCGAACCGGGTCACCTCGGTGGACGCCATCGCCGCCGCCACCGCCGCGTCGTCCTCGTCCTCCCGCTCCGTACCGGCCCAGGGCGCCCGCCCCATCCGTACGACGTCCTCCACCGGGAACGGGAAGGACAGCGCGGCGGACTGCGGCAGCACCGAGCGGCGCAGCGCCAGTTCGGGCGCGGACCAGGCGCCGGCCGGGCGGCCGTCGATCCGCACCTCACCGCTCCCGGGGGCCAGATCGGCGGCCAGCGCCGCCAGCAGCGTCGACTTGCCCGCGCCGTTCGGCCCGACCAGGGCGACCACCTCGCCCGCGTGCGCGGTCAGATCGACGGAGTCCAGCACCTGCCGCTGCCCGAGCCGGACCGACAGGCCGGCCGCCTCGACGGCACAGGAGCCGGCGGCGACGGGCGAGGGCAGCTCCCGGGGACGTACCGCGAACAGGTCTCTCAGCGTCCTCATGCCCAACCACCTTGCTTACGACGGGTCCTGCGCAGCAGCCAGAAGAAGAACGGGCTGCCGAAGAGCGCGGTCAGCACCCCGAGCGGCAGTTCGGCGGGGGCCGCGACCGTACGGGCCGCGAGGTCGCCCGCCACCAGGATCAGGGCGCCGCCGAGCGCACTGCCCGGGACGAGGAAGCGGTGGCCGGGGCCGTTCGCCATCCGCAGCAGATGCGGGACGAGCAGACCGACGAAGGAGATGATCCCCGCGACGGCGACCGCGGCGGCCGTCAGCAGCGCCACCACCAGCACCAGCACGATCCGCAGCCGCTCCACGTCCACGCCCAGGTGCCGGGCGGGCCGCTCGCCGAGGGCCAGCAGGTCCAGCTTGCGCGCGTAGAACGGGGCGATGAGGAGCCCGGCCAGCGCGCACGGCAGCACCGCCAGCACCTTGGGCCAGGTCGCCTGGGAGAGCGAACCGAGCTGCCAGAAGGTGATCTGGGTGATCTGCGCGTTGTCCGCGAAGAAGATGAACAGACCGATCAGCGCGCCCGCGAAGGCGTTGACGGCGATACCGGTGAGGATCAGCGTCACCACCTCGGTCCGGCCGCCGGAGCGCGACAGCGCGTAGACGAGCAGCACGGTGGCCAGGCCCGCGACGAACGCGAAGACGGTGATGGTCCAGTTGCCGAAGAAGGTCAGGCCGAGCGCGATCGAGGCGACCGCGCCGACCGCCGCGCCCGCCGAGATCCCGATCACACCGGGCTCGGCCAGCGGATTGCCGAACACGCCCTGCATCAGGGCGCCCGCGCAGCCGAGCGACGCGCCGACGAGCACCGCGAGGGCGACCCGGGGGAGCCGTACGTTCCACAGGACGCTCTCGCCGACCCGGTCCAACGCCTGGCCGCCGAGCCCGATCCGGTGCTGCACGGAGGACAGGACGTCACCGAGCGGAATGTTGTACGCGCCGATCGCGGCGGACAGCAGACAGCCGGCGAGCAGGGCGAGGGAGAGCACGGCGGTGAGGACGAACGCCCTGCTGCGAGGGGACTTGGGCACAGCGCCCGCCGTGCCCTCCGCGTCCTTCGGCCCTTTCGCGCCCTTGCCCGTGGACTTCCCCACGGGCTCGGTGCGTTCCTCGTACGAGGTGGTCACCGGCCCTTGCCGCCCTTCGCGTACAGCTGCTCGACGATCTCGGTGAGCACCCGGTCGGTGCGCGGCCCGTAGTTGAGCAGCACCCCGTCGTCGACCGTGACGACCCGGCGGTCCATGCCGGCCGGGGTCTCCGCGATACCGGGGATCTTCACCAGGCCGTCCATGCCGCCGACCGACTCGAACCCCTTGGTCATCAGGAGGATCGCGTCCGGCGCGGCCTTGGCGAGCGCCTCGCTGGTGATGGCGGTGAAGTCCTTGCTCAGCCCCGACTCCTTGCCGGCGTCGACCGCGCCCGCCGCCTCCAGCAGCGAACTGGCCCCGGACTCCGCGCCGCCCAGCAGATAGACGGAGGCCGAACCGCGCAGATAGAGGAAGGCGACCCGGGGCTTCTTGCCGTCGGCGTGGTCCGGGATGGACTTCTGGACGTCGGCGATCCGCTTCTCGGTGCGCTCCTTCAGCTCGGTACCGGCCGACGGTACGCCCAGGGCCTCGGCGACGGTGTCGATCCGGCGGCCGACGTCGTCGAGCCCCTTGGCCGGCTCGACGACGAGCAGCGGGATGCCCGCGTCACGGATCTGGTCGATCGCCTCGCTCGGCCCGGTGGTGGTGTCGGCGAGGACGATCGTCGGCTTCAGCGAGAGCACGCTCTCCGCCGAGACGTCATGGGCCCGGGTCACCACCGGGAGCCTTTCCGCCTGTTCGAAGGTGGCGGTGATGTCCCGGGCGACGACCTGCTTGCCGAAGCCGAGCGTGAAGACGATCTCGCTGAGCGATCCGGTCAGCGGCACGATCCGGTCGGTGGAGCCGATCGTGACCTTCGTGCCGTCCGCCGAGTCGACCGTCACCGGCAACTTCGGTGCGGGCGGGGCCGCCAGCGGCTCGACCCGGTCGGCGTCGGCGGAGCTCTTGCCGGACGCGGACTTCGGCGCGGGACCGTCACCTCCGCCGCAGCCGGTCAGGACCAGGGCGAAGGCCACGGCGGCGGTGAGGGCGGCGGCCGCCCTGCCCCGGGCCGGGCGACGGCGGGCCGTGCGTCCGGTGTCCGGGCCCGTCGGGGCGAAGTCCTGCGAGATGCGCACTGGGCACCGTCCTGTCGTTCCGCGGCGTGCGGTGGGTGGTTCGGATGTGTGGAGATGGTGGAGGTGGCGGAGGGGTTCCGGCACAGGCTGGGAATACCTTAGGTTAGCCTTACCTAGGTATCCAGTCCTCGGAGGGGTCTCTCATGCTGCCGTCCAGATCGGCCCGCGCGCTCGCCGTCGCGCTTCTCGCGGTACTGCTGGGAGCCCTGCTCCCCGCCGCCACCGCGCAAGCGGCAAGCCGCACGGTGCAGGGCGGCCGCCTGGACTGGGGCATCAAGTCCTCCTTCCAGAGCTACGTCACCGGGCCCATAGCCAACGGCAGTTGGAACCTGACCGGTGGCGCGGCCACCGTCGGCGGCAGCCAGTTCCGCTTCCACTCGGCGACCGGCTCCTACGACCCGGACACCGGGGCGTTCAGCTCCGGCTTCTCCGGCGGGGTGCACTTCACCGGTCACACGAAGGCGGACGGCACCAACGAGCTGGACCTCACGATCAGTCGGCCCACCGTCCGGATCAACGGCGGCAGCGGCACGCTCTTCGCGGACATGGTCAGCAAGGAGCGGGGGACCGGCAAGGTCTCCAACCGCTCCCAGGTCCCGCTGGCCAGGCTCGGCCTCGGCGGGATCGACATGAAGGGCGGTTCCACCCCCGTCGCCCTCACCAACATCCCGACCACCCTGACCGCCGAGGGCGCCTCCGCCTTCGCCGGCTACTACACCGAGGGCACCCCGCTCGACCCGGTCAGCCTCTCCGTCGACACCAAGGGCGCGGCCGAGCCGAAGCCCTCCGCCCCGGACGAGAAGAAGGACGAGGACGGGAAGAAGGACAAGGCGGAGAAGAAGGACAAGGGGAAGGCGGGCCGCTTCGAGGACGCCGCCGTCGACTGGGGCGTACGCCGCACCTTCCGCGAGTACGTCACCGGCTCCATCGGCCAGGGCAAGTGGACGCTCGCCGACGGCGCCCAGGACGGCGGGGCCCTGTTCCGCTTCCCGCAGGGCAAGGGGACGTACGACGCCAAGAAGGAGACGCTGGACGCGGACTTCAGCGGCAGCATCCGCTTCACCGGCGCCCACGACCTCGACCTGAAGTTCGCCGCCGTGACCGTCGCCGTCACCAAGGGCGAGGGCACCCTCTCGGCCGACGTCACCAGCGAGGGCAGGACCACCAAGGGCGTCCCGATCGTCACCTTCGCCGCCGAGGACTTCGCGCCGAAGGAGGGCCTCGCCACCCTCACCGAGGCCCCCGCCACCCTCACCGCCGACGGGGCCGAGGCGTTCGGCTCGATGTACAAGGCGGGCACCGCGATGGACCCGGTCTCGCTCGCCGTGGCCGTCGACGAGAAGGCCCAGCTGCCCGCGCTGCCCGACCTCGGCAGCGAGCCGACGGCCGCCGCCGAGCCCACGAAGAAGGCCTCGGCCGAGCCCTCCGCCGAACCGGTCGCCGCCGCCTCCGACTCGGGCCCCGGCACCGGCACCTACGCCGCGATCGGCGGCGGAGTGCTGCTGCTCGTCGCGGCCGGAGCGGCGTTCTTCGCCCTGCGCCGCCGAGGCGCGCAGCCGGCCCCCGCGGCCGCCGACGCCTCCGCCGGCCCCGATTCCTCCCCGACTTCCTGACCCGGCACCCCCATGCGTGCCTTATGGATCATCACCCCCTCCCCCCACGCTTCGCTTCCACCCCCTGTCCCTTGAGGAGACACACCGACATGGCAGCAACTCGCCGCCCCATAGCCCTCGCCGCGGCCGTCGCCACGGTCGCCGCCCTCGGCGCCACCGCCTTCGCCCTCCCGGCCATCGCCGCCTCTTCCCCGGCGGCCGCGCCCGCCGCGGCCCCGAAGCTGGAGCTGGTGGACGGCAAGCTGGAGTGGGGCATCAAGGAGTCCTTCCGCAAGTACATCGCCGGCCCCATCGCGCAGGGCGAGATCACCGTCGCCGACGGCGCCCAGCAGGCCGACGGCAACGGGGTGTTCACCTTCACCGACGGCAAGGGCGCCTACGACACCGCGACGCACGCCTCGGACACCGCGTTCAAGGGCAGCGTCCGGTTCGAGGGCCACCACGGCGTGCTCGACGTCAAGCTGAGCGACATCAAGGCCGGCACGGGCCGTGAGACCGGCACCATCACCGCCGACTTCACCAGCAAGAAGACGGACGGCACCGTCGTCACCAAGGACGACGCCCCCATCGCCGCGCTCGACATGACCGACGTCAGGCCGGGCGGCGGCGCGGGCGGCGAGATGGTCTTCGCCGACATCCCGGCCACCCTGACCGCGGACGGCGCCGAGGCCTTCGCCGGCTTCTACGCGGAGGGCTCCGCCCTCGACCCGGTGACCCTGTCGGTCAAGCAGGCCCCCAAGCCCCCGACCGAGCCCCCGACCACGCCGCCGACCACGCCCCCGGTGACGCCCCCGCAGACCGGCAAGCCCACCGAGCAGCCGACCGGCCAGCCGACCGGCCCCACCGAGGAGCCCACCGGCAAGCCGACCCCGACCGCCTCCGAGACCGCCGCGCCCGTCAGCGGCCCGGTCGTCGACGGCACCCTCGACTGGGGCGTCAAGGAGAGCTTCCGCGCCTACGTCGTCGGCAACATCGCGCACGGCAAGATCGAGACGAGCGGCGGCGCCTCCGCCAAGGACGGCGGCTACCGCTTCACCAAGGCCACCGGCCTCCTCGACGCCGACAAGAACACCCTCGACGCCGCGTTCAAGGGCAAGGTGCGCTTCCTCGGCCACGAGACCAAGGGCGCGTACGTCCTCGACCTGTCGATCAGCAATCTGAAGGTCGACATCGAGGGCACCTCCGGCAAGCTCCTCGCCGACGTCTCCGCCAAGGACCAGGCGACCGGCAAGGTCAGCGAGTACGCCGCCCTGTCCTTCGCCGACCTGAAGGTGCCCGCCGGCGCGCTCGCCGCCAAGGACGGCATCGTCACCCTCAAGAACGTCCCGGCGACGCTCACCACGGACGGTGCCAAGGCGTTCGGCGGCTTCTACAAGAAGGGCGAGGAGCTCGACGCGCTGAACGTCGCGGTCTCCATCGACAAGGACGCCCAGCTTCCGGGCGACTCCACCGGCGGCTCCGGCTCCACCGGCGGTTCGGGCTCCACCGGCGGCTCCACGGCCGGCGGTTCCACCACCGGCGGCGGCACGGTCGGCGGCTCCACCGGCGGTTCGGTCGGCGGCTCCGGCGCTCTGGCCTCCACCGGCTCCGACGTCCCGACCGGCGCCCTGATCGCCGCCTCCGGTGTCGTCGTGGCGGCCGGCGCCGGTGTCGTGATCGCGGCCCGCCGTCGCCGCAACGTCACCGCCTGACCCACCCGCACCACCCGCACGTCCCCCCGGGGCCGTACCGGCAGCAGCAGTGCTCGCCGGTGCGGCCCCGCGGCCGTACCCGCTCGGTTCCCGCCCCGGCGCCGCACAGTGCTTGAATGCCCCCGTGAACGACTACGACGTACCCCGGGGCATCGACGTCCTGCGGGTGTTCTGCGGACCCGACGGCCGGCACGGCAACGCCCTCGGCGTCGTACGCGACGGAAGCGGCCACCCCGACGAGGCGTCCCGGCAGCGGCTGGCCCGGCAACTCGGCTTCAGCGAGACCGTGTTCGTCGACGACCCGGAGCGCGGGCGGGTGGACATCCACACCCCGGGGCTGCGGCTGCCGTTCGCCGGGCACCCGCTGGTGGGCACCGCCTGGCTGCTGGACCTGGAGATCCTGGAACTGACGGTCGGGGACGTGTTCGCGCGCCAGGACGGGGAGTTCACCTGGATCACCGCCCGCCCGGAGTGGGTCCCGCCGCGCACCCTCCAGCAGTACGCCACCGCCGCCGAGGTCGAGGCGCTGCCGGGACCGCCGCCCGGCGAGGGCTGGCTCTACGCCTGGGCCTGGGAGGACGAGGCCGCCGGGCGGGTGCGCGCGCGGGCCTTCCCGAGGCGCGGCGGGGAGGGCGGCATCGTCGAGGACGAGGCGACCGGCGCGGCCGCCCTGCTGCTCAGCGCCCACCTCGGCCGGGCCCTCAACATCACCCAGGGACGCGGCTCCCAGATCCTCACGGCACCCGCGCCGGACGGCACGGTGGAGGTCGGGGGCCGCGTCCTGATGGCCGTCCGGGGCTGAGCCCCGGACGGCCCGTGCAGTCGCGCTCTAGCGGATCGCGCCGCCGAACGCCTTGCCGGCGGCCGGCAGGCCGCCCTTGCCCGGCTCGTAGCTGGTCACGGCCTGGACCGCGCCGCCGGTGACGTTGGACCACGGCATCAGATGCGCGGCGCCACGGGCGCCGGGCCCGTTGGGCATGCCGATGTACAGATCCGTGGCGGTGGCGTGGATGCTGCTGCCGAGCAGCTCGTTGGTGCCGGGGACGCCGGGCAGCCCCGCCGCGCCGCCCGGGGAGATCCAGCGGTCCGTGAGGCCCGGGGCGCCCAGCAGCGAGAACGTCTGGACGGCGCCGGAGTCGACGACCGTGCCCTCGTTCTCGCCCGGGATGCCGACGGCCAGCAGCATCGACGTGGTCGTACCGACGGTCCTGGGCGAGGTGTTGACGACGGAGACCTGCTCGCCGAACCGGTCGCCCGTCTCGGAGCCCCCGGTGACGTCCGCCTTCTCCTGCTGGATGTCCTGGAGTTCGCTGACCGCGCCGCCCGCCGTGACGCGCAGGGTGACCACCCGGCCGGCGTTCGTCCTGTTCACGCCCGCGACCACGATGCCCTCGCCCGGCGAACCGACGGCGATGATCGAGTCGCCGTCCGCGGCCGCTCCCTCGGGCCGGTAGGAGGCCACCGACAGCGCCTTGCCGAACAGGTCGTTCGCCTCGGCCGCGCCGCTGATGCCCGCGGTGTCCTGGTTGATGGACTTCACCGGCGTCGGGATCTTCTCGGCGTTGAACTCGTGCTTCAGGATCTGGATCATGCCGGTGTTCGCGACGGTGCCGATGGCCTCGTTCGGGATGCCGATGGCCAGGTGGTTCGGCGAACCGGCGACGGAGTAGCCGAACTGGTCGCCGGTCTCGGGACCGCCCGCCACGCTCTCCTTGTCCTGGTTGATCGCGACGTTGGTGTCACCGCGTACGTAGATCGCGCTGCCCGCGTCCACGACGGTGCCCAGGTCCTCGCCGGGCACGCCGATCAGGATGTACGGGTCGCCCGCGGCGGTGGTCCCGGCGGCGATCGAGAAGCCCATGTGGTCCTTGGCCTCGGAGGCCGAGCCGAGAAGAGCTCCGGATCCGCTGCCCTGCTCGAACCAGGTCCCGCCGCGCCCCTTGCCCAGGCCCTCGGGCGAACCGTAGACGATCTGCGCCGCCCCGGCGTCGGCGACCTTGCCGATGTCCTCGTTGGGCACGCCGACCACCAGATCGGTGTAGCCGTCGGCGTTGTAGTCCACCGTGGCCAGCGCCGTACCGAATCCGTCGCCCGCCTCGGGGCCGCCGTTGACGCCGGGACCGCCCTGGATCACCTCGGACACGCCCGCCCCGTTGCCGTACACGACGCGGACCAGGCCGGCCTCGGCCACGGTGCCCACCGTCGCCTTCGGGTCGGCGATGGCGACATCGCGGTGGCCGTCGCCGTTGAAGTCGACGAACGGGGCGGCCGTCACGGTCTCGGAGAGCCAGCCGTCGAGGTCGTCGACGCGGCTGCCCACCGCGCCGGTACGGGTCTCCTCGGCCGGGGTGCCGAAGCAGCCGCCCTGCCAGGAACGGCTGTTGACGCCCACGAGGGTGGCACTGCCGCCCTGCTCGCGGAAGACCGGACCGCCGGTGTCACCGGCGCACACGGCGGCGCCGTCCACGCCGGTGATGTTCACGGTGGTGGCGTCCGACCCGTCGACCGAGAAGCGGCCCTGGTGCATCTTGACCGGGGCCCACTCGTCGGCGGTCCGGCCGAAGCCGGTGCCGGTGAGGGTCTCGCCCGGGGCGGGCGCGGTCGTGGCGAGGGCGGCCGGGGTGATGGTGGTGACCGGCTTGGACAGCCGGGCCAGCACCAGGTCCCGGTCGCCGCGGGGCACCAGCCGGACCACCGTGCGGACCTGGCCCGCGGTGGTGGTGCTGTCGGTGCGGCCGACGTACGCCGTGGTGGCGTCCTTCGGCGCGCCCGGCAGGAGCTGCTGGGCCTCGGCCGGGTTGTCCGCGAAGCAACTGGCCGCCGTCAGCAGCCAGTCACGGTCGACCAGCGTGGCGGTGCACGCGCGCTTGCCGTCGCCTATGTCCAGCCGTGCGGTGAACGCGTGGGCGTTGTCGGCGGACGGGGTTCCCACCACGGCCTGGGCCGCGGGAGCCAGAAAGGTGCCTGAGACGAGGGCTGTTGCCAGCAGCCCGCTCGTCACAGCCGCACGGGGGCGGAGTCGGGGCACGATGATATTTCCTGTCGCCGGACATGACTCCGCGGCGGGAATTCTCTCTTTCAGGCATGGCACCCACGCATCAGAAGGCCCCCCGCCCGGATGTCATGTGAAAGTGAAGTGAAGACGGCACGGGAATCTACCCGCAGGTGGATGGGGCGTCAAACCCCTTATGGCGAGCGGTATTTCCCTTTTCCGGCGGCAAAAAGGGGAAAAGCGGAAATGGGAAAAGCGCACGGCTCCACCAAACCTTCGGTGGAACCGTGCGCTCACAGCCCTGCGTTCACCCCGTGCTGCTAAGGGGTGTCTAAGCGCTGAGCGGGAAGACCTCGCCCAGCTCGCGGAAGACCGCGGTGTTCAGTGCGAAGGCCCGCTTGCACTCCTCGACGATGCGCTGCTTCTCCAGGTCGTCCGCGTTCACCGCGTCCAGCAGCTCGCGGTAACCCCGCTTGAAGGCGGCCGGGTTGGTGATCTCCTCGAAGACGTAGAAGCGCACGCCGTCGCCCTTGCGCTCGAAGCCCCAGGTCTTCTCCGCCTTGTCGCGGATGATCTGGCCGCCGGAGAGGTCGCCGAGGTAGCGCGTGTAGTGGTGGGCGATGTATCCCGCGGGCCAGGTGCGTGCGCACTCCGCGACCCGGTCCGCGTATGCGGCGGTGGCGGGCAGCGCCTCCAGGCCCTCGCGCCAGTTCGCCCCGCGCAGATGCGCCAGGTCGCGCTCCAGTTCGGTGGAGCGCATCAGCTCGGGCTGTATGAACGGCCCGGCGACCGGGTCGTTCCGCAGGGCCTCCGAGCCCTCCTCCAGCGCCCGGTACACGAACCACAGCTGCTCGGTGTAGCGCGTGTACGCGTCCACTCCCAGCCGCCCGCCGAGCAGGTCACCCATGAAGGTCGAGGTCTCGGCCTCGGTGTGCTGTTCGTGCGACGCGGTGCGGATGAGCGTCGAGAAGGGAGTGACGGTGGCGGTTGCGTCCAAGGCGGGCCTCCGGGGACCGAGGGGGACGGGAAGTCCAGAAAGAGACGGAAATATCGGCAGGCGACCGCCGCGACGGTGCGGCGGCGCGCGCCGGTACGCCCGATCCTCCTACTTAGGTTTACCTAAGTCAACTGGTTCCCGACTGCCTGTCGGTAAAAACCTACGCCCAGGGGGAGCGAAGGGTGCGCTTCTGACCGCTTCGGGGTGATTTACGGAAGGGTGAGGATGTCCGCTCCGGTCTCCGTGACCACGAGCGTGTGCTCGAACTGGGCCGTCCGCTTCCGGTCCTTCGTCACCACGGTCCAGCCGTCCTCCCACAGGTCGTACTCGTGGGTGCCCAGCGTCAGCATCGGCTCGATGGTGAACGTCATGCCCGGCTGCATCACCGTGGTGGCGTGCGGGCTGTCGTAGTGCGGAATGATCAGACCGGAGTGGAACGAGGAGTTGATCCCGTGCCCGGTGAAGTCACGGACGACCCCGTAGCCGAACCGCTTCGCGTACGACTCGATGACCCGGCCGATCACATTGATCTGACGCCCGGGCCGGACCGCCTTGATCGCCCGGTTCAGCGACTCCCGGGTGCGCTCGACCAGCAGCCGGGACTCCTCGTCCACGTCACCGCAGAAGTAGGTGGCGTTGTTGTCGCCGTGCACCCCGTTGATGTACGCGGTGACGTCCAGGTTCACGATGTCGCCGTCGCGCAGCACGGTGGAGTCGGGGATGCCGTGACAGATGACCTCGTTGAGCGAGGTGCACAGCGACTTCGGGAAGCCCCGGTAGCCGAGCGTCGAGGGGTACGCGCCGTGATCGACCATGAAGTCGTGGGCGGCCCGGTCGAGCTCGTCCGTGGTGACCCCCGGGGCGATGTGCTTGGCGGCCTCCTCCATCGCCTGCGCGGCGATACGGCCCGCGATGCGCATCCGCTCGACGGTGTCGGCGTCCTGGACCTCCGGGCCGGTGTACGGCTGCGGAGCCGGCTTCCCCACGTACTCGGGACGCCGGATGTTTCCGGGTACGGAACGGACGGGAGTGATCTCCCCTGGTACGAGAAGCGACTGGCCAGACATGCCAGCGAGTCTAACCAGCGGCCCCGGGGCACCATGGCAGGGAGGAAAGGAGCCGTCGATGGCCCTGTTCAAGAAGCGCACGGTCGGCAAACCGGGCGAATGGTACTACTGCCTGGAGCACAAGAAGGTCGAGGAGGGCCCGGAGTGCCCTGCCCTGAACCGCTTCGGCCCCTACACCTCCCGCGAGGCGGCCCAGCACGCCATGGACACGGCCCGCGACCGCAACCTGGAGTGGGACACGGACCCGAAATGGCACGACGAGGACAAATCAAGCCCGTCGGGCGGCCCCTCAAGCCCGTCCGGCGATTGAGGACGTCTTTCAGCCCCTCCGGCGTTTGAGGAGCGGGGTACGGGGCGGAGCCCCGGGTCACCCCTCCACCCGGGCCTCCCGCCTCCGCACCGCATCCTCATCCGTCTCCGAGTCGTACCGCACCAACTTCGGCAACGCCGCCGTCAACAGCACCACCGACGCCACGCACGCCACCCCGCCCGACCAGATCGCCGACCGGGTCCCCGTCCAGCCGGCCATCGCCCCGGCCCGCACCTGACCCAGCTGCGGGCCGATGCTGTACGAGAGCACCTCGATGCCCGCGAGCCGCCCCCGCAGCTCCTCCGGGATCGTCTGGTTCCAGATCGTCGCGCGCCCCAGCCCGCTCAGCATGTCGCCCGCCCCCGCCACCGCCAGGCACAGCAGCACCACCCACACGCTGGAGAACCAGCCCGCCGCGGCGATGGCCAGCCCCCACGCCGCCGCTCCGAACACCACGAACAGCCCGTGCCTGCGCACCCGTGACGTCCAGCCGCTGGTCAGCCCCAGCACCAGCGAGCCCACCGAGCCCGCCGCGTACATCAGCCCCAGCGACCACTCCGCGTCCAGCTCGTCCGCCAGGAACGGGAAGATCGTGTTCGGGAAGGCGAAGAACATCGCCGCCAGGTCGATCGCGTACGTCCCCAGCAGCACCGGCCGGCTCCACGCGTACCGCGCGCCCTCGACGATCCCGCGCAGCGACGGCTTCTGCGCGTCATGGGCCGGCGGCGCGGGCGAGAGCCGCAGACAGAGCACGACGGAGACGGCGAACGTGCACACCGTCACCGCGTACGCCGTGCCGTGACCGGCGTACGCCACCACCAGACCGGCCAGCGCCGGGCCCGCGATGGCCCCGATCTGCCAGCGCAGCGAGTTCAGCGCGGCCGCCGCCGTCTGCTGAGCGTGCGGAACGATCCGGGCCATCAGTGAGTCCAGCGCGGGCCGCTGGAGCCCGGCGAGCGCGGACACCCCGCCGGCCACCACGTACAGCGGCCACAGCAGCGGCTCCGGAAGCAGCGCGTTCACCAGCAGGATCGCGGCGAGCACCCCGAGCCCCGCCTCGGTCAGCAGGATGACCCGGCGGCGGTCCACCGAGTCCGCGAGCGCCCCGCCGTACAGCCCGAAGACCACCAGCGGCACCAGCTCGACCGCGCCCATCGCCCCGACCGCGAGCGGCGAGCCCGTGAGGTCCTTGATCTGGAGCGGCAGCGCGATGAGCGCCATGAAGCTGCCGAAGTACGTGATCAGGCCCTGCACCCACAGCAGCCGGAAGTCCGCCGAGGAACGCCACGGCGCGAGGTCCGGCAGCAGGGCGCGGATCCGGGCCGACCACGGCGAGGACGGGGGAGCCGAGGCGGACGGGGGAGGAGTCGGGGAGCCCGAGGGCGGGGGAGGTGCTGAGGTCACGAGGGGCCATGATCCGTACTGCCGGGCGTTCCGGGCAAGCCGATATTCCGGTACGCCCCACAACCGCGCTTCCGCCGCCCCCGGGCCGCCCGCCGGCCGCTCCTTCACCCGAACGGACGACCGCGCGGCGACCGGCGGGGAGGGCCGTCCGGCGACCGGGTCCGAGGGCCCACGAGGCGGCTTTCCCGGCGCTACCTGGCAGTAGGGTCGGCACCATGACTACACAGGACAGCGGCAGCGCGCCCAAGCCCCCCGCCAAGGACCCCTGGGACCTTCCCGACGTCTCCGGCCTGAGCGTCGGCGTGCTCGGCGGGACCGGCCCGCAGGGGCGCGGCCTCGCCTACCGGCTCGCCCGCGCCGGACAGCGGGTCACCCTCGGCTCCCGGGACGCGGCCCGCGCCGAACAGGCGGCGGCCGAGCTGGGCTTCGGCGTCGAGGGCGCGGACAACGCGGAGTGCGCCCGGCGCAGCGACATCGTGATCGTCGCCGTGCCGTGGGACGGCCACGCCAAGACGCTCGCATCCCTGCGCGAGGAGCTCGCGGGCAAGCTCGTGATCGACTGCGTCAACCCGCTCGGCTTCGACAAGAAGGGCGCCTACGCCCTCAAGCCGGAGGAGGGCAGCGCCGCCGAACAGGCCGCCGCCCTGCTGCCGGACTCCCGGGTCACCGCCGCCTTCCACCACCTCTCGGCCGTACTCCTCCAGGACGAGTCCATCGAGGAGATCGACACCGACGTCCTGGTCCTCGGCGAGGCACGGGCCGACACCGACCTCGTGCAGGCACTGGCCGGCCGGATCCCCGGAATGCGGGGCATCTTCGCGGGCCGCCTGCGCAACGCCCACCAGGTCGAGTCGCTGGTCGCCAACCTGATCTCGGTCAACCGCCGCTACAAGGCCCACGCCGGACTGCGCACCACCGACGTCTGACCGGGCCGCCGCCCTCGCGAAGGCTCCCGGGGCGGGGCGCAACGGGGCGACAACGGGGCATGGGGGACACTGGACGGGACCGCGACCCGTTCCCGACAGGAGCCGACCCCCATGCCCCGTATCGCTCTCTACGCCCTCGTCGTCTGCGTCCTCGCCGTCGCGGCGGCCGTGGTCTCCTTCGTACAGGGCAGCCTGCTCGGGATCGTCTGGGTGCTCATCGCGGGACTCTCGTCGAACATGACCTGGTACTACGTCCGCAGGCAGCGCGTGCTGACCGCCGCCGAAGCGGGCTGACCCTCCGCCACCTCCCCGCCCCTCCGCCGTTCGGGTCGAGAGGCCCGTCCGTGGGGCGCGTCCCGGAGACCTGGTGCCGCCCGGGGCCGACCATGTGACGGCCTCGCCACGGCCGTGGCGGGCCGACGAGGGAGGACCGCGTGGCAGACGCGAGGGACGACGGATACGGAGCCGGGTCCGGGGCCGGATCGACCGCACGGGCGGCGGAAGCGGACCGGGGCTTCCTGGGGGAGGTGCGCGACGCCGTCTCCACCCGGTCCGCGCTCGTCATGCTCGGGGTGCTCCTGCTCCAGCTCGGCTTCGCGCTCTCCTACATGGGCGCCTTCCACGCCCCCCAGCCGCACAAGGTGCCGATCACGCTGGTCGCCCCGGCCGCCGTCGAACGCGACCTGGTGGCCCGGCTCGACGCACTCCCCGGCGACCCCCTCCAGGTCACCCCGGTCGCGGACCGCGCCGAAGCACGGGCGCGGCTGCTGGACCGGCGCACCGACGCGGCCCTCGTCGTGGACCCGGCCCGCCGCACGGACACCCTCCTCGTCGCCTCGGCGGGCGGCCCGTCGGCCACCACGGCGGCCACGGAGATCCTCCAGGAGGTCGCGCGGGCGCAGGACCGGACCATCGTCGTACGCGACCTCCGCGCGCCCTCGGCGGGCGACTCGCGGGGCCTGTCGTCCTTCTACCTCGTCCTCAGCTGGACCATCGGCGGCTACCTCGCCGCCTCGGCCCTGAACATGGCGGCCGGCTCCAAGAAGCCCACCCTGCGCCGCACCCTGGTCCGGCTCGCCGCGATGCTCCCGTACGGCTTCGTCTCGGGCGTCGGCGGCGCGCTCATCGTCGGCCCGGTGCTGGACTGCCTGCCGGGGGCGTTCTGGGAGCTGGTCGGGATCGGCACCCTGGTGGTGTTCGCCTCCGGCGCCGTGGGCGTCGCCCTCCAGTCGGTGGCGGGCACGGTCGGCCTGGGCCTCACCATCCTGATCTTCACGGTCCTGGGCAACCCCAGCTCCGGCGGGGTCTACCCGTCCTCGCTGCTGCCCCCGTTCTGGGCGGCGATCGGCCAGGCTCTGCCACCGGGGGCCGGGACGACCGTGGTGCGCAACACCGTCTACTTCGACGGCAACGCCACCACCGGCGCCCTGTGGATCCTCGGCGCCTGGGCGTTCGGCGGGGTGGCCGTGGCGATCCTCGCGGCCGCTCTGCGGGAGAAGCGGAAGCGGGAACCCCGCACGGCGTCCGCCGTCCCGGCCTGAGAACGCGGGAACGGCGCCCGTCCGGGCCGCGCGGTCAGCCCACCGCGCAGCCCGGATCCTGCTCGTCGAAGAGGCCCCGCCAGAAGCGGTAGAGGTCGTAGCCGCAGTACCGCTGGTACTCCTCGACACCGAGCCCGCGCAGCAGTGCGTGGATCGCGTCGAAGAACACGATGTTCACCTCGGGGATCCACAGGATCGCGAACACCGCGATCAGCCCGAACGGCGCGATCGGCTCCACCTGGCGCCGGATCCTGTACGAGAGCCAGGGCTCGATCACCCCGTAGCCGTCCAGGCCCGGGATCGGCAGCGAGTTCAGGATCGCCGCCGTCACCTGGAGCATCGCCAGGAACGCCAGCGCGTACTGGAAGGCGCGCGGCACCCCGTCCAGCGCGTCCAGCCAGAACGGTGCCGTGCAGACGACCGCGAACGCCACGTTCGTCAGCGGGCCCGCCGCCGAGATCAGGCTGTGCTTCCACCGGCCGTGGATCCGGCCGCGCTCGATGTACACCGCGCCGCCGGGCAGCCCGATCCCGCCCATGATCACGAAGAGCACCGGCAGCACGATGCTGAGCAGCGCGTGCGTGTACTTCAGCGGGTTGAGCGTCAGATAGCCCTTCGCCCCGACCGACAGATCCCCGCTGTGCAGCGCGGTACGGGCGTGCGCGTACTCGTGCAGACAGAGCGAGACGATCCAGGCCCCGGTGACGAACAGGAAGACCGCGAAGCCGGTGGCGTCCGCGAAACCCGTCCACACCGCCCAGCCCGCGACCGCGGTGACGGCGGCGATGCCGAGGAAGACCGGGCTGATCCTCCGGTCGCCGGTCCTGGTTGCGGTGGTCATCGGTGCTCGACTCCTGAGGTGGGGGACACGAAGGGCGGGTGGCACCGGGCGCGGGCCCGGGAAGGGCGATCGTACGGTTTCGACGGTTCCGGCAGGGCGGGAACGTCGGGGAAGGGCGACGGAGTTCCACCCGGTCAACGCCGCGCCCCGCACCGTCACGGACAATGGGCCCGTGCGCTACTGCATCCTCGGCACCACCCGGGCACTCCGCGACGACGGTACGGCCGTCGCCCTCGGCGGGGCACGGCTGCGCGCCCTGCTCACCGTTCTCGCGCTGCACCCCGGACGGACCGTCCCGGCCGGCGCCCTCGTCGACGAGGTGTGGGACGGCGACCCGCCCGCCGACGCGGCCGGCGCCCTCCAGGCCCTCGTCGGGCGGCTGCGGCGGGCCCTGGGCCGGAGCGCCGTCGAGTCCGTGGCGGGCGGCTACCGGCTCGCCGCCCCGCCGGACGCGGTGGACCTGCACCGGTTCGAGCGGCTGGCGGGGGAGGGGAGCCGGGCCCTGGCGGACGGCGACGCCGCGAGCGCCCTCGCCGTCCTGGGCGAGGCCCTCGCCCTGTGGAACGGGCCCGCCCTCGCCGATCTGCCCGACCGTACGGCGACCGCGTCCCGCTGGGAGGCCCGCAGGCTCGACGCGCGCCGCGCCGCGTTCGGCGCCCTCCTCACCCTCGGCAGACCGGAGGCCGCGCTGCCCGAGCTGGCCGCGCTCTGCGACGCCCACCCGCTCGACGAACCGCTCCAGGTCCTGCGCATCACGGCCCTGCGGGACGCCGGACGCCCCGCCGAGGCGCTGGCCGCGTACGAGGAGGTCCGCACCCTCCTCGACGACCGCCTCGGCACCGCGCCGGGCCCGGCCCTGCGCGCCCTGCACGCCGACCTCCTCCACCAGGAGCCGGCCGAGCCGAACCCTTCGGGCCGGACCGGGCCGGGACTTCCGGGCCCGGCTGCACCGGAGGTCTCGGGCCCGGCTGCCCCGGAGCCCGCGGGCCCGACCGCCCAGGGTCAGGCCCTGGACCCGGCCCGGACCCCGACCGCCCAGGCGCCGGCACCACCGGCCCCGACCTCACCGGCCCAGGCGTCACCCGTAACAGCGCCCCCGCCCCCGCCCGCCTACGGAAACCTCCGGGCTCGGCTCACCAGCTTCGTCGGCCGCGACACCGATATCGCCACCCTGCGCGAGGACCTCGGCCGGGCCCGGCTGGTCACCCTGCTCGGACCCGGAGGGGCGGGCAAGACCCGGCTGTCGCAGGAGGCCGCGGAGGCCGCCGCCGAGGCCTGGCCCGACGGTGTCTGGCTCGCCGAACTGGCCCCCGTCGACGACCCGGACACCGTGCCCGAGGCCGTCCTCGGCGCCCTCGGGGCCCGCGAGACCGTGCTGCGTGGGGCGGGCGCCGAGGAGCTGCGCGCCGCCGACCGCACCGGTGACGACCCCCTCGTGCGGCTCACCGAGCACTGCGCCCCGCGCAGGATGCTGCTCCTGCTGGACAACTGCGAGCACGTCGTCGGGGCCGCGGCCGCCCTCACCGACCACCTCCTCACCCACTGCCCCCAGCTCACCGTCCTCGCCACCAGCCGCGAACCCCTCGGCGTACCGGGCGAGTTCGTCCGACCCGTCGAACCGCTGCCCGACCCGATGGCGCTGCGTCTGCTCGCCGAGCGCGGGGCCGCCGCCCGCCCCGGCTTCCGTACCGACGCGGACGAGGCGACCGCGGCCGCCTGCGCCGAGATCTGCCGACGTCTGGACGGGCTGCCGCTCGCCATCGAACTGGCCGCCGCCCGGCTGCGGATGCTCACTCCGCGCCAGATCGCCGACCGTCTCGACGACCGCTTCCGCCTCCTCACCAACGGCAGCCGGACCGTGCTGCCCCGCCAGCAGACCCTGCGCGCCGTCGTCGACTGGTCCTGGGACCTGCTCGACGCCGCCGAACGCGCCGTGCTGCGCCGCCTCTCCGTCTTCGCCGGAGGCTGCTCGCTGGCCGCCGCCGAGGAGGTCTGCGCCCTGCCCGTACCGGCCGACGGCGTCATCGTGGACGCCCTGGACGTCGCGCCGCTGCTCGGCTCCCTCGTCGACAAGTCGCTCGTCGTCGCCGCGCCGGGCGACGACGGGGAGATGCGCTACCGGCTGCTGGAGACGGTCGGCGAGTACGCCGCCGAGCGCCTTGACGAGGCCGCCGAACGGGACGCGGTGGAACGCCGCCATCTGACCCACTACCGCGAGCTGGCCCGGATCACCGGGCCGAAGGTGCGCGGCGCCGGGCAGTTGGCGGCCATCGCCGTCTTCCAGCGCGAGTACGAGAACCTGCGCAGCGCGCTCCGCCACGCCGTCGCCGTACGGGACGAGCACGAGGCGCTGTGCATCGTGCTGTCGATGGCCTGGTACTGGATGCTGCGCGATCTGCGCTCGGACGCCCGCCAGTGGGGCGAGTGGGCCGGCTCGCTCGGCCCCGACCCCTTCGCCGCGCCCGGCGTCCGGGCCCCCTCGCTCCTGGAGCGGGCCACCGACCGGCCGCCGCCGATGGACGACGAACAGCTCGCCGAGGCACGGCGCGGGGTGGCGCTCATCCAGCTGTCCGGTGTGGACGACGCGATCAGCACGTGGACGACGCCCGAGGGCAAGGCACGCCTGCGGATCATCGCCGACACCTACCGCCCCGGCATGCCGCAGACCTGCCGGATGCCCGGAACGCTGTGGATCTTCGCGATCCTGCTCACCGGCGACATGGACCGGTTGCACCGCCTGCTGGACGAGACGGTCCGGGCCACCCGGGTCTACGGCTACGAGTGGGAGCTGGGCTCCGCGCTCCACACCCGGGCCAACCTCCTCTCCAACAACCCCGAGCTGGTGGCGGACGCCCGCGCCGACGCCGACGAGAGCCTGGAGATCTACACCCGGCTGGGCGACGACTGGGGTGCTGCCGAGGCGCTCTCGGCGCGGGGCGAGGCCAACGAGCGGGCCGGTGAGTTCCTGGAGGCCCTGGACGACTACCGGGCCGCCGTGGAGTACGCGCGGAAGATCGGCGCCCAGAGCCAGGTGGGGCTGTTGCGCGCCCGGTACGCCGGCGCCCTCATCGAACTCGACCGTCTCCCGGAGGCCGAGGAGATCCTGCGCGACGTCACCGGGAACAGCCGGCAGTCGGGCCACGAGGCGACGCCGATGGCCCGTATGCACCTGGTCTTCGTCCTCGGGCTCCAGGGCCGGGTGGACGAGGCCCGTGAGGAGGCGGAGCTGGTCCGGGCGGACTTCCGGTCGCGCGATGTCGCCATCTTCGGCGGCTTCGTCTTCGGCGTGCTGGCCTGGCTGGACAATCTCGACGGCGACCACGCCTCCGCCCTGGACAACGCGCTGACCGCGCTGGCCGGTGCGCGGGAGCCGCTGTCGATGATGGTGGCCCCGCAGATGCCCTCGGCCCATCTGACGGCCATCGCCCAGGCGCTCGCCGGATTCGGGGGCGCCGACGCGGCGAAGGACGCCGCCCGGCTGCTGGCGTTCCAGGCGACGCTCCTGCCGAAGGCCCATGTGCCCAGCGTGATGGAGGCCCGCAACCTGGTGCTCGCCGACCGGGCCGTCCGGGCCCGGCTCGACGACGAGGCGGCGTTCACGGCGGCGTACGCGGAGGGCGGCGGCCTCACTCTCGACGAGGCCACCGCCCTGGCGGAGACGTACCGGCGGGCGCACCCACCCGCCTGAGACCCGTTGGCTCAGGCCTTCTTGCGGAACTTGGCCACCGCGAGCGGGGCCATCACCAGCGTGATGCCGGCCGCCCAGGCGAGCGTCAGCCAGACCGAGTGGGCGACCGGGCCGCCGCCCATGAGGCCGCGCACCGCGTCCGCCAGGTTGGACAGCGGGTTGTAGTCGGTGAAGGCCTGGAGCCAGCCCGGCATGGTCTGGGTCGGCACGAAGATCGAGGAACCGAACTGGAGCGGCATCAGCACCAGCATTCCCATCCCCTGGACGGACTGGGCCGTCTTCATGCTCAGCCCGAGCAGGATGAAGATCCACATGATGGCGGCGCCGAACACCGCCGCCAGCGCGACGGCCGCCAGGAGTCCGAACACCGAGGTGCCCAGGCTCATGCCGAGGGCGAAGCCCATCGCGAGCAGGATGGCGATGGCGACCATCATCCGGCCCAGCTCGACCACGATCTTGGCGATCAGCACCGAGGAGCGGGCGATCGGCATCGTCCGGAACCGGTCCATGACGCCCTTGCGGAAGTCGTCGTTGACGCCGGTGCCGACGGCCATGGCGATGTTCATGCCCATCATCGCCATCAGCCCGGGGATCAGGTAGTTCAGGTAGTCCTGCCGGTTTCCGCCGAGGCTGGCGCCGACCGATCCGCCGAAGACGTACACGAACAGCAGCGTGAAGATGACCGGCATCAGAAGGACGTCGAACATCGACTCCGGGTCCTTCTTGATCTGGAGCAGATTGCGCCGCGCCAGGGCCCCGATGTGCCGCAGATTGGCCCGCAGACCGATCCGGCCCTCCTCGTCGCGCGCCGTCACGGGCGCGGTTGCGGCGGTCCCGGCGGGGGCCGGGGGCAGTGTCGTGGTGCTCATGCGGCGACCTCCTGGGGAGCCTGGTCGGAGAGGGGTGCGGCCTTGTCGCCGGTGATCGCGAGGAACACCTCGTCGAGGCTGGGCAGCGCGGTGGAGACATGGGCGAGGGAGAAACCCCGGACGCCCAGCAGCCCGATCACCGCGGTCAGCTGCTCGTCGCTGAGGATCGGCACGTACAGCAGTCCTTCGTCCGGTACGGCCTGCGCCCCGGCGACGCCGTCGAGCCCGGCCTCCCGGACCGCCCGCGCCATCGCGGCCAGCTCCGCCGGGTCCGAGGGCCGGATCTGGAGGGTGCGGCCGCCGACCTTCGCCTTCAGCTCGTCGACCCCGCCCCGGGCGATGATCTTCCCCCGGTCGATCACCGTCAGCTCCTTGGCGAGCTGCTCGGCCTCCTCCATGTACTGGGTGGTCAGCAGGACGGTCGCGCCCTCGGCGACCATCCGCTGCACCTCGTCCCAGACCTCGTTGCGGGTCCGGGGGTCGAGCCCGGTCGTCGGCTCGTCCAGGTAGAGGACGGCGGGGCTGCCGATCATCGAGGCGGCCAGGTCGAGCCGGCGGCGCATCCCGCCGGAGTACTCCATGCAGGCCCGCTTGGCGGCCTCGGTCAGCGAGAACCGCTCCAGCAGCTCGTCGGCGCGGGCCCGCGCCTTCTTGCGGGGCAGATCGAGCAGCCGCCCGATCATGTAGAGGTTCTCCCAGCCGGACAGCTTCTCGTCGACCGAGGCGTACTGCCCGGTCAGACCGATGGTGCGGCGGAGCTGCCGGGGCTGCTTCACGACGTCGTGGCCCGCGACGACCGCGTGCCCGGCGTCGGGGGTGATCAGGGTGGACAGACAGCGTACGAGGGTGGTCTTGCCGGCGCCGTTCGGGCCGAGCACACCGAGGACGGTGCCTTCGCGGACGTCGAGGTCCACGCCGTCCAGTGCCTTGGTCTCGCCGTAGTGCTTGACCAGCCCCCGCACCTCGACGGCGTTCCGGCCGCTGCTGGGGTTCTTGTCGATGCTTTCCATGTCCACCAGCAGACCAGCGCCCGCCGACAGCTCACCGACAGCCCGCCGACACGGCCCGGCACCGGCCGCCGCGCAGGCGACAGCCCGCCGATGGGGGATGTCGGCGGGCTGTCGGTGGTGCGGGAAATGGCAGGCGGGACCCGGCGGGTCAGTGGAAGGTGTGCTCCGGCGCCGGGAACGTACCGCCGACGACCTCGTCCGCGAACTCCTTCGCCGCGTCGCCGAGGACCTGGCGGAGATTCGCGTACTGCTTGGTGAAGCGCGGCACCTTGCCGCCGGTCAGCCCGACCATGTCGGTGTAGACCAGCACCTGCGCGTCGGTCGCGGAACCGGCGCCGATCCCGACGGTCGGGATGTGCAGCGTACGGGTGACCTCGGCGGCCAGCTCGGCGGGCACCAGCTCCAGCACCACGGCGAACGCGCCCGCGTCCTGGACGGCCTTGGCGTCGCGCAGCAGCTGCTGCGCGGCCTCCTCGCCGCGGCCCTGCACCCGGTAGCCCATCGCGTTGACGGACTGCGGGGTCAGACCGATGTGGCCCATGACCGGGATCCCGGCCTCGACCAGCAGCCGGATCTGCTCGTGGGACCGCTCACCGCCCTCCAGCTTGACCGCGCCGACGCCCGACTCCTTGATCAGCCGGGTGGCGTTGCGCAGCGCCTGGACGGGGCCTTCCTGGTACGAGCCGAAGGGCAGGTCGGCGACGATCAGGGCCCGCTTGGTGCCGCGTACGACGGCGGCGGACAGCAGGGCGATCTCGTCCATCGTGACGGGCACGGTGGTCTCGTAGCCGAGGTGGACATTGCCCATCGAGTCCCCGACGAGCATGACCGGGATCCCGGCCTCGTCGAAGACGGACGCGGTCATCGCGTCGTAGGCGGTGAGCATGGGCCACTTCTCGCCGCGCTCGGTGGCGGCGGCGATGTCGTGGACGGTGATGCGGCGGGTGGACTTCCCGCCGTACAGCGCTTTGCCGCTGTCGGCGGGGGAGGACTGGCTCCCGCCCGCGGGGGAGGACTGATTCTGCGCAGCCTGAAGCGACATGGCCAACGGCTCCTTCGTCATCTCGAGGCGCCCTGACGGCGTCCCCGGATCCCTTCCATGGTGGCATCCCGCCCGGCCACTCGGGAAGTGGGCCCGCACACGGCGCCCCGGAGGCCATCGGGTAAAGCTTTAACAATACGAGACGGTCTCGTATCGAAATGGGTCTAGGATCGTCCCATGTCCATACCGTCCGGCGCTCCTGCCGCGCCCGCCGTGCCTCGTGTTCCCGAGGCGATCCACCGCCGCCGCTGGTGGATCCTCGCCGTCCTCATGTTCAGCCTGCTCATCGTGGTGCTGGACAACTCGATCCTGAACGTCGCGGTCAAGACGATCGCGAGCCCCGCCCCCACCGGCATCGGAGCCACCCAGAGCGAGCTGGAGTGGGCGATCAACTCCTACACGCTCGTCTTCGCCGGGCTGCTGTTCACCGCCGGTCTGCTGGGCGACCGCATCGGCCGCAAGAAGGTCCTCCTCGCCGGCACCCTGGTCTTCGGCCTCGGCTCCGCGCTGGCCGCCTTCTCCGCCTCGCCCGGTGAGCTCATCACCTGGCGGGCGCTGATGGGCTTCGGCGCGGCCTTCGTGATGCCCGCCACCCTCGCCGTCCTGATGAACGTCTTCGAACGCGACGAGCAGCCCCGGGCCATCGGCATCTGGGCGGGCAGCGTCGGCCTCGGCATCGCCATCGGCCCGATCACCGGCGGACTGCTCCTGGAGCACTTCTGGTGGGGCTCGATCTTCCTGGTGAACGTCCCCGTGGTGGTGATCGCCCTGGTCGCCATGGCGATCCTGGTCCCCGACTCCCGCGACCCGAAGCCCGGCAAGGTCGACCCGGTGGGCGTCGCGCTGTCCATCGTGGGTCTGGTCCTGCTGGTGTACGGGATCATCCGGGGCGGCGAACTGGCCGACTTCACCGACACCACCGTCCTGCTCTCCATCGTCGGCGGGCTCCTGGTCCTGGCCGGATTCGTCTGGCACGAGAAGCGCAGCAGCCACCCGGCCATCGACATCTCGTACTTCCGCGAGCCGGCGTTCGCCGCCGCCGTCGCCGCCATCGCGCTGGTCTTCTTCGCGCTGATGGGCGTGACCTTCTTCGCGGCCTTCTACCTCCAGAGCGTGCGCGGTTACACCGCCCTGGAATCGGGCCTGCTGATCGTTCCGCTCGCGGCCGCCCAGATGATCTTCGCGCCCCGGGCCCGGCTGGTCGTCGACCGCTTCGGCGCCCGCGCGGTCTGCACGGTCGGCATGCTGCTCGTCGCCGCCGGACTCGCCGCGTTCGCCCTGTTCGACGCCGGTACGCCGGTGTGGGTGATGTGCCTCGTCTTCTTCGTCCAGGGCACCGGGATGGCGCACGTCATGCCGCCCGTCACCGTCGCCGTGATGCAGGCACTGCCCCGCGAGAAGGCCGGTTCCGGTTCGGCCATCAACAACACCTTCCGCCAGGTCGGCGGCGCGCTCGGCATCGCGGTGCTCGGCTCGGTGCTCTCGACCGTCTACCGGGGCGACATCGAGGGCCACCTCGGCGCGGTACCGGCCGGGGCCAGGGAGGTGGCGGGCGAGTCCATCGAGGCCACGCTCGGCGTCGCCGAGAAGCTCGGCCCGGTGGCCGGAAAGCCTCTGGTCGCCGCCGCCAACGACGCGTTCATCGGCGCCATGCACGTGACCGCCCTCGGCTCGGCGGCCGTCGCCCTGATCGGCGCCGTCGTCGTCGGCCTGTTCCTGCCCGGCCGGACCCCCGCGGAGACCGCGGCCCCGGCGGACCCCCGGCCCGCGGAGAAGCAGCCGGTCCGCTGACGCCGCGGTGAGGTCCGTCGCCCCGCGTACCCCGGGTCGGCGAGAATCGGGGCGATGTACGTACGCGAGACGTCAGGCGGACGCACGGCGGACGTACGGCACGCGTACGGCGGACGTACGAGGAAGAGCGGCGCGGTGGAGAGGCGGCTTCAGGTGCAAGGCCAGCAGGGCCAGGACGACGACCGGGACCGGTACGGGGCACGGGGCGAGGGTGAGCCGCCGGCCGGGGCGGCGGATCCGGAGCCCCGCCGCGGCCGGCCCCGTTCCGCCGCGGCGGAACGGGCGATCCTGGACGCCGTCATCGCCCTCCTGGAGGCGGGCGAGCCGCTGGCGGGCCTCTCCATCGAGCGCATCGCGCGCACGGCGGGCGTCGGCAAGGCCACCATCTACCGCCGCTGGTCCGGCAAGGAGGAGCTCTTCGTCGACGTCGTACGCGATATGGAGCCCACCGACCCGCCCGTCTCCGGCACCGCCGGACTCGCCGATCTGCGCGTGATGCTGGAATCGCTGCGCACCCGGGGCCTCGCCCAGCGTTCCTCGGTGCTCCTGGTCAACATCTTCGCCCAGATGAAGAGCCACCCGAAGCTGTGGGAGGAGTACCACGGCACGGTGATCGCCCCCCGGCGCGTCGCGATGCTGGAGGCGGTGCGGCGCGCCGTGGCCGCCGGGGAACTGCGCGACGACCTCGACGTGGAACTGATCGACGACCTCTTCGTCGGCCCCATGCTCGTCCGCACGGTCCACCGCCCCGACGCGTCGCTGCCCGACGACCTCGCGGACCGCATCATCACCGCGCTGCTGCAGGGCCTCGCCCCGACAGCACGTGCCTGAACAGGGCGGGCGCGACCGGTACGAGTGTGATCGTTCTGTCACAAGGCGCCCGGGCCGGCCCCGGCCCGGAACCTCTCGTCCCGTCCCCGCCGTCCTGCACGTCGAAAGGCCGACGCCGGGATCGACGGCGGGGTCGACGGCGAGAATGCCGCCGCTCATCACCTAGGGTCGAGAGCGCGGCGATGTGCAGGGCAAGGCAGTGAGGACAGCGCGATGGTGCAGGCGTACGGAGCGGACACGGGCAACGGCAGCGCGGAGCAGCCGGAAACCGGCGGGTCCCGCTTCCGGGGCCTGCGGGACAGGCTGACGTCCGACCGGGGCATCTGGCGGCGCGGGATCGTGCTGGCCCTCTGCTCGGTGCTGCTGACCCTGCTGATGGTCGTCCACGCGCGGATCCCCAACCGGGTCGGCAACCTCGGCAGCCTCATCGAGACGTTCCTGCCGTGGGTCGCGGTCTTCATCCCGGTGCTGCTGGTCCTGGCCCTGGTGCGGCGCTCCGCGACCGCGCTGATCGCGCTGCTGCTGCCCGCCGTGGTCTGGCTCAACGTGTTCGGCGGCCTGCTCACCGACAAGTCCGGCAGCGGCGGCGACCTCACCGTCGCCACCCACAACGTCAACGCCGGCAACCCGGACCCCGACGGCACCGCCCAGCAGGTCGCCGGTTCCGGGGCGGACGTCGTGGCCCTCCAGGAACTCCCGGGCAAGCAGGTCTCCACGTACGAGAAGTCGCTGGCCGGCCGCTACCCGTACCACTCGGTCCAGGGCACCGTGGGCCTGTGGAGCAAGTACCCGCTGGCCGACACCAAGCCCGTCGACATCAAGATGGGCTGGACCCGGGCGATGCGCTCCACGGTCAGGACCCCGCAGGGCGAGGTCGCGGTGTACGTGGCCCACCTGCCGTCCGTCCGCGTGAAGCTGCACGCCGGATTCACCGCCAACCAGCGCGACAACAGCGCCGACGCGCTCGGCGAGGCCATCGCCGACGAACGGGTCGGGCGAGTCGTCCTGCTCGGCGACCTGAACGGCACGATGAACGACCGCTCGCTGAACGCGGTCACCTCCCAGATGCGTTCCACCCAGGGCGCGGCGGGCGACGGCTTCGGCTTCAGCTGGCCGGCGTCCTTCCCGATGGCCCGCATCGACCAGATCATGGTCAAGGGGGTCGAGCCGAAGTCGTCCTGGACGCTCTCGGCGACCGACAGCGACCACCTCCCGATCGCGGCCCGCGTGGAGCTGTGACGTACGGCCGTGGGGACCGGAGCGCTGCGGCTGCCGGGCCGGCGCAACGAGCCGTTCACCTGCCGGTAGACGCCCCGGCATAAACATCTGCGAGAATTTGTTCCGGTAACTTACATATAGGCGGTGTGAGCCGTCGCCCAGCATCCCCGGGTGCCGAGGCGACGGCTCCCGGCCGTGCGCCCCCGCCCTCCCCGCGTCGCGAAAGGTCCCTTCTCCATGCCCCTGGCTCTCCTCGCCCTGGCCGTGAGCGCCTTCGGCATAGGCACGACGGAGTTCGTCATGATGGGCCTGCTGCCCAACGTGGCGGACGACCTGGGCACCTCCGTGCCGACCGCCGGATACCTCGTGTCGGCGTACGCGATCGGCGTCGTCCTCGGCGCGCCGCTCCTCGCCGGCCTCGGCTCCCGCGTCCCGCGCAAGAAGATGCTGCTGCTCCTGATGGCGCTCTTCACCGTCGGCAACCTGGCCTCGGCACTCGCCCCCGACTTCGGCTGGCTGCTGGCGGGCCGCTTCCTCGCCGGACTCCCGCACGGCGCGTTCTTCGGCGTCGGCGCGGTCGTGGCCACCCGGCTGGTCGCCGAGGGCCGCCAGGCGCGGGCGGTGGCGACGATGTTCCTCGGCCTGACGGTCGCCAACATCGTCGGCGTCCCCGCCGCCACCCTGCTCGGCCAGCACCTCGGCTGGCGGGCCACCTTCCTCGTCGTGGCGGCGATCGGCCTCACCGCGATGGCGGCCCTGGCCCGCCTGGTGCCGGCCGTCCCGGTCGAGGCCCATCAGGACGTACGCCGCGAACTCCGCGCCCTCGGCAACCGCCAGGTGCTCCTCGGCCTGCTCACCGCGGTCTTCGGCTTCGCCGGGGTCTTCGCCGTGTACTCGTACCTCTCGGCCATGACCACCAAGGCGATGGGCTTCGGCGAATCCTCGGTCACGGTCGTCCTCGCCCTCTTCGGCATCGGGATGACCCTGGGCGCCCTGGCCGCGGGCCCCCTCACGGACCGGGCCCTGCGCCCGACCCTGTACGGCTCGCTCGGCGCGTTGGCGGTGATCCTGGTGGCCTTCCCGTTCACGGTGCACGTGCAGTGGGCGGCGCTGGTGATGGTGGTGCTGCTGGGCGGAGTCGGCTTCATGACGACGACCCCGCTCCAGATGCTGGTGATGAACAAGGCGAAGGACGCCCCGACCCTGGCCTCCGCCTCCAACCACTCGGCCTTCAACCTGGCCAACGCGGGCGGCGCCTGGCTGGGCGGCGTGGCCATCGCGGCAGGCTGGGGCTGGACGTCCCCGGCGTTCGTGGGCGCGGTACTGGCGGTGGCGGGCCTGGCCATCGCGGCAACGGCGGGGTATTTGGACCGGGGCGACGGAGGAAAGTCCCGAGTGGTGGCCAATTCCACCCAGCCCAGCCCCCACTCCACCCCGCCCGACGCCCACCCCACCCCGTCCGGCACCCATTCCAGCCCGTCCGACGCCCACTCCAGCCGGTCCGGCACCCACTCCAGCCCGTCCGGCGTTTGAGGACGGAACCTTCACGCCGGGCTGGCCCGAGGCAGCATCACCCTCGGGCCCGGCGGCCCACTCCAGCCCGTCCGGCGCTTGAGGACGGAACCGACACGCCGGACGGGCCGGACACCCACGTGGGAGCCCAGCCCGTCCGGCGCTCGAGGACAAAGGCGGCCGCCGGACGCCCCCGGCAACCACCCCCCCCCCGCTAGGACGACTCGCGCCAGCGATTAGTGATCGGCAACCGCCGATCCTTCCCGAACCCCTTCGGCGAGATCTTCGTCCCCGGCGGATACTGCCGCCGCTTGTACTCCGCCGTATCCACCATCCGCAACGTCTTCGCCACCAGTTCCGCATCGAACCCGGCCGCCACGATGGCATCCATCCCCTGGTCCCGGTCGACGTACATCTCCAGGATCGCGTCCAGGACGTCGTAGTCCGGCAGCGAATCCGTGTCGACCTGCCCCGGCCGCAGTTCCGCACTCGGCGGCTTGGTGATCGAGGCCTCCGGGATCGGCGGGGTCTGCCCCCGCTCCTCCGCAGCTTGGTTGCGCCACTTCGCCAGCCGGAACACGGCCGACTTGTACACGTCCTTGATCGGCCCGTAGGCCCCGACCGCGTCCCCGTACAGCGTGGAGTACCCCACCGCCAGCTCGGACTTGTTGCCCGGCGCCAGCACGATCTGCCCCTCCTGGTTGGAGATGGCCATCAGCGTCGTACCCCGCAGCCGCGCCTGGAGGTTCTCCTCGGCCAACCCGGTGAGCTGCAACGACTCCATGTACGCGTCGAACATCGGCGCGATCGGCACCGTACGGAAGTTGAGCCCGGTACGCCGCGCCAGCTCGGCCGCGTCGCCCTTGGAGTGGTCCGAGGAGTACTTCGACGGCATCGAGACGCCGTACACGTGCTGCGCACCGAGCGCATCGCACGCGATGGCCGCGCAGATCGCCGAGTCGATCCCGCCGGAGAGCCCGATCAGCACACTGCTGAAACCGTTCTTCGCGGCGTACGCGCGTAGCCCCACGACCAGCGCCGAGTAGATCTCCTCCTCGTCCGTCAGCCGCTCCGCGTACCCGCCCGAGAGCTCCGGCTCGTACGCGTCCACGGGCCGGTCGGACAGCACCACATGGTCGATGCGCAGCCCGTCGTCCACCACGCCCGAGGGCGCCACGGCGGCCGCGGCGGGCAGCTCCAGGTCGAGGATGACGCTGCCCTCGGAGAACTGCGGGGCGCGGGCGATGACCTCGCCCTCCTTGTCGACGACGATCGAGTCGCCGTCGAAGACCAGCTCGTCCTGGCCGCCGATCATCGCCAGATAGGCCGTCGTGCAGCCGGCTTCCTGGGCCCGCTTGCGGACCAGCTCCAGCCGGGTGTCGTCCTTGTCCCGCTCGTACGGCGAGGCGTTGATCGACAGCAGCAGCCCGGCCCCGGCGGACCGGGCGGCCGGGACGCGCCCGCCGTCCTGCCACAGGTCCTCGCAGATCGCGAGGGCCACGTCGATGCCGTGGACCCGGACGACGGGCATCGAGTCGCCCGGCACGAAGTACCGGAACTCGTCGAAGACGCCGTAGTTCGGCAGGTGGTGCTTGGCGAAGTTGAGCGCGATCCCGCCGCGGTGCAGCACGGCGGCGGCGTTGCGCGGAGACCCGGCGGGCTGCCCGTAGCGCGCCGCGGCGTGCTCGGAGCGGTCCAGGTAGCCGACGACGACCGGCAGTTCGCCGAAGCCCTCCGCGTCGAGCCGGGCGGCCAGCGCGCGCAGCGCCTGTCGCGAGGCCTCGACGAAGGACGACCGCAGGGCCAGGTCCTCGACGGGGTATCCGGTCAGCACCATCTCGGGGAACGCCACCAGGTGGGCGCCCTGCTCGGCGGCGTGCCGGGTCCAGTGGACGATCGCCTCGGAGTTGCCGGCGAGGTCGCCGACGGTCGAGTCGATCTGATTCAGTGCGAGGCGTAGTTGAGGCACGTCCGCCAGTGTAATCGTCTTTCTGACGCGATGTCCCGGCGGGCCGGGCAAAATCTGTTCCGGCCCGCCGAAACCGCAGGTGGAGGCAGCTATGTGCGCCGACCCGCAGAAGCCCTGGGACCCAGGGGGTGTCCGGCTAGCTGCGATAGCCGAGGACCGCCATCATCCCCGCCTCCGCGTGGTAGACGTTGTGGCAGTGGACCATCCACAGCCCCGGGTTGTCGGCGTCGAACTCCACGGTCAGCGACCGGTGCGGCAGCACGATCGCGGTGTCCTTACGGGCCCCGGCGGCGTTCCCGCCGAGCGCGAACGTGTGCCCGTGCAGATGGAGCGGATGCCACATGGCCGTCCCGTTGTCGAAGACGACCCGCACCCGTTCGCCCGCCTCGACCGGACGCCGCTGCTCCGCGCTGTACGGCTGCCCGTCGAAGGCCCAGTCGTACCGCGCCATCCCGCCGGTGAGCCGCATCTGGATCGTCCGGTCCGGCGCACGCCTCGCCAGCGCCACCGCCGGGTCCGGCGCCAGCCGCCCCGCCTCGATCAGCTTCCCGTCCAGCTCCTCGGGCCGTACGGAAGCGGCAGGCGCACGCCCGCTCCCGGTCCGCAGCACGGCGAGCGCGGACGCCTTCTTCCCCTCGGCCAGGGCGGTGAGCGGGAAGACCCCGTCCTCGGCGGTGACGAGGACGTCGTACCGCTCGCCCATCCCCAGCAGCAGCGCGTCCCCCGTGGCGTGCCGGACCGGGAACCCGTCGGTGTGCGTCACGGTCATCCGGTGCCCGCCGAGCGCGACCCGGAAGGCGGTGTCGCCACCGGCGTTGATGATCCGCAGCCGGATACGGTCACCGGGCCGCGCGGAGAAGGAGGACGGATCCTCCGGCACCCGCCCGTTGACGAGGTAGTGCGGATAGGCGACATCACCGGCGTCACCGCCGAGCAGCGCGCTGCGGGCGCCCATCATCATC
Organism: Streptomyces sp. WY228; assembly: GCF_019287315.1. NCBI lineage: Bacteria > Bacillati > Actinomycetota > Actinomycetes > Kitasatosporales > Streptomycetaceae > Streptomyces > Streptomyces sp. WY228. The sequence continues at coordinate 2,128,569 of NZ_CP079114.1, read as the reverse complement.
CGGGAGGGCCCGGCACGGCCCGGCTCCTCCGTCTCCGCTCCGGACATGGTGTGCGCGCCATGATCCATCCCGCCGCCGCCCTCGCTCGTCCCCTCGGAACTCATCCCTCCGGAACTCATCCCTCTGGACAGCTCCTTCAGCACCGCGTCGGGCGTCGACCCGTCCACCCCGTCGACCCAGTCGTCGAGGACGACGACCCACTCCCTGTCGTACGCCAACGGCTCCTTCGGGTCCTCGACGATGAGCGGCGCGTACAGCCCCCGGTCCTGCTGGACGCCGGAGTGCGGGTGGAACCAGTACGTCCCCGGATGCGGCACGGCGAACCGATAGCCGAAGTCGGCCCCCGGTGCGATGTCCCGCTGGGTCAGCCCGGGAACCCCGTCCATGTCGTTGCGCAGGGCGAGCCCGTGCCAGTGCAGGGAGGTGGGCGCCGGCAGATGGTTGGCGAGGGTGAGCGCGAGCGTGTCGCCCGCCGTCACCCGCACCTCGCGCCCGGGCAGCCGGTCCCCGTACGCCCAGGAGGCGACGGTGGTACCGCCGCCGAGGTCGAGCCGGGTACGGGTGGCGGTGAGGGAGACCTCGCGCACGGGCCCGGAGCCGCGCGCCGCCTCGGCCGCCCGGACCTCCTTGCCGCCGGGGGAGACGTACGTACCGGAGTCCTGGGCGCCGCCGCCGGGGGAGTGGGAGCCGCCGTGGCCGCTGCCGCCGCCGGAACAGGCGGCGAGGGCTCCGGTACCGGCGACGGCGAGAGCGGCGCCGAGCACGGAGCGTCGGGTGGGTTGCATGGGCATGCTGCATACACCTCTGAGGAACTGTGGTTCGAGGAAGAGGAAAGGGAGAAGGGCGGAGGTGAACGCCCACTCCTAGATACGCAGCACCGAAACGCTGGCGAGCACCGATATCGGCGGCGGCGGATTCGGCAGCAGCGCGAGCGGAAGCCCCGCCCCCACCGGCGTACCGAGGGGCCGCCGGTCCGCACGCGCTCCGAGCAGCCGGGCGCCGACGAGCGCGAGGCCCCAGACGCCGAGGACGGCGAGGCAGACGGAGAGCGGATCCATGCCGCCCATGGGGGCGTCGGAGCCGGGGGAGCCGTGCGCCGCCGGGTGCGACGGGCCGGCGACGGGTGCGGCCGGGACCATGTGCTCGGCGGTGGAGGCGGTAGTCGTGGTGACCGCTGCGGATACATCGCTGTGCTCCGCCGGATGTCCGACCGTATGCATGGTGACGATCCCGAACAGCAGCGCGGCGAGCAGCATCAGCCGCCCGAACGTCCCGCTGCCGCTCCGCGCCGTACCCGCCATGCGGGCCACCCTACCCCCGGTGGGTATACGCACATACGGAGGCCCGGCACCCTCCGCCGGAGCGGGCCATGGGGTGCCGGGCCACTGTCGTACACGTGTGTCAGCTGCGGGAGTAGACCTTCTCGGCCCAGCCCGCGATCTGCTCCTCGGTGAGGTGCTGGGCGAGATCGGCCTCGCTGATCATGCCGACCAGCTTCTTGTTCTCGACGACGGGCAGCCGACGGATGCGGTGGGTCTGCATCTCCTCCAGGACCGCGTCCACACCGGCCTCCGCCTCGATCCAGCGGGGCGTGCCCTGCGCGAGATCGCCGGCCGTGACCTTCGCCGGATCGTGCCCCTTGGCCACACAGCCGACCACGATGTCGCGGTCGGTGATGATGCCGACCATCCGGTCCGAGTCACCGTTGGCGGAGACGGGCAGCGCGCCCACGTTGTGCTCGCGCATCAGCTGCGCCGCACGGTCGAGCGTCTCGTGGGCCGGGATCCAGCGGGCCCCGCTGTGCATGATGTCTTTGGCGGTCGTCATGGGGGATTTCCTCCTGCGTGCCGATGGCACTGCCGTACGGCCCCGAGCGCAACCCATCGTCGTGGGCCCGCCGGGGCCGCGCGACCGCAACCACCCGTTCGAGTGCGCTGCGGACAGGACGCAAGCTGACGCACCCGCACCCGCACCCGCACCCGCATCCGCACCCGCGGCCACCGGCCACCGGCACCGGCCACCAGGCACCGGCCACCGGCACCGGCCACGGTCACCGGCGACCGCTCACCCGCCGTCCGGGCGCGGCCCGCATCGGCTCAGGCCCGCATCGGCTCCGGCCCGCCCCGGCTCAAGCCCGCTCATCGGCTCAGGACCGAGGCGCGGCGCCCCGCTCGGCGAGCATGTCCCGCATCAGCCCCAGCTCGGACCGCTGCCCCTCGACCATGCCCCGGGCGAGCCGCCGCTCGGCCGGAACCGAGCACTGCGACGCACAGGCCTCGGCCATGGCGACACCGCCCTTGTGGTGGTCGGTCATCAACTGGAGAAAGAACACCTCTGCCTGCTCGCCGTCGAGCCGCCCGAGCCGGGCCAACTCGGAGCGACTGGCCATACCGGCCATGAGCACGCCGTCACCGTCACCGTCACCGCTGCCGCCACCACTACCGCTGGCGTCACCGTCCGAGTGGTGCCCGCCGTGGGCGTGCCGGCCCCCGCCTTCCATCCAGGCCATGGGCGGCTCCCCGCCGGGCGCGACCTTGGGCAGCTCCCACAGATCGAGCCAGCCGAGCAGCATGCCGCGCTGGTTGGCCTGGGTGTTGGCGATGTCGTAGGCGAGACGGCGTACGTCCTCGTCGTCCGTGCGGTCGCGGACGACGAAGGACATCTCGACGGCCTGCTGATGGTGGACGGCCATGTCCCGGGCGAACCCGGCGTCGGCGGACGAGGCAGCGGGAACACGCGTGTTTCCGCTCTCCTCTCCACTGCCGTCGCCACGCGCGGAGGCGACCGTGGCGGCCCCCGCGAAGAGCAGGGCGAGGACGACGGCGGCACCGGCGGCCAGGCGGACGCGCCGGGTCCGCCGCCGCTCCACGAGGACGTGAGGGTCGTGGCCGTCAGCTGCCGACCGCTCGTCGGTGACGTCCCGGGCCGTCACCGCGGCACCGTGGCCAGCCCGCCGGTGCAGGGGGCTCCGGGCTCGGGGGTCTGCGCGCCCTGGACGTACTGGGCGAGGAACTGGTCCACCCGCTTGTCGCCGGCGGAGTCCACGGTGACCTGCTTGCCCCAGGCGGAGAGCATGATCGCGCCCTCCTGGGCGGCGTACGGGCTCATCAGCGTGAACGGGGTGGCCTTGACGCGCTGGGCGAGCTTGGAGACCTCCGCGTCGGCGGCCGTGTCGTTGTACGTGATCCAGACCGCGCCGTGCTCCAGGGAGTGCACGGCGTTGACGTCCGGGAGGGGCTTTTCGTATACGTCGCCGTCGCAGTTCATCCAGGACGCGTTGTGGTCGCCGCCGACCGGGGGCTTCATCGGATAGTCCACGGTGCCCGCCACGTGCTGGCGGCCGAGCTTCGCGGCGTCCCAGGACTTCAGCCCCTCGATGGCCCCGCCCTTGGTGTCGTCGTGGGAGTCGCCGTGCCCGTCGGGGTGCTTGCCGTCCTGGGCGGAGGAGGCGTTGTCGGACTTCTCGTTCGCCTCGGAGTTCTCCAGCAGCAGGTACGAGCCGAAGGCGACGAGACCGGCCACGACGGCGGCGCTGACCCCTATGGCGATGGCCCGGTTGCGGGTGGAGCGAGCGCGCGGGTCGGAGGCCTGCGGCTGGGAGTACCGGGGGTCGAAGCTCATGTCGTCGCGTCCTTCTGCGAAGGGGGCCGGGAGGCGGGAGAACGGTCCGTGGACCGGTGCGCGCGGACGGGCGTGAATGCCGGTCGTCACCCGGTCGCCGCCCCCGTGCGCCACGGTCGCCGATCGTAGTGGGTGGCCGAGTGCTCCCTCTCACACCGAGTGCGTAATGTGGGTGAAATCCCGGGTCGCGATACTGGCTGTGTCCCCCTACCCCGGGCGGTGGTGCACGGACCGTCTGAACTGCAAGGATGTGGCAATGGACAAGCAGCAGGAATTCGTCCTCAGGACCCTTGAGGAGCGCGACATCCGCTTCGTGCGGCTGTGGTTCACCGACGTCCTCGGGTTCCTCAAGTCCGTCGCCGTCGCTCCGGCCGAGCTGGAGCAGGCCTTCGACGAGGGCATCGGCTTCGACGGCTCGGCGATCGAGGGCTTCGCCCGGGTCTACGAGTCGGACATGATCGCCAAGCCGGACCCGGGCACGTTCCAGATCCTGCCCTGGCGCGCGGAAGCCCCGGGCACCGCGCGGATGTTCTGCGACATCCTGATGCCGGACGGCTCGCCGTCCTTCGCGGACCCGCGCTACGTACTGAAGCGGATCCTGGCCAAGACGTCCGACCTGGGCTTCACCTTCTACACCCACCCCGAGATCGAGTTCTTCCTGCTGAAGAACAAGCCGGTCGACGGCACCCGCCCGACCCCGGCGGACAGCTCCGGCTACTTCGACCACACGCCGCAGAACGTGGGCATGGACTTCCGCCGCCAGGCGATCACGATGCTGGAATCGATGGGCATCTCGGTGGAGTTCAGCCACCACGAGGGCGCCCCGGGCCAGCAGGAGATCGACCTCCGCTACGCGGACGCGCTCTCCACGGCGGACAACATCATGACGTTCCGCCTGGTGATGAAGCAGGTGGCGCTGGAGCAGGGCGTGCAGGCCACGTTCATGCCGAAGCCGTTCTCGGAGTACCCGGGTTCGGGCATGCACACCCACCTCTCCCTCTTCGAGGGCGACCGCAACGCGTTCTACGAGTCGGGCGCGGAGTACCAGCTCTCCAAGGTCGGCCGCTCCTTCATCGCGGGCCTCCTGAAGCACGCGGCGGAGATCTCGGCCGTCACCAACCAGTGGGTCAACTCCTACAAGCGCATCTGGGGCGGCTCCTCCCGCGCGGCCGGCGCGGGCGGCGAGGCCCCCTCGTACATCTGCTGGGGCCACAACAACCGCTCCGCCCTCATCCGCGTCCCGATGTACAAGCCCGGCAAGACCGGCTCGGCCCGCGTAGAGGTCCGCTCCATCGACTCCGGCGCCAACCCGTACCTCACCTACGCGGTCCTGCTCGCCGCGGGCCTCAAGGGCATCGAGGAGGGCTACGAACTCCCGGCCGGCGCCGACGACGACGTCTGGGCCCTCTCCGACGCGGAACGCCGCGCGATGGGCATCGAGCCGCTCCCGCAGAACCTGGGCGAGGCGATCTCGCTGATGGAGAAGAGCGAACTGGTCGCCGAGACGCTGGGCGAGCACGTCTTCGACTTCTTCCTGCGCAACAAGAAGCAGGAGTGGGAGGAGTACCGCAGCGAGGTCACGGCCTTCGAGCTGAAGAACCTGCTGCCGGTGCTGTAGCGCCTGGAAGTAAGACTGCGGGCCGACAGTGGCGCACTGTCGGCCCGCAGTCGTAGCGGCGTCATCCTGGTGTGGTCAGGGTGCCGCGGCCCAGACGTAGAGAGGCCCGCTGACCGAGACTTCGTTGGTCGTCTCGTCGGCGATGTGCTCGATCACCGCCATCGCCACAGCGCCCTTGTCCGTGACGGAGCACACCGCGGCGCCTTCGACGAATCCCCGCCGCTCACGATCGGGGCGCTGCGCGAGCGCAAGCGCGCCGAAACCCGTGCCTGCCGCGGCCCGGCAGGAGTCGAACGACTTCGGGGCGTCGGCGCGGAGGAGTCCCACGCGGGTGTTGGGCAGTGCGCGCACCATGTAGTCGGCGATTCCGGTGCAGGTGTCGGGCCAGTACAACAGCTCTGCACCGCCGGGCTCCTGGACCGCGCCGTTGTCCTCGTCCTCCGTCCGGCTGGTGCCGTCGTCGAGGTCGACGAGTTGCTGTTCGTGCTGCGTGCACGGGACGGGCGCGAGACCCCACATCGTGCTGAGCGCCTCCGCGTACCCGTCGGGCGCCGTGAGGTCGGCTTCCGGCGTCGCGGATGAGGAGGCGGACGGTGTCTTGTCCGTGGCGGCGGGCGTCTCGGGCTCCGTCGCGTCCGCGTCCTCGGAGGGAGGGGTGCTGGACGCGCTGGGGGAGGCGGGCTGCGTGACGCTGTCGACCGGGCCGGGGGCGGGTGCGGCGGTCGGTCCGGAGCCGTTGCCCCCGAACGCCACGGTCACCAGGATGCCGACCAGGGGGATGGCGATACCGCCGACCCACCACGCCCATCGCGGAGGGTCGGTGCGCGGAGGCGTGGGAGGTGCGGGCGGGTACGGCGGCGGTGGTGGTGGAACCGGCGCTCCTGACCCTGGTGGTGTACCCATGTCCCCCTCCGGCAAGCCGACTTCGTGCGACGGCCCAGCGTAGCGATCATGAGGCGCGGTGCACCTGGGTTTCGCGGCATCTACGCCCCGTACCCGCCGCGCGACGGGTACAGGCCGACAGGTGGTGGCCGGTGGCGCTACACCGGCGGTGTTCCTCGCGGTGACGGGGCCGGTGGCGGGTTGGGCAGCGGTGGGCCCGGGTTCGGTGGGGTTTTCGGGGGGCCGCTGCCGTGTTTGCCGTCGTTCAGGAGCTTGCGGGTCGTCAGGCCGTAGATGCCGAACGGCGGGAAGAGGTCGACGCGGCGCGGGTAGTCGCCCTCCGCGCACTCCTCGCAGATCAGGTCACGGCCGGCGGGGGTCTGTCGGGCGGCGGTGACCGGGGCGTTCCAGCACGCCTCGCAGGTGCGGGTGTCCGTGGCGGAGAGGGTGATCATCCGGGCCTCCCGGGTGGGGCCGGTAACGCCTGGTGGGTGCTGCGCATCAGGTGCCTCCGTCTCTGGTGGGGCTGATGTGGCTGGTGGCGCTCACCGACGGGTCTCCCGCCAGACGCGGACGAGCTTCGTCGCGTCGGGGCAGATCGCGCCGGTCCGGCATGCGGTGCAGGTCATGGTGTGGCCGAGCAGGGCGCGGTACGCCGTGTCCGGGGATTCGGTCGTGGTCACGTTCGCCTCTCTGCTGATTTCGGCCCAGACGTATTCGGCGGCGCGGCTGAGCGTGTGGCCGTAGCGGTCCGCCGTGGCCAGGGCGGCCAGGACGGCCGTGTGGGCGGTGGCGCTCAACTCGGCGGGGAGATCGGCCTCGACGCGGAAGGCGTCCAGGCCGGTGGTGACGCGCGGTTCGGTGCCTGTGGCGGCGGCGAGCATGCCGGTCAGCGCCGCAACCCGCGCTTGTGCAGAGCGCACACTTCTCCCCTGGTGAACCGAATGTCACTCCATGTAATGCTGAGTATTCAGCTTCAACCTGATGGGTTAGCTTTGTCAACAGCGACGCCCATATCGACGCCGAACACACGGAGCTGCTCAAATGCCACGTGATACGCCGTACTTGAAGGTGGCGGATGCTCTGCGGGCTCGCATTCGGGCCGGCGACTGGGCGGTGGGGGACAAACTGCCGTCCCGGGCCCGGATCGCCGAGGAGTACGGCGTCGGCCAGTCCGTGGCGCAGCGGGCCATGGAACGTCTGATCATCGAGGGCATCCTCGAAGGCCGCGCCGGATCCGGTACGTACGTCCGCCGGGCCCGCGTGCGCCGGCGCATGGTCCGCTCACGTCAGCGCGAGCAGCACGGCAAGAGCCCTTTCGCCTCAGCGATGAAGGAGCTCGATCACGAGGCGGACTGGGAGTGCACCAGCACGGCGCGCGTCCCCGCGTCGGAGGACATCGCGGAACGGCTGGCGATCGAGCCCGGCGACCTCTGTGTCGTGACCGACTACGAGTTCCTCGCCGACGGCCTGCCCGTACAACTCGCCAAGAGCTGGGAGCCGATGGCCATCACCGACGGCACGCCGGTCCTCCTCCCGGAGATGGGGCCGCTCGGCAAGCTCGGCGTCGTCGAGCGCATGCGTTCCATCGACGTGAACATCGCCACCGGCATCGAGCTGCCCCGCCCGGCCCGCGCGACGCGTGAGCAGGCGAATCTGCTCGGGATCTCCGTCGGCGACCTGGTCATCGAGATCGAGCGCACGTACTTCGACCGGGACGGCCGCCCTGTCGAGACGGCGAACGTCACCGTGCCGGACATCCGGTGGGAGATCGCGTACGAGATCCGCGTCGATCAGCCGGATTCCTGAGCGGGGGAGAGGGTGTTGATGCCGGGCTCCTTTCGGGTCCGGCATCTTCGGTCGTCCGTGAGCCGGACCCGTAACTCGTAACCCGTTGTCCGTAACCGCGCGCCCGGCTTCGGCGGGTCAGGCCGTGATGACCGACGGTCCGGTGAACTCCGATGCCAGCGCGTCCATCAGGAGTTCATCGCAGACCGTGCCCAGCCAATAGCCCGCCTCGCGAAGGGTTCCCGCGGTGCGGAAGCCGGCCTTCTCGTAGGCGCGCACCCCCGCCTTGTTGGGGGCGAGGACCTTGAGCCAGACCATCCGCAGGTTGGTGATGTGGAACGCGTAGTCGAGGACCAGCCGGGTGGCGACCGTGCCCAGTCCGCGTCCGCGTGCCTCGGGGGCGAGCATCACGACGTACTCCGCCGTGCGTACGGACGGGTCGGGCAGCAGCGTGGCCACACCCGCCGGTACCGGACTGCCGGTGGCGAGGTCGTACACCGTGAAGCGGATGTTGTCCCCGCGCAGTTGATGGGCGATGCCCTCCGTGCGCGACTCCAGGGACACCGGCTGCTGGCGTCCGTAGCCGACCAGGAGCGCCGGGTCCTGTTCCCAACGCCAGTACGTCTCCACCAGGTCCGCCCGATACGGGCCGAGCGCACAGGTGTCGGTGCCGATCCAGAGAACGGGTTCAGAGGCGGTGCTGATGGCGGGCTCCGATGGTCAGCGCTGGTGTGTACGCGAGGGTCGAGGGCGGTTCGGCGACCGAAGCCCCGTCCACAGTCTGCACCCAGGCGTGCAGTCGGACGGGGTCCGCGGCGATTCCATGACACCAGACGACGGAGAGCCGTCGGGTCGCGAGCAGGAGCGTGGCAGCGACCGATTCTTCCAGGCAGGCAGTTCTTACGGGCGCATGCCACGCGGAACGGCGAACGGCCTGGACTGCCTCCGCTGCCTCTGTGGGAGAAGCCGGTCGACGCGTCGTGGAGGAGGACGCCCGCAGAGCCACGATGAGCCGGTTCATCGCCCGCTTCCTATTACCGGACCGCTTGATGCTCCATGTTGCGGCGAGAGCAGCGGCTGCCTCCGCGCTGAAGGGGCCGGTTCCCCGTGTGAGCCCCGCCGGATGCTCGGCCCCGCCCCAACTTGCCGGAGGCGCTGGTGCCGAGAGCGGCATGTCCCACGGCGTGTGCTTCTGCGTGGGGGACAGAACCCCTGTGCGAATCAGGTGGGCCGCCAGTGGTGGCGGCATTGCGGTGAGCCGACCGGATCGGGCCGCCTCCTGCCAGTGAGCCGCGCTCTTCGGCAGCAGACACTGCACATGGCCGGTCCGGTAGTCGATGAGAACCAGGACGTGGGGGAAGGCGACGGCATGGACGTGCCGGGAGGCGTGAGCGAACGGCGAAACGTCAGTCATGACACGGTCCCGCAGGCGTGGAGGTCCACACGGGCTCAGGTTCTCGAGCGTGCGCCGTCAGCCAGGCCTCGGCGCTGAGAGCCTGCTCGAGAGTGGCCAGCGGCATGGGCACGCCGGCTGCGGCCTGGCCCAGGGACGGAACCAGATGTGCGGCATCGATCAGCCCCATTTCTGCAAGGTGCCCGTGTGCCAGTTCAAGGAGTTCGGGCATGTTGGCCCGGAGGCCTGCGTAGTGGTCCGCGTCGAAGCTGCCTTTGGTCTGCCGGTTTGCGACGGTACGAGGTAATAGACCAGCCATCGCCTTGCCCAGAAGCGGTTTGTAGGAGTGGAGAGGGGGACGCAGGTCGATGGGCGTCCGGAGTACGGCGTCCACGACCAACGGGTCGAGGAAAGGGTTGTTGAGATCGATCCCCGAGGCCGCGGCCAGTTCGGCGTCCGCGGCAGCGGTGCGTGCGACTTCGCGGACCTCGTCCACCAGCGTGCGTACCGAGGCGTCGAGGCCAGGCATCCCGTCCGGGGCCGAGGCGGCTCGGAGCGCGCTGGCGCTCAGCAGGGCAGGCGCGGCGGCACCGGCCCACGAGGGATGGGGCAGCAGGGGAAACCAGCCGACCCTTCCATGGTCGCTGCGTCGCCTTCCACCGATGGAATCGACGAGTTCGGACAGGGCGCGAGCGCGGGCCGTCCGCGAGACGAGGACAGCGTCGCGCAAGAAGGGTACGGGAGACGCGCGGCGCAGCCTGGCCCAGCCGAATGCCTCGCTCACGGCACGCCTGATGCGGCCGTGGCGGACGAGGTCGGCAAGGTGGACGGGTGGCTGGAAGAACAGGCTGTCGCCGCCGTCGCCCGTCATATGGGTGCGGGTTCCGCATTCCTGCCGCAACCAGCGGAACTGCCCCATGAGCCGGGCCTGCGTGATCGTGGAGGGAGCCGGTTCGTCGGTCGCCGGAACGGCAGACATCGCGGTGTACGGCAGGTGCTTCGCCGACATCGCCAGCAGACGGTGATTGATCCGCCCGGAGTACGCATGGGCTGCCTGGCGTGCGTAGCGCAGGTCCGCGCCCGCGGTGTCGCCCTCGGGATGGATCGTGATGGCGTTGAGCCGCATGCCGTACGGGAGAGCGACAGCGGCGAGAGCAGCGACAGAGGTGGAGTCGAGTCCGCCCGAGAGGTCACAGGAGACCTCTGGATCCGACACGACTCTCTCGGTGACGGATGTGAAGAGCGCCGTGCGCAAACGCTCTGCGGGTGGTTGAGACTCGTCCGGATCTGGAATCCACGCTGTTGTTGTCCGAGGGGCGCTTCCGTCGACCGGCAGAACGATCCGGCACCCTGGTGGGAGTTGTCCGACACCCGCGAAGAATGTTCGTCCCTCGCAGAGCGCGGGAACCGACGGCAGGAAGATCGAGCAGGCGAGGCGTTCCACGTCCACCGTGGCACGAGTGAGTGAGGCCAGAGCCCGGGCTGAGCTGGACCATACCCACCCGTCGTCGTGGCCGACGAGATAGATGGGGCGAGCGGAGGCCGGGTCGGTATGGATCACGACGGCTTCTTCGGATTCCTCGATGACCGTATAGGTGCCTGGCCACCTCCAGGCGACGTCCTCGGGCAGCGCCGGACTCAGGCGGTGCAGATCGGATTCCTTCGCTCCGCACCGCCCGAGGATGAGCACCTGTCGCCGATCGCCGGGACTGGTCACGGACCGGACCGGAACGGCACCGAGCGCCCAGGTGTGGAGCCGCGAAGAGAGATGGCGAGATCCCACGGGTCGGAATCCCGGTCGGGAAGGGGAACCGCTACCACCGAAGATCATGGTCAGAACTCCAGAGTCGAGGTCAACCCGTGGGTGCGGGCGCTGGGGCCCGCACCCACGAGAAGGGATCAGCTGTTGTAGGCGCGGCGCTTGTCTTCGCTCTGGCCGCCGCCCTGACCCTCGGTGAGCACGGTCGCTTCACCGATCTCGACAGGGAGCAGGTCGTTCTCGTCGGTGTTCTCCGCGATCTGAAGTGGGTTCATGACGTTCTCCTTCTGTTGGGCGATGGGTGACTTGACGCCGGGCTGAACGGACCGGGTCGGGTGTGAGGAACGTGATCTGTCAGCGGTCGCTGACAGCCGTCAGGACCCCGGGCCCCGTACGGACGAGAGGCCGGAGCACGTTGAGGAACCGCTGGACGATGGCTTGCGATGCGCAACGAAGGTAGAGGGACCGTCGCTTGGCCGATGGCTCCATGGGCAGGGCCAGCTCTGCCCAGACCCGCTTGCCCCGCGAGGTGTTCTCGGCTCCGCAGGCGATCGACAGGTGCTCGACGAGCACCATGCCCCGGCCGCTTTCGGAGTCAAGGCTCGGGCGTCGGAACCGGGGCAGAACCGGGGAGCTGTCGTGGACTTCGATCAAGAGCCTGCTTCGGCCGATGTCCGCACGCACGGTCACCGTGAGCAGATCGCCGGCTCCGTGAGACACGGCGTTGGTGACCAGTTCCGAGACCACCGTGGTCATGGCCAGGTGGCTGTCCTCGTCCTTGGGCAGGTGCCAGGCGCTGACGAGGGCGAGCAGCCGCCGACGGCTGATCGCCGCCGAAGTGTCGGCGCGCACCAAGTAGAAGCTTTGGCAGCTCACATGCCTCACGAGAATCCCTTTCGTCGGAACACGCCCTGGACTCGAATGGGATGCCCACTCTCGGGAAAGGCTTGTTCCATCCGGTCGTTACGCCTGCTGGTGTTTACTCAACTCCGTTACGGGACAACAGTCGTGGGCCATCCAGTGGTGCAAATTCCTGCCGGGGGGCCGCTTTGGGGGGCCAGAAATCGACATGACACTTCCAGGAGCTTGGGGGACGGGCATGATGGCACCGGAAGGCATCGGGGCACTGCTGAGGGGAAGCCGTGAAGCGGCTGGCCTGACACGTGAAGAACAAGCGTCGGTGTTACAAGCGGCTCAGGGCGGAAAGTGGTTCGACCCGGAGAATTTGAAGCGCTGGGAGACCGAGCGGCGCCTGCCCACGCCGATCTGGCACGCACTGCTCGCCGAGTGCTACGGCAGGTCCACGGAGGAAATCGTGCGTGCCGTCGTGGCCAGCCGACGTCATCGAAGGCTCTATCGGCTGATTGATCAAGAAAAGAGGGAGGAGGGCTCGGTAGTGGACCGACGTCAGTTTCTCGGCGTGGCAGCGGCGGCTACGGGAATGGCGGGGGTGCCGGACATCTCGGAGGCGCGGCAGGGGATCAATGCGGGCCTGTCCGCCTCGGACGGCAGTGATCTCGCCTATCTGAACGGGGCATTCGAACGTCATCGCGGTGGATATCGGGGGCGTCCGCCCCATGAAGTGCTGGAGCAGATGAAAGTCGATCTCGACCTGCTGCGGGAGCTTCTCGGACGCCCTCACCCGGCTGCGGTGCGCAAAGACCTGGCGCGCACGGCCGCCGGCATCACCGGCTTGGTGGCTGTCATCCAGCATGATCGAGGCGAGCAACGGGACGCGGTCGGCTGGTTCGCCACGGCCGAGCAGGCCGCTCGCGAGTCCGGCGATCGCCACATGCTCGCCTGGGTGCTCAGTCGGCACGCGATGGTGCCGCTGAACTACGGAGCCCCGAACGCCGCCGCAGTGATGGCCATGCGAGCCCGAGCCGAAGCCGGCCGGTCTCCGAGTGCTGCCGCTGCTCTGGCCGCGGCCGTGACTGCGAGGTCACTCGCCTCCGTCGGGGACCGGGAGGGAGCGCTGCGAGCGGTCGGTGACGCCCGCGCCACCGCGGCGCGACTCGATTCGGCGCAGGTGGCCGATACCTGGTTCGGCTACCCGCCGCAGAAGCACCACGTGCACCTTTCCCAGGCGTTCACGCTCATGGGGCGGACCCGCGAGGCCTATGCCGAGCAGGAGTCCGCACTCGCGCTCACCAAGGCCCCGTCCGTCATGACTCGCGCGCTGGTCGCCGTCGATGGTGCGGCCTGCGTCCGGGCGGACGGCGATCCGACCACTGCGGCCGGCCTCGCCCTCGATGTCTGGCGTCAGCTTCCCCCTGCCTACCGGGGCGGCTTGGTCCGCTCCCGGGTCGAGTCGTTGTGCCAGTCACTTCCCGGGCGTACGGGGAACACGTTGCGCGAGGCACTGGCCGGCTGCTGAGGCCTTGCGGGGACGGCCAGATCACTCACCCTCACACGAACCCCCGCCCCATCTCGTCCAGGATCTCGTCGATCACCGCCGCCGGCTCCCGTGCCAGGTCCTCCTCGATCCACATGCGCATCGCGATCCGGAGCGAGGACAGGAAGCCCGCCGCCAGGACGATCGGGCGGACCGGGGCGGAGGACGGGCCCGGGCGGGTGGCCACGGCTTCGGCCAGGTCGCGTTCGAGGGTGGCGTGGTTGGCCAGTTGGCGGGCCAGGAGGGAGGGGTGGCGCATCGCCAGGCGGGTGCGGATCGCCCACTCACGTTCGGGGGGTGCCACCCGGTCCGCGAACTGGGCCACCGCCGCGCGCAGGGCCGGCCAGGCGGGTTCGTCGGTGGGGCGGTCGCGGACCGTGCGGACCAGGGCCCTGATCTGCTGTTCCTCGCCGTAGAGGAGGGCGTCCTCCTTGTTGGTGAAGTAGTTGGAGAACGTCCGGCGGGAGATTCCGGCTGCGTCCGCCACCGCCTCGACCGTCACGTGGTCGAAGCCGTGTTCCACCGTCAGGCGCAGGGTCGCCTCGTGCACGGCCTGGCGGGTGGCTTCCTTCTTGCGTTCCCGGAGGCCCGGTCCCGCGGTGCTGCTGTCCATGGGGGCATTATCCCCCGGGGTCCGAGATTGTTGCGCAGTGGGCAAAATTGCGCAGTGTGCATGTATGGTGAAGTCTTCTCCCTCCCGTACCGGCGTCGCGCGCGGACCAGCCCGTGGCCACCGCCTCGTACGGGCCTCTCGTACGAACTTTCCGGAGGTTGCGCGTGAGCGCAGCAGACACCGCCGCCCCGGCCGGGGCCCCCGCCGCCGCACCCATGGACCACCGCCACGTCCTGCGGTCCCTGAGCGGGCTGCTCATCGTCCTGTTCGTGGCGATGATCAGCAGCACCGTGGTCTCGGTCGCCCTCCCGCAGATCATCGGGTCCCTCGACGGCACGCAGTCGCAGTACACCTGGGTCGTCACCGCGACCCTCCTGGCCTCCACGGCCTCCACCCCGATCTGGGGCAAGCTCGCCGACCTGTTCAGCAAGAAGCTGCTGCTCCAGATAGCCATCGGGATCTTCGTCGTCTCGTCGGTCGCCTGTGGGTTCGCCCAGTCCACCGAGCAGTTGATCGCCTTCCGCGCTGTCCAGGGGCTCGGGATGGGCGCGCTCCAGGTGCTTGTGCAGGTGATCATCGCCGCGATGATCAGCCCGAAGGAGCGCGGCCGCTACAACGGCTACCTCGGCGGTGTCATGGCCGTCGCCACCGTCGGCGGTCCGCTGCTCGGCGGGTTCATCACCGACGCCTCCTGGCTCGGCTGGCGCTGGTGCTTCTTCATCGCCGTGCCCTTCACGCTGCTCGCCTCCGTGATGCTCGCCCGCACCCTGCACCTCGTCGAGGTCCGCCGGCCCGACACCAAGGTCGACTACCTCGGCGCCTCCCTCATCGCCGCCGGGGTCAGCCTCCTGCTCCTCTGGGTCACCTTCGTCGGCGACGACTTCGGCTGGCTCTCCTGGCAGAGCGCACTGATGGTCGGGGGAAGCGTCGTCATCCTGACGGCGGCCGTTCTCGTCGAGGCGCGCGTCAAGGAGCCGGTCGTTCCGCTGCACGTCGTACGCCGCCGGGACCCCGCCCTCGCCATCGTCGCCAGCCTCGCCGTCGGCATGGCCATGTTCGGCGGTGCGGTCTTCCTCGGGCAGTACTTCCAGATCGGACGCGGCTACTCGCCGACCGAGGCGGGACTCCTCACCATTCCGCTGATGGCGGGCGTGCTCGTCTCCTCCACCGTCGCCGGACGCCTCGTGTCGAAGACCGGCAAGGTCAAGCCGTTCATCGTCGCCGGTGTGGTCGTCCTCGCCCTCGGCTTCCTCGGCCTCTCCTTCATCGACCACCGGACCTCGCTCGTCCTGGTGTCGGCCGGCATGCTCGGCGTCGGCGCCGGGGTCGGCATGTCGATGCAGAACCTGGTGCTCGTCCTCCAGAACACCGTTCCGCTCAGCGAGATCGGCGCGGCCAGCGGGGCCATCACCTTCTTCCGCTCCCTCGGCGGCACCATGGGCGTCTCCGTCCTCGGCGCGGTCCTCGCCCATCAGGTCGCGAACAAGATCGCCGACGGGCTGACGAAGCTGGGAATCGATCCGGCCGCCTCCGGATCCGGCGGATCCACCCTCAACGTCGCCGCCATGCCGCCCCAGGTCCAGGACGTCGTCCGGGCCGCCTACGGGGAGGCCACCGGGCACATCTTCCTCATCTCGGCCGGCATAGCCGTGGTCGGTGTCATCGCCTCGCTGTTCCTGACGCCCACCAAGCTGCGGGACAGTGTGGATCTCTGAGCCCCCGCACGGCTCGTACCGCCCGCTTTCGCGCCCTCGCACGGGGTGCGGAAGCGGGCTGTTGTACTGTTGCGACCCCCGTACGCCACGGGAACGATGAGATCGACCGAGGAGGTGAGACCCATTACCGCTGGATCAGGCTGGGTGCTCACCCCGCGCGATCACATCGGACGACCGGCAGCAGCAGCGCCAGCACAAGCACCAGCACCCGCAGCGGCTGATCGGACGGTCTAGGACGATCGCGGAGCGCCCATCGGTTTTCCCGAAAGGCTTCGCTCGTATGCCGGTTCACCCCGCTCTCTCCTTCTCCACCGCCCTCTTCGCCTCCACCGTCGTCGCCCTCCGTCGCGCCGGCTGTGTCTTCGCCGAGGACGAGGCCCGCCTCCTCCACGAGGCCGCCGCATCCCCGGACGGACTGTCCGCCCTCGTCGAGCGCCGCGCCGCCGGGCTGCCCCTCGAACACGTCCTGGGCTGGGCGGAGTTCCACGGCCGCCGCTACGCCGTGGACCCCGGCGTCTTCGTACCCCGCCGGCGTACGGAATTCCTGGTGGCGCAGGCCGCCGCCCTCGCGCCCCGCCGGGCCGTCGTCGTCGACCTCTGCTGCGGGTCCGGCGCGCTCGGCGTCGCCCTGGCCGCCGCGTCGGAGGCCGCCGAACTGCACGCCTGCGACGTCGAACCCGCCGCCGTGCGCTGCGCCCGGCGCAACGTCGGCGAGCTGGGCCAGGTGTACGAGGGCGATCTCTTCGCTCCTCTTCCCGCCGCCCTGCGCGGCCGGGTCGACGTACTGCTGGCCAACGTCCCCTACGTCCCCACCGACGACGTCGAGCTGCTGCCCGCCGAGGCCCGCGTCCACGAACCGCGCGTCGCCCTGGACGGGGGCGGCGACGGCCTCGACGTCATGCGCCGGGTCGCCGCCGAAGCGCCCGCATGGCTCGCGCCGGGCGGCAGCCTGCTGGTGGAGGCGAGCGAGCGGCAGCGCGACACGGCGGTCGGGGTCCTGCGCGCCGCCGGGCTGAGCCCCCGGGTCCTGGTCTCCGAGGAGCTGTACGCCACCGTCCTCGTCGGGACGGCGGCGAACAGCCCCTTCGAGGATCACCCGAAGCGGTAGCGCGTCTGGCTGTACGGCTCCCCCTTGCCGAAACCGAAGGCCGTACGGGGGCGGACCGCGAACACCTGGGCGTGGCCCGCCTCCGCCTGGACGAAGCTGCCGTCCTCGACGTCGAAGTGCCAGTCGGAGCCGTACTTCGCCTCCCACTCCCGGGCCAGGGCGGTCAGCCGCTCGTGGTCCGTCACCCGGTCCGCCCGGCCCTCCACCACGACGTCGAACCCGGAGTCCAGGGTGTTCGCGCCCGTCGTCAGGACCACCTCGGGGTTGGCCGCCAGGTTGTGCGCCTTGCGCTCCTGCGGGCCCGTGCAGAAGTGGAGGGCGCCGTCGGACCAGACGCCGATCAGCGGCGTGACATGGGGGCGGCCGTCCGGGCGGACCGTGGACAGCCAGTACAGCGGGGCGTCGGTGAGCACGGCGGCCGCCTCCGGCCACGGGCGGGCCGGGGGCGTTCGGTCGTGGACATGGTTCCTCCGGGAGGGCGTCAAGGGGTGCTGTCAGGTGCTTTCCCCATGGGTGGACTCCGCCCCCGCCCCGAATTCATCGGCACAGGACTAGGCTCGGAGAGCTGTGACGCCGGCGAACGAAGCGGCCGAGCAGTTACGCAGATCGGTTCGGGCGGCGGGAGAGCGTGCAATGACGACGGTGCCGGGGCGCAGGAGCAGTACGTTCACCCGGTTGCTGCGGCACGGATTCACCGACCCGTCCGCCGCCGAGCAGCTCCTCGACCTGGACGCGCTCGCCTCCGTACGGTCGGATCCGGTCCTCCTGGAGGCGCTCGGGGCCACCGCCGATCCGGATCTGTCCCTGCGCGGACTGGTCCGGATCGTGGAGGCCGAGACGGCGGACGAGCGGCAGGTGCTGCTCGACACCCTCGTCACCGCCAAACCCCTGCGCGACCGGCTCCTCGGGGTGCTCGGCGCGTCGGAGGCGCTCGGCGACCATCTGGCCCGGCATCCGCGCGACTGGCAGGCGCTCGTGACCTACGAGGCGATCGACCTGCACCCCGGGGTCGCCGAGTTCGAGCGGGGGCTCGCCGACGCGGTCGACCCGGACTCGCTGCGGGTCGCCTACCGCCGGTGCCTGCTCACCCTCGCCGCCCGGGACGTGTGCGGCACCACCGACCTCGCCCAGACCGCCGCCGAACTGGCCGACCTCGCCACCGCCACCCTGCGCGCCGCGCTCGCCATCGCCCGCACGGCCGCGCCCGAGGACGCGGCGCAGTGCCGGCTCGCCGTCGTGGCGATGGGCAAGTGCGGCGGGCGGGAGCTGAACTACGTCTCCGACGTCGACGTGATCTTCGTCGGGGAGGCGCGCGACGGGGTCGACGAGACCAAGGCGATGCAGGCCGCCACCCGGCTGGCCGCCCACATGATGCGGATCTGCTCCGAGACCACCGCCGAGGGCACCATCTGGGAGGTCGACGCCAACCTCCGCCCCGAGGGGCGCAACGGGCCGCTGGTGCGCACCCTCAGCTCGCACCTCGCCTACTACCAGCGCTGGGCCAAGACCTGGGAGTTCCAGGCCCTGTTGAAGGCCCGCGCGGTGGCCGGCGACCCCGAGCTGGGCGCGGAGTACGTCGAGGCGGTGTCGCCGCTCGTCTGGGGCGCCGCCGACCGGGAGAACTTCGTCCCCGACGTGCAGAAGATGCGCCGCCGCGTCGTCGACAACATCCCCGCCGACCGCATCGAGCGCGAGCTGAAGCTCGGCCCCGGCGGCCTCCGTGACGTCGAATTCGCCGTCCAGCTCCTCCAGTTGGTGCACGGCCGCAGTGACGCCTCGCTGCGCAGCGGCTCCACCCTGGAGGCGCTGCGGGCGCTCGCCGAGGGCGGTTACGTCGGACGTGCGGACGCCGCGCAGCTCGATGAGGCGTACCGCTTCCTGCGCTCCATGGAGCACCGGATCCAGCTCTACCGGATGCGCCGCACCCACCTCGTCCCCGAGGACGAGGCGGATCTGCGGCGGCTCGGCCGGTCGCTCGGGATGCGCACCGACCCGGTGGCCGAGCTGAACAAGGCGTGGAAGCGGCACGCCTCCGTCGTACGGCGGCTGCACGAGAAGATCTTCTACCGGCCGTTGCTGGACGCCGTCGCCCAGCTGGCCCCCGCCGAGTCCCGGCTCAGCGCGAAGGCCGCGGCCCACCGCCTGGAGGCCCTCGGGTACGCCGACCCGGCCGCCGCCCTGCGGCACCTGGAGGCCCTCTCCTCCGGGGTCTCCCGCAAGGCCGCCATCCAGCGCACGCTGCTGCCGGTGCTGCTCGGCTGGTTCGCGGACTCCGCCGACCCGGACGCCGGGCTCCTCGGCTTCCGCAAGGTGTCCGACGCGCTCGGCAAGACCCCGTGGTACCTGCGGCTCCTGCGCGACGAGGGCGCGGCCGCGGAGAACCTCGCCCGGGTCCTCTCCGCCGGCCGCCTCGCCCCGGACCTGCTCATGCGGGCCCCGGAGGCGGTGGCGATCCTCGGCGATCCGGAGGGGCTCACCCCCCGCACCCGGGCCCACCTGGACCAGGAGGTGCTGGCCGCGGTGGGGCGGGCCGGGGACGCGGAGTCGGCCGTCGCGGTGGTGCGCGGGGTGCGCCGGCGCGAGCTGTTCCGTACGACGGCCGCCGACCTCATCGGCTCGTACGGCACCGAGGACAGCCCCGCCGAGCAGGACCACGGGGCGCTCGTCGACCGCGTCGGCTCGGCCGTCACCGACCTCAACGCCGCCACCATCGCGGGCGCGCTGCGGGCCGCCGTCCGAGAGCGGTGGGGCGACACGCTGCCGACCCGGTTCGCCGTCATCGGCATGGGCCGCTTCGGCGGGCACGAGCTGGGTTACGGCTCCGACGCGGACGTCCTCTTCGTCCATCAGCCGCGCGAGGGCGTGAGCGACGAGGAGGCGGGGCGGGCGGCCAACGCGGTCGTGGGGGAGATGCGGAGACTGCTCCAACTGCCGACCGCCGACCCGCCGTTGCTCATCGACGCCGATCTGCGGCCGGAGGGCAGGACCGGGCCGATGGTGCGCACGCTCAAGTCGTACGAGGCCTACTACCGGCGCTGGTCGCTGGTCTGGGAGAGCCAGGCGCTGCTGCGGGCCGAACCGGTGGCGGGCGACGCGGAGTTGGGGCGCGCGTTCATCGAGCTGGCCGATCCGTTGCGGTATCCGATGGAAGGGCTCGGCGAGGACGCCGTACGCGAGATCCGCCGGCTCAAGGCGCGGATGGAGTCCGAGCGGATGCCGCGCGGCGCGGACCCCACGCTCCACGCGAAGCTGGGGCGGGGCGGGCTGAGCGATGTCGAGTGGACCGTGCAGCTGATGCAGATGCGGCACGGGTGGTCGGAGCCGGGGCTGCGGACGACGCGGACGCGCGAGGCGCTGGCCGCCGCGTGTGCGGCGGGGCTGATTCCGGCGGAGGACGCGGAGACGCTGGACGAGGCGTGGGTGCTGGCCACGCGGGTGCGCAACGCGGTGATGCTGGTGCGGGGGCGGCCGGGCGACACGTTTCCGTCCGAGGCGCGGGAGATGACGGCGGTGGGGCGGTACCTGGGGTACGAGCCGGGGCATGTCGGGGACATGTTGGACGACTATCGGCGGATCACTCGGAGGGCTCGGGCGGTGGTGGAGGAGCGGTTCTACGGGGCGGCGTCTTAAGCGTTCGCTCCCGGGGCCCGGACCCCGCTCCTCAAACGCAGGAGGGGCTGATAAGGGCGCCCTCAAGCGCCGGGCGGGCTGACGGGCACCGGGGGTAGCGGCCCCGACCGGGCGAACAGGGTGTGGGGCGGACACGACGTCCGCCCCACACCCCGTTCCTCGCCGTACGAGGACTACGCCCTGCGCGCCCCGGCCGTTTCCGTCTCCGTCTCCGGCTCCGTCTCCGGCTTCGGCTCCGACGCCGGGCGCGGCAGTCTGGCGGCGCGCAGCCCGGTCAGCCGGCTCTTCCCGTCGCCGGACCCGGTGGGCACCCGCTTCGGCAGCCGGTGCGGCAGTGAGCCGTACCAGACGCGGGAGATCGCGTAACCGAACGCGAGGCAGGCCATGCCGCCCACCGCGTCCAGCCAGAAGTGGTTGGCGGTGGCCACGATGACCACGAGGGTGAGCGTCGGGTAGAGCAGGCCCAGAATGCGGGCCCAGGGCGCCGAGGCCAGGGCGAAGATCGTCAGGCCGCACCAGAGCGACCAGCCGATGTGCATCGACGGCATCGCCGCGTACTGGTTCGACATGTTCTTGAAGTTGCCCGACGCCATCGAGCCCCACGTCTCGTGCACCAGCACGGTGTCGATGAAGTTCGCGCCGTTCATCAGACGGGGTGGCGCCAGGGGGTAGAGGTAGTAGCCGAGCAGGGCCACCGCCGTCGTCGCGAAGAGCACGAGCCGCGTTGCCGCGTACCGGCCCGGGTGGCGGCGGAACAGCCAGACGAGGACGCCGATGGTCACGACGAAATGCAGCGTCGCGTAGTAGTAGTTCATCGACACGATCAGCCATGTCACGGAATTGACTCCGTGATTGACCGTTTCCTCGAAGGCGAGACCGAGTGTCTTCTCCGCCGACCAGATCCAGTCCGCGTTGCGCAGGGCCGCCGCCTTCTGCTCCGGAACGGCGTTGCGCACGAGTGAGTACAGCCAGTAACTGACCGCGATGAGCAGGATCTCGAACCAGAGCCGGGGACGGCGGGGCATCCGCAGCGAACGGAAGCGGGCGGACCAGCCGGACCCGGCCGTCCGGTCGGTCACGATGGGTGTAGGACCGGCCGTCGACCGGCCTTCCTGTGCTGTCACCTGTGTCTCACCCATAGGCAGAGAGTCTTCCATAGAGATTCCCCTGCCCCCGATCATCCTCCGGTCGGGTTCGGGTCGCACGTCCTGCGTCTCAAGGACGAGGCGGGGACCCTGAGCCGCCTGCGGGTCCGGCGGCCGTCGAGCCGCGAACCACCAGCTCGGGCATGAAGACGAACTCGCTGTGCGGGGCCGGGGTTCCGCCGATCTCCTCCAGGAGCGTGCGCACCGCGGCCTGGCCCATGGCCGTCACCGGCTGCCGGATCGTCGTCAGCGGCGGGTCGGTGAACGCTATGAGCGCCGAGTCGTCGTAGCCCACCACCGACAGATCGCGCGGCACGTCCTTCGAAAGCCGGCGGGCCGCCCGGATCGCTCCGAGCGCCATCATGTCGCTCGCGCACACGACCGCCGTGCAGCCGCGCTCCATCAGGGCGGAGGCGGCCGCCTGGCCGCCCTCCAAGGTGTACAGAGAGTGCTCGATCAACTCCTCCACCTCGTCCGGGGCGAGGCCCAGCTGCTCCCGCATCGTGGCGTGGAAGCCCTCGATCTTGCGGAGCACCGGAACGAAGCGCTTGGGGCCGAGCGCGAGGCCGATGCGCTGGTGGCCGAGTGCCACGAGATGCGTCACCGCGAGGCGCATCGCCGCCCGGTCGTCGGGCGAGATGAACGGCGCCTGCACCTTGGCCGAGAAGCCGTTCATCAGGACGAAGGGGACTCCCTGGCCGCGCAGTTGCTCGTAGCGCTGCACATCGGCCGAGGTGTCCGCGTGCAGCCCGGAGACGAAGATGATGCCGGAGACGCCCCGGTCCACCAGCATTTCGGTGAGTTCGTCCTCGGTGGAGCCGCCGGGGGTCTGGGTCGCCAGCACCGGGGTGTAGCCCTGCCGGGTCAGCGCCTGGCCGATGACCTGCGCCAGCGCCGGGAAGATCGGGTTCTCCAGCTCGGGGGTGATCAGGCCGACCAGGCCCGCGCTGCGCCTGCGCAGTCGCACCGGGCGCTCGTAGCCCAGGACGTCGAGCGCCGCGAGGACGGATTCGCGGGTGGTCGCCGCGACTCCGGGCTTGCCGTTCAGGACTCGGCTGACCGTCGCTTCACTGACCCCCGCCTGAGTTGCGATATCGGCAAGCCGTGCGGTCATGGGATGGGACTGTACCGGGCCCGTGTCGGATTGCCCACCGTGAGCGGGGTGGTGCGGAGACACCGCCGCGTGGCTGTCGGAGAGGTCTTCGGCGGGCTTCCCGGCAACGTCTTGCAAGGACTTGCGGCACCGGATCGCGGACTGCGGTCGGATCGTCGCACTGCGGATATGGCGTGTCCCACCTGCTTCTGCCAGGGGTCGGCGGCCGCCGTCAAGGGGGTTGACGGCAACCTTGAGGACACGCGAATGTAACGATCGCCAAGGCTTGCAGAAATCCTCCGCAAGGTCTTTCGATCGTCTTTCATCCTTGTTACGTTCACGTCGACCCGGCGCCGCGACGGAGCGGTACGGCAGTTGAAGGAGTTCAGATGCGACGTGGCATAACGGCCACCGCCCTGGTCGCGGCCCTGGCGCTCGCGGCGACCGCCTGCGGCAGCGACGACGAGTCCGGCGGCGGCAAGAGCTCGGGTGAGCTCTCCGGCACCGTCACCTGGTGGGACACCTCCAGCGTCGGCAGCGAGGACAAGGTCTTCAAGAAGCTCGCCGAAGGCTTTGAGAAGAAGCACCCGAAGGTCGACGTCAAGTACGTCAGCGTGCCCTTCGGCGAGGCACAGAACAAGTTCAAGAACGCGGCCCAGGCCGGCGACGGCGCGCCCGACGTGATCCGCTCCGAGGTCGCCTGGACGCCGGACTTCGCGAGCCTCGGCTACCTGGCCCCGCTGGACGGCACCTCCGCCCTGAAGAACCAGGACGACTTCCTCAAGCAGGCTGTCGCGTCCACCAAGTACGAGGGCAAGACCTACGCCGTCCCGCAGGTCATCGACTCCATGGGCATCTTCTACAACAAGAAGATGTTCAAGGAGGCCGGTGTCGAGGTGCCCGCGAACCTGGACGACCTCAAGACCGCGGCCAAGAAGATCAAGGACAAGACCGGCAAGACCGGCCTCTACCTCCGCGGCGACGACCCGTACTACTTCCTCTCCTTCCTGTACGGCGAGGGCGGCGACATGGTCGACGCCGGCTCCAAGAGCGTCACCATCGACAAGCCCGAGGGCGTCAAGGCGTTCAAGGCGGTCAAGGCCCTGGTCGACGACGGCACCGCGAAGACGGACGCCTCGGACGGCTGGGAGAACATGATGCAGTCGTTCAAGAACGGCGACGTCGCGATGATGATCAACGGCCCCTGGGCCGTCTCCGACACCCTGACCGGCAAGGAGTTCACGGACAAGGAGAACCTGGGCATCGCCCCGGTCCCGGCCGGCTCCGCCGCCCAGGGCGCCCCGCAGGGCGGCCACAGCCTCGCCGTCTACGCCGGCTCCAAGAACCTCGAGGCCTCCTACGCCTTCGTCGAGTACATGACGTCCGTGGACAGCCAGGCCACCGCCGCCGGCGAGCTGAACCTGCTGCCGACCCGCACCTCCGCGTACGCCAAGAAGGAAGCGGTCGACAGCGAGATCGTCGGCTTCTTCAAGCCGGTCGTCGAGACCGCCGTCGAGCGCCCCTGGATCCCCGAGGGCGGCAGCCTCTTCGAGCCGCTGCGCGTCGAGTACACCAAGGTCCTCACCGGCCAGACCACGCCGGAGAAGGCCGCCAAGGCCACCGGTGACTCCTACCGCAAGCTCCTCGAGGGCTGGAAGTAACAGGAAGGTTGTCCGACTGATGGCTGTCCACACCAGCCAGTCGGTGGTGAAGGCCGCGGGCGAGAACGTCGCCCGCGGCCGGAGCCGCGGTACTGGCACCCCACCGCCGACCCCCGGCCGTCTCCGGCGGGCCCTGTCGGTCCACTGGTACGCCTGGGCCATGGTCGCCCCGGTCGTCCTCGTGATCGGCGTGATCATCGGCTACCCGCTGGTCCGCGGCATCTACCTGTCGATGACCGACGCCGACGAGCGCAACGTCGCCCGTTCCATCGGCGTCAACGAGATTCCTGCCACCTACGAGTTCGTCGGCGCGGACAACTACATCGACGCGCTGACCGGCTCGCAGTTCCTCGGCACGCTCGGCTGGACGCTGGTGTGGACGGTCTCCTGCGTGAGCATCACGTTCGTTCTCGGCATGGCCCTGGCGAACATCCTCAACCGCCGCATCGCCGGACGCTCCGCCTACCGCATGGCCCTCATCCTGCCCTGGGCCATCCCCGGCTTCGTCTCCGTCTTCGCCTGGCGCTTCCTCTACAACGAGGAGCGCGGTCTGCTCAACAAGATCCTCGGCGGCGCCGGCATCGATGCCGTGCCGTGGCTGAACGACCCGACCTGGGCCAAGTTCGCGGTCATCGCCGTCAACGTCTGGCTCGGCATTCCATTCATGATGGTCGCCCTCCTCGGCGGGCTCCAGTCCATCCCCTCCGAGCAGTACGAGGCGGCCGAGATGGACGGCGCGACCGCCTGGCAGCGGTTCCGCCACATCACGCTTCCCGGACTTCGCCCGGTCTCCACCACGGTGGTCCTGCTCTCCACCATCTGGACCTTCAACATGTTCCCGGTGATCTTCCTGCTGACCCGCGGCGGACCCGGTGAGGCGACCCAGATCCTGGTGACCCAGGCGTACAAGTTCTCCTTCGAGATCAGCCCGCGCGACTACGCGCAGTCCTCCACCTGGGGCGTGCTGATCCTCGTACTCCTGATGCTCTTCGCCGTGGTCTACCGGCGAGTCCTGCGCTCCCAGGGAGACAACTGGTGACCACTGCGACCGACACCCCCGCCCGGCACGCCGTACGCAAGGTCCGCCTGCGCGGCGAGCGCTCCCCGCTCGCCTCCGTGGTCCTGCACCTGACCCTGATCGTCGCCTCGGTGATCGCGGTCTTCCCGGTGCTGTGGGTCCTGCTGACCTCGCTCAAGCCCGCGAAGTACGCGACCACCACGGACTTCTTCCGCGAGACGACGTTCGTCAACTACACGAACCTGATCCGCGACACGGAGTTCCTCAACTGGTTCGCCAACTCCGTGATCATCTCCGCGCTCTCCACCGTGATCGGCGTCTTCGTCGCCGCCACCACCGGATACGCGGTCAGCCGCTTCCGCTTCCCCGGCAAGCGCGGGCTGATGTGGACGCTGCTCGTCACCCAGATGTTCCCGGTCGCCGTCCTCATCGTGCCGATCTACAACATCATGTCGAGCCTCGGACTGCTCAACCAGCCCGCCGGTCTCGTCATCACCTACCTCACCATCTCGGTGCCGTTCTGTGCCTGGATGATGAAGGGCTTCTTCGACACCATCCCGCGCGAGATCGACGAGTCCGGCGAGGTCGACGGCCTCACCCCGTTCGGTACCTTCTTCCGGCTCATCCTGCCGCTGGCCAAGCCGGGCCTCGCCGTCACCGCGTTCTACTCCTTCATCACCGCCTGGGGCGAAGTGGCCTATGCCTCCGCCTTCCTGGTCGGCGACGAGAACCTCACGCTGGCCGGCGGGCTCCAGAAGTTCGTCAACCAGTACGGAGCCCAGTGGGGCCCCATGACCGCCGCCTCCGTCCTCATCGCCATCCCGGCCGCCCTGGTGTTCCTCTTCGCCCAGAAGCACCTCGTCACCGGCATGTCCGCCGGAGCCGTCAAGGGCTGAGCACCTCCCGGACCCCAGCACCCGCACGTACCACCGCACCCGTCACGGCGGCGCCGGAACCCGACCCGGACCCGGCGTCGCTCCCCACCCAGACACCTCAGGGACGACATGACCCAGCATCTCGCTGCCCCCTCCACCGGCACGTCCGACGACGCCCCGGGCCACCGCACCGGCTGGTGGCAGGACGCGGTGATCTACCAGGTCTATCCGCGGAGCTTCGCCGACGGCAACGGCGACGGCATGGGCGACCTCCCCGGCGTCACCGCCCGCCTGCCCCACCTGAAGGACCTGGGCGTCGACGCGGTCTGGCTCAGCCCCTTCTACGCCTCCCCGCAGGCCGACGCCGGCTACGACGTCTCCGACTACCGGGCCATCGACCCGATGTTCGGCAATCTGCTGGACGCCGACGCGCTGATCCGCGAGGCCCACGGCCTGGGCCTGCGCGTCATCGTCGACCTGGTCCCCAACCACTCCTCCGACCAGCACGAGTGGTTCAAGCGCGCCCTGGCCGAGGGCCCCGGCTCCGCCCTGCGCGAGCGCTACCACTTCCGCCCCGGAAAGGGCGCGAACGGCGAACTCCCGCCCAACGACTGGGAGTCGATCTTCGGCGGCCCCGCCTGGACCCGTACGGTGAACCCGGACGGCACCCCCGGCGACTGGTACCTCCACCTCTTCGCCCCCGAGCAGCCCGACTTCAACTGGGAGCACCCGGCCGTCGCCGACGAGTTCCGCTCCATCCTGCGCTTCTGGCTCGACATGGGCGTCGACGGCTTCCGCGTCGACGTCGCCCACGGCCTCGTCAAGGCCGAGGGCCTGCCCGACCTCGGCACCCACGACCAGCTCAAGCTGCTCGGCAACGACGTCATGCCGTTCTTCGACCAGGACGGCGTCCACGCGATCTACCGCAGCTGGCGCACCATCCTCGACGAGTACCCGGGCGAGAGGATCGCCGTCGCCGAGGCCTGGACGCCCACCGCCGAGCGCACCGCCAACTACGTGCGCCCCGACGAGATGCACCAGGCGTTCAACTTCCCGTACCTGGCCACCGCCTGGGACGCCGCCGAACTGCGCAAGGTCATCGACGCCTCGCTCGACGCCATGCGCCCGGTCGGCGCGCCCACCACCTGGGTGCTCTCCAACCACGACGTCACCCGGCACACCACCCGGTTCGCCAACCCGGCGGGGCTCGGCACCCAGATCCGTACCCCCGGCGACCGTGAGCTGGGCCTGCGCCGGGCCCGCGCCGCCTCGCTGCTGATGCTCGCCCTGCCCGGCTCCGCCTACGTCTACCAGGGCGAGGAGCTCGGTCTGCCCGACGTCACCGACCTGCCCGACGAGGCCCGCCAGGACCCCTCGTTCTTCCGCGCAGCGGGCCAGGACGGCTTCCGCGACGGCTGCCGCGTGCCGATCCCGTGGACCCGCGAGGGCAGCAGCCACGGCTTCGGCGACGGCGGCAGCTGGCTCCCGCAGCCGGCCGGCTGGGGCGAGCTGTCCGTCGAGGCGCAGACCGGCGTGGAGGGCTCCACCCTGGAGCTGTACCGTGCCGCGATCGCCGCCCGCCGCGACCACCCGGGCCTCGGCGCGGGCACCGGCGTCGAGTGGCTGGACGCCCCCGAAGGCGTCCTCGCCTTCGCCCGCCCGGGCTTCGTCTGCACCGTCAACACCACCGGCGCCCCGGTCCGCGTCGCCGCCCGCGGCCAGGTGCTGATCGCCAGCTCCCCGGTCACCGTGGACGGCGCCGAGGCCGAGCTGCCCGCCGACACCACGGTCTGGTGGACGGTGTGACACTGCCGTCGCCCAGGATCACGGCCGCGCCCCGCCTGTCCGACATCGCCGGACAGGCGGCGGTCAGCGAGGCGACCGTGAGCCGCGTCCTGAACGGGAAGCAGGGCGTCGCGGACTCCACGCGTCAGCGGGTGCTCGCGGCGCTCGACATCCTGGGCTACGAGCGGCCCGTACGGCTGCGGCAGCGCAGCGCCGGACTGATCGGCCTGGTGACGCCCGAACTCACCAACCCGATCTTCCCGGCGTTCGCGCAGTCCGTCGAACAGGTGCTGGCCGGGCACGGCTACACCCCCGTGCTCTGCACCCAGGTGCCCGGCGGGGCCACCGAGGACGAACTCGTCGAGCAGCTCGTGGAGCGGGGCGTCGGCGGCATCGTCTTCCTGTCCGGGCTGCACGCGGACACCTCCGCCGACCCGGAACGGTATGCCGCGCTCACCGAGCGCGGCATACCGTTCGTCCTGATCAACGGCTACAACGAGCGGATCAGCGCCCCCTTCTTCTCGCCCGATGACAACGCTGCCGTACGGATGGCCCTCGGGCATCTCGCCGACCTGGGCCACCGCCGGATCGGCCTGGCCATCGGCCCGCAGCGCTACGTCCCCTCCCGCCGCAAGCACGACGGGTTCGTGGAGGCGGCCGTCTCGGTGCTCGGCATGGACCGGGCGGGGGCCGAATCGCTGGTCTGCTCCACGCTGTTCAGCGTCGAGGGCGGTCAGGTGGCGGCCGGCGCCCTGCTGGACGCGGGCTGCACGGGCATCGTCTGCGGGAGCGACCTGATGGCCCTCGGAGTGGTCCGTGCCGCCCGGGGGAGGGGGCTGGAGGTGCCGCGCGACGTCTCGGTCGTGGGCTTCGACGACTCGCCGTTCATCGCGTTCACGGATCCGCCGCTGACGACGGTGCGCCAGCCCGTGCAGGCGATGGCGGCGGCCGCCGTGGGCGCGCTGCTGGAGGAGATAGGCGGAAACCCGGTGCAGCGCACGGAGTACGTCTTCCAGCCGGAGCTGGTCGTCCGGGGCTCGACGGCGGCGGTGCGCACCCAGGGCTGACGAGCCCCGGGGACACAGGAAGCAGGACAGGCACGCACAGGAGAGGCACCAGGAGTCGGCCCAGGACGGGCCGGCGGGGAGTTGTAGCGACTCCGGGTGCCTCTCTTGTCGTGACCGGCCCGGCCGGCCGGGCGCGTGGGGTCCGGCACCGCGCGAGCGACGCCGGAACCCCCGGCCGACCGGACCGGAGTCGGATGAAACGTAACAGGCGCGCAATATCTTGCGAAAGACCTTGCAGCGAGAAATCGCGCGGATGTCAGGAAGAAAACGCCGTTGTTTCACGGATGTGAGCGGCTGATGTCCAAAGGGTTGACCGGTGCCTGGCGGGCTCGTACGGTCTGGTCCGCGGCAAGGTTTGCATTCTTGCAGCAAGAACCTTCAGGAGCCTTGAGGGCATGGCGCGTTGCCGGCTGAGGCTGCACCGTCACCCGCGTTTCCCCCACCCGCAGGAGGAAAGACATGGCACGCAGACCCCTGTCTGTCGCGCTCGCCCTCGTGGCCGGCGCCGCCGCCCTCGTCATCCCCACCGGATTCGGCGCCGCGTCACCCGCGCAGGCCGCCGCTCCGGGCGACAAGGACGTCACCGCCGTGATGTTCGAGTGGAAGTTCGCCTCCATCGCCAAAGCCTGCACGGACGCCCTCGGTCCGGCGGGCTACGGCTACGTCCAGGTCTCGCCGCCCCAGGAGCACATCCAGGGCGGCCAGTGGTGGACGTCCTACCAGCCCGTCAGCTACAGGATCGCCGGGCGGCTCGGTGACCGCGCCGCCTTCTCCGCCATGGTCAACACGTGTCACTCGGCGGGCGTCAAGGTCGTCGCGGACGCCGTCATCAACCACATGGCGGCGGGCAACGGCACCGGCACCGGCGGCTCCCCGTACACCAAGTACGACTACCCGGGCATCTACTCCGGCGCCGACATGGACGACTGCCGCGCCCAGATCAGCAACTACAACGACCGCGCCAACGTCCAGAACTGCGAACTGGTCGGCCTGGCCGACCTGGACACCGGCGAGGACTACGTACGCGGCAGGATCGCCGGCTACCTGAACGACCTGCTCTCGCTCGGTGTCGACGGCTTCCGCATCGACGCCGCCAAGCACATGCCCGCCGGCGACCTCGCCAACATCAAGTCCCGGCTGAGCAACCCGAACGTCTACTGGAAGCAGGAGGCGATCCACGGAGCGGGCGAGGCCGTCTCGCCCTCCGAGTACCTCGGCACCGGCGACGTCCAGGAGTTCCGTTACGGGCGGAGCCTCAAGCAGGTCTTCCTCAACGAGAACCTCGCCCACCTGAAGAACTTCGGCGAGGGCTGGGGCTTCATGGAGTCCGGCAAGTCCGGCGTCTTCGTCGACAACCACGACACCGAGCGCGGCGGCGACACCCTCAACTACAAGAACGGTTCCGCCTACACCCTCGCCAACGTCTTCATGCTGGCCTACCCCTACGGCTCCCCGGACGTCCACTCCGGCTACGAGTTCAGCGACCACGACGCCGGACCGCCGGGCGGCGGCCAGGTCAACGCCTGCTACAGCGACGGCTGGAAGTGCCAGCACGCCTGGCGCGAGATCTCCTCCATGGTCGGCTTCCGCAACGCCGCACGCGGCCAGTCCGTCACCAACTGGTGGGACAACGGCGGCGACCAGATCGCCTTCGGCCGGGGTGACAAGGCGTACGTCGCCATCAACCACGAGGGCTCCGCGCTGAACCGGACCTTCCAGACCTCGCTGCCCGCCGGTGACTACTGCGACGTCCAGTCCGGCAACAGCGTCACCGTCAACGGCTCCGGCCAGTTCACCGCCACCGTCCTGGCCGGCACCGCCGTCGCCCTGCACGTGAATGCCCGTACCTGCTCCGGAGGCGGCGGCACGAACCCCGACCCGGGCCCCGGTGACGGCTCCTCCGGCGCCTCCTTCGGCGTCAACGCCACGACCCAGCCCGGCCAGAACATCTACGTCACCGGCGACCAGGCGGCCCTCGGCAACTGGAACCCGGCGAACGCGCCGAAGCTCGACCCGGCCGCGTACCCCGTGTGGAAGCTCGACGTGGCCCTGCCCGCCGGGACCACGTTCGCGTACAAGTACGTCCGCAAGGACGGCAGTGGCAACGTCACCTGGGAGAGCGGGGCGAACCGCACCGCGACCGTCCCGGCCTCCGGGAAGGTCACGCTGACCGCCGACGTCTGGCGCGGCTGACCCGTACCCCCTTCTCCGCGGGCCGGTGGCAGCGCCACCGGCCCGCAGCCCACCCTCCTGACACCAGCCGAGGAGCACCCTCCGTGTCCCGAACCACCTTGAGACGAGGGGCGGTGGCCGCCCTGTGCGCGGCGCTGCTGCCCGTCGTCCCGGCGGCCACCGCCGCCGCGTCGCCCCGGCCGCCGGCCCCGCCCTCCGACGCGAAACTGGCGAAGGAGGCGGCCCGGCACGACCTCACGCGCGAGCAGTTCTACTTCGTGCTGCCCGACCGCTTCGCCAACGGCGACGCCTCCAACGACCGGGGCGGGCTGACCGGTTCACGTCTCGACCACGGCTACGACCCCACCGACAAGGGGTTCTACCAGGGCGGCGACCTCAAGGGCCTGACGTCGAAGCTCGACTACATCAAGGACCTCGGCACCACCGCCATCTGGCTGGCCCCGATCTTCAAGAACCGGCCCGTCCAGGGCACCGGCAAGGACGCATCGGCGGGCTACCACGGCTACTGGATCACGGACTTCACCCAGGTCGACCCGCACTTCGGCACCAACGCCGATCTGGAGAAGCTGATCGACAAGGCCCACGCCAAGGGCATGAAGGTCTTCTTCGACGTCATCACCAACCACACCGCCGACACCGTCGACCACGCGGAGAAGGCCTACGGCTACAAGCCCAAGGGCGCCTTCCCCTACCTCGACAGGACCGGCCGTCCCTTCGACGACCGCGAGGGCGTCGGCAAGGTGGACCAGGACTCCTTCCCGTACACCCCGGTGCAGGCTCCCGGGGCGGAGAAGAAGGTGCCGTCCTGGCTCAACGACCCGACCATGTACCACAACCGGGGCGACTCGACGTGGGCCGGCGAGTCCACCGAGTACGGCGACTTCAACGGGCTCGACGACCTGTGGACGGAGCGTCCCGAGGTCGTGAAGGGCATGGAGAAGATCTACGAGAAGTGGGTCCGCGACTTCGACATCGACGGGTTCCGCATCGACACCGTCAAACACGTCGACCTGGACTTCTGGACCCAGTGGGCCACCGCGCTCGACGCGTACGCCGAGAAGCGCGGCCGGGACGACTTCTTCATGTTCGGCGAGGTCTACTCCGCCGACCCCGAGATCACCGCGCCCTACGTCACCCGGGGCCGCCTGGACTCGACGCTGGACTTCCCGTTCCAGGAGGCCGCCCGGCAGTTCGCCTCCCAAGGCGCGCCCGCCGACAAGCTCGCCTCGGTGTACGGCAACGACTTCCGCTACACCACCGACAAGGCCAACGCCT
This sequence comes from Streptomyces sp. WY228, assembly GCF_019287315.1. Classification (NCBI taxonomy): domain Bacteria; kingdom Bacillati; phylum Actinomycetota; class Actinomycetes; order Kitasatosporales; family Streptomycetaceae; genus Streptomyces; species Streptomyces sp. WY228. Next base: position 2,095,935 of record NZ_CP079114.1, on the reverse strand, counting down.
ACGAGCAGGTCACCTTCCTCGGCAACCACGACATGGGCCGCATCGGGACCTTCCTGAAGCAGGACAACCCGAAGGCCGACGACGCGGAGCTGCTGAAGCGCGCCCGGCTCGCCAACGAGCTGATGTTCCTCGGCCGGGGCAACCCGGTGATCTACTCCGGCGACGAGCAGGGCTTCACCGGCGCGGGCGGCGACAAGGACGCCCGCCAGCCCCTCTTCGCCTCGAAGGCCGCCGACTACCTCGACGACGACCAGCTCGGCACCGACCGCACCCACGCCTCGAACGCGTACGACACCGAGCACCCCGTCTACCGCTCCATCGCCGCGCTGTCGAAGCTCACCGAGAAGCACCCGGCGCTGCGCGACGGCACCCAGATCGAGCGGCTCGCGGACGGCTCCGTGTACGCCACCTCGCGCATCGAGACGAAGCGGCCGTACGAATACCTCGTCGCCTCCAACAACGGCACGAGCCCGAGGACGGTCCAGCTCGCCACCGAGTCGGCCGGAATGAACTTCCGTACGGTCTACGGCGGTTCCGGCCAGGTCCGCAGCGGCAAGGACAAGAAGGTCACCGTCACCGTGCCCGCCCTCTCCAGCATCGTGCTGAAGGCGGACCGGGCCGTGGGCGCCCCCGCCGCCAAGCCCACGATCTCGCTGAAGGCCCCGGCCGCCGGCGCTACCGGCACCGTCGAGATCGCCGCCGACGTGGACGGCGGACAGCTCAACCGGGTCGTCTTCGCCGCGCAGACCGGCGACGGCAGGTGGAAGACGCTCGGCAGCGCCGACCACGCCCCGTACAAGGTCACCCAGTATCTGGACGCCTCGGTGCGGGCGGGAACGCCCCTGCGCTACAAGGCGGTCGTCGTCGACCGCACCGGCCGCACCTCCAGTGCCCTCGCCTCCACCACCGCCGGTCAGGCACCGGACCCCGGCAAGCCCGTCGCCGTCGAGCGCGACCGGGCCGTCGTCCACTACCAGCGCCCCGACGGCGACTACGACGGCTGGCAGCTCACGTCCGGCGAGAAGACCGCCGAGTTCATCGGCCGTGACGCGTACGGCGCGTTCGCCTGGATCGACGTGGAGGAGGGCACGGGCTCCCTTCCGTACACCGTCGAGAAGGACGGCAAGGCCGACGGCCCGGAGCGGACCGTCGACCTCGGCGTGACCGGACAGGTCTGGATCGAGCAGGGCAAGGACGAGCAGACGGCCGAGGCGCCCGAGACCCCGCCGCAGGACACCACCAAGGCCGTCCTCAACTACCACCGCCCGGACGGCGATTACGACGGCTGGGGGCTGCACACCTGGGCCGGCGCCAAGGAGCCCACCGACTGGGCGAAGCCGCTCGCGCCCGTGAAGAAGGACGCCTACGGGGTCACGTTCGAGGTGCCGCTCGTCGACGGCGCCACCACGCTCAGCTACATCCTGCACAAGGGCGACGAGAAGGACCTGCCCACCGACCAGTCCCTCGACCTCGCCACCTACGGCCACGAGGTCTGGATGCTCGGCGGCAAGCCCGGCTACCTCCTCCCGCAGACCGGCGGCGGCGCGGCCCCCGACCTCTCCAAGGCCGAGGCGCAGTGGATCGACGCGAACACCGTCGTCTGGAAGGTGAAGGCCACCGAGGCCACCAGCCAGCAGCTCGTGTACGCGAAGAAGGGCGGCATCTCCGTCGTGGACGGGGCGCTCTCCGACGAGGGGCAGTGGCTGCGGCTCACGCAGTCCGCGCTGAGCGACGCGCAGAAGGCGAAGTACCCGCATCTGAAGGACTATCCGGCGTTCACCGTCGACGCCCGCGACCGCGACCGCGTCCGGGAGTCGCTGCGGGGCCAGCTCATCGCCACCCAGCGTGCCGCCAACGGCGCTCTGCTCGCCGCCACCGGCGTACAGACGGCCGGCATCCTGGACGACCTGTACGGCAGGAAGGCCGCCTCCGCCGAACTCGGCCCGGTCTTCCGCAAGTCGACGCCCACCCTCTCCGTCTGGGCCCCGACCGCCGCGACCGTCGCCCTCGAACTCGACGGCCGTACCCACCCGATGAAGCGCGACGACCGCACCGGCGTCTGGTCGGTCACCGGGAAGAAGAGCTGGCAGGGCAAGCCCTACCGGTACGCCGTGACCGTCTGGGCGCCCACCGTCCAGAAACTGGTCACCAACAAGGTCACCGACCCCTACTCCACCGCCCTGACCGCCGACTCCGCCCGCAGCCTCGTCGTCGACCTCACCGACCCGAAGCTGGCGCCGCGCGGCTGGTCGGGCCTGAAGAAGCCCGCCGCCACCCCGCTGCGGGACGCCCAGATCCAGGAGCTGCACGTCCGGGACTTCTCCATCACGGACCGCACGGCCCAGCACCCCGGTGAATACCTCGCCTTCACCGACACCCGTTCCCAGGGCATGCGGCACCTCAAGAAGCTCGCCGACTCCGGCACCAGCTACGTCCACCTGCTGCCCGTCTTCGACATCGGGACCGTCCCGGAGAAGAAGAAGGACCAGGCGGAGCCCGCCTGCGACCTCCACGTCCACGCCCCCGACTCCGAGGAGCAGCAAGCCTGTGTGAGCAGGGCCGCCGCCAAGGACGGCTTCAACTGGGGCTACGACCCGTTCCACTACACCGTCCCCGAGGGTTCCTACGCCTCCGACCCGGACGGCACCCGGCGCACGGTCGAATTCCGGCAGATGGTCCAGGGCCTCAACCAGGCCGGTCTGCGCACGGTCATGGACGTCGTCTACAACCACACCGTCGCCTCCGGGCAGGACGACAAGTCGGTCCTCGACAGGATCGTGCCCGGCTACTACCAGCGGCTCCTGGAGGACGGCAGCGTCGCCACCTCCACCTGCTGCGCCAACACCGCGCCCGAGAACACCATGATGGGCAAGCTCGTCGTGGACTCGATCGTCACCTGGGCCAAGGAGTACAAGGTCGACGGCTTCCGCTTCGACCTGATGGGCCACCACCCCAAGGACAACATCCTCGCCGTCCGCAAGGCGCTCGACTCCCTCACGCCCGCCAAGGACGGCGTCGACGGCAAGAAGATCGTCCTGTACGGCGAGGGCTGGAACTTCGGCGAGATCGCGGACGACGCCCGCTTCGTCCAGGCCACCCAGAAGAACATGGCCGGCACCGGCATCGCCACCTTCTCCGACCGGGCCCGCGACGCCGTGCGCGGCGGCGGCCCCTTCGACGAGGACCCCGGCGTCCAAGGTTTCGCCACCGGCCTCTACACCGACCCCAACTCCTCGCCCGCCAACGGCACCCGCGCCGAGCAGAAGGCCCGGCTGCTGCACTACCAGGACCTGATCAAGGTCGGCCTCACCGGCAACCTCGCCGACTACACCTTCACCGACACCACCGGGCGCACGGTCAAGGGCTCCGACGTCGACTACAACGGGGCGCCCGCCGGATACGCGGCCGCACCCGGCGACGCCCTCGCCTACTCCGACGCCCACGACAACGAGACCCTCTTCGACGCCCTCGCCTTCAAGCTCCCGGCCTCCACCACGGCCGCCGAGCGGGCCAGGGCCCAGGTGGTGGCGATGGCCGCCTCCGTCCTCTCCCAGGGGCCCTCGCTCTCCCAGGCGGGCAGCGACCTGCTGCGCTCCAAGTCGCTGGACCGCAACTCCTACGACAGCGGCGACTGGTTCAACGCCCTGCACTGGGACTGCCGCGACGGCAACGGCTTCGGCCGGGGCCTGCCGCCCGCCGCCGACAACCAGGACAAGTGGCCGTACGCCAAGCCGCTGCTGGCCGCCACCGGCACCATCGCCCCCGACTGCGCCCAGATCGACGGGGCCTCGGCCGCCTACCGCGACCTGCTCACCATCCGCTCCACCGAGAAGGAGTTCTCCCTGAGCACCGCGGACCAGGTGCAGTCCGCCCTGTCCTTCCCGCTCTCCGGCAAGGACGAGACGCCCGGCGTGATCACCATGCGCCTCGGCAAGCACGTCGTCGTCCTCAACGCCGCGCCCGACACCGCCACCCAGCGGCTCGCCGCACCGGCCGGAAAGACGTACGCCCTGCACCCGGTGCAGGCCAAGGGCGCGGATCTTACGGTCAAACGAGCCAGGTACGACGGGAAATCAGCCACTTTCACCGTCCCGGGACGCACGGCGGCCGTCTTCACGCTGCGCTGACCTCGCGCGGCACTACGGTGACGGCAGACGTCGGCAACGGTGCCGCGACAGCCGTCCTGGTCCACCGGGCCGGTCCCGCTCTCCCCGCTGGGGAGGCGGGGCCGGCCCGCGGCCGTCGGCCCTCCGGCGCCCCCTGCCCCAGCGCGCGGACGGTGATGATGACCACGGTGGGATACCTTCCCGAGGAGACGAGCAGCTTCGTCGGGAGGCGGGCCGAACTGGCCCGGCTGCACACCGCGTTGACCACCCGGCGGATGACCACCCTGATCGGCCCCGGCGGCGTCGGCAAGACCCGGCTCGCGCTCCGGGCCGCCCGCGCCGCGGCAGACCGTTACGCGGACGGCGCGTGGTGGGCCGACCTCTCCCCGCTCTACGACGACGGGCTGCTGCTCCCCACCGTCTCCGACGCGGTCGGGCTCGCCGACCACACCCTGCGGATGCCCGTCGAGGCGCTCTGCGAATGGCTCGGCGACAAGCACCTCCTGCTGGTCCTCGACTCCGCCGAACACCTCCGCGCCTCCTGCTCGCACCTGCTGGCCGAGATCCTGACCACCTCCGCGCGGCTGACCGTCCTGGTCACCAGCAGGCAGCCGCTCGGCACCCACGGCGAACACGTCGTCGCGGTGCCCCCGCTCCCGGTCGACGGCGCGCCCGACGCCCTCCAGCTCTTCGCCGACCGGCTGCGCGCCGCCGACCCCGGGGCCGGTCTCGACGCCCCCGGCGACGAGGCGGCCGCCGCCGAGATCTGCCGCCGCCTCGAAGGCATCCCGCTCGCCATCGAACTGGCCGCCGCGGGCATCGGCCGGCACAGCGTGGCCCAGCTCGCCGACCGGATCGGCACCCGCTTCGACGCCCGCAGCGCCCCCTCCGGCACGCTCTTCGGCACGCCGTGGAGCACGCCCGGCCGGAGCGGCGGCCTCGCCCTCGGCCCCGGCTCCGGCACGCCGGGCGCGGGCGGACCGGGCGGGTCCGTCGGGCTCGGCGGGCCCGACGAGGACCCGGGCACGGCCCGCCTCGACCTCCTCGCCGACGCGACCGTGTGGCCCCGCCGCCACCGCACCCTGCGCACCGCCATCGGCTGGTCCCACGAGCTGTGCACCCCGCTGGAGCGTCTGCTGTGGGCCCGTCTCACCCCGTTGCGGACCGACTTCGACGAGGAGGTCGCCCGCGAGGTCTGCGCCGGGGGCCCGCTCACCGCCGACGAGGTGGACCGGGCGCTCCAGGGCCTCGTCGCCCAGTCCGTCGTCCAGCGCGACGGCGACCGCTACCGGATGCTCGACACCCTGCGCGAGTACGGCCGGATGTGGCTCACCGAGCTGGGCGAGGCCCGCGCCGCCGGCGACCGGCACGCGAGCAGCTTCCTCGGCCTCGCCCGCCGCGCCCACGAGGGCTGGACAGGGCCGGACCAGGTGTCCTGGTACCACAAGGTGTCCGACACTCACCTGGACCTGTGCGCCGCGCTGGAGCACCTGCTCGCCCACGACGTCGAAGGGGCCCAGGAGATGGCGGGCCGGGTCGGCTTCTTCTGGGCCTGCTGCGGCCACCTCTCCGAGGCCCGCAGCTACGCCCGGCGCGCCCTGGACGCGGGCCCCGCCGAGGGCCCCCACCGGACCAGGCTGCACTGGGTCATGGGCGTCGCGGCCCTGCTCCAGGGCGACTTCGCGACCGCCGAGAAGTACGGCGCGCTCTGCACGGCCGTCGCCCTGTACGACCGGGACCACGAGGGCATGCTCGGCGCGGCCTATCTCTCCGGCCTCACCCAGCTGATGACCGGGCAGCCCGCGGCGGCCCTGGAGGCGGCCGAGCGCGTCCTGCGGATGACCGGGAGCGTACCGGCGGGCTCGGCCCACCGGCTGCGCTGCCACCTCGTCACCGTCTTCGCGCTCACCGCGCTCGGCCGGCTCACCGAGTCCGAGGCGGCGGCCACCGCCCTGCGCCGGGCCTGCGAACGCGGCGGCGAGTACTGGACCCGCTCCTACGCGGACTACCAGCTCGCCCTGATCGCCCTGCTCCAGGGCCGCCCGGCGGACTCCGCCACGCACGCCCGGTCGATGCTCGCGGGCAAGCACCGGCTCCGCGACAGCTTCGGCATCGCGCTCGGCCTGGACATCCTGGCCGCGGCCATCGCCGCCCAGGGAGCGGGAGCCCAGGCCGCCCGGGTCTACGGCACCGGACACGCGTACTGGCGGATGGTCGGCCACCCCCAGCGCGGCACGCCCGAGCTGGGTCCGGTCCGCGAGACCTGCGAGCTCCAGGCGCGGGCGGCGGTCGGCGACGAGGCGTACCAGCGCGCCTTCGAGCGCGGCCAGTCCGACAACGCGGAGGTCGGTCTCGCCGCCGCGCTGCGTACCGGGCTCCAGCTCTGACCAGGAAGGGAGCGTCTCTCGTGTCCCCGGACTACCCGCATCCGCCGCCTTGCGGGTAAGGTTAGGCATGCCTAAGTAGCCACTTGGGTTCCGCTGACCCTCCCTGGAGACCTCGGATGCGTCTTTCCCGCCCCCGCGCCACGCAGCCGACCCGCGCCGAGCGTGTCCGGTCGATCCTGACCGTCGCCCACTCCATGACGGTGGTCAGCGACGGCCTGCACACCGAAGTCCGCCGCCTCGACGGCACGGGCGCGATGGGCCACATCCACCTGCATGCCCCGAACGACGGCAGCCACGCACCGAGCGGCGAACGCGTCCCGGCCCGCCTGGAGTTCACCGACATCGCCCCCACTCCCGTACGCGACCGGCTGCGCGCCCGCGTCACGGTCACCGGGCTGCTGGCCACCCCGTACGGCACCGACACGCAGGAGAGCACCTGCATGGAGTTCGGGCAGGCCGTCCTGGAGGACGCCGAGGGCCGCACCTTCGTCACCCTGGAGGAGCTGGAGGAGGTCGAGACCGACCCGATCGCCCCCTGCGAGGCGGGCATGCTCACCCATCTGGTGGACGACCACGCCGAACTCGTCCCGCTGCTCCTGCGCCTCGTCCACCCGCGCCCCGAGCGCGGCATGACCCGGGCCGTGCCGCTGGCGATGGACCGCTTCGGGCTGACCCTGCGGCTCGAATACCCCCGCACCCACGAGGACGTCACCCTGCCGTTCCCCCGCCCGGTCACCGAGATCGACCAGGCGGGCCCGCAGATCCACGCCCTGCTGGCCGCCGCCCGCCGCGTCTCCCACCGCAACGGCCTGCCCGCCTGAGCGGATCGCGGCGTCAGCGCGGCAGCCGCTGCGCCGGGACGGCGGGCGTATCCGGGGCGAACGCGGAGAGCCGGGACAGCAGTTCACCGAACGGGCCGTCCGCCGGCTCCTGGGACAGCACCCGCAGCACGATGCCCGCCATCTCCTGGTCGTACGCGGCGCTGACGGCGGCCAGCGCCGCGAAGTCGTGCACCAACTGCATCTCCAGCTCCTCGCGCGGAATGCGCCGCCCGTCCAGCCAGATCAGCGCCGTCGACTCGGCGAGCGAGACCCAGGAGCGGACCACCAGCTCCAGCCGGGCGGGCGGTTCGCTCACCCCGAGGTGCGTGATGATCTGCTCGTACGCGGCCTGCCGCACCCCGTCGATCATGGCGTTCGCCGTCGAGGAGCCGACCGCGGGCCCACCCCGCATCAGCGCCGAGAAGCCGGGCCCGTGCTCGTCCACGAAGTCGAAGAAGCGCCCCATCACCCGCAGCAGCCGCGCCCCCAGAGGCCCCTCCAGGGGCTCCAGGAAGCGGGCCGCCAGCTCGTCGGCGGCCCGCCGCAGCGCCGCCTCGTACAGGCTCTGCTTCCCGGGGAAGTAGTGGTACACCAGCGGACGGGAGATCCCCGCGGCGGCGGCGATCTCGTCGATCGACACATCCTCGGGCGAGCGGCGGCTGAACAAGTCCAGCGCGACGCCGATCAGTTGCTGTCTGCGCTCGTCGACGCCCATCCTGCGCCGCACCCCGGTCGTCATGCGAACAGCCTATCCGGGGCGCGGTCGCGCGGACCCTAGAGGTCCAGGACGAGACGCCCGCCCCGGCAGCGGGAGACGCAGATCAGCATCGAGTCGCCCCGCTCGTCCTCGGTCAGCAGCTCGTCGCGGTGGTCGATCTCGCCCTCCAGCACCCGCTGTTGGCAGGTCCCGCAGAACCCCTGCTCGCAGGAGTACGCGACATGGGGCAGCTCGGCGCGGACGGCGGCCAGCACCGACTGCCCGGCCGCGACCGGCACCGTACGCCCGCTGCGCCGCAGCTCCACCTCGAACGCCCCGGAGCTCGCGCCGGGGCCCGTCGCGGCCGAGAACCGCTCCAGGTGCAGCGGGTGCCCCTCGGGGAGCGCGGCGGCGACGGCCTCCATCAGCGGCTCGGGCCCGCAGCAGTAGACCGCGGTGTCCGGGGCGAGGTCCGCCAGCGCGCCCGCCACGTCCGGGTGCCCGGCCTCGTCCTGGGCGACGACCGTGACCCGGCCCCCGTCCGCGCCGAGCTTCTCGACCTCCTCCAGGAACGGCATCGACGCCCGCGACCGGCCCCCGTACAGCAGCCGCCACTCGGCCCCCGACGCGGCCAGCGAGCGCAGCATCGGCCACACCGGGGTGATGCCGATGCCGCCGACGACGAAGACGTAACCCGGGGCCTCGGTGAGCGGGAAACGGTTGCGCGGCCCGCGCACTTCCACCTCCAGGCCCTCCTGGAGCTGCTCGTGCACCTCCCGCGAGCCGCCCCGGCCGTCCGCCACCAGCCGGGTCGCCACCGTGTACGCACCGGTGTCCGAAGGGTCGCCGCACAGCGAGTACTGCCGCACCAGACCGGACGGCAGCACCAGATCCAGATGGGCCCCCGGCTCCCAGGGCGGCAGTCCGGCGCCTTCCAGCCGGAGCTGCACCACACCGTCGGCGACCACGGTCCGCCCGGTGATCAGCAGCCGGCGGACCGCCGTCGCCCGCCGTGCGGAGTGGCCCGATATCGGCTCGGGCAGCGCGGGCAGCGGCCACAGCGGTGACCGGGCGATCCGGCGTTTCAGGGCCCGGCGGGTGAGCAGGGCGGCACCGGCGACGACGGCGACGGTACGCAGACGGGGCAGCGCCATGGTTCAGGACCCTCCGGTCGTGGCGGCCTCGGCGGCGAGGGCGGCGGGGGAGCGGGTCAGATAGTCCACGGCCTGGGCCGTACTGCCCTCCTGCGAGGGGTGGTAGGACCGGCTGAGATAGCTGGGCACGGACCGCAGGATCGCGCCCGTGCTGGGCAGCGTGCCCTGCTTCCCGCTCGCGTGGAACGCCTTGAAACTGGCCTTGCCGTCCAGCAGCGTGGGGTCGTTCTCCATGAAGAAGCGGGTGCCGCGCTGCCAGAGGAACACCAGCGCGGAGAAGGCCGTCGCCCAGGTGCGCACCCGCCGCCGGTAGCCGCCGTCCACATGCATGAAGACGTCGAAGGCCACCGACCGGTGCTCGACCTCCTCCGCCCCGTGCCAGCGCAGCAGATCCAGCATGGTCGGGTCCGCGCCCCGGCGGTCCAGCGCCTCGGCGTTGAGTATCCAGTCGCCGAGGAACGCGGTGTAGTGCTCGATCGCCGCGATCATCGCCACCCGCTCCATCAGCCACCACTGCGACGCCCGCCCCGGCGGCAGGGTCCGGTCCCCGAGCAGCTTCTCGAAGAACCAGTCGACCTGCGCGGTGTACGGGGTCGGGTCGAGGCCCAACTCCCTTAGATGCGGCAGCACATCGTCATGGGCCTGCGAGTGCACGGCCTCCTGCCCGATGAACCCGATGACGTCCTCGCGGAGTTGGTCGTCATGGATGTACGGGAGTATCTGCCGGTACACGTGGATGAACCAGCGTTCCCCGGCCGGGAGCAGCAGATGGAGCACATTGATGGTGTGCGTGGTGAACGGGTCGCCCGGCACCCAGTGCAGGGGCGTCTTCTCCCAGGCGAAGGAGACCTTGCGGGCCTTGAGGGGCGTCCGCTCCGACGCGACCGCCGCTGGCTGCGTGTTAGACATGGTGTCAATGTACTGACGGGTATGCGGGGGGACCAGAGGCGTGCACGGATTTCCGTGCCGTTCCGCGAGGCCCCGCGCGATCATTGCCCGTATGACGAAACCCGTGCAGGCCCGGTCCTTCGACGCCATCGCCGCCGCCTACGACGCCCACCGCCCCAGCTACCCGCCCGCCCTGTTCGACGCCATCGAGGAGCTGGCCGGGGTGGAGCTCGCCGGAGCCCGGGTCGCCGACGTCGGCGCGGGCACCGGACTCGGCACCGCCCGGCTGTACGAGCGCGGGGCCCGGGTCACCGCGGTGGAGCCGGGCGACGGGATGGCCGAGCAGTTCCGCCGGAGCCTGCCGGACGTGCCCCTGGTCCGGGGCGACGGGAACAACCTGCCGCTGCGGACCGGCTCCATGGACCTCATCACGTACGCCCAGGCCTGGCACTGGACCGACCCCGCCCGCTCGATACCCGAGGCCCGCCGGGTGCTGCGGCCGGGCGGGGCACTCGCCCTGTGGTGGAACGACGGCGACCCGTCGGTGGAGTGGCTGGTCGAGCAGGAGAACCGGATGCGGGTCTTCTTCGGGGTGGAGATCCCCGCCGCCCCGAACCACCGGGCCCGCTTCCGCGCCGTGCTGCCCGACGGGCTGGACTTCCGCACCCGGCAGGTGGCCTGGAGCCGTCGCGTACCGGTCGACGCCCACATCGCCAACATGGCCACCCACTCCGATTTCCTGATCGGCGACCCGGTCGAGGTCCGCGACTTCTTCGACCGCGAACGGGCCCTGCTGGCCGCTCTGTTCCCGGACGGCGAGGTCGAGGAGGCCTATCTCGTGAGTCTTGCCGTAGCCCATCCCTGAGCCCGGAATCGGGTGCAGGATGGCCCGATGGCGACAGAACCGGAATGGCGAGGCGGGCGGCGCGGCGGGGCGACTGCGGTGGTCCTGGTGGGATTTCTGCTGCTGGCCGGGTGCAGTACGGAACCGGCCGACGACGGCAGGGGACAGCAGCGGCCCACGCCGAAGCCGGCCGCGACGGGCACGCTGGAGCAGCTGGCCGAGAAGGCCGGCTGCGACCCGAACGTGCAGACCGACGCGGCCGAGCTCAGGCAGGCCAACTGCAGGACGGACGAAGGACGTTACGTTCTCACCACCTTCGCCACCGACCGCGGGCAGCGGGAGTGGATCAACGAGGCCAAGGACTACGGCGGTTCGTACCTCGTCGGCCGGCGGTGGGTGGCCGTCGGCGATCCGGAGGTGGTCGCGGCGCTGCGCGGCCGGCTCGGGGGGACGGTGGAGACCGCCTCGCCTCACCACTCGGGGGACAGTGGCGGAGGGGGGAGCGAGGACGGGCACTCCGGTCACCACCCGGGCTGACCGCGCAGGTTCACGGGGGCCGCACGCGCCGCGTCAGCGGCAGCGGCGGCCGTCGTTGATGCAGCGCACCATCTTCTTCATCAGCCGCTCGTCGAAGACGTTGATGAAGTCACCGTGATCGGTGATGGGCTTGTGCAACTGCTCGGGGAAGGAGTCCACGGCGAAGCCCGGCCCGGGCGGCACGTCGTAGACGATGCGCTGCACCAGCTGCGGCACCGCCCGGAACCCGTTCGGGCACCGCCCGTTCTCCTGGGCGAACGCCACATGGGTGCGGTGGTTGGCGCTGTCGGTGTTCTGCCCGTCCCAGCAGTTCTGGAAGGCGAACGTCCGCACCACCTGACTGCCCTCGGGGCAGATCGGGTACTTGTCCGTCAGCTGGCGGTCCTCGAATCCGGTGCAGCTCCACGAGGCGTTGGCTTGGGCGTCGCCGTTGGTGAACGCCTTCGCGTCCCCGGTGATGATCCGCAGGAAGCGCGGCATCGCGGTGACCCTGCCGACGGGCGATCCGACGAACTTCAGCGTCACCTCGGACGGCGTCCGGATCTCGCCGACGTTCTGGTCCCGGCCGCCGCCGTCGGCGTCCACGTCGTTCTCGTCCTGCCCGTTCTGCAGCCGCAGGACGGGCCAGTAGTAGGTCGACCGGTCGCCCTGGTTGCGGCAGGTGGTCGCGCCGTCCGCCAGATCGTCGTCGCTCGCGAAGGCGTCGTTGGCCTGGTTGCCGATGTAATCGTGCATATGGTGCGCGCCGTTGCTCACGCCGGGCGCCACGATGACGTTGTCCGGGTTGAACTTCCCGTTCTCATTACGGCCGCAGTCGGTGGTGAAAGTGCCCCGGGACGCGCCGCGGCGCTGGCGGGGCCGGTCGACATTGGGCTGGACGGACTGGATGTCGACGAAATCGGCGGCCACGGGCCCGTTGCCGCCCTGGCCCTGGTCCTGCCCCGGGTCTCCGCCCTGGCCCGGATCCTGGCCGCCCGGGTCCTGGCCACCGTCCTGCCCCTGGCCGCCGTCCTGACCCTGACCTTCGTTCTGGCCCTGATTCCGGCCTTGGTCCTGACCCTGGCCGTCATCCTGGCCGCTGTCACCGCCACCGTTGTCTCCGCCGTTGCCGGGGCGGTTGTCGTCGGCGCGCAGGCTGCATCCGGCAAGGCTCTCCAGCCCCGCCGGTCGCTCGCCCACCCGTCCGATCGCGATGCCGATGCGGTCGAGGCTCGCGGTCCGCTTGCTGCGCAAGGGGCCCAGCACGGAGTTCTCGGCCAGCCCGGGGTCCCGGGCTATCTGCTCCTTCCGGTCCGCGAACTGCCGGTAGGCGTCGGTGATCTGGGTATCCATCGCCGCGAGTTCGCGGTCGACCTCCCCGCGGGCCTCGTCCGGCACCTCGGGCAGCCCGTTCACGGCTTCGGGGCAGTCGATGGTGGACATCTGCCGGCCGGCGGCGTTCTGCGTCCGGGTGGGCGGAGAACCGGACGGTCCTTCTCCCGCGGAGGCGTAGACATTGACTGCGACCAGACCGCCTCCCCCCAGGATCAGGGCTGCGGAGGCGGCAATGGCCCGGTTGGCCAGTGTGGAACGTTTCTTGCGCGATGTGCGTCGCATGGGACTCCTCTGCTTCGAGGGAGAAGCGTGACGTCCCATACGCGCGGGCCCCGCGACCCGTTCAGCCCGCCGGCCGATTCGTGCGAAGCTCCAGCCGGAAAGCGGTCCGAACCACCGGCTCTCAGGCGAAGACGGCCAATGGGGCGTCCACCGGGGCCGCCGTGAGCCGGTTGGCCAGGGTCGACAGGGTGTACGCGCCGATGCCCAGGACCACTTCGAGGGCATTCTGCTCGGTGTAGCCGTACGCGAGGAAGTCCCGCAGGACCGCGTCCTCCACCGCCCCCGCCGAGGCGATCACCTCCAGGGTGAACCGCCGTACGACGTCGAGCCGTTCGTCCGGCAACGGGCCGCCGTCGCGGTCGCGCAGGGCGGCGATCAGCGCCGGGCCGGCGTCCAGGGCGGTCAGCTTCGCGGTGTGCATCGCGACGCAGAGGTGACAGTCGTTGCGGGTGGCGATCGTCATGATCAGGACCTCGCGGGAGAGCGGGTCCAGGGTGCAGGACTCGAAGATCGCGCTGATCCTCAGGAAGCCGTCCAGGGCGTGCGGCGATGCGGCGAGCCGGGCGATGGCGGCGGGCCGGTAGCCCAGCCGCTCCGTCACCGCCTCCATGGCGCGGCGCGATGCGGGCGGGGCGGTCTCGGGGGTGAGATCGGGAAAGGGCATGGCGGGCCTTTCACGGAGATAGGGTCGACAACATGGTTGACGAAAAAAAGGTAAACCAGGTTGTCGAGTCTCGCAACGGCTTCGAGCTGCCGCTGCTCCTCCTCGCCGGCTTCCGCTCGATCATCGACGCCCTGCACCAGGACCTCGCCGAGCACGGACACCCCGGAACCCGCCCCGCGTACGGCTTCGCCCTCCAGGCCGTGGGCTCCGACGGCGCGGCCATCAGCGAGATCGGGCGGCGGCTCGGGGTCTCCAAGCAGGCCGCCGGGAAGACCGTCGAGAAGCTCGCGTCGCTCGGTTACGTGGAGCGCGCCCCGGACCCCGCCGACGGCCGGCGCACCCTGATCCGCCTCACCCCGCACGGCGTCGACCTGCTCACCCGGTCCGCTGAGGGCTTCGACCGGCTGCGGGCCCAATGGGCCCGGACGCTCGGCGAGGAGCGGCTGGCCGCCCTGGAGCGGGATCTGCGCACGATGGCCCCGGGCGGCGCGTTCCGGCTGGACGCGGCGGGCTGGTTCACGGACTGAGGGCGGGCCGGAGCGCGCGGAAGGGTCCGGAGGGGCTGGATCAGCCGTGGTCCAGATAGGCCAGCACCGCCAGCACCCGGCGGTTGTCGTCGTCCGACGGAGGCAGGTCGAGCTTCCCGAAGATGTTCGAGGTGTGCTTGGCCACCGCCCGCTCCGTGATCACCAGCTGGGCGGCGATGGCCGCGTTCGACCGGCCCTGGGCCACCAGCTCCATCACCTCCCGCTCGCGCGGGGTGAGGCCGCCCATCGGCCTGTCCTGCGAACGGCGCGACAGCAGCTGGGAGATGACCTGCGGGTCCATCGCCGTACCGCCCGCCGCCACCCGCCGTACCGCGTCGACGAACTGGTCCGCGTCGAAGACCCGGTCCTTCAGCAGATAGCCGATGCCGCCGTTGCCGTCCGCCAGCAACTCCCGTGCGTACAGCTGCTCCACGTGCTGCGAGAGCACCAGCACCGGAAGCCCCGGCCGGGCCCGGCGGGCGGCCAGCGCGCACTGCAGGCCCTCGTCCGTGTGGGACGGCGGGAGCCGGACGTCGACGACGGCGACGTCCGGCTCCAACTCGGCCAGTGCCTTGGTCAGTTCGGGCCCGGTCTCCACAGCCGCGGCGATCTCGAAGTCGTACGCCTCCAGCATGCGCACCAGGCCGTCGCGCAACAGGAAGAGATCTTCGGCTAGGACAACTCGCAAGGAATCTCCATGGTCACCATGGTGGGACCGCCCGCGGGACTGCTGACGGCCAGTACGCCGTCGAATGTACCCAGTCGCCGTTCGATTCCGCTCAGCCCCGAGCCCGATCCGACCACCGCACCGCCCCTGCCGTCGTCCGTCACGGAGATCCGGAGCATGCCCTCCGCGTGGTGCAGGTCCACGTAAATCCGTGTGGCCGCCGCGTGCTTCACCGTGTTCGTCAGGGCCTCGCTGACCGCGAAGTACGCCGCCGACTCCACCGGGGCCTCCGCCCGCCCCGGCAGCTCCACCGTCACCTCCGAGGCGACCGGCAGCCGCAGGGCCAGCGCCTTCACCGCGTCGCCGAGACCCCGCTCCGCGAGCACCGGCGGATGGATGCCCCGGACCAGATCGCGCAGTTCGGTCAGCGCCTCCGCCGACGACTCGCGGGCCATCGCCAGCATCTTCTTCGCCTGTGCCGGGTCCTTCTCGATCAGCGCCTCGATCGTGCCCAGGTTCATGCCCATCGCGACCAGCCGGGCCTGCGCACCGTCGTGCAGATCCCGCTCGATGCGGCGCAGTTCGGAGGCGGCCGTGTCCACGGCCTCGTGCCGGGTCTCCGTCAGCCGCTGAACCCGCTGCTCCAGCTCCTGGTCCTGGGTGGGCGCCAGCAGCGTACGGGCGAGCACGAAGTGCAGCCGCAACAGCGGCCGGCTCGCCCACATCCCGACGTGGAAGAGCGCGATCCCCAGGGCCAGCGCGGCGAGCCCGGTCAGCTGGCTGTCCACCGGCACGAACCCGTACCAGTACGGGTCGTCGCGGAACACGTGCCACAGGCCGGCCGCGAGCACGAGCCCCTCGACGGGGTAGATCATCAGGCCTGCCGCCAGGAACGCCACCACCGTGCCGGCCGTCATGTCGACCAGCAGCCACTGCAGGTCCCGCCAGGTCGCCGGGTCCTTCAGCATCAGCGAGGTGCGCTCCACCTGCCCGGTGACGCCCGTCCGCAGATCCTTCGGGAAGGGCCGGTACGGCACCGGAATCCGGACGTCCGACCAGGTCACCGCCCACAGCCGCCGCTGGTTGGCGTGTTTGCGGACCGCCTCCAGCACCACCGGGGTGGTGAACACCCCGATGCCCAGCAGGATGAAGGAGATCGAGAGGACCGCGAGGACGAACAGGGTGATGGAACCCGCCAGACCGGCGACCGCCAGGAACAGCCCCCGCCCCGCCGCCACCATCGACGGCCGCAGCCGCCCCGAGAACACCTTCATCGTGGTCCCTCTCCCCTCACCGGATCCGGGCTGTTCCCGGTCCGCAGCCAGTCTCACCCGGGCCGGGCCCGTCGCGTCAGCCGGTCCGCCACCCGGCGGGGGGTGTACCTGGCACCACCCCTTTATCCGCCCCCTACACCTCCGTGACCGGGGGCTTCGACGGCTGGGGCGGCCCGCGCCGGATTCCTAGATTCGAAGCGTCCCGATCCACCGATCCGACGCCTACCTCTGGGGGAGAGACCACATGAGGCGCAACCTCGCCGCACGCATCGGCGTGTGGAGCACCCACCACCGCAAGACGGCCGTTCTCGGCTGGCTGCTCTTCGTCGTGCTCGCCACAGGCATCGGCGGAGCCACCGGCATGGTCGAGATGACCAACGCGGAGAACGGCGCGGGCGAATCCGCCCGCGCCGAGCAGATCCTCCTCGACGCCGGACTCGACAAGCCCGCGGGCGAACTCGTCATGGTCTCCGCCCCCGCCGCGGGGGAGTGGAAGCCGGCCGCCGACGCCCTCGCCGACGCCGTGCGCACGACCGGCGAGACGCGGAACATCGCCCCGCCCGTCGCCTCGAAGGACGGCAAGGACGCCCTGATCACCTTCGAGATGAAGGGCGAGGCCGCCACCTCCTCCGACCGGATCCAGCCCGTCCTGGACGCGGTCGCCGCCGTCGGCGAGGACCACGCGGACATCGAGATCCACCAGTTCGGCGAGGCCAGCGCGGGCAAGTGGCTGGGCGACCTGCTGGCCGAGGACTTCAAGAAGGCCGAGTTCACCGCCGTACCGCTGGCCCTCGGCATCCTCCTCGTCGCCTTCGGCGCGGTCGTCGCCGCCCTGCTCCCGGTCGGCCTCGCCCTCACCGCGTGCATGGCCGCCTTCGGCCTCCTCTCGATCGCCAGCCACCAGTTGCACCTGTTCCAGACCACGTACTCGGTGATGTTCCTGATGGGCTTCGCCGTCGGCGTCGACTACTGCCTCTTCTACCTGCGCCGCGAACGCGACGAACGCGCCGCCGGGCGCGACGCCGAGACCGCCCTGCGCATCGCGGCGGCCACCAGCGGCCGGGCCGTCCTCGTCTCCGGACTCACCGTGATGGTCGCGATGGGCGGCATGTTCCTCTCCGGGCTCCTGCTGTTCAAGGGCTTCGCGCTCGCCACGATCATCGTCGTGTTCATCGCCATGCTCGGCTCGGTCACCGTCCTGCCCGCCCTGCTCTCCTGGCTCGGCGACCGCATCGACGCGGGCCGTATCCCGCTGCTGAACCGCCGGGCCAAGCACGGCCAGGCCGGCAGCGGCCGCATCGTCGGCCGGGTGCTGGGCCCCGTACTCGCCCGCCCCCGCGCCTTCGCCGTCGCCGCCGTCGTCCTGCTGCTCGCCCTCGCCGCGCCCGCCCTCGGCATGAAGACCGAATCCCTCGGCCTGGAGAAGCAGTTCGGCTCCGACTCGCAGCTCTCCATCGCCCACACCCGCATCACCGACAGCTTCCCCGGCGGCCCCGCACCCGCCCTCGTCGTGGTCACCGCACCCGACATCACCGCCCCGAAGGTCGCCCGGGCCCTCGACGGCTTCGAGGACGTCACCGTCCACCGGGGCAAGAACGTCGCCGAGATCGAGATCCCCCTCCCCGGCGGCACCACCGACCTCACCGAACTCCGCGAGAGGACCCTGCCCGCCGCCTTCGACGGCACCGGCGCGAAGACCCAGGTGACCGGCGAGATCGCGGGCTCCGTCGACTTCAACGACCAGTTGCGGCGCGGCATCGTCCCGGTCTTCGCCTTCATCACGGCGGTCACCTTCCTGCTGATGCTCTTCTGCTTCCGCAGCTACGTCATCGCCGTGACGTCCATCGTCCTCAACCTGCTCTCGGTGGCCGCCTCCTACGGCGTGATGACCGCCGTCTTCCAGCACGGCTGGGGCGCCTCGCTCATCGGTTCGGAGGGGGTCGGCGCGATCGAGGCGTGGATGCCGCTGTTCGTCCTCGTCGTCCTGTTCGGCCTGTCCATGGACTACCACGTCTTCGTCGTCTCCCGGATCCGCGAGGCGCGCGGCGGCGGCCTGGACAACCGGGCCGCGATCGAGACCGGCATCCGCCGCACGGCCGGGGCGGTCACCGGGGCGGCGGCCATCATGGTCGCGGTGTTCGCGGTGTTCGGAACCCTGTCCATGCAGGACATGCAGCAGATGGGCGTCGGCCTGGCCGTCGCGGTGCTGCTGGACGCCACCGTCGTACGGATGGTGCTGCTGCCCTCGGTGATGCTGCTCCTGGGCGAGCGCAACTGGCGTACCCCGCGCGGCCTTTCGCGGCTGCCGAGCCTGGAGCACGACGAGCCGGCCGAGCCCGTGCGCGACACCGTACGGGTCTGAGAGCACGCCGGTACGTGAACCGCCGGCACCACGGGAACACGGCGGCGGCCCCGGACCACGGTGAGGAGGAACCGTGGTCCGGGGCCGCCGTTGGTGCGGGTGCCGGTCAGGGCGTGTACTTGTACCCGACCCGGCGGACCGTCTGGATCGAACGGCGGTACTCCGCACCGAGCTTGCGGCGCAGCCGGGCGACATGGACGTCGACGGTGCGCCCGTCGCCCACATGCCCGTAGCCCCAGACCGTCGTCACCAGCTGGTCACGGGTGTGCACCCGGTGCGGGTGCGCCACCAGATGGGCCAGCAGCTCGAACTCCAGGTACGTGAGGTCGAGGGCGACGCCGTCGACCGAGGCCGTACGCCGGGTGGCGTCGATCCGGACCGGACCGGCGGGCGCCCTGTCGTCGGCGGCCGGGTCGGGCGCCGGCTGCTGGGGGAACGGCGAGCCGCCCGCCCGGTGCTGGGAGGCGGCGACCGCCCCCGCGAGCGCGGGCTGCTGATCGGCCGGCACGAGCACCAGGTAACCGATCATCGGCGGCTGACCCGGCAGCGCGGGCAGGGTGTGCGGCGGGGCCGGCAGCCAGGTGGCCCCGGGCGGGAGGAAGCCCGCCACATCGGCCGGGGCCGCGACCTCGTCGCGGTCGACCGCGCGCAGCCGGTGCCGGTTCGGGTGGGCGGGGAGGGAGCGGGCGGTGGGGTGGGCCGCAGCGGGCGCCGGGGACGCCGCGGTGGCGGCGGACGCGGCGGAGAAAGTACGAGTGTTCGCCATGAGGGTCAGCTCTTTCGCGCGAGGAGTCGTCTGGGACGGACTTGCGTCGTGCGCGCGGACCGAAGGCCGGGGTGAGCGGCTTTAGTGGGCCTGCGCGTTCCACGCGCGGCAACACACCCGGTCGAAATCATGGTGCTGACGGGAAGGCCAGAACGGTTCGAGGTCGCTGCGACCCGACGCGATGTGCTGGTAGCTGGCCATGTGCTCCATTGAAGCAGACATTGCGGCCGTGCATCAGACTCCTCTCACCCGTCGATACGGACCCTTGGCGTTACGTTCCTCACGCCGGGCCGCCGCGACGCACGAAGAGGGGCCCACCGGCGAACCGGCGGGCCCCTCTTCGTGCGTCCGGTACGTGACCGGCGGCGGGATCAGACCTGGTCGGCCTTCTCCAGCGCGGTGCAGCAGGTGTCGACGATCAGCCGCGTGACGACGTACGGGTCGACGTTGGCGTTGGGACGGCGGTCCTCGATGTACCCCTTCTGGTCCTGCTCGACCTGCCAGGGGATACGGACCGAGGCGCCGCGGTTGGAGACGCCGTAGCTGTACTCGTTCCACGGGGCGGTCTCGTGCAGACCCGTGAGCCGGTCGTCGATGCCCGCGCCGTAGTTCTTCACGTGGTCCAGCGGCTTGGAACCCTCGCCCAGCGACTCGCACGCGGTGATGATCGCGTCGTAGCCCTCGCGCATCGCCTTGGTGGAGAAGTTGGTGTGCGCGCCCGCGCCGTTCCAGTCGCCCTTGACCGGCTTCGGGTCCAGGGTGGCGGAGACATCGAAGTCCTCGGCGGTGCGGTAGAGCAGCCAACGGGCCACCCACAGCTGGTCGGAGACGTCCAGCGGGGACAGCGGGCCGACCTGGAACTCCCACTGGCCGGGCATGACCTCGGCGTTGATGCCGGAGATCCCGAGCCCCGCCGCCAGGCAGTTGTCGAGGTGCTTCTCCACGATCTCGCGGCCGAAGATCTCGTCCGCGCCGACCCCGCAGTAGTAGCCGCCCTGCGCGGCCGGGAAACCGCCCTCGGGGAAGCCGAGCGGCCGGTGGCCGTCGAAGAAGGTGTACTCCTGCTCGATGCCGAAGATCGGGGCCTGGCCCGCGAACTGCTCGGCGACCGGACGCAGCGCGGCACGGGTGTTGGACTCGTGCGGCGTCATGTCGATGTTGAAGACCTCGCACAGCACGAGGACGTCGTCGCCGCCGCGGATCGGGTCCGGACAGGTGAAGACGGGCTTCAGCACCCGGTCGGACGCGTGGCCCTCGGCCTGGTTGGTGCTGGAGCCGTCGAAACCCCAGATGGGCAGATCCGCCACGTCACCCGACGGCGCACCGTCCATGATCTTCGTCTTGGAGCGAAGCTTGGCGGTCGGCTCGGTGCCGTCTATCCAGATGTACTCAGCCTTGAACGTCACGGACGCCATCCTTTGCGGGTGCAGCGGTCTATGCAGCGCAGCTTGGCAAGACGCGATTTCCCGTCCGTTGCCCGGATGTGAACCCCGTGTTACCGAGGTTTCCTCTGTTTTGCCCGTGCGGAACGAGGCATCTGATCCGCCTCCGGTCCACCCCTGATCCACCCCGTCACCGGCCGACCCGAACGCTCACACATGGCCCTTGAGCAGCGCCGAGAACCCGGCCGCCCGCAGCCGGCGCACCAGCTCCTCCCGGCTCGACCCCAGCGCGGCGGCCGCCGTGTCCAGGTGCCAGTCGGCCCCGGCCACGGTCCGCAGCAGATGGCCGCGGCGGATCTGCGCGTCGGAGAGCCGGAACGTCTTGAGGTAGGCGACCCGCCCCCGGTGATCGGTGATCGTCTCCCCGATGTGCTGCCCGCCCGTGTCCCGGACGAACGGCGGCAGAAAACGCCACAGAGTGAAGGACGTCATCCGGTACACCTGGTCGAACGTGTACGAGGAGTCCAGCAGCTCCCGCGCGAACACGGTGTCGTGCGCCTCCTCCCACACCCGCTCCTGAGCCCGCGCGGCCGCCCGCAGCCCGCCGAGGTCCCGGATGTGCTCCTCGCCCCCGATCCGCACCGGCAGCTCCGGCACCGGCGCCCCGTACAGCGCGTACTGGTGCACCAGCTCCCCGTAGAGGTCCTCCACCAGCGAGGCGTGCAGAAGGCGGTAGTCGTCCGGGTGCGGGACGACGAAGGCGGCGGCGAGCGCGTCGGAGACGTACACCATCACCCCGCACTGGCCCGGGTGGATCTCGAAGATCCGCAGCGCGTCCGCGAGCCCGCGCACCGAGCGCCCGAGGTACGCGTCCTCGGCGCGCGGCGAGAGCCCGTCGCGCAGGGCCGTGCGCGACCACTCCTCCCAGGCGGTCGACGGACCGCCGAAGTGCAGCGCGAGATAGCCCTCCAGCGCCAGATGCAGCGGCAGGAACCGCAAGCGGTCGCCGGGCCGCCGCTTGGCCATCCGGTGATGCGGCAGCGGCGGCAGCACGGCGGCCCGGGGCGCGCCGCCCCCGCCGAACTGGGTGCCGTACGCGGCCGACTGCCGGCCCGCCTCCGGGCCGTCCTCGTCCGACCAGTCGGCGACCAGACCGTGCGGAATGTACGAGACATAGCGCTCCCGCGGCCCGAGCTCGACGATCCCCGCGCCCAGGCCCTCGTACACCTCGCGGTGCAGCCGCAGCCCCGCCACCGGCTCCGCGCGGACCAGCGGGACGAGCCGGACGCCGCCCCACACCTGCGAGGGCCGGGCGGTGAGCCCGGTCAGCTCCAGCCGGTTCACCGGACCACCGCCCCTTCCGCTTCTCCTTCTGCTTCTCCGGTGAACCGGGCCACGCGCCGGTCCAGATACGCGTACAGCTCCGCCGGCCCCGTACGCCCCTCCGCGAACCGGGCGATCTCCACCAGGGCGGGCAGATCCTCCGCGTCCCGGATCCCGGCGGTCGCCACCCCCGCCGCCAGCCGCCGCACATCGAAACCCTCGGCGTCGTATACGGGGTTGACGTGCACCACGGCCGTCCGCCGCTCCGGATCCAGCCGGCGCCGCCACACCCGCAGCACCTCGCCCGCGAGCCCGGCCGGGGCGTTGTCCCAGCCGTCCGAGACGATCACCAGCCGGTCCGGGGCCGCCCCGCCGGGACCCGGCTCCAGCGCGTCCAGGACCCGCATCCCCAGCGGGGTCGGCCCCCACGGGCGTACGAGCAGGGCGTCGCCCGCGCCCGAGGTCCACAGCCCCCGGTACGCGCCGGGCGCGGCGAGCGCCTCCAGCAGATGGTGACAGGCCAGCGCCACGGCGAGCGGCCGCCGCCGCTTCTGCCCCGAACCGGACGAGGAGAAGCTGTCGTCCAGCACCGCGTGCACCCGCCCCCAGCTCCCCGCTTGTGCGCCCGCCGCCCGGCGGGCCGCCGCGCGCAGGGCGCCGGTCAGTTCGGCCCGCCGCTCGGACCGCTGCTCGAAGCCGAGCGACAGCACATACAGGGCGATCCGGGTCAGCGGCATCACGGTCAGATCCACCTGCGCGGCCGCCGGAGCGTTCGGCCGCCGGTCGGCCGCCGCCCGCTGCTCCTGGGTACGCAGCCGCTCCAGCCGGGTCATCCGGGGCGCGGCCCGCTTCAGGAACACCTCGCGCTTCATCCCGTGCTTGGCGGCGAACCCCTCCGCGACGGTGAACGGCAGCTCGGCCACCGCCCCCTGCTCGTAGTGGGCGCGCCGCCAGGCGTCGAGCAGCCCGTGCTCGTAGCGGGGCAGCCGCCCCGGCCGGAACAGGAACGCCCCGACCTCGGCGAGCGGCGCGGCCCCCTCCGGGCAGGGCAGATGGATGTGCCGGGCGGCGGTCTTCAGCCCGGCGCGGTACTTCACGGCGTCATGGCCCAGATCCGGCCGGGCCGCCAGCCAGTCCCGCATGATCGCGCGGGTCCGCCGGTTGTTGACTCCGGCCCGGCGCAGCTCGCCGAAGAGCCGGTAGACGCGCGGCGGCGGCAGCAACGCCAGCCGGGCGGCGATGAGCCGGCCCTCGGTACGCCGCTCCTCGGGGCTCGCCTCGCCCGCCGTCTCCAGCAGCCGGCGCACGATGAGCGCCGCGTTGTGGTGGTTGATGTCCAGAGCCAGCGAAGCGGCGTACACCCGGCGGTAGTTGACCCGTACGTAGGCGTGCAGGAAGTCCAGGGAGAGCTGCTGGTCGGCGGCGCCGGAGCGGAACTCGCGCTGCCCGGTCGCGGTGATCGCCGCGTTCACGAAGAGCAGGACGTCCTCAGCGGCGACGAGGTCGGCGACGCGGCCGGCGACGAGGTCGGCGACGCGGTCGGCAGGGCTTTCGGTCGTGTTCATGGTCGTCCCCCGGGAGGCTGGAGTGCCGGCCGGGGAATGGAGGCGCGAACAACGAAATCATCGCTTCACAGGCAAGTCCCGGGAGTCGCGCCGGAGTCCCGCGGCCGGCCCCGGAAACGTAGCGGGGCAAGGCCGCTTCGCGCCACCGCATTCGGGGTCCGGGTGCCTTCCGGGGCGTGGCGGCGTGCGGGGCCGGGCATCCTGGCCCGGTGCCTGCCCGGGCCGGCGGGCGAGCGGGCGCGTGAACGCCCCGGCCCCCTGCCCGGCCGCCCGCCGCACCCGGCACACTGGCACGCATGACGACTGCAGGCACCACACCTCTGCGCATCGGCCTCCTCGGCACCGGCCCCTGGGCCCGCAACACCCAGGCCCCCGCGCTCGCCGCCCACCCCGGCGTCGAGCTGAGCGGGGTGTGGGGCCGCCGCGCCGAGGCGGCGGACGCCCTCGCCGCCGCGCACGGGACGCGCGCGTACACCGGTGAGGAGGGCATCGACGCGCTCCTGGAGGCGAGCGACGCGGTGGCCTTCGCGCTGCCGCCGGACGTGCAGGCCCCGCTCGCGGTCCGGGCGGCGGAGGCGGGCTGCCACCTCCTGATGGACAAGCCGGTCGCCACGACGGTGGCCGGGGCCCGCGCGGTGGCCGATGCGGCGGAGAAGTCGGGGGTGGCCTCGGTCGTCTTCTGCACGCTGCGCTTCGCGCCCGAGACCTCCGCGTGGATCGCCGAACAGGCGGCGGTGGACGGCTGGTTCACGGCCCGCGCCCAGTGGCTCGGCTCGCTCTACGCCGCGGGTTCGAGCAGCGAGTACGCGGACTCCCCGTGGCGGCGCGAGAAGGGCGGCCTGTGGGACGTCGGCCCGCACGCGCTCTCCGTGCTGATCCCGGTCCTGGGCGACGTCGAGCGCCTGACCGCCGCCCGGGGTCCGGCCGACACCACGCATCTGATCCTGCGCCACACTTCGGGCGCGTCCAGCACGGTGACGCTCGGGCTGAGCGCCCCGCCCGGCGCGGCGGGCGTCGAGATCGAGTTCCGGGGCGAGCGGGGCACGGCGTCGATCCCCGGCTGGGCGGGCGCGGAGACCGCGTTCCGGGGTGCGGTGGACGCCCTGGCCGAAGCGGTACGTACGGGGGTGCCGCACGCCTGCGACGCGCGCTTCGGCCGCCACCTCACGGAGCTGCTGGCGGCTGCGGAGGAGCAGGCACAGGCGGGCTGACCGGCGGCAGGGAGCGGCACAGGGCGTCGAGCGCCTCCGGGTAGGCGGATTCGGCGGGGGTCGCGTACCCGACGACGAGCCCGTCGCGGTGGGGGACGGGGGAGGTGGCGGCGGTACGTGTGGATCGGAGGGAGGCACCGGCGGTACCGGTGGTACGGAGGGAAGCAGCGGCGGTACCGGTGGAACGGGAGGGGCGTCCCGCCCCCGGGTGCCGGTAGACGCCCAGGCCCTCCACCGCCAGCCCCTGCCAGGCCGCCGCCCGGACCGCCGACCGCTCGGTGCCGGGCGGCAGCTCCAGCACCGCGTGCAGCCCGGCCGCGATCCCGGTGACCCGGACGTGCGGGGCCCGCGCATGCAGAGCGGCCACCAACTGGTCCCGGCGGCGGCGGTGGCGCTGCCGCATCCGGCGCACCTGCCGGTCGTACGCGCCCGACTCGACGAAGTCCGCGAGCGTCAACTGCTCGGTGGCGCTGGAGAACTGCTCCCGTTCGCCCTTGGCCGCGACGACGGGGGCGACGAGCCGCTGGGGCAGCACCATCCACCCGATCCGCAAGGCAGGCGAAAGGCTCTTGCTCACCGACCCCACCAGCACGACATGCTCGGGATCGAGCCCCTGGACGGCCCCCACGGGCTGCCGGTCGTAGCGGAACTCCCCGTCGTAGTCGTCCTCGACGACGAGCCCGCCGGTGGACCGGGCCCAGTCGACGACGGCCGCCCGCCGCGCGGGGTGCAGCGGCCCGCCGGTGGGGAACTGATGGGCGGGCGTGAGGAGGACGGCACGGTCGTGGCGGGTGAGCCCGTCGACCCGGGCGCCGTCCGCGTCCACGCCGAGCGGCCGGGTGCCGACCCCGTGCGAGGCGAGGATCTCGCGGTGGAAGGGCAGCCCGTACTCCTCCGCCGCCCACGGACCGCCGACCACCTCCGCGAGGAGCCGCAGCCCGTGCGCGGCCCCCGAGCACAGGACGATCCGTTCCGGCGCGGCCCGCACCCCGCGCACCCGGGCCAGATAGCCGGCCAGGGCCCGCCGCAGCTCGGGCCGCCCGTGCGGATCGCCGGGCCCGAACGCGTCGTCGGGGGCGGCGGCCAGCGCCCGCCGCGCCGAGGCCAGCCAGGCGGTGCGCGGGAAGACCGAGGGGTCCGGCTGCCCCTGGACCAGGTCATGGACCGGGCGGGCCGGGCGCTCGGGGGTACGCGGCCGATGCGCCGGGGTCACCGGGACGGCCCGCTCGGCGACCCGCGTCCCCGACCCCTGCCGGGCCGCCAGCCACCCTTCCGCGACCAGCTCCGCGTACGCGTCGGCGACGGTGTTGCGGGCCAGGCCCAGGTCGGCGGCGAGCGAACGGTAGGGCGGCAGCCGGGTGCCCGGGGCGAGCCGCCCGCTGCGCACGGCCTCGCGCAGCGCGGCCATCAGGAGGGCCCGGCGATTGCCCGTACCGGAGAGCTCCAGCGGCAGATCGCTGCCCAGGATCTCCGCGGAATTGACCCATGAATCCGTCATAGAAGTGCACCCCACACCCAGTCACCGATAGCCCTAGATTCGTACCCATGACGACGACGGAGATCAAGACGAACGACCGCACCGCCACCGAGGCCACCACCGTCCGGCCCAACACGGCCACGACCACACCCCGGCTGAACTTCGCGAAGGCGGCCCCGAAGGCGTTCCGGGCCGTGATCGGCCTGGACGCGGCGGCCCGCGAGGGCCTGGACCCGACCCTGGTCGAACTGGTCCAGATCCGCGCCTCGCACCTGAACCGGTGCGCGTACTGCCTGCACATGCACACCACGGACGCACGCAAGGCGGGCGAGAGCGAGGAGCGCCTGCACATGGTCGCGGTGTGGCAGGAGGCGGACCACTTCTTCACGGAGAAGGAGCAGGCCGCCCTCGCCCTGACGGACACGGTCACGAGGATCGGCGACGCGGGCGTGCCGGACGAGGTCTACGACCGGGCGGCGGCCCACTTCGACGAGGAGGAGCTGGCCCACCTGCTGGCCCTGATCTTCACGATCAACACGTGGAACCGCATCGCCCTGTCCACGGCGAAGCGAGCGGGCACGGACGAACGCTGAGGCGGTACGGCACGGCTGCACGGACTCTCATCCGGGCCACGGGCCACGGGCCACGGGCCACGGGCCCACGGCCTTCAGGCACCACGGCCTTCAGGCACCACGGCCTTCAGGCACCCACACCCTCAGGCACCCACACCCTCAGGCACCACGCGGTCTTCAGGCGCCACGCCCCAGAGCGTCCCGCACGGCTTCCTCGCTCCGTGCCACCACGGCCGTGCCGTCCTCGGCGGTGATGATCGGCCGCTGGATGAGCTTCGGGTGCTCCGACAGCGCGACGATCCACCGCTCCCGCGCACCGGCGTCCCGGGGCCACTCCTTGAGGCCCAGCTCCTTCGCCGCCGCCTCCTGCGTCCGCGTGATGTCCCACGGCTCCAGACCGAGCCGGTCCAGCACGGCCCGGATCTCCTCCGGCGACGGCACGTCCTCCAGGTAACGGCGGACGGTGTAATCGGCCCCTTCGGCGTCCAGCAGAGTGAGTGCGCTGCGGCACTTGGAACAGGCGGGATTGATCCAGATCTCCATGGGGCCAAGGTTACGCGAGGGGCTGCCGAAATGGCCTCTGGCCAGGGGCGATTGTCAGTGGGGGGCAGTAAAATGGAGGGAGTTCGTGAGGGTTCCACCACGCTGCCAGGAGGATGCCGATGGCCGTCGCCACAGTCACGACCGAGCCGCTCGACCGACAGCTCCCGATGCCCTTCCACCCGCCGCTTCCCGCGCCGCCCGCGAAGAAGCGGCTGCCCGCGGGCCGCCCCCGCGAGTGGTACGTCTCCCACAACCGCCGCCTCAAGGCCATGCGCCTGGCCATCGCCCTGCTCGACAGCGGGGTCTACCAGCCCTCCAGCGCCGGCAACCACCGGATACGGATCACCGCCGAGCGCCTGGGCATCCACCCGCCGTCCGACACCACCTGCCGCATGGTCCGCGCCCTGATCCGCTACGGGCGCTGACGCACAGCCCCGGCCTGCCGTTGTGCCCCCGGACCGTCTCGTCCGGGGGCACCCGGCTGCCGGGCTCCGCCCGTGCGGGACCATGGCCCCCTGACCGCACAAGGACTCGGGCGAAGGGGCATCACCATGGCAGCCGATCTCTGGACTTCGGCCCTGTCGCTCGCCGGTGTCGCCCTGGGCGGCGGCCTGACGGCTCTCGCCCAGCGCGCCACCCAGCGCTCGGCGGAACGCGTCGAGGAGCGCCGCCAGGCGGTGGCGACGACGGAGAGCCGCCGGGCCGAACAGATCGACGTGCTCAAGGAGTTCGTCACCTGCGCCCAGGCCGCGGAACGGGCCGCCTACCGCCGCCCCGACCCGTGGGGCGACGACGAGGACGGCTGGATGACGGAGACGGGCCCGGTGATGACCGCGCTGTGGACCGCGTCCGGCAATGTCACGCTCCTGTGCGCGGAGGCACTGCGCGAGCCGGTGAGGACGTACGGCCACGCGCTGAACGCCGCCGTGTGGCGCGACATCGGGGACGTCGAGGTCAACGAGCACCTGGAGGAGGCCAAGACGGCGTTCATGAACGCGGCACGGGCGAGCCTCGCCGGCTCCTGACCCGGTGAGGGCGACGGGTAGGATCCCAGCCCCATGAAGGCACTCATCTCCGTCGACATGGAAGGCGTCTCGGGCATCGTCCACCCCTCCGAGACGAACCCCGAGCGTGACGACTACCAGCGCGGCCGGGAGCTGATGACGGCCGACGCGAACGCGGTGATCGCGGGCGTCCTGGACGCCGAACCCACGGCCGACGTCCTGGTGGCGGACGCGCACGGCACCTTCCGCAACCTCCTGCCGGAGCGACTCGACCGCCGCGCCCGCCTGGTCCGGGGCAAGCCGCGCACGCTGAACATGCTCGCCGGGCTCGACGCGGAGACCGACGCGGCGCTGTTCGTCGGCTACCACGTGCGGGCGGGGGAGGGCCCGGGCGTGCTGGCGCACACGATGAACGACGCGATCCTCGACGTACGGGTGGCCGGCCGCTCGCTGGGCGAGATCGGACTCAACGCCGCGATGGCCGGCCACCTCGGCGTACCGGTCGTCCTGCTCAGCGGCGACGACGCGGCCTGCGCCGAGGCGGCCGACCTGATCCCCGAGGCGGTCACCGTCCCGGTCAAGGAGGCGCTGGGCGCGGCGGCCGCGGTGACCCTGCACCCGGAGGAGGCGGGGGACCGGTTGCGCCGGGCGGCGGCGGACGCGATCACGCGCCGCGCGGAGATCCCTCCCCTGACGCTCGCCCCCGCCCCGCTGGACGTGGAGGTCGACCTCGCGGGCGCGCACACGGTCGACCTGGCGACCCTCGTCCCGGGCGTCTCGCGCGCGGCGGGCGCCCGTACGGTCACGTTCACGGCCCCCGACTACGCGACGGCGTACCGCCTGATCCTGCTGCTCGCGCAACTGGCCACGATCAGGCCCGCCTAGGGCCTGTCGTGCCGATCAGGCCAGGCTCGCGGGGTCCGGCCTGATCGACAGGACACCGCCTAGTACCAAGGGCGGGTGTCGTGCGTGGGCAGCGGCCGCAGTTCCGGCCAGCGCGCCAACAGGCGCACGGCCAGGGCGGAGCTGAGGCGGCCCACCGCGAACAGGTGGTCGTGGTCGCGGGTCATGTCGGCGACCACGCCGAGGCGATGGACCAGTCGCTCGCGGGCGGAGACGAAGCCCCACTCGAAGTCCTCGGTGGGTACGCGAGCGAGCTGGTCGACCGTCCCGCGGTGGGCCCGCTCGACGAGCGCGTCCCCCTGGATCAGCCAGCCGGCGCACGCGTCGGCGAGGTCGCCCGGCACATCTCTGCCGGTGAGGCCGCGCCAGGTGGTTCGGTAGATGTCCTCGACCTCCGCGAGCGGGGCCGCGGTGACCGACATCGCGCACCAGCAGGTGGGGAAGCCGATGCGGAAGTAGGCGAGTTCGACCAGGCCGTTGCCGAGCGAGGCCCGTTCGAAGTCGACGAAACGGACACCGTCGGCGGTCCGCAGATCGTTGCCGGGGCATGGGTCGCCGTGCAGCAGCGCATGATGCGGGGAGGGGTTCAACCGGTCCACGAGAGCGGTGAGTTCATCGAGCACCGCGGACGGGACGGGCACGTCGAACGTACGGGCCAGGGCGAGGAAGGACTCCGCGTCGGCGGCCGTGGGTCCCGGCCAGGCCGGGAGTGCGCCCTCGTCGGCGGGTCCGGTCAGGGCGTGCAGTCGGGCGAGCGACTCGGCGTACCCCGGCATCCAGTCGTCCGTCCTGCCGAGGTCGTCGACATGCTCGAGGACCATCACCCGCGAGGGCGGGTCCGTGGCGAGCACCGCGGGAGCCACGGCGGGCCCGCTCGTCCGTCCCGCCAGGCGCAGCCCGGCCACCTCCCGCGCGAAGCGCGTGTCGGCGTCGGCGCGGGTGTCCCCGCCGTCGGTGATCTGCTTGACGACGACCTGACTCCGGTCGGCAAGCCGGACCCGCCACACCCGTGACCGCGGACTGCTGTCCAGGAGCTCGCTCCGGTCGGGGACGCCCACGGTGGAGCGCAACACTTCGTCGAACGGAAGCCGGTTGGGCATGCGGTCGAGCCTAAGGGCTGTCCCGCACTTCCGCACGCGCGCGGGAGCCGCGGTCCGGGTCGATCCCCGTTCCCGGACGCGCCCGGGGCCGCGCGTGGCGAAGGCCCCCGAAAACGCCTCGAACACGGCCCCGGTTGCCTCTAACGTGTCCGGGTGACAACCCAAGTGATCGTGCTGAACGGCGGCTCCAGCTCCGGCAAGTCCGGCATCGTACGTTGCCTCCAGGCGGAGTTGCCGACCCCGTGGCTCGCCGCCGCGATCGACACCTTCGTGGACTCCCTGCCCGCGTCCCTGAGGTCGGCAGGCGAAGGCATCGAGTTCGCGGCGGACGGCGGCGTGACCGTCGGCGAGGAGTTCCGGAGACTGGAGGCGGCCTGGCGCGAGGGCGTGGCCGCGATGGCGCGGGCGGGAGCGAACGTCATCGTCGACGACGTGTTCCTCGGCGGCCCGGCCTCCCAGGAAGGGTGGCGCAAGGCGCTGACGGGCCTGAACGTCCTGTGGGTGGGCGTCCACTGCGAAGGCGCGGTCGCGGAGGCCCGCGGCATCGCCCGGGGCGACCGCCCGAAGGGCATGGCCGCGGTACAGGCGGAGACGGTCCACCGGGGCGTGACGTACGACCTGGAGGTGGACACCACGCACACGGAGTCCCTGACCGTCGCGCGAGCGATCTCCCCCCACGTAACCTGACCGACCGACGCACCGACCGACCTGACCGCCCCCTGCATGCACGCACCAGTCTGGAGCCCGATGAGCGACCTGTGGACCGGCGAGAGGGTACGCCTGCGGGGCATCGAACCGCAGGACTGGGAGGGCTTCCGGGCCCTGGCCCTGCACACCGTGGACGCCCGCAACGCCGACGTGGTCGAACCCCCGCGCTCGGACGAGAGCTTCCGCGCCTGGGCCGCCGAACGCGCCGGCCGCACCCCGAACCCGGCCTCGTACCAACTGGTCATCGAGACCCGCTTCGAGCACGCCTTCGTGGGCGCGGTGTCGGTCGGCGAGACGGACGCGAGGGCGGGCCGCTTCCGTACGGGCATCGAGGTCACCCGCGAACACCGCCGCCAGGGCTACGCGGCCGAGGCCACCGAACTGGTCCTCACCTACATGTTCGCCGAACAGCGCTGCCACAAGTGCGAGGTGGAGGTCTACGCCTTCAACGACGCCTCGCTGGCCCTCTACCGCAAACTCGGCTTCGTGGAGGAGGGCCGCCTGCGCCAGCACGAGTTCTTCGCGGGCACGTACCACGACGTGGTCCTGCTGGGCATCACGGCGGACGAGTACTGGGCGGGGCGGACGCGGCCCTCACTGCGCTGACGCCGCGCCCACGCCACCCGTACGGACCCCTGACGATCAGTGGGCCCGCTGCCCCGTCGAGGCGGCGGAACTCGCGAACTCGAACTTGAAGTGGGTGCCGTCCAGTACGTCGCTGGCGATGACCTTCCACTGACCCGCCGTGGTGGTCTTGTACGCGCTCTGGCAGTAGTTGAGACCACCGCTGCTGCTGTAGAAGCAGACCCGCACCCTGCGGCTGGTGTTGGTCTTGATGTTGATGTCGGCACAGTTGCCGGTCGTGAAGTACGTGACGCTCTGCGGCTGGAGGAAGGCGCCCGACGGCTTGCTGTAGCTCCATGCGCTGCCGTAGCAGGACTGGGCGACGACATCCCCCTGGCCGGTCGCGCCTGCCGTACCGGCCGCACCGCCGACGAGACCGGCTCCGGCGAGCGTGCCGGTCATGGCGACGGCGAGGAGACGCTTGCGGATCTGCATGAGAACCCCCGTGTTGTCGATGCCTGCGGCCCGACCCCCGTTGAACCGGGCCGAAGGTCACCGGCGACCACGATGGCGGACCGGGCCCGGGTGCGGTACCTGGAATGTTGTAGGTACGGCCCGCTCCGCCCGCCCGCCACAGTGGCGGGAACCGCACGTCAGTACACCCAACGGGGAAGGGCCCTCCATGAACCTCCACAAGCGGTTCGCCACCGCCGCCATGACCGGCGCGCTCATCGGCGGTGGCCTGCTCGCCACCGGCAGCGCCACCGCGGCCACCCCGGGGGAGGTGGTCGCCCAGTCCTGCTACGGCAACGCCAAGACCTATACGAAGGCGGCGGGCACGCAGATCTACCCGAACTACCCCACGTTCAACTACCTCAAGACGACGAGCAGCTGCGCCGACATCAACATCAAGACCGGCACGGACCGTTACGTGAAGGTCTGCTTCCTCCCGCAGAGTGGTGGCAGGAGCTGCCAGGCCGACTACAAGCTCGCGAAGGCGGGCAGCTGGAAAGTGATCGCCACGAACGTCAAGGACAACACGCAGTACCAGTTCCACTTCCGGAGCGACGCCAAGTCGTCAGGCTCGTACGCTTCTTGACCGGACCGGACCGAACAGTTCACCTTCGTGGTCGGCACCGGCGGCGTGCTTCGGCCGGCTCCCCGACGCAGCGCCGCCGCATGACCTGCGCTGCTAGCGTCCCCCACGTGAACGACAGCGTGTACGTGGGCAACGCGGGCAAGGATGCGGCACTGGACCGAGGATGGCTCCTCGGCCACTTCAAGGACGCCGACGACCCGCGCCACAGCGAGGCCGTGGAGATCAAATGGGGCGTCCACCCGCGTGGGGACGCGCGAGCGCAGTGGGTGAGGGGCGAGGAACGCACGGCTCTCCTCGTCCTCATCAGTGGCCGCTTCCGCGTCGAACTGCCGGGCCGTGACGTCCTGCTGGCGGAGCAGGGCGACTACGTCGTGTGGGGGCGCGGAGTCGATCACTCATGGTTCGCGGAGGAGGAGTCGGTGGTCCTGACGGTCCGCTGGCCGTCCGTGCCGGGTTATGCGGTCCTGCCCGGTGACACCAGGGTGCCTGATTCCCGCTGACGTCGCCGTCGGGCAGAACCTCCTCCACCGGGCGGGCTTGCACCAGGCAGAGGCCCGGATCCTCGACGCTCCGGAGCCGGGAGACACCGGCACTCTCATCGTGCGAGCGAGGCGCGGCGCTCACTGTCCGGGACCATGAAGAAGGCCGTCGGCCGCACCCCCGGAGGGGTACGGCCGACGGCCCGCGGTCAGTGCGACCTGTGGCTCAGATGTCGAAGTACAGCTCGAACTCGTGCGGGTGCGGCCGCAGCTGGATCGGGGCGATCTCGTTCGTGCGCTTGTAGTCGATCCAGGTCTCGATCAGGTCCGACGTGAAGACGCCGCCCGCCTGGAGGTACTCGTTGTCCGCCTCCAGGGCGTCGAGCACGGCCGGGAGGGAGGTCGGGACCTGCTGGACGTTGGCGTGCTCCTCGGGAGCCAGCTCGTAGAGGTCCTTGTCGATCGGCTCGGCCGGCTCGATCTTGTTCTTCACGCCGTCCAGGCCCGCCATCAGCAGCGCGGAGAACGCGAGGTACGGGTTCGAGGACGGGTCCGGGGCGCGGAACTCGACGCGCTTGGCCTTCGGGTTCGAGCCGGTGATCGGGATGCGCATCGCGGCGGAACGGTTCCGCTGCGAGTACACCATGTTGACCGGGGCCTCGAAGCCGGGGACCAGGCGGTGGTAGGAGTTCACCGTCGGGTTGGTGAAGGCCAGCAGCGACGGGGCGTGCTTCAGGATGCCGCCGATGTAGTAGCGGGCCATGTCCGACAGGCCGGCGTAACCCTGCTCGTCGTAGAAGAGCGGCGAGCCGCCCTGCCACAGCGACTGGTGCACGTGCATGCCCGAGCCGTTGTCGCCGAAGATCGGCTTCGGCATGAAGGTCGCGGTCTTGCCATTGCGCCAGGCGACGTTCTTCACGATGTACTTGAAGAGCATCAGGTCGTCGGCCGCGGCGAGCAGCGTGTTGAACTTGTAGTTGATCTCCGCCTGGCCGGCCGTGCCGACCTCGTGGTGCTGGCGCTCGACCTGGAGGCCGTTCTTGTCCAGCTCCAGGGAGATCTCGGCCCGCAGGTCGGCGAAGTGGTCCACCGGCGGGGCCGGGAAGTAGCCGCCCTTGTAGCGGACCTTGTAGCCGCGGTTGTTCTCGACCGCACCGGTGTTCCAGGCGCCGGCCTCGGAGTCGATGTGGTAGAAGCTCTCGTTCGCCGACGTCTGGAAGCGGACGTTGTCGAAGACGTAGAACTCGGCCTCGGGGCCGAAGTACGCGGTGTCCGCGATGCCGGTCGAGGCGAGGTAGGCCTCGGCCTTCTTGGCGATGTTGCGCGGGTCACGGCTGTACTGCTCGCCCGTGATCGGGTCGTGGATGAAGAAGTTGATGTTGACGGTCTTGTCGCGGCGGAAGGGGTCCACCCGAGCCGTCGACAGGTCGGCGCGCAGCGCCATGTCGGACTCATGGATGGCCTGGAAGCCGCGGATCGACGAACCGTCGAAGGCCAGTTCCTCGGCCGGGTCGAAGGTCGCTGCCGGGATCGTGAAGTGCTGCATCACCCCGGGCAGGTCGCAGAACCGGACATCGATGAACTTGACGTCGTTGTCCGCTACGTACTTCTGCACTTCGTCGGCGTTCTGGAACATCCAACTCCTCCTACTCCCGGCCCGGGAGGGACGGGGTTGTAGCTCGTGGTGCGGCCAGTGCGGTGGCGCACGCTGGACCCGACCATAGGCAGGCGTGATTTCTCAAGCGTGACCCATTTGTTTCGCCCAAGTTAACCGGGGCGGTGGTGGGCGGCATCTCAGCGGCTGTCTCCGCGCGGCTGTTTCCGTGCCCCGCCCGGCCGGGGGCAAACATGGGCGCAGTACCGTGGACGGGTGGACAACAGGCAAGCAATCGGATCGTGGCTCTCGGGGCCCCGCGCGGCCGCCGAACAGATGGGCGCCGACTTCGGCTACCGGGGTAAGGGACTGGGGCTGCCCGAGGAGGGGCCCGGCTCGGTCGCTCCGCTCGGGCGGCGCTTCGGAGCCCTCTTCATCGACTGGTCGCTCTGCATGGTGATCGCATACGGGCTGTTCGCTCGCGGTGACCAGCAGGCGGCGGGGAACTGGGCGCTCGGGATCTTCCTCGTGATGAGCCTGCTGACCGTCGGGACCATCGGCTGCACCCCCGGGAAGCGGCTGCTGGGCGTGCGCGTCGTCGCCGAGGGCGGCGGCAGGCTCGGGTTCGTGCGGGTGGCCGTGCGGACCGTGCTGCTCCTGCTCGTCATCCCCGCGCTGGTCTGGGACCGCGACGGGCGTGGGCTGCACGACCGGCTGTCGCGGTCCGTGCAGGTGCGGATGTGACCCCCACCGCCCAGAAGCGTGAGGACCGCCTGGAGGCGTGAGAAACGGGGCGGCCCCGGGACCGTTCACCGGTCCGGGGCCGCCCCGTCGTGTTGCGTACGTCGGCCGCCGCCGTCAGCGCATCTTTCCGCCGCGCGGCATCCGCATGCCCTTGGGCATCGGGCCCTTCGGCAGTGGCATGTTGCTCATCAGGTCGCCCATCGCGCGCAGCCGGTCGTTGGTGGAGGTCACCTGCGGGCCGGTCAGGACGCGGGGGAGCTTCAGCATCTTGGTGCGGACCTTCTTCAGGGGCACCTGGCCCTCGCCGTTGCCGACGATGATGTCGTGCACCGGCACGTCCACCACGATGCGGGCCATCTTCTTCTTCTCGGCCGCCAGCAGGCTCTTCACCCGGTTCGGGTTGCCCTCCGCCACCAGGACGATGCCGGCCTTGCCGACCGCCCGGTGGACGACGTCCTGGCTGCGGTTCATCGCCACCGCGGGGGTGGTGGTCCAGCCGCGTCCGATCCGGTCCAGGACGGCGGCCGCCGCTCCGGGCTGGCCCTCCATCTGTCCGAAGGCCGCCCGCTCGGCGCGCCGGCCGAAGATGATCGCCATCGCGAGGACGGCCAGGACGAAGCCCAGGATGCCCAGATAGACCGGGTGACCGATCGCGAAGCCGATGCCGAGGAGGACACCGAACGTGAGGATTCCGACACCCGCGACGACAAGACCGATCTTGCTGTCGGTCCGCTTGGTCATCTTGTAGGTCAGGGCGATCTGCTTGAGCCGCCCTGCGTTCTCGGCGCTGTCCGCGCCTTCAGTTTTTGCCTTCCTCGCCATGTACCGAAGTTTACGTGGCGAGGGAGCGAGTCAGGAACGTGGGAGCGGTCCAGGAACGTGGGAGCGACCTAGGAACGGTGGTCGGCCACGGCTTCCAGCACGTGCTGGGCCTCCACCCGGTCCTTGGCGCGGCGGCGGTCCTCCAGGACGGCCGTCCAGGCGTTGCGGCGGGCGGTGCGCTGGCCGCTGCTCAGCAGCAGCGACTCGACCGCGCGCAGGGCGGTGGTGACGGACGGAAGAGCGTGGGCGCGGACCGGTGCGGCCTGCATCGTGGTGTTCCCCCTCGGAAGGATGCGCCCCGGGGGCGCGGATGAGTGTGGGAAGCGGTGACGGCGGCGGCCGACGGAGTCGCCGCCGCACGTGTACCTAGGGTCACTGCTTGGTGTTACCAGCGCGTGACCGGGCGGTCAAACACCAATGAAGCCTTGATTCCGGTGGAGCGCACGCCGAAGCGGTCCGTACGCGTCCCCCACCTGCGGGGAGCGTACGGACCGCTTCGGTCACGCGGTGACGGCGTGGTGGTCGCTCGTGAGCGGATTCACACGGCCGGTGCGGGCTGGACGGTCCCGGCGGCGACGCCGCGCGCCTCCATCGCCTGCTGGAACAGACGCCCCGCGCGGTACGAGGAGCGCACCAGCGGACCCGACATCACGCCGGAGTAGCCGATCGCGTCGGCCTCGTCCTTCAGCTCGACGAACTCCATCGGCTTCACCCAGCGCTCGACCGGGTGGTGCCGCACGGAGGGGCGGAGGTACTGCGTAATCGTGATGAGCTCGCAACCTGCGTCGTACAGGTCCTGGAGCGCCTCGCTGACTTCCTCGCGGGTCTCGCCCATGCCGAGGATCAGGTTGGACTTGGTCACCAGACCGGCCTCACGGGCCCGGGTGATGACCTCCAGGGAACGCTCGTAACGGAAGCCGGGGCGGATCCGCTTGAAGATCCGCGGCACCGTCTCCACGTTGTGCGCGAGCACCTCGGGGCGCGAGGAGAAGACCTCGGCGAGCTGCTCGGGCTCCGCGTTGAAGTCGGGGATCAGCAGCTCGACCTTGGTCGCGCCGGCCTCCCGCTCCGCGGTGAGCGTGTGGATCTGGCGGACGGTCTCGGCGTACAGCCAGGCGCCGCCGTCCTCCAGGTCGTCGCGGGCGACGCCGGTGATGGTGGCGTAGTTCAGGTCCATCGTGACGACCGACTCGCCGACACGGCGGGGCTCGTCGCGGTCCAGCGCCTGCGGCTTGCCCGTGTCGATCTGGCAGAAGTCGCAGCGCCGGGTGCACTGGTCGCCGCCGATGAGGAAGGTGGCCTCGCGGTCCTCCCAGCACTCGAAGATGTTGGGACAGCCCGCCTCCTGGCAGACCGTGTGCAGCCCTTCGCCCTTCACCAGCTGTTGCAGCTGCTTGTACTCGGGGCCCATCTTCGCCCGCGTTTTGATCCACTCGGGCTTGCGCTCGATGGGGGTCTGGCTGTTTCGGACCTCCAGGCGCAGCATCTTGCGCCCGTCGGGTGCGACAGCGGACACTCCGGCTCCCCTTTGCTATCTGCTGCGTTGGATTCGCGGTTCGCATCGCAGTTCGAATGCGCTTTGGATTCTTTGGCGAACACCAGGGTACGCCCGTACATCAAACGGTCCTACGCCTGCCCAACCTGCGGCCGGCGGGGCCTATTCCCCGGTCGGCGGCGGTGGTCGGGGCTACCGGCCGGTACGGCCGGTCGGCCCTAGGCGGGTGCGGGCGCCGGGGCGGATGTCGGAGCCGGGGCCGCGGCCTTCGGCTGCTCCACCGCCCGCGGAGCGAGCTCCGCGTTCTCCAGGATGTCCCGCAGGTGCTTCTCGATCACCGGCAGCACCTCCTCGATCGTGATCTCCCGGCCCAGCTCGCCCGAGAGGGACGTGACCCCGGCGTCGCGGATCCCGCACGGCACGATCCGGTCGAACCAGGTGTTGTCCGGGTTCACGTTGATCGCGAAGCCGTGCATCGTGACGCCCTTGGCGACCCGGATCCCGATCGCGGCCAGCTTGCGGTCCTCGCGGCGCTGGCCGGCGTTGGACGGGGCGTACTCCGGGCCGTTCAGCCGCGGGTCGAACTCCTCGTCCTGGAGCCGCGGGTCGAAGTCCAGCGAGAGGCCGCCCAGCGCCTGGCGCTGCTCGACCGGGTCGCCGAGCACCCAGACGCCGCTGCGGCCCTCGACCCGGCTGGTCTCCACGCCGAAGTCGGCGGCCGTGCGGATCAGCGCGTCCTCCAGCCGGCGCACGTGCGCCACGACGTCGACCGGGCGCGGCAGCTTCTGGATCGGGTAGCCGACGAGCTGCCCGGGGCCGTGCCAGGTGATCTTCCCGCCGCGGTCCACATCGATGACCGGGGTGCCGTCCAGCGGACGCTCGCTGTCCGCCGTGCGGCGTCCCGCGGTGTAGACGGGCGGGTGTTCCAGGAGCAGACAGGTGTCCGGCACCCGGTCCTCGAACCGGTCCGCGTGCACCTCCCGCTGCTTCTGCCAAGCCTCCGTGTATTCGACGGCCTGTTCGCCGAAGCCCAGACGGACGAACCGCAGCTCGCTCACCGATGCCTCCCTAGGTGGGCCCCGCATGCCCGGAGGGGTGTCCCCGGGATGACGGCGCCCTGCACTGATCGCGCCCGCATCCACTGTACGGCCGTCGCCCGAACGGCCCCCCGGCAGGTGGAACGGCCGCATTCCGGGCAGGTCGGCCCCGCACTCATGGGCGCGCCGGACCCGTGTCCCACGGTCTCACCGGTCGCGCACTCATGTGCCGGACGTTTCCGTCAGCTCTGTCCGGAATCCTCACACGATCGGATGAACGTGGAGCAAAGGGCGGCGATGACCGCCCCGGTGGCCGCTAAATTCGCGCCGTTCCCAAGAGGGCTGCCCGTCCGGCCCCGAAGGCAGGAGACCGTACAGCGATGTCGGAACGACCCCCGCAGCGCACGCCCAACCGCCGACTCGCCTCACTCATCGCCGAAGCCGGGTTCTCGCACGCCGGTCTGGCCCGGCGGGTCGATCAGCTCGGCCTCGAACACGGCCTCGACCTGCGGTACGACAAGACCTCGGTCACCCGCTGGCTGCGGGGGCAGCAGCCGCGCGGCACCACGCCCGCGCTGATCGCCGAGGTGTTC
This sequence comes from Streptomyces sp. WY228, assembly GCF_019287315.1. Taxonomy (NCBI): domain Bacteria; kingdom Bacillati; phylum Actinomycetota; class Actinomycetes; order Kitasatosporales; family Streptomycetaceae; genus Streptomyces; species Streptomyces sp. WY228. The sequence goes on along the minus strand of NZ_CP079114.1, from coordinate 2,056,430 downwards.
ACCCGGCGGCTCGGGCGACGGCTCTCCGCCCAGGACCTCGGGCTCGACGCCTGCGCGCCCGTCTACGCGGGGCTGGAGTTCGCGGCCACGCCCACCGAGGCCGTCGACATCGTCAGCGGCCTCTGGCGCAAGGACTCCGGTACGCACACGGAGCTGCGCAAGATCGCCTTCACCCCCGCCGGACTCGTCGTGCCCAGCCGTGACTGGCTGATCGGCCGCGCCGACGAATGGGTGGCCCGGGACGGCGGCGCCGCCCGCCGGGCCGGGGGAGAGGCCGGGGCCTCCGGGCGTACGGACGGGGCGTCGCGCACCGAGGGCCGGGGCCTGCCGCGCCCGGCCGCCGGACCGCTGCGGCCCACGCCCCCGGGCCCGCCCGCCACCCATCCGCCCGCCGCGCACCCGCCGACCGGGTCCGGTGCGCTGCCCGTGGTCCCGCGCCAGCGGCAGACGACCAGCGGCACCGGGCTGCGGGTCGGCGGCGGGGACGTCGCCGCGCTGCGCTCGGTCGGCGAACTCTTCCGCACCCTGGACCACGCGTACGGCGGCGGCCATGCCCGGCAGGCCCTCGTGCGGTATCTGGAGCACGAGGCCGAGCCGATGCTCCGGGGCACGTACGGCGAGGCCACCGGGCGGCGGCTGTTCGCCGCGGTCGCCGACCTGACCCGGCTGGCCGGCTGGACCTCGTACGACATCGCCGCCCACGGCCTCGCCCAGCGGTACTTCGTCCAGGCGCTGCGGCTCGCCCAGGCCGCCGGCGACCGCGGCTACGGCGCCTATGTGCTGATCACGATGAGCCGGCAGGCGGTCTACCTCGGGCACGGCCGGGAGGCCGTCCAGCTCGCCCGGGTCGCCCAGCAGGGGGTCGGCTCCTCCGCCCCGCCGCTCGTCCAGGCGCTGCTGCACGCGGTCGAGGCACGCGGCCACGGCGTGCTCGGCGAGGCGCGCTCCTGCACCGCCGCCGTGACCCGGGCCGAGCACGCCCTGGAGACCGCCCGCCCCGGCGACGAGGTGCCGCACTGGGCCCGCACCTTCGACGAGGCGCAGCTCGCCGACGAGCTGAGCCACTGCCACCGCGACCTCCAGCAGTACCGGGCGGCCGCCCAGCACGCCGAGCGGTCGCTCGCGCTGCGCGCCCCGGCGTACGCCCGGAGCAGACTGTTCTGCCGGGTGGTCCTCGCCTCGGCCCGCCTCGGCCTGGGCGAGCTGGAGCAGGCCTGCCAGCTGGGCGCGGAGGCGGCCCAGCAGGCGGCCGAGATGCGCTCGGTGCGCGCCACGGAGTACGTACGCGCCTTCGAGCGCAGCCTGGAGCCCTACCGGGACGCCGTCGCCGTACGCGGCTACCGCGACCGGGTCGCCGCCCTCGGCTGAGCCCGCGGGCGCGGCGGCGACCCGGCCCAGGGGCTCACGCCGCCCGGGGCAGGCTCCCCTCGTGGGCGCCGGGCACGGCCAGGTCGGTGAGGATCGCCTCCGCCGCCCGGCGGCCGGAGTGCAGCGCGCCCTGGACCGAGCTGGTGTCGCGGTGGTCGCCGCACACATACAGCCCGGCCAGCACCCGCACCGGCCGGCGCGGATCGTGCGGGGCCTCCATCGCGGGCACCGCCTCCGGGTCGTGGTGGGCCGCCAGCAGCTCCCAGCCGTCCGTCGGCACGCCGTACAGCGACGCCAGATGCGCCCGCACCGAGCGGTCCAGGTCCGGCGGCGGGGTGCCGAGCACCGTCGAGGTGATCAGCGCCCGGCCCTCCGGCGCCCGCGAGGGGTCCACCTCGCTCATGACCGCGGTGTACGCCACCGGGCCCGACCGGTCCCCGTCCAGCACCAGCGACCTGCCCGTCGGCGGCGGGGCGGGCGCGGTGTGGTGAAGGACCGTCACCGGGTGGAAGGACGGCACCCGCAGACCGGGCAGCAGCTCCGCCGCCGCCCCCGCGCCCGTCGCCAGCAGCAGCGAGCGGCACCCCAGCTCGCCGTGTTCCTTGGTGCGTACGGAGGTGATGTCGGCGGCCGTCACATGCACCCCGGTCCGGACCGTGCCCGGCGGCAGCGAGGCCGCCAGCAGCTCCGGCAGCGCGGCCGAACCGCCCGCGGGTACGCACAGCCCGCCGCGTGCGTAGTCCCGCAGCGCGAGATCGGCGCACCGGCTCGACGTGGTGAGGGCGGGGTCGCTGAGCAGTGTGGTGAGGAGCGGGCGCAGGACGCCGTCGACCGTACGGGCGGGCAGCCCGACGCCGGCCAGCGCTCCGGCGACCGTGCGCTCCGGGCGGGCCAGCAGCCGGTCCCGGGGGGTGGCCGCCAGCCGGGACAGCGCCGCGCCCAGCCGGGCCCGGTCGATCGCCCCGGCCACCGCACCGCCCCGGCCGCCGCCGCGCGCGGGAGCGCCGTGCTCGTGCCCGTACGCGCTCTGCGCCGCCCAGGGCGTGCGGTGCGCTCTGGGGGCGCTCGAACGGGTGCGTACGGCTTTGAGCGCGCCCCTCGCGCTCCGTATGTCGCCGGTGAGATGGCGGCGGCCCTCACTGTGGACCAGGAGCCCCGGCGCGAACTCCCGCAGCTCCGGGGCGCCGAGCCCCGGAGTTCCGGTCAGCTCGGGCCAGGAGGTGCAGAGCAGCGGGCCGAGCCGGTCCAGCCGGAACCCGTCCACCTCGTCGGTGGCGAGCCGGCCGCCCACCCGGGGCTCGGCCTCCAGGACACTGACGCCGAGCCCCGCCCCGATGAGCAGGTGGGCCGCTGACAGGCCGGCGATCCCGGCCCCGATGATGACCACGTCTGCGTGGTGTGCCGTGCTGCGCACGTGCCCCTCCCCGAGTCGGTGCGACTGGTGGGGGGCTCTTGCCCCCAACAGGCCCCCGGAATGCCGGAGTTCGCATCGAGGCTAGGAGGATGGCTGATACTGGGTCAGACGCGCGCCGGGGAGCACCGGGGCACGGGGTCGCACACGCCGCGCCGGGCGGGCCGCGAAGGGGCCGACGGTCAGCGCCGCGCGGCTCGGATCGCCCCGTCGATGCCGGGGAAGGCGAACGTGAAGCCGGAGTCGAGCAGCTTCGCCGGGAGCACCCGCTGACTGCCCAGCACATCCTCCGCGAACTCCCCGAGCACCAGCCGCAGCGCGGGCGCCGGCGCGGGGAACAGCGTCGGGCGGCGCAGCACCCGGCCCATCGCGGCGGTCACCTCGGCGTTGGTGACCGGCTCAGGACCGGTCAGGTTCACCGGCCCGGTCAGCGACTCGGTGTCCAGGATGTGGCGCAGCGCCGCGACGTGGTCGTGCAGCGCGATGAAGCTCCAGTACTGCCGGCCGTTGCCCAGCTTCCCGCCGAGCCCCGCCTTGAACAGCGGGAAGAGCCGCCCCCAGGCCCCGCCCTCGCGGCCGACGCATCGAGGCGGATGGCGTGCACCGTACGGTCAGCCGCGCCGGGGAGCACCGGGGCACGGTCCCACACGCCGCGCCGGGGCCGCGAAGGCCGACGGTCGCGCCGCGCAGCCGGATCGTCCCCGTCGTGCCGGGGAAGGCGAACGCAGCCGGAGTCGAGCAGCTCGCCGGGAGCACCCGTGTCGCCCAGCACATCCTCCGCGGACCCGAGCAGCCGCGACGCGCCGGCGCGGGGAACAGCGTCGAGCCGCAGCACCCGGCCCATCGCGGCGGTCACCCGGCGTTGGTGACCGGCTCAGGACCGGTCAGGTTCACCGGCCCGGTCAGCGACTCGGTGTCCAGGATGTGGCGCAGCGCCGCGACGTGGTCGTGCAGCGCGATGAAGCTCCAGTACTGCCGGCCGTTGCCCAGCTTCCCGCCGAGCCCCGCCTTGAACAGCGGGAAGAGCCGCCCCCAGGCCCCGCCCTCGCGGCCGACGACCAGGCCGGTCCGCGCGTGCACCGTACGGATGCCGGCCTCCTCGGCGGGGGCGGTGGCCGCCTCCCACTCCTCGCAGACCGAGGGCAGGAACCCCTCCCCGGGCGGCGCGCTCTCGTCCACCGGCCGGTCCCCGGTGTCGCCGAACACCGGGAACACCGCATGGCACAGTGACCCCATGGCCGCACTGACCCTCCGCCCCGCCCGCCCCGCCGTGCCCGCCGACGACGACGAGCTCGCCGAACTCGACCGGTCCACCTGGTCGACGCTGCACGCGGTCCTGCCGAGGCCGGCGCCTCCGTACGAGCCCTTCTTCGACGAGGGGCACGGGCCGGAGGACTTCCTCGTGGTGGAGGCGGAGACGGCGGACGGGCGGACGGGCATCGCCGGGTACATCCGGCTCGTCCCGCCCACCCCGCTCGCCGCCAACGCCCACGTGCGCCAGATACGCGGCCTCGCCGTGGCGAACTGGGCACGCGGGGCCGGAGCCGGGCGGGCCCTGCTGCGGGCCGCGTTCGCCGAGGCCCGCCGCCAGGGCGCCAACCGGATCACCCTGCGGGTCCTCGGGCACAACGACCCGGCCCGCGCGCTGTACGCCTCCGAGGGCTTCGCCGTCGAAGGGGTACTGCCCGGGGAGTTCTTCCTGAACGGGCGTTACGTCGACGACGTCTGCATGGGCCGCTCGCTCGGCCCCGCCTGACGGGCCCGGCTACGGGGTGGGCCCGAAGCGTTCCCACAGCTCGGGGAAGCGGGCGGCGAGCGCCGCCTCGTCCTCGAAGTCGACCGGGCTGCCCAGCGGCTCGGCGGGCTGCGGCGGCAGCCCCAGGTCCGGCGCGACCACCCCGGTGAGCTGCTCGTACGCCTCGTCGGCCGCGTACCCCAGGTCCTCGCCGTCGCCGTCGATCTCCTCGTCGAACTCGTCCAGCAGCTCCGCCAGGGCGTCCGGATCGTGCAGCGCCCCCTCGAAGACCTCCCGGCCCTGGCCGATCAGCCAGCAGCGGAACCAGTCGAACGCGTCGTCGCTCGCCCCGCCCAGCAGCACGGCCGCCGCACCCCACAGATCCCAGGCGTAGGCGCGGTTGTAGCGGGCCTCGAAGTGCCGGGCGAAGTCCAGCACGGAATCGGGATCGAGCTGCGTCAGCCGTTCCACCAGCAGGTCGGCGTGGTCCTCGGGGTCGCCGTCGGCGGCCTCGCGGGTGCTGTCGATGATCTCCCAGAATTCCGTTTCGTCCATCACGGGTCCAGCATCCAGCCTGCCGGGGGCTCCCGCACGCGCAGACACCGAATTGAAGCCTTTCAGCGATACAGCTCGCGCAGGCGTTCGGCCGCTTCGGTGAACCGCGCCCGCAGCTCCTCGGGCGCCACCACCTCCAACTCGGGCCCCAGCGCCAGCAGCTGGCCGTACGCCACGTCCAGGGATTCCACCGGCAGCGTGAGCGTCCGCCACCCGTCCGGGCCCGGCTCCGAGGCCTCCGCCAGCGCCGCCGCGGCCGCCGCCCGGTCACCGGCGTACGCGAGCATCCGCCCGCCGCGCTCGGACACCCGTACGGTCACCTCGGTCCGCAGCAGGGACCGGGCGAACCCGGCGGCCCGCTCCGCCCAGAACCCGGGCAGATCGAAGCTCTCGTCCCGCTCGAAGCGCTCGTCGGCGGGGTCCGCGGCGGTGAAGCGGTCGATCCGGTAGACCCGGAAGTCCTCGCCCGCCCGGGCACAGAGGTACCAGACGCCGGCCTTGAGGACGAGACCGTACGGAGCCAGCTCCCGCGCCACCTCCGTACCGGCGTGGTCGCGGCCCCCGCCCCGGCGGTAGCGGGCCCGCAGCAGCCGGTCGTCCCAGACCGCGTCGGCGATGGCGGGCAGCAGGTCGGGGGTCTCCGGCTCGTGGTACCAGGAGGGCGCGTCCAGGTGGAAGCGGCGGGCGGCGGAGGAGGAGGCGTCGCGCAGCGAGGGCAGCAGCGCCGCCGACACCTTGAGGCGGGCCGCCGATGCCGCGTCCTCCAGGCCCATCTCGCGCAGCGCCGCGGGCAGTCCGGAGAGGAAGAGCGCCTCCGCCTCGTCCCGGGCGAGGCCGGTCAGCCGGGTGCGGTAGCCGCCGACGAGCCGGTAGCCGCCGGCCCGGCCGCGCTCCGCGTAGACCGGCACGCCCGCGTCGGACAGGGCCTGCGCGTCCCGGGTGACCGTACGCTCCGACACCTCCAGCTCGGCCGCCAGCTCGGCGGCGGTCATCGCGGGGCGGGCCTGCAGGAGCAGCACCATCTTGATCAGCCGGGCAGCACGCATGGGCCCATTGTGGCGGCAGGGCGGACCCGTCCCCATGCGAAACCCCCGGCCGCCGGGCAGGCGCGCTGTCGGACGCGCCCGCCCGGTGACCGGGGGTTCGGCTGGGGTTCTACGGGAGCGGTGCTCAGATCCCGTAACGCTCCCGTGCCTCCTTGACGGCCGAGGCCGGGATCTCGCCGCGCTTGGCGAGCTGCGCCAGCGAGGCCACCACGATCGACTGCGCGTCGACGCCGAAGTGGCGGCGGGCCGCGTCGCGGGTGTCGGAGAGGCCGAAGCCGTCCGTGCCGAGCGAGGACCAGTCCTGCTCCACCCACTGGCTGATCTGGTCCGGGACCTGGCGCATCCAGTCGCTGACCGCGAGCACCGGGCCCGGCGCACCGGCGAGCGCCTGGGTCACGTACGGCACCTGCTGCTCACCGCGGAGCAGCGCCTCGTCGGCCGCCAGCGCGTCGCGGCGCAGCTCGCCCCACGAGGTGGCGGACCAGACGTCGGCCGTGACACCCCAGTCGGCGGCCAGCAGCTCCTGGGCCTCCAGGGCCCAGTGGATCGCCGTACCGGAGGCCAGCAGCTGGAGGCGCGGCGCGTCCGCCTTCGCGGGCGTGCCCTCCTTGAAGCGGTACAGGCCCTTGACGATGCCCTCCTCGACGCCCTCGGGCATCGCGGGCTGGGGCTTCGGCTCGTTGTAGACCGTCAGGTAGTAGAAGACGTCCTCGGCGTCGGGACCGTACATCCGGCGCAGACCGTCCTTGACGATCACCGCCACCTCGTACGCGAACGCCGGGTCGTAGTTGAGCGAGGCCGGGTTGGTGGCCGCGATCAGGTGCGAGTGGCCGTCCGCGTGCTGGAGGCCCTCGCCCGTCAGGGTCGTACGGCCCGCCGTGGCGCCGACGATGAAGCCCTTGCCGAGCTGGTCGGCGAGCTGCCACATCTGGTCGCCGGTCCGCTGCCAGCCGAACATCGAGTAGAAGATGTAGAACGGGATCATCGTCTCGCCGTGCGTCGCGTACGACGTGGCGGCGGCGATGAAGTCGGCCATGGCACCGGCCTCGGTGATCCCCTCGTTGAGGATCTGGCCGTCCTTGGCCTCCTTGTAGTACATCAGCTGGTCGCGGTCGACCGGGTCGTACGTCTGACCCAGCGGCGAGTAGATGCCGGCCGACGGGAACAGCGACTCCATACCGAAGGTACGGGCCTCGTCCGGGACGATCGGCACCCAGCGCTTGCCGGTCTCCTTGTCCCGCATCAGGTCCTTCACCAGGCGGACGAACGCCATGGTGGTGGCCATCTCCTGCTTGCCGGACCCCTTGTACAGGGCCTTGAACGCGCGCTCCTCGGGCTGCGGCAGCGGCGCGGAGGCGTGCAGCCGGCGGGCCGGGGCCGGACCGCCGAGGGCCGCGCGGCGCTCCTGGAGGTAGCGGACCTCGGGGGAGTCGGCGCCGGGGTGGCCGTAGGGGACCAGACCGTCCTCGAAGGCGCTGTCGGAGATCGGGAGGCCGAGCAGCTCGCGCATGCCCTTGAACTCGTCGATCGACAGCTTCTTCATCTGGTGGTTGGCGTTCTTGGACTCGAAGCCCTTGCCGAGCGTGTAGCCCTTGACCGTCTGGGCCAGGATCACGGTCGGCGCGCCCTTGTGCTCGATCGCCGCCCGGTACGCCGCGTAGACCTTGCGGGCCTCGTGGCCGCCGCGCGAGGTGTAGAAACACTCGGCGATCTTCGCGTCGGTGAGCAGTTTCGCCAGCTCGACGAGGGCGGGCTCGGCGCCGAAGAAGTGCTCGCGGATGTAGGCGACGTCGCGGGTGGCGTACGTCTGGAACTGTGCGTCCGGGACCTCGCGCAGCCGGCGCAGCAGCGCACCCTGGGTGTCCAGCTGGAACAGCTCGTCCCAGGCGTTGCCCCAGAGCGTCTTGACGACGTTCCAGCCGGCCCCGCGGAACTGCGCCTCCAGCTCCTGGACCACGCGGAAGTTGGCGCGGACCGGGCCGTCGAGGCGCTGCAGGTTGCAGTTGATGACGAAGGTCAGGTTGTCGAGCTGCTCACGGGCCGCCAGCGCCAGGGCGGCGGTCGACTCGGGCTCGTCCATCTCGCCGTCGCCCAGGAAGGCCCAGACGTGCGAGTTGGCGGTGTCCTTGATGGAGCGGTTGGCCAGATAGCGGTTGAAGCGCGCCTGGTAGATGGCCGAGAGCGGGCCGAGGCCCATCGACACGGTGGGGAACTCCCACAGCCAGGGCAGCCGCCGCGGGTGCGGGTAGGAGGGCAGACCCTCGCCGCCCGCCTCCTGGCGGAAGTTGTCGAGGTGCTGCTCGGTGAGCCGCCCGTCGAGGAAGGCGCGGGCGTAGATGCCGGGGGAGGCGTGGCCCTGGATGTAGAGCTGGTCGCCGGAGCCGTCCCCCTCCTTGCCGCGGAAGAAGTGGTTGAAGCCGGTCTCGTAGAGCCAGGCCGCCGAGGCGAAGGTGGCGATGTGGCCGCCGACCCCGAACCGCGCACCACGGGTCACCATCGCGGCCGCGTTCCAGCGGTTCCACGCGGTGATCTTCGATTCCATCTCCAGGTCGCCGTCGAACGCGGGCTCGGCGGCGGTCGGGATGGTGTTGACGTAATCGGTCTCCAGCAGCTTGGGCAGCGCGAGACCGGCGCCCTCGGCGTGCTGCAGCGAGCGGCGCATCAGGTACGCGGCGCGGTGCGGGCCGGCAGCCTTGGTGACGGCGTCCAGGGAGGCCGCCCATTCGGCGGTCTCCTCGGGGTCACGGTCCGGGAGCTGGTCGAGCTCGCTCGGAAGCTTTCCTACGGGGTCGGTCATGATCGCCGCCTTCCGGAGAGGAGGGGGGTGGAGAAGGCTCTATCTGGCAGGACAGAGCGATGGGGCCGGTGGGCCCGCGAGTGAACTGTAAGGCGCTGATCGATGATCGATCAAAGGATTGAAGGCAAAACTTCTCGATACGAAGAAAAGTGGCATGGGGTGCCTCGAAACAGGGCACGGAGTGACGCGAAATAGCGTGCAAATAGGGCGCTGACCTGCACGGAAGAGCAGGTCGCGCACCAGATGATCGGAGCCTCGCGGACGGGTCAGGCGCGCGGCGCGCAGCCCAGCACATGCGCCTTCACCAGGGCCCCGATCTGCGGGTCCTCGGCGAGGAACGCGTCGATGAGCGCCTGGTGCTCCTCCGCGTACGACTTCTGCACCGTGCCCAGCCAGCGGATCGACAGGGCCGTGAACACCTCGATGCCCAGCCCCTCCCAGGTGTGCAGCAGCACCGCGTTCCCGGCGGCCCGCACCAGCTCCCGGTGGAAGCCCACCGTGTGCCGCACCTGCGCCTCGCCGTCGGCCAGCCGGTCCGCCTCGTACAGCGCGGCCACGTGCGGGGCCAGCGCCGAGCAGTCCTGGCCGAGCCGGGGGGCCGCCAGCTCGGCCGCGATCTGCTCCAGGCCGGCCCGGACCGGGTAGCTCTCCTCCAGGTCGGCGGCGGTCAGATTGCGGACCCGGACGCCCTTGTTGGGGGCCGACTCGATCAGCCGGAGCGTCTCCAGCTCGCGCAGCGCCTCGCGCACGGGCGTCTGGCTGACCTCCAGCTCGGTGGCGATCCGGCGCTCCACGATCCGCTCGCCCGGCTTCCAGCGCCCGCTGACGATCCCCTCCACGATGTGCTCGCGGATCTGTTCGCGCAGCGAGTGGACGACGGGCGGGGTCATGAGGTGCTCCTTCAGGGCAGACCGGTGCTGCCTACATCATCACGGTGGCGGTAGGCCTCCCGGGCTGTTTAGACAATACGGCGGCGCCCCCGCCCGGAAGGGTTCCGGACGGGGGCGCCGCTGGTGAGGCTGGTTACAGCGGGGGCGCTCACAGGCCGAGCTCGACCTCGAACTCACCGGCCTCCAGGATCGCCTTGACCGAGGTCAGGTAACGGGCGGCGTCCGCGCCGTCCACCAGACGGTGGTCGTAGGAGAGCGAGAGGTACGTCATGTCGCGCACCGCGATGGTCTCGCCGAGGTCCGGGTGGTCGATGACCACCGGACGGCGGACCGTCGCGCCGATGCCCAGGATGGCGGCCTGGTTCGGCGGCACGATGACCGTGTCGAACAGGGCGCCGCGCGAACCGGTGTTGCTGATGGTGAAGGTGGCGCCGGACATGTCGTCCGGCGTCAGGCCGCCACCGCGCGCCTTGCCCGCGAGCTCCGCGGTCTTCTTGGCGATACCGGCGATGTTCAGGTCGCCCGCACCCTTGATGACCGGGGTCATCAGACCCTTCTCGGCGTCCACGGCGATGCCGATGTTCTCCGAGTCGAAGTACGTGATGGTGCCCTCGTCCTCGTTGATCCGGGCGTTGACGACCGGGTGGGCCTTCAGCGCCTGGGCCGCCGCCTTCACGAAGAACGGCATCGGGGACAGCTTGACGCCCTCACGGGCGGCGAAGGAGGCCTTCGCCTGGTTGCGCAGCTTCATCAGCTTGGTGATGTCGACCTCGAGGACCGAGGTCAGCTGGGCCTGCGAGTGCAGCGCCTTCATCATGTTCTCGCCGATGACCTTGCGCATGCGGGTCATCTTGACCGTCTGACCGCGCAGCGGGGACGCCTCCAGCTTCGGCGCCTTGGCGGCCGCCGGAGCAGCAGCCGGAGCCGGGGCAGCGGCGGCGGCCTTGGCGGCCTCCGCGGCGGCGACGACGTCCTGCTTGCGGATGCGGCCACCGACGCCGGTGCCCTTGACCGAGCTCAGGTCCACGTTGTTCTCGGACGCGAGCTTGCGGACCAGCGGCGTGACGTACGCGCCGTCGTCACCGGTGGGCGCGGCCGGGGCGGCCGGCGCCGGGGCGACGGGGGCGGGCTGCGCCGGAGCCGGGGCCGGAGCGGCGGGAGCCGCCGGGGCCTGGACCGGAGCCGGAGCCGGGGCGGCCGGAGCCGGGGCGGCCGGAGCCGGGGCGGCCGGAGCCGGAGCGGCGGGGGCGGCCGGAGCCGGGGCGGGGGCCTCCTGCTTCGGGGCCTCCTGGACCGGGGCGGCGGGCTGCGCCGGAGCGGCGGCGGCCGGAGCGGCGCCCGGGGCGCCGATGACGGCGAGCTTGGCGCCGACCTCGGCGGTCTCGTCCTCGCCGACCACGATCTCCAGCAGCACACCGGCGACCGGGGCGGGGATCTCGGTGTCGACCTTGTCCGTGGAGACCTCCAGCAGCGGCTCGTCCTCGGCCACCTCCTCGCCGACCTCCTTGAGCCAGCGGGTGACGGTGCCCTCGGTGACGCTCTCGCCGAGCGCCGGGAGGGTGACGTCGGTGCCGGACGCGCCACCGGCCGGGGCGGCGGCCGGAGCCGGGGCCTCGGGAGCCGGAGCGGCGGGGGCCTCGGCAGCCGGGGCCGGAGCCTCGGCGGGGGCGGCGGGGGCCTCGGCGGCGGGGGCCGCGGCCTCGGCCGGAGCGCCCGAGCCGTCGTCGATGACGGCCAGCTCGGCGCCGACCTCGACGGTCTCGTCCTCGGCGACCTTGATGGAAGCCAGCACACCGGACGCGGGGGCGGGGATCTCGGTGTCGACCTTGTCGGTCGAGACCTCGAGCAACGGCTCGTCGGCCTCGACGCGCTCGCCCTCGGCCTTCAGCCAACGGGTGACAGTGCCCTCGGTGACGCTCTCGCCGAGCGCCGGAAGGGTTACGGAAACCGACATGGTTTCAGTTGCTCCTTACGAAAATGCGGAAGTGGTCGGTCGTCGCGCCCGGGACCGGGGGATCAGTCGTGGGCGTGGAGAGGCTTGCCGGCCAGCGCCAGGTGAGCCTCGCCCATCGCCTCGTTCTGCGTCGGGTGTGCGTGGATGAGCTGGGCGACCTCGGCGGGCAGCGCCTCCCAGTTGTAGATCAGCTGGGCTTCGCCGACCTGCTCGCCCATGCGGTCGCCGACCATGTGGACGCCGACCACGGCACCGTCCTTGACCTGGACGAGCTTGATCTCGCCCGCGGTCTTCAGGATCTTGCTCTTGCCGTTGCCCGCGAGGTTGTACTTGAGGGCGACGACCTTGTCCGCGCCGTAGATCTCCTTGGCCTTGGCCTCGGTGATGCCGACGGAGGCGACCTCGGGGTGGCAGTACGTCACCTTGGGCACGCCGTCGTAGTCGACCGGGACGGTCTTGAGACCGGCCAGCCGCTCGGCCACCAGGATGCCCTCGGCGAAGCCGACGTGGGCGAGCTGGAGGGTCGGGACGAGGTCGCCGACGGCCGAGATCGTGGGCACGTTGGTCTGCATGTACTCGTCGACCAGGACATAGCCGCGGTCCATCGCGACGCCCTGCTCCTCGTAACCGAGGCCCTGCGAGACCGGGCCGCGGCCGATCGCGACCAGCAGCACCTCCGCCTCGAAGGTCTTGCCGTCGGCGAGCGTCACGCGGACGCCGTCCTGGGTGTACTCGGCCTTGTCGAAGAAGGTGCCGAGGTTGAACTTGATGCCGCGCTTGCGGAACGCGCGCTCAAGAAGCTTGGAGCTGTTCTCGTCCTCGACCGGGACGAGGTGCTTGAGGCCCTCGACGATGGTGACCTCGGTGCCGAACGACTTCCACGCCGAGGCGAACTCGACGCCGATGACGCCGCCGCCGAGCACGATCGCGGACTTCGGGACGCGGTCCAGCTTCAGCGCGTGGTCCGAGGAGATGATGCGGTTGCCGTCGATCTCCAGGCCGGGCAGCGACTTCGGCACGGAGCCGGTCGCCAGCAGCACGTGGCGGCCCTGGACGCGCTGGCCGTTCACGTCCACCGAGGTGGGCGAGGAGAGCTTGCCCTCACCCTCGATGTAGTGGACCTTGCGCGAGGCGATGAGACCCTGGAGACCCTTGTACAGGCCCGAGATCACCTCGTCCTTGTACTTGTTGACGGCCTCCATGTCGATGCCCTCGAAGGTGGCCTTCACGCCGAACTGGGCCGACTCGCGGGCCTGGTCCGCGATCTCGCCCGCGTGCAGCAGCGCCTTCGTGGGAATGCAGCCGTTGTGCAGGCAGGTGCCGCCGACCTTGCCCTTCTCGATCAGGGCGACGTCCAGGCCCAGCTGCGCTCCGCGCAGGGCCGCGGCGTAACCGCCACTGCCACCGCCGAGGATCACTAGGTCGAAAACGGTGCTGGCGTCGTTCGCCACGTCACGTCCTCCATGCATGTGCGCCGTACGCCGGGCCCCGTCGCTGGGGTGTGACCGGCCGGTCGGCTGGTGTGCGGCCGCTTTTGTCTTCGGCCCTGTGGTGGGGGCCCTGTCCTGCCGAGAACCCATCTTCGCACTTGTCGACGGTGGGCGGGACGCGGGGCCCGGGTCCGGGACGGACGATCATCCGTTCCGGAGGGTTACTGCTGCGTAGATACCTACGGATTCGGTCGGTGTTCGTCGAGAGCGAAACCCGGTCTCCGCTCACCGGTTCCGCCCCGGACGGTCCCGCCCGGACAACACGTACGGCCCCGGACCTATGCCCGGGGCCGTACGCGTTCATCGGCGGGATCCGGCTCAGCCGAGGTCGCCGTCGGCGGTGCGCTCGGCGAGCCGCACCAGGGTGCGGACCGCGGAGCCGGTGCCGCCCTTGGGCGTGTAGCCGTACGGCGCGCCCTCGTGGAAGGCCGGGCCGGCGATGTCCAGGTGCGCCCAGGCGATGCCCTCGCCCACGAACTCCTTCAGGAACAGACCGGCGACCAGGCCGCCGCCCATCCGCTCGCCCATGTTGGCGATGTCCGCGGTGGGGGAGTCCATGCCCTTGCGGAGGTCGGCGGGGAGCGGCATCGGCCAGGAGGCCTCGCCGACCTCCTCGGCGATCTCGTGGATCGACGTACGGAAGGCGTCGTCGTTGGCCATCACACCGAAGGTGCGGTTGCCGAGCGCCAGCACCATCGCGCCGGTCAGGGTCGCCACGTCGACGATCGCGTCCGGCTTCTCCTCCGAGGCGCGGGTCAGCGCGTCGGCCAGGACGAGCCGGCCCTCGGCGTCGGTGTTGAGGACCTCGACGGTCTTGCCGCTGTACATGCGCAGCACGTCACCGGGGCGGGTGGCGTTGCCGGAGGGCATGTTCTCGGCCAGCGCCAGCCAGCCGGTGACGTTGACCTTCAGGCCCAGGCGGGCGGCCGTGACGACGGCGGCGAACACGGCGGCGGCGCCGCTCATGTCGCACTTCATCGTCTCGTTGTGGCCGGCCGGCTTGAGCGAGATGCCGCCCGAGTCGTAGGTGATGCCCTTGCCCACCAGGGCCAGGGTCTTCTCCGCCTTCGGGTGCGTGTAGGCGAGCTTCACCAGGCGCGGGCCGTGCGTGGAGCCCTGGCCGACGCCGAGGAGGCCGCCGAAGCCGCCCTTGACGAGGGCCTTCTCGTCGAGGACCTGGACCTTGATGCCGTGCTCCTTGCCCGCGGCGGTGGCCACGGCGGCGAAGGACTCGGGGTACAGGTCGTTCGGCGGGGTGTTGATCAGGTCGCGGGCCCGGTTGATCTCCTCGACCAGCGCGAGGGCGCGCTCGACCGCGGCCTTGTAGGCCTTGTCGCGCGGCTTGGCGCCGAGCAGCGCCACCTCGGCGAGCGGCAGCTTCGGGCCGCTGTCCTTGGACTTCGCGTCCTTGGGGGCCAGCTTGTTCTCGCCGCCCTGGTAGGCGGTGAAGGCGTACGAGCCGAGGAGCGCGCCCTCGGCGACGGCGGCGGCGTCCTCGACGGAGCCGGCGGGCAGCGCGAAGCCGGCCTTCTTGGAACCGGTCAGCGCACGGGCGGCGGTGCCCGCGGCGCGGCGCAGCGCCTCGGCGTCGTACGCGTCCTCCTTGTCCGGGACCGGACCGAGACCGACCGCGACGACGACCGGGGCCTTGAGGCCGGACGCGGCGGGCAGCTTGGTCAGTTCGCCCTCGGCACCGGTGGCACCCAGGGTTTCGAGGACGGCGGCGAGCTTTCCGTCGAACGCCTTGTCCACGGCCTCGGAACCGGGCGCCAGGACCGGTCCCTTGACGCCCTTGGCGACGCCGACGACGAGTGCGTCGGCGCGCAGCGTCGCCGCACCGGCAGTGCTGAGAGTGAGAGCAGTCACGGTGGTGAAATCTCGCTTCCGTTGAGTTCGAGTTCGGTCGAGGGGTGGGCCGACCGTGCCCGGCGCATCGTAGACGCCCCGACGATGTGCCGGGAATGAGCCTACGCGCGCGGTTCCTGCTCCGTGACGGCGGCGGGCCGTTCCCCTGCCGCCGCGGCCGGGAACGCCCGGTGTGCCGCGCCGTCAGGTACCGAGGGTCAGCACCACCAGCGCCGCCGTCGCCGCGGTCTCCTCGACGCCCCCGAAGACGTCCCCGGTGACCCCGCCGAACCGCCGTACGCAGTGCCGCAGCAGCAGTTCGGCGGCGGCGAGCGCGCCGACCACCGCCAGCGCGTGGCGCAGCGCCGCGTACGGGCCCAGCAGCGCGCCCGCCGCCGCGCACAGCGCCACCGTCACCACCACCGCGAGCAGTGCCCGCCCGGCCGGGACCGTGGCGGCCACCGTCGCCCCGAGCCCCTCCGGCCGGGCCGCCGGGACACCCTGACGGGACGCCAGGGTCATGGCGAGCCGGGCGGCGACGGCCGCGACGACGGCCCCGAGCGCCCCGTGCGCCCAGCCCTGCCCGTACAGCTCGAAGAGGACCGCGACCTGGGCCAGCAGCACCAGCAGCAGCGTGATGACACCGAACGGCCCAATGTCGGACTGCTTCATGATCCGCAGCGCGTCCTCGGCCGGCTTCCCGCTGCCGAGGCCGTCCGCCGTGTCCGCCAGGCCGTCCAGATGCAGCCCCCGGGTGAGCGCGGCCGGCACCGCCACGGACGCCACCGCCGCGAGCAGCGGCCCCGGGCCGGCCAGCAGCGACAGCGAGCCGAGGGCGGCGGCGAGCAGCCCCACGACGAGTCCGGCGAGCGGGGCGCAGAGCATCCCGGCGCGGGCGGTCGCGCGGTCCCAGCGGGTCACGCGGACGGGGAGCACGGTCAGGGTGCCGAAGGCGAAACGCAGCCCGTGGCTGTTCAGGGAGGTCACCGCGGGCAGGCTAGCCGCCGGCGCCCACCGATAGATTGGCCGAAACACGGCAAAGAGCTGCGAAACCGGATGTATCGGGAGTGGGTGGCATGGGTCACTGGTGGCACGACAACATCACGGAGCCGGGCAAGCTGCCGCTGCTCCTCGCGCTGGCCGCCTTCGTCCTGACCTTCGCGATCACCCGCACCATCACCCGCATGATCCGGGCCGGGAAGGGCCCGTTCCGCAACATCACCCCGGGCGGGGTGCACATCCACCACGTGGTGCCGGGGGTCGTGCTCTCGGTGATCGGCGGGTTCGGCGCGGTGGCCAGCGGGCGGCAGGGCGTGGCCGCCGGGGTCTGCGCGGTGATCTTCGGGGTGGGGGCCGGTCTGGTGCTCGACGAGTTCGCGCTGATCCTGCATCTGGACGACGTGTACTGGACCGAGGAGGGCAGGCAGAGCGTGGAGGTGGTCGTGCTGACCGCCGCGCTGGTGCTGCTGGTCCTGGCGGGCTTCTCCCCGCTCGGCGTCGACGACGTCACCGACGAGGAGCAGCAGGGCCGCTTCGGCGTCATCACCACCTACGTGATCAACTTCTGCTTCGTCCTGATCGCCCTGTTCAAGGGCAAGACGAGGATGGCGGTGCTCGGCACCCTCGTCCCGTTCGTCGCGCTGGTCGGCGCGATCCGGCTGGCCCGCCCGACCTCGCCCTGGGCCAGGCGTTTCTACCGCCACCGCCACCGGGCCCGCTCCAGGGCGCTGCTGCGGGCCTACCACCACGACGTGCGCTGGGTCGGGCCGCGCCGGAAGTTCCAGGACCTGATCGGCGGAGCGCCGGACCGGGTCCCGCTGCCGCCTTCGCCCAGATCCTGAAGCGCCCCGGAACCGCCCGCGCCCCGGTCCCGAGCGCCGCCCCGCCGCCCGAGCCACTCCCGTACGCCGCACACCACCAGGACGGCGGCGATGGCGGCCAGATGCTCGCGGCCCGCCAGGTTGTCCTTGACCAGGACCTCCACCACCATCGCGAGAACCACCAGCGCCCCGGTGAACCAGGCGCGTTGCCGGTGGCAGACGTACACCGCGAGCCCCACGACCGCCGCCGAAGGGCCGGTGTCCACCACCTGCGCGTCCGAGGCGGGCAGTCCGG
Organism: Streptomyces sp. WY228; assembly: GCF_019287315.1. Taxonomy (NCBI): domain Bacteria; kingdom Bacillati; phylum Actinomycetota; class Actinomycetes; order Kitasatosporales; family Streptomycetaceae; genus Streptomyces; species Streptomyces sp. WY228. Next base: position 2,039,224 of record NZ_CP079114.1, on the reverse strand, counting down.
GGAACGTCCCGGGGCCGAGTGCGACGCCGATCCGGGCGTACAGCGTCCCCGCCAGCGTCGCGAGGTACGCGACGGCCAGCGTGCGCCACCGCCCCAGGCACACCTCCGCGATGCCGAACACCAGCAGGATCTGCGCCAGCGCACCCCACACCGGCAGATCGAGCGCGGGCACGAACAGCGACAGCGGCGTCCGCAGGAGGGCGAGCCAGAGCGGGTCCTCGGCCCGTACGGCACCGAGGTTCCGCACCGGCCGGTAGCCCCACGCCTGGTTCTGCACCACCTGGACGGTCGCGGTCAGCGCCACCGCGGTCAGCGTCAGCGCGAGCGCCCGCACCCACCGTCCGGCGAGCCCCCGCCGTACGGTCGCGCACAGCGGGCCCCACTCCCGTACCGCCGCCCCGCGCAGGGCCGGGAGACGGCTCATCCGCTCTTCTCGAACAGCATGGAACAGGCCCCCGGTCGGTCGTCGGTCGGTCGTCGGTCGGTACGTGGGTACGTGGCGCCGGCGCGGATGCGCGCCGGGCCGCGGTCCCTCCCGAAGACGGGCCGGGGCAGCGCGAAGTTGAGCGGCACCGGAGTGATGCCGATCTCGTCCGCGCGAGGAGGAGGGCCGGGGCTCAGACGCCGTCGAGAGCCGCGGCGTCCGACTCCGTTTCCGATGCCACCGGGGCCTCCGGCTCCTCGTCCGGGGTCTTCTCCGGCTCACGCTCCGGCAGTTCGGCGGCGAGCGCCGCCGCGGCCTGCACCAGCGGCAGGGCCAGCAGCGCGCCGCTGCCCTCGCCGACCGTCACCCCGTGGTCCAGCAGCGGGGTCAGCGCCATCCGGTCCAGCGCCTTCGTCTGCGCGGGCTCCCCGCTGACCTGGCCCGCCAGCCACCAGTCCGGCGCCCGGAACGCCGCCCGCTGCGCCACCAGCGCGCAGGCCGCCGAGACCACCCCGTCCAGGATCACCGGCATCCGGCGCACCGCGCTCTGCAGCAGGAAGCCCGTCATCGCCGCCAGGTCCGCCCCGCCGGAGGTGGCCAGCAGCTCCAGCTGGTCGCCGAGCACCGGCCGGGCCCGGCGCAGCGCGTCCCGGATCGCCGCGCACTTGCGCATCCACGCCAGGTCGTCGATGCCCGCGCCACCGCGCCCGGTCACCACGGAGGCGTCCGTTCCGCAGAGCGCGGCGACCAGGGTGGCCGCGGCCGTCGTCCCGCCCACGCTGAGGTCGCCGAGCACCACCAGATCGGTGCCGGAATCCGCCTCCTCGTCGGCGACGGCCATGCCCAGCCGGACGGCCTGCTCGGCCTCCTCGGCGCTCATCGCGTCCTCGACGTCGATCCGCCCCGAACCCCGCCGCACCCGGTGCCGCACCACGGACTCGGGCAGCAGCTCCGGATCGCAGTCCAGCGACACGTCCACGATCCGCATCGGCACCGAGAAGCGCCGCGCCAGCACCGCGACCGGGCTCGCTCCGTCGAGGGCGGAGCGCACCAGCTCGTACGCGCCTCCCGCCGGCCGGCCGGAGACGCCCAGCTCCGCCACCCCGTGGTCACCGGCGAAGAGCACCAGACGCGGCTGCTCCACGGCCCTGACCGGCACGGACTGCTGCGCGGCGCTGAGCCACTCGCCCAGCTCGTCGAGCCGCCCGAGCGCCCCCGGCGGTACGGTCAGCCGCTCGCGCCGCTCCTCGGCATCGCGCCGGACACCCCCGTCGGGGCGTTGGATCAGGTCGGAGAAGTCGTCCAGGTTCACGGAGGTCTGCCTCGCGGGTCGTCACGTCGGGTCCGGTGCGGGAACCCGGCGGCGGGCCCCCGGGGCGGGTCCGCCGGACACGCCCTGCCGGGAACAGTACCGGTCGGCCCGGGGGACGGACCGGGCTCCGCAGGGCACGGCCCGACTCACCCCCGCAGCACCAGCACCTGACCCGCCACCACCAGCAGCACCTGCTCGCACTCCGCCGCCACCGCCGCGTTCAGCCGCCCCAGCTCGTCCCGGAACCGCCGTCCCGCCGCCGTCGCCGGAACCACCCCCGACCCCACCTCGTTGGTCACCAGCACCACCGGCCGCTGGGTCCCGCGCACCGCCGCGACCAGCTCCGCGACCCGCGCCCGCAGCGCCTTCTCGCCGCCGTCGTGCCACCGCTCGTCCTCCCAGGCCGCCACCCGGTCCATCGCGTCGGTCAGCCACAGCGACAGGCAGTCGATCAGCAGCGGCGGCCCGTCCGCCCGCAGCAGCTCCGTGAGCTCGCAGGTCTCCTCGGTCCGCCAGGCGCCCGGCCTGCGCTCCCGGTGCAGTCCGACCCGGGCCGCCCACTCCGGGTCGCCGTCGCGGCGGCCGCCGGTCGCCACGTACACCACCTCCGGGAACGTCTCCAGGCGCTGCTCCGCCTCCAGCGACTTCCCCGACCGCGCGCCCCCGGTCACCAGCACCCGGCGCGGCACGTCCGGCACCGCGTGGTACTCGCCCACCACCAGCGTCGTCCCGTCCGGCACCGCCCGCGCCCCGGCCGCCGCGAGCCGCCGCTCCAGCGCCGCGCCCGGCGGGGCGTCGTGGTCCAGGTGGACCGCGATCACCTCGGTCGTCGGGCCGACCGCGCCGGCCGACCGCAGCCGGGCCACCGCGTCGGGCCGTCCGATCACATCGAGGACGACCATGTCGTAGTGCTGCTCCGCGGGCCCGTCGAGCCCCGCCGGTGCGGCCCCCGGCGGCAGGTAGAGCAGCCGCTCGCCCTCCGGCGCGGTCACCTCGTACCCGGTCCCCGGCGCGTCCATCGCCACCGCCCGCACCCGGTGCCCGCTGATCAGCGTCAGGACCTGGCCGTCCGGCACCCGGGCGGCCGGCGGCAGCAGGGCGGGCAGTTCGACGGCGGGCCCGTCGTGCGGATGGGTCAGCAGCACCTGCCGGACCGCGCTCAGCGAGTGCCCCGCACGGGCGGCCGCGAACACCGCTCCGGGGGTGAGGTCCAGCAGCAGGGCGTCGTCGACCAGCAGGGCCGTCGCGGCCCGCGCCCACGGACCGCGGGCCGAGGCGCAGACCGCGCAGGGGCAGGAGGGGCGCGGCAGCCCTTCGGGGGCTCCGGTGCCGAGCAGAGTCAGTTCCACACCTTGATCCTCCCGCGTCCCCCGGCCAGGTGCGCGCCCGGCTAGGCTGCGGAGCAGCAACGCGACCCGGGAGGCTGGCATGGCGTGGACGTGGCGGTTCGAGAAGTCCGACGGTACGGAGACGGAGCCGGCGTTGCAGCCGGAGGAGTTCACCACCCAGGGCGACGCGGAGTCCTGGATCGGTGAGTACTGGAAAGAGCTCCTGGAGGGCGGCGCCGCACAGGTGACGCTCTTCGAGGACACCACCAAGATCTACGGCCCGATGAGCCTGCAGGCCGACAGCGCCTGACGCCCGGCCCACGGGAAGGGGCGGTACGGGAACCCCGTACCGCCCCTGTCTTCATGCTCTTCGGGCTCTTCAGGGGATCAGATCTCCCCGAGCGTGACCTCCGCCGTCCGGCTGTCGCCGTCGCGGGTGTACGTCACCGTCACCTTCTGGCCCGGCCTGTCACCCGCCAGCGCCTCCGAGAGCGAGGTGATCGTGGTGACCGCGGTGTCCCCGATCTTCGTGATCGTGTCGCCGGGCTCCAGCCCCGCCTTGTCCGCGGCCCCGCCCCGGTCCACGCTGACCAGCGCCACCCCGGCCGGGCGGTAGTTGTCGTCGACGACCGTGCGGCCGGTGATGTTCAGCGCGGCCCGGCCCGAGTCGGTGACCTTGCCGTCCTTGATGATCTGGTCGGCGACCGTCTTCACCATGGAGACGGGGATCGCGAAGCCGATGCCCGGCGCCGCGCTGTCGCCCATCTGCGGATCGGTCGCCGCGAGGGTCGGAATGCCGATCACCTGGCTGTCCAGATTGACCAGCGCCCCACCGCTGTTGCCCGGATTGATCGCCGCGGACGTCTGCACCATGTTGGCGATCGTCGCCCCCGTGCCACCGCCCGCCCGGCTCTCGCTCACGGTCCGGCCGAGCGCCGAGACGATGCCCTGGGTGACGCTGCTGGACAGGCCGAGCGGCGAGCCCATCGCCAGCACGATCTGGCCCACCTCGACCTTCTCCGCGTCGCCGAACTTCGCGGGCTTCAGCCCGTCCGGCACATCGTCGAGCTTGATCACGGCCAGGTCCTGCTCCGGGTAGGAGGAGACCAGCGAGGCGTTCAGCACCGCCTCCCCGGTGGCCACGCTGACCTTGAACTTCTTCTCGTCGCCGACCACATGGGCATTGGTGACGATGTGTCCCCGGTCGTCGTAGACGACCCCGGAACCGAGGCTGTCCGAGGCGTCGATCTGCACCACCGACGGCAGCACGTCGTTGATGACGGCCTGGTAGGCGTCCTGCAGATCGTCGGGGGCGCGCTTGACCGCACCCTGTGCCGTGCCCGAGGCGGGGGCCTCGGGCGCCGGGGCCGGAGCCGTACCGGAGCAGCCACCCGTCAGGGCGAGGGCGCAGACGGCGGCGGACAGGGGGATCAGCAGCCTGCGCGCCCGGCTGCGGGAGGGGGATGCGTCCATATCCGGAGTCTGGCGGCCGGCCCGTTCGGGTGCCCGTGCTGATGGGCCGAACGGGCCCGCTCAGCGGAAGTCGTCGGCGTGGTCCCGCGCCCAGGAACGGAAGGTGCGCGCGGGCCGGCCGAGCAGGCGCGGCACCGTGTCGGTGACGCGTTCGGGTACGTCCACGAAACCGGCCCACGCCTTCAGCCTGGCGTCCACGAAGCCGCTGTCGCCCCAGGCCTCCGTGAGCTGCCGACGGGCGGTCTCCACCGGCAGCTCCTCCCAGCGCACCTCGCGCCCGATCGCCTCGCCGATGATCCGGACCTGATCGGTGTGGGTGATCGCCTCCGGGCCGGTGAGCAGGTACGCGGATCCGCCGTGGCCCTCGGAGGTGAGCGCCTCGACCGCCACGTCCGCGATGTCCCGCTCATGGATCAGGGACCGGGCCGCGCCTCCGTAGGGCAGGCGTACGACGCCCTGTCGGATCTGGCCGGCCCAGCCCAGGGTGTTCGTCGCGAAGTCGATGGCCCGCAGGAAGGTCCACTCGGCTCCGGACCTGCGGATCAGCCGCTCGATCTCCTGGTGGTAGGAGGTGGCGGGCTCACCGTCGGCGAGGTCGGTGACATCGGTGGAGAGGTAGACCACGTGCCGGTCCGGTCCGGCCACCGCCTCCACGGTCTTGGGCTCCACCGGAAGGCCCGGCCACATCAGGAAGACCCCGCGCACCCCGCGCAGCGCGGCCTCCAGCGTCTCCGGAGCCGTGAGGTCGCCGGTCACGGCCTCCACGCCGTGCGGCAGTGCGGCCCGGTCCGGATCGCGGACCAGCGCACGCACCGGAACCCCCTTCGCCGCCAGGGAGGACACCACGTGCCCGCCCACTTTGCCCGTCGCACCGGTCACCAGAATCGTGTTCATACCGGGTACAACTTCCCCGGCCCTTGAAGGACACCGGTCCGTCGTCACTGGTCCGTCGTCACCGGCCTGCCGGTCCGCGGCCGCCCGTGAGCTCCGTCAGACGTACCGCGCAGTGCGCCACGGACACCAGCGTCGTGTGCCGGTGCCAGCCCGCGAAGGTCCGTCCGGTGAAGTCCCTGATGCCCAGGCGGCCGGTGACGTGCTCCAGGCCGTGATCGGCCGCCCGGGTCAGAGCGGTGAGAGCGGTCAGCCGCGAGACAGGTGTGTCGGCCATGTCGGTCAGCCACGGCCCGTCATCCGTGCCGTCCCCGCCCAGGAGCAGCAGATCGTCCGCACCCGGCAGGCTGTCCGGACGGGCCGCGCGCAGGGCCGAGCGCACCCGTACGGCGGGACCCGGAGCGTCGGCGGAGGCGAGACCACGGGCCGTCGCCAGGAGCCGGCGGGCGGAGGCCGGCCGGGCCGGGGCCCGGCCGGGGTTCCGGCCGACCACCGCGAGGGGGACGCCGCGGCCCGCCCGCACCAGGAAGGGCAGGCCCGCGGAGCGCAGCTGCTGGATCACACCGATCGCCTCCGCCTCGTCCACGGCGGCCACCACCGGGCGCACCGGCCGGTCCGCGGCCACCTCCAGACAGGCCCGTACCGCGCACTCACCGGGGGTCTCGGCGCGTACGGACGGCGGAATCGAACCGCGGTCGCGGAGCTCGGGGTCGTCGGCCCACGTACGCGGCAGCAGAAGGCGCCAGTTCAGCGGATGGCAGGTGTCGCCGGTGGCGGACCACAGCCCCACGGCGTACTGGACGTTGACCATCCGGCCCTGGTCGGGCGCGTAGCGCCGGTGGACCCCGACGGAGCCGTTGCCGTCCTTCGGCACGACCACCGGACGCAGCACCCAGGCGTCCGGGGCCGCCGCTTCGTCCATCACCGTGCTCAGCGCTCGGCGTACCGGCGCCCAGTCCCAGGTCGAGCAGCTGACGAAATGGTGCAGCCGCTGTTCGAGCGTGGTGCCGCCGCCCAGCCCCCGGGCCATGTTCCGGAAGGTCTTCCGGCCTTCGGTGGTGAGGAGGGCACGGACGTATCCATGGGCCCTCTCCCGCTGGTCGCTGCGCGGCAGCGAGGCGAACACGGTGGCGCAGAGATCCGCGAGGACCGGGGCGTCGACGCTGATCGGCCGGTGCGGTGGGCCGGTTGGCAGGACGTTGTCCATGATTCCCCCGTCGGTCGGCGATGGCCCGCTGTCGGTCCGGGCGGTCCGGAGGGCCGCGGCGCGCGCGGACTCCGGGCCCGCCGGTGGCCGCCCACCGCGCGGAACGCGGCGGACGGCCACCCGTGGGCACTCCGGTCAGGCGGTGGCGGGCTCCGCCGCCCGCGCCTTGAAGGCGCCCGCGCCGCCGAAGACCACCGCGGCGAGGAGCAGGCAGAGCACGGTGAACCCGGCCACCCCGTAGAAGCCTTCGAACTCGGTCAGCAGGACGCCGCCGACGAATCCGCCGATGGTCGTGCCGACGTACAGCGCCGTGGTCGCCAGCGAGGAGACCGTGCCCCTCGCCGCCGTGGTCTGCGACAGCAGCATGGCCATGAAGATGGGGTAGTTGATGCCGAGCATCGCGGAGCCGAGGGCCAGCAGGGTGATGGCGACGGCGAGGTTCGGCGCGAACGGAACGGCGCCGTACAGCACGACGAGCGCGACGAACGTGCAGGCGAGTGTGCGCGGTTCGCCGAGCCGCTTGATGACATGGCTGCCGAACACCGAGGTCAGCGCCATGCCGACGCCGAGCGCCATCATGGCGGCGCCGATGGCGCTCACGCCGAGTCCGAAGTCGCGCGAGAGCCAGGAGCCGATGAAGGAGATGGTCTCGAAGACCCCGGTCTGGTAGGCGAGATAGCCCACCAGGTACCAGGTGAAGATACGGGAGCGGAAGAGCCCCGCGTAGGTCGCGAAGAAGCCGGTCCGCTCGGTGGCGGGGGTGGCCTGGACCGAGGGGAAGACCCGGAAGAGGACGAGCCAGGCCACCGCGGAGAGGCCGGCCACCGCGAAGAACGGGACGTGCCAGGAGCTGGCGGCGAGCCAGCCGCCGAGCGGAACGCCCACGACCTGGGAGATCGACATTCCGGCGCCGGCGAAGCCCATGGTCTTGACCACCGCGTTCCCGGGGACCAGTACGGGGATCGACGCCCAGATCTGCGGAGTGACGAGCGCGGCCGACATCCCGGCCAGCACCCGGAAGAGGATCATGCTCCAGAAGCCCTGGGCCACCCCGCACAGCGCGGTCGCCGCGGCGAAGCCGGCGAAGCCGAGGAGCAGCACGCTGCGGCGGTCGCGGCCGTCCGAGAGCGGGCCCGCCACGAGGGCGAACAGGGCGAAGCCGAGGGCGTACGCACTGACCATCCAGCCGGAGACGCTGGTGGTCACGCCGAACTCGTCGGACAGCGTCGGGAGCATCGGCGCCACCAGGAAGGTGTCGGTTCCGATGACGAACATGGTGACGAAGGACAGCCAGGCGATCACCGTGCTGGACGGCTTTCGCTCAGGAGGAGCCGTGGTCGGCTGGGTGTTGGACTGCGTTGAACTCATGGAGGGGCACCGCCGTTGTCGCTGGGGTTTCGAGGTGCTCGGCCGCCGGCCGGCACCGTGGGGACGGAGGGGAGGGGAGCGGGGGAGGAGCCGGGAGGAGAGGGGCGGGGAGGGGAGGCGCGGTCAGGCGGCGGGTTTGCGGGCCCAGGCGGAGTAGACGTACGTGGAGACGTCGGGCGCCGGGTGGCTCTCCACCAGTTCGCGTGCCGCCTCGACCTGCTGCCCGGTGGCGAGGCCCGCGTCGACCAGGCTCGGCCCGCTCTGCACCATGCGGATGCGCAGCAGTTCGTCCTGGACGGCGTCGAGGCCGAGGCCGCCGGGCGTGACGGAGACACCGACCTCGTCGAGTCCGGCGGCGGCCAGCGCGGCAGGGAGTCGGCGTGCCCATGACAGGTCGATACCCTGTGCCGCCAGCGCGGCCAGCCAGGCGCCGTTGATCTGCTGCCACGCGGGATACGGCGAGTCGGCCGCGGGAAGGAAGTGCACGTCCTCCAGGACGATCCGCCCGCCGGGAGCCAGCCACCGGACGGCACGGCGGAGGATCGCCTCCCGGTCCGGCAGATGCATGAACACCGCGCGCGCGTGGATGAGATGGAACGAGCCGGCCGGGAAGTCCTCGTCGGCGATGTCGGTGGCCGACACCGTCAGTTGGGGCGCGTACTCGGCGTCGACGTACCGCGGGTCGATGTCGAGCGCGAGGACCCGCCCGTCCGGCACCCGGTCGGCCAGCCAGTAGGCGATGGAACCGGCCCCGGCCCCGATCTCCAGGCAGTGCCAGGAGGGTTCGACGCCGATCCGGTCCAGGATCGCCGTGGTGCCGGGGTCGTACACCTTCTCCAGCAGACGCAGCCGGTCGATCTCGGTCGGCAGATCCTTGCTCAGCAGCCCCGTGGCATAACCGTCGGCCGTCGCGGTGTCCGCGCTCATCGCGTGTCGTCCTTTCCGTGGTGACCGCCCGTCATGAAGAACGGATTCGGGAATCATTCGTCGAAGTATCCGGACGAGTGCAGAATGCGCAGCCACGTTCCGTCGGGCTGCCTCCTGGCCACCTGATAACGGCCGCGGCTGCGGTCCGCCGGACTCGTGGACGTGAGCGCGATATCGCCCGTCCGCAGGGTCGGAAGCGTCTCCTCCGACTCGAAATGCGTGTAGTGCTGCAACATGTGCGCGAAAGCCGTCCGAATGGCGTCCCTGCCCACGTGCTCCACGCCCATCGGGAACACCATGACGGCGTCCTTCTCGTAGAGCGCGGCCAGTCCGTCGGCGTCTCCCGCGTTGGCGCGGTCCACCCAGAGACGGGCCAGGTCCTCGGGTGTCGCGGCGTGCTCATATGCGGTGGTCATGGCTGTCGAACCTCTCTTCTCGACTGGTGTGCGGATCGGACGGAGGCCGTCCCGCGTCAGATGGAGGCCATCTCGCGCGCGTCGTAGACCGCGCGGATCGAGGTGATCCTGCCGTCCTCGACATGCAGCCAGTTGGCGACCTTGTTGGGCGAGGCGACGGACGTGTGCACGGTGAAGAAGGTCACCACGTCGGCGTCGGAGACGAAGGACCTCTCCACGACCAGATCGGTCATGACGCCGCCGAGCCGGGCGAGCGTGTCACGGCACTCGTCGGCATTGTCGATTTCCGCCAGCGGGCCCGAATAGCTGAATGTCCCGTCGGACAGAAGCAGTCTCAGGTCATCGAATCGCTTGCTCCGCCAGGCGTTGAAATAGGCGACTGCTACATCGCGCGGTTCCGCTGTCACACCGTCCTCGTTTTCTCTCCGTCCGATGGCTTGCAGAGAAATTGTGCGGGCCCCGGGGCGGCGGAGCGATGGCGGGCGCGGAACTATGTCAAGTCGCCGGGGCGGGCACGCCGATGGCGCGGCGGGCCCGTCGGCCGCCGCGCCATCGGCTGTGCTGTTCCGGCCGGTCTCAGGGCTGGAGACGCCGCACCGACCAGCCGTCGCCTTCACGGTCGTAGCGCAGCCGCTGGTGCAGCCGGTCCTCGCCGTTGGCCCAGAACTCCACGCCGTCGAAGCGCAGCAGATAGGCCACATAGCTCTGCGGGCGCGGCAGTACACCGCCGATCTCGGCCATCCGGTCGATCTCCGCGCGGATCGCCGCGAGGTCCACCAGCTCCTCGCTCTGCCGCGACACCACCGACGCCGGATACGTGAACAGGGGCCGGCTGAGCCACTTCTCCTCGGCCTGCTCCCGGCCGAGGAGCTCCACCGCACCGCTGACGTTGATCTGCTGACTGGTCTCGCGCCAGTACAGCGTGCCGGAGGCCCACGGATTCTCCGTCAGCTCCCGGCCCTTCTGACTGCCGAGATGCGTCGCGAAGACGATCCCCTCGTCGGTGATCTCGTTGACCGCCACGATCCGGCTCGACGGCCGGCCCCGCCGGTCCGCCGTGGCCAGGGCCAGCGCCTTCGGTTCGCGTACGCCGGTCCGCAGCGCGGTCTCGTACCACTGCCGGAACAGCCCGGCCGGACCGGCCGGCGGGTGGTGGTACTCGGGGAACGGGATCTCGACGGAACCGGTGAGGGTTTCCGACCTGCCTCCGGCCATGACGGCCTCCTTCTTCGACTGACGTACGGGGATGTGCGGGCCCGGAACGAGGGGCTGAGGGTGTGTCAGACCAGGGCTGTGCCACGGGAGAAGAGCGCTCCGGACCCGCCGACCTCGATGCTGTGGAAGCCCTCGGCGGAGCCCTCCGCCCGCGCGAGCATCAGAGAGGGGCGGCCCATCTCCACACCTTGCAGGATCTCGATCGGCTGTCCGTACGGGATCTGTCCGTGCCGGGCCAGATGGATGGCGAGCGGTCCGGCCGCCGATCCGGTGGCGGCGTCCTCGACGACGCCGTACGCCGGGGAGAACATCCGGCTGCGCCACCGCGTGCCCGACCCGGCGAAACAGTTGGTGGCCATGTCCGGGAACCGGGAGAGCGCACGGTGGTCCGGGTGTGCCTCGGACAGGGCCCGGATGTCGGGAAAGCCGACGAACACGTGGCGCGGGCCGTTGCGGTAGATCTCCACCGGCAGGGTGGAACTCTTCACGCCGATGGCCTCCAGCAGTTCGTCGGCGCGCTCGAACGGCTCCCAGGTGGGCACCGGCTGACGCATCCGCGCGGCCACCACCCGGCCCTCCGCACGGTCCAGTTCGAACGGCACGGTGCCCATCGCGGTCTCCAGCAGCAGCCGGTCCTGCCGGGTCCTGGCGCCGAGCGCGATGGCGGTGCCGAGCATCGGATGGCCGGCGAAGGGGAGTTCGTTCACCGGGGTGAAGATCCGGATCCGGGCGTCGCCGCCCTGCTCGGCGGAGAGCACAAAGGTGGTCTCCGAGAGGTTCATCTCCCGGGCGATGCTCTGCATGCGCTCCGCGGACAGGTCGTCGGCGTCGAGGAACACCGCCACCGGGTTGCCGCGGAGGGGCTCCTCCGCGAAAGCGTCCACGACCACGTACGTGTGCATCTGGCTGTCCTCCTGGTGGTTGTCGAGCGGGACGTTCACGGCAGCAGGACGTCGCGCACCAGGGAGCCGACGATGCGCGGCCCGTCCTGGGTGAGCACCGACTCGGCGTGGAACTGCATGGACGCGAAGTGCGGACCGCGCAGGGCGTGGACCTCACCGGAGCGCGGATCGCGGCAGACCTCCACGAGCCCGGTCCCGTCCACCTCCTTCTTGTCCGCCGTGCTGACCGCCGCGAACGTGTTGTAGAAACCGACGTTCTCCGTCCGGCCGAACAGATCGATCTCCCGCTGCACCCCCTGGTTCGGCATGTCTCTGCGCCGTAGTTCGAAACCGAGCCGCCGGCTGAGCACCTGATGGCTGAGGCAGACCGCGAGAAAGGGGCGGCGGTCCCGCAGCAGGCCGCCCACGGCGTCGTGCAGATGGCGGATCTTGGGATGCCCGGCGGCTCCCGGGTCTCCGGGGCCCGGCCCCATGACCACCAGGTCGTACGCGTCCGGCCGGTACTCCTCGTCGAACCGCCGTACGGTCACGGACATGCCGAGCGATCTGATCTGGCCGGCGATCATCGCGGTGAAGGTGTCCTCCGCGTCCACCACCAGCACCTCGCGCCCGGCCAGGTCGGCGACCGGGACCGACCGGCTCTGCGTCGGGTCCTGCCAGAAGCGCGCGATGTCGGTGTTGCGGCGCTCCAGAGCTGCCAGCACGGTCGGGTGGGTGGCGAAGCGGCTCGGACCGCTCTCCAGCGCCGCGATCAGACCGGCCGCCTTCGCCCGGGTCTCGGCCGCCTCCGCCACGGGATCGGAGTGGCGCACCAGGGTGGCCCCGACCCCGATCCGTACCCGTCCGGTCGCGGAGATGTCGGCGGTACGGATGACGATCGCCGAGTCCAGCGTGCGGCGCCGCCGCTCGTCACGGCCGATCAGGGCGACGACGCCGCTGTAGTAGCCGCGCCCCTCGGGCTCGTGCCGGCGGATGACACGGCAGGCGCTCTCCAGCGGGCTGCCGGTGACCGTCGGCGCGAAGAGCGTCTCGCGGAGAACCTCCCGGACGTCGCGGTCCGTGTGCCCCTCGATGAGGTACTCGGTGTGGGCGACGCGGGCCATCTCCTTGAGGTACGGGCCGACGACGCGGCCGCCGTCCGCACAGATCCGGGCCATCATCTTCAGTTCCTCGTCGACCACCATGTACAGCTCGTCGACCTCCTTGCGGTCGGCGAGGAAGTCGATGAGCCCCGGCAGTTCGGGGCCGGTCGGCGGGTAGCGGTACGTACCGCTGACGGGGTTCATCACGGCGGTGCCGCAGCCCTGGACACTGATGTGCCGCTCGGGCGACGCACCGACGAAGGTCCGGTCGCCGGTGTGCACGACGAAGGTCCAGTACGCGCCCGTCTCGCGCTCCAGCAGCCGCCGGAAGAAGGCCAGGGCGGCGCCCGGACCGTAGTCGGAGATATCGGCGACGAAGGAGCGCTTGATGACGAAGTTGGCTCCTTCGCCGGTGCCGATCGACTCCGTGACGACCCGGCGTACCGTCCGCGCGTACTCCTCGTCGTCGATGTCGAAGTGGGCGCCGGTCAGCACGGTCGGTACGTCCGGGACGGCCGCCATCACCCGCGCGAGCGGCACGCGTTCCTGACCGGTCACGGTGAGCGCGATCAGCGGTGCGCCGTCGTCCGCCGCGCTGAAGCCGCGCTCGGCGATCTGCCGGTACGGGACGACGGCCAGCACCTCGTGGCCGGGCTCCGCGTCCGGGGCCGAGGCGGGGCGCAGCGGGATGTCGGCCAGGGACGCGGGCCGGCAGACGTCGCCGACCAGGAGCTCCAGTTCGTCGGGGCCGGTCGCGCCGGGCCGGTGGAGCAGGGCGTACGGGCCCGGGTCCGGGCCGAGCACCCGGTCCAGCAGGCTCACCCGAGCACCTCCTTGGCGGTGACGACCATGGCACAGCGCTCGGCGGCGTAGCGCAGTGCCAGGTGGTGGTACTCCTCGGAGAAGTCGGCGACCGCGTCGGCCACCAGGAAGGGCCGGATGTCGTTGGTGAACGCCTCGACGGCCGACATCAGGACCCCGACGTGCGCGTAGACCCCGCACACGACGATCTGGTCCCGCCCGGCGTCCCGCATCCGCCGGAGCAGGTCGGAGCGGAAGAAGGCGCTGTAGCGCCACTTCGTGAACACCCAGTCGTCCGGCCGGGGCGCGAGTTCGTCCACCACCTCACGGTCGGCGGGCGCCGTACGCATGCCGGGGCCCCAGAAGTCCTTGAGCAGACCGCGCTGTTCCTCGTCCATGCCGCCGGGCTGAGCCGTGTACGCCACCGGCGCCCCGCGCTCCGCGAACCACTCGCGCAGCAGGACCGCGTTGCGCACCAGCGGACCGCGTACGTCGTCGGGAAAGGGCCGCAGGAAGTAGCGCTGCATGTCGTGCAGGAGCAGCACGCAGCGGTCCGGATCGACGGACCAGCGGGCCGTGTTGGCCGGCAGATCACCGGATGCCGGCAGCGGGTAGGAGTTGATACGGGGTATACCGGACACGTCCTGTGCCTCCTGGTTCTGGTTTCCGGGCTCTGGTTTCCGGGCTCCGGTTTCCGTGGGGCGGTGCGTCAGCCGTTCCAGGCCGAGACGACGCGCAGGGCCTGGGCCGGGTTCAGCCGCGGATCGCAGCGGCTGGTGTACCGCTCCGCGACGCGGCCGAGGGCCGCCTCGTCGTCCGCGCACTCGGTCACCGCGTCGGGCGTGGTCTCCAGGTGCAGCCCGCCCGCCACCCCGCCGGCCGAGACGACCGCCTCCCGGAAGGCGGCCGCCTCACGGGCCACCGTCTCCACCATCCGGGTCTTGAGGCCCCCGGGAGCCGGCACGGTGTTGCCGTGCATGGGGTCGGTCAGCCAGATCACCGGATGGCCGGCGCCCCGCACCGCGTGGACGAGGGCGGGCAGCCGGTCGGCGACCGTGTCGGCGCCCATCCGGGCGATCAGCGTGAGCCGGCCCGGCTCCCGGGAGGGATCGAGCCGTTCGCACAGGGCCCGCAGCTCGTCGGGGGTCATCGACGGGCCCACCTTGCAGGCGACCGGATTGAACACCTTGGAGAGCAGTTCCACGTGTACGGAGTCGAGCTGCCGGGTCCGCTCGCCGATCCAGGGCAGATGGGTGGAGCTGAGGTACAGACCGCCGTGCTCGTCCTGGCGCAGCATCGGGATCTCGTAGTCGAGCAGCAGCGCCTCGTGGCTCGTCCAGACCGGCGCCTCGATGCCGCTGCCGTCGGTGCGGCCCTTCCAGCCCAGATGCTCCACGATGTCGTTGGCCGCCATGTATCCGGCGAGGATCCGCAGCGGGTCGGGACGGCGGCTCTCCGGGGAGGGCTCCGGACCGTTCACCATGTCTCCCCGGTACGAGGGGAGTTCGAGGCCGTCGACGATCTCGGTGGGCCGGGACCGCGGCTTGGCGAACTGGCCCCCGATCCGGCCCACCCTGATCACCGGCAGATGGGTCGCCATGCGCAGCGAACCCGCGAGCAGGTCCAGGACGGCCGTCTTGCGCGAGACATAGCCGGTGGTGTGTTCGTCCACGTCCTCGGCACAGTCGCCCGCCTGGACCACCATGGCCTCGCCGGCCGCGGCCCTGGCCAGGAGTGAGCGCAGCGTCCGGATGTCCTGGGCCCGTACGAGCGGCGGGCGTGCCTCCAGGGTCTCCCGCACCCGCCGGAGCTGCTGCAGATCGCCCCACTCCGGCTGTTGCAGGGCGGCACCGCTCTCGATGCCGTGCAGTGCGTTGTTCATTCCGCTCTCCTGTCCGGAGGACGATCAGGTGGGTATGCCGGCGCGCTTGATCTCCGGCACGGGAATGCTGAGCGCACGGAGCTGCTCGAACGGATTCATGAACTCGCGGTTCTGCTTGATCTTCCCGTCCTCCAGTGCGAAGGAATGAAGGAAGTGGTTCTCGTAATATCCGTCGGGATATCCGGGGAAGCGGATGCTGCCGTGACCGTCGCATTCCACCCAGAAGTGGTTCGGGTCGTCCGTCCCGAAGACGCGGATGTTGTACCACTCCCAGTCCGGGAAGCACTGCAGCGACCAGACCGCGTGCTCGGCCAGCCGGTCCCGGCCCTTGATGACGATGGGGGAGCCGGTGTCCGTCGTCCACAGACCGCCGCTGCCGTCCTCGGTGAACAACTCGTGCCGGCGAAGCCGGTCCTGGCCTTTCGTGTTCATGTACGTCTCGACGACGGCGCGGTTCCTGCGGCGCAGCTCCACGGCATCGGTGAAGCCCTGGGAGTCATTGTTCTCGGGCACGCTTTTCCCTTCGCGGTGAACGGCGAGTGCTTACGTATAAAGACACTAGGGGCCGCATCACGGGCGGAGAAGAAAACCGCACACACGTTTTTCGGGGCTTTCGATATACCGTTGGATTTCCGGGACGGAGGCCGGGTGGTCAGGCCGCTCCCGAAGCCCCTCGTGCCACCGCTCCGGCGAGCGCGGCCCAGTCCGCGGCACGGCGGGCCGCCGCGGCCCGGACCAGCGGAGCGCAGTGGTCGGGAAGCGCCGCCGCGATCTCCCGCCACTGCTGTTCGCTGATCTCGGTGGCCAGGAGGGTGCGCAGGAGCAGCCGGCCGGGCTCGGAGCCCTTGAGCGAAGGATCCTTCACCAGCCTGCGCACCGTGTCGGTGGCGGTCGCGTCACATCGGTACACCGCGCCGGCCGGACGGGGAACCGCCGCGGGCGTCGTCGGCGGGGGCTCCTCACCGGCTGCCGGCCGGCCGGCGGGAACGGGGTCGTCGCCACGCAGCACCCGGTCGCGCACATCGCGGACCGTGGCGGTGGACACCCCGGCCAGCCGGGCGAGTTCCCGCAGCGAGGCGCCGGGGTCCGCGGTCATCAGCCGCGCGGCCAGCAGGCGGCCCTGTTCGCTGTTGACCGGCCGCACCGTGCCGTCGCGGCCCGTCCGGGTGGGCGACTGAGGAATTTCCTCGGTCGCACACCTGCGCAGGCGCCCCACGGTCTTTCCGCTGAGCCCCACGCACTCCGCGACGGACCGGTCGGACCAGTGCGGATGGGAGCGCAGGATCCGGGTCGCCGCCGTGCGCCGCTCGTCGAGCGTGAGCGGCAGTCCGTGCCGGACGTTCGCCCGCGCGGACAGGACGTAGGCGTCCGCCTCGCTTCCGTCGAAGAACCGGACCGCGATGTCCTGCCGTCCGCGCAGCACCTCGGCGGAGAGCCGGTGCATGCCGTCGATGACACGCAGGGTCGGCCGGTGCACGAGGACCGGCTCGAAGTCGCCCTCCAGCGCCGCGAGCACCTGCACGTGCTTCTCGTCGAGAGCGCCACGCGCCGAGTCGGCCGGCAGGAGCGAGTCGACCGGAACCCTCACCGGTGGTTCCTTCGCCACCGCGCCGCCGTGGCCGTCGGGCCGTGCCTCCCTGCGCGTCACCGAGCCGTCCCCCTTCCGGCCGGTCCGTCGGCCGCCACGTCAACCACATCTCCGCCGGCACGATCGTGCGGGACGGAGCGACGCGGGGCCAACAAGGATTCCGCGACTCCGTCAGGTGCGCGGTAATCCGTCAAGTCCGGCGGGCCGTCCTGGGGGAGAAACGGCGACCGGGCCTCCGTGTCGCATATGGATATCGGTTCGCCTTTTCTGTGGATCGCCTGTTGTTGCGCCTTTCGATGGCCTGTAGCACCGGTTCTCCGGTTCGCCATGCGTGGAAAAGGTGTCGCAAGGAACGCGCAGTCGACGGCTCGTTCCGTTCATCTGTTCACACAGATTTCATAAAGCGTGAGTTCGATGTCCGCGGCGCCTTCCCGAAGTCGCCTGCGACGCAGTGGCCGCAGTGTCCGGCCGCACTCGTCGGCCAGTCGTCGCAGCAGTCCGAGATCCCCGCGCTCGCTGAACTGGAGCAGCGCGGCGCCTCCGGGAGCCACCAACCCGGGCGCCTCGGACAGATAGCGCCGGTGCGCCCGGTAGCCCGGGTCCACATAGGCGCGCTCGATGTCGGCCTCGTACCGGTATCCGGCCGGAGCCAGCACGTAGTTGGAGTGCCAGTACACGGTGTCGAAGCGCTCGTGCGCGCCGAGCGGCTCGAAGAGATCCCCCTGCAGTGCGGTCAACCGCCCCGCCAGGCCGTGCCGTCGGGCGTTGAGCGCGGTGTTCCGGGCGGCGGCCGGGTTGATGTCCGTGGCCACCACCCGATCGCATCCGGCCAGTGCCGCGGACACCGCGATGACGCCCGTACCGGAGCCGATCTCCAGGAAGGAGCCCCGGCGGCGGAAGTCCTGCCCGCCGCCGGCGAGGCCCAGCAGTTCCATGGCCACGAGGGTCGTCGCCGAATGCGTGGGTGCGAACACCCCGTCCAGCAGGTCCCATTCGCGACCCGCCAGCGCGAAGACCCGGGAGCCGCCCGCGCTCGTCGGCGTCGCCCTGCTGCGTGCGAGCGAACCCGCGAAACCGGCTGTTCCTGTCATATTCACCCCTGTTGAAATCCGGGCATCGCTCCCCGGGTATGTCCTACGCGATGATTTCCGGCTGCACCGCGGCCCGAAAGGTGGTCCGGCGACCCTGCGAGCCGAAGAAGATGTGGCCGGAACACACCGTCGAATGCCGGAATAATGGACACTGCTTGCCGTGCCGTGCGGGAGGAAACTACGCTCTGCCAGCGATCTTGACTTCTGAACCGGGGGATTCAGTGGAATCAGAGACCTCAGAGAACGCTGAGAGCGATTTCGGAGTGGGCGAGATCCTCGACCTGCTGGCCAGGGACGCCCCTCCGGGGGACTTCGAGAGCCTGCTCCGCCGGGCCGGCGAGCTCCCCCTCGGACCCGACCGGAGGAACCGGCTCCGCCACGCCGTCCGCACGGCACTGGACATCCGTGCCACGACGGAGCGGCAACGCCGCCGCGAATCCGCGCTGGCGGCCCTGGTCGACACCGGGCGGGACATCTTCCGCCACAAGGGCCTGGACGAGCGCCTCGACGTCGTGACCCGGCACGCGCGACGGCTGCTGGGCCTCGACATGGCCTACGTCAGCCTGCGGATCGCCGACGGCGGCAGCTACGTCCACAACTCCGACGGTGACACCACGGCCCTCAACGTGGGCCTGGAGATGGACCGGGGACGCGGTCTGGGAGAGCTGGCACAGGACCGGAGCGCCCCGTACTGGACCGCCGACTACCTGGCCGACGACAGCTTCCCGCACACCGAGGAGATCGACCGGGTCGTCCGCTCCGAGGGCCTGCACGCGGTGCTCGCCGTGCCGATGTCGAGCGGCGGCCGGATGGTGGGAGCGCTGTACGGCGCGTCCCGGGCGGTCCGGCACTTCACACCGGACGAGGTCAGCCTGCTGCGTCTGCTGGCGGACCTGTCGGCGCCGGCGATCGAGGCGACCAGGCGGATGGACGGGGTCCGCTCGGAGCTGGCCCGCGCGCTCGCCGAGAACGCCCGCCTCGACGAGGAGCTCGCCGCGGCCCGCCGGCTGGCCGACGCCCAGACCACGCTCTCCGGCATGTGCCTGGAGGGCCGGAGCCTCCACGACATCGTCCGGTACGCGGCGAGCGCGCTGGGCGGCGACCTCGCCGTGCGGGACGCGGCCGGACGCGTGCTGGCCGGCACCGGCGAGCCGCCCCGGGCCGACGCCGCCTCGATGGTGCGCGGCATCGCGGACTCCAGGGCGGGCGCAGCCGCCGTACGACTCGCCGACGACCTGTGGGCCGCCCATGTGACCACCGGGGTGGAAGGCCCGGGACTGCTCATCTGCCGGACCGGGGAGGCGTTCGGCGACGAGCGCCGACGCCTGCTCCACTTCACCGCGCAGACCGTCGCCACCGTGCTGCTGCGCCACGACCTGGCGACCGCCGCCGGCCCGATCCGTGACGACTACCTCGACGATCTGCTCTCCGGAACCACCGGCGCCCCGCGCCATCTCGCCGAGCGGGCCCACCGGCTGGGCCTCGACCCGGCGGTCGACCATGTGATGGTGGTGCTGCGGCCCGAGGGCAAGCAGGGCGAGGCGGCGATCTGGGCCTCCTCCTACGCCTACCGGCACGCCGGTCTGAAGACCGTACGCCGTGAGTGCCTGGTGCTGCTCCTGCCGGGCTCGGACCCCTCGGCCGCGGCCAGGAGCGCCGTCGACGAACTGACGGCGCTGCTGGGCCACGCCGTGTCGGCCGGCGCCGCCGGACCGGTCCACGGCTTCGCCTCGGCGGACACGGCCTACGCGGAAGCGGTGCGCTGCCTGGACACCCTGATCGCGATCGGCGGCCGCGGCGGCGTCGCGGCCGCCGGTGACCTGGGCTTCCTCGGGCTGCTGGTCTCCGACGACCATGATGTGGAGGCCTTCGTCGCCTCCGCCATCGGCCCGGTCCTCGACTACGACCGGCAGCGCTCGACCGATCTGGCCGGCACGCTGGACGCGTACTTCTCCAACGGCGGCAGCCCCAGCCGTGCCGCGCTCGAACTGCATGTGCACACCAACACCGTGGCGCGCCGCCTGGAGCGGATCACCGATCTCCTCGGGGCCGACTGGCAGCGGCCGGCGACCGCGCTGGAGATCCAGCTCGCGCTCCGCCTCCAACGCGCCCGCGAGGCCGTCCGGCGCCCCTGATCCGGGCCCGCGCCCGGATCAGGCGGACCGCGGCCCGTGACCGTCGGCGGCGGACCGGGGCCCGCTCAGGGCGGCGACGGCGTGGGCGGCCGAGGCCAGGGTGATGTGCCGGTGCCAGCCGTTGAACGACCGGCCCTCGAAGTCCTTGAGGCCCACGTCCTCCCCGGCGGCGGCGAGATCGCGGCACGCCCTCCCGCCCAGCCGCGTCAGCCGCAGCAGCGCCGGAGCCGGCGCCGACGTCATGTTGGTCACCCACAGCGCCTGCGGTGAGTGCCCCGCCCCGTCCCACTCGCCGAGCAGCGACAGCTCCCCGCGGTACGGATCGGCCCCGCCGCTCTCCGCGCCCACCCGCACCGCCGCCGTCAGCGTCCCCCGCGACTCGCGGTACGCGCCCGGCTCGTCGGCCCACTCCACACCGCGCCGCAACCGCATGGCGGCCGTGGCGATCAGCCCGGCCGGCAGCGGGGCGCCGCCCCGGCCGGGCAGCGCGGGATCGTGGACGGTGAGCCGTGCCGTCGCGCCGATCCGCGCGATCACCGGGATGCCCACTTCGGTGAACCGGCCCATGGTGGCGGCGGCGTGGGCGATGTGGGTGTTCAGCACCACCGGTCGCGACGGCACGTCCCAGGAGCCCAGGACGTCCAGTGCCGCGGTCGCCGCGCACTCCTCCAGCGTCTCCTCCCGGGTGCCTTCCGGAATCTCGGCCTGCCGCCGGCGCAGCGGGTCCTGAACCCAGGAACCGGACAGGAACAGGCGCCAGTTGACCGGGGAGTTGAGGGTCCTCGATCCGTACCAGACGCCGAAGGCCCGCTGCCCGCGGAAGGCCCCGAGGCACGGATCGAAACCCTGGTCGACCCCGACGGACCGGTCACCGGCCTTGGGAATCGGCATCGGGTGCACCACCCAGGCCTGGGGCGGGTCGATCCGGGTGAGATATCCCGCCAGCGCCTGCCGGACCGGCCTCCAGTCCCAGGTGGAGCTGGAGATGAAGTGGTGCAGGCTCTGCTCGGTCGCCGCACCCCCGACGTGCGCGGCGATGTTGCGGATGGACTTGCGGCCCGGAGTGCTCAGCATGCCGCGCAGATACTGCTCGCCCTTGCGCCGCTGGTCGCTCCTGGCGAAGGAGGCGAACAGCACGTCGGCCATCGCCCGGGTCGCCTCTTCCCGTCCGCCTCCGCGCGCCGTGCCCGGCCACCGCACGGGGACCGCCGCCGTGTCCCGTACCGCCGTACTTTCGTCGCATGACACGGTCATTGGCTCCCCCTCGGACACCCGTGATTCCTGCCTACCGCCAGAGTGACCCGGCGGAGGCGGCCGTGCAGAGGTGTCCCGACGCCCTGACTGCGGCCCCCGCCAGTGGCGGGAGCACCGGGGGCGCGAGGAGAGACGTACGTGGAGAGGGCGGGCGCGGCGCTGTCAGCCGCGCACCCCGCACAGATGCAGCAGCGCCGCCACACCCCGGTACGGGTCGGTCCGCCCGGCCCGGTCCTCCAGGGTCAGGATCCGGTCCAGCTCCTCGGCCGGCGGCTCCGCCTCGCTCTCCACGCCGTCGGTGAAGACCCGCACCCCGTACCAGGCGTGCAGCGGCGCGGCGATGCCCGCGAGCGTGGCCCGCAGCGCGTCGAGCCGGTCCGCGCGCACCGTGGTGCCGAGGTGGTCGGTGTACGTGGCGGTGTCGAAGGCGGTCAGGGCCGCGCCGAAGTCACCGGCGAGCCCCGGGCGCATCGCGAGCGCGTCCGCGTTCCGTACGAGCAGGGAGAGCAGGCCGCCGGGGGCCAGCATCCGGGCGAGCCCGGCCAGCATCGGGTCCGGCTCCTCGACGTACATCAGGACGCCGTGGCAGAGCACCACGTCGAAACTGCCGGGCAGGAAGTGCACACCGGTGTCCCGGCCGTCGCCCTCGATCAGCCTGACCCGATCCCGGATGCCCTCCGGCTCGGTCGCCAGGGCCGCGCGGGCCGCCGTCAGCAGCCCGGCGTCCGACTCCAGGCCGGTCACCGAGTGACCGGCCCGCGCGAGGCGCAGCGCCTGGGTGCCCCGGCCCATGCCGACGTCCAGGACGCGCAGCCGCCGCCCCACCGGGAAGCGGGCGGCTATCTGCTCGTCCAGCTGCCGTGCGACGAGCTCCTGGCGGACCCGGTCGCGTACGCCGACGGGACCTGCCGGGCACGCCGAGGAGACCCCGGTCGTGCCGGAGGTCTCCGTGCTCAGGGCCGCTCTCCGCGCTTGACCTGCGGCTTCGGGAGCCTCAGTCGGCGCATCTGGAGCGTGCGCATCAGGCCGTACGCCACGGCTCCGCGCTTCGGCGTGTCCGGGAAGCGCTCGCGCAGCTGCTTCTTCAGGCGCAGCGACAGACCGATCGAGTCGATCACGATCAGGATGATCACGCCGAGCCAGAGCAGCAGCGAGATGCTCTGGATGTTCTGCACCTGGATCACGCTGAGGATCAGGATGATCACGGCGAGCGGCAGGAACCACTCGGCGATGCAGAAGCGCGAGTCCACGTAATCGCGGACGAAGCGCCTGACCGGGCCCTTGTCGCGGACCGGGAGGTAGCGCTCGTCGCCCGACGCGAGCGCCTCACGCTGCCGGGCCAGGTCGGCCCGGCGCGCTTCGCGCTGGCGCTTCATGGCCGCCTTGCGGTCGGTCGGCGCGCTGGACGCGGCACGTCGGCGCTGCGACTGGGCCTCGCTGCGCTTGGGGGTGGGGCGACCCTTGGGAGCCTGCGGGTCGCGGGGCTGCTGGGAGAGGTCCGCCGTCACCTTGTCGGTGGGGGCCTTCTCTGTCTTGGCACGGCTACGGAACACAAAACCCAAGGGTACGGGGTTCTCGCGCGGGCCCGTCGACCCGGGCGGGAACGATCCGGCAACGGACGGCGTCCTCGAAAGTGTTCGGGCAGGTGGCGACGGGTGGAGACGGGTGGATACGGGCGTTAACCGCCCGTTCCGGAGTTCGTCATGGAGAGGTCCCGGGGCCTCACCTACACCCTGGGCGGGAGCGTTCCGCGGGTGCAGTCGTCCTTGGGGAGGAGCACATCGGCGTCCGAACAGTGCGGTAATAGAGGCAGGGCCCGTACTGTGGGTTCTATCGGGAGTGCTGGAGCTCAGTCCGTCAGAAGGGGGCGCGCGAAGCCCATGAGCGGTGTCATGAAGCGTATGGGGATGATCTTCCGCGCGAAGGCAAACAAGGCCCTTGACCGGGCCGAGGATCCGCGCGAGACCCTCGATTACTCGTACCAGAAGCAGCTGGAGCTGCTTCAGAAGGTGCGCCGCGGCGTCGCCGACGTGGCGACGTCCCGCAAGCGCCTGGAGCTGCAGCTCAATCAGCTGCAGGGCCAGTCGTCCAAGCTGGAGGACCAGGGCCGCAAGGCGCTGGCGCTGGGCCGCGAGGACCTGGCGCGCGAGGCGCTCTCACGGCGCGCCGCCCTCCAGCAGCAGGTCACCGACCTGGAGACGCAGCACACCACGCTGCAGGGCGAGGAGGAGAAGCTCACCCTCGCGGCCCAGCGGCTGCAGGCCAAGGTGGACGCCTTCCGCACGAAGAAGGAGACCATCAAGGCCACCTACACGGCGGCGCAGGCCCAGACCCGGATCGGCGAGGCCTTCTCCGGCATCTCCGAGGAGATGGGCGACGTCGGCCTCGCGATCCAGCGGGCCGAGGACAAGACGCAGCAGCTCCAGGCGCGGGCCGGCGCCATCGACGAACTGCTCGCCTCCGGCGCCCTGGACGACCCGACCGGCACGGCGAAGGACGACATCGCCGCCGAGCTGGACCGGATCTCCGGCGGCAGCGACGTGGAGCTGGAGCTGCAGCGCATGAAGGCCGAGCTGGCCGGCGGCTCCTCGTCCTCGCAGCAGGCCATCGAGGGCGGCACGCAGGACAGTGCGCAGCAGTCGCAGCAGTCGTCCCCGCACAAGTTCGACAAGCAGTGAGGGCAGCGTCATGATCGTACGGATCATGGGGGAGGGCCAGGTCAAGCTGGCCGACAGTCACTTCGTCGAACTGAACGAGCTCGACGACGTCCTGCTCAAGGAGATGGAGAGCGGCGACGGCCCCGGCTTTCGCACGACGCTCCACGCGCTCCTGGACAAGGTGCGCGAGCTCGGCACTCCGCTGCCGGACGACTCCCTGGAGCCGTCCGAGCTGATCCTGCCGGCGCCCGACGCCACCCTCGAAGACGTACGCGCCATGCTCAGCGACGACGGCCTCATTCCCAACTGATTCCACGGGCCGGCCCCCGGCGGGCCCGTGGACCGGCCGCGTACCGTTGCTGGACGTGACCACCCTCTCGTCCGGCTTCGCGCGCGCCCGCCGCTGGCTCCGGGACCACCCGCTGGCGTTCGACGCGGCCCTGGCCCTCGGCGCCCTCGTCGCGATGATCGGCGGCTCCTTCGCCGACCCGGGCACCGGACACGGGCCGACCTTCGGCACCCGCACCCCCGAACCCCTCAGCGTCCTCCTGATGGTGCTCGCCGCCCTCGCCCTGGTGCTGCGGCGACGGCGTCCGATGGCGGTCCTCGCCGCCACCGGGCTCCTCTCGGCCACCGAGTACGTCCTGATGGACCCGCCGGCCCCGGTCGTGATGAGCGCGGTCATCGCGCTCTACACCGTCGCCTCGCGCACCGACCGCCCCACCACCTGGCGGGTCGGACTGCTCACCATGGGCGGGCTCACCGGGGCGGCGATGGTCTTCGGCTCGACCCCCTGGTACAGCCAGGAGAACTTCGGCGTCTTCGCCTGGACCGGACTGGCCGGAGCCGCCGGGGACGCCGTACGCAGCCGGCGCGCGTTCGTCGACGCCATCCGGGAACGCGCCGAGCGGGCCGAGCGCACCCGCGAGGAGGAGGCCCGCCGCCGGGTCGCCGAGGAGCGGCTGCGGATCGCCCGGGACCTCCACGACGTGGTCGCCCACCACATCGCCCTGGTCAACGTCCAGGCCGGGGTCGCCGCCCACGTCATGGACAAGCGCCCGGACCAGGCCAAGGAAGCGCTCGCCCACGTCCGCGACGCCAGCCGCTCCGCACTCAACGAACTCCGGGTCACCGTCGGCCTCCTGCGCCAGCAGGGCGACCCCGAGGCGCCCACCGAACCGGCCCCCGGGCTCGCCGTCCTCGGCGAACTGGTCACCACCTTCCGCAACGCCGGGCTCCCCGTCGAGGTGGCCCGCGCCTACCGCGACCCGCTGCCCGCCGCCGTCGACCTGGCCGCCTACCGGGTCATCCAGGAGGCCCTGACCAATGTCCGCAAGCACGCGGGCGCCGGGGCCAAGGCCGAGGTGAGCGTCGTCCGGGTGGGCGCCACCGCCGAGGTCACCGTGCTCGACAACGGCCGGGGGAGTGCCGGCCGGCCGCCCGGCTCCGGAGCGGCCGGCACCGCGGCCGACGACGGCCTGGACAGCGGCGGCCACGGCCTGGTCGGCATGCGCGAACGCGTCACCGCGCTCGGCGGCGCCCTCACCGCGGGACCTCGCTACGGCGGCGGGTTCCGGGTCCATGCGATCCTTCCGGTCGAGGCCCGCACGGGTGAACCGGAGCGGCCGGGCACAGCGGGCGGGACGGGGATCCGCCGATGACCCAGCCGACGCCCGAAGCCGGGGAGGCGCCGATCAGGGTGCTGCTCGCCGACGACCAGGCGCTGCTGCGCAGCGCGTTCCGGGTGCTGGTGGACTCCGAGCCGGACATGGAGGTGGTCGGCGAGGCCGCCGACGGGGCCCGGGCGGTGGAGCTGGCCCGCTCCACGGGCGCCGACGTGGTGCTCATGGACATCCGGATGCCGGGCACCGACGGACTCGCCGCGACCCGCATGATCAGCGCCGACCCGGAGCTGTCCGCGGTGCGGGTGGTCATGCTCACCACCTTCGAGGTCGACGAGTACGTGGTCCAGTCGCTGCGCGCCGGGGCCTCCGGCTTCCTCGGCAAGGGCGCGGAGCCGGACGAACTCCTCAACGCCATCCGGATCGCCGCGGCCGGCGAGGCGCTGCTCTCCCCGGCGGCGACCAAGGGCCTCATCGCCACGTTCCTGGCCCAGGGCGGCGACGCGGGGGAGGGGCCGGACAGCGCGGAGTACGCGGAGCGGCTGGCGGCGCTCACCGGCCGCGAACGCGAGGTGCTGATCCAGGTCGCGGGCGGCCACTCCAACGACCAGATCGCCGAGCGGCTCGCGGTCAGCCCGCTCACCGTCAAGACCCATGTGAACCGGGCGATGGCGAAACTGGGAGCCCGGGACCGGGCCCAATTGGTGGTCATCGCCTACGAATCGGGCCTGGTGCGGCCTCGCGCGGACTGACCGGACGGCGGTACGGCGTACTCCGGCGTACTCCAGCTGCGGTATGCGCGGCGTGAGAAAGCAGCCCGGGGGGCGACGTTTCGGCGACGCGCAGCGGAGATCGTAGGACTGGGCTGGAGGTGTCCCGCTATTTCCCTCCCCGCCCCTCTGCCGCGTACGCCACAGAAGAGAGACCCACCCATGTCCTGGCTGTCCAGATTCAGCCTCGCGCAAAGGGCCCTGATCGGGCTGATCTCGATCGTCGCGCTGGTCTTCGGCGCGATAGCGATCCCGCAGCTCAAGCAGCAGCTGCTGCCGACCATCGAACTGCCGATGGTCTCGGTGCTGGCGCCCTACCAGGGTGCGTCTCCCGATGTGGTCGAGAAGCAGGTCGTCGAGCCCCTGGAGAACTCCCTCAAGGCCGTCGACGGCGTCGAGGGCATCACCTCCACCGCCAGTGAGGGCAACGCCCTCATCATGGCGACCTTCGACTTCGGCGACGAGGGCACCAAGCAGCTCGTCGCGGACATCCAGCAGGCGGTGAACCGGGCCCGCGCCCAGCTGCCCGACGGCGTCGACCCGCAGGTGATCGCCGGTTCCACCGACGACATCCCGACCGTCGTCCTCGCCGTCACCTCCGACAAGGACCAGCAGGTCCTGGCCGACCAGCTCGACGCCACGGTCGTCCCGGCCCTCCAGGACATCGAGGGCGTCGGCCAGGTCACCGTGGACGGCGTGCGGGACCTCCAGGTCTCCGTCGTCCCCGACGACCGGAAGCTCGCCGCGGCCGGCCTGAACGCGGGCACGCTCTCCCAGGCCCTCCAGGCGGGCGGCGCCACCCTGCCGGCCGGCTCCTTCTCCGAGTCCGGCAAGAGCCGCACCATCCAGGTCGGCGGCGCCTTCACCTCGCTGAAGCAGATCGAGGACCTCCAGGTCGTCGCCAAGGACCCGGCGGCCGGCCCGGGCGAGGCAGGAAAGCCGGTGCGCGTCGGCGATGTCGCCGAGGTGAGGCAGGAGCCGTCCACGGCGGTCTCCATCACCCGCACCAACGGCAAGCCGAGCCTCGCCGTGATGGCGACGATGGACAAGGACGGCAGCGCCGTCGCCATCTCGGACGCCGTCAAGGACAAGCTCCCCGACCTCCGCAAGGACCTCGGCGCCGGCGCCGAGCTGACGGTCGTCTCCGACCAGGGCCCGGCCGTCTCCAAGTCGATCTCGGGCCTGACCACGGAGGGCGCGCTCGGCCTGGCCTTCGCGGTCGTCGTGATCCTGGTCTTCCTCGCCTCGATCCGTTCGACGCTGGTCACCGCGGTCTCCATCCCGCTCTCCATCGTCCTCGCGCTGATCGTGCTCTGGACCCGCGACCTGTCGCTCAACATGCTCACCCTCGGCGCGCTCACCATCGCCATCGGCCGGGTCGTCGACGACTCGATCGTGGTCCTGGAGAACATCAAGCGTCACCTCGGCTACGGCGAGGAGCGTCACGCGGCGATCATCACCGCGGTCAAGGAGGTCGCCGGAGCGGTCACCTCCGCCACCCTCACCACCGTCGCGGTCTTCCTGCCCATCGGTCTGGTCGGCGGCATGGTCGGCCAGCTCTTCGGCTCGTTCTCGCTGACCATCACCGCCGCCCTGCTGGCGTCCCTGCTGGTCTCGCTCACCGTCGTACCGGTGCTGTCGTACTGGTTCCTGCGCGCGCCCAAGGGCACCCCCGAGGACGCGGCGGAAGCCCGCCGTCTCGCCGAGGAGAAGGAAGCGGCCAGCCGGCTCCAGCGGATCTACGTCCCGGTCCTGCGCTTCGCGACCCGCCGCCGGATCACCAGCCTCGTCATCGCCGTCGCCGTGCTCCTCAGCACCTTCGCGATGGTCCCGCTGCTGAAGACGAACTTCTTCGACGCCGGTGAGCAGGAGGTCCTGAGCGTCAAGCAGGAACTCGCCCCCGGCACCAGCCTGGAAGCCGCCGACGAGGCGGCCCGCAAGGTCGAGAAGGTCCTCCAGGAGGACAAGGGCGTCAAGGACTACCAGGTCACCGTCGGCTCCTCCGGCTTCATGGCGGCCTTCGGCGGCGGCACCGGCGCCAACCAGGCCTCCTACCAGGTCACCCTGAAGGACGCCGCGGACTACGAGGACGCCCAGGACCGTATCGACGAGGCCCTCGGCAAGCTCGACGGCATCGGCGACACCACCATCGCCGCGGGCGACGGCTTCGGCTCCCAGGACCTGAGCGTCGTGGTCAAGGCCGCCGACGCCGACGTCCTGAAGAAGGCGGCCGAGGCCGTCCGTACCGAGGTCGCCACCGTCAAGGACGTCACCGACGTCCAGAGCGACCTGGCGCAGAGCGTCGGCCGCGCCGGAGCCGTCCGCGGTACGCCCGCCGGCACCGCGACGCTGGACGACACCGAGCGCGACATCGTCATCCGCTCCTCGAAGCCGGCCGCCACCATGGCCGAGCTGAAGGCCCTGCCGCTCGGCCCGGTCGAGCTGGGCGACATCGCCGATGTGAAGGTCGTCCCCGGCCCGGTCTCGATGACCCGGATCGACGGACAGCGCTCGGCGACGATCACCGCCAAGCCGGTCAGCGACAACACCGGCGCGGTCAGCACCGAGCTCGCGGAGAAGATCGACGCGCTGGACCTCCCCGAGGGCGCCACCGCCACCATCGGCGGCGTCACCGAGGACCAGAACGAGGCCTTCGGCCAGCTCGGCCTCGCCATGCTGGCGGCCATCGCGATCGTCTTCATGCTGCTGGTGGCCACCTTCCGGTCGCTCGTCCAGCCGCTGATCCTGCTGGTCTCGGTGCCGTTCGCGGCCACCGGCGCCCTGGCCCTCCTGCTCATCACGGGCACCCCGCTGGGCATCCCCGCGATGATCGGCATGCTGATGCTCATCGGCATCGTGGTCACCAACGCGATCGTGCTGATCGACCTGATCAACCAGTACCGCGCCCAGGGCCTCGGCATCATGGAAGCCGTCATCGAGGGCGGCCGCCACCGCTTCCGCCCGATCCTGATGACGGCGCTCGCGACCATCTTCGCCCTGCTCCCGATGGCGCTCGGCGTCACCGGCGAGGGCGGCTTCATCTCGCAGCCGCTGGGCATCGTGGTCATCGGCGGTCTGATCAGCTCCACGCTGCTGACCCTGTTGCTCGTGCCGACGCTCTACGCGATGGTCGAGCTCCGCAAGGAGCGCCGCGCCAAGAAGAAGGCCGCCAAGCGCGCGGCCAAGGCGGGCGCGGCGGACCAGCCGGAGCCGGAGGAGGCCCGCGAGGCCGAACCCGCGCAGGCCTGACCCGGCGGCCGGACGGAGCATCGGCCGGACAGCGAAGAGGGGCCTGTTCCACGCATCCGCGTGGGGCAGGCCCCTTCGGCGTACAAAGAGATCTCAGGCGTCCCCGCCCAGCGCTCGGATGATCCGGTGCCAGGCCTTCCCGTGCTGCTCGGGGAGCCGGACGCTCAGCGCGACCGTCTCCCGCACCAGCCGGGCGCGGGTCTCCTCGGGGGCCCGGTGCCGGAGCGCGGCCAGGTCGTCCGGTTCGAAGCCCCCGGTGGCCCCCGCGAGCACCAGGGCCACCTGCGCATGGGTGAGCGAGGAGAGCCGGTCGCCGAACACCTGGCCCTCGATGCCCCCGCCGTGCATCAGCGCCACCCCGTCCCCGGCCGCCAACGCCCGGTCCACGTACGCCTGGAGGGCCTCGCGGTCCTCGACGAGCCGGTACGCGGCGTCCAAGCCCTCGGCGCGGCCGATGTCGAGCATCGCGACATGGGCCAGCGGCGTGGCGTCGGGCGGCCGCACGGTCAGCAGCCGCGGGTGCTCCTCCAGATAGGCCCGCGACTCCTTCCAGTCCGCGCACTCCAGCCACTGGGCCAGCTGCTCCCGCAGGATCAGCTGGTCGTAGGCGGCGGTCACCCCGTGGGCGAGGACCGCGTCGCGGAGCAGCGCGTGCTGCCGCGCCCCGTGCGGATGCAGGATCGCCAGCTCGTCCAGGGCCGTCGCGGCCTCCTCGCCGCCGAGGACTTCGGCGTTGCGGGACCAGAAGTCGCGCGACCGGGGCCAGTTCGGCGCGAACATCCAGGCGCTGACGGCATCCAGGGTCTCCGTGGACAGGACGAGCCAGTCCGGCACGGGCGTGAAGGTCTCCTCCTCCCACGCCGTACGCACCGCCGCGCCGTCCTCGTACGCGCGCAGCGCCTGCCGGGCCCGTACGGTCACGGCGTCCGCGCCACCGGCCGCCTCCGCGTCCTCGTCGAGCCAGTTCACCAGCTCGGTGATCCCGGTCGTGGGCCAAGGAGCGGGGCAGCGCAGCAGAAAGGCGCTCCGCTCGACGCCGAGCCGCCGGGCGGTCGCCGGGGCGGCCCCGGCGAACTCCTCGACGGTCTCGTCGAACTCCTCGACGGCCGCCGCGTGTTCGCCGGTACGGGCGAGCGCCCGGGCCAGGTCGTCGAGAGCGGAGACCAGGGCGGCGTCGGGGCCGCCGGGGGACTCCGGCGTCAGCGACCGGCGCAGGGCCAGCGCCTCCCGGAACGCCTCCACCGCCCCCTCGGCGTCCCCGCCCCGCTCCAGGTGGGCGCCGAGTGCCTGGAGGGAGCCGGCCAGCTCGCCCAGGACGGCGTCGCCCTGTTCCCGCAGCAGCTCGACGGCCTCCCGCGCCGGAACCGAGGCCTCCTCCGGCCCTTCGGTACCGGCCAGGCTCCGGGCGAGGGTGCGCAGCGCGGCGGCCAGGCCCGGCCGGAAGACCTCGGGCCGCTCCGCGACCAGCTCGCGGTGGAGGGCCACGCCCTCCCGCGCCACCCGCAGACCCGCCCCGGTGTCGCCCTCCTGGTTGAGGTGACGGGCGAAGGCGTCCACGGCCGTGGCCAGCTCCGGACGGAACTCGGGCCGCCGGGCGGCGAGCACGCGGAAGCGGCCGCGCGCCTCGTGGGCCGCTTCGACCGCCCCGGAGGCGTCGCTCACGGCCGCGCGATGGTGGCCGAGCGCGTGGAGAGCCGCGGCGAGCCGGGGCAGGAAGGCGTCCGGATCCTCCTCGGCGAGGCTCCGGAGGAGCTCGACCGCCTCCTCCGCCTGCGGCACGGCCGCCACGGTCTCCCCGGCGTCCGCCAGCCGCGCGGCGTAGTTCAGGAGATACTCCGCGAGCGCCGGGACGGACGCGCCCGGCCGCTCCTCCTCGACCAGCTCGCGCTGGAGCCGCACGGACTGCTTCACGAACGGCACGGCGGCCGCCGGGTCCCCGGTGTCGGCCACACGGTCGCCCAGCGCGCCCATGGTCAGGGCCAGTTCGGCCTGGAAGTCGCCTGGGCGCTGCGTACCGAGCTCGGCGTAGATCCGCGCGGCCTCCTTCGCCGTGGCCAGTGCACCGGCGCGGTCCCCGGTGGCGGCGCGCAGGTGGGAGAGCCGGTGCAGGGCCGAGGCCAGGGCGGGCAGACCGGCGGGGTCCCGCCCGGCGGCGTCGCGCCGGTCGCGTACCTCGTGCTCCGCCCGCGCCAACGCGGCGGCTCCCTCCGCACGTGTCTCGTCGGCCACGCCCGCTTCACGCGTCTCGTCGCCCACGCCCGCCCCACGGTCCTCGTCGTTCATGCCCGCCCCACCGTTCTCGCCGTTCTCACCCGCGCGGTTCGCTGCGGTGAGTAGCAGCGTAGTTACGCGGTGACGTCATCGGCTGCCGTATGGAGGAACCGGCCGGACCGCGACCTGCCCACGGACCGCGAGAGCCCAGCAGGCCGGAGCCCGGCAAGCGAAAGCCCCGGTACGCCGGCCTGCGGCATACCGGGGCTTCCCGGGCGTCCCGGTCCCGGACCGGATGGGGCGTTACGGCAGCGCCAGCATCCGCTCCAGGGCGAGCTTGGCGTACTTCTCCGTCTCCGGGTCGACCTCGATCCGGTTGACCAGCTTGCCCTCGGCCAGCGACTCCAGGGTCCAGACCAGGTGCGGCAGGTCGATGCGGTTCATCGTCGAGCAGAAGCAGACCGTCTTGTCGAGGAAGACGATCTCCTTGTCCTCCTCGGCGAAACGGTTCGCCAGGCGGCGGACCAGGTTCAGCTCCGTACCGATGGCCCACTTCGAGCCGCGCGGGGCCGCCTCCAGGGCCTTGATGATGTACTCCGTCGAGCCCACGTAGTCCGCGGCGGCCACGACCTCGTGCTTGCACTCCGGGTGCACCAGCACGTTGACCCCGGGCATCCGGGCCCGGACGTCCTCGACCGACTCGACCGAGAAGCGGCCGTGGACCGAGCAGTGCCCGCGCCACAGGATCATCTTCGCGTCGCGCAGCTGCTCGGCGGTGAGGCCGCCGTTCGGCTTGTGCGGGTTGTAGAGGACGCAGTCCTCCAGGCTCATGCCCATGTCCCGTACCGCCGTGTTGCGGCCCAGGTGCTGGTCGGGGAGGAAGAGGATCTTCTCGCCCTGCTCGAAGGCCCACTCCAGGGCCCGTTTCGCGTTCGAGGACGTACAGATCGTGCCGCCGTGCTTGCCGGTGAAGGCCTTGATGTCGGCGGAGGAGTTCATGTACGAGACGGGCACCACCTGGTCGGCGACCCCGGCCTCCGTCAGCACGTCCCAGCACTCGGCGACCTGCTCGGCGGTGGCCATGTCGGCCATCGAGCAGCCGGCCGCCAGGTCGGGCAGCACGACCGCCTGGTCGTCGGTGGTCAGGATGTCGGCGGACTCGGCCATGAAGTGCACACCGCAGAAGACGATGTACTCCGCCTCCGGGCGCGCGGCCGCGTCACGGGCCAGCTTGAACGAGTCGCCGGTGACGTCCGCGAACTGGATGACCTCGTCGCGCTGGTAGTGGTGGCCGAGGACGAACACCTTGTCCCCGAGCTTCTCCTTGGCGGCGCGGGCGCGCTCCACCAGGTCCGGGTCGGACGGGGAGGGGAGGTCGCCGGGGCATTCGACGCCGCGCTCGCTCCTCGGGTCGGCCTCGCGGCCGAGCAGCAGCAGCGCGAGGGGTGTCGGCTGTACGTCCAGGGGCTGGGCCGTGGTCACGTCACGCACCCTTTCTTCTCTGCGTTCTGCTCTGCGCTTCGGCGAACGCGCCTTTTCGTCTATTTGACGCTATCTATCATAGCCGCTTCGTGTCACTTTGACGATGCCGATAGCGTCGATGTGACGCATCCCCCGGGCGACCGGGTGTGCGAGCATGAAAAGGAACAGACAAGCGCTGGGCCCGGAATGAATCCGCGGCCGAGGCGGTTGAACCGTCGGCAAGCAGTCCGTACAACCCGGGAGAGAAGCAGATGTCCGTATCGGACGAGACCACCACCGTGAGCGACGGCATCCTCCTGTCCGACGCCGCCGCCGCCAAGGTCAAGGGCCTGCTGGAGCAGGAAGGCCGCGAGGACCTGGCGCTGCGCGTCGCCGTTCAGCCCGGCGGTTGCTCGGGCCTGCGCTACCAGCTCTTCTTCGACGAGCGTTCGCTCGACGGTGACGTCGTGAAGGACTTCGACGGTGTCAAGGTCGTCACCGACCGGATGAGCGCCCCGTACCTGGGCGGCGCCTCCATCGACTTCGTCGACACCATCGAGAAGCAGGGCTTCACGATCGACAACCCCAACGCCACCGGCTCCTGCGCCTGCGGCGACTCCTTCAGCTAAACGCCGAAGGCGGGACACACGGCATACGGCGGCGGCCCCGGGAATCACTCCCGGGGCCGCCGCCGTACGTATGCCGTGCCGCCGTCCGCGTCAGCCGCGCGGCACCGCACCGCCCGAGGCCGCGTCGATCACCGTACGGTCGCCCAGCGGCTTCTCCAGCGTCACCGTCCGGGTCAGCTCCTTGGCGATCATGATGCAGGCCTTCTTGCCCTCCTGCGGCTTCTCCGTGACCGAGATCCGGACCTGGCCCGCGCTCTCCTGGGCGCTCGCCGTGTACGTACTGCACACACCGCCCCAGAACGTCACATCGAGGGTCCGCCCGTCCGTGCCGTACGAGGTCACCTTCCGGTCCCCGGAGGGCGTCGGCGTCCGAGGCTTCTCGATGAACTCCGGGTCCACGGCGACCTGCGTGACCGTGTGCTCGGGACCGCCCGGCGCCTGCCGGACCGTGAACAGCCAGGACGGCACCAGCGTCTGCCGGCCGTCCACGTAGTT
Source organism: Streptomyces sp. WY228 (assembly GCF_019287315.1). Lineage (NCBI taxonomy): Bacteria > Bacillati > Actinomycetota > Actinomycetes > Kitasatosporales > Streptomycetaceae > Streptomyces > Streptomyces sp. WY228. The sequence continues at coordinate 2,004,834 of NZ_CP079114.1, read as the reverse complement.
CAGCGCCAGGCCGAACACCGCGTCCTCGACCGTCTGCGTCACCGGGGCCCGCTTGCCGTTCGACGGCACGCACTGCGGATCCGACGGGGACTTCTGCTCACCCTCCAGCGGGACGGGGGTGGCGCAGCCGCCGATGTCGCCGGAGGCGTCGCCCTTGCCCTTGCTCGCCGCGTTCAGCTGCTTCAGCGCCTCGTCCGCGCCGACCGTCGGATAGGTGGCGCCCTTCTCCAGCGCCTTCAGATGTCCGCTGCCGCCGGTCACCTTGCCGTCCGGGCCCACCTGGACCCCGGTCGACCAGCCGTACGTCGGGAGCCCGTCGATCTTCGGATCGGCGTTCACCACCCGGACGTCGCCCATCAGCTGGCCCGCGTTCAGCGCCGCGTCGTCCTGCCCGGCCGCCTTGAGGACCGGGACCGCGGCCGCCTTCGCCGCCTTCTCGCTCACCGGGTCGCCGCCCGGCTCCGCGGGCCCGTTCGCACACATCTTCCCCGGCTCGCACGGTGTGGTGGGGGTGGTGCGGGCGAACGTCCAGGTGCCCGGCGCCTGCTTCGTCACCTTCAGGAGCGCACCGGGGCCGTCGTCGTCGCCGACCACCCAGGACGCGCCCTCGGTGCGCGGCGAGCCCGGGATGCCCAGCGCCTTCGCCAGCCGGGCGACATCGGCCGACGCCACCGTGCCCTTCGCGTGGTGGACCGCCGCCTCGTCCGGGCCGTCCGGGAGGTCGCCCTCGGCCCGGTAGGTCACGGGCGGGCCGCCCGGATCCGGTTCACCGGGGGCGATGCCCGGGGGAGGGGTGTCGGAGGACGAGGCGGCCCGGTCCGGGCCGTCCGCGGCGGCGTCCAGGGCCAGCGGCGGGGCCTCGCCCTTCGCCGCCGCACCGCTGTCCGCCCTGCCGCCGTCGCCCGAAGCGGTCGAGGCCCAGTACGCCCCGCCGCCCCCGGCCAGCAGCACGGCCGCGGCCACCGAGGCCACCGCGAGCGGCGGACGCCGCCGCCGGGGGCCGGTCACGTCGTTGTCGGGTCGCTCGGTGCTCACCGGATCGCTCCTTCGACTGCGTTGCCGTCGCGGTGCCTACCGCGTGCCCCCGGACGGGGACACCGATGGGACGGAACAGAGGAGCGGGCGGTTCCCCCGGCCGACGGAGGTCCGGACGCGGTCGCCGTACGGTTTTCGCCGGAACCTGCAACGAAAGGGCCGAAACACGGTGCCGGCCGGCCCGGCCGGGTCCGCCCTCAGTCGCCGTACTCGGACATCGCGTCGATCAGCCGCGCCGACGAGGGCGGCACCGTCACCCCGTTGATCAGGGACGGCTTCACCGGAACCGGCGCGCTCTTCACCGGCGCCGTCCAGTGCGGAGCCATCCGCGCGCAGTCTCCGCGCAGTGCGGCCAGGCTCAATTCCGACTCGGGCAATGCGGTGTGCTTCGACATATCCGCACCGTAACCACGGTCGAGCTCAGGTAGAAAGCCCTACTATCGGGTAGTTTTCCCTTTTCCCGGCCGTCGGCTCACCCGGTAGCGTGAACTGTCACGTCGTCCCGGAGGGCGCACTCACGGCCCTTCGCCTTCCGCAGGAGTAGCCTCCCCGTGCGTATTGCAGTCACCGGCTCGATCGCCACTGACCACCTCATGACCTTCCCCGGCCGCTTCGCCGACCAGCTGGTCGCGGATCAGCTGCACACGGTCTCCCTGTCCTTCCTGGTCGACAACCTCGATGTGCGCCGGGGCGGTGTCGCCGCCAACATCTGCTTCGGGATGGGCCTGCTCGGCACCCGCCCGATCCTGGTCGGCGCCGCCGGAGCCGACTTCGACGAGTACCGCGCCTGGCTCGACCGGCACGGCGTCGAGACCGGTTCGGTCCGGATCTCCGAGGTGCTGCACACCGCCCGCTTCGTCTGCACCACCGACTCCGACCACAACCAGATCGGCTCCTTCTACACGGGCGCGATGAGCGAGGCCCGCCTCATCGAGCTGAAGAGCGTCGCCGACCGCGTCGGCGGCCTGGACCTCGTCTCCATCGGAGCCGACGACCCGGAGGCGATGCTCCGCCACACCGAGGAGTGCCGCTCCCGGAACATCCCGTTCGCCGCCGACTTCTCGCAGCAGATCGCGCGGATGGACGGCGACGAGATCCGCATCCTCCTCGACGGCGCCACCTACCTCTTCTCCAACGAGTACGAGAAGGGGCTCATCGAGTCCAAGACCGGCTGGAGCGACGAGGAGATCCTCGCCAAGGTCGGCCACCGTGTCACCACCCTCGGCGCCCGCGGTGTCCGGATCGAGCGGGTCGGCGAGCCGGTCATCGAGGTCGGCTGCCCCGAGGAGGAGACCAAGGCCGACCCCACCGGCGTCGGCGACGCCTTCCGGGCAGGCTTCCTCTCCGGCCTCGCCTGGGGCGTCGGCCTGGAGCGCGCCGCCCAGGTCGGCTGCATGCTCGCCACCCTGGTGATCGAGACGGTCGGCACCCAGGAGTACACCCTGCGCCGCACCCACTTCATGGACCGCTTCACCAAGGCGTACGGCCACGACGCCGCCGCCGACGTCCGTCAGCACCTGGCCTGATCAGGCGAGCCGGCGGACCACATAGGCCGAGCCCCGGTCCGCCGGCTCCTCGCCCACGTACTCCTGACCCCGCATCTCGCACCAGGCCGGGATGTCCAGCCGGGCCGCCTCGTCGTCGGCGAGCACCGTCACCGTGGCGCCCACCGCTACCTCTCCGATCACCTTTGCGAGTTCGATCACCGGGATCGGGCAGCGCCGGCCCAGCGCGTCGACCACCAGGGACGCGGCGGGACCGGGGGAGGGCGGCGTCGGGCGCGGGGCGGCCGGGACGCCGAGCCGCTCGCGCACCTCGGCCACCACCCCCGGCAGGACCTCCAGGAAGCGGTCCACGTCCGCGGCGGCCGTGCCCGGAGGCAGCGACACCCGGACGTTCCCCTCCGAGAGCACCCCCATCGCCTTGAGCACATGGCTCGGGGTCAGCGTGCTGCTGGTGCAGGACGAACCGGACGATACGGAGAATTCCCTACGGTCCAGCTCATGCAGCAGGGTCTCCCCGTCGACATAGAGACAGGAGAAGGTGACCAGATGCGGCAGCCGCCGCTCCGGATCGCCCACCACCTCGACATCGGGCACCCGCTCGGCCACCACCGACCGGATCCGGCCCACCAGGGCCCGCAGCCGCACCGACTCCGCCGCCGCCTCGTCCCGTACCGCGCGCAGCGAGGCCGCGGCCGCCACGATCGCCGGCAGGTTCTCGAACCCCGGAGCCCGCCCCGACTCCCGCTCCCCGGCCGGTCCTTGGGGCGAGAAACGGGTCCCCTTACGGACCGCGAGCAGCCCCACCCCGGCCGGCCCGCCCCACTTGTGCGCGCTCGCCGTCAGCAGCGACCAGCCCGCCGGGACCGGCCCCCAGCCGAGCGACTGGGCCGCGTCCACCAGCAGCGGCACCCCGGCCTCCGCGCAGAGCGCGGCGACCTCGGCCACCGGCTGCTCGGTGCCCACCTCGTGGTTGGCCGACTGGAGACAGGCCAGCGCGGTGTCCGCCCGCAGCGCCCCGCCGAACACCGCCGGGTCCACCGCCCCGGACCGCTCCACCGGGACCTCGGTGACCGAGCCGCCCGCCGCCTCGTGGGCCGCCGCCGAATGGAGTACCGACGAGTGTTCGACCGCGGAGAGGGCCAGATGGCGGCCGACACGCCGACGCCCCGAAAGAGCCCCGGCAATTCCGGCGTGCACCGCCGTCGTCCCCGAGGAGGTGAAGACCAGCTCGTCCGGGCGGCATCCGACGGCCTCCGCCGCCGCCTCCCGGGCCGCGTCCAGCAGCAGCCGGGCCCGTCGCCCCTCCCGGTACAGCCGGGCGGGATCGGCCCAGCCCTCGTCGAGCGCGGCAAGCAGCGCCTGGCGTGCGACGGGGTGCAGGGGGGCGGCGGAGGCGGCATCGAAGTAGGGCACCCCGCCACGCTAGCCCGCACCCGCCCCCACCTCGGCGGGGGCCGCCCCTTCCGGACGGGCGAGTGGCCGTCAGATGAGGGTCGGAGGGCCGGATTCCATCCCCAGGGGGTGTCGGGCGGCGCGTTGGGCACCCTCCCCGCGCGACCCCAAATAGCGTCCAGTAGGGTTTGGTCCGCATAAACATCCAAACCCCTGCCCGCGTCAGGGCCGGCGACCGACCAGAGACATACGGGCGCGCCGACCGTGCGGGCGAGACTCTCGGGAAGGCGCTACGTGAGTCCCAACGGCTCCGACCGCTCGTCGCGGCGCCCGATGCGGCGGAAGCTGCCGCAGGTGCTGACTGCGGGCCTGGTCCTGGCGACAGCCTCCGGTTGTTCATACAACTGGGAGGATTTTCCCCGCCTCGGAATGCCCACACCGGTAACGGAAGAGGCCCCTCGGATCCTCTCCCTCTGGCAAGGCTCGTGGGCGGCAGCGCTCGTCACGGGTGTCCTTGTCTGGGGGCTGATCCTCTGGAGCGTCTTCTTCCACCGGCGTAGCCGGACCAAGGTGGAGGTACCCCAGCAGACCAGGTACAACCTGCCCATCGAGGCGTTGTACACAGTGGTTCCCCTCATCATCGTCTCGGTGCTCTTCTACTTCACCGCGCGTGATGAGTCGAAGCTCCTCGAGCTCTCCGACAAGCCCGCCCACACCATCAACGTGGTCGGCTACCAGTGGAGCTGGGGCTTCAACTACATCGAGAAGGTGGACGGCCAGCCCGCGGCGGGCCCCGAGCTCCCCAAGGAACTCGACGCCATCCCCGACCGGTTCCGCAAGGACTTCCCCGAGGGCGCCGGCGGCGTCTACGACGTGGGCATCCCCGGGACCCGTAACCCGCAGAACGGCAACCCGGGTCCGACCCTGTGGCTGCCGAAGGGGGAGAAGGTCCGCTTCGTCCTCACTTCGCGTGACGTCATCCACTCCTTCTGGGTGGTGCCGTTCCTCATGAAGCAGGACGTCATCCCGGGCCACACCAACGCGTTCGAGGTCACTGCCACCCGCGAGGGCACCTTCATGGGCAAGTGCGCCGAGCTCTGCGGAGTCGACCACTCCCGGATGCTCTTCAACGTCAAGGTCGTCTCCCCGGAGCGTTACCAGCAGCACCTCAAGGAGCTCGCTGAGAAGGGTCAGACGGGCTACGTGCCGGCGGGCATCGCGCAGACGGACCCGGCCAGGAATGCGGAGAAGAGCCAACTGTGAGCATCCTCAACGAACCTCAGGGTGCCGCTCCGGCAGACGACTCGTACGAGGACGAACTGCCCGTGCGGCGCAAGCAGCCGGGAAACATCGTCGTGAAGTGGCTGACCACCACCGACCACAAGACGATCGGTACGCTCTACCTGGTCACCTCGTTCGTGTTCTTCTGCATCGGCGGACTCATGGCGCTCTTCATGCGCGCCGAGCTGGCCCGTCCGGGCACGCAGATCATGTCGAACGAGCAGTTCAACCAGGCGTTCACGATGCACGGCACGATCATGCTGCTGATGTTCGCGACGCCGCTGTTCGCCGGATTCGCGAACTGGATCATGCCGCTGCAGATCGGCGCGCCCGACGTGGCGTTCCCGCGGCTGAACATGTTCGCGTACTGGCTGTACCTCTTCGGTTCGCTCATCGCGGTGGCGGGCTTCCTCACCCCGCAGGGCGCGGCCGACTTCGGCTGGTTCGCCTACTCCCCGCTCTCGGACGCGGTCCGTTCGCCGGGTGTCGGCGCCGACATGTGGATCATGGGTCTGGCCTTCTCCGGCTTCGGCACGATCCTCGGTTCGGTCAACTTCATCACCACGATCATCTGCATGCGCGCCCCCGGCATGACGATGTTCCGCATGCCGATCTTCACCTGGAACGTCCTGCTGACCGGTGTTCTGGTCCTGCTGGCCTTCCCGGTCCTCGCCGCCGCGCTCTTCGCGCTGGAGGCCGACCGTAAATTCGGCGCGCATGTCTTCGACGCGGCCAATGGCGGCGCATTGCTCTGGCAACACCTCTTCTGGTTCTTCGGCCATCCAGAGGTGTACATCATCGCGTTGCCATTCTTCGGAATCATTTCCGAGGTCATCCCGGTATTCAGCCGCAAGCCGATGTTCGGCTACATCGGTCTGATCTCCGCGACGATCGCCATCGCCGGCCTTTCCGTGACGGTGTGGGCGCACCACATGTACGTCACGGGCGGTGTGCTCCTACCGTTCTTCTCCTTCATGACGTTCCTCATCGCCGTACCGACAGGCGTGAAGTTCTTCAACTGGATCGGCACGATGTGGAAGGGGTCGTTGTCCTTCGAGACACCGATGCTCTGGGCCGTCGGCTTCCTGATCACCTTCACCTTCGGTGGTCTGACCGGCGTCATCCTGGCCTCGCCCCCGATGGACTTCCACGTCTCGGACTCGTACTTCGTCGTCGCGCACTTCCACTACGTCATCTTCGGCACCGTGGTCTTCGCGATGTTCTCCGGATTCCACTTCTGGTGGCCGAAGTTCACCGGCAAGATGCTGGACGAGCGGCTCGGCAAGATCACGTTCTGGACGCTGTTCGTGGGCTTCCACGGCACGTTCCTGGTGCAGCACTGGCTCGGTGCCGAGGGCATGCCGCGTCGTTACGCGGACTATCTCGACGCCGACGGCTTCACCGCGCTGAACACGATCTCGACGATCTCCTCGTTCCTGCTCGGCCTGTCGATGCTGCCGTTCTTCTACAACGTGTGGAAGACCGCCAAGTACGGCAAGAAGATCGAGGTCGACGACCCGTGGGGTTACGGCCGTTCGCTGGAGTGGGCGACCTCCTGCCCGCCGCCGCGGCACAACTTCCTCACCCTGCCGCGGATCCGTTCCGAATCCCCGGCGTTCGACCTGCACCACCCGGAGATCACGGCGCTCGAACAGTTCGACCACCTCTCCGAGTCGGACAAGGCCCTCGCCGGCGGCAAGGAGGCAGGCAAGTGAAGATCCAGGGACAGATGTTCATCTGGCTGAGCGTCTTCATCCTCGCCATGGCCGCCGTGTACGGCCTGTGGTCGAAGGAGCCGGTCGGCACCACGGCGCTCTTCCTGGCCTTCGGGCTGTCCATCATGATCGGCTTCTACCTGGCCTTCACGGCCAACCGGGTCGACGCGATGGCCCAGGACAACAAGGAGGCCGACGTCGCCGACGAGGCGGGCGAGCTGGGGTTCTTCTCCCCGCACAGCTGGCAGCCGCTCTCCCTGGCGGTCGGCGGAGCCTTCGCCTTCATGGGCGTCGTCTTCGGCTGGTGGCTGCTGTACTTCTCCGCCCCCCTGCTCCTGATCGGCCTCTTCGGCTGGGTCTTCGAGTACTACCGGGGCGAGAATCGCACCCAGTGACACCGCACTCCGTGCCACCGCAGCGGCGGTGACACGCGCTACACCAGGAAAGGCCCGCATCGCCGAAGGCGACGCGGGCCTTTCGCTCGTTCGGAGTCACTGAACGCGCTGGAACGGATGAACCTTCTTAGCGTGGACGGCATGAACCACACGCCTCGCATCCGCACCGTAGTGAGCTGCACCCTGCTGGTCGTGACCCTCGCCGCGGGTGCGACCGCCTGTGGCTCGCCCGACGGTCACCCGCTCTCGACGAAGCCGTACGACGCGGGCGACCAGGTCTCCTTCAACGGCCCCTCCAAGAAGGAGAAGGCCGACCCCGACAAGCCCCTGGAAGTCACCGTCAAGGGTGACGACGGGCGCATCACCGACGTCAGCGCCGTGGACACCGGCGGCCGCCACCTCGCGGGGGAGCTCTCCGCCGACGGGAAGCGCTGGCGCTCCACCGCCCCGCTCGCGGCCGGCACCGGATACACCGTCAGGGTCTCCACCGAGAACGGCGACGGCGCCCCAGGCGTCCGTACGCTCTCCTTCGGCACCTCCTCGCCCAAGAAGCTGCTGAAGGTCGCCTTCGGCCCGGAGGCGGGCACCTACGGCGTCGGACAGCCCATCACGGCGGAACTCAGCGCTCCGATCACCGACAAGGCGGCCAGGGCCACCGTCGAGCGCGCCCTGAAGGTCCGCTCCACCCCGGCGGTCACCGGCTCCTGGTACTGGGTCGACGACAAGAAACTGCACTTCCGTCCGAAGGAGTACTGGCCCGCGAACGCCACCATCGAGGTGCGCTCCAACCTGGCGGGCATCAAGGTGACCAACGCCCTCTACGGAGCCGAGGCCAAGCCTCTGAAGCTCACCACGGGCGACCGGATCGAGGCCATCACCGACGCCTCGGACCACTCCCTGACGGTGTACCGCAACGGAGAAGTGATCAACACCATTCCGGTCACCACCGGCAAGCCCGGATTCTCCACCCGCAACGGGGTCAAGGTGGTGCTCGCCAAGGAGCAGTTCGTCCGGATGCGCGGGGAGTCCATCGGCATCGCGGCCGGCTCCTCGGAGTCGTACGACCTGCCGGTCTACTGGGCCACCCGGGTGACCTGGAGCGGCGAGTACGTCCACGCCGCCCCCTGGTCCACCGGCTCCCAGGGCAACGCCAACGTCAGCCACGGCTGCACCGGCATGAGCACGAGCAACGCCGAATGGTTCTTCGACACCGTGCGCGAGGGCGACATCGTCAAGGTCGTCGGCAGCGCCGGCGAGGACATGGACCCGTTCGGCAACGGGTTCGGCGACTGGAACCTCTCCTGGGAGAAGTGGCAGAAGGGCAGCGCCCTGAACGAAGGGGCGCCGGACAGCCCGCAGACCCTCCAGGCCGCCCGGCTGCGTCCCCACGTCTGACCCGGGCCGGTAAGTGCCCCGCTGCGCGGAACGGCCCTCAGCGGGGCACAGGGGCCGCTCAGGCCTCCACGGCGAGCCGGTGGCGCAGCAGCGCCGCCAGCGCGTCGGCGAACTCCACCGGGTCCACCGGGAGCGTCACAGCGGCGTCCGCACGGCTCCAGGTGGCCAGCCACGCGTCCTGCGGGCGGCCGATCAGCAGGAGCACCGGCGGGCAGCGGAAGATCTCGTCCTTGATCTGGCGGCAGACGCCCATGCCGCCGACGGGAGCCGTCTCGCCGTCCAGCACACAGACGTCGACGCCGCCGCCGTCCAGTGCCTTCAGGACGGCCGGGAGCGTCGCGCACTCCAGGAACTCCACCGGTGGGACGTCCGCGGCAGGCCTGCGACCGGCTGCCAGCCTCACCTGCTCGCGGATGTTGGCGTCGTCGCTGTAGACCAGGACCGTGGCGGTCGCCTGCATTGTTCCTCCGTGACATCGACGTCGTCGGGGCTCTCGGGGCATGAACCGATGCGCGGATCGTACTCCGCCCGACCGGCCGTCAGCACCGGTAATGACGACGATTCGATGGGCCGTTCGGCGCAGGGCAGGACCCCTGCAGACGGTACGGACACACCGAACGGCACCCCCCGGGGTGAGGGCGGGATAAGCGACCGACATAATGTCGGTCGTGGCGACAGCAACGACAGTAGAAACCGGGCACGCGCACCCGTCGGTCAATCGGCCGAACCTCACCAGCGTCGGAACCATCATCTGGTTGAGTTCCGAGCTGATGTTCTTCGCGGCCCTCTTCGCGATGTACTTCACCCTGCGATCGGTGATGGGACCCGATTACTGGAAGGAGATGGCCGGCCATCTGAACTTCCCGTTCTCGGCGACGAACACCACGATCCTGGTGCTCTCCTCACTCACCTGCCAGCTCGGCGTCTTCGCCGCCGAGCGGGGCGATGTGAAGAAGCTCCGCACCTGGTTCATCATCACGTTCGTGATGGGTGCGATCTTCATCGGCGGCCAGGTCCTGGAGTACACCGAGCTGGTCAAGGACGCGGGGCTCTCCCTCTCGTCCGACCCCTACGGCTCGGTGTTCTACCTGACCACCGGCTTCCACGGTCTGCACGTGACAGGCGGTCTCATCGCCTTCCTGCTGGTCCTCGGCAGAACGTACGCGGCCAAGAGGTTCACCCACGATCAGGCCACCGCCGCCATCGTCGTGTCCTACTACTGGCACTTCGTCGATGTCGTATGGATCGGCCTGTTCGCAACGATCTACATGATCAAGTAACCGGGGCTCGCACCCGCCCACCATCGACGCAGAAGATCCTGACACCGGGGTAATCCGTGAAAAAGCTCTCCGCACGACGACGCCATCCGCTGGCGGCGGTCGTCGTACTACTCCTCGCGCTGGCGGCCACCGGGGGGCTGTACGCCGCGTTTGCGCCTGCGGGCAAGGCGCAGGCCGATGAAACCGCCCAGTCCCTCGCCATCGAAGAGGGCAAGAAGCTCTACGCCGTAGGCTGCGCCAGCTGCCACGGAACCGGCGGTCAGGGCACCACCGACGGGCCGTCCCTCGTGGGCGTGGGCTCCGCCGCCGTCGACTTCCAGGTCGGTACGGGCCGTATGCCCGCGCAGCAGCCGGGCGCCCAGGTACCGAAGAAGAAGGTCATCTACACCCAGGCGGAGATCGACCAGCTGGCGGCGTACGTCGCGTCGCTCGGCGCCGGTCCCGTCACGCCGACCGACAAGCAGGTCGACCCGTCGGGCGCGAACGTCGCCAACGGTGGCGAACTGTTCCGCACCAACTGCGCCCAGTGCCACAACTTCACCGGTAAGGGCGGGGCCCTGACGGAGGGCAAGTACGCCCCCGACCTCGAAGGCGTGAGCCCGAAGCACATCTACGAGGCCATGCAGACCGGCCCGCAGAGCATGCCCTCCTTCCCCGACACGACGATGCCGGAGCAGGAGAAGAAGGACATCATCGCGTACATCGAGTCCGTGAACGGTGACGAGACGGAGAGCCCCGGCGGTCTGGCCCTCGGCGGTCTCGGTCCGGTCAGCGAAGGTCTGTTCGCCTGGATCTTCGGACTCGGCGCGCTCGTCGCAGTCGCCGTTTGGGTCGCGGCCCACACCGCTAAGGCCAAGAAGTCATGAGTAGCCAACAGATTCCAGAAGACAGCCTGCCCGTGGTGCAGGAGACCGCGCACGGCGCGGTCGAGGGTACGGACGACCCGTTCGCCGACCCGGGACTGCCGGCCCACCAGCCGCGCATCCAGGACCTCGACGAACGCGCCGCGAACCGCTCGGAGCGCGCCGTCGCGTTCATGTTCACCCTCTCGATGCTGGCGACGGTGGGCTTCATCGCCTCCTACGTCATCTTCCCGGTGGACAAGATCGTCTACATCTGGCCCTTCGGCCATGTGAGCGCGCTCAACTTCTCCCTGGGTCTCACCCTGGGTGCGGCGCTCTTCTTCATCGGAGCGGGCGCCGTCCACTGGGCGCGCACCCTGATGTCCGACGTCGAGGTCGCCGCCGACCGGCACCCGATCGAGGCGGAGCCCGAGGTCAAGGCCCAGGTCATGGCCGACTTCGCGGCCGGCGCCGAGGAGTCCGCGATCGGCCGTCGCAAGCTGATCCGCAACACCATGTTCGGTGCGCTGGCCCTGGTGCCGCTCTCCGGTGTGGTCCTGCTGCGCGACCTCGGTCCGCTGCCGGAGAAGAAGCTCCGCAACACCCTCTGGGCGGAGGGCAAGCAGCTCATCAACATGAACACGATGAAGCCGCTGCGCCCCGAGCACATCACCGTCGGGTCGCTGGCCTTCGCCATGCCCGAGGGGCTCGACCCGGAGGCGCACGACTTCCAGACGCAGATGGGCAAGGCCGCCCTGATGATCGTCCGCATCGAGCCGGACGACATCAAGGACAAGCGCCAGCGTGACTGGGCCCACGAGGGCATCGTCGCGTTCTCCAAGATCTGCACCCACGTCGGCTGCCCGATCAGCCTGTACGAGCAGCAGACGCACCACGTGCTCTGCCCGTGCCACCAGTCCACCTTCGACCTCTCCGACGGCGCTCGCGTCATCTTCGGTCCGGCCGGCCACCCCCTTCCGCAGCTGCGGATCGGTGTCAACAGCGAGGGCAACCTCGAGGCGCTCGGCGACTTCGACGAGCCCGTCGGTGCTGCCTTCTGGGAGCGCGGATGAGTACTGCGACAAAGAACCCCTCGGCCGCCGAACCGGCGAGCGGACGCAAGGCTCCGGCCGGCGAGCGGGTGGCCGACTGGGCGGACGGCCGGCTGGGCATCTACGGCCTGGCCAAGGCCAACATGCGCAAGATCTTCCCAGACCACTGGTCCTTCATGCTCGGTGAGGTCTGCCTCTACAGCTTCATCATCATCATCCTCACGGGTGTGTATCTGACGCTGTTCTTCCAGCCGAGCATGGGCGAGATCGTCTACCACGGTCCGTACGAGCCCATGCAGGGCATCCGGATGTCCGAGGCCTACGCCTCGACCCTGAAGATCAGCTTCGAGGTCCGCGGCGGTCTGCTCGTCCGGCAGATCCACCACTGGGCCGCGCTGATCTTCCTGGCCGGCATGTTCGTGCACATGATGCGCGTCTTCTTCACGGGCGCCTTCCGCAAGCCGCGCGAGATCAACTGGCTCTTCGGCTTCCTGCTGTTCGTGCTCGGCATGTTCACCGGGTTCACCGGCTACTCCCTCCCGGACGACCTGCTCTCCGGTACGGGTGTCCGCTTCACCCAGGGCGCGATCCTGTCCGTGCCGATCGTCGGCACGTACATCTCGATGTTCCTGTTCGGCGGCGAGTTCCCCGGCCACGACTTCGTGGCCCGGTTCTACTCGATCCACATCCTGCTGCTGCCGGGCATCATGCTCGGCCTGCTGGTGGCGCACCTGATCCTGGTCTTCTACCACAAGCACACGCAGTTCGCGGGTCCCGGCCGGACCAACAAGAACGTCGTCGGCATGCCGCTGCTGCCCGTGTACATGGCGAAGGCCGGAGGGTTCTTCTTCCTCGTCTTCGGCGTCATCGCGGCCATCTCGGCCATCGCCACGATCAACCCGATCTGGGGGATCGGCCCGTACCGGGTCGACCAGGTGTCCACCGGCGCCCAGCCCGACTGGTACATGGGCTTCGCCGAGGGTCTGGTGCGTGTGATGCCGGGCTGGGAGATCAACCTGTGGGGCCACACGCTCGTCCTGGGCGTGTTCATCCCGCTGGTCGCCTTCGGCCTGGTGCTCGGTGTCATCGCGCTCTACCCGTTCATCGAGTCCTGGATCACCGGCGACAAGCGCGAGCACCACATCCTGGACCGCCCGCGCAACGCCCCGACGCGTACCGCGTTCGGCGTCGCCTGGATCACGGCGTACTTCGTCGGCCTCGTCGGCGGTGGAAACGACCTGTGGGCCACGCACTTCCACCTGTCGATCAACTCGATCACCTGGTTCGTCCGGATCTTCTTCTTCGCCGGACCGGTCATCGCGTTCATCGTCACCAAGCGGATCTGCCTCGGCCTCCAGCGCCGCGACAAGGAGAAGGTGCTGCACGGTCGTGAGACCGGCATCATCAAGCGCCTGCCGCACGGTGAGTTCGTCGAGATCCACGAGCCGCTCAGCCAGGGGCAGCTGCACACGCTCACGGCGCACGAGCAGTACACGCCGCTCGAACTCGGCCCCGCGGTCGACGAGAACGGCGTCAAGCGCAAGATCTCCCCGGTGCAGAAGCTGCGCGCCAAGCTCAGCAAGGGCTACTTCGCCGACGGGAACCAGATCCCCAAGGCGACCCCCGAGGAGTACAAGGAGATCAGCGAGAGCCACAGCCACCACTGATCGCCTTACCTGATCGCCACCGCGAGAGCCCCGTCCACTCGATGGACGGGGCTCTTCGCGGTCCTCCCGGCTGGATAGGGTGGAGCCGATCCTTCTGACCGGCTGTGGACCCTGGAGCGGACCATGAACGTTGTGACCCCGAGCGGCGGCGACAGCGTGGCGGCCCACTCCTGGCCCGGCCTCCTGAACCCCCTGCTGCGCGGCGAGAACCTCAGCTCCGACGAGACCGCCTGGGCCATGGACCGCATCATGAGCGGCGAGGCCACCGACGCGCAGATCGCCGGGTTCGCCGTCGCGCTGCGGGCCAAGGGCGAGACCGTCGACGAGGTCACCGGACTCGTCCGCGCGATGTACGCCCACGCCAACACCATCCAGGTGCCCGGCCGAACCGTCGACATCGTCGGCACCGGCGGCGACCTCGCCAAGACGGTCAACATCTCGACCATGTCGGCGATCGTCATCGCCGGCACCGGCGCCAAGGTCGTCAAGCACGGCAACCGCGCCGCCTCCTCCGCGAGCGGCTCCTCCGACGTACTGGAGAAGCTCGGCGTCAACCTGGAGCTGACCCCGCAGCGGGTCGTCGAGGTCGCCGAGGCGGCGGGCATCACCTTCTGCTTCGCCGTGAAGTTCCACCCCGCCCTGCGGTACGCCGCCAAGGCCCGCAAGGAGCTCGGCGCGCAGACCACGTTCAACATCCTGGGCCCCCTCACCAACCCGGCCCAGGTGCGCGCCCAGGCGGTCGGGGTCGCCGACGCCCGGATGGCGCCCATCGTCGCGGGCGTGCTCGCCGACCGGGGCAACTCCGCGCTGGTCTTCCGCGGCGACGACGGGCTCGACGAGCTGACCACCACCGCCACCTCCCGGGTCTGGGTGGTCCGCGACGGCGCGGTCCGCGAGGAGGCCTTCGACCCGCGCGACGTCGGGCTGCCCATCGTGCCCGTCGAGGCGCTGCGCGGAGCCGACGCCTCGTACAACGCCGATGTGGCCCGCCGCCTGCTGGACGGCGAGACGGGCGCGGTACGGGAAGCGGTGCTGCTCAACTCGGCGGCCGCCCTGGTCGCGCTGGACCCGGGCGCCGGTCCGCTGGCCGAGCAGCTCGCGGCGAAGATCGCGGTGGCGGCCGAGGCCATCGACTCCGGAGCCGCCAAGCGTGCGCTGGAGCGCTGGATCGCGGCGAGCAACGCCTGAGCGGAGTCCCAGGCGCACGCGGTGTGACGCAGGGCGCAGTCCGGATGCCGGACTGCGCCCTTGCGCGTGTGCACACGTATGGCAAGATGCTGCGCAGGTCATGAGTGACAGCGACTACGGCCCCGGCCCGCTGTCCGGCAACCCTCCGTCCGTGGCGGGGTGCCCCGGGTGAAGACCAGGCCGTAGGCAGCGAGGTCTGCGGCAAGCGCGGGCCCCTCGGCATCCAGCGGATGCCAGCCCCCGGGGTCCTGGTCCCTAGGGAGCCTTCTGTGAGCAAGCGAATGCGCTAGGGCCTGTCGTCACATTCCCGTCTGCCGGGCGACGCCTGGCACGCACGCTCGCGGCGTTGCCGAAATGGCCAAGTAGCTCCGCTACGAGACCATTCCGGCGCCTTGCGATCGCACGCACCATGCGCCGCCCGGCCGCCCTTCGGGCGACGACGGGAATGTGACGACAGGCCCTAGGGCTCGTCCCAGGGCTTCTCCATGCCCTGTGCTGACCGCCCTTCTTCAGCGCACCTTCTTCCTTCTTTCTCCGCGCCGTCGCGTATCCGCAGGCGCGTGGATTTCGCCTGCCTGTTACGGGAGTTCGCCATGTCTGTCTCCACCGCTGTCCTCGATTCGTCGGTTTGTGCACCGCTGCCCGTTCTGGGGCAGGACGTCACGGTTCCGCTCGTCACCGGCGGTGAGGTCACCTACGCCGCGCTCGACTACGCCGCCAGCGCCCCCGCCCTCCAGCGGGTCTGGGACGACGTCGCCGCGTACGCCCCGTACTACGGCAGCGTCCACCGCGGCGCCGGCTACCTCTCGCAGCTCTCCACCGACCTCTTCGAGAACAGCCGCCGCACGGTCGCGGAGTTCCTCGGCTGCCGCGCCGAGGACCAGGTGGTCTTCACCCGCTCCACCACCGACTCCCTCAACCTGCTGGCCGCCGCGATCCCCGCCGACTGCCAGGTCTTCGTGTACGAGACCGAGCACCACGCCTCCCTGCTGCCCTGGCGCGACGCCCAGGTCACCTACCTCAACGCGCCCCGCACCCCGGCCCAGGCGGTGGAGACCCTGGAGCGCGCGCTCGCCGACCGCGACCCCTACGGCCCGGCCCTCGTCTGCGTCACCGGCGCCTCCAATGTGACCGGCGAGCTGTGGCCGGTGCGGGAACTGGCCGCCGCCGCCCACGCGCACGGCGCCCGCATCGTCCTGGACGCCGCCCAGCTCGCCCCGCACCACCCCGTCGACATCGACGAACTGGACGTCGACTGGGTCGCGTTCTCCGGCCACAAGCTGTACGCGCCCTTCGGCTCCGGGGTCCTGGCCGGCCGCGCCGACTGGCTCCAGGAGGCCGAGCCGTACCTCGCCGGCGGCGGCGCCTCCCGCAAGGTCGCCCGGCGCGCCGACGGTGGTGTGGACGTCGACTGGCACACCACGGCCGCCCGCCACGAGGCCGGTTCGCCCAACGTCATCGGCGTCTACTCCATCGCCTCCGCCTGCAAGGCCCTGACCGAGGCGGGCTTCGACTCCCTGGTGGCCCGGGAGCAGGAGCTGGTGGGCCGGGTCCGTGAGGGTCTGGCGGCGGTGCCCGAGGTGCAGGTGCTCTCGCTGTTCGGCGACGACGCGCCCCGGGTCGGCGTCATCTCCTTCGTGGTGCGCGGCTGGAACAGCTCGCACTTCGCCGCCGCGCTCTCCGCGGAGTACGGCATCGGCGTCCGCGACGGTCTCTTCTGCGCCCACCCGCTCGTGCGCACCCTGCTCGGCAGCGACCCGCAGGACCCGGGCGAGTGCGGCGCCCCCGAGGCCGAGCCGGGCGAGCGGTCTCTCAACGCGATCCGCGTCAGCTTCGGCGCCGGTACCCCCGACGAGCACATCGACCGCTTCCTGCGCGCGGTGACCGAGCTGGTCCGCGAGGGCGCCCAGTGGAAGTACCGCACCGAGGACGGCCGCTGCGTCCCGGACCGCGGCGAGGCCGCCCAGGTCTGAGGACGCGACCGTACGGAAACACCTCGGCCGGGGACGGGCGCGCTGCCCGTCCCCGGCCGAGGTGTGCCGGAGTTACGCGTCGAGGCCGATGGCGAACGCGGCTTCCAGGTCGTGCTGGGAGTACGTACGGAACGCCACATGGGTGTCGGTGCCCTCGACGCCCGGGATCTTGCTGATCCGGCCGGGGATGACATCGGCGAGGTCGTCGTGCCGGGCGACCCGGACCATGGCGATCAGGTCGTAGGTGCCGGTGACGGAGAAGACCTCGCTGACGCTGTCCAGCGCGGCGATGGCCTCGGCGATCTCCGGAATCCGGTCCACGCTGGTCTTGATGAGCACGATCGCGGTGATCACGGCTGGCTGTCTCCCTCGGTGGCTGGAACCTTCACTCTAGCCCTCCGCCCATAACGCACCCACGCGTACAGGAACCCGACCGCGAACCCGGCCACATGCGCCAGATACGCCACTCCCGGCCCCGCGTCCGCGCCCTGCGCCGCGGCCCACTGGAGGGCGAACCAGAAGACCAGCACGATCCAGGCGGGGAAGCGCAGCGGCAGGAAGAAGAGGAACGGGAACAGGCTGGTCACCCGGGTCTTCGGGAAGAGGTACAGGAACGCGCCGAGCACCGCCGAGATCGCGCCGGACGCGCCGACCAGCGTCTGCGCGGAGTCCGCGTGCGCCGCCGCGTAACAGACCAGCGCCACATAGCCGCAGCCCACGTAGAACAGCGCGAACTGCACCCGGCCCATGCGTTCCTCGGCCATCGCGCCGAACACGTACAGGAACAGCAGGTTGCCCAGCAGATGCAGCCAGCTGCCGTGCACGAACAGCGCGGTGAACGGCGTGATCAGGGCGTGCGCCGAGCCCTCCCACAGCTCCGCCGGGATCACCCCCCACCGCTCGAAGTACCCGGCCTGCGCGGCGAGCAGCGCGTCCTCGCTCCGGTGGGCGGCGCCGCCGAATCCGGAGAGCGGGCTGATCAGGAAGACCACGCCGCAGACGCCGATCAGTCCGTACGTGACCGGGGCGCCGCTCGACGCCGCCGCGTCCCGGATCCTCCCCGCCGTGGTCCGCCAGTCGGCCTGCCGCCACTCGATCATGTACAGAGCATGACGTACCGGCGGAGAACGGGACGGAGCGCCTCGCCGTGCCGATGCCTATACGCGAGGCCGTAGGGTTACGCCAGGACTTCCGCAGTTCGACGGCGCACCGCGAGATCCTTGACGTAGACAGGTGGAGTCGCGGCGGCGCGCCCGGCGCGGACTCCTGGAGACGACGAAAGAGGACGCAACGATGACGACGGTTCCCCTGCCGACCGACTCGACCCGCTGGCGCTGCACCCTGTGCGGCAACCTCACGCGCTTCGACGTGACCCGTTCCTCCAAGGTCGTGGAGTACGTGCACCTCGACCTGGCCGGTGAGTCGAGTGTCGAGGAGCGGGAGGTCGTCAGTGAGACCATCGAGTCGGTCCGCTGTCGTTGGTGCAACGCGGTGGATCAGATCGAACTGGTGGACAGGCCGGGTGCCGCTTCCTGAGGGAGCGCACCCTTCGACATATCTATGGGGTGACGGACGGTGGATCAGCCGACCAGCGGCGCCGGACCGGCCGATGCGGCCGACGGCGGTGCAGAGGCGCTCGGCCGTCCGCTGCCCGAGGGTGTGCGACGGCGGGTCGTCGCGCTGGTCTCGGACGCCTTCGGCGGACTGACCGTCTCCGAACTGCCCGCCCAGCTGCGGCAGTACGCCCGGTTCACCCCGACCCGGCGGGCCAAGTTCGCCGGGAACGCGATGGCCGCCGCGCTGGAGAGCGACGCCCTGTTCCGGCAGCGCATCGGTGAACGGCTGGCCCAGTCCCAGCCGGAGCTGACCGGTGCGCTGGAGGCGGGGTCGCCGCCCGCCGCCGCCGATCCCCTCGATGTGGCCGCGGCCGCCTATGTGCTGCGCCCGGCCGGCTGGGTCAAGCTGGTCGAGGCGGCCGGCGAGGAGGTCCAGCGCGCCGACGCCGAACGGGCGGACGAGGAGACCCGGCGCGAACTGGAGCAGCTGCGCGAGGAGCTGGAGCGGGCCCGCGCCCACACCCGCACCGAGACCGAGCGGCTGCGCACCGAGCTGGAGGCGGCCCGCAAGGAGGCCGAGTCGCTGCACCGCAAGCTGCGCAGCGCGCTCAGCGAGGTGAAGCGCGGCGAGGCGGCCCTGCGCCGCAGCGCCGCCGAGGCCGACGCCGTACGGGCCGATTCGGCCGCCCAGCTCTCCGCAGTGGAGAGCGAGTCGCGGCGGCTCAAGGGGCGGCTGGGGGAGGCCGAGGCGGCCCTGGAGGCGAGCCGGCGGGCCGCCCGCGAGGGCCGCTCGGTGGAGGACATGCGGCTGCGGCTGCTCCTGGACACCGTGCTGGACGCGGCCTCGGGGCTGCGCCGAGAGCTGGCGCTGCCCCCGGCGACGACGCATCCCGCCGACACCGTGGACGCGCTGGAGCCGGGCCGGATGTCGCCCAAGGACATTGCCACGCGGGCGCTTTCGGAGACCGATCCGGCTCTCCTCGACCAGCTGCTGGCGCTGCCGCAGGCCCACCTCATCGTGGACGGCTACAACGTCACCAAGACCGGCTATCCGCAGATGCCGCTGGAGAAGCAGCGGTTGCGGCTGCTGGGCGGCCTCTCGGTGCTCGCGGCGCAGACCGGCGCGGAGATGACCTGTGTCTTCGACGGGGCCGAACTGGCCGCCCCGGTGCTGCTCGCCCCGCCGAGAGGCGTACGGGTGCTGTTCAGCAAGCCCGGTGTCACGGCGGACGAGGTGATCCGTCAACTGGCCCGCGCGGAACCGCCGGGGCGGCCCGTGGTCGTCGTCTCGACCGACCGCGAGGTGGCGGACGGTGTGGCGAAGGCCGGGGCGCGGCCGGTCGCGTCCGTCATGCTCCTCAAGCGCCTTTCGCGCGTCTAGAGGAGTTTGCGCGGCATGTGTGACATGCCGGATTTCTGGGAACGTACCGTCAAGTCACCGCTACACGCGGTGGGGTGAGAGTAAAGAAGTGCCTGGTGTGACGAGAAAAATCCTGTGAGGATTTGAACTGATCACAAGATGGTCACTAGGGTCAGGCCTCGAACCTTCGCACGGTTGATCACCCATTGGGGGTGACGGCGAAGGAACCGCCGAGTCCGTCATGTGCACGGAGCCGGGGAATCTTTCCCCCACAAGCCCGGTAGGCGGCTCTGAGGAAGAAGGAGCTCGCCTTCGTGGCGTCCCACCGTCGTCCCAAGCAGCCGAGCCGCACCCGCGTGACCGTGCTCACCGCGACCGCCGCCGCGGCCGTGGCCCTGACCTCCCAGGCCGCCCACGCCGACCCCAAGCCGAGCAAGAGCGAAGTCAAGGCGAAGGTCGACAAGCTCTACCACGAGGCCGAGGCGGCCACCGAGAAGTACAACGGGGCCAAGGAGCAGCAGGACAACCTGAAGAAGGAAGTCGACGCGCTCCAGGACAAGGTCGCCCGCGGTCAGGCCGAGCTCAACACGCTGCGCGGCGAACTCGGTTCGATAGCCACCGCCCAGTACCGCTCCGGCGGCATCGACCCCTCGGTGGCCCTCTTCCTCGCCTCGGACCCGGACAGCTTCCTCGACCAGGCCTCCGCGCTCGACCAGCTGACGGTCAAGCAGACGGAAGCGCTGCAGAAGATCCAGTCCAAGCAGCGCACCCTCGCCCAGCAGCGCAAGGAAGCCCAGGACAAGCTCGGCGACCTCGCCGACGTCCGCAAGGCGCTCGGCGAGAACAAGAAGAAGTACCAGGGCAAGCTGGCCGACGCCCAGCAGCTCCTCAACACGCTGACCCAGGCCGAGCGGGCCAAGATGCAGCAGGAGGAGCAGCGCGCCAGCCGCGCCGCCAGCGACCGGGTCGAACTCGGCAACGAGGCCCCCGCGTCCGGCCGTGGCGCCGCCGCCCTCAGCGCGGCCGCCACCCAGATCGGCAAGCCGTACGTCTCCGGCGGCTCCGGCCCCAACTCCTACGACTGCTCCGGGCTGACCCAGTGGGCCTTCGCCCAGGCCGGCGTCTCCATCACCCGGACCACGTACACCCAGCAGAACGACGGCCAGCGCATCGGCCGCAGCCAGCTCAAGCCGGGCGACCTGGTCTTCTTCAACGGCCTCTCGCACGTCGGCTTCTACGCCGGCAACAACCAGATCCTGCACGCCCCGAAGCCGGGCACCGTCGTCCGCTACGAGTCGATGGACTACATGGGCACCTTCCAGTTCGGCGTCCGCATCTGACCGGACCGCGCCGGGCGGCACGCCACGGCACGCCCGAACGAGGGAATCGCCGCGCACCACGCTGACGCCGCCGCCCCGCCGGAGACCAAGGTCACCGGCGGGGCGGCGGCGTTCGGGCGCCTCTTCCGCCACCGGCGCGGTCTTTGGCCGGTGCGTAGTCGTCCGATTACTGTCTGGCTGCTGTGCGGCTCCCGGTCGTCGATCCGCCCGTCCCGGGCGGCAGGGGCCGCGCACTACCGCGTCAGCGGAAGGGAGTGCGGCTACCTGTGGTGTCCCATCGCCGTTCCACACAGTCCGGCTTCAACCGAGGCGTCCGGGTCACGGTCATCTCGGCGGCCGCCGCCACCGCGGCCGCGACCCTGACCGGGGCCCCGGCGAGCGCCGACCCGAAGGACACCCGGGAGAGCGCCAAGGCCGCCGTCGACCGGCTCTACGCGGAGGCCGAGCAGGCCACCGAGCGGTTCAACGAGGCCGGGGAGCGGGCGACCCGGCTGCGCGGCGAGGCGGACCGCGCCCAGGACGCCACGGCCCGGGGCCAGGAACGCGTCAACCGGATGCGCAACGCGCTCGGCGCCATGGCGGGCGCCCAGTACCGCACCGGCTCCATCGACCCGGCGCTCGCGCTGCTGCTCTCCGCCGACCCGGACAGCTACCTGGAGCAGGCCGCCGCCCTCGACCGGGCAGGCGCCCGCCAGGCGATGACCCTGGACAAACTCCGGCACGCCCAGCGCAGGATCGCCCAGACCCGCGCCGAGGCCACCCGCGCCCTGACCGAACTGGAGCGCAACCGGGCCGCCGTCACCCGCCACAAGCGCGCCGTCGAGGGGAAGCTCCGCGAGGCCCGCCGGCTGCTCGACGCGCTGCCGCCCGAGGACCGGGCCTCCTTCGACCGGGCCTCGCGCACCGGCCGTGACGGACTGCCCGACCTCTCCGGCATCGCCCCCGGCTCCGGCCGCGCGATGTCCGCCGTGGCCGCCGCCCACCAGGCGCTCGGCAGACCCTACGTCTGGGGCGCCAACGGGCCCTCCGGATTCGACTGTTCCGGCCTGATGCAGTGGGCCTACGCCCAGGCCGGGGTGAGCCTGCCCCGCACCTCCCAGGCCCAGCGCTACGCGGGCCGCATGGTGCCCCTCTCCCAGGCCCTCCCCGGTGACCTGGTCGCCTACCGCGCGGACGCCAGCCACATCGGCATGTACGTCGGCAACGGCCAGGTCATCCACGCCCCCTACCCGGGCGCCCCGGTCCGCTACGATCCGGTCGGCATGATGCCCGTCTCCTCGGTCACCCGGATCTGACCGTACGATCGGCAGGGTGGCCGTACGAGGACGTGGAGCGCGCGGGGGAGGCCCCCGGGAACGGCGGCGTGCGGCGGGCCTGCTGCTCGCCGCGCTCCTGACCGCGTCCGCCTGCACGGCCCCCGACGACCCGGACACCTTCCTCACCGCCGGCGCCCTCGACGCCACCCTGGCATCCCGCGCGGCGGCCGTCCTCGCCCAGGACCCGGCCGGCTACCTCGACGACCTCGCCCCGGAGGCCGCGAAACTGCGGGCCGCCCAGCGCACCGAACTGGCCCATCTCGCCGACGTGCCCCTGAAGTCCTGGACCTACGAGGTCAAGGGCATCACCAAGCAGGACGGCCGGTGGGCCACCGCCGACGTGGAGCTGCGCTACCGGATCGCCGGGTACGACACCGCCCCGGTCGCCACCCGCCGCGTCCTGGAGCTGATGCGCGACGGCGAACGCTGGTACATCACGGCCGACCGGCCCGCCAAGGGCTCCTCCGGGCAGCTCTGGCAGCAGGGCGACGTGGCGGTCGTCGAGGGCGCCCACAGCATCGTCCTGGGCGTCGGACGGGGCGAGGAGGAGCTGCGGCAGATCGCCGACACCGTGGACCTCGCCGTCCCGGCCGTGTCGGACGCCTGGCCGCGGCCCTGGACCCGCCGGGTGGTGGTCCTCGTCCCGGACTCCGTCGAGGACATGGCGGGACTGCTGGGCTCGCCGGAGGCCAGCTACCGGGGCATCGCCGCCGTCACCACCGGCGAGGTCGGCGGCACCGGCAAGCGCCCGGCCATCGCCGACCGGGTGATCGTCAACCCACAGGCGTACGCCACCCTGGGCAGCTTCGGCCAGCGGATCGTCCTGACCCATGAGACGACCCATGTCGCCACCCGGACCAGCACCTCCACCGCCACCCCGGTCTGGCTCTCCGAGGGCTTCGCCGACTGGACCGCCTACCGGGGCGAGGACCGCGCCGCCGACACGATCGCCCCCGAACTGGCCGAAGCGGTCCGCGACGGCCGGACCCCCGCCGAACTCCCCGCCGACCCGGACTTCGGCTTCGACGGCGACCCGGCGAAGCTCGCGGGGGCCTACGAGGGCGGCTGGCTGGCCTGCGAGCTGATCGCGGAGCGGTGGGGCAAGGAGAAGCTGATCGCCTTCTACGAGGCCGTGGGAGCCCACGACGGGCGCGAGGGGGCGGTGGAGCAGGCGCTGGACGCGGTGCTCGACACCACCCCCGAGCAGTTCACCGCCGACTGGCGCGACTACCTCGCCACCCGGCTCGGCTGACCGTCGACCGCGAGCGGGGCGGCGTCCGTACGCGGTACGCCCGGCACCGTCGACCGCCACAGCCGCCGCGCCGCGATCAGCGAGGCCGCCACCAGCAGCCCGTTCCGTACGAACAGGAGCGTCACGCCCCACGCGTCGCTCGCCACCACATGGCCGAAGCCGACCGGGAACTCCAGCACCGTCACCCCCGCCGCCACCAGCACCAGGACCGCCGGAAGCGTCATCGCGGCCGCCCGGAACGCCAGGCACACCGCCGCGAGCCCGACCAGCCACACCACGTACTGCGGGCTGATCACCCGGCTGGTCACCGTGAACAGCAGCACCGCGGTGAACGCCGCCTCGGCCGGGGTGTGCGCCGCGAACGACCCCGCCCGCAGCCGCCACAGCACCAGCCAGCCCGCCGCCAGGACGCCGAGCCCCAGCGCCAGCGTCGACACCAGCTCCACCTGCGGTCCGACGAACTCCAGCGAGCCGTAGCGCAGCTCCACCCGCCCCTCCCAGCCGAATTGCCGCGCCCCATGGAAGACCAGCGCCCCCAGCGACTCGACCTCCGTGCCCCGGTCCCGCTGGAAGGCCAGGAACGCGAACGCCCCCGGCATCCACAGCGCGAAGGAGACCGCGAGACCGGCCCCCGCCAGCGCCGCCGACCCCCAGGCCGCCCGCGTCGGACGCCCCTTCCGCACCCCCACCAGCAGCAGCGCCGGCCACCCCTTCAGCAGCGCCCCGAACGCCGCCAGCGCCCCCAGCGCCCGCGGCTGACGCACCCCCGCCAGCAGCGCCGCCACCGCCACCGCCGTCACCATCAGGTCGTACCGGGCGTACACCGTCGGCCCCAGCAGCGGCACCCCCACCACCCAGACCCACGCGCCCGCCGCCCTTATCCCCGGCCGCCGCCCCGCGTACAGCAGCAGCCCCAGCGTCAGGGCGTCGCAGAGCAGGACGAGGACGAAGAAGGCCGCCGCGTACTCCAGGAACGGCAGCAGGCCCGGGGAGAGGATCGCCAGGGCCGCTCCGGGCGGGTACTGCCAGGTGACGTCGTCCAGCGGGTACGTGCCCGTCAACAGCGTCTCGTACCAGCCCCGGTAGATCACCGACACGTCCACCGTGACGTCCGGGCCCGGCACTGTGACCACCTTGAACACACAGGCCAGCAGCCAGGCCCGGGTCAGCGCCCACACCGCGTACGGCCAGGGTCCCGCGCCGGTGGATGCCCGTCCCGTCATCGCCGTCCGCCTTCGTCGTCGCCGCCGG
Source organism: Streptomyces sp. WY228 (assembly GCF_019287315.1). NCBI lineage: Bacteria > Bacillati > Actinomycetota > Actinomycetes > Kitasatosporales > Streptomycetaceae > Streptomyces > Streptomyces sp. WY228. The sequence continues at coordinate 1,980,039 of NZ_CP079114.1, read as the reverse complement.
GCCCCCGACGGCCCATGATGCCGGGGGCCGTGCGCGTCAGCGGTGAAGCGCGGCCGTTCGGTACTGTCGGCGGCGATGGACAAGACCTTGATCGTGACCAATGACTTCCCGCCCCGCCCCGGTGGCATCCAGGCGTTCCTGCACAACATGGCGCTGCGCCTGGATCCCGACCGGGTCGTCGTCTACGCCTCCACCTGGAAGCGCGGCGAGGAGGGCGCGGCGGCCACCGCCGCCTTCGACGCCGAGCAGCCCTTCACCGTGGTCCGCGACCGCACCACGATGCTGCTGCCGACCCCGCGCGTCACCCGCCGGGCCACCGCCCTGCTGCGCGAACACGACTGCACCTCCGTCTGGTTCGGCGCGGCCGCCCCGCTCGGCCTGATGGCCCCGGCGCTGCGCCGCGCGGGCGCCCGGCGGCTGGTGGCCACCACCCACGGGCACGAGGCCGGCTGGGCGCAGCTGCCCGCCTCCCGGCAACTGCTGCGCCGCATCGGCGAAGGCACGGACACGATCACCTATCTCGGTGAGTACACCCGCTCCCGGATCGCCGCCGCCCTCACCCCGGACGCGGCCGGCCGCATGGTGCAACTGCCGCCCGGCGTCGACGAGAAGACCTTCCACCCGGGCTCCGGCGGCGACAGGGTCCGGGCCCGGCTCGGGCTCTCCGACCGCCCGGTGGTCGTCTGCGTCTCCCGCCTGGTGCCGCGCAAGGGCCAGGACACCCTGATCCTGGCCATGCCCGCGATCCTGGCGCAGATCCCGGACGCGGTGCTGCTGATCGTCGGCGGCGGACCGTACGCCGAGGACCTGAAGCGCCTCGCGGCGGAGACCGGCGTCCAGGACTCGGTGCGCTTCACCGGGGCGGTGCCCTGGGCCGAACTGCCTGCGCACTACGGGGCCGGTGACGTCTTCGCCATGCCGTGCCGGACCCGGCGGCGGGGGCTCGACGTGGAGGGCCTCGGCATCGTCTACCTGGAGGCGTCCGCGACCGGACTGCCCGTGGTGGCCGGCGACTCGGGCGGCGCCCCGGACGCGGTGCTCGACGGCGAGACCGGGTGGGTGGTGCGCGGCGGCAGTGCCGAGGAGTCGGCGGACCGGATCGTGACGCTGCTCGGCGACCCGGAGCTGCGGCAGCGGATGGGGGAGCGGGGCCGGGCCTGGGTCGAGGAGAAGTGGCGCTGGGACCTGCTGGCGGAGAAGCTCAAGACGTTGTTGTGACCGTACGGCGAAGGGGCCCGCGCTCTGCGAAAGGCGCGGGCCCCTCCGACGTATCCCCTCAGGCGCGGTAGATCGACTCCACCTCGTCCGCGAAGTCCTTCGCCACCACGTTCCGCTTCAGCTTCAGCGACGGCGTGATGTGGCCCGCCTCCTCGGTGAACTGGGCGGGCAGGATACGGAACTTGCGCACCGACTCGGCCTTGGAGACCGCCGCGTTGCCGTCGTCCACCGCCCGCTGCACCTCGGCCAGCAGCTCCGCGTCCTCACGCAGCGACAGGGCCGTCGAACCGGCCGGCTTGCCGTGCTCCTCGGCCCAGCGGCTGAGGAACTCCTCGTCCAGGGTGACCAGCGCGCCGACGAACGGGCGCCCGTCGCCGACCACCATGCACTCGGCGACCAGGGCGTGCGCGCGGATGCGGTCCTCGATGACGGCCGGGGCGACGTTCTTGCCGCCCGCCGTCACGATGATCTCCTTCTTGCGGCCGGTGATCGCGAGGTAGCCGTCCTCGTCGAGCGTGCCGATGTCCCCGGTGTGGAACCAGCCGTCGGCCAGCGCCTCGACGGAGGCGGATTCGTTCTTCCAGTACCCGGTGAACAGGTGCTCGCCGTGCAGCAGCACCTCGCCGTCGTCCGCGATCCGTACGACCGAACCGGGCAGCGGCTGGCCGACCGTGCCGATCTTCTGCCGGTCCCACGGGTTGAACGCGGTCGCCGCACAGGTCTCGGTCAGGCCGTAGCCCTCCAGGACCGTGAAGCCGATGCCCCGGTAGAAGTGGCCGAGCCGCTCACCGAGCGGGGCGCCGCCGGAGATCGCGAACTCGCCCCGGCCGCCGAGCACCGCGCGCAGCTTGCCGAAGACCAGCTTGTCGAAGAGCTTGTGCCGGAGCTTCAGACCGAGCGAAGGCCCCTGCGGGGTGCTCAGCGCCCGGCTGTAGGCGATCGCCGTGTCGGCGGCCCGGTCGAAGATCTTGCCCTTGCCGTCCGCCTGCGCCTTGGCGCGGGCCGCGTTGTAGACCTTCTCGAAGACCCGGGGCACACCCAGGATCAGCGTCGGCCGGAACGAGGCCAGCTCGTCGGTGAGGTTCTTGATGTCCGGGACGCAGCCGAGCTTGATCGGGGCCATCACCGAGGCCACCTCGACCAGCCGGCCGAAGACGTGCGCGGCCGGCAGGAACAGCAGCACCGAGCACTCGCCCGTACGGAACAGCGGCTTCAGCCGCTCCACCACGTTGCCGCACTCCGCGAAGAAGCTGCGGTGGGTGAGCACACAGCCCTTGGGACGGCCGGTGGTGCCCGAGGTGTAGACGATCGTCGCCGGGTCGTCCGCCTTGGCGCTGAGCATCCGCAGGTCCATGGTCTCGTCCGAGACCTCGGCACCCGCCTTGCCGAGCGCCTCCACGGCGCCCGCGTCGATCTGCCAGACGTGCTCCAGCTCCGGCAGCGCGTCCCGTACGGAGGCCACGGAGGCGGCGTGCGCGTCGCTCTCCACGAGCACCGCCACCGCCCCGGAGTCACCGAGGATCCACTGCACCTGCTCGGCGGAGCTGGTCTCGTACACCGGCACGGTCACCGCGCCCGCGCTCCAGATCGCGAAGTCCAGCAGCACCCACTCGAAACGGGTGCGCGACATCAGGGCGACCCGGTCGCCGGGCTGCACGCCCGAGGCGATCAGCCCTTTGGCGGCGGCTCTCACCTCGGCCAGGAACTGGGTGGCGCTGACGTCCGTCCAGACGCCGGCCACCTTGCGGCTCATCACCGCTACATCGGGATGCTGAGCGGCATTGCGGCGGATGAGATCCGTCAGGTTGCCGTCCGTCGGGACCTCGTACAGGGCCGGAAGGCTGAACTCGCGCAAGACTGCTGCTCCTCATCGGGCTCCGGTGCCACGGCTCTGTGTGACGCACCGGCTGCGGTCCAAGAATGGCGGGTGCTCAGTGGGGTGAGCACAACTGGACTGCCCGGACGTTACCCACCGGTACGCGGTTCCGGATAGGGGGTTCCGGCCAGATGTCTTATGCATCACACATATAAATGGCCCTTTCGCGCACAGTAGTCCACCGGTGTCCCGACGTGGAAGTAACCGCAGGTCCGGACGGTCTACCCAGCGATGGAACGGGCGGCCTAGGGTGATCCCATGCGAGGCAGCGAACCGGACAACGGGGGCTCGGCCGCCCGGTCCACCCGGATACACGTGGTCAGCGACGTGCACGGCAACACCGAGGCCCTGGCCCGCGCCGGGGACGGCGCCGACGCCCTGATCTGCCTGGGTGACCTGGTGCTCTTCCTCGACTACGCCGACCACTCGCGCGGCATCTTCCCCGACCTGTTCGGCAAGGAGAACGCCACCCGCATCGTCGCCCTGCGCACCGCCCGCCGCTACGACGAGGCCCGCGCCTTCGGCCGCGAACTGTGGGCGGGCCGCGACCGCAACACCGAGATCCTCGGCGCGGTACGCAGGCAGTACGCCGAACTCTTCGCCGCCTTCCCCACCCCGACGTACGCCACCTACGGCAACGTCGACGTCCCCGGCCTCTGGCCGGAGTACGCCCGCCCCGGCACCACCGTGCTGGACGGCGAGCGCGTCGAGATCGGCGGCCGGGTCTTCGGCTTCGTCGGCGGCGGCCTCAAGACCCCGATGAACACCCCGTACGAGATCAGCGACGAGGAGTACGCGGCCAAGGTCGAGGCGCTCGGCCCGGTCGACGTCCTCTGCTCGCACATCCCGCCCGAGGTCCCCGAGCTGACGTACGACACCGTCGCCCGCCGCTTCGAACGCGGCAGCACCGCCCTGCTGGAGGCGATCCGCGCCACCCGCCCCCGGTACGCGCTTTTCGGCCATGTTCACCAGCCGTTGGTCCGCCGGATGCGGATCGGTACCACCGAGTGCGTCAACGTCGGCCACTTCGCCTCGACCGGAAAGCCCTGGGCGCTCACCTGGTGACCGCGGGCGGCCGGGCCGTGGACCGGAGCGCCCCGGGCACGCGATAGCCTGCACAGCGGCAGGCTCCTGCCGAACGCGACCGGAAACACCGCACTGGAGGGCCACGGCGATGGCTGAACACACCAGCTCGAGCATCACGATCGAGGCGGCACCGGCCGACGTCATGGGCGTGATCGCCGACTTCGCCCGCTACCCGGAGTGGACCGGCGAGGTCAAGGAGGCCGAGGTCCTCTCCACCGACGACCAGGGCCGCGCCGAGCAGGTCCGCCTCGTCCTGGACGCCGGAGCGATCAAGGACGACCACGTCCTCTCCTACACCTGGACCGGCGAGAACGAGGTCAGCTGGAGCCTGGTCAAGTCTCAGATGCTGCGCTCCCTGGACGGCACCTACGCGCTCGCCCCGATCGGCGGCGGCGAGCGCACCGAGGTCACCTACCGGCTCGCCGTCGACGTCAAGATCCCGCTGCTCGGCATGATCAAGCGCAAGGCCGAGAAGGTCATCATCGACCGCGCCCTGGCCGGTCTGAAGAAGCGCGTCGAGTCCGCCCCGGGGACCTGAGAGCCGTGCGTACGGTACTGGTCACCGGCCTCGGCGGCGCGGGCCGCAGCACCGTCGCCGCCGCCACCGCACTGGCCGCCGCCGCACGGGGCGACCGCACCCTCCTGATCTCCGCCGAGGTCATACCCGGCCTCCCCGCCGGTACGGAACCCACCCGGGTCGCCGACCGCCTGGACCACGCCCGTATCGACTCCGGCGAGCACTTCCGCGCCGAACTCACCGAACTCCAGAAGCGCGCTTCCGGCGTCCTGGACCTGCTCGGCGCGGGCCGGCTGGAGGGCGAGGAGCTCACCGAACTCCCCGGCTCCGCGCAGCTCGCCCTGCTGCACACGCTGCGCCGGGCCGCCGAGGGCGACTGGTCCGGCTACGACACCCTCGTCGTCGACCTCCCGCCGTTCACCGAGGCCCTCGCCCTGCTCGCCCTGCCGCAGCAGCTGCGCCGCTATCTGCGCCGGCTGCTCCCCGCCGAACGCCAGGCCGCCCGCGCCCTGCGCCCGGTCCTCGCCCAGCTCGCCGGGGTCCCGATGCCCGCGCAGTGGCTGTACGAGGCCGCCGCCCGCAAGGACGAGGAGCTGGCCGCCGTCCAGGCCCTGATCGAGGACGGCTCCACCACGCTCCGGCTGGTCGCGGAGCCGGGCCCGGCCGCCGAGGACGCCCTGCGCACCGCCCGGACCGGCCTCGCTCTGCACGGACTGAGCGCCGACCTGCTGGTCGCCTCCCGGGTGCTGCCCCGGCACTCCTCCGACCCCTGGTTCGCCGCGCTCGCCGCCCAGCAGGAGAAGTGCCTGGACCACTGGAACCAGGACGTGGCCCCGGACGTCCCCGTGCACGAGGCCGCCCACCTGGGCCGCGACCCGCAGGGCCCGGACGACCTGGCCGCGCTGGAGCTCCCCGCCCCCGACGACCGCACGCCCGGCCGCGCCGAGGACCCCTGGTGGACCGAGGAGGAGACCGGCGCCGAGGAGACGCCGACGGTCCTCACCTGGTGCCTGCCGCTGCCCGGGGCCGCCAAGGAGGACCTGCGCCTGGTCCGCCGGGGCGACGAACTGCTCCTGACCGTCGGCCCCTTCCACCGGATCATCCGGATCGCCTCCGCGCTGCGCCGCTGCACCGTCTCCGGCGCGGCCCTGGCCGACGGGGTGCTGCGGGTGCGGTTCACCCCGGATCCGGCCCTGTGGCCGCGCACCTCCTGAACGGCGTGCGGCCATTCGGGTAACGTCGGTGGTACGTGAACCGCAGGCCGACCGTCGGCCGCCCGCGTCGCAGGAGTCCGCCATGAGTGAAGCCACCGATCGTCCCGTCGACGGCGACGCGTGGGCCGACGCCTGCGCCGAGGACCTCGCCGCCGAGAAGGCCCGCCGCCGGGCGCAGTACGGTACGCCACCCGGCTCCGCCGCCGAGGAGCTGCGCAAGCTGGTCGACGCAGTCGCCGACAAGGTCTCCTCGCTCCAGACCCCGCTGCTCGGCGTCGCCGCCCAGGGCGCGGTCCAGCAGGCCATCCGGCAGGCGAAGTCCGCCGTGGAACCCGTCATCGAGCGCAACCCGGAGCTCTTCGACCACCTCGCCGCCGCGGGCAACGAGCTGCTGGCCGCCTACCGCTCCGCGGTCGAGGGCCAGGAGAGCCGCTGGACCCGCACCACCGAGGGCGCGGCGGGCACCGCCGGCCCCGCGAAGCAGGCCGCCGAGGACCCGTCCGACCCCCGGGACGAAGGCCCCTCCGGCACCGAACGCATCGACCTCGACTGACCGGACACAACGGCCGGGACCGACCGGCCCCGGCCGGGCCGGGCCACGCCTCGGGTACGGTTGCCCCTAGCGGGGCTCGACCGAAACTGAGGGATTCATGGGACTCACCATCGGCGTCGATATCGGCGGCACGAAGATCGCGGCTGGAGTGGTCGACGAAGAGGGCCGGATCCTCTCGACGTTCAAGGTGGCGACCCCGCCGACGGCCGAAGGCATCGTCGACGCGATCTGCGCGGCGGTGGCCGGGGCGAGCGAGGGCCACGACGTGGAGGCCGTCGGCATCGGCGCCGCCGGTTACGTCGACGACAAGCGCGCCACCGTCCTGTTCGCACCGAACATCAACTGGCGCCACGAACCGCTCAAGGACAAGGTCGAGCAGCGTGTCGGCCTGCCCGTCGTCGTCGAGAACGACGCCAACGCCGCGGCCTGGGGCGAGTATCGCTTCGGGGCCGGCCAGGGCCACGACGACGTCATCTGCATCACGCTCGGCACCGGCCTCGGCGGCGGCATCATCATCGGCAACAAGCTGCGCCGCGGACGCTTCGGCGTGGCCGCCGAGTTCGGCCACATCCGGGTCGTCCCGGACGGACTGCTGTGCGGTTGCGGCAGCCAGGGCTGCTGGGAGCAGTACGCCTCCGGCCGCGCGCTCGTCCGGTACGCCAAGCAGCGCGCCAACGCCACCCCCGAGAACGCCGCCGTCCTGCTCGGTCTCGGCGACGGCTCGGTGGACGGCATCGAGGGCAAGCACATCAGCGAGGCCGCCCGCCAGGGCGACCCGGTGGCCATCGACTCCTTCCGCGAGCTGGCCCGCTGGGCCGGCGCCGGACTGGCCGACCTCGCCTCGCTGTTCGACCCGTCCGCGTTCATCGTCGGCGGCGGCGTCTCGGACGAGGGCGAGCTCGTCCTCGACCCGATCCGCAAGTCGTTCCGGCGCTGGCTGATCGGCGGCGAGTGGCGCCCGCACGCCCAGGTGCTGGCCGCTCAACTCGGCGGCAAGGCAGGGCTCGTGGGCGCGGCCGACCTGGCCCGCCAGGGCTGACCGGCCCGGCCGCATCCGAGCACGACGGACGCCCGTCGCCGCCCTCCGGGGCAGCGGCGGGCGTCCGTCGTAGGGTGGCCCGCATGGTCCTGACGCCGTTGCCCGACTCCCGTACCGAGCCGGACGGTTCAGCCGTGATCCGCGTGCTGAGCTACAACGTCCGCTCCCTGCACGACGACACCGCCGCACTGGCCCGGGTGATCAGCGCCTGCGCGCCCGACCTGGTCCTCGTCCAGGAGGCCCCGCGCTTCTTCCGCTGGCGCAAGGCCGCGGCCAGGCTCGCGAAGAGCAGCGGTCTGGTGGTGCTGAGCGGCGGGGCCACCGCCGCCGGGCCGCTGCTGCTCTGCTCGCTGCGGGCCTCCGTCGAGCGCACCGAGGACGTCCTGCTGCCGCTCACCCCCGGCCTGCACCGCAGGGGCTTCGCCACCGCCGTGGTGCGGATCGCCGGGGCCCGGCTCGGGGTGCTGAGCTGCCATCTGAGCCTCCAGCGCGACGAACGCCTCGCCCAGGCGGACCTGCTGCTGGAGCGGCTGGCGGCCATGGGCGTGGAGCACGCGGTGGCAGGCGGCGACCTCAACGACGTACCGACCGGGAAGGCCTTCCGGCGGCTGGCCGGGACGCTTCAGGACTGCCGGGCCGTCGCCCCGTGGGGCGGCGAGCTCACCTTCCCGCCCGACGCGCCCCGTAAGCGCATCGACGCGGTGTTCGCGACCCCGGGCATCGAGGTGCTCGGCTGCGGGGTGCCGAGCGGACTGCCCGGGGTGAGCGAGGACGACCTGAGGGCGGCCACGGACCATCTGCCGGTCCTGGCCGCCCTCAGGGTGCCCGTCACGCGCTGACCTACACGACCGCGCCGCGCCCCGGGTCGCCGTAGGTGTCGTCATCGTCGTCGTGCGGCATCCGGGCCACCAGGGTGGCGAAGCCGCCGAGGAAGCCGCCGATGCAGAGCGTGGTGAGCCACCACGTCATCTCCCACCGCAGCAGCACCGCGATCAGCATCAGCACCGGCCCGCCGATCACCGCGAGCCAGGCGAACTTCGCCGTGACGTCGGCCTCCGGCAGCGGCGGCGGCTCCGGGGGCACGAAATGACCCTCGTCCGCGTCGTCCGGCACATCGATGCCGTCGTCCTTGGACTCGGGCAGTTCGTAGTCCCGCGGACCGGCGACGCCGGGCGCGAAGACCACGGAACTGCCGAGCGGCTTCTTCTCCGGCGGCTTCGGGGGCGTCTTGCCGGACCCCTTGTCCGCCGGGTCACCGGCGGAGCCGTCGTCCGGCCCGGTCACATTGCGCTGGTCGTCCTCCAGCAGGGCCAGGTCCTCGATGGACTTGAACGGCTTGGCGCCCGGCGGGTCCGGCGGCTCCTCCCCGTACCCCGCGACGATCGCGGCCCACGCCGCGTCCTCGTCGATCGCCCGCTCCTGCTCCGCGCCCCCGTCGCCGGCCGGCTTCGTCCCCTCCGGGACGGCCGCGGGCTCCGTGGCGCGCGGTTCGCGCTCCTCGTCGCTGCCTGTGCGTTCCGCGTCGTGCTCAGCCACCGGACGTGCTCCCCTTCATCCCGACGTTCGGTGCGAGACGGCCGATGAACCGGTAGCTCTCATCGAAGATCCGCTCCGCATCATGGTCCAACGTCGCCACGTGGTAGCTCTGTTCCAGCAGGATCTCCGAAACATCCGTGGAGGAGATCCGGCCGAGGATCCGCGCGCTGTCCGCGGGCGGCACGACATGGTCCTGCGGGCTGTGCAGCAGCACCACCGGCTGGGTCACCTGGGGCAGCTCCCCGTCGACCAGCCGGAGGAACTTCCGCAGCGAGTGCGCGGCGTGCAGCGGCACCTTGGTGTAGCCCACCTCGTGCGAGCCCGGCAGCGCGATGTCGTCGGCCACGCCCTTCGTCGTCCGCACCAGGTGACGGGCGACGGGCAGCGCGTACGCCGAGAGGCCGTGCACCTTGTTGGCCGGGTTGACCAGCACCAGACCGCTGATCACGTCCCCGTGCTTGGCCGCCAGCCGCAGACTCAGCGCGCCGCCCATGGACAGCCCGAAGACGAAGACCTGCTCGCACTTCTCCGCCAGGACCCGCAGCTCCCGGTCGACCTCCGCGTACCAGTCCTGCCAGCCGGTGACCGCCATGTCCTCCCAGCGGGTGCCGTGGCCGGGCAGCAGCGGCAGCGAGACCGTCAGCCCGCGCTCGGCGAGGTGGTCGGCCCAGGGGCGCAGCGACTGCGGGGATCCGGTGAAGCCGTGGCAGAGGAGGACGCCGACCTCTCCGCCCTCGTGGCGGAACGGCTCGGCTCCAGGGAGGACCGGCACCAGGGTCTCCTGTTCATGGGACGGGGTGGGGGCGGGCGGGGCACCTGGGGGAGTGCTCGACGGATGACTTCACCGTACGCGACCGGACCGACACCGACCAGGGCCGTCACGCCCCCGGAGGCCGCCCCGCTGGGCCCGGGTGCGCAGCCGGGGCCCCTGCCGGGCAGAGGCCGCGACGGCCGCACAGGTTAAGGTCTGACCGACAGCACACAGGAGGCACAAGAGTTGATCTACGGCGCAATGAAGTTCTCCATCGGCGGGTCCCTGAAGCTCGCCTTCCGGCCGTGGGTGGAGGGCCTGGAGAACATCCCCGAGCGCGGTCCGGCGATCCTCGCGAGCAACCACCTGTCGTTCTCCGACTCGTTCTTCCTCCCGGCCGTGCTGGACCGCAAGGTCACGTTCATCGCCAAGGCCGAGTACTTCACCGCACCCGGAGTGAAGGGCAAGCTCACCGCCGCCTTCTTCAAGGGCGTCGGCCAGCTCCCCGTCGACCGCTCCGGAGCCCGCGGCGCGGGTGAGGCGGCGATCAGGGCGGGCATCCAGGTCGTCGAGAGCGGGGGCCTCTTCGGCATCTACCCCGAGGGCACCCGCTCGCCCGACGGCCGCCTCTACCGGGGCAAGCCCGGCGGTCTGGCCCGGGTCGCGCTGGCCACCGGAGCCCCGGTGATCCCGGTCGCCATGATCGACACCGAGAAGATCCAGCCGCCCGGCCAGGTGATGCCCAAGCTGATGCGCCCCGGCATCCGGATCGGCAAGCCGCTGGACTTCAGCCGCTACCAGGGCATGGACGGCGACCGCTTCATCCTGCGCTCGGTGACCGACGAGGTCATGTACGAGATCATGAAGCTCTCCGGCCAGGAGTACGTGGACATCTACGCCACCGCCGCCAAGCGCCAGATCGCCGACGAGGCGAAGGCCAGGTCGGAGGAGGCGAAGGCCAGGGCCGACGAGGCGAAGCGGGCCCAGAAGCAGGCCGCCGCGAGCGACGAGAACGGAACGGAACGGTCCGGCGCGTAACCGCGTCGTTCACCGTCCGGGGGGTGGGCCATGGCCAAGCGTGAGCGGGTCGTACGGATGTCGGTCGAGCTGCCGCTGTGGCGTGCGCTGACGGGCTACCGCGTCCTGACGATGATCTACGCGGTGCTCCTCGCGATCTTCGGCAAGGACAACGCCGGCCAGCAGAGGTTCGAGCGGCCCTGGGTGGCCGTCGCGTATCTGGCGTTCCTCTTCGTCTGGACGCTCGCCACGCTGCCGAAGGTCCGCTCGGCGGCGAGCTGCACCAAACGCTTCCTCGTCGCCGACCTGGTCGTCGCGCTGACCGGCATCCTGCTCACCCCGCTCGCCGACTTCGACAGCCAGTCCTTCGACGGCCCGACGCTGCCGTCGATCTGGACGGCCGGCGCGGTCCTCGCCTTCGCGATCAAGGGCGGCTGGCGGTGGGCGGCCTTCGCCTCCACCTTCGTCGCCGCCGCCAACATCATCCAGCGCGGCGAGCCCAGCCGGGACACCTACCACAACGTCCTGCTGGTCTGGGTCGCCTCCATCGCCATCGGGTACGTCGTCGAGGTCGCCCGCGCCAGTGAGCGCACCCTCGCCCGCGCCCTGGAGATCGAGGCCGCCACCCGCGAACGCGAACGGCTCGCCCGCGACATCCACGACAGCGTCCTCCAGGTCCTCGCCATGGTGCAGCGCCGGGGCACCGCCATCGGCGGTGAGGCGGCCGAGCTGGGCCGGATGGCCGGGGAACAGGAGGTCGCCCTGCGCACCCTGGTCTCCAGCGGCCTGGTCCCGCCGACCCGGGTCTCCGAGGACGCCGCCGAGGGCGCCGTGGTCCGCACGGTCGAGGTGGACGAGGCGGACGAGGCGGAGCGCTCCGGCGACGGGGTCACCTGTGACCTCAGGGCCCTGCTCGCCCCGCACGCCGGATCCCGTACGAGCTTCGCCGAACCGGGCGCCCCGGTGCTCCTGCCCGCCGCGTCCGCCCGGGAGCTGGCCGCCGCCGTCAGCGCCGCCCTGGACAACGTCCGGGTGCACGCCGGCCCGGACGCCCAGGCGTGGATCCTGGTCGAGGACGAGCCGGACGAGGTGATCGTCACCGTCCGGGACGACGGCCCCGGCATCCCGGAGGGGCGGCTCGCCCAGGCGGAGGGGGAGGGGCGGCTCGGGGTCGCGCTGTCCATCCGCGGCCGGCTGCGCGACCTGGGCGGCACGGCAGAGCTGATCTCGGTGCCCGGACAGGGCTGCGAGGTCGAGTTGAAGGTTCCGAAAGCACCGAAGGTTTCCCGGGGGAAGGCAGGATCGGCCCGATGAGCACGAACACACCGCAGGACGAGCAAGGGGCGGCGGACCGGCCCATCAAGGTGATGGTCGTCGACGACCACCCCATGTGGCGCGACGCGGTCGCCCGCGACCTGGCCGAGTCCGGCTTCGACGTCGTCGCGACCGCCGGGGACGGCCCGCAGGCGGTCCGCCGGGCCAAGGCCGTGGGCCCGGACGTCCTGGTCCTCGACCTGAACCTCCCCGGCATGCCCGGCGTCCAGGTCTGCAAGGAGCTCGTCGGCTCCCACCCGGGCCTGCGGGTCCTGGTCCTCTCCGCGAGCGGCGAGCACGCCGACGTCCTGGAGGCGGTGAAGTCCGGGGCCACCGGCTATCTGCTGAAGTCCGCCTCCACCCAGGAGCTGACCGACGCCGTCCGCTCCACCGCGGCCGGCGACCCGGTCTTCACCCCGGGTCTGGCCGGGCTGGTCCTCGGTGAGTACCGCAGGCTCGCCTCCGACCCCGCACCCGTGGCGTCGAACGAGCCCAAGGCCCCGCAGCTCACCGACCGGGAGACCGAGGTGCTGCGGCTGGTCGCCAAGGGGCTCTCGTACAAGCAGATCGCCGAACGCCTGGTCATCTCGCACCGCACCGTGCAGAACCATGTGCAGAACACCCTCGGCAAGCTCCAGCTGCACAACCGGGTGGAGCTCGTGCGCTACGCCATCGAGCGCGGCCTCGACGACGTCTGATCCGGCGGGCCCGGAAGCAGCGCCGTAATATGCGCGATATTCGCGTATATGCGGCGCTGCCCCTGTCCTGCCCTCCAGACACAGCTCGGGAGAACCCGTGGAAATCCTGGCCTTCGGTGTGCAGTCCGACGAGAAGCCCCTGATCGAGAAGGCCTTCGAGGGGCTGCACGAGGTCCGCTGTCTGGACGTCTTCCTGAACCGGGACACCGCGCCCATCGCGGCCGGTCACGAGATCATCTCCACCAGCGTCAACGCCGACCTCGGCTCCCCGGTGCTCCAGACGCTCGCCGCGGGCGGCACGCAGATGATCGCCCAGCGCTCCACCGGCTTCAACAACATCGACCTGGAGGTCGCCGAGCGCCTGGCCCTGCGCGTCGCCCGGGTCTCGTACTACTCGCCGTACTCGGTCGCCGAATTCGCCTGGACGCTCGCCATGGCCGTCAACCGGCGCATCATCCGCGCCGCGAGCCGCACCCGTGACTTCGACTTCCGCCTCGACGGACTGCTCGGCCGGGACATGCGCGGCCGGACCGTCGGCGTGCTCGGCACCGGGAAGATCGGCGAGGCGTTCACCCGGATCGCCCACGGCTTCGGCATGAAGCTGCTCGGCTGGGACGTGGCCCGGAACCCGGCCTGCGTCGAACTGGGCATGGAGTACGTCGACAAGGACCGGCTGTTCGCCGAGGCCGACCTGATCAGCCTGCACGTACCGCTGCTGCCCAGCACCCAGCACATCATCGACGAGGCCGCCCTCAAGGCGATGAAGGACGACGCGATCCTCGTCAACTCCAGCCGCGGCGGCCTCATCGACACCGCCGCTCTGGTCACCGAACTGCGCGCGGGCCGCTTCCTCGGCGTCGGACTCGACGTGTACGAGGCGGAGGCCGGACTGTTCTTCCTCGACAAGTCGCTGGAGGGCATCGACGACGACACCCTCGCCCGCCTGGTGACCTTCCCGAACGTCGTCGTCACCTCCCACCAGGCGTACTACACCGAGGACGCGGTGGGCCAGATCGTCGACGCGACCGTCCAGAACGTCACCGACTACCTGGCCCGCCGCCACAGCGAGAACGTCCTCGTACCCAGGACTCCCTAGAGGGCGCCCTGCCTCAGCTCGGCACGGGCAGCCCCGCCAGCAGCTCCGTCACGATCGCCGAGCCCCGCACGGTCAGCACCGACTCCGGGTGGAACTGCACCGAGGCGAAGCCCGGTCCGCGCAGCGCGTGCAGCTCACCGCTCTCCTCGTCACGGCTCACCTCGATGCCGTGCGCGGCCAGCTCGGCGGCGGCCGGGCCGTCGCACCGAGCGGTGAAGCTGTTGTAGAAGCCCACCGTCTCCGGCCGCCCGAACAGCTCGATCCGGGTCTGCGCCCCCTGGTACGGCACGGCCTTGCGCACGATCTCCAGTCCCAGCTCCGCCGCGATCAGCTCGTGCCCGAGGCAGACGCCCAGCAGCCCGTGCCGGTGGTCCCGCACCAGCTCGGCGGTGATCTCGCGCAGCAGCCGCATTTTCGGGTCGGTGAGATCGCCCGGATTCCCAGGGCCGGGGCCCAGCACCACGGGCCCCTCGTGCGCCCGGACCACCTCGCGCAGCCCCGGCTCGTCGTAGCGGCGCACCGAGACGTCAAGACCGGAGGCCCGCAGCAGATGGGCCAGCATCGCGGTGAACGTGTCCTCGCCGTCCACCACCAGCGCGTGCCCGGCCAGATCCCGGACCCGCTCCTGCATCCGCAGCCAGAACGGGGCGAGGGAACCGCGCCGGTCGTCCAGCGCCGCCCGCACCCGGGGGTCGGAGGCCAGCCGCGGCCGGTCCGCCTCCGCCGTCGGGCGGCCCGGCCGCACACCGAGGGCGGCCAGCACCCCGGCCGCCTTGGCGTGCGTCTCGGCGACCTCGCTCTCCGGGTCCGAATGGCGTACGAGCGTGGCGCCGACGGGCACCCCGAGCGAGCCGTCCGGGGCGATGTCGGCGGTACGGATCAGGATCGGCGAGTCCAGCGTCTGCGCCCCGCTGGCGTCCCGGCCCAGCAGGGCCAGCGCCCCCGCGTAGTAGCCGCGGCCCCCGGGCTCGTACCGCTCGATGACCCGGCACGCGTTCTGCACCGGGGAGCCGGTCACGGTCGCCGCGAACATCGTCTCGCGCAGTACGTCCCGCACATCCAGCGAGGACTTCCCGCGCAGCTCGTACTCGGTGTGCGCGAGGTGCGCCATCTCCTTGAGCCGGGGCCCGACGACCACCCCGCCCATGTCGCCCACCGTGCACATCATCTTCAGCTCCTCGTCGACCACCATGGACAGCTCCTCGCTCTCCTTGCGGTCGCCGAGGAACGTCAGCAGGCTCTCGGCGGTGGGCCCCCCGTCCGGGTAGCGGTAGGTCCCGCTGATCGGGTTCATCACGACCGTCCCGCCGGACATCCGCACATGCACCTCGGGGCTGGCACCGACCAGCACGCGGGCCCCGGTGTGGACGACGAACGTCCAGTACGCGCCCCGCTCGCCCGCCAGCAGCCGCCGGAACAGCGCCAGCGCGTCCGCCCGCCCGAAGCCGGGGATCTCGCCCCGGAACGTCCGCCGGATCACGAAGTTCGCGCCCTCGCCCTGCCCGATCTCGTCCCGGATCACCCGCCGCACGATGTCCGCGTACTCCTCGTCCGGCACGTCGAAGCCGTGGTCCGTCACGCTCACGTCATGGGCGGGCAGCGCCGCCAGCAGCTCCGCGAGCTCCAGCTCATGCGTCTCGTCGGCGACCAGCACGCTCAGCGGGGTGCCGTCGTCGCGCACGTCGAAGCCGCGCTCGGCGATCTGCCGGAACGGCACCAGGGCGAGCGCGGGCGACGCGCCCACCGGCAGATCGGCCAGCCGCTCCGCCTCCCGCACCCCGCCGATCAGCAGTTCGACGTGATCGTGGTCACGGCCGGGCGTACGCCGGCGCAGCAGGGCGAAGGGCGGGGCGTCGTCGGCGAGCAGCCGGCGGACGAGGGCGGCGGCGGACGGGGACGAGGTCTGGGACATGGGGAGCAGGTTCCTTCCGGACGGTCCGTACGGGGCCCACAGGGGATCCGCACGGGGTTCACAGGGAGAGGAACGGCTCCTGAACACAGAAAAAGCCGCCCCTCGGGCGGCCTTCGCGAAGTGTCAGCGCGATGAATCAGCGGGCCGCCGGATGAGCGGTCCACCACCAGTTCTGGATCGAGATCTGGATCTGTTGCGTCGACATGCTGCGACCCTAGCGGACGTTCCGGGCATCGGAGCGGGTGTCTCAACTATTGAGCGCTCGAATGGACGCCCTCCGCGAACCCGTAATGTTGTCCACGTGACCGTGAACGCCAATACCTCCGTCGCCGGTGGCAACACCTGGCGAGACCTTCCCGCGGCGCAGCAGCCCGAGTACCCCGACTCCGAGGCCCTGCGCGATGTACTCGCGGACCTCGCGTCGTATCCGCCGCTCGTCTTCGCCGGCGAGTGCGACCAGCTGCGCGCCCGCCTGGGAGCCGTCGCCAAGGGCGAGGCGTTCCTGCTGCAGGGCGGCGACTGCGCCGAGGCCTTCGACGCCGTGTCCGCCGAGCACATCCGGGCCAAGCTGAAGACGCTGCTCCAGATGAGCGCCGTCCTGACCTACGCGGCCTCCGTGCCCGTGGTGAAGGTCGGCCGGATCGCGGGCCAGTACTCCAAGCCGCGCTCCAAGTCGACCGAGACCCGCGACGGCGTGACCCTGCCGACCTACCGCGGCGACTCGGTGAACGGCTTCGCCTTCACCGAGGAGGCCCGGGTCCCGGACCCGGCGCGGCTGAAGCAGATGTACCACGCGTCCTCCTCCACGCTGAACCTGGTGCGCGCCTTCACCACCGGCGGTTACGCCGACCTGCGCCAGGTCCACGCCTGGAACCAGGACTTCGTGAAGTCGTCGCCGGCCGGTCAGCGCTACGAGGCTCTGGCCCGCGAGATCGACAACGCGCTGAACTTCATGAAGGCGTGCGGCACCGACCCGGCCGAGTTCAAGGCGGTCGAGTTCTACGCCTCGCACGAGGCGCTGCTGCTGGACTACGAGACGGCGCTGACCCGCACCGACTCGCGCACCGGCGAGCTGTACGACACCTCCGGTCACATGGTCTGGATCGGTGAGCGCACCCGCCAGATGGACGGCGCGCACATCGAGTTCGCCTCGAAGGTCCGCAACCCGATCGGCATCAAGCTCGGCCCGACGACCACCGTGGACGAGGCGCTCGGTTACGTCGAACGCCTCGACCCGGACCGCGAGCCCGGCCGGCTGACCTTCATCGTCCGCATGGGCGCCGACAAGGTCCGCGACAAGCTCCCCGAGCTGGTCGAGAAGGTCACCGCATCGGGCGCGACCGTCGCCTGGGTGACCGACCCGATGCACGGCAACACCTTCGAGGCCGCCTCCGGCCACAAGACGCGCCGCTTCGACGACGTCCTGGACGAGGTCAAGGGCTTCTTCGAGGTGCACAAGGGCCTCGGCACCCACCCGGGCGGCATCCATGTGGAGCTGACCGGCGACGATGTCACCGAGTGCGTGGGCGGCGGCCACGAGATCTTCGTGGACGATCTGCACCAGCGCTACGAGACGGCCTGCGACCCCCGGCTCAACCGCAGCCAGTCGCTCGACCTGGCCTTCCTCGTCGCCGAGATGTACCGCGACCAGTAGAAGTCTCCGCCGGACACACCTGTGGGGCACGGATCGATGTGATCCGTGCCCCACAGGCCGTCCCAGGACTTTTGCGCCGCCCGGGGGACGGGTAAGGTTAGGTTAGCCTCACCGACGAAGACCGGGACGGCGCCAGCGACCGACCCGCAGGGAGGTGAACCGCATGTACGTCTGCTCCTGTTTCGGCGTGACCGAGGCGCAGGTGAAGAAGCATGCGGACGCCGGTGCCTGCACACCCCGGCAGATCGCGTCGGCCTGCAAGGCCGGCACGGACTGCGGCGGTTGCGTCCGCCGCATTCAGGCGCTGCTGGGACGCGGCGACTGCCCGCGCCGCGAGCTGCTCGACCAGCGGCAGGAGCCCGTGGTCGCCTCCGTCGCCCGCCCGGCCCTCTCCGACGCCGCCTGAGCGTCAGCTCTCCGGCTGCTCGATCAGCTGGGCGATGTAGAGCGGCTCACCGAGCTTCTCGACCAGCTCCAGCTGGGTGTCGAGATAGTCGATGTGGTGCTCCTCGTCCTCCAGGATCGACTCGAAGATGTTCGCGGACGTGATGTCGCCCTTGCCGCGCATCACCTCGATACCGCGCTTGAGGCGGTCGATCGCCTCCACCTCGACCTGGCGGTCCGCCTGGAACATCTCGGTGACCGTCTGGCCCACCCGGACATGGAAAAGCCGCTGATAGTTCGGCAGGCCGTCGAGGAACAGGATCCGGTCGGTGAGGATCTCGGCGTGCTTCATCTCGTCGAAGGACTCGGCCCGGGTGTACTTGGCGAGCTTGGTCCACCCGAAGTTCTCCTGCATCTTGGCGTGCAGGAAGTACTGGTTGATGGCAGTCAGTTCGGCGGTCAGCTGCTCATTGAGAAACTCAAGGACCTCGGGGTCGCCCTGCATGGCAAAGGTTCCTTCCAACCGGTGATCGATCTGGCAAGTTGGCCAGATCCTCGCACCGCGCTCAGCGGCCGTCCAGTAAGTGCACGCTTAGTACGAGTTGCCCGGATGAGGTCCTTCCTGGTCATGACCACCCCTGCCTGTCTGTCACCATGGAGGCATGGGTCAGCCGGAAAGCCGGGAGAATCGCGAAACAGAGCAGTCCGAGCTTCCGCCGGGACAGCGACTGCAACGCGGATGGCCGGTCACCCACTACGGGCCCGTTCCCAAGTTCAAGCCCGACCGCTGGGAGTTCCGGGTCTTCGGAGCCACCGCCGACGGTGACAAGCACTGCTGGAACCACCAGGAATTCTCGGCGCTGCCGTTCTCCACGGTCGTCGCCGATCTGCACTGCGTGACGAAGTTCAGCATGCTCGGCGCCGAATGGGGCGGGATCCCCGCCCGTACGGTCCTCGAACTGGCGCCGCCCGCCCCCGACACCACCCATGTGATGGTCTGGGCCGAGTACGGCTTCTCCTCGAACCTGCGGTTGGCGGACTTCGCCTCCGAGCACACCCTCTTCGCCACCCACAAGGACGGCGAACTCCTCACCGCCGAGCACGGTTTCCCGCTGCGTCTCGTCGTTCCGCATCTGTACGCCTGGAAGGGCCCGAAGTGGGTCCGGGGCATCGAGTACATGACGGCGGACCGGCGCGGATTCTGGGAGGAACGGGGCTACCACAACATCGGCGACCCCTGGAGCGAGCAGCGCTACTCCTACCAGGAGGAGCCCGGGGACGGCCCCGAGTTGTAGCGGCTAGCGGGCGCCGCGCAGTTCCTTCAGCCGGGCCACGTCCGCCGCGTGCCCCTCCTTGCCGCCGGGGGTCTCGATGATCAGCGGTACGCCCTCGGTCGCCGGATGCGCGAACAGCTCCCGGAAGGGCTCCGCCCCGATGTGACCGGCGCCGATGTTCTCGTGCCGGTCCTTGTGGGCGCCCACCACGTCCTTGGAGTCATTGGCGTGGATCAGCTTCAGCCGCCCCTCGCCGACGGTCTCCACCAGCAGATCGAGCGTCTGCCGCATCCCCGCCGGGCCGGCCAGATCGTGCCCGGCGGCGTAGATGTGGCAGGTGTCCAGGCAGACGCCCAGCTTCGGGTGGGAATCCAGCGCCTCGAAGTACGGCCCGAAGTCCCAGGTCCGCGAGCAGAGCGAGAAGCCCTGGCCGGCCGTCGACTCCAGCAGCAGATCCGGATCGTCGTCGTGGGTCAGCTCGTCCAGCAGCGGGCGCAGGTGCTCCCGCACCTGGGCCAGCGCCTCGGCACGCGGCCGCCCGCCGGTCGCCGAACCGGTGTGCACCACCACGCCCAGCGCCCCGATCTCCCGGGCCCGCCGCAGCGAGTGGCGCAGGGACTCCACCGACTTCTCGACCGTCGCCTCGGTGTGCGAGCCGAAGTTGATCAGATAGGGGGCGTGGACGTACGCCGGGATCGAGGCCGCCGCGCACGCGGCGCGGAACAGCTCGTCCTGCGCCGGATTCCCGACGGGCGTCGCCCAGCCGCGCGGGTTGGCCACGAAGACCTGCACGGTCTCCGCCGCCAGCTCACGGGCGTACTCCAGGCCGACCTTGGCGAGCCCGCCGGCCACCGGGACATGTCCGCCGACCGGATTGCGCGGTGCGTCCATCTGGTTGCTAGAACCCCTTGGTCTTGATCGTGATCGTGGACCCCTCGGGGGCCTGCTCGCCGCCGTCCACCGACTGGCTCGCGATCGTGTCGCTGAAGGAGAGGAACGGCCGCTCGACCTCCACCTCGAAGCCCGCCTCCTCCAGGGTGCTCCGCGCCTCGTCGACGTCCCGGCCGGTGACGTCCGGGACGTCCAGCATCCGGGGGCCCTTGGAGATGGTCAGCTGGACCGTGTCGCCCTCGGCGGCCTCGGCGCCCTCGGCGGGGGACTGCTCGGTGACATCGCCCTCGACCTCGGCGGAGTGCACCCGGCCGGGCAGCACCTCGGCCTTCAGCCCTTCGGCCTCCAGCTCGGCGGTGGCGTCCTCGACCGAGAGACCGCTGACGTCCGGGACCTCCACGGGGGCGCCCTTGCTGACGACGAGCGCCACGGCCGTGTCCGGGTTGCGGTCCGTGCCCGCGCGCGGATCCGTGCGGATCACCTCGCCGCGGGCCACGCCCTCGCTGAACTCCTTGGTCACCATCCCGGGGGCCAGGCCCACCTTCTTCAGGGCGCGCCGGGCGTCCGCGAGCGAGCTGCCCACCACATCGGGCACCCGCACGATCTCCGGGCCCCGCGAGACGACGAGCTTCACCGCGCCGTTGCCCCGGATCCGCTCGCCCGAGGCCGGCTCGCTGCTCACGACCGAGCCGCGCTCGACGGTGTCGCTGAAGACCCGGTCCACGCCCTTGAGCCCGAGCCCCTCGTCGGAGAGCCGCTGCTCGGCGGTCTTCTGGGTCTGGCCGAGCAGCGAGGGGACCTGGGTGAACTGGCCGGAGTTGATGTACCAGACGCCCGTGCCGATGCCGAGCGTCAGCAGTACGGCGGTGAGGATCGTGATCAGCTTGCGGTGCGGCCCGCCGAACGGGCCGCTCCGGGCGGTCCCGCGCCGGGGGGCGGCGGGGCCCGCGGGCGGCATCTCCAGCCGGCTGGTGCGGTGCACTCCGGCCCCGTCGCCGTCCGCCGGGAGGGCCCGCGGGATCACGCTCGTACGGTCGTCCGCGCCGTCGTGCGTCCCCGACAGCGCCTGCGGCGGTACGGCGTCCAGCTCGGCGTCGGTCAGCGCGGCGCGCGCCTCACGGGTCTCGGCCAGCAGCAGCACCGCGTCGTGCGGGCGCACCTCGGGATTGCGGGCGGTCGCGCTCGCCACCAGGCTGTCCAGCGCGACCGGGAGCCCCGGCACGACGGCGGACGGGGCCGGGACGTCGGAGTTGAGGTGCTGGTAGATGACCTGGGCGGCGTTCTCGCCGGTGTGCGGCTTGGCGCCGGTCAGCATCTCGTACAGCACGACCCCGCAGGCGTACACGTCGCTGCGGGTGTCGGCGGAGCCGTGCTCGATCTGCTCGGGGGCGAGATACGACACCGTGCCCAGCAGCGAGCCGGTCGTGTCGGTGGCGGTGCCGACCGCCCTGACCAGGCCGAAGTCGGCGACCTTCACCCGGCCGTCGTCCCCTATCAGGACGTTCTCGGGCTTCATGTCACGGTGCACGAACCCGGCCCGGTGCGCGGCGCCGAGCGCGGCGAGGACCGGCTCCAGGATGTCGAGGGCCGCCCGGGGCTGCAGGGCTCCGCGCTCGCGCAGCACATCGCGCAGGGTGCAGCCCGCCACGTACTCCATCGCGAGATAGACGTACGCACCCTGGGCGCCCTGGTCGAAGACCGCGACGACATTGGGGTGCGCCAGGCGCGCCACCGACTTGGCCTCACGGATGAAGCGCTCGACGAACGAGACGTCGGTGGCGAGCGCCGGGTGCATCACCTTGAGGGCGAGCACCCGGTCCAGGCGGGTGTCCACGGCCCGGTAGACCGTGGCCATCCCGCCGACGGCGATGCGCGCCTCAATGCGATACCGGCCGTCGAGCAGCTGCCCGACAAGAGGGTCCTGGAGGGTCGTGTCCACCCCGAGAGTCTACGAGCCGCCACCGACACCCCGGACGGGCCGGGGCACTCCCGGGTCCGTTCTGCAGCCGATCCGTGACAGGGACAATTCAAGCCCCTCCTCAAGCCTCTCCGGCGATTGAGGAGCGGGGGCCCGGGGGCAGCGCCCCCGGACACGTACCGACGGCTCAGAACGCCGGCCGCTCCGGATCCAGCACCGCCCGCCCGTCCACCGGCGACGACGCCTCGGCGAAGCGGCGGCGCGGAATCCGCCCCGCCCGGTACGCGAGCCGCCCGCCCTCCACCGCATGACGCATCGCACCCGCCATCAGCTCCGGCTCCTGGGCCCGGGTCACCGCCGAGGCCAGCATCACGGCCGCGCACCCCAGCTCCATCGCCTGCGCCGCGTCCGAGGCCGTCCCGGCGCCCGCGTCGAGGATCACCGGCACCCCGGCACGCTCGACGATCAGCTCGAAGTTGTGCGGGTTGCGGATGCCGAGTCCGGAGCCGATGGGGGAGCCGAGCGGCATGATCGCCGCGCAGCCCACGTCCTCCAGCTTCCGGGCCAGCACCGGATCGTCGTTGGTGTACGGCAGCACGACGAACCCGTCGTCGACCAGGGTCTCCGCCGCGTCCAGCAGCTCGACGGTGTCCGGCAGCAGGGTCCGCTCGTCCGCGATCACCTCCAGCTTGACCCAGTCGGTGCCGAGCGCCTCCCGGGCCAGCCGGGCGGTCAGCACCGCCTCACCGGCGGTGAAGCAGCCCGCGGTGTTCGGCAGCACCTGGATGGAGAGCCGCTCCAGCACCGAGAGCACCGAACCCTGCACCGTCGGGTCCAGCCGGCGCATCGCCACGGTGGTCAGTTCGGTGCCGGAGGCGATCAGCGAGCGCTCCAGCACCTCCAGGCTCGGGGCGCCGCCGGTGCCCATGATCAGCCGGGAGCCGAAGGCGGCGGGCCCCAGGGAGAAGACGTCGTCCGACATGGTCAGCCTCCCTGCACGGCGGTCAGGATCTCGACGCGGTCGCCCTCGCCGAGCGGCGTGGCGGCCCACCGGCCGCGCGGGACGACGCTCTCGTTGACGGCGACGGCGACCCCGGAGCGGGCCGGGGTCACCGTGGCGACGAGGGCGTCCAGGGCGGTCCCGGCCACCACGGCACGGGCTTCCCCGTTCACCGAGACGGACACGGTGGCGGTCGCGGTGGCCTCCGGTGCGGCTGCTCGCGGTACGGCGACGGCATCCGGGACGGCGGGCTGCTGGGTCATACGGGCTGCTCCTGGAGTACGGGGGCGGCGGGGGCGGTCGCCGCGAAACGGCCGGGGGCGAAGGGGCGCGCCGGCTCGGGCAGCTCGCCGGTGGTCAGGGCGTCGGCCATCGCGTCCCCGGTGACCGGGGTCAGCAGGACGCCGTTGCGGTGGTGGCCGGTGGCGAGCAGCAGACCGGGCAGGGCGGTCGGGCCGAGCAGCGGGGCGTTGTCGGGCGAGGCGGGGCGCAGACCGGCCAGGGTCTCGGTGAGCGGCAGCTCGGTGATGCCGGGCACCAGTTCATGGGCGTCGCGCAGCAGCTCGTACACCCCGCCGGCGGTCACCGTGGTGTCCCAGCCCAGCTCCTCGCTGGTGGCGCCGACGACCAGCTCGCCGTTCTCGCGCGGTACGAGGTAGAGGTGGCCGCCGCGGACCACGGCGCGCACGGTGCGGCTGAGGAAGGGGGCGTACGCCGGTGGCACGGTGAGCCGCAGGACCTGGCCCTTGACCGGGCGGACCGGCGGCACGAACTCCGGCGGAAGCCCCGCGAGCCGGCCGCTGAGGCTGCCCGCGGCGAGCACGACCTGATCGGCCGCGAACACCGTACCGTCGCCGAGCAGCGCCCCGGCCGCCCGGCCCCCGGCGACGGTGAGCCGCTCGGCGGTCGTCCGGCGGAACGCGACCCCGGCCCGCTCGCCCGCGGTCAGCAGCGCCGCGGCGAGGCGGCGCGGATCCACCTGGTGGTCGCCGTCCACCCGCAGGCCGCCCCGCACGCCCGGGGCCAGCATCGGCTCCAGACGGCGGCACTCACGGCCGCTCAGCCAGGTCGATTCCAGCCCCGAACGCTCCTGGAGGGCGTGCAGTTCGCGCAGATGCGCGCGGTCGTCGGAGTCCAGCGCGACGGCGAGCGTGCCGCAGGTGCGGAAGCCGGTGTCCCGGCCGCTCGCCTCCTCCAGCTCGGCCACGAACGCCGGATAGCGGGCGGCGGAGGCGAGGTTGAGCCCGAGCAGCATCTGCTCGCCGTAGTGCAGTTCGGTGACGGCGGCCAGCATGCCCGCCGCGACCTGTGCGGCGCCGCCGCCCGGTGCGGGGTCCGCCACCGTGACGCGCAGCCCCCGCTGGGCGGCCCGCCACGCGGTGACCAGACCGATGATGCCGCCCCCGATGACGAGGACGTCGGATCCGGCGGTTCTCCGTGAGGCTCCTGAGGTGTTCCCCGAGGCGCACATGGGTGTCCAACCCCTCCCTTCGCCGGCATGACCCGGAGCAGGTTCGTACGGTCGGAGGCCGTCCAGCCTCCCTCTCAGCCCGGTGCGTCCGGGCTCCCGTGAGTGTTCTACCTTGGCCACCATAAACCCCGCCGTCCACCGCCCAGTCAGGGAGCAGCCACCATGGCCCGTTCGCTCGACGGACTCGTCCTCGCGCCCGTCGCCGACCAGGCCCCGGGCCAGGTCGGCACCCGCACCCGCTTCACGTACCACGAGCAAGGCGGCCGGATCTGGGCCGAGTACACGGGCGGCGACGTCGTCCGCGGCCATCTCGTCGGCACCCGGGACGGGGACGCGCTGGACTTCCGCTACGTCCAGCTCAAGCAGGACGGAACGACCTCGTCCGGACACTGCCTCTCCACCGTCGTCGACCTCGCGGACGGCCGGGTGCGGCTGGAGGAGCGGTGGCGGTGGGAGTCCCAGGAGGGCAGCGGGACCAGCGTGGTGGAGGAAGTGCCCTCCTGACGGCCGTCGTTCCGGCATTCCGCCGACCGCCTTCCTGACGATGCGTCAGGTGATTAAGGTGGGCAGGTGAGCGAGCAGCAGACGCAGAAGAGTCCGGACCGGAACGTCGTGGTCGTCGGAGCGGGCATGGCGGGCGTGCAGAGCGCCGTGGCCCTGCGCGAGGCGGGCTTCGCCGGGCCCGTCACCCTGATCGGCGCCGAGCCCCACCAGCCCTACGACCGCCCGCCGCTCTCCAAGGCCGTCCTGCTCGGCAAGGCCGAGCACTCCGCCTTCGACGTCGACTTCGAGGCGCTGGACATCACCCTGCGCCTCGGCCTGGACGTCACCGCCCTGCGCGCCGCCGACCATGTGCTGGACACCGCCGAGGGCCCCGTCCGCTATGACTCCCTCATCCTCGCGACCGGCGCGGAGCCCATCACCCTGCCCGGCGCCGAGGGCGTGCCCGGCGTCCATCTGCTGCGCACCCTCGACGACGCCGCCCGGCTGCGGCCCGTCCTGGACCGGCAGCACGACGTGGTCGTCGTCGGGGCGGGCTGGATCGGCGCGGAGTTCGCCACCGCCGCCCGGGCCGCCGGCTGCGCGGTCACCGTCGTCGAGGCCGCCGCCCGCCCGCTCGCGGGCACCCTGCCCGCCGAGGTGGCCGCCCCGATGGCCGACTGGTACGCCGACAGCGGTGCCGAACTCCTCACCGGAGCCCGGGTCGACCGCGTCGAGGAAGGAGCCGTCGTCCTCACCGACGGCCGCACCCTGCCCGCCGGAGCCGTGGTCGTCGGCATCGGCGCCCGCCCCGCCACCGGCTGGCTGGCCGGCTCCGGGGTCGAGCTCGGCCCGGACGGCTCGGTCACCGCCGACAGCGCGCTGCGCACCTCGCTGCCCGATGTGTACGCGGTCGGCGACTGCGCCTCCTTTCCCTCCGCCCGCTACGGAACACGCCTGCTGGTCCACCACTGGGACAACGCCCTCCAGGGTCCGCGCACCGCGGCCGCCGCGATCCTGGCGGCGCGGAGCGGCGAACCGGTCCCGGTCTACGACCCCGTCCCGTACTTCTGGTCCGAGCAGTTCGGCCGCTTCGTGCAGTACGCCGGCCACCACGCGGACGCCGACACCCTGCTGTGGCGCGGCGACGGGTCGGACGCGGCCTGGTCGGTGTGCTGGCTGCGCGAGGGGGCGCTCGTCGCCGTGCTCGCCGTGGGCCGCCCGCGGGACCTCGCCCAGGGCCGCAGGCTCATCGAGTCGGGGGCCGTCCTCGACCCGGAGAAGGTGGCCGACCCGGCCGTACCGCTGAAGTCCGCCGTCCTCTGAGCGCTCCGGGGCCGCCGCGGACACCCCCGTACGGTCGGCCCGGCTACCGGCTGTCAGTCCGGGATGGCACGCTTGTCCTTGTGACCGAGATTGACGCAAAGACCGATGCTCTCGTCCCCGCCTGGCTCCACCTTCCCGACATCGCGGAAATGCTCGATGTCCAGGTGACGCGCGTACGGCAGCTGGTCAAGGAGGGCCAGCTCATCGCCGTACGCCGTGGTGAGAACCGGACGCTCCAGGTGCCGGCCGCCTTCATCGACGGCGACCGGGTGGTCAAGGGCCTCTCCGGCACCCTGACCCTCCTGAAGGACGACGGCTATTCCGACGAAGAGATGCTGGAGTGGCTCTTCACTCCCGACCCGACCCTGCCCGGCACCCCCGCCCAGGCGCTGAGCGAGAATCGCGGTACGGAGGTGAAGCGCCGGGCCCAGGCGCTCGCCGTCTGACCGATACGACAGAGAGCGGAGCACGGGCCGCCCGGTGCGGCCCGTGCCCCGTCACGACCACGGGGGAGCTCCACCATGTCCACGCCTCGCGAGCAGCTGTCCGACGCCCGGCTCTATCTGTGCACGGACGCCCGTAAGCGCCAGGGCGACCTCCCCGCCTTCCTGGACGCGGTGCTCGCCGCCGGGGTCGACATCGTCCAGCTCCGGGACAAGGGCATGGAGGCCGCCGAGGAGCTGGAACACCTCGCCGTGTTCGCCGACGCCTGCCGCCGGCACGGCAAGCTCCTCGCGGTGAACGACCGCGCGGACGTCGCCCACGCCATCGGCGCCGACGTCCTGCACCTCGGACAGGACGACCTGCCGGTCCCCGCCGCCCGCGCGATCATCGGCGCCGACCGGCTGATCGGCCGCTCCACGCACGCCGAGGCCGAGGTCGACGCGGCCGTCGCCCAGGACGGCGTGGACTATTTCTGCACCGGCCCCTGCTGGCCCACCCCCACCAAGCCCGGCCGCCACGCCCCCGGCCTCGGCCTGGTGCGCCACGCGGCCTCCCTCGACCAGCCGCGCCCCTGGTTCGCGATCGGCGGGATCGACGCGGGCAATCTGGACCAGGTGCTGGACGCCGGGGCCCGCCGGGTCGTCGTCGTCCGGGCGATCACCGAGGCCGACGATCCGGCCGCCGCCACCGCCGACCTGGCCCGACGCATCCGGGCGCACGCGCTCTGACCTTCCGGGCCGTCCGGCCCACGTGTTCCGGCTCACGCGAACGGGGGATATCTCGGGCTCCTGTCCGAGGGATGGACAAGAGACCGACAAATCGGCGCAAAGTTTGCTGCTCTGGTTGGGTGAGTGTCCACCCCCTGGTTAACCTCCCCTTATGGCCCTTGGCACACCTTCCACCAGGACGGATCACGCCCGCACGGTGCGTGATCTGCTGGCGACCGGCAAAACGTCGTACTCCTTCGAGTTCTGGGCGCCCAAGACGGAAAAAGGTGAGCGGAACCTCTGGAACGCGCTGCGCCGCGTCGAGGCGGTCCGCCCGAGCTTCGTCTCCGTGACGTACGGAGCCGGCGGCTCCACCCGCGCCGGGACGGTCAAAGCCACCCAGGAGATCGCGGCGGACTCCACACTCACCCCCGTCGCCCACCTCACCGCGGTCGACCACTCGATCGCCGAACTGCGCAACATGGTCGGGCAGTACGCCGACGCGGGCATCAGGAACATCCTCGCGGTCCGCGGTGACCCGCCGGGCGACCCGATGGGCCCGTGGGTGGAGCACCCGCAGGGCGTGAAGTACGCCGCCGACCTCGTCCGGCTCATCAAGGAATCGGGCGACTTCTGCGTCGGCGTCGCGGCATTTCCTGAAATGCACCCCCGGTCGACCGACTGGGAGACGGACATCGGCCATTTCGTGGACAAGTGCCGGGCCGGCGCGGATTATGCGATCACGCAGATGTTCTTCCGCCCGGAGGACTATCTGCGGATGCGTGACCGCGTGGTCGCTGCGGGTTGCGAAACGCCGGTGATCCCCGAGGTCATGCCCCTTACCAGCGTGAAGCAATTGGAAAAGTTCTCCCAGCTCAGCAACGCGACCGTGCCCGCGTCGTTGAAAGAGCGCATCCTCGCGGCCAAGGACGATCCGGCCGCTGTACGCTCCATTGGCATCGAGTTCGCGACGGAGTTCTGCGCGAAGCTGCTGTCCGAGGGTGTGCCCGGACTGCACTTCATCACGCTCAACAACTCGACGGCTACGCTCGAAATCTACGAGAAACTCGGACTGCACAAGCAGTCGTGACCGGTCGTACCCGCCCCCGAAGCGGCGACGGCCGAAGGAGGGGGCGGGCGTGGGCTGGACGGTCCTCTACATCGCATTCGGTCTGGTGGCCCTGTGGCTGCTCGGCGAGGTGCTGCTGCAGTACAAGGCACGGCTGCGCTGGCGGCTCCTCGCCTTCGCCGGCTTCCTCGGCGTGGTGGTCGGGGTGCTGCTGGCCTCCGTCCCGGTCATCGTCGTCGGCACGATCGCCTTCGCCACCGGCCAGACCTTTGTGACGCTGTCCTTCCGGCGCGGCTTCTCCACCGGCTGGGCCATAGGCGGCAGCCCGGGGGAGAGCCGGCGTCGCAAGGGCGGCGGCGAGGGCGTCGCGGTGAAGGAACCCACGCTGGAGGTCTCGGACCTGGAGGTCGCCGGCCCCGGGTACGACCAGGCCCCGCCCGCGCCTTCCGTGCCGCCCACGCCGTCCGTCTACGAGACGCAGCCGATGCCCGACGACACCGGCCAGTACGGCGTGTACGGGGACACCGGCTACGACACGAACGGCAACGCCCACCAGGACCAGGGCCACGGGGCCGACCCCTCGGCGCAGCCGCAGTACGCCGCGTACGACCCGTACACCGGCTACGAGCAGCAGCCCGCCCAGGACCCCTACGCCGGGACGTACGACTACGGCACCGGCCAGCAGAGCTACGCCGCCTACTCCGACCCGTACATCGGCACCACCAACGGTGCCCCCTCCTACGGCGGTTACGACGCCTACGGCAACGGCAACGGCAACGGCTACGACAGCCAGGGCGGTCAGCAGAGTTACGCCGACCCCTACGCCCAGAGCTACGGCGCGGAGACGTACGGCACCGACACCCCGCCCGGCGGTGTCTGGGTCCCGCAGCAGCGCGACGCCGAGCAGTACCCCCCGATGGAGCCGGAGCAGCCCGCCGGGCCCGCCTCGTACGGCAACGGCTACGACACCGGCCAGAACGAGCAGTACCGCTACTGAGCCCCCGGCTGCCAGGGCGCGGCCCCGGCAGCCGGGCGTCCTCAGCGCGAGCCGCGGAAGTCGTCGCCCTCCACGACGAGTCCGGCCACCAGCGTCCCCGACATCCCGGCGTGCGCGAGTCCGCCGCCGGGGTGCGACCAGCCGCCCGCGCGATACAGCCCCGGCAGCCGGGTGGGATTGCCCGGGTGCAGATACGCGCCGCCCGCCCCGGCCAGCGCGGGCGGCGGCACCGCACCGCCCTCGGCCCCCGTCTCCGCCTCGGTCTCCGCCGGTGTGCGGATCTCCGTGTGCAGGATCCGCTCCCGCAGCCCGGGCACGGCCGCCGCCGCCCGCTCCACCAGGACGTCGGCGAACCGCTGCCGCACCGCCGCGTCCCGCCAGTCGACCGGACCCTGCGGGGCCACCGTCGCGGTGAGCGTCACCGCCTCGTGCTCCGCGTCCGGCCGGGTCGCCGGATCGTCGGGGCGCAGCACCGTCACCGTGGGGTGCCCGGCGACCCGGCCCCCGAACACCGCCTCCTGCTCCGCCGCACCCTGGGCGCTGTGCACCACGGTCCGGTGCACCGCGTCGGCCTCCCGGGCCCCGCGCACCGACAGCAGCACCGTGAACCGGCCCGCCGCGCCCGCGCCGGAGCCCGCCCGGACCGGCACATCGCCCGCGCCCACCGCCTGCTGACCCGGCACCAGATCCGGGCGCGGCCGGACCCCGAGCACCACCCGGTCCGCCTCGGCCACCGCACCGCCCGCCAGCTCCACGCCCGCCGCCCGGCCGTCCTTCTCCACGACCCGGACCACCTCGGCCCCGAAGACGAACTCCACCCGGCGGGCCACGCACCGCTCGTACACCGCCCGCGCCAGCTCCCGCATCCCGCCCCGCACGTACCAGCTGCCGAAGGTCTGCTCCATGTACGGCAGCAGCGCGGCGCTCGCGGGGGCGGAGCGCGGGTCGAGGCCGTGGGACAGCGCGTACCCGTCGAGCAGGGCGGCGAGCCGGTCGTCCGCCAGCTCCCACGCGCCGATCTCCGCGACCGTGCCCGCCTGCCGGGCCCCGCGCAGCAGACGCCGCTGCCGCACCGCCGGATACGGATCGCGCCCCAGCACCTGGTGGTCCGCCCGCAGGGGCTCCTCCAGAAGCGGTCGCCGCGACCGGTCCCAGGTGTCCCGGGCCCGGTCCATGAAGGCGCTCCAGCGCGCCCCGGCGCCCGCGCCGAGCGCCCCGTCCAGGGCGGCGGCGACCCCGGCCCGGGAGGCGTTGGGCAGCGACACCGCCGTGCCGTCCGCGAAGAGATGACGGCTCGCCGGATCGACCTGGGTCAGCGTCACGCACTGCTCCAGCGACTCCTTGCCGGTCTTCACGAAGAGATCGCGCTGGACGGCGGGGAGGTGCAGCAGCCCGGGCCCGGTGTCGAAGACGAAGCCCTCGTGCTCGAAGCGGCCCACCGAGCCGCCGTAGCTCGCGGACCGCTCGTACACCGTCACCCGGTTGCCCGCCACGGCGAGCCGGGCGGCCGCCGCCATCGCGCCCGTCCCGGCGCCGATCACCGCAATTCGTGCCATGCCGGTGACTTTATCGACCGGCGCCGACAGCTCAGCCAGGAGGCCAGGGACCGCCCGTCCCGGCCAGCCGTTTCTCCTCGCGGCGCTGGGCCCGGCGGCGCAGGAAGCGTCGGATCCGCGAGGCGAGGAAGACCACTATGACGATGCCCAGCACCAGCAGCACGGCCGCGATGATGGCGGCCGCCACCGGATTGAATATGGCGAACGTGACGACCCCGGCGACCCCGAGGTCCTCCGCGATGCTCATCCCGACGTTGCTGAAGGGCTCCGGAGAGGTGTTGACGGCCATCCGCGTGCCCGCCTTGACCAGATGGCTCATCAGCGCCGTGGAACCGCCGATCGCACCGGCCGCCAGCTCCGGCAGCGAGCCGCTCTCCCCGGCCAGCAGCGCGGCGATCACCGCCCCGGCCACCGGCCGGATCACGGTGTGCGCCGTGTCCCAGACCGAGTCCACGTACGGGATCTTGTCCGCCACCGCCTCGCAGAGGAACAGCACACCGGCCACGATCAGGACGTCGGTGCGTTGCAGCGCCGCGGGCACCTCGTCGGACACGCCGGTGGCGCCGAACAGGCCGAGCAGCAGGACCACCGCATACGCGTTGATCCCGCTCGCCCAGCCGCTTGTGAACACCAGGGGGATTACGGACACGCAGGCGATCGTAACGACCTCGCGCCGGACCCGGGTGGGGTTCGGCGCGGACCCCTGAGTACCCGTACTCAGGAACACAGATGAGTAGCTGCGCGGATAGGCCCCCACCTGCGCGGACGGCAGAGTGAGGGGCACGGAAGGGGCGCTGCGCCAGGACCGCCGGCACGGGGCGGCGGAACGGCGCGGTTCCCCCGACGCAACGGGGGTGCACGACGGAGGCCCGGGGACCACGGGGGACATGCGGGGTCACGGGGAACGGGTTTCCGACAAGCACGGAAGACGCCGGTCCGATGACGTTCGCGGGGGATGCGAACCTCAACGGCCGGCGTCTTCGGCTTTCCCGGTGGCTCACCGGACGTGCGGCCTCAGTGCCCGCTGACCCGCCCGTGCAGCAGCAGCGACAGCGCCGAGTGGACCTCGTCGATCGAGCGCTCCGGCTGGAACGCCTGCCAGTCCAGCGCCGCCACCAGCACCATCCCGACCAGCGCGGCGGCCGTCAGCGGGATGTCGATCTCCTCGCTCAGCTCACCGCTGCGCACCGCCTCGCGCAGCACGTCCTCGACGACCGCGACGGCCTCCTGACGCACCACCAGCAGGGTGGACTGCCAGGCGCGGTTGGTACGCCAGAGCTCGGCCACGTACAGCTGGGTGAAGGCCGGGTAGCGGTCGATGAAGGCGAGCCCGGCCCGGATCATCGCGTCCAGCGCCTCGACCCGGGTGCCGCCGCGCTCCGCGGACTCCTCGGCGGCGGCCCGCAGCGAGGCGGTGAGCAGCCCCACACCGTGCCGGAGCAGCTCCTCGAACAGTTCGGTCTTGCTCTTGAAGTTGTAATAGACCGTGCCCTTGGCGACCCCGGCCCGCTCGGCGATCTCGTCGACGGTGGTCGCCGAGAAGCCCTTCTCGGCGATGAGCGTCACCGCCGCCTCGTAGAGCTTCTGCCGGGTGGCCTGGCGGCGCGTGGTGCCACTGCTTTCCATGAGCCCGATTCTTCCAGGCCCCGGCGGACCCACCGGCCCGGCACCCGGCGCGCTCACAGGCTCAGCTCCGGGTGCAGCCGACTCAGGCTCCACACCTGCTTGCGGCGGGCGGTGAACGCGGTCAGGGCGAGCGCTCCGACCGTGAAGGCCGCCAGCACCGCGCAGCCCAGCCACACCGGGGTGAGCGGCCCGCCGGTGATCAGCCTGCGCAGCCCCTCGACGACGTACGTCATCGGGAGGTACGGGTGGATCGCGCCGAAGAAGCCGGGGCTGGTCTGGACGGGGTACGTACCCCCGGCCGAGGTCAGCTGGAGCATCAGCACCACCAGCACCAGGATCCGCCCGGCCGCGCCGAAGCAGGCGTTCAGCCACTGCACGATCGCGGCGAAGCAGCAGGTCACCAGGGCCAGGAAGCCGATCGTTCCGGCGGCGTGGGCCATCTGGAGGCCGAGGCCCCAGTGCAGGACGGCCATCAGGGCGCCGACCTGGGCCGTGCCGATGGCGGCGACCGGGAGCCAGCCGGCGAACGCGATCCGCCAGGAGGAGGCCCCGGCGGCGAGGGCCCGCCGGTTCATCGGCTGGATCAGCATGTACGCCACCATCGCGCCGACCCAGAGGGACAGCGGGATGAAGTACGGGGCGAAGCCGGTGCCGTAGTTGGGCGCGGCGTGCAGCGACTTGGAGGCCAGCTGGACGGGGTCGGCCATGACGTCGGTCCGCGCGTCGCGGTCCTTCTTGTCGTAGTCCGGGATCCTGTCCACGCCGTCGTTGAGGCCCTGGGCCAGTTCGGCCGAACCATCGCCGAGCCGGAACAGCCCGCCGTCCAGGTTCTCCGCACCGGTCTTGAGCTTGCCGACGCCGGTGTCCAGGTCGCTGGAGCCGGTCTGCGCGCCGCCGAGCCCGGTGTGCAGCGCCTGCGCGCCCTTGGCGACCTTGTGGGCGCCGGTGTTGAGCTCGTTGACCTTGGCCACGGCCGACGCCAGGTCGTCGTCCAGCGTCGGTGCGCGCTTCGCGAGGTCCTCGGCCTGCTTCTGGAAGGTGGTCAGCTGGGTGCTCAGCTTCTTCAGGTCGCCGTTCTGGTTGGTGACCAGGGTGTTCACATCGGCGGCGATCTTCGCGACGTCGACGGCCGTGACCTTGGCGCGCTCCAGCGGCGGGCAGACCGTGGCGTCGGGCTCCTCGGCCTCCTCGCACCGGGAGCGGTGGATCTCGGTCAGCTCGTCGGCCGCCTTCTTGGCCCCGGCGGCGGCGGTCGGCGCGTTCTTCACGAGCAGGTCGAGGTTGTGGCGTACGGCCGCGGAGGTGTCGGCGACCAGGCGTGCCGTGTCGCGGATGGACTTCCCGTTGTCCTGGAAGAAGGGCCGTACGTCGGTGGCGATGCCGTTGACCTTGTCGGCCAGGACCTGGGTGCCTCCGGCGACCTGGGCGGAGCCCGTGGCGAGGTCGCGCGAGCCCTTGTTCAGCCTGACGATCCCGTCGGAGAGCTTCTTGCTGCCCTCCTTGGAGTCCTTGAGGCCGTCCGCGAGGTCCTTGGAACCCTTCTTCGCCTTCGAGATGCCGCCCTTGAGGTCGTCGGCGCCCTTGGCCGCCTCGGCGGTCTTGTCGTGGAGATCGGAGAAGTTGATGAAGATGCGGTCCAGGAAGGACCGGGAGGCGTTGGTGGAGGCGGCGTTGCGCACCTCGCCGAAGACCGTCTTGGAGATCTGCCCGACGATGTAGTTGTTGGCGTCGTTCGTCCGCACCTGGAGCGCGCCGGTCTCGGGGGAGTCACCGCCGCTGGAGGCGATCTTCTCGCTGAAGTCGGACGGCATCGTCAGCGAGAGGTAGTACGTGCCCTCCTCGACGCCCTTCTCGGCCTCGGCGGCGCTCACCTCGTGCCAGGCGAAGACCTTGGAGTCGAGCAGCTTCTCGCTGATCTCGTCCCCGGCCGTGACGCGCTTGCCGCCGCTGCCGGCCCCCTTGTCGTCGTTGACCAGCGCGACGGGCAGCTTGTCGAGCTTTCCGTACGGGTCCCAGAACGAGCACAGGTACAGGGCGCCGTAGAGCAGCGGCAGGAGCAGCAGGGCCACCAGCGCGGCGGCCGGCAGCTTCCCCCTGCCGAACCGCTTCAGCTCAAGCGCGGCCAGCTTCGGCGATCGCATCGGCCGTCTCCTCGTCGGTGGGTTCCTGGGTGGCGGTTTCCTCGGCGGCGGACTCCCCGGCGGACTCCCCGGCGGACTCCTCCGCGGCGGGCGCGGTGCGCACGACCTGGGTGTTCTCCGGGGCCTCGCTGCACACGGCGAGCACGGTCGTCCCGGCGTCGGCCACGGAGCGCAGCAGCGCCCAGGCCCGGTCGCGCTCGGCGTCCGAGAGCTTGAGGTCGGTGTCGTCGACGGCCAGCAGCCGCGGCTTGCCGATCAGCGCCA
Organism: Streptomyces sp. WY228; assembly: GCF_019287315.1. NCBI lineage: Bacteria > Bacillati > Actinomycetota > Actinomycetes > Kitasatosporales > Streptomycetaceae > Streptomyces > Streptomyces sp. WY228. The sequence continues at coordinate 1,945,010 of NZ_CP079114.1, read as the reverse complement.
GGGCGACGGACAGCCGCAGCGCCTCCAGCCGCTCCAGATCGCGTACGGAGGTGCGCCCGGACTTGGGCAGCGTGGCGGGGTCGAGGCCCGCGGCCTCCAGGGCCTCGTCGACCCGGGCCTCGGCCGCGGCCCGGCGCTCGGCGCGCGGGCGCAGGAGGGTGCGCAGGGAGGCGCCGTAGCGGCCCTGGAGGAGGGCGCGCTCGCCGAGGTGCTCGGCGACGGTGAAGGCGGGGTCCAGCTCGCTGACGCCCGGCACCGGGCCCAGGGCGGCGATCCCGCGGACCGCGGCGGCCTGCTTGGGCAGCCGGAGGCCGCCGGTCTCCGCATGGCCCTCGGTGGTCCGCATCCGGCCGGTCAGGGCGAGCAGCAGGCAGGTGCGGCCCGATCCCGACGGGCCCTCGATGGCCACCAGCGACCCTGGCTCGGCACTGAACGTCACGTTCCGGAAGACCCGGCCGCGCGGTCCCTCCAGTCCGAAGTCCTCGGCGCTGACAGCCGCGCCGTGCGGGCTCTCCACAGAGACCCTCCCCTAATTGAACTGACCAGTCAGTGCAAAAAGGTAGTCCGAACTCGCGCTCGAAGCAAAACGGCAGGTCGGGGCCGCATTCGGGCCGATTGTCAGTGGTGGCCGCCACCATGGACACAGACGGCCACGGAGCCGTCACACGACGACAGGAGGTTCGTCATGGCCAGCTCGTCCGCAGCCGCCGCCCCGCGGCGCCGCGCAGTCAGCCCTGCCCCCTCACTGACCGGTCCGGCCGGCGATGTCCACCCCGTGCTGCGTCGCAGCACGGCGCCGCCCGCCGCTCTCGAACTGCTCGCCAAGGCCCGCTCCGGCCTCGACGAGGCCGCCGTGCTCCACGAGCCCAACGAGCGGTACGCCACCGCCCACCTCGCCGCCCTGCGCACCGCGGCGGCCGTGCTGGCCGCCCGCGGCCGCCCCGAGACGAACAAGCGCCGCCGCGACCGCATCCGCAGCGCCTGGGAAGTCCTCCCGGAAATAGCACCGGAACTGACCGAATGGAGCGCGCTCTTCGCCTCGGGCGCCGACCGCCGGGCCCGCGCCGAGGCCGGAGTGCCCGGAGCCGCCGGCGAGCGCGACGCCGACGACCTGCTCCGCGACGCGGCCATGTTCCTGCGCCTGGTGGAACGGCTGCTGGTGCTCCAGCCGGTCCTCCCGCAACCCCGCCAGGAGCGTCCCGGCGGCGGGTGAGCTGTCCAGGGGCGCGAGGCAATAGGGTGGTGACCGCTCACATCACCACCCGCACTGTTCACGCTCCGCCGTCCCCGGCGGCACCGTGCCGAGGAGTCATCTGCCGTGTCGGACCAGCCGCGCCCCCGCGCCTCCCTCCGTACCGCCGTGGTCTGGGAGGTCCTCAAGGAGGCTCTGGACCGTCAGGTCAAGGCGACCGGCAGGGACGCCCTGGACGTCCTGGACACCGGCGGCGGCACCGGTAACTTCGCGGTGCCCGCGGCCCGGCTCGGCCACCGGGTCACCGTCGTCGACCCCAGCCCCAACGCGCTCTTCGCGCTGGAGCGCCGCGCGGCCGAGGCCGGGGTCGCCGACCGGGTCCGGGGCGTCCAGGGCGACATCCTCGGACTGTTCGACGTCGTGGAGCGCGACGGCTTCGACGCGGTGCTCTGTCACGGCGTCCTGGAGTACGTCGACGAGCCCGCCGAGGGCGTACGCAACGCGGTCGAGGCGCTGCGCCCCTCCGGCGCGCTCAGCCTGCTCGCCGCCGGCCTGGGCGGAGCCGTCCTGGCCCGCGCGCTCGCCGGTCACTTCACCGAGGCCCGGCAGGCGCTCACCGACCCGGCCGGCCGCTGGGGCGAGGGCGACCCGGTGCCCCGCAGGTTCACCGCCGATCAGCTCTCCGACCTGGTCTCCGATGCCGGACTGGAGATCGCCGCGGTGCACGGTGTCCGGGTCTTCGCCGACCTCGTGCCGGGGGTCCTGGTGGACACCGAGCCCGGCGCCCTGGAGGCGCTCCTCAAGCTGGAAGCGGCCGTCGCCGAGCAGCCCGCGTTCCATTCCGTCGCCACCCAGCTGCACGTTCTGGGCGAGAAGCGCCGCTGATCAGCAACGCAGCTGTGGACGGAGTGGGACTCAGGACCCCCGTAAGGGGCGTGCGCCCCGTATGATCGGGTGACACCATCCGGCATGGCGGATCGGTCGTCGGGGAATCTACGCCTCAGCAGCCGAGCCGACACAGCGGTCCGGACTGGCTGAACGCTAGAGGGCGGGTTTCACGGGGGCGAATCCCTGCCTATCCTGGAAGGGCCGCATACCGGTCGCCCCCGCGGCCGACGACGAGGAGGATCCCGTGCCGCTCTCGGAGCACGAGCAGCGCATGCTCGAGCAGATGGAGCGAGCGCTGTACGCCGAAGATCCCAAGTTCGCGACAGCGCTCGAGGGAAGCGGACTGCGTACGTACACCCGTAAAAGGGTCTACCAGGCGGTCGCTGGCTTCCTGGTGGGTATCGCGCTCCTCATGGCCGGAATGGTCGCCCAGCAGATCTGGATCAGCGTGGTGGGGTTCCTCGTCATGCTCGGCTGTGCCGTGCTCGCGGTCACCGGATGGCGCAAAGCGCCCAAGCCCGGTGAACAGCAGCCGGCCGCCGCGGACGGCGGGGACAGCGGCGCACGCCGCCGACCGAGACAACGCCGGTCGATGATGAACCGCATCGAACAGCGGTGGCAGCGCCGCCGCGACGAACAGGGCCAGTAACCGTCGGCCGAACGACTCGGTGCCGTTCACGCACCGGGCCGTGCCACGGCACGACGCAGGACACCGATGGGTGAGGGGCGGTCGCTTTCCGCGACCGCCCCTCACCCATGTGCCTGTGTGTGCCCGCCTCAGCCGTGCTGGCGCGAGAGGCGCCGCAGCCGGGCCGTCCAGCGACCGGCCCCCGGACGGTTCGCCCAGCGCTCGGCGAGTGCGGTGCGGCGCTCCGCGATGGCCCACACCACCCGGACGGACGAGCGGGGCAGGAGCGTTGCCCGCAGCCGGGCGCCCCGGCCCGCCGACGCCCGCAGACCCGCCCGTACCGCCAGCGCGTCCTCGGCCAGCCCGGCCGCGGGGCGCGGCTCGGGGGCGTACAGCACCTGCTCCACCGAGCCCGCGATCCGGTGCACGGCCTCGGCCGCGCCGGTGTCGAGCCGGCCCAGCCGCACGATCCTGGCCGCCGCCTTGCGGGGCGTCAGCGACTCGTCAGGACCGATGCCGTGGTCCCAGGCCGTATCGGTGATCTCCCGCCAGGCGGCCAGCGTCCGGGCCGCCGCGTCCGCGGGCGTCCGGCCCCCGGAGCCCAGCCGCCGGTTGCGCGTCCGGGTCCGCCACAGCAGCGGTGACAACGGCAGCACCACCGCCAGGACCGCCGCGAGGATCACCAGCAGCACCGTCCCGGCCGGGGTGCCCCGGTCGGTCGGCAGCGCCGCTCCCGCGTCCTGCGAGGGCCCGCACCCGCCTTCCTGGCGCAGCTGCGGCGGGCAGCTGTCATCGGCGGAGGGTGCGGCGGACGGCGCGTCCGAGGTGTCCGCGGACGGCTCGGCCACGTCGCTCGCGCTGTCCGTGGGGACCTCGGGCCGGGTGTACGAGGGAGCGCTGCCCCGGCTCGGGGTGGGCTCGAACCGGGTCCAGCCGACCCCCTCGAAATACAGCTCGGGCCAGGCGTGCGCGTCCCGCAGCCCGACCGACGTCGCGCCGTTCGCCTTCATGGTGCCCGGGGTGAAGCCCACCGCGACCCGGGCCGGAATGCCCAGCGTCCGGGCCATCGCCGCCATCGAGAACGAGAAGTGGACGCAGAAGCCCTCCTTGTCGCGGAGGAACCGGGCGATGGCGGACGAGCCGGTCCCCGAGGTGACCGTCGTGTCGTAGGTGAAGCCGCCGTCGGACGCGAACCAGTCCTGGAGCTTCACCGCCTGCTCGTAGGCGTTGGCCGCGCCCTCGGTGACCTCCTCGGCGGTGTCGGCGACCACACCCGGCAGCGAGCCGGGCACCCGGGTGTACTCCCGGACCAGCTCCTCCGGCGGTGTGCCCGCGGCGGCGAGCTGGTCCGCCGTCGGCTCGACGACCAGGCTGCCGACCTCGTACTGCGCGCCGCGCGTCGTCTGTCCGTCGTCGCCGACCAGGGTCCGGCCCTCGGGCTCGTACCGCCAACGGCCGCCGACGCGGACTTCGCTCGCCGGGTAGGGGAGCGGCAGATAGGTCTGCTGGTAGGAGCGCGAGGCGGAGATGTTCGTCCGGACCTCGGTGACCGCGACGTCCCCGCTCAGCCCGGTGGGCTGCGGGAGGCGCTCGGGCACGTCCGTCAGCCGCCGGGTGGAGGAACGCCACTCGCTGCCGTTGAACTCGTCCAGGGCCAGGATCCGGAGATAGAGGCTCTGCGGGTCCTCGATGTTGCTGCGGTACGTCATCACCTCCCGGTTGTCCGGCTGGTTGAGGTTGTTCTGCAACGAGACCAGCGGATTCACCGCGGAGATGGTGCCGCCGCCGCTGCCCTTGCCGTTCCCCGGGCCGCTGCCGCCCAGCAGACCGCTGTCCAGGGCGGGCAGCGCCAACGGGGCGACCAGCGCGATGCCGAGCGCCAGCACACCGATCCGCCGGCCGGTCCGGACGGGGGAGGTGCCGCCGCCCACCCCGGCCAACCCGTCGGACAGACCACCCGCACTCCGCGCGGCGCCGCCGAAGACGCGCCCCCACTGGGAGAGCCGGTCCCGGCCCTCCGCCAGCAGGAGCAGCAGATAGCCGGAGGCGGCCAGCAGGAACCACAGCCAGCTCGCGCCGCCGTCGGAGAGACCGGCCGCGACCGAATACAGGGCGAGCAGGGGCAGTCCGGCCGGGGCCGCGCTGCGGAAGGTCACCGCCAGGGCGTCCACCACGAGACCGATCAGCACCACCCCGCCGATCACCATCAGCTTGATGCCGTCGGTCAGCGGGGCCGGGGTGGAGTACGTGCCGACGTCCTCCCCGCCCGCCACCAGCAGCTCACCGAGCCGCATCACGGCCCCCGGTCCTGGCAGCAACCCGAACAGGGCGTGGTCCCGGGCGAACACCAGCGTCAGCAGCACCAGGGTGACCAGCGTCTGGAGGGCGATGGTCAGCGTCCGGGCCAGCGGCACCCGGCGCGCGAGGGCGCCGACCCCGCTCTGGACGCCGAGCAGCATCGCCGCCTGCACCAGCCAGCCGATCCCCTCCACCAGCGGGATCAGCGAACCCGCCGCCAGCAGTGTCGCCGCATAGGCGCACAGCGCCAGCCTGGCCCGCCCGCTCATGACCATCCCCCCGCGAAACCTGTCGTGCCGCCGCTCGGGGCGGACGGCGTGTCCGTGCGCATCCGGCCCGCCAGCTGCCACAGCGCGGGCAGCTCGGCCCCCGGCTCCACGGGCACCACCGTCCAGCCCGACTCGCGCAGCCGTCGCAGCCGCTCCTCGGTCCGATCCGGTGCGGCCTCCTCACCGGCCCAGGCGGCGCTGTCCAGGACGAAGGCGACGCCCGCGCCGGCGCGCTGCCGCATCCGGGCCGCGACCGCGGCCTGCTCCTCGTCCAGATCGCCGAAGAAGGCGATGAGCAGCCCCTCGTTGCCGCCGCGCAGCACGTCATGGGCGCGGGAAAGACCCCCGCCGTCGGAGTGGCCGACCACCGCGAGCGTGTCCAGCATCAGCCCCGCCGAGTCCGCGGACTCCTGGGTCGAGCCCGCGAATCCGCCGGACCCCTCGCCGGGCACCGCGTTGCCGTCGTCGGTGAGCAGCCGTACGGCGAAGCCGCGCTCCAGCATGTGCACCAGCGCGGAGGCCGCCCCCGAGACCGCCCACTCGAACGCCGAATCGGGTCCGGCGCCCTGGTAGGCGATCTGCCGGGTGTCCAGCAGAACCGTGCACCTGGCCCGCTGCGGCTGTTCCTCACGGCGCACCATCAGCTCGCCGTGGCGCGCGGTGGAGCGCCAGTGGACCCGGCGCAGGTCGTCACCGTGCCGGTAACCGCGCGGAATGATGTCGTCCTCACCGGCGAGCGCCAGCGACCGCTGCCTCCCGTCGCCGTACCCGGAGGCCTCGCCCGCCAGCCGCAGCGCGGGCAGCGGCACCGTACGCGGAATGACGACGAGGGTGTCGTACGCGCTGAAGGAGCGGGTCAGCTCGCACATGCCGAACGGGTCGCTGAGCCGCAGCTGCAACGGGCCCAGCGGATAGCGGCCGCGCAGGTCGGAGCGGACCCGGTAGGACACCTCGCGCCGGCCGCCCGCCTCCACCCGGTCCAGGACGAAGCGGGGGCGCGGACCGAGCACGTACGGAACCCGGTCCTGGAGCATCAGCAGACCGGTGGGCAGCCGGGAGACGTTGTCCATGCGCAGGTGCACCCGGGCCTCCGAGCCCGCGGGCACGCGGGACGGCGAGAGCCGCCGGGTGCCGGTCACCCGGTAGCGGGTGCGGTAGAGCACGGTCACGCAGACCAGCGGCAGCACGGCCAGCAGCAGCCCGACCCGCAGCAGGTCGCCCTGGCCCAGGACGTACGCGCAGACGGCGGCGGCCAGACCGGCGGCCAGGAAGGAGCGCCCCCGGGTGGTCAGTCCGCCCAGGGCCGCCCGGAGACCGCCCTTGCTGTCGCCGTCCTCCACGGCGCCGGGCTCGCCGCCCGCCATCACAGCCGCCGTGCGCCGTGCTGCTGGTTGTACAGCGGGCGGCCCGGCTCCTGCCCGGCGGGCGCGGGCGGCGCGGTGCCGCCGGCCGAGGTCGGCACCGGGGTGCGCTGGATGATCTCCAGGACCACCTGCTCCGCCGTGCGGCGGTTCAGCTGCGCCTGGGCGGTGGGCAGCAACCGGTGCGCGAGCACCGGCGTGGCCAGCGCCTGGACATCGTCCGGCAGGGCGTAGTCGCGCCCGCTGAGCGCGGCGGACGCCTTCGCGGCGCGCAGCAGATGCAGCGTCGCGCGCGGGGAGGCGCCGAGTCGGAGGTCGGGGTGGCTGCGGGTGGCCGCGACCAGCTCCACGGCGTAGCGCCGTACGGCGTCGGCGACATGCACCGTACGGACGGCGTCGATCAGCTTCACGATGTCGTGGGCGTGCGCCACCGGCTGGAGGTCGTCCAGCGGGGAGAGCCCCCCGTGCACATCGAGCATCTGGAGCTCGGCCTCCGGGCTGGGATAGCCGATGGAGACCCGGGCCATGAACCGGTCGCGCTGGGCCTCGGGCAGCGGGTAGGTGCCCTCCATCTCGACCGGGTTCTGGGTGGCCACCACCATGAACGGGTCGGGCAGCTCGTAGCTGTGCCCGTCGATGGTGACCTGGCGCTCCTCCATCGACTCCAGCAGCGCCGACTGCGTCTTCGGCGAGGCGCGGTTGATCTCGTCGCCGATCACGATCTGGGCGAAGATCGCGCCGGGCTTGAACTCGAAGTCCCGCCGCTGCTGGTCGAAGATCGACACACCGGTGATGTCCGAGGGCAGCAGGTCGGGCGTGAACTGGATCCGTCGCACCGAACAGTCGATGGACCGCGCCAGCGCCTTGGCCAGCATGGTCTTGCCGACCCCGGGAACGTCCTCGATGAGGAGATGCCCCTCGGCGAGCAGCACGGTCAGCGAGAGCCGTACGACCTCGGGCTTGCCCTCGATCACACTCTCCACCGACCTGCGCACCCGCTCTGCTGTGGTGGTCAGATCAGTGAGGCTCGCTCGATCGTCATAGGTCGTCACCCGGCCCTCCTCGGCCCTTCGCGCAGGGGCCGTCGCGCGTACCCGCGCGGCCCACCCCGAAAAATCGGACACTCCTCCGGAAGGCCCGGCGGAGGTCACACCCGCATTCTTGTTGCCGTTACCGCTTCGTGTCACTCGCCTGTGGATAAGTGGGTGTGAAAAGTCAGCTTCTGTCACGATTTCGCCACCGTGAGCCACGGTGTTGGGTGCGTGAGGTGCGGCGGGGGGCCGGGAAACGAGGGGGATGCGTTCAGGAAACGGAGTCGATCTCGCGCAGCAGACCGGTGGTCACGTCGAACACGAACCCGCGCACGTCGTCGGTGTGCAGGAGGAACGGCGAGGTGCGCACCCGCTGCATCGACTGGCGCACGTCCTGGTCGGCGTCCGTGTAGGCCTCCACGGCCCAGGCCGGACGCTGGCCCACCTCGCGCTCCAGGTCCTGCCGGAAGTCCTCGGTGAGGGACTCCAGACCGCAGTTGGTGTGGTGGATCAGGACCACGCTGCGGGTGCCGAGCGCCCGCTGGCTGATGGTCAGCGAACGGATCACGTCCTCGGTGACCACACCGCCCGCGTTACGGATGGTGTGACAGTCGCCGAGCTCCAGACCGAGCGCGGCGTGCAGGTCGAGACGGGCGTCCATGCAGGCGACCACGGCGACCTGGAGGACCGGGCGCGCGTCCATGCCCGGGTCGCGGAAGTCCTGCGCGTATCCGGCGTTCAGCGCGACGAGCCGGTCGGTGACCTGGCCCCCTTCGCGGACCGCCGGAGCGGAGGACGTCACGGACTCGGCGGCGGGGGTAGCGGAAGTCGACATGGATACGACGTTAGCGTTCCCACCTGGCACGGGCGGGCTGTGAGAGCGGACAAAGAACGTCAACACGGCTTGTTGTGAGCTAACCCACAGAACTCGGGGGGACGCGCCTGTTCGAGTGAGTTCGGCGCATCCGTACGGGTGGAGCGACGCGCTGCGCGGTTCGTTGATCGCGCATCGATCGAATGGCAGGGTGGACTAAAGTAACGCGAAGTCACCATCCACCTCCGTACCCACTGCCCCACGGCACCCCCCGCACCTTCTGCAATATTCCGTATTTCCCCCGTGATGTGCGGCGTACGTGCGACCCGGCCCTCTCCCGCTCTCGGTCGGCCGACGCCACTTCCCCGGCGCCGGCGGACCTCCCCTTCAGAGCGGGCGGGGACCAGGACGTACGTGCCGGCCGCGCGGGACAGAGCCTGAGAGGGCGCATTGAGCCAGACCCGACACGTCCCGGTGATGCTCCAGAGGTGTCTGGACCTGTTGGCCCCGGCTCTCCAGGACCCGGCCCACCCGGAGCCCGTGGTCGTCGACTGCACCCTCGGCCTCGGCGGACACAGCGAGGCCCTGCTCGCCTCCTTCCCCACCGCCCGGCTGATCGCCCTGGACCGCGACAAGGAGGCGCTCCGCCTCTCCGGCGAACGGCTCGCCCCCTACGGCGACCGGGCCACCCTCGTCCACGCGGTCTACGACGAGCTTCCCGAGGTCCTCGAACGGCTCGGCGTCCCGAAGGTCCAGGGCGTGCTGTTCGACCTCGGCGTCTCCTCCATGCAACTGGACGAGGCCGACCGCGGATTCGCGTACGCCCAGGACGCCCCGCTCGACATGCGCATGGACCAGTCCACCGGTGTGAGCGCCGCCGAGGTGCTCAACACCTATCCGCCCGGCGAACTGGTCCGGATCCTGCGCGCGTACGGCGAGGAGAAGCAGGCCAAGCGGATCGTCTCCGCCGTCGTGCGCGAGCGCGAGAAGGAGCCGTTCAGCAACAGCGCCCGGCTCGTCGAGCTGATCCGCGACGCGCTGCCGCAGGCCGCCAAGCGCACCGGAGGCAACCCCGCCAAGCGGACCTTCCAGGCCCTGCGCATCGAGGTCAACGGCGAGCTGAGCGTCCTGGAGCGGGCCATTCCGGCCGCCGTGGACAGCCTCGCCGTCGGCGGCCGGATCGCGGTGCTCTCCTACCACTCGCTGGAGGACCGGCTGGTCAAGCAGGTCTTCGCGGCCGGCGCGGCCAACACCGCGCCCCCCGGGCTGCCCGTCGTCCCCGAGCGCTACCAGCCCCGGCTCAAGCAGCTCACCCGGGGAGCCGAGCTGCCCACCGAGGAGGAGGTCGCCGAGAACCGGCGCGCCGCCCCCGCCCGGCTGCGCGGCGCCCAGCGCATCCGCGAGGAGGAGCGGTGACCACCGGGACCGGGCGCCGCACCGGGGGAGTCGCGGGGTGAGCAAACCGGCCGCACCGCTGAAGGGACGGGCCGCGCGGCTCGCCCGGCTGATGCCGTCCACCGGGCCCAGCACCGCGGCCCGCACGCCCTTCGTCCTGCTGGTCGTCCTGCTCCTGGGCGGCGGGCTCATCACCCTGCTCCTGCTGAACTCCGCCCTCAACGAAGGATCGTTCAGGCTCAGCGAGCTGAAGCGGGACACCACCGAGCTCACCGACGAGCAGCAGGCCCTCCAGCGCGACGTCGACAGCCGCTCCCAGCCCGACGCCCTGGAGAAGCGCGCCCGGGAGCTGGGCATGGTCCCCGGCGGCAGCCCCGCCTTCCTGAACCCCGACGGCACGGTCCGCGGCGACCCCGCCGAGGCCACCGCCCCGCCGTCGCCCAGCCCCAGTCCCAGCCCCACCCCGAGCACCGACGCCACCCCGGACCCCGACGCCCCCGCAGCCGGGACCCCGGCCTCGGCCGGAACCTCCGGTTCCCCGTCGCCCTCCGGATCCGTGTCCGCGACCGGCCCCGACCCCGCGGCCGCCCCCTCGGCGGAGAACAGCCCGCCCCCGACGAGCCCCGGCAGGTGACGCAGTGCCGCCCAAGGAACCGCCGCGCCGCCGCGTCCCCGGACCGGCCCGCCCCCGTAACGCGGGACAGGGCTCCGGCCGCTCCGGCGCACGCCCACCGGCCCGCCGCCCCCGCCCCGCCCCGGGGCGCACCACCGCGCGCGGAGGGACCCCGCGCTCCCTGCGTCTGGGCAGCCCGCGCCCCCGGCTGCGGCTCGTCAGCCTCGGGCTGACGCTGGTCATGCTGGCCTTCGTGGCCCGGCTGCTCCAGGTCCAGGCCGTCGACGCCAGCGCGTACGCGGCCAAGGCCGAGAAGAACCGCTACCTGGAGTACACGGTCGCGGCCGAGCGCGGCGAGATCACCGACCGCAAGGGCGTCGCCCTCGCCACCAGCGTGGACGCGCACAACATCACCGCCGACCCGAAGATGTTCACGCCCGAGGACAGCAAGGCCCCCGACGCGCCCCAGCAGGCCGCCGCCCTGCTCGCCCCGATCCTCGGCAAGGACGTCGACGAGCTGGTCAAGAAACTCTCGACGCCCAAGTCGCGCTACACCGTCCTCGCCTACCGGCAGACGCCCCAGGTCTGGAAGCAGATCAAGGACCTCAAGACCGTCTTCGCCGAGAAGGCGTCCGAGGACAAGCTCAAGGGCGGCCCGGGGGCCAACGTCCTGGCCGGCGTCCTCCAGGAGCCCACCACCAAGCGCGTCTACCCCAACGGGGATCTCGCCGCCGGAATACTGGGATTCGTCAGCGACGACGGCAAGGGCGGCGGCGGCCTCGAATCACAGCTGAACAAGGAACTCGCGGGCGAGGACGGCAAGATCCGCTACGCCCAGGCCGGCGGCCGTCGCGTCCCCACCGCGGGCAGCAGCGAGATCCCGGCCGTGCCCGGCTCCGACGTCGAGCTGACCATCGACCGCGACATCCAGTGGGCCGCCCAGAAGGCCATCAGCGACCAGGTCGCCAAGTCCAAGGCCGACCGCGGCTACGTCATCGTGCAGAACACGAGGACCGGCGAACTGCTGGCCATGGCCAACGCCCCCGGCTACGACCCCAACGACCTCTCCCAGGCCACCTCGGCGTCCCTCGGCAACGCGGCCCTCCAGGACGTGTACGAGCCCGGCTCCACCAGCAAGGTCATGTCCATGGCCGCCGTGCTGGAGGAGGGGGCCGCCACACCCGGCACCCACGTCACCGTCCCCAACCGGCTGCACCGCGGCGACCGGCTCTTCAAGGACGACGTCGACCACCCCACCTGGTACCTCACGCTCAACGGGGTCCTCGCCAAGTCCAGCAACATCGGCACCATCCTGGCGACCGGTCAGCTCGGCAAGACCCAGGCGGAGTCCAACCAGGTCCTCTACGACTACCTGCGGAAGTTCGGCCTCGGCAAGAAGACCGGGCTCGGCTACCCCGGCGAGTCGCCCGGCCTGCTGGCCCACCCGAAGGACTGGTCGACCTCGCAGCAGTACACGATCCCCTTCGGCCAGGGCCTCTCCATCAACGCCGTCCAGGCCGCCTCGGTCTACTCCACGGTCGCCAACGGAGGCGTACGGGTCGCCCCCACCCTCGTACGCGGAACCAAGGGCTCCGACGGCCGCTTCACCCCGGCCGAGGCGCCCGAGGAGAACCGGGTGGTCAGCGAGAAGACCGCCAAGACCCTGGCGACCATGCTGGAGTCCGTCGTCGACGACCGCGAAGGCACCGGCACCAAGGCCGCCATCCCCGGCTACCGGGTCGCCGGCAAGACCGGCACCGCCAACCGGGTCGACCCCGTCCGCGGTGTCTACAAGGGCTACACCGCCTCCTTCGCGGGCTTCGCCCCCGCCGACAATCCGCAGGTCACCGTCTACTGCGCGATCCAGAACCCCACCAAGGGCAGCTACTTCGGCGGCCAGATCTGCGGCCCGATCTACAAGCAGGTCATGGAGTTCGCGCTCAAGACGCTCCAGACCCCTCCGTCCGGCAGCGAGCCGCCCCGGCTGCCGGTGTCCTTCAAGCCCGGCGAGTGAACACGGGGATGCGCGAGCATCTCCTCCAAGGGAACCCTCAGTGACAACCATCACCCCCGATCCCGGGAACCGGAACGAGAACCGCCGGAACCAGGGTGCCTCGCTTCGCGAGAGCCCGCACCGGCCCGGTACGCTCACCGCCGTGCCCCACGCTGATCAGTCCCAAACCTCTCAGAAGGACGCGCCTGTGACCTACCCGGGAGCGCCCCGACCGGACCGGCTCCGGCCCACCCCTCTCGGCGAGCTGGCCGGCCGGCTCGGCGTCGAAACGGCCGGGTCCGGTGAGATCACCGGCATCACGCACGACTCGCGGGCCGTGCGCCCCGGCGATGTGTACGCGGCCCTGCCCGGCGCCCGCCTCCACGGCGCCGACTTCGCCGCCCAGGCCGCCGGCCTCGGCGCCGCCGCCGTCCTCACCGACCCCGCCGGCGCCGAACGCGCCGCCGCCACCGGCCTGCCGGTCCTGGTCACCGAGAACCCGCGCGCCGTGATGGGCGAGCTGGCCGCCGACATCTACGGGCGGCCCGGCATCGGCCTCCTCCAGATCGGCATCACCGGAACCTCCGGCAAGACCACCACCGCGTACCTCGTCGAGGGCGGACTGCGCGCCGCCGGACGGCCCACCGGGCTGATCGGCACCGTCGAGATGCGGATCGGCGACGAGCGCATCAAGTCCGAGCGCACCACCCCCGAAGCCACCGACCTCCAGGCCCTGTTCGCCGTCATGCGCGAACGCGGCGTCGAGGCCGTCGCAATGGAGGTCTCCAGCCACGCCCTGGTGCTCGGCCGGGTCGACGGCTGCGTCTTCGACGTCGCCGTCTTCAACAACCTCAGCCCGGAGCACATGGAGTTCCACTCCGGCATGGAGGACTACTTCCAGGCCAAGGCCCGGCTCTTCACCCCCGAGCGCAGCCACCGCGGCGTCGTGAACTTCGACGACGAGTACGGCCGCAGGCTCATCACCGAGTCCGGGGTGCCGGTCACCAGCTTCTCCGCCGAGGGCCACCCGGACGCCGACTGGCACGCCGAGGACGTCGAGGTCGGACCGCAGGACAGCACCTTCACCGCCGTCGGCCCCAAGGGCGAGCGGATCACCGCCCGCGCCCCGCTGCCCGGCCCGTTCAACGTCGCCAACACCCTCGCCGCGATCGTCACACTGGCCGTCGCGGGCGTCGACCCGCAGATCGCCGCCGACGGCGTCGCCGCCGTCCCCGGAGTGCCGGGCCGCCTGGAGCGGGTGGACGCCGGACAGCCCTACCTCGCCGTCGTCGACTACGCGCACAAGACCGACGCCGTCGAGTCCGTCCTGCGCTCCCTGCGCAAGGTCACCGAGGGCCGGGTGCACATCGTCCTCGGCTGCGGCGGCGACCGCGACACCACCAAACGCGGCCCGATGGGCGCCGCCGCGGCCCGGCTCGCCGACACCGCCGTACTGACCTCCGACAACCCCCGCTCCGAGGACCCCCTCGCGATCCTCGCCGCGATGCTCTCCGGCGCCGCCGAAGTGCCCGTCCACGAGCGCGGCGACGTGCTGGTCGACGCCGACCGCGCCTCGGCCGTCGCCGCCGCCGTCGCCCGCGCCGAACCGGGCGACACCGTCCTCGTCGCGGGCAAGGGGCACGAACAGGGCCAGGACATCCACGGGGTGGTACGCCCCTTCGACGACCGCAAGGTCCTGCACGCAGCCATCGAGCGGTCCCTGACGCGCCCCGGCGCCGCGGACCGTGCCCCTCACCACGAGAACAACAGTCAGGGATGACCAAGTGATCACCCTTTCCCTCGCCGAGATCGCCGAAATCGTCGGCGGGCAGCCGCACGACATACCGGATCCGGCAGTCACCGTGACCGGACCCGTCGTCATCGACTCCCGCGAGGTCGTGCCCGGCAGCCTGTTCGCCGCGTTCGCCGGCGAACGGGTCGACGGCCACGACTACGCCCGGCGCGCCGTCGAGGCGGGCGCGGCAGCCGTCCTGGCGGCCCGGCCCGTCGGCGTTCCGGCGATCGTCGTGGACGACGTCGTCGGCGCGCTCGGAGCCCTCGCCCGCGCCGTCGTCGAACGCCTCGGCACCTCCGTCGTCGCGCTCACCGGCTCGGCGGGCAAGACGTCCACCAAGGACCTGATCGCGCAGCTCCTCCAGCGCCACGGCCCGACCGTCTGGACGCCCGGCTCCCTCAACAACGAGATCGGGCTGCCGCTCACCGCCCTGAGCGCCACCGCCGAGACCGAGCACCTGGTCCTGGAGATGGGCGCCCGCGGCATCGGCCACATCAGCTACCTCACCGAGCTGACCCCGCCCCGGGTCGGCCTGGTCCTCAACGTCGGCTCCGCGCACCTCGGCGAGTTCGGCAGCCGGGAGGCCATCGCCCAGGCCAAGGGCGAGATGGTCGAGGGCCTGCCCGAGGACGGCTGCGCCGTGCTCAACGCGGACGACCCGCTCGTCCGCGCCATGGCCTCGCGCACCAAGGCCCGCGTCCTGCTCTTCGGAGAAGCCCCGGAAGCGGACGTACGGGGCGAGAAGGTCCGGATGACCCCCGACGGGCGGCCCGCGTTCGAGCTCCACACACCCACCGGGTGCAGCGACGTGACCATGCGCCTGTACGGTGAGCACCACGTGTCGAACGCGCTCGCCGCGGCCGCCGTCGCCCATGAGTTGGGCATGTCCGTGACCGAGATCGCCGAGGCGCTCTCGGAGGCGGGCACCCTCTCCCGCTGGCGCATGGAGGTCACCGAGCGCGGGGACGGTGTGACGGTTGTCAACGACGCCTACAACGCGAACCCCGAATCCATGAGAGCCGCACTGCGTGCGCTGGCTGCCATGGGCCAGGCCCGAGGGGCCGACGGGGGGCGCACCTGGGCGGTGCTCGGTCAGATGGCCGAGCTCGGTGACGCGTCGCTCGCCGAGCACGACGCGGTCGGACGGCTCGCCGTCCGGCTCAACGTCAGCAAGCTCGTCGCTGTCGGGGGGAGAGAAGCCTCCTGGCTGCAACTGGGCGCATATAACGAGGGTTCGTGGGGTGAGGAGTCGGTGCACGTGTCCGACGCACAGGCGGCCGTCGACCTGTTGCGCAGTGAACTGCGCCCGGGAGACGTCGTGCTGGTGAAGGCGTCCCGGTCGGTCGGCCTGGAGAAGGTCGCCCTGGCACTGCTGGAGAACTCGACCGAGGGCGAGGTCGCCGGCCGATGAGGCAGATCCTCTTCGCGGGGGCCATCGGGCTCTTTCTGACCCTGGTCGGTACTCCGCTGCTGATCAAGCTGCTGGCCCGCAAGGGCTACGGCCAGTTCATCCGGGACGACGGCCCGCGCACGCACGGCAGCAAGAAGGGCACGCCCACGATGGGCGGCATCGCCTTCATCCTGGCGACGATCGTCGCGTACCTTCTCGCGAAGGTCATCACGGGTGAGGACATCCGCTACTCCGGCCTCCTCGTGCTGTTCCTCATGGCCGGGATGGGCCTCGTCGGCTTCCTCGACGACTACATCAAGATCGTCAAGCAGCGTTCGCTGGGTCTGCGGGCCAAGGCGAAGATGGCCGGGCAGCTGATCGTCGGCATCGCCTTCGCGGTGCTCTCGCTCCAGTTCCCCAACTCCATGAACTACACCCCGGCCTCCACCCGGCTCTCGTTCGTCGAGGACTTCGGCTGGTCGATCGGCCCGGTGCTGTTCTGCGTCTGGGCGCTGTTCATGATCCTCGCCATGTCCAACGGCGTGAACCTCACCGACGGCCTCGACGGACTGGCCACCGGCGCCTCGGTGATGGTCTTCGGCGCCTACACCTTCATCGGCCTCTGGCAGTTCCAGGAGTCCTGCGCCAACGCGGACAACCTGACCAACCCGAGCGCCTGTTTCGAGGTACGCGACCCGCTCGACCTCGCCGTCGTCGCCGCCGCGCTGATGGGCGCCTGTTTCGGCTTCCTGTGGTGGAACACCTCGCCCGCCAAGATCTTCATGGGCGACACCGGCTCGCTCGCCCTCGGCGGCGCCCTCGCGGGCCTCGCGATCCTGTCCCGCACCGAGTTCCTGCTCGCCATCCTCGGCGGCCTCTTCGTGATGATCACCATGTCCGTGGTCATCCAGGTCGGTTCGTTCAAGATGACCGGCAAGCGGGTCTTCCGGATGGCGCCGCTCCAGCACCACTTCGAACTCAAGGGGTGGTCCGAGGTCCTTGTCGTGGTCCGCTTCTGGATCATCCAGGGCATGTGCGTGATCGTCGGCCTCGGCCTCTTCTACGCGGGATGGGCAGCCAAGAAGTGAGCACCGTGGACTGGCAGGGCAAGCACGTCACCGTCGCCGGGCTCGGCGTCAGCGGCATCCCCGCCGCCCGCGCCCTGCACGAGCGCGGCGCGCTCGTCACCGTCGTCAACGACGGCGACGACGAACGCGCCCGCGCGCAGGCGGCCGAACTGGAGGCGCTCGGCATCACCGTGCGCCTCGGCGACGGCGCCACCCTGCCGCCGTCCACGGAACTCGTCGTCACCGCCCCCGGCTGGCAGCCGGACAAGCCGCTCTTCCTGGCTGCCGCCGAGGCGGGCGTACCGGTCTGGGGCGACGTCGAACTGGCCTGGCGCCTGCGCGGCGACAACGGCCGCAAGGCCGCGCCCTGGCTCGCGGTCACCGGCACCAACGGCAAGACCACGACCGTGCGGATGCTGGCCTCCATCCTGGAAGCGGCGGGCCTGCGCACCGCGGCCGTCGGCAACATCGGCGTATCGCTGCTGGACGCCGTCCTCGGCGAGACGGAGTACGACGTCCTCGCCGTCGAACTCTCCAGCTACCAGCTGCACTGGGCGCCCTCGCTGCGCGCCCACTCCGCCGCCGTCCTCAACCTGGCGCCGGACCACCTCGACTGGCACGGCTCGATGGAGGCGTACGCCGCCGACAAGGGCCGCGTCTACGAGGGCAACACCGTGGCCTGCGTCTACAACGTCGCCGACCCGGCAACCGAGGACCTGGTCCGCGAGGCCGACGTCGAGGAGGGCTGCCGGGCCATCGGCTTCACCCTCGGCGCCCCCGGCCCCTCGCAGCTCGGCGTGGTCGACGGCATCCTCGTCGACCGGGCGTTCGTCGCCAACCGCCAGAAGCAGGCCCAGGAGCTGGCCGAGGTCACCGACGTCACCCCGCCGGCCCCGCACAACATCGCCAACGCCCTCGCGGCCGCCGCCCTCGCCCGCGCCTTCGGCGTGGAACCGGCCGCCGTACGCGACGGACTGCGCGCCTTCCGGCCGGACGCCCACCGCATCGAACACGTCGCGGACATCGGCGAAGTCGCCTACGTGGACGACTCCAAGGCCACCAACACCCACGCCACCGAGGCCTCGCTGGCCGCCTACGACTCCATCGTCTGGATCGCCGGCGGACTGGCCAAGGGCGCCACCTTCGACGACCTGGTCATCGGCGCGGCGAAGCGGCTGCGCGGCGTCGTACTGATGGGCGCCGACCGGGCACTGATCCACGAAGCCCTGACGCGACACGCCCCCGAAGTCCCGGTGGTCGACCTCGACCGGACCGACACTGGGGCGATGTCCGAAGCGGTCGCGCGGGCCGCCGAGCTCGCCCGGCCGGGCGATACGGTACTGCTGGCCCCGGCCTGTGCCTCGATGGACATGTTCACCAACTACAACAAGCGGGGCGAGGCGTTCGCGGACGCGGTCCGCGCACGCGCCGACGAGAGCGCCTGACCGACCGGGCCTCCGCGCCCGGGGTCACCGGCCCCGGGGCACGAGCAGTGGAGGGGACAGCGACAATGCCGGCCGACGAGAGATTCGCCGTACGGCGGGCGAGCGCACGGGCCTCGGTACCCCGCCCCCTCGCGGCGCCCGCCCCCGCCGGCGCACCGCTGCCCCCCGGGCTCGCCCTGCGCGGACGCCTCGCCACCGGCGCCCGGCGCCCCGAGGCACCGCGCGGCTCCGGACGCGGCGGTTCCGGGCGCGGCGGTTCCGGCTCCCGTACCCCGCGCTCCGGGCGTCGCGGCGGACCGCGCCGGGCCTACGAGCGGGCACGGCGGGCCTGGGACCGGCCGCTGACCGCCTATTACGTGATCCTCGGCTCCAGCCTCCTGATCACCGTGCTGGGCCTGGTGATGGTCTACTCCGCCTCGATGATCAAGGCGCTGGACATCAGCAAGCCCGCGACGTACTTCTTCGGCAAGCAGTTCCTCGCCGCCGTCATCGGCGGCGGGCTGATGCTGATCGCCGCCCGGATGCCCGTGAAGCTCCACCGGGCGCTGGCCTACCCGATACTGATGGTCACCGTCTTCCTGATGATCCTGGTCCAGGTGCCGGGGATAGGGATGTCGGTCAACGGCAACCAGAACTGGCTCTACCTGGGCGGCCCGTTCCAGCTCCAGCCCAGCGAGTTCGGCAAGCTGGCCCTCATCCTGTGGGGCGCCGACCTGCTGGCCCGCAAGCAGGACAAGCGGTTGCTGACGCAGTGGAAGCACATGCTCGTGCCGCTCGTCCCGGTCGCCTTCATGCTGCTCGGACTGATCATGCTCGGCGGCGACATGGGAACCGCGATCATTCTCACGGCGATCCTGTTCGGTCTGCTCTGGCTGGCCGGCGCCCCCACCCGGCTCTTCGCCGGAGTCCTCGGCTTCGCCGCCGTCCTCGCCTTCCTGCTGATCAGAACCAGCCCCAACCGGATGTCCCGGCTCGCCTGCATGGGCGTGAGCGAACCCGATCCGGAGGGCGGCTGCTGGCAGGCGGCCCACGGAATCTATGCTCTGGCGTCCGGCGGATGGTTCGGTTCCGGGCTGGGTGCGAGTGTGGAAAAATGGGGTCAACTGCCGGAACCCCACACCGACTTCATCTTCGCGATCACCGGTGAGGAACTGGGTCTGGCAGGGACGCTGTCCGTGCTCGCCCTGTTCGCGGCTCTAGGCTATGCGGGTATCCGCGTGGCCGGACGCACGGAGGACCCCTTCGTGAGGTATGCCGCGGGAGGCGTGACCACGTGGATCACGGCCCAGGCCGTGATCAACATCGGTGCGGTGCTCGGCCTGTTGCCGATCGCCGGGGTTCCGCTCCCGCTGTTCTCCTACGGGGGGTCGGCCCTGCTGCCGACGATGTTCGCGGTCGGGCTGATGATCGCCTTCGCACGGGAGGATCCCGCCGCGAAGGCGGCCCTGGCCATGCGGAGGCCCGGGGTGAGATGGAAGACGATGAGACGGCGCGTCAAGAAGCGTTCGTCCGGAGAGCGGTGAATTTCGGTGCATGTCGTACTCGCCGGCGGGGGGACCGCCGGACACATCGAGCCCGCGCTTGCCCTCGCAGACGCCCTGCGCAGGCAGGACCCGACCGTGGGAATCACTGCCCTCGGCACGGAACGCGGACTGGAGACCAGGCTCGTGCCCGAGCGGGGATACGAGCTGGCGCTCATCCCCGCGGTCCCGCTGCCCCGTAAGCCCACGCCCGAACTGATCACCGTCCCGGGCCGGCTGCGCGGCACCATCAAGGCGGCCGAGCAGATCCTGGAGCGCACCAAGGCGGACTGCGTGGTCGGCTTCGGCGGCTACGTCGCGCTGCCCGGCTATCTGGCCGCCAAGCGGGCCGGTGTGCCGATCGTGGTCCACGAGGCCAACGCCCGCCCCGGCCTGGCCAACAAGATCGGCTCGCGGTACGCCCACGGGGTCGCCGTCTCCACCCCGGACAGCAAGCTGCGCGGCGCCCGCTACATCGGCATCCCGCTGCGCCGCACCATCGCCACCCTGGACCGCGCCCGGGTCCGCCCGGAGGCCCGCGCCTCCTTCGGCCTCGACCCCAACCTGCCCACGCTGCTGGTCTCCGGCGGCTCGCAGGGCGCGCGCCACCTCAACGAGGTCGTCCAGCGGGTCGCGCCGCTGCTCCAGCGCTCCGGGATCCAGATCCTCCATGTGGTCGGCCCGAAGAACGAATTGCCGCGGATCGACAACATGCCCGGGATGCCGCCCTACATCCCGGTACCGTACGTGGACCGGATGGACCTCGCGTACGCCGCGGCCGACATGATGCTCTGCCGCGCCGGCGCGATGACCGTCGCCGAACTCTCCGCCGTCGGGCTCCCCGCCGCCTATGTTCCGCTGCCCATCGGCAACGGCGAACAGCGGCTCAACGCCCAGCCGGTGGTCAACGCCGGCGGCGGCCTGCTGGTGGACGACGCGGCGCTCACCCCGGAATGGGTGCAGGGCAACGTCCTGCCGGTACTGTCGGACCCCCACCGGCTGTACGAAATGTCCCGCGCCGCGGCCGAGTTCGGCCGGCGCGACGCCGACGACCTGCTTGTCGGCATGGTGTACGAAGCGATCGCCGCGCGCCGTTAGGCGTACGGCGCGATGCGGTGCGGACCCGGGGCGGGCGCCCCGGGTCCGGCGAAGGAGCGAGCGTGGCCGGACCGACGACCGCCCAGCGCGGCGCACCCGGGCGGGCGGACACCTCCGCGCGACCGCCGCACATCGGCCCCGAGGGGCCCCGGATCAGCCGCCGTCTGCTGCTGATCCTGATCGGCGTCGCGGCCGCCCTGCTCGCCGCGTTCGTGATCTGGGTGCTCTACGGCTCCTCCTGGCTCCGCGTCGAGAAGGTCACCACGAGCGGCGTCGAGGTCCTGACCCGCGAGGAAGTGGAAGCGGTTGCCGCCACTCCGATCGGCGCCCCGCTGGTCTCCGTGGACACCGACGCCATGGAGCGCCGGTTGCGCCAGAAGTTGCCTCGTATCGACACAGTTGATGTCGTTCGGTCCTGGCCGCACGGCATCGGCCTTAAGGTGACGGAACGGAAGCCGGTCCTGCTCGTCGAGAAGGACGGGAAGTTCGTGGAAGTGGATGCCGAGGGCGTGCGCTTCGCGACCGTGGACAAGGCGCCGAAGGGCGTGCCCCTGCTGGAGCTGACTCCCGAACCGTCCGCGAGCCTGCGCCGTTTCGGCGGTGACCGTCTGTTGCGGGAAGCGGTCCGGGTGGCCGGGGACCTTCCGGCGGGCGTCGCGAAGGACACCGAGGCCGTGCGCGTCACCTCGTACGACGCGATCTCCTTGCGGCTCACCCGCGATCGTGTGGTGACCTGGGGGAGCGGCGAGGACGGACCGGTGAAGGCGCGGGTGCTCGGTGCGCTCATGAAAGCCGCCCCCAAAGCGGGACACTTCGACGTAAGCGCTCCCACCGCCCCGGCGGTATCGGCGAGTTGACGGGCATTTGTGCTGGCCAGCACCCTGGTTGGTCAGCGCTACGGGTGATCACATAGGGTGAAAAGAAAAACGGGAGGTTCGGCGTGTTCGTTGAACGTGCGCCACTTGTCGACTTAGTGTCCTGTTCGGAAGAGTCCAGGAAGCAGACACACTGGTAACCCTAAACTTCAGCGTTAGGGTTTGGGTCGGCGTTCGGACCGTCCCCATCGACATCAGTCGTCGCCGCGGGGCCACCGCAGAGCGACGACACGTAACTCGAGGCGAGAGGCCTTCGACGTGGCAGCACCGCAGAACTACCTCGCAGTCATCAAGGTCATCGGTGTCGGCGGCGGTGGTGTCAATGCCATCAACCGAATGATCGAGGTCGGTCTCAAGGGCGTCGAGTTCATCGCGATCAACACGGACGCACAAGCCCTGTTGATGAGCGACGCCGACGTCAAGCTCGACGTCGGCCGCGAACTCACCCGGGGCCTCGGCGCCGGGGCGAACCCGGCCGTCGGTCGTAAGGCGGCAGAGGACCACCGTGAGGAGATCGAGGAGGTCCTCAAGGGGGCCGACATGGTCTTCGTCACCGCCGGAGAGGGCGGCGGCACCGGCACCGGCGGCGCACCCGTCGTCGCCAACATCGCGCGCTCGCTCGGCGCCCTGACGATCGGCGTGGTCACCCGCCCGTTCACCTTCGAGGGCCGGCGACGCGCGAACCAGGCGGAGGACGGCATCGCCGAACTCCGCGAAGAGGTCGACACCCTCATCGTCATTCCCAACGACCGCCTGCTGTCCATCTCGGACCGCCAGGTCAGCGTGCTCGACGCGTTCAAGTCGGCCGACCAGGTGCTGCTCTCGGGTGTCCAGGGCATCACCGACCTCATCACCACGCCCGGTCTGATCAACCTCGACTTCGCCGACGTCAAGTCGGTCATGTCCGAGGCCGGATCGGCGCTCATGGGCATCGGCTCGGCGCGCGGCGACGACCGCGCGGTGGCGGCCGCGGAGATGGCGATCTCCTCGCCCCTCCTGGAAGCCTCCATCGACGGCGCCCGCGGTGTCCTGCTCTCCATCTCCGGCGGCAGCGACCTCGGTCTCTTCGAGATCAACGAGGCCGCCCAGCTGGTGAGCGAGGCGGCGCACCCCGAGGCCAACATCATCTTCGGCGCCGTCATCGACGACGCCCTGGGCGACGAGGTGCGGGTCACCGTGATCGCCGCGGGCTTCGACGGCGGACAGCCGCCCGCCCGCCGGGAGAACGTCCTCGGCGCCAACAGCAGCAAGCGCGAGGAGCCGGCCGCCCCGGTCAGGTCCTCCGTCGAGCCCGCACGTCCGACCGGCGGACTCGGTTCCGTACCTCCGCGCGAGGAGAGCCCGGCCCCGGCCGAGCCCGCCCCCGCGTCGGCTTCGAGCGAGAGCGCGCTCCCGCAGGTCTCTCCGCCGCACGTCCCGCCGGCCCGTCCCTACCAGGACACCCAGGCCGAAGAGCTGGACGTACCGGACTTCTTGAAGTGATAGGTCAGCATCGGGCGGCAGCCGTCACGGGCAGCGCTCATTTCGCCTTCACCGACCGGTGGGGCGGAGTGAGCGCCGCTCCGTACGGTGAACTCAACCTCGGCGGCGCGGTCGGTGACGACCCCGCCGCCGTCGGCGCGAATCGCGAGCGCGCGGCCCGCGGCCTCGGCATCGACCCGGCCCGCGTCGTCTGGATGAACCAGGTGCACGGCCGGGACGTCGCGGTGGTGGACGGGCCCTGGGGCGCGGACGCGGAGATTCCGGCCGTGGACGCGGTGGTGACCGCCCGGCGCGGGCTGCCGCTCGCGGTCCTCACCGCCGACTGCACCCCCGTACTGCTCGCCGACCCGGACGCCGGAGTCGTCGGGGCGGCGCACGCCGGGCGGCCGGGGCTGGTCGCCGGAGTCGTGCCGGCGGTGGTGGAGGCCATGGTCGCGCTCGGCGCACAACCCTCCCGGATCACCGCGCACACCGGACCGGCCGTCTGCGGACGGTGTTACGAAGTGCCCGAGGCGATGCGGGCCGAGGTCGCCGAGGCCGTCCCCGGCACCTGGTCCGAGACCAGCTGGGGAACGCCGGCGGTCGACGTCACCGGCGGAGTCCACGCCCAGCTCGCCGCCCTCGGGGTGGCGGACCGGCACTCCTCGCCGTACTGCACCCTGGAATCGGGCGACCACTTCTCGTACCGCCGCGACCGCACCACCGGGCGGCTCGCCGGATATGTCTGGTTGGACTGATAGGGCATGACGGACCGTAAGGCTCAACTCGCCGCGAATCTGGCACAGGTGGAGGAAAGGATCGCCTCCTCCTGCGCCGCCGCCGGTCGCAAGCGCGAGGAAGTGACCCTGATCGTGGTCACCAAGACCTACCCCGCGAGCGATGTGCGGATCCTGCATGAACTCGGTGTGCGCCATGTCGCGGAGAATCGTGACCAGGACGCGGCCCCCAAAGCCACCGCTTGTGCGGATCTTTCGCTGACATGGCACTTTGTCGGACAATTGCAGACGAACAAGGTTCGTTCTGTGACCAGTTATGCCGATGTCGTGCAGTCGGTCGACCGCGCCAAGCTGGTCACCGCTCTCTCCGCCGCCGCGGTGCGCGGGGAGCGCGAACTCGGCTGTCTGGTCCAGGTCGCCCTGGACGCGGAGAGCGGCGAGCGCGGTGAGCGCGGCGGTGTCGCGCCGGACGGGGTCGAGGAGTTGGCGGCCGCGATCGACGCGGCGCCCGGGCTCCGGCTCGACGGACTGATGACCGTGGCGCCGCTGGCCGGGGAGTACGCCGGCCGGCAACGGGCCGCGTTCGACCGGCTGATGGAAATCTCATCCCGCCTGCGCGCCGGTCATCCGGCTGCGAACATGGTCTCCGCAGGTATGAGCGGGGACCTGGAGGACGCGGTGGCGGCCGGAGCGACACATGTACGCGTCGGTACGGCGGTACTCGGAGTCCGACCCCGGCTCGGGTAACGTCGCGAAGCAAGTCGGACCACAGCAGAAAATATGGTCATTACCGCCCAGGGCGGACAGGCCACCGTGGATCGCGGGCACTTGGTGACGAATGCCGATCCACCACAGAGCGGAGGACTCGGAGCATGGCCGGCGCGATGCGCAAGATGGCGGTCTACCTCGGCCTCGTGGAGGACGATGGGTACGACGGTCCGGGGTTCGACCCCGATGACGAATTCGAACCTGAGCCGGAGCCCGAGCGCGACCGGCGGCGGCATCAGCCCCCGCACCAGGTGGAGCGGGAACGCGAGCGGGATCGCGAGCGTGAGCGCGAAAGGGACGAACCGGTACGAGTGGTGCAACCACCCGCCCAGCGCGAGCCGGTTCAGCTCCCCGCGGAAAGCGGGCGACCCGCCCGAATCGCCCCCGTGGCATCCATCACACCTGAACGCCCGAACATGGAGAAGAACGCACCGGTGATCATGCCCAAGGTCGTGTCCGAGCGGGAGCCGTACCGCATCACCACGCTGCACCCCAGGACCTACAACGAGGCCCGTACCATCGGGGAACACTTCCGTGAGGGCACTCCGGTGATCATGAATCTCACGGAGATGGACGATACGGACGCGAAGCGACTTGTCGACTTTGCCGCGGGACTCGTCTTCGGACTCCATGGCAGCATTGAACGCGTGACGCAGAAGGTGTTCCTGTTGTCGCCTGCTAACGTCGATGTCACGGCGGAGGACAAGGCCCGCATCGCAGAGGGCGGATTCTTCAACCAGAGCTGAGAACACGACACCGGGAACAACCCGGCCGAGAGGCCGGTGCCGGCCACGAGGCCGGAGCTACGAGAGCCAGGGGAGAGGGAACAGCGGGACATGGGCGTCGCACTGGATGTGGTCTATATCGCGCTGATGTGTTTCCTCATCGTGCTGATCTTCCGGCTGGTCATGGACTATGTCTTCCAGTTCGCACGTTCATGGCAACCCGGCAAGGCGATGGTGGTCGTACTTGAGGCCACCTACACTGTCACCGATCCACCGCTCAAGCTTCTGCGGCGGTTCATCCCGCCGCTGCGTCTCGGGGGCGTGGCACTCGACCTGTCCTTCTTCGTTCTGATGATCATCGTCTACATCCTGATCAGCGTTGTGGTCAGGTTGTGAGCGATACGGTCTTGCCGACTGCCGACGACTACGTAGAGGTGAAGAAGAGATGCCGTTGACCCCCGAGGACGTGCGGAACAAGCAGTTCACGACCGTCCGCCTCCGAGAAGGCTATGACGAGGACGAGGTCGATGCCTTTCTAGACGAGGTCGAATCGGAGCTGACCCGTCTGCTCCGTGAGAACGAGGACCTGCGCGCCAAGCTGGCCGCCGCGACGCGTGCCGCCGCGCAGAACCAGCAGCAGCAACAGCAGCAGGGCATGCGCAAGCCTCCGGAGCAGCAGGACCGCCCCGGTGCGCCCGTTCCCGCCGCCATATCCGGACCGCCGCAGCAGCAGCAGCCCCCGCAGATGGGTCCGCCCCAGCTGCCCGGTGGCGCGCCGCAGCTGCCCGCAGGTCCCAGTGGCCACGGCCCCCAGGGTGGCCACGGCCCCGGTCCGCAGGGCCCGCACGGCCCCGGCCCGATGCAGGGCGGTCCCATGGGTGGCCCGATGGGCGGCCCCATGGGTCAGCACCCCCAGCAGCAGCAGATGCAGCAGATGCAGCCGCCGCAGATGCAGCAGCAGGGGCAGGGCCCCGGTGGCGACAGCGCCGCCCGTGTCCTCTCGCTCGCCCAGCAGACCGCTGACCAGGCGATCGCGGAGGCCCGTTCCGAGGCCAACAAGATCGTCGGCGAGGCGCGCAGCCGTGCCGAGGGTCTGGAGCGCGACGCGCGCGCCAAGGCCGACGCCCTGGAGCGGGACGCGCAGGAGAAGCACCGCGTGGCGATGGGCTCGCTGGAGTCGGCCCGCGCGACGCTGGAGCGCAAGGTCGAGGACCTGCGTGGCTTCGAGCGCGAGTACCGCACGCGGCTGAAGTCCTACCTGGAGAGCCAGCTGCGTCAGCTGGAGACCCAGGCGGACGACTCGCTCGCCCCGCCGCGGACGCCGGCCGCCGCTTCGCTGCCGCCGTCGCCCTCGCTGGCTCCGGCCGGTGCGGGTGCGATGGGTCACTCCATGGGCGGCTCCAACCACGGTGGCCATGGTGGCCAGCAGATGGGTGGCGGCCAGTCGATGGGCGGTGCGCCGTCCTACGGTGGCCAGCAGCAGATGTCGCCCGCGATGACGCAGCCGATGGCGCCGGTGCGGCCGCAGGCGCCGCAGCCGATGCAGCAGGCGCCTTCGCCGATGCGTGGGTTTCTGATCGACGAGGACGACAACTGAGCGGTATGCGCTCGCTGAGCGCGTAGCCGTCGGCAGGCAAAGGGCCGGGCCCCGGGTTTCCGGGGCCCGGCCCTTGCCGGGCGAGGCCGGGGTGCCCTCAAGCGCCGGGCGGGCTGATTTTCGGGGCTCCGCCCGGACCCCGGTCCTCAAACGCCGGACGGGCTGGGAATGCCGAGCGCCGGGCGGGCTGGGAATGCCGAGCGTCGGTACACCCAGCCCGTCCGGCGCTTGAGGACATCTTTGAGCCTGGCCGGCGATTGAGGCGCGGGGTTCGGGGCGGAGCCCCTGAGGAAGGGCCCGCCGGAACGGATTCCGGCGGGCCCTTCGGGCTGTTCCTACCGCTTGCGCAGGCGGAACGTGAGCGCCAGGCCCTCGTCCTCGAACGCATCGCCGTACGTCTCGTCCGCCTCGCCCTCCGCGTAGTCCAGGGCCAGGACCTCCTCGGAGATCAGGGAGGCGTGCTCCGTGAGGGCCTCCGCCGTTGCCGGGGACGTCGTCGTCCAGCGGACGGCGATGCGGTCCGCCACGTCCAGGCCGCTGTTCTTGCGGGCCTCCTGGATCAGGCGGATCGCGTCACGGGCCAGGCCCGCGCGGCGGAGCTCCGGGGTGATCTCCAGGTCCAGGGCGACCGTCGCGCCCGAGTCCGAGGCGACCGACCAGCCCTCGCGCGGGGTCTCCGTGATGATCACCTCGTCGGGGGCGAGGGTGATCTGCTCGCCCTCCACCTCCACCGTCGCCGTGCCCTCGCGCAGGGCGAGGGAGAGCGCTGCCGCGTCCGCCTCGGCCACGGCCTTGGCCACCGCCTGCACGCCCTTGCCGAACCGCTTGCCCAGCGCGCGGAAGTTCGCCTTCGCCGTCGTGTCGACCAGCGAGCCGCCCACCTCGGAGAGCGAGGCCAGCGATGTGACGTTCAGCTCTTCCGTGATCTGCGCCCGAAGGTCGGCGGGCAGTGCGTCGAAGCCGTTCGCCGCCACCAGGGCCCGGGACAGCGGCTGGCGCGTCTTCACGCCCGACTCGGCGCGCGTCGCCCGGCCCAGCTCCACCAGGCGGCGCACCAGCGCCATCCGGGAGGAGAGCGTCGGGTCGATCGCCGATGCGTCCGCCTTCGGCCAGGAGGACAGGTGGACCGACTCCGGGGCGTCCGGCGTCACCGGGGCGATCAGGTCCTGCCAGACCCGCTCCGTGATGAACGGGACCAGCGGGGCCATCAGACGCGTGACCGTCTCGACCACCTCGTGCAGCGTGCGCAGCGCCGCCTTGTCGCCCTGCCAGAAGCGGCGGCGCGAGCGGCGTACGTACCAGTTGGAGAGGTCGTCCACGAACGCCGAGAGCAGCTTGCCGGCGCGCTGGGTGTCGTACCCCTCCATCGCCACCGTCATCTGGTCGACCAGCGCGTTGAGTTCGCTCAGCAGCCAGCGGTCCAGGACCGTGCGGTCCGCGGGGGCCGGGTCGGCCTCGGAGGGGGCCCAGCCGGACGTGCGGGCGTACAGGGCCTGGAAAGCCACCGTGTTCCAGTAGGTGAGAAGTGTCTTGCGGACCACCTCCTGGATCGTGCCGTGGCCCACCCGGCGTGCCGCCCACGGGGAGCCGCCCGCCGCCATGAACCACCGCACCGCGTCCGCCCCGTGCTGGTCCATCAGCGGGATGGGCTGGAGGATGTTGCCCAGGTGCTTGGACATCTTGCGGCCGTCCTCGGCGAGGATGTGGCCCAGGCAGACCACGTTCTCGTAGGACGACTTGTCGAAGACCAGCGTGCCGACCGCCATCAGCGTGTAGAACCAGCCGCGGGTCTGGTCGATGGCCTCCGAGATGAACTGCGCCGGGTAGCGGCTCTCGAAGATCTCCTTGTTCTTGTACGGGTAGCCCCACTGCGCGAACGGCATCGAACCCGAGTCGTACCAGGCGTCGATGACCTCCGGGACGCGGTACGCCTCCAGCTGGCAGTTCTCGTGCGTGCAGGTGAAGGTGATCTCGTCGATGAACGGGCGGTGGGGGTCGAGGGACGACTGGTCCCGGCCCGTCAGTTCCGTGAGTTCGGCGCGCGAGCCCACGCACGTCAGGTGGTTGTCCTCGCAGCGCCAGATCGGCAGCGGCGTGCCCCAGTAGCGGTTGCGGGACAGCGCCCAGTCCACGTTGTTGTTCAGCCAGTCGCCGAAGCGGCCGTTCTTGACCGAGTCCGGGAACCAGTTGGTCTTCTCGTTCTCCTGGAGGAGACGGTCCTTGATCGCGGTCGTACGGATGTACCAGGACGGCTGCGCGTAGTAGAGCAGCGCCGTGTGGCAGCGCCAGCAGTGCGGGTAGCTGTGTTCGTACGGGACGTGGCGGAAGAGCTTGCCGCGGGCGTCCAGGTCCGCGGTGAGCGCCTCGTCGGCCTTCTTGAAGAAGACGCCGCCGACCAGGGGGAGGTCTTCCTCGAACGTGCCGTCGGGGCGGACCGGGTTGACCACCGGGAGGCCGTACGCGCGGCAGACCAGGAGGTCGTCGGCGCCGAACGCGGGGGACTGGTGGACCAGACCCGTACCGTCCTCGGTCGTGACGTACTCGGCGTTGACCACGTAGTGCGCCTCGGCCGGGAAGTCGACCAGGGCGAACGGGCGCTCGTAGGTCCAGCGCTCCATCTCCGCGCCGGTGAACGACCGGCCGGTGGCCTCCCAGCCCTCGCCCAGCGCCTTCTCCAGCAGCGGTTCGGCGACGACGAGCTTCTCCTCGCCGTTCGTCGCGACGACGTACCGGACGTCCGGGTGCGCGGCGACGGCCGTGTTGGAGACCAGCGTCCACGGGGTGGTCGTCCAGACCAGGAGGGCCGCCTCGCCGGCCAGCGGGCCGGAGGTGAGCGGGAAGCGGACGAAGACCGAGGGGTCGACGACCGTCTCGTAGCCCTGGGCCAGCTCGTGGTCGGACAGGCCGGTGCCGCAGCGCGGGCACCAGGGGGCGACCCGGTGGTCCTGGACCAGCAGGTCCTTGGTGAAGATCTCCTTGAGCGACCACCACACGGAGTCCACGTACTCCGGGTCCATCGTGCGGTACGCGTCGTCCAGGTCGACCCAGTAGCCCATGCGGGTCGTCAGCTCGGCGAAGGCGTCGGTGTGCCGGGTCACCGACTCACGGCACTTGGCGTTGAACTCGGCGATGCCGAACGCCTCGATGTCCTTCTTGCCGTTGAAGCCCAGCTCCTTCTCCACCGCCAGCTCGACCGGCAGGCCGTGGCAGTCCCAGCCGGCCTTCCGGCCGACGTGGTAGCCCTGCATGGTGCGGAAGCGGGGGAAGACGTCCTTGAAGACGCGGGCCTCGATGTGGTGCGCGCCCGGCATGCCGTTGGCGGTGGGCGGGCCCTCGTAGAAGACCCACTCGGGGCGGCCCTCGGACTGGTCGAGGCTCTTGGCGAAGACCTTGCTCTCGCGCCAGAAGTCGAGCACGGCGTGCTCCAGCGCGGGCAGGTCGACCTGGGCGGGTACCTGGCGGTACTGCGGCGATGTCATGTGCGGCTTCCTCCGGCGGACGTCTTCCACTTCCGTCGGAGGGACGAGAGCCGGATCTGCTCCCGCGGTACCACCCTCCTTGGCCCTGGGCGTGTGCCCCTGGCCCCCTCATTGGGGTCGCGATGCCGGGTCTAGTGGCCTGGCTCCCATGGGCGTGACCCACGTGTCCAGACGTTCTTCCGGCGGCTCCGGGGTGATCTTCACGTCGCGCTCGCCCCCGGGCTCCCACCGTCCCCGGGTCGCTGCTGGCCGCGTACGACGCTACTCGTCCCATCCACGCCTCTCGCTGGGCCCAGTGTACGGGCCCGTACGGGCGACGGCCGACCGGTTATCGGCGGCGCGCGGGCGTGACCCGAGTGGCGGGACGGGGCGTCCGGAGTTCCCGGCGGCGGCCGGTGGCCGGATTACCGGGCGGGGAGCTGGGAACAACGGAGGCAGGCGCGCCACGACCGGACACGGGGAGGGGCGAGATGGCGGCGTGCCCCGTTGCCGCGGGGCTGGAGTCGATTTATCGTCCCAGCACGATTCGCGAGCAAGATCACAATATGTGAAGGGGCCGCGGCCATGGTGGCGAAGAAGACGGCGGAAGAGACCGCGGCCGAGCACGACGGCACCCACGAGCCACCGGCCGGCCAGGAGGCCGCGCCCGCGAAGAGGACGGCGAAGAAGGCCGCCGCCAGGAAGACGGCGGCCAAGAAGACGGCGGCGAAGAAGACCGTGGCCAAGAAGGCCGCGGCGAAGAAGACGGCGGCCGGCGAGAAGCCCGTCGCCAAGAAGACCGCCGCCAAGAAGAGCGCGGCCAGGAAGACGTCGGAAAAGGCCGCGACGGCGGCCACGGAGGCGGCCCCGGCCGCCGAGCAGACGGGAGCCCCAACGGTGGTAGCCAAGAAGAGCGCGAGTCGTCCCGCGGCAGGCGGACAGGCCACGGCCCCGGTGCCACCGGCCCGCGCCGCCGCCCCCGACGAACTGGCCGTCCGGCCCGGGGAGGACCCCTGGACGCCCGAGGAGGTCACCGAGGCGCGCACCCTGCTCACCAGCGAGATCCTGCGGCTCCGCAGCGAGCTGGAGGCCTCCGGCGCGGCGCTCGCCGGGCTGATGCGGGACTCCGGCGACGGCGCGGGCGACGACGAGGCCGACACCGGCACCAAGAACATCACCCGCGAGCACGAGCTGTCGCTCGCCGCCAACGCCCAGGAGATGCTGGAGCAGACCGAGCGGGCGCTGGCCCGGCTGGAGGCGGGGACGTACGGCCTCTGCGAGATCTGCGGCCAACCGATCGGCAAGGCGCGGATGCAGGCCTTCCCCCGGGCCACCCTGTGCGTCGAGGACAAACAGAAGCAGGAGCGGCGCGGCTGATCCGCACAGGTGTGTCGTACCCTCATCCGAAGGCATGCACCTAGGGTTGAGGGACTTACGTGGCAGAGGCGGAGCGCATCATCGGTACGCCGGAGAATCCCGAGGCCGAGGGCACGGACGAAGGCGGCAGCACGGCCGCCGACGCCGCCGTGAACGCGGGCCGGGGCAAGCGGAAGGTCCTCGTCCTGCTGAGCGTGGCCGTCGTGGCCTATCTCCTGGACCTGGTCAGCAAGATGATCGTGGTCGCGAAGCTGGAGCACCAGCCGCCGATCGACATCGTCGGCGACTGGCTGCAGTTCCGGGCGATCCGGAACGCGGGCGCCGCCTTCGGGTTCGGCGAGGCGTTCACGGTGATCTTCACCATCATCGCCGCCGGTGTGATCGTGGTGATCGTCCGGCTGGCCCGCAAGCTCTACAGCCTGCCGTGGGCCATCGCCCTGGGACTCCTCCTGGGCGGTGCGCTCGGCAACCTCACCGACCGGCTCTTCCGGGCGCCCGGTGTGTTCGAGGGCGCGGTGGTCGACTTCATCGCCCCCAAGCACTTCGCCGTCTTCAACCTCGCCGACTCCGCCATCGTGTGCGGCGGCATCCTCATCGTGATCCTCTCCTTCAAGGGCCTCGACCCCGACGGGACCGTGCACAAGGACTGACCGTCCGCACGGACCGGGCGGGGCCGGGCCGCGCGGAGAGCTTTCCGCGCAAGGCATACTCGACAGGTGAGTACGCACCCCGAGATCCGCACCCTGCCCGTACCGGACGGCCTGGAAGGCGAGCGTGTCGACGCCGCCATCGCCAGGATGTTCGGTTTCTCCCGCACCAAGGCCGCCGAGCTGGCCGCAGCCGGGAAGGTCCAGGTGGACGGCTCGGTGGCCGGGAAGTCCGAGCGGGTCCACGGGGGCGCCTGGCTGGAGGTCGAGATGCCCGGGGCGCCCGCTCCGGTCCAGATCGTCGCCGAGCCCGTCGAGGGCATGGAGATCGTCCACGACGACGACGACATCGTCGTCATCATGAAGCCGGTCGGCGTCGCCGCCCACCCCAGCCCCGGCTGGACCGGCACCACCGTCATCGGCGGCCTCGCCGCCGCCGGCTACCGGATCTCCACATCCGGCGCCGCCGAGCGCCAGGGCATCGTGCACCGCCTCGACGTCGGCACCTCCGGCCTGATGGTCGTCGCCAAGTCCGAGCGCGCCTACACCCTGCTCAAGGCCCAGTTCCGCGACCGGGTCGTCGACAAGAAGTACCACGCCCTCGTCCAGGGCCACCCGGACCCGATGAGCGGCACCATCGACGCCCCCATCGGCCGGCACCCCAACCACGACTACAAGTGGGCGGTCACCGCCGAGGGCAAGCCGTCGGTGACCCACTACGACCTGATCGAGGCCTACCGCGCCGCCAGCCTCCTCGACATCAAGCTGGAGACCGGCCGCACCCACCAGATCCGGGTCCACATGTCCGCCCACCGCCACCCCTGCGTCGGCGACCTCACCTACGGCGCGGACCCGACCCTGGCCAAGCGCCTCGGGCTGACCCGCCAGTGGCTGCACGCCGTGCGGCTCGGCTTCGAGCACCCGAGCGACGGCAGCTGGGTGGAGTTCTCCTCCACCTACCCGGCCGACCTCCAGCACGCCCTCGACACCATCTCCGCGGAGAGCCAGTGACCGCCGGGCCCACCCCGTACAGCACCCGCAGGGCCGTCGAGGAGAGCGATCTCGCCGCCTGCTTCCAGGTCCGCAAGGACGTCTTCGTCGGCGAGCAGAACGTGCCCGAGGAGCTGGAGTACGACTCCTACGACGCGACCGCCGTGCACGTCCTGGCCGTCGCCGCGGACGGCACCGCGCTCGGCACGGGCCGGCTGCTGCACGGTGCGGACGCGGCCGCGAAGACCGGCGGCGACCCGGCCGTCGGCTCGCTGGGCCGGCTCGCCGTGAGCCGTGCCGCCCGCGGTCTCGGGGTCGGCGCGGCCCTCGTCGTGGCCATCGAGGACGAGGCGCGGAAGCTGGGCCTGGCCGCCGTCGACCTGCACGCCCAGACCCATGCCCTCGGCTTCTACGAGCGGCTCGGATACGCCGCGTACGGCCCCGAGTTCCCCGACGCGGGCATGCCGCACCGGGCGATGCGGCGGGAGATCCACCCGGTCTGAACGCCGGAAGCGGGGGGTATCGGCTGAATCGCACACCCCGCGTGGCAGGGTGGAGTCCTTGTTCGGCCGCTCGTGACGTGCCGGACCCGCACGCTCCGGAAGGCCCCTCGTGGAACAGATGTCCCTGCTGCTCCTGCTGTTGCTCGGGGCCGTGGTCACGGTGCCGCTCGGAGCACGGCTGGGGCTGCCGGCACCGGTGCTGATGACGCTCGTCGGCATCGCGATGGCGTTCATGCCGTTCGTGCCGAACGTGGACGTCCCGCCGGAGATCATCCTCCCCGCGCTGCTGCCGCCCCTGCTCTACGCCACCGTGCAGCGCACCTCCTGGCGGCAGTTCGCCGCCAACAGGCGGCCGATCTTCCTGCTGGCCGTGGCCCTCGTCTTCGTCACCACGGCCGCCGTCGCCGCGGTCGCCAACTCCATCGTGCCGGGGCTGCCCATCGCCGCGGCCGTCGCCCTCGGCGCGCTCGTCGCCCCGCCCGACCCGGTCGCGGCGACCGCCGTGGCGGGCTCCGTGGGGCTGCCGCGCCGGCTGGTGTCGATCCTGGAGGGCGAGGGGCTCTTCAACGACGTGACCGCCATCGTGCTCTACCACGTGGCCATCGCCGCCGCCGTCAGCGGCACCTTCTCGCTCCCCGAGGCCTTCGGACTGCTGGTCCTCTCCGCCGTCGTCGCGGTCGCCGTCGGCCTCGCGCTCGGCTGGCTCACCATCAAGCTGATGAACCTGCTCGGCGACGCCACCCTCCAGGTCGGCCTGACCCTGCTGGTGCCCTTCGTCGCCTACGTGCTGGCCGAGGAGCTGGAGGGCTCCGGGGTGCTGGCCGTCCTGACCATCGCGCTGTTCCTCGCCGAGCACACCGCCGACGCCGACGACGTGCTGGGCCGGCTCACCGGACGTACCTTCTGGGACATCGTCGACACCCTGGTCACCGGCGTCGCGTTCGGGCTCATCGGCCTGGAGCTGCACACCGTGTTCGGCACCGCCGACGGGCACGCCCTGGAGATGGTCGGCTGGGGGCTCGCGATCGTCGCCGTCGTCGTCGGCGTACGGCTGCTGTGGCTGCTGCCCGCGACCTGGCTCGCCAAGAAGCTGCACACCCGACGCGACGTCAGCGAGGAGATCCCCACCAGCTGGCGGGAGACCGTCGTGATGTGGTGGGCCGGGATGCGCGGGGTGGCCTCGGTCGCCCTGGCGCTGGCGATCCCGCTGGAGACCGATGACGGGCAGCCCTTCCCCGGGCGCGACGAGATCATCTTCATCGCCTTCGCCGTGATCATGGCCACCCTGGTCTTCCAGGGGCTCACCCTGCCCTGGCTGGTGCGGAAGCTGAGGGTCCGGGCCGACACCGACGCCGAGGAGGCGCTGGAGCGGGACCTCGCCATCCGGGCCGCCAAGGCCGCCAAGTACCGCCTCAAGGAGATCCAGGAGGTCGAGGACTTCCCCGAGGAGGTCGTGGAGCGGCTCCAGCGCGCCGCGTACGACATCGGGGCCCGGATCAGCCCGGACATGGTCGACGAGGAGCGGCGCGAGGCCTACGCCAAGCGCGCCGAGCGCTTCAAGGCGGTCAGCCGGGTCCAGCGCGAGATGATGTCGGCCGCCCGCCACGAGGTGCTCTCCGCGCGCAGCGAGCCCGGCTCCGACCCGGAGGTCGTGGACCGGGTGCTGCGGTATCTGGACTTCCGCTCGCTGCGCTGAGCCTTTGGCGGCCTCAGCCGCGGCCCGTGCGCGGGGCCTTGGAGTCGCCCCGGTCGACGGGCGGCGACGTCCCGTTGCGGCCGGGCCGGTCCGTCCCCGCACCCGTCGGCTCCGCCCACTGCTCGCCCGGCGGCAGCACGGCGGGCGCGGTGGCGATCCGCGGCAGCGCGTACGGATGGTGGTCGCGCAGCCAGCCGATCAGCTGCTCACGCACCGCGCAGCGCACCGTCCAGATGTCGTTCGCGTCCTTCGCCGTGACCACCGCCCGCACCTGGATCGTGGACGGCGTCGTGTCGGTGACGGCCAGCGACCAGTCCCGGCCGTCCCAGGCCGCGATGTCGCCGAGCAGGTCCCGCAGCTTCTCCCGCATCGCGGCGACCGGGGCCGAGTGGTCCAGGTGGAAGAAGACCGTGCCGGTCATCTGCACCCCGCCGCGCGACCAGTTCTCGAACGGCTGGCCGGTGAAGTACGAGACCGGCATCGTGATCCGCCGCTCGTCCCAGGTCCGCACCGCCAGGAACGTCAGGGTGATCTCGTCGATCGTGCCCCACTCGCCGTCCACCACCACGGTGTCGCCGATCCGCACCATGTCGCCGAACGCGATCTGGAGCCCGGCGAAGAGATTGCCGAGCGTCGACTGGGCGGCGACGCCCGCGACGATGCCGAGCAGTCCGGCCGAGGCCAGCATCGACGTGCCGACCGCCCGCATCGGAGGGAACGTCAGCAGCATCGCCGCGATGGCGACGACGGTCACCACCGCTATCACCACCCGCTGGATCAGCGTCACCTGGGTCCGGACCCGGCGGACCCGGGCCGGGTCGCGGGTGGCCGTGGCGTACCGGGCGTAGCTGGCCTCCACGACCGTCGCCGCGATCCGCACCACCAGCCAGGCGGACGCGCCGATCAGCACCAGGGTCAGCACCTGGCCGATCCCCGCCCGGTGGTCCCACACCCAGTCGATCCTCGTCTGGCGGTAGCTGCCGCGCAGCAGCGCCGTGATGACCACCACCTGCAACGGAGGCCGGCAGCGCCGCAGCAGCCCCCACAACGGGGTCTCGTGGTGACGGCTGTCGGCCCGCCGCAGCAGCAGGTCGGCCAGCCAGCCGATCAGCAGGGTGATCACCACGGAACCGCCGATGACGATCAGCGGGCGCAGCACGCTCTCCATTGCCTCGTCCTCCTGGCTGTAGGGCGGACCTCAGGGCACAAATGGCACCATGGGCCTCATGAACATCATGCTTTTCCACTCGACGTACGGGCTCACGCCCGCCGTGCACGCCGCGGCCGCGCGCCTCAGGGACGCCGGCCATGAGGTGCGCGTGCCCGATCTGTTCGAGGGGCACACCTTCGACACGGTGGAAGAGGGCATGGCCCACAAGGACGAGATCGGCAAGGACGAGCTGCTCAGGCGTGCCGTGCTGGCCGCCGCGCCCTACTCCGACCAGGGGCTCGTCTACGCCGGTTTCTCCCTCGGCGCGGCGACCGCGCAGACCCTGGCGCTCGGCGACGCGAAGGCCCGCGGGCTGCTGCTGTTCCACGGCACCTCCGACATCGCGGAGAACGCATCGGTGGACGAGCTGCCCGTCCAGCTGCACGTCGCGGACCCGGACCCCTTCGAGTCCCACGACTGGCTGAACAGCTGGTACCTCCAGATGCAGCGGACCGGTGCGGACGTGGAGGTCTACCGCTACCCGGGGGCCGGGCACCTGTTCACCGACCCCGATCTGCACGACTACGACCAGGCGGCCGCCGAGCAGACCTGGAAGGTCGCACTCGGCTTCCTCGCCACCTTGTAGAAGCGGTCCGGCCCGCTCAGCGCACCGGTCGGTCGGCCCGCTCGACGCGCTGGGTGCCCCGGCGGGTGCGGTAGGAGCGGGTCCAGGCGGTGGTGGCCTCCCGGTCCGTCTTGTCGGACAGCGTGTAGTAGTCCATCTGCGCCCGCTCCGCGGTGACGTCCAGCACCCCGTAACCGTGGGCGTCCATGTCCACCCACTTCACATGGCGGTTGGCCGCCCGCACGGCCGCCGCCGCGACCACGGACACGGTCCCCGGCGCGACCCGCAGGATGTCGTCGAGGTTGTCCGAGGTCACCGACGTGACGACGAACTCCGTGGCGGCCGA
This sequence comes from Streptomyces sp. WY228, assembly GCF_019287315.1. Classification (NCBI taxonomy): domain Bacteria; kingdom Bacillati; phylum Actinomycetota; class Actinomycetes; order Kitasatosporales; family Streptomycetaceae; genus Streptomyces; species Streptomyces sp. WY228. The sequence goes on along the minus strand of NZ_CP079114.1, from coordinate 1,907,258 downwards.
CGCCGACAGCGGATACGTGGCCGCCTTCACGGGTACGTCGTTGGCCCAGGCCATATGGATGTCACCGGTCAGGAACACCGTGTCGGCGACGCCCCGGTCCCGCAGATGCGCGACCAGCTCCCTGCGGTCGTCGGTGTAGCCGTCCCACTGGTCGACGTTGACCGCCAGGCCCTCCTTCGGCAGCCCCAGCAGTCCGGCCAGCGGCTCCAGCAGATGCGCGGGCAGCGCGCCGAAGGCGACCGGCGAGATCATCACCGAGGTGCCGACCAGCTTCCAGGCCGCGTCCGACCCGGCCAGCCCCGCCTTCAGCCAGTCCAGCTGGGCCCGGCCGGTGACCGTGCGCTCCGGATCGTCCACCGCCCCGCTGCCGACCGACGCCTGCTCGGAGCGGAAGCTGCGCAGATCCAGCAGATGGAGTTCGGCGAGCCGCCCGAACCGCAGCCGCCGGTAGACGGTCCCCTCGGTGGAGGCCCGCACCGGCATCCACTCGAAGTACGCCTGCTTGGCCGCCGCCACCCGCTGCTCCCAGGCCCCCTCCGCGACCGGCGTATGGTTCTCCGCACCGCCCGACCAGGCGTCGTTGGCGAACTCGTGGTCGTCCCAGATCGCGATCACCGGGTGCGCCGCGTGCAGCGCCCGGAGATCGGCGTCGGTCTTGTAGTTCCCGTGCCGGGTGCGGTAGTCGGCGAGGTCCAGGATCTCGTGGGCGGGCCGGTGCGCGCGCAGCGTGGTGCCCCGGGTGCCGTACTCGCCGGTCCCGTACTCGTAGAGGTAGTCGCCCAGGTGCACGACCGCGTCCAGGTCGGGCCGGGCGGCGAGATGCCGGTACGCGGAGAACCAGCCGGCCTCCCAGTTGGCGCAGGACACCACGCCGAACCGGATGCCGGACACGGCGGCGTCGGTGGCGGGCGCGGTGCGGGTGCGGCCGACGGGGGAGACCACGGCGTCGGCGGTGTCGTCGCCCGCCGTGAAGCGGAACCAGTACGCGGTGGCCGGCCGCAGCCCCCGTACGTCGGCCTTCACCGTGTGGTCGGACGCGGCCGATGCGATCGTCGTGCCGGTCGCGGATATCCGGGTGAACTCCCGGTCCTCGGCGACCTCCCAGCGCACCGGGGTGTCCGCGCCGAGCCCCGAGCCGGGCTCCGCGCCGGGCTCGGGGGTGACGCGCGTCCACAGCAGGACGCCGTCGGGCAGCGGGTCACCGGAGGCGACGCCGTGCAGGAAGGCGGGGGCCCCGGCGGCCCGGGCGGGGGCCGCGGAGGTGACGGACGCGGTGGCGAGCACGGGGACGGCGGCGGCGCTCGCGGCGGCGGCCCGTACGACGGTGCGGCGGCTCGGCGAGGGAAGGTGTCGACTGGTCACGGCCGATCACCCTACGGGCGCGTACGGCGAACGGGCGGGCGAACAGAGGAAGTTCGCCCGCCCGTCGGGAAACGGTCGCCGGCCGGTGGCCCGGCGGACCCCGGAGCGGCCGGAGGCCGCCGGGGTCCGGAGGCGTTACGCCTTGAGCGCCTTGTCGATGGCCTTGGTGAACTCGTCGGCCGTCATGGGGGCGTTCTCGCTGCCCTCGCTGGTGATCTTCTCGCCGTCCATCTTCAGGGTCGGCGTGCCCTGCACCCCGCTCTTGTCGAAGGTCTTGGACATCTTCATCGCCCAGGCGTCGAAGGTGCCGTCCTCCACGTTCTTCTGGAAGTCCTTGTTCCCCTTCAGCGCGTCGACCGAGTCCGCGACCTCGATCAGATAGCTGTCCTTGGCGAACTTGTCGTCGCTCTCCTCGGGGTGGAACTTCGCCGAGTACAGCGCGGCCTTGTACTCCAGGAACGCCTCGGGGCTCACGTCCAGCGCGGCGCCGAGCGCGCTCAGGGCGTTCTTGGAGCCCTCGCCGTTGTCGGTGTTGTCGATGAAGGTCGCGCCGACGTACTTGACCTTGTACTTGCCGGCCTCGACGTCCTTCGAGACCGTCTCGCCGACGCCCTGCTCGAACGTGGCGCAGACCGGGCAGCGGGAGTCCTCGTACAGCTCCAGGGTCTTCTTCGCGCCGGACTCGCCGACCACTACGGTGGTGCCGTCCTTGCCCGAGGTGTTCTTCGGCGCGGTGACGTTCTTCGCGTCCGCCGCCGCCTCCCAGGCGTCCGGCTTGTTCAGCTGCATCACGCCGTAGGCGATGCCGCCGAACACGGCGAGGGCGGCGACGACCGAGCCCGCCACGACGAGCTGCTTGCGGCTCTTGTCCTTCTTGGCCTGGCGCTCGCGCTCGGCCCGCAGCCGCTCGCGGGCCGCCGCCTTGTTCGCCTGGGTGTTGCGCTTGCTCATGATCGTTCTCCGTGGGTACGTGTGTGGGGAGTGGGCCTGCCGTGTGTCGCGCGTCGCCGTGCCCTCAGGCAGCGGCGTACGGCGCGGACGGCGGACCCCTGCGGCCCACACAGTGCACGAGGAAGCGGGCGGTCAGCGGCGGGTGCGGACGCCCGGCGGGCCGGGCCCGGCGAGCCGCGGAACGGACGCCCGCGCGCACCACGGCGACCGCGGTCAGCAGCGGCCGGAACGCCAGCAGGGCCGCCGCGCGCACCAGCCCGGCCAGGGCCGCCTCGCCGCGCCGCAGCCAGGCCGCGGCCAGCAGCCCGACCGCCACATGGGCGACGAGCAGCAGCCACGGCACGGCCGGTCCCGGCTGGGCGAGGAGCGCCGCCGCACGGTCGCCCGCACCAGCCACATCGGCCAGCGGGGTGCCCACCGCGCCGACGCCCGCGATCCGGGCCCCGCCCGTGCCGACCTCACCGCCGCCGCACAGGACGTCGAAGCCCACCGCGCGCAGCGGACCGGCGACCGGGCCGCCGGCCGCTCCGTAACAGAGGTGCTGGCCCGTGGTGAAGAGCGTGTCGGCGGCCAGCTCCAGCGGGACCAGCAGCCCCGCGATTGCCCCGAAGCCGCGCTCCCGGCCGGCCAGCGCGTACGCCACCGCGAAGACGACGCCCGCCAGCAGCGCCACCGCGGTCAGCGGCAGCGGAACCCGGGAGAGCAGCACGTGGGACGCCGTGGACAGGGTGACGACGAGCGCGGTGAAGACCGCCGCGCGCGCGACCCTGAGCTGCGTCCCTGAGATGTCCATCGCCGGAAAGTGTGTCATGCGTGGAGGTAAGCGGACCTTAAAAGAGGCTGAGAGTCCCCGGGCGGGGCCGCCCGGGGACTCTCAGGCCCTACAGGCCCGGGATCCGGCCGTTGCGGAAGAGGTCCACGAAGATCTGGTGGTCCGCGCGGGCCCGGGCCCCGTAGCTGTGGGCGAAGTCGACCAGCAGCGGCGCGAAGCCCTCCTCGTCGGCCGCGATGGCCGCGTCGATCGCCCGCTCCGTGGAGAACGGCACCAGCGAGTGGCCGCTCTCGTCGTCGGCGGCCGCGTGCATGGTGGCCGTCGCCCGGCCCAGGTCCGCGACGACCGCCGCGATCTCGTCCACCTCATCGATGTCGGACCAGTCCAGATCGACCGCGTACGGCGAGACCTCGGCGACCAGCTGACCGGAGCCGTCCAGCTCGGTCCAGCCCAGCCACGGGTCCGCGTGCGCCTGGAGCGCGCGCTGCGAGATCACCGTGCGGTGCCCCTCGTGCTGGAAGTACTCCCGCACGGCGGCGTCCGTGATGTGCCGGGAGACCGCCGGGGTCTGCGCCTGCTTGAGGTAGATCACCACATCGTTCTCCAGGGCGTCGCTGTTGCCCTCCAGAAGGATGTTGTACGAGGGCAGCCCGGCCGATCCGATGCCGATGCCCCGGCGGCCCACCACGTCCTTGACCCGGTAGGAGTCCGGCCGGGTCAGGCTCGACTCCGGCAGCGTCTCCAGATACCCGTCGAACGCGGCCAGCACCTTGTAGCGCGTCGCGGCGTCCAGGTCGATCGCCCCGCCGCCGTCCGCGAACCGGCGCTCGAAGTCCCGGATGACCGTCATCGAGTCCAGCAGCGAGAAACGTGTGCGCGAACGGGCGGCCCGCAGCGCGCCCAGCAGCGGGCCGTCCGCGGTGTCCAGCGTGAACGGCGGTACCTCGTCGTTCTTCGCGCCCGTCGCCAGCGCGTGGATCCGCTCGCGGTAGGAGGCGGCGAAGATCCGGACCAGCTCGGTGATCTGCTGGTCGGCCAGCGCCTTCGCGTAACCGATCAGCGCCACGGAGGCGGCGAACCGCTTCAGGTCCCAGGTGAAGGGGCCCACGTACGCCTCGTCGAAGTCGTTGACGTTGAAGACGAGACGGCCGTTGGCGTCCATGTACGTGCCGAAGTTCTCCGCGTGCAGATCGCCGTGGATCCATACCCGGCCGGTGCGCTCGTCCAGGAACGGGCCGCCGTGCCGCTCCCGCTCCAGGTCGCTGTAGAACAGGCAGGCCGTGCCCCGGTAGAAGGCGAAGGCCGAGCCCGCCATCTTGCGGAACTTGACCCGGAAGGCGGCCGGATCGGCGGCCAGCAGCTCCCCGAAGGCGGTGTCGAAAACGGCGAGAATCTGCTCCCCGCGCTGCGCTGCGCCGGTCTGCGTTTCCGACATCTCTTGCTGCCTCCTGCTGTAGCTGGCGTGTCTGGCCGGACCCCGGGCCCAGGTGACCGAGTGCATGACAAAACGGACACGTGTCCCGCCTTCTCCAACGCTCGGCGGAAGCCGGGAGTGCCCGTCGTTCGACTCCGTCACGTCGTAGACTTCCACGCTGTCCCCCCGTCCGTCATCGCCCGACTTCCCGGAGGCCCGACGCCGTGACCAAGCCGCCCTTCACGCACCTGCACGTTCATACCCAGTACTCGCTGCTGGACGGTGCGGCGCGGCTCAAGGACATGTTCGAGGCGGCCAACGAGATGGGCATGACGCACATCGCGATGACCGACCACGGCAACCTCCACGGCGCGTACGACTTCTTCCACTCGGCGAAGAAGGCGAACGTCACGCCGATCATCGGCATCGAGGCGTACGTCGCCCCGGAGTCGCGCAAGCACAAGCGCAAGGTGCAGTGGGGACAGCCGCACCAGAAGCGCGACGATGTGTCCGGATCCGGTGGTTACACCCACAAGACGATCTGGGCGTCCAACAAGACCGGGCTGCACAACCTCTTCCGGCTCTCCTCCGACGCGTACGCCGAGGGCTGGCTCCAGAAGTGGCCCCGGATGGACAAGGAGACCATCTCCCAGTGGTCCGAGGGGCTCATCGCCTCCACCGGCTGCCCCTCGGGCGAGGTGCAGACCCGGCTGCGGCTCGGCCAGTTCGACGAGGCGGTCCAGGCGGCCTCCGACTACAAGGACATCTTCGGCGAGGGCAAGTACTTCCTGGAGCTGATGGACCACGGCATCGAGATCGAGCGCCGGGTCCGCGACGGGCTGCTGGAGATCGGCAAGAAGCTGAACATCCCGCCGCTCGTGACGAACGACTCCCACTACACGTACGCCCACGAGGCCACCGCCCACGACGCCCTGCTCTGCATCCAGACCGGCAAGAACCTCTCGGACCCCGACCGCTTCCGCTTCGACGGCACGGGCTACTACCTCAAGACGACGGACGAGATGTACGCCGTCGACTCCTCCGACGCCTGGCAGCAGGGGTGCGCCAACACCCTCCTGGTCGCCGAGCAGATCGACACCTCCGGCATGTTCGAGGCGAAGAACCTCATGCCGAAGTTCGAGATCCCGGACGGCTTCACGGAGATCACCTGGTTCCAGGAGGAGGTCCGGGTCGGCATGGCCCGCCGCTTCCCGAACGGTGTCCCCGACGACCGGCAGAAGCAGGTCGAGTACGAGATGGACATCATCATCCAGATGGGGTTCCCGGGGTACTTCCTGGTCGTCGCCGACTTCATCATGTGGGCCAAGAACAACGGCATCGCCGTGGGCCCCGGCCGTGGCTCCGCCGCCGGTTCGATCGTGGCCTACGCGATGGGCATCACCGACCTCGACCCGATCGAGCACGGTCTGATCTTCGAGCGGTTCCTCAACCCCGAGCGCGTCTCCATGCCCGATGTCGACATCGACTTCGACGAGCGTCGGCGCGTCGAGGTGATCCGGTACGTCACCGAGAAGTACGGCGCCGACAAGGTCGCCATGATCGGCACCTACGGCAAGATCAAGGCCAAGAACGCCATCAAGGACTCCGCCCGCGTGCTGGGCTACCCGTACGCGATGGGCGACCGCCTCACCAAGGCCATGCCCGCCGACGTCCTCGGCAAGGGCATCGACCTCAACGGCATCACCGACCCCAAGCACCCGCGCTACAGCGAGGCCGGCGAGATCCGGGGGATGTACGAGAACGAACCGGACGTCAAGAAGGTCATCGACACCGCCAAGGGCGTCGAGGGCCTCGTCCGGCAGATGGGCGTGCACGCCGCCGGCGTCATCATGTCCAGCGAGCCGATCGTCGACCACGCGCCCGTCTGGGTCCGGCACACCGACGGCGTCACCATCACGCAGTGGGACTACCCGCAGTGCGAGTCGCTCGGCCTGCTGAAGATGGACTTCCTCGGCCTGCGCAACCTGACGATCATGGACGACGCCATCAAGATGGTGAAGTCCAACAAGGGCATCGATCTGGAGATGCTCTCGCTGCCGCTGGACGACCCCAAGACGTACGAACTGCTCTGCCGCGGTGACACGCTCGGCGTCTTCCAGTTCGACGGCGGGCCCATGCGCTCCCTGCTCCGCCAGATGCAGCCCGACAACTTCGAGGACATCTCCGCCGTCTCGGCCCTCTACCGGCCGGGCCCGATGGGCATGAACTCGCACACGAACTACGCGGAGCGCAAGAACGGCCGCCAGGAGATCACCCCGATCCACCCGGAGCTGGAGGAGCCCCTCAAGGAGGTCCTCGGCCTCACCTACGGCCTGATCGTCTACCAGGAGCAGGTCCAGAAGGCCGCCCAGATCGTCGCCGGGTACTCGCTCGGCGAGGCCGACATCCTGCGCCGCGTGATGGGTAAGAAGAAGCCCGAGGAGCTGGCGAAGAACTTCGTCCTCTTCGAGAAGGGCGCCAAGGAGAAGGGCTTCTCCGACGCGGCGATCAAGGCACTGTGGGACGTCCTGGTGCCGTTCGCCGGGTACGCGTTCAACAAGGCGCACTCCTCGGCGTACGGCCTGGTCACCTACTGGACCGCCTACCTCAAGGCGAACTACCCCGCCGAATACATGGCGGCCCTGCTGACCTCGGTCAAGGACGACAAGGACAAGTCCGCGGTCTACCTCAACGAGTGCCGCCGCATGGGCATCAAGGTGCTCCCGCCCAACGTCAACGAGTCGCTGTCCAACTTCGCCGCCCAGGGCGACGACGTGATCCTCTTCGGCCTGACCGCCATCCGCAACGTCGGCCAGAACGTCGTCGACTCGATCATCCGGTCCCGCAAGGCGAAGGGGAAGTACAGCACCTTCCCCGACTTCCTGGACAAGGTCGAGGCGGTCGTCTGCAACAAGCGCACCGTGGAATCGCTGATCAAGGCCGGCGCGTTCGACGAGATGGGGCACACCCGCAAGGGGCTCGTCGCCCACCACGAACCGATGATCGACAACGTGGTGCAGGTCAAGCGCAAGGAGGCCGAGGGACAGTTCGACCTCTTCGGCGGCATGGGCGAGGAGGAGAGCGACGAGCCGGGCTTCGGGCTCGACGTGGAGTTCTCCGACATCGAGTGGGAGAAGGCCTACCTGCTCGCCCAGGAACGGGAGATGCTCGGCCTGTACGTCTCCGACCACCCGCTCTTCGGCCTGGAGCACGTGCTGTCCGACAAGGCCGACGCCTCGATCTCCCAGCTCATGGGCGGCGACTACAGCGACGGCTCCGTCGTCACCGTCGGCGGCATCATCTCCGGCCTCCAGCGCAAGATGACCAAGCAGGGCAACGCCTGGGCCATCGCCACCGTGGAGGACCTGGCCGGCTCCATCGAGTGCATGTTCTTCCCCGCCACCTACCAGCTGGTCTCCACCCAGCTCGTCGAGGACACCGTCGTCTTCGTCAAGGGACGCCTCGACAAGCGCGAGGACGTGCCCCGGCTGGTCGCCATGGAGATGCAGGTCCCCGACATCTCCAACGCCGGGACCAACGCCCCCGTCGTCCTCACCATCCCCACCGTGAAGATCACCCCGCCCATGGTCACCCGGCTCGGCGAGGTGCTCAGCCACCACCGGGGCGACACCGAGGTACGCATCAAGCTCCAGGGCCCCCGCAAGACCACCGTCCTGCGGCTGGACCGGCACCGGGTCAAGGCCGACTCGGCGCTCTTCGGCGACCTGAAGGTGCTGCTCGGCCCGTCCTGCCTGGCCGGCTGAGCCCGAGCACGACACGACAGACATGACGAGAGGGGCGTCCCGCCGGTGCGGGGCGCCCCTCTCGCCGTCCTCAACGCCAGTCTCTACCGCGAGCGGCCGACGGGTCAGTTGTGGCCGAAGCGTCGCTGATGCTTGCGCGCCACGTCGGACGGGCTGCCCTGGGCCTGCGCCTGCGACTGGTTCTGGGACTCGAACGCCGTCGACTTGGCCTGCTCCGCACTACGCTCCGACGCGGACGCGCGGTCGTGCTGGCTGCCCTGCTTGCGGTTCTTGTTCTTGGCCATGGTGAATGCCTCCTGTGGGGAATCCTGGGGGGCCAGGACCGCTGTCAGACTCACATAGCGCTGCAAACACCGCATGTTGGATCATTACCGTGCGTAGCGGTTTCCGCGGTGGCCTGCCGTTCCGCCGCCTTTTCGCCTTCTTCCCGTATTCCTTTCCGGATCCGCCACGCCGATGATCCAGTTCCGGCCGTTAACCCCCGCGAGGTCGGGCAGACTCGAAGGAAACCCTGGGTAAGCGGACCCGGTCATCGAGGAGCGGGCCGCTGAACCGTTCCCGAATTCTGGAAGAGGGTGGAACGCGTGGACCGTTGCGTCGTCCTGGTGGACGCCGGCTACTTGCTGGGCGCAGCCGCGAGTCTGCTGGCAGGAGAGCCCGCCCGTTCCCGCATCACCGTCGACCACGCGGCCCTCATCCAGGGGCTCCGCGAGCGCGCCGAGGCCGACACCCAACAGCCCCTGCTGCGCATCTACTGGTTCGACGGCGCCCCCGACCGGGTGCCCCAGCCCGAGCACCGCCGGCTCCGCGTGATGCCCCGCGTGACCGTACGGCTGGGCGCCCTGACCCGCAGCGACGGACGCTGGGCGCAGAAGGGCGTCGACGCCGCCATGCACGCCGAGCTCACCGAACTCGCCAGGAACCGGGCCTGCTCCGATGTGGTCCTGGTGACCGGCGACGGCGATCTGCTGCCCGGTCTGATGTCCGCCAAGGAACACGGCGTCGCCGTCCACCTCTGGGCCGTACAGGCCGCCGACGGCGACTACAACCAGTCCGAGGACCTGGTCGCCGAGGCCGACGAACGCCGGGTCCTCGACCGGGCCTGGATCACCAAGGCGGTACGCGCCAAGGACACCGGCGGCAGCTGCGCCCCGCCGCCCGCCCCGCGCCCCGAGATCGCCGCGATCCTCTCCGCACCGCTGCCCGAGGCGGCCCTCGCCGCCTCCGCCGAACGCGCCTCCGAGGCCCAGGCCGCCGCCGCCCGCAGCGGCACCGAGGCCCCCGCCGAGAACGCCCCCGCCGCCGCCTCGCCGGACACCCCGTCCGTCCCCGGGCACAAGACCGTCCCCACCCCCAAGGACCTGGCCGCGCTGCGCGCCCACGCCACCCACCCCGACCGCCAGCACCCGCCCCAGCCCGCGGGCGCCACCCTGCGCTGGTCCTCCGACAAAGGGTGGGTGGAGCGCGGCGGCCCCCTCGGCGAGCCCGCCGAGACCGCGTCCCTGCCGACCCTCGCCCAGGTCACCAGCGCCGAACAGCGCTGGGCGGACCGGGAGGAGGACATCACCACCGTCGGCGGCGACCCCTTCGAGGTGGGCCAGGTCTTCGCCCGCCGCTGGATGGAACGGCTGCCGGAAACGGTCCACCTGCAGAGGCTCTCCACCATGTACCCGCGCATCCCGCACCGGATCGACGGCGAACTGCTGCGGTACGCGGCCCGCTTCGGACTCCTCGCCCACAAGGACGACCAGATCGACGAGCACGACCGCTACGCGATCCGGGCCGGCTTCTGGCGGGAGATCGACGTACGGGCCGCCGCCGAGCACGTACCGGCGGGGGAGTAGGCCCGATCACCGGACACGCCCGGCCACCCGTGCGCGGGGCGACGCGGGGTGGCCCCGGACGCGAGCCGGGGCGGGTGACCCCGTACCCTCGTACCTCGTGAGTACGGGCACAGCACAGGCGCAGAGGGACACCGGCACCGTGTGCGCGGTGCGCGATCTGGTCAAGACCTATCCCGCCGCCCGGGGCCGCCGAGGCACCCCCGCGACCCCCGAGATCCGCGCCACGGACAGCATCAGCCTGGACGTCGAACGCGGCGAGATCTTCGGACTGCTCGGCCCCAACGGCGCCGGCAAGTCCACCCTGGTCCGTCAGCTCACCGGACTGATGCGGCCCGACTCCGGCAGCGTCGAGGTGCTGGGCCACGACCTCGTACGCCACCCCGAGCGGGCGTCCCGGCTGATCGGCTACCTCGGGCAGGAATCCACCGCCCTCGACGAACTGACCGTCTCCCTCGCCGCCGAGACCACCGGACGGCTGCGCGGCCTCGCCGTACGGGAGGCCCGCGCCGAGCGCGACGCCGTCCTGGAGGAGCTGGGCCTCACCGAGATCGCCGGGCGGCCCCTGAAGAAGCTCTCCGGCGGTCAGCGCCGGCTCGCCTGCTTCGCCGCCACCCTGGTCGGCGACCGGCCCGTCCTGGTCCTCGACGAACCGACCACCGGCATGGACCCGGTCGCCCGCCGCGCCGTCTGGGCCGCCGTCGACCGCCGCCGCGCCGAGCGCGGGGCCACGGTCCTGCTGGTCACCCACAACGTGATCGAGGCCGAGACCGTCCTCGACCGGGTCGCCGTCCTCGAACGCGGCCGGGTCATCGCCTGCGACACCCCGGCCGGGCTCAAGGAGAAGGTCGCCGGGGAGGTGCGCGTCGAGCTGATGTGGCGCGAACGGGCCCCGCTGGACGTCCCCGAGGTGGCGGCGCTGCGACCGTCCGCCCAGGAGTCCGGGCGGCGCTGGGTACTGCGGCTGAGCCCCGACGAGGCGCGGGCCGCGGTCGCCGCGGTGACGGGCGGCGCGGCCTTCGCCGCGCTCGACGATTTCACCCTGGCCACACCCAGCCTGGAAGATGTCTATCTCGCGCTCGGGGGAGACGCGGCCAATGCGACCAAGGGGCTGGTGAAGGCGTGAGGGACAGGACAGGCGTGGGGAACGTGAACGCCGCGGACGCGGCGGACGTACTCGACAGGGTGGACGGTCCGGACGTGTGGTACGTGCCGGACGGGTTTGACCTGGTGGACGTGTCTAAGGGGAGCGGCCTGAGGTGACGAGCATCATTCCGGCCAGGACCGTACCGTCGCGCGTCCGGCCCGGGCCCGGCCCGTCCGGCCAGGCCCCCGCCCGTACCGTCGCCGAGCCCCTCGCCCCGCGCGCCAGGCTGCTGCCCTCGCTGGCCGCCGTCTACCGCGCCCAGCTCTCCCGGGCGCGGGTCGCCCGGATCCCGCTGCTCTTCGTGGCGACCTTCCAGTCCGTCGGGATCATGGTCCTGATGCGGGGTGTCGTGGACGGCGGCGCGGAGGCCCGCGCGGTGGTCGCGGGATCCAGCGTCCTGGTCGTCGCGTTCGTCGCGCTCAACCTGCTCGCCCAGTACTTCGGGCAGCTGCGGGCGTCCGGCGGGCTCGACCACTACGCCACGCTGCCCGTGCCGCCTGCCGCGGTGGTGCTCGGGGCGGCCGGGGCGTACGCCTCCTTCACCGTGCCCGGCACCATCTTCACCGCGATCACCGGAAGCGTGCTGTTCCAGCTGCCGCTGACCCATCTGTGGGTCCTGGTGGCCGTCGTGCCGCTCTCCGGAGCCGCCCTGGCCGGTCTCGGCGCGGCCCTCGGGCTGCTCGCCCCGCGCCCGGAGCTGGCGACCCTGCTGGGGCAGCTGGGCATGTCGGCCGCCCTGCTGCTCGGGGTGCTGCCCGCCGAGCGGCTGCCGGAGCCGGTGGGGTGGGCGCGCGATCTGCTGCCCTCGACGTACGGGGTCGAGGCGCTGGCCCGGTCCTTCGACGCCCGCCCGGACTGGGGGATCATCGCCTTCTTCCTCGGGATCTGCGCGGTGGTGGGGGTTCTCTCGCTGGCGGTGGCGACGTGGGCGTACCGGCGGGCCGCCGTACGGTAGCCGGTGAGGCGCCTCACAGGGTGGCCTGGCACGATGGCAAGGTGACCGCACCTCTGACGCCGCCTCACCAGCCCGGCCCCCACGATCCGTGGCAGGCCCCGCCCTCGGGCTCCCACCTCGCGCCCTTCCAGGGCTCGCCGGACGACCCGGACACGGCCACCGAGCTCCGTCAGGCCGCCGTCGTCGTGGTCCTGGTCGCGCTCGCGGGCCTCGTGCTCGGGCTGCTGTGGCTGTGGTTCGCGCCGCGTGTGCCGCTGGTCTCCGACGACACGGCCGTCTTCCTGAAGAACAGCGAGGGCGAGGAGGCGATCGGCGCGGACGGCACGTTCGTCCTGCTGGCCATCGGCTTCGGGGTGCTCTCCGCCGCCGCCGTCTTCTGGCGGTTGCGCCGCGGGGGCGTCCTCGTGGTCGTGGGTCTGGCGCTGGGCGCGGTGCTCGGCTCGCTGCTGGCGTGGCGGGTCGGCATCTGGCTGGGGCCGTCGTCCGATGTGGTGGGCCGCGCCCGGGAGGCCGGTCAGGGCGTCACGTTCGACGCGCCGCTGGAGCTGCACGCGGTGTGGGTGGCGATGATGGCCTGGCCGTTCGCGGCGATGGGGATCCATCTGCTGCTCACGGCGGCGTTCGGGCCGCGGGATGTGGAGCCGGACTGGGTGGGGTCGGGGTACGCGAAGTATTACGGGGAGCCGGATTCCGGGGCTCCGGCGCCGCCTGCGGGGAGCGGTGGGCCGGCGTAGGGGCGCCTGCGGCGGGCCTGTTCCCCTACCCGCCCCTTCCCGAAACCGGGGCTCCGCCCCGGACCCCGCTCCTCAAACGCCGGAGGGGCTGGATTTTCCAGCCCGTCCGGCGATTGAGGACATCTATCAGGCGCGCGCGATCTCCGCGAACGTCGCCCCCGTCAGCTCCGCCAGATCCGTCGCCGCCAGCTCGACCTCCAGGCCCCGCCGGCCCGCCGACACGCAGATCGTGGCGTGCGCGCGCGCCGACGCGTCCAGCACCGTGCGCAGGCGCTTGCGCTGGCCCAGTGGGGAGATGCCGCCGCGGACGTAGCCCGTGGTGCGTTCCGCGGCCGCCGGGTCCGCCATCGCGGCCCGCTTGCCGCCCACCGCGGCGGCCAGGGCCTTGAGGTCCAGGGAGCCGGCCACCGGGACCACCGCCACCGTCAGAGCGCCGTCGACGTCCGCCACCAGGGTCTTGAAGACCCGGTCGGGGGAGACGCCCAGGGCCTCGGCAGCCTCCTCGCCGTAGGACGGGCTCGCCGGGTCGTGGTCGTAGGCGTGGACCGTGAAGGCGGTGCCCGCCGCGGTCAGGGCGACCGTGGCGGGGGTGCCGCCCGACTGCTGCTTCTTGGGCTTCTTCGCCAACGCGGGCCGGTCCTTGTCAGTTGGGGTGGGTGGGGGCCCGCGTCAGGTCCGTCGCGGGCAGCGAGGGCAGGTGCCGGATGACCGCGGTCTCCTTGCGCAGCAGCGTCAGCTCCTCGCGCAGCCGGGTCGCGGTGTCCGGGGCCTGGAGCAGCCGCTGTTTGGTGGGGACGTCCAGGACCGTGGCCGCGGCGACCAGGTAGGAGATCACCGACGGGTCGTCGGGGAGGTCGGCGCCGGTCGCCAGCGAGCGTTCGCTCGCTCCGGCCAGCCGCTTCTGGTAGGCGCGGAAGGCCCGCAGAACGCCCTCCGCCAGGGCCCCGGCCTCGTCGCCCTCGTCCTCGCCGGGCGGCTCCTCGGCCAGGTCCTCGACCTCGGCGGTCAGATACGGGCCGCTCGTCTCGACCGACAGCAGCCTGACCCGGGTGGTGCCGGTGGCCAGGACCTCGAAGCTGCCGTCGGCGCGCTCGCGGATCGTCGCCGCGTCGGCGACGCAGCCGACCCGGTGGAAGGTCTGGATCGGATCGGGGCCGAAGCCCTCCGCCGGGGCGCGCTCGGCGGGCGGGGCCGCCGCGACCGTGTCCGGCATGCCGGTGGCCGTCGGGGCGATCTCGCGGCCGTCGCGGATCGCGACCACGACGAAGCGGCGAGGTTCGTCCTCGTCGCTCTTCAGCAGCTCCCGCATCATGGCGCGATATCGCTCTTCGAAGACGTTGAGCGGCAGCACCAGGCCGGGGAACAGCACCGCGTTGAGCGGGAAAAGGGGAAGGCGGGCGGTGGTCACAACGCTCAAGCGTAATGGCCCCGGGGGCGGCCGTGGTCGGCCCGGTTGCGCAACGGGGTCAGCGAGGCCACCTGGAGCCGTGCGCCGTCCCGCGCGTCCATGAACCGGCCGAGCGCGTCGTCGGACACCGACGACCACGGGAACGACGTCGCGTGCAGCCCGATCAGGTTGAACTGGTGCAGCGCCTCCGCCCAGCGGCCCCGGGTGAGCAGGACGTACGCGAGGAGGTTGCGGACCTCGGCCGGCCACGGGTCGCCGGGCCGGTAGGCGGCGGAGAGCCCGATCGCCAGGTCGGCCGCCGCGTCGATCCGCTCCTCCAGTACGGAGGTGGTCCGGCCGACCGCCTGGGTGTCCAGGAGCAGCGCGAAGGCCGCCCGGACCGGCAGGGCCTGCACCAGGGAGTCGGGCCGGGCGTCCGCCGCGGCCTGCTCGGCGAAGTCGAAGCACTCGCGGTGCGAGCCGTACCAGGCGGCCGACAGATAGCGCAGCGCCGCCACATGGCAGCCGTAGTGGTGCGCGGAGCGCCGTACGGCCTGCTCCCACAGCGACTCGAAGGCGGTGTGCGTGGCGTGGGTGCCGCGTGCGTGGTCCAGGGCGAGCCGCCACGGCACGGGGTCGTGCGGGTCCGCCTCGGCGGCGGCGGTGATCAGCGGGCCGACCTCGCGGAGCCGTTCCGCGCGGGCGGGCGACTCCCAGGCCCGGCGGACCGCCAGCTCCGCCTTGACCAGCAGCGCGTCCGGATCGCGCGGGGCGGCGGCCAGCCACTGGTCGAGCCAGCCGTCCCGGCTGCGGGCGAAGGTGACCAGCCGGCCGAGATAGCGGTCCCGGTTCTCCCAGTCGGCGGTGTCCCGGGTGGCGGCGAGCAGCTTGGCGGCCGGTTCGTGGTCGCCCAGGGCAGCGGCGACCAGCGCGGGAGAGAGCCGCTCGTCGGGGGCGTCGAGCAGCACCGCGTCATCCGCGGACAGTCCGGCGGACAGCGGAGGGCTGTGCCGGATCATGCGCGCGGTACTGAGCAGAGCGCGAAGGAAGGCCATGGTGCAGACCATTGAAAAGGCCTGGTGGGGGCCGCGCCAGGGGTGTGCTGTGAAGCTTCTGTGCCGAGTGAATGGGTTGTATCGGGCCAGGTCAAGAAAAGGCAAAGGAATGGGTGTTGGTTGGCTTGATTGCGCTCTCCCGTGCGGCCCGTCAGCCCCTGTGGCCCCCCGGGGCGGACGGCCGGAACCTCGGCTCCGACCGCCCGCGGCCGCCCGGGAACGCCCCTGCGGTCACCCCCTGCGCAGCATCCGGGAGGCCCCGGCCGCCACCGTGGTGGCCAAAACCCACCCCACCAGCACCAGACCGGCCGCGGCCCACTGCCAGGCGCCCTCCATCCGCCAGTAGCCGTCCTGCCCGAGGTTGATCACCGGGATCAGCAGATCCAGCGCGTACAGCGCGGGATTCCACATCGGAGACTCGTCGTCCTTGACCGCGGGCGGGGTGTGCTGCGCGAAGGCCGCCGTGCCCGCCGCCCACAGCACCGCCATCCACACCGCCGCCCGCCCCGGCCGGTAGCCGTACGCCACCGTCCAGTCCTGGAGATACCCCCAGGCCTTCGCGGCGGGCGGCAGCGTCTCGCGGCGGCGGCGCTGCTTGGCGAGCAGCACCTCGCGCGCGTCCGCGTCCTCGCCGCTGCTGCGCATCACCGTGGCCAGCCGCTCGTACGGCTCGGGGACGTACTCCGGCGTCGCGGCCTGCACCCACGCCAGGCGCCGGGAGAGCGGGAAGTGGCCGTAGGGGACGAGGTTCTCGTAGACGAAGCCGCCCATCGCCAGACCGCCGGGGCCCGGCCAGCTCGTCGACAGGTCGATCAGGGTCACCACCTTCGCGCCGTTCAGGACGACCCGGCCCTCCTCCGGGCGCTCCGCGTTGAACCGCAGCTCCGGCGTCACGATCCGGCGCATCGACAGCTCCTCCTGCCGGGTCATGACGAACCGCGCCTTGTGCAGGTCCACCGCGTCCCCGAACCGCCCGTCGTCCAGGCGCACCCCGCCCCGGCACTCGAAGATCTGCGAGCGGGTGCCGCGCGCCGGGGTCGGGGCGTAGACCACGCCGTACGGGGGAGTGGTGCCCTGGTTCCCGGTGTCGACGCTCACCCACGCCTCGGTCATGTAGAGCGTGCGCTCCACCGTCAGCTGCGGGGCGTTCAGCGCGCGCCGGTCCTCGGCGGCCCGCAGCCGGCTGCCGCGCAGGCTCAGCGAACCGCCCACCTTCGTGCCGCGCAGACTCAGCTCGCCGAGCGTCTCGACCATCTCGGCCTGCAGGTCCTGCGCGACCGTCATGCCGTCCCCGACGACGGCCCGCCCGTGCCGGTCCGGGCCGACGCTGAGCTGGTTGATCAGCAGGTCCGTGCCGATCTGGGCGTCGGTCAGCCGGATGCCCCGGTCGATCCGGCAGCGCGGCAGATGCAGATCGCCCTCGGTCTGCAGCCGCGCCGCCTCCAGCCGGGGCAGCGCGCAGCCCACCAGCCGCAAGGTCGTGAAGTGGCACTCCGGGAGCACCACCTCCTGCTCGAAGCGGCAGCCGGTCAGCTCCACGTACGGAGCCACCCGGCCACCCGCCAGATCCAGCTTTCCGGTGATCCGCACCCCCCGGAGCTTCAGCGCCGCCACCCGGCCGGGCCGGGCGGGCGGACCGCTCAGCAGCAGCCGTGCCACCGTGCGCGCGCCGACGCTCCGCTCGGGCCCCCACGCCTGCGGGGTGAACGGATCGTTCTGGGTCGTGTCGTAGCTGCGTAAGTCATAGGTGGTCCCGTTGCGGAAGGACTGCCACATGCCCAGCTCCGCTGCGCTGAGGCCGTCCGGGATATCGCCTTCGTGCGGCTCGGTCACGGCCGCTCCCTCCGTGCACACATGCTGTAGTGCCGTTATTCCCTGGTGTGACGTCGTGAAGCCAGTGGTCAGCAGTGACAGCCGGACATGGCCGAGACGCGTATCGGCCAGTGGTACGAGCGACCGGTATCAGCCAGTGATACGGGCGACCGGACGCTCCGGACGGTCTGAGAGAATTGCCGTGTGATCTCTCGAATCGATCTGCGCGGTGACACCCTCCCCGAGGGTGGAGCCCTGCGCGACCTGCTGCCCCGTGCCGAGTTCGACGTGGAAGCCGCCCTGGAGACGGTGCGGCCCATCTGCGAGGACGTACGCCATCGTGGCTCCGCGGCAGTGATCGAGTGGGGGGAGAAACTCGACGGTGTCCGGATCGAGTCGGTCCGGGTGCCCGCCGAGGCCCTGACGAAGGCCCTTCAGGAACTGGACCCCGCCGTCCGCGCCGCGCTGGAGGAGTCGATCCGCCGCGCCCGCCTCGTCCACCGCGAGCAGCGCCGCACCACGCACACCACCCAGGTCGTCCCCGGCGGCACCGTCACCGAGAAGTGGGTGCCCGTCGAGCGCGTCGGGCTCTACGTCCCCGGCGGCCGCGCGGTCTACCCCTCCTCCGTCGTGATGAACGTCGTCCCGGCCCAGGAGGCCGGCGTCGAGGGCATCGCCGTCTCCTCCCCGCCGCAGAAGGACTTCGGCGGCCTTCCGCACCCCACGATCCTCGCCGCCTGCGCCCTGCTCGGCGTCGACGAGGTGTACGCCGCCGGCGGCTCCCAGGCCGTCGCGATGTTCGCGTACGGCACCGAGGACTGCCCCCCGGTCAACCTGGTCACCGGCCCCGGCAACATCTACGTCGCCGCCGCCAAGCGCCTCCTCAAGGGCCGCATCGGCATCGACGCCGAGGCCGGGCCCACCGAGATCGCGATCCTCGCCGACGCCACCGCCGACCCGGTGCACGTCGCCGCCGACCTGATCAGCCAGGCCGAGCACGACCCGATGGCCGCCGCCGTCCTGGTCACCGACTCCGCGGAGCTGGCCGCCGCCACCGAGGCGGAGCTGGTCCCGCAGGTCGCCGCGACCAAGCACATCAAGGACCGCATCGAGCCCGCGCTCGCCGGCCGCCAGTCCGCGATCGTCCTGGTCTCCTCGATCGAGGACGGCCTCACGGTCGTCGACGCGTACGGCGCCGAGCACCTGGAGATCCAGACCGCCGACGCGGCCGCCGTCGCCGGCCGCGTCCGCAACGCCGGAGCGATCTTCGTCGGCCCCTGGTCGCCCGTCTCGCTCGGCGACTACTGCGCCGGCTCCAACCACGTCCTGCCCACCGGCGGCTGCGCCTGCCACTCCTCGGGCCTCTCCGTGCAGTCCTTCCTGCGCGGCATCCACATCGTCGACTACACCCGCGACGCGCTCGCCGAGGTCACCCACCATGTCGTGAACCTCGCCGAGGCGGAGGACCTCCCCGCCCACGGCGCAGCGCTCAAGGCACGGTTCGGCTGGAAGGTTCCGCAGCAGTGACGAACGGCAGCACCACCCCCCGTAACCCCTGGGACGAGCTCCCCATCCGCGACGAACTGCGCGGCCAGTCCCCGTACGGAGCACCCCAGCTCGACGTCCCCGTACGGCTCAACACCAACGAGAACCCGTACCCGCTCCCGGAAGCGCTCGTCGACCGCATCGCCGAGCGGGTCCGCGAGGCCGCCCGCGGCCTCAACCGCTACCCCGACCGGGACGCCGTCGAACTCCGCACCGAGCTGGCCCGCTACCTTTCGCGGACCGCCGGACACGCGGTGACCGCGTCCCACGTCTGGGCCGCCAACGGCTCCAACGAGGTCCTCCAGCAGCTGCTCCAGACCTTCGGCGGGCCCGGCCGCACCGCGATCGGCTTCGAACCCTCGTACTCCATGCACGCCCTGATCTCCCGGGGCACCGGCACCGGCTGGATCTCCGGGCCGCGCAACGAGGACTTCACCATCGACGTGGACGCCGCGCGCGCCGCCATCGCCGAGCACCGCCCCGAGGTCGTCTTCATCACCTCGCCCAACAACCCCACCGGAACGGCGGTGAACGCGGAGACCGTCCTCGCGCTGTACGACGCCGCGCAGGCCGCCGGGCCCTCGATCGTCGTCGTCGACGAGGCGTACGGCGAGTTCAGCCACCACGCATCGCTGCTCCCGCTGATCGAGGGCCGCCGCAACCTGATCGTCTCGCGGACCATGTCCAAGGCGTTCGGCGCGGCCGGGCTCCGCCTCGGCTACCTCGCCGCCGACCCGGCCGTCGTCGACGCGGTCCAGCTGGTGCGGCTGCCGTACCACCTCTCCTCCGTCACCCAGGCCACCGCGCTCGCCGCCCTGGAGCACACCGATACGCTGCTCGGGTACGTCGCGCAGCTCAAGAGCGAGCGCGACCGGCTGGTGGCCGAGCTGCGCGCCATCGGCTACGAGGTCACCGACTCGGACGCCAACTTCGTCCAGTTCGGCCGCTTCGACGACAGCCACGCCGTCTGGCAGAGCATCCTCGACCGGGGCGTCCTGGTCCGGGACAACGGCGTACCGGGCTGGCTGCGGGTCACCGCGGGCACCCCGGCAGAGAACGACGCGTTCCTCGATGCGGTACGCGAACTCAAGAAGGAGCACGACGCATGAGCCCCCGCGTAGGCCGCGTGGAACGCACCACCAAGGAAACGTCCGTGCTCGTCGAGATCAACCTCGACGGCAGCGGAAAGGTCGATGTCGCCACCGGGGTCGGCTTCTACGACCACATGCTCGACCAGCTCGGCCGCCACGGCCTCTTCGACCTCACGGTCAAGACCGAGGGCGACCTGCACATCGACACCCACCACACCATCGAGGACACCGCCCTCGCGCTCGGCGCCGCCTTCAGGCAGGCCCTCGGCGACAAGGTCGGCATCTACCGCTTCGGCAACTGCACCGTCCCGCTGGACGAGTCGCTCGCCCAGGTCACCGTCGACCTCTCCGGCCGCCCCTACCTGGTGCACACCGAGCCGGAGAACATGGCCCCGATGATCGGCGCCTACGACACGACGATGACCCGCCACATCTTCGAGTCCTTCGTCGCCCAGGCGCAGATCGCCCTGCACATCCACGTCCCGTACGGGCGCAACGCCCACCACATCGTCGAGTGCCAGTTCAAGGCCCTCGCCCGGGCCCTGCGGTACGCCTCCGAGCACGACCCGCGCGCCGCCGGCATCCTGCCCTCCACGAAGGGCGCCCTGTGACCGGCCTCAACACCATCCTGATCGTCGTCGGCCTCTTCCTGGCCGGCGGCGTCTACTCCTTCGCCAAGCAGGGGATGCCCAAGGGCGTCATCGTGCTGCTGTCGATCGGCTCCGTGATGTGCCTGGTGGCGGGCATCCTGCGGATCCAGGGCCTGTGGGACTGAGGACAGGTACGTCATGAGTGAGAACCAGAAGAAGGTCGTCGTCTTCGACTACGGCTTCGGCAACGTCCGGTCCGCCGAGCGCGCCCTCGCCCGCGTCGGGGCGGACGTCGAGATCACCCGCGACTACGACCGCGCGATGAACGCCGACGGGCTCCTCGTCCCCGGCGTCGGCGCGTTCTCCGCCTGCATGGACGGGCTGAAGCGGGCCCGCGGCGACTGGATCATCGGCCGCCGGCTCTCCGGCGGCCGCCCGGTCATGGGCATCTGCGTCGGGATGCAGATCCTGTTCGAGCGCGGCATCGAGCACGGCGTGGAGACCGAGGGCCTGGACGAATGGCCCGGTACGGTCGGCCCCCTGAAGGCCGACGTCGTCCCGCACATGGGCTGGAACACCGTCGAGGCCCCCGGGGACTCCCGGCTCTTCGCCGGTCTGGGCCCCGAGGCCCGCTACTACTTCGTGCACTCCTACGCGGCGCACGACTGGTCCCTCGAAGTCACCAACGCCAAGATCCGTGCGCCCAGGGTCACCTGGGCCACGCACGGCGAACGGTTCGTGGCCGCCGTGGAGAACGGCGCGCTGTGGGCCACCCAGTTCCACCCCGAGAAGTCCGGCGATGCCGGCGCCCAGCTGCTGACCAACTGGATCGAGACGCTGTAATGCCGAAGCTTGAACTGCTCCCCGCCGTCGACGTCCGCGACGGCCAGGCCGTCCGCCTCGTGCACGGCGAGTCCGGCTCCGAGACCTCCTACGGCTCCCCGCTGGAGGCCGCCCTCGCCTGGCAGTCCGCCGGCGCCGAGTGGCTGCACCTCGTCGACCTGGACGCCGCCTTCGGCACGGGCGACAACCGCGCCCTGATCGCCGAGGTCGCCGGGGCCATGGACATCAAGGTCGAGCTGTCCGGCGGCATCCGCGACGATGCCTCGCTGGAGGCCGCCCTCGCCACCGGCTGCCGCCGCGTCAACCTCGGCACCGCCGCCCTGGAGACCCCCGAGTGGGTCGCCAAGGTCATCGCCGAGCACGGCGACAAGATCGCCGTCGGCCTCGACGTCCGCGGCACCACCCTGCGCGGCCGCGGCTGGACCCGCGACGGCGGCGACCTCTACGAGACGCTGGCCCGCCTCGACTCCGAGGGCTGCGCGCGCTACGTGGTGACGGACATCGCCAAGGACGGCACCCTGGAAGGCCCCAACCTGGGCCTGCTGCGCGACGTCTGCGCCGCCACCGACCGCCCGGTCGTCGCCTCCGGCGGGGTCTCGTCCCTGGACGACCTCCGCGCGATCTCCCTCCTCGTCCCCGAAGGCGTCGAGGGCGCGATCGTCGGCAAGGCGCTGTACGCGAAGGCGTTCACCCTGGAAGAGGCGCTCAAGGCGGTCGCCGTATGACGGACGCCGCTTCCGCCGTGCGCCGGATCTCCACCGGCGCACCCTGGGAGGAGAAGTTCGGCTACTCGCGCGCCGTCGAACTCCCCAACGGGCTCGTCCTGGTCGCCGGCTGCACCTCGGTCGTCAACGGCCAGATCTCCGCGGGTTCCCCGTACGAGCAGACCGTCACCGCCTTCGACGTCGCCTTCGCGGCGCTGGAGCAGGTGGGCCTGAGCCGCGAGGACGTCGTCCGCACCCGGATGTACCTCACGCACGCCCGGGACGTGGACGAGGTCGGCCGCGCCCACAAGGAGCTGTTCGACGCCGTACGCCCCGCCGCCTCCATGATCATCGTGTCCGGTTTCGTGGACCCGAGCCTGGTCGTCGAGGTCGAGGTCGAGGCCTACCGAGGAGGTGCGCGGTGACCCTCGCCGTACGCGTCATCCCCTGCCTCGACGTCGACAACGGCCGGGTCGTCAAGGGCGTCAACTTCCAGAACCTGCGCGACGCGGGCGACCCCGTCGAGATGGCCAAGCTGTACGACGCCGAGGGCGCCGACGAGCTGACCTTCCTCGACATCACCGCCTCCAGCGGCGACCGCGAGACGACGTACGACGTGGTCCGCCGCACCGCCGAGCAGGTCTTCATCCCGCTCACCGTCGGCGGCGGCGTCCGTACCCCGGACGACGTCGACAAGCTGCTGCGCGCCGGGGCGGACAAGGTGGGCGTCAACACCGCCGCCATCGCCCGCCCCGACCTCATCCGCGAGATCGCCGAACGCTTCGGCCGCCAGGTCCTGGTGCTCTCGGTCGACGCCCGCCGCACGCCCGAGGGCACCTTCGAGGTCACCACGCACGGCGGCCGCAAGGGCACCGGCATCGACGCCGTCGAGTGGGCGCACCGGGCCGCGGAGCTGGGCGCGGGCGAGATCCTGCTCAACTCGATGGACGCCGACGGCACCAAGGACGGCTACGACACCGAGATGATCGAGGCGGTACGCAAGCACGTCACCGTCCCCGTCATCGCCTCCGGCGGCGCGGGCCGGCTCGCCGACTTCGCCCCGGCGATCGAGGCGGGGGCCGACGCGGTGCTCGCCGCGTCCGTCTTCCACTTCGGCGACCTGCGGATCTCCGAGGTCAAGGGCGCCCTGCGGGAAGCGGGCCACCCGGTCCGCTGAGCCCGTACGCGGTACGAGGCGGTATCACCGGTCCGCCGAGACCGGTGATACTGCCGATGCGTATCCACGGGCCGCACCGTGAGAGTGGCGTACGCCGGCGAACGACGCCGGCGGCCACGCGGTGCACCCCGACAGCCCCGGGACGACGGGCTCATGGGCCTCGCGTGGTGTGGTTCCCCCCGCCACCACCGAGAGGATTCCCCGTGCAGCAGCACCTCCCCTCCGGCACCATCCCCCCGCACCCTTCCCGCCCGAGCCGCACCGGTACGTTCCTGGGCCGTTCCCGTACGTCGACGGGGCTGGTGGCCGCCGCCGCGGCCACCGCCGGCCTTCTGCTGACCGGCCTGGCACCCGGCGCCCAGGCCGTCGCCGCCAACCCCTACGAGCGCGGCCCGGCCCCCACCAACGCCTCCATCGAGGCGAGCCGCGGCTCGTACGCCGTCTCCCAGACCTCCGTCTCCTCGCTCGTCGCGAGCGGATTCGGCGGCGGCACCATCTACTACCCGACCTCCACCGCCGACGGCACCTTCGGCGCGGTGGTCATCTCGCCCGGCTTCACCGCCTACGAGTCCTCCATCGCCTGGCTCGGACCACGCCTGGCCTCCCAGGGCTTCGTGGTCTTCACGATCGACACGAACACCACGCTCGACCAGCCGGACAGCCGGGGCCGCCAACTCCTCGCCGCCCTGGACCACCTGACCCAGCGCAGCTCGGTACGGACCCGGGTCGACGCCTCCCGGCTCGGCGTGATGGGCCACTCGATGGGCGGCGGCGGCTCGCTGGAAGCGGCGAAGAGCCGTACGTCGTTGAAGGCGGCGATCCCGCTGACCGGCTGGAACACCGACAAGACCTGGCCCGAACTGCGCACGCCCACCCTGGTGGTCGGCGCGGACGGGGACACGGTCGCGCCGGTCGCCACGCACTCCAAGCCCTTCTACACGTCGCTGCCCGGCTCGCTGGACAAGGCCTACCTGGAGCTGCGCGGAGCCTCGCACTTCACGCCGAACACCTCCAACACGACGATCGCGAAGTACAGCATTTCCTGGCTGAAGCGATTCATCGACAACGACACCCGCTACGAGCAGTTCCTCTGCCCGCTCCCGCAGCCGAGCCTGACCATCGCGGAGTACCGGGGCAACTGCCCGCACACCGCGTAGATCCGGCGCTCCGGACCCTGCCGCGCTGTGCTCCGGCACAACGCGGCAGGCCTCCGTCTGGGAGCCCGCACCGCACCGGCCCGTCCCCGCGCGGGACCCGGACACGGCGCTTCCTCCCTCGCCGAGGCGAACGTACGGTGCCGATGTGACCTCATCGACGACCGTGCGCAGTCCGCTCCGGCTGTACGGCCGGGATGCCGAACTCGCCACTCTGGAAAGCCTGTTGGAGCTGTTGCGGCGCGGAGACGGCGGCGCGCTCGTCCTGGCCGCACCACCCGGCCTCGGCCGTACGGCACTGCTGCGCGCGGCCGCGGAGGCGCACCGGGACCGGGGGCCGGTGCTGTACGCCACGGCCACCGGGGCGATGCGCGCGGTGCCCGGGGGCGGATTGGGTGCGCTGCTCGGGTCGGTGGCGGCCGGCTCCGACCCGCTCGGGCCGCTTGCCGCGGGGCGTGCTGCCGCCGGCCCGTCGCCCGCCGCGCCGCCCGGCGCGGATCCGCGTGGTCCGTCCGCCGCCGGGCCCGCCGCCATCGGTTCGCCGGCTCCGTCGGGCCCGGGGCCGGCCGCTGCCGATCCGCCGCCCGTCGCTCCGCGTGTCTCGGCCCCGGTCGGCCCGCTTGCCGCGGGCTCCGCCGTCACCGGTTCGCCGTCCGCCGTCCCGGCCGGCTCGGTCCCGCGTGACTCGGCCCCGCCTGGTCCGCTTGCCGCCGGGCCCGCCGTCACCGGTCCGCCATCCGCCGCTTCGCCCGGCTCGGGTCCGGGTGGTCCGTCCGCCGCCGGGCCCGCCGTCACCGGTCCGCCATCCGCCGCGCGGCCCCCGGCCATCAGCCCCGACGCGCTGCTCGGCCGGTTGCGGGAGCTCAGCGTCGGGCGGCCCCTGTTGGTCTGTGTGGACGACGCGCACGCCTGGGATCCGGCGTCCCGGGACGCCCTCGCTCTCGTGGCCCGCGGGCTGGGCCCGGGCAGCCGGATCCTCGTCCTGCTCACGGCCACCGACAGCACCGCCTTCGCCGGACTGCCCACGCTGCAGCCGGCGCCCCTGGACGAAGGCGCCGCCGGGGCGCTCCTGGACCGGCTGACCTCCGGTACGGAAGGGCTGGACCCGGTCGTCCGCGCCGAACTCCTCCGTGAGGCGGCCGGAAACCCCCGCCTGCTCGCCGGACTCGCCGGCCGCCTCACCCCGGACCAGCTCGCCGGCCGCACCCCGCTGCCCTTCCCTCTGCCCGGCGGCGAAGCGGTGCTGGCCGCCCATGCCGAACGCCTCGACGGCCTCCCGGACCGGACCCGCGCCCTGCTCCTGCTCGCCGCAGCGGCCCAGGAGCATGAGCCGGACGGCGCCGGTGCGGACGCCCTGCTCCTGCTGCGCGCGGGCACCCGCAGCGGACTGCCCCGCACCTTCCTGGACCGGGCCCTGTTCGGTACGAGCGTCACCGGCTCCATCCTTCAACGGGCAGGCAGCCGCGTCCACTTCACCCACCGCCTCGTCGCCCGCGCCGTACTCCACCACGCCCCCTGGCCCCACCGCCGCGCCGCCCACGAACTGCTCGCCACCCTGCTGACGGAGGCCGCCCCCGCGCCTCCGTCGGCCGCGCCTCCGCCAGGCACCGCCCCTGCCTCGCCCGTCCCGCTGGCCGCCCTGGTGCAGCGGGCCTGTGCCGCGCCCGGGCCGGACGCCGTGCTGGCCGCCCGGATCGAAGCGGCCGCCGTCGCCCCCTTCCCGCACGCCGAACGCTCCGCCGCCCTCGCCCGTGCCGCCCAGCTCTCCACCGAACCGGCGTCGCGCGCGGCCCGGTTCGCCGGGGCGGCCGAGCAGGCGGGGCTGGCGGGCGACCCGTGCCTGGCGCGTGCCCTGCTGGCCAGGGCCGGACCGCGTACGGTCGGCGCGGCGGGCCCGGGCGGCGATCCCGGGCAGGGTCTCGCGCCCTACGTGCACGGCATGCTCGCCCTGCGCTCCGGGCCCGCGGCCGACGCCCACGAAGCGTTGCTCGCCTCGGCCGGGCTGCTCGCGCCGCACGATCCCCGCCGGGCCCTCGACGCCCTCCTCGGCGCGGCCGAGGCCGCCTGGGCGGCGGGGGACGCACTCGGCTACCTCGATGCCATGAACCGCCTCGCCCGCAGCCCGGTGGACCCGGACCTGGAGCACTACCGGGCCGGCATGTGCGCCGTACTCGAAGGGCGTACGGCCGAGGGTCACGCCCTGCTCCGCCCCTGCCTCGACCCGGCCGGTGACCCCGGCGCCCCGGCCGCGCTGCTGCGGTCCGGGGTCGCGGCGCTGGTGCTCGGGGACGTCGCCGCCGCCTGCCGCGCGGGGGCCCGTGCGCTCGCCGCCGTACGGACCAGAGGGCCCGAAGCGCTGCTGCCGCAGGCCCTCGAACACCTCGCCTACGCCGAACTGCGGGCCGGGCGGCACGCCGGTGCGCGGGCCCACGCGCTGGAAGGGCTGCATGCCGCCCGCCGTACGGGGCAGCCCAACAGCTCCGCCCATCTGCACGCCGTGCTCGCCCTCGCCGCCTCCGTGGAAGGGCCCGCCGAGGCGTGCGCCGCGCATGCCGAGGCCGCGCTGGCCGGGGCGGGGCCGCACGGGCTGGCCCAGGCCGGCACCCTCGCCACCTGGGCCCGGGCCCGCGCGGACCTCGCCTCCGGACGGCCCGGCGAGGCGGCCGCCCGGCTGGCCCCGCTGGTCGGGACCGGCCCGGGCCGGGGCCACTTCGCCGTCCGGACGCTCGCCGTGCCCTGCTGGGTCGAGGCCGCCGTGCTGGCCGGCCGGCTGCCCGAGGAGTCCGGCGAACTCCACGCCGCCGTCGACGAGTTCGCGTCCTGGACCGCCCGGACCGCCGACCCGGGCGCGCCCGCCCAACTCGCCCGCTGCCGGGCTCTGCTGGCCCCCGCCGACGCGGCCGACGCCCGTTACGCCGAGGCCCTGGACCACCACGGCCGGGCCGGCGGCGACTTCGAACGGGCCCGCACCCA
This sequence comes from Streptomyces sp. WY228, assembly GCF_019287315.1. Classification (NCBI taxonomy): domain Bacteria; kingdom Bacillati; phylum Actinomycetota; class Actinomycetes; order Kitasatosporales; family Streptomycetaceae; genus Streptomyces; species Streptomyces sp. WY228. Next base: position 1,879,987 of record NZ_CP079114.1, on the reverse strand, counting down.
GCTGCTGTACGGGCAGTGGCTGCGCCGCCGTCGGCGTACCCGCGAGGCCCGCGGCCCGCTGCGCGACGCCCTGGTCGCCTTCCAGCGCTGCTCGGCCCGCGCCTGGGCGGAAAGGGCGGCCGGGGAGCTGCGGGCGGCGGGGGAGCCGGTCGCGGAGCGGCGGGACGCGCCGGGCGAACCGCTGGCGGCGCTCACCCCCCAGCAGCAGCGCATCGCCCGCTGCGTCGCCGAGGGCGCCACCAACCGCGAAGTGGCGCTGCGGCTGTCGCTCAGCCCGCGCACGGTCGACCACCACCTCCGTAACGTCTTCGCCGCCCTCGGCATCCGCTCCCGTACCGAACTGGCCCGGCTGCTGAGCCCCTGACGCCCCGGGTGGCCGGGAGGTTGCGAGACCGTGATGACGAGTTCCGCGCAGACCCCTAGGTACCGACTGGGCGGTATGTCATTCTGCGGGCGTCAGGATCGTGTCGCCGCGCTCGCGCCCCGCCCGGGCCGGTGCGCCGGGCCCGCCGCGCGCGCGGCCGGCCGTATCCCGGTGGAGGCCGCCATGCCACAGGTCGTACGTCCGCGGATCGGGGCCCTGACCGGCCCGCCCCCGACAGCACCGTTGCCGCACCGCTTCCGTTCGCTGGCCGACCGCGAGGCCGTGGAGGTGCTGCACCGGGCCGCCCGGGTCCTCGTCGCCTCGCTGCCGGCCCTCACCGACCGGCTCGTCGAGGCCCTGTACGCCCAGGAGCCCGGCTACCGGGCGGCGATCGAGTCCGACCGGGCCGAGGTCTGGCAGGAGGTCCACCACTCGCTGCGGCACAACGTGGGCTCGCTGATCCAGCCCCGGGAGTTCCGCGAGTCCGCCCACCGCACCTCCCGCTGGATCGGCGAGATCCGCGCCGAGCAGGGCGTACCGCTCGACGCCGTCCTGCACGCCTTCCGGATGGGCGGCGCGATGGTCTGGCAGGACCTCGTGGACGAGACCGCCCGGCGCGACCCCGAGGACGTACGGCTGCTCGTCCATGTCGCCGCCGATGTGTGGAACTTCGTCGACGAGCACTGCGGGATCGTCGCCGACGCCTACCGGCAGGCCGAGCGGCGGCTGACCTGGCGGCGCGAGAACCGGCAGCGCCTCATGGTCGCCGCCCTGCTGGACGGCACCGCCAGGATCGCGGACCTCGCCGATGCGGCCGTGATGCTGGGGCTGCCGGAGCAGGGCCGGTACGCCGTGCTCGCGGTGGCCACCGCGCCGCGCGGGCCCGGGGCCGCCGCCCGTCCCGCGCTGACGCTGCCCGCCGCCCCGGAGGCGGTGGTGCTCTGGCATCCGGGCCAGGACGCCGAGTTCGCGATCCTGCCGCTGGCGGGCGCGCCCGGTGAACTGAGCGAGCTGGCCGCCGCGCTGGACGTACCGCCCGGCGCCCGGGCCGGGATCGGCTCCGCCGTCGAGGGCCTGGCCGCGCTCGGCGACGCCCGCCGGCTGGCGGAGACCGCGCTGCGCGCCTGCCCCGCGTCCGGCGGCACCGTCCTGCTCGACGAGCACCTCCCGGACGCCCTGGTCGTCTCCTCCCCGGCGCTCGCCGGAGCGCTCGCCGACCGGGTGCTGGGCCCGCTGGACCGGCTTGACCCCGCCGACCGCGACGTCATCGTGGAGACCCTCACCGCCTGGCTGGACGCGGACGGCTCCGCGCAGCGGGCGGGCGCGCGGCTCTACTGCCACCGCAACACCGTCCTCAACCGCCTCCGCCGCTTCGAACAGCTCACCGGCCGCTGCCTGACCCGGCCCCGGGACGCGGTGGAGGTCTCGCTCGCGCTGGCCGCCCGCCGGCTGCTCGGCGCCTGAAGGAACGCCACGTCCGAAAACTGCGCAACAAATATTGCGCAATTCTTCTTGCGCAACGTTTCCTGCGCGTCTACGGTCAGGTCATGCCCAGTGAAGAGCGACGCCGCGTCTCCGACCTCGACACCCTCAAGGCGATCGGCCACCCCCTGCGCCTGAAGCTCTACCGCGCCCTGCACATCAAGCGCACCGCCACCGCCTCCCAGCTCGCCGAACTGGTCGACGAGGCGGTCTCCCTCGTCAGCTACCACCTGCGCAAGCTCGCCGACAGCGGACTGATCGAACCCGCCGAGGGCCAGGGCACCGACGGCCGGGAACGCTGGTGGCAGCCGTCCTCCCGCGGACTGACCTTCAGCGACGAGGACTTCGACGACGCGCCGGACAAGGCGGCCGTCTACGCCGCCGCCAACCGGATGTCCTTCGACCAGCACGTCGAGCTCTACCGGGCCCACCAGGACTCCCGGCACACCTGGGACACGGAATGGCGCAGCGCCTCCTGGAGCTCGGAGAACCTCCTCCGGCTCACCGCCGGGGAACTGGCCTCGCTCAGCCGGGAGATGGGCGCGCTGATCGACCGTTACGAGGAAGCCGGCCGTGCCCGCGACGAGGCGGGCGACACGGAGGGCCGGGAGAGCGTCGCCCTGCACACCTACGGGTTCCCCTTCCGCCCGTGAGCCCGCCGATCCTTCCGGACCGCCTCACTTCCTCAGGGACGAACCCATGACCACCACCGTGGAATGCCCCGAACGGCCCGCGCACCGCGACCCGAACGTCCTGCGCTGGCTCGGCGCGTACACCGCGTCGATGATCGGCGACAGCGTCTACTTCATGGCCCTCGCCTGGGCCGCCGCCCGCACCGGCAGCGCCTCCGGCACCGGCCTGGTGCTCGCCGCCGGCTCCCTGCCCCGGGCCCTTCTGATGCTCGGCGGGGGAGTGCTCGCCGACCGGCTCGGCCCCCGCCGCGTCGTCATCGGCAGCGATGCCGCCCGCGCGCTCCTGGTGCTCTCGCTCGCCGCCGTCCTGGTCCTCACCGCGCCCACCGTGGGCGTCCTGGTGGCCGTCGCCCTGCTCTTCGGCGCGGTCGACGCCCTGTTTCTGCCCGCCGTCGGAGCGCTGCCGCCCCGGATCAGCGGCCCGGGCCAGCTCGCCCGGATCCAGGGCCTGCGCGCACTGGCCGCGCGCGGCTCCTCGATCATCGGCGCGCCGCTGGGCGGGGTCGCCGTGGCCACCGGCGGACCCGCGCTCGCCTTCGCCGCCGCCGGGGTGCTCTTCGCCCTGTCCCTGCCGCTGCTCCTGCGACTGCGGATCAGACCACTGCCCGAGCCCACGGAGACCTCCGGTGAGGCGCCGGCCGCCGAGAAGGCCCCCAACGCCTGGCACGACCTCGTCGACGGGCTCCGGTACATCCGCCGCCACCCGCTGCTCGGCCCGCTCATGCTCGTCATCGCCCTCAGCGAGCTCGGCTTCGTCGGCCCGCTCAACCTCGGCCTCATCCTGCTCTCCGAGCAGCGCGACTGGGGCGCGGCCGGCATGGGCTGGATCGTCGCCGGATTCGCCGGCGGAGCGGCCGGGTCCGCCCTCGTCCTCGCCGTCCGGGGCCGGGTGCCGCGCGCCGGGACGGTGATGTGCCTGATGGCCCTCGTCGGCGCCACCGGCATCGCCGCCCTGGCGCAGGTGCCCTCGGTGGCCCTCGCCGCCGCGATCGCCGCGTTCGTCGGCCTCACGGCCGGGCTGGCCGGGGCGCTGTGCGGAGCCCTCGTCCAGACCGCCGCCGACCCGGCGTACCTGGGCCGAGTCACCTCCGTATCGACGTTCTTCACCTACGCCATCGCCCCGCTGAGCTACCCCGTCACCGGGGCCGCCGTCGCCCTCTGGGGCACCGGGCCGGTCTTCGCGGTCAGCGCGGCCGTGTGCGCGGCGGGCGGCGTGATGGGTCTGGCCGTCACCACGCTCCGCCGCGCCGAACTGCCCCGCTGACCGGACGGGCTCCAAGCGGACCGGCCCCGACCGGACCCGTCCCGACCGGACGCGACCCGACCTGTGCGGCCGGGTCCGGGGCTACAGGGGCTACATCCCCAGCTCGGCCGACTTCAGCCGCTCCACCGCCGCCTGGTCGCCCTCCACCTCGACGTCCGCCGCGTCCTGCCGGCCGAACGCGTACAGCAGCAGCTCGGCGGGCTCCCCGGTCACCGTCACCACCGGCGTCCCCCTGTGCGCCACCGCCGTCTGGCCGTCCGGGCGGCGCAGCACCAGCCCCACCGGGGACCGGCGGCCCAGCAGCCGGGCCGTCTTCTCGGTCCGGGACCACAGCACATCGGTGAAGACCGGGTCCAGCTCACGGCGCGACCACTCCGGCTGGGCCCGGCGTACGTCCTCCGTGTGGACGAAGAACTCGACGGTGTTCGCCGCCTCGTCGATCTGCTTGAGGGACATCGGGGAGAACCGGGGCGGGCCGGTGCGGATCAGCTGGATCAGTTCCTCGTACGGCTTCGCCGCGAACTCCGCCTGCACCCGCTCCAGCCGGGCCTTCAACGCACTCACCAGCAGCCCGCCCGCCGCGTCCGCGCGGCGTTCGCGGACCACCACATGGGCGGCCAGATCGCGGGTCTTCCAGCCGTCGCACAGCGTCGGGGCCTCGGGACCGGCCGCTTCCAACAGATCGGCGAGCAGAAGACGTTCACGCTTCGCATGGGTCGACATGCCCGCCAGCGTACGACCGCCGCCCGGGGTCCGCCCAGTGGACGTCCGCCCGGAAAGCCCTCGCGACCACGGCACAATGGGCCCATGACCAGCACGCCCGGCGCCACGCCACCCGCCAGCAGCCTCGACCCGGCCATCGCCGCCCGCCTCAAGCGCGGCGCCGACGGCCTGGTCCCGGCCATCGCCCAGCAGTACGACACCGGCGAGGTGCTGATGCTCGGCTGGATGGACGACGAGGCGCTGCACCGCACCCTCACCACGGGCCGCTGCACCTACTGGTCGCGCAGCCGCCAGGAGTACTGGGTCAAGGGCGACACCTCCGGTCACGTCCAGCAGGTGAAGTCCGTCGCCCTGGACTGCGACGCCGACACCGTCCTGGTCAAGGTCGACCAGACCGGCGCCGCCTGCCACACCGGCGACCGCACCTGCTTCGACGCCGACGTCCTCCCCCTCCTCGACCAGTAAGGTCACCGGCCATGGATCTCGACACCTTCCGCAAGCTGGCCGTCGACCGCCGTGTCGTCCCCGTCAGCCGCCGCCTCCTCGCGGACGGCGACACCCCGGTCGGCCTGTACCGCAAGCTCGCCGCCGAGCGCACCGGCACCTTCCTGCTGGAGTCCGCGGAGAACGGCCGGACCTGGTCGCGCTACTCCTTCATCGGTGTCCGCAGCGACGCCACCCTCACCGCCCGCGACGGCCAGGCCCACTGGCTCGGCACCCCGCCCGTCGGCGTCCCGGAGACCGGCGACCCGCTGGACGCCCTGCGTGCCACCGTCGAGACCCTGCACACCCCGCGCGACCTGGTGAGCGACCTGGGCCTGCCGCCGTTCACCGGCGGCATGGTCGGCTATCTCGGCTACGACGTCGTCCGCCGCCTGGAGAAGATCGGCGAGCACGGCGGCGACGACCTGAAGCTGCCCGAGCTGACCATGCTCCTCACCTCGGACCTCGCCGTCCTCGACCACCAGAACGGCACCGTCCTCCTGATCGCCAACGCGATCAACCACAACGACCTCGACACCGGCGTCGACGAGGCCCACGCGGACGCCGTCGCCCGCCTCGACGCGATGGAGCGCGACCTGCGCCGCCCGGTCGAGAACGCCCCCGCCGTCCTGCCCCCGTCCGAACTGCCCCCGTACACCGCGCTGTGGGGCGGCGAGGCCTACCAGGCGGCCGTCGACGACATCAAGGAGCGCATCCGGGCCGGCGAGGCCTTCCAGGTCGTGCCCTCCCAGCGCTTCGAGACCCCGTGCACGGCGAGCGCCCTGGACGTCTACCGGGTGCTGCGGGCCACCAACCCGTCCCCGTACATGTATCTCTTCCGCTTCGACGGGTTCGACGTCGTCGGCTCCAGCCCCGAGGCCCTCGTCAAGGTCGAGGACGGCCGGGCCATGGTCCACCCGATCGCCGGGACGCGGCACCGGGGCGTCACCCCGCAGGAGGACCAGGCCCTCGCCGACGAACTCCTCGCCGACCCCAAGGAGCGCGCCGAGCACCTGATGCTCGTCGACCTCGGCCGCAACGACCTGGGCCGGGTCTGCGAACCGGGCAGCGTCGAGGTCGTCGACTTCATGTCGATCGAGCGCTACTCCCACGTGATGCACATCGTCTCCACCGTCACCGGCCGCGTCACCGACGACCGCACCGCCTTCGACGTCCTCACCGCCTGCTTCCCGGCCGGCACCCTCTCCGGCGCCCCCAAGCCCCGCGCCATGCAGATCATCGAGGAACTGGAGCCGAGCCGCCGCGGCCTGTACGGGGGCTGCGTCGGCTACCTCGACTTCGCCGGGGACTCCGACACCGCCATCGCCATCCGCACCGCCCTGCTCCGCGACGGCACCGCGTACGTCCAGGCCGGAGCCGGGGTCGTCGCCGACTCCGACCCGGTCGCGGAGGACACCGAGTGCCGCAACAAGGCGGCCGCCGTGCTCCGCGCCGTCCATACGGCCAACCGGCTCCACGACCGCTGAACCGGTAAGGGATAGTGGAAGGCGTGAGTGCCGTCCCCGTACCCCAGCCCCGTGCCCGAACCGCCGACTCCGCGTCCGGCGCCGCGCCCGACTCCGCGGGGAGCCGTCGCTCCCTCGCGGCCGGTCTGCTCCTCGGCGCGGCCGGTGCGACCGTCGTCCTGCTCGCCTCCGGGCAGACCTGGGCCGAGGGCCAGGCGGCCACCGGCGGCGGCGCCCTGCCGCTGACCGCCGACGGCCGGGACGTCACGGGCGTCCCCGCCGCCCTCGCCATCGTCGGTCTCGCCGCCCTCGTCGCCGTCTTCGCGGTACGCGGCGCGGGCCGCCGGATCGTCGCCGCGCTCCTGGCGCTCAGCGGCCTCGGCGCCGCCCTCAGTGCCTGGGCCGGCGGCTCCGACAGCGCGGCCCTCGACGAGGAGGCGGCCAGGACCACCGGTGACGCGGCGGCCACCATCCACGCCCTCAGCCACACCGCCTGGCCCTACGTCACCGCCGTCGGCGGCCTGCTGATCCTGCTGGCCGGGCTCCTCGCCCTGCGCTACGGCAGCCGCTGGCCCGCCATGTCCGGAAAGTACGAGCGCGACGGCACCCCCCGCCCCGGCAAGGCGCCCCGCACCGCCCCCGACCCGGACCGGCCCGAGGACCTGTGGAAGGCCCTGGACCGCGGCGAGGACCCGACGCGCGAGGCGTGACCCCACGCTCACCTCTCGCTGTCCCGTACGGGACAATGGAGCCGAGCCGTCCTGCGGGCGGCGGCCACACGTACAGCGTCACCCACGGCGCAACACCAACGAGGAGCAACTCATGGCGGGCACGAGCCACGGACACACCCCGGCCGCCTGGACCGGTGCCATCATCACGTTCATCGGGTTCTGCGTCGCAGGCGTCTTCATGGTCGCGGCCAACCCGCTCGGCTTCTGGGCCGGTATCGCCGTCGTCTTCGCCGGAGGTCTCGTGGGCCTCGCCATGCGGGCCGCCGGTCTCGGTGTGCAGAAGGAGTCGCCCGAGCTGATCGAGGCCCGGGAGCGTGCCGGACGGGCGCAGATCTCCCACTGAGCCGGTCGCCGGGCCGGCCCGGCGACCGACACGCAGACAGGCGCAGCCCCGGTGGGGCTGCGCCTTTTCGCGTCGTCGGGGGACAATCACCGGGTGGACGCCTCGCCTACCCCCGCCGCCCCCCAGCCGCCGGACCATGATCCCGCCGAGCACGACCGGCCCCGCCCGGCCGCCGACCCGCAGGGCGTCGGCCCCTGGAACCTCCCCCTGACGGCCTGCCCCACCCCGGACATGGCCCACCCAGAGCTCGAACCCCCTGATCCAGCCCGCCCGCCGCTTGAGGATGGACCCCTCGCTGTTCCAGCCCGCTCACCGCGTGAGGCCGGAGCCGCTGTCCCAGCCCGTCCGCCGCTTGAGGACGGACCCGCTGATCCAGCCCGTCCGGCGTTTGAGGACGGAACCCTCGGCAGGGAGAGCCCGCAGCTCACAGGATCCTCGGGCGAGGGGCCCTCGCAGGTGCCCGGCCCCCAAGGCCACGGTTCCGTCCTCAAACGCCGGACGGGCTGGGTGGGCACAGCCGAACGTCAGTCCGACCGGACAGGCCGGGTGGGCGCGGCCGAACGTCAGTCCGGCCGGGAAGGCTGGGTGGGCGCGGCCGAGCGTCAGGCGGACCGGGAAGGCTGGGTGGGCGCGGCCGAGCAACAGGCTGACCGAGCAGGCTGGGTAGGCGCGGCCGAGCGTCAGACGGACCGGGCAGGCTGGGTGGGCGAGGCCGGACGCCCGGCGGCTCGGGCGGGCCGGTTGCGTCGGCTCGGTACGCCCGTAGGGATCCTCGCCGCCGTCACAGCCGCCTTCGGCTACGTCGGCACCGTCGACCCCAACGACCCCGGCCACTACCCCGTCTGCCCCCTGCTCAGGCTGACCGGCGTCCTCTGCCCCGGCTGCGGCGGACTCCGCAGCGCCCACGCCTTCATCACCGGCGACCTCGGCACGGCGCTCTCCGCCAACGCGATCGCCACCGTCGGCTACGTCCTCTTCGCCGCCGTCTGGGTCCTCTGGCTGACCAGGGCCTGGCGCGGACAGCCCCTGCGGATCGCCCTGGCCCCCGCCTGGTGGTGGGGCGTGGGCGCCGTCCTGCTGGTCTTCACCGTGGTCCGGAACCTGCCGTTCGGCTCCGCACTGGCCCCCTGAATGCCCAGGTAGTGGGACGCCACGTGGCCGGATGCGAGCCCCGGGCGCTCCTGCGGATACCATCGGTATGGCTGATCCTGTTCCCTCATCACCGTTCGGAAGGGGGCCGCTCGCGTGAGTGTGCTCGACGAGATCATCGACGGCGTACGCGCCGACCTCGCGGAGCGGCAGGCGCGCGTCAGCCTCGACGAGCTGAAGGAGCGCGCGGCCCGCGCTCCCCAGGCCAAGGACGGAGTCGCCGCCCTGCGCGGCGAGGGCGTGACCGTCATCTGCGAGGTCAAGCGCTCGTCCCCCTCCAAGGGGGCCCTGGCCGCCATCGCCGACCCGGCCGCGCTCGCCGCGGACTACGAGGCGGGCGGCGCGTCCGTCATCTCGGTCCTCACCGAGGAGCGCCGCTTCGGCGGCTCGCTCGCCGACCTGGAGGCCGTCCGCGCCAAGGTCGACATCCCGGTCCTGCGCAAGGACTTCATCGTCACCTCGTACCAGCTGTGGGAGGCCCGGGCGTACGGCGCCGACCTCGCCCTGCTGATCGTCGCCGCCCTCGACCAGGAGGCCCTGGTCTCCCTGATCGAGCGGGCCGAGTCGATCGGGCTCACCCCGCTCGTCGAGGCGCACGACGAGGAGGAGGCGGAGCGCGCCGTGGACGCCGGAGCCAAGATCATCGGCGTCAACGCGCGCAACCTGAAGGACCTCAAGGTCGACCGCTCCACCTTCGAGCGCGTCGCCCCCGAGATCCCCGACCACATCGTCAAGGTCGCCGAGTCCGGTGTCCGCGGCCCGCACGACCTGATCGCGTACGCCAACGCAGGCGCCGACGCCGTCCTGGTCGGCGAGTCCCTGGTCACCGGCCGCGACCCGCGCGCCGCCGTCGCCGACCTGGTCGCCGCGGGCGCCCACCCGGCGCTCCGCCACGGCCGCGGCTGACCGGGGCGGACGACAGCGACCATGACCGGACGTCCCGTGCCCCGCACCCGACCGGGCCTCGGCCTGGCCGGGTCCCCGGCCAGGGACCCGCACGCCCCGCTGGCGCGCGGGTGCAGGCCGCGCGGCTGCCGGGCGCCCGCCCGGCGCGTGCACGGACGGCGCGTGCGGTACGTCATCGGCGACGAGCCCGGCCAGGTGAACGGGATGCGATGGCGCCCGGGGTCCGCGCAGTAGCGAGCCCCGGCCGACGTACCGCAGCACCCGTCCCGTACGTACGACCGCACCGCCCCGACCGCACGCCGGTCGCGGTGGGGCTCGCTCCTTTGCGCATACGGTGCATCCATCCGTTGCCATGCCAAGGAGCACGTCGCATGTCGTCCGACTTCTTCATTCCGGACCCCGAGGGTCTGATCCCCAGCGCCGAGGGCTATTTCGGCGCGTACGGCGGCAAGTTCATCCCGGAGGCGCTCGTCGCCGCCGTGGACGAGGTCGCCGTCGAGTACGACAAGGCGAAGGCCGACCCGGCCTTCGCCGCCGAGCTCAACGAGCTGATGGTCGACTACACCGGCCGGCCCAGCGCGCTGACCGAGGTGCCGCGCTTCGCCGAGCACGCGGGCGGCGCCCGGATCTTCCTCAAGCGCGAGGACCTGAACCACACCGGCTCGCACAAGATCAACAACGTGCTGGGCCAGGCGCTGCTCACCAAGCGCATGGGCAAGACCCGCGTCATCGCCGAGACCGGCGCCGGCCAGCACGGCGTCGCCACCGCGACCGCCTGCGCCCTCTTCGGCCTCGACTGCACCATCTACATGGGCGAGATCGACACCCAGCGCCAGGCGCTGAACGTCGCCCGGATGCGGATGCTCGGCGCCGAGGTCGTCGCCGTGAAGTCCGGCTCGCGGACCCTCAAGGACGCCATCAACGAGGCGTTCCGCGACTGGGTCGCCAACGTGGACCGTACGCACTACCTCTTCGGTACGGTCGCGGGCCCGCACCCCTTCCCCGCGATGGTCCGCGACTTCCACCGCGTCATCGGCGTCGAGGCCCGCCGCCAGATCCTGGAGCGCGCGGGCCGCCTCCCGGACGCGGCGGTCGCCTGCGTCGGCGGCGGCTCCAACGCTATCGGCCTCTTCCACGCCTTCATCCCCGACGCCGACGTCCGCCTGGTGGGCTGCGAGCCGGCCGGGCACGGGGTGGAGACCGGCGAGCACGCGGCGACCCTCACCGCGGGCGAGCCCGGCATCCTGCACGGCTCCCGTTCCTACGTCCTCCAGGACGACGAGGGCCAGATCACCGAGCCGTACTCCATCTCGGCGGGCCTGGACTACCCGGGCATCGGCCCGGAGCACTCCTACCTCAAGGACACCGGGCGCGGCGAGTACCGCGCGGTCACCGACGACGCCGCCATGCAGGCCCTGCGCCTGCTCTCGCGCACCGAGGGCATCATTCCGGCCATCGAGAGCGCCCACGCGCTCGCCGGCGCGCTGGAGCTCGGCAAGGAGCTGGGCAAGGACGGGCTGATCCTCGTCAACCTGTCCGGCCGCGGCGACAAGGACATGGACACCGCCGCCCGCTACTTCGGGCTCTACGACACCGACGCCGCCGTCGAGGCGGACGCCGACAGCGACCGCGCCGAGATCGAGGGGGACGCCAAGTGAGCGGCAACATCGAGCTGTTGAACACCACCCTCGCCGCGGCGAAGGCGGCGGACCGGGCGGCGCTCATCGCCTACCTCCCGGCGGGCTTCCCGACCGTCGACGGCGGCATCGAAGCGGTCAAGGCCGTCATCGCGGGCGGCGCGGACGTCGTCGAGATCGGGCTGCCGCACAGCGACCCGGTCCTCGACGGGCCGGTCATCCAGACCGCCGACGACATCGCCCTGCGCGGCGGCGTCCGGATCGCCGACGTGATGCGCACGGTCCGTGAGGCGTACGAGGCCACCGGCGTCCCGATCCTGGTCATGACGTACTGGAACCCCATCGACCGGTACGGCGTCGAGCGCTTCACCGCCGAGCTGGCCGAGGCGGGCGGCGCCGGGTGCATCCTGCCCGACCTGCCGGTCCAGGAGTCCGCCCTGTGGCGGGAGCACGCCGAGAAGCACGGTCTCGCCACCGTCTTCGTCGTCGCCCCCAGCAGTCAGGACGCCCGCCTCGCCACCATCACGGCGGCCGGCAGCGGCTTCGTCTACGCCGCCTCGCTGATGGGCGTCACCGGCACCCGCGCCTCCGTCGGCGCCCAGGCCCAGGACCTGGTGGGACGCACCCGCGCCACCACCGATCTGCCGGTCTGCGTCGGCCTCGGCGTCTCCAACGCGGCACAGGCCGCCGAGGTTGCCGGGTTCGCCGACGGTGTGATCGTCGGCTCGGCCTTCGTCAAGGCCATGCTGGACGCGCCCGACGAGGCCGCCGGCCTCGCCGCCGTCCGCTCCCTGGCGGGCGAACTGGCCGAAGGTGTTCGAAAGCGCTGAGCCGTGAACCACCCGAATGGGTGGATTGTGGACCGGGGAGGCGCGGAGGCGCCTCCCCGGTTCGTTTCCCGGGTGTGAGCGACAAGATCCCTGAGGGAAACAGAAGCGCGCGTGAGCGCCTGGCCCAGCAGCGCGAGCGGGAGAAGGGGCGCGAGAAGCGCCGCCGGACCCTGATCGTCGCCTCGGCCGTGGTCGGGGTGCTCGCCCTGGCCGCCGTGGTCGGCCTGATCGCGGCCAACGCCGGCAAGGACGACGGCGGCGACACCGCCTCCGGTCCCGCCATCGCCCCGTCGGGCGCGACCGGCGAGGCCGCCCTGACCCTCCCGGTCGGCGCGCCCGACGCCCCGTCCACCCTCACCATCTGGGAGGACTTCCGCTGCCCGGTCTGCGCCCAGTTCGAGAACGCCTTCCGGGACACCATCAAGGAGCTGGCGGACGAGGGCCAGGTCAAGGTGGAGTACCACCTGGCCACGATCATCGACGGCAATCTCGGTGGCACCGGCTCGCTGCGCGCCGCCAACGCCGCCGCCTGCGCCCAGGACGACGGCAGGTTCGCCCCGTATCACGACGTCCTCTTCAGCAACCAGCCTCCCGAGCCGGACGACGCCTTTGGCAAGAACAGCCGGCTGATCGAGCTGGCCGGGAAGGTCGAGGGGCTCGACACCCCGGGCTTCCGCAGCTGTGTGGAGGACGGCGAGCACGACAGCTGGGTGAAGAAGTCCGACACGGCGTTCCGCGAGGGCGGCTTCCAGGGCACGCCGACGGTGCTGCTCAACGGGGAGTCCGTCTTCCCGAGCAAGGGCGACGAGCAGATCTCCCCGGAGAATCTGAAGAAGTGGGTCGCCGCGGCCAACAAGGGCAAGAAGCCCGGCACCGACGCTCCGGCCACCCCGGAGGAGGGCGCGTCCGAGGGCTCGTCCGACCCGGCCGCCCCGTCGTCCGCCGCCGGTTCCTGACCGGCCTCCGCGACCGCCCGTGACGCGGTCCTCGTTACCCAGACGTTGCCGGGTGGCTTGCCGTACCCACCGCCCGGCAAGGTAGCGTCGACCTCGCCATGAACCTTGCCTTCATTCCCAGCCCGTCGACCGGCGTGATCGAGCTCGGCCCGATCCCGCTCCGCGGCTACGCGTTCTGCATCATCATCGGTGTCTTCGTCGCCGTCTGGTTCGGCAACAAGCGCTGGATCGCCCGGGGCGGCAAAGCCGGCACCGTGGCCGACATCGCCGTCTGGGCCGTGCCCTTCGGTCTCGTCGGCGGCCGGCTCTACCACGTGATCACCGACTACCAGCTGTACTTCAGCGACGGTGAGGACTGGGTCGACGCCTTCAAGATCTGGGAGGGCGGCCTCGGCATCTGGGGCGCCATCGCGTTCGGCGCCGTAGGGGCCTGGATCGGCTGCCGCCGCCGGGGCATCCCGCTGCCCGCCTGGGCCGACGCACTGGCCCCGGGCATCGCCATCGCCCAGGCCATCGGCCGCTGGGGCAACTGGTTCAACCAGGAGCTCTACGGCAAGCCCACCGACCTGCCCTGGGCGCTGGAGATCAGCGACGGCCCGAACCGGGTCGCCGGGACGTACCACCCGACCTTCCTGTACGAGTCGCTGTGGTGCATCGGTGTCGCGCTGCTGGTCATCTGGGCCGACCGCCGCTTCCGGCTCGGCCACGGGCGGGCGTTCGCGCTGTACGTCGCGGCCTACTGCGCGGGACGCGGCTGGATCGAGTACATGCGGGTCGACGAGGCCCACCACGTCCTGGGCCTCCGCCTGAACGTGTGGACCGCGATCCTCGTCTTCGTCCTCGCCGTCGCCTACATCGTGATCTCCGCGAAGATCCGCCCGGGCCGCGAGGAGATCGTCGAGCCCGACCGGGACGCGGACGCCACGAAGAGCACCGAGGACGCGAAGACCGCCGCCGCCGACGCCGCCGGGAAGGACGGCGCCGAGGACGCGGACGCGCCGGAGACCGACAGCGCCGACGAGGACCCGCTGAAGAAGGACCGGCTCCGGAAGGACTCCGCCCCCGAGGCGGCCGACAAGAGCTGACCGCCCGCGCCCCGCACGGCGCGCGCCCCGCACTGCCCCGATCGCCGGGCGGACCTGAGAAACCTCAGGACCGCCCGGCGATCGCCAGTGTGCGGCGGGCGGACGCCACCACCGCCGCGTCCACGAACCGCCCGTCCGGCAGCGCCAGCGCCCCCGCCTCCACCGCCGAGGCCGCGACGATCTCCTCCGCCGCCTCGATCTCCTCGGCCGTCGGCCGGAACGCCCGCTCGATCACCTCCAGCTGGCGCGGATGGATCGCCGCCCGCCCCAGCAGCCCGAGCGCCCGCCCCCGTGCGCACGAGGTCCACAGCCCGTCCAGGTCCCGGACGTCGGGGAACACCGACTGGGCGGGCGGCGGCAGCGCGGCCGCCCGGGCCGCCACCACCAGCCGGCTGCGCGACCAGTCGAGCCCGCGGTCCTCCCGTACGCCCAGGTCGGCCCGCAGGTCCGCCTCGCCCAGCGCGACGCCCCGGACCGCGGGGTCGGCCGTGGCGATCGAGTACGCGTGCTCCACGGCGAGCGCCGACTCCAGCAGCGGATACAGCGGTACGCCGGGGGCCACCGCCGCCACATGGTGCACCGAGACCGCGTGGGTGATCTTGGGCAGCCGCAGACCGGACAGCCCCGGCAGCCCCGTCAGCGCCCGGATGTCGTCCTCGCCGTGCACCCGGACATGGACCGGTACGGCGTCCGGCGACGCGGTCACCGGGTCCGCGAGGAGTTCGGCGGTGGCGGAGCGCGCGTACTCCTTGCGGTCCGGGGCGACGGCGTCCTCCAGGTCGACGATCACCACGTCCGCCCCGCTGCCCAGCGCCTTGGCCACCACCTCCGGCCGGTCCCCGGGCACGTACAGCCAGGTCAGCGGCGGCCGGCCGGGCGGCACGGGAGCGTCCTCCGGCAGCGGAGGGACGGCGGCGGCCGTGCAGTCGCTCACAGCGCCCCCTGGTCCCGCAGCGCCGCGATCCGGTTCTCCGAGAGACCCAGCCCGGCCAGGATCTCGTCGGTGTCCGCGCCGTGCGGGCGGCCCGCCCAGCGAATCCCGCCCGGCGTCCCCGAGAGCCGGAAGAGGACGTTCTGCATCCGCAGCGGCCCCAGCTCCGGGTCGTCGACCTCGGCGATGGTGCCCAGCGCCCGGTACTGCGGGTCCTCCATCACCTCCCGTACGTCCTGGATCGGCGCGACGGCCGCCTCCGCCTTCTCGAAGCCGTTGATCACCTCCTCGCGGCTGTGGCGGGAGATCCAGTGGCCGACCGCCCCGTCCAGCTCCTCGGTGTGCTCGGCCCGGGTGGTGCCCGCGCCGAACCAGGGCTCCTCGATCAGGTCCGGGCGGCCGACGAGGCGCATCACCCGCTCGGCGACGGACTGGGCGGAGGTGGAGACCGCGACCCAGTGGCCGTCGGCGGTGCGGTAGGTGTTGCGCGGGGCGTTGTTGCGGGAGCGGTTGCCGGTGCGCGGCTGGACATGGCCGAGCTGGTCGTACCAGAGCGGCTGCGGGCCCAGCACGGTGAGGATCGGCTCGATGATCGCCAGGTCCACCACCTGCCCCTCGCCGGTCTTCTCCCGCCCGGCGAGCGCGGCCATCACCGCGTACGCCGTGGCCAGCGCGGCGATGGAGTCGGCGAGCCCGAACGGCGGCAGCGTCGGCGGCCCGTCCGGCTCCCCGGTGATCGCGGCGAACCCGCTCATCGCCTCGGCGAGCGTCCCGAAGCCGGGGCGGTGGGCGTACGGCCCGAACTGGCCGAAGCCGGTGACCCGGGCCAGCACCAGACGCGGGTTGACGGCGTGCAGCTCCTCGGGGCCGAGCCCCCAGCGCTCCAGGGTGCCGGGCCGGAAGTTCTCCACGATGACGTCCGTCCCGGCGGCCAGCCGGAGCAGCACGTCCCGGCCGCCGGGCGCGGACAGATCGAGGGTGAGGGCGCGCTTGTTGCGGCCGAGCAGCTTCCACCACAGGCCCACCCCGTCCTTGGCGGGCCCGTGCCCGCGCGAGGGGTCCGGCTTACGGGGGTGCTCGACCTTGATCACATCGGCGCCGAAGTCGCCGAGCATGGTGGCCGCGAGCGGTCCGGCGAAGAGGGTGGCCAGGTCGATGACCTTCAGCCCGGTCAGCGGTCCCGCCGCTGTCGTACTCGTCGGGCCTGCTGCTGTGGTGCTCATACGGTCTCCGCCTCGATCTCGCTCCGGTAAGGCATGGACGTGGACGCGCCCGGTTTCTGGACGCAGAGCGCGGCGGCCGCGGAGGCGAAGGCCAGCGCCTTCGCCACCGGCCGCCCCTCACCGAGCGCCACCGCCAGCGACCCGACGAAGGTGTCTCCGGCCCCGGTCGTGTCGACGGCGTTCACCGAGGGCGCCTCGAAGAGCACCGGCTCGCCGCCCCGGGCCGCGTACAGACAGCCCTTCGCGCCGAGCGTGACGATCACCTCGGGCACCCGGCGCAGCAGGATCTGAGCGGCGGCGTGCGGTTCGGCCTGCCCGGACAGCTCGGCGGCCTCGTGCTCGTTGGGCACCAACAGGTCGATGTGGTCGAGGAGTTCGTCGGGCAGCGGCTGCACGGGGGCGGGGGTGAGGATGGTGCGGACGCCCTGGGCGCGGGCCGCGCGGGCTCCTTCGACGACGGCGGACAGCGGGAGTTCGAGCTGCATCAGCAGCAGATCGGCGGCGGCGATCGCCGCGATCTCCCCGGGTCCGAGCGCGGTCACCACACCGTTGGCGCCGGGGATCACCACGATCGCGTTGGACCCGGTGTCGTCGACCACGATGTGCGCGGTGCCGCTGGGGCCCTCGGCGGTGTGCAGCAGATCGGTGTCCACCCCCGCGTGTTCGAGGCCGTCGCGCAGCAGGGTGCCGTAGACGTCGTCGCCGACCGCGCCGATCATCGTGACCTCGCCGCCCGCGCGGGCGGCGGCGACGGCCTGGTTGGCGCCCTTGCCGCCGGGGATCGTCCGGAACTCCCGTCCGGTGACGGTCTCGCCGCGGCCGGGGGCGCGGGCCGTGTAGGCGACGAGGTCCATATTGGTGCTGCCGAGCACCGCGATACGGGTCATGGGCGCAGAGCCTCCTGATGGGTCAGTGCGGCGAGGGTGTCGAACCCGGTCCGGTCGAAGCCGGGTACGGAGGTGGCGAGCCGGTTCTTCAGCGGAGCCGTCCACCGTTCGGGCAGGGCGTCCGGCCCGCCCGCCAGCAGCCCGGCCAGCGACCCGGCGGTCGCCCCGTTGGAGTCGGTGTCCCAGCCGCCCGAGACCGCGCGGCCGATCGACCGGGTGAAGTCGCCGTCGGCGTGGGTGAGGGCGGCGGCCAGCAGCGCGGCGTTGGGCAGTACGTGCACCCAGTGGTGGGTGTCCGCGTACGCGGCGTGCAGCCGGTCCACCACCACGTCGAACTCCCCTTCCGTACGGGCGGTTTCGATGCCGAGGCGGATCGCGCGGGCGTACCGCGAGTGCGGCGGCACCACCCGCAGCCCGGCGGCCAGGCAGCCGTGCACATCGCTCTCGCCGCCCGCCGCGACGGCCAGCGCGGCGGCGGTGAACATCGCGCCGTACACCCCGTTGCCGGTGTGGGTGAGGACCGCGTCGCGGTGGGCCTGGGCGGCGGCCCCGGCCGGGTCGCCGGGGTGGGTCCAGCCGTGCACGTCGGCCCGGATCTGCGCGCCGATCCACTCCCGGAACGGGTTGCGGAAGCGGGCGGTCTCCGGCGGTTCGACGCCCGCGAGGAGATTGCCGTACGCGATGCGCTCGGCGGTGAACGTCCGGCCGGCCGGCAGTTCGTCCAGCCAGAGCCGGGCGAGATCGGCGGTGGTGAAGGACCGCCCGTGCCGCTGGAGCAACAGCAGGGTGAGCAGGGGGTGGTTGAGGTCGTCGTCCTCCGGCATGCCGTCGATGTTCTCGGCGAGCGAGGTGGGGGCCGAGCGGCGGTTCCAGGGGTGGGCGGCGAGCAGTTCGGCGGGCACGCCGTGTGCGGTGAACCAGGTGGAGAGCGGCCAGTTGCCGGTGGCGCGGGCCAGGGCCCGGATGCCGGTCAGCGGCAGCTTCTCGACCGGCTTGCCGAGCAGACAGCCCGCCGCCCGGCCCAGCCAGGCCGCGTGCAGCCGGTCCCGGCCGACCGGGAAAGGCGTGTCCACGGGGCCCGGCCAGTGCGGGCAGGCGGCGACGATCGCGTCCAGGTCGGTGGGCTCGTCGGCGGCCAACGGCGATTCCAGCAGCGCGAGTTCGTCGAGCAGCCGCTCGGCCAGTGCGCGCAGTCGCGGCGGCGCGGGCGGTTCGGACGCGCCCGCGCGGTCCGGGGCGGGCGCGCCCCCGGCCGCGTACCACCGCTCCTCGATCTCCCGGGCGTCCCGGCCGTCCAGCGCGGCCTGCCGCAGCTCGTGCCCGACCAGGTCCTCCGGCTGCACCCAGGTGAGGCGGAGGTTCATCGGGTACCGGCCAGCGCGGTGAACGTCTCCTCGTGGGCCCGGCGGCGCTCCAGGTCCCGGGCGAAGACCTCCCGGGCGACCTCCGTCAGGGTCCGGGCGGGGGTGTGCAGGTCCAGCCGGCTCGCCTCCGCGACGGTGGCCGCCCAGTCGGCCGGGACCTCACCGCCGAGCGCGCCCACGATCGCCCCGCTCATCGTCGCGATGGAGTCGCAGTCCCGCCCGTAGTTCACCGAACCGAGCACCGTACGCCGGTAGTCGCCGCCCCCGACCAGCAACATGCCGAGCGCGACGGGCAGTTCCTCGATGGCGTGCAGCCGGGAGGGGCGGCGCGCGCCGAGCGAGGGGGCCCGGTAGTCGGGGCCGACCGTGTCGAAGGGCTCCACCGCGGCCCGCAGCGGGGCGAGCGCGGCCTCGAAGTCCTCGTGGCGCGCGGCCACTTCGCAGACCGCCTCGATCGCGGAGCGGGTGCCGTCCTTCGCCAGGGCGAGCGCGGCGTCGACCACCGCCTCCGGTGTGGCGCCCGGGCGGCACGCGGCGGCGACGGCGGCCGCGAAGACCCCGGCGGCCTCCCGCCCGTACGAGGACTGGTGCGGGGCCGCGACCTCCAGCGCCTCGGCGTAAGCGGCCCGCGGATCACCGGCGTTGACCAGCCCGACCGGGGTCATGTACATCGCCGCCCCGCAGTTGACGATGTTGCCCGCACCGGCCTCGCGCGGGTCGATGTGCCCGTAGTGCAGCCGGGCCACGATCCACTTCTCCGCCAGGAAGATCCGCTGGAGCGGCAGCGCCTCGGCCTCCAGCTCCGGGATCCAGCGCGGGGAGAGCAGATCCGGTACGAGATGGTCGGCGACGGCGTACGCGTCGAGGTGGTCGCGGACCTTCGCGTAGACCCGGATCAGCGCATGGGTCATCAGGGTGTCGTCGGTGACGTGCCCGTCGCCCTTGTGGTACGGCGCGATGGGGCGCGCGGTGCGCCAGTCCTCGCCGTACCAGGGGCCGACGATCCCGGTCACCCGGCCGCCGTGGCGTTCGGCGATCTGCTCGGGGGTCCAGCCCTCGACCGGGCCGCCGAGCGCGTCGCCGACGGCGGCTCCGACGAGGGCCCGGGTGATCCGGTCATCGAGTCCGGGCGTGGTGGGGGAGGGGTGCGGGGCCGAGGGGGCGGCTTCCATGGCCGTTGTGGGCGTCATGCCGGAATTGTCCACCCGGGGTGGCCGGTTCCGTGGCTGCCAGCAGCCCGGCGAGTTCGATCAGGTCCGTGCCCGCGAGCCGGGGCAGCGCGCAGCCCGCCAGCGTCCGGCACGCCTCGCGCCAGCCCGCCGGTACGGCGGTGATCGAGCCGATCGCCCCGGTCAGCGCCCCGGCCAGGGCGGGCGCGGAGTCCGCCACCCGGGAGAGGCAGGCGGCGGCCGGGAGCGCCTGGGCGATCTCGCCCCGGGCGGCGGTGGTGAGGGCCAGGGCGACGGGGACGGTCTCCGCCGCCGCGATCCCGTAGCTGTAGACGTGGTCCACGATCTGGTGCTCCAACACCGGGACCAGGGCGAACGCCCCGGCCGGCTCGTCCGCGAACTCCCGGGCGAGGCGGACCGCGTGCACGGCGTTGCGGGCGATCTCGATGCCCTCGGGGAGCTGCTCCAGGGCGGCGTTCACCACGGCGTCGACGTCCGCCCCGGCCAGCGCCACGGCGACCGCCGCCGCCATGGCCCGCGCCCCGTGCACCCCGTCGCCGTCCTGGGTGTAGCGGGCGTCGAACTCGGCGAGCGCGGCCGCCTCCGCCGGATCGCCCGGGTGGACCACGGCGAGCACGGCGGCCCGGACGCACGCGGCGTCGTCGAAGTAGTGCGGGTTGTCGTGCCCGGTGGCGGGCGGCCGCAGCCCGGCGGCCAGATTGCCGAGCCCGGCCCGCACCGAGATCCGGGCCCGCAGCGGCAGCACCGCCGCCTCGACCTCGGGGGCCCGGGCGCTGGCGGCGGCGACGGTGGCGGCCAGCGCGTTCCAGGCCCGGTCGACCGCGTCCCGCATCCGGCGGCCGGGGGCCAGGCCCGCCGCGTCGTCGGCCGCCGCCGCCAGCACCGTACGGGCGGCGAACGCGGCCCACTCGGCGTCGTCGGACGGCCCGAGCCGCAGCGGCTCGGGCGGCTGGTTGAGGGCGATGGGCACCGGGAGCGTGGTGGTCGCGTTCTGCTCGGCGAAGGTGTCCAGCTCCCGGGTGAGCCGCCGGGTCCACTCGGGCATCCGGGCCGCCCGGTGCCGGGCGGCGGGCCACCCGGCGGCATCGCCCGCCGCCAGCCCGAGCAGCAGCCCCTCGATCCGGGCCCGGCGGGTGGGCGCGGGGGTCCCGATGGTCGTGCGCGCCGAGGGCGTCGCCGCCTCTCCCGCGGAGGTCGTCGCCGGGCGGCTCCTGACCGGTCCGCCGGTCGCGGTCGTCGCCGGGCGGCTCCTGACCGGTCCGCCGGTCGCGGTCGTCGCCGGGCGGCTCCTGACCGATTCGCCGGTCGCGGTCGTCGCCGGGTGGCTTCCGGCCGTTCCGCCGGTGGCGGTCGTCGTGGGCGCGGCCGGGGCCCCGGCCGTCTCGCGGGCCGCGGTCATCGCCGCTCCTCCCGTACGGGCGCGAAGGCGGCGGCCACGGACGCCATGTCCCGTACGGCCGACGGCTCGCGACCGCCGCCCCGCTCCTGGGGGTGTTCCGCCGCCCCGGCCGCTCCCGGATCGTCCGGCGTCAGCAGCTCCGCGATGTCCAGCACGTGGTAGCCGCGCATCGAGGGCAGACAGCTGCCCCGGACCGGGCCGATCGCGGCCGCCCAGTCCGGCGGGATCGAGCTCTCCCCGTGCAGCGCCCCGGCCAGGGCGCCCGCCACCGCCGCCGTCGTGTCCGCGTCGCGGCCCATGTTGACGGCCGTGAGCACCGCCGTCCGGAAGTCCCCGCGCGCCGCCGTGAACGCCCCGAACGCCAGGCCCACCGCCTCCGGCGCCAGGTCCGTCCACGGGTAGCCGGCGATCACCACCGCCGAGCGCACCGCCCGTTCCATGGTGAGCCGGTCGGGGTAGGGCCGCTGGGCCGCCGCCACCGCCCGGCGCAGCGACCGGGCGGTCCAGGAGTCCATCGGGACCACCGAGAGCGCGGCCGCGATCACCGAGGCGAGGCCCGAGCCCACCATCGCCGCGGCCACCCCGGCCGCCACCGCCTGGCCCCCGTAGATCCCCTCGCCCTCGTGGCTGACCCGGCCGTCCACCGCGACCAGCCGGGCCGCCTCGGCGGGGCGGCCCGCCGCGAACACCCCGAAGGGCGCCGCCCGCATCGCGAGCCCGTCGCTCCAGGCGTGCCGGTGCTGGGCCGAGATGGGCGCGGCCAGGCCCCGGCGCAGATTCTCCAGCGTGCCGCGCTCGCTGAACCCGGCGCCCCGGAACGGGCCCTCGTCCAGATCGGCGATCCAGTGGTGCCAGGCCCGCTCCACGTGGGAGACGTCGAGCGCCGAGCCGTGCCGGGCCAGCAGCAGCCCGGAGAAGATCGCGTACTCCGTGTCGTCGGTGCCCGCCGGGTCATCGCTCACGAAGCCCTCGATCCGCCCCCAGCGGCGGCGGATCTCGGAGGGCCGCAGATTCTCCGCCGGGGCGCCGAGCGCGTCCCCGACCGCCAGGCCCAGCAGCGCACCCCTGGCCCGGTCATTGCCGACGGCCGTGTCCATCGCGTCGCCCTTCCGCTCGTCCGGCGAGTCCGTATCCGGGCCCTGTCCGTATCTGTGCCACGCGGAGGCCGGTCGGAGGCGGGAACGGGCCGGAAAAGGGCCACTCGGATGACCGGCCGGATAGCTGAGGCTGGCCTTTCTTCGCAGGTCAGAGGGGTGGTAAGCCAGGCCTGCCTTGCTGGCGGCGGTCGCCCGACCGGCGTACATTGGACTTTGTCGAAAGTTGTACGGAATGGGGAGAAGGGCACCGTGGCCATCATCGAGACCAACGCCGATCTGCACGAGGCGCACCGGGACAACCACACCCACCGGGATGTGAACGGCGGCTGGCTGCGGCCCGCCGTCTTCGGCGCGATGGACGGTCTGGTCTCCAACCTCGCCCTGATGACCGGGGTCGCGGGCGGCGCGGTCTCCCAGCAGACCATCGTGATCACCGGCCTGGCCGGGCTTGCGGCCGGGGCCTTCTCCATGGCGGCGGGCGAGTACACCTCCGTCGCCTCGCAGCGCGAACTGGTCGAGGCCGAGCTCGACGTCGAACGCCGCGAACTGCGCAAGCACCCCCAGGACGAGATGGCGGAGCTGGCCGCGCTCTACGAGTCGCGCGGCGTGGACGCCCCGCTGGCCCGCGAGGTCGCCCGGCAGCTGTCGCGCGACCCGGACCAGGCGCTGGAGATCCACGCCCGCGAGGAACTCGGCATCGACCCGGGCGACCTGCCCTCACCGCTGGTGGCCGCCGTCTCCTCGTTCGGCGCCTTCGCGCTCGGCGCCCTGCTGCCCGTCCTGCCCTACCTCCTCGGAGCGAGCGCCCTGTGGCCCTCGGTGCTCCTCGCCCTGCTCGGCCTCTTCGGCTGCGGCGCGGTGGTGGCCCGGGTGACGGCCCGCAGCTGGTGGTTCAGCGGACTGCGCCAGCTCGCCCTCGGCGGCACGGCGGCGGCCCTGACGTACGGGCTCGGCACGCTGTTCGGCGTGGCCGTCGGCTGATCCGGAGCGGGGCGGCGGACGGCGTAACCCGGTCGCCCGAACAGCGCAACCGCCCGGCAACGTGTGTGACGTACGTCTTGGCGCCGCCCACTGGGCGCGACAGGCTCCGCGGCCGTAAAATGAGACGCTATGCAGCGCTACACATAAGTAGCCGTTACTCGGTGGTTTCGTTTCCCGTGCCGCCGGGCAAGAGCCGTAAGCACCGCAGGCAACGACGCCTGCTCTCTGCGACTCCCCGGGCGCCGATCGTTCCGACCGCGACCCACCCCTTGGTAGAGCCGGTCACCTCTGGTCACCCAGTCACTTCCGGTCACCACGGTGTCCGCATACTGGAACAAGCCTTCCGCTTCTTGAGAAGCGCCCCATCATGTAACCTGCACGAAATTTCGCAGAGGGCCAACGTCGTCCCTCGGCACCGCAAATGCCACGACGACGACGGGAGAGCCGATGCGTATCGACGCCTGGTCGCCCATGGACGGTCGCCCCGCCCAGCAGGGGATGTACGACCCCCGTAACGAGCACGACGCCTGTGGCGTCGGGTTCGTGGCCACTCTGACCGGTGTGGCCAGCCATGAGCTGGTCGAGCAGGCGCTGACCGTACTGCGCAACCTCGAACACCGCGGCGCCACCGGCTCCGAGCCCGACTCCGGCGACGGCGCCGGCATCCTCTGCCAGGTCCCGGACGCCTTCCTGCGCGCCGAGACCCCTTTCGAACTTCCCGAGGCCGGCTCGTACGCCGTGGGCATCGCCTTCCTGCCCGCGGACGACTCCACCGAGGCCGTCCGCACGATCGAGGAGATCGCCGCCCAGGAGGGCCTGAAGGTCCTCGGCTGGCGCGACGTCCCGGTCACCCCCGCACTTCTCGGCAACGGCGCCCGCGCCACCATGCCCACCTTCCGCCAGGTCTTCGTCGCCGACGGCGAGTCCACCGGCATCGTCCTGGACCGCAAGGCGTTCGTCCTGCGCAAGCGTGCCGAGCGTGAGGCCGGGGTGTACTTCCCCTCGCTCTCCGCCCGCACCCTCGTCTACAAGGGCATGCTCACCACGGGGCAGCTGGAGCCGTTCTTCCCGGACCTCTCCGACCGCCGCTTCGCCTCCAC
This sequence comes from Streptomyces sp. WY228, assembly GCF_019287315.1. Lineage (NCBI taxonomy): Bacteria > Bacillati > Actinomycetota > Actinomycetes > Kitasatosporales > Streptomycetaceae > Streptomyces > Streptomyces sp. WY228. The sequence continues at coordinate 1,855,704 of NZ_CP079114.1, read as the reverse complement.
GGTCGCCCTGGTCCACTCCCGCTTCTCCACCAACACCTTCCCGAGCTGGCCGCTGGCCCACCCGTACCGCTTCGTCGCGCACAACGGCGAGATCAACACGGTCAAGGGCAACCGCAACTGGATGAAGGCCCGCGAGTCCCAGCTCGCCTCCGAACTCTTCGGCCAGGCGCAGCTCGACCGGATCTTCCCCGTCTGCACCCCGGACGCCTCCGACTCGGCCTCCTTCGACGAGGTCCTGGAGCTGCTCCACCTCGGCGGGCGCTCGCTGCCGCACGCGGTGCTGATGATGGTCCCCGAGGCGTGGGAGAACCACGACTCCATGGACCCGGCCCGGCGCGCCTTCTACCAGTACCACTCCGCGATGATGGAGCCCTGGGACGGCCCGGCCTGCGTCACCTTCACCGACGGCGTCCAGGTCGGCGCGGTCCTCGACCGCAACGGTCTGCGCCCCGGCCGCTACTGGGTCACCGACGACGGCCTCGTCGTCCTCTCCTCCGAGGTCGGCGTCCTCGACATCGACCCCGCGAAGGTCGTCCGCAAGGGCCGCCTCCAGCCCGGCAAGATGTTCCTCGTCGACACCGCCGAGCACCGCATCATCGAGGACGACGAGATCAAGGCGTCCCTCGCCGCCGAGCAGCCCTACCAGGAGTGGCTGGAGACCGGCGAGATCGAGCTGAGCGACCTGCCCGAGCGCGAGCACATCGTGCACACCCACGCCTCGGTCACCCGCCGCCAGCAGACCTTCGGCTACACCGAGGAAGAGCTCCGCGTCATCCTCGCGCCGATGGCCCGCACCGCCGGCGAACCGCTCGGCTCCATGGGCACCGACTCGCCGATCGCCGCGCTCTCCGAGCGCCCCCGGCTGCTCTTCGACTACTTCACCCAGCTCTTCGCCCAGGTCACCAACCCGCCGCTGGACGCCATCCGCGAGGAGCTCGTCACCTCGCTGCGCTCCTCGCTCGGCCCCCAGGGCAACATCCTGGAGCCGACCGCCGCCGCGGCCCGCAGCGTCACGCTGCCCTTCCCGGTGATCGACAACGACGAGCTCGCCAAGCTGATACACATCAACGCCGACGGCGACATGCCGGGCATGCGGGCCGCCACCCTCTCCGGTCTCTACCGGGTGAGCGGCGGCGGCGACGCCCTGGCCGCCCGGCTGGAGCAGATCTGCACCGAGGTCGACGCCGCCATAGAGGACGGCGCCCGCCTCATCGTCCTCTCCGACCGGCACTCCGACGCCGAGCACGCCCCGATCCCCTCGCTGCTGCTCACCTCGGCCGTCCACCACCACCTCATCCGCACCAAGCAGCGCACCCAGGTGGGCCTGCTGGTCGAGGCCGGGGACGTCCGCGAGGTCCACCACGTCGCGCTGCTCATCGGCTACGGCGCCGCCGCCGTCAACCCGTACCTCGCGATGGAGTCCGTCGAGGACCTGGTCCGCGCCGGTACGTTCATCGAGAACATCGAGGCCGAGCAGGCCATCCGGAACCTGATCTACGCGCTGGGCAAGGGCGTCCTCAAGGTCATGTCCAAGATGGGCATCTCCACCGTCGCCTCCTACCGCGGCGCCCAGGTCTTCGAGGCCGTCGGCCTCGACGAGGCCTTCGTCGCGACGTACTTCAACGGCACCGCCACCAAGATCGGCGGCGCCGGCCTGGACGTCGTCGCCAAGGAGGTCGCCGCCCGGCACACCAAGGCGTACCCCGCGTCCGGCATCGCGGCCTCGCACCGCGCGCTGGAGATCGGCGGCGAGTACCAGTGGCGCCGCGAGGGCGAACCGCACCTGTTCGACCCGGAGACGGTCTTCCGCCTCCAGCACGCCACCCGCAACCGGCGCTACGACATCTTCAAGCAGTACACGGACCGGGTGAACGAGCAGTCCGAGCGCCTCATGACGCTCCGCGGCCTCTTCGGCTTCGACTCCGGCCGCGAGCCGATCTCCCTCGACGAGGTCGAGCCCGCGTCCGAGATCGTCAAGCGGTTCTCCACCGGCGCCATGTCGTACGGCTCGATCTCCCGCGAGGCGCACGAGACGCTCGCCATCGCGATGAACCAGCTCGGCGGCAAGTCCAACACCGGCGAGGGCGGCGAGGACCCCGACCGTCTGTACGACCCGGCGCGCCGCTCCTCCATCAAGCAGGTCGCCTCCGGCCGCTTCGGAGTGACCAGCGAATACCTGGTCAACGCGGACGACATCCAGATCAAGATGGCCCAGGGCGCCAAGCCCGGCGAGGGCGGCCAGCTGCCCGGCCACAAGGTCTACCCGTGGGTCGCCAAGACGCGTCACTCGACGCCCGGCGTCGGCCTCATCTCGCCGCCGCCGCACCACGACATCTACTCCATCGAAGACCTCGCCCAGCTGATCCACGACCTCAAGAACGCCAACCCCGCGGCCCGCATCCACGTGAAGCTGGTCTCCGAGGTCGGCGTCGGCACGGTCGCCGCCGGTGTCTCCAAGGCCCACGCGGACGTCGTCCTCATCTCCGGCCACGACGGCGGAACGGGCGCCTCCCCGCTCACCTCGCTCAAGCACGCGGGCGGCCCCTGGGAGCTCGGCCTCGCCGAGACCCAGCAGACGCTGCTGCTCAACGGCCTGCGCGACCGCATCGTCGTGCAGACCGACGGCCAGCTCAAGACCGGCCGCGACGTCGTCATCGCCGCGCTGCTCGGCGCCGAGGAGTTCGGTTTCGCGACCGCGCCGCTCGTCGTCTCCGGCTGCGTCATGATGCGCGTCTGCCACCTGGACACCTGCCCGGTCGGCATCGCCACCCAGAACCCGGTCCTGCGCGACCGGTTCTCCGGCAAGGCCGAGTACATCGTCAACTTCTTCGAGTTCATCGCCGAAGAGGTCCGCGAGATCCTCGCCGAGCTGGGCTTCCGCTCCATCGAGGAGGCCGTCGGCCACGCCGAACTCCTCGACACCGACCGCGCGATCACCCACTGGAAGGCGCAGGGCCTCGACCTCGCCCCGCTCTTCCACGTGCCCGAGCTGCCCGAGGGCGCGGTCCGCCACCGCATCGTCGAGCAGGACCACGGCCTGACGAAGGCGCTCGACAACCAGCTGATCAAGCTGGCCGCCGACGCGCTGGGCGCCGAGAGCGCCGAGGCCGCCCAGCCGGTCCGGGCCCAGGTCGCGATCCGCAACATCAACCGGACCGTCGGCACCATGCTCGGCCACGAGGTGACCAAGAAGTTCGGTGGCCCGGGCCTGCCCGAGAACACCATCGACATCACCTTCACCGGCTCGGCCGGCCAGTCCTTCGGCGCGTTCGTGCCGCGCGGGGTCACCCTGCGCCTGGAGGGCGACGCCAACGACTACGTCGGCAAGGGCCTCTCCGGCGGCCGCGTGATCGTCCGGCCCGACCGGGGCGCCGACCACCTCGCCGAGTACTCCACCATCGCCGGCAACACCATCGGCTACGGAGCCACCGGCGGCGAGATCTTCCTGCGCGGCCGCACCGGCGAACGCTTCTGCGTCCGCAACTCCGGCGCGCTGGTCGTCTCCGAAGGCGTCGGCGACCACGGCTGCGAGTACATGACCGGCGGCCAGGCGGTCGTCCTCGGCGAGACCGGCCGCAACTTCGCCGCCGGCATGTCGGGCGGCGTCGCGTACGTCATCGACCTCAACCGCGACGACGTCAACGTCGGCAACCTCGGCGCCGTCGAGGAGCTGGACGACACCGACCAGCAGTGGCTGCACGACGTCGTGCGCCGCCACCAGGAGGAGACCGGCTCCACCGTCGCCGAGAAGCTCCTCGCCGAGTGGGACACCGCCGTGACCCGCTTCAGCAAGATCATCCCGTCCACGTACAAGGCAGTGCTCGCCGCCAAGGACGCCGCTGAGCTCGCCGGTCTCTCCGAGCAGGAGACCACCGAGAAGATGATGGAGGCGGCGACCCATGGCTGACCCCAAGGGCTTCCTGACCACCGGACGCGAGGTCGCCCAGACCCGCCCCGTGGCCGAGCGCGTCAAGGACTGGAACGAGGTCTACGTTCCGGGCTCCCTGCTCCCGATCATCAGCAAGCAGGCCGGCCGCTGCATGGACTGCGGCATCCCGTTCTGCCACAACGGCTGCCCGCTCGGAAACCTCATCCCCGAGTGGAACGACTACGCCTACCGCGAGGACTGGACCGCCGCGTCCGAGCGGCTGCACGCCACGAACAACTTCCCGGAGTTCACCGGGCGGCTGTGCCCGGCCCCCTGCGAGTCGGCGTGCGTCCTCGGCATCAACCAGCCCGCCGTCACCATCAAGAACGTCGAGGTCTCCATCATCGACAAGGCGTGGGACAGCGGCGACGTCACCCCGCAGCCGCCCGAGCGCCTCTCCGGCAAGACCGTCGCCGTCATCGGCTCGGGCCCGGCGGGACTCGCCGCCGCCCAGCAGCTGACCCGGGCCGGCCACACCGTCGTCGTCTACGAGCGCGCGGACCGCATCGGGGGCCTCCTCCGCTACGGCATCCCCGAGTTCAAGATGGAGAAGTCGCACATCAACCGCCGCATCGAGCAGATGCGCCTGGAGGGCACCAAGTTCCGTACGGGGGTGGAGATCGGCCAGGACATCGACGCCGCCAAGCTCCGCCGCCGCTACGACGCGGTCGTCATCGCGGCCGGTGCCACCGTCTCCCGCGACCTGCCGGTCCCCGGCCGTGAGCTGAACGGCGTCCACTTCGCGATGGAGTACCTGCCGCTCGCCAACAAGGTGCAGGAGGGCGACCTGACCGTCGCCCCGATCCACGCCGGCGGCAAGCACGTCGTCGTCATCGGCGGCGGCGACACCGGCGCCGACTGCGTGGGCACCGCCCACCGCCAGGGCGCCGCCTCCGTCACCCAGCTGGAGATCATGCCGAAGCCGGGCGAGGACCGGAACGCCAACCAGCCGTGGCCGACCTTCCCGATGCTCTACAAGGTCACCTCCGCGCACGAGGAGGGCGGCGAGCGGGTCTACTCCGTCTCCACCACCCACTTCGAGGGCGACGAGGACGGCAATGTCCAGGCCCTCCACCTGGTGGAGGTCGAGTTCAAGGACGGTAAGCTGGAGCAGAAGCCCGGCACGGAGCGGCGCATCCCCGCGCAGCTCGTCACGCTGGCCATGGGCTTCACCGGCACCGACCAGTCCAACGGTCTGGTCCAGCAGTTCGGCCTGGAGCTCGACCAGCGCGGCAACGTCGCCCGCGACGAGAGCTACGCGACCAACGTCGACGGCGTCTACGTCGCCGGTGACGCGGGACGCGGCCAGTCGCTGATCGTGTGGGCCATCGCCGAGGGCCGCTCCGCCGCCCGCGGAGTGGACCGCTTCCTGACCGGGACCAGCGCCCTGCCGGCCCCGATCCGCCCGACGGACCGGTCCCTGCTGGTCTGAGCACCACCCGGGTTCCCCCTGGGCCACGCGGCCCGGGGGAGCCCCCACAAGACGTCCCGTACAACGGCGTACGGAACTGAACGCGGCGCCTGCCCGTCCCCGACCGGACATCAGCGGGCGCCGTGGCGCGTCCGGGGCCGGGGAGGTCCCGGCCCGGATCGGCAGGACATCCCCTAGGCTCAAGGCCTGCCGAACACCGAACGGGGGAGCCGTCATGCGCGGTGCGGACACGGCCGTGGGCGGGAGCGGCCCGGCCATCAGCCTGACCAAGGTCCAGGAGACGGCTCCGGCCCTGGTCAGCCTCTACAAGAGCGCCGGGGTCTCGCTGGAGAAGCGCGGCCTCGGCGGTCACCGGGCGGCCGTCTACCTCGTCCTCGACTACTCCGGTTCGATGAAGCCCTATTACCAGGACGGCAGCGTCCAGGCGCTGGCCGACCGGGTCCAGCTCTGGCGGCCCACCTCCGCGCACGAGACGACGGCAGCGGGTTCATCTTCTCCACCCGACGGTTTCGCGCAGAGTCACGGCATCGCCCTCGACAGGCCACCACCGGTGGAGGTCGAGTTCAGGACGGTAAGCTGGAGCAGAAGCCTGGCACGGAGGCGCATCCCCGCAGCTCGTCACGCTGGCCATGGCCTTCACCGGCACCGACCAGTCCAACGGTCTGGTCCAGCAGTTCGGCCTGGAGCTCGACCAGCGCGGCAACGTCGCCCGCGACGAGAGCTACGCGACCAACGTCGACGGCGTTCATGTCGCGGTGACGGGACGCACAGTCGTCGATCGGTGGGCCATCGCCGAGGGCTGGCTCCTGCCGCCGGCGGAGTGGACCGCTTCCCCGACTGGGACCGCGTCTGCCGGCCCCGATCCGCCTGACGGACCGGTCCCGGCTGGTTCAGTGACCACCTGGGTTCCCCTGGCCACGCGGCCCGGGAGCTCCTCAGCCGCGACGTCCCAACGGCGTACGGAACTGAACGCGGCGCCTGCCCGTCCCCGACCGACATCAGCGGCGCGCTGGCAAGCGTCCGGGCCGGGAGGTCCTGGCCCGGATCGGCAGGACATCCCCAGCCTGGGCCCTCCGCTGAACACCGGAACGGGGAGCCAGCTCACAAGCGGCCTGTCAGTCGCCCTGTCCGGGCCCGGCAGGCCCGGCGGTCACCGGCGGCCGCCTGCTCACCGGTTTCGACAGTTCGAAAAGTGGCCGACGCCTCCAAATGGCATCACCGGGCACGGCCCCGTCGTCCTTTCTCCACCGACGTCGACCGCACCACATCGCCGACCACGCCTCGAGAGACGCGTCGCAAGAAGCGATGCCGCCGTTCGACCACTTCGATAGCGGCTCGCCGCTCGCCCTGGTCCTTTGACGGCGCTGACTAACAAGCTGCCGAGCGCCCTGCAAGGGCGCGCTGAACCCGTTCGGCTTGGCAACGTCGTCGACGCAGCCCCTCGGGCCGTTACGTGCCCCACCGATCGGTCGCGAGTTCCTGCCTGCCGCCCGGTCGTCAATCGTCTGGTGATTGTGGCTGGATCCGCGGCGCGCTGCTGACTGACCGCGTCAGCCCGAGCGCTCGACCGTGATGCCGACTCCTCTGCTTCTGACCGCATCCCCGTCGACGGCGCAGTGGTTCGCGGCGGTCGTCGACGAGCCCTGTGGCCGCACCGTTACTGGCGATTCGCCTGCCCGGCGTTTCCCGTGACAGTGCCATTCCCGCAGCGGTCGCCGCTGACGCGGCGCGGATGGCACTGCCGTATCGCGACAGAAAGCGGATGACGTGCATCGCGCCCGGTGCGCAACGTCGACGCGAATGGTGATCCGCCACATGCCCGATAACGAGAACGCTTGATGACATTGGCCGCCAGTCATCCCGCAGGGTGAGGGCGACGAGACGTGAGATCCGAATCCGTCCACGCCCGTCGGAGTCGAACGGCCGGGTGGTTCTTGGCCTGGACGCCGAGATCGGCGGCCTTTTCGTGGCTCCGGAAGCACAGGGCACCGGGATGGGCCGACGCCTCGTCGAGCACGCGGCGGCGCTGCACGGCTCCCTGACCCTCGAGGTGTACGAGAAGAACACGCGGGCCCGCGGCTTCTACGCCCGGATGGGCTTCGTGGAGGAGAGCCGTCGTGTCGACGAGGAGTACGACGAGGTCCTGCTCAAGCTCGTCCGGCCGGCCCCGGAGACGGTCCGGAGCGATGAGGCGGTCGGCCCGGTCTGACTCCATCCCGGGGTCCGCCCGCCTGTCGTGCCCAAATGCCGACAGGAGATGTCGGGTATCCGGTGTTGCATGGCGCCCATGACGTCTTCATCGCCTTCATCCGCACCTGCACCCGCACCCGTCTCCTGGGAGAGGTTCGCCGCCGCCGAACCCGACTTCGCCGACACCGTCGAGCGCCGCTTCCGCCTCTACAAGCACCACGTCCTGGCCACCCTGCGGAAGGACGGCTCGCCCCGGGTCACCGGCCTGGAGGCCGACTTCCGCTTCGGTGAGCTGCTGCTCGGCATGATGCCGGACTCGCTCAAGGCCCTGGACCTGCGCCGCGACCCGCGCTTCGCGCTCCACGCCAACCCGGGCCCCGACGCCGAGATGAACGACGGCGACGTCCGGGTCAGCGGCCGGGCCGTGGAGATCACGGACCCGGAGCTGATCGCCCGCTTCATCGAGGAGGCCACCCCGCCCGAGCCCTTCCACCTCTTCCGGGCCGAGCTGAGCGAGGTGGTCCGCATCGGGCTCGACGGCGACGAGCTGGTCATCCGGTCCTGGCGGCCGGGGCAGCCGCTGCGCACGGTACGCCGGAAGTGACGCCGGCCCGGCGGGCGGAGCGGACCCGGCTCGGAGCCGCCCGCCCGGCCGCCTGGCCCGGACCGGGGGCGCTCGCCCCGCCGACGCCCGGGGCCCGGACCGGAGGCGCTCACCCCGCCAGCACCCGGGCCCGGCACGCGGACGGCGTCCCCCAGGCGTCCCGCAGCGGCCGGGCCCGGCGCAGCCACCAGGCGAGGGCCGGCTCCTCGGTGTAGCCGATCGCGCCGTGCGACTGGAGCGCGGTGCGGGCCGCCGCGTACCCGGCCTCGCCCGCCGTCACCTTCGCCGCCGCGACCGCCGCCCCGGCCCCGGACGGCCCCTCGGCCAGCTCCACCGCCGCCCCGTACAGCAGCGGGCGTGCGAACTCCAGGCCCAGCAGGGTGTCCGCCAGCCGGTGCTTGACCGCCTGGAAGGAGCCGACGGGCACCCCGAACTGGGTGCGCTGCTTCACGTACGCCACCGTCGCCCGCAGCAGCTCCTCCCCGCAGCCCAGCGCCAGGCCCGCCGTCGCGAACGCCGCCCGGTCGCCCGCCGCCCGCGCCGCCTCGCGCACCCCCGGCCCGGCCGCCACCACCTCGCCGTCCGGCTCCGGCCGGAACAGCCGCCGCGCCGGATCCACCGAGACCACCGGTGAACCCGGGCCCGGCGCGATCCGCAGTTCGTCGCCGGTCACCGTGAACACCGCGTCCGCCGCGTCCGCGTCCAGCGCGTACGGCCCGTGCCCGTCCAGCAGCAGCGACACCACCGCCGTACCCGCCGCGATCCTCGGCAGCCACTCCTTCGCCGCCGGGCCGCCCACCCCGCCCAGCAGCTCCCCGGCCGCCAGGGTCTCCGCCACCGGACCGGGCACCGCGTGCCGCCCCAGCTCCACGCAGGCGACGGCGCTCTCCACGGGGAGCGGACCCAGACCCCCGTACGCCTCCGGAACCGCCAGCGCGAACACCCCGGCGTCCGCGAGCCGCCCCCACAGGGCCCGCCCCGGCCCGTGATCCCCGGCCGCCCACGCCCGCAGGACCGCCGGGGTGTCGGCCGCCGTCAGCAGCGCGTCCAGGGAGCGCCCGAACTCCCGCTGCTCGTCGGTGAGCAGGAAACGCATCAGCGCCGTCCTTTCGGCAGGCCGAGCAGCCGCTCGGCGATGATGTCGCGCTGGATCTCGTTCGTCCCGGCGTAGACCGGCCCCGCCAGGGCGAAGACGTATCCCTGCGCCCACGCCGTGTCCGCCCGTTCCGCGTCCGGGCCCAGCAGGTCCAGCGCCGTCTCGTGCAGAGCGATGTCGTAGTCCGACCAGAACACCTTGTTCAGGCTGGACTCCGGACCGAGCGACGCCCCCGCCGCGAACCGGGCCGCCGAGGCGGCCGTGAACAGCCGGTACGCCCGCGCCCCGATCACCGCGTCCGCCACCCGGTCCCGCAGCGCCGTGTCCGCCGGGTCGCCCGCCTCCCGCCACAACTCCGTCAGCCGGTCGGCGGCGGCCAGGAAGCGGCCGGGGGAGCGGAGTGTGAGCCCGCGTTCGTCCCCCGTGGCCGACATCGCGATCCGCCAGCCCTGCCCCGGCTCCCCGATGACGTCCTCGTCCGGTACGAAGACCTCGTCCAGGAAGATCTCGGCGAACGCCGGCTTCCCGTCCAGCCGGCCGATCGGACGCACCGTGACCCCGGGGTCCCGCAACCCGAACATCAGGTACGTGAGTCCCTGGTGCGGTTTCGCCGCCCCCGGGTCCGTACGGAAGATCCCGAACGCCCGGTCCGCGAACGCAGCCCGCGAGGACCAGGTCTTCTGCCCCGACAGCAGCCAGCCGCCCGCCGTCCGCACCGCCCGCGAGCGCAGCGCCGCCAGGTCCGACCCGGCCTCCGGCTCCGACCAGGCCTGCGCCCAGATGACCTCGCCGCTCGCCATCGGGGGCAGTACCCGGGTCCGCTGCTCCGCCGTGCCGTGGGCGAGGAGGGTGGGGGCGAGGAGGCTGACCCCGTTCTGCGAGACCCGGCCCGGCGCGCCCGCCGCCCAGTACTCCTCCTCGAACGCCAGCCAGCCGAAGAGATCCGCGCCCCGGCCCCCGTACTCCTGCGGCCAGGAGACCGCCGACCACCGGCCTCCGTACAGCTCCGCCTCCCACGCCCGGTGCGCGGCGAACCCCTCTCCGGTCTCCAGGGAGGGCAGCGGCCGGGCGGGTACGTGCTCGCGGAGCCAGGCCCGGGCCTCGGCCCGCAGCGCCCCGGTCCGTGCTGTCTGCGCCAGGTCCATGGGGCCTGCCTTCCGTAAGGCCGTTCCCTAACAAGTGTTTGGTAGGTTAACGTACGGCTCACGCACCGTCGAGAAGTCGGGGGAACGGGCCATGGACGCACCGCCGTACCTGCCGGGACACGGACTGCTGGCCGGCCGCACCGCCGTGATCACCGCCGCCGCCGGAGCCGGCATCGGCGGCGCCACCGCCCGCCGCTTCCTGGAGGAGGGCGCGCGCGTGGTGATCGGCGACGCCCACGCCCGCCGGCTGAAGGAGAGCGCCCACGCCCTCGCCGACGCGTTCGGACCCGACCGCGTCACCCATCTGACCTGCGACGTCACCGACGAGGAGCAGGTGGCCGCCCTCTTCTCACACGCCGAACACACCCACGGCGGCCTCGACATCGTCGTCAACAACGCGGGCCTCGGCGGCACCGCCGAACTCACCGAGATGACCGACGACCAGTGGACGAGCATCCTCGACGTCACGCTGAACGGCACCTTCCGCTGCACCCGCGCCGCCCTGCGCTCCCTCAAGGCCGCCGGAACCGGAGGCGTCCTCGTCAACAACGCCTCCGTCGTCGGCTGGCGCGCCCAGCGCGGCCAGGCCCACTACGCCGCCGCCAAGGCCGGCGTCATGGCCCTCACCCGCTGTGCCGCCCTCGAAGCCGCCGACTACGGCGTGCGCGTCAACGCCGTCGCCCCCAGCCTCGCCATGCACCCGCACCTCGCCAAGGTCACCTCCGCCGAACTCCTCGCCGAACTCACCGAGAAGGAGGCCTTCGGCCGGTACGCCGAACCCTGGGAGGTCGCCAACGTCATCGTCTTCCTCGCCAGCGGCTACTCCTCGTACATGACCGGCGAGGTCGTCCCCGTCAGCAGCCAGCGTGCGTGAACACACAAGCCATGGACGGACAATGGCCGGGTGCCTACCAAGAAGAAGCCCCAGGTGACCCCCACGCCGGAGCGACGCCGAGAACTGCTCGCCACCGCCGCCGAGGTCTTCGCCGCCCAGGGATACAACGCCACCACCGTCCGCCGGATCGCGGACGAGGCCGGGATGCTCGCGGGCAGCCTCTACTACCACTTCGATTCCAAGGAATCGATGCTCGACGAGATCCTCTCCACCTTCCTCGACGAGCTCTGGCAGGGCTACGACGCGGTCCTGGCGGCCGGCCTCGGCCCCCGCGAGACCATCGAGGCCCTGGTCACCGAGTCCTTCCGGGAGATCGACCGGCACCGCCCCGCCGTCGCGATCTACCAGAAGGAGTCCAAACACCTCGCCACCCAGCCGCGCTTCGCCTACCTCGTCGACTCGCAGACCAAGTTCGAGAAGGCCTGGCTCGGCACCCTGGAACGCGGCGTCGCCGAAGGCGTCTTCCGCGACGACCTCGACATCCGCCTCACCTACCGCTTCGTCCGCGACACCGTCTGGGTCGCCGCCTCCTGGTACCGCCCCGGCGGACACCACAGCCCCGAAGAGATCGCCCGGCAGTACCTCTCGATGGTGCTCGACGGCATCGCCCTGCGTATCTAGCCACCTCTCGATGACCGAGGAGCAGCAGCCATGACCGAGGCCTACATCGTCGAAGCGGTACGCACCCCCGTCGGACGGCGCGGAGGAGGCCTCGGGGCCGCCCACCCCGCCGACCTCGGAGCCCATGTGCTGCGCGAGCTGATGGCCCGCTCGGGCGTCGACCCGGCTGCCGTCGAGGACGTCGTCTTCGGCTGCCTGGACACCGTCGGACCGCAGGCCGGCGACATCGCCCGTACGTCATGGCTCGCCGCCGGACTGCCCGAGGAGGTCCCCGGCGTCACCGTCGACCGGCAGTGCGGCTCCTCCCAGCAGGCCCTCCACTTCGCCGCCCAGGGCGTCCTCTCCGGCACCCAGGACCTCGTCGTGGCGGGCGGCACCCAGAACATGACCCAGATCCCCATCGCCTTCGCCTCCCGCCGGGCCGCCGAACCCCTCGGCCTCACCCAGGGGCCCTTCGCGGGCAGCGAGGGCTGGCGGGCCCGCTACGGCGACGCCCCCGTCAACCAGTTCCACGGCGCCCAGCTGATCGCCGAGAAATGGGGCATCGGCCGCCGCGACATGGAGGAGTTCGCCCTCACCTCCCACCGGCGGGCGGTCCGCGCCGCCGACGAGGGCCGCTTCGCCCGCGAGACCGTCGCGTACGGGGACGTCGTCGCGGACGAGGGGCCGCGCCGCGACACCACCCTGGAGAAGATGGCCGGCCTGAAGCCGGTCGTCGAGGGCGGCACCATCACCGCCGCCTGCTCCTCCCAGGTCTCCGACGGGGCCGCCGCCCTGCTCATCGCCTCCGAGCGGGCCGTCGCCGAACACGGCCTCACCCCACGGGCCCGCATCCACCACCTGTCCGTACGCGGCGAGGACCCGATCCGGATGCTCTCGGCCCCGATCCCCGCCACCGCGTACGCCCTGAAGAAGACCGGCCTCACCATCGACGCCATCGACCTCGTCGAGATCAACGAGGCGTTCGCCCCGGTCGTCCTCGCCTGGCTGAAGGAGACCGGCGCCGACCCCGAGCGGGTCAACGTCAACGGCGGCGCCATCGCCCTGGGCCACCCGCTCGGCGCGACCGGCGCCCGGCTCATGACCACGCTGCTCCACGAACTGGAACGCACCGGCGGCCGCTACGGTCTCCAGACGATGTGCGAGGGCGGCGGACAGGCCAACGTCACCATCGTCGAGCGGCTCTGAGACACCCGGAACTCCGGGATACCCGGCATACACCTTCTGGTCAGCCAAGCTTTCCCTCCGGCGGCGTGGCGTGATCCACCGCCGGAGGAGAGGACGTGCTAGGGTGTTTCCCGTTGCAGTTTTGGTACCCATGAACTTTATGTGCGCCTGACGGGAATGCTTCCTCAGGCGCATTATTGTTTTCCGGCTTTCTCCGGATGGGGCTCAATGCGGCGACTTGGAATCCGTAAAGTGCGGATTTCCGGCACTGCACCTCTTTTAGGAGAATGACATGGCTACTGGAACCGTGAAGTGGTTCAACTCGGAAAAGGGCTTCGGCTTCATCGAGCAGGACGGCGGCGGCGCCGACGTCTTCGCCCACTACTCCAACATCGCCACCTCGGGCTTCCGTGAGCTCCAGGAGGGCCAGAAGGTCTCCTTCGACGTCACGCAGGGCCAGAAGGGCCCGCAGGCGGAGAACATCGTCCCGGCCTAATTGCCGGACGCGTACCTCGCTGACCGGGGCCCGCACCGTGAAGGTGCGGGCCCCGGTTTGTGCTGTCCGAGCGACCATCCGTCGCAACAACCCGTTCTGTGCGCACATCCTGGGGGCGCACCCGGACGGCCGGGCCGGCACATCGCAGTAAACCCACTCGGCAGTTGCCCAGGAATCCCCCAGGAGGGCAATTCCCCATGACCAGCTCCGAACGCTCCGAACGCCAGGACCGCACCCCCCGCTCCCGTCCGGCCCGTGGCCGAGGCCGCGGCCAGGGCGCGGGCCCCCAGGCCGCCTCGAACGGCCGGGGCGGCGCACCCCGCTCCCGTAACCAGGGCGGCTCCAAGCCCGCGGCCCGCCGCAAGCCCGCTGTCGCGCAGCCCGCCGAGTTCGCTCTGCCGGAGACCGTGACCCCCGCGCTGCCGTCCGTCGAGGCCTTCGCCGACCTCGACATGCCCGCCGCGCTGCTGAAGACCCTCGCCGCGCAGGGCGTCACCGAGCCGTTCCCGATCCAGGGCGCGACCCTGCCGAACTCGCTGGCCGGCCGCGACATCCTCGGCCGCGGGCGCACCGGCTCCGGCAAGACCCTCGCCTTCGGCCTGGCCCTGCTGGCCCGCACCGCCGGGCGCCGCAGCGAGCCGCGCGCCCCGCTCGCCATGGTCCTCGTCCCCACCCGGGAGCTGGCCCAGCAGGTCACCGACGCGCTGACCCCGTACGCGACCGCCGTGAACCTGCGGATGGCCACCGTCGTCGGCGGCATGTCGATCACCAAGCAGTCCGCCACCCTGCGGCGCGGCGCCGAAGTCCTCGTCGCCACCCCGGGTCGGCTCAAGGACCTCATCGAGCGCGGCGACTGCCGCCTGGACGAGGTCTCCATCACCGTCCTCGACGAGGCCGACCAGATGGCCGACATGGGCTTCATGCCGCAGGTCGTCGCCCTGCTCAAGCAGGTCGAGGCGGACGGCCAGCGCATGCTGTTCTCCGCGACCCTCGACAAGAACATCGACCGGCTCGTCAAGATGTTCCTCACCGACCCGGTCGTGCACTCCGTCGACCCGTCCGCCGGTGCGGTCACCACGATGGAGCACCACGTGCTCCACGTCCTGGACGAGACCGACAAGAAGGCCGTCGCCACGAAGATCGCCGCCCGCGACGGCCGGGTGATCATGTTCGTCGACACCAAGCGCGCCGCCGACCGCTTCGCCAAGCGGCTGCTCGCCAGCGGTGTACGGGCGGCCGCCCTGCACGGCGGCCGCTCCCAGCCGCAGCGCAACCGGACGCTCGACCAGTTCAAGACCGGTGAGGTCACCGCGCTCGTCGCGACGAACGTCGCGGCCCGCGGCATCCACGTCGACGACCTCGACCTGGTCGTCAACGTGGACCCGCCGACCGACCACAAGGACTACCTCCACCGCGGCGGGCGCACGGCGCGCGCCGGGGAGTCCGGCAGCGTCGTCACGCTGGTGCTGCCCGAGGAGAAGCGCGAGATGACCCGGCTGATGCAGGACGCGGGCATCGCGCCGCGCACCACGCGGGTCACCTCCGGCGACGCGGAACTGTCCCGGATCACGGGCGCGCGTGAGCCGTCGGGCGTCGCGATCGTGATCGAGGTACCGCAGCCGACCCCGCCGAAGCAGAGGGCCCGGTCGGGCGGTTCGGCGGGCTCCGGTTCCGGCGGGGGCGCGGTGCGTTCCGGCAGCCGGGGGCGGGGCCGGCGCGGGGCCGGCGGTGCCGGCGGGACCGGGGGCGGTGCGGGGCGCTCCGGCGGTGCGGGGCGCTCGGGCGGCGAGGCCCGCGGCGCCGGCCGCTCCGGGGCGCCGGCACGCGGCCGCCGGGCGGCGTAGGGCCCCTTCAAGCCGTCCGGCGATTGAGGACCCAGGTCGCACTTCAGGCCCTCCGGGGATTGAGGACCGCCGGTCGTACTTCAGGCCCTCCGGTCTTTGAGGACCGCCGGTCGCACGTCAAGCCGTCCGGCGATTGAGGACCGGGGTCCGGGGCAGAGCCCCGAAAGCCCCGGGCCGGGGCTTTGTCCTCAATCGCCGGACGGGCTTGATGGAGGGCCGTCAAGGTCTTCTCCGCCTCCGCCAGGATCCGTGTCACCAGCCCCGCCACACTCGGCAGATCCTCGATCAGGGCCGCCACCTGGCCGGAGGCCATGATGCCGAGGTCCGTGCGGCCCTCCACCATCGACGCCCTCAGCAGCATCGGCGCGTTCGCCGCCATCAGCACCTGGCTCCAGCTCAGCTCCTTGCCGTGCCGCATCGCCAGGCCGTCGCGGACCATGCCCGGCCAGCTCAGGCCGGACAGCCGGCGGAAGCGGGACGCCCGGCGCACCGCCCCGTACAGCGAGCGCAGCCGGCCCGCGCCCTCCAGCTCCGCCACCAGCTCCGTACGGAGCATCCGGTGCGGCAGCCCGTCCACCGCCCGCGTCAGCGTGATGTCCTGGGCGGCCGCCGCCAGATAGCGCGCCTTCACCGCGTCCGGGACCGTGGAGTCCGAGGTCAGCAGGAACCGGGTGCCCATCGCGACGCCCGCCGCCCCGTACGCCAGCGCCGCCACCAGCCCCCGGCCGTCGTGGAAGCCGCCCGCCGCGACCACCGGGATGTCCACCGCGTCGACCACCTGCGGCAACAGCACCGTGGTGGCGACCTCCCCCGTGTGGCCGCCGCCCTCGCCGCCCTGCACGATCACCGCGTCCGCGCCCCACGCCGCGACCTTCTCCGCGTGACGCCGGGCCCCCACCGACGGGACGACGACCACGCCCGCGTCCTTCAGCTCCGCGATGAGGTCCTTCGACGGGGCGAGCGCGAACGACGCCACCCGTACGCCCTCCTCGACGATGATCCGTACCCGCTCCCGGGCATCGCCCGCGTCCGCCCGCAGATTCACCCCGAACGGCGCGTCGGTCCGGGACCTCACCTCCCGTACGGCGGACCGCAGTTGCTCCGGCGTCATGGTCGCCGACGCCAGGATGCCCAGCGCCCCGGCCCGCGCGGTCGCGGTGACCAGGCGGGGGCCCGCCACCCAGCCCATCCCGGTCTGCACGATCGGGTGCCGGACGCCGACGAGGTCGGTCAGGGCGGTACGCATCAGACCCTGACCTCCCGGTCCCGGGTGCGGGCCGGGTCGACGACCTCGCGGATCAGGGCGAGTTCGGCAGGGGAGGGGGCGCGGGTGAACGGGACGTCGGCGGGGACCGTGAGCGGGAAGCCCGTCGCCTCGCGGACCCTCTCCACCGTGACGCCCGGGTGGACCGAGGCCAGCCGCATCGAGCGGTCCGGCGTCGCGAAGTCGAAGACCCCGAGATCGCTGACGACCCGGGGGATGCGGTGGAAGCGGGTGGCCGAGGGGCCGGCCGCCCGCGCGCGGTCGTGGCCGACCCCGCAGACCATGTCGACGCGTTCGACGAAGACCCGGGGCGAGTGCCGGGGGATCCAGTAACTCACCGGGTTGTTCAGGGTGTTGACCGGTGCTCCACGCACTCCCAGGAGCTGGCGGGCCGGTTGCTCCCAGTCGCCGATGCAGGAGATGTTCTGGTTGCCGAACCGGTCGATCTGGCTCGCGCCCATCATCACGTGCCGCCGCCCCCCGGTCACCAGGGCCAGATGTCTGCGGTACGGGAGCCAGCCCTCCGGCTCGCCGTCCGGGCCGACGAGCGTCGCCTCGCCGTCCGTGAGCAGCAGGTCGGGCGCGAAGGTCAGCCGGGCCAGCCGCGCGCCGACGGACGGCACCGCGCCCATCGGACTGGCCAGGATCTCGCCGCCGCCCCGCCAGGCCTCCGCGCAGGCGATCACGCAGTACTCGGCACGGGTGGCGCTCTCCACGGCGGACGCGTTCACTTCTGCTCCTCGTGCCAGGTGCGGACCGCCTGCTGGTAGCCCTTCTCGTCGCCGTCCGGCGGCAGGAAGCGGGCCGCGAACGCGGCCCAGGCGGCGGGATCGGCCGCCGCCGTCGCGTACGCCTTCTGGAACGGCTCGTCGCGCGGGTGGTCGGGGACGCAGGAGGTGAAGTGCGCCCCGCCCGGCGTCTCCACGACACCGGTGACGGCGTGCCGTTGGACGAGGAGGTTCGACAGCGGCCGCCCGCCCTCCGTCAACTCCCGGGCCTCCACCAGGCGTTCGCAGGAGACGTACGCCGCGTCCGCCGCCTCGCAGAACAGGTCGTCGAAGTACGGGTCGGGGCCGAGGTACTGGCCGTTGCCGAGCCGGTCCGCCCGGTTGAGGTGGACCAGCGCCGCGTCCATCCGCAGGGCAGGCGCCGCCACGAACTCCTCGCCGTCCTCGTACGGTGAAGTCACCGTGCGCAGCCCGGGGTTGACCCGCATCACGTCCGAGCCGAGCCCGGCCCGCACCGGCAGGAACGGCAGCCGGTTCGCCGCCGCGTGCAGCCCCCACATGAACATCGCCTCGTCGATCTCCGTCAGCGCGAACGCCCCGCGCTGCCGGGCCGCCCGGTAGTGCGGCTCCAGCGGGATCGAGTCGAGCGTCACGAACGCCGTGACCAGACGGCGGATCCGCCCCGCCGCCGCCAGCAGGCCGACGTCCGGGCCGCCGTAGGAGATCACCGTGAGATCGGTGACCGATGACCGCAGCAGTGCCCTGACCAGCGCCATCGGCTTGCGGCGCGAGCCCCAGCCGCCGATCCCGATCGTCATCCCGCTGCTCAGCCGGCCGACGACCTCCTCGGGCGTCATCGTCTTGTCGCGTCGCTGCGGGGGAGTGGTCACGGCCGTGCCTCCTTGCCGAAGGTGTCGCGGACCCGGGCGGCGGTCCCGGCGAGGTTCGCCTCGAAGGTGAACCCCTGCTCGAAGCGGTAGCTGCGCTGTACGTCGACGGGGTCGATGCCGTTCAGCGCGGCCTTGGCCAGCCGCAGCAGATGGCCGTCCTTGGCGGCGATCTCGGCCGCCAACTCCAGTGCGGAGGACATCAGTTGTTCGGTCGGGACCACCCGCCAGACCGAGCCGTGGGCGAGCAGTTCGGCGGCGGTGACCGTGCGCGAGGTGTAGTACAGCGTGCGCATCAGGTGCTGCGGCACCAGACGGGCGAGGTGGGTCGCGGCGCCGAGCGCACCCCGGTCCAGCTCCGGCAGACCGAAGACCGCGTCCTCGCTCGCGACGATCGCGTCGGCGTTGCCGACGAGGCCGATACCGCCGCCCAGGCAGAAGCCCCGCACCGCCGCGACGACCGGGACCTCGCACGCGTACACCGCCGCGAACGCCTCGGCGCAGCCCCGGTTGGCGCCGATCAGCGCCCCGTGCCCCGGATCGCGCTGCAACTCCTTGATGTCGACGCCCGCGTTGAAGCCGCGCCCGGCGGCGGCCAGGACGACGCAGCGCACCTCCGGGTCGCGGCCCGCCGTCCGGACGGCGTCGGCCAGGTCGTACCAGCCCTGCACGGGCAGCGCGTTGACGGGCGGACGGTCGACGGTGACGACGCGGACGCCGTCGTTCCCGGGAGGCGACGCGGTGGAGACAGTCATCGGAGGATCAGCTACCTTTCCACCAAACATTTGTTAGGTGGACGGTAGCAGTCACGCCCCCGCCCGCCAACCAGGCCCACGTCCCAGGGAGTTGCGATGACCGAACCCACCGCCCCCACCGCACACCGTGCCGGACTCTGCGCGGGCCGGGTCGTCGCCGTCACCGGCGCCGGGCGAGGGCTCGGCCGGGCCCATGCGCTGGCCTTCGCCGCCGAAGGAGCACGGGTCGTCGTCAACGACCTCGGCGTCCGACCCGACGGCAGCGGGGGCGGGGGCTCCTGCGGACCGGCCCGTGAGGTCGCCGAGGAGATCGTCGCGGCGGGCGGCGAGGCCGTCGTCCACGGCGGCGACATCGCCACCGCCGAAGGCGCGGCCTCCCTCGTCACCACCGCCCTGGACGCCTTCGGCCGCCTCGACACCCTCGTCAACAACGCGGGCTTCCTCCGCGACCGGATGCTCGTCAACCTGGACGAGGACGACTGGGACGCGGTGATGCGCGTCCACCTCAAAGGCCACTTCCTGCCCCTGAAGCACGCCGCCGCCCACTGGCGGGCCGAGGCCGGGGCGGGCCGCCCACCGGTCGCCCGGGTGATCAACACCAGCTCCGGCGCCGGACTCCTCGGCAGCGTCGGCCAGGGCAACTACGCGGCGGCCAAGGCCGGAATCGTCGCCCTGACCCTGGTCGCGGCGGCCGAACTGGGCCGGTACGGAGTCCAGGTCAACGCCCTCGCCCCGGCCGCCCGGACCCGGATGACCGAACAGGTCTTCGCCGCGACCATGGCGGCCCCGGGGGAGGGCGCGTTCGACGCGATGGCCCCCGCGAACGTCTCGCCCCTCGTCGTCTGGCTCGGCTCCGCCGCGAGCGACGGGGTGACGGGCCGCGTCTTCGAGGCCGAGGCGGGCCGCATCACCGTCATGGAGGGCTGGCGCCCGGGCCCCACCGACGACCGGGGCGCGCGCAGGTCACCGGCCGAGGCGGGCGGGACGGTGCGCCGGCTGCTGGCGGAGGCGGCGGAGCCGGGGCGGGTCTACGGGGCGTCCTGAGGGGAATGACGCGGGCCGGGTCGTCCGTGCCGGGAAACCCGCTTGCGGGGGCCGTCCCGTACCGGACACCCTCGCAGCACACGACCACAGGAACAGGGCCCGAACCGATGAACGAGTTCTGCTGGATGGACCTCAAGACCCACGACCCGTCCGGCACCGCCGCCTTCTTCTCCTCCGTGCTGGGCTGGGACTTCGCCGTGGACGAGGAGTTGTGGCGGCGGGCCGTCACGATCTCCGCCGGAGGCGCCCGGATCGGTGGGGTGAGCGACCTCGCCCAGCCGGTGTACCCGCCCGGAACGCCACCGCACATCGCCTACTACCTCGCGGTCGACGACGTGGACCACCGTACGGCTGTGGCGGTCGGGAACGGAGCGCGGATCGTCGTCCCGCCCTTCGACGCGGGGGACCAGGGCCGGATCGCCACCCTGGTCGACCCGGTGGGCGCGGCCTTCTCCCTCTGGCAGCGGCACAGGCCCGCCGGGTGGCCGGCGCCCGCCACGGTCGACGCCGGCCCGCACCGTACGGTCCTGGTCTGCGAAGACCCCGAGCGGGCCCGGCAGTTCTACGCCGCCACGATCGGCGCGCCCCTCGGCCGGGCCGACTTCCGGGCAGCCGTCCCCGGTCCGGCCGCCACCGACTCCGCACCGCGGTGGGAACTGGCCATCGGCGTGGACGACCTGGACGGGGTGATCCGGCGCGCCCGCGCCCACGGCCAGGAACCCGACACGCTCCCCGCGGAGGGGGACGGCCGTCGTGCCGTGCGGCTGCGCAGTCCGGAAGGGCTGACGTTCCGGATCCAGGAGGAGGATCGCCCTGGGCCGGTCTTCCTGGAGACCGACCGGCTCGTCCTGCGCCCCGTCACCGCCGCCGACGCCCCCGATCTGCTCGCCCTCGACAACGACCCCGCTGTCATGCGGTACATCAACGGCGGCCGGCCCACCAGCCCCGAGGACATCCGGGACCGGACCCTGCCGAGGCTCCTCCACCACTACCCGTGCACCGGAACCCGCGGCTACTGGGCCGCGCGGCGGAAGGACACCGGGGCCTTCCTGGGCTGGTTCGGACTCCGGCCGCTGGCCGACCACGACCCCGCCGTCGTCGAGCTCGGCTACCGGCTGAACCGGGCCGCCTGGGGCCGCGGTTACGCCACCGAGGGGGCGCGGGCCCTGGTCGACAAGGGGTTCACCGACCTCGGGGTCCAGCGGGTCACCGCCAACACCATGGCGGTCAACACGGGATCCCGGCGCGTGATGGAGAAGGCGGGGCTGACCTTCCTGCGGGCCTACACCGAGGACTGGCCGGAGGTCATCGAGGGCTCCGAGCACGGCGACGTGGAATACGAGCTCACCCGGGAGGGGTGGGCGCGTAGCCGGCAGCCGGTGGGGCGGGGCGGCCCGGGCGGTGTCTACGCCGGTGCGCCCAGCAGGGCCGCGATCTCGGCGTGCCCCGTGTGCTGGTCCACGCCCGCCGACGGCACCCCGTCCCGGAGCAGCTCCACCGCTGTCGTCTCCTCGCCGTCGCGCCGGTCGTGGAGCGTCACCGTCTCGATGCCGGAGCCGTACATCTCCTCCAGCCGCCGCCGCAGCTCCCGCTCCGGATCGAGTCCGGCGATGCGCCGCGCCTCGGCCAGGGCCAGGGCCACCGCGGGTTCCTGGCCCTGCGCGCCCGCGCCGTGCGCGAGCAGTGCCCGTACCGTGCGCAGGGATCCGCGCTGGGCCGCCAGCACGAGCATCGACTCCCCCTGCGGGCCCGGCAGCAGCGGGTCCGCGCCATGGGCGAGGAGCAGCTCCACCGTCGCGGAGTGCCCCAGGCCGACCGCCCACCGCAGCGCCGTGAAGCCGAACTCCTCGCGCAGATCCGGCCGGGCCCCGGCGGACAGCAGCGCCTCCACCACCTCGGTGTGCCCGCCGCACGCCGCCCCGCACAGCGGCAGGTCGCTCGCCCCGGGCCCGCTCGCCCGGTCGGGGTCGGCCCCGGCGGCGAGCAGCAGGCGTACCGCTTCCAGGCGGTCCTGGACCGACGCCAGATAGAGCGCCGTCGTGCCCTCCTCGTCGCTCGACTCGGCCCGCGCACCCGCGCGCAGGGCCCGTACGACCGCGTTCTCGTCCTCGTACAGCGCGTCGAACAGGCATGGTTCGTCCCTGATCGGCTCGTTCGTCATGCTTCGATCCTACGGCGGGCCGCCGACACCGCCCCGGCTCAGGTGTCGCACTCCAGAGCGGTCCGGCACAGCCCGCAACGCGCGGTGAACCGGCCCCGGACGGGGACCCGGATGCGCTGGTGGCAGGTGGGGCAGGGGAAGGAGACGCGCAGGCCGCCGTCGCCGGTCTCGAAGGTGTACGGAACGCTCGGGTCCGGGGCGGCGCCGGGGTGGTCCTGGGCGAACCGGCGGTCCTTGGCGTAGCGGCGGCGGCCCGACCAGCCCGCGGCGGTCAGTGGCGGCCGGCGCAGATCCCGCAGCGCCCGCTCCCGGCCCCTGGTGTACGCGGTGTACGCCTGGGGGCTGGTGAACCACGGCGAGGGGTCCTCGTCGAAGGCGAACGCCCGCTTGGCCAGGACGTATCCGAACTCCTCCGGGGTGAGGTAGCCCAGCTTCTGGCGGGAGGTGGCGTCCTCCCGGAACGCGTCCAGCAGCAGCCAGCCCGCGCCGAGGTAGGCCGTCGTGGTGTCGGTCAGGATCTCGTTGGCGCGGGTCCCGGGGAACTCCAGGCCGAGCCGGTGCAGCAGCACATGGGTGACCTCGTGCGCGAGCGCCGCCCCGATGTCCCTGCGGTGGGTGCGGAAACGGTCGTTGAGCTCGATGAAGTACTCGGGGCCCGCGGTGAGTTCCACGCTCGCCGCGTGCTCCATCGCCCGGAAGCCGACGATCATGCGGGCCTCGGGCAGATGGAGGTGCTGGACCAGGGAGCGCGCCACCCGCTGGGCTCCCAGGTGCAGATCGTCCTGGTCCGCGAACGCGGCGTCGGCGGGCGGGAGGCTGGTGGCGTAGGCGTGGACGCCGTCCGCGGAGAGCCGGCGGTAGAGCGCGGTGATGGCGGAGCGGACCGTGTCCAGATGCGGAAAGCCATGGACGACGGGTGCGCCCGGAGGGCTGTTCGCCACGTCGGACCCCCCATCCGCGACGGTCGACGGACCTCCACTGTATGCCGGGCCGGAAACCCGCCGATGATCTTGGCTGAAAAGTGCGCCTTGTGGCAGCGGTCACCCGGCACCGATAATCGGATCGTTCTTGTCGGGTACATGACTAATTCGGCTTCGGTGCCGGAGGCCGTCACCCCGGCCGGGACGTGCGTGCCGGACCGCGCAACCCCACAGCAGCACCGGAATCCCGCCTACCGGAAACCCGCGTACCGGGACTCCTGCACCACAACGCAGCAGCGCAACCTCCCACAGCAACCCCCCACACGAAATCCCCCCACGAAAGAAGGCGTCCGTGAAGCTTCTGA
Organism: Streptomyces sp. WY228; assembly: GCF_019287315.1. Taxonomy (NCBI): domain Bacteria; kingdom Bacillati; phylum Actinomycetota; class Actinomycetes; order Kitasatosporales; family Streptomycetaceae; genus Streptomyces; species Streptomyces sp. WY228. The sequence goes on along the minus strand of NZ_CP079114.1, from coordinate 1,832,162 downwards.
CCGTGCTGAAAAGGTGTTCCGTCGCCATAGCCGCCGTCGCCCTCGCGACCGTCAGCCTCCAGCCCGCCGCCGCGGCCCCCCAGCCGATCGTCGGCGGAGAACGCGCCGAACAGGGCGAGTTCCCCTTCATGGTCCGGCTCTCCATGGGCTGCGGCGGTGCGCTCTACGCCCAGGACATCGTCCTCACCGCCGCCCACTGCGTGGACGGCTCGGGCGACGACACCTCGATCACCGTCACCGGCGGTGTCGCCGACCTCCAGTCGCCCGACGCCGTCGAGGTCCAGTCCACCAAGGTCCTCCAGGCCCCCGGCTACAACGGCACCGGCAAGGACTGGGCGCTGATCAAGCTCGCCCAGCCGATCGACCAGCCCACCCTGAAGATCGCCACCGACGACACCTACGACGAGGGCACCTTCACCGTCGCGGGCTGGGGCGCCGACCGTGAGGGCGGCAGCCAGCAGCGCCACCTGCTGAAGGCCGACGTGCCGTTCGTCTCCGACGCCGACTGCTCGTCCGCCTACGGCGGCGACCTCGTCGCCGACGAGGAGATCTGCGCCGGCCTCCTCGGCACCGGCGGCGTCGACAGCTGCCAGGGCGACTCCGGCGGCCCGATGTTCCGCAAGGACGACTCCGACGAGTGGGTCCAGGTCGGCATCGTCAGCTGGGGCCAGGGCTGCGCCCGCCCCGACTACCCGGGCGTCTACGCCCAGGTCTCGCACTTCGCCGGTGACATCGCCTCCGCGGCCGACTCGCTCTGACCCACCTCGGAGCCCGGCCACAGGTCACCGCACGTCCGGCCGGTGATCACGGCTGAACCACCCCGGGAGCGCCCGTACGAACGGGCGCTCCCGGACCCAGTTCCACCCGCGGCTCGCCCGCCTCCTCCAGCTCCAGCACCCACACCTCGTTGACGCCATCGCGTAGCACCGGACCCGGCACGTACAGAGTCCGCTGCGGGCCCGCCGACCAGTACCGGCCCAGGCAGAAGCCGTTCACCCAGACGAACCCGCGCGTCCAGCCGGGCAGTTCGAGACCGGCGTGATCGACCCCCGGCACGCCGGTGACACCTGAGCCGCCCGTGACGCCCGCGGCGTCCCCGACCGTGAACGTCCCCCGGAACAGGCCCGTCCGCCCCGCCTCACCCGTCCCCGCGGCGGCCTCCACCGGACCGAACGGGACCGCCGCCACCGTCTCCGCCGCATCGAAGGCGTCCAGCCGCAGCGCCCGGGCCCGTACCCCGTGCAGATACTGCCGCTCGTGCAGCACTCCGCCCGTCACACCCTTCGGCTCACCCAGCCGCGGCCCGTAGTTGACCCGGCCCAGCGACTCCACCCACAGCTCGACCTCCGCCGGGCCCGCCACCGGCTCCGGCAGCGGCCCGGACTCCTCGGTCAGCACCCCGGCCCGCACCCCGTCCACGTACACCACCGCCCGGTCCCGCAGCCCCGAAACCCCCAGCGGATACGCCTGGCGCGGCCCCGGCACCGCCACCCGGTAGCGCACCAGGCCCCGGTCCACGCCCAGCTCCTCGAAGGTCGGCGGCACCCCCGACTCCGCCGTCTCCGGATCGCCCAGCACCTCCAGTACGTCCCCGAGCCCGGCCCACCCGTCCAGCTCCACTCGTACCGGCCCGGCCAGCCCCACCGGCTCCGGCGGCAGCGCGGGCAACGGCCCCTCGGCGTACCCCTCCAGGACCTCCCGGAACAGCCGGAACTTCTCCGTCGCCCGCCCGTACTCGTCGACCGGCGCGTCGTAGTCGTACGACGTCACCGTCGGCTGGAACACCCCGTCCTGCAACGGGCCACCGCGGTTCGCCCCCGCCCAGCCGCCGAAGTTCGTCCCCCCGTGCGCCATGTAGACGTTCACCGACGCCCCGCACTCCAGGATCTCCCGCAGCGCCCCGGCCGCCTGCCCCGGATCCCGTACGACGGGTTCGGCCCCCCAGTGGTCGAACCAGCCGCACCAGAACTCCATGCACATCAACGGGCCCTTCGGCTGGTGCCGGCGCAGCACCTCGAAGCCCTCCCGCGCCCCCGAACCGAAGTTCGCCGTCGCGAGGAGACCCGGCACCGAACCACCGGTCAGCATGTGGTCCTCCGGGCCGTCCGACGTGAACAGCGGAACCGTCACCCCGCACTGCCGCAACAGCCCCGCCAGCCACTCCAGATACGCCGCGTCGCTGCCGTAACTCCCGTACTCGTTCTCCGCCTGGACGAGGATCACCGGACCGCCCCGGCCGGTCTGCCGCCGCACCACCTGCGGCAGCAGCCGCCGGAACCACCGCTCCACCACCGCCCGGTACTCCGCGTCCCGGGTCCGCACCCGCCGCCCGAACCGGCCCGTCACCCACACCGGGAGACCGCCGTTCTCCCACTCGGCGCAGATGTACGGCCCCGGCCGCACGATCGCCCACAGCCCCGCCCGCTCCACCGCGTCCAGGAACCGGCCGAGCGCCCCCACGTCCCGGACCTCGCCCTCCCGGGGCTCGTGCAGATTCCACGGTACGTACGTCTCGACGCAGTTCAGCCCCATCGCGGCGAGCATCGCCAGCCGGTGCTCCCACTGCTCCTCGTGCACCCGGAAGTAGTGCAGGGCGCCCGACAGCAGCCGTACGGGCTTCCCGTCGAACCGGAAGCCGTCGTCCCCCACGGTGAAGTCGGTCATCGCGCTCGTACGCTCCTGTGCCCGGCCGCACCCGCGGCCCTGAGGTGAATTGGTCCGACCACCTTCACCTCTGGCGCGCACCGGGTCCATGGACAAAGATCGCTGCTGATTGGACACAATTGACCGGCACGACGCGCAGGACACCGGACGCGACGCGCAGGACATCGGACCGGACGCGCGGACCACGGACACCACGCGCAGGACGACGTGCGCGGAAAGGAGAAGCGGGATGCCGACCTACCACACCTGGATGCGCTTCTTCACGCCGAGCCCGCTCCACCACCGCCTGGGCCTCGTCTGCCTCGGCGTCGGCCTCCAGCACGGCGCGCTGCCCACCGTCGGACCCCGCACCCTCGACCACCACGTCGCCGTGGTCGTCAACTCCGGCACCGGCTGGTTCAAGGGCCCCGACGGCCGCCGCACCCCCGTCACCGGCCCCAGCCTGATCTGGCTGACCCCCGGCACCCCCCACCACTACGGCGCCGACCCCGGCACCGGCTGGGACGAGAGCTTCGTCGACTTCACCGGCCCCGCCACCGCCACGTACACCGAACTCGGCTACATCGAGCCCGACCGCCCCCTCGTCCCGCTCTCCGACACCGCCGCCCCGCGCGCCGCCGTCAGCCGCATCGTGCGTGCCGCCCGGCGCGGCAACCCCCTCCTGGAGGTGGAGACCGGGGCCGCCGTCCACGAACTCCTCGTCTCGCTCCGCCGCGCCCGCGCCGACATCGGCCCCGACGGCGATCCGGTGCTCCAGGCGCTGGCCCGCGACGCGTACCAGCCGCTCACCGTCGCCGAGCACGCCTCCCGGCACGGCATGACCCCCGCCGAACTCCGCACCGCCGTACGGCGCGGAGCCGGCTGCAGCCCCAAGGACTATCTGCTCGGCATCCGCCTGGGCCGGGCCAAGGAACTCCTCGCCGCCACCGACCTGCCGGTCGCCGCCGTGGCCCGCCGCGTCGGCTACGACGACCCCGCCTACTTCTCCCGGCTCTTCGCCCGCCGGGTCGGCACCGCCCCCGTCCGCTTCCGCGAACAGCAGGGCCGCAGCGTGCCCGGCGGCTGGAGCGACCGGGTGCCCGATCCGGACGACCCGCCGACGATCACCACCTGACGGCGGCCGTCTAAGCTCGCTGACCATGAGCACGAGCGAAATCGACCCGTCCGTCCAGGCCGAGCTGAACCGGCTGCGCGAGAGCATCGACAACATCGACGCCGCCGTCGTCCACATGCTGGCCGAGCGCTTCAAGGCCACCCAGCAGGTCGGCCGCCTCAAGGCGGACCACCGGCTGCCGCCCGCCGACCCGGCCCGCGAGACCCGCCAGATCGCCCGGCTCCGGCAGCTGGCGCAGAGCGCGAACCTGGACCCGGCGTTCGCCGAGAAGCTGCTGAACTTCATCATCGCCGAGGTGATCCGCCACCACGAGCGCATCGCCGACGAGACGGGTAACGGCGACGGCGGCGAGCCCCGCACGGGAACCGGAGCGCCCACCGGGGCCTGATCGTACGCAGGACTCCGGGACCGGGTGGGCCGGGGGAGGCGGAAGAGGGGGAGGCCGTCCATTCACCCTCGCCGAGGACGAGGACCGGGTCGAACATCACCACGACGGCCGCCAGGAGCAGGAACGCCAGGGGCCCGACCATCATCGGCAGCATGATCGAGACAGCGGTGTCACCCCCGGGCGGCCGGGCGCCGTGGGCCTCGTGCAGTCGCACCGCGAGACCGCTCATGCCCGTGTAGTGCATGCCGGTGACGGCGACGCCCATCACCAGGGCGGCGCCGAGGCTCGGCAGGAACCCTGCGGCCTTAGGGTCGCCTTCCCGCATGGCCAAATCCAGCCGTCTCAAGACGGGGCGAAAGGGATGAAAGCTGCGTAAATCATGGGTTGTTAGGTATATATCGAGCCGATCGGCATCATGGTCAAGACACTCCGGCGCAAGGCATCGCAGCGACCGATCGCCACCCCGCCCGCCACGGCACGGACCCTGCTCGCCCTCCGCGGCACGGACCCCGCCCGCCCACCCGGCGGTCCGCCCGTCCGCCCAGGGAGAAACCCCGCTGTGCCCGCCGTCCCCCGTACGGCAGCATGGAGCCATGTCCGTACTGACGCGCGACGAAGCGCAGACCCGAGCCCAGTTCCTCGACGTGGAGCGGTACACGATCGCCCTCGACCTCACCACCGGCGAGGAGGCCTTCGACTCCGTCACCGCCATCCGGTTCACCGCCCGCGCGGCCGGAGACACCTTCGTCGAGGTCAAGCCGGCCACCCTGCGCTCGATCAGCCTCGACGGACACCCCCTGGACCCCGCCCTCCTCGACGGCAACCGCTACCCCCTCACCGGGCTCACCGCGGGCCCCCACGAGCTGCACATCGACGCCGCGATGCACTACTCCCGCACCGGCGAGGGCATGCACCGCTTCACCGACCCCACCGACGGCGAGACGTACCTCTACACCCAGCTGTTCATGGAGGACGTCCAGCGCGTCTTCGCCGCCTTCGACCAGCCCGACCTCAAGTCCGTCTTCGCCATCGACGTCACCGCCCCCGAAGGCTGGACCGTCCTCGGCAACGGCGTCGCCGAACACACCGGACAGGGGCGCTGGACCATCGCCCCCACCCCCCTCATCTCCACCTACCTCGTCGCCATCGCCGCGGGCCCCTGGCACTCGGTCACCACCGAGCACGCCGGACTGCCCTTCGGCATCCACTGCCGCCGCTCGCTGGCCCCCTACCTCGACGCCGACGCCGACGAGATCCTCGACATCACCCGCGCCTGCTACGACCGCTACCACGAGAAGTTCGACGAGCCCTACCCGTTCGACTCCTACGACCAGGCCTTCGTCCCCGAGTTCAACGCCGGCGCCATGGAGAACCCCGGACTCGTCACCTTCCGCGACGAGTTCGTCTACCGCTCCGCCGTCACCGACACCGAACGCCAGACCCGCGCCATGGTCATCGCCCACGAGATGGCCCACATGTGGTTCGGCGACCTCGTCACCCTCACCTGGTGGGACGACATCTGGCTGAACGAGTCCTTCGCCGAGTACATGGGCTACCAGACCCTCACCGAAGCCACGCGCTTCACCGACACCTGGGTCGACTTCGGCGTCGCCCGCAAGGGCTGGGGCTACGACGCCGACCAGCGCCCCTCCACCCACCCCGTCGCCCCCGACCCCGACGCCGTCCCCGACACCGCGTCCGCCCTCCTCAACTTCGACGGCATCAGCTACGCCAAGGGCGCCTCCGCCCTGCGCCAACTCGTCGCCTGGCTCGGCGAGAAGGACTTCCTGGCCGGCATCAACGCCCACTTCGCCCGCCACCGGTTCGCCAACGCCACCCTCGCCGACTTCATCGACAACCTGGCCTCCGCCACCGACCGCGACGTCCACGCCTGGGCCGAACAGTGGCTGCGCACCACCGGCATCGACACCCTCACCGCCGAGACCGGCACCCCCGAGCCCGCCGCCGCCCCCAACGCACCGAACGGCAACGGCAACGGCCAGTCCTGGTCCCTCACCGTCACCCGCGACGGCTCCCGCCCCCACCGCATCACCGTCGGCGCCTACGACCACGCCCTCGGCACCCAGGCCGGACCCGGCCACCTCGCGCTGCGCGACCGCTTCGAGATCGACGTACCCGGCGACGGCACCCCCACGATCCGCCCCGGCCGCCGCCCCGCGCTCGTCGTCCTCAACGACGGCGACCTCACCTACGCCAAGGTCCGCCTGGACACCGCCTCCTGGGACACCGTCCTGACCGGCCTCTCCGGCATCCCCGACGCCCTCACCCGGGCCGTCCTCTGGAACACCGCCCGCGACATGGTCCGCGACGGCGAACTCGACCCGGCCACCTACCTCGCGACCGCCCGCACCCACCTCCCGCACGAGAGCGACCTCGCCCTCGTCCAGGGCGTCCTCTCCTTCGCCGCCGGACAGATCGCCGCCCGCTACGTCGCCCCCGAGAACCGCCCGGGCGCCCTCGCCACCCTCACCGACCTCTGCCGCGACCTCATCCGCCGCACCGAGGACGGCTCCAACCCCGGCCTGCGCCTCATCGCCGTACGCCACTTCATCGACGCCGCCACCCAGCCCGACACCCTGCGCACCTGGCTCGACGAGGACACCGTCCACGGCGGACCCGAACTCGACCCCGAGCTGCGCTGGCGCATCCTCACCCGGCTCGCCGTCCTCGGCGCCACCGACGAGACCACCATCGCCGCGGCCCTCGAAGCCGACCCCAGCGCCACCGGCCGCGAAGGCGCCGCCCGCTGCCGCGCCGCCCTGCCCACCCCCGAGGCCAAGGCCGCCGCCTGGGACGCCCTGTTCACCGACGACACCCTGTCCAACTACCTCTTCACCGCCACCGCCCAGGGCTTCTGGCAGCCCGGCCAGGAAGAGCTGACCGGCGACTACGTGCCCCGCTTCTACCCGGAAGCCACCGCACTCGCCGCCCGCCGCGGCCCCGCCATCGCCGAGGCCGCCGGACGCCACGCCTTCCCCGCGTACGCCGTCGACGCCGAAAGCCTCGCCACCGGCACCCGCGCCCTGGAGGACCCGGCCCTCATCCCCGCCCTGCGCCGCAAGCTCGTCGACCAGCTCGACGACCTCCGCCGCGCCCTCGCCGTACGGACATCGGCTGACCGCTAACGGGTATCAGCGCGGCCCGGACGACCGTCGTCCGGGCCGTCGTTCCCCGACCGCAGATCGGCGAGCAGCTCCGCCTGGCCCGACAGCACCCCGGTCAGGATCGTCCGCGCCACCCGCAGCAGCTCCGCCACCCCCGGGTCGGCCAGCGAGTAATGGACCGCCGAGCCCTCCCGCCGGGCCGTCACCAGACCCGCGCGGCGCAGCACGGCCAGCTGCTGCGAGAGATGGGCGGCCTCGACCCCCACCTCGGTCAACATCTCCGAGACCGCGTGCTCGCGTTCACTGAGCAGTTCGAGCACCCTGATCCGCACCGGGTGCCCCAGCGTCTTGAAGAACTCCGCCTTCAAGCGGTACAGCGGCGTACTCACCGGCGGGGCCCCGTTCCGCACGGCGGAAACCCGCCGCACCACACCTGACCAGAACTCTTCTCCATGGGTTCATCCTCGCGCCTTCGCACCACGAGGATGAACCCGGGGACCGGCCCGGCCGGGTCAGGCCTTCTTCAGGAACTCGGTCTTCAGCACGAGCCCCTTGACCTTCTTCGTGTTGCACTCGATCTCACCGGCGCGCCCGGTGAGCCGGATGTTCTTCACCAGCGTGCCGCGCTTGAGCGTCTCCGACGTGCCCTTCACCTTCAAGTCCTTGACCGTGGTCACGGAGTCACCGTCCGCCAGCACGGTCCCGTTGCTGTCCTTCACGACGATGTCGCTCATGGCGCTCTCCTGCTCTTCTCCACCCGGTACAGATCTTGCACCGGACATCTCTCAACGATCATGTGACCGGCCGTTCCGCCGCAGCGGCAGCGTGACCCATATGCTCTTGCCGCCCTCGTCGACATCGCCCCGCACCACCGCGCTGCCGCCCAGACCATGGGTCAGCTCCATCACGGTCGCCAACCCCCGACCCGGCGCTATGCCGGCGGACGCGAACAGCGCCGGGCGGTACGGATGGCGGTCGTGCACACCGAACGCGAACGTGTCGGGGCCGCCCGCGAACACCACCGTCACATTCGGCGAGAGCTCCGCCGCGTGCCGCACACTGTTGGTCACCAGCTCACTGACGATCAGCAGCGCCGGATCCCGGCACGGCTCCTGCGCCGCCACGCCCCACTCCGCCAGCACCTGCTCGGCGGTCTCCCGGGCGATCCGCACGGCCGAACCCAAGGTGGGCAGCGTCAGCACATGCCGGTACGGCAAGGTGTCCGGAGGCGTGATCATCGGGCCGCCTCCTCGGCCGGAGCCGCCACCGGCACCTCCCGGCCGCCCCGGGCCGGCCCCACCCCGGCGGCCGCCACCGCCCCGTCACCCCGCGCCGCACCGGCCACCGCCAGCCGCTCCCGGGCCGCGCCGAACGCCTCGGACGCCGTGGCGTACTCACGCCCCTCCCGCCGCAGCAGCTCCAACGCCCCCACCGACTCCAGCGCCCGCCGCTGATCCGGCCGGATCCCGGAGGCCAGCACCACGATGCCCCGCCCGTTCAGCCGGTGCACGGTGTCCTTCAGCGCCAGCGCACCGGTGGCGTCCACCGTGGTCACCCGGCACATGCGCAGGATCACCACCCGTACGCCGGAGATCTCACCCAGCTCCAGCAGCGAACGGTGCGCCCCGGCGAAGAACAACGGCCCCTCGACCCGGTACGCCACCACCTGCCCGGCCGTCCCGGCAAGCTCGCCGCCGCCGTCCGCGTCGCCGCCCTTGTACGGTTCCGCGCCCGGCAGCTCCGGCACCTCGCCGCCGTACGTTTCCGAGCCCGGCAGCTCCGGCACACCGTCGTCGTACGGATGCACCCGGTCCACCCGCGCCTCCGCCGCGACCGCGCGCAGGGCCAGCAGTCCGGCCACCGCCAGCCCGATCACGACCGCCAGCACCAGATCCAGCACCAGGGTCGCCACCGCCGTCAGCACCAGCACCACCGCGTCCGACCGCGTCGCCCGCGCCATCGCCCGCAACGCCCCCACCTCGACCATCCGCACCGCCGTGGCCAGCAGCACCCCGGCCAGCGCGGCGAGCGGGATCCGCGACACCAGCGGAGCCGCCGCGAACACGATCACCGCCAGCACCGCGGCGTGCGTCAGCGCCGCCAGCCGCGAACCCGCGCCCGTACGGACATTGACCGCCGTCCGCGCGATCGCCGCCGTCGCGGGCACCCCGCCGAACAACGGCGCGGCCAGATTCGCGATGCCCTGCCCGAACAGCTCCCGGTCCGGATCATGCTTCTGGCCCGTCGTCATCCCGTCCGCCACCGTCGCCGACAACAGCGACTCCAACGCCGCCAGCGCCGCCACCGCGACCGCCGGAGCCACCAGCGAGCCCACCGCCGACACATCCAGGAACCCGAGCGAAGGCGCCGGCAGACCCGCGGGCAGCGCACCGATCGGCGTCGCCCCGTCCAGATCGAACAGCTGTACGGCCAGCGTCGCCGCGACCACCGCCACCACCGAGAACGGCACCCCCGGGCGCAGCCGCGCCCCCGCCAGCATCAGCCCCGCCACCCCGACGGTGATCGCGAGCGCGGTCCAGTTCGGGCCGCCCGCGAACTCCTCGACCGCCCGCCACGCCACCACCAGCACCTTGTCGCCCTCCGGGGCGGCCACCCCCAGGGCGTTCGGAATCTGCTGGAGGGCGATCACACACGCGATCCCGAACGTGAACCCCTCGACCACCGGCGCCGGCACGTACCGCATCGACCGGCCCGCCCGCAGCAGCGCCAGCACGATCAGCAGGCCTCCCGCCATCAGCCCGACCGTCAGCACCCCGCCCGGACCGTACTCCGCGACGATCGGCACCAGGACCACCGTCATCGCCCCGGTCGGGCCCGACACCTGGAGGTTCGACCCGCCGAACACCGCGGCCAGCGCCCCCGCCACCACCGCCGTCGCGAGCCCCGCCTCCGCGCCCAGCCCCGACGCCACCCCGAAACCGAGCGCGAGCGGCAACGCCACGATCGCCACCGTCAGACCGGCGAGCAGATCACGGCGCGGAGCACGGGCCATGGCCGCGAAGTCCGCGCGCACGGGCAGCAGCGCCCGCACCCGCCCCCGACCCCGGGCCGCCACATCCGGGAACCCGCTCACGGCGCGGTCACCTCGGCCTCCCGCAGCTCGGCCAGCAGCCCGTCCCGGTCGGACAGCATCTCCGTCAGGATCCGCCGCGCGGCCCGCATCAGCTCGGTGACATCACCGCCCGCCAGCTCGTACACCACCGTGGAACCCTCCCGGGTCGCGGTGACGATGCCGGACCGGCGCAACACCGCCAGCTGCTGCGAGAGCGCCGAAGGCTCCACCTCGATCGCGGCCAGCAGATCCCGCACCGGCAACGGCCCCGCCTGGAGCAGCTCCAGGACCCGGATACGCACCGGATGCCCGAGCATCCGGAAGAACTCGGCCTTGGCCTGGTACAGGGGGACCGGCACGGCGGAACCTCTCCTCGGCAGTACGTCACCGCCGCGGGCGGAAGAGCCGGGCGGGGGCCGCGAACCGCGCACGACGGCGGAACGGCCCACACAGCATGTAGTGAATTGCAGAATTTCGCAATTCACTCATTGAGCAACACCACGTGAGACCACACCGCCGCACCCCACCCGCACACCCATCCAGAACCCGCACACCCATACCACCCCGACCCCCACCGGCCCGGCCACACCGACCGCCAGTACCCCTTTCGAGTTCAGATCGTTGACCTCTTCGGCCGCGCCACCCGAAACCCGGGACAAGCTGGCATGTCCACCCCCGCGCACCCCGAAGGACCACCCCACCCATGCCCACCCCGCCCCTCGCCGGAGGCACCGCAGGCCCCGACGCACTGCGCCCCCTCATCGACACCGTCCTCACCGCACTCCACGACGGCGCGACCCTCCGCGGCGGCCCCCTCCCCGCAGGCGGACCCGACACCGTCACCCCCCGCACCCGCACCGCCACCCACCCCCTCATCCCCGACCACGGCACCGGCGCCCACCACGCCCTGCGCACCCTCGTCACCGCCCTCGCCGCAGGCGCCGCCGACCCCGCCCACCCCCACTGCGCCGCCCACCTCCACACCCCGCCCCTCGCCCTCGCGGCCGCCGCCGACCTCGCCGCCAGCGCCCTCAACCCCTCCATGGACTCCTGGGACCAGGCCCCCGCCGCCTCCGCCCTCGAAGCCGACCTCACCAGCGCACTCGCCGCCGAGATCTACCCCCGCACCCCCTCACCCGACGCCGTCATCACCACCGGCGGCACCGAAGCCAACCAACTCGCCCTCCTCCTCGCCCGCGAACGCCACGGCCCCGTACAGACCGTCTGCGGCGCCAACGCCCACCACAGCATCGCCCGCGCCGCCTGGCTCCTCGGCCTCCCCGAACCCGTCGTCGTCCCCGCCCCCACCGGCACCCTCGACCTCGCCGCCCTCGACGAAGCCCTCACCGAACTCCACCGCCCCCTCCTCGTCGTCGCCACCGCCGGAACCACCGACACCGGCGAGATCGACCCCCTCGACGCCATCGCCGACCTCTGCACCACCCACGGCGCCGAACTCCACATCGACGCCGCCTACGGCGGACCCCTCCTCCTCAGCCCCACCCACCGCACCCTCCTCCACGGCCTCGACCGCGCCCACAGCGTCACCCTCGACCTGCACAAACTCGGCTGGCAACCCGCATCCGCCGGCCTCCTCGCCGTACCCGAACGCCACCACCTCACCCCCCTCCACCACCACGCCCCCTACCTCAACGCCGACGACGACACCGAAGCCGGCCTCCCCGACCTCCTCGGCCGCTCCCTGCGCACCACCCGTCGCCCCGACGCCCTCAAGATCGCCACCACCCTCCAGGCCCTCGGCCGCACCGGACTCGCCGACCTCGTCGACCGCACCGTCGCCACCGCCCACCACCTCGCCGATCTCATCGCCACCACCCCCACCCTCGACCTCTACGACCGCCCCACCATCAGCACCGTCCTCTTCCGCCCCACCGGAACCGACGACCACACCGTCGCCACCGTCCGACGCACCCTCCTCCAGCGCGGCCACGCCGTCCTCGGCCGCGCCCACGCCGAAGGCCGCCTCTGGCTCAAAGCCACCCTCCTGAACCCCCACACCACCCCCGACGACCTCCAAGCACTCCTGGACCTCGTCACCGCCACCACCACCGACCTCCTGACCGGCCCCGTCACGGCCACCCCGGCCGACCTCGGCACGGCCACCCCGGCCGACCTCGGCACGGCCACCCCGGCCACCCCGGCCGACCCCGGCCCGGCCACCCCGGCCGACCTCGGCCCGGTCTCCCCGGCCGACCCCGTCACGGCCACCCCGGTCTCCCCGGCCGACCTCGGCCCGGCCGCCCCGGCCGACCCCGGCCCGGTCTCCCCGGCCACCCCGGCCGGCCTAGGCCCGGTCTCCTCGGCCGGCGCCACCCCCGGCACCACCCACCCCACCCCCCACCCCACGGAAGGCGACACCCCGCGATGACCGACCGGCCCGCCCACGAACCCGACCAGCCACACGACCTCGTCGGCATCGGCATCGGCCCCTTCAACCTCTCCCTCGCCGCCCTCGCCCACACCATCCCCGCCACCCCCGGCGACCCCCGCCCCCTCGCCGCGACCTTCTACGAACAACGCCCCGCCTTCCACTGGCACCCCGGCCTCCTCCTCGACGGCGCCAGCCTCCAAGTCCCCTTCCTCGCCGACCTCGTCACCCTCGCCGACCCCGCCAGCCCCTGGAGCTTCCTCAACTACCTCCGCACCCGCGACCGCCTCTTCCCCTTCTACTTCGCCGAGCGCTTCCACATCCAACGAGCCGAATACGACGCCTACTGCCGCTGGGTCAGCGAACAACTCCCCGGACTCCACTTCGGCCACCAGGTCGACGCCGTCCGCTGGAACACCGACCGCGCCCTCTTCGAAGTCGACTTCACCCAACTCGACCGCGACGGCGAAGCCGAAGCCCTCGGCCGCGCCTACGCCCGCCACATCGCCCTCGGCATCGGCACCGAACCCTTCGTCCCCGAACCCCTCAAACCCCTCGCCGAAGCCGAAGCCGTCCCCGTACTCCACTCCGCCGACTACCTCCGCCACCGCGAACGACTCCTCGCCGCCGGACACATCACCGTCATCGGATCAGGCCAGTCCGGCGCCGAGATCTTCCTCGACCTCCTCCGCGCCCGCCCCGAAGGCGCCGAGAACATCCACTGGCTCGCCCGCACCCAGGCCTTCGCCCCCATGGAGTACTCCAAGCTCGGCCTGGAGCACTTCACCCCCGACTACAGCCGCTACTTCCACGCGCTCCCCGAATCCGCCCGCGACGAACTCGTCCCCCGCCAATGGCAACTCCACAAAGGCATCGACGCCGACACCATCGCCGCCATCCACGACGAGCTCTACCGCCGCACCCTCCACGGCGGCTGGCCCGACGCCACCCTCACCCCCGGCGTCCACGTCCGCACCGCGGGACGCCTCGCCAACACCCGCGTCGAACTCCACCTCGAACACACCCAGCAAGGCACCCGCACCCGCCTCACCACCGACGCCGTCATCCTCGCCACCGGCTACCGCGAACGCCCCCTCGACGCCCTCCTCGGCGGCCTCGACCCCTACCTCCGCCGCGACGCCTCCCACCGCCCCCGTATCGACGACCAGTACCGCCTGATCCTCGACCCCACCGTCACCGGACACGTCTACGTACAGAACGCCGAACGCCACACCCACGGAGTCGGCGCCCCCGACCTCGGCCTCGCCGCCTGGCGCAGCGCCACCATCCTCAACAACCTCACCGGCGCCAACCCCTACCCCCTCCCCGAACGCACCGCCTTCACCACCTTCGGCCTCACCCCCCAACCACCCGGAATCCCGTCCCAGGCCCCCGCACTCGTCCCCCTCAGCCAGACCCTCTGACCCCCGGGGACAACGAACGGCCCGGGCCCCCACCGAAGGAGACCCGGGCCGAACGAACAGCACACACCCAGCAGCGTTACGGGAACACCGGCGTCCCCTCACGCGTCAGCCGCCACCCCACCGAAGCGAACGCCGCCGGATCCACCGAACCCTTCTCCCGCACCCACCCGATGATCGTGTTCCGGATCTCGTCCGAATCCGCCCACAGCTGCTGCGCACCCGGCACGTGCGGGAAGTTCCCCCCACCACTCGCCCGGTAGTTGTTCACCGCGAACACGAACCGCGCCGCCGGGTCGATCGCCTCGCCCTCGAACGACAGACCCACGATCCGCGAACCCGCCGGCTGCGCGATGTCGACGTCGTACGTCACGCCCGACACCGCGTCGTAGTTGTAGTCCGGAATCCCGTCCGCGTTCGTCAGCTTCGCCGTGTCCACCGGACCACCCGCCGGCGTCCGCACGTAATACCGCGCCGAATACTCCAGATAGTCCTTCAGCTGGGCGCCCGTGATCAGCCGCGCCTCCAGCGTGTTCTCGAACGGATACAGCCCCGCCGCGTCCTTGATCGTCACATCGCCGGCCGGAATCCCCGCCGTACGCGAGAAGCACGACGCCTGCGACAGCACCGGCAGCGCCGCGTACTCCCCGCCCGCCAGCGCCGCCTTCACCGTCTCCGTCTGCACCACGTTGATCAGATCGATGATCGGCTCGTCCTTCCACGGCGCGTCCGCCGTCGACATCGCCACCACCGACGTACCGATCACCTGGTTGACGTACTCCACCACCTTGCGGTGCTCGCGGCGCAGCAGCGACGTCACCTTCCGGTCCTCCGGCACCGTGTTGGAGTTCAGCACCCGCGAACCGGCCTTCTCCACCGTCCAGCGGCCCTTCTCCCACACCAGGTCGAAGTCGAACAGCGTCAGCCGCTGCCCCCACTTCGCCGGCTCCGACAGCACGACCTGCTTGCCGGTCTCCTTGTTCGTCACGAAGTGCTCGGCGATCTCCACATGCGCGTGGCCCACCAGAATCGCGTCGATGCCGGGCACCTGCTCCGCCACCAGAGCCGCCGCGTTCTCCACGTACGGCAACTGGTCACCCCACGACGAGGTCCCCGAGGAACCCGAGTGCGCCGACACGATCACCACGTCGGCACCCATCGACCGCAGCTTCGGCACCCACTTCGCCGCCTGCTCCTCCAGACCCGGGAACACCATCTTCCCGCCCACATTCGCCTTGTCCCAGATCGCGATACCAGGATTCGTCAGCCCCAGCACCGCCACCCGCACATCACGCCCGCACGGCGTGTGCATCCGCTTGACGACATACGGAGCGAACGCCGGCCGCAACGTCTTCGCATCCAGCGCATTCGCCCCCAGCAGCGGGAAATCACACTGCTCCTCGAATTTCCGCAGCACCGGAATGCCGTAATTGAACTCGTGATTCCCCAGCGCAGCCGCGTCGTAACCGATCGCGTTCATCGCCCGCGCCATCGGATGCACCGGACCACGCCGCGCCGTGATCGGATCCACCTTCGCGTAGTAGTACGACAACTGCGTGCCCTGAATCGTGTCACCCGCGTCGATCAGCAGCGTGTTCCGGCGGCCCTTCTCCCGACGCACCTGATCCACCAGCGTCGAGATCTTCGCCAGACCGACGTCGTTGTGCGCCGAGTCGTCGTACTCCTTGTCCGTGAAGTAGTCCCAGTTGAAGACGTTCCCGTGCAGGTCGGTCGTGCCCATCACCGTGAACGAGTACCGCTTCGGAGGCCGCCCGTGACCATGCCCGTGGCCCTGCCCCGTGGCCTCCGCCGCACCCGCCGAGCCGACGACCGCACCGCCCGCCATCGCCACACCCGCACCCGCGGCGGCCGAACGGCCCAGAAACGTCCTACGGTTCAACGGCATCTCTTCACTCCTCGTTCAGTAGGGCAACGCGCGTAGATTCTGGCCCAGCACCCCACACCCGCAACACCCCACGCAGGTTTCGATCTGATGACCACCCGGCACACACCCCGTGGTGACACCCGCCGTGCCACAGTGAACACATGACCGAAACCCCCACCCCCGCACCCCACCCCTCCCACGGCACCCCCACCGCCCCCCACGTCACCGTCCGCGGCGAAGCCCACCTCGAAGTCGACCCCGAAATCGCCCGCATCACCGTCACCCTCACCGCCCGCAACACCGACCGCCGCACCACCCTCGACGACCTCACCCGCCGCAACGCCACCACCCTCGACCTCATCAAGGGCTACGGCGACGCCATCGAAAAACTCGAAACCGGCACCCTCGCCATCCGCCCCGAACTCACCCGCCACGGCCGCGGCGAACGCATCCGCGCCTACCACGGCAGCATCCAACTCACCGCCACCCTCAGCGACTTCACCGTCCTCGGAGAACTCGTCGCCCGCCTCGCCGACCAGGAACTCACCCGCGTCGACGGACCCTGGTGGGCCCTGCGCCCCACCTCACCCCACCACGCCGCCGCCCGCCGCCAAGCCGTCCAGGAAGCACTCCAGCGCGCCCGCGAATACGCCGAAGCCCTCGACACCCGCATCGACGCCCTCCTCGAACTCAGCGACACCGGAAGCGTCGGCGGAGCCACCTTCGCCACCGCCACCTACGGCGGCGCCGGCATCATGCGCTCCGCCCGCGCGGAATCCGCCGCCGACGCGGCCCCCGTCGACCTCGAACCCGTACGCCAGAACGTCGACGCCCAGGTCGAAGCGGCCTTCACCCTCATCCCGCCGAACCTCGGATAAACGCTCATCAGAGCACCCCGCCGCACAATTCAACACTTGTCAATAACCCTTCATCCAAAGGTTGTTGAGGTGTCATACGGAGCCAAATACCTACCCGTAGGTAAGGTTTAGGCTCGAACCATGCGCCGAGCGAAAATCGTTTGTACCCTGGGACCCGCCACCGACTCATACGACCAGATCAAGGCCCTGGTCGAAGCGGGAATGGACATCGCCCGCTTCAACCTCAGCCACGGCAGCTACGCCGAACACGAAGAGCGCTACCACCACGTCCGCAAGGCGTCCGAGGAAACCGGCCGCAGCGTCGGCATCCTCGCCGACCTTCAAGGCCCGAAGATCCGCCTCGGACGCTTCCGCGAAGGCCCCGTACTCCTTGAACGCGGCGACACCTTCACCATCACCGTCGAACCCCTCGAAAACCAGGGCACCGGCGACATCTGCGGCACCACCTACGACGGCCTCGCCGCCGACGTCACCACAGGCGAACGCATCCTCGTCGACGACGGCCGCGTCACCCTCGAAGTCACCGACGTCGACGGCCCCCGCGTCCACACCACCGTCATCGAAGGCGGCATGGTCTCCGACAACAAAGGCCTCAACCTCCCCGGCGTCGCCGTCTCCGTCCCCGCACTCTCCGAAAAGGACATCGACGACCTCCGCTGGGCCCTGCGCACCGGCGCCGACATCATCGCCCTCTCCTTCGTCCGCACCGGACGCGACATCGACGACGTCCACCGCATCATGGACGAAGAAGGCCGCCGCCTCCCCGTCATCGCCAAGGTCGAAAAACCCCAGGCCGTCGACAACATCGACGACATCGTCGCCGCCTTCGACGGCATCATGGTCGCCCGCGGCGACCTCGGCGTCGAAATGCCCCTGGAACAGGTCCCGATCGTCCAGAAGCGCGCCATCAAGCTCGCCAAGCGCAACGCCAAACCGGTCATCGTCGCCACCCAGATGCTCGACTCGATGATCGACAACTCCCGCCCCACCCGCGCCGAAGCCTCCGACGTCGCCAACGCCATCATCGACGGCACCGACGCCGTCATGCTCTCCGGCGAGACCAGCGTCGGCAAATACCCCATCGAGACCGTGCGCACCATGGGCCGCATCGTCGAAGCCGCCGAGGAAGACCTCCTCGCCAAGGGCCTCCCGCCCCTCACCGAACGCAACAAGCCCCGCACCCAGGGCGGAGCCGTCGCGAGGGCCGCCGCCGAAATGGGCGACTTCCTCGGCGCGAAGTTCCTCGTCGCCTTCACCCAGAGCGGCGACACGGTCAAGCGCCTCTCCCGCTACCGCTCGCCCATCCCGCTCCTCGCCTTCACCCCCGACGAAGCCACCCGCGCCCAGCTCAACCTCACCTGGGGCGTCGAGACCTTCCTCGGCCCGAAGGTCGACTCCACGGACGCGATGGTGGCCCAGGTCGACGAGGAACTGCTGCGCATCGGCCGCTGCAAGAAGGGCGACGTCGTGGTCATCACCGCCGGCTCCCCGCCCGGCGTGGCAGGCTCCACGAACCTGGTCCGCGTCCACCACATCGGCGAGGACGACAGCCCGAAGTAGGGCGGCTCAGTATTTCGGCCCGACGTGCGCATCCATGAGGGCGACGGATGCCCGTCGGGCTACGGAGATGTTGTAGGGCCTGCCCGCGCGCGTGCAGTGCGTCCAGACGATGCCGAGCGTGTCGAGGGTGTCGGTGTAGAGACGGCGGATGTCGTCGGAGACGTTGGTGAACCAGTACCGGGGGTACTCGTAGCGCTTGCGTTCGCCGCCGACCACGCGTGTGGTCCAGTTGGTGAGCCGACAGCCGTCGGAATGGATGAGGCCTCGGATGAGCTGCCAGGGATGCGTGTCGACGATCCTCTGCTGCCAGGGCTCCAGAGCGATCTCGCGCTCGTGCTTCCTGCCCGGACCGTGCTGCGGGAAGTAGCAGACGAGGTGCTTCGAGTACACCTTGATGTTGTGGCAGCCGGTCCTGCGGACCCGGCATGTGGCGTTGTCCGGGAAGGCCCTGCGTAACGCTTTCTCTGCCTCGTCCTGGATGCCGGGCCATGTGTCATCCAGCGTGATCATGAGGCTCGGTGCCCGATGGGCCGAGTAGCGGCTGATATGGCCGTCGCCCAGGTAGAGCCCGAGCAGATACGCATAGGCGGGCTCGTCGAGTTCTGTGCCGTCGCATCGGTGGCAGGACGGGTCGTGCGCCCCAGGGCATTCACCACGCTTGGCGCGGTCCATGTGCAGCCAGTAGGAGACGGTGCCGTACGGCACGTTCAGCCGGCGAGCCACTTCGGCATTCCTGGTGCCGCTCCGAAGGAGCGAGAGCGCCTGCTGGTGTACCTCAGTGCTGTGTGCGTTCATTCGTCCACTCTTGGTGGAGAGGGGCGACCTTGGGCAGCGAAAAGCGGATGTTCACGCGAAAGTGAACATCCGCTCCGCAAGATGTGCCGGGTATGGGATTCGAACCCACATGTCCTTTCGGACAGAGGTGTTTGAGACCTCCGCGTCAACCAATTGCGCCAACCCGGCGTGGTGGCCGATCAGCAGTGTACCTGGTGTCAGAAGGCGGCAGCAGATAGGTAGGCTGCTTCGCAGCAGCGCCTGGCCTGAATCAAGGAGCCCCGTGACCACCCCCGAGTCGCCCCAGCCCGTAGACGCCGTCGACGACGACAAGTCGCACGTCCCGCCGCTGACGACCCGCGTCGTCATCGCCGAGGACGAGGCCCTCATCCGCCTCGACCTCAAGGAGATGCTGGAGGAGGAGGGCTACTCCGTCGTCGGTGAGGCGGGCGACGGGCAGCAGGCCGTCGAGCTGGCCCGGGAGCACAAGCCCGACCTGGTCATCCTGGACGTGAAGATGCCGGTCCTCGACGGCATCTCCGCCGCCGAGAAGATCGCCGAGGAGTCCATCGCCCCGGTCCTCATGCTCACCGCCTTCTCGCAGCGCGACCTCGTCGAGCGGGCCCGGGACGCCGGGGCCATGGCGTACCTGGTGAAGCCGTTCAGCAAGAGCGACGTGGTGCCGGCCATCGAGATGGCCGTCTCCCGGTTCGCCGAGCTGAAGGCGCTGGAGAGCGAGATCGCGGACCTGTCCCAGCGGCTGGAGACCCGCAAGCTGGTGGACCGCGCCAAGAGCATCCTGCAGACGGATTACGGGCTCTCCGAGCCGGCCGCGTTCCGGTGGATCCAGAAGACGTCGATGGACCGCCGGATGTCGATGCAGCAGCTCGCGGAGGCGTTGATCGAGGACGCCGAGGAGAAGAAGAAGTCGGCCGAGTAGCCGCGTACACGCCGTACCCGTACGCGTACATCCACGGGACGAGAGAGGCCCGCACCCGGAGCGAACCGGGTGCGGGCCTCTTCCGTACGGCAGGGGCGTCAGTCCTCGCCGAGGTACGCCTTGCGGACCGACTCGTCGTGGAGGAGGTCCGAGCCGGGGCCGGAGAGGACGATCTTGCCGACCTCCATGACGTGGCCCTGGTCCGCGAGGGACAGGGCGGCCTGGGCGTTCTGCTCGACGAGCAGGATCGTGGTGCCCGCCGCCTTGAGCTCGACGATGGTCTCCATGATCTTCTGCATCATGATCGGGGAGAGTCCCATGGAGGGCTCGTCGAGCATGAGCAGCTTGGGCTGGGACATGAGGGCGCGTCCCATGGCGAGCATCTGCTGTTCGCCGCCCGAGAGGGTGCCCGCGGCCTGCTTCCGGCGTTCCCCGAGGATGGGGAAGAGGTCGTAGGCGCGCTGGACGTCCTTCTCGATGCCTGCCTTGTCGTTGCGGAGGTAGGCGCCGAGGAGGAGGTTCTCGGCGATCGTCAGCCGGGGGAAGATGTGGCGTCCCTCGGGGGAGTGGGCGATGCCCAGGGAGACGATCTTGTGGGCGGGGATGTTGGTCAGCGGCTTGCCCTCGAAGAGGATGCGGCCGCTGAGCGGCTTGAGCAGTCCGGAGAGGGTGCGCAGGGTGGTGGTCTTGCCCGCGCCGTTGGTGCCGATGAGGGTGACGACCTGGCCGGCTTCGACGGTGAAGGAGATGCCCTTGACCGCTTCGATCTTGCCGTAGGCGACCCGGAGGTCTTCGACCTCTAGCAGTGCGGTCATCGGGTGCCCTCCTCATCGGTGCTGGTGGTGTCGGGCGTGGTGTCCTTCGCCGGGGTGGTGGTGCTGGTGGCCCCGGCGTGGGCCTCGGCCGCTTCGACCTCGGCGACTTCTTCGGCGCCGGGGGCGCCTTCGAAGGGGGTGCCGAGGTAGGCGGCGACGACGCGTTCGTCGGCCTGGACGTCGCCGGGGGTGCCCTCGACGAGCTTTTCGCCCTGGACGAGGCAGGCGACGCGGTCGCAGAGGTTGAAGATGAACCGCATGTCGTGCTCGATGACGAGGACGGCGATGCCCTGGTCCCGGATGGCGAAGATGAGTTCTTCGGTGACGCGGGTTTCCTGGGGGTTCATGCCTGCGGTGGGCTCGTCCAGGAGGAGGAGTCCGGGGTCGCTGGCCAGGGCGCGGGCGATTTCCAGCTTGCGCTGGTCTCCGTAGGGGAGGTTGCGCGCGAGGTGGTCGGCCTTGTCCTGGAGGCCGATGAACTCCAGGAGTTCCATGGCGCGTTCGCGGCTGGCGTCTTCTGCCTTGTGGTAGCCGGGGAGGCGCAGGAGGGCCGACCAGAGGCCTTCCTTGGTCCGGGTGTGGCGTCCGACGAGGACGTTTTCCAGGACGGTCATGTTGGCGAAGAGCCGGATGTTCTGGAAGGTGCGGGCGATGCCTGCCTGGGTGACGAGGTGGGGCTTGGGCGGCAGGACGGTGCCCTTGTAGCTGACCTTGCCCTCGGTGGGGACGTAGAGGCCGGTGAGGCAGTTGAAGAAGGTGGTCTTGCCGGCGCCGTTGGGGCCGATGAGACCGACGATCTCGCCGCTGTTGACGGTGAGGTCGACGCCGCGTACGGCGGTGAGTCCGCCGAAGCGCATGGTGACGCCGCTGGCGTCGAGCACCGTGGTGGTCGTGGTGGTGGTCATGTGATCACGCCCCCGCCTTCGTGGTGCCGGCGGCCTGGTCGGTGAGTGGGACGTCCGGTGGGACGTCGAGTTGGCCGGTCTCGTGGAATTCGAGCTGCTTCCTGCGGTCGGCGACGAGTCCTTCGGGGCGGAAGCGCATCAGGAGGATGAGCGCGATGCCGAAGAGGAAGAGCTGGTAGTCCTGCATGAACTGCAGCTTGGCCGGGATGAGGTAGAGCAGCGCGGCGCCGACGAGGGGTCCGCTGAGGGTTCCCATGCCGCCGAGGATGACGGCGGCGAGGAGGAAGGCGGAGTTCGGGGGCACGGAGCCGGCGAACTGGTACTGCTCGGGCGTCACGGTGTAGGAGACGTGGGCCTGGACGGTACCGGCGAGTCCGGCGAGGGTGGCGCCGAGGGCGAAGGCGAGCAGCTTGAGCCGGAAGGCGTTGATGCCCATGGCGGTGGCCGCGGTCTCGTCCTCGCGGATGGCGACCCAGGCGCGGCCGATGCGGGATTCTCCGGAGCGTCGGAAGACCAGGACGACGACGGCGGTGAAGACGAGCATCAGCAGGTAGTAGTTGGCCGACCTGCCGAGGGTGAATCCGGCGACGTCGTGGCTGACGCCGAAGTCGAAGCCGAAGAGGTTGAGGTCGGGGATGCTCGGGATGCCCTGGGAGCCGTTGGTGAGGTCCGGGCCGCTGACGCCGTTGAGGGCGTTGACGGTGAGCCGGAAGATCTCGCCGAATCCGAGGGTGACGATGGCGAGGTAGTCGCCGCGCAGTCGCAGGGTCGGGGCGCCGATGACGACGCCGAAGACCAGTGAGGCTGCGGCGCCCGTGAGGACGGCGGCCCAGAAGGGGAACTGGACGCCGACCGGGGAGAGCGGGGAGCCGGAGACCAGGGCGGCGGCGTAGGCGCCGACGCCGAGGAAGGCGACGTATCCGAGGTCGAGGAGGCCGGCGAGGCCGACGACGACGTTGAGGCCGAGCGCGACGGTCGCGAAGATGAGGATGTTCGCGCCGATGAGGGCGTACTGCTCGTTCTGCTGGGTGAAGGGGAAGCAGAACGCCGCGATGAGGGCGGCGGTGAGCGTGACGTTGCGGTGCTTGGTGGTCAGCCGGGTGATCCGGGCGATGAGCCCGGCCCGGGTGAGGGCGGTGAAGCCGAACGCGACGCTGATGATGTAGCCGATGAAGAGTTCGGCGTACTCGGTGTCGATGCCGTAGGTGAAGACGTGCAGGGCGACGCCGAAGGCTCCGGCGATGATGAGGATCTCGGCCCAGTTGGGGAGGTCCTTGGCGCGTGTGGGAGCGGGGGCCCGGAGGCTGTTGACGAAGCGGTTGAGCGGGGTGGGGCGGGTGGTGTCGTCGAGTTCCTGGTCGGCGGGGAGGCCGAGGGCGGCGACGGTGGCGATGATCGCGCCGGCGAGGCTGACCCAGGCTCCGGGTTCCAGGTTGACGACGCCGCCGAGTTTGACGGCGATGGCGCCGATGGTGAAGCCGGTGGTGCCGAGGACGCCGATGGCAGCGAGTCGGACGGGGCTGTTGGCGCCGCCCGGGGTGAGCCAGCGAAGTCCCTTGATCCCGTAGCCGGAGAGGGCGAAGAGGAGGGTGAGGACGGCGCCGACGAGGGTGAGGACCTGGAGGCCGCCGGGGTAGCCGGTGACGGTGAGGTCGCCGGGGAATTCGGCGGTCCAGGTCCAGGCGAGGAAGGTGCCGATGAGGGCGATGGCCGCGCCGGCGGTGGTGAGGTGGCGGGCTGCGGGCAGCGCGATGAGGGGGCTGCCGGCGGGTGTGGTCTTGGTGGTCATGGTCATCACGCCCGATCCGCGACGCGTTCGCCGAGCAGGCCCTGGGGGCGTACGAGGAGGACGATGATGAGGAGCGCGAAGGCCCACACGTCCTTCCAGGCGCCGCCGCCGAAGAGTTCCATGCCGGGGACTTCGCTCATGTAGCCGGTGGCGAGGGCTTCGGCGACGCCGAGGACGATGCCGCCGAGCATGGCGCCGTAGATGTTGCCGATGCCGCCGAGCACGGCCGCGGTGAAGGCCTTGAGGCCCATGATGAAGCCCATGCGGAAGCCGATCTGGCCGTTCTTGAGCCCGTAGGCGACGGCGGCGACGGCGGCGAACGCGGCACCGATGGCGAAGGCCATGACGATGATGCGGTCGGTGTTGATGCCCATGAGCTTGGCGGTGTCGGGGTCCTGCGAGGTGGCCTGCATGCCGCGGCCGGCCCGGGTCTTGGAGACGAAGAAGCCGAGGGCGAGCATGCACAGGGGGGCCACGATGAGGACGAAGACGTCACCGCGCTGGATGGTGGCGCCGAGGATGTCGAAGGCTTCGCCCTCGAACTGGGGGAAGGAACGGTCCTTCGTGGCGTTGGGGTACCACATCCACACCGCTTGCTGGAGGGCGAGGGAGAGCCCGATGGCGGTGATGAGTGGTGCCAGGCGTGGACCGCCGCGCAGGGGCCGGTAGGCGAAGCGTTCGGCGGCCATGCTGATGGCGACGGCGGCTATGACACCGCCGACGATCATGAGGGGTATCGCGGCTATGAGGGAGAATCCGGACGGAAGCCCGAGGTAGACCGTGAGGGCTCCGAAGCCCCCGATCATGAAGATCTCGCCGTGCGCGAAGTTGATGAGCTGGATGATTCCGTAGACCATCGTGTAACCGATCGCGATGAGACCGTACATCGCGCCGAGGATGAGTCCATTGGCCAGCTGTTGCGGCAGTTCGTTCACCGCAGGGCCTCCGTGGAGTGGTTCGGATATGGCACCGCGCGGGAGGGCTCGTAGCGCTCCCGCGCGGTCTGGTTGCTTTGTGTGACGGTGGCGGGGCCGTGGCCCGGCCGGTGATTACTCGACGGTGCCGCTGACCTTGGAGACCCACTTGCCGCCGGTGACCTGGTAGGCGGTCATCAGGGTGTTGGTGGTGTCGCCGAACTCGTCGAAGGAGACGGGGCCGGTGACGCCCTCGAACTTGACCTTGTCCATGGCCGCGAGGACCTTGGCGCGGCCGTCCTCAGCGGGGATCTTGCCGTCGTTCTCGGCGGCGACGATCTTGACGGCCTCGATGATGGACCAGGTGGCGTCGTAGGTGCCGCCGCCGTAGGCCTCGTAGGCGTCCTTGTAGCCGGCCGTCTTGTAGTCGGCGATGAACTTCTTGGCGGACTCCAGCTCCTCGACGGGCTTGCCGACGGAGGTGGCGATGTCGCCTTCGGCCTTCTTGTTGAGGGAGATGAAGTCGGCGCTGTACATGCCGTCGCCGCCCATGAAGGGGATCTTGACGCTGTCCTTGATCTGCTGGCTCAGCGGGGCGCCGGCGGGGTACTCGCCGCCGTAGTAGACGGCCTTGGCCTTGGAGCTCTTGACCTTGGTGGCGACGGAGTTGAAGTCGCGGTCCTCGGGGTTCACGTGGTCGGTGCCGACGATCTTGCCGCCGAGCTCGGTGAACTTCGCCTTGAAGGAGGCGGCGAGGCCGGCGCCGTAGGGCTTCTGGTCGTCGATGAGGTAGACGTCCTTGATCTTCGCGGTCTCGAAGAGGTACTTGGCCGCGAAGGCGCCCTGGATCTGGTCCGTGGTGGCGGTGCGGAAGTAGGACGCGAAGGGGCGCTTCTTGTTGCCGGTCTTCCAGTCGTTGCCCTGGGTCAGCTCGGTGCCGGTGTTGGCGGGGGAGACCTGGGTCAGCTTGGCGTCGTTGAGCGGCTTCTGCATCGACTGGGCGACGCCGGAGTTCAGCGGGCCGACGACACCGAGGACCTCTTTGGTGCCGATGAGCTTGACCGCGTTCTGCTGGCCGACGGAGGGCTGGGCCTGGTCGTCGAGTGCTTCCAGCTTGAAGGTGATGCCGGGAACGGTCTTGTCCTTGTTCGCCGTCTTGACGGCGAGCTCGGCGGAGTTCTTGATGCCGAGGCCGAGGGCGGACAGGTCGCCGGTGAGCGGGGCGTCGAGGCCGATGACGACCGTCTGGTTGCCTCCGTCGCCGCCGCTGCTCTTGCTGTCGTCGCGCGACCCGCAGGCGGTGAGCGTCAGTGCTCCGGTGGTGAGCACTGCGGTGAGTATGAGCAAAGAACGGTGTCGCACGAGAGGGTCCTTTCCCTGGCGCGGCGCTCCTCGGGCATGAGGTGCCGTGATCTTCGCCGGGCCGTACTGGGTTGGTACAGGGCCGTGCAGCAGACGCGCCCGGCGGCGCGGTGACTGGCCGTGACTCTAAGCGCAGCCGGGGGCCATCGGGATGGGTCGGCTGCGGATGTGACTCTCTTGTTATGCCCTTGAGCAAGGCTTGAGGTTCCTGTGAGGGGATGTGCGGGTTTCGCCTGTACTGCGCAGTGCCCACATGGTGAGAACGCGCAGCTCTGCTAAGGGGCTTGAGGCGATCTTGGTGCTGTCGCGCGGATCGGGGCGCGAGGGCGGCGGGGGAGGCCGGCCGGGGGTGCGGGGGGTGGGGTGCGGGCTTTTTCGTGTATTGCCCAAACGTTACGCAGTGTTACATGTGTGGGATATGTGTGCTGCTTCGCCGGGTCGGTTGTCGCTGTTGAAGCAGGTCATGGAACGGGGGTGGCCGTCAAGGGTGTTGACCGTGGGTTTCCATCAACTTCCGCTATCTGCTTCGGATATGGGAACGCGTGGTCCGGAATGCGGTGTGGTCGTGGTGGGGGATGCACCGGAGTCGCGGTGTGGTCGCGGAGGGTGGCCGGTGGGTGGCGGTGCCTGGTGGCGTACGGGGTGGAATCGTCGCCGGTACGGCGAACGGCCTGCCGACGTCGGTCGGCAGGCCGTTTCGGGTGCTGCGGTGGTTCAGCCCGCTTCGGGCTTGGGGACGTCGCGGAGCAGGCAGGTGAGGCGCGCGGTGCAGACCCGCTTGTCCTGTTCGTCGGTGATGACGATCTCGTACGTGGCGGTGGAGCGGCCCCGGTGCACCGGGGTGGCGACGCCGGTGACGAGGCCGTTGCGGGCGCCCCGGTGGTGGGTGCAGTTGAGGTCGACGCCGACGGCGAGCTTGGCGGCTCCGCCGTGGAGCATGGAGCCGATGGATCCGAGGGTCTCGGCGAGGACGGCGGAGGCGCCGCCGTGCAGGAGGCCGTAGGGCTGGGTGTTGCCTTCGACGGGCATGGTGCCGACGACGCGGTCGGCGGAGGCCTCGACGATGGTGACGCCCATGCGTTCGCCGAGGTGGCCGGCGGAGAAGAGGGCGGGCAGGTCGACGCCGAGTGCCGCGTACTCGTCGATGACTTCCTGCGGGAAGAGGGGTGCGGTGTGCTCGCCCATGGGTCCGGCTCCGTTCGTCTGCGCTGGTTCGTTGGTGTCTGCACTGTTCTTATCAGACGGCTGAGCGGACGCTTAGGGAGTGGCGGTTTTCAGTCGTCGCCGGGGGCGCTCCGGGGTTCCTCGAAGCGGATGACGACCGACTTGCTGGCCGGGGTGTTGCTGGTGTCGGCCGTGGAGTCCAGGGGGACCAGGACGTTGGTCTCGGGGTAGTAGGCGGCGGCGCAGTCCCGGGCGGTGGGGTAGTGGACGATGCGGAAGCCCTCCGCGCGGCGTTCGACGCCGTCCTTCCACTCGCTGACGAGGTCGGTGTACGCGCCGTCGGCGAGGCCGAGGGCGGCGGCGTCCTCGGGGTTGACCATGACGATGCGGCGGCCGCCCTTGATGCCCCGGTAGCGGTCGTTGAGGCCGTAGATGGTGGTGTTGTACTGGTCGTGGGAGCGCAGGGTCTGCAACAGGAGCCGGCCGTCGGGGAGTTCGGGGTACTCGACGGGGGCGGCGGTGAAGTTGGCGCGGCCGGTGGCGGTGGGGAAGCGGCGTTCGTCGCGCGGGGCGTGCGGGAGGGTGAAGCCGC
The DNA here is from genome assembly GCF_019287315.1 of Streptomyces sp. WY228. NCBI lineage: Bacteria > Bacillati > Actinomycetota > Actinomycetes > Kitasatosporales > Streptomycetaceae > Streptomyces > Streptomyces sp. WY228. The sequence goes on along the minus strand of NZ_CP079114.1, from coordinate 1,804,410 downwards.
CGGGGTGGGCGATGCGGGTGTTGAAGTCCTGGAAGCCGGGGACGACGCGGGAGATGCGGTCGCGGATGGTGGCGTAGTCCCGTTCGAAGGCTTCCCAGTCGGTACGGGAGCGGGCGCCGAGGACCGCGCGGGCGAGGCGGGCGACGATGGCCGGCTCGGAGAGCAGGTGGGGGCTCGCGGGGGTGAGGTTGCCGCGGGAGGCGTGGACCATGCCCATCGAGTCCTCGACGGTGACGAACTGCTTGCCGCCCGCCTGGACGTCCTTGTCGGTGCGGCCCAGCGTCGGCAGGATCAGGGCGCGGGCGCCGGTGACGGCGTGGGAGCGGTTGAGCTTGGTCGAGACGTGGACGGTGAGGCGGGCACGGCGCATCGCTGCCTCGGTGACGGCGGTGTCGGGGGTGGCCGCGACGAAGTTGCCGCCCATCGCGAAGAAGACCTTCGCCTCGCCGTCGCGGAGCGCCTGGATGGAGCGCACCACGTCGTACCCGTGGTGGCGCGGCGAGGTGATGCCGAACTCCTTGTCGAGGGCGTCGAGGAAGGCCGGTGCGGGCCGTTCGAAGATGCCCATGGTGCGATCGCCCTGGACGTTGGAGTGGCCGCGCACGGGACAGACCCCGGCGCCGGGGCGGCCGATGTTTCCGCGCAGCAGGAGGAAGTTGACGACTTCGCGGATGGTGGGCACGGAGTGCTTGTGCTGGGTGAGGCCCATCGCCCAGCAGACGATGGTGCGCTTCGAGGCGAGGACGAGAGCGAGTGCCTCCTCGATCTCGGCGCGGGTGAGCCCGGTGGCCCTCAGCGTCTCGTCCCAGTCGGCCGCCTCGGCGGCCTGGGCGAACTCCTCGTAGCCGTGGGTGTGTTCGGTGACGAACGCGGTGTCGACGGCTCCCTCGGTGGCGAGGATCAGCTTGTTGAGGAGGCGGAAGAGCGCCTGGTCGCCGCCGATCCGGATCTGGAGGAACAGGTCGTTGAGCGGGGTGCCCTTGATCATGCCCTGCGGGGTCTGGGGGTTCTTGAACCGCTCCATGCCCGCCTCGGGCAGCGGGTTCACCGAGACGATCTTCGCTCCGGATTTCTTGGCCTTCTCCAGGGCGGAGAGCATCCGGGGGTGGTTGGTGCCGGGGTTCTGGCCGGCGACGATGATCAGGTCGGCCTGGTGGAGGTCCTCCAGCGAGACGCTGCCCTTGCCGATGCCGATCGTCTCGGTGAGCGCCGAGCCGGACGACTCGTGGCACATGTTGGAGCAGTCCGGCAGATTGTTGGTGCCGAACTCACGGGCGAAGAGCTGGAGCAGGAACGCGGCCTCGTTGCTGGTGCGGCCCGAGGTGTAGAAGAGGGCCTCGTCGGGGGAGCCGAGTGCGGTCAGCTCCTCGGCGATGATCGCGAAGGCCCGGTCCCAGGTGATGGCCTCGTACCGGTCGGCACCCTCGGGGAGGTACACCGGGTGGGTGATCCTGCCCTGCTGGCCCAGCCAGTAGCCGCTGCGCCCGGCGAGATCGTCGAGCGGGTGGGCGGCGAAGAAGTCGGGGGTGACGCGGCGCAGCGTCGCCTCCTCCGCGACGGCCTTCGCGCCGTTCTCGCAGAATTCGGCGGTGTGCCGCTTGTCGCCCTCGGGCCAGGCGCAGCCGGGGCAGTCGAAGCCGTTCTTCTGATTGACCTTGAGGAGGGTCTGCGCGGTGCGGCGCACGCCCATCTGCTGCTGGGCGATGCGCAGGGAGTGGGCGACGGCGGGCAGTCCGGCGGCGGCGTGCTGGGCCGACTCGACCTGCGGGGCGTCCTGGACCGGGTCACCGGTCGGCGGCTTGGTGGCCATGATGCTGCTCCCCTTCGAGCGCTCTTCCGCGTGGCGGCGTACTCATGTTCTTGTCCTCACCATCGATCCTGTCACGGCCCCGCGGAAGTCGTGCCGGTCCGGATTGTCAGTGGTCCGTGGCAGGATCGGGGGCGTGGCTGAGACGGCATCGAAGAAGACGGCAGACAACCGACCGCGCCTGCTCCTCATGGACGGGCACTCCCTGGCGTACCGGGCGTTCTTCGCCCTGCCCGCGGAGAATTTCACGACGGCGGTGGGGCAGCCGACGAACGCCGTGTACGGCTTCATGTCCATGCTGGCGAACACCCTGCGTGATGAGGCGCCCACACACTTCGCGGTCGCGTTCGACGTGTCCCGCAAGACCTGGCGTGCCCAGGAGTTCCCGGAGTACAAGGCGAACCGCTCCAAGACCCCCGACGAGTTCAAGGGGCAGGTCGAGCTGATCGGCGAGCTGCTGGACGCGATGCACGCGGACCGGTTCGCGGTGGACGGTTTCGAGGCGGACGACGTCATCGCGACGCTGGCGACCCAGGCCGAGGCGGCCGGGTTCGAGGTGCTGATCGTCACCGGCGACCGGGACTCCTTCCAGCTGATCACGGACAATGTGACCGTGCTGTACCCCACCAAGGGGGTCTCCGAGCTGACCCGGTTCACCCCGGAGAAGGTCGTCGAGAAGTACGGACTCACCCCGCGGCAGTATCCGGACTTCGCCGCCCTGCGCGGCGACCCGTCGGACAACCTCCCGGGCATCCCCGGCGTCGGCGAGAAGACGGCCGCGAAGTGGATCAACCAGTTCGGTTCGTTCGCCGAGCTGGTCGAGCGGGCCGAGGAGGTCAAGGGCAAGGCCGGGCAGAATTTCCGCGACCATCTGGACGCGGTGAAGATGAACCGCGTGCTGACCGAGATGGTCCGTGACGTGGAGCTGCCGAAGACCCCGGCCGAGCTGGAGCGCGCTCCGTACGACCGCACGGCGGTCACCGGTGTCCTGGACATACTGGAGATCCGCAACCCGAGCCTGCGCGAGCGGCTGCTGGCCGTCGACCCGGGTGCGGCGGAGGCCGAGCCGCCCGCGCCCGCCGCCGGGATCGAGCTGGACGGGGCGGTGCTCGGCTCCGGCGAGGTCGCCCCGTGGCTGGCGGAGCACGGCGCGCAGCCCCTCGGCGTCATGACCGTCGACACCTGGTCGCTCGGCGCCGGTACGGTCACCGAGATCGCGCTCGCCGCCGCCGACGGGGCCGCCGCCTGGCTGGACCCGACGCAGCTGGAGGAGGCCGACGAGCAGGCGTTCGCCGCCTGGGTGTCCGACCCGGCCCGGCCGAAGGTCCTGCACAACGCGAAGAACGTGATGCGGGTGCTGCCCGAGCACGGCTGGCGGCTCGAAGGCGTCACGATGGACACCGCGCTCGCCGCGTATCTGGTGAAGCCGGGCCGCCGCTCGTTCGCCCTGGACGCGCTGGCCGTGGAGTATCTGGGCCGCGAGCTGGCCCCGGCCGCCGCGTCCGACGGGCAGCTGGCCTTCGGCGCGGACGACCGGGCCGAGCAGGACGCCCTGATGGCCCAGGCCCGCGCCGTCCTCGACCTGGGCGACGCGTTCACCACCCGCCTCAAGGAGGTGGGCGCCGCGGAGCTGCTGCACGACATGGAGCTGCCCACCTCGATCCTGCTGGCCCGCCTGGAGCGGCACGGCATCGCCGCGGACCGGGCCCATCTCGAAGGCATGGAGCAGCAGTTCGCCGGGACCGTGCAGCAGGCGGTGAAGGAGGCGCACGCGGCGGTGGGCCGCGAGTTCAACCTCGGATCGCCCAAGCAGCTCCAGGAGATCCTCTTCGGCGAGCTGGGCCTGCCGAAGACGAAGAAGACCAAGACGGGATACACCACGGACGCGGACGCGCTGGCCTGGCTGGCCGCGCAGACCGAGCACGAGCTGCCGGTCCTGATGCTGCGCCACCGCGAGCAGGCCAAGCTGCGGGTCACCGTCGAGGGCCTGATCAAGACGATCGCCGCCGACGGCCGGATCCACACCACGTTCAACCAGACGGTCGCGGCGACCGGCCGGCTCTCCTCCACCGACCCGAACCTGCAGAACATCCCCGTCCGCACCGACGAGGGCCGGGCGATCCGCCGCGGCTTCGTCGTCGGCGACGGCTTCGAGACGCTGATGACGGCGGACTACAGCCAGATCGAGCTGCGCGTCATGGCCCACCTCTCCGAGGACGCCGGTCTCATCGAGGCGTTCACCTCCGGCGAGGACCTGCACACCACGGTCGCCTCGCAGGTCTTCGGCGTCGAGAAGGACGCGGTCGACGCGGAGATGCGCCGCAAGATCAAGGCCATGTCCTACGGCTTGGCCTACGGTCTCTCCGCGTTCGGCCTCTCCCAGCAGCTGAACATCGACCCCGCCGAGGCCCGGGTGCTGATGGACACCTACTTCGAGCGGTTCGGCGGGGTACGGGACTATCTCCACCGGGTCGTCGAGGAGGCCAGGGCCACCGGCTACACCGAGACGATCCTCGGCCGCCGCCGCTATCTCCCCGACCTCAACAGCGACAACCGGCAGCGCCGCGAGGCCGCCGAGCGGATGGCGCTCAACGCCCCGATCCAGGGCACCGCGGCGGACATCGTGAAGGTGGCGATGCTGCGGGTGGACAAGGCGCTGACCGAGGCGGAGCTGACCTCGCGGATGCTGCTCCAGGTCCACGACGAAATCGTCCTGGAGATCGCCGAGGGCGAGCGGAAGCAGGTGGAGGAGATCCTGCGCCACGAGATGGCGAACGCCGTCGAGCTGCGCGCCCCGCTGGACGTCTCGGTCGGCGTCGGCAAGGACTGGGAGTCGGCCGCGCACTGAGCCGGCGGCGCCCCCGCGTCACGGGGTGGGCCCGGAACCGCTTCCCGGTTCCGGGCCCACCCCTGTCTCCGCCACCGCCCCGAGCCGCTTGCCGTTGGTCGCTACCGCGCCCGGCCGGCCGGCTCTCCGGTGCGGGACTCCTCCGGTACGGACCCGGACCGGCCCGGACCCCGGGCTCCCCGGCGCAGCCGCAGCCGCATCCCCACTCCGTACAGCAGCAGCCCGGCCGCCAGCCCGGCGCCCGCGCCGAAGCAGGCCGTCGGGATGATGTCGAGCGGGGTCTCCACCCGGCCGAAGTGGGCGTACCAGCGGGCGCACCGATGGACCACGCCGGCCAGCACGCACACGGTCAGCAGCCCGAGCGCGCCCCACCGTTCCCGGCGGCCGAGCACCGGCACCTCCACGGGCGCGGGGGCCGGTGCGGTGCGGCGCAGCCCGGTGGCGGCGAACCAGCCGATGACCACGAGGGCCAGGGCCGAACTCCCGTACTGCACGAGCTGGAACACCGGATGGCCGCCGACGCTGCGGCTGAGCACCGGCAGCAGCTCCGTCCCCCACCGGCTGTGGTGGGTGAACGCGTCCCACACCACATGGGTGGCCGCCCCCAGCGCGCCGGAGACGGCGAACCACAGCCAGGCGGACGGCCCGAAGGAGGCGCGCGTCCACCGCTGCCCCCGGACGAACGCGTGCACCCGGCCCCGTACCCGTACCGGCAACAGCGCCACCAGCGGCTCCCGCAGCAGCGCCCACACCGCCACCAGCGCCGCGGCGATGGCCACGTTCACCGTGACCACCCCGAGGAAGGTGTGGGTGAACGAACCGAACTCCATCGCCCCGGGAACCACCGTGTCCGCGAAGTAGGTGATGTCGGGCGCGAACGAACCGGCGACGAGAGCCGAGGGGAACAGCGGCCACCGGGCGGTCCCGTTCCGGCGGATCGCCGGGAGCACGGCGGCGGCATGACTGAGCGTGAACGGCATGGCGGCAAGTATGCGGGACCGTCAGGGCACCCTTGCGTGGCCGACCGGACAACGTGCGAACGGGAACGTGAGAAAACCGTAAGAAGCGGTCAGGGCTCGGTGTCCGGGCGACACAAGTTGCCGTAGGGTCGCTGGAGTCCTCGCGCTGGGGAGCGCGAGCAGCCTTCGAGGGGGAGGGACCGGAACGTATGGCAGCGCACATTCGCCGACGTCTGCGCAAGGGGGCCACGACCACCGCGGTGGCGGCGGCCGCCGTGGCGGCACTCGCGGCCTCGCAGGCGCCCGCCGCGACCCTGGCCGACGGATCCGCGGGCAACGGCGACCCGAAGGCGGCGGGCGAGGACACCGCGAGCGCCGACAACGACGGCGCCGCGACCGGCAACTCGCCCTACTACACGGACCTTCCGCCCCTGGTCACGCCCGACAAGCCCGGATCCTCCAGTAATCTCCCGGCCACCGGCAGTGCGGAAGCGGGCATTCCGGCCTCGATCCTCGCCGCGTACAAGCAGGCCGAGCAGACCGTGGCGAGCACCGACCCGAACTGCCGGCTGCCCTGGCAGCTCCTCGCGGCGATCGGCAAGGTCGAGTCCGGCCAGGCCCGTGGCGGACGGGTCGACGCCAACGGCACCACCACCTCCCCGATCCTCGGCCCGGCCCTCAACGGCCAGGGCTTCGCGCTGATCAAGGACACCGACGGCGGGGCGTACGACGGCGACGCGGTCCACGACCGCGCGGTCGGCCCGATGCAGTTCATCCCCTCGACCTGGGCCTCCTGGGGTCAGGACGCCAACGGCGACGGCCGCAAGGACCCCAACAACATCTACGACGCGGCGCTCGCCGCCGGCCGCTACCTCTGCGCCAACGACCGCGATCTGGCCATCGCCGCCGACCTCGACAAGGCCGTGCTGAGCTACAACCGCTCCACGGAGTACCTGCGCACGGTCCGCTCCTGGTTCTCCTACTACCAGCGCGGTACGCACGAGATCCCCGACGGCACCGGAACGCTGCCCACCACCCCGAGCACCCCCTCCCCGAACCCGGGCCCGAGCACCGGCCCCAGCGTCACCCCGAGCCCGAAGCCCTCCCCGGGCAAGCCGGGCGGAAAGCCGAGCCCCGGCCCCTCGAAGCCCGGCGGCGGCTCCACCAGCCCGACGCCGAAGCCGCCCACCCCCACCCCCACGCCTACGCCGCCGGCCGAGACCTTCGGCTCCCTGGAGAACGCGGGCACCGGCCCGCTGCGCGCCACCGCGGGCCAGGAGTTCGACGAGCGGGTCTCCGTCCGCGCCCGCAACGCGCTCGGCGCCCCGCTCGCCAAGGTGCCCGTCACCTTCACCGTCACCGGGAACACCGGCACACTCTTCACCGGCGGCAAGAAGACCGTCAAGGTGACGACCGGGGCCGACGGCACCGCCACCGCCCCGGCGCTCCAGGCCGGCGAGAAGGCCGGGGAGTTCACGGTCACCGCCGTCGCCGGCGTGGGCAGGCCGCGCACCCTGACCTACGCGGCGACCGTCACCGCCCGCCAGGCCGACGCGATCGCCCGCACCGACGAGAAGGAACTTCTCGCCGCGCCCGGCGAGAAGTTCGGACACGCCGTCACCGTCAAGGCCACCTACAAGGACGCCGTCGCGGCCGGAGTGGCCGTCACCGCCACGATGGTCAAGGACCCGCTGGGGCTCATCGACAACGACAAGGGCCCGTACTTCAAGGACGCGGACGGCAAGCCGGTCCGCACCCTCACCACCCTGACGACGGACGCCGACGGTGTGCTCCGGCTCCCGGAGATCTTCGCCGACGACACCGAGGGCACCTTCACACTGCGCCTCACCACCGAGGGCGGCGCCTCGGTCGTCATCGAGCTCACCGTCCGGGCCCCGGAGGAGACGGCGCCCGAGGAGACCGACCCGGAGGAGCCCGTGCCGGGGAAGACGGAAACCCCCGAGGCCTGAGACCGCCGCACCGTACCGCCGCCGCACAGCCCCTTCACCACCCGGTGGAGGGGCTGTCCGCTCTGTTCTCATCTCGCGCCCCGGTTGCTACGGTGCCCCAGCCCTGACGGCCCATCAGGTCGCCGTCGTCGGACCACGCCCCGGGAGGCCGAGCATGCGTGCCCTCGTCGCCGCCGCCATCGGACTGGCCGCCGCCCTCGCGCTCGTGTTCACCCTCTCCGCCGTCGGCTCACCGGCCGGGGAGACCTCGCCCGAACCGCTGCTGACCACCGTCCCGGGCCCGAAGAGATAGCCGCCGCAGAGGGAGAGGTCACCACCATGCGCCGCCGAGCCGGTCTCGTACTCCTGGCCTTCGCCGTGTTCTTCGCCGCCCTGTCACCACTGTTGCGTTGGTACGCCTTCCCGCGCCTGGCGAAGGTCCCGCCGAGCCAGTACCAGGAAGTCGTCCTGGAGGCGTCCCCCGCGACCCTCCTCGACTACACCACCCTCAAGGCGAAGAAGGTCGACAAGGTCACCATCGTCCAGACGCTCAAGGGCAACGTCGAGGAGTCCGAGAAGATCGAACGCAGCGCCGGCCGCGACGTCGTCGTCTGGGACGCGCTCTCCTACATCCAGGGCCCCGACGGCACGATGGTCTCCGAGATACCCGAGCGCTACATCTTCGACGCCCACACCCAGGCCCCCGTCAACGCCACCGGCGAAATGGTCGACGGCGACCCGGTCCGGCGCGAGGGCATCGAGTTCAAGTGGCCCTTCCTCACCGAGAAACGGGACTACGAGTACTTCGACGCCCAGAGCCGCACCACCGCCCCCATCCACTACAGGGGCACCCGCACCTTCCGCGGCCTGGAGGTCTACTACTTCGAGCAGACCATCCCGTGGACCGAGGTCCCGATGCCGAAGAAGATGCCCATCGAGGGCATCACCGCCGAGCAGATCGCGCAGACCGGCATGACCCGCTGGTACACCACCAAGCGGATGTTCTGGGTCGACCCGGTCACCGGAGCCCCCGTCAACGGCGAGGAGATCCACGAGGAAGAGCTGCGCAACGCCAAGAAGATGGGCATGTCCGAGGACACCGTCACCGCGTTCTCCGGTCATGTGAAGATGCGCGAGGACTACATCGTGGACACCGTCGACCTGGTGAAGTCCCAGCGCGTCCTGGTCCTCCTGCTCACCTCGTACCTGCCGTGGGGGTTCCTGGGGCTGGGTGTCGGACTGTTCGCCCTGGCGCTGTGGCTGGAGGCGCGCTCGCGTACGCCGCGAAGCCCTACGAGCGCTTGAGCCGCGCCGAGGTGAACCGTGTCGCCGGTACGGTCGCGGGGTCCTCCGGCCACGGATGCTTCGGGTAGCGGCCGCGCAGCTCCGCCCGGACCGCCCGGTAGCCCTCCCGCCAGAACGACGCCAGGTCCGCCGTCACGGCCGCGGGCCGCCCGGCGGGGGAGAGCAGGTGGACCAGGACCGGTACCCCGGCCAGCTGCGGCGTCTCGGCCAGCCCGAACAGCTCCTGGAGCTTCACCGCCAGCACCGGCTGCTCACCGCCGTACTCCACCCGGATCCGCGAACCGCTCGGCACCTCGATCCGCTCCGGCGCCAGCTCGTCCAGCCGGACCGCCTCCCCGGTCGCCCAGGGCAGCAGCCGCCGCAACGCCTGGCCCGCGTCGATCCGCCCCAGGTCCGCCCGGCGACGGGCCCGCGACAGCTCCGGCTCCAGCCACGCCCCGGTCTCCGCGAGCAGCGCCCCGTCCGAGACGTCCGGCCACGGCGACCCCAGCACCCGGTGCAGGAACGCCAGCCGCAGCCGCAACTGCTCACTGTCCCGGGTCCACCGCAGCAGCCCGAGCCCCTCCCGCCGCAACCCCTCCACCAGGGCCCCGCGCACGAGCTCCGGATCGGGCTGCTTCAGCGGCCGTACCGCCAGCTCCACCGCCCCCAGCCGGTCCACGGACCGGGCCACCACCTCGCCGTCCACCCAGCGGACCTCCTCGCCCCGCACCCGCAGATGCCCGGCGGCCGACAGTGCGGTGGGCTCGTCGACCACCGCGGCCAGCCGTACCCGCGCGGAGGCCGCGTGGGAGGGCCGGTCCGCGACCGTCACCGCCAGCCAGGGCGCGCTGCGCAACCGTGAGCCGTCCCGCAGCTCCGCGCCCGTGCCCGACGCCATCAGGAAGGCCCCGTCGCCCCGGGCCCGCGCCACCCGCTCCGGAAACGCCAGCGCGGCGACGAGCCCCACGACGGCGTCATCGGTGCGGCCTTCACCGGTGCCGGCCTCGCTCACCTGGCCCGACAGCCGGCGCACCTCCTGCTTCCACCGCGCCGCATACCCGTCCTGGCCCCGGCGGGCCGCCCGCAGCGCTGCCGCCAGATCGTCCCCGTACTCCCTCGGCGGCTCCTCGCTCAGCAGGGCCACCACCTCCGCGGCCCGCCGCGCCCCGGCCTCCCGCGCACCGTCCAGCAGGGCCCGCGCCAGCCGGGGGTGCAGCCCGAGCCGGGACATCCGTACCCCCCGGTCGGTCACCCGGCCCTCGCCGTCCACCGCGCCGATCGCCTCCAGCACCTGACGCGCCGCGCCCATCGCCCCGGCGGGCGGCGGGTCCAGCAGCGCGAGCGACGCGGCGCCCGGATCGCCCCAGCACGCCGCCTGGAGCGCGAACGCGGCGAGGTCGGCGACCTTGATCTCCGGCGACGGGAAGGGCGCGAGCCGCCCGTCCTCGGCCTGGTCCCAGCACCGGTACACCGCCCCCGGAGCCTCCCGCCCCGCCCGCCCGGCACGCTGCCGCCCGGCCGCCCGGGAGGCCCGTACGGTCGTCAGGGCGCTCAGGCCCCGGGCGTGGTCGGTACGGGGTTCGCGCGCGAGACCCGAGTCGACGACGACCCGCACGCCCGGCACCGTCAGCGACGACTCCGCCACCGAGGTCGCCAGCACCACCCGCCGCCCCTCGGCGGAACCGGCCAGCACCGCGTCCTGCACGGCGGCCGGAGCCCGCCCGTGCACCTGAAGAACCTCCGCGTCCACCCCGGCGAGCTGCCCGGTCACCCGCGCGATCTCCCCGACCCCGGGCAGGAAACAGAGCACATCGCCCTCCCGCTCCGCCAGCGCCCGCCGCACCGTCGCCGTCACATGCGCCAGCAGTGCCGGATCGACCCTCATGCCGTGCGGCGGCTTCACCGGACGGGCGGGCGGCGCCCAGACCACTTCCACCGGGTACGAGACGCCCTCGGCCTCGACGACCGGGGCGTCGCCCAGCAGCCGCGCCCAGCCCTCCGCGTCCGTCGTCGCGGACGCCGCCACCAGCCGCAGATCGGGCCGGATCGCCTCCCGTACGTCCAGGAGGAAGGCCGCGACCGTGTCCGCGTCCAGATGCCGCTCGTGGCACTCGTCGATGATCACCGCGTCCACCCCGGCCAGCTCCTGGTCCCGCTGGAGCCGCTGGAGCAGCACCCCCGTGGTCACGACCTCCACCACGGTCCCCGGGCCCACCGCACGCTCGCCGCGCACCGTGAACCCGACCCGCTCGCCCGGCCGCTCGCCCAGCAGCCAGGCCATCCGCCGCGCCGCCGCCCGCGCGGCGATCCGGCGCGGCTCGGCGACCACGACCCGGCGCACCGGGCCCGGCCCGGTCAGCCCCGCCAGCACCAGCGGCACCAGCGTCGTCTTGCCGGTGCCGGGCGGGGCGCACAGGACGGCGACGCCCCGGTCGTCGAGCGCACGCTCCAGGGCGGGCACGGCGGTGCGGACGGGGAGGCGGTCCAGGGCTTCGGTACGGATCACGCCCCCAGTGTCGTACGGGCGCACCGGGTACGGACGGTCGGTCCCGCCCGCACCCGCATGCCTCAGGCCCGCTCGCAGACGAAGATCGCCGTGCCCGGGATCAGATGGCCGCGCAGCGGGGACCAGCCGCCCCACTCCTGGTCGTTCCAGGCGGGCCATTCCGGTTCCACCAGGTCGACCAGCCGGAAACCGCCCGCCACCACGTCCCGGACCCGGTCGCCCAGCGTGCGGTGGTGTTCCACATAGACGGCGTCGCCGTTCTCGTCCTGCTCCACATAGGGGACGCGGTCGAAGTAGGAGGCGGCGACGGAAAGGCCCTCGGGGCCGGGCTCGTCGGGGAACGCCCAGCGGATCGGGTGCGTCACGGAGAACACCCAGCGCCCGCCGGGCCGCAGCACCCGGTGGACCTCACGGAAGACCTGGACGGGGTCGGCGACGAACGGCACCGCCCCGTACGCGGAGCAGGCCAGGTCGAAGGAGCCGTCCCGGAACGGGAGCCGGCCCGCGTCCGCCTCGACCAGCGGCAGGCCCTCGCCGATCCGCAGGGCGTGCTGGAGCTGGCGGTGCGAGAGGTCGAGCGCGACCGGGCGGGCGCCCTGGCCGGCCAGCCAGCGCGAGCACTGGGCGGCCCCGGCCCCGATCTCCAGGACGTCGAGGCCCTTGAGGGCGGCGGCGGGCCCCAGCAGCGCGGCCTCCGCCTCGTCCAGCCCTTCCGGACCCCAGACGAAACGGTCGTCCCCCAGGAAGCCGCCGTGGTCCGACTGGTACTCGTCGGCGTTCCGGTCCCACCAGCCGCGGCTGGCCCGGCTGCTCTCCGCGCCGTCCGCCGCCCGGCGGGTGGCCTCGGGCTCCGCGGGCTCCTCGGGTGCCGGGAGCCCCGGGTGTTCCGGGCGTTCGGAGGAGTAGGTTCCGTGGATCTCTTGGCTCATCGTGCCCGTCGTTGTAGTTTGCCTTCACCCGCCGCGCGCGGTACGTACCAGGGGGCGCACCCCGGAGGTACGGACGTGCGTCCGCGGCGCTGTGCCGTAGTGTTCTCGGCCCGATCTGGCCTCGGAGAACATGAGTTGTGCCGGGATTGGGGCGATGTGCCCCGGGTGTGCGCCTTCGCGCATTGACCCTGTCCGGCTGCCCCCGTATGCTACAAGTTGCGCTGCGAGCCTGCGCGCCTCAGACCTAGCAGGCCGCGCTCGCGTCTGTTGCATGTCCCCTCGGTTGTCGAGGCGTCTCTCCGGAAACGGATGGCGCTTTCCAGGCTGTCCGGCTTCTGCAGAGGCGATACGGGCTTTCGGCGTAGCAGTACCTACGACTCTCTGTCCGTACCGGAGCCCTTTCCCACATGACGAGCAGCACCGAGACCACCGCCACCACTCCGCAGGTTGCGGTCAACGACATCGGCGACGCGGACGCGTTCCTCGCGGCGATCGACGAGACGATCAAGTACTTCAACGACGGCGACATCGTTGATGGTGTCATCGTCAAGGTTGACCGGGACGAGGTTCTCCTCGACATCGGTTACAAGACCGAAGGTGTCATCCCGAGCCGCGAGCTCTCGATCAAGCACGACGTCGACCCGAACGAGGTCGTCAAGGTCGGCGACGAGATCGAGGCCCTGGTTCTCCAGAAGGAGGACAAGGAAGGCCGCCTGATCCTCTCGAAGAAGCGCGCTCAGTACGAGCGTGCCTGGGGCACCATCGAGAAGATCAAGGAAGAGGACGGCATCGTCACCGGTACCGTCATCGAGGTCGTCAAGGGTGGTCTCATCCTCGACATCGGCCTCCGTGGCTTCCTCCCGGCGTCGCTCGTCGAGATGCGTCGTGTCCGCGACCTCCAGCCCTACGTGGGCAAGGAGCTCGAGGCCAAGATCATCGAGCTGGACAAGAACCGCAACAACGTGGTCCTGTCCCGCCGTGCCTGGCTCGAGCAGACCCAGTCCGAGGTTCGCCAGACGTTCCTCACCACCCTGCAGAAGGGTCAGGTCCGCTCCGGCGTCGTCTCCTCGATCGTCAACTTCGGTGCCTTCGTGGACCTGGGTGGCGTCGACGGTCTCGTGCACGTCTCCGAGCTGTCCTGGAAGCACATCGACCACCCCTCCGAGGTTGTCGAGGTCGGTCAGGAAGTCACCGTCGAGGTCCTCGACGTCGACATGGACCGCGAGCGCGTCTCCCTGTCGCTCAAGGCGACGCAGGAAGACCCGTGGCAGCAGTTCGCCCGGACGCACCAGATCGGTCAGGTCGTCCCGGGTAAGGTCACCAAGCTCGTTCCCTTCGGTGCGTTCGTGCGCGTCGACGAGGGCATCGAGGGTCTGGTCCACATCTCCGAGCTGGCCGAGCGCCACGTGGAGATCCCGGAGCAGGTCGTCCAGGTCAACGACGAGATCTTCGTCAAGGTCATCGACATCGACCTCGAGCGCCGCCGCATCAGCCTCTCGCTGAAGCAGGCCAACGAGTCCTTCGGTGGCGACCCGGCCTCGGTCGAGTTCGACCCGACGCTGTACGGCATGGCCGCGTCGTACGACGACCAGGGCAACTACATCTACCCCGAGGGCTTCGACCCCGAGACCAACGACTGGCTCGAGGGCTTCGAGGCGCAGCGCGAGGTCTGGGAGACCCAGTACGCCGAGGCGCAGCAGCGCTTCGAGCAGCACCAGGCCCAGGTCATCAAGTCCCGCGAGGCCGACGAGGCCGCTGCGGCCGAGGGCGCTGCTGCCCCGGCCGGCGCTGCTCCGGCCGCCTCCGGCGGCAGCGGTGGCGGCGGCGGTTCGTACTCCTCGGAGTCGGCGGACAACTCCGGCGCCCTGGCGTCGGACGAGGCCCTTGCCGCGCTGCGCGAGAAGCTCGCGGGCGGCCAGAGCTGACGCTCTGACCCCGGCGGCTCATCGGCTGCAGTAGCTGTAGAGCGTGGAGAGTGAGGCCCGTTCCCTTCGGGGGGCGGGCCTCACTCGCGTGTTCAGCCCGTCATGGCGTCACGGCGATGTTGGTCAGCCCCTTGCCGCCGGTGACGGTATTGCTCGCGTACACGGTGGTGCGGCAACTGGAGCTGTTGTTGGTGACGTTGATGGCGAGCTGCTTGTCGCCCGTGGCCCCGGTCAGGTTCGAGGAGTTGTTCCGGAAGACGGTGCCGCAGCCCCAGCCGCTCTGCTGGGTGTGCGTCTCGTAGCCGTTGTTGGTGGTGCGTGACCCCTTGTTGCCCTCGACCAGGACGTTGTTGCCCTTCACGTCGACCCAGGAGTCGTCGTAGTTGGCGCCCGTCAGCCCGTGGCCGTCGAAGGTGTTGCCGATGATCCTCGCGCCGGTCGTGCCTTCCTTGATGTCGATGGACTCGCCGCCGACGTCGGGGCCGATGGTGTTGTTCAGGATCTGCACGTTGTCGCTGCGGTCGGAGAGATCGCCGGCCGAACCGACGTACACGCCCTCGCCCATGCCGCGCCCGTTCTGCCCGGTGTCGTGGATCCGGGAGTTCTTCAGGACGCCGTCCTTGCTGGACTTGCGGAAGTGGACGCCCTCCATGTCGAGGTTGTGCACGGTCACCGAGTCGATCACGACCCCGTTCGCCGCGTCGGCCATGATGCCCTTCTGGCCGCCCTTGATCGTGACGCCCTGGACGGTCCAGTACGAGGCGCCGTTCAGGTGCAGCCCGTAGCCGCCGCCCGCCGTCAGGACCGCGCCGCTGGAGCCGGTGAGGGTGATCCGGGCCCCGGAGGTGCCGGGCCGGGTGGCCTTGAAGTTCCCGGTGTACGTGCCGTCGGCCAGCCGGATCGTGTCGCCGGGGGAGACGGTGGTGAGCGCCGCCTTGAGCTGGGCTGCGGTGCTCACGTCGATGACCGCGGCGTTCGCGGGCCCGGCGCCGGCCAGGGTGAGACCGCCGGCGGCCAGGGTGGCGGCGAGCAGGACGGTGAGGGGGGAGCGGGTGCGCATGGGGGTGCCTTCCCGTCGGAGGGGTCCAGGGTGTTCTCGTACATGAACATGGAACGTGTGTCTGAACGTGTTGCCTCGTGACGGTAGGGACGGCGGCGGGGCGCGTCAAGGTCTGGACCAGGATCGGCGGGCGGCGCCGGGCGCGGCGAAACGCTCACGCGGCGTGGGCGGCTGACATGCCGTCACCCGCTCGTTCCGGGGAAAGGTCCGTGTACGGGGAATGCTGGTGCCGCCGGTCGCGTTCTTCCCTAGGAACACGAGGAGGAGCGGTAACCGTGCCTGATCCGCAGAGTTTGTACGAATGGGAGCCGAAGGGCCTGGCCGTCGTCGACATGGCGCTGGCGCAGGAGTCGGCCGGCCTGGTCATGCTCTACCACTTCGACGGCTACATCGACGCGGGCGAGACCGGCGAGCAGATCGTCGACGGCCTGCTGGAGACCCTGCCGCACCAGGTCGTCGCGCGCTTCGACCACGACCGGCTCGTCGACTACCGCGCACGGCGTCCGCTGCTCACCTTCCGGCGCGACCGCTGGACGTCCTTCGAGGCCCCGACCCTGGAGGTCCGGGTGGTCCAGGACGCCACCGGAGCCCCCTTCCTGCTGCTGTCGGGCCCCGAGCCGGACGTGGAGTGGGAGCGGTTCGCCGCCGCCGTCGAGCAGATCGTCGAGCGCCTCGGCGTCCGGCTCGCGGTGAACTTCCACGGCATCCCGATGGGCGTCCCGCACACGCGCCCCGTCGGCATCACCCCGCACGGCAACCGCACCGACCTGATGCCCGGCCACCGCAGCCCCTTCGACGAGGCCCAGGTGCCCGGATCCGCCGAGGCCCTCGTCGAGTACCGGCTGATGGAGTCCGGCCACGACGTCCTCGGCGTCGCCACGCACGTACCGCACTACGTGGCCCGGTCCTCCTACCCGGACGCGGCGCTGACCGCGCTGGAGGCCATCACGGCCGCGACCGGTCTGGTGCTGCCCGCCCTCGCGCACTCCCTGCGCACCGAGGCGCACCGCACCCAGACCGAGATCGACCGGCAGATCGGCCAGGGCGACGAGGAGCTCGTCTCCCTCGTCGAGGGCCTTGAGCACCAGTACGACGCCGTCGCCGGCTCCGAGACGCGCGGCAACCTCGTCGCCGAGCCGGTCGACCTGCCGTCCGCCGACGAGATCGGCCGCGAGTTCGAGCGCTTCCTCGCCGAGCGGGAGGGCGAGGGCTGAGCGCCCCGGCCCGGCCCGTAGGCTGCGGCCCATGCTGAAAGTGGGCCTGACCGGCGGCATCGGAGCCGGTAAGAGCGAAGTGTCGCGGCTGCTCGTCGAGTACGGCGCGGTCCTGATCGACTCCGACCGGATCGCCCGTGAGGTCGTCGAGCCCGGGACGCCCGGACTCGCGGCCGTCGTCGAGGAGTTCGGGCCGGGCGTCCTGACCGGCGACGGCGTCCTGGACCGTCCGGCGCTCGGCGCGCTCGTCTTCGCCGACGACGAACGCCGGGTCGCGCTCAACGCGATCGTGCACCCCCTGGTCGGCGCCCGCGCCGCCGAGCTGGAACGGGCGGCCCCCGAGGACGCCGTCGTCGTCCACGACGTGCCCCTCCTCACCGAGAACGGTCTCGCCCCCTTCTACGACCTGGTCGTGGTCGTCGACGCCTCCGCCGAGACCCAGCTCCACCGGCTCGTGACGCTGCGCGGCATGACCGAGTCCGACGCCCGGGCCAGGATGGCCGCCCAGGCGACCCGCGAGGAGCGCCGGGCCGTGGCCGACCTGGTCGTGGACAACGACGGGCCGCGCGAGGCGCTGGACGCACAGGTCCGCGAGGTCTGGGACGAGCTGGTCCGCCGGGCTGCCGCCGCCGGTTGAGTCCGCGTGTGCGGACGCCCCGGCCGGAATACCGCGACCGGAGCGGACGTTGCACACGCGCGAGGAAGCGATGGTGGATCCGTGCGATACGACCGCGAGGAGATCGCGAGGAGATCGCGAGGAGAGGAAGGGACGCGACCGTGCCCGAGAGGAACCCGGAGACCGACGTCATCGACTTGCGCGCGGCCGAGCACCTGCTCGACGCCCGGGACCCGCGGGGCGCCGTCAAGCTCCTCGACTCGGTGATCGCCGCCCACCCGGAGAACACCGCCGCCCGGCTGCTGCGAGCCCGCGCCTTCTTCGCCGCCGCCCAACTGCGCCCCGCCGAGCTGGAGTTCGAGCTGGTGCTGGAGCGTGAGCCGGACAACGCGTTCGCCCACTTCGCGCTGGCCCGCACCTTCGAGCGGGCCGGCCGCCCCGAGCGCGCGACCCGGCACTTCCGCCTGGCGGCGGCGCTCGACCCGAAGCCGGAGTACCTGCGGGCCGCGAAGTTCGACGAGCGGGACTGAGCGGGGCGGGGCAGGGCCGGGCGGGCTTGAGGGGGCGGCGGGCCCGCGACGGATCCTAGGGCCGCCCGCCGTCGCCGCCGCCACCCGGCCGGCGCGGGCGGCCGTCGCCGTGGTCCGGTTCGTACGGCGGGACGTCACGGCCCGGCTGGTAGTGCGGGCCCTGGCGCATGCGGTACGTGATCACGCCGAGGTCCACCACCGCGAACAGCAGCACGACCGCGCAGGCCGCCGCCCAGCCGGGCCGCCCGTTCAGCGCGAAGGCCACCAGGCCGAAGAGCGCCCAGGCCATTCCCCACAGGCTCAGCCAGAGCCGCATCCGCAGCGGACTGCGGGCGGTCACGGGTTCACTCCCCGTACGCATGGCGATCACCTCACTCACCAGCATGGACCCACCCGGCGGCGGACGGAACAGCGGCAGGGCGGGGAGACGGGGCAGCGGCGGGGCGGGGAACCGTGCCCGGCGGCGGCTCGTTCGTCCGGCATGGGCGAATCACTGGTACGCGAGGGGTATGCGGGGACCGGTCCCGGAGCGATCACACCGGACGGGTGCGCGGTGGAGCTGTACCGCCGGCTGGCCGTCGGCGAGGAGCCGGACGTGATCGCGAGTGTGGCCCCCGCCGGTGCGAGCATCCTGGAGCTGGGCTGCGGGGCGGGCCGGGTGACGCACCCGCTCGTGCGGCGCGGATTCGATGTGACGGCGGTGGACGAGTCGCCGGAGATGCTGGAGCAGATCGTCGGGGCGCGCACGGTGCGCAGCCCCATCGAGTCGCTGGACCTGGGCGACGAGCGGTTCGACGTGGTGCTGCTCGGATCCTTCCTGGTCCACGCGGGCGAGCACCGGGTGCGCGACGGAATGCTGCGCGTCTGCCGGGCCCATGTGCGGGACGACGGGATCGTCCTCGTCCAGCGCGAGGGCGTGGCGCACCGCTCGGAGCTGCCGTGGGAGCGGACCGACCCGTCCGGCGGGCTGGTCCGGATCGTCTCCGCGGATCCGGTGGGCGACGGCGTGCGCTCGGTGCGCGCGGAGTATCACTTCGACGACGCGCGGTGGACGCAGACCTTCCTGTCGCGGGAGCTGTCCGACGCGGACCTCGCCGGGTATCTGGCGGCGGCCGGACTCACCGTGGACCGCACCCTCACCGACGACGGCACCTGGCTGCTGGCCCGCCCCGCGCTCTGACCGGCCGTGGCGCTCCTCGGCGCGGGCGCTGCTCAGTGCACGAAGCTGTAGCTGCGCCACGGGCCGCTGCCCGGCGCCGTCACATCGCTGAACCTGGTCGGCACATAGGTCGTCCCGCCGCCCGTGCAGTTACGCGTGCGGTAGAGGATCACGTCGACCAGCGTCCCGTTCTCCACCTCGTGGGCTCCCGCCGGGGCGATCCGGTGGCAGCCGCGTACCGACGGGCTGTTCACCTGCAGCACCGCTTCGCGCTCCGTCGTGTACGTCACCGGGCCCACGGCGGTGCGTCCGAGCCCGGAGCAGCCCGTGGCGGCGAGAGCGAGGAGCGTGGCACCGGCGGCGATCCCGAGGCGGCGTCGGCGGTGAACGGTGGCGGTCACGGACATGGGCGGGTCCTCGTCTGCTCGTCCGGTGCTCGTCCGGCGATCGGTACGTCGGGAAGACGTGCTGGCGCTGGCCACCCTGCCCGCCCGGGACCGGCCCGGCATCCTGTGCGCGGCCGACCGGGCGAGCGGCCGTCCGACGGAGACGCGACGAGAGTTCACCAGGCGCTCATGACGGGCATAAAATAATAAAAGGTGCTATATGGGCGCGTGGGTGTCCGCTCCCTTCCTCCCAGGGGGTCGTCATGGCTCAGGAACTGGTGATCGCGTTGGTGGCGGTGCTCTGCGCCGCGGTGCTCTACGTGGCGTCGGCGGCGCGGGTGATCCGCCAGTACGAGCGGGGCGTCGTGCTGCGGCTGGGCCGGCTGCGGGAGGACGTGCGGCGGCCGGGCTTCACGATGGTCGTGCCGGGCATCGACCGGCTGCGCAAGGTCAACATGCAGATCGTCACCATGCCGGTGCCCGCCCAGGACGGCATCACCCGGGACAACGTCACCGTCCGCGTGGACGCCGTCATCTACTTCAAGGTGGTCGACCCGACGAACGCCGTGATCGCGGTGGAGGACTACCGGTTCGCGGTCTCGCAGATGGCCCAGACCTCACTTCGGTCGATCATCGGCAAGAGCGATCTGGACGATCTGCTGTCCAACCGCGAGAAGCTGAACCAGGGGCTGGAGGTCATGATCGACAGTCCGGCGGTCAGCTGGGGCGTACAGATCGACCGGGTGGAGATCAAGGACGTCTCGCTGCCGGAGACCATGAAGCGGTCGATGGCCCGCCAGGCCGAGGCCGACCGCGAGCGGCGTGCCCGGGTGATCAACGCCGACGCGGAGCTCCAGGCCTCGAAGAAGCTGGCGCAGGCGGCCGGTGAGATGTCCGCCCAGCCCGCCGCGCTCCAGCTGAGGCTGTTGCAGACCGTGGTGGCCGTCGCGGCGGAGAAGAACTCCACGCTGGTGCTGCCCTTCCCGGTGGAGCTGCTCCGGTTCCTGGAACGCGCGCAGCCGCAACCGTCACCGGCGGCGGAGGCAAGGGAAACGGCGACGGGGCGCGACGGCGACGCACCGCCCGCACCACCCGCCCACCTCGCCGTCCCACCGTCCCCGGCCGCCTCCGAGCAGCCGTTCACCCATCACTGAGCGTGGTGGGACCACGCGCGGATCCAGGCCGGCGACCGACTGGCCCCCGCGTCGCTGAGCTGGGGTGATGGCGTCGCCGTCCGCAGTGTCAGACCTCCCGCCTAGACTCGCGGAGTCAGCACATTCCGTGCCGACGGAGACCGTGGATCAGGCGGGAGGGGGTGGCGGACATGACGGCACGAGCCCATGAGGGCGGGGCGCGGGGCGCCGAGGGCGCGACCGGCGCCGCCGACATCGGCCGCCTGCTGCGGGGCGCGGCGGTCTTCCTGCCCGGTCCGGTGCCCAGGGACGGCCGCATCGCCTTCTGGGACCCGCACCAGGACGGCGACGACCCGCGGCACGACGACGGTGCGCAGGGCAGGGGCGGCACGCCCTTCGGGTACGGGGACGCCACCGGGCGCCCCGACTCCGTCCCGTGCACCACCGCCCGGCTCACGGTCGTCCGGCCGGACCCGGCGGCGGGCCCCGGGCGCGTCCGCACCGCCGAGGTGCGCGCGGCACTGCTGTCCGTGGCCGACGCGCTGCCCGTGCTCGTCCGGGCCCGTCATCAGGCGTCCGCCCACCCCGCCGCCCGCTGCTGGGGCGCGGCCGCGCTGCACGCCCTCCAGCTCGTCGCCCGAGGCCGGCTCCTCCCCGGGCTCACGGCGGACGGCCACGACGCCTGGCGGGCCGGCCCGAGGGACGCCGAGGACGTCGCGCATCTGCGGGCGGTCGCCGCCGCCCTGCCGCCCGAGGGACACGCGGTGCCGGTCCCCGCTTCCGCCCCGCCCCGGCTCCCCGAACCCGAGACCCTGATCGGGGCGTTCCTGGACGCCGTCGCCGACACACTGCCGCGCACACCCGCCGCGGCGTTCGCGATGGGCGCCCCGTTCGCCGCCCGTGAGGCCCAGCATCTGCCCCACGCCGCCGCCTGGGCCGTCGAGGTGGCCTCGGGCCTGGACGCGGGCGTGCGGGTCTCGCTGCGCCTGGACCTCTCCGCGTACGAGCTGTTCGACACCGCCGACACCTACGCGGTCACGGCCGCCCACGAGGAGGCGGAGGCCGCCCACGCGTCCGGCGGTCCCGAGCATCCGGACGATCCGGCGGTCCGCCCCGCCGCCGCGGCGATCGTGCAGGTCCACAGCCTCGCCGATCCGACGTACGTGGTGGACGCGGCGGCCCTGTGGAACGGCGGGGCCGGCGAGCCGTTCGGGCCGCGCGCCCAGGTCGACGCGGTGCTGGCGCTGCGCCGGGCCGCCCGCGTCTGGGCCCCGCTGGAACGGCTCCTGGGGCAGCCCGTCCCCGATGTGCTCGCGATCACCGAGGACGAGCTGTACGAGCTGCTGAGCGACGCCGGATCCCGGCTGGCCGCCGCCGGGGTCGAGGTGCGCTGGCCGCGCGAGCTGGCCCGTTCGCTCACCGCGGCCGCCGTCGTCCGGCCCGCGCCCGGATCGGCCACCGACGGCACGTCCTTCTTCGACGCCGAGCACCTCTTCGCCTTCGACTGGCAGCTGTCCCTGGGCGACGAGCGGCTGACCGAGGCCGAGATGGACCTCCTGGCCGAGGCCCACCGCCCGGTGGTGCGGTTGCGCGACCAGTGGGTGGTCGTCGACCCCGCCCTCGTACGCAAGGCGCGCAAGCGGGAGCTGGGGCTGCTGGATCCGGTGGACGCGCTGGCCGTCGCGCTCACCGGCAGCGCCGAGGTGGACGGTGAGCGGGTGGATGCCGTGCCCGCCGGGGCGCTGGCCGCGCTCCGTACGCGGATCCTCAGCCAGGACCTGACGATCGCGCCGCCGCCCGGTCTCGACGCGACCCTGCGCGACTACCAACTGCGCGGTCTGGCCTGGCTGGACCGGATGACCTCGCTCGGACTCGGCGGCTGCCTCGCCGACGACATGGGCCTCGGCAAGACGATCACCCTCATCGCCCTCCACCTGCACCGCGCGCACCCCTCGCCCACCCTGGTGGTCTGCCCCGCCTCCCTCCTCGGCAACTGGCACCGCGAGATCAACCGCTTCGCCCCCGGCGTCCCGGTGCGCCGCTTCCACGGCACGGACCGCACCCTGAGCGATCCGGACGGCGGCTTCGTCCTCACCACGTACGGCACCATGCGCTCCAGTGCCGCGCAGCTCGCCGAGCAGAGCTGGGGCCTGGTCGTCGCCGACGAGGCGCAGCACGTCAAGAATCCGCACTCCTCCACCGCCAGGGCGCTGCGCACCATCCCCGCCCCGGCCCGGGTCGCCCTCACCGGCACCCCCGTCGAGAACAACCTCTCCGAGCTCTGGGCGCTGCTCGACTGGACCACTCCCGGACTGCTCGGCCCGCTCAAGGCGTTCCGGGCCCGGCACGCCCGGATCGTGGAGAGCACCGACACCGCCGCGGGCCTCGGCAACGAGGAGGCGGTGGAGCGGCTGTCCCGGCTGGTGCGCCCCTTCCTCCTGCGGCGCAAGAAGTCCGACCCCGGCATCGCCCCCGAGCTGCCGCCCAAGACGGAGAGCGACCACCCCGTCCCGCTCACCCGTGAGCAGGCCACGCTCTACGAGGCGGCCGTCCGCGAGACGATGGCGCAGATCGAGGCGGCGGAGGGCATCGCCCGCCGGGGCCTGATCATGAAGCTGCTGACCTCGCTCAAGCAGATCTGCAACCACCCCGCCCAGTATCTGAAGGAGGAGCCCACCCGGCTCGCGGGCCGCTCCGGCAAGCTCGCCCTCCTCGATGAACTGCTCGACACGATCCTGTCCGAGGACGGCTCGGTCCTGATCTTCACCCAGTACGTGTCGATGGCGAAGCTCCTCTCCGCGCACCTCGCCTCCCGCGCGATCCCCTCCCAACTCCTGCACGGCGGTACGCCGGTGCCCGAGCGGGAGCGGATGGTGGACCGCTTCCAGTCCGCCGAGGTCCCGGTCTTCCTGCTCTCCCTCAAGGCGGCCGGCACGGGGCTGAACCTCACCCGCGCCGCCCATGTCGTCCACTTCGACCGCTGGTGGAACCCGGCCGTGGAGGAGCAGGCCACCGACCGGGCGTACCGCATCGGCCAGACCCAGCCCGTCCAGGTCCACCGGATCGTCGCCGAGGGCACGGTGGAGGACCGGATCGCCGAGCTGCTGGAGTCCAAGCGGGCCCTGGCGGACGCGGTGCTCGGCAGCGGCGAGAGCGCCCTGACCGAGCTGAGCGACCGGGACCTCGCCGACCTCGTATCGCTGCGGAGGCCCGCATGAGTCCCCGGATGAGCCCGCGCCCGGCCCCGCGCCCGACCACCGGCCCCGCCGCCCGCAGGTCCGCCCCGCGCGCCCGGATCGGCCCGGACGATCTGCGGCGCACCTTCGAGGCGGTGCCCGCCCGCACCTCCGCCGAGGGCGAGCCCTTCGCGGACAGCTGGTGGGGCCGGGCCTGGGTGGACGCGCTGGAGTCGCTGTCTATGGACGAGGCCCGGCTCGCCCGCGGCCGTGCGTACGCCGACGACGGCCAGGTCGCCGCGATCACCGTCACCCCGGGCCGGGTCGTCGCCTATGTGCACGGCAGCCGGGCCCGCCCCTACCGCGCCGAACTGCGGCTGCGCACCTTCGCCGACCCGGGCTGGGAGGCGCTGCTCGACGCGGTCGCCGAGCGACCCGGCCATCTGTCCGCGCTGCTCGCCAAGGAGATGCCGCACTCCCTGGCCCGTACGGCACAGGAGGCCGGTGTCCGGCTGCTGCCCGCAGCCGACGACCTCGACCCCAGCTGCACCTGCCCCGACCACGGGCGGCCCTGCAAACACGTCGCCGCGCTCTGCTTCCAGACGGCACTGCTGCTCGACAGCGACCCGTTCGTCCTGCTGCTGATGCGCGGCCGGGGCGAGCGCGAGCTGCTGGAGGAGCTGGGCCGGCGCAACGCCGAGCACTCCGCCCGTGAGCGCCCCGCCGCCCCCGCCGTGCCGTCGGTCGGAGCCGAGGAGGCGTTCGCCGGACGCTTCCTGCCCCCGCTCCCGGCGCCCCTCCCGGTCCCGCCGCACCCCGGCCAGCCGCCCTCGTACCCGGATCTGCCCGGCGCCCGCGACCCGTTGGGCCTGGACCACCTCGCCACCGACGCCGCCGCCCGCGCCCACGCCCTGCTGGCCACGGGCCGCGATCCGCTGGCCGGGTTCACCGCCTGGCAGGACGCCGTCCGCCTCGCCGCCTCGCGGCCGACGGCCGGGCTCACCGCCACCACCCGCGCGCTCTACCGCGAGCTGGCGTACGCCACCGGCCGCACCACTACCGACCTCGCCCGCGCCGTCGCCGCCTGGCGGCAGGGCGCTGCCGGGGGCCTCGCGGTCCTGGAGACGCCCTGGGACCCGCCGGCCGGGCCCTTCGACCGGGCCAGGCCCGCGCTCGCCGCCGCCGGCTACCCGCGCTTCACGCCCTGGCGCAACCACCTGACCCACCCGGCCGGTTCGCTCCAGCTCCGCTTCGGCCAGGACATGCGCTGGTACGGCTACGAGTCCGACCCCGGCGCCGACGACTGGTGGCCGCGAGCCGCCCCGGACCCCGACCCGGTGTCGGCCCTCGGAGCCCTGCTCGCCGGAGACTCCGTCCCGGACACCGCCGGCGACGACGACCCCCACTACGTACGGTAAAACCCTTGGCCACCAGGGTGTTGTTCTTGTTAGCGTCCTCGACGTGGCGAAACTCAATCAGATCATCGCAGTGGAGAAGGGCGTCAAGTCCAAGGCACACCAGGACCTGACGGCGGCCCATCACGGCCTCCAGAAGACCGGACTGCTGGCCGGGATCTCCCGGACCTACCAGCCCAAGGACGAGGAGGGCGAGCAGCTTCCGCCCGAGTCGACCCTGGTCCAGGTCAAGGCCGAGGACGTGCTGCGGGACACCGCGGCCACGCTGACCCGCCTCTTCGACGTGACCGCCACGAAGGACTGGGCGAACTGCACGGCCCGGGCCGATGTGAAGGTCGACGGACGGGTGCTGGTGAGCGAGGTGCCGGTGTCGTACCTGCTCTTCCTGGAGAAGCAGCTGACCGACCTGAACACCTTCATCCGCAAGCTGCCCGTGCTGGACGCCGCCGAGGCCTGGGTGCAGGACCCGTCGACCGACTCCTGGAAGACCGAGCCGGTCCGCACCCTCCGCACGAAGAAGGTGCCCCGCAACCACGTCAAGGCGGAGGCCACCGACAAGCACCCGGCGCAGGTCGAGGTGTACTACGAGGACGTCCCGATCGGGTACTGGACGACGGTGAAGTTCTCCGGCGCGCTGCCCGCGCGGCGCGTCAACGAACTGCTGGACCGGATCGAGAAGCTCCAGCAGGCCGTGAAGTTCGCCCGCGAGGAGGCCAATGGCGCGGACGTCACCGACCAGCGGGTGGGTGATGCGGTATTCGGTTACCTCTTCGGGTGACCGACCATGGATTCCCCGGCCGCCGATCAAGGGGGCCGGGGTGCGCGAGGAGCGCAAGCTGAAACTGAAGCTTGTCGTGAAGGCGCGGTACCAGTGGAGGTTCGACTCCTCCCTCCGGCACGGGCCGGAGTAGCCCAAGTTGGCAGAGGCAGCCGCCGTCAATCTCAGACTCTTGCTCCAGACTCAGCATTCGCCGCCGATCGCCGGATCGAACGGGCCCGGGCCCGTGCGCGTCGAAATGCCGGTTCAAGTCCGGCCCGCAGAGCTTCGATCTGCGGTGGTCCAAAGGCAGGACGCGACGACATCAGACTGACCCGGATCCTTAAACGTGCCGGCGTGCCCGATGGGCGGCACACTCAGGGCCCGGAGGCCGGCTACGCCTCCGGGCCCGCTCCCGCTCCCCGGGTCCGACGGAGACCGGAGCCGACCACGCGGGCACCGGACCCGCGGGGCACCATGCAGGACGTGCGAGGTACAGACGTGCAAGGCGCAGACGTGCAAGGAACAGACGACGCGCAGTCCACGGCCGCCCGGCTGCGGAAGATCTGTGACGAGGTGTCGGACCGCTTCTACGAGCGGGCCGACGTGGTGCGCACCCTCGTGGTGGCGCTGCTGGCCGGACAGCACTCGCTGGTGCTCGGCCCGCCCGGAACGGCGAAGTCCGAGATCGCCCGGGAGCTCACCGGCAGGGTCGAGGGGGCCGCCTACTGGGAGATCCTGCTGTCGAAGTTCACCGCGCCGACGAGAATGTTCGGCCCGGTCGACGTCGCCGCGCTGACCCGCGGGGAGTACCGCCAGGTCTACGAGGGCCGCGCCACGACCGCGCACGTCGCGTTCATCGACGAGATCTTCAAGTGCTCGACGGCGGCGCTGAACGAGACCCTCGGCTACCTCAACGAGCGGATCTACCACCCCGAAAGCGGCGGGGAGCCGATTCGCTGCCCGCTGATCGGCGCCATCACGGCGAGCAACGAACTGCCCACCGGGGAGGAGACGGCCGCGATCTACGACCGGCTGCTGGTGCGGATCGAGGTCGGATACCTGGCGGACCCGTCGAACTTCGCCGCGCTGGTCCGCTCCGCCGTCAGCCGGCCGACGGCCCCGGTCCGTACCACCGTCGAACTGGCCGCGTTGCAGGAAGCGGTGACCCGGTCCGTCCCGGCCGTGGCCGTCCCCGACGCCGTCGTGGACGCGGTGTGTTCGCTGCGCGCGGCTCTGCGCCGCAAGGAACTCGTCGCCTCCGACCGCCGCTGGCGGCAGGCGGTGGGGCTCCTCCAGGCGTCCGCGTACCTCGACGGACGCCCGGCGGTCACCGAGACCGACCTGACCGTACTCACCCATGTGCTGTGGGACTCCCCGGCCCAGCGCCCCACCGTCGAGCGCGAGGTACTGCACCTGGTCAACCCCGACGCCAAGGAGGCGCTCGACCTGGCCGATGCCATCGACGAGTTGGAGGCCCAGCTCGACGCCATGGCAGGGCAGTCCCGCGAGGCGCTGAGCGACTGGGTCATCAAGAAGGCCCACAACAAGCTCGCCACGGCGGGCAGGAGACTGGAACAACTGCGCGCCGAGGCGGCCGGCGCCGGCCGCTCCACCGCCGCCATCGACCGGGTCACCGGCCGTCAGCGCGCCGTCCGCGCCCGTGTTCTCACCGAGGCGCTCGGTATGGACGCGAGCATGGTCCAGGACCGGCTCTGACCGCCGGGAGGAGCAGCGGCACGGGCAGCGAGCCGGTCGCCCTCAGCGCACTGGCGGGCCGGGCCCGGACGTGGCTGGGTCACTCCGCTGCCGAGCGGTGCACCGGGGTCGTCCTCGCGGACCGGTTCGAACGGTTCACCTGGCACGACACCTGCGAACAGTCCGAAGGGCTGCGCGAGCTGGCCCGGGAGCTGGGTGAGCGTCACGACCACGCCGCCGACCTCCTGGCCGATGTGTTCCTGGCCGCCTACAAGGCCGGCCTCCGACTGCGCGAGCGCACCGAGATGGATCCCTCACGGCTGGTCAACCACCAGGTCGTCGCCGCGCTGGTGGAGTCACCGGACTTTGCCGCGCTGCGCCGGGAGACCGTCGGTGACCCCTACGCGGCAGCCCTGGCCGTCCTCGCCCAGTCCGGCGCCCTGCGCAGGATGCTGGAGCGTTCCCAGGACGCCCAGGGGCGGGCCGAGCAGGCGGCGAGGACCCGCCAGGACGCCGAAAGAGCGGCGACCGCCGTGGCGGAGGCGCTCCGGCAGGCCGCCGAAGAGGCCGATGAGGACGGCGGCGTACCGGCCT
This sequence comes from Streptomyces sp. WY228, assembly GCF_019287315.1. NCBI lineage: Bacteria > Bacillati > Actinomycetota > Actinomycetes > Kitasatosporales > Streptomycetaceae > Streptomyces > Streptomyces sp. WY228. The sequence goes on along the minus strand of NZ_CP079114.1, from coordinate 1,776,462 downwards.
CGACCGCCGATGCCCTCCACCGCGCGATCGAGGCGGCCGAGGCGGTCGGGTCGGCTGCGCGGCGCGCCGCCCAGGACGCCGCGCAGGGCGCCGCGGCCGTCCCCGGCCTCCGGGCCGCCGCGCACCGGGCGGCGGGCGAGGCCGCCGAGGCCGTGCGGGAGGAAGCCGTGCTGATGCGGGCCTGGGGCGTGGGCTCCGGTGAGCTGGAGCGGATGCCGTACGCGCGGCGCGCCCGTCTCGCCGAGCGGCTGCGGGCCGGCCGTCTCGCCCGCTGGGCCGAACTGATCGGGCGCTTCCGGCAGATGGCCGACGGGGAGCGGGCCCGCAAGGTGGAGAGCACCGCCGGGGAGCTCGTCGGCGTCACGCTCGGCGACGACCTCTCCCGCCTGATCCCCTCCGAACTGGCCAACCTCGGCCTGCCCGAGCTGCGCGCCGTCTTCGCCGCGCGGTACGCCGCCGGGGAGCTGATGCTGTACGACAGCCGGGGCGAGCAGCCGACGGGGCGGGGTGCCGTCATCGCGTGCGTGGACACCTCCCACTCGATGTACGCGGCGGGGCCCGGCGGGGTCACGCGGGAGGCGTGGTCCAAGGCGTGCGCCCTGGCGCTGTTGGACCAGGCCCGCCACGCCGGGCGCGACTTCGTCGGCATCCTGTTCTCCGCCGAGGACCGGATCCAGGTCTTCCGCTTCCCGGCCGGCCGGTCCGCCGGCATCGAGCAGGTGCTCGACTTCGCGGAGACCTTTCTCGGCGGCGGCACCAGCTACCAGGCTCCCCTGACCGTGGCCCGCGAACTGCTGGAGGAGGAGTTCGACGACGCCACCGACCCGCGCGCGGACATCGTGATGATCACCGACGACGAGTGCGGCGTCACCGAGGAATGGATGCGCGGCTGGAACGAGGCCAGGCGGGTGCTGGGCTTCCGCCTCTTCGGACTCGCCGTCGGCGCCCCGGGCGCGGCCGAGGCCGGCTCGGTCCTGGACGCCCTGTGCGACAACCTCCGCTCCATCGAGGACCTCACGGACGTCCACGCCGCCGCCGACCTGTTCCGCCTCATCTGAACCCGGCCGGGCCGTACGCGCACCTCACTGGCGATATCCGTTCAGGAAGCGGCCGATGCGGCTGATCGCCGCGTCGAGATCGTCGGCGTACGGAAGCGTCAGGATGCGGAAGTGGTCCGGGCGCGGCCAGCTGAAGCCGGTGCCCTGCACCACCTGGATCTTCTCCCGCAACAGCAGATCCAGCACGAACCTCTCGTCGTCGACGATGGGGTGCACCTTCGGATCGATGCGTGGGAAGGCGTACAGCGCGCCCTTCGGCTTCACGCACGAGACGCCCGGGATCTCGTTCAGCCGCTCCCAGGCCCGGTCGCGCTGCTCGTGCAGCCTGCCGCCCGGCGCGACCAGCTCCTTGATGGACTGCCGGCCCCCGAGCGCGGCCTGAATGGCGTACTGCGCGGGCGCGTTGGGGCACAGCCGCATGGAGGCCAGCATGGTCAGGCCCTCCAGATAGTTGCGGGCGTGCTGGCGCGGGCCGGACACCACCATCCAGCCGGAGCGGAACCCGGCCACCCGGTACGTCTTCGACAGGCCGCTGAAGGTGAGGCAGACCAGATCCGGGGCGAGGACCGCCGCGCTGTGGTGCTCGGCCCCGTCGTAGAGGATCTGGTCGTAGATCTCGTCGGCGAAGACCATCAGGTGGTGCCTGCGGGCCAGATCCAGGATGCCTTCGAGGATCTCGCGCGGATAGACCGCGCCGGTCGGGTTGTTCGGGTTGATGATCACGACGGCCTTGGTCCGGTCGGTGATCTTCGACGCCATGTCGGCGAGGTCCGGGTTCCAGTCGGACTCCTCGTCGCAGACGTAGTGCACGGCCTTGCCGCCCGCGAGCGTGGTCACCGCCGTCCACAGCGGGAAGTCCGGGGCCGGGATCAGCACTTCGTCGCCGTCCTCCAGCAGTGCCTGCACCGCCATCGAGATCAGCTCGGAGACCCCGTTGCCGAGGAACACGTCGTCCACGCCGACCTCGGTCAGCCCCATGGCCTGGTAGCGCTGGACGACCGCCCGCCGGGCCGAGAGGATGCCGCGCGAATCGGTGTAGCCGTGTGCCTGGGGCAGCATCCGGATCATGTCCTGGACGATCTCCTCGGGAGCCTCGAAACCGAAGAGCGCCGGGTTGCCCGTGTTGAGCCGGAGCACGCTGTGGCCCGCCTCCTCCAGGGCGTTGGCGTGCTCGATGACCGGGCCCCGGATCTCGTAGCAGACCTCGTTGAGCTTGCTGGACTGCCGGAACTCCATGCGCTGCCTCCCGAGCCGAATTGCGATACTTGGTTTTACCAAGCTTCAGCTTGGAAAGTCCAACAACATGTCTAGACTGCGTCGCATGCCACGTCAGCAGCAGCCAGCAGCACGCCCCGCCCGTCGCCGGAGCTACGACCAGTTCGACGCCACCGCCCGCGCCCTCGACTCCGTCGGCGACCGGTGGACGCTGCTGATCGTCCGTGAACTGCTGGGCGGCCCCCGCCGGTACACGGACCTGCACGCCGATCTGCCCGGCGTCAGCACGGATGTGCTGGCCTCCCGGCTCAAGGACATGGAGCAGAGCGGGCTGGCCCTGCGCCGCAAGCTGCCGCCCCCGTCGGCGGCCTCCGTCTACGAGCTGACCGAACGCGGCCACGGGCTGCGGACCGTCCTCGCCGCCCTCGCCGCGTGGGGCGCGCCCGCCCTCGCCGAGCGCCGCCCCACCGACGCGGTCCGGGCCCACTGGTTCGCACTGCCGCTGCTCGGCGCCCTCACCGGACTCACCCAGGACGGCGTCCTCGAAGTCCGGCTCGACGAGGGCGAGTTCCACCTCCATGTCGGCGGGGGAGCGGGGGCCGTGCTGCCGGGCGCCGAGGCGTACGGACCGGTGTACGGATACGGCCCCGCCGACCGCCCCGACGCCCGGATCGTCCTCGACGCCGGGGTCTGCCTGGACCTCGCGCGGGGCGCGGCGGGGCTCGCGGAGGCGGTGAAGGACGGCCGCGTCGAGGTGTCCGGCGAGAGCCCGCTCGCCGCCGAACTGCGGGGGACCTGAGCCGGGTTCCGGGGGCCGGAGGGCTCGCGGGGCGGTCGCGCGCGGATCCGGCGATGATGGAGCCGTGCGACTCGAAGCGATCACCTGGGAACGGCTGGCCGGCGAGCTGGCCCGGTACGGCGACGGGCTGTCCGCGGCGGACGGCGGGCCCTGGCTCGCCCTCGGCATCGACGGCGCCCCGGCCGCCCGCACCGGCGAGTGCGCCGAACGCGTCGCCCAGGAGCTGCGGCTGCTCGGCCGCTCGGTCCTCGTCGTCTCCACCGAGGGCTTCCTGCGGCCGGCGAGCCTGCGCTTCGAGTACGGGAAGCAGGACCCGGACACGTACGTCGACGGCTGGTTCGACACCGGGGCGCTGTGGCGCGAGGTGTTCGGGCCGCTGGAGGCGGGCGGCTCCGGCCGGGTGCTGCCCGATCTGTGGGACCCCGTGACCGACCGGGCGACCCGGACCCCGTACCACGCGCTGCCCGAGGGCGGGGTCGTCGTCGTGCACGGCCCGTTCCTGCTGGGGCACTGGTTCCCGTTCGCGCTGAGCGTCCATCTGCGGCTGTCCCCGGGGGCGTTGCGGCGGCGTACGCGGGAGTCGGAACGCTGGACCCTGCCCGCCTTCGCCCGGTACGAGGAGGTGGCGCCCTCGGAGCGGGCGGACGTGGTGGTCCGGGCGGACGACCCGTCGCACCCGGCCTGGTCGGGGCTGCCCGGGGGCGGATGAACCGCGCGGTCGGGCCGCCGGCGGTTCCCGCCGTACGCGCGGTGCGCCACCCGCGCTCAGCGGACCGGTGGCCGCCCGCCCACCATGGCCACCGCCTCGGCGCCCGCCCGGCAGCCCGCGGCGGCCGCGGTCAGGTCGTCCGCCCCGGCCAGCAGAGCCGCCAGGAACCCGCCGGTGAACGCGTCGCCCGCGCCCGTCGAGTCGACCGGCTCGCGCACCGGCGGGGCGAGGGCGCGGCCGGTCACCTCGCCCCGGGCGGCCACCACGGCTCCCCGTGCGCCCAGGGTGACGACGACGCGCGGGAACCACCGGCTCAACTCCGCCGCCGCGGCCTCGGGTCCGGGCAGCCCGGTGAGCAGCCGGGCCTCGTCCGCGTTCGGCAGCAGCAGCTCCGCCCCCTCCGCGAACTCCAGGAACCGCTTCGGCCCCAGCTCGCCGAGGAACCCGGCCGACGCCGGATCCACGCTCACCGGAACGCCCCGCTCCACGGCGGTGCGCAGGGCGAGGAGGGCGGCGGCCCGGCTCGTCGCGGCGAACAGGAGATAGCCGGAGAGATGCAGCCGCCCGACGCCGTCGAGCATCGAGGGCGCGAAGTCCTCGGCGGCGAGCCGCAGCACCGCCCCGCCGTCGGTGAGGAACGTACGCTCGGCCGCCGCGTCGACCAGGGCGATGACGGTCGCCGTCGGAAGCTCGTCGTCCACCGCCAGGAACGCCCGCACCCCCGCCCGCTCCAGCGCCCGACGGTGCCAGTCGGCGGACTCCGCGCCCGCCCGGGCCAGCAGCCGGACGTCCGGACAGCCCGAACGCGCCGCCCAGCAGGCGACATTGGCCCCCGCGCCGCCCGGCACCGTACGGATCCGGGCCGCCGTGTCCGTACCGTGGGCGAGCGCCGATCCGTACCGCGCGACCACGTCCGTGACCACGTCGCCCACCACCAGCAGCCCACCGCCCGCCGCCGCAGCGCTCACCGGGCACCCGCCGCCGCGACGGCGATCCGCGCCGCGAGAGCCACGTTTCCGCGTACGGCCGCGAGGTTCGCCTCCAGCGACGCACCCCCGGTCCGCCGCATCAGCTGGTCCAGCAGGAACGGTGTGACGCCCTGCCCCGAGATGCCCCGCTCCCGGCACGCGTCCAGCGCCTCCGCCAGCACCCGGTCGTGCAGCGCCGGATCCAACTGATCCCGCTCCGGTACGGGGTTGGCGACGATCAGCGCGGCCGCCGGGCCGCCCAGCGCCTCCTTCACCCGGATCACCTCCGCCACCTCCTCGGGGCTGTGCACCGTCCAGTCGACGGGTTCGCCGGAGCTGCTCAGGTAGAAGCCGGGGAAGCGGTCGGTGCCGTAGCCGACGACACAGACGCCGAGGGTCTCCAGCCGCTGGAGGGTCGCCGGGACGTCGAGGATCGACTTCACGCCCGCGCAGACCACGGTGATCCCGGTGCGGGCGAGCAGCCGCAGATCGGCCGACTCGTCCTGGTTCTCCGCCCATTCCCGGTGTACGCCGCCGAGCCCGCCGGTCGCGAAGACGCCGACGCCCGCCCGGGCCGCCAGGAACGCCGTCGCGGACACCGTCGTCGCCCCGCTCGCCCCGGAGGCGAGCGCCGGGGCGAGATCGCGGTGCCCGAGCTTGCGTACCGCCGGATCACCGGCGATCCGTTCCAACCGGTCCTCGCTCAGGCCGACATGGGCCACCCCGTCCAGCACGGCGACGGTCGCCGGGACCGCTCCGGCGGACCGGACGAGGCCCTCCAGCTCCAGGGCCACGGACAGGTTGCGCGGGCGCGGCAGACCGTGCGCGATGATCGTCGACTCCAGCGCCACGACGGGCAGACCGGCGCTCAGAGCGGCGCGCACCTCCGCCGAGAGCACCGGCTCGTAGGGTTCCGGCTCGTTGGTTTCCGGTGAGTTCTGAGGCATGCCCCATCCCTGTCGCGGGCGGAAGGGGCGCAAACCACGGGCGGACGTTCTCCGGCGGGTCCTGGTCACCCGGTGGCCGGAAGCGGTCGCTAAGGTGACCGGCCATGACGACAAACGACCAGGTCCCCGCCTCCTTCGCCGTGCACATCCCGGACGCCGAACTCGTACCGGAACCTCTCGATCCGGCGCAGATCGTCTCGGGCGATCCCGTGGTGACGGGGAAGGTGCTGTGGGAATCGCCCGACGGCCGGCAGATCCGCGGCATCTGGCAGATCACGCCCGGCGTGGTCACCGACACCGAGGCGAACGAGCTGTTCGTGGTCGTCAGCGGCCGGGCGACGGTCGCGGTCGAGGGCGGGGCGACGCTGGAGATCGGCCCGGGGGACGCGTGCGTCCTGCGCGAGGGCGACCGGACGACCTGGACCGTTCACGAGACGCTGCGCAAGGCGTACCACATCAGCCTCTGACGTCTCCCGGGCCGCTGAGGTCTTCCGGCCGCCGCAGACCCCGGCGCAGCGCGAGCGCGGCGACCGGCAGCAGCAGGGCGGCGCCGATCGCGTTCAGGCTGCCGTAACCCCACTGGGCGACGATCACCCCCGCCGCCGCCCCGCCGACGCCTGCCGCCGCGCTCATCGTCAGGTCCGACAGCCCCTGCACGGCCGCCTGGGCGGACCGGGGCACCGCGTCGGTGAGCAGCGCCGAACCGGCGATCATCCCGGCCGACCAGCCGAGGCCCAGCACGAACAGGCCCGCGGCGGTCTGCCCGTGCCGGGGCCCGGCGGTGCCCGCGAGCAGCGCGGCGAGGCTCAGCAGCCCGACGGCCAGCCCGATCACGGCCGGCCGTCCGAACCGGTCGGCCAGCCACCCCATCACCGGCGAGAACGCGTACATGCCGGCGATGTGCCCGCTGATGACGAGCCCGATCAGCTGGAGGTCGGCGCCGTGCCGGCCCAGGTCGACCGGGGTCATCACCATGATCGACACCATGGCGGTGTGCGACACGGTGACCGTCACCAGGGCCAGCCGTGCCATCGGCGACTCCCGCACCGCCTCGACCCCGGCGCGCAGCGACCGCTTCGGCGGCCCCGCCGGGCCCTCCGGAGCCAGGGCCCGGGCGGTGAGCAACGGGTCCGGGCGCAGCGCGAGCGCCACGACGAGCCCGGCGAGCAGGAACACGGCGGCCGAGCAGAGGAACGGCCCGGCCGCCTCGGGCACCGGCGTACCGCGGAACAGCCGGCTCGCCGGGGCCGAGATGTTGGGCCCCAGCACCGAGCCGATCGTGGTGGCCCACACGACGGTGGAGATCGCCCGCCCCCGCCGCTCCGGCCCCACCAGGTCGGCCGCCGCGAACCGGGCCTGGAGACCGGCCAGCGACCCCGCGCCGAACCCGGCCATGCCGAGCAGCAGCAGCGGGAAGCTGGGCAGCATCGTGGCCAGGACCACCAGCCCACCGCCCAGCGCACCGATCAGATAGGCGAGCACCAGGCCGGACCGGCGGCCCCGGGAGGTCATCAGGGCGGCCAGCGGCAGTGACAGCAGCGCCGTGCCGACGACGGAAGAGGTCGGCGCCAGGCCGGACAGCGCCTCGGATCCGCTCACCTCGGCGGCCAGCATCGGGGCCAGCGCGATACCGATGGCCACACCGAGGCCGCCGAGTATCTGGCTGACGATGAGCACCGCCGACGTCCGGCGCTGGAGCGCGGGCAGCCCGGCGGCCGGGACCTGGGGGAGGGAGAGGGGTCGCGTCACCGGCGCAGTGTGCCACCGCCCGGCCGCCGCCGTGCACCCGGGCGAGTGAAACGAGCCCGACCAGGGGCCTGTCGTGCGGACCCGACCCTGATCGACAGGCCCTAGAACAGCGGCTCCGGCAGGACCCCCTCCAGCGCCAGCAGCTGTCGTTTGGTCTCCAGGCCGCCGCCGAACCCGCCCAGGCCGCCGTCGCTCTCCACCACCCGGTGACACGGCACCACCACCGGCAGCGGATTGGCCCCCATGGCCGCGCCCACCGCCTGCGCGCCCTCCGGCCGGCCGACCCGCGCCGCCAGCTCCCCGTACCCGACGACCGTCCCGTAGGGCACCCCGGACGCCAGCTCGCGGAGCACCTCACGGTGGAAGCCCGAGGCCAGCGACCAGTCCAGAGCCAGGTCGAAGTCCTCCCGCCCGCCCGCGAAATACGCCGCGAGCGCGCGTATGGGCTCGGCGAGCCGCGCCGAGCCGGGCGCCTCCACCGGCTCCGCGCCGAATCCGGTCCGCAGCCGGCCGAGCATCGCGTCCCGTACGTCGGGGCGGGCGTGGAAGGACACGCTCACCAGGCCGGTCGCGGTCGCGGCGAGCAGCAGCGGGCCGATGCCGCTGTCCACGACGGCCCATTCGACGGCCGGCCCGCCCCCGGTCCCGTAATCGTTCATGCCGACCACCGTACGACCGGGCACTGACAGCGGCGGTCCCGTCGGCGGAAACCGGCGGGACCGACAGCGCGCCGGGTCAGCTCGTGGCGTCGCGCACCACGTCGGGGAAGTTGGTGATGATGCCGTCGACCCCGAAGTCGCGGGCCTTCACCGCGTCCGCCGCCTTGTTGACCGTCCAGGTGTTCACCCGCAGCCGCTTGCCGTGCGGGCCTTTGAGCCGCTGGACCGCCGCCACGTAGTCGGCGCCGATCGTCGCGTACGAGGGGTTGATCTGATCGGTGAACGCCGCGTACGAGGGCAGGTCGGCCACCGCCGGGGTGCCCAGGAAACCGGTCGTGATGTCCGGGCGCAGCGTGTGCACCTGCTTCACGCTGTCGGCGCCGAAACTCTGGATGACCAGCCGGTTCCGTACGTGGGAGCGGTCCAGCCACCCCGACCGGCCCAGCACCCGGATGATGTCGCGTTCGATGCCCGGGTAGGTCGCCGGGCTCTTGATCTCCAGGAGCAGCTTCTGCCGGTTGCGCTCCAGGCGGTTCAGGAACTGGGTGAGGGTCGGGATCCGGGCCCCGGTGAACTGCGCTCCGAACCAGCTGCCCGCGTCGAGCTTCGCCAGCTCCGCCGCGGTGAAGTCCTTGACCGCCCACGGAGCCCGGTCGGGGAAGACCTGCTCGGCGTCGGTCGTGCGCTTCAGATCGGTGTCGTGCAGCACGACGAGCACGCCGTCGCGGGTGCGGTGGACGTCGTTCTCGACCCACTCGATGCCGAGGGCGTCCGCGGCGTCGACGGCGGCGAGGGTGTTCTCCGGCGCGTAGCCCGATGCCCCCCGGTGCGCCACGACGACCGGGGCCGTCTGCCGCTCCGGGGCCTCGGGCCGCTCGGCGGGCAGCAGCAGGGCTCCGGCGCCGAGCAGGGCGGCGGCCGTGGTGGAGGCGGTTGCGGTACGGACGAACACGGGGACTCCTCACGTCGGGAGTGTGCGGACACGCAGAGAGTGACAGCGGCCCGCCAACGCCCGGCGGGGCTGCGGTGGCCGCGGAATGAACGGAACCTTCGGTCCCGGGGACCACCGCGGAGCACGGCAGAAGACCGTGCCGATAAAATGTGCTTTCTTTGTCTGCCTGCCGGGACTCGCCCCTTGGGGACCCTCCTCGACCCCGGGCTTTCTCGAAGGGCGTACGCACATGCAGGGAACAGTCGACGGATTCACCTACGGCCTGGTGACCCCGGTCGCGGCCTTCCTCATGGCCGCACTGGGAGCCGCCCTCGGACTCCGCTGCACCACCCGGTCCCTCCGTACCGCACGCTCCTTCCGGGCCGGCTGGCTGGCGCTGGGTTCGCTGTCCATCGGCTCCGGGGTGTGGACCATGCACTTCGTCGCGATGACGGGCTTCACCGTCCAGGAGGCTCCGATCTCCTACGACAAGCCCCTCACCTTCTCCGGCCTGGCCGTGGCCGTGGTGATGATCGGCATCGGCATCTTCATTGTCGGGTACCGGGGCGCGACCCGCATGGCGTTGATCACCGGGGGCACCATCACCGGCCTCGGTATCGCCTCGATGCACTATCTCGGCATGGCGGGCATGCGCATGGACGCCCGGTTCGCGTACGACACGCCCCTCGTCGTCCTCTCGGTGCTGATCGCCGGGGTCGCCGCCACGGGCGCGCTGTGGGCGGCCGTCAGCCTGCGGGGAGCCCTCTCCGGCCTCGGCGCGAGCATTCTGATGGCCGTCGCGGTGACCGGAATGCACTACACCGGCATGGCCGCGCTGGACGTGCATCTGCACCTGCCGCCCACCCTGCCGAACGACCTGGCCGACGTCCTGCCCCGCGACCGGCCCGCCGAGATCATCGGCCCGATGCTGGCCGGACCCGCCTGTTTCCTGCTCCTGGCCGCCGTCGTGCTCCTGTTCGACCCCCGGGCCATGACGGGCGAACCCGACCCGTACCAGCGGGCCGGGCACCACCCGCGGAGCATGGTCCGCGAGGGCGCGGGAGGGCCGCGGTACCGCTGATCCGGGGCCGTTGTCAGTGGCGAGCCGTACGGTGGTTGTATGCGGCCCGTTTCCAAGATCGAACGTTCGGTGGCGCCCTTCGAGGTCGTCAGTCCCTACCAGCCCAGCGGCGACCAGCCGGCGGCCATCGCCGAGCTGGAGCGGCGTATCCGCGCCGATGAGAAGGACGTCGTGCTGCTCGGCGCGACCGGCACCGGCAAGTCGGCGACCACCGCCTGGATGATCGAGAAGCTGCAGCGCCCGACCTTGGTGATGGCGCCGAACAAGACGCTCGCCGCCCAGCTGGCCAACGAGTTCCGTGAGCTCCTGCCGAACAACGCGGTGGAGTATTTCGTCTCGTACTACGACTACTACCAGCCCGAGGCGTACGTCCCGCAGTCGGACACCTACATCGAGAAGGACTCCTCGATCAACGAGGAGGTCGAACGGCTGCGCCACTCGGCGACCAATTCGCTGCTCACCCGCCGCGACGTCGTCGTGGTCGCCTCCGTGTCCTGCATCTACGGCCTCGGTACGCCGCAGGAGTACGTGGACCGGATGGTCCAGCTCAAGGTCGGCGAGGAGATCGACCGCGACCAGCTGCTGCGCCGCTTTGTCGAGATGCAGTACAGCCGCAACGACCTGGCGTTCACCCGTGGCACCTTCCGGGTCCGGGGCGACACCATCGAGATCTTCCCGGTCTACGAGGAGCTCGCCATCCGCATCGAGATGTTCGGCGACGAGATCGAGGCCCTGTCCACGCTCCACCCGCTGACCGGCGAGATCATCAGCGAGGACCCCACGGTCCACGTCTTCCCCGCCAGCCACTACGTCGCCGGGCCCGAGCGCATGGAGAAGGCCGTCAGCGGCATCGAACAGGAGCTGGAGCAGCGCCTGGCCGAGCTGGAGAAGCAGGGCAAGATGCTGGAGGCCCAGCGGCTGCGCATGCGCACCACGTACGACATCGAGATGCTCCGCCAGATCGGCACCTGCTCCGGCGTCGAGAACTACTCGATGCACTTCGACGACCGCGCCCCCGGCACCGCCCCCAACACCCTCCTCGACTACTTCCCGGACGACTTCCTCCTCGTCCTGGACGAGTCCCACGTCACCGTCCCGCAGATCGGCGCGATGTACGAGGGCGACGCCTCCCGCAAGCGGACCCTCGTCGACCACGGCTTCCGGCTGCCGTCCGCGATGGACAACCGGCCGCTGAAGTGGGAGGAGTTCCTCCAGCGGATCGACCAGACGGTCTACCTCTCCGCCACCCCGGGCAAGTACGAGCTCTCGCGCGGCGACGGGTTCGTCGAGCAGATCATCCGCCCCACCGGACTCGTCGACCCCGAGGTCGTGGTCAAGCCCACCGAGGGCCAGATCGACGACCTGGTCCACGAGATCCGCAAGCGCACCGAGCGCGACGAGCGGGTCCTGGTCACCACGCTCACCAAGAAGATGTCGGAGGACCTCACCGACTACTTCCTCGAGCTCGGCATCCAGGTCCGCTATCTGCACAGCGACGTCGACACCCTGCGCCGCATCGAGCTGCTGCGCGAGCTGCGCTCCGGCGAGTACGACGTGCTCGTCGGCATCAACCTCCTGCGCGAGGGCCTCGACCTTCCCGAGGTCTCCCTGGTGGCCATCCTCGACGCCGACAAGCAGGGCTTCCTGCGCTCCGGCACCTCGCTCATCCAGACCATCGGCCGCGCCGCGCGCAACGTCTCCGGCCAGGTCCATATGTACGCCGACAAGATCACCCCGGCCATGGCGCAGGCGATCGACGAGACGAACCGCCGCCGCGAGAAGCAGATCGCCTACAACACCGAGCGCGGCCTCGACCCGCAGCCGCTGCGGAAGAAGATCAACGACATCGTCGCGACCATCGCCCGCGAGGAGGTCGACACCGAACAGCTCCTCGGCACCGGGTACCGGCAGGGCAAGGAGGCCAAGACCCCGGTCCCCGCGCTCGGCGGCAAGGCGGCCAAGGGCGGGGCGAAGGGCGGGGCGGCCTCGCCCGGCGCGGTGGTCAGCGACCGGCCCGCCGCCGAACTGGCCGGGATCATCGAGGAGATGACCGACCGGATGCGGGCCGCCGCGGCGGACCTGCAGTTCGAGGTGGCCGCCCGGCTGCGCGACGAGGTCGGTGAACTGAAGAAGGAACTGCGTCAGATGAAGGAAGCGGGCCTCGCCTGATTTCCGGCATCGCGGCCGGCTTCGCTGCCGATTCCCGCACCGGGGCCGGCCCGGGTTCCGGCGCCACTTCCGCCGCACCGGGCGGGCCCCGCCCGGTGTGTTGCAAGACCGACACAAAAACGGACCGAGCCTGCTGCCGCCCGGGGTGGAATGCGTAGGGTGCGGGGAAACCGCACACGGATGGTTGCGGGGCAATGCCGAGAGGGGACAGCGCGTGACGGTCAATATGACCAAGGGTCAGGCCATCAGCCTGCAGAAGAGCGACGGGGGGACCCTGACCGCGGTACGGATGGGGCTCGGCTGGCAGGCGGCTCCGCGCCGTGGCCTGTTCGGCTCGCGCACCCGCGAGGTCGACCTGGACGCCTCGGCGGTGCTCTTCGCCGACAAGCAGCCGGTCGACGTCGTGTTCTTCCGCCACCTCGTCAGCGACGACGGCTCGGTCAAGCACACCGGTGACAACCTGGTCGGCGGCGCGGGCTCCGGCGGCGACGACGAGGCGATCCTCGTCGACCTCCAGCGCGTGCCGGTCCACATCGACCAGATCGTCTTCACGGTGAACTCCTTCACCGGGCAGACGTTCCAGGAGGTCCAGAACGCCTTCTGCCGCATCGTCGACGAGACCAACGGCCAGGAGCTCGCCCGGTACACGCTCGACGGCGGCGGCCAGTACACCGCCCAGATCATGGCGAAGGTGCACCGCGTGGGCAACGGATGGCAGATGACGGCCCTCGGGAACCCGGCCAACGGCCGCACCTTCCAGGACCTGATGCCGTCGATCCTCCCGCACCTGTAGGACCCGGACCGGTCGGCGACGACCGGCACCGAAACGGGGCGGGGCGGCTCCGGCGGCACCGGCCGCCGGGAGCTGCCCCACGCACGGCACGAACGGCACGGCACGGCACGAACGGCACGGCACGGCACGAACGGCACGGCACGGCACGAACGGCACGGCACGGCACGAACGGCACGGCACGGCACGGCACGAACGGCACGGCACGGCACGAACGGCACGGCACGGCACGAACGGCACGGCACGGCACGAACGGCACGGCACGGCACGAACGCGACAGCACGAACGCGGTATCGCACGGCACCGCACCCACGGGCGCGCGGGCCATCGTCGAGGGGGACAGGGCAATGACGGCCGAACTGGTCCGGGGGCAGAACCACACCTTGCCCCAGACCCGTCTGGAGATCCGGGTGTCGGCGGGTACGCCCGTCGTGGCCGGAGCCACCCTCGGCGACGAGCGGGGCACGGTGCGCGGCGTCGAGTGGATCGCCCACCCCGTCTCGCCCCAGCTCTCCGGCATCGAGGTCTCCCGGCAGGCGGCGGCCGACCACCGGCTCGCCGTCGACCTGGAGGCCCTGCCCGACGGCGTCCACCGGGTCACCGTGCTGCTCGCGCTCCCCGTCGGAGTCGGCGGCCCGACCCGGTTCGGCGCCGTCCCCGCCCCCTTCGTCGCCGTCACCGGGCTCGACGGCGCCGAGATCGCCACCTTCACGCTGACCGGCCTGGACGCCGAGTCCGCCGTCAGCGCCCTGGAGCTCTACCGCCGCCAGGACGCCTGGAAGGTCCGCGCCGTCGGCCAGGGGTATGCCGGCGGGCTCGCCGAGATGCTCGCCGACCAGGGCGTGGCCGAGGCCGCCGGGCTGGCCGGATCCATCCAGGAGGCCGTCACCCGGAGCCTGGCCCGCTCGGTGGCCCCGCCGCCGCCCCGGACCCCGGGAGGCGACCGCGTACGCCGCACGACGGGCGCCGCCGACCACCGCCCGCCCACACCGCCCCCGGCCCCGGAGCCCCCCGAGCCGCTGACCGACCCGGCCGCCACCGGACCGGCGCAGACCGCCCGGCCGCACCCCGCCCCGGGACCGGCCGCCGCCGGGTCCGCCGGTGCCGGCCCCATCAACTACGCGCACCCGGGGCGGCAGCACGCCGCGCCTCCGACGCCGCCGCCCACCGCGCCGCCGGCCCAGCCCGGACAGCCCGCGCAGCCGGTCGCGGGCGACGCCACCGGCTGGTCGATGGACGAGCGCCTCTACAACCAGATCTGGGGCATGTTCGAGGACCTGGCCCGCGCCGTCGCCGCCTACCGCAGCGCCGTCGACTTCGCCGAGTCCCGGATGGACCAGGAGCTCGACCGGGCCCTGTCCGACCCGCGCAACCGGATCGGCGGCGCGGGCGACCGCGCCCGCGAGACGGCCCGCGCCAAGCGCGACGAGCTGACCTCACGGGCCCGGGAGGCCCTCGACCGCGATCTGGCCCAGCTGGCCGCCGAGTCGGCCGTCGTCGAACCCGCGCTGCCGGCCGCGTACGCCGGGTGGGGCAACCCCGTCTGGCACGCCCACCGCATCCCCATGGAGATACCGATGGCCCTGCGCATCGGCGACCTCCATCTTCCCGAGCGCACCGACCTGCGCATCCCGCTGCTCGTCCGGCTGCCGCTGGAGCGCGGGATCTGGGTGGACAGCGGCCGGGCGGCGTCCGAGGCGGCCGCCCTGATCGACACGGACCGGCTGCGCCGGCTGGCCATGGAGACCGCGGTCGCCCACGTGGCGCGGCTGCTCGCGGTGTATCCGCCCGGGGAGTTCGCGGTGCACGTCATCGACCCGGCGGGCTCGGCGGCCGGTCCGCTCGCGCCGCTGGTCGACGCGGGCGTCCTCGCCGGGCCGCCCGCCGCCGGACCGGGGGGAGTGGCCTCGGTCCTCGCCCACCTCACCCGGCGGGTGGACCTGGTGCAGATGGCGGTGCGGGCCGGGGCCGCCGACTCGCTGCCGCCCGACCTGGACACCGGGGAACAGCTCCTGGTGGTCAACGACTTCCCGCACGGCTTCGACGACCGGGCCGTCACCCAGCTCCGCTATCTCGCCGACGAGGGCCCCTCGGTCGGAGTGCATCTCCTGATGGTCGCCGACCGGGAGGAGGCCAGTGCGTACGGGCCGGTCCTCGACCCGCTGTGGCGTTCGCTGCTGCGGATCACCCCGGTCGCCGACAGCCACCTCGCCGACCCCTGGGTCGGGCACGCCTGGACGTACGAGCCGTCGGCGATCCCGCCGGGCAGTCGTGTCCTGGAGCAGGTCCTCGCAGCGGTGGCCGCCGCCCGCCGAGCCGCCGGCCGCTAAAGGTAAACCGCTCTGACCTGCCGTTTTGACGAGTTCTTTACTCTTCTCTTTACCTTTTCTTGGTGATTCCTGTACTGTTCGGGGCACGGAGGGGAGTACTCCTTACGCGACGTCCCGTCAATACGGACCGTTTTTCGGTCCCGGGGCGCCGGTCCAGGCGCGCACACCGCGCGCAGGGATGGAAGAGACCTCCGGCAGCGACGACGCTGATCCAGTTGCCGTAGCGAACTGCCGGAGGCGCAGTGGACGTTTCATGGACCGTTTGGGCCCTGACCATCTTTGGTCTGTCGGCCCTGATCGCCGTCGACTTCTTCATCGGGCGCAAGCCCCATGACGTGTCGACCAAGGAAGCCGGAATCTGGACGATCGTCTGGATCGCGCTGGCCGTCCTCTTCGGAGTCGGCCTCATGGTCTTCGGCGAGAGCCAGGCCTCCGGCGAGTTCTTCGCGGGATTCATCACCGAGAAGTCGCTGAGCGTCGACAATCTCTTCGTCTTCGTCCTGATCATGGCGAAGTTCTCGGTGCCCTCACACCTCCAGCAGCGCGTGCTGCTCATCGGTGTGCTCATCGCCCTGGTGCTCCGGGCGATCTTCATCGCCGCCGGCGCCGCCGTGATCGCGAACTTCTCGTGGGTGTTCTACATCTTCGGCGCGTTCCTGATCTACACCGCCTGGAAGCTCATCCAGGAGGCCCGGGCCGACGAGGACGAGGACGACTGGGAGGAGAACCGCCTCCTCAAGAAGATCGAGCACCGTTTCGGTGTCGCCGACCAGTACCACGGCACGAAGCTCTTCATCCAGAAGAACGGCAAGCGCATCCTGACCCCGCTGATGGTGGTCATGCTCGCCATCGGTATGACGGACGTGCTGTTCGCGCTGGACTCCATCCCGGCGATCTTCGGCCTGACCCAGGACCCGTACATCGTCTTCACGGCCAACGCGTTCGCGCTGATGGGTCTGCGCCAGCTGTACTTCCTCATCGGGGGTCTGCTGAAGAAGCTGGTCCACCTCAGCTACGGCCTGTCGGTGATCCTCGGCTTCATCGGCGTCAAGCTGGTGCTGCACGCCATGCACGAGTCCGGGGTGAACACGCCCGAGATCTCCATCCCCTTCTCGCTCAGCGTCATCGGCGGCGTCCTGGTGATCACCACGATCACCAGCCTCATCGCCAGCAAGAAGCAGGTGGCGGCCGAGGCGGAGGAGGCCGCGAAGGCCGCGAAGGCGGAGACCGCCGGCCCGGCCGACGAGGAGAGCAAGAGCATCAGCGGCTGACCCGGGGCCGCCCGGAGCGGCACAGGGGCACCACGGCGGCGGCCGGGGTGGAAACGGCGAAGGCCGTCCACCCCGGCCGCTTTCGCGTGATCCGGGAACCGTGGCGGGCTACCAGCCGCGGGCGCGCCACTCGGGCAGCTGGGGCCGCTCGGCGCCGAGCGTCGTGTCGTGCCCGTGGCCCGGATAGACCCACGTCTCGTCGGGCAGCCGGTCGAACAGCTTCGTCTCGACGTCGTGCAGGAGGCTCGCGAAGGCCTCGGGGTCGTCATGCGTGTTCCCGACGCCGCCGGGGAAGAGGCAGTCCCCGGTGAACAGGTGCGGGGCGCCGTGCGGGTCGTCGTAGACCAGCGCGATGGAGCCCGGGGTGTGACCGGTCAGATGGCGGGCGGTCAGCTCGACCCGGCCGACGGTCACGGTGTCGCCGTCCTCGACCAGGACATCGGTCGGCACCGGGATGCCCTCGGCGTCGTGGCGGCCCGCGTACGTCCGGGCGCCGGTCGCCCCGACCACCTCGGCCAGCGCCTGCCAGTGGTCCCCGTGCCGGTGGGTGGTGACGACGGACGCGATGCCGTCGTCACCGATCAGCGCGAGCAGGGTCTCCGGCTCGGCGGCGGCGTCGATCAGCAGCTGCTCGCCGGTCGCCCGGCAGCGCAGCAGATAGGCGTTGTTGTTCATCCCGCCGACGGCGACCTTCGAGATCATCAGATCCGTCAGTTCGTGCACGCTCGCCGGTCCGCCGACCTTCACCGCTCCGCTGTACGTCATACGGCTCAGCCTATAGCGGGGGCAGGGCGGGCAGCGGGCCTCCGGCCACCGTCAGGGCGGAGCCGTCCCGGCGGCCGCAGAGCCAGCCCATCAGCTCGGCGGCGGGCCCCTGCACCGTCACCAGGGCGCTCGGCGGGCCGCCGCCCGTGCTCCAGGTGCGGCCGTCCTGATCGGTCAGCGCGGTCGCGGGCACGTCCTGGTTGCCCGAGAAGCGGTCCGTCAGGAACGCGATCTCCCGCGACACGAACTCCGCGGGCAGGTCCTCCAGCTCGTAGCCGATGTCGAGGTCGACGTGGTGGATCTCCACCTCGATCAGCCGCCGGAAGGGCACCCGGGCCGCGGAGTCCGTCACGCCGTTGCGCAGGGTGACCGTACGGGACCAGTCGGCCGGTTCGGCGGCGACCGCCAGGAAGCCGTCCGCGCTCTCCCGCAGGTCGGTCAGCTGCTCGTGCGCCGGGCGCGGGGCGCCGTCGGCGATGTCGGCGTCCCGGGTTTCGCTGCTCGCGTACATCGGGAGGCCCCGGAGAACATTTCCGAGCGCGTCGGCGTTACGTGACAGGTGGGCCAGAACGTGGCCCCGACTCCATCCGGGCAACCGTGACGCTCCGGCGACCGAGACGTTGTCCAGTTTGCCGACTGCGTCGAGCAGCCGTTCGGTCGCCCCGCGTACAGCTCCCAGGTCGTGCGCATGATCAATCATGCGACCGAGCCTAGCTCCGCCACTCATTCGGGTGAAGGAGTCGACGGTCGGCCGTAAATCGAATGTGCGTGCTATACGCTCGGAATCGAAAGCTTCGTACACCGCTGTGGCGCCCCCCATACCCTGGGAGAGGGGCTCAGTTCCCCCAGCTTCTCTCTAGAAAGGTGCGGACCGGCGTGGCCGACCGTCTCATCGTCCGTGGCGCGCGCGAGCACAACCTGAAGAACGTCTCGCTCGACCTGCCCCGCGACTCCCTCATCGTCTTCACCGGGCTCTCCGGGTCGGGCAAGTCGTCCCTCGCGTTCGACACGATCTTCGCGGAGGGCCAGCGCCGCTACGTGGAGTCGCTCTCCTCGTACGCCCGGCAGTTCCTCGGCCAGATGGACAAGCCGGACGTCGACTTCATCGAAGGCCTCTCCCCGGCGGTCTCCATCGACCAGAAGTCGACCTCGCGCAACCCGCGCTCGACGGTCGGCACCATCACCGAGGTCTACGACTACCTCCGGCTGCTCTTCGCCCGGATCGGCAAGCCGCACTGCCCCGAGTGCCACCGCCCCATCTCCCGGCAGTCCCCGCAGGCCATCGTCGACAAGGTCCTCGGCCTGCCCGAGGGCAGCCGCTTCCAGGTCCTCTCGCCGCTGGTGCGCGAGCGCAAGGGCGAGTTCGTCGACCTCTTCGCCGACCTCCAGACCAAGGGCTACAGCCGCGCCCGGGTCGACGGCGAGACCATCCAGCTCGCCGAGCCGCCCACGCTCAAGAAGCAGGAGAAGCACACCATCGAGGTGGTCGTCGACCGCCTCACCGTCAAGGACAGCGCCAAGCGCCGGCTGACCGACTCGGTCGAGACCGCGCTCGGCCTCTCCGGCGGCATGGTCGTGCTCGACTTCGTCGACCTCCCCGAGGACGACCCCGAGCGCGAGCGGATGTATTCCGAGCACCTCTACTGCCCGTACGACGACCTCTCCTTCGAGGAGCTGGAGCCGCGCTCCTTCTCCTTCAACTCGCCCTTCGGCGCCTGCCCCGACTGCACCGGCATCGGCACCCGCATGGAGGTCGACCCGGAGCTGATCGTCCCGGACGAGGAGAAGTCCCTCGACGAGGGCGCGATCCACCCCTGGTCCCACGGCCACACCAAGGAGTACTTCGGCCGCCTCATCGGCGCGCTCTCCGAAGCCCTCGGCTTCCGTACGGACATCCCCTGGGCCGGGCTGCCGCAGCGGGCCAAGAAGGCCCTGCTCTTCGGCCACAAGATCCAGACCGAGGTCCGCTACCGCAACCGCTACGGGCGCGAGCGCGCCTACACCACCCCCGCCTTCGAGGGCGCGGTGCAGTTCGTCAAGCGGCGGCACACCGAGGCCGAGAGCGACTCCAGCCGGGAGCGCTTCGAGGGTTACATGCGCGAGGTGCCCTGCCCGACCTGTGAGGGCACCCGGCTCAAGCCGATCGTCCTCGCGGTGACGGTGATGGAGAAGTCCATCGCCGAGGTCGCCGCCATGTCGATCAGCGAGTGCGCCGAGTTCCTGGGCCGCCTCAAGCTGAACGCCCGCGACAAGAAGATCGCCGAGCGGGTGCTCAAGGAGGTCAACGAGCGGCTGAAATTCCTCGTCGACGTCGGCCTGGACTATCTGTCGTTGAACCGCGCGGCCGGCACCCTGTCCGGCGGCGAGGCCCAGCGCATCCGGCTCGCCACCCAGATCGGCTCCGGCCTGGTCGGCGTGCTGTACGTCCTGGACGAGCCGTCCATCGGCCTGCACCAGCGCGACAACCACCGGCTGATCGAGACCCTGGTCCGGCTCCGCGACATGGGCAACACGCTCATCGTCGTCGAGCACGACGAGGACACCATCAAGGTCGCGGACTGGGTCGTGGACATCGGCCCCGGCGCCGGAGAGCACGGCGGCAAGGTCGTCCACTCCGGCTCGCTCAAGGAGCTGCTGGCCAACAAGGACTCGATCACCGGCCAGTATCTGGCGGGCAAGCGGTCCATCCCGACGCCGGACATCCGCCGCCCGGTCGACCCGGCCCGCAGCCTCACCGTGCACGGCGCCCGGGAGAACAACCTCCAGGACATCGACGTCTCCTTCCCGCTCGGCGTCCTCACCGCCGTCACCGGCGTCTCCGGGTCCGGGAAGTCGACCCTGGTCAACGACATCCTCTACACCCACCTGGCCCGCGAGCTGAACGGCGCCAAGTCGGTCCCCGGCCGGCACACCCGGGTCGACGGCGACGACCTCGTCGACAAGGTCGTGCACGTCGACCAGTCGCCGATCGGCCGGACGCCCCGGTCCAACCCGGCGACGTACACCGGAGTCTTCGACCACGTCCGCAAGCTCTTCGCCGAGACGATGGAGGCGAAGGTGCGCGGCTATCTGCCGGGCCGCTTCTCCTTCAACGTCAAGGGCGGCCGCTGCGAGAACTGCTCCGGCGACGGCACCATCAAGATCGAGATGAACTTCCTGCCGGATGTCTACGTCCCGTGCGAGGTCTGCCACGGAGCGCGCTACAACCGGGAGACCCTGGAGGTCCACTACAAGGGCAAGTCCATCGCCGAGGTACTGGACATGCCGATCGAGGAGGGCCTGGAGTTCTTCGAGGCCGTCCCGACGATCGCCCGCCACCTCCGCACGCTCAACGAGGTCGGCCTCGGCTATGTGCGGCTGGGCCAGTCCGCGCCGACCCTCTCCGGCGGTGAGGCGCAGCGCGTCAAGCTGGCGAGCGAGCTCCAGAAGCGCTCCACCGGCCGCACGGTCTACGTCCTGGACGAGCCGACCACCGGTCTGCACTTCGAGGACATCAGCAAGCTGATCACCGTGCTCTCCGGCCTGGTGGACAAGGGCAACACCGTGATCGTCATCGAGCACAACCTCGATGTCATCAAGACCGCCGACTGGGTCGTCGACATGGGCCCCGAGGGCGGCAACGGCGGTGGCCTGGTGGTCGCCGAGGGAACGCCGGAGCAGGTCGCCTCGGTGCCCGCCAGCCACACCGGGAAGTTCCTCCAGTCCATCCTGGACGCGGACCGGATCAGCGAGGCGGCGGTGCCCTCCGGACGCGGGACGGCCCGCAAGGCGACCGCCCGCACGACCGCCCCGGCGAAGAAGACGGCCGCCGCGGCCAAGAAGGCCACGGGCGCCAAGGCGAACGCCTCGGGCGCCAAGGCCACCACGGCCAAGGCGGTCACCGGCAAGAAGGCCGCCGCGAAGAAGACCACCCGCGCTCGCAAGGCCTGAGCGAAGGAGCGACGACGGCGGCCCCCGCAGGACGAAGGGGGCCGCCGTCGCGCGTCGGCGCCGAGCGGTCCGGCCCGGTCGCAGGGGATCCGGTCCCCGCCGGTATCGTCGGTTCTGTCACCGGCACGCGGGGCCGCCGTCGCCGCCCCGCCCGTCCGGCGACCCGATCCACCCTGGGATCCGCCGTGATCCACCCCGAACAACGACCCGTGGAGCCCGCATGCCCGGTCTGCCCGCCGCCCGCCGTACCGTGCTGAAGGGTGCCGCGCTCGCCGGTGCCGCAGGGCTGGGAGCGGCCGCCTGCTCCACCGATTCCAAGCTCGGCCACGCCAAGAACCCCACGCCCACCGCACCCGTCGACCTCGGGGCCGCCTCCGAGGTGCCCGTCGGCGGAGCCAAGCTCTACCGCGAGCAGCGCCTGGTCGTCGTCTGCCCGGCGAAGGGCGAGTACAAGGCGTTCTCCGCCCAGTGCACCCACGGCGGCTGCGTCCTGGACAAGGTCGAGGGCACCGAGGGCCACTGCCCCTGCCACGGCAGCCGCTTCGACATGACCACGGGCCAGCCGGTGAAGGGCCCGGCCACCGTGCCGCTGCCCGCCGTCCCGGTCACCGCCGAGGGCGGAAAGCTCGTCGCGGGCCCCGACGCCTGAGCCTTCCGACTCCCGGGACCGGACGCCGGGTCGTTCACTCCCAGTCCCAGTCGATCCCGATCAGGCCCGGCCGTACGCCCTCCTCCACCAGGTGCACGGTCCGGTGCCGCCCGGTCAGCGTGAGGTCGCCGCGGGCCCCGCGCACCGCCCCCGCCGACGCCTGGGCGAACCGGCGGCACCGCACCGGGAGCGCCCCCTCGTCGAAGCCGACCTGGAGCACGTACTGGCCGCCCCCGAAGGTGAAGCCGCGCACGTACTCACCGCTGGTCCCGCCCGTACCGTCGTCGAAGCCGTAGCCGAAGAGATACGTCTCACCGGATCGCAGCCGGGTGTCGAAGAGCAGCTCCGCCACCAGCACCCCCGCCTCCCGGTCCCAGCGGATCCGGCCCGTCCGGCAGTTCTCCAGGGCCCGCACCGCGATCCGCGACGGATCGCAGCCGGGGTCGCCCCGGTGCACCGCGAGATAGCGGTCGACGCCGTCGCGGTGCGCGCGCACCACATGCCGCGACGTGCGGCCCGCCAGCTCGCGCCGCGCCCCGATCCGTACCCGCTCCTGGTGCCCCACGGTGTGCAGCCCGCCGTCCACGGGTGACTCCATCGCCGCGAGCAGCCGCTCCACCGAGCCCGACGCCTCCATCAGCGAGCGGTACGAACGGGTCGCCGGACGGTCGCCCTCCGCCGGGGCGTCGCCGTCCCGCAACAGCCTCAGCAGCGAGTCGTCCGGCAGCGCGAGGACCTCCTCCAGCGCCCGCACCGCCCGCAACGACTCGGCCCGCCGGGGGCGGCGCACCCCCTGCTGCCAGTAGCTGAGGCTGGTCACCCCGAGTTTGACGCCCCGGTGCGCCAGATGGTGCTGCACCCGCTGGAGCGGCAGCCCGCGCACGGACAGAGCGGTGCGCAACGCCAGATGGAACGGTCCGGTCCGCAGTACCTGCGCCAGTTCGGTCTCGGTCTGCCGCATGGCGGGCCTCCGGTGAACGTTCACGTGGGGAGTGGCGACACCGGCCCCCGGGGGATGCGGGGGAGCAGGTGACCGGGGCGGGGCCGTTCACATGGACGCCGTGCCGTTCACACCGTGATGTCACCTCGCATTGAAGCGTGTTGACCTGCTCCGGACAACGCCGGATGCTCATCGTCAGCGTCCGGACGCGCTCCTCCGATCCCCACCCCCGCCTTGGGAGGAACGCCATGCGCAACCGAAGAGTCAGGCCCGGAAGGTTCTCGATCCCCGCCCTCCTGGCCGCCCTCCTGCTCGCCGTCCCCGCGGGCACCGCCACCGCGGCCCAGGCGCCGGCCGGAGCCGGCTCCACCGTCGCCGCCGCCCAGCGGCTCGACATCACCATGCAGGCACAGCAGCAGACCAACTGGTGCTGGGCCGCCGCGGGCAACACCATCGCCTCCTGGTTCGGCCGCACCTACTCCCAGAACCAGTTCTGCAACGCCTCCTTCAACCGCGGCCAGAACACCCAGTGCCCCAACTGGCAGGCCACGCTCGGCAACGCCCAGACCGGTCTGTCCTGGGCCGGGATCAGCCCCGGCAGTTACGTCACCGGCTGGCTGCGCTACCCGACCGTGCAGGCCGAGATATCCGCCCGGCGCCCCATCGAGACCCGTATCCAGTGGTCGTCCGGCGGCGGCCACATGCATGTCGTCTACGGGTACGACGACGCCAACAGCTGGGTCTACTGGGGCGATCCATGGCCCTCCAGCAACCGCTACAACTGGGCCTCGCACGCCTGGTACGTCAACAACAACGAGTTCTCCTGGACCCACTCGCTCTACCGGATCGGGGCGTGAGGACATGAACTCCACCACCCGGCGCACCGACACCGCCCGGCGCACCACCGCCCGCCGCATCGCCGTCGCCACCGCCCTCACCGGCGCCGCCCTGTTCACCGCCGCCGCCCCCGCCCTCGCCGACGACGGCCCGGCGGCAGCGCCGAAGCTCACCGCGGCCACCCTCGAAGCGGCTCACGAGGCCGCGACCGAGCCGGCGACGCTGGACACCCTGTCCCGGTTCTTCGCCCGGGAGTCCGCGGTGAGCAGGGCGGAGGCGGCCCCCCGGATCACGGGGAAGGCGGTCCCCGTCCGTACGCTCTCCGCCGCGTTCGTCGCCGGGAAGCCCGGGGCCGCCCCGAGCACCCTGGACTACCTGGCCACCACCGCCGTCTCCTCCGACGGACAGAAGGCCTCCCTGTGGACCGTCCCCGCCGGAACCGGAACCGGGAGCGGCGGCGACTGGCAGGTGGTGAACATCGCCACCGGCGACGACGAGGCCCGCTACACCGCACAGGGGGCCCGCGCCCTGCCCGGCGGCACCGTGTTCCGCGAACCGCAGATCGACGCCTGGTACGTCCACGACGGCTCCCGGGTCCTCCCGCTCGACGAGGACGCGACGACCGCCGTCGGAGCGAAGGGCACCACGCTCGACGCCTACCGGAACCGGGTGCGGAAGGCCTACGGGGACAAGCTGCCCGGCTCCGCATACGCCCGCTCCGGCAAGGCGGGCGGCTACGGCCCCGAGGCGGCCGGCGGACCCGCACCCGCCCCCGGCCCGGTCCAGGGCCCGGTCGCCGGCCCGGTCGCCGGCCCGGCCGCCGGTCAGGCCCCGGACACCGCCGCCGGCCCCGCGCTCGCCGGAGCGGCGACCGGATCGCCGGACACGGCCCTGACCGCCGTCTCCACCACCGCCGGAGCCGGGGCGCTGCTCGCCCTGGCGCTGTGCGGGGCGGCCGCCGTACGCCGCCGGAGCCGTACTGGGCGATCCCCGGCCGCGGACGCCTGAGCGGCGGCGTCACCGGGCCCGCGGGCCCGCGCTCCGGGGTGCGCACACCCCACGGCACCCCGGAGCGCGGCACCGCCCCGGCACCACCCGAGGACGACGCACTGTCACTGCCCGCAAGTAGGGTGTGAGACATGGCAGACCCCTCCAGCTACCGCCCCAAGCCGGGACAGATCCCCGACTCCCCGGGGGTCTACAAATTCCGCGACGAGCACCGCCGGGTGATCTACGTCGGGAAGGCCAAGAACCTGCGCCAGCGCGTGGCCAACTACTTCCAGGACCTGGCGAACCTCCATCCGCGGACGCGCACGATGGTCACCACCGCCGCCTCCGTGGAGTGGACGGTCGTCTCCACCGAGGTCGAGGCGCTCCAGCTGGAGTACTCCTGGATCAAGGAGTTCGACCCCCGGTTCAACGTCAAGTACCGCGACGACAAGAGCTATCCGTACCTCGCGGTCACGCTCAACGAGGACTTCCCCCGCGTCCAGGTCATGCGCGGCGCCAAGAAGAAGGGCGTGCGCTACTTCGGTCCGTACGGCCACGCCTGGGCGATCCGCGAGACCGTCGACCTGATGCTCCGCGTCTTCCCCGTCCGCACCTGCTCCGCCGGGGTGTTCAAGAACGCCGCGCGCACCGGCCGCCCCTGCCTGCTGGGGTACATCGGCAAGTGCTCGGCCCCCTGCGTCGGCCGGGTCACCCCCGAGGAACACCGCGAGCTGGCCGAGGACTTCTGCGACTTCATGGCCGGGCGCACCGGCACCTACATCCGCCGCCTGGAGAAGGACATGATGCAGGCGGCCGAGGAGATGGAGTACGAGCGGGCCGCCCGCCTCCGCGACGACGCCGAGGCCCTCAAGCGGGCCATGGAGAAGAGCGCCGTCGTCCTGGCCGACGCCACCGACGCCGACCTGATCGCCGTCGCCGAGGACGAGCTGGAGGCCGCTCTCCAGATCTTCCACGTACGCGGCGGCCGGGTGCGCGGCCAGCGCGGCTGGGTCACCGACAAGGTCGAGGCGGTCGACACCTCCGGCCTCGTCGAACACGCCCTCCAGCAGCTGTACGGGGAGGAGCGCGGCGACGCCGTCCCCAAGGAGGTCCTGGTCCCGGCCCTGCCCGAGGACACCGAAGCGGTCTCCCAGTGGCTCGCCGAGCGCCGTGGCTCCCAGGTCAGCCTGCGCATCCCGCAGCGCGGCGACAAGAAGGACCTCATGGTCACCGTCCAGCGCAACGCCCAGCAGGCGCTCGGGCTGCACAAGACCAAGCGCGCCTCCGACCTGACCACCCGCTCCCGCGCCCTGGAGGAGATCGCCGAGGCGCTCGGCCTGGACACCGCCCCGCTGCGCATCGAGTGCTACGACATCTCCCACCTCCAGGGCGACGACGTGGTGGCCTCCATGGTGGTCTTCGAGGACGGCCTCGCCCGCAAGAGCGAGTACCGCCGCTTCCAGATCAAGGGCTTCGAGGGCCAGGACGACGTCCGCTCGATGCACGAGGTGATCGGCCGCCGCTTCAAGCGCTACCTCCAGGAGAAGGAGCGCACGGGGGAGTGGGAGGAGCAGCCGACGGACACCACAGCCGACGGGCCCGCCCCCACCGGGCCCGCCCCCACCGGACCCGCCCCCACCGGACCCGCTCCGGGCCCCGTCCCCGCGCTCGCCCCGGCAGCCGAGGACGGCGAGCCCCGGGAGGACGACGGCCGGCCCAAGCGGTTCGCCTACCCGCCGCAGCTCGTCGTCGTCGACGGCGGACAGCCGCAGGTCGCCGCCGCCCGGCGCGCCCTGGACGAGCTGGGCATCGACGACATCGCCGTCTGCGGACTCGCCAAGCGCCTCGAAGAGGTCTGGCTCCCCGGTGACGACGACCCCGTGGTCCTGCCCCGCTCCAGCGAGGGCCTGTACCTCCTCCAGCGCGTCCGGGACGAGGCCCACCGCTTCGCCATCACCTACCAGCGCGCCAAACGCGCCAAGCGCATCCGCTCCAGCCCCCTCGACGACGTCTCCGGCCTCGGCGAGACCCGGAAGCAGGCTCTGATCAAGCATTTCGGCTCGGTGAAGAAGCTCCGGCAGGCGACAATCGACGAGATCTGCGAGGTGCCCGGGATAGGGCGAAGGACGGCGGAATCGGTGGCCGCGGCCCTCGCCTCGACCGCTCCCGCGGCGCCTGCCGTGAACACGGCCACAGGAGAGATCATTGAAGAGGACGACGGGGGCAGCTCATGACCGAGAACAGCCACGAGACCGCACAGAACACCGCAGACCGAGCAGACGGAGCAGCAGACGTGAGTACGAACACCCCGAACGAGACGGGTGAGGCGGCCATCCCCGAGCTGGTGATCATCTCCGGGATGTCGGGCGCCGGCCGCAGCACCGCCGCCAAGTGTCTGGAGGACCTCGGCTGGTTCGTCGTCGACAACCTGCCGCCCGCGCTGATCCCCACCATGGTGGAGCTCGGAGCCCGCTCGCAGGGCAACGTGGCCCGGATCGCCGTCGTCGTCGACGTGCGCGGCCGGCGCTTCTTCGACAACCTCCGCGAATCCCTCGCCGATCTGGAGGCCAAGCACGTCACCCGGCGGATCGTCTTCCTGGAGTCCTCCGACGACGCCCTCGTGCGCCGCTTCGAGTCCGTCCGCCGCCCGCACCCCCTCCAGGGCGACGGGCGCATCGTCGACGGCATCGCGGCCGAGCGCGACCTGCTGCGCGAGCTGCGCGGCGACGCCGACCTGGTCATCGACACCTCCAGCCTCAACGTGCACGAGCTGCGGGCCAAGATGGACGCCCAGTTCGCGGGCGAGTCGGAGCCGGAGCTGCGGGCCACGGTGATGTCCTTCGGCTACAAGTACGGCCTGCCGGTCGACGCCGACCTGGTCGTCGACTGCCGCTTCCTGCCCAACCCGCACTGGGTCCCCGAGCTGCGCCCCTTCACCGGCGTCAACCCGGAGGTCTCCGACTATGTCTTCGACCAGCCGGGAGCCAAGGAATTCCTCAACCAGTACACCGAACTGCTCCAGCTGATCGCCGCCGGCTACCGCCGCGAGGGCAAGCGCTACGTCACCATCGCGGTGGGCTGTACCGGTGGCAAGCACCGTTCCGTCGCCATGTCGGAGAAGCTCTCGGCCCGCCTCGCCGCCGAAGGCGTCGAGACCGTCCTCGTGCACCGGGACATGGGGCGAGAGTGACCGGACGCAATCTGCGGATGCGGCGCCTGAGCCGCGCCACCTCGGCGCTCTCCGGCCGCAAGCGCGGTGCCCAGCCCAAGGTCGTCGCGCTCGGCGGCGGCATGGGTCTCTCGGCGTCCCTGGCGGCGCTGCGCCGGATCACCGGCGACCTCACGGCCGTGGTCACCGTCGCCGACGACGGCGGCTCCAGCGGCCGGCTGCGCGAGGAGCTGGGCGTCCTGCCCCCCGGCGACCTGCGCAAGGCGCTCGCCGCGCTGTGCGGCGACGACGACTGGGGCCGCACCTGGTCCCGGGTCATCCAGCACCGCTTCGAGTCCAAGGGCGACCTCCACGAACACGCGGTCGGCAATCTGCTGATCGTGGCCCTGTGGGAACAGCTCGGTGACCATGTCCAGGCGCTCGACCTGGTCGGCAAGCTGCTCGGCGCGCACGGCCGGGTGCTGCCGATGTCGGCCGTCCCACTGGAGCTCCAGGCGCTGGTCAAGGGCCACGACCCCGACCTGCCCGACGCGATCGTCACCGTGCGCGGCCAGGCCACGGTGGCGCTCACGCCCGGCGAGGTGCAGTCCGTGCACGTGGTCCCGCCCGACCCGCCGGCCGTCCCGGAGGCCGTGGAAGCGGTCCTGGACGCCGACTGGGTGGTCCTCGGCCCCGGCTCCTGGTTCTCCTCCGTGATCCCGCACCTGCTCGTGCCGGAACTGCTCGACGCACTGGTCACCACGAAGGCCCGCAAGGTCCTCTCGTTGAACCTCGCGCCCCAGCCCGGTGAAACAGAAGGCTTCTCACCGCAGCGTCATTTGGAGGTTTTGGGACGACACGCCCCTAAACTCGCCTTGGACGTGGTGCTGGCCGATGAGGCCGCCGTGCCCGACCGTGAGTCCCTCGCCGATGCCGCAGAACGGCTCGGAGCCGCGGTCGAGCTGGCGCCGGTGGCATCGCCCGACGGCGTTCCGGTCCATGATCAGGAGCTGTTGGCCGCCGCGTACGACCGTATTTTTCGGATGCATGGAAGGATCGGCCCATGGCGATGACGCCAGCGGTGAAGAACGAAATCTCTCATCTTCCCGTCACCCGGACCTGCTGCAGGAAAGCAGAGGTCTCGGCGATTCTTCGGTTCGCGGGCGGGCTGCACCTGGTGAGCGGCCGGATTGTGATCGAGGCGGAGCTGGACACCGGCAACGCCGCCCGCCGCCTCAAGCGCGACATCCTGGAGATCTTCGGGCACAGCTCGGAGCTGATCGTGATGGCCCCCGGCGGACTGCGGCGCGGCTCGCGCTATGTCGTACGGGTGGTGGCGGGCGGCGACCAGCTGGCCCGCCAGACCGGTCTGGTGGACGGCCGCGGCCGTCCGATCCGCGGGCTGCCCCCGCAGGTGGTCTCGGGGGCCACCTGCGACGCCGAGGCCGCCTGGCGCGGAGCCTTCCTCGCCCACGGTTCGCTCACCGAGCCCGGCCGCTCCTCCTCGCTGGAGGTCACCTGCCCGGGCCCGGAGGCGGCTCTCGCCCTGGTCGGGGCGGCCCGCCGGCTCTCCATCGCCGCCAAGGCCCGCGAGGTGCGCGGCGTGGACCGGGTGGTCGTCCGCGACGGCGACGCGATCGGCGCCCTGCTGACCCGGCTCGGCGCGCACGACGCGGTGCTGGCCTGGGAGGAGCGGCGGATGCGGCGCGAGGTCCGCGCCACGGCCAACCGGCTCGCCAACTTCGACGACGCGAACCTGCGCCGCTCGGCCCGCGCGGCGGTCGCCGCCGGGGCCCGGGTCGGGCGGGCGCTGGAGATCCTCGGCGAGGAGGTCCCCGAGCACCTCGCCGCCGCGGGGCGGCTGCGCATGGAGCACAAGCAGGCATCGCTGGAGGAGCTGGGCGCGCTCGCCGACCCGCCGCTGACCAAGGACGCGGTCGCCGGCCGGATCCGCCGACTGCTGGCGATGGCCGACAAGCGGGCCCAGGATCTGGGCATCCCCGGCACCGAGTCGACGCTCAGCGACGAGCTCGCCGACGGCCTGGTCGGCTGACCTGCCGACTCGGCGGCGAGCGCGGGACGTTGGTCCCGGACCCGCCGGGACCAACGTCCCGGCGGGCGTGACGGAGGCCCGTGCACCTACTGGTGAGTACGGGCCTCCGGCCGTATCCGGTGGCGCGTAGGGCCCCTCTCGATGTCACTCCCGAGCCCGTGGAGAGGTAGGGTCGGAAGCGGTCGGGGACATCCCTATACAACTCGCCGGCGTCGAAAACCGGCGTACCTAACGAGGAGATCGGTTCGTGACGATCCGCGTAGGCATCAACGGCTTCGGCCGCATCGGTCGCAACTACTTCCGCGCGCTGCTCGAGCAGGGTGCGGACATCGAGATCGTGGCTGTCAACGACCTGGGTGACACTGCGACCACGGCCCACCTGCTGAAGTACGACACCATCCTGGGTCGTCTCAAGGCAGAGGTCAGCCACACCGCCGACACCATCACCGTCGATGGTCACACCATCAAGGTGCTCTCGGAGCGCAACCCGGCCGACATCCCCTGGGGTGAGCTGGGCGTCGACATCGTCATCGAGTCGACCGGCATCTTCACCAAGAAGGCCGACGCCGAGAAGCACATCGCAGGCGGCGCCAAGAAGGTCCTCATCTCGGCTCCGGCCAAGGACGAGGACATCACCATCGTGATGGGCGTCAACCAGGACCAGTACGACGCGGCCAACCACAACGTCATCTCCAACGCCTCCTGCACCACCAACTGTGTGGCGCCGATGGCCAAGGTTCTCGACGAGAACTTCGGCATCGTCAAGGGCCTGATGACGACGGTCCACGCGTACACCAACGACCAGCGGATCCTGGACTTCCCGCACTCGGACCTGCGCCGCGCCCGCGCCGCCGCCGAGAACATCATCCCGACCACCACCGGTGCCGCCAAGGCCACCGCCCTGGTCCTCCCGCAGCTCAAGGGCAAGCTCGACGGCATCGCGATGCGCGTCCCGGTCCCGACCGGCTCCGCCACCGACCTGGTCGTCACCCTCCAGCGCGAGGTCACCAAGGACGAGGTCAACGCCGCGTTCAAGAAGGCCTCCGACGACGGCGCCCTCAAGGGCTTCCTGACGTACACCGAGGACCCGATCGTCTCCTCGGACATCGTCGGCGACCCGTCGTCCTGCACCTTCGACTCCTCCCTGACCATGGTCCAGGAGGGGAACTCGGTGAAGATCCTCGGCTGGTACGACAACGAGTGGGGCTACTCCAACCGTCTCGTCGACCTCACGGTCTTCGTCGGCGAGCAGCTCTGATCCTCGGGTCGGCAGGCACATCGATGTGAGCGAAGGGGCTCGACCGGCGCAACGACGCGCGGGTCGAGCCCCTAGGTCGTGTCGACAGACTGCCGTCTGCCGCGCGACGCCTGGCACGCACGCTCGCAGCGTTGCCGAAACGGCCAAGTAGCTCCGCTACGAGGCCATTCCGGCGCCTTGCGATCGCACGCACCAGACGCCGCGCGGCCCGGCCTCCGGCCGGACGACGGCAGTCTGTCGACACGACCTAGCATGCTCATCGGTCCTTCCAAGGAGTAAACGGAACAGATGAAGACGATCGACGAACTTCTCGCCGAAGGGGTCGCGGGCAAGCGGGTATTCGTCCGCGCCGACCTCAACGTGCCGCTGGACGGCACCACGATCACCGACGACGGCCGTATCCGCGCCGTTCTCCCGACGGTCGCCAAGCTCGCCGAGGCCGGCGCGCGCGTCGTCGTCGCCTCGCACCTCGGCCGACCCAAGGGCGCCCCGGACCCGGCGTTCTCGCTGGCGCCCGCCGCCGCCCGCCTGGGCGAACTCCTCGGCGCCGACGTCGCCTTCGCCACCGACACGGTCGGCGAGTCCGCCCGCGCCACGGTCGCCGGCCTCGCCGACGGCCAGGTCGCCGTCATCGAGAACCTCCGCTTCAACGCCGGCGAGACCTCCAAGGACGACGCCGAGCGCGGCGCCTTCGCCGATCAGCTGGCCGAGCTCGCCGACGTCTACGTGGGCGACGGCTTCGGCGCCGTACACCGCAAGCACGCCTCGGTCTTCGACCTCCCGGCCAGGCTCCCGCACTACGCGGGCTACCTCATCGCCACCGAGGTCGGCGTCCTGAAGAAGCTCACCACCGATGTGAAGCGGCCGTACGCGGTCGTCCTCGGCGGCGCCAAGGTCTCCGACAAGCTCGGGGTGATCGACCACCTGCTGGAGCGGGCCGACCGCATCCTGATCGGCGGCGGCATGGCGTACACCTTCCTCAAGGCCCAGGGCCACGAGGTCGGCAGCTCGCTGCTCCAGGAGGACCAGATCCCGGCCGTGCGGGAGTACCTGCGGCGCGCCGAGGAGAAGGGCGTCGAGTTCGTCCTGCCCGTCGACGTCGTGGTAGCCCCCGCCTTCCCCGACCTGAAGACCAAGGCCCCGGCCGAGCACACCACCGTCGCCGCCGACGCCATGCCGGCCGGCCAGATGGGCCTGGACAACGGACCGGAGACCAACAAGCTCTACGCCTCGAAGCTCGCCGACGCGGCCACCGTCTTCTGGAACGGCCCGATGGGCGTCTTCGAGCACCCCGACTTCGCCGACGGCACCCGCGCGGTCGCCCAGGCGCTCGTCGACTCCCCGGCCTTCAGCGTCGTCGGCGGTGGCGACTCCGCCGCGGCCGTCCGCATCCTGGGCTTCGACGAGAATGCTTTCGGACATATTTCGACCGGTGGTGGCGCGAGCCTCGAATACCTCGAGGGCAAGACGCTTCCCGGGCTCGCCGCACTGGAGGACTGACCTTTCATGACCACCCGCACCCCGCTGATGGCGGGCAACTGGAAGATGAACCTCAACCACCTCGAGGCCATCGCCCACCTCCAGAAGCTCTCCTTCGCCCTGGCCGACAAGGACTTCGAGGACGTCGAGGTCGCCGTCCTGCCGCCCTTCACCGACCTGCGCACCGTGCAGACCCTGGTCGACGGCGACAAGCTGAAGATCAAGTACGGCGCCCAGGACATCTCGGCGCACGACTCCGGCGCGTACACCGGTGAGATCTCCGGCCCCATGCTCGCCAAGCTGCGCTGCACCTACGTGGCCGTCGGCCACAGCGAGCGCCGCCAGTACCACGGCGAGAACGACGAGATCTGCAACGCCAAGGTGAAGGCCGCCTACAAGCACGGCCTGACCCCGATCCTCTGCGTCGGCGAGGGCCTGGACATCCGCAAGGCCGGTGACCAGGTCTCCTACACGCTCGCGCAGCTCGACGGCGCCCTGAAGGACGTCCCGGCGGAGCAGGCCGAGTCCATCGTGATCGCCTACGAGCCGGTCTGGGCCATCGGGACCGGCGAGGTCGCCACCCCCGAGGACGCCCAGGAGGTCTGCGGTGCGATCCGCGGCCGACTGGCCGAGCTGTACTCGCAGGAGCTGGCCGACGCCGTCCGTATCCAGTACGGCGGCTCGGTGAAGTCCGGCAACGTCGCGGCCATCATGGCGCAGCCCGACGTGGACGGCGCGCTGATCGGCGGCGCCGCGCTGGACGCCGACGAGTTCGTCAAGATCGTCCGCTTCCGCGACCAGTGAGTATGCGGTAGCGCCGATCCGTCGTACCCTTGCGGGGGCCGAGGGGGTCACCACCCCTGCGGCCCCCGCTGTACGTACAGGCAGTAGTCAAGAATTCCGGAAAGTAGGGACCAGCCGTGGTTTTGGCGTTCCAGATCGCTCTGATCGTCTTCAGCCTGCTGCTGATGCTGCTGGTGCTCATGCACAAGGGCAAGGGCGGCGGCCTCTCCGACATGTTCGGTGGCGGAATGCAGTCCTCCGTCGGTGGCTCCTCCGTCGCGGAACGTAACCTCGACCGCATCACCGTCGTGGTCGGTCTGGTCTGGTTCGCGTGCGTCGTGGTGCTCGGTCTGCTCGTCAAGCTGGACAGCTGACCGTCGTCCGCGCCTGCCGGTGACGGTGTAACTCCTTCCACTGGACGCGCGTTGGGCCTTACGTAGACTGGGGCATCGCTCGACTCACGCAGGGAGTTACGACCGTGGCAAGTGGCAACGCGATCCGGGGAAGCCGGGTCGGAGCGGGGCCGATGGGGGAGGCGGAGCGGGGCGAGTCCGCGCCGCGCGCCCGCATCTCCTTCTGGTGCTCGAACGGGCACGAGACGCAGCCGAGCTTCGCCCATGACGCGCAGGTGCCGGACATCTGGGACTGCCCGCGCTGCGGCTTCCCGGCCGGCCAGGACAAGGACAGCCCGCCCGACCCGCCCCGCACCGAGCCGTACAAGACGCATCTGGCGTACGTACGCGAGCGGCGCAGCGACGAGGACGGCGAGGCGATCCTCGCCGAGGCGCTGGCCAAGCTCCGCGGCGAGATCTGAGACTCCACCGCGGTACGGCTCCACGGACCACCCAGTCGTTCACCGGCCGGACACCTCACGGGTGTCCGGCCGTATCGCGTTCCCGCGCCACCGCCCTCCTCCACGCCGTCCGGCTCCTCGATCAATTAGGTTTGTGGGGCAGCGGGGATGCTGATGACGAGTGAGAAGTGGGCTGATATCCCGGATGAACGCAGCAAGCCGAACCAAGCTCAACCAGACGCCCGAGTGGACGGCTCTCGCCGAGCACCGTGAGGGGCTCGGCGCCCCCCAGCTGCGCGAGTTGTTCGCACGGCAGCCGGACCGCGGCACCGCCTACACCCTCCGGGTCGGCGACCTCCACCTCGACTACTCCAAGCACCTGGTCACCGACGAGACGCTGCGCCTGCTGCGCGAGCTCGCCGCCGCCACCGGGGTCGCGGAGCTGCGGGACGCGATGTTCCGCGGCGAGAAGATCAACACCACCGAGGACCGGGCGGTCCTGCACACCGCGCTCCGCGCCCCGCGCGACGCGGTGATCGAGGTCGACGGTGAGAATGTCGTCCCCGCCGTGCACGCCGTCCTGGACAAGATGGCCGGCTTCGCCGAGAAGGTCCGCTCCGGACAGTGGACCGGCCACACCGGCAAGCCGATCAAGAACATCGTCAACGTCGGCATCGGCGGCTCCGACCTCGGCCCCGCCATGGCGTACGAGGTGCTGCGCTCCTTCACCGACCGCGCGCTCACCGTCCGCTTCGTCTCCAACGTCGACGGCGCCGACCTGCACGAGGCCGTCCGCGACCTCGACCCGGCCGAGACGCTGTTCGTCATCGCCTCGAAGACGTTCACGACGATCGAGACCATCACCAACGCCACCTCCGCCCGGGACTGGCTGCTGACCGAGCTGAAGGCCGGTCAGGACGCCGTCGCCCAGCACTTCGTGGCCCTGTCGACCAATGCCGAGAAGGTCGAGGAGTTCGGCATCGACACGGCCAACATGTTCGAGTTCTGGGACTGGGTCGGCGGCCGCTACTCCTTCGACTCGGCGATCGGCCTCTCGCTGATGGTCGCCATCGGCCCGGACCGCTTCCGCGAGATGCTGGAGGGCTTCCACCTCGTCGACGAGCACTTCCGCACCGCGCCGCCCGAGGAGAACGCCCCGCTCCTCCTCGGCCTCCTCGGCGTCTGGTACGGCAACTTCTTCGATGCCCAGTCGCACGCGGTGCTGCCCTACAGCCACTACCTCTCCCGGTTCACCGCCTATCTCCAGCAGCTCGACATGGAGTCCAACGGCAAGTCCGTCGACCGCGACGGCGACCCCGTGGACTGGCAGACCGGGCCGGTCGTCTGGGGCACGCCCGGCACCAACGGGCAGCACGCGTACTACCAGCTGATCCACCAGGGCACCAAGCTGATCCCGGCGGACTTCATCGGCTTCGCCGCCCCGGTCCACGACCTGCTGCCCGGGCTGATCGCCCAGCACGACCTGCTGATGGCCAACTTCTTCGCCCAGACCCAGGCGCTCGCCTTCGGCAAGACGCCCGAGGAGGTCCGGGCGGAGGGCGTGCCCGAGGACCTGGTCCCGCACAAGACGTTCCGGGGCAACCACCCCACGACGACGATCCTCGCCGACAAGCTGACCCCCTCGGTCCTCGGCCAGCTCATCGCGCTCTACGAGCACAAGGTCTTCGTCCAGGGCGCCATCTGGAACATCGACTCCTTCGACCAGTGGGGCGTCGAGCTCGGCAAGGTCCTCGCCAAGAAGATCGAGCCGCTGTTGACCGGTGACGGCGGCGCGGACGCCGGGCAGCTCGACAGCTCCACCGCCGCCCTGGTCGACGCCTACCGCACGCTGCGCGGGCGCTGATCCGATGCCACAGGGGGAGGGGACGGCGGTGGTGCTGCGGCCGCCGCGCAACACGCTGAACGAGCGGGCCGTCGGCTGGTGGCGGGCCCAGTGGCTGCTGCTGACGGCCGTGCCCGTCGTGCCGCTCGCGGTGCTGGGCGCGCTGATCGCCCCGGCCCGCTTCTGGCTGCTGCTGCCCGCCGCGGTCCTGGCCGTGGCGGGCACGGCGGCCGCCGTCCTCTTCCCCCTGTGGTGGTTCCGTACGCACCGCTGGGAGGTCACCGAGGAAGCGGTGTACGTCCGCACCGGGTTCTTCTGGCAGGAGTGGCGGATCGCCCCGATGTCCCGGATCCAGACCGTGGACACCGTGCGCGGCCCACTGGAGCAGTTCTTCCGGCTCGCCACCGTCACGGTCACCACCGCCTCCGCCAAGGGCGCGGTACGGATCGCCGGGCTGGACCACGAGGTCGCCGCCGACCTCGCCGGGCAGCTCACCCGGATCACCCGCGACACCCCCGGCGACGCCACGTGAGCACCGTCGCCCCGCCAGCCGACTGGCACCGCCTCGACCCCCGTACGGTCCTGGTCACCGCCCTCGTCGTGGCGGGGGTCGTCGCGGGTGCGGCCATCCCGGTCACGCTCGGGCTCACCCGCTGGTTCAGCCTCCCCGTCGCCGTGCTCCAGGTGTTCGCCGGAGCCGTCCTGGTCATCGGGGCCGCGGCGGGCGCCGACCGGGTCCGCTGGCACCGCACCCGCTACCGGATCGGCGAGGAGCGCGTCGACCTCCACACCGGCCTGCTGATCGTCAAGCGCCGTTCCCTGGCCCGCGGCCGTATCCGCACGGTCGATCTCACCGCCAACCTGCTGCTGCGCCTCCTGGGCCTGGTCACCGTCAGGATCGGCACCGGCGAACAGGGCTCGGAGTCCACCCTCGAACTGGACCCGGTCACCCGCACCGAGGGCGAACGGCTGCGCCGCCTCCTCCTGGAGCGCGCCGCCACCGCACCCCCCGGCGTCCACCGCGAGGGCGAACTGGCCGTCCTGGACCCCCGCTGGATCCGTTACGCCCCGGTCTCCTTCGTCGCCCCCATGCTCGGCGGGGCGGCTGCCGGGGCCGTGATGCAGGTCAGCGACTGGGTCGGGGCCCAGGGCCAGGTCATCGAGTGGGTCGGCGACCGCTTCCGGGAGACCCCGCTGCTCTGGGTGATCATCGTCCTGGTCCTGGCCGCCCTGGTCGCGGGCGTCGTCGGGGCGCTCGGCCTCTGGATCGAGATGTGGTGGAACTACCGCCTGGAGCGCGAACCGGGCGGCACCCTGCGGGTGCGGCGCGGACTGTTCACCTCCCGGTCCATCTCCGTCGAGGAGGCCCGGCTGCGCGGCGTCGACCTGGTCGAGCCGCTGGGCGTCCGGCTGCTCGGCGCGGCCCGCCTCGACGCCATCACCACCGGCCTGGCCAAGGACCACGAGGCCAGGAACGCCGACCACAACACCCTGCTCCCGGCCGCA
Organism: Streptomyces sp. WY228; assembly: GCF_019287315.1. NCBI lineage: Bacteria > Bacillati > Actinomycetota > Actinomycetes > Kitasatosporales > Streptomycetaceae > Streptomyces > Streptomyces sp. WY228. Next base: position 1,738,812 of record NZ_CP079114.1, on the reverse strand, counting down.
CCCCGGACCCGGGCCGACGCCGTCGCCGCCGACGTCCTGCGCGAGGCGGACACCCCGACCGGCGCCGCGCTCACCCCGCACCCGCGCGCCGCCCGGGGCCGCCGGCTGCGCTGGTCGCTCGCCGCGGTCCTCGGCCCGGTCCTGGTCCTGACGCTCCTCGGGGCACTGCTCACGCCGGTGCTGCTGTGGATCGCGCTCGGCTGTGCGGTGGTGGCCGCCCCGGTGGCGGTGGTGCTCGCCCTGGACGCGTACCGGGCGCTCGGACACACGCTCTCCGGCCGCTATCTGGTCACCCGCTCCGGCACGGTCCGCCGCTCCACGGCCGCCCTGGAGCGGGCCGGCGTGATCGGCTGGACGGTCAAGCAGTCGGTCTTCCAGCGCCGGGCCGGACTGCTGACCATCACGGCCACCACGGCCGCCGGAGGGGGCGCGTACACGGCGTACGACACCGACGCCGCCGAGGGCCTCACCTTCGCCGCCGAGGCCGTCCCCGGGCTGCTGGAGCCCTTCCTGGAGCGCCCGCCGAAGGACGTCTGAGGCCGGTCAGCCGCCGTGCGTCGTGTCGATGACGCAGAAGCGGTTGCCCTCGGGGTCCGCGAGCACCACGAAGTCCGGGTCCGGCGGATAGAGGTCCCACGCGACCCTGGTCGCCCCGAGCCCGATCAGCCGCTCCACCTCGGCCTCCCGGGTGTCGGAGTACAGGTCGAGGTGGACCCGGGGGACCTCCTGCACGGGGGAGGTGGAGCGCCCCAACGACACGCCGACGCCGGGCCCTTCGACCGGGACCAGCACCACCCAGTCGTCCGTGCCCTCTTCGCGTTCGGTGTAGGTGAGCGCCGCCTTCCAGAAAGCGGCGGCCCTGCTCACGTCGGTCGCACCCATCACCACGGTTCCGATATGCACCATGGCGCGAGCCTTTCACGACGAAGGCCCGGACCGCTCGGGAAGAGCGGGCCGGGCCTTCGGGGGTGAACGCTCAGGCGGAGGCGGGCGGATACAGCGCGCGCGGCAGCTGCGAGGCCGCCGCCGCGTCCAGCAGCCACAGCGTGCGGCTGCGGCCGTACGCACCCGCCGCCGGGGCCTGGATCTCCCCGGCCCCGGACAACGCGATGGCCGCGGCCTCCGCCTTGTCCTCGCCGGCCGCCAGCAGCCACACCTCGCGCGCCGCGCGGATCGCCGGCAGCGTCAGCGAGACGCGCACCGGCGGCGGCTTGGGAGCCCCGTGCACACCGACGACGGTGCGCTCGGTCTCCCGTACCGCGGGCAGCTCCGGGAAGAGCGAGGCCACATGCGTGTCCGGGCCGACGCCCAGCATCAGCACGTCGAACGTGGGCACCGGACCGTGGTCCTCGGGACCCGCGGCGGCGGCCAGTTCGGCGGCGTAACCGGCCGCCGCGGCATCCGCGTCGTCGCCGTACGGGCCGTCGGACGCGGGCATCGCGTGCACCCGGGCCGGGTCGAGATCCACCGCGTCGAGCAGCGCCGCACGGGCCTGGGTGACATTGCGCTCCGGGTCGCCCTCCGGCAGGAACCGCTCGTCGCCCCACCACAGGTCCAGCCGCGACCAGTCGACCGCGTCCCGGGCGGGCGCGGCGGCGAGCGCGGCCAGCAGGCCGTTGCCGTTGCGCCCGCCGGTCAGCACCACCGAGGCATGGCCCCGGGAGGCCTGGGCGTCCACGATCCTCGTGATCAGCCGGGCCGCCGCGGCCTGGGCCATCAGCTCCTTGTCGCGGTGGACGACCAGTTGAGGAGGCGTCACTTGGAGGCCGCCTTCTTGGCCGGGGCCTTCTTCGCCGCGGGAGCCTTGGCCTCGGGGGTCTTGTCGGCCTTGTCCGCGGCGCCTTCGACCGGCTTGGCCGTGACCTCGCCGCCCGCGTGCAGCTTGTCGACGCCGAACTTCACCGCCGAGGCGTAGGTGTTGTCCGGGTCGAGCCGGCGCAGCTCCTCCGCCAGCAGCTCGGAGGTGTCCCGGCGCTTGAGCGCCACCGCGCGGTCCGGCTGGTTCTGCATGGAGAGCGTGGCCAGCGAGCCGTCGGCCCGGTCCAGGACGATGACGCCGTTCTTCGTCTCCATCCGGACCGCGGTGAGACCGGGGCCCTGGGAGAGCGTGCGCTCCACCGGGACGCCCAGCCGGTCCGCGAGCCACATGGCCAGCAGCTCGCAGCTCGGGTTGTCGCTCTCGCCCTCGACGGTCGCGGCGATGACCTCGGCCGGCTGCTGGTCCAGCGCGGCGGCCAGCATCGAGCGCCACGGCGTGATCCGGGTCCAGGCCAGATCGGTGCTGCCGGGGCTGTACGTCGCCGCCCGCACCGCCAGCTCCTCGATCGGGTGCTCGGCGGAGTAGGTGTCGGTGATGCGGCGCTGGGCGAGCGCCCCGAGCGGGTCCTTCGCCGGGTCGGCGGGGGCGTCCTCGGGCCACCACACCACGACCGGGGCGTCCGGCAGCAACAGCGGCAGGACCACCGACTGGGCGTGGTTGGCCAGCTCGCCGTGGAGGCGCAGGACGACCGTCTCGCCGGTCCCGGCGTCCGATCCGACCCGGACCTCGGCGTCGAGCCGGGCGTCCCGGCGGGCCCGCGGCGAACGGCTGACCCGCTTGATCACCGCGATGATCCGCGAGGGGTGCTCGCGGGAGGCGTCGCCGGCCGACTTGAGCGCGTCGTACGCGTTCTCCTCGTCGGTGACGATGACCAGCGTGAGCACCATGCCGATGGCGGGGGTGCCGATCGCCCGGCGGGCCGAGACCAGCGCCTGGTTGATCTTGCTGGACGTGGTTTCCGTGAGATCGATCTTCATGGCCGCCTCCAGCTCCGTCCGTCACGTGCGAGCATCTCGTCGGCCTCGGCCGGACCCCAGGTGCCGGCCGCGTACTTCGCGGGCTTGCCGTGCTTCTCCCAGTACTCCTCGATCGGGTCGAGGATGGTCCAGGAGAGTTCGACCTCCTGGTGGCGGGGGAAGAGGTTGGCGTCGCCGAGCAGGACGTCCAGGAGGAGCCGCTCGTACGCCTCCGGGCTGGACTCCGTGAACGACTCGCCGTACGCGAAGTCCATCGTGACGTCCCGGACCTCCATCGAGGTGCCGGGCACCTTGGAGCCGAAGCGCACGGTGACGCCCTCGTCCGGCTGGACCCGGATGACCAGGGCGTTGCCGCCCAGCTCCTCGGTCGCGCTCGACTCGAAGGGCAGATAGGGGGCGCGCTTGAAGACGACCGCGATCTCCGTGACCCGGCGGCCGAGCCGCTTTCCGGTCCGGAGGTAGAACGGCACGCCCGCCCAGCGGCGGTTGTTGATCGTCAGCTTGATCGCCGCGTAGGTGTCGGTCGTCGACTTGGGGTCGATGCCGTCCTCCTCGCAGTAGCCGAGGACCTCCTCGCCGCCCTGCCAGGCGTGCTCGTACTGGGCGCGCACGGTGTGCGCACCGAGGTCCTCGGGCAGCTCGACGGCGGTGAGCACCTTGAGCTTCTCGGCGACCAGGGCCTTCGGGTGGAAGGAGCCGGGCTCCTCCATCGCGGTCAGCGCCAGCAGCTGGAGCAGGTGGTTCTGGATGACGTCACGGGCGGCGCCGATGCCGTCGTAGTAGCCGGCCCGGCCGCCGATGCCGATGTCCTCGGCCATCGTGATCTGTACGTGGTCGACGTAGGACCGGTTCCAGATCGGCTCCCACATCGTGTTGGCGAACCGCAGCGCCAGGATGTTCTGGACCGTCTCCTTCCCCAGGTAGTGGTCGATCCGGAAGACCTCGTTGGGCGGGAAGACGTCGTGCACGAGCTGGTTGAGCTCCTGCGCGCTGGCCAGGTCGTGACCGAAGGGCTTCTCGATGACGGCACGCCGCCAGGAGCCCTCCTTCTGGTCGGCCAGGCCGTGCTTCTTCAGCTGCTGGACGACCTTGGGGAAGAACTTCGGCGGCACGGAGAGGTAGAAGGCGAAGTTGCCGCCCGTCCCCTGTGCCTTGTCGAGCTCCTCGATGGTCGCCTTGAGGGTCTCGAACGCCTCGTCGTCGTCGAAGTTGCCCTGGACGAAGCGCATCCCCTGGATGAGCTGCTGCCAGACCTCCTCGCGGAACGGCGTACGGGCGTGCTCCTTGACGGCGTCGTGGACGACCTGCGCGAAGTCCTCGTCCTCCCAGTCGCGGCGCGCGAAACCGATGAGCGAGAAGCCCGGCGGAAGCAGGCCGCGATTGGCCAGGTCGTAGACGGCAGGCATCAGCTTTTTACGGGACAAATCGCCCGTGACGCCAAAGATGACCAGGCCCGACGGCCCCGCGATACGCGGGAGCCGTCGGTCCTGTGCGTCACGGAGCGGGTTGGCTCCGGGAACAGCAGACAAAGTGGTCAGCCCTCCGAGGGGGCGAGGCGCGAAAGCTCCGCCTCGGTCGACTTGAGCAGGTCGTTCCAGGACGCCTCGAACTTCTCGACGCCCTCGTCCTCCAGCACCTGCACGACGTCGTCGTACGAGATGCCGAGCTTCTTGATCGCGTCGAGGTCGGCGCGCGCCTGGTCGTAGCCGCCGGAGACGGTGTCACCGGTGATCTCGCCATGGTCGGCCACCGCTTCCAGCGTCGCCTCCGGCATGGTGTTCACCGTGTTCGGCGCCACCAGCTCGTCGACGTACAGCGTGTCCTTCAGCGCCGGGTCCTTGACGCCGGTCGAGGCCCACAGCGGACGCTGCTTGTTGGCCTGCGCCTTGTCCAGGGCCGCCCAGCGGTCGGAGGAGAAGACCTCCTCGTACGCCTCGTAGGCCAGCCGGGCGTTGGCCAGCGCGGACTTGCCCTTGGCCGCCTTCGCCTCGTCCGAGCCGATGGCGTCCAGACGCTTGTCGATCTCGGTGTCCACCCGGGACACGAAGAACGAGGCCACCGAGTGGATCTTGGAGAGGTCCAGGCCCGCGGCCTTCGCCTTCTCCAGGCCCGCCAGGTAGGCGTCCATGACCGCGCGGTAGCGCTCCAGCGAGAAGATCAGCGTCACATTGACGCTGATGCCCCGGCCGATCGTCTCGGTGATCGCCGGCAGGCCGGCCTTGGTCGCCGGGATCTTGATGAGCGTGTTCGGCCGGTCCACCAGCCAGGCCAGCTGCTTGGCCTCGGCGACGGTGGCGACGGTGTTGTGGGCCAGGCGCGGGTCGACCTCGATGGAGACCCGGCCGTCCTGGCCGTCGGTGGCGTCGAAGACCGGGCGCAGGATGTCGGCGGCGTCGCGGACGTCCGCCGTCGTGATCATGCGCAGCGCTTCCTCGACGGTGACCTTGCGGGCGGCGAGGTCGGTGAGCTGCTGCTCGTAACCGTCGCCCGAGGAGATCGCCTTCTGGAAGATCGACGGGTTGGTGGTGACGCCGACGACATGGCTCTGGTCGATCAGCTCGGCCAGGTTGCCGGACGTGATCCGCTTGCGCGACAGGTCGTCGAGCCAGATCGCCACGCCCTCGTCGGAGAGGCGCTTGAGTGCGTCTGTCATGAGTTGCATCTCCTACTAGTCGTATCTACCGGCGTCAGCGCGCGGCGGCTTCGAGAGATTCCCGCGCGGCGGCGGCCACGTGCTCGGGCGTGAAGCCGAACTCGCGGAACAGCACCTTCGCGTCGGCCGAGGCGCCGAAGTGCTCCAGCGAGACGATCCGGCCCGCGTCGCCCACGTACCGGTACCAGGTCAGGCCGATGCCCGCCTCGACGGCGACGCGCGCCTTGACCGACGGCGGCAGCACGCTGTCCTTGTACGCCTGGTCCTGCTCCTCGAACCACTCGACCGACGGCATCGAGACCACCCGGGTCGGCACACCGGCCGCCTGGAGCTGCTCGCGCGCCTCGACGGCGACATGGACCTCGGAACCGGTCGCGATGAGCAGCACCTGCGGCTCGCCACCGTCGGCCTCGAAGAGGACGTAACCGCCCTTGGCCGCGTTCTCGTTCGCCTCGTACGTCGGCACGCCCTGGCGGGTCAGCGCCAGACCGTGCGGGGCGCCCTTGCCGAACACCTTGGTGTAGCGGCGCAGGATCTCGCGCCAGGCGATGGCGGTCTCGTTGGCGTCGGCCGGGCGCACGATGTTCAGGCCCGGGATGGCGCGCAGCGCGGCCAGGTGCTCGACCGGCTGGTGGGTCGGACCGTCCTCGCCGAGGCCGATCGAGTCGTGCGTCCACACGTACGTCACCGGCAGGTGCATCAGCGCGGAGAGCCGCACCGCGTTGCGCATGTAGTCGGAGAACACCAGGAAGGTGCCGCCGTAGATGCGGGTGTTGCCGTGCAGCGCGATGCCGTTCATGGCGGCGGCCATGGCGTGCTCGCGGATGCCGAAGTGGATCGTCCGGCCGTACGGGTCGGCCTCCGGCAGCGGGTTGCCCGCCGGGAGGAACGACGACGTCTTGTCGATCGTCGTGTTGTTCGAGCCCGCGAGGTCGGCGGAGCCGCCCCACAGCTCGGGCACGATCTCGCCGAGCGCCTGGAGCACCTTGCCGGACGCGGCACGGGTGGCCAGGCCCTTGCCGGGCTCGAAGACCGGGAGCTTCTCCTCCCAGCCCTCGGGCAGCTCGCCCGCGGCGATCCGGTCGAAGGAGGCGGCGCGCTCCGGGTTGGCCGTGCGCCAGGCGGCGAACGACTTGTCCCACTCGGCGCGGGCCTCGCGGCCGCGGTCCAGGGCCTGGCGGGTGTGGCCGATGACCTCGTCGGAGACCTCGAAGGTCTGCTCCGGGTCGAAGCCGAGGACCTGCTTGGTCGCCGCGATCTCGTCGTCGCCGAGCGCCGAGCCGTGCGCGGCCTCGGTGTTCTGGGCGTTCGGGGCGGGCCAGGCGATGATCGAGCGGGCCGCGATGAACGAGGGGCGCTCGGTCTCGGCCTTGGCCGCCTGGAGCGCCGCGTACAGACCCGCCGGGTCCAGGTCGCCGTTGGGCGCCTGGTCGACCCGCTGGACGTGCCAGCCGTACGCCTCGTACCGCTTGATGGTGTCCTCGGAGACCGCGGTCTCCGTGTCGCCCTCGATCGAGATGTGGTTGTCGTCCCAGAGCAGGACCAGGTTGCCCAGCTTCTGGTGCCCGGCCAGCGAGGACGCCTCGGCCGAGATGCCCTCCTGGAGGCAGCCGTCACCCGCGACGACCCACACCATGTGGTCGAACGGGGAGGTGCCGGGGGCCGCCTCGGGGTCGAACAGGCCGCGCTCGTAGCGGGCGGCCATCGCCATGCCCACCGCGTTGGCGACACCCTGGCCCAGCGGACCGGTGGTCGTCTCGACGCCGGTGGTGTGGCCGTACTCCGGGTGGCCCGGGGTCTTCGAGCCCCAGGTGCGGAAAGCCTTGAGGTCGTCCAGCTCCAGGCCGTATCCGGCGAGGTAGAGCTGGATGTAGAGGGTCAGGCTGGAGTGGCCGGCGGAGAGGACGAACCGGTCGCGGCCGGTCCACTCGGCGTCCGCGGGGTCGTGCCGCATCACCTTCTGGAAGAGGGTGTACGCGGCAGGCGCGAGGCTCATGGCCGTGCCCGGGTGGCCGTTTCCGACTTTCTGTACGGCGTCCGCGGCGAGAACACGGGCGGTGTCCACGGCCCGCTGGTCCACATCGGTCCACTGGAGGTCTGTGGTGGTCGGCTTGATGCTCACCCTGAGTCAGGGCTCCTCTCCACTGTTGTAAACCGGTGACTGTTGCCGCACCGGGCGCTGTCGAGCCTACCCCCGTTGCCGGACACGGTTTCCGTGCACTTTCCAGGGTGTGGGCGACCCGTGGACTTCGCCTCCCGACGGAATGCACATCCGGCGAACAGTCACCCTCAACACGACCCCACCCCCGCGAAGGGCGGTGTATCCCCAACGTCTAGAGTGGTCGAGTTCGCGCAAGTCTTCACAAGGGCCTCCGGCCCGGAGCTTGCTGGGATTTCTCTGTCAGGGGTGTGCGTGACGGCCGTCGAGTCCCGACCCGCAGGGGTCGCCTTGACTCCCAGCCCAGGGGGCCATCGCCCGTTCGGGGCCCGCGTCAAGGCATTCGTGGCGCTTACCAAGCCACGGATCATCGAGCTGCTGCTCATCACCACCGTTCCGGTGATGTTCCTGGCTGCCCAGGGAGTACCCGATCTGTGGCTCGTTCTCACGACCACCATCGGGGGATATCTCTCCGCGGGCGGCGCCAACGCGCTCAACATGTACATCGACCGGGACATCGACGCGCTGATGGACCGCACGTCCCAGCGCCCGCTGGTCACGGGCATGGTCAGCCCCCGCGAATGCCTGGCCTTCGGCATCGGCCTCGCGGTGTTCTCCACGCTCTGGTTCGGACTGCTGGTCAACTGGCTCTCGGCCGCCCTGGCGCTCGGCGCGCTGCTCTTCTACGTCGTCGTCTACACGATGCTGCTGAAGCGCCGCACCTCCCAGAACATCGTCTGGGGCGGCATCGCGGGCTGCATGCCGGTCCTCATCGGCTGGTCGGCCGTGACGAACACGGTCTCCTGGGCCGCCGTCATCCTCTTCGCCGTCATCTTCTTCTGGACGCCGCCGCACTACTGGCCGCTGTCGATGAAGGTCAAGGACGACTACGCCCGGGTCGGCGTCCCGATGCTCCCGGTCGTCGCCTCCAACCGGGTGGTCGCCAAGCAGATCGTCCTCTACAGCTGGGTGATGGTCGCGGTCTCGCTGCTGCTCACCCCGCTCGGCTACACCGGCTGGTTCTACACGGCGGTGGCGCTGCTGTCCGGCGGCGCCTGGCTCTGGGAGGCGCACGGCCTGCAGAACCGGGCCAAGGCCGGGGTGACCGGGGCCAAGCTCAAGGAGATGCGGCTGTTCCACTGGTCCATCACCTATGTCTCGCTCCTCTTCCTCGCCGTCGCGGTGGACCCCTTCCTCCGCTGACAGCCCCTGAACACCCCGCTTCCGGCGTACGGGCGGGTCGCGTGGCACAAGCCACGTGACCCGCCCGTCGCCAGTTCATCTACCCGTCGGTAGCATCCTGTTCATGGCAGAGACGGCAACAGACGCAGCAGAGACCGGGCAGACCTCGCGCACGGACGCCCGGAAGGCGGCGCGCGCGGAGCGCAGGGCGACGAAGCTCGCCCACCAGATCGGCGCCTTCGCCAAGGAACACGGCGGAGCCGAGGGGCAGCTCGCCTACATCGGCGAGGCCGGCGCCCGTATCGTCCTGGTCGGCCAGGACGGCGCCTGGGGCGACCTGGTGGCCCCGACCTACGCGGTGGCCGAGAGCGCGGCCACGAAGTCCGGCATCACGATGCACGAGGAGTTCGACGGCGAGTTCGCCCTCAAGGTCCGCACTGGCCCGTACGAGTGGTCCCGGATGGCCGGTATCCAGGTCGGCGGCCCGTCCAACGACCGCTGAGGCTTCCGCCCGGACGGTGTCCCGCCCGGGGGCTCACCCGTTAGGCCGTGCATACGCACGCCGTCCCAGGGAGCCCCGGATGACCGACCCCGTGCCCGTGGCCGACCTGGTCGACCAGAACTGCCACGGCGTCCTGCGCACCGAGCTGGGCCTCGGCACCTTCGAGGCCCGGCTCACCGCCGCCGGCGGCGCTCCGCCCGCCTCCGGCACCACCTTCTTCGACAGCCAGACCGGCTTCGCCGTGCGCCGCTGGTGCCCGCCGCCGCTCGGCCTCGAAGCGCACTGCCCGCCCGCCCACTACCTGGCCCGCCGCCGGGAGCTGGGCGTCGCCGAGACCTCCCGCCGCCTGCTGCGCGCCTCCGGGGTCTCCGCCCACCTCGTCGACACCGGACCGGCCGGCGACCTCACGGGACCGGCCGAGCTGGCCTCGGCGGCCGGCTCCCAGGGCCGGGAGATCGTCCGGCTGGAAGTCCTCGCCGAACAGGTCGCCGACACCTCCGGCACCGTCGACGCCTTCCTCGTCAACCTGGGCGAGGCCGTCCACACCGCCGCCTCCTCGGCCGTCGCGTTCACCTCCGGCGGCACCGACGGCCCCTTCGCCGCCCCCGAGCCGCCGGGCCCGGTCCGGGTGCGGGCGGCGGCCGGCCGGTGGCTGGCCGGGCGGGATGAGGAGCGCAGGGACGCCCGCCGGGGCGCGGGGGACCGGGACCGCCGCCCGGTGTCCGCCGAGCCGGAGCTGCTGGACCATCTGCGCTGGTCCGCGGTGGCGTGCGGGCTGCCGCTCCAGCTGCGCCTGGGCGCCGCGGACCCGGCCCGTCTCGCGGACTTCGCCGCCGCGACCGAGGGGCACGGCTGTGCCCTGGTGCTCCTGCACGGCTACCCGTACCACCGGCAGGCCGCGGCGCTGGCCGGGCGGCACCCGCATGTCTACGCGGACCTCGGGGCCGTGGCGGCGCGTACCGGGGCGCGGGCGGCCGGCGTGCTCGCGGAGATCATGGAGCTCGCGCCGTTCGGCAAACTGCTGTTCTCCAGCGGGGCGCAGGGGCTGCCGGAGCTGCATCTGGTGGGCGCGCGGCAGTTCCGCGAGGCGCTCGGGCGGGTGCTGGGCGACTGGGTCGCGGACGGCGCCTGGACCCGTGAGGACGCGGCCCGGGTCGCCACGATGATCGGTTCGGGCAACGCGCGCCGGGTGTACGGGCTGGAGTGAGCAGCGGTGAGGGGCGGCAGGCTCCCCGAGCCCACCGCCCCTCACCCGCCGTACGTGTGTCGGGTCAGACGGCCGTCGCCGGTGCCGTCTCCGACTGCTCGGCGGCCGGGCCGGGCAGCGGGGCGGGCACGTCGTCGCCGCGCTCGCGCATGCTCAGGACGAGCCGGACCACGGCGATCAACAGGATGGCCGAGCCGAACATGTGGACGCCGACCAGGATCTCCGGGACGTCGCTGAAGTACTGGACGTACCCGATCGCGCCCTGGGCGAGCAGCACGAGCAGCAGGTCACGGGCGCGGGCCCGGGTGTCGGCGGGGGCGTCGACCACCCGCAGGGCCAGCCACATCGCGATGGCCAGGGCGCAGACCACCCAGGCGGCGATGGCGTGCACATGGGCGGCGGCCGACCAGTCCCACGGCATGCGCGGTACGTCGCTGCTGTCGCCGGCGTGCTTGCCGGAACCCGTCACCGAGGTGCCCAGCACGATCAGCACCACCGTGGTTGCCACGATCGCCCAGGTCAGCCGGCGCACCGGCAGCGGGGCCCGGGGCCGCGGCGGGCCGTCGCCCTCGCCGATCCGCACCCAGGTGACCACGGCGACCGCGAGGAGCACGTTGGCCAGCAGGAAGTGCCCGGCCACCGTCCACGGGTTGAGGCCCGCCCAGACGGTGATCCCGCCGAGCACGGCGTTGCCCAGCACGATCCAGAACTGCAACCAGGCGAGCCGGGTCAGCTTGCGGCGGCGCGGCTTCATCGAGCTGACGGCGATGATCGCCCAGCCGACCGCGGCCGACAGCACATAGGTCAGCATCCGGTTGCCGAACTCGATCGCGCCGTGCAGCCCCTGCTCGGGCGTCGCGAACAGGCTGTCGTCGGTGCACTTGGGCCAGGTGTCGCAGCCGAGGCCCGAACCGGTGAGCCGGACGGCCCCGCCGGTGATGATGATGAAGACGCTCATCACGACGGCGGAGAGCGCGGCGCGCTTCACCGCCTTGGTGGACGGCGTCCAGCGCTTGGCGATGAGGGAGATGGGGGTTTCCACGCGGACCATCGTAGGACGGGGCTTGTGCGCGTTTTCACGAGGGGTGGTTCATGGCGGCTTGCCCGGGAAGATCCCTGCCGCCGCGTGCTACTCCCAGCGGAAGAACTTCGCCGCAGCGCCGAGCCCCAGCACCGCCCACACCGCCAGGATCCCGGCCTGGGCCCACGGCATCGACGCACCGTGCTGGAGGACGTCCCGCAGCCCCTCGGAGAGCGCCGAGACGGGCAGCAGCCCCAGCACCGACTGCACCGCGTCCGGGAACTTCTCCAGCGGCACGATGACTCCGCCGCCGACCAGCAGCAGCAGGAACACCAGGTTGGCGGCGGCGAGTGTCGCCTCCGCCTTCAGCGTCCCGGCCATCAGCAGCCCGAGGCCGGAGAACGCGGCGGTGCCGAGGACGAGCAGCAGCAGTACGGCGAGCGGGTTGCCGTGCGGCGACCAGCCGAGCGCGAAGGCGATGACCGTCAGCAGCACGATCTGGAGCACCTCGGTGACCAGCACCGACAGCGTCTTCGCGGTCATCAGCGCCCAGCGGGGCAGCGGGGAGGCCCCGAGCCGCTTGAGGACCCCGTAACGGCGCTCGAAGCCGGTGGCGATGGCCTGGCCGGTGAAGGCCGTGGACATCACGGCGAGCGCCAGGACGCCCGGGGCCAGGAAGTCGACCGACGCTCCCGGGCCGGTGTCCACGATGTCGACCGCGCTGAACAGCACCAGCAGCAGCGTCGGGATGATCACCGTCAGCAGCAGCTGCTCGCCGTTGCGCAGCAGCATCCGGGTCTCCAGCGCGGTCTGCGCGGCGATCATCCGGGGGAGCGGGGCGGCTCCGGGGCGCGGGGTGTACGTACCGGCGCTCATGCGTGCGGCTCCTTGCCGGCCAGTTCCTTGCCGGTCAGTTCGAGGAAGACGTCCTCCAGGGTGTGCCGCTCCACCGAGATGCCCTCGGGCATCACGCCGTGCTGGGCGCACCAGGAGGTCACGGTGGCCAGCAGCTGCGGGTCGACGGCCCCGGTGATCCGGTACGTCCCCGGCAGCGGCTCGGCGGCCCCGGAGCCGTCGGGCAGCGCCTTGACCAGGGAGCCGAGGTCCAGCCCCGTACGCCCGGTGAAGCGCAGGGTGTTCTCCGCGCCGCCCCGGCAGAGCTGCTCCGGGCTGCCCTGGGCGATGACCCGGCCCGCGTCGATGATCGCGACGTCGTCGGCGAGCGCCTCGGCCTCGTCCATGAAGTGGGTGGTCAGCACCACGGACACCCCGTCGGCGCGCAGCTCGCGCACCAGGTCCCAGGTGGAGCGGCGGGCCTGCGGGTCGAGCCCGGCGGTCGGCTCGTCCAGGAAGACCAACTCGGGTCGGCCGATGACCGCCATGGCCAGGGAGAGGCGCTGCTGCTGGCCGCCGGAGAGCCGCCGGTAGGTGGTGCGGCCGCAGTCGCCGAGGCCGAGGCGCTCGATCAGGGCGTCCACGTCGAGCGGGTGGGCGTGCAGCCTGGCCATGTGGCGCAGCATCTCGTCGGCGCGGGCGCCGGAGTAGACGCCGCCGGACTGGAGCATCACCCCGATCCGCGGGCGCAGCCGCTCCGCGTCGGCGACCGGGTCGAGCCCGAGGACCCGTACGGTGCCCGCGTCGGGGCGGCGGTAGCCCTCGCAGGTCTCGATCGTGGTGGTCTTCCCGGCGCCGTTCGGGCCGAGGACGGCGGTCACCGCGCCGGTCGCGACCATCAGATCGAGGCCGTTCACCGCGGTCTTCGTGCCGTACCGCTTCACCAGGCCTCTGACCTGTACGACGGGCTCGTTCTCCATGGCGCGTAAGTCTAGGCAGGGTCCCGGAGGGGGCGGCTCCCGGGGCCAGATTAGGTAACCCTAAGTGACGAACCACACCGAAGATCGTTCCGGACCGTGGTTGTCAGGGGCGAAGGAATTACGCAACAATGGTGTTGTGAAATACGACGGACGGGCTCCCCAGGAGGAACTCGCGACCGGTGAGCGTTCGACGCGCAACCGGGTCGCGCGCTCCATCCTGGACCACGGCCCCTCCACCGTCGCGGACCTCGCGAAGCGCGTCGGCCTCACCCAGGCCGCCGTCCGCCGCCATCTGGACGCCCTCGTCTCCGACGACGTGGTCGAAGCCCGTGAACAGCGGGTCTACGGCGCGCGGACCCGTGGCAGGCCCGCCAAGGTGTTCGCCTTGACGGACTGCGGCCGGGACGCCTTCGACCAGTCCTACGACAAGCTGGCCGCCGACGCCCTGCGCTTCATCGCCGAGTCCGGGGGCGACGAGGCGGTCCTCGCCTTCGCCCGCGCCCGGATGGCCGCGATGGGCGAGGCGTACCGCACGGCGGTCGAGGCCGCGGCGCCCGAAGGCCGCACCGAGGCCCTCGCCAAGGCCCTGTCCGCCGACGGGTACGCTGCTATGGCGCGAAGCGCGCCGGGCCCGCAGCAGGGCGAGCAGCTGTGCCAGCACCACTGCCCGGTGGCGCATGTCGCCGAGCAGTTCCCACAGCTGTGCGAGGCGGAGACGGAATTCTTCTCCAGCCTCCTCGGGACCCATGTGCAGCGTCTGGCCACCCTCGCCCACGGCGACGGAGTGTGCACGACGTACGTGCCACGCAGTGGCCACGCGGCACCCCTACAGACCACCCATTCAGCATCTGCAAGCACGGCCGGGAGGAACCCCGCATGACGCTCCCCACGGAGACTGCCCACCCTGAGCTCGAGGGTCTGGGTACGTACGAATTCGGCTGGGCCGACTCCGACGCGGCAGGCGCGGCGGCGAAGCGCGGTCTGTCCGAGGCTGTCGTCCGCGACATCTCGGAGAAGAAGAACGAGCCCGAGTGGATGCTGAAGCTGCGGCTCAAGGGCCTCCGGCTCTTCGACAAGAAGCCCATGCCGAACTGGGGCTCCGACCTGTCGGGCATCGACTTCGACAACATCAAGTACTTCGTGCGGTCCACGGAGAAGCAGGCGGCCTCCTGGGAGGACCTGCCCGAGGACATCAAGAACACGTACGACAAGCTCGGCATCCCCGAGGCGGAGAAGCAGCGCCTCGTCGCCGGCGTCGCCGCGCAGTACGAGTCCGAGGTCGTCTACCACCAGATCCGCGAGGACCTGGAGGAGCAGGGCGTCATCTTCCTCGACACCGACACCGCGCTGAAGGAGCACCCGGAGCTCTTCAAGGAGTACTTCGGCACCGTCATCCCCGTCGGTGACAACAAGTTCGCCTCGCTGAACACGGCCGTGTGGTCCGGCGGCTCGTTCATCTACGTGCCCAAGGGCGTCCACGTGGACATCCCGCTCCAGGCCTACTTCCGTATCAACACGGAGAACATGGGCCAGTTCGAGCGGACGCTGATCATCGTCGACGAGGACGCCTACGTCCACTACGTCGAGGGCTGCACCGCCCCGATCTACTCCTCGGACTCGCTGCACAGCGCCGTGGTCGAGATCATCGTCAAGAAGGGCGGCCGCTGCCGCTACACGACCATCCAGAACTGGTCGAACAACGTCTACAACCTGGTCACCAAGCGGGCCGTGGCCTACGAGGGCGCGACCATGGAGTGGGTCGACGGCAACATCGGCTCCAAGGTGACCATGAAGTACCCGGCGGTCTACCTGATGGGCGAGCACGCCAAGGGTGAGACCCTGTCCATCGCCTTCGCGGGCGAGGGCCAGCACCAGGACGCCGGCGCCAAGATGGTCCACATGGCGCCGAACACCTCCTCCAACATCGTCTCCAAGTCGGTGGCGCGAGGCGGCGGCCGTACGTCCTACCGCGGACTGATCGAGATCGGCGAGGGCGCGCCGGGCGCGAAGTCCAACGTCCTCTGCGACGCTCTGCTCGTCGACACGATCTCCCGCTCGGACACCTACCCCTACGTCGACGTCCGCGAGGACGACGTGTCGATGGGCCACGAGGCGACCGTCTCCAAGGTCTCCGAGGACCAGCTCTTCTACCTCATGAGCCGCGGACTCACCGAGTTCGAGGCCATGGCGATGATCGTGCGCGGCTTCGTCGAGCCGATCGCGAAGGAGCTGCCCATGGAGTACGCCCTGGAGCTCAACCGGCTGATCGAGCTGCAGATGGAGGGTTCGGTCGGCTAGGTCCTCGCCCGAGGACCACCGGGACGGCCGTTCGAGGCCGTCCCCGCCCCACCGAATCCCCCGAGTTCTTGACTTAAGAAAGCGAGCACTACGACAGCCATGGCTGAGGCTCAGAACACTCCGGCGGGCTCCACCACCGCCGGCTCCATCGCGGTGGCCGCCGAGTCAACCGTCGCCACCCGCATGAGCGCACCCCCCTCCTTCGACGTCGCGGACTTCCCCGTCCCGCACGGCCGCGAGGAGGAGTGGCGCTTCACTCCGCTGGAGCGGCTGCGCGGGCTGCACGACGGCACCGCGGTCGCGAACGGCGGCGGCGTGAAGGTCGCCATCGAGGCGCCCGAGGGCGTCACGGTCGAGACCGTCGGCCGCGACGACTCCCGGCTCGGCAAGGCCGGTACCCCGGTGGACCGGGTCGCCGCCCAGGCGTACAGCTCCTTCGAGCAGGCCTCGGTCGTCACGGTCGCCAAGGAGGCCGTGCTCACCGAGCCGATCCGGATCGCCGTGCACGGCGAGGGCGGTGTCGCCTACGGCCACCAGCTCATCCAGCTGGGCGCCTTCGCCGAGGCCGTCGTCGTCATCGACCACACCGGTGACGCGGTGCTCGCCGCCAACGTCGACTACGTCCTCGGCGACGGCGCGAAGCTGACCGTCGTCTCCGTCCAGGACTGGGACGACACGGCCGTCCACGTCGGCCAGCACAACGCGCTGGTCGGCCGGGACGCCTCCTTCAAGTCGATCGTCGTCACCTTCGGCGGCGACGTGGTGCGCCTGCACCCCCGGGTGGCGTACGCGGCCACCGGCGGCGAGGCCGAGCTCTTCGGGCTGTACTTCACCGACAAGGGCCAGCACCAGGAGCACCGCCTCCTGGTCGACCACAACACCCCGCACTGCAAGTCCAACGCGGTGTACAAGGGCGCCCTCCAGGGTGACGGCGCGCACGCCGTCTGGATCGGCGACGTCCTCATCCAGGCCGCGGCCGAGGGCACCGACACCTACGAGATGAACCGGAACCTCGTCCTCACGGACGGCGCCCGGGTCGACTCCGTGCCCAACCTGGAGATCGAGACCGGCGAGATCGTCGGCGCCGGCCACGCCTCGGCGACCGGCCGCTTCGACGACGAGCAGCTCTTCTACCTCCAGTCCCGCGGTATCCCGGCCGAGGAGGCCCGCCGCCTGGTCGTGCGCGGCTTCTTCGCCGAGCTGGTCCAGCAGATCGGTCTGCCGGACGTCGAGGAGCGGCTCATCGAGAAGATCGAGGCCGAGCTGAAGGCGTCCGTCTGATGTCCTTCGTCAAAGCCTGTGCGCTGAGTGAGCTGGAGGACGACACCCCCAAGCGGGTGGAGCTCGACGGCACACCCGTCTCCGTCGTCCGCACCGAGGGCGAGGTGTTCGCGATCAACGACATCTGCTCGCACGCGAACGTCTCCCTCTCGGAGGGCGAGGTGGAGGACTGCGCGATCGAGTGCTGGCTGCACGGATCCGCGTTCGACCTCCGCACCGGCAAGCCGTCCGGCCTTCCCGCGACGCGCCCCGTCCCCGTATACCCCGTAAAGATCGAAGGGGACGATGTGCTCGTCTCCGTCACCCAGGAGTCCTGAGTCACCCATGGCAACGCTTGAAATCCGCGACCTGCACGTCACCGTCGAGGCCGACAACGCCACGAAGGAGATCCTCAAGGGCGTCGACCTGACCGTGAAGCAGGGCGAGACCCACGCCATCATGGGCCCCAACGGGTCCGGCAAGTCCACCCTCGCGTACTCGCTCGCGGGTCACCCCAAGTACACGATCACCGGTGGCACGGTCACCCTGGACGGCGAGGACGTCCTGGAGATGTCCGTCGACGAGCGGGCCCGCGCCGGCCTGTTCCTCGCCATGCAGTACCCGGTCGAGATCCCCGGTGTCTCGGTCTCCAACTTCCTGCGCACCTCCGCCACCGCGATCCGCGGCGAGGCCCCCAAGCTGCGGACGTGGGTCAAGGAGGTCAAGGAGACGATGGCCGAGCTCCAGATGGACCCGTCCTTCGCCGAGCGCAACGTCAACGAGGGCTTCTCCGGCGGTGAGAAGAAGCGCCACGAGATCCTTCAGCTGGAGCTCCTCAAGCCGAAGATCGCCGTCCTGGACGAGACCGACTCCGGCCTGGACGTCGACGCGCTCAAGACCGTCTCCGAGGGTGTCAACCGGGTCCGCGAGACCGGCGAGGTCGGCACCCTGCTGATCACGCACTACACCCGCATCCTGAAGTACATCAAGCCCGACTTCGTGCACGTCTTCGCCAACGGCCGCATCGCCGCCTCCGGCGGTGCCGAGCTGGCCGACCAGCTGGAGAACGAGGGCTACGAGGCCTACACGAAGGGTGGCGCTTCCGCGTGACTGACGCCCGACAGGGGCTCACCGGCCTCCTCGACACCGAGGCGATCCGCAAGGACTTCCCGATCCTGGACCGCACGGTCCACGACGGCAAGAAGATCGTTTACCTGGACTCCGCGGCGACCTCGCAGAAGCCGCGTCAGGTCCTCGACGCGCTCAACGCGTACTACGAGCGGCACAACGCGAACGTGCACCGCGGCGTCTACACGATCGCCGAGGAGGCCACCGCGCTGTACGAGGGCGCCCGCGACAAGGTCGCCGCCTTCATCAACGCACCCAGCCGCGACGAGGTGATCTTCACGAAGAACGCCTCGGAGTCGCTGAACCTCGTGGCGAACATGCTCGGCTGGGCGGACGAGCCCTATCGGGTGGACCGTGACACCGAGATCGTCACCACGGAGATGGAGCACCACTCCAACATCGTGCCGTGGCAGCTGCTCTCGCAGCGCACCGGCGCGAAGCTGAAGTGGTTCGGCATCACCGACGACGGCCGCCTCGACCTGTCGAACATCGACGAGATCATCACCGAGAAGACGAAGATCGTCTCTTTCACGCTGGTCTCCAACATCCTCGGCACCGTCAACCCGGTCGAGCAGATCATCCGCCGCGCCCAGCAGGTCGGCGCGCTGGTCTGCATCGACGCCTCGCAGGCGGCCCCGCACATGGTGCTCGACGTGCAGGCGCTCCAGGCCGACTTCGTGGCCTTCACCGGTCACAAGATGGTCGGCCCGACGGGCATCGGCGTGCTGTGGGGACGGCAGGAGCTCCTGGAGGACCTGCCTCCGTTCCTCGGCGGCGGCGAGATGATCGAGACCGTGTCGATGCACTCGTCGACGTACGCCCCGGCGCCGCACAAGTTCGAGGCCGGTACGCCCCCGATCGCCCAGGCCGTCGGCCTCGGCGCGGCCGTGGACTACCTCTCCTCGATCGGCATGGAGAAGATCCACCAGCACGAGAAGGCGATCACCGAGTACGCGGTGAAGCGTCTCCTGGACGTCCCCGACCTGCGGATCATCGGTCCGGCGACGGCCGAGGACCGCGGTGCGACGATCTCCTTCACGCTCGGCGACATCCACCCGCACGACGTGGGCCAGGTCCTCGACGAGCTGGGCATCGCCGTCCGGGTCGGCCACCACTGCGCCCGCCCGGTCTGCCTGCGGTACGGAATTCCCGCGACGACGCGAGCGTCGTTCTATCTGTACTCCACGCCCGCCGAGGTCGACGCCCTGGTGGACGGTCTGGAGCACGTCCGGAACTTCTTCGGCTGAGGGCGGACTGGTGAAGCTGGAATCCATGTACCAGGAAGTGATCCTGGACCACTACAAGCACCCCCACGGGCGCGGCCTGCGGGACGGCGACGCCGAGGTGCACCACGTCAATCCGACGTGCGGTGACGAGATCACGCTCCGGGTGAAGTACGACGGCGAGACCATCGCCGACGTGAGCTACGAGGGCCAGGGCTGCTCCATCAGCCAGGCCTCCGCCTCCGTGCTGAACGATCTGCTCGTCGGCAAGGAGCTGTCCCAGGCGCAGAAGATCCAGGACACCTTCCTGGAGCTGATGCAGTCCAAGGGCCAGCTGGAGCCGGACGACGCGATGGAGGAGGTGCTGGAGGACGCGGTCGCGTTCGCCGGTGTCTCCAAGTACCCCGCCCGGGTCAAGTGCGCGCTGCTGAGCTGGATGGCGTGGAAGGACGCGACGGCCAAGGCGCTGTCCGAAGGGAAGACCGCATGAGCGACAACGAGACCGTGACCATGAAGCCGGCCTCCGAGGAGGAGGTCCGCGAGGCGCTCTACGACGTCGTCGACCCCGAGCTGGGCATCGACGTCGTCAACCTCGGCCTGATCTACGGCATCCACGTCGACGACGCCAACATCGCCACCCTCGACATGACCCTGACGTCCGCGGCCTGCCCGCTGACCGACGTCATCGAGGACCAGGCGAAGTCCGCCACGGACGGCATCGTCAACGAGCTCCGGATCAACTGGGTCTGGATGCCGCCGTGGGGCCCGGACAAGATCACGGACGACGGGCGCGAGCAGCTGCGCGCGCTGGGGTTCAACGTCTGATCCCGCGATCCCGAGCACGAAGCGAACGGCCGTGCCCACCGGAGACCTCCGGTGGGCACGGCCGTTCGCCGTTCCCGGTCGCTCAGACGTGGGCGGGCGGCGGGCCGTACTGCTCGGGCAGCACCGATCCCGCCGCCTGGGCCAGCACCGGGCCCAGGTTCTCCGTGCGTATCCGGCGGTCGACGTACAGCAGGCCGACGACCAGCGGCGGGAAGATCGCCGTGAACAGCTGGGCGATCATCTGGCTGACGAACGACAGCACGATCAGCCCGCCGAACACGGCGATGAGCTGCCCGCCGCTCGGGTCGGCGCCGATGTCCGCGGGGTCGAACAGGCCCGGAAGCATGCCGGCCATCTGGAACGGCATCTGGATCATGTAGCCGATCATGGAGGCCATCGCGTAGGCGAGCAGGCCGACGCCGAAGACCCGCCACCAGCTGTCCCGTACCAGCTGGGCCGAGCGGCGCAGGGCCGCGACCGGGCGCTGGTTCTCGAAGACCACGACCGTGGGGGCCAGCGAGAACCGCACCCAGAGCCAGATCGCCACCGGGGCGACGAGCAGCGTGCCGATGATGCCGAACCACATCAGCGGCAGGATGCCGTCCTCGTCGCCCAGCGAGACGATGTAGATCATCAGCCCGGCGAAGGCGGTCATGAAGAGCACCATCGGGATGATGGCGATCAGCCCGGTCAGGAACACCGTGCCGATGATCGACCAGACCCGCGACCACGAGCGGCGCCAGACGGCGCCGAAGCGGATCGGGCGGCCCAGAACGGCCTCCTGGAGCACCACCGGCACCGCCGCCTGCACCACGGCCGAAGCCAGCAGATAGACGAGCATGCCGATGATCATCAGCACGCCGAACGCGACGCCCAGCGGGACCAGTTCCGACGCGTCCGGAGCGTCGGGGGAGCCGGCCGTCAGCTCGTCCCACTGGGTCGCGACGGCGGACGCGGCCACCACCAGCGCGACGATCATCACCAGCGTCGCCGCGCCGAAGAGCGTCAGCGCCATGCCGATCAGTGGCTTCCAGTACCGCCCGAGCGTCGTGAAGGCGCCGCTGAGCATGTCCGAGATCCTCAGCGGCGCCAGGGGTATCACCCCGGGCTTGGGCGGTGCCCATCCGCCGTACCAGCCTCCGGCCGGTCCCTGCGCGCCTCCGTCGAAGGGTCCCCCACCGTGGGGCGCGCCCCCGTACGGGCCACCGCCCCACCCTGCGTCCTGCGCCACTGCGTCTCCGTCGTGTCGTCGGCCCGTCGCCGGGCCGTGTTGTCGGTCGGCACACCGTAGCGCCCCTGGCGTGGGCCGATGATATGTACGGCCGTACGCAACGTTGGGTACCGTCGTACACATGGGATACGCATACGGACTGCTGGCCGCCGCCATCGCGGCGGAGGTGGCCGGGACGACTGCCATGAAGTACAGCGAGGGCTTCACCCGGCTCTGGCCCTCGCTCGGCACCGTGGTGGGCTACCTGATCGCCTTCACCCTGCTCGCCCAGACCCTCAAGACCCTCTCCGTGGGCACCGCGTACGCCATCTGGGCCGGCGTCGGCACCGCTGCCGTGGCCCTCATCGGCATCCTGTTCCTCGGGGAGTCCGGCAACCTGGTCAAGATCGCGGGCATCGCCCTGATCGTGGCCGGGGTCGTCGTCCTCAATCTGGGCGGGGCCCACTGATGGCCCGGCGGTACGACCCCGACCGGCGTACCCGGATCATCGACGCGGCGCTGCGCGTGATCGCGGCCGACGGCATGGCCGGGCTCAGCCATCGCACTGTGGCCGCCGAGGCCGATGTGCCGCTCGGCTCGACCACGTACCACTTCCGCTCCCTCGACGAACTCCTGGTCGCCGCCCTGCGCCGGTGCAACGAGAACTTCGTCCAGGCCCTGCGCGGCAGCGAGGTGCTGGCCGCGCCGGGGTCCATACCCCAGGGGCCCGGCGGCCTCGCGGAGGAGCTGGCCCGGCTGCTGGAGAGGTGGTTCGCGGGCGAGCGCGGGGCCGTCGAGCTGGAGTACGAGCTGTATCTCGCGGCCCTGCGCCGCCCCGCGCTGCGCCCCGTCGCCGCCGAGTGGACCGAGGAGGCCGTCGAGCTGCTGTCCCGCCGCACCGACCCGCGGACCGCGCGGGCCCTCGTCGCGCTGATGGACGGCGTCTGCCTCCAGGTCCTGCTGACCGGCGGCACGTTCGACGTGTCCGGCACCCGCGAGATGCTGGCCCGGATCGTCGACGGCGGCGTCCGCGCCGAGAGCGGCGCCTGAACCGGCCCCGTGGCCGCCCCGCTCACTCCGCCGGGCGGCGGACCGCTTCCAGCGCCTCACGCACGCTCGCCCCGATGTCCGTGACCGGGTACAGCACCTCGCGGATCGTCCGCCCCCGGTCCACCACCAGCGTCAGCCGCTTGAGTCTGCTCACACCCGCCGCCCGGAACGTCGGCAGCCGCAGCGCCGCCGTCAGCGCCAGGTCCGCGTCCGAGAGCAGCGGGAAGCGCAGCCCCTCCTTCTCCGCGAACGCGCGCTGCTCGTCCGGGCGTTGCACGGACACCCCGTGCACGGTCGCGCCCGCCGCCGTGAACTCGGCCAGCTGATCGCGGTACGTGCACGATTCGAGGGTGCAGCCGCTCGCCCCCGGGATCCCCGCCCAGCCCGGCGGATAGGCGTCGCGGGTGGCGTAGGCGCTCGGGAAGCAGTACAGGACGGTGTGCGCGGTGTCGGCGACCGGGTCGCGGAGCTGTCCGTCGTTCCCCGGCAACAGCAGCTCCGGCAGCCGCGTTCCCTTCAGCGCCCGCACCCGGGCCGCCTCCTGCGAGGCCTCCGTCGTCGTGGCCATCGTCTCCCCTTCCCCCAGCACCCAGGTGTCGCCCCAGTCCTGGAGCGCGATCAGCACGGGCAGCAGCGCCCGGCCGCGCGGGGTGAGGCGGTACTCGTACCGGACCGGGCGGTCCTGGTACGGCTCCCGTGACAGCACGCCCGCGTCGACCAGCAGCCGCAGCCGCTCGGTCAGCACCTTGCGCGAGACGCCCAACTCCTGCTGGAGCGCGTCGAACCGGTGCACCCCGCGCGCGGTGTCCCGCACGATCAGCAGGGTCCACCAGTCGCCCACGACGTCGAGCGCCTGCGCGATCGAGCAGTCGGCGTCGGCCAGGCTGGTGCGCTGAGGCATGTCGTTCCTCCGGTTGTGGCCGCCGTCCGCCCCGCCCCGCCCGGGGTCCTTTTCCGTTGACCCCGATGCAATCATGCTGCCATAGTCCGTTCCCATAAGGAACTCACTGCATGGGGGGCTCACCGTGGGTGCGGGATTCGTACGGAGGGGGCGGGGGACGGGCATGGTGCGCGGGGTGCCGAGGACGGTACGGCTGCTGGCGCTCGGGGCGTTCCTCAACGCCGTCGTCAGCTTCACCTTCGTCTATCTCTTCGTGTACCTCGTCGGGCCGCGCGGTCTGACCGTCACCCAGGCCGGAGTGATCAGCGGCGTGGGCGGCATCGGCCTGGTCGCGGGGAACTTCACCGGCGGCTGGTTCGGCGACCGCATCGGCCACCGCCGCGCCCTGCTGACCGGCGCCTGCGTCAGCGGGGCGGCGCTCGTCGTCCTGCCCGCCCTGCCGGTCGCCGCCCTGTACGCGGTGCTGCCGGTCGCCCAGTACGCCGCCGGCGTCGTCCGGGCAGCCAACGCCGCCCTCGTCGCGGTCTCCGTGCCCGAGGGCGGAAGCCGCCGCCAGAGCTTCGCCCTCTTCCGCTTCGCCGCCAACGGCGGCTTCGCCGTCGGCCCGCCGCTCGGCGCCCTGGTCGCCACCCGCTTCTCGTACGACTGGCTCTTCGTCGCCGACGGCATCGGCACCCTGCTCTTCGCCCTCTACGCCGCCCGGATCCTGCCCGCCCGCGGCAGCGTCCACTCCGCACCCGCCCACGACCCGGACGCCCCGAGCCTCCTGCGCGAACTGCGGGCCAGGCCCGCCGTCCTGGTGCTGCTCGCCGCGATCGTCGTGATCGACCTCGTCTACCGGCAGCAGTACTCGACCCTGCCCGTCTTCCTCGCCGACCACGGGCACTCCACCCAGCTCTACGGCTGGCTCCTCGCCGTCAACGGCGGCGTCATCCTCTGCCTCGAACTGCCCGCCGCCCACGCCCTGCGCCGACGCGCCCCGCTCGGCCTCGTCGGCGTCGGAATGCTGCTCGTCGGGCTCGGCTACGCCGTCCTCATCCCCGGCGCCGGCGTGCTGCTCGCCGTCACCATGATGGTCTCGCTGACCCTCGGCGAGATCCTCTACAAGACCCCGGCCACCGCCTACGTCGCCGACCAGGCGCCCGGCCACGCCCAGGGCCGCTTCCAGAGCCTGTACGCGGGGGCCTCGATCAGCGGCCAGGTGATCGCCCCGCCGCTGGGCGCCGCCCTGTACGCCGCCGCTCCCGCCCTGCTCTGGCCGCTCTGCGCCCTGCTCGCGGCGGGCGCGGGAGCGGCGGTGCTGGCGGCGCGGCGGCTGCCCGGGCCGGGGGAGCGGGTGCGGGCGGCGGGGAAGGGGCCGCACGCTGAGACCGGTTCGCCCGAGCGGGCCCCGGCCGGTTAGGTTGCTGTTCATGACCGACACGACTTCCCAGGGCTCTGCCCGTACCACCGGCGCCGTCGCCGCCGGCCTCGCCACCGTCGCCGGTGACGGCACCGTCCTCGACACCTGGTTCCCCGCCCCCGAGCTGACCTCCGACCCCGGCCCGGCCGGTACGACGCGGCTCACCCCGGACGAGGCCGTCAACCGGCTCGGCGAGGGCGCGGCCAAGGCGATCGGCGTGGACGCCCGGCGTGGCGTCGAGGTCGTCGCCGTGTCCACGGTCATCTCCTCGCTCGACGACAAGCCGCTCGACGCGCACGACGCCTACCTGCGTCTGCACCTGCTCTCGCACCGGCTCGTCCAGCCGCACGGCCAGAACCTCGACGGGCTCTTCGGGCTGCTCGCCAACGTCGCCTGGACCTCGCTCGGCCCGGTCGCCGTCGACGACCTGGAGCGGGTGCGCCTCAACGCCCGCGCCGAGGGCCTGCACCTCCAGGTCACCTCGGTCGACAAGTTCCCGCGTATGACGGACTACGTCGCCCCCAAGGGCGTACGCATCGCCGACGCCGACCGGGTCCGGCTCGGCGCGCACCTCGCCGCCGGGACCACCGTCATGCACGAGGGCTTCGTCAACTTCAACGCGGGCACGCTCGGCACCTCCATGGTCGAGGGCCGGATCTCCGCGGGCGTCGTCGTCGGCGACGGCTCCGACATCGGCGGCGGCGCCTCCACCATGGGCACCCTCTCCGGCGGCGGCAACGTCCGCATCGTCATCGGCGAGCGCTGCCTGGTCGGCGCGGAGGCGGGCGTCGGCATCGCGCTCGGCGACGAGTGCGTCGTCGAGGCCGGTCTGTACGTCACCGCCGGCACCCGCGTCACGCTGCCGGACGGCCAGGTCGTCAAGGCCCGCGAGCTGTCCGGCGCCTCGAACATCCTCTTCCGCCGCAACTCGGTCACCGGCAGCGTCGAGGCCCGCCCGAACAACGCGGTGTGGGGCGGGCTCAACGAGGTCCTGCACGCCCACAACTAGTCGCAGCGGTAAGGCTTTCAGGCCGCGAGGAGCTCCTCGTGCGCCTTCCGCAGCCCGTCGGTCGCCTCGCGCCCGGCGGGCTGCAGCGGTTCCCGGACCGGTCCGGCGTCCAGGAGCGCCTTCGCGGTGACGGTCCCGGGCAGCCCGCTCGCCATCATCAGCTCGACGAGCCGGGCCGTGAGCCCGTTGAGCCGGGCCGCCTCGTCGGTGCGGCCCGCGTCGAACGCGTCCAGCGGCGCCCGCATCCGGCGCGGCGCCACGTTCGCGACCGTACTGACGTAACCCGCGCCGCCCACCGCGTACAGCGGCAGGTTCAGCTCCTCGCAGCCCGAGTAGTACGCCAGCGAGGTGCGGGCCAGCACCTTCGTCGCGCCGAGCAGGTCGTAGGAGCAGTCCTTCACCGCGACGATCCGCGGGTGCTCCGCCAGCCGCAGCAGCGTCTCCGGCTCGATCCGGACGCCGGTGCGGCCGGGGATGTCGTACAGCATCAGCGGCAGACCGGTGGACTCCGCGACCCGCAGGAAGTACGCCTCGACGGCGGCCTGCGGCGGGCGGCTGTAGTACGGGCTGACCACCAGCAGCCCGTCCGCGCCCGCCTCCTCGGCCTCCCCCGCCAGGCGCAGGGCGTGCGCGGTGTCCGGGCTCCCGATGCCGGAGAGCAGTGGCACGCCGTCGCCGACCTCCGCCCGGACGGCCCGCAGCAGCGCGGACTTCTCGGCGTCCGTCGTGGTGGGCGACTCGCCCGTGGTGCCGCTGAGGACGATCCCGTCGCAGCCCTCGGCCACCAGGCGCGCGGCGTGCGCACGGGCGGTGTCCGGGTCCAGGGCGCCGGTGGCGGTGAAGGGCGTGATCATGGCGCAGAGTGCGCGGCCGAAGGGGCGCGGTGCGGTGGCGGTCATGCCCGAAGTGTCGGCTCCTGGAACCTCGTAGGTCCACTTAGATCTTCTTGGGGTGATCGGCAAGGGATGCTGAAGGGTCCGCCGTGGTGGCAGCCGCGTCTGACATGATCGAACGCACGGACGACAGGCCCGCGGTGTCGGGCCGCGTGGCGAGGGGTGGGGGACATGGGTGTGGGCGTACGGGTACGGAGACGGGCCTCGGCCGTCCTGCTGGCGGCCACGCTGACGGCGCTCACCGGCTGCTCCGGCTTCCTGGTCCCGGCCGGCGAGGGCGAGGAGCCGGACCCCACGCCGTCCGTCTCCGCCTCCCGGCCCGGCCTCGTCCGCGCCGAGACGCTGCCCCCGACCCCCACGCCGGGGGCCGACGCGCCCGGCTACGGCGCACCCGCGCAGACCGGCCCGACCTCCGCCCCGCCCGGGAAGTGCCCCGCCTCCGGAGTCGTGGTGGACATGGGCCCGGTGGAGACCGGAATGATGCACCGGGCCGTCGTGCTCACCCTCACCAACTGCGGCCACAAGCCCTACGCCGTCGACGGCTACCCCTGGGTCCGGGCGCTCGGCGAGGACGGCCGCCCCCTGCCCGTCAAGGTCAACGAGGACGGCTCGTACTTCGGCGGAGACCCGGGCCCGAAGAAGCTTCTGCTGGACCCCGGCCTCACCGTGAAGTCGATCCTGGCCTGGGTCTCCACCCCCGAGGGCGGCGATCTCATCGAGGGCGACGCCCTGGCGATCTCCGCCGCCCCCGGCCTCCCGGTGCGGGTCTTCCCGCTGGAAGGCCATGACATCCGGCTGATGGACGAACTCAACACCACGGCCTGGCGCACCGAACTCGGCGGCTGAGCGGCGGACTTCAGCCCTGCGGTGCGGCGGGGGCCGTGGGAACGGTGTGGGTGACCCAGGCCGCACCGGGGCCGGGCGAAGCCCCGGGCGGGGCAGTCGGTGACGTCCGGGGCAGTCCGCCCGGCGGAGCCTCGGGCCGCAGGTGCAGCAGAAAGGCCGGGGGCTCGTCCGGATAGCCGGGCAGGCCCTCCCGCAGCACCAGACCGCTCTGCCGGTACGTGCTCGGCGCGACGGCCACCGTGCTGCCCGCGAAGGGCGCCGTGACCGGGCGGTGCACATGGCCCGCCAGCACCCGGACGACCCGGGGGTACGCGGCGACCACCTCGGCCAGCGCGGGCCCGTCCGCCAGACCCATCGCGTCCAGGAACGGAATGCCGACCGGGACCGGCGGGTGGTGCAGACAGACGAGGGCCGGTACGCCGGGCCGCCGGGCGAGGGTCCGGTCCAGCCGGGACAGCTGCCCGGCGCCCAGCCGCCCGCCGGGCGCACCGGCCACCCGCGAGTCCAGGACCACGACCGTGAGCGCCGGGTGCTCCACCACGTACGACGTGAGCGTCCCCCCGCCCAGGAACCGCGTCCCGCCGAACACCTCCACCAAGGCCTGTGGCGCATCGTGGTTGCCCGCCACCAGGTGCAGCGGCAGCGGGAACGCGCCGACCTCCTCGCGCAGCGCCGCGTACTCGCCCGGCTCCCCGCGCTCGGTGAGATCACCGGTGATCACGGCACAGTCCGGCAGCGGGTCCAGGGCCAGCACCCGGCGCAGGGCGGCCCGCAACCCCGCCGCGGGGGCCACCGCCCCGGGGCCCGTGGTGATGTGCGGATCGCTCAGATGGGCCACGGAAAGGGTCATGCCGGCCAGCCTTCCCCGGCCGCCTCCGACCGCACCCGCGCCCCATCACGCCGTGGGCGAACGGAGCACGCGGGCGCTCCCACGGGAACGGCCTTGACCTCGACCGGACTTGAGGTGTGACGGTGGTGACCACGACGCACCGACCGGCGCGCGTCACGAAGGGAACACCGCCATGACCACGCACCTCATCGACCGCCCCGACCCGGCCCGCACCGACGCCCGCATCGCCAAGGTCAGCACCTGGAACGTCGGAACGCCGCAACGGCAACGCGAGGCCGTCGACGCCATCAGGAAGACCTGGGAGAGCCGGGCATGGCCGCACCCCGGACTGCTCTCCTACAGCGTCCACGCCGGGGAGGACGGCGCGACCCTGCTCCACTACTCCCAGTGGACCGGCGAACAGGCCTTCCAGGACTTCGTACGCGAGGTCCGCGACGGCCGCAACGCCGAGATCGACGCCGCCGTCCCCGGCATCGAACGCCTCGCCCTGCACACGTACGAGCTGTACCGCTCCGGACTCCGGGCCGAGGGCGACACCCGGGAGACCGGCTGCGTCGTCATCGTCGACGTGGAGTTCGACGGGCCCGACCCGGACCGGCAACGCGCCTGGGTGGACGCCGTGTTCGAGGCGCTCGGCGAAGAGGCCGAACTGCCCGCCGGCGGCATCGCCGCGCACTTCCACACGAGCACCGACGGCTCCCGGGTCCTCAACTACGCCGAGTGGGAGAGCGCCGGACACCACATCGCTGCCCTCGCCGCACCCGGCGAAGGCGTCGGATCCCCGTCCCCGCTCTGGGAACGCGTCCAGAAGTACCCGGGCATGACCGGAGGCGGCGTGAACCGCTACACCCCCGCGCTCAGCATGGCGCCGGGCGCGGGCGCATAGCCGCGCGGCCGGGTGGCATGCGGAGAAGCGGCGGGCGGCAAACCTCCCCTTGCGTCTAGGCTTGGGCGGCTGAACCGCGTACGCACCCCGTGCGCCCCCGAGCCCGCACCGAGGAGAACCCCCGATGTCCGCAGAGCGCCCCTCCCTGCCGCCGGTGCGGCTGAACTCCGAGGCCGAACTGGCACGGGACGCGCTCGCCGCACCGCTGTTCGTCCGCGCCGTCAGGCTCGCCCGCTGGGCCGGACCCGACACCCGGGTCGGCGCGGGCGGCGAACTCTCCGAGGCGCAGCTCCCGGCGGCCGCCGAACACCTCGGGCTCGCGGCCGACGAGGACGGTGCCGCGTACGCCAGCGAGGCCTGGCGGCTCGCCGTGGACACCGGCCTCCTCGACGTCACCGACCCGGAGGAGGACGGCGAGGACGGGGCGGACCCGGACGGCGAAGGCACCGTCACCGCGGGCGAGAACCTGGCGCTGCTCACCTCCGGCTCCCCGCAGGACATCCTCGGCATCTGGCTCGACGGCCTGGATGCCGTGCACGCCGACGCCACCGCGCCCGTCCTGGACGACTTCGCGGACCTCGTCGGCGAGGACGGCTCGATCGACTTCGACGCCCTGGACTGGGATCCGGAGGCCGAGGCGGAGTTCCTCGACGGCGTCCTCGGCAACCTCTATCTGCTGACCCTCGCGGACAACGGCGCGGGCGAAGGCCCGGTCCCGCTGCCCGCCCTCGCCGCCTCGATGATCGTCCCCGACGACATGGGCGAGCCCACCGACGACATCCTGGAGCAGGTGTCGGAGGCGATGATGCGCCTCGACGACCAGTTCCGGCTCCTCGAACCCATCGGGATCGTCGCCTACCGGCCGGTCGACGAGGCGTTGCTGGTCGAGGAGGGCGAGGCGCCGGTGGACGCCGCCGGAGCCGACGACGAGGACGTCACCCGGTACGGCATGGTCCAGCTCACCCCCCTCGGCCTGTACGGCATCCGGGCCCGGATGCTGGAGGCCGGGGTGGACGCGCCCGCCGTCGGCGACCTCGCGGGCAAGGGCGCCGACGCCCTCCTCGACGGCATCGCCCACTACCCGGAGTCCGCCGCCCGCGCCGAGGTCAAGCTCTGGCTCGACGGGTACGCCGAGGGCGCGGTGGCGGCCGCGGCCGAACTGCTGGCCGCCGCACGCGGCACGGACGAGGGCGCGCCGCTGCGCCGCCTCCACTGTCAGCAGGCCCTCGCCCTGGCCGGCCCCGAGGCGGAGCCCGCCGTACGCGCGGTGCTCGGCGACCCGGAACTCGGCGGCCTGGCCCGCGTCTGGCTCGCGGAGCGCGGCGCGGCCGATGTGCCCGCCCCGCCGGAGGACATGATCTTCTGGCTGGCCATCGACACGATCGCCGCCCAACTGGACGCGGACGGCGAGCTGGACGAGCTCCAGGGCCTGGTCGAGGGCCTCTCCGCGCAGCACAGCGGCTTCTTCGACGAGGTCTGGCGGGTCGACCACCCGGCCACCGCCGATGTGCTGGAGGCCATGGGCCGGCTGCACAGCGACAAGAAGGCCGCGAAGGACGCCCGCAAGGCGGCGTTCAAGGCCCGGTCGCGCGCGGGGGGTTGAGAGAAGCCCTGGGTTCCTCCAGGAGACCCGATCGGGAGCGGCGCTCAGGCGGAGAGTGCCGCTCCTGCAAAGCAGACGTCTGCACCCGGCCGCCTCAGGAGCCCTGCGGAGCCGTGGCCGTGTGCTGGTACGCCCGGATCGCCGTCGTGCCGATCCGGGCGTACCAGCCGGATGCGTCCGCCGCGAGGTCCCTGATGTCGCCCACCGCCCAACTGCGCTGCTCCGCACCCCGGTTCACCTCCAGCGCCCGGCACAGCTCGCCGGTGGCCGCGTACACCGTGCCCCCGGCCACGGCCGGCGGCACCTGGCCGACTCCGCCGAGCGTCGCCGCCCAGCGCTCCTCGCCGCTGCGGAGGTCGAGGCACTGGAGAACCCCCGCCCGTGCCCAGTGCAGCAGCGATCCGCCGGCCGTCACCGGGGCCCGGACGCCGCCCGTGCCCGCGGGCCAGCTGGTGTCCAGGCCCACCGTGCCCGCCGACCAGAGCGCGCGGCCGGTGGTGGGCGCGTAGGCGTGCACCCGGCCCCCGGTGGCCACCAGCACCGTGGAGCCGACGGCGGCCAGCGCGCTTGATCCGGAACTCGCCCCGCCCTTCAGCACGGCGGTGGCCAGTCGGCCGCCGTCCCGCGCCCGGACGAAGTGCAGCGCGCCCCCGCCGCCCAGCAGCGCGAAACAGCCCGCCTCCGGAACCGCCGCCAGCGCGGCCACCGGTCCCTCGAACCCCTCGTACGTCCAACGGAGTTCACCGCTGACCGCGTCCACGCACCGGATGTCGTCACCGCCGTCGTCGGCCAGCAGCACCGACCGGTCCAGCACGGCGGGCGGCCGGGCCTCCGCCGTGCCCCCGGTCCAGCGCCGCGCACCGGTGCGCAGATCCACGGCGTTCAGCGTCGGCCCGTCGCCGTTCACCGTCGCGGAACCGGAGATCAGGACTCCGGAGGCGACGGTGAACCACAGCGGAGTCGGGTGCTCCGCCTGGGTGCCGTGCGCCGTGCCCGTCGCCAGGTCGACCGCGTCCAGCCCCACATCGGCCGCCGCCAGCACGGACCCGGACACGCCCCATTGCGTCGGCGCGGTCTCCTCGGCGTCGGCCAGCCACCGGCGCCCGGCGTCGCGGACCCGCCGAGCGGTGACGTAACCGCCACCGCCGCCCGCGCCGCCGATGTCCTGGGCGGCGACGCCGTGCACCAGCAGCGCATCCCCGGTCACCCGCAGCGCGTCCACGGTGGTGCGGTCGTCCTCGGGGGCCAGGGTCCAGCGCAGCGCCCCCGGCCGGGTGTCGCCCGGCCGCACCCGCAGCGGGTCCTCCACCCGCTGCTCCCGCTCGTCCTCGCCGCCGCCGCGCAGGAAGGCGTAGGTGAGGAGCGAGGCGAGTCCGCCGCCTCCGGCCAGCAGCAGACCGCGCCGGGCCAGCTCCCCGCGCCGCGCGGCCGGACCCTCCCCGGTGACCGTGGGAGGCGGCGAGGGCAGAGGGCGGGTGCGGGCGGGCGCGGGCGCGGTGGCAGGCCGGGTCGGACCGGTCGCGGGCCGTGTCTCCGGAGCGGCGGTGTCCTGCCCGCCGACGGTCGCGGGCCGCGTCTCCGGAGCCGACTCCGGGGTTGAGGCGCCGGGCCCGCCGCCCTCCTCGGCCGGTTTCCCGGGAGCGGGCTCCGCCGCCTCGCCCAGGACCAGCGAGCGCAGCGGATCCGTACGCCACCACAGCGGCGGACGCGGATCCGTGGTGGCCCGCAGCACCTGGCCCACCGTCGGCCGGCGGCCGGGGTCCTTCGCCAGGCAGGCCGTCACCACCTCCCGTACCTCGTCGGGTACGTCGGTGAGGCCGGGCTCCTCGTGGACGGCCCGGTAGAGCAGCACCGCGGGGGTCGCCGAACCGAACGGGCTGCCTCCGGTGGCGGCGAACACCAGGACCGCCCCGAGCGCGAACACGTCGGCCGCCCCGGTGACGACGGTTCCGGTGATCTGTTCCGGGGCGATGAACCCCGGAGTGCCGATGACGTCGCCCGCCCCGGTCAGCCCGTGGTCGCTGATCGCGCGGGCGATCCCGAAGTCGATGACCCGGGGCCCGTCGGCGGTGATCAGCACGTTCGACGGCTTCAGGTCGCGGTGGACGAGCCCCGCCCGGTGGACGGCCTCCAGCGCCTCGGCGAGCGCCGCGCCCAGGGACCGTACGGCGGCGGGCTCCAGCGGTCCGGTCGCCGCCACCGCGTGCCGCAGCGTGACGCCCGGCAGATACGCGGTGGCCAGCCACGGCCGCGCCGACTCCGGATCCGCGTCGAGCACCGCCGCCGTGTGCGCACCGGTCACCGCGCGGGCGGCGGCGGCCTCGCGGCGGAACCGTTCACGGAAGTGCGGGTCGGCCGCCAGGTGTTCGTGCACCGTCTTCACCGCGACCGTCAGCCCGCCGGGCGTCCGGCCCAGATAGACGGTGCCCATGCCGCCCGCCCCGAGCCGGCCCAGCAGCCGGATGGTGCCGAGCCGTTGGGGGTCGCCGGGGAGCAGGGGGCCCGTCACGCGGACTCCGGTCCGGTGAAGGTCCGCACGGTCCCGCCGACGCAGACATGGAGGAGGCCCCCGCCCGCGGCGGCCCGCAGCGCCCCGTCCGCCTCGACGGGCACCGACCACAGCCGGCGGTTCCGGGCCGCGTCCAGGGCGTGCACACCCCAGCGCGCGCCCTCCCCGGCCTTCTCGCCGCCGCCCGGCTGCGGCCCGGTGGCATACAGCGTGCCGTCCGCCACCAGCGGCGGCCCGTCGGCCTCGACGCTGCTGCCGTCGTCACCGGCGAGCCGCCCGATGTCGCCGCGGCTCCAGCGGATCCGGCCGCTCCGGGCGTCCAGCGCGGTGACCCCGCCCGGCGTCGCGGCGTACACCGCACCGTCGGTCGCGGTGGGGGTGACCGTGGGCGATCCGTCGAGCTTCCGGCGCCAGGCGGTGCGCCGGGTCGCCAGATCGACCGGGACGATCCGGCCGCCCCTCGCGTAGTACCGGGTGCCCGAGGCACCGGGGTGCGCCTGCGGGAACGGGGCGCCGCCGGGTATCTCCGATTCCCTCACCGGTACCGCGCCGGAGGTCCGCAGCACGAGCAACGGCTCCTCGGCGGCGGCCCCGGAACGGGCCGGCGGGCGGAGCCCGACGGCCAGCCGCCCGCCCGCCGCGTCGATGCCGGTCACCGCGGCCCGCGTCCCCTCGTGGAACCAGAGCGCCTTTCCCGTACGCGAGTCGAATCCGTAGGCCCGCCAAGGGCGTTCGCCCAGGGTGCGCTTCTCCCACCGGGTCGCGTCGGAGGCGTAGGACACCAGCGCGGTCGTCGCGCCGTCGACCGCGAGGAACGCCGACTGGCCGTCGGGGGCGTCGGACGTCCGGGCGCCGGGCGGGTGGACCGGCACGGCCGACCAGCGCCGGTTGCCGGTACGGGCGTCGAGCGTGAGGAGTTCCGGTGCGAAGAGCAGCCCGGAGCGCAGCAGATGCACCCGGTCGCCGAGCGGCCGGACGGCCGTGACGCCCTGGACCGGATACCGCCACCGCACCGCGCCGGTGGCCGCGTCGAGCGCGGTCACCGCGGCCCCGTCCGTGATGAGGAGCGCGCTGCCGTGGCGCAGCACCCGTCCGGTGTGGCCGAGTTCGCCGACGGTCCTGGTCCACAGCGGACGGCCCCGGGTCCAGCGGGTCGCCGGCCGCGGTGC
This sequence comes from Streptomyces sp. WY228, assembly GCF_019287315.1. Classification (NCBI taxonomy): domain Bacteria; kingdom Bacillati; phylum Actinomycetota; class Actinomycetes; order Kitasatosporales; family Streptomycetaceae; genus Streptomyces; species Streptomyces sp. WY228. The sequence continues at coordinate 1,704,417 of NZ_CP079114.1, read as the reverse complement.
GGGCTGCCGCGAGCCGGCCGGGTCGTCCTTCTCGGTGAGCCGGAGCAGCGCCGCGCCGCCGACGCCCCCGCCCGCCACGAGCGCGGCCCCGCCGAACGCGAGCAGCCGCCGCCTGGTCGGGCCCCGGCCCGGCGTTCTGTCGTACGGGACGGCGTCCTGCGGCGCGGCGGCGGGACGGGCCCGGTACGGGACGGCGTCGGCCGGGGTGGTCGCGGTCGCGGGCGTTGTGGGGGCGGGTGCCGCGTCGGCGGGGGCCGGATCGGGTTCCGGATCGGGTTCTGGATCGGGTACGGCTGTGGGGCCGGGACCGGGACCGGGACCGGCATCGGCGGCCGGAACGGGCACGGCGGTCGCCGCGGCGGCCCGGACGGTCCTGGCGCGCTCGCCGGGTTCGTCGCCCTCGTCGCCCGCCACCAGCGCCGCGACGCCGTTCTCGTGGTCGCGGACCAGGCCGGACACCGGCTCCCGCTCCCACCACGCGTCGGCCGGTGACCGCTCCGCGCACCAGCTCAGCACCTCGGCCACCGTGGGGCGCTCCGCCGGGTCGCCCGTCAGGCAGGAGGCGAGGAACGCGCGCCACTCGTCCGTCGGCGCCCCGCCCAGATCGGCCTCGCCCCGCACCGTCCGGTACAGCACCTGGTGGGCGGGGCCGGAACCGAAGGGGGCCCGGCCCGTCGCCAGCCGGGCGAGCAGGGCCGCGAGGGCGAACACATCGGCGGCGGGGGACGGTTCGTCGTCGGCCGTCAGCAGTTCGGGGGCGATGAAGCCGGGGGAGCCGATCACCTCCCCGGTGTCCGTGAGGGTCTCGTCGGCCGCCCGCCGGGCGATGCCGAAGTCCAGGACCTTGGGGCCGCCCCGGGTGAGGATCACGTTCGACGGCTTCAGATCGCGGTGGACCAGCCCGGCCCGGTGGATGCTCGCCAGCGCCTCCGCGAGCGCCGCCCCCAGCCCGGCCAGCGGCCCGGCGTCCAGCGGCCCGAGCGCCCCGGCGGTCTCGGCGAGCGTCGGGCCGGCACAGAATTCGGTGGCCAGCCACGGCCGTACGGCATCGGGGTCGGCGTCCAGCACCGCCGCCGTGAAGGGGCCGGCGACCGCCCGCGCGGCGAGCGTCTCGCGGCGGAACCGTTCCCGGAACTGCGGGTCGGCGGCGAGGTGTTCATGGACGGTCTTCACGGCCGCCAGCCGGCCCGACGCCGTACGGGCCAGATGGACCCGGCCCATACCGCCTTCGCCGAGCAGCGCCACGAGCCGGTACCCCGCGACCTGCTCCATCCTGTGCGCCCCCTCGTGCCGTCGGTCCGTGCCGCCGGTCCGTGTCGATGTTCCGTGCCGCCGGTCCGAGCCCGGGGACGATCACCCCGGAACCATTCTGTGCGACGCCCGCGCCCCTCGGTTCGGTTGCACCCCGAAATTCCGTCGCGTGCGGGCGGCCCGTTCCCTAAGGTCATGGACATGCACCTCCCGGTGCGAAGGCGGCGGCTCCTTCCTTTCAACGAAATGTGCCGCAGCCACTGCTGATCTCGGGAGGCGCGAGCGCCGGGGTGCCCGGTGCGCAGGCGACGGATACTTCTGGATCCGAGGTGCGCGGGTTCGATTCCCGCCCGGCTTCGGCCGGTAGCTCAGCGGTCAGAGCATCGGACTGTTCTCCGTCGCCGACTCCTGATCTCGGGCACCCCGTTCCGCCGCCGCGCCCTTCCCCAGGAATTCGGGGGAATTCTTCTCATGGCCCGTTTCAATTTCCGTACCCACCGGCCCCGGTCCGCCCGGTCCGGGCCCACCTCGCCCGTCACGACCACCGGCACGCTCGCGCCCAACCACCGGGGCGGCGTCGGGCAGGTGCGCGACGCCCGCTCCGAGCTCTTCCTGCTCGCCGTCGCCAACTTCGTGGCCCAGGACACCGCCTACGAGGGCGGGGACCGGCGCGACGACCGCTTCGCCGCGCTCGTGCGCCGGCTCGCCGTGGAGGACCCGGCGTGGACCGCGGGGCTGCTCCACTGGCTGCGCCGCGACGGGCAGATGCGGACCGCTTCGCTGGTCGGCGGCGCGGAGTACGTGGCGGCGCGGCTGGCGGCCGGGTGCACCGAAGGGCCCACGAACCGGCAGGTCATCGACTCCGTACTGCTGCGCGCCGACGAGCCGGGCGAACTGCTCGGCTACTGGACCGCCCGCTACGGGCGCGCCCTGCCGAAGCCCGTGAAGCGGGGCGTCGCCGACGCCGTGCGCCGCCTCTACACCGGCCGCGCGCTGCTGAAGTACGACACCGCGTCCAAGGGCTTCCGGTTCGGCGACGTGCTCAACCTGGTGCACGCCGCGCCCGACCCCGCCAAGCCCTGGCAGGGCGAGCTGTTCCGGTACGCGCTGGACCGCAGGCACCGGCCGGAGAGCGCCGAGCCGCCCGCCGCCGACCGCACCCTGAGCGCCCACCGGGAGCTGATGGAGCTGCCGGTCGCCGAGCGTCGCCCCGTCGTCACCGGACCCGGCGGCGCGGAGCGGCTGGCCGAGGCCGGGATGACCTGGGAAGCGCTGGCGGGCTGGCTGCAGGGGCCGATGGACGCGGCGGTGTGGGAGGCGGTGATTCCGTCGATGGGCACGATGGCCCTCGTCCGGAACCTCCGGAACTTCGATGAGGCCGGCGTACGGGACGAGGTCGCCGCGCTCGCCGCGGCCCGGATCAGCGATCCGGAGGCCGTGGCCGCGTCGCGCCAGTTCCCCTTCCGCTACCTCGCCGCGTACCGGCACGCGCCGTCGCTCCGCTGGGCCCACCCGCTGGAGCGGGCGCTCGGGCACTCGCTGGGCCAGGTGCCCGCGCTGCCCGGCCGCACCCTGGTCCTGGTCGACCGTTCCGGTTCGATGGGGGCGCCGCTCTCCGAGCGCTCCCGGCTGAACCGGGCCGACGCCGCGGCCGTCTTCGGCGCGGCACTGGCGCTGCGCGCCGCCGACGCGGACCTCGTGCAGTTCGGCACGACCAGCGCGCCCGTCTCCTTCCGCCGGGGCGAATCCGTCCTGCGGGTCCTGGACCGCTTCGGCGACCTGGGCGGTACGAACACGGCGGAAGCGGTACGACGGCACTACCGGGACCACGACCGGGTACTGATCGTCACCGACGAGCAGGCCTCGTACACGCGGGGTGGCGACGCGACCCGGAGCGTTCCGGACACGGTGCCCGTCTACACCTGGAATCTGGCCGGATATCGCCTCGGCCACGCCCCGTCCGGCGACCGGAACCGCCACACGTTCGGGGGGCTTTCCGACGCGGCGTTCCGCATGGTTCCGCTGCTGGAGGCGGGCGGAAGCGCTGACTGGCCGTGGTGAGCGCTGATTACGAATCCGGCACGTCTGGGGCCCCGGGCGTCGGCGGGCATGGCGTCGGGCCTTCACAGGGCGCATACTCGACGTAATGAAACAGTCAGCCGGATCCCGGCGTCACCTGCCTTCCAGTCCCTTCAACCGCCCGGCCCAGGAGGCCCCACCGGTCGAATGCTTCGATGTGGGCGACAGGGTGTCGCACGACCAGTTCGGGCTCGGCAGGATTCTTGCTGTCGAGGGCGACAACGACGCAGTCCTCATCGACTTCTCGGGGCGTCAGGGAAGGATCCTGAGCCCGTACTCCAAGTTGACCAAGCTCTGAGACGCGGGACGAGCCCCGTGCCCGTCCTCGGCAGCGTCCGCCTTCTCCGGATCCGGGGCGCCTGAAGAGATTTCAGGCGCCCCGGACTCCGTTGTGGGCCGTCCCGGCTCCGTTCGGGCCTTCCGGACGGAGGGCCCACGGTGGCTACAGGGCCTGGGCGGCGGGCTTCACCATGCCCCGCACGGTGCGCGACTTCACGAAATCGCCCATCGCGGTCATCTCCCACTCGCCGGTGAACTGCTTGATGAGCTTGGCCATCATCACGCCGGTCTGCGGCTCCGCGCCGGTGAGGTCGAAGCGGACCAGCTCCTCGCCGGACGCGTCGTCGATCAGCCGGCAGTAGGCCTTGGCGACCTCGTTGAACTTCTGGCCGGTGAACGAGTTCACCGTGAAGACCAGGCCCGTCGCCTCGGCCGGGATCCGGCCCAGGTCCACGACGATCGTCTCGTCGTCGCCCGCGCCCTCACCCGTGAGGTTGTCACCGGAGTGCTTGATGGCCCCGTTCAGGATGGTCAGCTTGCCGAAGTAGCAGCTGTCCAGGTGGTTGCGGTTGGGGCCGTACGCGATCACCGACGCGTCCAGGTCGATGTCCTTGCCGCGGAACGCGGGCTCCCAGCCCAGACCCATCCTGACCCGCGAGAGCAGCGGGGCGCCGCCCTTGACGAGGGACACGGTCTGGTTCTTCTGGAGACTGACCCGGCCCTTGTCCAGGTTGATCTTCCCGGAGCCCACGGGCGGGGCGGCGGGGGCCACCGGGGGAGCGGGCGGCGCGGGCGGCGCGATCCGCGGGTCGACGGGGGCGGCGGCCGGCGGTGCGGGCGGAGCGACCGGGGCGGGGGCCACCGGCACCGGCGGGGCGGCCGGGGCCGCGGGCTCCTCGACCGAGACGCCGAAGTCCGTGGCGATGCCGGCCAGCCCGTTGGCGTAGCCCTGGCCGACCGCGCGGGCCTTCCAGGCGCCGTTGCGCCGGTAGACCTCGATGACCACGAGCGCCGTCTCGGCGCCCAGCTGCGGCGGGGTGAACGTGGCGAGCGCACTGCCGTCGTCCGCGTTGCGCACGGTGGCGGTGGGCTCGATGCCCTGGAAGGTCTGGCCGGCGGCGTCCGGGCTCGCAGTGACGACGATCTTCTCGATGCCCGGCGGGACGGCCGTGGTGTCCACCACGATCGCGTCCGGTGCGGAGCCTCCGCCGGAGCGGTAGGTCACACCGGGGCCCGAGGGCTGGTTGTAGAAGATGAAGTCGTCGTCGGAGCGCACCTTGCCGTCGGCGGTGAGCAGCAGGCCCGAGACGTCGAGCCGCACCGGAGCGGCGACGTCCACCGCCACGCGGGCGGCGGAGAGAGGAATGTTCGAGCCGGGGGTCATAGCGGTCATGAACGGGGTAACGAACGACCCGGCTTTGCCGTTCCCTTACCTTCGCCGCCTTCGGCCAGATGGTTTCCGGCCGCCCGGAAGCGGTTCACCGGCGGCCGGGCAGCGGCCGGGCAGCGGCTCAGCGGCGGTTGCGCGGGTGGTTGCGGGCGGTGCGCTCGTTGCCGTGCTTGTACGCGCCCGTCCAGCGCGCCATCACCAGCTGCGCGTCACCCGACACCACCTCGGCCAGGAACTTCTCCGCCCGGCCGCCGCGCAGGGTGCCCGCCGGGCGGCCCTGGTGGGTGATGGTGACGCTCTGGTCGCCGTGCTGTTCGTACTGGAATCCGGAAGGTCTCGGCATGTCCGTATCCTGCCCTCCCGGCCGCGCCCGCGTCGCCCGGATTTCCGGTCGGTCTCAGTGCGGCCAGATCGGCGGATCGGTCAGGAAGTGGCCGCCCACGCAGGCGTGCGCCGGATTGTCCGGGTCCAGCTCGCCCTGTTCGGCGATGAGTTTCGCGGCGTACGGTTCCGAGTCGTCCTGCGGTGTGTAGCCCAGGGCCCGGGCCGAGGTCAGGTCCCACCACAGGCGGGTGTTGGCGGAGGAGCCGTGGACGACGGTGTGGCCGACGTCCTCCGCGGTGAGGGCCGCGTGGAAGAGGCGCGCGCCGTCGGCGGGGCTCATCCAGACCGACAGCATGCGTACCGAGGTGGGTTCCGGGAAGCAGGACCCGATCCGTACCGAGACGGTCTCGACGCCGTGCTTGTCCCAGTAGAGCTGGGCCAGGTCCTCACCGAAGCACTTCGAGAGCCCGTAGAAGGTGTCGGGGCGGCGCGGGGTGTCCAGCGGGATGAGCGGATCGCCCGGACCGGGGCGGGGGGTGTAGCCGATGACGTGGTTGGAGGAGGCGGCCACGATGCGGCGTACGCCTTCCTCGCGAGCCGCCTCGTAAAGGTGGTACGTGCCTTCGATGTTGGCGTTGAGGATCTTGTCGAACGTGGATTCCAGGGAGATGCCGGCCAGGTGGATGATCGCGTCCACTCCGCGTACGGCTTCGCGCAGCGCCTTCCGGTCGTTCAGGTCGGCGGTGATGGCCTGTGGTTCGTCCTCCACCGGGACCAGGTCGAAGAGCCGCAGGTCGTAGCCGTACGCGGGCAGCAGTCCTCGCATCAGGGTGCCGAGGCCGCCCGCGGCGCCGGTGAGCAGGACGGTACGGGGAGCGGTCATACGGGGTCTCCTCGGGGCGTACGCGAGGCGCGCTGTGCGCAATCCTGGCTGGCATTCACATGCGTGGACAAGTTAGGGAGGGGAGGCGAGGCGCGTCAAGAGCGTGCGTCCGCCTTGACCTGCCATCGGAAGCTGCCTTAGTGTGACGGTGTTCAGAAATATGGACACCGATCAGAATTGTGCACGCCTGAATCTGCTCAGGGAGCGCCCGTGACCTCAGCCCCCCTTGCCGCCCGGCTCAGCGAAGTCGCCGGGCCGCTCTTCTTCCCCGTGACCGCCTTCGGGCCGGACGGCGCCGTCGACCTCGATGTCTTCCGGGCCCATGTGCGGGCCGGGATCGATGCCGGAGCCGCCGCGGTCTTCGCCTGCTGCGGCACGGGCGAGTTCCATGCGCTGACCCCCGAGGAGTTCCGCCTCGCGGTCGCCGCCGCCGTGGAGGAGACCGCCGGGCAGATCCCGGTCGTCGCCGGGGCCGGCTACGGCACGGCGCTCGCGGTCGCGTTCGCGCGGGCCGCCGAGGAGGCCGGCGCGGACGGGCTGCTCGCCATGCCGCCCTATCTCGTCGTCGCCGACCAGGAAGGGCTGCTGAACCACTACGCGGCGCTCGCGGCGGCCACCGGTCTGGAGACGATCGTCTACCAGCGCGACAACGCGATCTTCACCCCCGAGACGGTCGTCGCCCTGGCCCGCACCCCCGGCATCATCGGGCTCAAGGACGGCCACGGTGACCTCGACCTCATGCAGCGCATCGTCAGCGCGGTCCGCACCCACCGGCCCGACGGCGACTTCCTCTACTTCAACGGACTGCCCACCGCCGAACTCACCGGTCCCGCCTACCGGGGCATCGGCGTCACCCTCTACTCCTCCGCCGTCTTCGCCTTCGCCCCCGACATCGCCCTGGCCTTCTACCGGGCCCTGGACTCCGGCGACGTCGCTCTGGTCGACGCCCTGCTCGACCACTTCTACCGGCCGCTCGTCGAACTGCGCGCCAAGGGCCGCGGATACGCCGTATCCCTGGTCAAGGCCGGAGTCCGGCTCCAGGGCCTGGACGTCGGCGAGGTACGCACCCCGCTCACCGAACCGCCCGCCGCACACGTCAAGGACCTCATCGAGATCATCGCGAGCGGCCGCGCCCTGCTGGAGGAGCGCACCACCGCGGGGGGCCGGGCGTGAAGGCGGGCGTCTTCCTCTACCCGTGGGACGTCGTCGGCGACCCGGACGCCGCCGCCCGGATCGCGGACCTCGGCGTCCGGCAGGTCACCCTGGCCTCCGCCTACCACTCCACCCGGGCCCTGACCCCCCGTCACCCCGCCCACCGCATCGTCACCGCCGAGCACGCCGCCGTCCTCTACCCGCCGGACCCGGACCGCTGGGCCGGACGCGGCCTCGCCCCGTACCGCCAGAGCTGGACGCCCGGCGACGATCCGTACGGGGAGGCCGCCGATGCGCTGACCGCCGCCGGTCTTGAGGTGCACAGCTGGGTCGTCCTCGCGCACAACTCGCGGCTCGGCGCGGAGCACCCGGACACCTCCGTGGTCAACGCCTACGGGGACCGCTACCCCTGGGCCCCCTGCATCGCCCGCCCCGTCGTGCGCGAGCACCTCGTGGACCTCGCGGCGGAGGCCGCCGCCCGGCCCGGCGCGCACGGCACCGAACTGGAGTCCTGCGGCTGGTACGGCTTCGCCCATCTGCACGCCCACGACAAGGTCGCCGGGGTGGGCCTCGGCGACGCCGCGCAGTACCTGATGTCGCTGTGCTTCTGCCCGGAGTGCCGTCAGGGGTACGAGGAGGCCGGCGCCGATCCCGGCGAACTGGCCGCCGCCGTACGCCGCGCGCTGGAACCGGCCTGGTCCGGCGCGGGTTCCCCGGAGTCGGGCCGGGAGGGCATCGAGAAGCTGCTCGGGCCCGGCCACGCGGACGCCACGCTGCGGTGGCGCGGCCGGGTCGCCCGCGCGTTCCAGGAAGCCGCCGTCGCCGCGGTACGGGCCGAGGCCCCGCCCGGTTTCCAGGTGCTGCTGCACGCGGACCCCGCCCCGTACCGCACCGGCGCCAACGTCGGCGTCGAGGCGGACCACATCCTGGCCGTGGCCGACGGCGTGGTGCTGCCCTGCACCGGGTCCGACGCCGCCCGGGAGGCGGTCCTCGGGCCGTTCGCCGGGCGGGGCGGGGTGCGCGCCGCCAACTTCGGGATCGTCACCGGGATGGGCGGCAGCCCGCGCACCCTGGAGCGCGACGCGGCCCACGCCGCCTCGCTCGGCGCGGACCAACTGCGCCTGTACCACGCGGGACTCGCCTCGGGCCCGGACCTGGAAGCGGTCACCGCGGCGCTCTCACGGCTGGGGTGAGACGGGCGCGCGGCGGTGGTGCGCTTCACGGCCGGGGTGGCGCGGGGGCGCGGCGGTGGTGCCGTCGCGCCCCCGACGCCAGCACCACCGCGGCCAGCACCCCCGCAGCCCCGGCCACCGCCGTCAGCACCCGTACGTCCACCACCGCGACCAGCCCCGCCCCCAGCGCCAGGGCCACCGCGTTGGGCGCCGTCATCAGCGAACCCGCCGTCGCCGCCGTCCGCCCCAGCACCGCGTCCGGCGTCTCCCGCTGCACCGCCGTCATCGCCGCGATCAGCACACACGGCAGTCCGCACCCGATCGCCGCGCTCGCCGCCAGGGCCACCGCGTCCGGCGACACCGTCCTCGCCCCGACGCCCAGCGCGAACAGCGCGATCCCGCCCGCCGCGAACACCCGCTCCGGCAGCCGCCGCAGCAACGGCCCCACCAGCAGCCCCACCGCCACCGAACCGGCGCCCTGTACCGCGTACAGCACCCCCGCGTACGCCGGCCCGCGGCCGAGCACATCGTCGACGTACGCGAAGGTCACGGCCCCGTTCACCCCGGCCAGCAGCATCGTCGCCGCCCCCGCAGCCACCAGCGGGCGCAGCACGGCCGAGGTGCGGATCCGTCGCAGCCCGACGGCGAGTTCACCGCGCCGGGCCCCCGCCGGGACCGGGTCCCGAAGCGGACTCCGTACCGGCAGACGGGCGAAGACCAGGGCGGCCAGGGCGCAGGTCGCCGCGTCCAGCAGGGCCACCGCCGGGCCGCCGAACCGGGTGTACAGGCCCGCGCCCGCCAGCGGAGCGACCAGTTTCATGCCCTCGTTGGCCGTCATCCGCAGCCCGTTGAAGTCCGCCAGCAGCGAGGCGGGCACGGTGCGGGCGACGAGCGCCGCCTCCGCCGCGTCGAGGAGCACACCGGCCGCCCCGTAGAGCACCAGCACCACGAAGACCAGCCAGACCGTGCCGGCCGAGTCGACCAGCACCAGCGTGGCCAGCAGGCAGGCCACCGCCAGATTGACCCGCACCAGCAGCGCCCGCCGGTCCATCCGGTCCGCGAGCGCGCCGAGCGCGGGCCCGGCGAGCACCGGGGCCCACATCGCGCACACCGTCAGCGCCGCCAGACTGTTCGACCCGGTCAGCGACTTGACCCAGATGCCCGCCGTGAGCGACATCGCCGACGTACCGAACCCGGAGACGACCACCCCCGCCAGACAGCGCCCCGCCGTCCGGTCCCGCAGAACCCGCCCCACCGCCGAACCGCCCACGCCACCCGCCCTCCTCCGCCTCGATCTCCACACCCGCTCCGTGCGGCTCATGCTGCGGAGTAAGGCGTTCGGCGGGCATCGGGCGGATGCCCTAGAGGTCGCCGGGCGATCCATGGGGCACACGGCCGCCGCTACGGTGTTCCTCCGAGCGCTCGACGAAGATCCGGTGCAGATCGCGGGCGGCCCGGGACACCGAACCCGTACGGCTGCGCTGCACCACCAGCAGCACCGTGGTGGCATCGCCCGCCAGCGGCCGGCAGGTGATCGCCCCGGTCCGCTCCAGCGGATCCCCGACGACGCTGTAGTCCGGGAGCACCGTGACCCCCAGCCCCTCCGCCACCATCAGCTTGCCCATCTCCGCGCCGTCGGCGGAGTACGAGAACGAGGGCACCCGGCCCTTCAGCAGCCGGTGCGTGAAGCGGTGCATCAGATAGCCGGCACGCATCACGATCAGCGGCTCGCCCAGCAGATCGTCCACCCCGACCGACTCCAGCGCGGCCAGCGGGCTGTCCTTCCGCAGGCAGACGACCGGGCGGCCCCGGATCAGCTCCGTGGTGTCCAGGTCCGGCGCGATGTCGTCGCCGTCCAGGTAGTTCACCAGCCCGAGATCGACCGCGCCCTCCAGCAGGGAGCGGTGGATGACGGACTGCTGGGCCGCGATCACCTCCACCTCGGTGCCCGAGTGCAGCGCGCGGAACGCGCGGATCGCCGGGACCAGCAGCGGGACCGTCGCCGCGAACACCGTGCCGAGCCGCACCGTGCGGCTGGTGCGGTGCTGTTCGTCGGCGGCCCGGCGCAGCCGGTCGACCGCGTCCAGCACCCCGATGATGTGCGGCAGCAGTTCGCGCCCCGCCTCGCTGATGGTCGCCCCCGACCGCTTCCGGTCCAGCACGACGACGCCCAGCTCACGCTCCAGATTCCGCACCGTCTCGCTCAACGCGGGCTGGGACAGATGCAGTTCCTCCGCCGCCCGGCGCAGCGACCCCAGCCGGGTGACCGCCTCGATGTACTCCAGCTGTTCGATGCGCATCGCTCTTCCCCATCTCCGGAGGCGGTGGAAGGGGAACCCTATCGCTCCTTCGTCGATGCCTTCTCGACCTGGAGCGTTCCCGCGCCCTACCCTGGAACCCGAAGGCGCCCCGTGATCCACCGGGCGCCCGCCGCGGAACGCGAAAGGAGAGGGATGTGCGCCGCTTGACCCGTCGCCGCCACATCGACCTCGGCCGCGTTTCCAGCGCCTTCTGTTGTTCCCGCTGACGCGAGGTCCGAGGGGCCGACCCCTCCCTTCGCGATCCCGCGCACCCGCGCGTACACCCGTATCCGGCCGTGTGAGCCCGTGCACGCCCGCGCGGCTCCTTCGCCGTGCCCATCGCCCCTGATCGGGTTTCACGATCACCGGGGCCGCCGCGCCGTGCCCGCCACCGCGCCCGACCCGCCTTCCTGCTCCGGGAGAACCACATGTCCCCTCCGCCCTCCGCCGATCCGGTGCGCTTCGCGTACTGGGTCCCCAACGTCAGCGGTGGCCTCGTCACCAGCACGATCGAACAGCGCACCGACTGGGGGTACGACTACAACCGCGAACTCGCCGTCCTCGCCGAGAACAACGGCTTCGACTACGCGCTCAGCCAGGTCCGCTACATGGCCAGCTACGGCGCCGAGTACCAGCACGAGTCCACCTCCTTCAGCCTCGCCCTGCTGCTCGCCACCCAGCGGTTGAAGGTCATCGCCGCCGTCCACCCCGGCCTCTGGCACCCCGGCGTCCTCGCCAAACTCGGCGCCACCGCCGACCACCTGAGCAACGGGCGCTTCGCCGTCAACGTGGTCAGCGGCTGGTTCAAGGACGAGTTCACCGCGCTCGGCGAACCCTGGCTGGAACACGACGAGCGCTACCGCCGCTCCGAGGAGTTCATCCGGGCCCTGCGCGCCGTCTGGACCGAGGACCACGCCGAACTCGCCGGAGACTTCTACCGCATCCGCGACTTCTCGCTGAAGCCCAAGCCGATCGCCGCGCCGGACCGCCCGCACCCGGAGATCTTCCAGGGCGGCAACTCCACCGCCGCCCGGCAGATGGCCGGCCGGGTCTCCGACTGGTACTTCTCCAACGGCAAGGACTTCGACGGCGTCACCGAACAGATCAGGGACGTGCGCACCGCCGCCGAGAGCGCCGGACGCACCCCGCCGCGCTTCGGCCTCAACGGCTTCCTCATCGCCCGCGACACCGAGGCGGAGGCCCGCGACACCCTGCGCGAGATCGTCGCCAAGGCCGACACCGAGGCCGTCCACGGCTTCGGCTCGGCCGTCAAGCAGGCGGGGAGCTCCACCGCCGACGGCAAGGGCATGTGGCAGGACTCCTCCTTCGAGGACCTCGTCCAGTACAACGACGGCTTCCGTACGGGGCTGATCGGCACCCCGGAACAGATCGCGGAACGCATCGTCGCCTACAAGCGCCTCGGCGTGGACCTGCTGCTCCTCGGCTTCCTCCACTACCACGAGGAGGTCGAGTACTTCGGCAAGAAGGTGCTGCCGCTCGTCCGCGAGCTGGAGGACCACCACCACGCACCCCTCTCCCCGGAAGGTTCGTCATGAGCACCGCAGCGCCCACGCAGTGGAAGACCCTCCCGTCCCCCGACAGCCCCGACGCCTGGATCGAGCGCGCGGCCGAGGTCGCCGCGCTCCTCGCCACCGACGCCGCCGCCCGCGACCGGGCGGGCGCCACCCCGTACACCGAGATCCGGCTCCTCAAGGACTCCGGACTCGTCACCCTGCTCGGCCCGGCCGAGCACGGCGGCGGGGGACAGGACTGGACGACCGCCTACCGGGTGATCCGCGAGGTGGCCAAGGCCGACGGCTCGATCGGGCAGCTCCTCGGCTACCACTACCTCTGGAACTGGGCCGCCCGCCTCGTCGGCACCCGCGAGCAGTGGGAGCACGTCGAGGCCGAAGCGGTCCGGCACACCTGGTTCTTCGGCGGCGCGGTCAACCCGCGCGACAGCGACGTCGTCGTCACCGAGGACGGCGACGACCTCGTCTTCACCGGCGCCAAGACCTTCTCCACCGGCAGCAAGGTCTCCGACGTCACCGTGCTCGAAGGCGTCCTGGAAGGCACCGACCAGCACATCTTCGCCATCGTGCCGTCCGACAGCCCCGGGCTCACCTTCCACGACGACTGGGACAACATCGGCCAGCGGCTCACCGAGAGCGGCGGCGTCACCATCGACGGCGTCCGCACCCCGTGGGCCTCCGCCGCCGGTTACGTGGACAAGGAGTTCCGGCCCCGCGTCTACAACACCCTCAACGTGCCCACCATCCAGCTGGTGTTCATCAGCTTCTACCTGGGCATCGCCGCCGGAGCCCTGGAGACCGCCGCCACCTACACCCGCACCAAGACCCGCTCCTGGCTGCACGGCGGATACGACCAGGCCGTCGACGAGCCGTACGTCATCGACATCTACGGAGACCTCACCGCCAAGCTCTGGGCCGTGGAAGCCCTGGCCGACGCGGTCGCCGCCGAGGGCCAGAAGCTGCACGACGCCCCGGACGAGGTGACCGCGCAGTCCCGTGGAGCGTTCGAGGTGCGGGTCGCCGCCGCCAAGGCCCGGGCCACCGAGGTCGCGCTGGAGGTCACCAGCCGCGTCTTCGAGGTCACCGGCGCCCGCGCCACCGCCTCCGCCGAGGGCCTCGACCGCTTCTGGCGCAACGTCCGCACCCACACCCTCCACGACCCGGTCGCCTACAAGCGGCGCGAGGTCGGCCGCCACGTCCTGACCGGCGAACTCCCCGAACCCACCTGGTACTCCTGACCGGCCCCGGGCCCGGGGCGGACCGCCACCACCACCGCCCCGGGCCCGGCGCCCTCCCCAGAAACGAGGCTCCATGGCCACCGTCCTGTCCGTCTCCGGCAGCCCCTCCGCCACCTCCCGCACCGCCCGCCTGCTCCGCCACCTCGACGCAGACCTGGCCGCCCAGGGCCACGAGGTGATACCGCTCGACGTCCGCACCCTGCCCGCCGAGGCCCTGCTCGGCGCGGACTTCGCGCACCCCGAGATCGTCCGCGCCACCGAACTGTTCGCCCGCGCCGACGGCATCGTCATCGGCACCCCCGTCTACAAGGCCGCCTACTCCGGGCTGCTGAAGACGCTCCTGGACCTGCTGCCGCAGTACGCGCTCACCGGCAAGACCGTCCTCCCGCTGGCGACCGGCGGCACCACCGCCCATGTCCTCGCCCTCGATTACGCGCTGCGCCCGGTGCTCTCCTCGATGGGCGCGGCCCACATCGTCCAGGGCTGGTTCGTCCTGGACCGGCACATCACGGCCGGCGACGACGGGGGAGTGGTCCTGGACCCGGCCTCCGCCGCCCCGCTCGACCAGGTGGTCGCCCAGTTCGCCGCCGCCCTGGACCGGACCGTGCCCACAGCTTCCGCCCCCGTCCCCGCCACCCGCTGACCCCGACCCGTACCCACCCTGGAGGCAGGCCCGTGACCGCGCCGACCCGACGACGACCAGCCATCACCGCGCGGGTGATCCGCGACGACGCCGAGGCGCTGCGCACCGCCGCCGAACTCGCCGAGGAGTTCCGCCCCGGCGCCTCCGGACGGGACGCCCGCCGCGAGCTGCCGCGCGCCGAACTCGACCGGCTCACCGCCACCGGCCTCCTCGCCGTCACCGTCCCGGCCGAACACGGCGGGGCCGACGTGTCCGCCGCCACCCTCGCCGAGGTCTTCCGGCTGCTCGCCTCCGCCGACGCCAGCCTGGCGCAGATCCCGCAGAGCCACTTCGCGTACGTCAACGTGGTGCGGCAGCAGGGCAGTCCGGAGCAGCGGGCCTTCTTCTTCGGCGAGGTGCTGGCCGGCCGGCGCTTCGGCAACGCCCAGTCCGAGGCCGGGACCAAGCACCTCCAGGACATCCGCACCCGGCTGACGGCCGCCAAAGACGGCTCGTACCTCCTCACCGGCGTGAAGAACTACTCCACCGGAGCCCTCTTCGCCGACTGGATCCCGGTCCTCGCCCGCGCCGAGGACGACCTGCTCCATGTCGCGTACGTCCCCGCCGACGCCCCCGGCCTCACCGTCACCGACGACTGGGACGGCATGGGCCAGCGGACCACCGCGAGCGGCACGGTCGAACTGGCGGACGTCGTGGTCCCCGCGGCCCACGTCGTCCCGCACCACCTCACCTTCACCGGCCCCCAACTGCACGGCGCTCTGGCCCAGTTGCTGCACGCGGCCATCGACGCCGGGATCGCGGCCGGGGCGCTGGCCGAGGCGGTGGAGTTCGTCAGGACGCGGAGCCGGCCCTGGTTCGAGAGCGGGTACGAGACCGCCGCCGAGGACCCGCTCCTCATCCAGCGCTTCGGCGAACTGGACCTGCGCCGCCGGGCCGCCGACGCGCTGCTGGCCACCGCCGCCCGGGCCGTGGACACCGCCCGGGCCCACCTGGACGACGACAGCGCGGCCGAGGCGTCGATCGCGGTCGCGGCGGCGAAGGCGTACGCCGGGAGCGCGGCCCTGGAGATCGCCGACGCGCTGTTCGAGGTGTCCGGGACGCGCGCCGCCCTCGACGGCCTCAACCTCCACCGGCACTGGCGCGACGCCCGCACCCACACGCTGCACGACCCGGCGCGCTGGAAGATCCAGCACCTCGGACGGTACGTCCTGAACGGCACCCGCCCGCCCCGCCACGGCCTGCTGTGACCGCCCTGTCCCGTACGGAAACCGCTTCGGAGAAACGATGTCCCTGACCTTCCACTGGTTCCTGCCCACCAACGGCGACAGCCGCCATGTCGTCGGCGGCGGCCACGGCACCCCGGTCACAGCGGCCGGCGGCGACCGCCCGCCGACGGTCCGCTACCTCGCCCAGATCGCCCGCGCCGCCGAGGATCTGGGCTTCACGGGAGCACTCACCCCCACCGGGGCCTGGTGCGAGGACGCCTGGCTGACCACCGCGATGGTCAGCCAGCACACCGAACGCCTGAAGTTCCTCGTCGCCTTCCGCCCCGGCTTCGTCTCGCCCACGCTCGCCGCCCAGATGGCCTCCACCTACCAGCGGCAGACCGGCGGACGGCTGCTGCTGAACGTCGTCACCGGCGGCGAGAGCCATGAGCAGCGCGCGTACGGCGACTTCCTCGACAAGGACGCCCGCTACGCCCGCACCGGCGAATTCCTGGAGATCGTCCGGCAGTTGTGGGACGGCAAGACCGTCGACCTGGCGGGCGAGCACCTGCGCGTCGAGCAGGCCCGGCTCACCCGGCTCCCCGACCCCGTCCCGGAGGTCTACTTCGGCGGCTCCTCCCCGGCCGCCGGACAGGTCGCGGCCCGTCACGCGGACGTCTACCTCACCTGGGGCGAACCGCCCGCCCAGGTCGCGGAGAAGATCGCCTGGATCAGGGGGCTCGCCGCCGAACAGGGCCGTACCGTACGGTTCGGCATCCGGCTCCACGTGATCACCCGGGACACCTCCGGTGCGGCCTGGGCCGAGGCGGACCGGCTGCTCGCGGGCTTCGACCCGGACACCGTGCGGACGGTCCAGGAGGGCCTGGCCCGCAGTGAGTCCGAGGGGCAGCGGCGGATGCTGGAGCTGCACGGCGGCGGCCGGGACGGTCTGGAGATCCACCCCAACCTGTGGGCCGGCATCGGGCTCGTCCGGGGCGGCGCGGGCACCGCGCTGGTCGGCAGCCACACCGAGGTGGCCGAGCGCATCCGGGAGTACCACGCCCTGGGCATCGACGAGTTCGTGCTCTCCGGCTACCCGCACCTGGAGGAGGCGTACTGGTTCGGCGAGGGCGTGCTGCCCCGGCTGGCCGAGGCGGGACTCTGGACACACCCGGCGGGGCCGGTGCGCGCGGGCGGCGGCGCGGAGATCCCGTTCGCGGGCGGGGCGCGGTAGCGGCCGGCCGGCCCCGCGGGTGCGGCGTCCATGGCAGCGGCAGTCCGGTCGGCCGACTGTGCGCGGCGCGCGTCAGCCGCCGGCGCCGACCGCCGACCGCCGGATCTCCTCCGCGAGTTCCGCCGTCGAGGTGGTCAGCACCATGTGGTCCGCCTCCGGCAGCACCACATGCCGTCCGTGCGGCGACTGCCGGGCCCGGTACGCGTGCGAGGCCGTCGCCCGGTCCCGTACGGACTGCGGCATGCCCGGCGACACCCGGCCCGCCGACACCACGGTCACCGGCAGCCCCGCCAGCCCCGGCGGGTTCTCCAGCAGGGCCCGCAGATCGCCCGCCGTGTCCTCCAGCTCCCGGCCCCGGGTGCGGGTCATGGCGACGGTGTAGCCCTCGGCCCGCATGTCGGCGGCGGCGTCGGGCGGCAGCGCGGCGGTGAGCGAGCGGTAGGCGCGGCCCAGCAGTCCGAGCCGGGCCAGCGCGACCGTCACCAGCTGCCCGATCCGCTCGGTCCGCCGCATCGACGGCCGGAACAGCAGGTCGCACGACTCGTCGGTGGGGTCGACGAGCACCAGGCCCGCCACCCGGGCGGGCTGCGCTGCGGCCGCCAGCCGCACCAGCGGCCCGCCCCAGCTGTGCCCGACGAGGAGGAACGGACCGCCGGGGCCGACGCGTTCGAGGTGGTCCAGCAGATCGCCGAGATCGTCGGCGAGCGCGTCCAGCCGGCGCGAGACCCCGGCCGGGGCCGCCGGACTGCGGCCGAGCCCGCTGCGGTCGTACACCACCGTCGGCGCGACCTCGGCCAGTCCGGCCTGGGCGCCCGCCCAGGAGGAGCGGCCCGCGGCGAGCCCGCCCTCGAAGACCACGGTGGGCCGGCCGTCCGCTCCGGCGGGGCCCGGCAGCCACTGGTAGTACAGCTCGCGCCCGTCGCGGGTACGGGCCCGGCCCGCCTCGCCCTGGCTGTGGGCGGGGGCGTCGGCTTCGCGCCCCGTACCGTGCTCCGCCGGAGCCATCCCCGTACCTCCCACACGTCCGTACGTCGGCACATTGGCACATTGGCGCCCCGGGACCGTCCGGGGCGCCAAGTAAGGCAAGGGTAACCTAAGTCAGGGCTTTCCGGGGTGCCCGCTCACCGTTCCAGCGCCGCCTTCATCATCTTCTGCGCGACCGGCGCGGCCAGTCCGTTGCCGCTGACCTCGGAGCGCGCCGACCCGGAGTCCTCGACGATCACCGCGACCGCGACCTCCTTGCCGCTGCTGTCGTCCTTCGCGTACGAAGTGAACCAGGCGTACGGGGTGTTGCTGTTGTCCACGCCGTTCTGCGCGGTGCCCGTCTTCCCGCCGACCTCGGCCCCGGCGATCCTGGCGTTGGTGCCGGTGCCCTCCTCGACCACGGTCACCATCGCGCTGCGGAGCTGCTCCGCGGTCCCCTCCTCCACCACGCGCTTCGTCTCGCCGTCCTCGGTCTCCTCCAGCACCGTGCCGTCCCCGTCGGTCACCTGCGACACCATGTGCGGCGCGGCCAGCTCACCGCCGTTGGCCAGCGCGGCGGAGACCATCGCCATCTGGAGCGGGGTCGCGGTGACCTCGAACTGGCCGATCCCGGTCAGCGCCGTCTGCGCCTCGTCCATCCCGGTCGGATACACGCTCTTCGCCGCCCGCACCGGGACGTCCAGCTTCTCGGTGTCGAACCCGAAGGCGTCCGCCATCTCCTTGACCTTGTCCTGGCCGAGGTCGGCGGCGGCCTTCGCGAAGACGTTGTTGCAGGAGTACCGGAGCGCGGTGCGCAGGGTCGCGTTCTCGCAGGGGGCGGACGCGTTCTCGTTGCGCAGGACCGTGCTGGTGCCGGGCAGGGTGTACGGGTCGGGGCTGTCGGTGCGCTCGTCGACCGAGCCGTAGAGCCCGTTCTCCAGCGCCGCCGCCGCGACCACCAGCTTGAACGTGGAGCCCGGCGCCAGCGGCTGCCGCAGCGCCCGGTTGACCAGCGGCTTGTCCGGATCGTCCAGCAGCTTCTGCCAGGCATCCCCGTCCGTCGTCCCGCTGATCTTCGACGGGTCGTACGAGGGCGTCGAGACCATGCCGAGGATCCGGCCGGTCTTCGGGTCGATGGCCACCGCCGCGCCCTTGTCGTCGCCGAGCGCCTCGTAGGCCGCCTTCTGGACGCCCGGGTCGATGGTGGTGAGGACGTTGCCCGGCTTCGCCTGCCCGCCGGTGATCAGGTCCTCCGGGTTCTTCAGCCGGTCGTCCGTGCCGTCCAGGACATCACCGTGGATGCCCTCCAGCTGGGTCGCCCCGTACGCCTGCGAGCTGTAGCCCGTGACGGCCGCGTACAGCTCGCCCTGCGTGTAGGTCCTCTTGTACCGGAGGTCGCCGCCACTGGTCCCCTTCGATCCGGTGACCGGCGAACCGGCCACGATGATGTCCCCCAGCGGCTGCGCGTACCGCGCGATGGTGTTCCGCCGGTTGTGCTCGTCGTCTGCGAGCGCCTTGGCCTCGTAGCCCTGCACCCACGTCGCCCGCACCAGCAGGGCGAGCACCATGAGCAGACAGAAGACCGAAGCGCGCCTGATTGTCTTGTTCATCCCGCTGGAGGGACGAGCGGCGGCGTTCCGCCCGTTCCCGATCGTGCCGCTTCTCACCGATTTCTCACCCGGCCCACCGGCCCGTGACGCTCAGCCCGGGGTGATGAAACCGGACTCGTACGCCGCGATGACCGCCTGGGTACGGTCCCGGGCGTCCGTCTTCGCGAGGACCGCCGCCACATGGGTCTTCGCCGTCGCCGGGCCCACCGCGAGCCGGCCCGCGATCTCCGCGTTGGTCAGCCCCGCCGCCATCAGCCGCAGCACGTCCGCCTCCCGCCCGGTCAGCCGCGCCACCCACGCCGGGGCCCCGGCCGTCCGCCGCGCGGTGTGCGCGGCGGCCAGCGTGCGCACCGCCGCCGGATAGAGGAGCGAGTCGCCGCACGCCACCAGGCGCACCGCCTGCACCAGCTCCTCGGCCGCCGCCCGCTTCAGCAGGAATCCGGCCGCCCCGGCGTGCAGGGCCTCGTACACGTACGCGTCGTTCTCGAAGGTCGTCACGACGACGATCCTCGGCGGGTCCTCCAGCGTGGCGAGGATCTGCTCGGTGGCCCGGATGCCGTCGATCTCCGGCATCCGCACGTCCATCAGCACCACGTCGGGCCGCAGCTCCCGCACCACGGAGACGGCCTCCGCGCCGGTGGCGGCCTCGCCGACGACCTCGATGCCCTCCTCGGCGTCCAGGATCACGCGCAGCGCCGTACGCACCATCCGCTCGTCGTCCGCGAGCACCACCCGCACCGGAGTCCCGCTCATCGCCGCTCCTCGGTCCGCCCGGCGGTGTCCGGCACCGGGCCCCGCGCCATCACCGCCAGCGGCAGCCGGGCGGTCAGCCGCCAGACGCCGTCGTCCGCGCTCGCCCCCGCCGCGGTCCGGCCGCCCAGCAGGACGGCCCGCTCCGCGATGCCGCGCAGCCCGCGACCGCCTCCGGGACGTACCACGGCGGGCCGTTCGCCCAGCGGATTCTCCAGCACGATCTCCAGCTCCCGTTCCCTCTCCCGTACCGCGATCAGCAGCCGCACCGGGGGCGCGTCGCCGCCGCCGTGCCGCAGGGCGTTGCTCAGCCCCTCCTGGACGATCCGGTACGCCTCCCGCGAGACCACCGGGTCCACCACGCCCGGATCGCCCGGATCGCCCTCCCGCTCGTACGCCACCGGCACCCCGGAGTACGCCAGCAGCCCGTCGAGCGCGTCCAGCCCCGGTCCGTACGCCGTGTCCGCCGCGCCGTCCGGCTCCCCGTCCTGCCGCAGCAGCCCCAGCACCGAGTCCAGCTCGCCGACCGTCCGCCGCGTCGTCTCCTCGATGGCGGTCAGCGCCTCCCGGACGAACTCCGGATCACGGTCCAGCACCCGGCGCGCCGCCCCCGCCTGAAGGGTCACGGCGCTCAGCGCATGGCCCACCGAGTCGTGCAGCTCCCGAGCGAGCCGGTTGCGCACCGCCAGATCCGCCGCGCGGCGCTCGGCGGCCGCCAGCCGGTCCTCGGGCGTCGGCCCCAGCAGCACCGGAGCCCGCCGGGCCAGCGCCTGCCCGGCCACGGCGGCGACCAGTGCCAGCGCCACCAGCATCGCGATCCCGGCGAACGGCGCGAGGGCCAGGGCCCACGGCTCCCGCAGCACGCGGGGCCCGTCGAGCAGCCAGGTGCCGCGCAGCCCGGAGAAGAACGGCAGGGCGGCCACCGCGACCGCGAACGGCGGCAGCGTGAGCGTCGCCCCGCTGACGATCCCGCCGAGCGCCAGATGCAGGGTGTACCACCCGGCGGTACGCACCCGGGCCTGCCGGGTCCGGGCGGGCCCGTCGGCCAGCAGCACGGGCGGCACCCCGCACAGGGCGCGGGCGGCGGCCACGCACAGCGGCCGCACGAGGGCGAAGAAGCCGGTGACCGCCGCCATCGGCAGGGCGAGGCCGAACGCGACGAACTGCCCGGACAGCGAGGAGAAGACCGGTTCCCCGCCGTTGACCATGCCCACCAGGACCGTGCCGACCAGGAAGTACGGCATCAGCAGCGCGCCGCCGATGATCAGATGCAGCCAGCGCAGCCGCGCCCGCCGTCCGAACAGCGCGGCGAGCGGCTTCATGACACCCGGCTGCCGGATGACGGGGCAGAGACAGCTGAGGCAGGAGGAGCGGCAGGGGCGAGTACCGGGGCCCCGGTAGTCGCGGCGGTCGCGGGCAGCGCGGAGGCCGCCGCCGCGCGCTCCGCGAAGAAGTACGCGCCCAGCGTCGCGACGAGCGCTCCGGCCAGCATCTGGCCAGCGTAGGTCACCGTCATCGCCGCCGTCGGCTGGTCCGCCGCCTCGCCCGCCCCCATCAGTGCGGCCACGCTCAACCAGCCGCCCCAGCAGGCTGTTTCCGCCGAGCCGGCCCAGACCAGGGCGAGCGGCAGACGCAGCGGGAGCCGGCCGGTGCGCCGGAAGGCGAGCAGCAGCACTCCGACGACGGTGACCACGACGAAGAGCAGGTTGACGGCCTCCAGGACGTAGAAGTCACTGGTGCGGTCCGCCGCCCGGCCCGCGTTGAGCCCGGCGGTCGAACCGCCGGCCCACATCAGGTGGGCGATGCCGGGCAGCAGGGCCGCCAGAGCCGCGGCGACGGCGGTCGCGCGCAGGGCGGGCGCGGTCGGGCTCTCCGGCAGATCACGGAGCCGCCCCTGCCACAGACGGCCCCAGCGCTCCTTGGCGTACAGCGCGAAGAGGGCGCCGAGGGCGAGGCCCTGGACGATGAAACCGCCGTAGACGACGCCGAAGACCCATGGGTCGAGGAACGGTTCGGAGGCCCCCTCGCCGACCGGCCGCCCGTCGCCGCCGCCGAGGAGCCTGACGAGCAGCTGGATCGGGAAGCCCGTCATGATCGGCAGCAGCAGACCGCTCGCCACCCACATCGGCGCCACCAGCAGCCAGGCGGGCACCCGCCTGCCCCAGGGCCGGGTGAGCAGCAGGGCGAGGACGATGACGGCGGCATCCATCAGCACCGTGACCCCGTTGGCGACGCGCAGCGCGGTTCCGCCGTCGAGCAGCGGGCTGCCGTCCGGGACACCGACCCGACCGCCCGCGATCCAGGCCGCCTTGAGCCCGATGTACGGCAGACAGGACACCATGGCGACCGCCCGGAGCACGGTCCGCGCCCGGCCGACTCGGTACGGGGCCGCCGCGGGCGGTTCGGTGGGGTGCGGGGACGCCTCGGGAGGCCGGTTCGCTGTCATGCGCCCAGGATTCCGCGCCGGCCACCGCCCGCACGTCCTGCCCGCCGACGATCCGTCTCCGCCGCACGGGGGAGGCCCCGGAGCCGGGCGTCCCCCGGCGGTCAGAGCCTGCGGGTCGCGAGGGTCAGCCGGTCCCGGGCGTCGAACAGGGCGTCCTTCACCATCTGTTCGTGCGCCGGGGTGAGCCGGGCGACCGGCACCGAGCAGCTGATCGCGTCGCGCGCGGGCGTCCGGTAGGGGATCGCCACCCCGAAGCAGCGCAGGCCGAGCGTGTTCTCCTCGCGGTCCACCGCGTAGCCCTGCTCGCGGACCAGCCGCAGCTCCTCGATGAGCTTCTCGCGGTCCGTGATGGTGTGCTCGGTCAGCGCGGGCAGCGACTCGGGCAGCATCTTGCGGACCTGCTCGTCGCTGTGGGTGGCCAGCAGCGCCTTGCCGAGCGAGGTGGAGTGCGCGGGCAGCCGGCGGCCGACCCGGGTGAAGGGGCGCAGATAGTGCTGGGACTGCCGGGTGGCGAGATAGACCACGTTCGTCCCGTCGAGACGGGCCAGGTGGATGGTCTCCGTGGTGTCGTCGGACAGCCGGTCCAGGGTGGGCCGGGCGGCGGCCACGACCTCGTCGCCGTCGATGTACGACGTACCGACGAGCAGGGCGCGGACGCCGATCCCGTACCGGGTGCCCGTCGCGTCCGTCTCCACCCAGCCCAGCTCCACCAGGGTGCGCAACAGCATGTAGAGGCTGGACTTGGGATAGCCGACCGCCTCCTGGACGGCGGCCAGCGAGTGCATGCCGGGCCGCCCCGCGAAGTATTCGAGGAGCTCCACGGTCCGTACCGCGGACTTGACCTGTGCCCCACCGGACTCGGCGACCGACATCGCCCACGCCCCCTTCTCCAGCTTCTCCGCTTCCCGGCCGAACGCCGTCCGAAAAGCTCGCCACCACGATTGCCAACACGGAACGTACGGAAATAGAGTCCCAGCACATTCACGATCAGGAACTCTGTTCAGAATACCGAACACTTGCTGATCCGCGGCGAAGACGGTCGGACGATGGCCGCAGGACGGGAGGGAATCACGGTGAGCGCAGCACCAGTCTGGAGTGTCGACCCCCGAACCGGGAACCCGCGTGAGCAGGTTGCCGTGGAGGCCACGGCCGAGGAGGTCGACCGGGTGGTCCGGGCGGGCCACGCCGCCCGCGACGCACTCGCCGACCGTGCGGCGCGTGCCGCGTTCCTGCGGACGGCGGCGGAGCTGCTGGAGGAGTCCGGCGAGCACATCATCGAGGCCGCCGACGCCGAGACCGCCCTCGGGCCGGCCCGGCTCACCGGTGAACTGGCCCGGACCGCCGCGCAGTTGCGGGCCTTCGCCGAGGTCGTCGACGAAGGCGCCTACCTCGACGTCCACATCGACCACGAGGACGGCTCCCGCACCCCGCCCTGGCCCGACCTGCGCCGCTACAAGATCCCGCTCGGAGTCGTCGCCGTCTACGCGGCCAGCAACTTCCCGCTCGCCTTCTCCGTGCCCGGCGGCGACACCGCGAGCGCGCTCGCGGCCGGCTGCCCGGTCGTCGTCAAGGCGCACCCCGACCACCCGGCCACCTCCGAACTCTGCGCCTCGGTGCTCCGCCGCGCCGCCGCCCGCACCGGGCTGCCCGAGGACGTGCTGACCCTGGTCCACGGCTTCGAGGCGGGCGTCGAGCTGATCCGCCATCCGCTGGTGAGCGCGGCGGGCTTCACCGGCTCGGTACGTGGCGGACGCGCCCTGTTCGACGCCGCGGCTGCGCGCCCCGCCCCCATCCCCTTCCACGGCGAACTCGGCTCGCTCAACCCGGTGGTGGTCACCGGGACGGCCGCCGCCGAGCGCGCCGGGGAGATCGGTACGGGACTCGGCGGCTCGATGACGCTCGGCGTCGGCCAGTTCTGCACCAAGCCCGGCTTCGTCCTGGTCCCCGAGGGCGCGGCGGGCGACCAGCTCCTGAAGACCCTCACCGAGGCCGTCAGCTCCACCGGCTCCGGCGTCCTGCTGGACCACCGCATGCGGGACGCCTTCGTGACGGGCGTACAGGAGCGGGCCGCGCTGCCCGACGTCGGCGCGCCCGTCACCCCCGGCGCGGGCGGCGAGCACACCGTCTCCGCCGGATTCCTCACCGTGCCGGCCGCCCGGCTGACCGCCGAGGGCCCGCACGACGCGCTGCTGGAGGAGTGCTTCGGCCCGGTCACCGTGATCGCCCGGTACACCTCCGTCGACGAGATCGCCGCCGTCCTGGCCCGGCTGCCCGGAAACCTCACCGCCACCCTCCACACCGCCACCGAAAGCCCCGACCCCGACGCGGCCCGCCTGCTGCCCGCCCTCACCCCGCTGGCCGGCCGCATCCTGGTCAACGCCTGGCCGACCGGCGTCGCCGTGGCCCCCGCCCAGCACCACGGCGGCCCCTACCCCGCCACCACGTCCACCTCCACCTCGGTCGGCGCGACGGCGATCGAACGCTGGCTGCGCCCGGTCACCTACCAGTCCACCCCCGAGACGCTCCTCCCACCGGAACTGCGCGAGGACAACCCGCTGAACCTGCCCCGCCGGGTGGACGGACGCCGGGCGTGACGCGCCACCCCGCACGGGAATCACCAGGCCGGATCAGGTGTTCGCATCGGTGACCTGACCTGCGGAGGTCCCCTCCGCACGCCCGTCCGCGACCCCTGGAGAGAAGAAGAGTCATGCGCGTCGAGATCTGGAGCGACATCGCCTGTCCGTGGTGCTACATCGGCAAGGCCCGCTTCGAGAAGGGCCTCGCGGAGTTCGCCCACCGGGACGAGGTCGAGGTGGTGCACCGGTCCTTCGAGCTCGACCCGGGGCGGGCCAAGGGGGAGACCGAGCAGGTCGTCGACATGCTGGCCGCCAAGTACGGGCGGACCCGCGAGGAGGCCGCCTCGATGGAGGCCAACGTCGCGGCCAACGCGCAGTCCGAGGGGCTCGGGTACCGCACCGAGGGCCGTGACCACGGCTCCACCTTCGACATCCACCGGCTGCTGCACCTGGCCAAGGCCCGGGGCCGGCAGGACGAGCTGCTGACCCTCGCCTACCGGGCGAACTTCGCCGAGGAGCGGTCCGTCTTCGACGACGAGGTGCTGCTCGCCCTCGCCGTGGAGGCCGGGCTCGACGGCGACGAGGCCCGTGCGGTGCTCGCCGACCCCGAGGCGTACGCGGACGACGTGCGGACCGATGAGCGTGAGGCGGCCGAACTGGGCGCCAACGCCGTGCCGTTCTTCGTTCTCGACCGGCGGTACGGGATCTCCGGCGGCCAGCCGTCGGAGGTCTTCGTCCAGGCGCTGGAGCAGGCCTGGAAGGACCGCCCCGCCACCGCGCTGACCACCGTCGGCGGGGACGCGGCGGGCTGCGACGCGGACGGGGCCTGCGAGGTCCCGGGGAGCTGAGCTCCGGCGGACGCGGTTCACCAGTGATACATAAGCGATCCTTGGGTGCACCCCTTAACTCTCAGTAATTGACTTTGGGTTGAGGGGGCTTCAGGGTGGACGTATGACGATCCTCGCGCCCATCCAAGCCGCAGCCGTCGAATTCGCGCCCGAGGTCACCTACCTCAACACCTCCAGCTGGGGTCTGCTGCCCCGCCGGACGATCGCCGCCGTCAAGGCCCTGGCCGACGAGAACGCCGTCGGCCGGCGGGAGGGGGCGGGCAGCTTCGACGCGGTCGAGGCCGCCCGGGTCGGGTTCGCCCGGCTCGCCGGGGTCCACCCCGACCGGGTCGCCACCGGCGGTTCCGTCACCGTGCACGTCGGCCTGATCGCCGCTTCGCTGCCGGCCGGTGCCGAAGTCCTCTGTCCCGAGGGCGAGTTCGCCTCCGTGGTCAGCCCGTTCGCGCTCCGCGGCGATCTGCGCGTACGGTACGCGCCGCTCGCGGACCTCGCCGGGGCCGTACGGCCCTCGACCGACCTGGTCGCCTTCTCCGCGGTGCAGTCGGCCGACGGCCGGGTCGCCGACCTCGCCGCCGTCCGCGCGGCCGCCGCGGCGCACGGGGCCCGGACCCTGCTGGACGCCACCCAGGCGGCGGGCTGGTTCCCGCTGGACGCCGGGGCGTACGACTACACCGTCACCGGTGGCTTCAAGTTCCTGCTCTGCCCGCGCGGTACGTCGTTCCTGACGGTCACCGAGGAGGCGCAGGACACCCTGCCGCCGCTCTTCGCCGGCTGGGTCTCCGCCGGTGCGCCCTGGGCGAGCAACTACGGCCCGCTGGAGCGCCTCGCCCCGACCGCCCGCGGCTTCGACGAGCCGCCTGCCTTCCTCTCGTACCACGGGGCGGAGCACTCCCTCGCCCTGCTCGCGGAGGTCGGCCCCGACGCCCTGCACGCGCACGCCACCGGGCTCGCGGCGCGGCTGCGCGCCGGGCTGACCGGGCTCGGGCGCGAGGTGGTGCCCGGGGAGTCGGCGATCGTCTCCGTACCGGGGCTGCAGGGCCGTCGGGACGATCTGATGAAGGCCGGGATCGCCGTCTCGGCCCCGGCCGGGAATCTGCGGATCTCCTGCCACCTCTACAACACCGAGGCCGATGTGGACCGGGTGCTGGAGTTCCTGGCCTGACCGCTCCGCGTGCGTCCGGGGGCCGTACGGCTCAGCGCCGGTCGGGGCAGTCCGCGGTCTCCCGGCAGAGGTTCTCCTCGACCTTCGCCAGCAGCCGCGCCAGCTCCGCGCGCTCGGCCGGGTCCAGGCCCGCGAGCGTGTGCTCCTCCAGGCTGCCCCAGGCGGCCTCGACCGCGGTGTGCAGCGCGCAGCTCTCGTCCGTCGCCTCGACCAGTACGGCCCGCCGGTCGGCCGGGTCGGGGCGGCGGCGCACATGCCCGGTCTGCTCCAGTCGCTGGAGCATCTTCGTGACCGTGGACGGGTCCAGCTCCAGTGACCTGATCAGCTCCGTCTGACGGACCGCCCCCCGGTCCCACAGGTGCATCATCA
Organism: Streptomyces sp. WY228; assembly: GCF_019287315.1. NCBI lineage: Bacteria > Bacillati > Actinomycetota > Actinomycetes > Kitasatosporales > Streptomycetaceae > Streptomyces > Streptomyces sp. WY228. The sequence goes on along the minus strand of NZ_CP079114.1, from coordinate 1,677,011 downwards.
GCAATTCCTGCCCCGGGTAGAGCTCCACCCCCTTGAGCGCTTTGCCCGCCGCGATCCGGTGCAGCCGGGCCACCCGGGAGACGGCGTGGCTCACCGGCCCGCCGATCGCCGTCGTGGGCAGCGCGTCGGTACAGGACTCTTCCGCGGGGGCGGCGTGGCCGGTGGTCATGGCGGGCTCCTGGGGTCCTCGGGCCGGACGGGCTCTGGCGGGGGCTTTCGGTGGCGGCTTCCGATGATGCCCGACCGGATGCCGGACTGAACGCCCGACGGTTTCCCACGACTTTACCTTGGTCGGCCAATGAATGGGCTATGGTGGCCGTCGGCGCCGATGCTTGGCCGACCACATACTTTCTTGGGAGCCTTCATGACCACCGCTTTCGACCCGATCGACCTGTCCGGCACCCCGCTGGCCAACCGCATCGCCCTGGCCCCGATGACCCGCAGCCGGGCCGGTGAGGGCGGCACCGCCACCGAGCTCACCGCCACCTACTACGCCCAGCGCGCCTCGGCCGGCCTGGTGATCACCGAGGGCATCCAGCCGTCCGCCGTGGGCCAGGGCTACCCCTCCACGCCCGGGCTGCACAGCGCCGAGCAGGTCGCCTCGTGGCGTACGGTCACCGACGCGGTGCACGCGAAGGGCGGCAGGATCTTCGCCCAGATCATGCACGCGGGCCGCATCGGCCACCCGGTCCTGCTCCCCGACGGCCTCGTCCCCGTCAGCGCCTCCCCGGTCAGGGCCGAGGGGCAGGTCTACACCCACGTCGGCCCGAAGGACTTCGTCGAGCCGCACGAGCTGACCGACGCCGAGGTCCGCGCGACCGTCGCCGACTTCGTCACTGCCGCCCGCAACGCCGTGGAGGCCGGATTCGACGGGGTCGAGCTGCACGGCGCCAACGGCTACCTCATCCACCAGTTCCTCGCCCCCAACACCAACCTGCGCACCGACGCCTGGGGCGGCTCCGACGAGGCCCGCACCCGCTTCGCCGTCGAGGTCGTCAAGGCCGTCGCCGCCGAGATCGGCCCGGAGCGCACCGCACTGCGCATCTCGCCCGGCAACCCGTACAACGACATCGACGAGCCCGCGCCGGAGGCCACGTACACCGCGCTGGTCCGGGAGATCGAGCCGCTCGGCCTCGCCTATCTGCACATCCTGGAGGCCGTCCCGATCCGCGAGCTGACCCTCGCCCTGCGCAAGGCCTTCTCCGGGACCGTCGTCATCAACGTGCACTCCGACGGCCCCACCGGACCCGGCGACCACACGGTGATCGACGACGGCATCGCCGACCTGATCTCCTACGGGGCGCTCTTCCTCGCCAACCCGGACCTGCCCGCCCGGCTGAAGGCGGGCGGCCCGTTCAACACCCCCGACCCGTCGACCTTCTTCGGCGGCGACGCCCAGGGCTACACCGACTACCCGGCGCTCGACGCCGTCTGATCCGCCGGGGGCCGCCCGTCCCACCGCCACGAGGTGCGGCGCGGGTGGCCCGGCAGCTCGGCGCGGCCGGTGGCCCACAGCAGGACGGTCCACCGGTCGCCGCCCGCCGGGGCGTCGGGGAAGAGCCGGGCCAGCACCCGGTCGCAGAGCGCCGGGGACGGCGACCACTCCAGCCCCAGGCCCTCGGCGAGGTCGTACGTGTGCACCAGGGTCTCCACCACGCCCATCGCGGCGAAGCCCTCCGGGTCGGAGATCCCGTACCCGTGGTACGAGCGCACCCCGGGCGGCGTCGTCCGCGCCATCGAGGCCAGCAGCGCCCCGCTCGCCTCCAGCGTGGCCAGCAGCCCGGCGGTCCCCGCCGTCCGGTCGGCGAAGACCGCGTTGTGCGGCCCGCCCTCCCGGTCCGGCGCCCACCGGTAGGGCACATCGTGGTCCAGCGGAGGCGTACGAGGGCCCAACTGCGCCGCGTACGCGAACAGATCGTCGCTCAGGTGCTCCACCGTCTCCCAGCAGGTCCACGTGAGGCTTCCGGCGGGCGTGTCCCAGCGGTCCGCCGGGGCACCGGCCAGCGCGTCCACCGCGAGCCGCACCGCCGAGGTCACATCGTCGGCCGTCACCGGCAGCCGGGTGCCGGTCAGCGCCGCCCGCTCGGCGGCGGAGCACTCCACACAGAACTCGTTGCCCTCGGGATCGGCGAGCGTCACCCAGCCCCGCCCGTTCGGTCGGCGGTGGTCGCCCACCAGCGTGGCCCCGAGCGCGAGCAGCCGCTCGACCTCCTCGTCCCGGGAGCGGTCCTGCGGCTGGATGTCCAGATGGACCCGGTTCTTGGTCTGTTTCGGATCCTCCACCCGGACGAAGAGGATCGCCGTGCCGGGCGCCTCGACCAGCGCCTCCGGATCACCGGGGGAGTCCTCGTCGGAGAGCGGGGCGTCGAGCACCTGGGCCCAGAAGGCGCCGAGTCCGTAGGCGTCGGAACAGTCGATCGTGATGTGGCGTACGTGGGAACTCATGGCGGACACCCTGTCCGCTGACCCGGCCCCGGTCCAGCGAGTTACGCGCGCAGGGCCGGGACGGCGTACCGTCCCGGCCCCGACTCCCTGGTGCGTACGGCTACTTCACCGGAGTGAAGTCCCGCGCCCCGATGAACTCGGGGCGGCGGATCGGAGCCGCGAAGGGCTCCTCGGCCGCGTTCTCCACGCTGTTGAAGACGATGAAGACATTGCTGCGCGCGTACGGGGTGATGTTGTCGCCCGAGCCGTGCATGGCGTTGCAGTCGAACCAGGTCGCCGAACCGGCCTTGCCCGTGAAGAGCCTGATGCCGTGGCGGTCGGCCATCTTCGTCAGCGCCTCGTCGGACGGGGTGCCGGCGTCCTGCATCTGGAGCGACTTCTTGTAGTTGTCCTTCGGCGTCTCGCCCGCACAGCCGAGGAACGACTTGTGCGAACCGGGCATGATCATCAGCCCGCCGTTGGTGTCGAAGTTCTCGGTCAGCGCGATCGACACGGACACCGTCCGCATGTTCGGCAGACCGTCCTCCGCGTGCCAGGTCTCGAAGTCCGAGTGCCAGTAGAAGCCCGAGGCCCCGAAGCCCGGCTTCACATTGATCCGGGACTGGTGGACGTACACGTCCGAGCCGAGGATCTGGCGGGCCCGGCCCACCACCCGCTCGTCACGGACCAGCCCGGCGAAGACCTCACTGATCCGGTGGACCTCGAAGACGGACCGCACGTTCTGCGTCTGCTTCTCGACGATGGAGCGCTCGTCGGCGCGGATCGCCGGGTCGGAGATCAGCCGGTCCAGCTCCGCCTGGTAGACGGCGACCTCGTCCGGCGTGATCAGCTGCTCGATGCTGAGGAAGCCGTCGTGCTCGTAGCTCTGGAGGTCCTTGGCGACGATCGGGCCCGGTGCGCCCGGCGCGGACCAGATGACCGGGTCCTGGCGGGGAGTGGTCATCTCGGCGGCGCCGCGCGAGGGGTACAGATCGGCGCGTACTTCGGTGGTCATGGTTCAGCCCTCCTCGGTCAGCAGTGGGTAGACACCGTTCTCGTCATGGTCCTCCCGTCCGGTGACGGGGGGATTGAAGACGCACACGCAGCGGAAGTCGGTCTTGGGCCGCATGGTGTGCCGCTCATGTCCGTCCAGCAGATACATCGTGCCGGGCGTGATCCAGTGCTTCTCGCCGGTCTCGTCGTTGGTGAGCTCGGCCTCGCCCTCGGTGCACAGCACCGCCTCGATGTGGTTCGCGTACCACATGGAGGTCTCCGTGCCCGCGTACAGCACGGTCTCGTGGAGCGAGAAGCCCACCTTCTCCTTGGCGAGCACGATGCGCTTGCTCTCCCAGGTGCCGGACGCGGCCTTCACATGCCGGTCGGTGTTCTCGATGTCACTGAACGATCGGACGATCACGGTGAGCGGTTGCCTTTCTCTTCTCTGCACGGGCCCCGGGCCTCGCGGCCCGGGACCTCTTCTTCTGCGCCTGCCCCGGCCGTTCCGGGTCAGGCTGTCTCGCGGACGCAGCGGGCCAGCGTGCGCAGGCCCTCGTCCAGTTCCTCGGGGGTGACGGTCAGCGGCGGCAGCAGCTTGACGACCTCGCTCTGCGGGCCCGAGGTCTCCAGCAGGAGCCCCAGCTCGAAGGCGCGGGCGCAGACCGCCGAGGCGCGCGCCGGGTCCTCGAACTCCATGCCCCACACCAGGCCCCGGCCGCGGAACTGCGCGGTCGGCTCCTCGGCGCAGATGGCCAGCAGCGTCTGCTCGACCTGCTCGCCGCGGGCCAGGGTCTGCTTCTCCATCTGGCCGTCCGCCCAGTAGGCGTCCAGCGCGGCGGCGGCCGTGACGAAGGCCGGGTTGTTGCCGCGGAAGGTGCCGTTGTGCTCGCCCGGCTCCCAGATGTCCAGCTCCGGCTTGAACAGGCAGAGCGACATCGGCAGTCCGTAGCCGCTGATCGACTTCGACAGCGTGACGATGTCCGGGACGATGCCGGCCTCCTCGAAGGAGAAGAAGCCGCCGGTACGGCCGCAGCCCATCTGGATGTCGTCGACGATCAGCAGCATGTCCTGGCGCTCGCACAGCTCCTTGAGCGCGCGCAGCCACTCGGCGCGGGCCACGTTGATGCCGCCCTCGCCCTGGACCGTCTCCACGATCACGGCGGCGGGCTTGTTCAGCCCGGAGCCCTGGTCCTCCAGCAGTCGCTCGAACCACAGGAAGTCGGGGACCGTGCCGTCGAAGTAGTTGTCGAACGGCATCGGGGTGCCGTGCACCAGCGGGATCCCGGCACCGGCCCGCTTGAACGCGTTGCCGGTGACGGCCAGCGAGCCCAGCGACATGCCGTGGAAGGCGTTGGTGAACGAGACGACGGACTCGCGGCCCTTGACCTTACGGGCCAGCTTCAGCGCCGACTCGACGGCGTTGGTGCCGGTCGGGCCGGGGAACATCACCTTGTACGGCAGGTCGCGCGGCCGCAGGATCACGTTCTGGAACGTCTCCAGGAACGCGCGCTTGGCGGTGGTCGCCATGTCGAGACCGTGGGTGATGCCGTCGCGCTCGATGTAGTCGATCAGCGCTCGTTTCAGCACCGGGTTGTTGTGGCCGTAGTTCAGCGAACCGGCCCCGGCGAAGAAGTCCAGGTAGGTGTGGCCGTCCTCGTCGGTCAGCCGGGCGCCCTGGGCGCGGTCGAACACGGCGGGCCAGCCGCGGCAGTAGCTGCGGACCTCGGACTCAAGGGTCTCGAAGACGCTCAGTGCGGGCGGGGTGATGGTCACAGCGGATCTCCTGCGTGAGGGGGTGTGACGGGCGGTGGTCGAGTGCTCCCCGCCGCACGGAGGCGGCCGGGACCGCGCCGGGTGGTCGGCCGGCGCGAAAAGTCTGGGAGGCCGGGCGTACGGGTCGGGTACGCCGGGGTGGCGGCCGGGCGGGTGCGGCCGGCGAACAGGCCGGTCAGGCGGCGAACGGGCCTATCCGGTAGAGCACCTCGGGCAGATGCGTCCCTTCGGGGAACAGCGCGCCGTCGAAGAGCACCTCCTGCTCCAGCGCGACGTCGTGGCGCTGGGCGTAGGACGTGAACAGCCGGTCGGATGCGGTGTTGTCCGGGGTGATCGTCGTCTCCACGGACGACAGGCCCTGGTCGGCGGCGACCCGGGCGGTCAGCGCGTCCAGCAGAGTGGCGGCCAGCCCCTTGCCGCGGTGGGCCTGGTCCACGGCCACCTGCCAGACGACGAGGGTCCGGGGGCGGTCGGGCCGGATGTAGCCCGTCACGAAGGCGATGGGCTCGCCGTTCTCGCCACGGGCGACGACGGAGGTCGCGGCGAAGTCACGACACCACAGCAGGTAGCTGTACGAGGAGTTCAGGTCCAGGACCTGGGAGTCGCGGGCGATGCGCCAGATCGCGGCTCCGTCCTCCACTCGTGGGGTGTCGATACTGAGGAATTCGCTTCGGGCACGGGCAAAATCTGCTGGTGCGGCGGTCATGGGAATTGAATTTACCCAGCAAATTTCGAAATTGCATCGACGTGAAGGGTTGGGTGAAGCGCCTTCGTGTGTTATCAGGCGTGCGCGAGATCCGCCATGATCCGGGTGGTTTTTCAGGCTCTTTGTCCCGAATTTTTCGGGCATAACGCCGCCGATGTGGAGTCGGTCACAGGGTTGTAACTCTCCTGAGACGTGTCCGAATCACGAAGTTCGATGCCCGAAAAACTTCCGCGTTTAGGTACCGGGAAAGCGGGCAGAAGAATGCGGGGAGCTGCTTTCGATAAAGCAGCTCCCCGCATTATGAATATCAGCGGCCCGGCCAGGTTTCCGAAACGGCGGCCCGGGCAGCATCGATATCGACCCGCAGGCCCGCATCGGTCAGCGCCGACCCCAGAGCCGCGAGCGAGGACAGCACCGCGTCCCGCGTCGCATCCGCCCCGTAGTGATTGACCCGGATCATCTCCTTGGACAGCGCCCCGCCGCCCGCGACGAGCGGGAGCGAGGGATCGGCCGCCAGCGCGTGCGCGACCAGCGCGGCGGCGTCGGTCCCCGCCGGGGCGCGCAGCGTCGTGGCCACCGGAGCGGCGTCCCGCGCGGCGTGGACGTACGGCTCCAGACCGCCGCCCAGTGCCACCGCACCCGCCCGGGTCGCCGCGGCCGCCGAGGCGTGGCGGGCCATCACCGTGTCCAGGCCCGTGTCCTCGATCCGCGCCACACAGGCCTCCAGGCCCAGCATCTCCAGCTGCGCCGGGGCGTGCGGCAGCGCCTTGCGGCCCCCGTCGATCCAGCGCTCCTTCCAGTCCAGGAGGGAGAGGTAGGAGCGGCGCGGGGCGGCCGGGTTGGCGGCCATCCGCTCCCAGGCCCGCGCGCTCACCGACACCGCGGAGACCCCGGCCGGCCCGCCCATGGCCTTCTGCGCGCCGATCACGCACAGGTCGACGCCCCAGGCGTCCGGCAGCAGCGGCTCGGCGCCCACCGAGGCGACCGCGTCCAGCATGAACAGCGCGCCGTGCGCCCGGACCACCTCGCCGATCTCCGCGACCGGATTGGTGTTGCCGGTCGCCGCCTCCGCGTGCACCAGCGAGACGAAGTCGATCTCCGGGTGCGCGGCGAGCGCCTCGGCGACCTGGCCGGCCGTCACCGCCGTGTGGAAGGGCACCGCGAGGTCGACGACCTGCGCGCCGCAGTCCCGCAGCCAGTTGCCGAAGGTCTGCCCGTAGGGGCCGGTGACCACGTTCAGCGCGGTCGAGCCGGGCCGCGCGCCGCTGCGGATGCAGCCCTCCAGCGGCAGCAGCGCCTCGCCCTGGGTGATGACGACGTCCTGCTCCGTGGCGAGGAGCCGGGCCACGGACCGTTCGATCGCCGCGAAGCGGTCGGCGGTGAGCGGCGGGAGGTCGAGGAAGGGGTGCGTCACGGTGGGGCTCTCTTCGGGTGCGTGCGGCGGTCGGAAAGACACCGGCAGCCTACCGACGGCCCTCCGGCGGCCTCGTACAGTGCCGCCTATGAGTGATCAGGAGGAACAGCGGGTGCTGCGGGTGAAGGGCCGGGTGCTCGTCGGCCCGGACGAGGTGCGGGACGAACTGTGGGCCGTGGACGGGCGGATCACCTACGAGCGGCCGCCCGGCGCGGACCGCGCGGTGACCGTCACCGGCTGGGCGCTGCCCGGTCTGGTCGACGCGCACTGCCATGTGGGCCTGGACGCGCACGGCCCGGTCGACGCGGCCACCGCCGAGAAGCAGGCGCTCGCCGACCGGGAGGCCGGAACGCTGCTGATCCGGGACGCCGGATCGCCCTCCGACACCCGGTGGGTCGACGACCGCGAGGATCTGCCGAAGATCATCAGGGCCGGCCGGCACATCGCCAGGACCCGCCGCTACATCCGTAACTACGCCCATGAGATCGAGCCCGGCGACCTCGTCGCGTACGTGGCCCGGGAGGCCCGGCGCGGGGACGGCTGGGTCAAGCTGGTGGGGGACTGGATCGACCGCGACGCCGGGGACCTGACCGCCTGCTGGCCGCGCGGCGAGCTGGCGGCGGCCATCGCCGAGGCGCACCGGCTCGGCGCCCGGGTCACCGCGCACTGCTTCGCCGAGGAGTCGCTCACCGACCTGGTCGAGGCGGGCATCGACTGCATCGAGCATGCCACCGGCCTCACCGAGGAGACCATCCCGCTCTTCGCCGAACGCGGGGTCGCGATCGTCCCGACGCTGGTCAACATCGCCACCTTCCCGGACCTCGCGGCGGGCGGCGAGGCCAAGTTCCCCCGCTGGTCCGCCCATATGCGGCAGCTGTACGAACGCCGCTACGACACCGTGCGCGCCGCGTACGACGCGGGCATCCCGGTCTACGTCGGCACCGACGCGGGCGGCTCGCTGGCGCACGGCCTGGTCGCGGGCGAGGTCGCCGAGCTGGTCAAGGCGGGCATCCCGCCGCTGGAGGCCCTCTCCGCCACCGCGTGGGGAGCCAGGCGCTGGCTGGGGCGGCCGGTGCTGGAGGAGGGCGCCCCGGCCGACCTGGTCGTGTACGACGAGGATCCGCGCGCGGACGTGCGGGTGCTGGCGGCTCCTCGGCACATCGTGCTGAACGGGCGCGTGATCGGCTGACGGCGGCGCGGTGCCGTGTCGGGGGCGGCGCGGCGCTGTGTTGACGGGCAGTGACGGAGGCGGCCCCGGCTCGTTGAAGCACCTCTGTGTACGTCGTGGTGTCGTCCGGTGTGTTCGGGTGCCGTACGACCGGAGCCGGGTGAAACGAGTGACACCGGGGAACGCGCGTGCCGAAAGATTCGAATGTGCGCGCGGAAACCCCCCTTTGGGGTGAACTCACGCCAGGTATCCGCCAGTTCACCCTCAGTGCGTAAAGATTCACGGAGTCGAGGCCGCCGGCACGGGCGATGTCCCCCATTGGACCGTGCCGGTGGCTCCATGTCTCTTGTGGGGGTTCCACCATCTTGAACAGCAACACCTTCCGTCTCGCCGCCCTGGCGGTCGCCGCCGCCCCCGTCGCCCTGCTTGCCGCCGTCCCCGCGCACGCAGCCCCGGCGACGCCCACCACCGGCGAGGGCAGGGCGAGCGCGGTCGTGCTCCGTACCGGGCTCGACGTCTCGCTCCTCAACAAGTCCGTCCAGGTGCCCCTCAAGGTCACGCTCAACGAGGTGCAGGCGCCGGCCAGCGCCGAGAAGACCGCGCTGACCGTGGACGTGGACGGGGTGCAGGGCCGGCCGGTGAGCGTTCTGCGCGCCGATGTGGCCACCGCGAACGCCACCGTGGACGAGCACAAGGCCGAGGGGTACACCAACCTCGCGAAGGCGCGGATCCATGTCCCCGGACTCACCGCGCTCTCGCTCATCGAGGTCGAGAAGGTCACCTCCAAGGCCGTCTGCGAGACCGGCAGGAAGCCCGTCGCCGAGTCGAACGTGCTCGGCCATGTCGCGGTGCTCGGCAAGAAGGTGACGCTCAGCGCGGGCGGGCCGACGCAGGTGTCGGTGCCGGGCGTCGGTGAAGTCTCCCTCCATCTGTCGAAGACCGTCACCACCGAGCGCACGGCGGCCGCGACGGCGCTCCAGCTCAAGGTGTCGGTCAACCCGCTGAAGCTCAACGTCGCCGAGGTGGAGGGCGAGGTCACCCTCGCCGAGGCCACCTGCGAGACCCCGAAGGGACCGAAGACCCCCGAGAAGCCGGGCACCACGGACGGCGGCTCCACGGACGGCGGCTCCACCGGCGGCGACGCGGGTGACGGCGGCAAGAGCGGCGACGTGAAGACGCAGACCGGCTCCGACACCGGTCCCGCCCCCACCGAGGCCAACCTCGCCGAGACCGGCGGCAGCTCCACCACCCCGTACATCGCGGGCGGAGCGGCCCTGCTGCTGGCCGTCGGCGCGGGCGCCACGGTGGTGGCCCGCAGGCGCAGCAGCAGCCAGAGCTGATACGCGAAAGGGGGCGGCGTCCGCACGACGGACGCCGCCCCCGGGGCCTGCAGGGCTCCTCAGCGCCCCGATCTCGCGGGCAGCGCCTGCACGGCCTGGTCCAGGGCCTGGAGGAAACGATTGGTCGTGGCCCGGTCGCGGACCGCGAGCCGCAGCCACTGCGGCCCGAGCCCCGGGAACGTATCCCCGCGCCGGGCCGCGAAGCCCAGCAGCCGCAGCCGCTCCCGCACCTCCGCCGCCCGCTCCAGACGCACCAGGACGAACGGCCCCCGGGCCGCTTCCACCGCCTCCACCTCGCTGAACTCGGCCAGCCCGGCGAGCAGATGGGCCCGGTCCACGGTGATCCGGTCCGCCGCCTCGGCCGCCTCCACCAGCGCCCGCGGCTCCATGCACGCCTCCGCCGCCGCGAGCGCCGGGGTGGACACCGGCCACAGCGGCTGCGCCTCCGCGAGCAGCGCCACCGTCTCCGGCTCGGCCAGGACATAGCCGATCCGCAGCCCGGCGAGTCCCCAGGTCTTGGTGAGACTGCGCAGCACCACGAGCCCCGGGATGTCCGTCCGCCCGCACAACGCCTCGCGCTCGCCCGGCACGACGTCCATGAACGCCTCGTCGACCACCAGCGTCCGCCCCGGCCGCGCCAGCCGCTCCAGCAGGGCCGCCGGATGCAGCACGGACGTCGGGTTCGTCGGATTGCCGATCACCACGAGGTCCGCCTGCTCGGGCACGGCCGCCGGATCGAGCCGGAAACCGTCCTCCGCCCGCAGCAGCACCCGGCCCACCCCGTGCCCGGCCGCCCGGAGCGCCGCCTCCGGCTCGGTGAACTGCGGATGCACCACGACCGGACACCGGGCCGGAAGGGCCCGGGCGATCAGGACGAACGCCTCGGCCGCGCCCGCCGTCAGCAGCACCCGCTCCACCGGCAGCCCGTGCCGGCCGGCGACCGCGGCCCGGGCGGAGGACCCGTCCGGGTAGGCGGCCAGCGAGGCGAGCGACGCGGCTATCCGCTCGCGCAGCCACTCCGGGGGAGTGTGGGTACGGACGTTCACGGCGAGATCGGTCAGATTCTCGCCGCGCACCTCCGCGTCGCCGTGGTGGCGCAGGTCGGGCCCGGCGCTCTCGATGTTCTGTGTGGGGGGAGTCATGGCAGCCATGGTGAACGGGCGCGAGCCCCCCGTCACCGGTGAGGTGGAACTTTTCCTCCCGGAAACATCGAAAGTCCCGGTGGCGGACGGAAGACGCCGGGCCACCGCGCAGGTCGCCACCCCCGCGGACGCGGTGTTCGCGCCCGTGGCACGGGTCTTCGGCACCACCAGCTCGTCCGCCTCGATCAGCGCCGCAGCCTCCGCGACCGACCCGGTCCCCACCGCCGCGCCCACCGCGCCCGAGGGGTGCGGCACACGGACCGCGGCCAGCGCCCCGGCCGGATGCGTCCGCACCGGCACCCCGAGCCGGGCCGCCGCCGCCACGATCCCCGGCTCGTCCCCCTTCGCGTCGACCGTGGCCACCTCCACCACGTCCGCCGCGTCCAGCCCGGCCCCGCTCAACACCGCCTCGATCAGGGCGAACACCGCATCGCCGGAGGCGCCGCGGCGCGCGCCGACCCCCACCACCAGACTGCGGGCGCCGGACTCCGGTCCGGGGCCGACGGATGCTCCGGTCATCGGCGGAGTCCTGCCTTTCAGGTCAAACGTCGCGGTGGTGCGTCGGTGGTACGTCAGGGGTACGGAGGCGGCGGGCGCGGCCGGTCCGTATACGGAGCACGGGCCCGGGCGGCAGGAGAGGCGCCGCGAGCCACGCCGGTAAGGACACCCTGAGATGCGGAGGGAGGGCGTGATCGGCTAGCAAGGCCCCATGGCGGTGTTCGTCGCGCTCGGCGCGTTCCTGATGACCCTGGCCGGCGGCTGGGTCGCCCAACGCGTCACCGACCGCCGCCACCTGGTGCTCGGCTTCGCGGGCGGGCTGATGCTCGGTGTGGTCGGACTCGACCTCCTGCCGGAGGCGATGGAGGCCGCGGGCACCCCGGTGTTCGGCGTGCCCGCCGCCCTGCTGCTGTTCGTCGGAGGCTTCCTGGTGGCCCATCTGGTCGAGGGTCTGCTCGCCGTACGCCAGGTGGCACACGGGGCGAGCGGCGAACGCGTGCCGGAGGTGGGGCTGACGGCGGCCGCCGCGATGGTCGGCCACAGCCTGATGGACGGCATCGCGCTCGGCGCCGCCTTCCAGGTCGGCGGATCCATGGGCCTGGCCGTCGCGCTGGCGGTGATCAGTCATGACTTCGCCGACGGATTCAACACGTACACCCTCACCCGTCTGTACGGGAACGCCCGCCGCAAGGCGCTCCTGATGCTGTTCGCGGCCGCTCTTGCGCCGGTCGTGGGCGCCGCGACGACGCTGCTGTTCACCCTTCCGGAGGAACTGCTCGGCGGCTATCTCGGCTTCTTCGGCGGCGCGCTGCTCTATCTGGCCGCCGCGGAGATTCTTCCCGAGGCGCACCACTCCCATCCCGCCCGCTCCACCCTTCTCTGCACCATCGGGGGCGCGGGCTTCATCTGGCTGGTCGTCGGCATCGCCGAATGAGCCGTGCGTACGCCCGCTCACGCCGCCGAGGCGAACGCGCCGGCCGCTCACCGCGCCCGGCAGTGCCCGACGAACCGCCGGGCCACCTCGGGGGCGGCCGCCCAGTGCGTGTGCAGATAGCTCGCGTGCACGCCGAGCCGGACGTACCCCTCGACCCGCCGCTCCGGCTGGTGCATGCCCCAGGCCGGGGTGGTCCCGGCGCCCGGCTCCAGCACCGTGCGGTGGAACTCATGGCCGCGCATCCGGGTGCCCGCCACCGCCAGCGCGCTGTCCGAGACCGCGACCGCCTGCCGGTACCCGAGCGTGAGCCGCTCCGACATCCGGGCCTCGGCGTCCAGCACCCCGCACATCGGCTTCCCGTCCAGCTCCCGGGCCAGATACAGCAGCCCCGCGCACTCGGCCGCCACCGGAGCGCCGCCCAGGGCCAGCTCCGTGACCGCCCGCCGCAACGGCTCGTTCGCCGACAGCTCGGGGGCGTACATCTCCGGGAACCCGCCGCCGATCACCAGACCCGCCGTGCCCACCGGCAGCTTCTCGTCCCGCAGCGGGTCGAAGGTCACGACCTCCGCGCCGGCCGCCGTCAGCAGCTCGGCGTGTTCCGCGTACGCGAAGGTGAACGCCGCCCCGCCCGCCACGGCGACGACGGGCTTCTCCGCACCGGGCGCCGGGGCGTACGCGGGCTCCCACGGTTCGTCCGTCAGCGCGGGAGCCGTCCGGGCCAGCGCCATCAGCGCGTCCAGGTCGCATCCGGCGAGCACCCGCTCGCCCATGGCGCGTACGGCGTCCACCGCGTCGCCCTGCCGCTCGGCCACCGGCACCAGACCCAGGTGACGCGAGGGCGTCGCGACCTGCGGGGCCCGCCGGATCACGCCCAGCACCGGCAGGCCGGACTCGTCCAACGCGTCCCGCAGCAGCGCCTCGTGCCGGTCCGAGGCCACCTTGTTCAGGATCACCCCGCCGATCCGCACCTCCGGGTCCCAGGAGGCGAACCCGTGCACCAGGGCCGCCACCGACCGGGACTGCGAGGAGGCGTCCACCACCAGCACCACGGGCGCCCTGAGCAGCTTCGCCACCTGCGCGGTCGACGCCAGCTCACCTTGGCCCGAGGCACCGTCGTACAGCCCCATCACGCCCTCGACCACCGCGAGATCGCACCCCGCCGACCCGTGCGCGAACAGCGGGGCGATCAGCTCCGGCCCGCACATGTACGCGTCGAGATTGCGGCCGGGGCGGCCCGTCGCCAGTGAGTGGTAGCCCGGATCGATGTAGTCCGGGCCCACCTTGTGCGGCGAGACGGCGAGACCGCGCGCGGCGAAGGCGGCCATCAGACCGGTGGCGACGGTGGTTTTGCCGCTGTTGGAGGCCGGAGCGGCGATGACCAGACGGGGCACGGTCACCACTCGATGCCCCTCTGGCCCTTCTGTCCCGCGTCCATCGGGTGCTTGACCTTCGACATGTCGGTCACCAGATCGGCGGCCTCGATGAGCGCGTCCGGCGCGTTGCGGCCGGTGATCACCACGTGCTGGGTGCCGGGCCGGTTCCGCATCACCTCGACGACCTCGTCGGTGTCGATCCAGCCCCAGTGCATCGGGTAGGCGAACTCGTCGAGCACGTACAGCTTGTACGTCTCGGCCGCCAGGTCGCGCTTGACCTGCTCCCAGCCCTCGCGGGCCTTCTCCTCGTTGTCGAGCTGACCGTCGCGCTGGACCCAGGACCAGCCCTCGCCCATCTTGTGCCAGTCGACGGTGCCGCCCTCGCCGCTCGCGCCCAGCACCTTCAGCGCGTTCTCCTCGCCGACCTTCCACTTCGCCGACTTCACGAACTGGAACACCCCGATCGGCCAGCCCTGGTTCCAGGCCCGCAGCGCGAGCCCGAAGGCGGCGGTCGACTTGCCCTTCCCGATGCCCGTGTGGACGAACAGGAGCGGGCGGTTGCGCCGCTGCCGGGTGGTGAGCCCGTCGTCCGGCACCGATGTCGGCTGTCCCTGCGGCATTAAGCGGCCCTCCCGGCTGCGGTGACGTCCTTGACGAGCCCGGCGATCGAGTCGGCCCGCAGCTCGTCGAGCGTGACGGCGGTGCCTCCCAGTTCCCGGGCCAACTCCCCGGCGAGACCGAGGCGTACGTACCCCGACTCGCAGTCCACGACGACCGAGGCCGCCCCCTCGGACCGGTGCAGCCGTGCCGCCCGACCCGCGAGCGCCACGGGCTCCGGCCCGCCGGTCGCCCGCCCGTCCGTGACGACGACGAGCAGGGGCCGCCGCGACGGATCGCGCAGCCGCTCCACCCGCAGGACGTCATGGGCCTTGAGCAGCCCGGCGGCGAGCGGAGTGCGCCCGCCCGTCGGCAGCGACTCCAGCCGTGCGGCGGCCGCGTCCACCGACGAGGTCGGCGGCAGCGCCACCTCCGCCTCCTTGCCCCGGAAGGTGACCAGACCGACCTTGTCCCGCCGCTGGTAGGCGTCCAGCAACAGCGACAGCACGGCCCCCTTGACCGCGCTCATCCGCTGCCGGGCCGCCATCGACCCGGAGGCGTCCACGACGAACAGCACGAGGTTGCCCTCACGCCCCTCCCGGGTCGCCTGCCGCAGATCGTCCCGGCGCACCACGAGCCCGCGCCCGGCCCGCCCGCGCGCCCGCTGGTGCGGGGCGGCGGCCTGCACGGTCGCGGCCAGGTGAAGCTTGGTCAGCGACCCCTGCGGACGGCGCGCGCCGGTCGTACGCCCGTGCTCGGTACGGGCCCGGGAGCGCCGCCCGGCAGCGCCCTCACCGAGCCCCGGCACGCTGAGCATCTTCGTCCGGAACGGCTCGGCGGACGCCACCGGCTGCTGCTCGGCCCCGGTGGACCGGCCGGGCGCGTCGGGGGTGCCCTCGGGAGCCTGCGACGGCGTGTCGCCGTCCTCGCCGCCCTGGCCCTGCGGCGGCGTACGGTCGCCGTCGGCCTGCGGCGGCACACCCCCGCCGCCACCGCCGTCGTCGTTCCCGCCACCGTCGGGGTCGGGATCGGGCTGGTCATCGTCGTCGTGGTCGTCCTGCGGACCGGCCTCGTCCAGGGTCTGGTCGAGCTTGTCCTCGTCCAGGCCCGGCGCGTCGAAGGGGTTGCGGCGACGCCGGTGGGGGAGTGCGAGGAGCGCGGCCTGCCGCACGTCGTCGGCGGTGACCTCCTCGCGCCCCGCCCAGGCGGCCAGCGCGGTGGCGGTGCGGGCCATCACGATGTCGGCCCGCATCCCGTCCACCTCGAACGCGGCGCAGGTGGCGGCGATCTGCCGCAACACGCCGTCGCCCAGCACGACACGGGGCAGCAGGGCGCGCGCATCGGCGATCCGCTGCCGCAGGGCGCTCTCCTCCTCGGCCCAGCGCGCCGCGAAGCCCTCGGGATCGTCGTCGTACGCGAGCCGGCGCCGCACGACCTCGACCCGCTCGTCGGTGTCCCGGGACGCGGCCACCTCGACGGTCAGCCCGAACCGGTCCAGCAACTGCGGCCGCAGCTCGCCCTCTTCCGGGTTCATCGTCCCGACCAGCAGGAACCGCGCGGCATGCCGTACGGAGACGCCCTCGCGCTCCACGTACGAGGCGCCCATGGCCGCCGCGTCCAGCAGCAGGTCCACCAGGTGGTCGTGGAGCAGGTTGACCTCGTCGACGTACAGGATCCCGCGATGCGCGTCGGCCAGCAGCCCCGGCTCGAACGCCTTTACGCCCTCCGAGAGCGCCCGCTCGATGTCCAGCGCCCCCACGAGCCGGTCCTCGGACGCGCCGACGGGCAGCTCCACGGTCCGCGCGGCCCGCGACACACCGGCCGCCTCCGCGTGCGGCCCGTCGGGACACGCCGGATCGGGCGAGGCCGGGTCACAGGAGAACCGGCACCCGGGCACGACGGCGACCTCGGGCATGAGGGCGGCCAGCGCACGCACGGCGGTGGACTTGGCGGTCCCCTTCTCCCCTCGCACGAGCACCCCGCCGACAGCCGGACTGACCGCGTTCAGCAACAGCCCGAGCCGCAGGTCGTCCTGCCCGACGATCGCGGTGAAGGGATACGGCGTACTCACAAGGCCTCCTGGTCGACATGCTGTTCAGCTTCCTGCCCAAGCCCGGCGGACCCGGCAAAATCAAGCCCCTCCGGCGATTGAGGAGCGGGGTCCGGGGCAGCGCCCCGGCTCTCCGGAGCCCCCGCACCGAACGACGGCGCCCCCGGCGGCACGAACGGCAACCCGGACGGCGCCCCGCCCTCGATCAACCGCCACAACGCATCCGTATCCGCGTGCTCCTCCACCAGATCCCCCAGCCGATCCAGCTGCTCCTCCCGCAACACCCCGAAACTCGTGTCCGGCGCGGGAACGAACCGCCGCCCGGCGGCCCGGGCCACCTCCACCAGGAACCGCCGCCGGAACGCATCGCTCTCCAGCGACCCGTGCCAGTGCGTCCCCCACACCGCACCCACCCGGCACCCGTCCAGGAACGGCTCCCCGCCCCGTACATCGGCCACCCCGTGGTGGATCTCGTACCCCTCCACCGGCTCGCCCAGCGCCGAACCGACCGGCCGCGCCAGCGTCTTGTCCCGGTCGAAGCGAATCCGTACGGGAAGGATCCCCAGCCCGTCCACGACCCCCGCCCGCGACTCCACCTCGTCCTCGATGCGCTCACCGAGCACCTGGAACCCGCCGCAGATGCCGAGCACCGGCCGGCCCTCCGCCGCCCGCCGCACCAACGCGTCCGCGAGCCCCCGCTCGCGCAGCCAGGCCAGCGCCTTCACCGTGCCGCGCGTCCCGGGCACGATCACCAGGTCCGCGTCGGCCAGCTCATCGGCCCGGTCCGCGAACCGCACGACGACGCCCGGTTCGGCGGCCAGCGCGTCCACATCGGTGAAGTTGGACATCAACGGCACCGCGCAGACCGCCACCCGCAGCACGTCCTCCCCGTGCGGCGGCGCCACGACCGACTCCCGGACCGCACCGCGCAGGGACACCCGCAGGCCGTCCTCCTCGTCGATGCCGAGCCCGTGGGCGTACGGCAGCACTCCGTACGTCCGCCGCCCGGTCAGGCCGTGGAGCATGTCCAGCCCCGGCTCCAGCAGTGAGACGTCGCCCCGGAACTTGTTCACCAGATAGCCCGCGACCAGTGCCTGGTCCTCGGCGCTCAGCAGCGCCGTCGTGCCGAAGAACGAGGCGAACACCCCGCCCCGGTCGATGTCACCGACCACCAGCACGGGGAACCGAGCGGCCCGCGCGATGCCCATGTTCACGATGTCGGTCCGCCGCAGATTGATCTCGGCCGGCGACCCGGCCCCTTCGCAGATCACCGCGTCATGGCTCGCCCGCAGCTGCTCCAGACAGTCCGTGACCGTGCCGAGCAGCGCCTCCTGACGGCCCCCGTGGTACCCCCGGGCGCTCATCTCGCCGACCGGCTTCCCCATCAGGACCACCTGGCTGGACCGGTCGCCGCCGGGCTTCAGCAGCACCGGGTTCATCAGGGCCGTCGGCTCCACCCGGGCGGCCTGCGCCTGCATCGCCTGGGCCCGCCCGATCTCCGCGCCCTGGCGGGTCACGAAGGAGTTCAGGGACATGTTCTGCGCCTTGAACGGCGCGACCTTCACGCCCCGGCGCACCAGCCACCGGCAGATGCCCGCCGTGACGACGCTCTTGCCCGCGTCCGATGTGGTGCCCGCGACCAGCAGTCCGCCGCTCATGCCCGTCCCCGCTTCCGTCCCACGACTGTCCGGCCCACCACGCACACCCCGAGGGCCAACGCACTCACCCGGCGCGAGAGCCGCACCGCGCGTTCGATGTCCGCGCCCCGGACCTCCCGTCCGGCCGCCCCGTTGAGCACCGGCCGGTGTTCGACGCGCCCCGCGTACGCCAGCGTCCCGCCCAGCCGTACGCCGAGCGCCCCCGCGAACGCGGCCTCCACCGGCCCCGCGTTCGGGCTCGGATGGCGCCCCGCGTCCGCCTTCCAGGCGCGTACGGCCTCCGAGGGCCGCCCGCCCGCCACGACGGCCAGCGCGGCCGTCAGCCGCGCTCCGGGCCACCCCGCGAGGTCGTCCAGGCGGGCCGAGGCCCAGCCGTAACGGCGGTGGCGGGGCGACTTGTGGCCGACCATCGCGTCCAGGGTGTTCACGGCCCGGAAGCCGACGAGCCCCGGCACCCCGCCGATCGCCCCCCACACCAGGGCGCCGACGACGGCGTCCGAGGTGTTCTCCGCGACCGACTCCACCACGGCGCGGGCGATCTGCGGCCCGTCCAGGGAGTGCGGATCACGCCCGCACAGATGCGGCAGCCGCTCCCGGGCCACCTCCAGGTCCCCGGCGGCCAGCGCGCCGCCGATGGCGCGGGCCTCCCGGCCCAGCGACGTACCGCCGACGACCGACCACGTGGTGGCGGCCGTCAGCGCGACGGCGAGCGCGGGGCGTCCCCGTACGGCACGGGCGGCCAGTGCGGCGGCCCCCACGGCGCCTCCGGCGCACAGCAGGGTGTGCAGCGCACCCCGGCCCCGGTCGTCACGCCACAGCAAGGACTCCACCCGCGCGGCGGCCCGGCCGAAACCGGCGACGGGATGGCCCCGCCGGGGGTCGCCCAGAGCCGCGTCGGCGATCAGCCCGGCGGTGGCGCCGTAGGCGAAGACACGGTCGGCACGCACGGTTCAGCCCGCCGCGGGCAGAGGCGTTCCGGCACGAAGAGGTACGGGACGAGGCACAGGATGCGGCGCACGGCGGCCGGGCATGGCGTATGTCCTCACTCAGGGTCCGCGCCCTGGTTCGACGTGACCGGCGACAAGAGTCTCCTGGCTTCCCGGATCCGCAGTTCCCCCGGCCTTCCAGCCCTCGTCGGGAGGGCCGTGACATCCGGTGTGGGGGAGTGCTCCCCGGTGACAGTGGCGGGACCGCGCCGGATTCTCACCGGCTTCCTCTTCTGTCGCCGTACATGGCTCCGGCAGTCCACCACGCTGCGAGAACGGCAGTCAACTTGCTGTTGACCTGCGGAGCTCCAGTGTGCGCAGACGCACATCGGGCCGGACACACGAGGTGTGTCCGGCCCGAAGGAGTGCGGTGGAACGGGGTCAGGCGACGATCAGATAGATCCCGTACGAGACCGCCGCCACGCACAGCGCGAAGCAGGCGTACGCGCCGGTGCGCGCCAGCGCCACCGATCCGCCGGAGGCGCTGCCTCCGGCCGTGGCGGACTGCTTGGAGAGGGCGACGATGCCCAGGGTGAAGAGGCCGACCAGCGCGACGGTGACCACGAGACTGACACCGAAGACGGAGGCGAGAGCTGCCCAGTCGATTTTCATGCGGATCTGTCCTTACACCGTGGCCGGCGGCCGGGCCGGGTCGTCGGGCGCCGTGGCCGGAGCCGGGATGGTGGTCATGAGGTCGGAGGCCGGGACGCCGACGGGCGGCGGCTGGACCGCGGCGATGGCGGTGGTGACGACGCCCTGCGGCTCGTCCTCGCCGGCGGCCGTGTCGTTGACGTTGGTGTGGTCGACCGGCTGGCGGCGCGAGGCCAGCCAGATCGCGAAGGAGCCGCCGACGAGCAGGATCGCGGTGACGGTGATGCCCCAGGTGCCCTGCTTGGTCAGGAACTCGGCGCCCGCGCCGACCAGACCCGCGGCCGGCAGCGTCAGACCCCAGGCGACGAACATCCGGGTGGCGGTGGACCAGCGGACCACGCCCCCCTTGCGGCCGAGGCCCGCGCCCATCACGGCACCCGAGCAGGACTGGGTGGTGGAGAGCGAGAAACCGAGGTGCGAGGAGGCCAGGATGACGGTCGCCGCACTGGTCTGGGCGGCGAAGCCCTGCGGCGGCTTGAGGTCGGTCAGGCCGCTGCCCATGGTGCGGATGATGCGCCAGCCGCCGAGGTAGGTGCCGAGCGCGATGGCCAGACCGGCGGAGACGATGACCCACATCGGCGGGTTGGAGCCGGGGGCGAGGACGCCGCCGGTGACCAGGGCCAGGGTGATGATGCCCATCGTCTTCTGGGCGTCGTTGGTGCCGTGGGCGAGCGAGACGAGACCGGCCGAGGCGATCTGTCCGGCCCGGTAGCCCTTGGCCGTCGACTTCAGCTGGTTCGGGTCGGTGACGTTCCGGTTGATCCGGTACGTCAGCCGCGTGGCCAGCATCGCGGCGAGGCCGGCCACCAGCGGGGCGGCGATCGCCGGGAGCAGCACCTTGGTGACCACGGTGCCGCCGTTGATCGAGGACCAGCCGGCCGACATGACCGCGGCGCCGATCAGACCGCCGAACAGGGCGTGGGAGGAGCTGGAGGGCAGGCCGACCAGCCAGGTCAGGAGATTCCACAGGATGGCGCCGACGAGCGCCGCGAAGATGACCTCGGTTCTGAGGCCGTCCTCGTTGACAATCCCGCCGGAGATCGTCTTCGCGACCTCCACCGACAGGAACGCGCCGATCAGGTTGAGAACGGCGGACATCGCCACCGCTGTCTTGGGCTTCAGTGCGCCGGTCGAGATGGTGGTGGCCATCGCGTTGGCGGTGTCGTGGAAACCGTTCGTGAAATCGAACACGAGAGCTGTTACGACCACAATCGCAAGCAGCAGCGTGATGTGTTCCATTTACCCAGGCAATCGTTCGACGTCAGTGGCTCGTGGACCGTAGGCAACCTGGGTGAACGGAAGATGAACTGGACAGGGCGTTGCGGTGACCCCAAACGGAGTGGGCCGCTTCCGCTTGTGTGCGGGAGAGGTTGCGGGATGCCTGTGGGGTGCGGCGTGGACTGCCCTTTGCCGCCCGTTGGCGAACATTTTGACCGGCTGTTCGGCGCCCGGAAGAGATCCCCGTCACGGCCCGCGTGACGTTCCGGTTGCGCGCCGTCGCGCCTACGCTCGCCCCATGAGCGAGCAGCACCCGGAATCCGTGGCAGAGACCTGGCGGGACGTCGTCGCGACGGCCCGCCGCAGCGCGTCGGACGGGCTGGTCGTCGGCACCTCGGGCAATGTGTCCGCCCGGGTCGGCGATCTGGTCCTGGTGACGCCCAGCGGGGTGCCCTACGACCGGCTCGGACCCCACGACGCGGTCGGCGTCGACCTGGACGGCCGACAGGTCATCGGGGAGCTCGGGCCGACCAGCGAACTCCCTCTCCACCTGGCGGTCTACCGCTCCACCGACGCCGCCGCCGTGGTCCACACCCACGCCGTGCACGCCACCGCCGTCTCCACCCTCGTCACCGAGGTGCCGCTGATCCACTACGCGGCCGCCATCCTCGGCGGCCCGGTCCGCACCGCCGCCTACGCCCGCTACGGCACCCCGGAACTGGCCGAGGCCATGCTCGAAGCCCTCCGGGGCCGGACCGGCTGTCTGCTCGCCAACCACGGCACCGTCACCTACGGCGACACCCTCGACCGGGCCTACGAGCGCACCGCCCAGCTGGAGTGGCTGTGCCGCCTCTGGCTCACCGCGAGCTCCGTGCCCGGCCGCGCCCCGGCCCTGCTCGACCCGGCCCAGCTGGCCGAGGTGACCGAGGCGCTCAAGGGATACGGCCAGCCCGGCTGACCCGCGCCCGCAGCCCGGACGGCCCCCGTCCGCTGGCAGCCCGTCACCCGCGCCACGACACTGAAGCGGTGCGCCCGGTAACCGCGACGGCAACGGCCGTCACCTCGATCCTCGGCGTCGGTGCGGCAGCGGTCGCGGCCGGCCGGTACGCCAGTGACGTCGCCCTCAGGGCGACGCCCGGACGTCCCCTCCCCGCCGACCGCAGACTCACCGTGCACGCCACGGCGGCCGGGCAGGTCACCCTGACCCGCTCCTTCTCGGCGCTCCGGCCCGGCACCTGGGGTCTCGCCGGACCCGGCGTCCACGCGGTCGTCGGACCCGTCGTGGACGGGGCCTCCCAGGCCGCCGACACGGTCGTACGGAGACTGGAGAGCGTCGGCCAGGGGCTCCTCGAACCCGGCGCGAAGGTCCGCCTCACCCCCGCGCTGTACGGCGGCGACCCGGGCAGCGACCTCGGCCTGGACCACCAGGAGGCCGAGATCCCCGGCGAGCTGGGCATCCTGCCCGCCTGGTACGTCCCCGGCGCACGCGACACCTGGATCATCACCGTGCACGGCCTCGGCGCCACCCGGGCCCACCCCATGAACCTCATGGGCTTCCTGCACGCCCAGCGCTTCCCGATCCTCGACCTCGCCCACCGGGGCGACCCCGGAGCCCCGCGCCCCGCCGACGGCCTCGGCCACTTCGGCGCCTCCGAGTGGCGCGACCTCGACGCCGCCATCCGTCACGCCCTGCGCCACGGGGCACGGAACGTCATCCTCCACGGCTGGTCCACCGGCGCCACCATGGCCCTGTACGCCGCCGTCGAGTCACCGCTCCGCGACCGGATCGGCGGGCTCGTCCTCGACTCGCCGGTGCTGGACTGGCCGGTCACCCTGCGCGCCCTGGCCGCCGCCCGCGGCGTCCCGGCCGCCCTGCTGCCGCTCGCCGTCCGCGCCGCCCAGGGCCGGACCGGGATGAGCCCGGCCCCGGTGCTGGAGACCTCGGCGGCGGCCTCGCTGCGCGCCCCGACCCTGATCCTGCACGGCCCCGACGACACCATCGCCCCCTGGGGGCCGTCCCGGGAGCTCGCCGCCCGCCGCCCGGATCTGGTCAGCCTGCACGCCGTGGCGCAGGCTCCGCATGCCTCGATGTGGAACGTCGACCCGGCCCGCTACGAAGAGACCCTGCGGCGCTTCCTCACGCCGCTGATGTGAGCCGATGGGGTGAACTCTCCCCCTTGCCGTCGCGCCGGGGGAACCTTTCACGTACCGGTGAAACGCCTTCCGTTTGGGCTTTCGGGCCGTCAGGGGCAAGACTGCTCCCGTGACGTCCCGTACTCCGCGCGACTCCAGGCTGCGACTTGTCCGCCCGCGACCCCTTGCCACCGCCCGCAAGGCCGTGACCACCCGGCGCACCAGGCCGGCTCCCCGGCCCCCCGAGGGCACCCCGCCCCGCACGGAACTGGCACGCCAGGCCAGGGCCGTGCTCGCCGACGCCGTACGCATCGCCCACTGGGCCGCCGGCACCCCGGGGCCCGGCACCGCCGCCCCGCTCGCGGCCCACGCCCTCGAACGGGCGGCCACCGCCCTGGAGCTCTCCCCGGCGCAGGTCCGCGCGGGCTGGGACCGGGCCCGGCTGGCCGGACTCATCGAGCTGCACGGCGACACCGCCCGCCCCGGCTGGCGGCTGCGCGCCTGGGACCGGGACGACTCCGCCGTGCTGCGCGGCTGGGTGGCGCTCTTCGACGCCTGGTCGCTCGTCCACGCCGCGCCCGAGGACATCGAGGCGGGCGCGGTCGCCGAAGCCGTCGAGGCCGTGCCCCAGGTGCTCTCGCTCCTCCAGCTCTCCGCGGGCCCCGTCACCGTCCCCGCCCTGCTGGACCTCCTCGGCCAGCGCGTCGCCGAACTCCAGGAGGAGCGCTGCGAAGTGCCCCTGGGCCCCGGCAGAACCGCGCCCGCCGCCCCGGAGGCGGCCGAGGACACCATGAGCGCCGCCGCACCCGCTCGCAGCGCCGACCTCAACGCCCTGCTGCTCGACTGGGCCCTGGAGGGCCTCGCAGCCGTCGGGGCGCTGACCCTCGGCACAGGACACGCCACCCTCACCCCGCTCGGCAACTGGGCGGTCTGGGTCAAGCTGGAACAGATCTGCGTCGCCGCCCAGAGCCCGGCCGGCAACATCGAGCAGTCCGCCGCCGACATGCTCCTCGGCTGCGCCCGGCTCACCCCCGGACCGGCCCGCGACGAATACCGCGCCTGGCTCGCCGCCCGCACCGTCGGCAGCGCCGTCGCCGAACTGCTGGCCGTCGCCCGGGGCGAGGACGCGCTGCTGCGCGGACTGGCCTTCGAGGCGCTGAGGGTCGTCGGCGCCCCCGCCGAACCCGAGGTCCGCGCCGTGCTCGCCGAACCCTCGCTGCGGCCCTACGCGCTGCTCTGGCTCGCCGAGTACGAGGGCAACGACCCCGACGACGCCCAGGACGTCCTCAGCCGCGAGGAGTCCACCTGGCTCTGGGTCGACACCGCGGCCGCCGTCGCCGACCACGGCGAGACCGGGCTGCTGGTGCGCCACCTCGACTCCGCCGTCCAGGGCACCGTCCCGGCCCTGCTCGACGAGGTCAGGGCCGTCGGCCACCCGCGCACCGTCCAGGTCCTGGTCGCCCTGGCCGCCGCCCATCCGGACCCGGCCCTGGCCAAAGCGGTCCGCCGGGCCGCCTTCCAGGTGCACACCGGAGGAGCCTGAACCGTCCGCCGCCGGGGTCCGCTCAGCCGGACCCCGGGGCGTACGTCCCGAAGCTCCACACATTGCCCTCGGCATCCCGCGCCATGTAGTCCCGCGAGCCGTAGTCCTGGTCGGTCGGCTCCATGAGGATCTCCACGCCGAACTCCTTGGCCCGGGCGCAGTGCGCGTCCACCTCGTCCACCACCACGTACACCCCCGCCGGGCCGGCGCCCGCCATCGCCCGCGCGAACACGCCCTCGCGCCCCTTCGAACCGAGCATCACCCTGCCGTTGCCCAAGGACAGCTCGGCATGGAGCACACTGCCGTTCTCGCCCTCGTAGACCGCCTCCTCGGTGAAGCCGAGGCCCTGCGTCAGCGTTCTGATCGCGGCCTTCGCGTCGTCGTACAGAATCGTCGGATAGATCGTGGGAACGCCGCTCCCCGCGCCTGCCATCGCACTCACCTCTCCTGGATGTCCGCCGCGCCTGATGTGATCTGCGTCTCAGTCTTCCATCCGCCACTGACAACGCCCTGTCGGACGGCCTCATCGCAGGCCGGGACGGGCGGTCGGCTCAGGTGAAGGTGTTGCACCGGGCCATGTCGCCCGTACGGAACCCGGTGGAGAACCACTGCTGCCGCTGCGCGGCCGAACCGTGCGTCCACGACTCCGGGGTGACCCGGCCCTGGTACCTCTCCTGGATCCGGTCGTCGCCGACCGCCGCCGCCGCGTCCAGGCCGTCCCGGATGTCCGCCCGGGTCAGCTCCGTGATCAGCGGCCGGCCGGTCGACTCGTCCGGCGTCGTCGTCGCGTGGTGCGCCCAGACCCCGGCGTAACAGTCGGCCTGCAGCTCCACCTTCACCGCGTTGCTGTTCTCGCCCTGCCGCCCGTCCTGCGACCGGCCCAGCGTTCCCATCTGGTTCTGCACGTGGTGGCCGTACTCGTGCGCCACGACGTACGCCTGTGCGAACGGCCCGCCGCTGGAGCCGAACTTCGTCCGCAGGTCGTCGAAGAACCCGAGGTCCAGATAGACCTTGCGGTCACCGGGGCAGTAGAACGGCCCGACCGCCGAGGTGGCGGCCCCGCACGCGGTGCCCACCCGCTGGCTGAACAGGACCGTTCGCGCGCCCGCATAGGAGGCGTCACGCCGTGCGAACTCCTGACGCCAGAAGTCCTGCACGCTGTTGACCACCGCCACCGTCCGGCAGTCCTCCCGGCTGTTCGCGTCCTGCCCCTTCAGACAGCTCTCCTGCACCTGCCCGGCCGACGACGAGGTCGCCGCCGGGTCCGCGCCGTCCGAGGTCAGCCCGAGCTGATCGGGGCCGACGCCGAAGAGCAGGCCCAGGATCAGGGCGATCACCCCGGCGATGCCGCCGCCCACGGTGGCCTTCCCGCCCGGGATCCGGCTGCCCCGGACATCCTGGACCTCGGACGTGTCCAGATCGGCGTCGTCGTCGAACTGCACGGTCGCACCACCCTCGGGCTCGGGCGGGCGACGGGGTGACGCCCTGCGCCGAGTATCGGACGGTTCGTCCCACCGGGCATGCGGAAAAGGAGTTGCGCGCCGCCAGTAGAATGGGCCGTATGGCCTTCCTCCTTGTGCATTAGCGGCGTCGAGAGACCTCCGCCCTCGTCCCTCCGCCGTCCATACTGCCCTGGAGTTTTTCCCGTGATCACCGCTTCCGGCATCGAGCTGCGCGCCGGCGCCCGCATCCTCATCGAATCCGCTTCCTTCCGTATCGCCAAGGGCGACCGCATCGGCCTCGTCGGCCGCAACGGAGCGGGCAAGACCACCCTCACCAAGTGCCTCGCGGGCGAGGGCACCCCCGCCGGGGGCACCATCACCACGTCCGGCGAGGTGGGCTACCTCCCGCAGGACCCGCGCACCGGCGACCTCGACATCCTCGCCCGCGACCGCATCCTCTCCGCCCGCGGCCTCGACACGATCCTGCGCAAGATGCGTGAGAACGAGGACCGGATGGCGAACGGACAGGGCGCCACCCGCGAGAAGGCGATGAAGAAGTACGAGCGCCTGGAGACGGAGTTCCTCACCAAGGGCGGTTACGCCGCCGAGGCCGAGGCCGCCACCATCGCCGCCGCGCTCAGCCTGCCCGACCGGGTGCTCGGCCAGCCCCTGCACACGCTCTCCGGCGGTCAGCGCCGCCGCGTCGAGCTGGCCCGGATCCTCTTCTCGGACGCCGACACCCTGCTCCTGGACGAGCCGACCAACCACCTCGACGCCGACTCCATCGTCTGGCTGCGCGACTACCTCAAGTCCTACCGCGGCGGCTTCGTCGTGATCTCCCACGACGTCGAACTGGTCGAGACGGTCGTCAACAAGGTCTTCTACCTCGACGCCAACCGCTCCCAGATCGACATCTACAACATGGGCTGGAAGCTCTACCAGCAGCAGCGCGAGGCCGACGAGAAGCGCCGCAAGCGCGAGCGCCAGAACGCCGAGAAGAAGGCCGCGACCCTCAACGCGCAGGCCGACAAGATGCGCGCCAAGGCCACCAAGACCGTCGCCGCCCAGAACATGGCCAAGCGCGCCGACCGGCTGCTCTCCGGCCTGGAGGCCGTACGGGTCTCGGACAAGGTCGCCAAGCTGCGCTTCCCCGACCCCTCGCCCTGCGGCAAGACCCCGCTGATGGCGGAGGGCCTGTCCAAGTCGTACGGCTCGCTGGAGATCTTCACCGACGTCGACCTCGCCATCGACAAGGGCTCCCGCGTCGTCATCCTCGGCCTCAACGGCGCCGGCAAGACCACGCTGCTGCGCCTGCTCGGCGGCGCGGAGAAGCCCGACACCGGCCAGGTCATCGAGGGCCACGGCCTCAAGCTCGGGTACTACGCCCAGGAGCACGAGACCCTCGACCCGGAGCGCACGGTCCTGGAGAACATGCGCTCCGCCGCCCCCGACCTCGACCTCGTCGCGGTCCGCAAGACGCTCGGCTCCTTCCTCTTCTCCGGCGACGACGTCGACAAGCCGGCCGGGGTGCTCTCCGGCGGCGAGAAGACCCGGCTCGCGCTGGCGACCCTGGTCGTCTCCTCCGCCAACGTGCTCCTGCTCGACGAGCCGACGAACAACCTCGACCCCGCCAGCCGCGAGGAGATCCTCGGCGCGCTGCGCACCTACAAGGGCGCCGTCGTCCTCGTCACCCACGACGAGGGCGCCGTCGAGGCGCTCCAGCCGGAGCGGATCATCCTGCTCCCGGACGGTGTCGAGGACCTCTGGGGAGCGGACTACCGCGACCTCGTCGCCCTCGCCTGATCCGCCGGGATAGATCATTCGGCCTACGCGTGATCCATCATCTGCGTGAGGGCGTCTCGTACTCCGGTGGTGCGCCCCGCGCTCACGCGCCGCGCGCCCCTTTTCCGGCGTTCTCTCCTCGTACGGCCCTGACCTGCCCGTTCTCGGGTCGGTGAGGGCCGTACGCCCGTGTGCGCCCGCTGGAATCAGGGATTCCGATCGCGTCGACGCGCTTCTCGTCCGGGAAACCGCTCGCACCGACCTTGCCGAATGGGTGGCCAGGAAGCGCGGGAGGGGTGATCATGAGAGTCCAGAGCGCACTTCCCATGAGGAGGCACGGGTGGCCGAGACTCTGAAGAAGGGCAGCCGGGTAACCGGCGCCGCGCGTGACAAGCTCGCGGCAGACCTGAAGAAGAAGTACGACTCCGGTGCGAGCATCCGGGCGCTGGCCGAGGAAACCGGCCGCTCCTACGGATTCGTCCACCGGATGCTCAGTGAGTCCGGAGTGACGCTGCGAGGACGCGGCGGCGCGACACGAGGCAAGAAGGCCGCTTCGGCCTGAGGCCTCCGCGGTTTCGGTGTCATTCGGGCCCAACGGAATTCGGGGTGGCCACCCGGCTGACCGCAAGGTCGTCCGGGTGGTTACTGTTCAGTCACTTAGTTCCTGAGTGCTGACTGCACCCGATCCGGAGGCGCCCCATGACCTCGCTCGACACTGTGCTCGACAAGGACGGCGTACGGCTCACCGTCGACGATGCCGTCGCCACGGTGACGCTCACCAACCCGGCCAAGCGCAACGCTCAGTCTCCCGCTCTGTGGCGGGCGTTGACCGAGGCCGGACGGGCGCTGCCCGGCACCGTTCGGGTCGTGGTGCTCCGCGGCGAGGGCAAGTCCTTCTCCGCGGGCCTCGACCGGCAGGCCTTCACGCCCGAGGGTTTCGACGGCGAGCCGTCGTTCCTCGACATGGCGCGTGGCCCGGAGTCCGAGCTCGACGCGACCATCGCCGAGTACCAGGAGGCGTTCACCTGGTGGCGCCGCAACGACCTCGTGTCGATCGCGACGGTCCAGGGCCACGCCATCGGCGCCGGCTTCCAGCTCGCCCTTGCCTGCGATCTGCGGATCGTCGCCGAGGACGTGCAGTTCGCCATGCGCGAGACCAGCCTCGGCCTCGTTCCCGACCTCACGGGCACCCACCCCCTGGTGCACCTCGTGGGGTATGCCCGTGCGCTCGAAATCTGCGCCACCGGCCGCTTCGTGCACGCCGAGGAGGCCGAGCGCACCGGCCTCGCCAACCTCGTGGTCCCCGCCGACCAGCTCGACGCGGCGGCCCGCGACCTCGCCGCCGCCCTGGTGGCGGCCCCCCGCGACGCCGTCGTCGAGACCAAGGCACTCCTCGGCGGCGCGCTCGCGCGTACCTACGAGGAGCAGCGCGTCGCCGAGCGGGCGGCCCAGGGCCGCCGGCTCCGCGATCTGGCGGGCATCACCGACTGACCACGTCCGTGACCAGCACCGACACCGGCAGCCGCGCCTCCGTGGCCGCCGCCACCGCGGTGCGCACCGACCGGGCGACATCGAGAGCCCGGTGGTCACCGGCCGTCGCCACCTCGACCCGCACATGGTCCCGGTCGGTGTGCACGGGGCTGCCCAGGGCCCGGGTCAGCGAGACGACGCCCGGCGCCCCGGCGGCCGCCGTCGCCACCGGGCCCTCCGGCTCCGCGACCCGGGCCGCCGCCGTTCCCGGCTCCGTCACCTGATCGGGCGCACCGCCCTCCAGCAATGCCGTCACCGTCAGATCCACCTCGGCGATCTCCAGCCCCAGCCGGGCGGCGGCGGCCGTGAGGAGCGCCGCGCGCAGCGCCGCCGCGGTGTCCGGCAGCGGCCGGTCCGGGGTGGCCGAGAACTCCGCCCGAATCCGCAGCGCCACCGGCGGCAGCCCGCCCGGCGGAGTCGGGGGCGGAGCCGGATCGCCCGGGGCCCTCGCACCCTCCTGGCCGCTCCCGGCGACCGCCTCCTCCGTCGGGCCGATCCGCAGCTTCCCCAGCACCGTCCCGGGGTGGGCCGCCGCCCCGCGCAGCACCGAGGCGGCCGCCGTCTCCGCGATCCACGCGCCGTCCGCCGGGCCGCCCAGCGGCAGCAGTCTGCCCAGACCGAGCCGCTGCCGTACCTCGGCGGTCCATCCATCGGCCCTCCGCGGGCCCTGCGCCGTTGTCATCGCCCCAGCCTGCCGCATCCACGGCGCGGGATGGGGAAAGCGCACTTAACGTGGGCAAGGAAGTCCAACTCTGCCCCGAAGGGATGAGCAGCGATGACTGACACCTCCCAGCGCACCAACCCCGACAGCGGTTCGGGCGGCACATCTCCGCTGAACAAGCGCGGCGGCGGCGACCCGGGCACCCGGGGCCGTACCACCATCGCCGACGGCGTTGTCGAGAAGATCGCCGGAATGGCGGCCCGCGACGTGGTCGGCGTTCACGCGATGGGCAGCGGCCTGTCGCGGACCTTCGGCGCCGTCCGTGACCGGGTCCCCGGCGGCGGCAAGTCCGTCACCCGCGGTGTGAAGGCGGAGGTCGGCGAGTCCCAGGCGGCCCTCGACCTGGAGATCGTCGTCGACTACGGCGTGTCCATCGCCGATGTGGCCCGCGACGTCCGCGGGAACGTCGTCGCCGAGGTGGAACGCATGACCGGTCTCGAAGTCGTCGAAGTCAACATCGCCGTCAGCGACGTCAAGCTGCCGGACGAGGATGACGACGAGGACGAGCCCTCCCAGCGGGTCCAGTAGCCCTTTCGCCGCTCCGTCGCACGGCAGTTGAGGAGAGAACACGATGAGCATGGCTGTCGCCGGTCTGTTGGCCGGCATGGCGCTCGGGTTCGCCGGATATTTCGGCGGGTTCGGAGCCTTCGTACTGGTGGCCGCCCTGGGCGCGATCGGCTTCATCGCCGGCCGCTTCCTGGACGGTGACCTGGAGCCCGGCGACTTCTTCCGGAGTCGCGAGCGCGGCGACCGGCGACGGTGACGGCGGTGACCGGCCGGGTCGCCGCCGCGGAACGGGGCGAGACCCGGATCGCCGACCGCGTCGTCGCCAAGATCGCCGCCCAGGCGGCGAAGGAAGCGGTCACCGATCCGCCCGAGGACGGGGCGTCGCCGCGAGCCACGGTCACCGTGCACCGCGACGCCGCCCGGGTCCGGGTCGTCCTGGAGCTCGGCTACCCCTGTGACATCGGCCGTCAGTGCGGCGCCGTGCGCAGCCGGGTCGCCCAGCGCGTCAAGGCGCTCGCCGGCATGGAGGTGCCCGAGGTGGCCGTACAGGTCGAACGGCTGCACCCCGCCGGAACGAGCGCCGCCGCACAGGGGAGGATCCGATGACCGAACCCGGTGAACCGACCGGCTCCACCCGGCGGATGCCCACCGTGGCACCGGGCGACGGCGAGACGCCGACCCCGGTCCCGGACACGTCGGCCGACGCCCGCGCACCGGTCCCCACCCTGGAACAGGGCGACGGACGGGCCGGCCGCTTCTGGTCCGCGCGCCGGGTTCCGGCCGCCCTGCTGGCCCTGGTGCTCCTGGGCGCGGCCGGACTGCTGCTCTACGACATCGCCGCCGTACGGGCCGACCGTCCGGCCATGCAGTGGCGTCGCTCGCTCGCCGACGGCCTCGCCGAACGGCAGCTGGACGATGTCGCGGTGCTGATCGGTGCGGCCGTCGCGGCGTTGATCGGCCTCTGGCTGATCCTGCTGGCCCTCACCCCCGGACTGCGCGACCTGCTGCCGATGCGCCGCGACCGCGCCGACATCCGGGCCGGGCTCGACCGTACCGCCGCCGCACTGGTCCTGCGGGACCGGGCCGTGGAGGTGTCCGGCGTGCAGTCCGTACGCGTCCGCATGGGACGGCGGAAGGCGAAGGTGCGGGCCCTCTCGCACTTCCGGGAACTCGACGACGTACGCACCGACCTGGACGACGTACTGGAGAAGGCCGTCCGGGAACTGGGTCTGGCGAAACCGCCCGCCCTCTCCGTCCAGGTGCACCGACCGGCGAAGAAGGGATGAGCCGCATGCGCTCCACCGTCAACCGGGTCCTGCTGGCCCTGGCCGGACTGGTGCTGGTCGTGGTCGGCGGAGCCGTGTTCGCCGCCGGCCTCGGCGCGTCCGTACCGTCCTGGTGGCCCTGGGACGGAAAGAACGACGTCCTGCTCAGCGTGGCCGACCGGCACCGCTGGCGCGACGACGGCTGGTGGTGGCCGACCGTGATCGCGGTCCTCGCCGTCCTGGTGATCCTCGCCCTGTGGTGGTTCCTCGCCCAGCTCCGCCGCGGCCGGCTCGCCGACGTGCTGGTCGACAGCGGCGACGGCGAAGGCGCACAGCTGCGGGGCCGCGCCCTGGAGGGCGTGCTCGCCGCGGAGGCGGGCGACCTGGACGGGGTGGCCCGCGCCCAGGCGATGCTGACGGGCCGCCGCACCGCGCCCCGGGCCCGGCTCCGGCTGCTGATGGAGCCGCACGCCGCGCCGCTCGGAACGCTGACCGCGATCGGCGACGGGGCGCTGGCGCACGCCAGGGAATCGGCCGGTCTGGAGACGCTTCCGGCCGAGGTACGCCTCAAGGCCGTCAAGCACCGCGCGGAGCGGGTGTCCTGACGGCCCGTGGGCGTACGGTCGGGAGCGCGGGCTCAGAAGCCGCTCCGGAACCCCCCGTCGACCGGGACCATGATCCCCGTCAGATAGGAAGCGGCGGGGGAGAGCAGGAAGGCCGCGGTCCTGCCGAACTCCTCGGGCGTCCCGTAGCGCCGCAGCGGGATCCGCGCCTCGTTGGCGGTGCGGGCGGCCTCCGCGTCGCCGGACAGGGCGTCCAGCTCACGGACCCGGTCGGTGTCGATCCGGGCGGGCAGCACGCCCACCACCCGGATACCGCGCGGGCCCAGCTCGTCGGCCAGCGACTTGGCGAAACCGGCGAGACCGGGACGCAGCCCGTTGGAGATGGTCAGCCCCGCGATCGGCTCGTGCACCGACCCGGAGAGCACGAAGCCGATCGCCCCGCCCTCGCCGAGCGCGGCCGCCGTCGTCCGGGCGAGCCGTACCGCTCCCAGGAACACCGACTCGAACGCCGTCTGCCACTGGTCGTCCGTGTTGTCCGCGACGAAGCCCGGGGGCGGCCCGCCGACGCTGATGAGGATGCCGTCGAGCCGCCCGAAGCGTTCCCGCGCGGTGTCCACCAGACGCTGGGCGGCCCCCGGGTCGGCGTTGTCCGCGGCGACCCCGAGCGCGTCCGGGCCCAGCTCGGCGGCGGCCTCCGTCACGGCCTTCTCGTCCCGGCCGGTGATGATCACTTTCGCGCCGTCGGCGGCCAGGGCGCGGGCCGTGGCGTTGCCGAGGCCCCGGGTCGCTCCGGTGACGATGTAGACGCGGTCCTTCAGTCCAAGATCCATGGCCCTATCCTGCCGGGTCCTCCCCGGCCAGGTCGACAGCGGAGTTCACCAGTCCGATATGGCTGAAGGCCTGGGGGTAGTTGCCCAGCTGCCGCCCCGCCGCGACGTCGTACTCCTCGGCCAGCAGCCCCAGGTCGCTGCGGAGCTCCAGCAGCCGTTCGAACAGGGCCCGCGCCTCGTCCGGCCTGCCGATCCGCCGCAACGCGTCGACCAGCCAGAACGAGCAGGCGAGGAACGCCCCCTCGTCGCCCGGCAGACCGTCCACCGAACCGCCGTCGGTGCTGTAGCGGCGGACCAGACCGTCGCTGCCCAGCTCGTCGCGGACCGCGTCGACCGTGCCGATCACCCGGGGATCGTCCGGCGGCAGGAACCCGGTCCGCACGATCAGCAGCGTCGAGGCGTCCAGCTCCCGTGACCCGTAGGACTGGGTGAAGGTGTTCCGCTCGGGGTCGTACCCCTTCTCGCAGACCTCGGCGTGCACCGCGTCCCGCATCGCCCGCCAGCGGTCCGCGTCGCCGGGCAGCTCCGGGTTCTCCTCCAGCGAGCGCACCGCCCGGTCGGCCGCGACCCAGGCCATCACCTTGGAGTGCACGAAGTGCCGCCGGGCGCCGCGGATCTCCCACAGCCCCTCGTCCGGCTCCCGCCAGGTCGACTCCAGGAAGCCGAGCAGGCTGAGCTGGAGGTTCCAGGCGTGCGGCTTGTCGTCGAGACCGGCGACCCGGGCGAGCCGGAGCGCGTCGATGACCTCGCCGTACACATCGAGCTGCCGCTGCCGGACGGCCGCGTTGCCGGTGCGCACCGGCCGGGAGTGCTCGTACCCGGTGAGCCAGGGCAGCTCCGCCTCGGGCAGCCGGCGCTCGCCCGCCAGCCCGTACATGATCTGCAGATCGGCCGGGTCACCGGCGACGGCCCGCAGCAGCCAGTCCCGCCACGCCGCCGCCTCCTCCAGATAGCCGGCCGAGACCATCGCCCCGAGGGTCAGCGTGGCGTCCCGCAGCCAGCAGAAGCGGTAGTCCCAGTTCCGTACGCCGCCGATCTCCTCCGGCAGCGAGGTGGTCGGGGCCGCCACGATGCCGCCCGTCGGGGCGTACGTCAGCGCCTTCAGGGTGATCAGCGAGCGCAGCACGGCGTCGCGGTACGGCCCCTCGTACGTGCACCGCGCGGTCCACTTCGCCCAGTCGTGCAGCGTGTGCTTCAGCGCCTTGTGCGGGTCGATCAGCTTCGGGCGCGGCGAGTGCGAGGGGTGCCAGGTCAGCACGAACGCCACGCTGTCGCCCTCGGCCACGGTGAACGAGGAGCAGGTGCTGAACTGCTGGCCCCACGTCTTGACCGGCGGCTCGCTGCGCAGCCATACGGAGTCGGGGCCCGCGACCGCCACCCGGTGACCGTGCGAACGCCGCACCCAGGGCACCACCGAACCGAAGTCGAAGCGCAGCCGCAGCACCGAACGCATGTCGACGCTGCCGCTGACGCCCTCGACGATCCGCATCAGGTCCGGCGACCTGTCGCGCTGGGGCATGAAGTCGATGACCTTCACCGTGCCGGTCCGCGTCTCCCAGTACGTCTCCAGGACCAGGGAGTCGGGCACATAGCCGCGCCGGGTGCAGGTGTCGGAGGCGCCGGCGCCCTGGGGCGCGATGCGCCAGTGGCCGTTCTCCTCGGTGCCGAGCAGGGCGGCGAAGCAGGCGCCGGAATCGAAGCGGGGCAGGCAGAGCCAGTCCACCGAACCGTTCCTGCCGACGAGCGCGGCGGTCTGGAGATCGCCGATCAGGGCGTAGTCCTCGATGCGTGGGGTCACGCCTGGCGTTTTCCCGAACCGGGCCGATGTCAACCAGCCCGATGGTGTGCCGCCGGCCTCAGGCGCTCGCCGGCTCCGGCTGCTCGGCGGCCTCGGCCGTCGCGTTCTCGGCCGCGGCCTGCTCACGGTCGCGCTTCTCACGGCGTACGAGAATGATCCAGCCGACCGGGACCGCGGCGACGAACAGCCACCACTGGACGGCGTAGGCCATGTGCGGGCCGATCGAGCTGTCGTCGGGGCGGGCGATCTGCTCGGGCAGATCACCGGAAGGGGCGGGCTCGGTCTGCTCGATGTAGCCGCCGAGAACCGTCCGGGACAGCAGCTGCGACTGCTGGTCGCTGTTGATCAGCATCACCTGCCGGTCCGGCAGTCCCGCCAGGTCCTTGATGCCGCTGCTGCCGGTCGTCTCGTCCGCCTTGAGGCGGCCGGTGACGGTCACTTCGCCGCGGGGCGCGGGCGGCACGTCGGGGAAGGCGGTCTGGTTCGGCGCGGCCGGCACCCAGCCCCGGTTGACCAGGACGGTGCCGCCGTCCTTGAGGTCCAGCGGGGTCAGCACATGGACGCCGATGCGGTCGTCGTCCGAGGTCCGGCGGCGGACGACCACCTCGTGCTCGGTGTCGAACGTGCCCGTCGCGGTGACCGTCCGCCAGTAGTCCGAGCGCGGGACGGTGTGCCCGGGCGAGGTGAGTTCGGTGACCGGGACCGGCCGCGCGGCGAGGTTCCGCGAGATCAGGCTGTTCTGCTCGACCCGGTGTTCGTGCCGGTGGAACTGCCAGAAACCCAGCTCGATCATCGTCGGGATCAGGACGAGGCCGAGCAGGGTGAGGATCACCCACTGCCGGGTCAACAGGAAGCGGTACACCCCATGACCGTACAACCGGGGTCATGGGGTGCGGCACTCAGGGGTGCTGCCGGAGCGATCCGGCAATGAGACGCTTCCTCACACTTTGTCCACGATGCCCGCCTTCCCCTCGGCGCGGGCGCAGTGGGCGCCGCAGTACCAGTGCCCGTCGACCTCGACACCCTGCCCGATCACCTGGACCCGGCAGTGCTCGCAGATCGGCGCCATGCGGTGGATGGCGCAGGAGAAGCAGTCGAAGACGTGCACCGCACCCTGTGCGTGCACCTCGAAGGACATGCCGTAGTCGTTTCCGCAAACCTCGCAACGTGCCATGCGCCACAGGGTGGGACGCCCGGTGGTCAGGGGGCGAGCGGCCGCCGGGCGAGTCGTGCCCGGTTCACTCCGATGACGGCGGCGGCGCCTGCTGCGGCAGGACGGCCCCGTCGGCGGGGGCCACATCGCGCAGCAGATGGGTGAAGGCGCTCTCCTCCAGGATCGGCGTGCCGAACGACCTGGCCTTCTGCGTCTTGGACGTGGCCGCGTCCGGGTCGTTGGTCACCAGCAGACTGGTCAGCCGCGACACGCTGGTCGCCACATGGAGCCCGGCCTCGATCGCCCGGTCCTCCAGCAGCTCCCGGTCGATCGAGGTGTCCCCGGAGAAGGCCACCCGCATCCCCTGCTGGAGCGGCTTCTCCTTCTCGTACCGCCCCGGATTGGGATACGGGCAGGCCGGCCGCTTGCGCGAGGGCCGCCAGCTGTTCTGCCGCGAGGGCTGATACCCGACGCGCGGGGCGACGGGGGAGTCCGACCACTCGGTCAGCGGACGGCACTCCAGCAACGGCAGCCGCACCCCGCCCCTGGCCGCCGCGTGCAGACTCGGCCGGAACGCCTCGGCCAGCACCCGGGCGTCGTCCAGGGCGTGGTGGGCCTGCTGCTGGACGACCCCGAAGTGCGCGGCGAGGGTGGCCAGCTTGTGGTTGGGCAGCGGCAGCCGCAGCTCCTTGGCGAGCGCGATGGTGCACAGCCGGTGCTCGACCGGGGCGATCACCGAGGCCCGTGCGTACTCCCGGGCGATCATCGACCAGTCGAACGCCGCGTTGTGCGCCACGAGCACCCGGTCCGCGAGCCGCGCGGACAACTCCTCGGCCACCTCGGGAAAGAGCGGCGCCCCTTCGAGCACGTCACTCGTCAGCCCGTGGATCCAGACGGGACCGGGGTCCCGCTCCGGGTTGACCAGCGTGTACCAGTGGTCCTCGACGTTGCCCAGGGCGTCCAGCCGGTAGACGGCGGCGGAGATGATCCGGTCGTCGCGGGCGAGGCCGGTGGTCTCCACGTCGACGACCGCGTACCCCTGGGGGTAGGCGGTCGGCCACGGTGCGGCTGTCTGGCGGTCGTCGAGCATGGTCACAGAGAATACGGGCCATGACTGACAGTCCCCTATTCGGCCGCCACGGTCGGGGGACCAGGCGGTCAGGGGAGGCGGACGATCCGTTCCGGCGGGAGGAGTTCGGCGCCGGTGACGGGGGTGTCGTGGGCCAGGTGGACGGTCAGGTGCTCGGAGGCGGCGAGCGGCGCGAGGTCGTAGCACTCGGCCTTCCCGGACAGGCGCAGGGTCGTCAGCGAGGGCAGCTCCGCGAGCGGGGCGAGCCCGGATGTCAGGGCGCACTCGGCCAGCGTCAGCACCCGCAGCCCGGTCAGAGGCGCCGTCAGGTTCAGGTCGAGCGCCGGAATCCGGATGAGCCCCAGGTCCCGCAGGCCGTGCAGGGCGGGCGTCCGGACGAGCTGCCGGAACTGAGTTCCGCCGTACAGCGTCAGATCCCGCAGGCCCGTCCAGTCCTCCAGGCCCTCCAGGTCGAGATACCGGGACTCCGCCAGCAGGTCGAGCCGGGTCACCTGCGGGCACGCCGGCAGTTCACCGACGCTCTCCATGAGGAAGGGGTGACCCAGCGCCAGATAGCGGAGGGCGGGCAGGTCGGCGAGCGGGGCGGGGTCGAGTTCCGGATGGAGCTGGACGAGGGAGAGCCATTCCAGTCCGGTGCGGGCGAGCGGCTCGATGGTCCGGATCCGCGGACAGTTGCTCAGACCGAGCTCGCGCAGTCCGGGCATGGCGGCGAGCTGACGCACCCCGATGAGCCGCGCGTTGTGCCAGACGAACACGCGCCGCACATCGGTGCGAGACGTCACCGGCGACAGATCGTGGCGGTCGCCCGACAGATTCACACTGTGCGCCCGCGGTACGTGCTTCAGCGCCGACAGATGGCGGTCGGACTTCACATAGACGTAGGTGTCCTCCCAGCAGGGGCCCGCCAGCACCTCGCGTGCGTAGCGCTCCGGGTCGAACCGCTCCCAGGCCATGGAGACCTCGTACGTGATCAGGCTCCGCTCGTCGTCCCGGAACTGCCGGACCAGTTCGTAGGCGGTCTCGCCGCCCACCGCGGCCGCCGTCCGCACGACCGACGCCGCCTCGCGCTCGCTCAGGCCGTCCAGCATCGACGACAGCAGCTCCAGCGCCAGGTCGCCGACCTCGGCCAGCTGGTCGATGCTCTCCTGGCTGTCCGGCGGAAGCAGCCGTTCCGTCCGCGCCTCCACCGCCTCCCGCACCGACGGATCCAGCTCCGGCGCGTGGCCCAGGCTCGCCGCCGCCAGCAGGATCAGCCGGTGCTCGTGGCCGGGCTCCGCGTCGGCCCGTTCCAGGAACGAGGTGAGCAGGGCGGCGCGTTCGTCGGGCCGCGCGTGGCCCACCGCCATCTGGACCACGTCGTCCCACCGGTCCTCGTGCGCGTGGCGGACCAGCACGCCGAAGTCGCGTACCTCCACCGCCGCCTTGGCGCCGAGGTAGTCCTGGAAGGTGCGGTGCACGAAGTCCACCGCACCGGGCACGGGCTCGCGGAGCAGACCGCTGCGGTTGAGCAGATGGGTGAAGACCTGCTCGGGCGTGCCCCGGACCTGGGACATGGAGCGCAGCCAGTCGGCGATCAGCGACACCGCCTCGTCCTGCGCGGCCTGCACGAGGTCGTTGCGGATCAGCCAGTACGCGAGACGCTGCAGCAGTGTGGTCTGCTCCTCGCGGGTCAGGTCGACGCCTTCCACGCCGGAGACCTCGCGCTCGTTGTCGCGCCGCACCAGCAGCATGTCCAGCGCCGCGTCGTACAGCTCCTTGCGCGCTCGCGGCAGTTGCATCCGGCGGTCCCGGTTCAGCGCGCAGAGCAGCGCGCACATCAGCGGATTCGTCGCCAGCCGCGCCAGGTCCCGGCGGGTTCCGACCGCCCGGCGGAGCGCGCTCTCGTACGTCTCCAGCTCGGCGCGTTCCTCGTCCGACCGGCACTCGGAGCGGGCCGCCCGGTGCCAGTGGCCGATGAAGGCGTGGATGTCGTCGCGGCGCATGGCCAGCAGCGTGTGCGGTTCGAAGCCGGAGCCGGACAGCCAGCTCTCCGGGACCGCCGAAGGACGGGTCGTCACCACGTACCTGGCCCGGGGATAGGCGGTGATCAGGTCCTTCAGCCAGCGCTCCGTGCGCCTGCGCAGCCGGTCCGGCACCTCGTCGACACCGTCCACCAGGACCAGCGCCCGGCCCTCCAGCATCAGCCGGTCCGCCCAGCCGTCCGGGGCCGAGCCGTGCAGCGGTACGCCGGCCGCGCGCAGGAAGTCCGCCGGGGCGGGCAGCGCGTCGCGGGCGGTGAAGGCCCGCAGGCGCAGGACGAACGGGACGCACCGGTTCCAGTCCGCCAGCTCGGTGCCGAACGTCCGCCGCGCGGCGTTCAACGCCAGCCACTGCACCAGCGTGGTCTTGCCCGAACCGGCCGGGCCGCGCAGCAGCAGCCGGGTCCGCTCGCCGAGCGCCTCCTCGATCCTGGCCGTGGTCCGTACCGGCTCGTCCGGTCCGTGCGCGTGGCTGCCCTCGTAACCGCTGACCGATGTCCGGACCGGCCCGCCGAGACCGGGCGGGCCGGCCGCCTCGTAACCGCTCACCGAGAGACTGATGTAGGCCGTCTCCAGCGGCCATTCGCTCGCCGACCGGCCGAGCGTCAGCCCGAACAGGCCCATCCGGCTGTTGGCCGTCGCCATGAACTCCGCGTACCGCCGCTCGAAGTCCAGATCCGCCGCGTCCGGGCGCGGACCGACCCGGGCCCGGACGTCCTCCACCAGCTCCCGCGTCCGGCCCGTCGCGCGGACCTGCTCCACCGCCGCCCGCGCCGCGAACGACGGATGGGCCGTGAGCTGTTCCACCAGGTGAGCGCAGCAGTCGCCGAGCAGGTCCTCGTACAGGTCCACGGCCCGCTCCGAGAGCCCGGCGGCGGGGGCCGACAGCTCGGCGCTCAGCCGGTCCGGATCCAGGTCCAGCGCGAACAGCCGCCCGGCGTCCGGTTCGCCCGCCGCCGCGAACGTGTCCTGTACGGAGGCGACCGCGGCCAGCCGCTCGTGCTCGGGCAGGTCGGCGAAGGAGTCGGCCATCCGCCCCGCGAGCACCTCGGCCAGCCGGTCCGGCTTCGCGGGGCGGGGGAGGGGGCGGACCGGGGACGGGACCAGGCGCGCGCCGGGCTTCGGGGTCAGCAGTGCCTTCGCGGCCGCGCCGATCACCGTCGTGGCCAGCCGTAACACCGCAACTTCCGTACCCGACACGAGCGTTCCTCCCCCTCGGCGACACGCGCTCGCAAATCCTACGACCGGTCCCTTGGCAGAAGGTGCCAAAGACTGCTGACAACGGGTCTCGCATACTTGTGGGTAACAACGTCTAGCCCTCGCCGCCCGGCGGCCCTACGGTGCTCGCATGGAGCCGAACCTGCCCGATGTCGTGCTGTGGTCGATACCGGCCTTCGTCCTGCTCACCGTGATCGAGATGGTCAGCTACCGCCTCCACCCGGACGAGGACGCCGCCGGGTACGAGACCAAGGACGCCGCCACCAGCCTCACCATGGGCCTCGGCAGCCTGGGCTTCGACCTGCTGTGGAAGATCCCCATCCTGGCCATCTACATGGGGGTCTACGAGCTGACGCCGCTGCGGGTGCCCGTGCTGTGGTGGACCGTCCTGCTGATGCTCCTCGCGCAGGACTTCTTCTACTACTGGTCCCACCGCGGCCACCATGTGATCCGGATCCTGTGGGCCTGCCACGTGGTCCACCACTCCAGCCGGAAGTTCAACCTCACCACCGCGCTGCGCCAGCCCTGGACCTCCGCGACCGTCTGGCCCTTCTACCTGCCGCTGATCGCCTGCGGGGTGCACCCGGCGGCGCTCGCGTTCTGCCAGTCGGCCAACCTCGTCTACCAGTTCTGGGTGCACACCGAGCGCGTCGGGAAGCTCCCGCGCCCCTTCGAGTACGTCCTCAACACGCCCTCGCACCACCGCGTCCACCACGCCTCGCAGGGCAGCTACCTGGACCGCAACTACGGCGGGATCCTCATCGTCTGGGACCGCATGTTCGGGTCCTTCGCGGCCGAGACCGAGCGGCCCGTCTACGGACTCACCAAGAACATCTCCACCCACAACCCGCTGCGCGTCGCGACCCACGAGTAGAGCGGGCGGGACCGGGCGGCCGGGGGCGGCGGCCGGCAGGCAGCCGCGCCGCCCCGCCGCACCGGTGACCGCCAGCCCCGGCGCGCCGAGCGCTTCGCCCGGCCCGTGCTGCTCGCCTTCCTCCTCGCCGCCGCCGTCGACCTGGCCGGGCTTCTCGCCGGGGCCGAGACCGTCCACCTGGTCGCCAAGCCGCTGCTGATGCCGTTGCTCGCCGGGTACGCGGCACTGCGCGGCGGACCCCGGGTGCTCGTCGCGGCCCTGCTGTTCGGATGGGGCGGCGACGTCTTCCTGCTCGCCGACAACGACCTGGCCTTCCTCGTCGGCATGGCCTCCTTCGCCGTCGGCCACGTCTGCTACCTGACGCTCTTCGGGCGGGGTGAGGGGCGAGGCCGTGGTCCCGCACCGCTGGTCACCGGGGCCGGGTACGCCGTCGTCCTCGTCGTCTTCCTCGTGCTGATCTGGCCGGACCTCCCGGCGGACCTGCGGATCCCGCTGACCGGCTACAGCCTGCTGCTCACCGCCATGGCCTGGCGGGCGGGCGTGCTCGGGCGGTACGCGGCGGCTGGCGGGGCGCTCTTCCTGCTCTCCGACGCCCTCATCGCCACCGGCATCGCCGACTGGCCGCAGGCGCCCGCCCCCGACTTCTGGGTGATGGTCACCTACATCGCCGCACAGGCCCTGCTGACCCTCGGGGCGCTCCGGGCGCTCGGGGCGAGCCCGGCGGGGGCGTACCGTGAGCGGGGTACCAGCAGCTGAGACCGGCAAGGACCCCGAACGTATGCGCGCCACCGTCATCCACGCCCCCCACGACATCCGGGTGGAGGAGGTGCCTGACCCGAGGATCCAGCGGCCC
Source organism: Streptomyces sp. WY228 (assembly GCF_019287315.1). Lineage (NCBI taxonomy): Bacteria > Bacillati > Actinomycetota > Actinomycetes > Kitasatosporales > Streptomycetaceae > Streptomyces > Streptomyces sp. WY228. Next base: position 1,634,763 of record NZ_CP079114.1, on the reverse strand, counting down.
ACCGACGTGGTGCTGAGGGTCCTGCGGGCCTGCATCTGCGGCAGCGACCTGTGGGCCTACCGGGGCGAGTCGGCCCGGCGGCCCGGACAGCGCATCGGCCACGAGTTCCTCGGCGTCGTCGAGGAGGCCGGCCCCGGCGTCCGCGGCTTCGCGGTCGGCGATCTGGCCGTCGCCCCGTTCGTCTGGTCCGACGGCACCTGCACCTACTGCGCCGAGGGCCTCACCACCTCCTGCCCCGAAGGCGGCTTCTGGGGCTCGGTCAGCCCCGACGGCGCGCAGTCGGACGGCGGACAGGGCGAGGCCGTCCGCGTCCCCCACGCCGACGGCACCCTCGTCCGGCTCCCGGCCGCGGCCGCCTCCGACGACCGCCTCCTCACCGGTCTGCTGGCGCTCTCCGACGTGCTGGGCACCGGCCACCACGCCGCCGTCGGCGCGGGCGTGACCCGGGGCTCCACCGTCGCGGTGGTCGGCGACGGCGCGGTCGGCCTGTGCGGGGTGCTCGCCGCCAAGCGGCTCGGCGCGGAGCGCGTCATCGCGCTCGGCCGCCACCCCGCGCGCACCGACATCGCCCGCCGCTTCGGCGCGACCGACGTGGTCGCCGAACGCGGCGAGGCCGCCCTCGCCGCCGTCCGTGAGCTGACCCGGGGCGAGGGCGCGCACAGCGTCATCGAGGCCGTCGGCACCGAGCAGTCGATGCGCACCGCCCTCGGCATCGTCCGCGACGGCGGCTCCATCGGTTACGTCGGCGTCCCGCACGGCAGCGGGACGGGCGTGGACCTCGGTGTGATGTTCGGCCGGAACATCGCGCTGCGCGGCGGCGTCGCCCCCGTACGCACGTACATACCGGAGCTGCTTCCCGACGTGCTGGACGGCACGATCGACCCGTCGCCCGTCTTCGACCGGTCCGTCGGGCTGGACGAGGTGCCCGTCGGCTACAAGGAGATGGACGAGCGGACCGCCCTGAAGGTGCTCATCAGGCCGTAGCGCGCCGCGGCGCCCCGACGCGGGCGAGGGCCCGGGGAGGTCGTCCTCCCCGGGCCCTCGCCCGTCGTTCGGCCGGGTGCCTACCAGCGCACCGCGTCCAGAGCGTCCACCACTCCGGCCCCGTAGAAGCCGTTGTAGTTCTTGCCGCCCTCGCAGACCGCGTCGATGACGCCGTCACCGTTGATGTCGTACGGCTCGCCGCACGCCTTCGCGTCCGCCTGCAGCGTCAGCAGGGCCTTGACCGCGGCCGGCGAAGCGTAGGGGTGCTTGGACTTGATCAGCGCCACGACGCCCGCGACATGCGGGGACGCCATCGACGTACCGGCCTTGTAGCCGAACTTGCCGCCCGGCAGGGTCGACAGGATCAGCCCGTTGACGGCCGGCGGCTCGGGGGTCTGGTAGACCGTCGAGTCACCGCCCGGGGCCGCCACGTCGATGATGCCCTTGCCGTAGTTCGAGTACGAGGACTTCAGGCCCTTCGCACCCGTCGCGGAGACCGTCACGACACCCGGCAGCATGGTCGGGATGTCCGGGCAGGCGCTCGGGTCGATCGTCCGGGTGACCGGCTCGGTGTCGTTCGGGCTGGTCGTGTCCTCGATCGCGTCGAGCGCCAGGTCGTGGCGGGAGTTGCCCGACGCCGCGACGTTGACCGTCCCCTTGCGCTCCGCGTACTTCACGGCACGGGTCAGCGCGTCGACCAGGGCGCCCTGGTCCGGGTCGTTCTTGCAGTTGAACAGCCACGGGTCGGTGTAATAGCTGTTGTTGGTCACGTCCACGCCGCGCTCGGCGGCCCAGAGGAACCCGCAGACGACGGCCTCGGTGTAGAAGAACCCGTCCGGGTTCGACACCTTGATGCCCGACACCTTCACGCCCGGGGCGACACCGGTGACCCCGACGCCGTTCTTCGCGGCGGCGATGGTGCCCGCCACATGGGTGCCGTGGTCGCTCTCGCCCGCCGCCGGACGCCAGGAGCCGGCGGTGGTGTCCGGAGCGCCCGACACACAGTTGACCGAGGCACGGCTGTCGAAGTTCGGGGCCAGGTCCGGGTGGGTGTCGTCGACGCCCGTGTCGATGACGGCGACCGTCACCTTCTTCGAGCCCAGCGTCTTCTGGTGCGCCTTGTCCGCCTTGATGGCGGGCAGTGACCACTGGAGGGGCTCCAGCGGGTCCTCGCCGGCCGTCGCCTGCGCGGCGGCGGCCGCCGCCTGCTCGGCGGTGAGCGGCTGCGCGATCGAGCCGACGTCCTTGGTGGCCTGCGGAACGATCGGGTTGGTGCGGGTGGCGCCCGCCGACTCCACGCCGCGTGCCCGGCGGATCGTTTCGCCGAAGGCCGGGTTCTGCGAGTGGACGACGATGACGCCGATCTGCTCATAGGCGACGACGACGGTGCCGCCGGCCTTGGCGATCGCCTTCTTGACGTTCTTGACGGTGCCGTGGCCGCCCCGGGTGTTGACCACGTAGGACAGCTTCGGCCCGTCGGTCCGGACGCTCGCGGCGGCCTGCTCGCCGGTGGGCGCCGCCGTGGCCGTCGCGGTCGGCAGGAAGCCGAGCGAGGCGGTCAGCGCGAGTCCGACGGGCACCGCGAGTGCGCGGGTCCGTCTCGATGCCAGATGAGCCATGGGTTCTCCACATCATCCGTGCCGAACGACCGGACACCTGGCGTGTTCGGTCGCGTACATGACGAGTGAAGCTATCGCTGATCATCCCGGCACATCAACGTTTCCGGGCAAGTGAGTTCGAAGAGTGACCGATGCGGCCGAACGTGGACGGGCGCCTTCCGGCCGGGGGGCCCGCGAGGACGCGTCCGAGAAGGCGAACGAGAAGGCGAAAGACGCGGTGAACCGCTTCGTCGCGCCCTCCGTGCCGTTGTCCAGGAGGTACATCACCGTCCCCGCCGGTAACGAGGCCTCCCATGACACCCACCGTCCCCCAGACCACCGCACCCGCGTCGCGAGGAGATTCCGTGGCTACCGATGCACCGCCGCCCGAGGGCACCGCGCCCGCCGGACCCCACCAGCCCACCACCGAGGCCTTCATCGCGATGCAGGCGAGCCCGGACTTCGCCGACCTGCGCCGCTCCCACCGCTCCTTCGCCTTCCCTCTGACCATCGCCTTCGTGACCTGGTACCTGCTGTACGTCCTGCTCTGCAATTACGCGGGCGGATTCATGGCCACCAAGGTCGTCGGCAACATCAACATGGCGCTCGTCCTCGGACTCGCCCAGTTCGCCACCACCTTCCTCATCGCCTGGCTCTACTCCCGGCACGCCGCCACCAAGCTCGACCCCAAGGCCGAGGCGATCAAGTCCCGTATGGAGGCCGACGCATGAGCGCCGCCCACGCCCTCTATCCCACCGTCCAGCTCGCCGCCACCGAGGGGGCGAGCGAACACCGGCCGCTGATCATCACGCTGTTCGCCGCCTTCGTCGTGGCGACCCTCTTCATCACCGTCTGGGCGGGCCGCCAGACCAAGAGCGCCGCCGACTTCTACGCGGGCGGCCGCCAGTTCACCGGATTCCAGAACGGACTCGCGGTCTCCGGCGACTACATGTCCGCCGCGTCCTTCCTCGGCATCGCCGGAGCCATCGCGCTCTTCGGATACGACGGCTTCCTGTACTCCATCGGCTTCCTCGTCGCCTGGCTCGTCGCCCTGCTCCTGGTCGCCGAACCGCTGCGCAACTCCGGCCGCTACACCATGGGCGACGTCCTCGCCTACCGGATGCGCCAGCGCCCCGTCCGTACCGCCGCCGGTACGTCCACGATCGTCGTCTCGATCTTCTACCTGCTGGCCCAGATGGCCGGCGCGGGCGTCCTCGTCTCGCTGCTCCTCGGCATCACCAGCGACGCCGGGAAGATCCTCATCGTCGCCCTGGTCGGCGTGCTCATGATCCTCTACGTCACCATCGGCGGCATGAAGGGCACCACCTGGGTGCAGATGGTCAAGGCCGTCCTGCTCATCGCGGGCACCCTGCTCATCACCTTCCTGATCCTGCTGAAGTTCAACTTCAACATCTCCGACCTGCTCGGCACCGCCGCCAGCAACAGCGGCAAGGGCGCGGCCTTCCTGGAGCCCGGCCTGAAGTACGGCGTCGACAACATCTCGAAGCTGGACTTCATCTCGCTCGGCATCGCCCTGGTCCTCGGCACCGCCGGCCTGCCGCACATCCTGATCCGCTTCTACACGGTGCCCACCGCGAAGGCCGCCCGTAAGTCCGTGAACTGGGCGATCGGCATCATCGGCGCCTTCTACCTGATGACGATCGTGCTCGGCTTCGGCGCCGCCGCGATCCTCAAGCCCGGCGACATCGTCGCCTCCAACAAGGCGGGCAACACCGCGGCGCCACTCGCCGCACTGGAGATCGGCGGCGGCTCCGGATCCACCGGCGGCGCCATCCTCCTCGCGGTGATCTCCGCCGTCGCCTTCGCCACCATCCTGGCCGTCGTCGCCGGACTCACCCTCGCCTCCTCCTCGTCCTTCGCGCACGACATCTACGCCAACGTCATCCGCAAGGGACAGGCCACCGAGAAGGAGGAGGTCCGCGCCGCGCGCTGGGCCACCGTCGCCATCGGCATCGTCTCCATCGGACTCGGCGCGCTCGCCCGCGACCTGAACGTCGCCGGGCTCGTCGCCCTGGCCTTCGCGGTCGCCGCCTCCGCCAACCTGCCGACGATCCTCTACAGCCTCTTCTGGAAGCGTTTCACCACCCAGGGCGCCCTGTGGTCCATCTACGGAGGTCTCGCCTCCTCCGTCCTGCTGGTGCTGTTCTCGCCGGTCGTCTCCTCCAAGCCGAGCTCGATGTTCCCGGGCGTCGACTTCGCCTGGTTCCCGCTGGAGAACCCCGGCCTGATCTCGATCCCGCTCGGCTTCCTGCTCGGCTGGGTCGGCTCGCTGATCTCCAAGGAGAAGCCCGACACGGACAAGTACGCCGAACTGGAGGTCAAGTCCCTCACCGGCGTCGGAGCCCACTGAGCACACCGGAGCGGGCGGGCCCGTTCGGCCCATCACCCACCACCCGCGGCCGGGCCGCGTCGTAGAGTCCTACGACGCGGCCCGGCCGCACCTCGTGGCAAACGGGCCACGCCGTTGTCACACGTCTCACGTAGGCTCGGAAGTACCGGTAGCCGCAGAAGAGCGACCGCACCGCCCCGGGGGAGGGATCCACCGTGCTCATCGACACCTACGACCGGGTCGCCACCGACCTGCGCGTGTCACTCACCGACAAGTGCAACCTGCGCTGCACCTACTGCATGCCCGAAGAGGGCCTCCAGTGGCTCGGCAAGAGCGAGCTGCTCTCCGACGACGAGATCGTGCGCCTGATCCGCATCGCCGTCACCTCGCTCGGCATCACCGAGGTCCGCTTCACCGGCGGCGAGCCCCTGCTGCGCCCCGGCCTCGTCTCCATCGTCGAGCAGTGCGCCGCGCTCACCCCGCGCCCCCGCATGTCGCTCACCACCAACGGCATCGGACTCAAGCGGACCGCCACCGCCCTCAAGGCCGCCGGCCTCGACCGGGTCAACGTCTCGCTGGACACCCTGCGCCCCGACGTCTTCAAGACCCTCACCCGCCGTGACCGCCACAGGGACGTGCTGGACGGCCTGGAGGCCGCCCGTGAGGCCGGGCTCACCCCGGTGAAGGTCAACTCCGTCCTGATGCCGGGACTCAACGACGACGAGGCCCCCGAGCTGCTCGCCTGGGCCGTGGCCAACGACTACGAGCTCCGCTTCATCGAGCAGATGCCGCTCGACGCCCAGCACGGCTGGAAGCGCGACGGCATGATCACCGCCGGGGACATCCTCGCCTCGCTGCGCACCCGCTTCACCCTCACCGCCGAGAGCGACGCCTCCCGCGGCTCCGCCCCCGCCGAGCGCTGGACCGTCGACGGCGGCCCGCACCGCGTCGGCGTGATCGCCTCGGTCACCCGCCCGTTCTGCCGCGCCTGCGACCGTACGCGGCTCACCGCCGACGGCCAGGTCCGCACCTGCCTCTTCGCCCGCGAGGAGACGGATCTGCGCGGGGCGCTGCGCGGCGACGCACCCGACGAGGAGATCGCCCAACTCTGGAAGACGGCGATGTGGGGCAAGAAGGCGGGCTCCGGGCTGGACGACCCGTCCTTCCTGCAGCCCGACCGCCCGATGTCGGCGATCGGCGGCTGACGCTCAGGCGCCCTGCGAGCCCTCGGAGCCCTCGGGGCCGGACTCCCAGTCCTTCAGCGCCACGACGTCCTTGAGGAAACCCCGTACACCGAGGAACGAGGACAGATGCTCCCGGTGCTCGTCGCAGGCCAGCCAGGTCTTGCGCCGCTCGGGCGTGTGCAGTTTCGGGTTGTTCCAGGCGAGCACCCACACGGCGGCGGCCCGGCAGCCCTTGGCGGAACAGAGCGGGGCGCCGGTGGGACTCTCGGCGGACGTATCGGGAAAGATCACGCCACCCAGCCTAAGTCAGGTGCTCCGCGAGCTTCCTGACGCATCCCCGGCCGGAGAAAGGGCGACGCCGAGCAGCCACGGGGGGAGCTGCCCGGCGTCGGTCCGTCGCTCCGACGGGGGATGCGGAGCGCACTCGAAGTATGTCACGGGGACCGGGGTGCGGTGCACCGGAACGTCATGATTGATCTGAGCTTTTCGTGAGCTTCGCGGTACCCGCGAGGTCAGGTGTGCTCCTGCGGCGGCGGGACCCGGCCGGACGCCCCGTCGGCGGCCCCGGACTCCGCGGAACCGGCCACCGGAGCGGCCTCCAGAGCGGGCCGCATCGGCATCTGCACGAACGTCGTCGGGAGCGAAGTCGCGTTCTCCCGCCCCGCGTTGGCGATGACCACCGCCACATACGGCAGCAGCACACCCAGGACGAGCGCCACGATCGCCACATGCCGCTCCACGTTCCACAGCACCGCGGCCAGCACCACCGACACCGTGCGCACCGACATCGAGATCACATACCGCCGCTGTCGGCCGCGGACGTCGTCCGTGAGCCCCTGACGGGCGCCCGTGATCCGGATGACCTCCGGACCCGCGTTCCTCCGCAGCATGCTCCACCACCAGATCTCGTCGCCGGACGCTCCCCGGACCGGGCCGCATCCACGGTACGCCCGGCGTCCGCCGAGCAGGAGACCGGGGCGCGTTCGGCGCAACGGGCCGGGTCCCCCGTACGGCCCAACCGGGCATGCGGCGGCCGGACGGCGGGCCAAGACTGGGCGAACGCGCACTCCGCGCCGTACGAGGAGGCGAAATGAGCTGGTTGTGGGCAATCATCGTGGGATTGGTGCTCGGTGTCATCGCCAGAGCGATCCTGCCCGGTAAGCAGGACATCCCGCTCTGGCTGACGGCCGTGTTCGGCATCCTCGGCAGCATCCTCGGCAACGCCGTGGCCGGATGGATCGGCGTCGAGGACACCAAGGGCATCGACTGGATCCGTCATGTGCTGCAGCTGGCGGGCGCCGTGGCGGTCGTCGCCGTCGGCGACATGGCCTGGCAGGCGATCCGGGGCAACCGGAAACAGAGAACCTGACCCGCACAGGTCACCCGGAAACGCCGCGGCCGGACACGCGAGAGACAGCGTGTCCGGCCGCGGCGGCGTCATACCGGGGGAGTCAGCCCGCCGGACGGACCTCCACGGCCGCCAGGTTCTTCTTGCCCCGGCGCAGCACCAGCCAGCGCCCGTGCAGCAGCTCCCCGGCGTCCGGCGCGACCTCACCGTCGGCGACCTTCACGTTGTTCACGTAGGCGCCGCCCTCCTTGACCGTGCGCCGCGCCCCCGACTTGCTGGGCGCCAGGCCGACCTCCACCAGCAGGTCCACCAGCGGACCCAGCTCGGCGACCGTGGCATGCGGCACCTCGGACAGGGCCGCGCTCAGCGTCGCCTCGTCCAGCTCGGCCAGATCGCCCTGCCCGAACAGCGCCTTCGACGCCGCGATCACGGCGGCGCACTGCGCACCGCCGTGCACCAGCGTGGTCAGCTCCTCGGCCAGCGCCCGCTGCGCCGAACGCGCCTGCGGCCGCTCCTCGGTCAGCTTCTCCAGCTCCTCCAGCTCCGCACGGCTCCTGAAGCTGAGGATGCGCAGGTAGCGGGAGACGTCCCGGTCGTCCACGTTCAGCCAGAACTGGTAGAACGCGTACGGCGTGGTCATCTCCGGGTCGAGCCAGACGGCGCCGCTCTCGGACTTGCCGAACTTCGTCCCGTCCGCCTTCGTCATCAGCGGCGTCGCCAGCGCGTGCACGACCGCCCCCGGCTCCAGCCGGTGGATCAGGTCGATACCCGCGGTGAGGTTGCCCCACTGGTCGCTGCCGCCCTGCTGAAGGGTGCAGCCGTGCCGGCGGTACAGCTCCAGGAAGTCCATGCCCTGGAGCAGCTGGTAGCTGAACTCGGTGTAGCTGATGCCCTCCTGCGACTCCAGCCGCCGGGCGACCGAGTCCTTGGTGAGCATCTTGTTGACCCGGAAGTGCTTGCCGATGTCCCGCAGGAACTCGATCGCGGACATGCCCGCGGTCCAGTCCAGGTTGTTGACCATCGTCGCCGCGTTCGGGCCCTCGAAGGTGAGGAAGGGCTCGATCTGCCCCCGCAGCCGCTGCACCCAGGCCGCGATGGTCTCCGGGTCGTTCAGCGTGCGCTCGGCGGTGGGCCGCGGGTCACCGATCTGCCCCGTGGCCCCGCCGACCAGCGCGAGCGGCTTCAGGCCCGCCTGCTGGAGCCGCCGCATGGTGAGCACCTGGACCAGGTGCCCCACGTGCAGGCTCGCGGCGGTCGGGTCGAAGCCGCAATAGAAGGTGACGGGACCGTCCGCGAGAGCCTTGCGCAATGCGTCCTCGTCAGTGGACTGGGCGAACAGCCCGCGCCACTTCAGCTCGTCGACGATGTCCGTCACGGTTGCGTGTCTCCTTGTTTTGCGTCATGGGATTGCAACATGAGGTTGCAACGTCTCAGTCTAGGCGGGTCATACGCCCGGGCTGACCGAGCTCATGTTGAAGTCCGGGATGCGCAGCGCGGGCATCGCGGCCCGGGTGAACCAGTCGCCCCACTCGCGCGGCAGCGTCTTCTCCGTACGCCCCGCCTCCGAGGCCCGCGACAGCAGGTCCACCGGCGATTCGTTGAACCGGAAGTTGTTCACCTCGCCGACCACCTCGCCGTCCTCGACCAGATAGACGCCGTCCCGGGTCAGCCCGGTCAGCAGCAGCGTCGCCGGGTCCACCTCGCGGATGTACCAGAGGCAGGTCAGCAGCAGTGCCCGGCCGGTCGTCGCGGCGACCATCTCCTCCAGCGACTTCTCGCCGCCGCCCTCCAGGAGCAGGTTGTCGATGCCCGGGGCGACCGGCAGGCCGGTCAGGTCCGCCGTGTGCCGGGTGGTCGTCAGCCGCTCCAGCCTTCCCTCCCGGACCCAGTCCGTCGGGGCCAGCGGCAGCCCGTTGTCGAAGACGGAACCGCTGTCGCCGGAGGAGTGGGCGATCACGAACGGCGCCGACTCCAGACCCGGCGCGTGCGGGTCGCTGCGCAGGGTCAGCGGAAGCGGGGCGAGCTGCTCGCCCAGGCGCGTACCGCCGCCCGGAGTGGAGAACACCGTCCGGCCCTCCACCGCGTCCCGCGCGGTGGACGACCAGAGCTGGTAGATCAGCAGGTCGGCGACCGCGGTCGGCGGCAGCAGCGTCTCGTACCGGCCGGCCGGCAGCTCGATGCGCCGCTCCGCCCAGCCCAGCCGCCGCGCCAGCTCCGCGTCCATCGCCGCCGGGTCGACGTCCTTGAAGTCCCGGGTCGCCCGGCCCGCCCACGCCGAACGCGTCCGGTCCGGCGACTTCGCGTTCAGTTCCAGCGTCCCGTTCGGCTGGTCGTGGCGCAGCCGCAGCCCCGTCGACGTCCCCAGGTAGGTGGAGGTCAGCTCGTGGTTCGCGAACCCGTACAGCTCGCGGCCCCCGGCGCGGGCGCGGGCGAAGGCGTCGCCGAGCGCCGGGGCGAAGTCCGCGAAGACCTCCGAACCGGTCTCGGCGGGCGCGTCCGTGAAATCGGGGGATGAGGGCACCCCGCTCACCAGCGGCTGCGCGTCCTCGGCCGGACCCGCGCCCCGGGCCGCGGCCTCGGCGGCGCGCACCAGCGGCTCCAGGTCGTCCGTGGTCACGGCGGACCGGGAGACCACGCCGGACGCCGTGCCCTGCGCGCCGTCGACGGTCGCGATGACGGTCAGGGTCCGCCCCCGGGTCACCCCGTTCGTGGTGAGCGCGTTGCCCGCCCAGCGCAGATTGGCGGAGGACTCCTCGTCGGCGATGACCACCAGGCCGTCCGTGGTGGACAGCTCCAGGGCCCGCTCGACGATCTCGTACGGCTTGCTGACGCGGCTCATCGTCCGGCCTCCTGCGTCGTATTGAGGATGTTGACGCCCCGGAAGAGGGCGGAGGGGCAGCCGTGCGAGACCGCCGCGACCTGGCCCGGCTGGGCCTTGCCGCAGTTGAACGCGCCGCCGAGGACGTACGTCTGGGGGCCGCCGACCTTCTCCATCGAGCCCCAGAAGTCCGTGGTCGTCGCCTGGTACGCCACATCGCGCAGCTGCCCGGCGAGCCGGCCGTTCTCGATGCGGAAGAAGCGCTGCCCGGTGAACTGGAAGTTGTAGCGCTGCATGTCGATCGACCAGGACCGGTCGCCGACCACATAGATCCCGCGCTCGACCCCGCCGATCAGATCCTCCGTGGACAGCCCGCCCGGATCCGGCTGGAGCGACACGTTCGCCATGCGCTGTACGGGGACATGGCCCGGCGAGTCCGCGAACGCGCAGCCGTTGGAACGGCCCAGGCCCGTCAGCTTCGCGATCCGGCGGTCCAGCTGGTAGCCGACCAGCGTGCCGTCCTTCACCAGGTCCCACGACTGCGCCTCGACGCCCTCGTCGTCGTACCCGACCGTCGCGAGGCCGTGCTCGGCGGTGCGGTCGCCCGTCACGTTCATCACGGGGGAGCCGTACGCCAGCTTGCCCAGCTGGTCGAAGGTGGCGAACGAGGTCCCGGCGTACGCCGCCTCGTACCCCAGCGCCCGGTCCAGCTCGGTGGCGTGGCCGATCGACTCGTGGATGGTCAGCCACAGGTTCGACGGGTCGACGACCAGGTCGTACGCGCCCGCCTCGACGCTCGGCGCGCGCATCTTCTCCGCGAGCAGCCCGGGGATCTCCTCCAGCTCGGCGTTCCAGTCCCAGCCGGTGCCGGTCAGATACTCCCAGCCCCGGCCCACCGGCGGCGCGATCGTGCGCATCGAGTCGAACTCGCCGGTTGTGCCGTCCACCGCGACGGCGGTGAACTGCGGGTGGATCCGCACCCGTTGCTGCGTGGTGACGGTGCCCGCCGTGTCCGCGTAGAACTTGTTCTCGTGCACGGCCATCAGCGACGCGTCCACATGCGCGACGCCCTCCGCGCCCAGCAGCCGCCCGCTCCACTCGGCGAGCAGCGCCGCCTTCTCCTCGTCCGGTACGGAGAAGGGGTCGACGTCGTACGCCGAGACCCAGGTCCGCTCACCGTGCGACGGCTCGTCCGCCAGCTCCACCAGCTCGTCGGAGCCGGCGGCCGCGATCACCTTCGCCGACAGCTTGGCCATCGCGACGGCCTGCGAGGCCACCTTCGCGGCCGCGTCCATCGTCAGGTCCACGCCCGAGGCGAACCCCCACGCCCCGCCGTGCACCACGCGGACCGCGTAACCGAGGTCCGTGCTGTCCGACGCCCCGGCCGGCCGCGCGTCCCGCAGCCGCCAGGAGGCGCTGCGCACCCGCTCCAGCCGGAAGTCGGCGTGGGTGGCGCCGAGCGCCCGTGCTCGGGCGAGCGCCGCGTCGGCCAGCGCGCGCGACGGCAGGGCCAGGAATGACTGATCTACCTCGTGGGGCACAGGGAGTTCCCTTCTCGATACACCACGGCAGTGAACCACGCCGGAGGGTGACCGCACCGGGGGATATCGCGGACGCGTGCGCCGACCATGCAAGTCCGCGGACTGTAGGAACCCGACAGCACCCCGGACAAGCCACTGTCAGGGCCCGATTCCTCGATCGGAGCACGGTACCGATAGGTTTTCGAGGTACCACACAGCCAAGGAAAGGGTGATCCGTTGAGCCGCTCGGTTCTCGTCACCGGAGGAAACCGGGGCATCGGCCTCGCCATCGCCCGCGCCTTCGCCGACAACGGCGATCAGGTCGCGATCACCTACCGTTCCGGAGAGCCGCCCCAGGTCCTCGCCGAGGCCGGTGTCCTCGCGGTCCGCTGCGACATCACGGACGCCGAGCAGGTGGAGCAGGCCTACAAGGAGATCGAGGAGAAGCACGGCCCCGTGGAGGTGCTGGTCGCCAACGCCGGCATCACCAAGGACCAGTTGCTGATGCGGATGTCGGAGGACGACTTCACCTCCGTCGTCGACACCAACCTCACCGGCACCTTCCGGGTCGTCAAGCGCGCCAACCGCGGCATGCTGCGCGCCAAGAAGGGCCGCGTCGTCCTGATCTCCTCCGTCGTCGGCCTCCTCGGCTCGGCCGGTCAGGCCAACTACGCCGCCTCCAAGGCCGGGCTGGTCGGCTTCGCCCGGTCGCTGGCCCGTGAACTCGGCTCGCGGAACATCACCTTCAACGTCGTCGCCCCCGGTTTTGTCGACACCGACATGACCCAGGTGCTCACCGAGGAGCAGCGCAAGGGCATCGTGTCCCAGGTGCCGCTCGGCCGCTACGCGCAGCCCGGGGAGATCGCCGCCGCGGTGCGCTTCCTCGCCTCCGACGACGCGTCGTACATCACTGGAGCCGTCATTCCCGTTGACGGCGGATTGGGCATGGGTCACTGATCACCATGAGCGGAATTCTCGACGGCAAGCGCATCCTGATCACCGGGGTGCTGATGGAGTCGTCCATCGCGTTCCACGCCGCCAAGGTGGCCCAGGAGCAGGGTGCCGAAGTCATCCTGACGGCCTTCCCCCGCCCCACCCTGACCGAGCGCATCGCCAAGAAGCTGCCGAAGCCGGCCAAGGTCATCGAGCTGGACGTGACCAACCAGGAGCACCTGGACCGCCTGGCGGACCTGGTCCGCGAGGAGCTCGGCTCGCTGGACGGCGTCGTCCACTCCATCGGCTTCGCGCCGCAGGACGCGCTCGGCGGCAACTTCCTCAACACGCCGTTCGAGTCCGTCGCCACCGCGATGCACGTCTCGGCGTTCTCGCTGAAGTCGCTGGCCATGGCCTGCAAGCCGCTGATGAGCGAGGGCGGCTCGATCGTCGGCCTCACCTTCGACGCCCAGTACGCCTGGCCGCAGTACGACTGGATGGGCCCGGCCAAGGCCGCGCTGGAGGCCACCTCCCGCTACCTCGCCCGTGACCTGGGCAAGGACGGGCTGCGCTGCAACCTGATCTCCGCCGGCCCGATCGGCTCGATGGCCGCCAAGTCCATCCCGGGCTTCTCGGAGCTGGCCGACGTCTGGAACCACCGTGCCCCGCTCGCCTGGGACATGTCCGACCCGGAGCCGGCCGGCCGCGGCATCGTCGCCCTGCTCTCCGACTTCTTCCCGCGCACCACGGGCGAGATCATCCACGTCGACAGCGGCGTGCACATGATGGGCGCCTGACCGCGCACCACCCCCGCGAGACGGCCCCCGGCCGCGTACCCCCGGTTCCTCCGGAGGCGGTACGCGGCCGGGGGCCGTTCACGGTCCGTGGCCGCCCGCTGCCGCTCCGGTCGAAAAGTCGGCCGATCCACCGCAGAATGAGGAGGAACCGGACTTCTTGTCAGGCTGCGGGAGGGAGATCGCCGTGCGTCCCACGCGCCGCCGAACCCGTCTCCTGCTGGCCGCCCCGGTGGTCGTCGCCGCCCTCGCCGTACCTCTGGGCGTCCACGCCGCCAGAGGGGCCGACTCCGGTACGGGGGAGGAGCCCCCGAAGCCCGAACCGGCCGGCTCCGAGTGCCGTACGTCCATAGAGGGCTCCCGGGTCGTCGCGTACTGCCACAACCCCTACCCCTCCACCGACCTCGTGCGGCTGCACACCGAGTGCGACCGCTGGTGGGACGTCGACGCGGACGGCGCGACGGTCGCGGTGGAGCCCGGCCGGACCGTACGGCTGGAGGACCGCTGCTGGAAAGAGGTGGCCACGGCCTGGGTCAGCCACCGCCCCGCGCCCCTGTGAACGGGCCCGGGGGAGAGCCTCAGACCCGGTCCGCCAGGCAGTTCAGCGCATGGCTCGCCGCCTCGGCCGCCGCCGTCTCCGCGTCCCCGGCCCGGATCGCCTCGACCAGCCGGCCGTGGTCCATGTGGTTCTCCGGCCGCAGCTCCGGACCCACGTCGCCGCGCAGATAGTCGCGCAGCAGATCGCCGAGGTCGGCGTAGAGCTCGGTCAGGACGTCGTTGTGCGAGGCCGCGACCACCGCCAGGTGCAGCGTCGCGTCCGCCGCCACGAACGCCTCCGCGTCGCCCGAGGACCAGGCCTCCTCCCGGCGCGCCATCAAGGTGTCCAGCTGCCGCAGATCCCGGTCGGTGCGCCGGGCCGCCGCCAGCCGAGCCGCCGACGACTCCAGCGTCGAGCGCAGCTCCGCTATGTGCCGGGGGTCGGCGGCCGCGAACCTGCGGTGCATCACCCCGGCCAGCTCGCTCGTGGCGATCACATAGGTGCCGGAGCCCTGCCGGATGTCCAGCAGCCCGTTGTGCGCGAGCGCCCGCACGGCCTCGCGCACGGTGTTACGGGCCACCCCGAGCTGCTCGACCAGTTCGGGTTCGGTCGGGATCCGTGAGCCGACCGGCCACTCGCCCGAGGTGATCTGGTTCCTCAGCTGGGCGATCACCTGGTCGGCGAGTGCCGAACGCCGCGGAGACGTCAGCGCCATGATGCTCCTAGTTCGTGAGCTGGTCGGGTCCGGGCCCGGATTCTCTCAGGAAGCCGGGGAGATCAGGGGAGATCGGAGGACGGAACGGATTGGACAATCAATCATCCCATGATTCTATGATGGCTCCATGCCGGACGACGAGACGCAGACCCCGACCCTGGACCGCGGCCCCGCCGCGCGCACCTCCCACGACCCCCGGGCCGAACGGCTCCCCGGTACGGACGGGGCGCCCGCGCCCTGGCTGCTGCGCCTCATCGCCGTCGGGCTCGTCCTGGCCGCCCTGAACCTCCGCCCCGCCATCACCAGCCTCGGCGCCCTCCTCGAAGAGGTCCGCGAGGGGCTGCACATGAGCGGCAGCGTGGCCGGCGTCCTCACCTCCGTACCGCCGCTCTGCTTCGCCGTCTTCGGCGTCATGGCACCGCGCCTGGCCCGCCGCTTCGGCGCGGGCACCGTCGTCTGCGCGGGCATGGCCGCCATCGCGGCCGGCCTGATCATCCGCCCGTACATCGGCTCCACCGCCGGATTCCTGGCCGCCAGCGCCCTGGCCCTGATGGGCATCGCCGTCAGCAACATCCTGATGCCGGTGATCGTCAAGCGCTGGTTCCCCGACCGCGTCGGCACCATGACCGGCCTCTACTCCATGGCCCTGGCCCTCGGCACCGCCCTGGCCGCCGCCGTCACCGTCCCCCTCACCGGGGCGCTGGGCGGCAGCTGGCAGACCGGCCTCGCCCTCTGGGCCGTGCTCGCCGCCGTCGCCGTGCTGCCCTGGATCGTCCTCGTACGCGACCGCACCCCGGCCCCCGGCCAGGCGGGCCCGGCGGTCGCGAACGCCGCCGAGGCGCCGGCCCTGAAGATCACCCGCAGCCGCACCGCCTGGGGCCTCGCCTGCTTCTTCGGGCTCCAGGCCACCGCCGCGTACATCACCATGGGATGGATGCCGCAGATCTTCCGCGACGCCGGGGTCTCCGCCGGCACCGCCGGGGTCCTGCTCGCGGTCACCATGGCGATGGGCGTCCCGCTCGCCTTCGTCATCCCCCGGGTCGCCTCCCGGCTCAAGCAGCAGGGCCCCATCGTCGTCGTCCTCGGCCTCTGCGGCCTGATCGGCTACGGCGGCCTCTACCTCGCCCCCGCCGCCGGAGCCTGGGCCTGGGCCGTGCTCCTCGGCGTGGCCAACTGCGCCTTCCCGCTCGCCCTCACCATGATCGGCATGCGGGCCCGGTCCGGCGCGGGCGTGGTCCGGCTCTCCGCCTTCGCCCAGTCCACCGGCTACCTCCTCTCGATCCCCGGCCCGCTGCTCGTCGGCGTGCTCTACCAGCACAGCGGCGGCTGGGGACTGCCGATCGCCCTGATGGCGGGCCTGATGATTCCCCAGATGGTGGCCGGGATCCTGGCAGGCCGGGACCGGACGATCGAGGACGAATGCTGAGATGCGACACTGACGTCATGCCAGTGCTCGATCCGAATCCCCAGAACGGCCAGAAGAAGCTTCTCCTCGTGTTCGGGGCGATGCTCCTCATCACCGTGGTCATCGGTGTGATCGCCACGATCGCCTCACCCTGACACCCGAGAACCCGGGCGGTCCCGGTGAGGGGTGGTGCTAGCCCCACCTTCCCCTAGGGGGCCAGGGTCAGGGTGAAGTGGGTGGATCACCGGATGGGGCCGGCCGCCTCCAGTCCGTAGGTTCTTCGGTATCGACCCGATGACCCACGGAGGCGGACATGCCGGCACCGACGCACACCAGGTCCCACCGACCGGCCGCCGACGGTGTCGAGATCCGGCTGCCCTGGTGGGCCGTCGCCCTGCCCGCCGTCGCCTTCGCCGCCCTGCTGCTGATGATCCTCAGCCCCGGGCAGGCCCATGCCGCCACCGGCGACCCCGCGCTCGGACAGCTGATCGAGCGCACCCTCCAGCTGCTGTCACGCTGAGGCGAAGCCGCCCCGGACCAGCCTGCCAACTCCCCGGACGAGCACGTCAACACCCTGCGCCCGAGGCCGCGTTTCATGCGAAGCTGAGGTGTATGAGCGTCGAGACACCTCGCAGGATCGTCCTTCTCCGGCATGCCAAGGCGGAATGGTCACAGGCTTCCGATCATGAGCGCCCACTCGCCGAGCGCGGCCGGAAGGACGCGCCCGTGGCCGGCCGCAGGCTCGCCGATTCCGGCATCGACTTCGATCTGGCCCTCTGCTCCAGTGCCGCCAGGACACGGGAGACCTGGAAGCTGGCGGTCCATGAATTCTCCCAGCGCCCCCGCACCGTCTACGAGGAGAGGCTGTACGAGGCCTCCCTCGGCGAACTGATCGCCCTGTTCAACGAGACCCCGGACGAGGTGCGCAACCTCCTGGTGATCGGCCACAACCCCGGGATGCACGGGGCCGCCGACGCCCTCTCCGGCTCGGCCGACGGCGACACCCTGGCCCGGATGACCCGGGACGGCTTCCCCACCGCCGCGTACGCCGTGGTGGAGTTCCCCGGCTCCTGGAAGAGCGTGGAGCACGGGGCCGGCAAGCTCACCGAGTACTGGACGCCGAACGACTGAGCGCACGCACAGGGCCCCGGCACCGCCGCGGTGCCGGGGCCCTGTCACCTGTCCGGGTTCAGTCGACGAGGCCGTCCGCCGCCTCGACCTCCTCGCGGGTGATGCCCAGCAGATAGAGCACGGTGTCCAGGAACGGCACGTTCACCGCGGTGTGCGCCGCCTCGCGGACCACCGGCTTGGCGTTGAACGCGACGCCGAGCCCGGCGGCGTTCAGCATGTCGAGGTCGTTCGCCCCGTCGCCGATCGCCACCGTCTGGGCCAGCGGCACCCCCGCCTGCTCGGCGAAGCTCCGCAGCAGCCGCGCCTTGCCCGCACGGTCCACCACCTCGCCGACGACCCGGCCGGTGAACTTCCCGTCCACCACCTCCAGGGTGTTGGCCGAGGCGAAGTCGAGGCCGAGCCGCTCCTTCAGGTCGTCCGTGACCTGGGTGAAGCCGCCGGAGACCACGCCGACCTGATAGCCGAGCCGCTTCAGCGTACGGATCAGGGTGCGGGCGCCGGGGGTGAGCCGTACCTCGGCGCGGACCTTGTCCACCACCGAGGCGTCCAGACCGGCCAGCAGTGCGACCCGGGCGTGCAGCGACTGCTCGAAGTCCAGCTCGCCGCGCATCGCCTGCTCGGTCACCTCGGCGACCTTGTCCTCGCAGCCCGCGTGCGCCGCGAAGAGCTCGATCACCTCGTCCTGGATCAGCGTGGAGTCGACGTCCATGACCACCAGCCGCTGGGCCCGCCGGCTCAGCCCCGCCGAGACCACCGCGACGTCCACGCCGATCTCCGCCGCCTCCGTGGCCAGCGCGGTCCGCAGCTCCTCGGTCCCGGTCCCCGACACCGCGAACTCGACGGCGGTCACCGGGTACTTCGCCAGCCGGAAGACCCGGTCGATGTTTCCGCCGGTCGAGGTGATGGTGGCCGCTATGGCGGCGGTCGACTCCGCGGTGAGCGGGTGTCCCAGCACCGTCACATGGGAACGGCCGTCACCGCGGGGGCGGTTGTCGCCGATGCCGGAGATGATCTCGGCCTGCAGCTTCAGGGAGTCGGCCCAGCTGTGCACGGTCGCCCGCAGATCGCCCTCGGTGCTGCCGCCCGCGGTGGGAGCGGTCACCAGGGCGCACAGCACGATGCGGCCCCGCGTGACGACCTGCTCGATGTCCACGACGTCCACCGCGTACGCGGCGAGGGTGTCGAAGAGCCCGGCGGTGATGCCCGGACGGTCCTTGCCGAAGATCTTGACGAGAAGGGTGGGTGCGTCGCCGCCCGGAGGGGTCGCGTCACCGGTCCCGTCGACCCGACGGGGCTCAGGGGGCTCAGAGGGCTCAGGAGACGAGAGGGGCTGAGGTGGCTGAGATGCGCTCATGGTGCTCCCACCGTAGCGGTCCCGCGACCTCGTCCGGTCGCCCGTCCCGACTGCCGGACGGAATCACCCGGGCACCGCTTCCGGCGCTGCGCGGATCTGGCCGGTACGGGTCTTGCGCACCGCCATGTCGGCTGTCCTGTATCACCCGCTATGACGTCACTGAACATTCTCTGGGCGGTAACCGGCTCTTCATCCGGACTTCGCCCGTTCCACTCGTGTTTCGACCCCTGGTTTCGGGGTGTTCGCGCAGGTCTCCGCGCGGTCTTCACCCGCCCGACTTTCCGATCGGGGACTGGTCCTGGAATAGTTCCCCACGATGTTCAGCATCCCTAGACTCCCTGCGACGGGGGTAACACGGGGGACAACTAGTGGGGCGCGGAGTGCCGGAACTCGTACTGGAATTGAATGGCAGCACCTGGACGCTCGATCCGTCCAGGACGTACACCCTGGGACGTGATCCGCAGGGCGACCTGTCGATCGACGACGCCAGGGTCTCGTGGCGGCATGCCACGATCAGCTGGAGCGGACGCAGTTGGTCCATCGAGGACCACGGCAGCACCAACGGCACCTATGTGCAGGGCCGGCGGATCCAGCAGGTGGAGATCGGCCCCGGCTCGGTGCTGCACCTGGGCAACGCCACCGACGGGCCGCGGGTGAGCCTCAGCGCGGGCGCGGGGGTCGCCGGCGGCCAGGCGGCCGGTGCCGCCGCCCAGCAGGCTCCCGTGCAGCAGCCTCACCAGCAGCCCCAGGGCGCTGGCGCGGGCTGGCACGGACAGCAGGCGCCCGCACACCAGGCCCCGGCCCAGCATCAGGCCCCGGCTCCGCACCAGGCTGCTGCCCCGCAGCAGGCCTGGCAGCAGCCGCAGGCGCCCCAGCAGCAGGCCCCGCACCAGCAGCCTCAGCAGCCTCCGCGTCAGCAGGTGCCGCACCAGCAGGGCCCCGGGCAGCCGGGCGGTCCGGGGCAGGGCGGTGCCGCGGGTGCGCCGCCGGTCTACGGCGACCGCAGCCCGACCACGTTCCACCAGCTGGCCCTCGGCCGGGTCATGCGCATCGGTCGTGCGCTGGAGAACGAGCTGGTCGTCTCCGACCTCCAGGTCTCCCGCAACCACGCCGAGTTCCACGCGACGCCCGACGGCCGCTTCGAGATCCGCGACCTCGGCTCGCACAACGGCACGTACGTCAACGGTCTGCCGCTCCACAAGTCCGGCTCGGCCCTCATCGGCCCGAACGACATCGTCGGTGTCGGTCACTCGACGTTCCGGCTGGTCGGCGACCGGCTGGAAGAGTTCGTCGACACCGGTGAGGTCTCCTTCTCCGCCCGCCACCTCACGGTGACGGTCGACGGCGGCAAGCAGATCCTCAAGGACGTCTCCTTCGGCGTCCCCGAGAAGTCGCTGATCGCGGTCATCGGCCCGTCCGGTTCCGGAAAGTCCACCCTGCTCAAGGCGCTCACCGGCTACCGGCCCGCCAACCAGGGTGACGTCCTCTACGACAACCGAAACCTGTACAAGCAGTTCGCCGAGCTGCGCCAGCGCATCGGTCTGGTCCCGCAGGACGACATCCTGCACAAGGAACTGACCGTCACCAAGGCCCTCAAGTACGCGGCCAAGCTCCGCTTCCCCGCGGACACCACCGAGGCCGAGCGCCAGTCCCGGATCACCGAGGTCCTCGCCGAGCTCAAGCTCGACATCCACAAGGACAAGAAGATCACCTCGCTCTCCGGCGGCCAGCGCAAGCGCGTCTCGGTCGCCCTGGAGCTGCTCACCAAGCCCTCGCTGATCTTCCTGGACGAGCCGACCTCCGGCCTCGACCCGGGCATGGACCGCGATGTCATGCAGCTGCTGCGCGGCCTCGCCGACGACGGCCGAACCGTGCTCGTGGTCACGCACTCGGTCGCCGAGCTGGCGATCTGCGACAAGCTCCTCGTGATGGCGCCCGGCGGTTCCGTCGCCTACTTCGGTCCGCCGGAGGAAGCGCTGAACTTCTTCGGGTACACCAGCTGGGCCGACGTCTTCTCCGCCTTCGAGAACTACCGCGACTACGACTGGGCGGGCCGCTGGCGCGGTTCGCAGCACTACCAGATGTACGCCGCCGACATCGACGCGGTCGCGGCCCAGCCGGTCAACATGCCGCCCCCGCAGCAGATGCGCCCGCCGAAGCCGCAGGGCTGGATGGCACAGCTGTGGACGCTGATCCGGAGGTACGCCTCCGTCATCGCGTCCGACAAGGGCTTCATGGGCCTGATGCTGATCCTGCCCGCGGTGCTGGGCGTGGTCAGCGTGGTCATCCCGGCCGAGTTCGGACTCGGCGATCCCACCCCGCCGTCCCGGTTCAACGGCAAGGCCGGGACGATCATGCTGATCCTCGCGGTCGGCATGTGCTTCTCCGGCGCCGCCAACTCCGTACGAGAGCTGATCAAGGAACGGGTCATCTACGAGCGCGAACGGGCCACCGGCCTGTCCCGCTCCGCGTACCTGATGTCCAAGGTGATCGTCCTCGGCGTGATCACCGCCTTCCAGGGCGTGATCATCTGCGGCATCGGCTTCGCCACCCGCCAGCTGCCGGACGAGGGCCTGATCATGCCTCCGGCCGTCGAGGTCTGCCTCTCGATCATCGCGCTGGGCTTCACGTCGATGATGGTGGGTCTGGTCATCTCCTCGCTGGTGAAGACCGCCGAGAAGACCATGCCGCTGCTGGTGATGTTCGCGATCGTCCAGGTCGTCTTCACCGGTGTGCTCTTCCAGGTGTACGGGTCGCCCGGCCTGGAGCAGTTCGCCTGGCTGATGCCGTCCCGCTGGGCGATGGCCGCGGCCGGCGCCACGCTGGACCTGGGGCGTCTGACGCCGCCGTGGGACCCGCAGAAGCCCACCGACCTCGACCCGCTGTGGGAGCACACCGCGGGCCAGTGGGGCATCAACATCACGGTTCTGCTCGCGCTCGGCGTGATCTGCGGCATCGCGGTCGCGCGACTGCTGCGCCGCCACGAGCCCGAGGTCATGCGCAAGTAGGCACCGGACACCGGATACGACGCCGAGGCCGGCACCCCCGCGGGGTGCCGGCCTCCGGCATGTGTACGGCTGGGCGCAGCGGCTCAGTACGCGCTGTTCACGTTGTCCATGGAGCCGTAGCGGTCGGCCGCGTAGTTGCAGGCGGCGACGATGTTGGCGACCGGGTCGTACAGGTCCTTCTTGGTGCCCGCCACGTGGTAGCGGTCGAAGGTGGGCTGGATCACCTGGAGCAGACCCTTGGAGGGGATGCCGTTCCGGGCGTTGATGTCCCAGTTGTTGATGGCCCAGCGGTTACCGCTGGACTCACGGATGATGTTGCGGTGGATCCCCTCGTAGGAACCGGGGATGCCTTCCTTCTTCATGATCGACATGGCCTCGCGGATCCAACCGTCCAGGTTGTTCGCGTAGACGGGCTTGCGCGCGGTGGAGCGGTTGGCCTTCTCGGTCGCGCGCTTCTTCGCGTCCGCCTTGGCCTTGGCGGCCTTCTCGGCCTTGTCCTTGGCGTCGGCGGCGGCCTTGGCCTTCGCCTCGGCCGCGGCCTTCGCCTTGGCGGCCTTGGCCTTGGTCTCGGCGGCGGCCTTCGCCTTGGCGGCGTCGGCGGCCTTCACCAGCTTCTCGGCGGTGGAGTGCTGCTCGATCATGCTGTTCTGCACGGTCTTGGCCTGGGCGGAACCCGCGGCGTTGGTGAAGGCCACGGGAGCGGCGGCCGTCGCGGCCTGCGGGGCTATCTCGGCCTCGGCGTTCGACGGGACGAGAGAGAAGGTCAGGGCGGCGACGCCAAGGGCCGACACACCGGCCACAGTGATCTTCTGGACCTTGTTCAGACGACGGACACGGCTGGGAATGCGAGTCGCAGACATGTAGGGCTACCTCTTCGAATGCTCAGGTGTCCTCACGGAGGACGAGACCGGAGGCGGTGTTGCGTACCTCCGTCGGGGACGAGAGCAATTCTTAGCGGCAGCAAAATCCTGTGGCAAAGGTGTGACGTACGAAGCCGGGTAGTGGAAGAGGGTCCCGTTCGTCCGAAATGACCCCCGCTCAGGCCTGCTCAAATCGCCCTTATGTGTCCACTAGGTGCGTTCGTAAGTGATGTAGGCCCTATGCCTGGGCTCACATCGGCGACGTAACAGTCTCACCACTCGTTGCTGGAGCAATCCGGAGCGTTACGTTCCTCATCCCGCAGGAGGAGGTGGACGTCCCCGAACTCGTGCCAGAGGTACCGCTCCTGGAGCGCCGCCTCGTACCCGAGGCGCAGCGCCTCGCGCCCCGCCACCGCCTCCAGCATCAGCAGGTGCGAGGCCCGGGGTTCGTGCAGCCCGGTCAGCAGCCCGTCCACCACCCGCACGCCCCGGCGCGGCGTCACCACCAGATCCGTCCACCCCGCCACCGGCCGCACCAGCCCGTCCGCCCCCGCCGCCGACTCCAGCGCCCGCACGGCCGTGGTGCCCACCGCGATCACCCGCCCGCCCGTCGTACGGTCGCCGCCGCGCGCCGCCCGTACGGCGTTCACCAGCCACGCCGTCGCCGGCGGCACCGAGAACCGCTCCGGGTACGGCGGCTCGTGCGCCTCCGCCGACGCCACCCCCGTATGCAGGGACAGCGGAGCGAACAGCACCCCCCGGCGCACGAGCTCCGCCACCAGCGCGGCGGTGAAGGGCCGCGCGGCACTCGGCATCTCCGCCGAACCGCTCCCGTCCGGCGAGGGCGCCGCGAACACCGTCTGGTACGCGGACAGCGGCTGATCCCGCTCCGTGTACCCGTACCGGATCGGCCGCCCGTACCGCCGCAGGAACTCCGGCACGGAGTCCGGCACCGGCCCCCGCATCGACCTCGCCGCCTCCTTCTCCGCCTCCGATTCCCGCACCAGTCCTCGCATCGGATCGGCGTCCGGCACCGGCCCCCGCATCGGCCTCGCCGCCTCCTCCGCCGCTTCCGACTCCCGCACCAGCCCCGGCACCAGCCCCTGCGCCGACTCCGCCTCCGACCTCGACTCCGGCATCGGATCCCGCTTTGGGACCGACGTCGGCCTCCACTCCGGCCTCGGCACCGGCCGCGTCCTCTCCGGCCCCGGCATCGATTCCGCCCCCGGCCCCGACTGAGGCTCCGACAAGGACATCGACATCGGCTCCGGCACCCGAGCCCACCACAGCCGCGCCCCCGACGCGGGCCCCAGCGGCTCCTCGACCACCAGGGTCCGCCCGCCCGGCAGCCGCACCACCGCCCCCGCCGGACCGCCGGGCCGCGGCCCGGTGGCCCCCGCCGCGCCGGGCGCCCGCAGCTCCACCGCCCACCGCCCGTCCGCACCCCGCGTCGAGAAGTGCACGACGACCCGCTCCCCGCCGACCCGCCCGTTCACCGCGGCGGGCAGCGTCATGGAGGTGTTCACCACCAGCACGTCCCCGGCCCGCAGCTCCCCGGGCAGCTCCCGGAACGCCCGGTGCGAGACCGCCCGCCCCCGCGACACGAGCAGCCGTACGTCGTCACGCCCCGCACCCCGCTGCTCGGCCGGTACCCGGGCCGACAGGCCGTCCGGCACCCGCAACGCCTCCAGCCCCCCGGCACCGCCACCCCCGCACCCCGGCCCGCGGTCTCACCGGTGGGCCCGTCGCCCGCTCCCGCCGAGCCGGGCCCCGGGGCCGCGACGCCTTCGGCGGCCGCCCGCGCACCGCCGGACCGGGGCGGTCCGGCGGTGCGGAACGAGGCGCCCGGTCCGGCCCTGCCCGGGCCGGGGGCACTCGTGCGGTCCTCGTCCATCCGCACCCCGCCCGGGCGCCGCCCCGGCGCGCTCATCGCCGGCCCCCGCCCGGGGCGCCCGGTTCCGCCAGCAGCGCCGGGGCGGCGAACCGCCCACCGGCCGGCCGCTCCCGCAGCAGCCGCAGGAACGCGGGCGCCACGCTCTCCGGCGACGGCCGCGGCTCGTCCGCCTCCTCCGGGACCGCCGCGGCGAACAGATCCGTCGCCATGTCACCCGGGTCGACGGCCCACACCCGCAGCCCCGGCTCCTCCTCACCCAGCACCGCCGCCAGCTGGTCGAGAGCCGCCTTCGACGCCCCGTAACCGCCCCACGTCGGATACGGCTCCGCCGCCGCGTCCGAGCTGATCACCACCACCGACCCCGCCTCCGAGGCCCGCAGCAGCGGCAACGCCTCCTGTACGAGACCGAGCGCCGCCACCACATTCGTCTCCAGCGCCCGCCGCAGCCCTTCCAACGGCAGCACGTCCAGCCGGACCAGCGGCTCCGCGCCCAGCACGCTCGCGTTGCTCACCAACAGGTCGAGACCGCCCAGCGACCCGGCGGCGGCCACCAGCTCCGCCCGGTGCGCCGCGTCCGTGACATCACCCGGCACGGCCACCACCCGCGTCCCGTACCGGGCGCGCAGCTCCCGCGCCGTGTCCTCCAGCACGTCGGCGGTCCGGGCGTCCACCACCAGGTCCCATCCCTGCCCGGCCAGCGCCGCCGCCAGCGCGCGCCCCAGCCCCTTCGAACCACCCGTGATCATCGCGACCGGCATGACGACCGTCCCCTTCGTACCCTCGGCGTCACCGGGAGACCCCGGCGCTCCCAACGTAGAAAGCCCGGACCGCGCCGCGCCTCGCCCGCGAGCCGCACCCTCTCCCGGCACTTCGACGTAGGACCCGAGCGGTCCTACGACCTCCGACCGAGAGGCGCGCCCGCCCGGACCTAGGCCCCCGCACGCCCGGCACCGCCCCCGGCCCGATACGGCCGCTCGGTCCCCGCCGGTACGGTGATCCCATGAGCCATCGCCCACCGTCGGGCCTCGCCGCGGTGAGTGCCGCACTGCTCGCCATGAGCCGGCACCTGGAAGTGGGCGACGTCCTGAAGACGATCGTCGCCTCCGCCCGCGAGCTGCTCGACGCCCAGTACGCGGCCCTCGGCGTCCCGGACGACCACGGCGGCTTCGCCCAGTTCGTGGTCGACGGCGTCAGCGACGAACAGTGGAAGGCCATCGGCCCGCTGCCCCGCCAGCACGGCATCCTCGCCGCGATGCTGCATCAGGCGAAGCCCGAACGCCTCGCCGACGTCCGCAAGGACCCGCGCTTCGAGGGCTGGCCCGACGCCCACCCCGACATGTCCGACTTCCTCGGCCTGCCCATCATGGACGGCGACGAGATCATCGGAGCGCTGTTCCTCGCCAACAAGATGTGCCCCAAGCCCGACGGCGGCTGCGGCTTCACCGCCGAGGACGAGGAACTGCTCCAGATCCTCGCCCAGCACGCCGCCATCGCTCTCACCAACGCCCGCCTCTACGAGCGCAGCCGCGAGCTGACCATCGCCGAGGAACGCTCCCGGCTCGCCCATGAGCTGCACGACGCGGTCAGCCAGAAGCTGTTCTCGCTCCGCCTCACCGCGCAGGCCGCCACCGCCCTCGTCGACCGCGACCCCGCCCGCGCCAAGGGCGAACTCCAGCAGGTCGCCGTCCTCGCCGCCGAGGCCGTCGACGAACTGCGGGCGGCGGTCGTGGAGCTGCGCCCGGCCGCCCTCGACGAGGACGGTCTGATCGCCACCCTCCGTACCCAGATCCAGGTCCTGGACCGGGCGCACACCGCCGAGGTCGCCTTCGAGAGCTGCGGCGTACGCGCACTGCCCGCCGCCCAGGAGGAAGCGCTGCTCCGCGTCGCCCAGGAGGCCCTGCACAACGCACTGCGCCACTCCCGCGCGGAGCGGGTGAGCGTCACCCTGGCCCGGCGCGGCGCGGCCACCGTCCTGCGCGTCACCGACGACGGCGTCGGGTTCGACCCCACCGCCGTCCGGCGGGCGGGCCGTCACCTCGGCCTCGTCTCGATGCGCCACCGGGCGAGCAGCGTCGGCGGCCGACTCACCGTTGCCTCGGAGCCCGGCAAGGGCGCCACGATCGAGATGGAGGTTCCCGGTGGCTGACAAGATCATCAGGGTGCTGCTGGTCGACGACCATCAGGTGGTCCGCCGAGGACTGCGTACGTTCCTGGAGATCCAGGAGGACATAGAGGTCGTCGGCGAGGCGTCCGACGGCGCGGAGGGCGTGGCCCGGACCGAGGAGCTCCGCCCCGACGTCGTGCTGATGGACATCAAGATGCCCGGCACCGACGGCATCGAGGCGCTGCGCCGCCTGCGCGAGCTCGACAACCCGGCGAAGGTCCTCATCGTCACCAGCTTCACCGAACAGCGCACGGTGGTCCCCGCCCTGCGCGCCGGAGCCTCCGGTTACGTCTACAAGGACGTCGACCCCGACGCCCTGGCCGGCGCCATCCGCTCGGTCCACGCCGGTCATGTCCTGCTCCAGCCGGAGGTCGCCGGCGCACTCCTCGCCCAGGACGACGCGGGCACCGGCACGGGCCGGGGGAGCACGCTCACCGAACGGGAACGCGAAGTCCTCGGCCTCATCGCGGACGGCCGTTCCAACCGCGAGATCGCCCGCGCACTCGTCCTCTCGGAGAAGACGGTCAAGACGCACGTCTCGAACATCCTGATGAAGCTCGACCTGTCCGACCGGACCCAGGCGGCCCTCTGGGCGGTACGCCATGGAGCGGCGGGCTGACGTCGCCGCCGACGCGGGTTCCCGTCCGGACCGAGATTCATACTGTCGGGTGTATGTCACCCGTACGGCGCATCCTTCCGGGGTGCGCGGCGTTCTCCAGGACGTGCTGCGGCGGCTCGTCGCAGCCTCTCTAGGAGGAACCTGAAGTGAAGAACCTGAAGAAGGCCGCCGCCGTCACCATGATCGCGGGCGGGCTCATCGCCGCCGGCGCCGGAGCCGCCTCCGCCACCGGCCACAGCGGTGCCGGCGCCGAGGGCCTGGCCGCCCACTCCCCGGGCGTCGCCAGCGGCAACCTCGTGCAGGTTCCCGTCGCCGTCCCGGTGAACGTGGTCGGCAACACGGTCAACGTGGTGGGCCTGCTCAACCCGGCCTTCGGCAACCTCGGCCTCAACCACTGACCCGAGCCCCACCGCGAAAGCCGGACGGCGCCTCCCATCCCCAAGGCCCCGCCCGGCTTTCGCACACCCCACCCGCTTCCAGCCCGCCCGGCCACTTCCCAGCCCGTCCGGCGCTTGAGGACGGAACCGCCCAGACGGAGCCCCCGCACCATCTCCAGCCCGTCCGGCGCTTGAGGACAAAAGGCCCGCGGCCTACCGCCGAACCTCCCCGCCCTCCACATACGCGTTGTACGCCGCCACCAACGCCCGCCGAGCCACCCGCTCCACCGGCCGCAACGCCTCCCCCCGCGCCGCGATCTCCGACGCGCTCACCGCACCACCGTGCCCGTTCTCGTACGCCACCGAGACCAGCAGCCCCACCCGCTGTGCCATCTCCAGCACCCGCACCGCCCGCGGCGGATACCCGGGCGCCAGCACCTCGCGCCCCCGGCTCCGTTCCGCCCGCGCCCGGTACGCGTCCACCGCCGCCTCGGCCACCGGACCGGACCCGGCCACGTCCAGCCGCGACAGCACCGCCGTCGCATCCCGCAACGCCTCCGCCAGCTCCCGCTCCGCCTCGCCCAGCGACGGCACATCCGCGGGCGGCGCCTCCCGTACCGGCAGTACCCGCCACACCACCTCGACGTGCAGATCCCCCTCCGGCCCCGCCTCGCTCACCTCGGGCACCAGTCCGTACGGCACCCCGTACGCGACCACCGCCTCCTCCGCCTCCAGCGCCCGCGCATTGAAATCGGGCGGACCGCTCAACCCCAGCGGATGCCCCGGCACCGGCAGCGCCACCCGGAACCCGGTCGCCCCGAGCCTCCTCAGCCGGCCGAGCGCCAGCGTGAGCCCGACCGGCTCCGCCTCACCCGGCAGCCCCTCGACGCGGTGCACCGCGTCCTGTCCGACAATCGCGAGGGCCGCCTCGTCCGGCGAGACGAGTCCCGCCAGAAGCGCGTTTCCCCAAGCGGCCAACAACCCTGAACGTGGTTCGACAAGCATGCCGACAGACTAGGCAACGGCCGGGAACGCCCCTCACGCCTGAACCGCTCGCGCGGTGGCGTAGGTTTTCCTTGGGAGCCGTGCCCACCGGCACGCGAAGATCGACGAGACTGCTTGGGGAGACAACGCGCCATGAGCGATGTGTTGGAGCTGGTGGACGTATCCGTGGTCCGCGACGGACGCGCTCTGGTGGACGATGTCTCCTGGTCGGTCAAGGAGGGGGAGCGCTGGGTCATCCTCGGCCCGAACGGCGCCGGCAAGACGACCCTCCTCAACCTCGCCTCCAGCTACCTCTTCCCCAGCAAGGGAACGGCCACGATCCTCGGTGAGCGGCTCGGCGGCGTCGGCACCGACGTCTTCGAGCTCCGCCCCCGCATCGGCATGGCCGGCGTGGCGATGGCCGACAAGCTGCCCAAGCGCCAGACGGTGCTGCAGACGGTCCTCACCGCCGCGTACGGCATGACCGCCACCTGGCACGAGGACTACGAGGCCGTCGACGAGGAGCGCGCCCGCGCCTTCCTCGACCGCCTCGGCATGACCGAGTACCTGGACCGCAAGTTCGGCACCCTCTCCGAAGGCGAGCGCAAGCGCACGCTCATCGCCCGCGCCATGATGACCGACCCCGAACTGCTGCTGCTGGACGAGCCCGCCGCCGGACTCGACCTCGGCGGGCGCGAGGACCTCGTCCGCCGCCTCGGCCGCCTCGCCCGCGACCCGTTCGCCCCCTCCATGATCATGGTGACCCACCACGTCGAGGAGATCGCGCCCGGGTTCACCCACGTCCTCATGATCCGCCAGGGCAAGATCCTCGCGGCCGGTCCCATGGAGACCGAGCTCAGCTCCCGTAACCTCTCCCTCTGCTTCGGCCTGCCGCTCATCGTCGAGCACACCGGCGACCGCTACACCGCCCACGGCCTGCCGCTCTCCTGACCGAGGCCGCCGCACGAGGTCGTCGCACGAGGCCATCGCACCCCGATCGGCAGGCGGTTCACCGCAGTTGACCCCCGTGCGCCCTGTCGGTGACGCACCGACAGTCCTACGATGACCATGTGGACATCGACGCATGGGTGTGGTGGCTGATCGGCGCGGTGGGACTGGGCATCCCTCTCGTCCTGACCGCGATGCCCGAGTTCGGGATGTTCGCCGTCGGGGCGGTGGCCGCATCGGCCGTCGCCGCCCTCGGCGGCGGAATCGTCGCCCAGGTGCTGGTCTTCGTCGTGGTCTCGGTCGCGCTGATCGCCGTCGTGCGCCCGATCGCCGCCAGACACCGGGCCGGACAGACCGGGCAGGCCAGCGGAATCGACGCCCTGAAGGGCCGTCAAGCGGTCGTGCTGGAACGGGTGTCGGCTGACGGCGGCCGTATCAAGCTCGCCGGCGAGGTCTGGTCGGCCCGCTCGCTCGACGCCGACCAGGTCTTCGAACCCGGCAGCCAGGTCGATGTCGTGGACATCGACGGAGCGACGGCCGTGGTCATGTGACCGAAGCGCGCACGAGGCGGGCCACGGTCTGCCAGACTCGAAGTCGATCATGTCGATCATCAGGGAAACCCGGGCCGGCCCACAACGCCACGGCCACCGGCCGCATCTGAGGACCGACCCCGATCACCGCGATCCACCGGCCAACCGAAGGGCACGAGAGACACGATGCAACCGATCATCATCGTTCTGATCATTCTGGTGGTGCTCGTCTTCATCGCCCTGATCAAGACGATTCAGGTCATCCCGCAGGCCAGCGCCGCCATCGTCGAGCGATTCGGCCGCTACACCCGCACCCTGAACGCGGGCCTGAACATCGTCGTCCCGTTCATCGACTCGATCCGCAACCGGATCGACCTCCGTGAACAGGTGGTGCCCTTCCCGCCGCAGCCGGTGATCACCCAGGACAACCTGGTCGTCAACATCGACACCGTCATCTACTACCAGGTGACCGACGCCCGCGCCGCGACCTACGAAGTCGCCAGCTACATCCAGGCGATCGAGCAGCTCACCGTCACCACCCTCCGCAACATCATCGGCGGCATGGACCTGGAGCGGACCCTCACCTCCCGCGAGGAGATCAACGCGGCCCTGCGCGGCGTCCTCGACGAAGCGACCGGCAAGTGGGGCATCCGCGTCAACCGCGTCGAGCTCAAGGCGATCGAGCCGCCGACCTCCATCCAGGACTCGATGGAGAAGCAGATGCGCGCCGACCGCGACAAGCGCGCCGCGATCCTCACCGCCGAGGGCATCCGGCAGTCCCAGATCCTCACCGCCGAAGGTGAGAAGCAGTCCGCGATCCTGCGCGCCGAGGGTGAGGCCAAGGCCGCCGCCCTGCGCGCCGAGGGCGAGGCCCAGGCCGTCCGTACGGTCTTCGAGGCCATCCACGCCGGAGACCCGGACCAGAAGCTCCTCTCGTACCAGTACCTCCAGATGCTCCCGAAGATCGCCGAGGGCGACGCCAACAAGCTCTGGATCGTGCCCAGCGAGATCGGCGACGCCCTCAAGGGCCTCAGCGGAGCCTTCGGCAACCTCGGCGGCGGCATGCCCGGCTTCAACACCGGCGGCGACGGCGGAAACGGGGGCAACGGCGGCAATGGGGGCAACGGCGGCAAGGGCGGCATCCCGGCCCCGGTGGAACGACGCGAGGAACCCCCGGTCTACTGACCCCCGATCCCCTTCGTGCATGATCAGTGAGGCCCCTCGACCTTCATGGCGGGGAGGCGTCACTGACCACCGAAGGAGATGGCGTTGTCCATCTGGGAAATACTCGCCGTCTTCGCGGCCGGAGTCGGAGCGGGCACGATCAACACGATCGTCGGCTCCGGCACCCTGATCACCTTCCCCGTCCTGCTCGCCACCGGCCTCCCCCCGGTCACCGCGACCGTGTCCAACGCCCTGGGCCTCATCCCCGGCTCCATCAGCGGAGCCATCGGCTACCGCAAGGAACTGACCGGCCAGCGCCGCCGCATCATCAAACTGAGCATCGGAGCCGCCGTCGGCGGCCTCACCGGAGCGACCCTCCTGCTCGCGCTGCCCTCCACGGCCTTCGAGACGATCGTCCCGGTCCTGGTCGCGCTGGCGCTCGTCCTGGTGATCCTGCAACCACGCATCAGCAAAGCCGTCCAGCGCCGCCGTGAGCACACCGGCACCGCGCCCCGCACCGACGGCGGCCCGCTCCTCTTCGTCGGCCTGATGCTCGCCAGCGTCTACGGCGGCTACTTCACCGCCGCCCAGGGAATCATCTACCTCTCCCTGATGGGCATGCTGCTCGACGACACGATGCAGCGCCTCAACGCCGTCAAGAACGTCCTGGCCGCCGTGGTCAACACCATCGCCGCGCTGTTCTTCCTCTTCGTCGCCCACTTCGACTGGACGGCCGTCCTCCTCATCGCGGTCGGCTCGGCCATCGGCGGCCAGATAGGCGCCAAGGTCGGCCGCCGCCTCAGCCCCACCGTCCTGCGTGCCCTCATCGTGGCCGTCGGCACGGTGGCCATCGTCCAGCTGCTGCTCCGCTGACACACGTGGGCCCGCCCCCTCACAGGGACGGGCCCACGCATACATCACCAGACGTACACCGACTACGTCACAGCTCCCCGCGACCGCATCGCACGACCGCCGCCATGCCCTACGCGGCCGCTGCCCGGTCCAGCCACTCGGGCAGCTCCGCCCGGTCGCCGGCCCCCATCGCCAGCAGCATCGCCTCGGCGGGGGAGGGGACGAACGGCTGCTTCAGCAACGGCATCTCCGCCTGCTCCGGCGTCCGGGCCGCCTTGCGGTGGTTGTCCTCGGCGCAGGAGGCCACCGTGTTCAGCCAGGTGTCCTGCCCGCCCTGGGCACGCGGCACCACGTGGTCGACGGTGGACGCCCGCCGCCCGCAGTACGCGCACCGGTGCTGGTCCCGTATCAGCACACCCCTTCTGGACCACGGTGCCTGTCTTCGGAACGGCACCCGTACGTACCGGCAGAGCCTGATCACCCGGGGCGCGGGAATGTCCACGGCGGCACCACGCATACGGAGCTCGGGATGCGACTGCTCGACGACGGCCTTGTCCGTCAGGATCAGGACCACCGCACGGTTGAGCGTCACTGTCGACAGCGGCTCGAAGCTCGCGTTGAGAACCAGCGTGTCACGCATCCTGCCCACCTCCCGTGTGCCGCCCGCCCCCTGGCAGGCCCGGATCAACTCTGGCTGGGCAGGCCGCGATGGACAACGCAATAAAAAAATGCCCTGCTCTGATCTCTCCAAGACCAGAGCAGGGCAAACAGCAAACGAACTACTCGTCGGCCCGGCCGTCGGCGGGAGCCTGGTACTCACCGATCAGCTGCGCACGCCCGAGTGTGTGGAACCGCAGGTTGAACCCGACCACCGCGGGCGAGGAATCACTGTCGATCCCGAGCTTCTCGGTGTCCACCGCGTAGACGGTGAACACATACCGGTGCCGTTCCCCGGTCGGCGGCGCGGCACCGCCGAACTCCTTGGAGCCGTAGTCGTTACGGACCTGAACGGCGCTCTCGGGCAGCCCCTTGAACTCACCGCCGCCCGCACCCGCCGGCAGTTCGGTCACCGACACCGGGAGATCGAAGAGCACCCAGTGCCAGAACCCGCTGCCTGTGGGGGCGTCCGGGTCGAAACACGTCACGGCGAAGCTCTTGGTCCCCTCGGGGAAACCCTCCCACCGCAGCTGCGGCGAAACGTTCCCACCCGCAAGCACCTGGGCATCGCCCAGCACGGCCCCCGGCGCGAGATCGTCGCTCACCACCGTGAACGCCGGAACCTCCGGATGGAAGTCGTGCGGGAGCGGGGCCCTCTTCGGCTCGGTCACGTCTGGCACCTCTCCTGATCGGTTCCTCTGCCTTCCGGCCCGACTCTAGAGGGGACGACGGCAGTTCGACGACAGGCCGTCCTAGAGCCAGTTGCGCTGTCCGCCGACCTGGGCGAGCCACTGGTTGAGGTACGCCGCCCAGTCGGTCTGCTGGTAGTCGTGCAGCCCCACCTTGAACGCGCGGTAGGAGTCGCTGCCCTCGCTGAACAGTCCCGGCTTCTTGTCCATCTCCAGGATGACGTCCATCTCGCGGTCGTCGGCGACGAACGTCAGCTCCACCTGGTTCAGCCCGCGGTACTGCGTCGGCGGGATGAACTCGATCTCCTGGTAGAACGGCAGCCGCTGACGCGTACCGCGGATGTGCCCGCGCTCCATGTCCGCGCTGCGGAAGCCGAAGCCCAGCTGGCCGAAGGCGTTCAGGATGGCCTCCTGCGCCGGCAGCGGGTGCACGTTGATCGGGTCCAGGTCACCGGAATCCAGCGCGCGGGCGATCTCCAGCTCGGTGGTCACCCCGATGTTCATCCCGCGCAGCTGGTGGCCGCCGAACATCGTGATCGGCGTCTCCCACGGAATCTCCAGGCCGAACGGCACGACGTGCACCGCGCCGGGCTGCACCTCGAACGCGCCGCCGAGGTTCAGCTTGGTGAACTCGATGTCCTGCTTGGTCTCCTGGTCCCCGCTCTCGACCTCGACCCGCGCCTGGAGCCCGACGTTCAGTCCCTCGATCTGCTGGGCGACCGAACCGCCCTGGATCCGCACCTCGCCCTGGACGACCCCACCGGGGACGACGTTCACCTCGGTGAGCTCGGTCTCCACCGAGGCACCGCCGGCACCCATGCTCGCGAGCAGCCGCTTGAAGCCCATAGTCACTCCTTCTAGGTCCTGACCCCTACATACGCGCCACGACGGTAGCCGGTTCCCGTCCGGGCGATCCCAGTACCCTCGGACGCCATGACCAAGCGCCAGGACCGCACCCCACTGACACGCGACTTCTTCGACCGCTCCGTACTGGAAGTCGCCCCCGACCTCCTGGGCCGCACGCTCGTCCGACGTGCCGAGGAGGGCACGATCGAGCTGCGCCTGACCGAGGTGGAGGCGTACGCGGGCGAGGTCGACCCGGGCTCGCACGCCTTCCGGGGCCGTACCGCCCGCAACGGCGTGATGTTCGGTCCGCCCGGTCACACGTACGTCTACTTCACGTACGGGATGTGGCACTGCCTCAACCTGGTCTGCGGTCCGGAAGGCCGGGCGAGCGGGGTCCTGCTCCGAGCCGGCGAGATCGAGCTCGGCGCCGGCCTGGCCCGCCACCGACGCGTATCGGCCCGCAACGACAAGGAACTGGCCAAGGGCCCGGCCCGTCTCGCCACCGCCCTCGACGTCGACCGCGACCTGAACGGCAGCGACCTCTTCGACGGCCCCGCCCCGGCCCTGTCCGTACTGCACGGCACTCCGCCACCCCGTGATCTCGTACGCAGCGGCCCCCGCACCGGGGTGGGCGGCGACGGGGCCCACCAGCCGTGGCGCTTCTGGATCGAGGGTGACCCCACCGTCAGCCCGTACCGCGCCCACGCACCGCGCCGTCGGCCGAGCCGCAAGGCGACTTGACGCACCTTCGGTGGACGCCTAATGTAGTCCGAGCCGCTTGACACGGGTACCGCTGTCGGCACGGTCCATCGGACCGCACCGAGCCACCCGAAGTGGCCAAACCACTACCTACGATTCACCCTGGCGGGTGTGAATTCGGCGTGCCCGCAATTCGCCCCATCAGCTCGATTATGAGCTGCCAAGGGAATCGGCTAACGTAGTGGACACGCCGAAAGGCAAGGCCACTCCACAGGCCACCGGAAATCGAATTCGGACCGGAAACGGAACGAAAAGAGTCTGGTAAAGTTGGAACCGCCGGAAAGGGAAAACGCGAAAGCGAAGAACCTCGAAAGCGCCCCGCTTCGACCGGGAATCGGACACGAAAGAGTCTGATAGAGTCGGAAACGCAAGAACGAAGGGAAGCGCCCGGAGGGCCCCGGTGAAACGGGACCGAAGGAAGCGTCCGTTCCTTGAGAACTCAACAGCGTGCCAAAAGTCAACGCCAGATATGTTGATACCCCGGCCTGCTTCGGCAGGTTGGTGGTTCCTTTGAAAGTCCTGCCGTTCCGCTCCTTGTGGGTGGCGGTAGGCAATACACAGCGAGGACGCTGTGAACAACGGGTCTTATTCCGACCGGTTGTTCCGCTCTCGTGATGTGTGCACCCGATTACGGGTAAACATTCACGGAGAGTTTGATCCTGGCTCAGGACGAACGCTGGCGGCGTGCTTAACACATGCAAGTCGAACGATGAAGCCGCTTCGGTGGTGGATTAGTGGCGAACGGGTGAGTAACACGTGGGCAATCTGCCCTTCACTCTGGGACAAGCCCTGGAAACGGGGTCTAATACCGGATAACACTCTGTCCCGCATGGGACGGGGTTAAAAGTCCGGCGGTGAAGGATGAGCCCGCGGCCTATCAGCTTGTTGGTGGGGTAATGGCCTACCAAGGCGACGACGGGTAGCCGGCCTGAGAGGGCGACCGGCCACACTGGGACTGAGACACGGCCCAGACTCCTACGGAGGCAGCAGTGGGGAATATTGCACAATGGGCGAAAGCCTGATGCAGCGACGCCGCGTGAGGGATGACGGCCTTCGGGTTGTAAACCCTTTCAGCAGGGAAGAAGCGAAAGTGACGGTACCTGCAGAAGAAGCGCCGGCTAACTACGTGCCAGCAGCCGCGGTAATACGTAGGGCGCAAGCGTTGTCCGGAATTATTGGGCGTAAAGAGCTCGTAGGCGGCTTGTCACGTCGGATGTGAAAGCCGGGCTTAACCCCGGGTCTGCATTCGATACGGGCTAGCTAGAGTGTGGTAGGGAGATCGGAATTCCTGGTGTAGCGGTGAAATGCGCAGATATCAGGAGGAACACCGGTGGCGAAGGCGGATCTCTGGGCCATTACTGACGCTGAGGAGCGAAAGCGTGGGGAGCGAACAGGATTAGATACCCTGGTAGTCCACGCCGTAAACGTTGGGAACTAGGTGTTGGCGACATTCCACGTCGTCGGTGCCGCAGCTAACGCATTAAGTTCCCCGCCTGGGGAGTACGGCCGCAAGGCTAAAACTCAAAGGAATTGACGGGGGCCCGCACAAGCAGCGGAGCATGTGGCTTAATTCGACGCAACGCGAAGAACCTTACCAAGGCTTGACATATACCGGAAAGCATCAGAGATGGTGCCCCCCTTGTGGTCGGTATACAGGTGGTGCATGGCTGTCGTCAGCTCGTGTCGTGAGATGTTGGGTTAAGTCCCGCAACGAGCGCAACCCTTGTTCTGTGTTGCCAGCATGCCCTTCGGGGTGATGGGGACTCACAGGAGACTGCCGGGGTCAACTCGGAGGAAGGTGGGGACGACGTCAAGTCATCATGCCCCTTATGTCTTGGGCTGCACACGTGCTACAATGGCCGGTACAATGAGCTGCGATGCCGCGAGGCGGAGCGAATCTCAAAAAGCCGGTCTCAGTTCGGATTGGGGTCTGCAACTCGACCCCATGAAGTCGGAGTTGCTAGTAATCGCAGATCAGCATTGCTGCGGTGAATACGTTCCCGGGCCTTGTACACACCGCCCGTCACGTCACGAAAGTCGGTAACACCCGAAGCCGGTGGCCCAACCCCTTGTGGGAGGGAGCTGTCGAAGGTGGGACTGGCGATTGGGACGAAGTCGTAACAAGGTAGCCGTACCGGAAGGTGCGGCTGGATCACCTCCTTTCTAAGGAGCATCTAGACCCTGTTAAAGGGGTCCAGAGCCACTACGTCGGCAAATGTTCGACGGTGGTCAGCTCATGGGTGGAACGTTGACTATTCAGTACCTGGTGGTTCAGCCGGGACGCGAGTACTGCTCCTCGGAGCGTGGAAAGCGAACCGAATGAATTCCGGGTACTGGGCGCGCTGTTGGGTGTCTGAAGGTACGGCCGAGAGGCTGCCTTCGACGCCGGCCCCAGTGAACTCGTCCTGTTTGGGCGGGGTGATGGGTGGCTGGTCGTTGCTTGAGAACTGCACAGTGGACGCGAGCATCTGTGGCCAAGTTTTTAAGGGCGCACGGTGGATGCCTTGGCACCAGGAACCGATGAAGGACGTGGGAGGCCACGATAGTCCCCGGGGAGCTGTCAACCAAGCTTTGATCCGGGGGTTTCCGAATGGGGAAACCCGGCAGTCGTCATGGGCTGTCACCCGCTGCTGAACACATAGGCAGTGTGGAGGGAACGAGGGGAAGTGAAACATCTCAGTACCCTCAGGAAGAGAAAACAACCGTGATTCCGGGAGTAGTGGCGAGCGAAACTGGATGAGGCCAAACCGTATGCGTGTGATACCCGGCAGGGGTTGCGCATTCGGGGTTGTGGGATCTCTCTTTTACAGTCTGCCGGCTGTGAGACGAGTCAGAAACCGTTGATGTAGGCGAAGGACATGCGAAAGGTCCGGCGTAGAGGGTAAGACCCCCGTAGCTGAAA
Source organism: Streptomyces sp. WY228 (assembly GCF_019287315.1). Classification (NCBI taxonomy): domain Bacteria; kingdom Bacillati; phylum Actinomycetota; class Actinomycetes; order Kitasatosporales; family Streptomycetaceae; genus Streptomyces; species Streptomyces sp. WY228. The sequence goes on along the minus strand of NZ_CP079114.1, from coordinate 1,596,838 downwards.
CATCAGCGGCTTGTTTGAGAGACACCCAAGTAGCACGGGGCCCGAGAAATCCCGTGTGAATCTGGCGGGACCACCCGCTAAGCCTAAATATTCCCTGGTGACCGATAGCGGATAGTACCGTGAGGGAATGGTGAAAAGTACCGCGGGAGCGGAGTGAAATAGTACCTGAAACCGTGTGCCTACAAGCCGTGGAGCGTCGCACAAGGACTTGTCCTTGTGTCGTGACTGCGTGCCTTTGAAGAATGAGCCTGCGAGTTAGCGGTGTGTAGCGAGGTTAACCCGTGTGGGGAAGCCGTAGCGAAAGCGAGTCCGAATAGGGCGTTTGAGTTGCACGCTCTAGACCCGAAGCGGAGTGATCTAGCCATGGGCAGGTTGAAGCGGAGGTAAGACTTCGTGGAGGACCGAACCCACCAGGGTTGAAAACCTGGGGATGACCTGTGGTTAGGGTGAAAGGCCAATCAAACTCCGTGATAGCTGGTTCTCCCGAAATGCATTTAGGTGCAGCGTCGTGTGTTTCTTGCCGGAGGTAGAGCACTGGATAGGCGATGGGCCCTACCGGGTTACTGACCTTAGCCAAACCCGAATGCCGGTAAGTGAGAGCGCGGCAGTGAGACTGTGGGGGATAAGCTCCATGGTCGAGAGGGAAACAGCCCAGAGCATCGACTAAGGCCCCTAAGCGTACGCTAAGTGGGAAAGGATGTGGAGTCGCAGAGACAACCAGGAGGTTGGCTTAGAAGCAGCCACCCTTGAAAGAGTGCGTAATAGCTCACTGGTCAAGTGATTCCGCGCCGACAATGTAGCGGGGCTCAAGCGTACCGCCGAAGTCGTGTCATTCCAGCATGTACCAACGGGGCTGGGATGGGTAGGGCGTCGTGTGCCGGGTGAAGCAGCCGCGGAAGCGAGTTGTGGACGGTTCACGAGTGAGAATGCAGGCATGAGTAGCGATACACACGTGAGAAACGTGCGCCGATTGACTAAGGGTTCCTGGGTCAAGCTGATCTGCCCAGGGTAAGTCGGGACCTAAGGCGAGGCCGACAGGCGTAGTCGATGGACAACCGGTTGATATTCCGGTACCCGCTTTGAAACGCCCAGTACTGAATCAGGCGATGCTAAGTCCGTGAAGCCGGCCCGATCTCTTCGGAGTTGAGGGTAGTGGTGGAGCCGATGAACCAGACTTGTAGTAGGTAAGCGATGGGGTGACGCAGGAAGGTAGTCCAGCCCGGGCGGTGGTTGTCCCGGGGTAAGGGTGTAGCCCGTGTGGTAGGTAAATCCGTCACACGTTAAGGGTGAGACCTGATGCCGAGCCGATTGTGGTGAAGTGGATGATCCTATGCTGTCGAGAAAAGCCTCTAGCGAGTTTCATGGCGGCCCGTACCCTAAACCGACTCAGGTGGTCAGGTAGAGAATACCGAGGCGTTCGGGTGAACTATGGTTATGAACTCGGCAAAATGCCCCGTAACTTCGGGAGAAGGGGCCATCACCGGTGATAGCACTTGCTGCTTGAGCTGGGGGTGGCCGCAGAGACCAGCGAGAAGCGACTGTTTACTAAAAACACAGGTCCGTGCGAAGCCGTAAGGCGATGTATACGGACTGACGCCTGCCCGGTGCTGGAACGTTAAGGGGACCGGTTAGCTGACTTTCGGGTTGGCGAAGCTGAGAACTTAAGCGCCAGTGAACGGCGGTGGTAACTATAACCATCCTAAGGTAGCGAAATTCCTTGTCGGGTAAGTTCCGACCTGCACGAATGGCGTAACGACTTCTCGACTGTCTCAACCATAGGCCCGGTGAAATTGCACTACGAGTAAAGATGCTCGTTTCGCGCAGCAGGACGGAAAGACCCCGGGACCTTTACTATAGTTTGATATTGGTGTTCGGTTCGGCTTGTGTAGGATAGGTGGGAGACTTTGAAGCGGCCACGCCAGTGGTTGTGGAGTCGTCGTTGAAATACCACTCTGGTCGTGCTGGATGTCTAACCTGGGTCCGTGATCCGGATCAGGGACAGTGTCTGATGGGTAGTTTAACTGGGGCGGTTGCCTCCTAAAGAGTAACGGAGGCGCCCAAAGGTTCCCTCAGCCTGGTTGGTAATCAGGTGTTGAGTGTAAGTGCACAAGGGAGCTTGACTGTGAGACCGACGGGTCGAGCAGGGACGAAAGTCGGGACTAGTGATCCGGCAGTGGCTTGTGGAAGCGCTGTCGCTCAACGGATAAAAGGTACCCTGGGATAACAGGCTGATCTTCCCCAAGAGTCCATATCGACGGGATGGTTTGGCACCTCGATGTCGGCTCGTCGCATCCTGGGGCTGGAGTCGGTCCCAAGGGTTGGGCTGTTCGCCCATTAAAGCGGTACGCGAGCTGGGTTTAGAACGTCGTGAGACAGTTCGGTCCCTATCCGCTGTGCGCGTAGGAATATTGAGAAGGGCTGTCCCTAGTACGAGAGGACCGGGACGGACGAACCTCTGGTGTGCCAGTTGTCCTGCCAAGGGCATGGCTGGTTGGCTACGTTCGGAAAGGATAACCGCTGAAAGCATCTAAGCGGGAAGCCTGCTTCGAGATGAGTATTCCCACCCCCTTTGAGGGGTTAAGGCTCCCAGTAGACGACTGGGTTGATAGGCCAGATGTGGAAGCCCGGTAACGGGTGGAGCTGACTGGTACTAATAGGCCGAGGGCTTGTCCTCAGTTGCTCGCGTCCACTGTGTTGTTCCCGGGTTGCGAACAGTTGTCGCACCGGTTGAACAGTTTCACTACTTAATTGAAGAGTGTGCTTGTTCGCTAGAACCCGATAGGGTTTCGGTGGTCATTGCGTTAGGGAAACGCCCGGTTACATTCCGAACCCGGAAGCTAAGCCTTTCAGCGCCGATGGTACTGCAGGGGGGACCCTGTGGGAGAGTAGGACGCCGCCGAACAATCTTTCAAGGACCCCTGGTCCCAGCGTTCATGCTGGGACCAGGGGTCCTTTTGTTTTTCCCGAAGCGCGTCGGATGGTCGGCTGCGCGAGAATGTCTGTGGTACCCGAAGACAGGAGTCACACCCATGTCCACCAACTCTCCCGACGATCGTCCGGAGCGCGAGCCGCGTCGCCGGGACGGCGGTGACGGGGGCGGTTACCGCGGTGGTCGTGACGACCGGTCCGGTTCCGGCGCACCTCGACGCGACAACGACCGTGGCGGCTTCCGTCGCGACGACAACAGGCCCTCCGGCGGTGGCTCCGGCGGCGGTTTCCGTCGTGACGACCGGGACCGCGACCGTGGCCCGCGTCGTGACGACAGCCGGCCGACCGGTGGTGGCTTCCGTCGTGATGACAACCGGGGTGGTGGCTCCGGCGGCGGTTTCCGTCGTGATGACAACCGGGGCGGCGGTTCCGGTGGTGGGTTCCGTCGTGATGACCGGGATCGGGATCGTGATCGTGGGCCGCGTCGTGATGATGACCGTGGTGGGTACCGGGGTGGTCAGCAGCGTGATGACCGCGGTGGCCGTCCCGGTGGTGGCTTCGAGCGGCGCGACGACCGGCCGCGCGGTCCGCGTCGCGACGACGACCGCCCCTCCGGTGGTGGCTTCCGTCGTGACGACAGCCGGCCCTCTGGTGGTGGCTTCCGTCGTGACGACAACCGGCCCTCTGGTGGTGGCTTCCGTCGCGATGACAACCGGCCCTCTGGTGGTGGCTTCCGTCGCGATGACAACCGCGGTGGCGGTGGCTTCCGGCGTGACGACAACCGCGGTGGTGGCTTCGAGCGGCGTGACGACCGGCCGCGCGGTCCGCGTCGTGACGACGACCGGCCCTCCGGCGGTGGGTTCCGTCGTGATGACCGTGATCGGGATCGTGATCGCGGGCCGCGTCGTGATGACGACCGTGGTGGGTACCGGGGTGGTCAGCAGCGTGATGACCGGGGTGGCCGTCCCGGTGGTGGCTTCGAGCGGCGCGACGACCGGCCGCGCGGTCCGCGTCGCGACGACGACCGCCCCTCCGGTGGTGGCTTCCGTCGTGATGACAACCGTGGTGGTGGTTCCGGCGGTGGCTTCCGTCGTGATGACAACCGGGGCGGCGGTTCCGGTGGTGGGTTCCGGCGTGATGACCGTGATCGTGATCGTGGGCCGCGTCGTGATGACGACCGTGGTGGGTACCGGGGTGGTCAGCAGCGTGATGACCGCGGTGGCCGTCCCGGTGGTGGCTTCGAGCGGCGCGACGACCGGCCCCGTGGCCCCCGTCGCGACGACAACCGTGGTGGTGGCTCCGGTGGCGGCTTCCGCCGTGACGACAACCGGGGCGGATACCGCGGCGGTCAGCGCGACGACCGGGACCGTGGTGGGTTCCGTCGTGACGACCGGGACAGGGACCGGGACCGTGAGCCGATCAAGCGGCTGCCGATCCCGGACGACGTCACGGGCGACGAGATCGACAAGGACGTACGCCAGGAGCTCATGAGCCTGCCGAAGACCCTTGCCGAGGACGTCGCGCGCAACCTCGTCATGGTGGCCCGGCTGATCGACGAGGACCCCGAGGAGGCGTACGCGTACTCCCGGATCGCCCTTCGGCTCGCGTCCCGTGTCGCCGCCGTGCGTGAGGCGGCCGGGTTCGCGGCGTACGCGACGCAGAAGTACGCCGAGGCGCTCGCCGAGTTCCGGGCGGCCCGGCGGATGACCGGGTCCGTGGACCTGTGGCCCGTCATGGCGGACTGCGAGCGCGGGCTCGGGCGGCCCGAGCGGGCGATGGCCATGGCCGGAGACCCCGAGGTGCAGAAGCTGGACAAGGCCGGGCAGGTCGAGATGCGGCTGGTGGCCGCCGGGGCGCGTCGTGACATGGGTCAGATCGACGCGGCCATCGTGACGCTCCAGAGCTCCGAGCTGGCTTCCAACTCCGTACAGCCGTGGACGCCGCGTCTTCGCTACGCGTACGCGGACGCCCTGCTGGAGGCGGGCCGCGAGGACGAGGCGCGGGAGTGGTTCGGGAAGGCGCTGGAGGCGGACAAGGACGGTTCCACCGACGCGTCGGACCGGCTCGCCGAGCTCGACGGCGTCGAGTTCGTCGACGTCCTCGGTGACGATGACGATGACGCGGCCGACGAGGTCGCGCCCCGTGCCGAGGACCGGTCCGATGCTCGTGAAGACGAGGACGACGAGGACGACGAGGACGACGTCGACCTGGATGGTCCGGCTGACGGTTCGGCCAAGGCTTAGCGGCTGACGAAGAGGGGCGGCACTCCGACCGGAGTGCCGCCCCTCTTTTTTCGTTCTGCTTCGTTCTTCTTCGTGTCCGGGGCTTCCACCCGACGGGTCAGTCGAGGGTGAGGCTCCGCATGACCAGGCCCGTGGCCGGCTTCGGGCCGAACGACGTCGACTTGCGGGGCATGGTGACGCCCTGCCGGGCCAGGTCCCGGACGACCTCTTCGCGTACGGGATGCATCAGGACCGCCGTGGCGCCGAGGCGTTCCGCCTGTTCGACGGCGGCCGCGGTGTCGTGGATGTAGCCGATGTGCTCGGGCGCGTCGGGGATCTTCCACACGTCGTCGAGCAGCGCGGAGTGCAGGACCGTCGCGTCCAGGGTGCGCCAGGCGTCGGGGCGGTCCGTCCGGACGGTACGGGCCAGCAGGGCCGGGTCGGGGCGGTCCACCAGGTGGAAGCCGCCGTCGCCGGCGAGAAGGAACGCGTTGCCCCCGGCCGCCGCCTCGGCCAGGGCGTCGAGAGCCCGGGAGAGCGGCCCCTCGACCTGCTGGACGCGGAAGAGGCCGGTGAGCGCTTCCAGGGCCCGGGCGACCGGCAGCCCGCGCAGGAGCCGGTGGATGGCGCGGACCTGGAGCGGGTGGCGGGCCGTGTCGACGAGGAGGACGAGGCCGTAGTCCCACGGCCCCGGCGCGGTCCGTTCCCGCTGGAGCCGGAGATAGGTGGCCCAGCGGTGGTGGCCGTCCGCGATCAGAGCCTGGTGCCGGGCGAGGTCTGTCTCGATCTCGCCGCGCTCGGCAGGGTCCGTCACGGCCCAGAGCCGGTGCCGGAAGCCGTCCTCCGTCGTGGTGGCGAGCAGCGGCTCCCGCAGAACCGTGCGCTCGATCACCGCGCCCGCCCCGGTCGGCGTCCCCTCGTCGCCGCGGTAGGTCAGCAGCAGCGGTTCCAGGTGGGCCCCTGTCGTACGCATCAGCTCCGCGCGGTCCGCGACGACGTCGTCCATGACGTCCTCGTGGGGCAGCACGATGCCGTCGGCGGCGGGGGAGAGGGCCAGGGCGCCGATCAGGCCCCGCTGGAGGATCTCGTCGTTGCGCTGCTCGTAGACGTACAGCACGGGTTCCGGGTCCGGGGCGATGACCCCCTCGGCCTGCCAGCGCTCCAGGGTGGCGGCCGCCTGCCGGTGGCGGTCCCGCGCGGTGTCGGCCTGAGGGAGGATGAGGCGCACGATGTTGTGCGGATCCGCGGACTCCAGGTGGTGCAGCCCGTCGGGCCGGACGACCACGTCGTACGGGGGCGAGGTCACGGCGGCAAGGCTGCCGACCCGCTCGGGGACGTAACGCAGTCCGCGGAACGGGATCAGCCGCAGCCCCTGGTCGACGGGACCTGAAGTGTTCATCAGGGCATCGTATGTGTGCAGGGGGCATACGCGATGATCGGGGCAGATGCAGAGCAAAGAGGAGCGAGTCATATGAGCCACCAGCAGGACAGGGTCCGGCCGGAGGGAAGCGGCACGGCGCTGAGCGAGGCGTACGACACGGCTCTCCTCGACCTCGACGGGGTCGTGTACGCGGGCGGCGAGGCCATCGCCCACGCCGTGGAATCGCTGGCCGAAGCACGGGCCGGGGGCATGCACCTCGCCTATGTCACCAACAACGCGCTGCGGACGCCGGACGCGGTGGCCGAGCACCTGACGGAGCTCGGGGTGCCTGCGGAGCCCTCCGACGTGATCACCTCCGCCCAGGCCGTCGCCCGGCTGGTGGCCGATCAACTGCCGCCCGGGGCACAGGTGCTGGCGATCGGCGGCGAGGGGCTGCGGGTCGCGCTGCGCGAGCGCGGGCTGGTGCCCGTGGAGTCGGCTGACGACGACCCGGCCGCCGTGGTCCAGGGGTACGGCGGGCCGGACATGACCTGGGGGCGGTTCGCCGAGGCGAGCTACGCGATCCGGCGCGGGCTGCCCTGGTTCGCGTCCAACACCGACCTGACCATCCCCGGAGCCCGGGGCATCGCGCCCGGCAACGGGGCCGCCGTCGAGGTCGTGCGCATCGCCACCGGAGCCGAGCCGCAGGTCGCCGGGAAGCCGTTGCCGCCGATGCACCGCGAGACCGTGCTGCGGACCGGGGCGAAGCGGCCGATCGTCGTCGGCGACCGGCTGGACACGGACATCGAGGGCGCGTTCAACGGCGGCGTGGACTCGCTGCTGGTGCTCACCGGGGTGACCGACGCGGCCCAGCTCCTCGCCGCTCCGCCGCAGCACCGGCCGACCTATGTGGACCGGGATCTGCGGGGGCTGCTGACCGGGCAGCCCGAGGTGGTGCCGGCCGGTGAGGCGTACCGGTGCGGGGGCTGGACGGCCGCCGTACGCGCGGACGCGCTGACCCTGGAGGGCGAGGGCGACGCGCTCGACGGACTGCGGGCGCTCTGCGCGGCCGCCTGGAGCTTCGCCGACGCGGGTGTGTGCGAACTGAAGGCGGGAAAGGCTCTCGCCGGGCTCGGGCTCTGAGACGGTCCCGGGCTCCGGGAGGGGCTCGGGCTCTGCGAGAGGCCGCCGCCCGACGTCCTTGGCCCGCGAGGGTGTTGAGGGTCCTGGAAGCGTGGGGCGGCGGCCCGGACCCGTGGCGTCAAGAGGAAGATAGGCTAACCTAACCTGGCGCTGCTCGGTGGTCTGCCCGTGCCCCGCGCCGTGCCGCTCCACCTCACCGACTCCGGGAGTACGACCATGCAGCGCCTCACCGCAGAATCGGTGACCCTCGGCTACGACCAGCGGGTCATCACCGAGAACCTCTCGGTGGAGATTCCCGACAACTCCTTCACCGTGATCGTCGGTCCCAACGCCTGCGGCAAGTCGACCCTGCTGCGGGCGCTCGCCCGGATGCTGAAGCCGAGCCACGGGCAGGTGCTGCTGGACGGGCAGACCATCCACCAGCTGCCGGCGAAGAAGGTCGCCCGGACGCTGGGGCTGCTGCCGCAGTCCTCCATAGCCCCGGACGGGATCACCGTCGCCGACCTCGTGGCCCGCGGCCGGTACCCCCACCAGGGGCTGCTGCGGCAGTGGTCGCCGGAGGACGAGCGGGTGGTCGAGGAGTCCATGGAATCCACGGGCGTCGCCGAGCTGGCCGACCGCTATGTCGACGAGCTGTCCGGCGGTCAGCGGCAGCGGGTCTGGATCGCCATGGCGCTGGCCCAGCAGACGCCGTTGCTGCTGCTCGACGAGCCGACGACGTATCTCGACATCCAGCACCAGATCGACGTCCTCGACCTGTGCGCGGAGCTGCACGAGACGCAGGGGCGGACGCTGGTCGCCGTGCTCCACGACCTGAACCACGCCGCGCGGTACGCCACGCATCTCATCGCGATGCGGGACGGGACGATCGTCGCGGAGGGGCCGCCTTCGGAGGTCGTCGACGCGGAGCTGGTGGAGCGGGTGTTCGGGATGCGGTGCCAGGTGATCGATGATCCGGAGACGGGGACGCCGCTTGTCGTGCCGGCCGCGCGCAAGGCGCGGAAGGTTGCCGCCTGAAAGGCTTTGTTCTCCATCGCCGGACGGGCTTGATACGGCCGGGCTCGGTTTCCTACAGCAGTGATTTCAGTTTCAGCAGGTCCCTGAAGCCCGCCTCCAGGCGTACGCGGCCCGACGCCCACGCCTTCGCGAAGTTCAGGTCGCCGTTCACCAGCGCCACCAGGTCGTCGCTCGTCATCGCGAGTCTGATCTCGGCCTTCTCCCGGGGCGGTCCCTCGACCGTGTCCCGCACCGTGATCCGGCCGTCGGCCAGCCGGCCGGTGAAGGTGATGTCCAGATCCTTGATGTGACAGCTCAGCGAGCGGTCGAGGGCGGCGGCGCCGCGCACATCGCCCTCGGCTGCCGCGAGGTTGTCGGAAAGTTCGTCGAGTGCGCTGCGGCACTCCGCCATGGTCGCCATCGTGCTCGACGGTACACCGGCCTGTCGATGTAGCGTTTCGGCATGAGCGACTGGACACCGGAGGCGGGGACACCGCCCGCGAGCACGCCCGATGAGCCGGTGACCGTGGAGCCGGCCGCCGATGGGCCCTCCTTCGAGCCCGCCGAGCCCACGCCCCTCGGTGTCGTGCGCACTCCCACCGGTCACGCCGCGGTGGACGCCCGGCTGGAGCGGCTGGCCGATGCGGACCACCTCCCGGCGGACGGGCACGTCGAGGTGTACGAGGATGTACACCGTGGGCTGCGGTCCGAGCTGACCTCGCTGGACGAACGTCCGGCCGCCGCACCCGGTCCCGTACCCACGCCATCGCACCGCACGCACGACACGCGTCACGACAACAGGAGCTGAACCCAACGTGGCAGGAGTGGCACGTCGCCGCCTCGACGCCGAGCTGGTACGCCGCAAGCTCGCCCGCTCGCGCGAGCACGCGAGCCAGCTGATCGCCGCGGGGCGGGTCACCGTGGGCCGGACCACCGCGACCAAACCCGCCACCCAGGTCGAGACGGCCGCCGCGATCGTCGTCACGAAGGACGACGACGACCCCGACTACGTCTCCCGCGGCGGTCACAAGCTGGCCGGGGCGTTCGCCGCCTTCGTGCCGCTCGGGCTGACGGTGGAAGGGCGGCGGGCGCTGGACGCCGGGGCGTCGACCGGCGGGTTCACCGATGTGCTGCTGCGGGCCGGGGCCCGGCAGGTCGTCGCCGTGGACGTCGGCTACGGGCAGCTCGCCTGGTCGTTGCAGTCGGATGAACGGGTCGTCGTCAAGGACCGTACCAACGTACGGGAGTTGACCTTGGAGGACATCGACGGGGAGGCGGTCGACCTGGTGGTGGGGGACCTGTCCTTCATTCCGCTGGGCCTCGTGCTGCCCGCCCTCGCCCGGTGCGCCGCGCCCGACGCGGACCTGGTCCTCATGGTCAAGCCGCAGTTCGAGGTGGGCAAGGAGCGGCTCGGCAGCGGCGGAGTGGTGCGGAGCCCGGAGCTGCGCGCCGAAGCGGTACGGGAGGTGGCGCGTCGGGCCTGGGCGCTCGGGCTCGGCGTACGCGGGGTGACGGCCAGTCCGCTGCCCGGACCCTCGGGCAACGTCGAGTACTTTCTGTGGCTGCGGGCCGGCGCACCCGAGCCGGATCCCGCGGATATCGACCGTGCAGTGGCGGAGGGGCCTCGTTGACGACGCATGTGACGACCGATACGGCACGAACAGTCTTTCTTCTGGCGCACACCGGCCGTCCGGCCGCGATCCGCAGCGCGGAGCTCGTCGTGCAGGGCCTGCTGCGCAACGGGCTCGGCGTGCGGGTCCTGGCGACCGAGGCGGCCGATCTGCCGCTGCCGGACACCGTGGAGACCGTCACGGACACCAGCCCCGCCGCCGTGGACGGCTGCGAGCTGCTGATCGTCCTCGGCGGTGACGGCACCCTGCTGCGCGGCGCGGAGTTCTCCCGCGCCTCCGGGGTGCCGATGCTCGGCGTCAACCTCGGACGCGTCGGTTTCCTCGCCGAGGCGGAGCGCGACGACCTCGACAAGGTGGTCTCCCGGGTCGTCACCCGCGACTACGAGGTCGAGGAGCGCATGACGATCGACGTGCTGGTGCACAGCAACGGCGACGTCGTGCACACCGACTGGGCGCTCAACGAGGCGGCCGTGCAGAAGGTGTCGCCCGAGCGGATGCTCGAAGTCGTCCTGGAGATCGACGGCCGTCCGGTGACCGGGTTCGGCTGCGACGGGATCGTCTGCGCGACCCCGACCGGTTCGACGGCGTACGCCTTCTCGGCGGGCGGGCCCGTCGTCTGGCCCGAGGTCGAGGCGCTGCTGATGGTCCCGATCAGCGCTCACGCGCTGTTCGCCAAGCCGCTGGTGACCTCGCCCAGGTCCGTCCTCGCGGTCGAGGTCCAGCCGCACACCCCGCACGGGGTGCTGTGGTGCGACGGCCGGCGGACCGTGGAGCTGCCCGCCGGCGCCCGGGTCGAGGTGCGGCGCGGTGCGGTGCCCGTACGGCTGGCGCGGCTGCACCAGGCCTCGTTCACCGACCGTCTGGTGGCGAAGTTCGCGCTGCCCGTCTCGGGGTGGCGGGGCGCGCCGCACTGACGGTCACCGGGAGCGCCGGTGGCCCCCGTCCTCCCCGGGAGAGTGAATCCGGGAGCGGGGGCCGTCGCGCGTCCGGCCCGCGACCTCGTAAGGTCATGTCCGTGTTGGAGGAGATGCGGATACGGTCGCTCGGAGTCATCGACGACGCGGTGGTGGAGCTGTCACCCGGCTTCACCGCGGTCACGGGTGAGACCGGCGCGGGCAAGACCATGGTCGTCACGAGCCTCGGGCTGCTGCTCGGTGGACGCGCGGACCCCGCTCTCGTACGGGTCGGGGCCAAGGCCGCGGTCGTCGAGGGCCGGATCACGGTGTCCGAGGGCGACGCGGCGGCGCTGCGGGCCGAGGAGGCCGGGGCGGAACTCGACGACGGTGCGCTGCTCATCAGCCGTACCGTTTCGGCCGAAGGGCGCTCACGGGCCCACCTCGGCGGCAGATCCGTGCCGGTGGGTGTCCTGACCGAGCTGGCGGACGAACTCGTCGCCGTGCACGGCCAGACCGACCAACAGGGGCTGCTCAAGCCCGCGCGGCAGCGGGGCGCCCTGGACCGCTACGCCGGGGACGGGGTGGAGGTTCCGCACGCCACGTACGCGGCGGCCTACCGGCGGCTGCGCGCCGTCGCCACGGAGCTGGAGGAGCTGACCACCCGGGCCCGGGAGCGGGCCCAGGAGGCGGATCTGCTGCGGTTCGGCCTGAACGAGGTCGCGGCCGTGGAGCCGTTGCCGGGCGAGGACGTCGAGCTGGCCGCCGAGGCGGAGCGGCTCGGGCACGCCGAGTCCCTCGCCTCCGCCGCCTCCCTCGCGCACACCGCGCTGGCGGGGAACCCGGAGGATCCGGAGAGCGTCGACGCCACCACCGTGGTCGCCGCCGCCGGGCAGGCCCTGGACGGGGTCCGGGCCCACGATCCGGCGCTGGCCGCGCTGGCGGACCGGGTGGGGGAGATCTCGATCCTGCTCGCCGATGTCTCCGGCGAGCTGGCCGGGTACGCGGACCAGCTCGACGCCGACCCGCTGCGGCTGGCCGCCGTGGAGGAGCGCCGGGCCGCGTTGACCGCCCTGACCCGTAAGTACGGGGAGGACATCGCGGCCGTGCTGGCCTGGGCCCAGGAGGGCGCGGGCCGGCTCACCGAGCTGGAGGGCGACGACGAGCGGATCGGCGAGCTGACCGCCGAGCGGGACGCGTTGCGCGCCGAACTGTCCGTGCTCGGGCAGGCGTTGACCGACGCGCGTACGGAGGCCGCCGCCCGGTTCGCGGAGGCCGTGACCGAGGAGCTGGCCTCGCTCGCCATGCCGCACGCCCGGGTCTCCTTCGCCATCCGGCAGACCGAGGCGGCGGACGAGGCGTCCGGCATCGACATCGGCGGGCGGAGCGTCGTCTACGGCCCTTCGGGCGCGGACGAGGTGGAACTGCTGCTCGCCCCGCACCCGGGCGCCCAGCCCCGGCCGATCGCCAAGGGCGCGTCGGGCGGTGAGCTGTCCCGGGTGATGCTCGCGGTCGAGGTCGTCTTCGCGGGCTCCGACCCCGTACCCACGTATCTGTTCGACGAGGTCGACGCGGGCGTCGGCGGCAAGGCGGCGGTCGAGGTCGGCCGCCGGCTCGCCAAGCTCGCCCGGTCCGCGCAGGTGGTCGTCGTGACCCATCTGCCGCAGGTCGCGGCCTTCGCCGACCGGCAGTTGCTGGTCGAGAAGACCGTGGACGGCTCGGTGACCCGCAGCGGGGTCACCGTCCTGGAGGGCGAGGACCGGGTCCGGGAGCTGTCCCGGATGCTGGCGGGCCAGGAGGACTCCGAGACGGCCCGCGCCCACGCGGAGGAGTTGCTGGCCACGGCCCGCGCGGACGGGTGAGGCCGTGAGCCGGCGGCTCGGAGGGGCCGCCGGGGTGCAAGGGCCTCCTGCGCCGCCGCGCCGACCCGGCGTGGCGGCGGGGGCGGGGGAAGCGGGTTGGCGAGGTCGGGTGAGGTGGGCGGACGACCGCCGGGCGGCAACTTTGCGCCTTAGGGTTCACCCGTGAGGGTGATGCGGTGCGGTCGGTTGTCGCCGCGTGTGGGGCAGCAACGTTACGCCGGTCCCGGAACGTGCGTACGGACTGGCATCCTTGGCGCTGTCCTTACCGCCGACTCCGGAGCCCCGGGGAGCCAATCAACGTGTCACAGCTGCGTACGGTCCAAGTCCTGGGCGGCGGAAGTGCGGGCAGCAGCGCGCACGTCGGTTCGCTGGCCGCCGGGCTGGTGGCGCGAGGAGTGCAGGTGACCGTCTGCGCCCCGTCCGCCGTGGACCGCGCCTACGACTTCACGGCGACCGGCGCCCGCTTCCTTCCGGTGCCCCGGCGCAGCGACCCGGCCGCCGTCGCCGCGCTGCGGGCGGCCTGCACGGGCGCGGACGTCGTCCACGCCCACGGGCTCCACGCCGCCGCCCGCACCGCCCTCGCGCTCAGCGGGCGCACCGTGCCCCTGGTGATGACCTGGCACACGCGGCGGTACGCGGAAGGCGCTCGCCGCCAGATCCTGCATCTGCTGGAACGGCGTGCCGCCCGGGCGGCGTCCGTGGTCCTCGCGCCCTCCTCCGACCTGGTGGACCGGGCCCGCGAGCGGGGTGCGCGCGATGCCCGGTTCGCCCCGGTCGCCGTCCCGCCGCCGCGCCCGGCCGAGGCCTCCGCCGCCTCCGCTGCCGACGACGAAGCCAAGGTGCGGGCCGAACTGGGCGCGGTGGAACGGCCGTTGCTGATGGCCGTCGGCAGTCTCGTACCGCATCACGGCTTCGACACCCTGCTGGACGCGGCCCGCGCACTGCGGCACCTGGACCCCGTGCCGCTGCTCGTCATCGCGGGGGAGGGGCGCGACCGGGGCGCCCTGCAACGGCGGATCAGGGACGAGGAGTTGCCGGTCACTCTCATCGGACGCCGGGACGGTGTGGGGGAGTTGCTGGCCGCCGCCGATCTGGCCCTGCTGCCGAGCCGGTGGGAGGGTCGTTCCCTGCTGGCGCAGGAGGCGCTGCGGGCCGGGGTGCCGCTGGTCGCCACCGCGGTCGGCGGTGTGCCCGAACTGGTCGGCAGCGCGGCCGAGTTGGTGCCGTACGGCAATGCCGAGGCGCTCGCCCGTACGGTCGTGCGGCTGCTCGGCGACCCGGCGGCGCGCGCCCGGCTCGCCGAGGCCGGACGGGTGCAGGCGGCGGGCTGGCCCACCGAGGACGACACGATCGCGCATGTGCTCAGCGTCTACGACGAGTTGGCGCAGCCGCTGGCCACGGGGCGGGCGCGCTGAGCGGACGTGCGGGGCGGGGCGCGCCGACGCCGAGCACGGTGGGCGGGCGGCCGGGCCGCTGCGTGCCCCGGCCGGTCAGGTCGTGTGGCGGCGGGCCCGCAGCGCCAGGCTCAGCGCCAGCACCGTCTGCGGGTCGTCCAGGTCCGTGCCCAGCAGTTCGCCGATCCGGGCGAGGCGGTTGTAGAGCGTCTGGCGGTTGAGGTGCAGATCGCGGGCGGTCTCCGCCTTGCGGCCCGCGTGCGCCAGATACGCCTGGAGCGTCGGCAGCAACGGCGGGCGCGAGGTGCGGTCGTGTTCGCGCAGCGGGCCGATCGCCCGGTTCACGAACGCCGCCAGGTCCGGATGGTCCCGCAGCCGCCACAGCAGCAGGTCGATGTCGAGCCGCCGGGCGTCGTACCAGGGCCGGTCGTCCAGTCCCTGCGCGGCCGTCGCCGTCTCCGACGCGTGCCGCAGCCCCGCACCCGCCGCGGCCCAGCCGCCCGCGACGCCGACCACGACCACCGGCGGCTGCGAACCGGCCCGGTCGAGACCGGCCCGCTCGACGCCCGCCCGCAGCGCCGCCGCCACCCGGTCCGCCACCGCCGTGCGCTCGCCCTCCGACCGCAGCCCCAGCAGCAGCGGCACCCGCCCCTCCACCGGCCGCACGCCGAGCAGCACCGGCACCCCGACCGAGGCCAGCTCCTCCAGGACCGCACGGGCCAGCAGCGCCCAGTTGCCCGACGGCGACAGCTCGGGGGCCAGCCGCATCACCACCGGGAGGAGCGGGGTGTCGCCGGGCTGGAACCCGAGCACCCGGGCCTGGGCGGGGGCGTCCTCCGGGGCGATCCGGCCCTCCGCGAGGTCGGTGAGGAAGTCGCCCCGGCCCCGGGCGGCCAGCTCCTCCTCCTGCCGGGCCTGCATCAGGACGACGGCGAGGAGCCCCGCCGCACGCTCCGCCGCCATCCGGTGCACGGTCGCCAGCGGCCCGGCCACCGCGAGCAGCACCAGCCGCGCCCGTACCGACGCGGTCTCGGGCCCGCCGCCGGGCACGTCCACCAGCACCGCACCGGTCGGCGGGCTCTCCCGCGCCGCCCGGTCGCCGCGCATGCCCTCCCAGACCTGGAGCGGGTCCGCGCCCACCGGTCCTGTGCCGGTGGACGCCGCGTACAGGAGCTGGCCGTCGGGCGTCTCCAGGAAGACCGGGTTGGCGGTGAAGTCCGCGAGGATCCCGAGGACCTGCGGCACCCCGCCGCCGTCCAGCAGCGCCCGGGTGGCACGCCGGTGCACCTCCTCCGCCTGCTGGAGCAGCGCGTAGTGCCCGTTGACGATCTCGGTGTGCACCTCCTCGGTCACCGCGACGAACGGCACCTCGCGGTGCAGCTGGACCAGCGGAAGACCGGCCGCGCGGGCGGCGTCCACGATGGAGGCGGGCAGCCGGCCGAAGCGCGGGCCGAGCTCCACCACCAGGGCGGCGATGGACCGGTCGGCGAGGCGGCGGACGAAGGCGCGCTGTTCGGCGGGGCGGGCGCCCAGGCCCAGGCCGGTGGTCAGGAGCAGCTCGCCGCCCTTGAGGAGCGAGGCGATGTTCGGGACCTCGCCCGCGTGCACCCAGCGCACCGTACGGTTCAGCCGGTCGGCGCCGGCCACCACCTCCGGGAGCCCGGCGCGCAGCCCGGGCAGCTCCAGCGCCCGCTGCACGGTGATTCCGCTGTGGCTCTCCACGTACCCGGCCCGCTTTCCCCTGGTGCTCTGCCCGCTTCCCGGGCGGTCGTCCTGATCCGGACTGTCCTGTTCAGGACGCTACCGCCCGGGGTACGGGGTGCGCATCGCAGGGGAGGCCCGAATACCGTGCTCAGGCCGTCACCGCTCGCCCAGCAGCCCCACCAACGCCCCTCGACTGCGACGCAGTTCGTCGATCTGGGCGTCCATCGCCGCCAGCTCCCCGTCCAGGATCTCCCGCAGCTCCGCACACCAGTCGAACTCCGGCCGCTCGCCCCCGGCGCACGGCAGTACCTCACGGATCACCTCCGTGGACAGCCCGGCCCGCAGCAGCGCGCGGATCTTCCGTACGGAGGCGACCGCGTCCTCGTCGTACGCGCGATAGCCGTTCGTGCCGCGCCGGGCCTCCAGCAGCCCCTGCGCCTCGTAGTACCGCAACGACCGCGCGCTGACGCCCGTCCGCCGCGACAACTCCCCGATCAGCATGGTTCCCCGCCCTCGACGCTTGACCTTGACACCGGTGTCAGGCTCTAACGTCCCGGCCATGAACGAAGATTCCCCGCACATCGCGCACCTCGACGGCCGGCCGGCGACCACCGACGACCTGGCGCCGCTCGCCTTCTCCGGCCACGCCCACTTCACCGCCGCACAGATCCGCGACGGGCGGATCCGGGGCCTCGACCTCCATCTGGAGCGGTTGCGGTCCGCGTCGGTGGAGCTCTTCGGCCGGGCGCTGCCCGAAGACCTGGTCCGCGCCCACCTCCGTACCGCTCTCGCCGCCGCACCGGCCGCCGACCTCTCCCTGACGGCCACGGTCTCCTCCACGGCCGGCGAGTTCACCGCGACCGAAGCGGACCTGACGCTGCTGGTACGGACCGGGCCCCCGTCGACCGGTCCCGACGGCCCGCTGGCGCTCGCAGCGGTCGGGCACGAGCGGTTTCTGCCGCACATCAAGCACGTCGGCGAGGTCGCCAAGACCCACCTCCTGCGGCAGGCGGCCGCCGACGGCTTCGACGACGCCGCCTTCCTGGACCGGGAAGGCCGCTTCAGCGAGGCGACCATCTGGAACCTGGTGTTCTGGGACGGCGAAGCGGTGGTGTGGCCCGAGGCCCGCGTCCTGACCGGCACGACGCTGGGCATCGTCCGCCGACAGCTGGACCGGCTCGGAGTCGGGCAGCGGACCGCCGCGATCACCCCCGACGACCTGCCCGCCCTCGCCGGCGCGGCCGTCATGAACTCCTGGACCCCGGGGGTTCCGGTCCACCGCATCGGCACCACCGAGCTGCCCGCCGCGCCCCGGTTCCTGGAGACCCTGCACCGGGCGTACACAGCGGAACCGCCCACCGCGCCGTGAAAGGGCTCGATGGGCGGTTCGGTGACCGGACTCAGCCCACGTACGCGCCGCTCGCCGTCAGTCGCAGGGCCGTGTCGATCAGCGGGACGTGGCTGAACGCCTGCGGGAAGTTGCCGACCTGGCGCTGGAGGTTGGAGTCCCACTCCTCGGCCAGCAGCCCCAGGTCGTTGCGGAGGGCCAGCAGCTTCTCGAACAGCTGGCGAGCCTCGTCGACCCGGCCGATCATCGCCAGGTCGTCGGCCATCCAGAACGAGCAGGCCAGGAACGCGCCCTCGTCGCCCGCCAGACCGTCGACGCCCGCGTCCTCGCCCTCCGTCGGATAGCGCAGGATGAAGCCGTCCTCCGTGGACAGCTCCCGCTGGATCGCCTCGATCGTGCCGATGACCCGCTTGTCGTCCGGCGGCAGGAAGCCCATCTGCGGGATGAGCAGCAGCGAGGCGTCCAGCTCCTTCGACCCGTAGGACTGGGTGAAGGTGTTGCGCTCCTTGTCGTAGCCGCGCTCGCAGACGTCCCGGTGGATGTCGTCGCGCAGCTGGTGCCACCGCTCCAGCGGGCCTTCGACGTCACCGGACTCGACCAGCTTGATCGTCCGGTCGACCGCGACCCAGGCCATCACCTTGGAGTGCACGAAGTGCCGGCGCGGGCCGCGCACCTCCCAGATGCCCTCGTCGGGCTCCTCCCAGTGCTTCTCCAGATACTCGATCAGCTTGAGCTGGAGGCCCATGGCGTAGTCGTTGCGGGTGAGACCCGTCATGTGCGCCAGGTGCAGCGCCTCGGTGACCTCGCCGTAGACGTCGAGCTGGAGCTGGTTGGCCGCGCCGTTGCCGACGCGGACCGGGCCGGAGTTCTCGTAACCGGGCAGCCAGTCCAGCTCCGCCTCGCCGAGCTCGCGCTCACCGGCGATGCCGTACATGATCTGGAGGTTCTCCGGGTCGCCCGCCACCGCCCGCAGCAGCCACTCGCGCCAGGCGCGGGCCTCTTCCCGGTACCCGGTGCGCAGCAGCGAGGAGAGGGTGATCGCGGCGTCCCGTAGCCAGGTGTAGCGGTAGTCCCAGTTCCGTACGCCGCCGATCTCTTCCGGGAGCGAGGTGGTCGGGGCTGCCACGATGCCGCCGGTGGGCGCGTACGTCAGGGCCTTCAGCGTGATCAGGGAGCGGACGACCGCCTCCCGGTAGGGCCCGTGGTACGTACATTGATCGACCCATTCACGCCAGAAGTTCTCCGTCGCCTCCAGCGAGCTCTCCGGCTCCGGAAGGGCCGGCGGCTCGTGGTGCGAGGGCTGCCAGCTGATGGTGAACGCCACCCGCTCGCCGGGGCCGACGGTGAAGTCGGAGTAGGTGGTCAGGTTCTTGCCGTACGTCTCCGCCTCGGTGTCCAGCCAGACCGAGTCCGGCCCGGCGACGGCGACCGTACGGTTGTCCACCTTGTGCACCCAGGGCGTCACGCGGCCGTAGCTGAAACGCATCCGCAGTTCCGAGCGCATCGGCACCCGGCCGCTGACGCCCTCCACGATCCGGATCAGCTGCGGCGCACCGTCACGCGGGGGCATGAAATCGGTCACGCGTACGGTGCCGCGCGGCGTGTCCCACTCCGACTCCAGGACGAGGGAGTCGCCGCGATAACGCCGCCGGTCGGCGAAGGCCGGTTCTGTTCCTTCCGCTCTCGCGGGGCCCAGGCGCCAGAAGCCGTGCTCCTCGGTGCCCAGCAGCCCCGCGAAGACGGCGTGCGAGTCGAAGCGGGGCAGGCACAACCAGTCGGCTGTGCCGTCCCGGCAGACCAGGGCGGCGGTCTGCATGTCTCCGATGAGTGCGTAATCCTCGATGCGCCCGGCCACGTGCGTCTCCAGTCGAACGGCCATGTCGCCCCGTCAAAGGGCGCTTACTGCGGGTCAAGGGGGTCGTAGGGTCTTTCACCCGGGAAGATCCGACGAGTTCCTGTACCGGGTGGGCGGCCTGGGTGGTGCCGCCGCCCGGCCGTCTCGGCAGCGAGTGTTTGAGCAGGATACGACGCACCACGAAGATCCGCGCGACGGTCTCAGCAAGATCTCTGAGCTGATCGGGTGGGACGTGAAGCGCCTGAGGTGATGGTGTGACGCCCTTGTGCAGGGTGTGGCCGGAAGCAGCCTCCCGTCGTCGCTGTTACCCTGGTAGCCCGTGGACCGGTGGTCGTTCGCGACAGCGCACGAGGCCCCCGAACCGCAGCGACGGCACCCCCGGAATCTCCGGCTCGGCTGCCGGTACGCACCTCAGAATCGCGACCACGGGAGCCCCCTTTGGCTATGCAGCCCACATCCACGACGACCAAGCACATCTTCGTCACCGGGGGTGTCGCCTCCTCCCTCGGCAAGGGTCTGACTGCCTCCAGCCTGGGTGCCCTGCTCAAGGCACGGGGCCTGCGGGTCACCATGCAGAAGCTCGACCCCTACCTCAACGTCGACCCCGGCACGATGAACCCCTTCCAGCACGGCGAGGTGTTCGTCACCGACGACGGCGCCGAGACCGACCTGGACATCGGCCACTACGAGCGCTTCCTCGACGTCAACCTCGACGGCTCCGCCAACGTGACGACCGGCCAGGTCTACTCCCAGGTCATCGCCAAGGAGCGGCGCGGTGAGTATCTGGGCGACACCGTCCAGGTCATCCCGCACATCACCAACGAGATCAAGCACCGCATCCGCCGCATGGCCACCGACGACGTGGACGTCGTCATCACCGAGGTCGGCGGCACGGTCGGCGACATCGAGTCGCTGCCGTTCCTGGAGACCGTCCGCCAGGTCCGCCACGAGGTCGGCCGCGACAACGTCTTCGTCGTGCACATCTCGCTGCTGCCCTACATCGGCCCCTCCGGCGAGCTGAAGACCAAGCCCACCCAGCACTCGGTGGCCGCCCTGCGCAACATCGGTATCCAGCCGGACGCCATCGTGCTGCGCGCCGACCGCGAGGTCCCCACCGCCATCAAGCGGAAGATCTCGCTGATGTGCGACGTCGACGAGGCCGCCGTGGTGGCCGCCATCGACGCCAAGTCGATCTACGACATCCCCAAGGTGCTGCACACCGAGGGCCTGGACGCCTACGTCGTGCGCAAGCTCGACCTGCCGTTCCGCGACGTCGACTGGACCACCTGGGACGACCTGCTGGACCGGGTCCACAACCCCGACCACGAGGTCACCGTCGCGCTGGTCGGCAAGTACATCGACCTGCCCGACGCCTATCTCTCGGTCACCGAGGCGATCCGCGCCGGCGGCTTCGCCAACAAGGCCCGGGTCAAGGTCAAGTGGGTCACCTCCGACGACTGCCGGACCGCCGCCGGCGCCGCCGAGCACCTGGGCGACGTCGACGCGATCTGCATCCCGGGCGGCTTCGGCGAGCGCGGTGTCGACGGCAAGGTCGGCGCCATCCGCTACGCCCGCGAGAACAAGGTCCCGCTGCTCGGCCTCTGCCTCGGCCTCCAGTGCATCGTGATCGAGGCGGCCCGCTCGCTCGCCGAGATCCCCGACGCCAACTCCACCGAGTTCGACGCCGCCACCTCCCACCCGGTCATCTCGACCATGGACGAGCAGCTCGCCTTCGTCGAGGGCGCGGGCGACCTCGGCGGCACCATGCGGCTCGGCCTCTACCCGGCCAAGCTCGCCGAGGGCTCCCTGGTGCGCGAGGCCTACGCCGGTGAGCCGTACGTGGAGGAGCGCCACCGCCACCGCTACGAGGTCAACAACGCCTACCGCTCCGAGCTGGAGAAGAAGGCCGGACTGGTCTTCTCCGGCACCTCCCCGGACAACAAGCTCGTCGAGTACGTCGAGTACCCGCGCGAGACGCACCCCTACCTGGTCGCCACGCAGGCGCACCCGGAGCTGCGGTCCCGCCCGACCCGCCCGCACCCGCTCTTCGCGGGTCTGGTGAAGGCCGCCGTCGCACGCAAGGTCGGCGCGGGCGAGTAGGTCCGAGGCATTACGGTTGACCGGGGTACGGATCCTTCATGGATGCCGTGCCCCGGTTTTTCGTTCTGTACGCGGGAGGACGCACATGGGTATCCAGGACACGCCCGAGGAGTGGCAGGTCACCGAGACCGTCACCCCCTTCACCGGCAACAAGACCAGCGTCCGCACCGACCAGGTGGTGATGCCCGACGGATCCGTCCACGGCCGTGACTACCAGGTCCACCCGGGCTCCGTCGCCGTCCTCGCCATCGACGACGAGGACCGGGTCATCGTCCTGCGCCAGTACCGCCACCCGGTACGGCACCGGCTCTGGGAGATCCCGGCCGGACTGCTCGACATCCCGGGCGAGAACCCCCTGCACGCCGCCCAGCGCGAGCTGTACGAGGAGGCGCACGTCAAGGCCGAGGACTGGCGGGTGCTGACCGACGTCTACACCACGCCCGGCGGCTGCGACGAGGCCGTGCGCATCTTCCTCGCGCGCGATCTCTCCGAGGCGGAGGGCGAGCGGTACGCGGTCTCCGAGGAGGAGGCCGACATGGAGCACGCCCGGGTGCCGCTGGCCGAGCTGGTCCGTTCGGTGATCGCGGGGGACGTGCACAACAACTGCCTGGTCGTCGGGGCGCTCGCGCTCACCGCCGTCCGCGCGGGCGACGGCGTCGACTCGCTGCGCCCGGCCGAGGCGCCGTGGCCGGCCCGCCCCTTCGACGCCTGACGGCCCGATGCCTGACGGACCGATGGCCTGACGGTCCATCCGAAGAAATGACTAAATGAAGAAATGCTGATCCGATCGGGGGATGTCGGGGCCGGTCCCGCCCCGCTCCGCGGTGATCGTCCCCGTCGCTGAACTACGCTCGAAAGGTCCCGACCGGAGTTCCGGCGGGCACCGCGTGCAGCGAAGTGGAGCGTGGCTCGTGACCGATCAGGCGGTGGACACCAGCGGCCCGGCAAAGGCCCCGGGGACCGAGGAGCCGTCCGGCGCCGCCCCACCCCGATTCTTCGGCCGTGAACGCGAGTTGAAGGCGCTGCGGGCGGACATCGAGCGCGCCGGTCTCGACACCCTGGCCGGCCGCAAGGCCCCCCGCGCCCGCGTCCTGCTGATCGCGGGACGCCCCGGATCCGGGCGCAGCGCCCTCGCCGAGGAGCTGGCCGGGGCGCTCACCGGAACCGACGCCGCCGGGGCCGCCGCGAGCGCGACCGGCGCACTGCCCTGGGCGGTTCCGGGTACGGGCTCCGGCGACTACCCCGACGGGGTGCTCCGGGTCGGCCTCACCGATCCCGGCGGCGAGCGCGTCCCCACCGAACGCTCCGCGGGCGAGATCCTCGGCCTCCTCGGGGTGGCGGTCCCGCCCGGCGCCGATCAGGACGAGCTGTCCGAGATGGTCCGCGAGGCCCTCGCCGTACGCCGGCTCGTCCTGCTGCTCGACGACGCGGCCGACGCCGAACAGGTCGACCCGCTGCTCCCGGAGAACCCGGACTGCCTGGTCCTCGCCACCGCGACCGGACCGCTCACCGGCATCCCCGACGTGCGGCCCTGCACGCTGGGCGGACTGGAGAAGGGCGCGGCGGTGCGGCTGCTGGCCCGCGCCATCGGCCAGGTCCGCATCACCGTCGACCCCCGCACCGCGGAGGCCCTGGCCGAGGAGTGCGGGGGACAGCCCGCCGCGCTCGCCCTGGTGGGCGGTCTGCTCGCCGCCCACCCGATGGCCTCGGTCGCCGATGTCGCGGGGCAGCTGCACGAGCTGCCCGACTCGGGCGAGCAGCCCACCGGAGCCCGCCCGCTGGCCCGGGTGTTCCGGCTGGTCCACGACTCGCTGCCGCAGGCCGCCGCCCGGATACTGCGTCTGCTGGCCCTGGCCCCCGCCGGACTCGCCGACGCCCACACGGCCTCCGCGCTGGCCGGCTGCTCGGTCTCCGCCGCCCGCTCCACGCTCGACGACTTCGTGAAGCTCGGGCTGCTGCGGACGGACGGCGCGGCCCACCCCCAGTACGCGGTGCCCGGCTGCCTCGCCCCGATGCTGCTGGCCCTCCTGGAGGACCGGGACCGGCCGGGCGAGATCCAGCTCGCCCGCGCGCGGATGCTGGAGCGGACCGTGCGCCGGCTTCAGGCCTGCCGGGCGGTCACCGAGCCGGAGGGCTCCACCGCCCGCCGCAAGCTCGCCGGACTGCCCCGCTCGCTGCGCTTCCCGAGCGCCGAGGAGGCGGGGGCCTGGCTGCGGGTCCGCCAGCCCGCCCTGCTCGCCTCGGCCCGGCTCGCCGTGGCCGACGGCGAGCTCGACACCCTGGCGCGACGCCTGGTGGCCGCCCTGGTGCGGGCCCTGGCCGCGCACCGAGGCACGGAGGAGGCGGCCCCCGAGCTGTACGGGCTGCACGGTCTCGTCCTGGACGTGGCGCTCCGCCGCGAGCTGCCCCGCGAACAGGCCGCCGCCCTGCTGAACCTCGCCGACCTGGACGCCCGCACCGGCCGCACCCGGGAGGCGCTGACCCGCTACCGGGCCGCGCTGGACGCCGGAAAGGCCGCGAAGGACCTGTACGCCACCGGCCGCGCGATGGAATCCGTAGGCGGCGCGTACGAGGAGCTGGGGGACTACCACCGGGCCGCCGACTGGTACGGCCGGGCGCTCTCCCAGCGGCTGACCCAGGGGGAGCGCGCGGACGAGGCCCGGCTCTACGGGCGGCTCGGCGCGGTCCACACGTACGCCGGGCGCTACGGCGATGCGCTGCGGAACTGGCGGGCCGCCGCCTCCGGCCACCGCAGGCTCGGCGATCCGGCGGCCCAGGCGCGGGCGCTCAGCGAGGCCGCCCGGGTCCAGGAGTACGCGGGCCGGCCGCACGACTCGCTCCAGACCTGCCGGGAGGCCGTCGAGCTGGCCCGGCGCGCCGGTGACGTGCGGCTTCAGGCGGCGCTGCAGCTCCGGCTCGCCGACACCCTCGACCGGCTCGGAGACCCCGCGGCGGCCGGGCTGCACCGGGGTGCGGCCGACAGATTGCTGGGCGAGGAGGCTCCAGCCTACGAAATCCGCAGTACTTCGACAGAAAAATAAAGCTTTGTAAGGCTAGACAGCGCGAAGTCCTTCATTAGACTGGCTCTGCCGCGTTCCTCCGTGGCGTCTCCATTTATGATGTATATGTCCGGGTGTGTTCCGTTGTGCCCGGGTAACCCTCCGAGCCAAGGACCGTGATCGACGTGAAGGTCGGCATCCCCCGCGAAGTCAAGAACAACGAGTTCCGGGTGGCGATCACCCCCGCCGGAGTGCATGAGCTCGTCCGCCACGGCCACCAGGTCGTCATCGAGCACGACGCCGGCGTCGGCTCGTCCATCCCGGACGAGGAGTACGTCGCCGCCGGTGCGCAGATCCTGGCCACCGCCGACGAGGTCTGGGCCGCCGCCGACCTGCTGCTGAAGGTCAAGGAGCCGGTCGCCGAGGAGTACCACCGCCTCCGCAAGGACCAGACGCTCTTCACCTACCTGCACCTCGCCGCCTCCCGCGAGTGCACCGACGCGCTGCTGGCCTCCGGCACCACCGCCATCGCCTACGAGACGGTCGAGACCGCGAACCGCGCGCTCCCGCTGCTCGCCCCGATGTCCGAGGTCGCGGGCCGCCTCGCCCCGCAGGTCGGCGCGTACCACCTGATGCGCTCGGTCGGCGGCCGCGGCGTGCTGCCCGGCGGCGTGCCCGGCACGGCGGCCGGCAAGGCCGTCGTCATCGGCGGCGGCGTCTCCGGCTGGAACGCCACCCAGATCGCCGTGGGCCTCGGCTTCCACGTCACGCTGCTCGACCGCGACATCAACAAACTGCGCGAGGCCGACAAGATCTTCGGCACCAAGGTGCAGACCGTCGTCTCCAACGCCTTCGAACTGGAGAAGGCCGTCGTCGAGGCCGACCTCGTCATCGGCGCCGTGCTGATCCCCGGAGCCAAGGCCCCGAAGCTGGTCACCAACGAGCTCGTCGCCAAGATGAAGCCCGGAAGTGTACTTGTCGACATTGCAATCGACCAGGGTGGCTGCTTCGAGGACTCGCGTCCGACGACCCACGCCGAGCCGACCTTCCCGGTCCACAACTCGGTCTTCTACTGCGTCGCCAACATGCCCGGCGCGGTGCCCCACACCTCCACCTACGCGCTCACCAACGCGACGCTGCCCTACATCGTGGAGCTCGCGAACCGCGGCTGGGCCGACGCCCTGCGCCGTGACGCCGCGCTGGCCAAGGGTCTCAACACCCATGAGGGCCAGGTGGTTTACCGCGAGGTGGCCGAGGCGCACGGCCTTCCGCACGTCGAGCTGAGCACGCTCCTCGGCTGACGGGTCAACCCCTTTCGTCAACATCGGGACTCCGGCCGGACCTTGCCGAGCAAGGTCCGGCCGGACGCGTATCGGGCCCGGTGAGGCCCTTGCGCAACTCGCGTCGAACGTAACCCTTTACCCGTTTCGTGCTGCGGTGAAATGTGCGGCTTGGCCGCTGTGCACCCTTGACAGCAAGGCGTTCGATTGCCGACACATCGGGCCGGGTCCGGCGGATTGTGTTGCTGCGGACCGGTGACACGCCATAGAGTCGCCAATCGTCGGCATGGTGCCACGCTGACCTATCGATAAGTTTCCTGGTCACGTCCAAGGAGGTAAGACGACTTGTGAATGAGTCGACAATTACTCCTGGGGGTGGTCAACCAGGGATGCCTGCACGGGGTCTGAGCCCGATCGGGCTCGAAGCTGTCGGCTCCGTCGCGGTCCGCACCTTCGCCACCCAACAGCACATGACGACAGCCCCCCAGATGATGGACGGCCTACACGTGAACGCCACGGCCGGCAACGAGAGCAGCCGGGACACCGACCGCTTCGCCGACTTCGCCGAGGTGCCCGAGGGGCACTTCTACGACCCCGACGCCGAGTACGAGCCCGATCCGGAGTACGCGGCCACCCTCGCGCCCGACGCCGCGCGTCAGCGCCGCGAGCGCATCGGCCCGACCGGACGGCCGCTGCCGTACTTCCCGATCCCGGGCCCCCTGACCGACCACGGCCCCGCGAAGATCATCGCGATGTGCAACCAGAAGGGCGGCGTCGGCAAGACCACGTCGACCATCAACCTGGGCGCCGCGCTCGCGGAGTACGGACGCCGGGTCCTGCTCGTCGACTTCGACCCGCAGGGCGCGCTCTCCGTCGGCCTCGGGGTCAACCCGATGGAGCTGGACCTCACCGTCTACAACCTGCTCATGGAGCGGGGCATGGCGGCCGACGACGTCCTGCTCAAGACCGCGGTCCCCAACATGGACCTGCTGCCCAGCAACATCGACCTCTCCGCGGCCGAGGTGCAGCTCGTCAGCGAGGTGGCCCGCGAGTCCACGCTCCAGCGCGCCCTGAAGCCGCTGATGGCCGACTACGACTACATCGTGATCGACTGTCAGCCCTCGCTCGGCCTGCTCACCGTGAACGCCCTGACGGCCGCTCACAAGGTCATAGTGCCGCTGGAGTGCGAGTTCTTCGCGCTGCGCGGGGTGGCGCTGCTCACCGAGACCATCGAGAAGGTCCAGGAGCGGCTCAACCCGGAGCTGGAGCTCGACGGCATCCTCGCCACCATGTACGACTCCCGTACGGTGCACAGCCGTGAGGTCCTGGCGCGCGTCGTCGAGGCCTTCGACGAGCACGTCTACCACACGGTCATCGGGCGCACGGTCCGCTTCCCGGAGACCACGGTCGCCGGCGAGCCCATCACCACCTACGCCTCCAACTCGGTCGGCGCGGCCGCCTATCGCCAGCTCGCCAGGGAGGTGCTCGCCCGGTGTCACGCCGAGTGAGTCTGCCGGGGGCCGACGAGCTGTTCCGTACCACCGGAGGCGGTATGGGCCTCCAGTCGTCCTCCCCGGCGGAGCGGCGGCGCAAGGCGAACGGCGAGCCCCGGGTGCCCGCACCCGCGGGGGAGAGCGACCCCTCCGGCCAGACCCCGTCCGCCGGCCACGAGGAGCACGCCGCGGCCGACGCCGACGGCGGCGACTCGCGCGGCCGCGCCGAGGCCGAGCGCCCGCCGGCCGCCAAGGCCGCCCCCGGCGAGCGCCCCGCGCCCGCCGCGGCCCCGGCCGAGCAGCCCCCGGCGGTCCAGCAGCAGCGCAGGCGCGGCGGCGGACGCGGCGCGAACCGCCGCCCCAGCGGCCGGGAACGCCACGACGAGAAGATCACGGTCTACGTCTCCGCCGAGGAGCTGATGGACCTCGAACACGCCCGGCTCGTCCTGCGCGGCGAACACGGCCTCGCCGTCGACCGCGGCCGTATCGTCCGCGAGGCGGTGGCGGTGGTCCTGGCCGACCTGGAGTCCCGGGGTGACGCGAGCATCCTCGTACGGCGGCTGCGCGGCCGCTGAGCGGCACGGCGCGGGTAGCCTGTCGTGACGACAGGCCCTGGACCCGCCGACCGGCGCGGCCCGTCCACGCCACCGCCCCACCCCTGGATCCCCATGCCCACGCCCGACGACACCGCCACCCCGCGCCGCCGTGCCCTGGGGCGGGGGCCGGGCGTGGCGGCGTTCCCGGAGCCGGAAGCCGTACCGGAGCCCGCGACGCAGCCGGCGCCCGTACCGGAGCCGGAGGCCGTTCCCGTACCGGCGGTCGAGCCGGCGCCCGTACCGGCGGCCGAGCCGGAGCCCGTGGAAGAGGGCGAAGAGGGCGAAGAGGGCAAGGAACAGCCTGAGAGCGACGACAAGCGGTTCACCGTCCGCCTGGTGAACTTCGAGGGTCCCTTCGATCTCCTCCTCCAGCTGATCTCCAAGCACAAGCTGGACGTCACCGAGGTCGCGCTCTCCAAGGTCACCGACGAGTTCATGGCGTACATCCGTGCCATGGGCCCCGACTGGGACCTCGACCAGACCACCGAGTTCCTCGTCGTCGCCGCCACGCTGCTCGACCTCAAGGCCGCCCGGCTGCTGCCCGCGGCCGAGGTCGAGGACGAGGCCGATCTCGCGCTCCTGGAGGCGCGGGACCTGCTCTTCGCGCGGCTGCTGCAGTACCGCGCGTACAAGCAGATCGCCGAGATCTTCCAGGGCCGTCTGGAGTCGGAGGCCCGCCGCCACCCCCGTACCGTCGGGCTGGAGGACCACCACGCCGCGCTGCTGCCCGAGGTGGTCATCAGCATCGGGCCCGAGGGCTTCGCGAAGCTCGCGGTGAAGGCGATGCAGCCGAAGCCGAAGCCCCAGGTGTACGTCGACCACATCCACGCCCCGCTGGTCAGCGTCCGGGAGCAGGCGGGCCTGGTGGTGGAGCGGCTGCGCGAGGCCGGGGCGGCGGTGAGCTTCCGGGTGCTGACCGAGGACGCGCCGGACACCCTGACCGTGGTCGCCCGCTTCCTGGCCCTGCTGGAGCTCTACCGCGAGAAGGCCGTCACCCTGGACCAGGACGAGGCGCTGGGCGATCTGCTGGTGGCCTGGTGCGGCGGGGAGGGCGCGGAGCCGGTGGTGACGGACGAGTTCGACCAGGAGCTGAACGGGACCCCCGAAGAGGAGGACGTACGGGAATGAGCGCGCAGCCCACCGCACAGGACGACGGCGGACCGGACGACGGCAGCGCGGTCGCCTCGCTCGATCTCAAGCCCGCCCTGGAGGCGGTCCTCATGGTCGTCGACGAGCCCGCCACCGTCGACCACCTCGCCAAGGTGCTCCAGCGGCCCCGCCGGGCCGTGGCGGACGCGCTGCGGGAGCTGGCCGACGAGTACACCGTGCAGCGCCGGGGCTTCGACCTGCGGCTCGTCGCGGGCGGCTGGCGGTTCTACACCCGGCCCGAGTACGCGGCGGCCGTGGAGGGCTTCGTCCTGGACGGCCAGCACGCCCGGCTCACCCAGGCCGCGCTGGAGACCCTGGCGGTCGTCGCGTACCGGCAGCCGGTGAGCCGGTCCAGGGTCTCGGCGGTGCGCGGAGTGAACTGCGACGGGGTCATGCGGACCCTCCTCCAGAGGGGCCTGGTGGCCGAGGCGGGCGCGGAACCCGAAACAGGTGCGATCCTGTACAGGACGACGAACTACTTTCTGGAGCGAATGGGCCTGCGCGGCCTGGACGAGCTCCCGGAGCTCGCGCCCTTCCTCCCGGAGGCGGACGCGATCGAGGCTGAGACGCTAGAGGGTGTGCCGTCGTTCGATCCGGACGCACCGGACACCCCGGATACTCACGCAGACGACAAGACGGAATTTTGATGCGAAGCAGTGGCAGGAACAGCGGAAGCGGCAGCGGCGGCAGCGGCCGGAGCGGCGGTCAGGGCGGCCGTCCCGGTCAGGGCGGCGGACGCGGTCAGGGCGGGCGTGACGGCGGTGGGTCCTTCCGCCAGGGCCAGGGCGGCGGCCCGGGCGGGCGCTCCGGCGGCCAGGGCGGCGGCGGACGCGGCGGCAGCCAGGGCGGGCGTCCCGGAGCCCCGGGCGGGCGTCCCGGCGGCCAGGGCGGCCGTCCGGGCTCTCAGGACGGGCGCAAGAGCTTCCAGGGCGGACGTGACGAGCAGGAGCAGCGCCCCCGCCGTCCCCGCCCGGAGGAGCGCCGCTACGACGTCGGCAACGACGCCCCCGGCGCCCGGGGCGGCGAGGACGGCCCCCGCAAGGGCCGCGGCTCGGCGGCCCGCGGCGGCGCCAAGGGCGGCCCGAAGCCCGCACAGGGCGGCAACCGCGGCGGCTTCCGGCGCGGCGGCGCCCCCTCGCGCCCCCGTGAGCTGGACGCCAAGATCGAGCAGCGCAACCGCGACCGGTACGCGAACAAGCCCGACATCAAGCTGCCCAAGACCCACCCGGGCGCCGAGCAGGAGGGCGAGCGGCTGCAGAAGGTCCTTGCCCGGGCCGGCATGGGCTCGCGCCGCGCGTGCGAGGAGCTGATCGAGCAGTCCCGCGTCGAGGTCAACGGCGAGATCGTCGTCGAGCAGGGCATGCGCGTCGACGTGCACAAGGACGAGATCAAGGTCGACGGCCTCACCGTCGCCGCCCAGTCGTATCTCTTCTTCGCGCTGAACAAGCCCGCCGGTGTCGTCTCCTCGATGGAGGACCCGGACGGCCGTCAGTGCCTCGGCGACTACGTGACCAACCGCGAGACGCGGCTGTTCCACGTCGGCCGGCTGGACACCGAGACGGAGGGCATCATCATGCTCACCAACCACGGTGAGCTGGCCCACCGCCTCACGCACCCGAAGTACGGCGTGAAGAAGACCTACCTGGCCGCCGTCCAGGGCCCGCTGCCGCGCGACCTCGGCAAGCGGCTCAAGGACGGCATCCAGCTGGAGGACGGCTACGCCCGCGCCGACCACTTCCGCGTCGTCGAGAACACCGGCAAGAACTACCTGGTCGAGGTGACCCTCCACGAGGGCCGCAAGCACATCGTCCGCCGGATGCTCGCCGAGGCGGGCTTCCCGGTCGAGCGGCTCGTGCGGACGTCCTTCGGGCCGATCCCGCTGGGCGACCAGAAGTCCGGCTGGCTGCGCCGCCTCACCAACACCGAGGTCGGCATGCTGATGCGCGAGGTCGGCCTCTAGCCGCATCCGCACCCACGCGACGGCCCGCGGCCGGTTCTGTTCGAACTTTCCGAACAGAACCGGCCGCGGGCCTTTCGCGTTCCCCGTCCACCCTTTATAGTCAGAGTGACTATAAAGAAGGAGGCGGGCGTGAGTCTCGCGGACGTACTCGATCCCCTGCAACAGCCCCTGGTGACGATCCTGGACACCCCGGTCAGCTGGACCGAGTTGCTGGGCTTCGGCAGCGGGGCGCTCTGCGTCTGGCTCGTGGCCCGCCAGCACCTCGCCAACTGGCCGATCGGCATCGCCAACAACCTCTTCTTCATCCTGCTGTTCGCCCAGTCCGGTCTGTACGCCGACGCCGGCCTCCAGATCGTCTTCATCACCCTCGCCGCGTACGGCTGGTGGACCTGGACCCACGGGGGTGGACCAGGGACATCGGTCCTGCCGGTGCGCAGGACGACCCGCACCGAATGGGCCTGGCTGCTCGCGGCGGGGGTGGTGGGGACCGCCGGGATCACCCTGCTGCTGTCCCGGGCCACCGACTCCACCGTCCCGTTCTGGGACGCGCTGACGACGTCCCTGTCGCTGATGGCGACGTACGGGCAGTGCCGCAAGCGGCTGGAGTCCTGGTGGCTGTGGATCGCCGCCGACGTGGTCTACATCCCGCTCTACGCCCACAAGGGGCTGTACCTGACCTCGCTGCTGTACGCCGGATTCCTCGCGCTCTGCCTGATCGGCCTGCGCAACTGGCACCGCGACCTGACCGCACGCACCGCACGGACCCCGGAGGCGGCCGCCGTATGAAGCGCTACGAACACGGCCTGGTCCTCGGCAAGTTCTACCCGCCGCACGCCGGCCACCACCACCTCGTCCGGACCGCCCAGGACCGCTGCGAACGGCTGACCGTGCTGGTCTGCGCCGCCTCCGTGGAGTCCGTCCCGCTCGCCGACCGGGTCGCCTGGATGCGCGAGATCCACCCGGACGTCACGGTGGTCGGCGCGGTCGACGACACGCACATGGACGTCAACGATCCCGCGGTCTGGGACGCGCACATGGCCGTCTTCACCGCCGCCGTGCCCGAGCGGGTGGATGCGGTCTTCACCTCGGAGGCGTACGGGGAGGAGCTCGGCCGCCGCTTCGGCGCCGCGTCCGTCCTCGTCGACCCCGACCGCACCCTCTTCCCGGTCTCCGGCACCGCCGTGCGCCAGGACCCGGCCGGCTGCTGGGACTTCCTCCGGCCGCCCGTACGGGCCGCCCTCGCCCGCCGCGTCGTCGTCCTCGGCGCGGAGTCCACCGGCACCACCACCCTCGCGCGGGCGCTCGCCGCCCACTACCGGGCACGCGGCGGGGTCTGGGCGCGCACCGGATACGTCGCCGAGTACGGCCGCGAGTACAGCGAGCACAAGCTGGCCGCCCTGCGCGAGCGGTGGCCCGGGGCCGCCTGGGAGGACGTCACCTTCACCACCGACGACTTCCCG
Source organism: Streptomyces sp. WY228 (assembly GCF_019287315.1). NCBI lineage: Bacteria > Bacillati > Actinomycetota > Actinomycetes > Kitasatosporales > Streptomycetaceae > Streptomyces > Streptomyces sp. WY228. The sequence goes on along the minus strand of NZ_CP079114.1, from coordinate 1,564,465 downwards.
CTCATCGCGAGGGCCCAGAACGCCCGCGAGGAGGAGGCCGCCCGCGCCGGATCCCCGGTCCTCGTCTGCGACACCGACTCCTTCGCCACCACCGTCTGGCACGAGCGGTACGTCGGCGGCCGCAACCCGCTCGTCGAGGAGATCGCCGACCGCGCCGCCCACCACCTGTGGCTGCTCACCGACCACGAGGGCGTCGCCTTCGAGGACGACGGGCTGCGCGACGGCGAGGAGCTGCGCCCCTGGATGACCGACCGCTTCCGCGCCGAACTCACCCGCACCGGACGGCGATTCATCGAGGTCACCGGCCCGCCCGAGACCCGGCTCGCCACCGCTGTCACCGCCGTCGACGAACTCCTCGCCACCGGCTGGGACTTCGCCGCACCCCTCCCGGAGAAACGATGAGCACCCCCGCCCCCGAGGGCTACGACCCCTACGCCTTCGCGCCGTTCGCGGTCACCGTCGATCTCGCGGTCTTCACCGTCCGCGAGGCCCGACTGCACGTCCTGCTCGTCGAACGCGGCCAGGAGCCCTTCCGGGGCCGGTGGGCGCTGCCCGGCGGCTTCCTGCTGCCCCGCGAGTCCGCCGAGGACGCCGCCCGCCGCGAACTCGCCGAGGAGACCGGCCTCGGCCCCGGCACGATCGGCGCCCTCCACCTCGAACAGCTGCGCACCTACACCGCCCCGGACCGCGACCCGAGGATGCGGGTCGTCTCCGTCGCGTACGCCGCACTCCTGCCGGACCTGCCCGAACCGCGCGGCGGCGGCGACGCGGCGAGCGCCCGGTGGTGGGACGCGGGCGCCACCGGGCCGCTGGCCTTCGACCACGACACGATCCTCGCCGACGCCCACGACCGGATCGGCGCCAAGCTCGAATACAGCTGTCTGGCCACCGCGTTCTGCCCCGCCGAGTTCACCCTCGGCGAGCTCCAGCAGGTCTACGAGACCGTCTGGGGCGTCGAGCTGGACCGCCCCAACTTCCGGCGCAAGGTCCTGAACGCGCCCGGCTTCGTCGAAGCCGTCGAGGGCCCGCCGCGCCGCACCGGCGGACGGGGCAAACCGGCCGCCCTCTACCGGGCGGGCGACGCCACCGCCCTGCACCCGCCGCTCCTGCGTCCGGCGCAGCCCGACGCTCCCCACTCCGCACCGGAAGGACGAGACGGATGACCATCGCCACCCCACCCCTCACCAAGCAGGCCGCGACCGGCGTCCTGACCGGGCTCGCCCTCGGCGACGCGCTCGGCTTCCCCACCGAGTTCAACGACGTGCCCGCCATCCTCGCCAAGTTCGGCCCCTGGCGGCAGCTGCCCCTGCTGACGCCCGCCGTCGTCTCCGACGACACCCAGATGACGATCGCGCTCGGCCGCGCCATCCGCACCGCCATGGACAGCGGACTGCTCACCCCCGAACGGCTGGTGGGCCCGGCCCGCGACGAGTTCGTCGCCTGGTACCACTCGCCCGACAACAACCGGGCCCCCGGCAACACCTGCCTCACCGCCTGCCGGCTGCTCGAACACACCCGCGTCTGGCAGGAGGCCAGCCAGACGCACTCCAAGGGCTGCGGCGCCAACATGCGGGTCGCCCCCGTCGGCCTGGTCCCCGGCCTCAGCGAGGAGCAGCGGGCCGGCGCCGCCCAGCTCCAGGCCGCCCTCACCCACGGCCACCCCACCGCGCTGGCCGCCTCCGACCTGCTGGCCCGCGCGGTGTTCCTGCTCGCCCAGGGCGCCGAACCCCTCGGCCTGATCGGGCAGTTGCGCAGCTACGCCGTGGACAACCGGGGCCGCTACCACACCCGCTGGCTCGGCGACCTCTGGCGCCACGCGGGCGACGCCACCCCGCAGGCGTACATCCAGCGCGGCTGGGACGAGTGCCTGGCGGCCCTGGAGACCGTACGGGACGCCCTGCGCGACCCGTCGCCGGAGACCGACCCGTGCGAGCGGACCGGCGACGGCTGGATCGCCGAGGAGGCCCTCGCCACCGCCCTGCACTGCTTCCTGCTCTTCCCCGAGGAGCCCGTCACCGCCCTGCGCCGCGCCGCCTGCACCCGGGGCGACTCCGACTCGATCGCCTGCCTGACCGGGGCGCTGGCCGGGGCGCACCTGGGCGCGGCGGCCTGGCCCAAGGAGTGGTCCGAGCGCATCGAGTACCGCAGCGATCTGCTCTCCCTCGCGGCGCTCTGGGACGCTTGAGCCATGACCACCGCCATCGACGACCTCCTCGCGCGGGCCGGCCTCCCGGTCACCGACCTGCGCCCGGATCTCGAACACGCCCCCGGCCCCCTGGCCTTCGCCACGGTCTCCGGCGCCCATCTGTACGGCTTCCCCTCCCGGGACTCGGACGTGGACCTGCGGGGGGTCCACGTCCTGCCCGCCGAGGACCTGCTGGGGCTGCACGAGCCGGAGGAGACCCGCACCCGGATGTGGGAGCGCGACGGGGTCGAGCTGGACCTCGTCACCCACGACCTGCGCAAGTTCGTCCGGCTGATGCTCCGACCCAACGGCTACGTACTGGAGCAGCTGCTGTCCCCGCTGGTGGTGCACACCGGCCCGCTCCACACGGAGCTGGCCGCGCTGTCCCCGGGCGTCCTCACCCGCAACCACGCCCACCACTACCGGGGCTTCGCGGTGACGCAGTGGCGGCTGTACGGGAACACCGGCGAACTGAAGCCGCTGCTCTACACCTTCCGGGCCCTGCTCACCGGCATCCACCTGATGCGCACCGGCGAGGTGCTGGCCCATCTGCCCACCCTGATCGAGGGGACCGACGCCCCCGCGTACCTCCCGGACCTGATCGCCGCGAAGGCCGAGGCCGAACACGGCACGGCGACGACGGGCCCGGACGAGGAGACCCTCGCCCGGGACGTGACGGAGCTGCACCGCGTCCTGGACGAGGCGCGGACCCGCTCCCGGCTGCCGGACGCGGTGACGGTCCTTCAGGACCTGCACGACCTCGTCGTACGGGCCAGGCTCGCGGCACTCCGGGACGTCTGATCACCCGGAGTCCCGTGCCGCCGAGGCCCGCCGGGTCCGGACGAGGAAGTCCTCCACGGCCGCCCGGTCGGGTTCCGGCGGCAGCGGGGAGCGGGCCGCCGCCTCGTCGTTCTCCTCGCCGAGGCGGTTCATCCGGCGCTCCACCTCCGGCCACGGAACCTCGCCGCGCTTCACCGCCAGCAGCTCCTCGCGCGCCTCGCCGACCTCGATGCGCAGCTCGCCCGTACGCAGCAGATCACGGCTGCTCGCCAACAGCCGCAGCAGATGCATCGCGTGCTTCCAGCGCGGCGCCCCGTGGACCCGTACGTCCGCCTCCAGCTTCCTGCGCTGACCCAGCGCGTACCGGACGAACGTGCCGTGCGCGAGCCGCGACAGGAACGCTCCGCGCAGGGCCAGCAGGGCGTGGCCGGTGTCGTCCACGGACTCCACCAGTGGCGAGTGCAGGCACTCCAGCACATTCGGGTTGGCCCGCAGCGCGAGTTCGCAGAAGCGTTCCAGCTCCCAGGAGAACTGTTCCGGCGCGGGGCCCTCGACATGCGTCGGCGGCTTCTCGAAGCGCCAGAACAGCGGAGTCGGCGCGAGGAACACACCGCGCCGGTCCGTGTCGCTGTCCTCGGTGGCCAGTCCGAAGGCGCGCGAGCCCATGACGCACGCGTAGACCGTGTGGTCGCGTACGAGCGCTTCCTCGGCAGGAGTGATCATGGCCGCGAGCGTACGGGGGAGCAGGCGGCCGCGCCCCCGGATATCCGGGCCCGCCCTCAGCCCAGCCGGATCGTTCCGCCCGAGACGCTGATCCGCTCGGCGGGCAGCGGCCGGGGCGCCGGGCCGGCCTCGACCGCCGCGTCCGTGATGCTGAATCTACTGCCGTGGCAGGGGCAGTTGATGGTGCCGTCACTGACCGTCGAGACGAGACAGCTCGCATGGGTGCAGACGGCGGAGAACGCCTTGAACTCACCCTCCTCCGGCTGGGTCACCACCACCTTCCGCTCCTTGAAGACGGTTCCGCCGCCGACCGGGATGTCCCCGGTCGCGGCCAGCTCGACTCCGTCCGAAGCGCCCGGCGACGCCCCGTCCGAGGCGGTGGGCGTCCCGCTCGTGTCACCGCCGCCGCCCTCGTCGGAGGATCCGCAGCCGGTGGCCAGGGCCGCGGCGCCGGCCGCACCCGCGGCCAGCACCGTCCTTCGCCGTGCGTTCAATGGGGCTCCTTCGGTGGCAGGGGTGGTGTCATCGTCGCGGCGGCGGGCCCGCAGGTGAAGCAACCGGGCGGACCGTGCGCCCGCCCGAGTGGCAGATGGGGTGATTTCGGCCGACATTGAGCCGGTGCGCGCACCTCATCGGAGAGGGCGCGCGCCTCACGAAGGGCGGAACCCATGGCGGGAAACGATCTCGGCAGCCTTCTCGGCGGTCTGCTGGGCGGCGGACAGGGCAGTGGCCAGGGCGGCGGACAGGGGCCCGGCGGGGCCGGGAACATCCTCGGCTCGCTGCTGGGCGCGCTCGCCGGGGGCACGGGCGGGACGTCCGGGGGAGCGGGCGGCGGCAACGCCCTCGAAGGGCTGATCGGCATGCTCACCAGGTCGGGCCTCGTCGACCAGGCGCAGTCCTGGGTCGGCACCGGCGACAACAAGGCCGTCAGCGGAGCCCAGATCGCCGAGGCGCTGCCCGACGAGACCCTGCGGAAGGTCGCCGAGGACTCCGGCGTCTCGCCCCGGGAGGCGGCCGAGCAGATCGCCCGCGCGCTGCCCGAGACGGTCGACAAGCTGACCCCGAGCGGCCAGGTCCCGCAGGGCGGCTCGATCGAGGACCTGATCAAACAGCAGAAGCTCTGAACCGGACGGCGGAAGCTCTCCGACGGTCCGGCCGCCGACCCCCGGGTCGATTTCCTGTACAGTTGTCCAGGAAATCGACCAGGAGGCCCTTCGTCATGCATGTCGCAGCTCAGGTTCTGGTGGCGCTCGTCGCGGTCATCCACCTCTACTTCCTCGTCCTGGAGATGTTCCTCTGGGACACCGACCGCGGCCGCAAGGCCTTCGGCACGACCGCCGCCTTCTCCCGCGAGAGCGCCACGCTCGCCGCCAACCAGGGCCTCTACAACGGCTTCATGGCCGCCGGACTGATCTGGAGCCTCTTCGCGAGCGATCCGGTCGCCCACCAGACGCAGATCTTCTTCCTCATCTGCCTGGTCGTCGCCGGTGTCTACGGGGCCGCCACCGTCAGCCGGAAGATCCTCTACGTCCAGGCCGGGCCCGCCGCCCTCGCCCTCGCTCTCGTCCTCCTGGCCGGCTGAGGCCGATGGGCCCCGCGGTGACGGACGGCAGCGGCGACCCGCGGACCGCGCGCACCAGGGCCAGGCTCCGCGCCGCCCTGCTCGCCGCCTGCGAGGAGCGGCCGCTCGACCGGGTCAGCGTCTCGCAGGTGGTCCGGGGCGCCGGGGTCGGCCGGGCCACGTTCTACCTCCACTACGACGATCTGCACGCCCTCGCCGTGGAGGCCTGCGCCGAGATCGTCACCCGGGCGGTCGACGCCCTGCACGCCTGGGACGGCGCGCCCCCGGGCCCCGACGACCCGCCGCCCCCGCTCGGCGAGCTGCTCGCCGAGGTCGGCGCCCGTACGCCCGTCTACCGCAGCCTGCTCCGGGAGGGCGGCGGCGGACCGCTCGGCGAACTGCTCCACGCCGAACTCCGCCGGCGCAGCCTCGACGAGCTGCGCGCCCGCCGCCCGGGCGACCCCGGCCAGGACCTCACCGCGAGCGCCGTCGCCGGACTCTTCACCGGAGTGCTCGCCGACTGGGTGCACGGGCACACCGCCGTCGCCCCCGACGCTCTCGCCGCCCGGATCTGGCGGATGCTCCTGGCCGTGCACGCCACCGCCCGTCTCACGGACGGAACACCGTGATCGCCGCCGCCCCGGCCGCCCTAGGCTGAGCGGAGCGGCGGCCCGCACCGAATAGCGCCGGGCCGAAGACGCGGCGGAGCAGCGACGAGCGAGGAGTACGACGTGGCGGTACGAGCGGTCCGGGGCGCGGTCCAGCTGGACCGGGACGAGGCCGGGCACATGGACGAGCGGGTCGGTGAGCTGCTGACCGCCGTCCTGGAGCGCAACGAGCTCGTCGCCGACGACCTGATCAGCATCTGGTTCACCGCCACCCCCGATCTGCACAGCGACTTCCCGGCCGCCGCCGCCCGCGGCCTCGGCATCGTCGACGTACCCCTGATCTGTGCCCAGGAGCTGGACATCGACGGGGCCATGCCCCGGGTCGTCCGTATCCTCGTGCACGTCGAGACCTACCTCTCGCGCGCCGAGATCAGCCACGTCTACCTCGGCGCCACCGCCACCCTGCGCAAGGACATCGCCCAGTGAGAACCGCCCTCGTCATCGGAACCGGGCTCGTCGGCACCTCCGCCGCCCTCGCGCTGGCCGGCCGGGGCATCCACGTGCACCTCGTCGACCACGACCCCGCGTCCGCCCGCACCGCCGCCGCGCTCGGCGCCGGTACGGACGAGGCGCCCGAGGGCCCCGTCGACCTGGCGATCGTCGCCGTACCGCCCGCCCACACCGCGGCCGTCCTCGCCCGGGCGATGCGCGACGGCGTGGCCCGCGGCTACCTCGACGTCGCCAGCGTCAAGGGCGGCCCGCGCCGCGAGCTGGAGGCGCTCGGCCTCGACCTCGCCGCGTACATCGGTACGCACCCGATGGCGGGCAAGGAGCGCTCCGGGCCGCTGGCCGCGACCGCCGACCTCTTCGAGGGCCGCCCCTGGGTCCTCACCCCGACCCGGGACACCGACACCGAGGTGCTCAACCTCGCGCTGGAGCTGGTCGCCCTGTGCCGGGCCGTCCCCGTCGTCATGGACGCCGACGCCCACGACCGGGCCGTCGCCCTCGTCTCGCACACCCCGCAGCTGATCTCCTCGATGGTCGCCGCCCGGCTGGAGGAGGCCGACGAGACCGCCGTACGCCTGTGCGGCCAGGGCATCCGCGACGTCACCCGGATCGCGGCATCCGACCCCCGGATGTGGGTGGAGATCCTCTCCGCCAACCCCGGCCCGGTCGCCGACGTCCTCGCCGGGGTCGCCGCCGACCTGGCGGAGACCGTGGCGGCGCTGCGCGGCCTGCACTCCGCCGACGAGGAGAAGCGGCGCGCGGGCACCGACGCCATCGAGGACGTCCTGCGGCGCGGCAACGCCGGCCGCGTCCGGGTCCCCGGCAAGCACGGCGCGGCCCCCACCGCCTACGAGACCGTCGCCGTCCTCATCGGCGACAAGCCGGGCGAGCTGGCCGCGATCTTCGCCGACGCCGGCCGGGCCGGGGTCAACATCGAGGACGTCCGCATCGAGCACGCCACCGGCCAGCAGGCGGGCCTCGTCCAGATCATGGTCGAGCCCAGCGCCGCCCCGGTCCTCGGCGCGGCCCTCCAGGAACGCGGCTGGTCGATCCGCGGCTGACCCGGTCCCGTACGGGCGGCCCGCCCCGTCACGTACGAAGGGAGCGGCGCCACCCCCGCGCGGGTGGCCCGCCTCCCCCGTACGGGGTACAAGGGCACGCCCGGTACTCGGTAACCTGGTACGAGGCCGCCCGCAGGCCCGTCCGCCCCGCCCCGTGTACCAGGAAGGTGTCCACCACCGTGGAAACCGCACGCCCCTCCGTGATCGTCGCCATCGACGGGCCCTCGGGCACCGGCAAGTCGAGCACCTCCAAGGCCGTCGCCGCCAAGCTCGGCCTGAGCTACCTGGACACGGGCGCGCAGTACCGGGCCATCACCTGGTGGATGCTGAACAACGGCATCGACGTGGGCAACCCGGAGGAGATCGCCACCGCCGCCGCCAAGCCCGTGATCGTCTCCGGCACCGACCCGGCCGCCCCGACGATCACCGTCGACGGCGAGGACGCCTCCGGACCGATCCGCACCCAGGAGGTCACCTCCAAGGTCAGCGCCGTCAGCGCGGTCCCCGAGGTGCGCACCCTCATCACCGCGCTCCAGCGCTCCATCGCCGCGGCCGCGACCGGCGGCATCGTCGTCGAGGGCCGGGACATCGGCACCACCGTGCTGCCCGACGCCGACCTCAAGATCTTCCTCACCGCCTCCCCGGAGGCCCGCGCCGCCCGCCGCAGCGGCGAGGTGAAGGGCTCGGACCTGACCGCCACCCGTGAGGCCCTGATCAAGCGCGACGCCGCCGACTCCGGCCGCAAGACCTCGCCGCTCGCCAAGGCGGACGACGCCGTCGAGGTGGACACCACCGAGCTGACCCTCCAGCAGGTCATCGAGTGCGTCGTCACCCTCGTCGAGGGGAAGCGGGTCGCCGCGTGAGCGATGCCACAGGCGCGCCCACGCCGCGCGGAGCGGCCGTCGGGCGGTCCATCGGCATCGGCCTGATGTACGGGCTGTTCAAGCCCCGGGTGCTCGGCGCCTGGCGGGTGCCCGCCGCCGGACCCGTCATACTCGCGGTGAACCACTCCCACAACATCGACGGACCGATGCTGATGGGCACCGCACCCCGGCCGGTGCACTTCCTGATCAAGAAGGAGGCGTTCGTCGGCCCCCTCGACCCGTTCCTGCACGGGATCGGCCAGATCGAGGTGGACCGTACGACCGTCGACCGCACCGCCATCAGCCACGCGCTCGGCGTACTGGAGGACGGCGGAGTCCTCGGGATCTTCCCGGAGGGCACCCGGGGCGAAGGAGACTTCGCCTCGCTGCGGGCCGGACTCGCGTATTTCGCGGTACGGGGCGGGGCGCCCATCGTCCCCGTGGCCGTCCTGGGAAGCACCGAGCGCCGCGGACGGTTGATACGGGGGCTGCCCCCGCTGCGCAGCCGGGTCGACGTCGTCTTCGGCGACGCGTTCGACGCGAGCGCCGGCGACGGGCGGCGGACCCGCAAGGCGCTGGACGAGGCGACCCTGCGGATCCAGGCGCGGCTCACCGCCCACCTGGAAAGTGCCAAGCGCCTCACCGGGCGATAGGCCAGACTTGAGTACTTGAGTAGTGGGCCGCGCTGATCGCGGCCCATCGATGATGATGCAAAGAGGAACGGACTTCATGAACGACCAGATTCACTCCGACGGCTCGGGCCACGAGCACGGAGAACTTGGCGATGCCGAGTACGCGGAGTTCATGGAGCTCGCCGCGCAGGAGGGCTTCGACCCCGAGGAGGTCGAGGGCGCCCTCGGCGAGGCCGGTCACGGCCCGCTCCCCGTGCTCGCCGTGGTCGGCCGCCCCAATGTCGGCAAGTCGACCCTGGTGAACCGGATCATCGGCCGCCGCGAGGCCGTCGTGCAGGACAAGCCCGGCGTCACCCGCGACCGCGTCAGCTACGAGGCCGAATGGGCCGGACGCCGCTTCAAGGTCGTCGACACCGGCGGCTGGGAGCAGGACGTGCTGGGCCTCGACGCCTCCGTCGCCGCCCAGGCCGAGTACGCCATCGAGACGGCCGACGCGGTCGTCTTCGTCGTCGACTCCACCGTCGGCGCCACCGACACCGACGAGGCCGTCGTCAAGCTGCTGCGCCGGGCCGGCAAGCCCGTCGTCCTGTGCGCCAACAAGGTCGACGGCCAGAGCGGCGAGGCCGACGCCACCGCCCTGTGGTCGCTGGGCCTCGGCGAGCCCTACCCGGTCTCCTCGCTGCACGGCCGCGGCACCGGCGACATGCTGGACGCGGTCCTGGAGGCCCTGCCGGACGCCCCGGCCCAGAAGTTCGGCACCGCGCTCGGCGGCCCCCGCCGGATCGCCCTGATCGGCCGCCCGAACGTCGGCAAGTCCTCCCTGCTGAACAAGGTCGCGGGCGAGGACCGGGTCGTCGTCAACGAACTGGCCGGCACCACCCGCGACCCGGTCGACGAGCTGATCAACCTCGGCGGCATCACCTGGAAGTTCATCGACACGGCCGGTATCCGCCGCCGGGTCCACCTCCAGGAGGGCGCGGACTACTACGCCTCGCTCCGTACGGCCGCCGCCGTGGAGAAGGCCGAGGTCGCCGTCGTCCTGATCGACTCCAGCGAGTCCATCAGCGTCCAGGACCAGCGCATCATCACCATGGCCGTGGAGGCCGGGCGCGCGCTGGTCGTCGCGTTCAACAAGTGGGACACCCTCGACGAGGAGCGCCGCTACTACCTGGAGCGCGAGATCGAGACGGAGCTCGCGCAGATCTCCTGGGCGCCCCGCGTCAATGTCTCGGCCGTCACCGGCCGGCACATGGAGAAGCTGGTCCCGGCCATCGAGACCGCGATCGAGGGCTGGGAGACCCGTGTCCCCACCGGCCGGCTCAACGCCTTCCTCGGTGAGATCGTCGCCTCCCACCCGCACCCGATCCGCGGCGGCAAGCAGCCGCGCATCCTCTTCGGCACCCAGGCAGGCACCAAGCCCCCGCGCTTCGTGCTCTTCGCCTCCGGCTTCCTGGAGCACGGCTACCGCCGCTTCGTCGAGCGCCGGCTCCGCGAGGAGTTCGGCTTCGAGGGCACCCCGATCCACATCTCGGTCCGGGTCCGCGAGAAGCGCGGCCGCAACAAGTAGCACCGGCACACGACGAAGCCCCGGACGCTCTCGCGAGAGCGTCCGGGGCTTCGTCGTGCGGCTTGCGCCCCCGGCTCTGTCCGGCCTTCGTACGGCCTCAGGAGTCGCGTGACCCCGGCGGCAGCGCCGCGGGCCGGGGCCGCCCCGCGTGCCGCCCCACCCGCTGCCAGGAGCCGAGCGTCCCGGTGTGCTGGCTCTGGCCGCCGCTGCCGCCGCTTCCGCTCTGGCCGTTGTGCCCGCCGTGGCCGTTGCCGTGTCCGGAGGCGGTGGAGTGACCGCTCAGCGGTGTCCTGGAGGCGAAGAGACCGGCGCCGAAGGCCGGGAAGCCGAGATTCTCCTCGCCACTGCGGTCACCCGGCAGCGCCCGGAACGAGCGCCGGTACTCGGAGTACAGCGCGTCGTAGATCGGGGTGGGGGACACGCCCCCCGACGGATCCTGCGAAGGACGCATGGCAGGGATCTGACTCTGATGCTGGCGGGAGGAGTCGTATGAGTGCACGTAGGTGCCAACGACCTCAGCGCCCGTCGGATGCGGCCCCGCCGGAGAAATCGCTGTTCGGCGGGGGTGCCCGAGCTGGGCGGACATGATCAGGTCCCGGCCAGCGGCATCGACGCGGCGACCAGGAGCCCGTTGACCGCGGCCTTCTCCAGGGCGTCCCGGAGCAGGTCCTCGCGTGGCTGCTGGCCGATGGTCCCGGCCGGGGCGGCGAAGACGAGGACCGTCTGCGACTTGTTGACCGCGGCCCGCCAGCCGTCGGTCACCTGGAGCGGCTGGTGCGCCTGCCACCAGGCGACCGGGTTGCCGCCGCCGGCGCTCGGCTGGAGCACGGCGTGCAGCTGGCCCACCGCCAGCAGCACGGACCAGCCCGGAAGGACCTCCGGCAGCCGGTTCATGTCGGGGGCCGGGCGGAAGCCCTGCTCCAGCAGCAGCTGGAGGAACTCGTCGCCCCCGCTGCCGTCGGTGCCGGGCCGGGCGACCGGGCCGGTCGGTTCGACGACCAGGGCCGGGCGGAGATCGTCCTCGATGAGGACGAGTCCGCTGGTGATGCCGAGGACGGCCTGTTCGGGCATGAGCCCCTCCGTATTCGTCTGCTCGCTGCCGGTGATGCTGCGCACCGCGCCCTGGAGCTGGTCCTCCGCGACCTTGACGACCTGCGAGGGGATGCACGTCGCGTGGGCGAACGCGAGGACGGCGGTCTCGTCGCCGATGAACAGCACCGTGCTGGTGCGTTCCTGGTCGGAGTCGCCGGGGGTGCGGCAGGAGGTGCAGTCGTAACTGCCCGGGGCGTTGTCGCCGACGAGCAGCCGGTCGGCTTCGTCGTCGCCGATCTCGGCGCGTACGTCCTGGCTGACGTCGAGCATGCGCGGCACGGGGGCTCCTCGAACTCGGTGCGTGGGCCGGGTGGTTCCCGGCTCATGAAGAGACAACGCGGGATCCGTGGCCGGGGTCACGCACCGGGGCGTACGGAAGTGAGGAACAGGTCGACACATCGGTACGTCGAGGAGTCGACCCGCGGCCCGTCGTACGGCCCGTCGCACGGCTCGTCGCACGCCCCGGCATACGGCCGTGGCACTCGCCCGGAATCTTTTACCCGGGCGCAGGCAACCTACCGGCATGGAGCCTCGTCAAGCTCGAAGGAAAGCATTGGCCAACGGATGACGGGGCAGGCGACCGGTCGACCGTACCGGTGGCCGGTGGGCGCGTTCCCGTGACGTCCGGGCCCGCGGTCATCCGGATCGAAAGATTCCGGAACCCGCAGGTCAGCGGTGGTCCGGGTGGCGGGACGGGGATCCCGTGCGCGCCTTTCCGGACGCTCGCGCATTCCCGGTGTATTCCGGACGGGAATGCGCTCGGAAGTACAGCTTTGACAGGCCGGATCGACTGGGGGAAACAGCTACACCATGCATATCTCTTTTCTTCTGCACAATGCCTACGGAATCGGAGGAACGATCCGGACGACGTTCACCCTCGCCCGTACGCTCGCCGAGCGGCACGACGTCGAGATCGTGTCCGTCTTCCGGCACCGTGACGCACCCGTCCTCGGCGCGCCCGAGGGCGTGACGATGCGCCACCTCGTCGATCTGCGGAAGAAGAGCGCCACGTACGACGGCGAGGACGCCGAACACGCCCGGCCCGCCGTGGTGTTCCCGCGCGGGGACAGCAGGCACAAGCAGTACAGCAGGCTCACCGACGCCCGGATCGCCGCCCATCTCCGGACGGTCGAGGCGGACGTCGTCGTCGGCACCCGCCCCGGTCTCAACGTGCACATCAGCCGGCAGACCCGCCGCGGACCGGTGCGCGTCGGGCAGGAGCACCTGACGCTCGACAGCCACGGTTACCGGCTGCGCCGCGAGATCGCCCACCGGTACACCCTGCTCGACGCGCTGACCACCGTCACCCGTGCCGACGCGGACGACTACCGCAGCCGGCTGAAGCTGCCGGGCCTGCGGATCGAGACCATCCCCAACGCCGTTCCCGAGCCCGCCGGTCCGCCCGCGGGCGGCGACCTGAAGTGGGTCGTCGCGGCCGGCCGGCTGCACCGGGTCAAGCGCTACGACCTCCTGGTGCGGGCCTTCGCCCAGGTCTCCGCGGCCCGCCCCGACTGGCGGCTGCGCATCTACGGCGGCGGGGACGCGACCGGGAACGAACAGGCGTCGCTCCGCGCCCTCATCGACGAACTCGGCCTGCACAGCCAGGTGTTCCTGATGGGCTCGGTCAACCCGATGGAGGCCGAGTGGCCCAAGGGGTCGATCGCCGCCGTCACTTCGGAGCGCGAGTCCTTCGGCATGACGATCGTCGAGGCGATGCGCGCCGGTCTGCCGGTCGTCGCCACCGACTGCCCGCACGGACCCGCCGAGATCATCGAGGACGGGGCCGACGGACGTCTGGTGCCGGTCGGCGACCCGGACGCGACCGCCGCCGCGCTGCTCCAGCTGATCGAGGACGACGAACTGCGCCACCGGATGGGCGCGGCCGCACTCGCCTCCTCGGCCCGCTTCGACCCGGCACGGATCGCCGAGCGCCACGAGAGTCTGTACACCGAGCTCCTCGCCCGTGGCGCCCAGGGGCGCGGCCACAGCGCCCTGAGCACCGCACTGCACCGCACCCGGGGCAGCGTCCTCGACGGGGCCTACGCCCTGCGCTACAAGGCGGCCGACGTGCTCCGCGGGAAGAGGTCCGCGTGACGGCCCCGGCGCCGTAGCCGGGGACAACGGGCGGCGGACAACGGACGGCTGACAACGTGCGGCCGACAACGGGCGGCGGGCGGCCGTGGTGGACCGGCACAGCGGTCAACAGCTGTCCGCTGCTCCTGGCAGACTCGCCGCATGTTGGAGACCTCCGCACGACTGCTGCGCCTGCTCTCACTGCTCCAGGCTCACCGGGACTGGTCCGGCGCCGACCTCGCCGACCGGCTCGGCGTCACCCCGCGCACCGTGCGCCGGGACGTCGACAAGCTGCGCGAACTGGGCTACCCGGTGAACGCCAGCCGTGGCACCGGTGGCGGCTACCAGCTCGGGGCGGGCGCCGAGCTGCCGCCGCTGCTGCTGGACGACGAGGAGGCCGTCGCGGTCGCCGTCGGTCTGCGCACGGCGGCCGGACACGGCATCGAGGGCATCGGCGAGAGCTCCGTACGCGCCCTGGCCAAGCTCGAACAGGTGCTGCCGAACCGGCTGCGCCGCCGGGTGGGCGCGCTCGGCGCGTTCACCGTGCCGATGCTGCACGGCCCGGAGGCCTCCGCGGTCGACCCCGGCGTGCTCACCGAGCTGGCCGGGGCCTGCCGGGACGCCGAGCGGCTCCGGTTCGCCTACCGGACCCATGACGGGGAGGACTCCCGGCGCACGGTCGAACCGCACCGGCTCGTCTGCACCGAGCGCCGCTGGTATCTGGTCGCCTGGGACCTGGAGCGGGCGGACTGGCGCACCTTCCGGGTGGACCGGATCACCCCGACCCCGCCGCACGGCCCCCGTTTCACCCCGCGCACCCCGCCCGCGGAGGATCTGGCGGCGTACGTCTCGCGGGGCGTCGCGGTCTCGGCGTACGCGGCCCGGGCCGTGATCCTGCTCAAGGCCCCGTTGGCGGAGGCCGCCCGCCGGGTGTCGCCGTCCGCCGGGGTGCTGGAGGCGGTGGACGAGGACACCTGCCGGCTGATCACGGGGGCGCCGGACCTCACCGTGCTGGTGATCCATGTGCTGATGATGGGCATCGATTTCGAGGTCGTCGAGCCTTCCGGCCTCACCGAGCTGATGCGGGAAGCGCGGGACCGGCTCACGCGCGCGCTCGACGGACCGTGAGACTCCGGACGGGGTGAGGGAAACGTGCGGAAAGGAAAGACCGGTTTAAGCGGGCGGGAAATTCCGGTGCCCCGGCCATTCGGGCGACGATCCCCCGTGATGGGAAAAGGAGCAGGTCACCCCGGTGATTCCGGATCGCTGCCGGAGCGCTCTTCCCGCCGGTGAACGGAGGTTCTCGTTAATGCGCGACGGGGCTTCCGGCCGGTCCGTTCGGGTGAATGGAACCGCGTATACGCGTGTGGGGATCCTGTGACACAAGCGTGACCGCCACGGCATGTGGAGATGCAGTCGAACGCCTCTCCGGCCCGGCCTTCCGTCACGGTCCGGGGCCGCCTACGGTGAAGGCATGGCATCTCTACCGACCCCTCCAGCACAGCCGGACGACGCCGCCGAGTCGTACGTCGGCCTCGCCGCCGACGCCGCCGAGCGGCAGGCCAGAAGCCGTGGCTGGGACACGGTCCGGGCCGTCCCTCCGGGCACGTTCCTCACCATGGAGTTCCGCCACGGCCGGATCAACTTCCAGGTCGAGGGCGACACCGTGACGCGCTGCTGGGTGGGCTGACCCGCCCCGTCGCACCCGGGCCCCGACGGCCGAAGGCCCCGACCGCGGTCGGGGCCTTCGGCGTACGGACGGAGGTGGTGCGTGCCGCCCCCGAGGGTTCGGGGGAGCGGTGGATCAGCCGCCGGACAGCGGGCGGGCCGGGCTGCCGGTGCCGCGCGGGCCCCGTTCCGCGTGCGGCGGCGGACGGCGTACGCCCGCCGGGGCGACCGGCATGCCGCCCGGTCGTGCGGGGTGCCCGGTGTGCGCCCGCGCCCTGGCGCCCGCCGGATGCCCGGCGGGCAGCACCGGTTCGACCGAGGCGGTCACGGCCTCGGCGGTGAGACCGTCGGTGGCCATCGACTGCGGCAGCAGCACCGGCTGCGGCCCGGCGTCGGCCACGGGCGCCGGACGGGTGCCGCCACGCCGCTCCCGCCACCGCTCGCGCATCGCGAAGATCCAGGCCTCGGTCCGGGCGATCAGCGGCTCGAACCAGGGCAGCGCCAGCAGGATGAGCAGCCCGGCCGCCCAGCCCAGCACGACATCGCTGAGCCAGTGCGTACCGATGTACACGGTGGTGAGACCGACGCCCAGCGACACCGTCGCGGACACCGCCGACAGATAGCGCCTGGCCCGCGGTGTGGTGGCCAGATAGGCGAGGATTCCCCAGGTCACGACGGCGTTCGCGGTGTGCCCGGAGGGAAATATATCGCCGCCGGCGAACATCTCGGCCGAGCCGATCTGCGTCGCGTAGTGCGGGCCGAGCCGCCCGAGCCCCAGCTTGACCGCGCCCACCGTCACATTGAGCAGCAGCAGGGCCGTGCCGAGGACCAGCAGCGGCCGCAGCGTGTGCTGACGCCAGGAGCGCCAGCCCAGCCAGCAGGCGACCATCACCGCCGTGGGGCCGCGCTGGCCGAGCACGACGTAGTAGTCCAGGAAGGCGTGGAGTTCGGGCCACTGCTGGTAGGGCCGGAACAGCATGACCTTCCAGTCCAGGGCGACCAGCCAGGACGTGATCAGCACCGCCCAGACGATGGCGAGATAGAACGCCAACGTCCCGCCGAAGAGGGCGATGCGGTGACGGCTCATCCGCGGTGCCTCTATCTTCGGCGGTTCCGGCTCCCGGTCCAGCCGGGCAAAGATGTCGGTACGCACCCAATCGACGTTACAGCGAGTGAGTGTGTGAGCAGGCCAATCCGGGCTCTTTGTGATGACGATGTGATGTGGACTTTGTCTCGGAACGGCGTCTTTTCCGGGCGCGGAGAAGAATCTCCGTGATCTTGTGGCCAATAGCCCGCCGGTTCCGTTCGTAAGCGTGTTTGATCTCTCGGAAAAACAGTCGCACCGAAATCCGTGGCATTCGATCCCGCCATTCGGGGGAGGCGCACGCCGTCGCGTCACGCCCCGCCCGACCCGCCCGGACCCCGCCCCCGCAGGGCTCCGGGCCCCTCCGCCGGGAGCCCCCCGACCGCGCCCGGAATGGCGTACGCCACACTGAGCGGCGGACCGCGGTATGACGTGCACCACGTGTGACCACACCGAACTCGCGTACGCTGACGGCTCACTCGCCCGTCGATGCCGGGCCCGAGGGACGCACCCCACGTCACCGTCGGTCCGCCGAGCGCGAGGGACTCATCGGGAGGTACGTAGATGTCCGGGACGACCACGGCCGGGGTCCGGCTGCGCAAAGCCGCCGACGACGCCAACCGCTGGGTCGTCCTGGTCGTCCTCTGTCTCAGCCTTCTGGTGGTCGCCCTCGACGCGACCGTGCTCCATGTCGCGGTTCCGTCCCTCACCGAGGACCTGCGCCCGAGCGGTACGGCCCTCCTCTGGATCGTCGACGCCTACCCCCTCGTCTGCGCCTCGCTGCTCATCCTCTTCGGCACGCTGGGTGACCGGATCGGCAGACGGCGTGTGCTGCTGCTCGGCTACGCGCTGTTCGGCGTCGCCTCCGCGCTCGCCGCCACCGCCGACACCCCCGCCGTCCTGATAGCGGCCCGCGCCCTCCTCGGCGTCGGCGGCGCGATGATCATGCCCGCCACGCTGTCGATCCTGCGCCAGGTCTTCCCCGACCGCCGGGAGCGGGCGCTCGCCATCGGGGTGTGGACCGCGGTCGCCGCCGTCGGCGCCGCCACCGGACCGGTCGTCGGCGGCTTCCTCGTCGAGCACTTCTGGTGGGGCTCGGTCTTCCTGATCAACATCCCGCTGATGGCCGTGATCCTGCCGCTGGGCCGCTGGCTGCTGCCCGAGTCGCGCGGCGGCGACGACGGCCCCTGGGACGTGCTGGGCGCGCTGATGGCCGCGGCCGGTGTGCTCGGCGTCGTCCTCGGCGTCAAGCGCCTGGGCGGCGGCGCGGGGCTCCTGGACCCGGTCTCGCTGGGCCCGCTGGCCCTCGGCCTCGCGCTGCTGATCCTCTTCGTGCGCCGCCAGAAGCGCCGCAGGCATCCGCTCATCGACATCTCGATGTTCGCCCGCCCGGCCTTCTCCACCGCCGTCGGCTGCATCGTGCTCGCCATGCTCGCGCTGGTCGGCCTCCAGCTGATCGCCGTCCAGTACCTCCAGCTGGTGCTGGGGCTCAGCCCGCTGGAGACCGGGCTGCGGCTGCTGCCGCTCACCTTCGCGGCGATGGCCGCGGGCGCCACCGGCTCGTACACCCTGCGCCGCATCGGTCCCCGCCGCATGGTCGGCTGGGGCTTCGTCCTCACCGCGGCCTCGGTGCTGCTGCTCACCTCGATGGGCCAGCACGACCGGCCCGCGCTGCTGACCTGTGCCTTCGTCCTGCTCGGCTTCGGGCTGCAGACCACGCTCTTCGGGGCGTACGAGTCGATGCTCAGCGACGCCCCGCCGGAGCGGGCGGGCGGCGCGGCGGCGATCGGCGAGACCTCCTACCAGCTGGGCGCGGGCCTCGGCATCGCCCTGCTCGGCAGCGTCATGAACGCCGCCTACGCCCCCGGCCTCTCCTCCCTGCGCGAGAAGGGCGTCCCCGCCCGTGCCGGGGCCGAGGCCTCCCACTCGCTGGGCGAGGCCTATCAGGTGGCCGCGCAGCTCGGCGGCCCGATGGGCGACCTGCTGCGCTCCACGGCCCGGCACGCCTTCGTCGGCGGCCTCCACATCACGCTCTTCGTCAGCGCGGGGCTGCTGCTGCTCGGGGCGCTGGCCGCGCTGCGGCTGCCGAAGGTCATGGACTGCCCGCCGAAGGAGCCCTGCCGCCGGGCCGAGGCCGAGACCCACCCGGCCGAGCCGCAGGCCGCCGGTTCCCGGGCCCCGAAGGCGACCGCCCCCGGCCCCCGGGCCGCCGAAGCCGTCCGTCCGGCCGGCCGGGACCGTTCGGCCCCGCGTCGGCTGCTGCCCGCGCGGCGCGAGCCGGCCGAGGCGACCGGCTCTGGACGAGCGGCACACTGAGCCGTACCGTCAGCACGACGCCCTGACTACCACTGCTAGTTTTCGGAGGGCGGGCGTCTCCCGGTCCCTCCGAGCACCGTGCGAGCCGCCGGAGGCACCCTCATGTCCAGCACCGAGTCCGCGAAGCCGTCGAAGCTCCCGCCGTTCGACGCCGCCGATCCCCTCGGCATCGACGATCTGCTCGGCCCGGACGACCTCGCGATCCGCGACACCGTCCGCACCTGGGCCACCGACCGCGTCCTGCCGCACATCGCCGAGTGGTACGAGAAGGGCGAGCTGCCCGGCATCCGCGAGCTGGCCCGCGAGCTCGGCGCCCTGGGCGCGCTCGGCATGTCGCTCGACGGGTACGGCTGCGCCGGGGCGAGCGCCGTCCAGTACGGGCTGGCCTGCCTGGAGCTGGAGGCCGCCGACTCCGGGATCCGCTCGCTCGTCTCCGTACAGGGGTCGCTCGCCATGTACGCGATCCACCGCTTCGGCTCCGAGGAGCAGAAGCAGCGGTGGCTGCCCGGCATGGCGGCGGGCGAGATCATCGGCTGCTTCGGCCTGACCGAGCCCGACCACGGCTCCGACCCGGCCGGGATGCGGACGTACGCCAAACGCGACGGCGAGGACTGGATCCTCACCGGCCGCAAGATGTGGATCACCAACGGCTCGGTCGCCGGGGTCGCCGTCGTCTGGGCGCAGACCGACGAGGGCGAGGACGGCCGGGGCATCCGCGGCTTCGTCGTCCCGACCGACGCCCCCGGCTTCTCGGCGCCCGAGATCCACCACAAGTGGTCGCTGCGCGCCTCGGTCACCAGCGAGCTGGTCATGGACGAGGTGCGGCTGCCCGCCGACGCGGTGCTGCCGGACGCGCAGG
The DNA here is from genome assembly GCF_019287315.1 of Streptomyces sp. WY228. NCBI lineage: Bacteria > Bacillati > Actinomycetota > Actinomycetes > Kitasatosporales > Streptomycetaceae > Streptomyces > Streptomyces sp. WY228. Next base: position 1,544,886 of record NZ_CP079114.1, on the reverse strand, counting down.
GGCTGCGCGGCCCGCTCAGCTGTCTGAGCCACGCCCGCTACGGCATCGTCTGGGGGTCCATGGGTGCGGCGCGGGCCAGCTTCGAATCCGCCCTCGACTACGCGCGGAGCCGGGAACAGTTCGGCCGGCCGATCGGTGGCTTCCAGCTCACCCAGGCCAAGCTGGCGGACATGGCCCTGGAGCTGCACAAGGGCATCCTGCTCGCCCACCACCTGGGCCGCCGGATGGACGCGGGCGGGCTCCGGCCGGAGCAGGTCAGTTTCGGCAAGCTGAACAATGTGCGGGAGGCGATCGAGATCTGCCGCACCTCGCGCACGATCCTCGGGGCCAACGGAATCTCGCTGGAGTACCCGGTGATGCGGCACGCCACGAACCTGGAGTCGGTGCTCACCTACGAGGGCACCGTGGAGATGCACCAGCTGGTCCTGGGCAAGGCGCTCACCGGTCTCGACGCCTTCCGGTGAGGGGGCGCGCCGGGACGCGCGCGCCGACCGGATGCGTTGACCGGATCTTTCCGGCGAGCGCCCTGCTCAGCTCTGGTTGAAGAAGCCGTCGGCCTTGCGGCCGGCGGCTTCGCCCGCCACCACCTGGGTGTCGGCGGGGGACAGCAGGAAGACCCGGGTGGCCACCCGGTCGATCGAGCCGCGCAGGCCGAAGATCAGCCCGGCGGCGAAGTCCACCACGCGCTTGGCGTCGGCGGGGTCCATGGCCGTGAGGTTGACGATCACCGGGACGCCGTCCCGGAAGAGCTCACCGATGGCCCGCGCGTCCCGGAAGCTGTCCGGGGTCACGGTCGCGATCCGGCGGTCCCGCTCCTCGGCCGCCTCCGCGGCCACCTGCACCCGCGGGTCGGTGACCCAGGCCTGGTTGCCCGTGCCCGTCTCCGTACCCTCGGCGTACTCGTCGTCGTAGTACCGCTCGTCGTTGTCCTCCACGAGGCCCAGCCAGGCACTCGCCTTGCGCACCGATCCCATGGACGCCTCCTCTCACCGCGGTTCTGTGGCGTTCCGCATCTCTTTCGTATCCCTATGGTCGTCCATGATGCGGATACCGCGCCAAGTAGATAGTCGGCTCGCAGGCGATTCGTGACGCTACTGGTGCAGAGGATGTGGCGATTCGTCAGGGTTGGTCCCGCATAAGGGGGGTTGCGAAAAGAAAATATGATGCTCCGGGCCGTACGGGTGATCCTGCCGACGGACGGGTGAACGGATGGCTGGATACGATGCATGCCGGTCCGGTGCAGCGAGCGGCGCGCACCGGCGATGCGGATCCCGGGGGATCGTCGTGTTCGGAATCGTCAGGCCCTGTACCCATCGGCTCTCCGAGGGGCTCAGGACCGAGTGGATGGCCCATCTCTGCGGTCTCTGCCTGGCCCTGAGGGCGGATCACGGACAGTTCGCCCGGATCGTCACGAACTATGACGGCCTGATCGTCTCCGTCCTGACGGAGGCTCAGACGGGCCGTACGCCCGAGGGCCGCCGCACCGCGGGCCCCTGCCCGCTGCGCGCCATGCGCACCGCGCCGGTCGCCAAGGGCGAGGGGGCCAGGCTCGCCGCCGCCGTCTCACTCGTCCTCGCCTCGGCCAAGGTCCGCGACCACGTCGCCGACCGGGACGGGCTGTTGGCCCGCCGCCCGGTCGCCGCCGCCGCACGCCGGGTCGCCGCCGGATGGGACCGGGCGGGCGCGCGGACCGGGGCGGCCCTCGGCTTCGACACCGCGCTCCTGGTCGACGCGGTCGACCGGCAGACCGGCATCGAGACGCTCGCCGGGCTCGGCACCCCGCTGCTGACGGTCACCGAACCCACCGAGACCGCCACCGCCGCCGCCTTCGCGCACACCGCCGTGCTCGCAGGGAAGCCGCAGAACGCCGCACCGCTCGCGGAGGCCGGCCGGCTCTTCGGGCGGCTCGCGCACCTGCTGGACGCCGTGGAGGACCGGGAGACCGACGCCGCGTCGGGCGCCTGGAACCCGCTCACCGCCACCGGCACCCCGCTGACCGAGGCGCGCCGGCTCTGCGACGACGCGCTGCACGGCGTACGGCTCGCCCTGCGCGAGGTGGAGTTCACCGACGGCAAGCTCGTCCACGTCCTGCTCGCCCATGAGCTGCGGCGCTCGGTCGACCGGGCGTTCGGCACCTCCTCCTGCTCGCACCAGGAGGGCCAGGGGCAGCAGGGGCTGCTGCTCCCGGACGCCTCCTTCGGGCCTCCGCCGGGCAACCCGTACGGAGCGCCGCCCGGCAACCCGTACGCCCCCGGCGGCCCCGGCTCCGCGCCGCCCCCGCCGCGCCCGCCCCGCGACCGGCGCGGGCTGATCGCCGGCTGTCTGGTCTGGGTCGGGCTCGCCTGCACCTGCCAGATGTGCTGCGGGAGCTTCGAGGACCCCTGGACCAGGGAGCCCCGGCAGGCGCCGTGCCAGAACTGCGGCGACTGCTGCGAGGCGTGCAGCTGCTGCGGCGACTGCGGCGAGGGCTGCTGCTGTTGCGGAGACTCCTGCGGCTGCGACTGCTGACGCCCGCCCGGCCGACGTCGGCTGCCGGGCCGACGTCGGCTCGCCTCACCCTGCCTCGGCACACTTCAGCTCACTTCAGCTCGGGCGGCGAGATCTCGGAGGCCTCGATCCCGGACTCGGTGGTGCCCCACTTCTTCAGGATGCGGTCGTAGGTCCCGTCCTCCTTGAGCCGGTTCACCGCGGCCTGGAAGGCGGGGGCCAGCGGGGTGCCCTTCTTGAAGGCGAAACCCACGTCGAGCCGCTTGAACTCGTTGAGGAAGCGCAGCCCTTCCTGCTGGCTCACCGCGTACCGCAGCCCGTTGATGGTGGACATCACCACATCGGAGCGGTTCTGCTGGAGCGAGATCCAGACGGCCGCCTGGTCGGAGTAGGTCTTGACCCTGTACGGCTTCTTGCCCGCCTCCGCGCACCGGGGCAGATTCTCCTGGAGCGTCACCTCGAAGGTGGTGCCCGCCCCGGTGGCCACGTCCAGCCCGCACAGCTGGGTGAGGTCGGTGACCTTCTTCAGCTCGCTGTCCTCGCGGACCGCGAAGCCCTGCCCGTCGTTGATGTACGTCACGAAGTCGATGGTCCTGCGGCGTACGTCGGTGACGCCGAAGTTCCCCGTGCCCAGGTCGTACTTCCCGCTGCCGAGCGCCGGCAGGATCGCCTCGAAGGACGCCACCTCGCGCTTCAGCTTCAGCCCGAGCACCCGGGCCGCCGCGTCCGCGAAGTCGATGTCCGCACCGGCCAGCGTGGAGCCGTCCTCCTCGTAGAAGGCCCCGGGCGGGGCGCCGACGGAGGAGGCGATCCGCAGCGTGCCCGCCTCACGGACCCCGGCCGGCAGCAGCTTCGCCGCGGCCTCGTCCTTCTTCACCGCGGAGACCACGTCCGTCGTCGGGGTCTTTCCCTTGACGGCGCCCTTGTCGGATCCGCCGCCCGCCGCGTCGGTCGGCTCGGCGCAGGCGGTGAGCGTCAGTGCGGCCACGGTGATCAGAGCGAACAGGGCGGTATACCGGGATCGGGACATGGCGGTGCTTCTCCGGGTTCGTCAGGGTAGGCCGACCGCCTCCGGGCCACGGCGGCACGGGGCCACGGCGGCACGGAGGGGCGGCGGGAGTGTTCGGCGGTGCGAGGGGAGGGCGAAGCGGTGTGGTGAAGGTGAAGTCACGCGAGGAACGGGGCTCTAACGCCGAAGAGAGCGGCGTGAGCAGGAAGAACCGGACAGCAGAGGGTCAGCTCAACAGGAAGAGGACCACACGCGACCGAAGTCGATGTGGGAGCGGGTGACCAGCCACTGCTGCGGATGCATGGGCCAAGTGGAACAGGCATCCGAGTGCACGTCAACCAAGGTGAGATGTACGGCTCACAGTGTGGACAGGCTTGACAACGCCCCGTGTACGCCGCTTATCTCGAAGACGGACCGGCGCTGAGGGGCCCGGTCCGTGTGTGGTTTCCGGTGTGAAGGTACGCCCCGTGTTCGATCTGAGCATCCACGGAGCTCCCGCATGCCCCCGCAGACCGTCTCGCTGCCCCCTTCCTCTTCCTCCGCCTCTTCGCCGGCGCTCGCCAAGGACGCTGCCGACGCTGTGCCGCGCATCGTCCCCGTACGCCGAACTGGCCGCTGGGCAGCGGCAGTTGTCGTCCTGGCGCTGCTCGCGCTGGCGCTGAACTCCGTCGTCCGCAACGACGCCTTCCAGTGGGACGTCGCGCTCTCCTACTTCGCCACCGTCCCCGTGCTGCGCGGACTCTGGCTCACACTCTGGCTCACCGCGGTGGTCATGGTGCTCGGCTTCGCGCTGGGCGCGCTCCTCGCCGTCCTGCGGCTCTCCGGCAACCCCGTTCTCCAGGCGGTCAGTTGGGGCTACGTCTGGCTCTTCCGGTCCACGCCGATCCTGGTCCAGCTGCTGTTCTGGTTCAACATCGGCGCGCTGTACCCGCAGATCCTCGGCGTCTCCACGGTCAGCCTCCTCGGCCCGGTCACCATCGCCGTCATCGGGCTGACGCTGCACGAGGCCGCGTACGCCGCCGAGGTCGTGCGCGGCGGGATCCTCTCCGTCGAGCGCGGACAGGTCGAGGCCGCCCAGTCCCTCGGCCTCGGCCCCTGGCGGCGGTTCCGGCGCATCGTGCTGCCGCAGGCGATGCGCTCCATCGTGCCGCCGGCCGGGAACATGCTGATCGGCACGCTCAAGGGCACCTCCATCGTCAGCATCATCGCCGTGCAGGACCTGCTGTACTCCGTCCAGCTCGTCTACCACCGCACCTACCAGGTCATCCCGCTGCTCCTCGTCGCCACCGTCTGGTACGCGCTCGTCACCACGCTGCTGAGCATCGGCCAGCGCTCTGTGGAGCGGTACTACGCCCGTGGCTCGGCGGGTGCGCGATGAGCTCCGCACCCAGTGTCGTGGTGATCGGCGGCGGCCCCCGGGGCACCGGCGTCATCGAGCGCATCGCCGCCAACGCCGGTGAGCTGTACGGGGATCAGCGCCTGGACATCCACCTGGTCGACCCCCACCCGGCGGGCGGCGGACGGATCTGGCGCCCCGATCAGTCGCCGTTGTTGTGGATGAACTCCATGGCCGAGGACGTCACCATGTTCACCGACGAGACGGTGGAACTGGCCGGACCCGTCGTGGCCGGCCCGGCCCTGGACGCCTGGGCCGAGGACGTCCGCGCGGGCCGTGTCGTGCCGGACGCGGACCCCGCCGTGCTGGCCGAGATACACGGCCTCCGCGGAGCGGACTTCCCCACCCGCCGCCTCCAGAGCGCCTACCTGCGCTGGACCTACGACCGCGCCCTGGCCGCCCTGCCGCCCGGCATCACCGTCCACGAGCACCGCACCACCGCCCTCGCCGTCACCGGCGCGCGCGGCGAACGCCAGCGCGTCCGGCTCCAGGACCGCACCGAACCCCTGCTCGCCGATCTCGTCGTGCTGACCGTGGGCCACCTCGACGCCGAGAAGGACCCCGAGCAGGAGGAGCTCGGCGCCTTCGCCCGCCGGCACGAACTGGTGCACCTGCCGCCCGACTTCACCGCCGACAGTGATCTGGCAGCCCTGCGCCCCGGCGAGCCGGTCATCGTCCGCGGCTTCGGCCTCGCCTTCATCGACCTGATGGTGCTCCTCACCGAAGGACGCGGCGGACGCCACGAGGACGGCGTCTACCTGCCCTCGGGCCGCGAACCCGTGCTGTACGTCGGATCGCGGCGCGGCGTCCCGTACCACGTGAAGATCGGCTACGGCTGGACCGGCGAACGCCCGCCGCTGCCGCGGTACGCGGACCAGGCGTGGGCCGACGAGCTGCTGAGCCGGACCGGGCCGGTCGACTTCCGGCGCGACGTCTGGCCGGCGGTCGCGAAGGAGCTGGGCCACGCCCACTACCACCGGCTGTTCACCGCCCACCCCGAGCGCACCGCCCTGGCCCACGGGGTCTTCGCCGAGAAGTACGCCGCCGCCGGCCCGGGCAGCGCCGAACTGGCCGGGATCGTCGCCGAGGCCGTACCCGACCCCGCCGACCGGCTCGACCTCGACGCCCTCGACCGGCCCCTCGGCGGGGTCCGCCTCGACTCGCCCGAGGCCCTCCAGGAAGCCCTGCGCGACTACATCACCGCCGACCTGACCCGCCGTCACGACCCGGCGCACAGCGAGGACCTCGCGGTCTTCCTCGGGCTGCTCTCCGCCTACGCCCAGCTCGTCCGGCTCGGCGACATCGGCGACCGGTGGCACGGGTTCTTCAGCTATCTGGCCTCCGGCCCGCCCGGACCCCGCCTCCACCAGCTCCTGGCCCTCTCCCGGGCCGGCGTCGTCCGCTTCCTCGGCGCGGACCTCACCGTGGAGAAGGACGAGGAGCGCGGCGTCTTCCGGGCCACCAGCGCCACCGTCCCCGGCGCGCACACCGAGGCCCGCGCCCTGGTCGAGGCCCGCCTGCCCGACCCCTCGCTCCGGCACACCGCGAGCCCGCTGCTGCGCGCGCTGCGCGACGACGGGGCCGCCGTCACCGAGACCGGCCTGCTCTCGGTGGACCCGGCCGACAGCCGGGTGCTGGACCGCGCGGGCCGCCCGCACCCGCGACGCTTCGCGCTGGGCCCGTTCACCACCGCCCGCAGCAGCGGCGCGTTCACCCGGCCCCGGACCGGCGGCCCCGCCTTCCGGCAGAACGACGCCGCCGCGCGCGCCGCGCTCACCTTCCTGCGCGACCTCTCCTGTCGCGGTCGGCTCGCCTCCTGACCTGCCGCCCGCCTCTTTCCGTACCACCGCCGCCTGAGCGCCCAAGGACTCCTCTCATGTCGCTGACCAGCGATCCACCCATCGACCCACCCACCCGGCCCGATCAGCCGTCCGATCCGGCCGCCGGCCCGCCCACGGACAAGGCGGCCGACCACGAGGCGCTGACCGTCGTGCCCGTACGCCACCCCTGGCGGTGGGTCGCCATCGTCGCGACGGCCGTCCTGGTGGCGCAGTTCCTCAACGGGCTGATCACCAACCCCGGCTGGGAATGGGACGTCTTCGCGCAGTTCTTCACCGCGCCGACCATCCTCAAGGCCGTCTGGGTCACGCTCCAACTGACCGTCTACGGAACGGCGATCGGCTTCGCGCTCGGTGTCGTCCTGGCCTTCATGCGGCTGTCGGCGAGTGTGTTCCTGAGGACGGTCGCGTACGGCTACATCTGGGCGTTCCGCTCGATCCCGCTCATCGTGCAACTGCTGTTCTGGTTCAACCTCGCCTATCTCTACAAGGAGTTGCAGTTCGGCATCCCGTTCGGGCCCGGCTTCTTCTCCTTCGACACGATGAACCTCGTCGGGGCGACGAGCGCGGCCGTCCTCGGTCTCGCCCTGCACCAGGCGGCGTACGCGGCGGAGATCGTGCGCGGCGGCGTACTGGCCGTCGGCGCGGGCCAGTTGGAGGCCGCGGCCGCCCTCGGCATACCCAAGGTCCGGCAGCTGCGGCGGATCGTCCTGCCGCAGGCGATGCGCTCCATCCTGCCCAACGCCGCCAACGAGATCATCTCGCTGTTCAAGGGCACCTCGATCGTCTCCGTCATGGCGATCGGCGAACTCTTCTACCAGGTGCAGGTGGTCTACGGCCGCAACGGCCGGGTGGTGCCCCTGCTGATGGTCGCCACCGTCTGGTACATCCTGCTGACCACCGCGCTCTCCGTCCTCCAGTACTACGTCGAACGTCACTACGCCAAGGGGGCCGTGCGATGAGCGCACCCAGCGATGCCATGGTCGAGATCCGCTCCGTGCACAAGAAGTTCGGCTCCCTGGAGGTGCTGCGCGGCATCGACCTGTCCGTCCGGCCCGGCGAGGTGACCGTCATCCTCGGCCCCTCCGGCTCCGGCAAGTCCACCCTGCTGCGCACCATCAACCACCTGGAGAAGGTCGACCAGGGCTGGATCAGCGTGGACGGCACCCTGGTCGGCTACCGCCGGGACGGCAACAAGCTCTACGAGCTGCGCGAGCGCGAGGTGCTGCGCCAGCGCACCAAGATTGGCTTCGTCTTCCAGAACTTCAACCTCTTCCCGCACCTCACCGTCGTGGAGAACATCATCGAGGCGCCGGTCTCGGCGCTGCGCCGCCCCCGCAAGGAAGCCGTCGCGGCGGCCGAGAAGCTGCTCGACCGGGTCGGCCTCTCCGACAAGGCGGCCGCCTACCCCGCACAGCTCTCCGGCGGCCAGCAGCAGCGCGTCGCCATCGCCCGCGCCCTGGCCCTGGAGCCGCGTCTGCTGCTCTTCGACGAGCCGACCTCCGCGCTCGACCCCGAACTCGTCGGCGAGGTCCTCGACGTCATCAAGGACCTGGCCCTCGGCGGCACCACGATGATCGTCGTCACCCATGAGATCGGCTTCGCCCGCGAGGTCGCCGACACGGTCGTCTTCATGGACGAGGGCCGCATCGTCGAGCAGGGCCCGCCCGCCGACGTACTCGACCACCCCACCCAGGAACGCACCCGCGCGTTCCTCTCCAAGGTTCTCTGACCCGCCCGTATGTTCCGCACCCTCGCAAGGAGTACCCACGTGTCCGTCCGCCGCGGCATCACCCTCGCCCTCGCCACCCTCACCGCCACCGGTCTGCTCACCGCCTGCGGCTCCGACCCCTCCTCCGACCTGGCAGCCCCCAAGGGTCACAAGGACACCGGGGTCAACATCGGACCCGACCAGGACCGCATCAGAGGCAAGAAAGTCGCGGCCGCCGCCGACCTCGTACCGGAGGCGATCCGCAAGCGCGGCACGCTGAAGATCGGGGCCAGTGCGGACGCCTCGCCGCCGCTCGGCTTCTACGCCACCGACGACAAGACCCGGATCGGCTCCGAGATCGACATCGCCACCCTCGTCGCCGACACCCTGGGCCTCAAGCCGCAGTTCGAGGAGGTCTCCTGGGAGAACCTCTTCGTCGGCCTGGACAGCGCCAAGTTCGACGCCGTCCTGTCCAACGTCACCGTGACCGAGGAGCGCAAGGAGAAGTACGACTTCGCCACCTACCGGCTCGACAACATCGCCTTCGAGGCCAAGAAGGGCTCCGGCTGGAAGGTGAAGGAGCCGGCCGACGTGGCGGGCAGGACGATCTCCGTCTCCTCCGGCACCAACCAGGAGAAGATCCTCGTCGAGTGGAGCGAGGAGAACGTCAAGGCCGGGCGCAAGCCGGTGGAGATCAAGTACTTCCAGAAGGACACCGACTACTACCTGGCCCTCCAGTCCGGCCGTATCGACGCCCACCTCGGCCCGAGCCCCACCGCCGCCTACCACGTCGCCACGGCGGGCCAGTCCGAGATCGTCGGCCAGCTCTCCGGCGCCGGCGGCGACCTCCAGGGCAAGATCGCCGCCACCACGAAGAAGGACAGCGGCCTGGTCGAGGCGTACGCCGCCGCGATCAACCACATCGTGCAGGACGGCTCGTACGGCAAGGTCCTGGAGCGCTGGGGGCTCAGCGGCGAGGCCGTGGAGAAGTCGGAGATCAACCCGCCCGGCCTGCCCAAGACCAAGAGCTGACGACAGGCCCTGACGGCGTCGTCGTGGCCGGGCTCCGTCCGGCCCGGCCACGACGACCCCCGCGCGGCCCCCGACCGACCGCAGACCCGAGAGGTCCCCGCCATGTCCGCCCGTACATCCCTCCATCTGGCCGCCGAGATCGGCGGCCCGCCGCACTACGACGCCGGTCACTACCTCCGGCTGGCCAAGCTCGCCGAGGACGGCGCGCTCGACTACGTCACCCTCGGCGACTCCTTCGCCCGCCCCGGGCTCGACGCGCTCGCCGTCCTCGCCCGCGTCGCGCCCGCCACCGACCGCATCGGGCTCGTCCCGACCGTCACCACCACCCACACCGAGCCCTTCCACGTCTCCTCGGCCGTCGCCACCCTGGACTGGGTGAGCCGGGGCCGCGCGGGCTGGAGCGCGGACGTCTCCACCACCGAGGCGGAGGCCCGGCTCTTCGGCCGCCGCACCGCCGCACCGCCCGCCGCGCTGTGGCAGGAGGCCGGGGAAGTGGCCGACGTCTCCGGGCGGCTGTGGGACAGCTGGGAGGACGACGCCGAGATCCGGGACGCCACCACCGGCCGCTTCATCGACCGGGACAAGCTGCACTACGTCGACTTCGAGGGCTCCACCTTCACGGTGAAGGGCCCGGCGATCGTGCCGCGCCCGCCGCAGGGCCGCCCCGTCACCGTCATCGACGCCACCACCGGACCGGCCCGCGAGGCGGCCGCCCGGCACGCCGACGTCGTCCACATCCGGGCCACCACCCCCGAGCAGGCGGCCGCCGTCCGCGACGAGGTGCGCGCCAAGGCCGCCGCCCACGGGCGCGACCCCGGGACCCTGCGGGTCCTGGTCGCGCTCACCGTCGACCTCGGCGACGTGGAGACCGCGCCGGAGCCCGGCCTGGAGAGCGGACCGCAGCTCGCCGGGCGCGGCACCTACTTCCGGGGCGGCCCGGTCGACCTCGCCGACCTCATCGCCCAGTGGCACCGGGCGGGCGCGGCCGACGGCTTCCACCTCACACCCATCACCCCCGAACGCGACCTCGAAAGGATCGTCAACGGCACCGTGGCCCTCCTCCAGCACCGCAGTCTCTTCCGCACCTTCCACCCCGGCGGCACCCTGCGCGAACACCTGGGGCTCGTCCGCCCCGTCAGCCGGTACGCCGCCGCCAGGACCGCCGCGAAGGAGGCCTGACCGTGCCCCGTCCGATGCACCTCGCCGCCCATTTCCCCGGCGTCAACAACACCACCGTCTGGGCCGATCCGCGCTCCCGCAGCCAGATCGAGTTCTCCTCCTTCGAGCACCTGGCCAGGACGGCGGAGCGCGGGAAGTTCGACTTCTTCTTCCTCGCCGAGGGGCTGCGGCTGCGCGAGCACAACGGCCGCGTCCACGACCTCGACGTGGTCGGCCGGCCCGAATCGCTGACCGTGCTGAACGCGCTGGCCGCCGTCACCGAGAAGCTCGGCCTGGCCGCCACGGTCAACGCCACCTTCAACGAGCCGTACGAACTGGCCCGCCGGCTCGCCACCCTCGACCACCTCAGCGCGGGGCGCGCCGCCTGGAACGTGGTGACCTCCTCCGACGCCTTCACCGGGGAGAACTTCCGCCGCGGCGGCTATCTGGACCGGGCCGACCGGTATACGAGGGCCGCCGAGTTCGTCGCCACCGCCCGGGAACTGTGGGACTCCTGGACGCCCGACGGCACATCGAGGCCCTTCACGCACGAGGGGCCGCAGTTCACGATCTCCGGTGAGTTCACCGTGCCGCGCTCGCCGCAGGGCCACCCGGTGGTCATCCAGGCCGGGGACTCCGACGAGGGCCGGGAGTTCGCCGCATCGGCCGCCGACATCATCTTCACCCGGCACGGCACCCTGGAGGCGGGCCGGACCTTCTACGCCGACGTCAAGGCGCGGCTCGCGGCGTACGGCAGGCAGCCCGACAGCCTCAAGATCATGCCCGGTGTCACCGTGGTGACCGGCGACACCGACGCCGAGGCCCAGGAGAACGCCGCCGAGATCCGCCGGCAACAGGTCTCGCCGCAGAACGCGATCCTCACCGCCGAACAGATCTGGGGCACCGACCTCTCCGCGTACGACCCCGACGGGCCGCTCCCCGACATCGACCCGGTCCCCGACTCCGAGATCACCCAGGGCCGGGTCCGGCACGGCGATCCCTTCGCGATCGTCGCCCGCTGGCGTGCGCTCGCCGAGGCCAAGGGGCTGTCGCTGCGGCAGACCGTCATCGAGACGACCACCCGGCAGTCGTTCATCGGCTCGCCCGCCACGGTCGCGGCGGAGCTGACCGCGTTCGTCGACGAACGGGCCGCCGACGGCTTCATCCTCGTCCCCCATCTCACCCCCGGCGGCCTGGACGACTTCGTCGACCGGGTCGTGCCGCTCCTCCAGGAGAGCGGAGCTTTTCGCTCCGAATACACCGGCTCCACGCTGCGGTCGCACCTCGGCCTGCCGGAGCCGGTATGGAAAGGTTGACCGCATGAGCACGGACGCAACGCAGCAGGAGCAGGGCGGCGGGCCGGATGCCGCGCAGGACTGGCAGCGGTGGCACGAAGGGCGCGTCGTCGCCGTCGCCGCCCCGTACGGCCCGCTCGCCCTGACCGGAACCCACTGGCTCTCCGACTACCCGGAAGGTCGAATTCCGGCCGTCCCTGGGCACTGGCGCGAGGACGGCGACGAGGTGGTCCTCACGGCCGCCGCCGAGGACGGCGTCGTGGTCGACGGCAAGCCGCTGACCGGCGAGGTCCGGCTCGGCGCGGACCGCGGGCCGATCGACGACTCCCGGGTGGCGCAGGGCGGGCGGCGACTGGTGGTGCTCCGCCGCGAAGGGCTCTGGGCGGTACGGGACTTCGACCCGGGATCGCCCGCCCGGCACGCCTTCTCGACCATCGAGGCCACTCCGTACGACCCCCGCTGGGCGCTGCCGGGGACCTTCCGGCCGTACGGCGGCGACCGGACCGTACGGGTGGCCAACGCGGACGGGGTCGAGCGCGGTCTCGGGCTCGGCGGCGAGATCGCCTTCACGGTGGACGGCGAGGAGCACACGCTCCAGGTCGCGGTCGAACCGGACGGGTCGCTGTGGGCTGTCTTCGCCGACGCGACCAGCGGGAACAGTAGCTACCGCTTCCGCTTTCTGCGGCCCGGCGCGCCCGCCGCCGACGGCAGCGTGAACGTCGACTTCAACCGCGCGCTGCTGCCGCCGTGCGCCTTCGCCGATCACTTCATCTGCCCCTTCCCGCCCCCGGGCAACACGCTCGCCGTGGCGGTCCCGGCGGGGGAGCGGAACCGGATCGACGCCTGAGCCGCGGAAGCGGTCCCTCCGGCCCCGGCAGCCCCATGGCTCCCGGGGCCGGATGCGTAAGGGGTCCAGGTGGCCGAAAGGCATGCTTGCGCCTCTCGTCCGGCCCCCTCGATACTCCGGTCAGCGATTGTCAGGGGCACGGCAACTCCGGAATCCGGACAGGCCCCCGACTGCGCCTCACGGGCCCGCCACCCCACAGGAGGGCCCCCGATTCCCCTCGGAGGAACCCGAAGTGAGGATCAAGCGCACCAACAACCGCTCGAACGCGGCGAGACGCGTCCGTACCACGGCCGTCCTCGCGGGGCTCGCCGCCGTCGCGGCGATGGCTATCCCCACCGCGAACGCCGAAACCCCCCGAACGTTCAGCGCCAACCAGCTGACCGCGGCGAGCGACGCCGTGCTCGGCGCCGACATCGCGGGTACCGCCTGGAACATCGACCCGCAGTCCAAGCGCCTCGTCGTCACCGTGGACAGCACGGTCTCGCAGGCGGAGATCAACCAGATCAAGAAGTCGGCCGGAGCCAACGCCGATGCCCTGCGCATCGAGCGCACCCCCGGGAAGTTCACCAAGCTGATCTCCGGCGGCGACGCGATCTACTCGAGCACCGGACGCTGCTCCCTCGGCTTCAACGTCCGCAGCGGCAGCACCTACTACTTCCTCACCGCCGGTCACTGCACCGACGGCGCGAGCACCTGGTGGGCCAACTCGGCCCGCACCACCGTGCTCGGCACGACCGCCGGGTCGAGCTTCCCGAACAACGACTACGGCATCGTGCGCTACACCAACACCACCATTCCCAAGGACGGCACGGTCGGCGGCCAGGACATCACCAGCGCCGCCAACGCCACCGTCGGCATGGCCGTCACCCGCCGCGGCTCCACCACCGGTACCCACAGCGGTTCGGTCACCGCGCTCAACGCCACCGTCAACTACGGGGGCGGCGACGTCGTCTACGGCATGATCCGCACCAACGTGTGCGCCGAGCCCGGCGACTCCGGCGGCCCGCTCTACTCCGGCACCCGGGCGATCGGTCTCACCTCCGGCGGCAGCGGCAACTGCTCCTCCGGCGGCACGACCTTCTTCCAGCCGGTCACCGAGGCGCTGAGCGCGTACGGCGTCAGCGTGTACTGACCGGCCCCGCCCGGCAGCGTACGGAGCTGTCCGTACATACGTGCCCCCGTCCGGAATTCCGGACGGGGGCTCCCGCTCGCCGGGGGCTCTTGAGAGGATGTCGCCACGACGGGTCGTCGTGACGGGGCGACGGGGGCAGACCCGCCCCCGAGGTGTGCTCCGCCGGCATCAGGGGGTTGCAGGTCCGTGAATCGCATCGGAGTGACCGGTCACCGCTCCATCCCCGCCGAGGCCGAGGCGCATGTGCGCGCGGGGCTGCGGGCCGCGCTGTGCGGCCTCGACGGGGCGACGCAGGCGTTCTCCAGTCTGGCGGTCGGCGCCGACCAGATCTTCGCCGACCTCGCCCTCACCTGCGGCGCCGAACTGACCGCCGTGATCCCCAGCGGCGACTACGAGGCCTGCTTCGAGAACGCCGCCGACCTCGCCCGCTACCGGACGCTCAAGGCCCGCGCGGTGCGGGAGGTCCGCCTCGACTTCCCGCACTCCACCGACGAGGCCTACTACGCCGCGGGCGCCTACATCGCCGACCACTGCGACCGGCTGCTCGCGGTCTGGGACGGCCTCCCGTCCCGCGGCCTCGGCGGCACGGGCGACATCGTGACCTACGCCCGCACCCTGGGCCGCCCGGTCACCGTGATCTGGCGCGACGGAGTCCTGCGCGGCTGACCCGGGCCGGGCGGGACCTCACACGCGGTGCCGGACCAGCCAGTCGGTGTGCTCCGGCGACACGATCCGCTCGGTCTCGAACACCGCCGCCGGCCAGTGCCGTTCGGTGAGGGTGGTCTCCATGGCGGCCTGCATCGACTCCAGGTCCTTCTCCACCAGCGAGTGCGCCGAGATCAGCGGATGGTGCCGGCGCATCTCGTTCCAGGCGAGACAGGCCGCCGCCGCCGCGGACAGCGCCCCCGTCAGACCGAACGACCGGCCCACCCCGAAGGTCTGCAACACGCTCAGCGCCAGCGCCGGCAGCGTCAGCGCGACGATGGCGCCCGACCACAGCAACGCACCGCGCCGGGAGGCCTGCTGACGCCGGCGGTACCAGCGCCGCTGCTCGATGAGCCGGTCCCGTACGTAGGTCTCCTTGCGGACCGTGTAGGCCTTGTTCCGTAACGCGCGCATGGACTCCGTGATGAGACCGCCGGAATCCGGCAGTTCCTCGCGCGGATCGGCCCAGCCCACCTTCCGCAGCTCCTGGAGGCCGTCCTCCAGACGATTGGCGAACAGCGCCTCCGGGTGCCCGGACGCACTGTCGAACGGCGCGCCGTGGACCGCGTAACGCCAGCAGTTGGACTTGATGAACTCCGCCGCGGAACGGTTCAGTTGCCAATGCGACTTTGCTTTGCGCTGGGAGGCGAGGAACGTCATGAAGAGCACGCCCAGGTACGCCAGCACCGCGGCCCCGTACAGGGCCCTGGACGCCGGACCGTCCTCGGCGTGCCAGGGCAGCGCGGCGGGCACCGTGCCGGCCACGAGCAGCGCCAGCTGCACCCGGGTGGTGTTCACGGCCTCGCGCTGGCGGGCCACGGCGACCGCGTCCGTGTGGTGGAACAGGGCCGGCAGGTCCTCGTTCCTGAAGACCATGGATCTCAGCGGCTCGGGCAACGCCGTCATGGTCGCCTCCGTCTGCAGTTGTCGTATGACCCGGCCGGTCGTCGCGCCTGCCCCGCCCGGGGCCACGAGAGTAGGGGGGAGGGCCGGACGCGGCAAGACCGTACCGGCTCCGCGGAGGGTCGGTGTGGCAGGGTTCGGCCACTTCCGCGCAGGTGTTCTTCCGCGCCCGGCGGCGCTGTGGCAAGGTTGCCCAACTGGACTGAACAGCAGGTGAGTTGCCGCCTTCACCGGCGGCCGCGATCACCGCCGGGCGAGGGAGGGGCCATCGAGGGTGACGGAGCCGGACGGGTGGATGACGACATCCCGCTCCGGGACAGCCGGCGCAGCGTGCGCCGCAGCCCGCTGTTCTTCACCGCCCCCCTGGTGCTGCTCGCGGCCCTGACCCTGATCCTCCTGTGGGAGGCGGTCCGGGCCAATGTCTCGCCCGGCGCCCGGGACGACTGGCCCTGGCGGCTGCAACTGCTGGACATGGAGGCGCTCGGAAGCCTGCTGGCCGTGGCGGCGGGCGCCGTACTGGCCAGGGCGCAGTACGCCCGCACGGTCCGGCCCTACCTCGGCTGGCGCGGCTCCTGGCGCAAGGGCCTGCTCGCCGAGGGGGAACCCGCGTGGCGCGTCGGGATACTGAACGGCGGTCAGCACATCGCCGTGATAGAGAGCTGGGAGTGCCGCGTGGTGCTGCGCGGCGGGCCCGACACGGCGACGGCGCCCTGGGTCGCCGTCCCGGACGTCGTGACCACCCTGACCGCGGACGGTCTCTCGGCGGGGCAGGACTACCAGCTCATCGCCTTCGGGAAGGGCTTTCCGCTGGTCGGCACCGGGAACTACGAGACCGTGCCGGTGGGGGTGTTCTCGGAGCGGTTCGTCGAGCGGGTCGACGCGCTCCAGATCCGGGTGCGGGTCACGGACGTCGTGGGCGACAGCCACGAACGCGTCCTGGACTGTGTGCGCGGTGCCCGGGCGGAGTACAACGTGCCCGGCGCGGAACCGGTGAACGAGTGAACCGCCATCGCTTCCGGGACGTCCCGGCGCGTACGGCCGATGCCCGGCCGGCCCGGTCCGGATGCGCCCGCCCGCCACCTGTGCGGGTCGCTTCGCCGGCGACGGAATGCCTCTCACCTGCACCGGCCGGCGAACGTGCGGACGGCGCTCCGGCCCGTGGA
Organism: Streptomyces sp. WY228; assembly: GCF_019287315.1. Taxonomy (NCBI): domain Bacteria; kingdom Bacillati; phylum Actinomycetota; class Actinomycetes; order Kitasatosporales; family Streptomycetaceae; genus Streptomyces; species Streptomyces sp. WY228. The sequence goes on along the minus strand of NZ_CP079114.1, from coordinate 1,528,210 downwards.
ATCCGCCGCTCGTCCTCCGCTCACCCGAGCGGTCGCGCGGAAGAGATGTTTCGACGCGAAAAACCCGATGTGAAGGCTGGTCCGCCGGCATGTGCGGGGGCCCCAGCGGTAGTAAAGTGCGCGTGCCGGGCCGTGTGATGACACGGAATCCGTGCAGCATTTCAATGTCCGGAAACAGACCCCTTCAGGATCCCCCTAGGACGGCCGTGAAGACCTACGGAACCACCCCCGCCTTCGCCTCTGCGAAGACCCGCGCGACCCTCGCGGCGACCGACGTCCGCAGCGCCGAGGCCGCCAGGAAGCTCGACCGTGCAATCGGTGCGACAACGGCCCGGTCCACCCGGATCTCCACTTTCAGTTCGGCTCTCTGAGCCGGCGTCAGAAGTGGATAGAATGGCGGAATGACAGGACCCCTGGTCCCCTTCCGTGAATTCGTGCTCAAAGTGCACAGCAGGTGTGATCTTGCCTGCGACCATTGTTATGTCTACGAACACGCAGATCAGAGCTGGCTGACCCGCCCCAAGACCATCTCCGACGAGGCGATTTCGTGGACCGCCCGGCGCCTGGCCGAGCATGCGACGACTCATGCGCTTCCCTCCGTCACAGTGATCCTGCACGGCGGGGAACCGCTCCTGGCAGGGCCCGCGCGATTGCGACGGGTCTGCGAGGAGCTCGGCTCGGCCCTGAACGGCATCGCTGAGCTGGACCTCAGGATCCACACCAACGGCGTCCAGCTCAGCCCCCGTTATCTCGACCTCTTCGACGAGTTCCACGTCCGGGTCGGGATCTCGCTCGACGGCGACCGCGCGGCCAACGACCGCCACCGGCGGTTCGCCAACGGACGCAGCAGCCACCCGATGGTGATGCGGGCGGTCGAACTGCTCCGCGAGGAGCGCTACCGCCACCTGGACCTCGGCCTGCTCTGCACGGTCGACATCCACAACGACCCGGTGGCCGTGCACGACGCCCTCGCCGAGCTCGAACCCCCGCTCGTCGACTTCCTGCTGCCGCACGCCACCTGGGACGACCCGCCGCCACGCCCGGACGGCTCGCCCACCGCGTACGCCGCCTGGCTGCTGGCGGTCTTCGACCGCTGGACGGAACAGGGCCGGCCCATGCCCGTCCGGATGTTCGCCTCGGTGCTCTCCAGCCTGAACGGCGGCCCCAGCCTCACCGAATCGCTCGGCCTCGCCCCCACCGACCTCGTCGTCATCGAGACCGACGGAAAGCTGGAACAGGTCGACTCGCTCAAGAGCGCCTACGAGGGCGCCGCCGCCACCGGGTTCGACGTCTTCAGCCATACGTTCGACGAGGTCGCGGCCCACCCCGGCGTCCGGGCGCGCCAGCTCGGACTGGCCGGAGTCAGCGAGACCTGCCGCCGCTGCCCGGTCGTGCGGTCGTGCGGCGGCGGGCTCTACACCCACCGGTACCGCTCCGGGTCCGGCGCCGACGGCGGCTTCGACAACCCCTCGGTCTACTGCGCCGACCTGGCCGCGCTGATCCGCGGCGTCGAGGAACGGACCGCCGCCGCCACCGAGTCGCCCGCCGTCCGGGCGCCGGACGCGCTGCTCGCCGCCCACCTGGACCTGACCCGCACCCTGCTCGCCGCGCTCCACGACACCCTCGACGGACAGGGCGGAGCGCTCTGGGACGAGGCCTGGCGGCTCGCGGCGAGCGTGGAGGCCGACGCTCCGGGCGCCGACGCGCTCGACACGGTGCTCGCCCACCCCTACACCCGCGGCTGGCTGGTCGGCGCCCTGGAGGACGTCCACGCCGGCCGCGGCCTGACCGAGCCCGCCGCCGAACGGCTCGGCGCATGCGTGGCCGCCGCCGCCGTCAGGGCCGGGATCGACCTGCCGGTGCCGGTGGCGTACCGCGACGGGAGCCTGCATCTGCCCACCCTCGGCACCGCGGTCCTCGGCGGGCCGGGGGAGCGGGGCGTGGCGGTGGTGCGCGCCACGGACGACGGCTTCCTCGTCCGCCGGCCGGACACGGGCACCGACGGCGTGCCCGCCGCTCCCGGCCCGGAGCTGCGGATCGCGCACGAGGAAGCGGAGGGCCCGCACTGGCGTCCCGTCCGCGTCCTGCGGCAGGCACCCGCTCCGGCTCTCCTGCTGGACGACCTCGACCCCTTCCGCGACGGCTTCGGCACCGCCCCGGCCGAGCGGCTCACCGCGGAGCGGGCCGACGCCTGGGGGCGCCGGATCGCCGACGCCTGGGCGCTGCTGGCCGACGCCGTTCCGGAGCAGGCGGCCGAGGCGGCCCGGACGCTCACCACGGTGACCCCGCTGGCCGCCGGCACCGCCGAGCCGGGCCGGCCCGGCCACGGCGCGCTCGGCGTCGGCGAGGCGGCCGACGGCAAGGAGCTGGCACTCGGCCTGCTGAGCGGATTCCGCCGGGCGAAACTGCGGGCGCTCGGTGAAGTGACGGATCTTTACGCCTTGGACGGTACCTGGGAACATCGAACGCCCTGGGGGAGCGAACACGTGACGTTCTCCCGACTGCTGGCGGAGACATTCGAACGGGCGGGGCTCGGGCTTTACGATCCGCGCTTCCTCACGGGTGTTCCGGAGGCCCTCGACATGATCGAGAACGCGGCGGAGGTGACGGTCGACGGAAAACAGCTGATCGCCGCTGTCCGCAAGGAGATCAGCGGAACACGGAGTGCGGCCGGGAGGAATCGCGGCAGGACCGTCCCGCCGTCCGGTCATCCTTCGAACGTCCTGTCGTCTGACCGGAAAGTGACGTTCGAATGACCGAACGGCAGGGGGGTGGAAAGCGGTCCGCTCCGGAATGATGAGTTCGCTTGCACTCCCTTCCTCCTTCCGGGATGCGAGTGCTCACACAGGACGGGGGTCGTGTGCACGCATCGACGCAACAGCGAGCGGTGGGCCATCGGCCGTATTTCTTTCTGAGTTACGCCCACACACCGGGATACGGCGGCGGCACGGACCCCGATATGTGGGTCGAGCGGCTGTTCCAGGATCTCTGCGGTCATGTGATGGCGATGACCGACTTACCCGCGGGCGCGCCCGCGGGATTCATGGACCGGGAGATACGCTCCGGCGAGGGCTGGTCGGAACGGCTCGGTGACGTCCTCGCCACCTGCCGGGTCTTCGTTCCGCTGTTCTCGCCGCGCTACTTCGCCAGCGAGATGTGCGGCAAGGAGTGGTACGCCTTCGAACAGCGGGCCATCCACCACCGGGCCCGCTCCAACCAGCCGGCCGAGGCCATCGTCCCGGCCCTCTGGGTGCCGGTGCCGCCGAGCCAACTGCCCGGCTCCGCCGAGCGGTTGCAGTTCAACCACCGCGACTTCGGGGAACGGTACGTCAGCGACGGCCTCTACGGTCTGATCAAGCTCCGGCTCTTCGCCGAGGAGTACGAACGGGCCGTCTACGAACTGGCCAAACGCATCGTCAGCGTCGCCGACTCGGTCCGTATCGACACCGGCCGACCCGTCGACTACCGCCTGGCGCCCAGCGCCTTCGGATCCCCCAGCAGCGGGGTCGGCGCACCCCGGCCGATGCAGATCACCATCGCGGCGCCCACCCGCCACGATCTGCCCGAGGGCCGCAACAGCGACCACTACGGCGACCACCCCCAGGACTGGAACCCCTACTACCCGGCCGCCGCCCGCCCGCTGGCCTATGTGGCCGAGGAACTGGTCCGCTCGCTCAACTACCAGGCGGTCATCACCTCGTTCGACGAGGACCGGCACGACGGCAAGGCCCCGCCCAGCACCCCCGAGATCCTGCTCGTCGACCGCTGGGCCCTGAGGGACGAGGACCACCGCCGCAGGCTCGCGGCCTTCGACGCCGAGAACCGGCCCTGGGTGACCATGGTCGTGCCGTGGAGCCGCGACGACCACCAGAGCAGAGCGGCCGAGACCGAGCTCATCGAGAAGCTCGAAGCGACCATGCCGATCAAGATGGGCCAGGGCCGGGCGCTGTGCCGCGCGGCGGCGAAGGGAGTGCCCACGATGGAGGCGTTCGGCCAACTCCTGCCCCAGGTCGTCGAGGTGGCCGCCCAGCAGTATCTGAAGCACGCCAAGGCCTACCCGCCCGGGCCCGGCGGCGGATCCGGCGAGCGGACCCGGCTCACCGGCCCCATGGGCGCCACGAGCTACATACCCGACCCGCACGACCCTGCGACGGAAGCGGAGGACCTATGAGTGCCGGTCGTGACGGGCGCATCGTCACCTTCTACTCGTACAAGGGCGGTACCGGGCGCACCATGGCGCTCGCCAACGTCGCCTGGATCCTCGCGGCCAACGGCAAGCGCGTGCTGGCCGTCGACTGGGACCTGGAGGCCCCCGGGCTGCACCGGTTCTTCCACCCGTTCCTCGACCCGGCCACGCTCGGCGCCACCACCGGCGTGATCGACCTGATCACCGAGTACGCCTGGGCCGCGACCAGCCCCGCCCAGCGCGCCGAGGACTGGCACCGCGACTACGCCCGCATCCAGCCGCACGCCGTGTCGCTGACCCCGGAGTCGCTGGGCTGGGAGTTCCCGCAGGGCGGCACGCTCGACTTCGTCTCCGCCGGACGGCAGAACCGCGAGTACAGCGCCACCGTCTCCACCTTCGACTGGGACAACTTCTACGACCGGTTCGGCGGCGGCCACTTCTTCGACGCGCTGCGCGACGACATGAAGGCCAACTACGACTACGTCCTCATCGACAGCCGCACCGGTCTCAGCGACATCGCCGACATCTGCACCGTCCACCTCCCGGACGTGCTCGTCGACTGCTTCACCCTCAGCGACCAGTCCATCGACGGCGCCGCCTCCGTCGCCCGCCAGATCGCCGAGCGCAACACCGGCCGCCCCATCGCCCTCTACCCCGTCCCGATGCGCATCGACGAGGGCGAGAAGGAGAAGGCGGACGCCGGGCGGGCGCTGGCCCGGCTCAAGTTCGACCGGCTGCCCCGCGATCTGTCCGGCGACGAACTCACCGCCTACTGGGGCGCGGTGGAGATCCCCTACCGCCCGTACTACGCCTACGAGGAGACGCTCGCCACCTTCGGCGACGAGGCCGGTCTCACCAACTCGCTGCTCTCCGCCTTCGAACGGCTCACCGCGGTCATCACCGAGCGGGAGATCACCTCGATGCCCCCGATCGGCGAGGAGATCCGGCTGCGGATCCGCGACGCCTTCACCCGGCGCAGGCCCGCCCTGCCCGCCGATCTCCACCTCAGCTATGTGGCGGAGAACCGGATGTGGGCCGACTGGCTCGAATCGATTCTCACCCGGGCCGGCTTCCGGGTCGTGCCGCGCGACGTCTCCGCCGAACGCCCGCCCGAGGAGCAGGCCGACACCAATGCCGAGAACGCCGCCCGCACCGTCGTCCTGCTCTCCAGCGCCTATCTGAAGTCCCAGCGCGCGGTCGAGCTGTGGGAACGCACCGCCGCCGAGGCCGTCGGCAGCGGCCGCCGCCGGCTGGTTCCGCTGCGGGTCGGGGACGTACGCCTGACCTCTCCGTACATCGACCGCAACCCCGTCGACCTGTTCCGGCTGGACGAGGTGCACGCCACCACCGCCGTGATGCGGGCCCTGGACCGCCCGGTGCAGGTGGCCGACGGGGTGTCGCCCGGACCCCGCTTCCCCGGCACCGTGCCGAGGATCTGGAACGCGCCGCCCCGCAACCCCGGCTTCACCGGCCGCTCGCTCGTCCTGGAGCGGATGCGCGACCAGCTCGGCGGCGGCCTCGCCGTCGTCCTGCCGCAGCCGCAGACGCTGTACGGACTCGGCGGCGTCGGCAAGACCCAGGTGGCCCTGGAGTACGTGCACCGCTTCATGGCCGACTACGACTTGGTGTGGTGGATATCGTCCGAGCAGCCCGACGACGTGGTCGCCTCGCTCGCCGAACTCGCCGTCCGGCTCGGCGCCCAGGGCGGCGACGACATGGCGGCCGCCTCCCAGGAGGCCGTCGACCTGCTGCGGCGCGGGGTGCCGTCGGACCGCTGGCTGCTGGTCTTCGACAACGCGGACGACCCCGAGCAGCTGCGCCGCTACTTCCCGCAGGGCGGCTCCGGCCACATCCTGGTGACCTCCCGCAACCAGAGCTGGTCCCAGCACGGCGACGCGCTGCCCGTGGACGTCTTCCTCCGCGAGGAGTCCATCGAGCATCTCCAGCGCCGGGCCCCGGGGCTCAGCGACGAGGACGCCGCCCAGGTGGCGACCGCGGTCGGCGACCTGCCGCTGGCCGTGGAGCAGGCGGCCGCCTGGATCGCGGAGACCGCCACCCCCATCGACGCCTATCTCGAACAGCTCGCCCAGCAGGCGCCCCAGGTCCTCGCACTCAACCAGCCGGCCGGCTACCCGGAACCGGTCGCCGCGACCTGGAACATCTCCATCGCCCGGCTCAAGGAGCGCTCGCCCGCCGCCGTACGGCTGCTCCAGCTCTGCGCCTTCTTCGCCCCCGAGCCGATCTCCGCGAACCTCCTCTACAGCAAGGAGATGATCGACGCGCTGAAGCCGTACGACTCCTCGCTCCAGGAGAAGCTGGTGCTGGGCCGGGTCATCCGGGAGATCGGCCGGTTCGCCCTCGCCAAGGTCGACCAGGTCTCCAACTCCATCCAGGTGCACCGCCTCGTCCAGGCCGTGATCAAGGCGCAGCTCAGCGAGGAGGAGCAGCGCGAGGCCCGGCACGTCGTCCACCGCATCCTGGCCGGCGCCCGGCCCGACGACGACGAGCCGATAGACAACCCGGAGACCTGGCCGCGCTTCGCCACGATCTGGCCGCACCTCGGCCCCTCCGACGCCCGCAACTGCAAGGAGCCGGAGACCCGCAGGCTGCTGATCGACCGGGTCCGCTACCTCTGGAAGCGCGGCGACGTCAGGACCGCCGGGGCGCTGGGCGACGAACTGCGGGAGATCTGGGAGGAGAAGCTGGGCGAACGCGATCTGCAGTACCTCTACCTCTGCTTCCACCTCTCCAACATCCTGCGCACCCGCGGGCGTTACGTGGAGGCGAAGGAGCTGGACGAGTTCACCCTGGAGCGCCAGCGGGCGGTGCTGGGACCCGAGCACCCGCACACGTACATGACGACCAGCAGCCTCGCCATCGACCTCGGTCTGCTGGGGGACTACGCGCGGGCGATCGAGATGGCGACCGAGGCCCACGAGGGGTTCGGCCAGATCTTCCACGACTCCCACCCCCGGACCCTGGCCGCCGCCAACAACCTGGCCCTGAACCTGCGCAGCGTCGGCCAGTACGCCCGCGCCCGGGAGATCGACCAGGACGTCTACGACCTCCGCTCCCAAGTGCTGGGAGCCCAACACCCCTACAGCCTCTCCTCCGCCATGAACCTCGCCCGTGACCTGCGGGAGGTCGGGCGGTACGAGGACTCGGTGGGGCTGCTCAGCACGACGTACAACAGCTTCAAGGAGACGATGGGGCGCAGCTTCCCGGCCACGCTGAGCGCCGCGAAGAGCCTCGCGGTGTCGTTGCGCAGGGCCGGCCGGCTGGAGGACGCGCGCCGTCTCACGGTGGCGACCCGGGCCCGCTACCGGGCGAAGTACACCATCGCCAACCCCGATTCGCTGGCCTGCGACCTCAACCTCGCCGCCGACCTGTTCGCGGCGGGCGAGAGCGCCGAGGCGAGGGACACCGCGCAGGAGGTCGTCGATCAGTACATGAAGGTGCCGGGGGAGAAGCACCCGTACACGCTGGCGGCGCAGAACAACCTCGGCGTCTATCTGACGGGGGCCGGGGAGCCGGAGGCGGCGGAGCGGGTGCTGAAGCTGGTCGTCGCCGGCATGCGGGAGACCTTCGGCCGGGACCACCCCAACACCCTGTTCTGCGTGATGAACCTGGCCAGCGCGACCGCGGACCGGGGCGAGCTGGACCTCGTGCTGGAGACCGAGCAGCGGCTGTCCGGGCAGCTGCGCGAGGCGCTCGGGACGCACCATCCCGAGACCCTGGCCATGACCTCGAACATGGCGGTCACGCTCGACGCCATGGGGCGGGAGGACCAGGCGGTGCAGCTGCGGGCGGAGATCGTCCCCGAACTGTCGCGGCAGCTCGGCGACGACCATCCGCTGGCACGCGTCGCCCGGACCGAGGAGCGGTTCCGACGGGAACTGGAGCCGATGTCGGTGTGACCGGCCCTGGACCGGCCGTGCCGGGAGGGATCACCCTCCCGGCACGGCCGTCGGCAGCGTCCGGTACGGGTGCTCCCGCGCGTCCAGCAGCCAGTCCAGGACCCGGGGCAGCATGGGGAACGCGTCGAAGTGGGCCGCCGACGGTTCGAGTACGGCGGTGGCGCCCGGGATCTGCCCGGCCAGCCAGCGGGAGTGGCCGACCGGGGCGAAGACGTCCTGCACCCCGTGCCAGAGCAGCACCTCGCCGGTGATCCGGGCGGGATCGAACCCCCAGGGGCTGGAGAACGCGAGGGCGTCGTCGATCCAGCCGTACGCCGAATGACGCAGTCCCTCGCTGTAGTTGCGCAGCAGCATGGATCGGATCCCCGCGTCGTTGACCACCATCCGGTCGGAGTCGGTCAGCTCCCGGCGCAGATCGTCCAGGAGCCGGACGGGGTTCCGCCGGATCTGCGCGGAGCGGTCGATGAAGGACTCCGCCAGGCCGTCCGGGTCGTCCGCCGCCGTGGAGTACGCGAGGACATTGGACGCGGTCATCCCGTCGAACCAGTCGAGACCCGCCGCGTCCGGGGGCGCGAGACTGACCAGCGCCGCGGTCCGGGTGATCCGTTCCGGCATCAGCGCCGCGCAGGCCAGGGCGTGCGGGGCGCCGCCGGAGCGGCCCACCACGGCGAACCGCTCCAGGCCCAACGAGTCGGCGATGGCCCGGACGTCCTCGACGACGTCCTTGATCCGGCGGCCCTCGTGCCGGTCGCTGTCGCCGTATCCGGGGCGGTCGTAGGTGATCAGCTGCGTATGGCGCTGGTACAGCACCATGCCCCGGGGAGCGGGGCCCAGCCTGCTGCCCGGGGTGCCGTGCAGGAGGAAGACCGGTCTTCCCCGCGGATCCCCCATCCGCTCCACCATCAGATGCCGGCCGTCCGCCGTGAGCACCCGATTGCGCACCCCGTGCCTCCTCCGCTCGGTCATCCGGCGGGCGCGTGCCGCCTTTTCGATGATGACCCATCAGGGGCGTTACGGGGACTGTTCGACGACAGGAACTGTGAAGGTACGGAGAGGCTCCCGGCGGACGAAGCGGACGAGGTCCGTCGCCATCCGGACGCGCGGGCACGCCATCCGGACCGGCAGGGGCGAAAACCGGACAGGCCTAGTCCTCACCCAGGGGCGGTCAACGGTTGCACCGGGTGTTCGCGAACGGAATCGACGTGGTGTGACCCGGGGTAGGTGAACGCCTCGCGTGCGAAGCGTCTGTGTCGTGTGCACGTCTGGAAGTCGGCCTTGTGTGCGTATCGGGGCCTCGGAATAGTGGGCGCCCCATCCTCCGTGTACGAGCACCCCACTTGCTCCGTGCACGGCCCCACAGGAGGTCGAAGTTGAAGCATCGACGCATATCGAGGAAGCGCGCGACGCTGGCCGGCTCGGCCGTCGTCGCTCTGGTCGCAGCGGGTTTCACGTTCCAGTCTGCGAACGCCAGTGACGATGTGCCGGAGTTCGCGGTCAAGACGCTCGGCGTGGACGCGGCCGGAAAGCTGGCCACCACTCTGGACCGTGACCTGGGCGCGGCCGCGGCGGGTTCGTACTACGACAGCACGGCGAAGGCCCTCGTCGTGAACGTCGTCGACGAGGCCGGCGCCGAGCAGGTCCGCCAGGCGGGCGGCAAGGCCAGAATCGTGGAGAACTCCCTCGCCGAGCTGAAGTCGGCGCGGCAGACCCTCACCGACAAGGCGACCATCCCGGGCACCTCCTGGGCGGTCGACCCGGTGACCAACAAGGTCAAGGTCACCGCCGACAGCACGGTGGACGGCGCGGCCTGGAAGAAGCTCTCGGCCGTGGTCGACGGCCTCGGCGGCAAGGCCGAACTGAACAAGGCGGCGGGCGAGTTCAAGCCGCTGATCGCGGGCGGCGACGCGATCTGGGGCTCCGGCTCCCGCTGCTCGCTCGGCTTCAACGTGGTCAAGGACGGCGAACCGTACTTCCTGACCGCGGGCCACTGCACCGAGTCGGTCACCAGCTGGTCGGACACCCAGGGCGGCGCGGAGATCGGGGCGAACGAGGGCTCCAGCTTCCCGGAGAACGACTACGGCCTGGTCAAGTACACCTCGGACACCGAGCACCCGAGCGAGGTGAACCTCTACGACGGCTCCACCCAGGCGATCGCCCAGGCGGGCGACGCGACGGTCGGCCAGCAGGTCACCCGCAGCGGCTCCACCACCCAGGTGCACGACGGCGAGGTCACCGCGCTGGACGCCACGGTCAACTACGGCAACGGCGACATCGTCAACGGCCTCATCCAGACGACGGTCTGCGCCGAGCCGGGCGACAGCGGCGGCGCCCTCTTCGCGGGCGACACCGCGCTCGGTCTGACCTCGGGCGGCAGCGGTGACTGCTCCTCGGGCGGCACGACCTTCTTCCAGCCGGTTCCGGAGGCGCTGGCCGCCTACGGCGCCGAGATCGGCTGACGTAACACCGCACCACCGCACGACGGCGCGAGGAAGGGCCCCCGGTTCACCGGGGGCCCTTCCCTCTGCCCTGGTGCGGTCGGCTCAGGCGGCCCGGGGCAGGTTGCGGGAGCCGACGTCCGCCGGGGAGACGCCGAAGATCTTCACGGCCTGGTAGTAGGTCCAGGCGGTGCTGTTGCACGAGGTCTTCGTCGCGCCCGAGTAGCCGGCGCACACCCGCTTGAGGTCCTCGTAGAAGGCGGAGTCGATCCGGGCCTTGTTGGCGGAGAACGTGCCCGCGGCCTTGTAGTTCCGGTAGCCGAAGTCGTGGCGGGCACAGGAGTTCTGGAACGGGAAGCCGAAGGGGTTGTCGGGGGAGCTGCTGCAGTAGTCCGTCGACCAGTCGAAGCCGTACGCGGACCAGGCGCCCTGGTTGTTGCGGGCGGCGTTCCACGCGTTGTGGCTGGAGGCGCTCGTCTGGGTCCAGGAACTGAGCACCTGGGGCTTGTCGGCGGGGGCGGCCGAGGCGGAACCGGCGGTGATCAGGGCGAGCGGGAGCGACAGCGCGACCGCGGTGAGCGGGACCGTGAATCGACGACGCATGAGCGACCTCCGTGGGGGTGAAAGGAAGTGGTCCTGACCGTGCTCCTCGTCGGGTGGTACGAGGGGCAGGGACAGCATGTCGTCATGGACCTGTCATGCCTAGTCGTCGCACGGACCGGACATCAAGAATTGGGCGGTACGTCAGATGGGGCCGCCGTCACGGCGGCCCCACAGGCGGATCTTCACGGAGGAAAGGGGCGAAGGCGAAGGCCGGCGGGAAGGGCCCCGGCCGACGTCAGACCGGAGTCGATCCGCCGGCGCCCGGCCCCGGGGCGGCGGCCGTGACCGTGGCGTCCACCGGGTCCGCGTCCGTTCGCTTCCGCAGCGACAGCAGCAGGGTCAGCGCCGTACCGACGACCGCCCAGGCCGAGAGCACCAGCAAGGGCCCGGTGACCGCGTTGCCACGGAAGTAGGCGATCGAACGGGCCGTCCAGGTGCCCGCACCCGGAGGGAGGGCCGGGCCGATCGCCCGCCAGAAGTCCGGGAGCATCGGGAGCGGGAAGGCGCCGCCCGCGCTCGGGTTGCCCGCGATGACGATGATCAGGACGGCCAGACCGATGCCGACGATCCCGGTCAGGGCCTGCAGGGCGAGCGTGGTCATGCCGACCGCGAAGACGACCAGGGCGCCCAGACCGGCCAGCCCCCAGAAACTGCCGGGCAGCGCGCCGAGGACCGGCCCGATGACGAGCGCGCCGCCGATGCCGCCGACGACGGAGTACAGCGCCATCGTTCCGGTCCGGATCACCGCGCGCTGCCGGTTGGCGGGTTTGGCGCCGGCGCTGATCGCCAGGATCGAGGCGCAGAGATACCCGCCGACGCACCAGCCGACGACCAGGTAGAAGGACGAGAGCCCGTTGAAGTCCTCGCCGGACGCCGGGGCGACGTCCACGGTCCGCACCGCCCGCCCCTCGGAGTCCTCGACCCCGGTGAGGATCCGCTCCAGAGCGGTGACCAGGGCGGTCCCGCCACCGGAGGCGACCAGCAGGGTGTCGGTGCGGCCCTCCGCCGCGACGATCAGGGCGCCGTCGATGTCACGGTTCATGATCTGCTCGCGCGCCTCGGCCGCGCTGCTCACCGCACGGGGGTCCAGCGGTCCGCCGGGCAGTCCGTCCAGCCGGTCGACGAGCTGCTGGGACATCTGCTGCGGGGCCACCACCCCGAAGGCGACATCCGTCGCCTTCGGCTTGTGCAGCGCCCCGACGTAGGAGGCGATGAAGAGCAGTTGCAGCGCGACCACACCCACGACGAGCAGGGCGGCCCGTGGGGTGACGGCGGTCTTCACCTCGTCGACGAAAGTCATGCCCCCACCGTCCGGGCGGGGCAGGGGTCACGCAGTCGGGGCGGGGCCGAACGGCTTACGGGACGGGCATCGACTTTCCTTTCGTAAGGGCATACCTGTCAGTAAGCTACGGATGTGAACGGGAACGTGGAATCCGAGGCCGATGTCGAGGGCGACAAGGCGGTCGCGTTGAGCGACGCCTTCACGGCGGACTGTCCGGCCCGCACGGTGCTGAATCACGTCAGCAGCCGCTGGGGGGTGCTGATCCTGGCCGCGCTGCAGGAGGGGCCGATGCGCTTCTATGTGCTGCGGAACAGGATCGGCGGCATCAGCGAGAAGATGCTGTCCCAGAATCTCCGGGTCTTCGTGCGGGACGGCCTGATCGCCCGTGAGGTCGAAGCCACGGTGCCGCCCCAGGTGACCTATTCGCTCACCCCTGTCGGGCGGGAGTTGGCGGCCACGCTCGGCGGCCTGGTCGAGTGGATCACGTATCGGATCGGAGACATCGTCGCCGCGCGCGAGCGCCACGACGAGACGAGCTGACTCCACCTGCGGGCCGGCGCATGGGTCGCGCTAACCATTAGGTACGTCCTTACCTTTCGAAAGCTCACCACCTACGGTAAGCCTTTCGGGCTGTGCGGCCCGGAAGGGAGATCTTCGGTGGACACTGAACTGGCCCCACGCGCCGGGGTGCGCGAGTGGATCGGGCTGGCGGCGCTGGCACTGCCCGCGATGCTCGTGATCATGGACATGAGCGTGCTCCATCTGGCGCTGCCGACCCTCAGCAAGGATCTGGAGCCTTCCGGAGCGGAACTGCTCTGGATCACCGACGTCTACGGGTTCGTCATCGCCGGCGCGATGATCACCATGGGCACACTCGGCGATCGCATCGGCCGGCGCCGGATGCTGATGATCGGGGCCGTGGCCTTCGGCCTCGCCTCGGTGCTCGCCGCCTACGCGCCCACCGCGGAGACGCTGATCGTGGCCCGCGCGCTTCTCGGCCTCGCCGGTGCGGTACTGGGCCCCTCGACGCTGTCGCTGATCAGCGCCATGTTCCACGACGCCAAGCAGCGCTCGTTCGCCATCACGGTGTGGATGACGAGCTTCATGCTGGGCGGCGCGGTCGGCCCGCTGGTCGGCGGTGTGCTGCTGGAGGCGTTCTGGTGGGGCTCGGTCTTCCTCGTGGCCGTGCCGGTCATGGTGTTCCTGCTGGTGGCGGGCCCGCTGGTGCTCCCGGAGGTCCGTAACCCGGACGCGGGCCGACTCGACCTGACCAGCGCCGCGATGTCGCTGGCCGCCATCCTGCTGGTCGTGTTCGGCGTGAAGGAGTTCGCCAAGGAGGGCGTCGCCTGGCTACCGCTGCTGGCCCTGATGCTCGGTCTTGTGATCGGCGCCCTCTTCGTCGCGCGGCAGCGCCGGCTCACCGACCCGCTGCTCGACATGAAGCTCTTCGCGAACCGCGGCTTCAGCGTCTCCCTCGGCACGCTGACCTTGACCGTGGTGTTCATGCTGGGCAGTCAGTTCCTCATCGCCCAGTACATCCAGATGGTGGTGGGCATGGAACCGCTGGAGTCGGCGGTGTGGAGCCTGCCGATGGTCGTCAGCGGAACCCTCGCGATGTTCGTCGCCCAGGGCGTGGCGGCTCAGGTGGGCAAGGCGTACGTCTTCGGCGCCGGCCTCGCCGTCGCCGCCGTCGGCTTCACCGTGCTCGCACGGGTCGACAGCGGATCCGGGATCGGAATCGTCGTCACGGCCGCGTCGCTGCTGTTCGCCGGTCTGATGCCGGTCTCGTCCCTCGGGATCGGGATGATCGTCGACGCCGCGCCGCCCGAGCAGGCGGGCTCGGCGGCCGCGGTGGGGGAGACGACCCAGGAACTGGGCGGTGCCCTCGGCATCGCGGTCCTCGGCAGCGTGCTGAACGTCGCGTACCGCAGCGGGGTGGCCGGCTCGGTGCCGGACGGTGTTCCCGCCTCCGCCCGCGAGTCGGTCACCGACAACCTGCCCGCGGCGCTTGAGGCCGCCGGAAGGCTGCCCGGGGAGGCGGGGTCCCAACTCATCGCCGTGGCACGGCAATCCTTCGCCCAGGGCCTCGCCTGGATCGCGATGGGAGCCGTACCGGTCATGCTCGCGCTGGCCGTCACCGCCACGCTGCTGCTCCGGAACGTGGGTCGCCCGGACGGAGGCGTGGTCGAGGGAGGGGGCGCGGACGATGCGGAGGGAGAGGTGGCGTCCACGGCGGGGCGGGCGGAGTCCTGACCGCCCCGCCATCCCGCTACTCGATCCACGGTGGAGCCGCGCCATTTTTTACCGACGCGTAACTTCCCTCGCCACCTTACTCGTGCGTAATTTGGCATGAGCACGCACAGCTTGTGGTCCGGGCCACAGGGCGCACCGCCATCGCACCTCCCTTGAGCCGCAAGGAGATCCCACGATGCTGCCCTGGATCCGTGCTGCGCGCGTTCCCCGCGCGCGCAGCCTGCTCGCCGCCCTGCTCCTCTCCCTCACCGTTCTCGTCGCCCCCACGGCGACCGCGAGCGCGGCCCCCGCCGCCGAAGCGGCCACCTCGCGTGGCTGGAACGACTACTCCTGCAAGCCCTCGGCCGCCCATCCCCGCCCGGTCGTCCTGGTCCACGGAACCTTCGGGAACTCGATCGACAACTGGCTGGTCCTCGCCCCCTACCTGGTCAACCGGGGCTACTGCGTCTTCTCCCTCGACTACGGCCAGCTGCCCGGGGTGCCGTTCTTCCACGGCCTCGGGCCCATCGACAAGTCCGCCGAACAGCTCGACGTGTTCGTCGACAAGGTGCTCGACGCCACCGGAGCCCCGAAGGCCGACCTCGTCGGCCACTCCCAGGGCGGCATGATGCCGAACTACTACCTGAAGTTCCTCGGCGGCGCCGACAAGGTCAACGCCCTCGTCGGCATCGCCCCGGACAACCACGGCACCACGCTGCTCGGCCTCACCCAACTGCTGCCGTTCTTCCCGGGCGTCGAGAAGTTCATCAACGACAAGACCCCCGGACTGGCCGACCAGGTCGCGGGATCGCCCTTCATCACCAAGCTCACGGCGGGCGGCGACACCGTCCCCGGGGTCCGCTACACCGTCATCGCGACCAAGTACGACCAGGTCGTGACGCCGTACCGCACGCAGTACCTGGACGGGCCGAACGTACGCAATGTCCTCCTCCAGGACCTGTGCCCGCTCGACCTGTCCGAGCACGTGGCGATCGGGACCATCGACCGCATCGCCTTCCACGAAGTGGCCAACGCCCTCGACCCGGCCCGTGCCACGCCGACCACCTGCGCCTCGGTCATCGGCTGACCCACCGCACGTGAACGGGCCGGGGCCCGCCGTCCGATGGTGCGGACGGCGGACCCCGGCCCGTCGATGACCTGCCGCGCCCGACGTCCCGGAGGGACGCGGCAGGGGTACGAAGGGGGGGTGCTGCGGCGGTCAGCGGCCGTGGCGCCCCGTCGCGGCGGCGGCCCGCCGGCGCTGCGAGGCGAACAGTACGGCCGCACCGGCGGCGAGCACTCCCGCGCCCCCGATCGCCAGATACGTGCTGCTGCCGGAGCCGCCCGTCTCGGCCAGCACCTCGTCCTTGCCCGCGGTGTTGACCTCGGGCGCGTTGCCCTCGGCCTTCTTCTCCGGAGCCGCCGGAGCGGCGGCGTTGACCTTCGCCCCGGTGTTCGCGTCGTCGTCGCCGTGGCCGTTGTGCTCGACGGAGGACTTCTCGGCGCCCTCGGTGATGGCCTCCTCGGACGGCGCGGAGGGGGCCGGCGCCGGAGCCTCGGCGCCGCCGTCACCACCGGCCCCCTGCTCGCCCTTCCCCTCTTCCTTCTCCGCCGACCCGCTGCCCGCCGACGCGCCGCCGAACGTCACGTCGGAGCAGGCGTAGAACGCCTCGGGGGAGTCGGAGCGCTGCCAGATCGTGTAGACCAGCTGCCGCCCGGAGCGCTCGGGGATCGTCCCGTCGAAGACGTACGAACCGTCCACCAGCGCCGGGTCGGTGACCTCGGCGAAGGGCTTCGCCTCCAGGTCCGACCAGGCCAGCGGCTTCGCGGCGTCATAGCCGGGCTTGGTCATGTACAGCTCGAACGACCCCCTGTGCGGGGCCGTCGCGCGGAACCGGAAGGTGTGCTTGCCCGCCGACAGCGCGGTGGCCGGCCAGTCGGCGCGCGGCAGGTCGAGCCCCTTGAACTTGTCGTTGGCCGCGCTGCACAGCTTGCCGTCCGGGATCAGATCACGGTGCTTGCCCGCCGCGTTGGCGATGTTCACCCCGTTCCAGTCGTACAGCGCCTGCGTACCGCCCGCCGCGACCGCCGCCTGGCACGCCGCCGACTTCGGGCTCTCCGGCCCCTCCGCGAAGCACGCGGACACCCGGCTCACCGGATCGGTGAGCGAACCGTGCGCCACGGCCGGGGTGGCGGTCAGCCCCGTCAGCGCGAGCGGTGCGAATCCGAGGGCGAGGATCCCGGCGGCCTTGCGACGAGCGGTCATGGATGGACTCCTTCTGAACGGCACTGCTGCGGCACAGCTGTTGGGGGGTGGCGATCAGCAAGCTAGCCGCTCGGAAGCCCGAAAAGGCCTGCTGGGAGGGGGCGATGGCGATCCTTATGGTCGCTTTAAGGCACGGCTAAGAGGGCCCTCAGGAAGGAGGCGCGATACCCGACGGGGGTCGCGGACGGGCATGGTCGACCTGATGTGCGTGCGCGAGGCCCGGGGTCGGTCGTCGTGCGGGCTCAGCCCGTCCAGCGGTAGCGGCGTTCCGGCCGGCCCGCGCCTCCGTAGCGCAGGGTCACCGCCGCCCGGCCCGTGCCGGCGAAGTACTCCAGGTAGCGGCGCGCGCTGACCCGGGACAGGGCGCCCGCCTCGGCGCACTCCGAGGCCGACAGGCCCTCCGGGTGGTCGCGCAGGGTGCGTTCCACCAGCTCGGCCGTGGGGGCGGCCAGGCCCTTCGGGAGCTCGCGGGAGCCGGGCGGGCGGGTGCCGAAGATCTGGTCGACGTCCTCCTGGCGGGCCTCGCCCAGCTCGGCCAGGCGGGTGCGCAGCGAGGCGACATGGCGCATCTGCTCCTGGAGGGCGGACCGGCTGAACGGCTTGATCAGGTAGTGCAGGGCGCCGGCGCGCAGCGCGGCCCGGATGACCCCGGCGTCCCTCGCCGCCGTGATGAACAGGGCGTCCGTGCTGGGGCGTGAGGCGTCCCGCTCCTCCGCCGCACGCAGCGCGCGCAGGACGTCGATCCCGTCCATGTCGGGCAGGTAGATGTCGAGCAGCACCAGATCGGGGCGCAGCCGCTCGGCCGCGCGCAGGGCGTCCGCGCCGTTGTGCGCCACCCCGGCGACCGTGAACCCGTCCATTGCGGACACATAGCGGCTGTGCAGTTTCGCGACCATGAAGTCGTCGTCCACCACCAGCACAGTTGTCACGCCGACACGCTAGGGCGCGACCGCAACGACCACAACGTCCGTTGATACCGGAAGGGAGACAGCTTCTTAACGCGCAGGCAACATGTGGGCCACTTCACAGCGAAAGGCGGAACCCGTGCGACTGCGCACTCTCCTCGCCCTGCTCGGGGCCGCGTTGCTGGTGGTGGTGGGGCCGCCCCTGCTCTCCACCGGTGACGGTTCGGACACCGGTACCCAGATTCCCGGGCTCCGCTTCATGGTCCCCAACACCCCCGGCGGCGGCTACGACATCACCGCGCGCACCATGGCCAAGAACGCCGAGGACGCCGGACTCACCCACAACATCGAGGTCTTCAACCTGCCGGGCGCCGGCGGCACGGTCGGCCTGACCCGGCTCGTCGGCGAACACGGCAACGGCAAGCTCGCCCTCTCCATGGGCCTCGGCGTCGTCGGGGCCGTCCACACCAACAAGTCCCCGAGCACGCTCGCCGACACCACCCCGATCGCCCGGCTCACCGAGGAGCCCGACATCGTGGTGGTCGCCAAGAACTCGCCCTACCGCACCATCGCCGACCTGCTCGCCGCCTGGAAGAAGGACCCGGCCCGCGTCCCGGTCGGCGGCGGGTCCTCGCCCGGCGGCCCGGACCACCTCGCCCCGATGCTCATGGCGCAGGCCGCCGGCATCGCCCCGAGGACCGTCAACTACGTGCCGTTCGACGGCGGCGGCGAACTCCTCGCCTCCATCCTCGGCAACAAGGTCGGCTTCGGGGTCTCCGGCCTCGGCGAGTACCGCGACCAGATCGAGGCGGGCGAGCTGCGGCTGCTCGCCGTGACCGGCCCGAAGCGGGTGCCGGGCCTCGACGCCCCCACCCTGCGCGAAGCCGGACTCGACACCGAGTTCACCAACTGGCGCGGCATCGTCGCCCCGCCCGGTCTCTCGGACGCCGAACGCGACAAGCTCACCGGTCTCATCCGCGAACTCCACGCCTCGAAGCAGTGGAAGGAGTCGATGAAGAAGAACGGCTGGGACGACGCCTTCCTCGCCGGTGAACCCTTCGGCGACTTCCTCGACGAGCAGGACCGGCGCGTCGCCACCGTCCTCAAGGAGCTGGGACTGTGACCACCGAATCGACAGAACCCGCCGGGCCCACCGAACCCACCGGACCGGCCGAGACCGCCGAACCCCCGGCAGCCGGCGGCGGTGCCCGCGCCTGGCTGCGCGAGCACTCCGAACTCGGCGTCTGCGTGCTGCTGTTCGCGCTCGGCGCGCTCGTGCTCACCGACGCGCTCACCATGAACGTCGACATCGCCCAGCGCGGACCCATCGGCCCCCGCACCGTGCCCTTCGTCGTCGGCGCCGGGCTCCTGCTGGTCGGGGCGCTGCTCGCCGTCGACGTCCTGCGCGGCGGACGCGGCGAGGCCGAGGGCGGCGAGGACGTCGACCTCGACGAACCCGCCGACTGGCGCACCGTCCTCCTGCTCACCGGAGTCTTCCTCGGCGCCGCCGTCCTGATCGGCCCGCTCGGCTTCCCGATCGCCGGGGCGCTGCTCTTCTGGGGCTCCGCCTACGCCCTCGGCAGCCGCCATTACGACCGTGACCCGCTCATCGCGGCCGGGCTCTCCCTCTTCACCTACTTCGTCTTCGACAACCTGCTCGGTGTCCCCCTTCCGGGCGGCCCGCTGATGGGGGTGCTCTGACCGATGGATTCCCTCAACTCCCTCATCGACGGCTTCGGTACCGCGCTCACCCCGATGAACCTGCTGTGGGCCGCCATCGGCGTCCTGCTCGGCACGGCCATCGGCGTGCTGCCCGGCATCGGACCCGCGATGGCCGTGGCGCTGCTGCTCCCGGTGACGTACGGACTCGACCCGACCGGCGCGTTCATCATGTTCGCGGGCATCTACTACGGCGCGATGTTCGGCGGATCCACCACCTCGATCCTCCTCAACACCCCCGGTGAGAGCGCCGCCGTCGTCGCCGCGATCGAGGGCAACCCGATGGCGAAGGCCGGACGCGGCGCCCAGGCGCTCGCCGCCGCCGCGATCGGCCACTTCGCGGGCGGCATGATCGGCACCATCCTGCTGGTCGTCCTCGCCCCGACCGTCGCGTCGCTCGCCATCGGCATCGGAGCCCCCGACTACTTCGCGATCATGGTGCTGGCCTTCATCGCCGTCACCTCCGTCCTCGGCGCCTCCCGCATCCGCGGCATCGCCTCGCTCCTGATCGGCCTCACCATCGGACTGGTCGGCCTCGACCAGATGACCGGCCAGCAGCGCCTGACCTTCGGCTCGCTCCAACTCGCCGACGGCGTCGACGTGGTGATCGTCGCGGTCGGGCTCTTCGCGATCGGCGAGGCCCTCTGGGTCGCCGCCCATCTGCGCCGCTCCACCGGAAAGCCCATCCCGGTCGGCCGGCCCTGGCTCGGCCGCACCGATCTGAAGCGCACCTGGAAACCCTGGCTGCGCGGGCCCGCCATCGGCTTCCCGTTCGGAGCCATCCCGGCGGGCGGCGCGGAGATCCCCACCTTCCTCAGTTACGTCACCGAGAAGCGGCTCTCCAAGCACCGCGACCAGTTCGGCAAGGGCGCCATCGAAGGCGTCGCCGGACCGGAGGCCGCCGCCTCCGCCTCCGCCGCCGGGACGCTCGTCTCGATGCTCACCCTCGGCCTGCCGACCACCGCCGTCGCCGCCGTGATGCTGGCCGCCTTCCAGCAGTACGGGATCCAGCCGGGGCCGCTGCTCTTCGAACGGGAACCGGAGCTGGTCTGGGGGCTCATCGCCTCGCTGTTCGTCGGCATGGTGCTGCTGCTCGCCCTCAACCTGCCGCTCGCCCCCGTCTGGGCGAAGCTCCTGCGGATCCCGCGCCCCTATCTGTACGCGGGCATCCTCTTCTTCGCCGCCGTCGGCGCGTACGCGGTCGGCGGCGAGTCCCTCGACCTGGTGATCCTCCTGGTCATCGGGCTGATCGGGTTCGGGATGCGGCGGTACGGGCTGCCGGTGCTGCCCGCCGTCATCGGAGTCATCCTCGGCCCGGCCGCCGAACAGCAGCTGCGCCGCGCGCTCCAGATCAGCGACGGCAGCGTGAGCGGCCTCGTCAACACCCCGTTCTCGGTCACGGTCTACGTGATCGTGGCGCTGATCGTGGCCTGGCCGCTGATCGGCCGGCTGATCGCACGGCTGCGCGGTGGCCGGAAAACGGCCGAGGAGTCCCGCACTGTCCGTGGCGGCTGAGAGCATCGGAGCCATGACCACGATCGACTGGGACGCGGCGGCCGGATCCTTCGACGAGGAGCCCGACCACGGGCTCCTCGACCCCGCGGTGCGCGACGCCTGGGCCGGGCGGCTGGAGAGCTGGCTGCCCGCCACCCGCGGCGATGTGCTGGACCTGGGGTGCGGCACCGGCAGTCTCTCGTTGCTCGCCGCGGGCCAGGGCCACCGCGTCACCGCCGTCGACCGCTCGCCCCGCATGGCCGAAAGAGCCCGGGCCAAGCTCGCCGGGACCGGCGCGGAGGTCCTCGTCGGGGACGCCGCCCGGCCCCCGGTCGGCGAGCGGGCGTTCGACGTGATCGTGGCCCGGCACGTCGTCTGGCTGCTGCCCGATCCGGCGGCGGCCCTGGAGCACTGGTTCGGCCTGCTGAAGCCGGGCGGGCGGCTCGTGCTGATCGAAGGGGTGTGGGGCGGGGCGGGTCTGTCCGCCACCACGCTCACCGCCCTGCTCTCCGCCCACACCGAGCGCATCCACCACGAGGACCTGGCCCCCGACAGCCGGCTCTGGGGCAAGAAGGTCGACGACGAACGCTATGCGCTGGTCGCCCGCGCGATGCCGGCGTACCGGCACACCGAAGTGGTCGACGTCCATCTGATCCTGCGGCGCGGTCCGGACGTCCTGCTGGCCCGCCGCTCCAACACCGGGTATGCGGACGGGCTGCTCCACATGCCGTCCGGCCACGCGGAGGACGGCGAGGACGTCCGCGAGGCGATGATCCGGGAGGCCGCCGAGGAGATCGGCCTCGCACTGGACCCCGACGAGCTGCGGGTGGCCCTGGTGATGCAGCACCGGGGCCCCGGCGGCGGGGCGCGCATGGGCTGGTTCTTCGTCGCGGAGTACGACCCGGAGCGCCCGCCGCGCAACGCGGAGCCGGAGAAGTGCTCCGAGCTGGACTGGTTCCCGCTGGCCGCGCTCCCGGACGACATGGTGGCGTACTGCCGTGCGGGCCTGGACGGCTACCGCTCGGGCGAGCACTTCATGATCCACTGGCATCGCGACGGGGAGCCGATCGCGTACGTCCCGGGTGGCGTCGGCCGGGCCGTCCCGCTGCCCGCCGCCGGGGAGACCACCGGCCGGGTGCACCACATCGAGCTGTGGGTCGCGGATCTCGCGGCGGCGGAGCGCAGTTGGGGCTGGCTGCTGGACCGGCTCGGCCATGTCCCGTACCAGCACTGGGCCCACGGCCGCAGCTGGCGGCGCGGCGACGCGTATGTCGTGCTCGAACAGTCGCTGGATCTGGCCGCGGGCGGCCACGACCGCCGCCGCCCCGGGCTCAACCACCTGGCGTTCCACATCGCCGACCGGGCCGCCCTCGACGCACTGGTGGCCGAGGCCCCGGCGTACGGCTGGCGGCTGCTGTTCCCCGACCGCCATCCGTACGCCGGCGGCGACGGCCACCACGCCGCCTATCTGGAGGACCCGGCGGGATACGAGGTCGAGCTGGTCGCCGGATCCCTGCCCCGCCCCTGAGCCGCCGGGCTGTCCGTACGGGCCCCGCCGTGTGTCCGGTGTGCCGTGCGTGATGGACTGGCGTGCGTTCACCGAGGTCACGGGGGAGAGATGACAGCCGAGGAGACCGGGCCGCCGACGCCCGCCGCGACAGAGCCCGCAACCGACGTCGCACCGGACCAGGGCCTGCGGGACGCCCGCCGGATGGACTCCTGGTCGATCGCGTGGATGTTCCTGGCCCTGGTGGTCTGGGGATGGTTCGCGTTCCTGATGCTCGCCGACTACGGCCCGGAGTCCGACGGCAGAGCGAGGTGCCGGGGTCCGCTGATCGGCCCGTTGTCCGAAAGCCCGCTCTGCGAGAGCGCGTTGCGGGAGTGGCCCGCGCTGCTGGGCATCCTCGCGCTGGCGGTCCTGACGACCGTCATCGCGGCGGCGACCATGGTGTACGCCAAGGTTCTCTCCCGGCTGGACCGCCGTGACGCGCCCGGCGAGCAGCCGCCGCAGGGCTGAGAGCTGACCCACCGGCGCTCGGGCCCACCGGACCGGCCGGCCCACGCCGTCGCGCCGGTCGGCCGGGAAGAGCGACGTGACCGGTGCACCCCGCCGCGCCGGTCAGCCGAGAAGACCGGCCAGCCCCTCGGCCCGGGCCAGGGCCTCCAGTTCGTCCAGGGCCGAGGCCGCCGCCCCGGCCGCCGCGGGATCGCGCTCGGCCAGACCGCTCTCCTCGAACTCGTCCTCGTCCAGCCGCAGCACCGACGAGCCGTCCGCCGACACCCACAGGTCCAGGTCCAGGTCCTCGACCGCCAGCACGCCGTCCGCGAGCACGGCGGGCCGGGTGATGTCGCAGTACCAGCCCTTGAGCACACCGCCGCCGGTGCGGACCTCCTTCACCGCGAACCACCGGTCCCGCCAGTAGTGCTCGGTGAACACGTCGCCCGGCTCGAACCGGACGAAGCCGAAGTCCCGTGGTCCGGGCGCGGCCCACGGCGCCCGGACGGTGACGCGGACGCCGTCGTCGCGGACCAGCTCCGCCGGATACCTGATCTTGGTGCGGCCCGCCTTGGACAGGGCGACGACCAGCCCCTTCGTACGGTCCGCCCGGGGTTCAGAGGGTGCGGACATGGCGGACCTCCGTCGCGCAGATCTCGTAGCCGAACCAGGCGTTGACGGCCAGCATCGGGCCGTTGCCGGTGTCGTTGGAGGTGTAGGCGTCCGTGTAGCCGGCCGCCCGCGCCCGGTGCAGCGAGTCGTTCTTCGCCAGCTTCGCCAGACCCCGCCCCCGGAACTCCCGCAGGGTGCCGGTCATGGCGCTCAGATACGTCCGTACGCCGTCGGTGGTCGCCGCGCTGAACGCCGCCACCTTCCCGTCCACCAGCGCCACCGACGTCAGCCCCTGGTCGAAGGCCGGGTGCTGCCAGACGTTCGTCAGCCAGTCCTCGTAGTCGTCCAGCTCGGAGGTGATGTCGCCCGGCTCGTCCGCCGTCACCTCGGCGTCCGCCTCGAACAGCCGCCGGGGATCGTCCGCGAAGTCGGAGCCGGGCCGCAGCTCGACGCCCACCGGGAGCTCCTGACGCGGCGGCAGGGTCCCGCCCGCGAGGTCCAGCCGCTGGAAGTGGGCCGAGCGCTTGGGCTCATAGCCCCGCTTACGGGCGAACTCCAGGCTCTCCGGGTTGTCCAGCACCCACGCGTACAGCACCCTGGCCCCGACATCGGCCAGGTGCTCCTCCGCCGTACGCAGCAGCAGCGAGCCCGCACCGCGGTGGGTGCGGCCGGGGAGCGTCTGCGGGGTGAAGTAGCCCTGCCCCGGCTCGGGGCTCTCGTGGGCGATGCCCGCCTGCGCCGTGGCGATGATCTCGCCGTCCTCCTCGGCGACCAGCAGCCGGTAGTGCCGGTCGGGATGGGCGTGGGCGAGGTCGTGGACGACCTGTTCGGGGGTGGCCACCATCCAGGGGACCGATGCCCGGCGGGCCTGGGTCCAGGCCTCCGCGTCGGACGGCCGGAAATCGCGCACGATCACAGTCATGCGGTGGACCGTATGCGCAGCCGCGCCCCGAACGCCTCCCCTTTTTCCGCCGGTGGGGGAGAATCGGCACCGTGACTGACAAGATCGTCCTCGACCCGGACTCCGGCATCGCCCCGTACGAGCAACTGCGCACCCAGCTCTCCGAACTGGCCCGTTCCGGCGCGCTCCCGGTCGGCCACCGGCTCCCGACCGTACGCGGCTTCGCCGAGGAGCTGGGCCTCGCCGCCAACACCGTGGCCAAGGCCTACCGGGCCCTGGAGGCGGACGGGGTGATCGAGACCCGGGGGCGCAACGGAACCTTCGTCGCGGCCGCCGGGGGAGCGGCCGAGCAGCGGGCCGCCACCGCCGCGCAGCTGTACGCGGAGACCGCCGAACGGCTCGGCCTCACCCGGCAGCAGGCCCTGTCGCTGGCGAAGGACGCGGTGCGGGCCGCGTACGGGGACTGAGCCCTCGCCCGTGACGCCCGGCGTCACGCCGGTGACAGCCGACGTGACGCCCATGACAGCCGGCGTCACACCTGCGACACCCGGCGTCGGAGCCTCAGAGGTACAGCCCCGCGTCCGCCCCCGCGTCCTGCTTCGGCACCGACGCGGGGCCGATGCCCCGGCGCAGCGCGTACAGCTCGGCGAGGGAATTGCCCTCCCGGCCGACCCCTTCGTCCGTGCCCAGCCAGGCCACCGACTCCTGACGGGTCAACGGGCCGACCTCGATCCTGGCCAGGCAGCGGCCGGGCCGTACGACCGCCGGGTGCAGCCGCTCCAGGTCCTCGTTGGTGGTGACCCCCACCAGGACGTTGCGGCCCTGGCCGAGCAGACCGTCGGTCAGGTTCAGCAGCCGGGACAGGGCCTGACCCGCCGTGTGCCTGGCCTCGCCGCGGATCAGCTCGTCGCAGTCCTCCAGGAGCAGCAGCCGCCACCGCCCCTTCGCCGTGCCGTCGTCCTCGCCGATCGCGATGTCCATCAGATAGCCGACGTCGTTGAAGAGCCGCTCGGGGTCCAGCACACAGTCGACCTGGCACCAGTCCCGCCAGGACCGGGCCAGGGTGCGCAGCGCGGACGTCTTTCCGGTGCCGGGCGGGCCGTGCAGCAGGAGCAGCCGGCCCGCGATGTCGTCCGGCGTCACCTTCATCAGCCGGCCCATGGCATCGGCCACCGGCGCGGTGTAGTTGGGGCGGATCTCGTCCCAGCTGCCGGCGGTGATCCGGCGGGTGGTGCGGTACGGGCCGCGGCGCGGCGAGACGTACCAGAAGCCCATGGTGACGTTGTCGGGCTGGGGCTCGGGCTCGTCCTGCGCCCCGTCCGTGGCCCGGCCGAGGATCCGCTCCGCCAGCTCCGGGCTGGTCGCGGTGACGGTGACGTCCGCGCCCCGGTTCCAGCGGGAGGCCAGCAGCGTCCAGCCCTCGCCCTCCGCGAGCGTGGCGCTGCGGTCGTCGTCCCGGGCGGCCCGCAGCACGGTGGCGTCCGGCGGCAGCAGCGTCGCATCCGCCTTGACCCGGTCGAGGGACGAACTGTGCGCGTACGGCTGCTCGCCCGTCGCGAAGCGGCCGAGGAAGAGCGCGTCGACGACGTCGGACGGTGAATCGCTGTCGTCGACGGTGAGCCGGATCGGCAGAGCGGATTCGGGGGAGTCAGGCATGGCGCCCATGATCCGGCACGACGCCACCCCGTGCACCCGGGTTTCACGGGGCGACAAGGAGGTACGGCGGAGCGCCCGTTGAACTTCCGGGGGCGGACGGAAGCACAACACCCCTATTTTTGGCATGAACACTTCCGGTGCGGTGAGGGTGCTGCTACTACGGAGTAGCGCAGATACCCCCTGCTCAAGGAGGTTCCATGAAAATGTCCAGACTCGTGGCGTTCTCGTCCTCTCTCCTGCTCGGCGCCGCCCTCGCCCTCACCGGTGCGGGGATCGCGAACGCCGACTCGTCCGCCGCGGCCGTCGACTACGTCGCCCTCGGCGACTCGTACTCCTCCGGCGTCGGAGCCGGCAGCTACGACGGCTCCAGCTGCAAGCGCAGCAGCCGCGCCTACCCCGCCCTCTGGGCGGCCGCCAACTCCCCCACCACCTTCGACTTCGCGGCCTGCTCCGGAGCCAGGACCGGAGACGTCACGGGCAGTCAGCTCGGCAGGCTGAACGCCTCGACCGACCTCGTCTCGATCTCCATCGGCGGCAATGACGCGGGCTTCGCCGACGTCATGACGACCTGTGTGCTCCAGTCCGAGGCCACCTGCCTCAACCGGATCGCCACCGCCCGGGCCTACGTCGACTCCACCCTGCCCGGCAGGCTGGACTCCGTGTACACGGCCATCCGCGCCAAGGCCCCCTCCGCGCGGGTCGTCGTCCTCGGCTATCCCCGCTTCTACCAGCTCGGCGGCGGCTGCATCGCCGGACTGAGCGAGAAGGAACGCGCCGCCATCAACGGGGCGTCCGACCACCTCAACTCGGCCACCGCCAAGCGGGCGGCGGACCACGGCTTCGCCTTCGGCGACGTCAGGACGACCTTCACCGGGCACGAGATCTGCTCGGGCAACTCCTGGCTGCACAGCGTGAACTGGCTCAACATCGGCGAGTCCTACCACCCCACCGCCGCCGGGCAGTCGGGCGGCTATCTCCCCGTGTTCAACTCCGCCCTCTGAAGCTCCGCCCTCCGAAACCCCGTTCTCCGAAGCCTCATGGCTGAGGCTTCCCTCGCCCGCCGCCCCCTCGCACGGTCCGTGCGGGAGGGCGGTCGGGCAAACCCTCCGAACCGCGCGAACCACCTGAACCGCCTGAACCACCCGAACTGTCCGAAGTCGCCCTGGAATCGCGCGAATTCGGTAACGGGCCGTCAACCTCCGTATGTGTGTGCGCAATCCTGTGGCCGGGAACACGGGTGTCACCGAGGGACGATAGGGTTAACCTGCCCGGACCGGGTGCCCTCGTACGGGTGGGGAGTGACATGGAACAGATAACGGTGCGAAGCAGGCCGCGGGTGCCTGCCATCACATGCGGGAGCGGTGCGACCAGTACGCGCCTCGACCGCCATCTCGCGGTGCTCGGCGGCCCCGTCGTCCCGCAGCGCGAGTCGGCGGAAGCGACGCTGCTGATGCGCGAGCTGACCTCGCGTGATGCCGCGCACACCCGCCGGAGCAGGAGCGCGCGTGTGTCGCTCTTCGCGCCGCTGCGGCGACTGCGGCGCTCGCTCTTCGGCAGCCGCCGCTGACCCACGGCACGGCATCACCCGCCCCGGACCGGCCCACCGCTCGGGACGGACCAGGTCAGGCGATCACTCCGTCCCGGCGCAGCACCGATGTCTGCTCGTCCGTCATCCCCAGGGCTCGCAGCAGCGCATCGGTGTGTTCCCCCAGCGCCGGAACGGCACCCATCCGCGCCTCCTCGCTCCCCGGCAGCGTGATCGGCGGCAGCAGCGCCCGCAACGGCCCCACCGGTGACTCCACTTCCCGCCACCGGTCCCGTGCCGCGAGCTGCGGATGCACCGCCACATCGGCCACCGTGTTCAGCCGCGCGCAGGCGATGCCCGCCGCCTCCAGAGCGGCCAGCGCCTCACGCCCCGTCAGACCCGCCAGTGCCCGGCCCACCACCGCATCGGTCCGCGCCCGGTTCGCGGTGCGTGCCGCGTTCGTCGCGAAGTCCGGATCCTCGGCCAACTCGGGCCGTCCGAGCACCTGTTCCGCCAGCCGCCGCCACTCCCGGTCGTTCTGCACGGAGAGCAGAACCTGCTCGCCGTCGGCCGTGGGGAACGCGTCGTACGGCGCGATCACCGAGTGCGCGAGACCGGTACGCGCCGGGGGAGCGGAGCCGTGCATCCCCTGGTGCAGCGGGTGGCCCATCCACTCGGCCAGCGCGTCCAGCATGGAGACCTCCACCGGTCCGCCCCGCCCGGTGGCGCCCCGTCGCAGCAGCGCCGCGAGCACCCCGGAGAACGCGTACATCGCCGCCGCGATGTCCGCCGCCGGAACGCCCGCCTTCACCGGCCGCTCCGCCGTCCCGGTCACCGAGACCAGCCCCGCCTCGCACTGCACGAGCATGTCGTAGGCCCGCTTGTGCGCGTACGGCCCCTCCGCCCCGTAGCCGGAGATGTCGACCGCCACCAGACGCGGGTGCGCCGCGCAGAGCGAGGCGGCGTCCAGCCCCAGCCGGGCCGCCGCCCCCTGGGCCAGGTTCTGCACGAAGACATCGGCACCGGCGACGAGTTCACGGACCACCGCCAGTCCGCGCGGGTCCTTCAGATCGACGGCGAGGGACTCCTTGCCCCGGTTGCACCAGACGAAGTGCGAGGCGAGACCGCGCGCCGCCGTGTCGTAACCGCGCGCGAAGTCGCCGCCGTCCGGGCGCTCCACCTTGATGACCCTGGCCCCGAGGTCGGCGAGCTGACGGGTGGCGAAGGGGGCGGCGACCGCCTGCTCGACGGCCACCACGGTGATGCCGTCGAGGGGGAGTGGCATGGAGTTCATGACCCCGTGCATACCCGCTGACCGGCGCTTTCGCCACTTCCTGTGGTCCGGACCGCCGCTCACGGCAGCGCGAGTCCTCCTCCGGCCGCCGCTACAGCAGCGCGAACTGCCCCTCCGGGCCCTCCTCCTGGTGTCCGAGGACGGATGCCGGATGCCGTGCGGAGGACGGGACCGGCAGCACCCCGGCCGCCCGCAGCTCGGCCGGACCGATCAGCGGACCCGCCGCCAGCGCGGCCCGCAGCTCCTCGCGGGGCCCCGCCGTGCCGTCCAGCAGGGCGAGTACGGTGATGAGTTCGAGCAGCTCCGAGGTCCACTCCCGGGGCCAGCCGCGCGCACCGGCCGCGTCCAGGCCGCCCGGCGCCGCCCCCTCCGGCACCCGGCCCGCCGCCGCTGCCGTCCGGCGCCCGAACCAGAGTTCCAGCACCCGTACCCCGCCCACCGTGAACTCCCAGGCCGTCGCGGGCACCGGTGAGATCCGGCCGTCGCCGACGACCAGCGCCTCGTCCCCGGCGTCGTACGACAGCTCCGTGGGCCGGGCCGGGAGCGCCGCCCGTACATAGGGCCTGCGCCCGCCCGGCAGCCGGGGCCGCTCCCCGCCCCGGGCCCCGCGCGACTGGAGCCGCAGCAGCTCCCGGCCGAGCGCCACTCCCGACGACCACACCTCCGCGTCGGCCGGCAACGGGACCCGGAGACCGGTGGCAGCGGGCCGGGCGGCGGCCAGGATCCAGGCCAGCACCGCTTCCGGGGCGAACGCGTCCGGGTCCGTCCCGCCGCCGAGCCGCCCGCGCAGCAGCTCGGGGAGCCCCGGCGCGAGGTTGGGTTCCGTGCCGCCGGGCCTGCGGTACAGCGGCCTGATCCGGCCGGGCCGCCCGGCGGGGGAGTGCCCGTCGGGCAGCAGCGCGGTCACGGACAGGGCGGGCCCGGAGTCCTCGGGGGCGCAGCTGTGTTCCACCGC
This sequence comes from Streptomyces sp. WY228, assembly GCF_019287315.1. Taxonomy (NCBI): domain Bacteria; kingdom Bacillati; phylum Actinomycetota; class Actinomycetes; order Kitasatosporales; family Streptomycetaceae; genus Streptomyces; species Streptomyces sp. WY228. The sequence continues at coordinate 1,498,232 of NZ_CP079114.1, read as the reverse complement.
GAAGAGCTGCTGCTCGTCGGCGACCCGCCACAGCTCCGGACGGGCCGCGTCGATCAGCCGGTGGTCGGGCAGCAGCCACTGTTCGTCGTAGGGGCCGTGCAGGATCCGTACGGGGTCGGGGCAGGGTCCGGGAGTCCGGGCGAAGCGGGCCGTGCCGGTCGACTGGCCGGGCAGGGCCGCGACCGAGGTGTGCGGTGTACGGGAGCGGGTGGGCGCGAACAGCCGCTCCTGCTCGGCGGCGTCCGCGGCGGCCAGCCGTTCCCAGCGGGCCCGGAGCGCCACCGGGTCGGGGCCGCTCACCCAGGCGCGGCCGGTTCGCAGCGGCCGCACCGACCACGGCATCAGCTCGTCCAGCGGCACGAACGCGTCGAGCGGCGAGGACTCCGTGTCCCCGCCGGATCCGGCCGCCGCCGTCCTGCGCGCTGCCACCGAGTCGTCCCCCTGTCCCGTGTCCCGTTTCCCCTGTCCGCCGTGGCGCTCTCGCATCGTAACGGCGGGCGGCGGCCCCGTGGGGCGGGGTCAGTGGGCCTCCACCGTCACGGAGAAGGAGAACCGGTCGCCCCGGTAGCGGATCCGGGCCACGTCCACCACCTGCCCCTCCGCGTCGTACGTCACGCCCGTGTAGTGCAGGATCGGGCTGAGCAGCGGGACCTGGAGCAGCTCGGCGGTCACGGGGTCGGCGAGCCGGGCCTCCACCGTGTCGGTGATCCGGGAGATCCGCACCCCGACGACATCGCGCAGAACCTTCGTCATCGGCCAGCGTTCGAGGTCGGCCACGTCGATCCGGGCGGCGATGTCGGGACGTACCGCGTTCTCCGCCCAGTTGGTGGGCTCGTCGCTCTCCCCGTCGCGGCGCAGCCGGCGGTAGCAGGTCACCTCGGAGCAGTCCGGGAAGAACTCGGCGAGATCGCCGGGCACCGCCGTCGGACCGTGTCCGAGCACGGTCGTCGCCTCCCCGGACTGCTGGGCCACGATCGCGTCGACCGAGCCCAGCAGCCGCACCGGGGAGACCCGCCGGGCGCGCGGCTCGATGAAGGTGCCGCGCCGCCGGTGCCGGCTGATCAGCCCTTCCGTCTCCAGCTCCTTGAGCGCCTGGCGCATGGTGAGCACGCTGACACCGTAGTGCGCGGCGAGCTGCTCCTCGGTGGGCAGCCGGGCGGAGGCGTCCTGCGGGCGGCCCAGTATGGAGGCCCGCAGGGACTGGGAGACCTGGTACCAGAGCGGCAGCTTCCGGTTCAGGACGAGCGAGTCGGGGGCGAAGGCGGGCGGCCGGCACGGCTGCTCCACAGCGTGGTCCGCCCCGGCCTGTCCGTGGCTCTCTGTCACGTCGTCCCCGTCCCGTACCCGTATCCTCCGGCCCTTCCGCCGCCTATGGCCGGAAGTTGCGGCTCAGACCCTGCCACACGTCGTCGTAGCCGCGCTGCAGATGGCCGGCGCCGGCCGCCTGCGCGGTCGCCGTGACCGGCCAGCGGGTCTCGAACATGAAGGCCAGACCGTCGTCGATCTTCTGCGGCTTCAGCTCCGCCGCGCTGGCCCGGTCGAAGGTCTCCCGGTCCGGTCCGTGCGCCGACATCATGTTGTGCAGGGAGCCGCCGCCGGGCACGAAGCCGTCCGCCTTCGCGTCGTACGCCCCGTCGATCAGCCCCATGTACTCGCTCATCACATTGCGGTGGAAGTACGGCGGGCGGAAGGTGTCCTCGCCGACCAGCCAGCGCGGCGCGAAGACGACGAAGTCCACCCCGGCCAGCCCCGGTGTGTCGGACGGCGAGGTCAGCACCGTGAAGATCGACGGGTCGGGGTGGTCGTAGCTGATCGTGCCGATCACATTGAACCGGCGCAGGTCGTAGACGTACGGGGTGTGGTTGCCGTGCCAGGCCACCACATCGAGCGGCGAGTGGTCGTACGTCGCCGACCAGAGGTTCCCGCAGAACTTGTTGACCACCTCCACCGGGCCCTCGTGGTCCTCGTACGCGGCGACCGGGGCGAGGAAGTCCCGGGCGTTCGCCAGACCGTTGGCGCCGATCGGGCCGAGGTCGGGCAGCGCGAACGGGCGGCCGTAGTTCTCGCAGACGTAACCGCGCGCGGTCTCCTCCAGCAGCTCCACCCGGAAGCGGACGCCGCGCGGGATCAGCGCGACATGGCCCGGGTCGGCCCGCAGCAGGCCCAGCTCGGTGCGGAGCAGCAGTCCGCCGCGCTCCGGGACGATCAGCAGCTCGCCGTCCGAGTCGCTGAACACGCGGTCCGTCATCGAGGCGTTGGCGCTGTAGAGGTGGATCGCCATCCCGGCGCGCTGGGTGGTGTCGCCGTTGCCGCCGAGCGTCCACAGACCGCTCAGGAAGTCCGTGCCGGGCGCGGGGTCGGGCAGCGGATTCCAGCGCAGCCGGTTCGGGTCCGGCACGGTCTCGGTGAACGGCGCCGAGCGCAGGCCCCCGTTGTCGGTCCGGGTGAACGCCGGGTGGGCGGCCGAGGGGCGGATCCGGTAGAGCCAGGAGCGGCGGTTGTCCGCGCGCGGCTCGGTGAAGGCGGAGCCGCTCAGCTGCTCCGCGTACAGCCCGAGCGGGGCGCGCTGGGGGGAGTTGCGGCCGTGCGGCAGCGCCCCGGGCACCGCCTCCGAGCTGTGCTCGTTGCCGAAGCCGGAGGAATACGTCAGCCCCTCGGCCGTCTTCCTCGCCTGGTCGATCGCGCTCATCCCGCACTCCCGGTGCCCAAGAAAGCCCTCGGACCCGCCGGACGACGAATCCTATGCACCACCGTAGGAATAGGGGCGGGGCACGTCAACGGCATACATCGCGCCATTCGTGGCGGGTGCGGCGTCGTGCGAGCCCGCTGTGACGCGTCCGCAGGGGCGTCCGCCGGGCATCTGCCGTTCGCCGGGCGGCGGGGGCACGGCATCATGGGGCCCGTGCCTCAGCCCCCTGTCACCCCGAACCTCCGTCGCGCCCCCGTGCAGCAGCGCAGCGCCGACCGCCTGGCCCGGATACTCGACTCCTGCGCCGGTCTCCTCGACGAGACCGGCTACGAGCAGCTCACCACCCGGGCCGTCGCCGAGCGCGCCGAAGTGCCCATCGGCTCCGTCTACCGCTTCTTCTCCAACAAGCGCGCGCTCGTCGACGCCCTCGCGCTGCGCAACCTGGACACCTACGCCGACCGCATCACCGCCCGGCTCGCGGACCTTCCCGCCGACGACTGGCGCGCCGCCATCGACGCGGTGCTCGACGAGTACCTGGCGATGAAGCGGAGCGTCCCCGGGTTCGCGCTCGTCGACTTCGGGCCGCCGTTTCCCGCCGAGGGCGCGGCGGACGACGCCAACCGGCGGCTGGCGGACCGGCTCGCCGTGCTGCTCGCCGGTCACCTCGGCCGCCGGGCCGACGAGAGGATGTCCCGGGCGATCCTGGTGAGCGTGGAGGCCGCGGACGCGCTGCTGCAGCTCGCCTTCCGTACGGAGCCGACGGGGGACGCGGCCATCGTCGCCGAGACCCGGACCCTGGTCAGGTCCTACCTCGCCCACACGCTCGACTGAGCGACGGCCTCCCGCACTTCCTTCTCCTCCGCTCTCCTCCGCTCTCCTTCGTGCGACACCTCCCCGCCGTGCGTACTGGTCGGTATGCTCGGCCGGGCCGGGGCTTCCAGCCCGCCCGGCCCATGTCCGTGTGCCGTCGCCGCAGCCGCCCCGGGGAGGGCCCATGTCCCACGACTCCCGCACCGCACCGCGTATCTGCCCCCTCTGCGAGGCCACCTGCGGCCTCACCCTCACCATCGAGGGCACCACCGTCACCGGTGCGCGCGGAGACCGCGACGACATCTTCAGCAAAGGCTTCATCTGCCCCAAGGGCGCCTCCTTCGGCGGGCTCGACGCCGACCCCGACCGGCTGCGCGTCCCCCTCGTGCGCGGCGACGACGGGGAGCTGCGCGAGGCGACCTGGGGCGAGGCGTTCGACCGGATCGCCGCACGGATACCGGACCTGGTGACGGCCCACGGCCCGCAGGCCGTCGGCGTGGTCCTCGGCAACCCCAACGTGCACACGATGGCCGGCTCCCTCTACCCGCCCCTGCTGCTCGCCGCCCTGCGCACCCGTAACGTCTTCACCGCCAGCACCCTGGACCAGATGCCCAAGCACGTCTCCAGCGGCCTGCTCTTCGGCGACGCGCACGCCATCCCCGTACCGGATCTCGACCGCACCGGCCATCTCCTCCTGATCGGCGCCAACCCACTGGAGTCCAACGGCAGTCTCTGCACCGCCCCCGACTTCCCCGGCCGGCTCAAGGCCCTGCGCCGGCGCGGCGGCACCCTCACCGTCATCGACCCGCGCCGCACCCGTACCGCCCGGCTCGCCGACCGGCACGTCGCGATCCGGCCCGGTGCGGACGCCCTGCTGCTGGCCGCCCTCGCGCACACCCTCATCGCGGAGAAGCTCGCCGACCCCGGGCCGCTCGCCGAGCACCTGGAAGGCCTCGACGAACTCGCCGTCGCCCTCGCGGACTTCACCCCGGACGCGGTCGCTGCCGCCTGTGACGTGGACGCGGACACCATCACCGCCATCGCCCGTGAACTCGCCGCCGCCCCCACCGCCGCCGTCTACGGGCGCATCGGCAGCTGCACCGTCGAGCACGGCACCCTCGCCAGCTGGCTGGTGGACGTCCTCAACATCCTCACCGGCAACCTCGACCGGCCCGGCGGCGCCCTCTTCCCGCTCTCCGCCACGGCCCGCCCGCCACGTCCCGCCGCCCCCGGCAAGGGCTTCGCGCTCGGCCGCTGGGCGAGCCGGGTCTCCGGGCATCCCGAGGCCAAGGGCGAACTCCCCATCGCCGCCCTCGCCGAGGAGATCGACACCCCGGGCGAGGACCGTATCCGCGCCCTGGTGGTCATCGCGGCCAACCCCGTGCTCTCCGCGCCCGACGGCGACCGGCTCGACGCGGCACTCACCGACGGGCTCGACTTCATGGTCAGCGTCGACCCGTATCTCAACGAGACCTCCCGGCACGCCGATGTCGTCCTGCCCCCGCCGCCGCCCTCGCAGAGCGCCCACTTCGACTTCGCGTTCAACAGCTTCGCCGTGCACAACCAGGTCCGCTACACCCGCGCCGCCGTGCCCCTGGAGGACGGGCGGCTGGACGAGAGCGAGATCCACGCGCGGCTGATCCTCGCGGTGAGCGGCCTGCACGGCGCGCCGCCCTCCGCCGTGGACGACCTGGCCGTCGACGCCGCCCTCACCCGGGCCGGAGCCCCGAAGGAACGGGCCGCCGAACTCACCGGCGAGAACGGCCCCGAACGGCGACTGGACCTGATGCTGCGCCTCGGCCCGTACGGGCTGACCCTGGAGCGGCTCCTCGCCCACCCGCACGGCATCGACCTCGGCCCGCTGAAGCCCCGGGTCCCCGAAGTGCTGCGCACCCGCTCCGGCCGGATCGAACTGCTCCCGGAGCCGATCGCCGCCGATCTGCCGCGGCTGCGCCGGGCGCTGGGCGACCGCCCCGCCCCGCTCGTCCTCGTCGGCCGCCGCCATCTGCGCTCCAACAACAGCTGGATGCACAACGTCGGTTCGCTCACCGGCGGGTCCAACGTCTGCACCCTCCAGATCCACCCCGACGACGCGGCCCGCCTCGGACTCGTGGACGGGGCCACCGCCCGCATCGAGTCGTCGGGCGGCGGCATCGAAGCCCCGACCGAGATCACCGACACCGTGCGCAGCGGGGTGGTGAGCCTGCCGCACGGCTGGGGCCACAACCGCCCCGGCACCCGGATGTCGGTCGCCGCCGCCGACCCCGGGGCGAACGTGAACCAGCTGCTCGACGGCACACTCCTGGACCCGCTGTCCGGCACGGCGGTCCTGAACGCCATCCCGGTCTCCATCACCCCAGCTCACTAGCACCACCGCGCTGACCTGGGGTTTTGCTCTTATTGCTCACAGGTCAACATCTTGTTAACGCTGCGAGAAGGCCCCTAACGTCATCCGGACCGACCGCCGAGACCGGTGGGAGTTCAAGGATGAACGTTAGGTATCCCCCATGCTGACAATCCTCGGCTTCGCCATGATCGCGACCTTCCTGGTCCTGATCATGACGAAGAAGATGTCGCCGATCGCGGCGCTGGTACTGATCCCCGCACTGTTCTGTGTCGCCGTCGGACAGGGAGCGCAGCTCGGCGACTACGTCATCGAAGGCGTCGGCAACCTCGCCCCCACCGCCGCCATGCTGATGTTCGCCATCGTCTACTTCGGCGTGATGATCGACGTCGGCCTCTTCGACCCGATCGTGCGGGGCATCCTGCGGTTCTGCAAAGCCGACCCGATGCGCATCGTCGTCGGTACGGCGGTGCTCGCCGCGATCGTCTCGCTGGACGGCGACGGCTCCACCACCTTCATGATCACCGTCTCGGCGATGTATCCCCTCTACAAACGCCTGAAGATGAGCCTGGTCGTGATGACCGGTGTCGCGGCCACCGCCAACGGCGTCATGAACACCCTGCCCTGGGGCGGCCCCACCGCCCGCGCGGCCACCGCCCTCAAGCTGGACGCCTCCGAGATCTTCGTGCCGATGATCCCGGCGCTGGCCATGGGGCTGCTCGCCGTGTTCGTGCTGGCGTACGTGCTGGGCCGCCGGGAGCGCAAGCGTCTGGGCATGCTCACCCTCGACGAGGCGCTGGCCCGGGAGCCGGAGCCGGAGACCGTGTCCGCCGGCGTCGGCGGCGCCGGAGCCACCGGTGGCGAGGACCGCCTCCGCAAGGGCTCCGCGGCCTCGGCAGGCGGTACGGGCACGGACGCAGGGGCGGGTACGGGTGCCGGAGCCGATGCCGCAGACGGCGACGGGGACGAAGAGTTCCAGGGCCTCGACCCGAACCGGTCCACGCTCCGCCCGAAGCTCTACTGGTTCAACGCCGGTCTCACCGCCGCCCTCCTGACGGCGATGATCATGGAACTGATGCCGATCCCGGTGCTCTTCCTGCTCGGCGCGGCCCTCGCGCTCACCGTCAACTTCCCCCACATGCCCGACCAGCGGGCCCGGATCGCCGCGCACGCCGACAACGTCCTCAACGTCTCCGGCATGGTCTTCGCCGCCGCCGTCTTCACCGGAGTCCTCACCGGCACCGGCATGGTCGAGCACATGGCCGACTGGGTGGTCGGCGCGGTCCCCGACGCGATGGGCCCGCACATGGCCATCGTCACCGGCGTGCTCAGCCTGCCGCTCACCTACTTCATGTCCAACGACGGCTTCTACTTCGGCGTCCTCCCGGTCCTCGCCGAGGCGGGCGCGGCCCACGGCGTCTCGCCGCTGGAGATCGCCCGCGCCTCGCTGGCCGGTCAGGCCCTGCACATGTCCTCGCCGCTCGTGCCCGCCGTGTACGTCCTCGTCGGCATGGCGAAGGTCGAGTTCGGCGACCACACCCGCTTCACCGTCAAGTGGGCCGTCCTCACCTCGCTCGTGGTGCTCGCGGCGGGCATCCTCTTCGGCATCATGTGATGACCGTCCGACCGCGAACCGGGCCCGGCCGGGGCTGGCTGCTGCGCCTCGTCATCGCCTTCGCCTTCGCGCAGGGGGCGGTGTCGATGGCACGGCCCGCCGTCTCCTACCGGGCCCTCGCGCTGGGCGCGGACGAGGCGGCCGTCGGCGTCATCGCCGGGGTCTACGCCCTGCTTCCGCTGTTCGTCGCCGTGCCGCTCGGCCGCCGCACCGACCACGGCCGCTGCGCGCCCCTGCTGCCGCTCGGCGTCCTCCTGATCTCCGGCGGCTGCGCGCTCAGCGGGGTCGTCTCCTCGCTGCCCGCGATGGCCGCCTGGAGCGGGGTGATGGGACTGGGCCACCTGTGCTTCGTGATCGGCGCGCAGTCGATCGTGGCCCGGCAGTCCGCGCCCGACGAACAGGACCGCAACTTCGGGCACTTCACCATCGGCGCCTCGCTCGGCCAGCTCATCGGCCCGATCGCGGCCGGTGCGCTGATCTCGGCCGACAGCGGTGCGCTGGGCCGTACGAGCGCCCTCGCGCTCCTCGTGTCGGCGGGGGTCTGCGCGGTCGCCCTCACCTCGCTCTGGCGCATCGAGCACCGCCGGGCCACCGGCTCCGGCCCGGCCCCCGGCCACAAGGTCCCGGTCCGGGCGATCCTGGGCGCGCGCGGCGTCCCGGCGGGCATCTTCATCAGCATGGCGGTGCTGTCCGCCACCGACATCCTCACCGCCTACCTGCCGGTCGTCGGCGAACACCGCTCCATCGCACCGGCCACCGTCGGACTGCTGCTCAGCCTGCGGGCCGCCGCCACGATCGCCTGCCGGCTGGTGATGACACCGCTGCTGCGGCTGCTGGGCCGCCGCGCACTGCTGACCACCAGCTGTCTGCTCGCCGGGCTCCTCTGCGCGGGCGTCGCCCTGCCCGTGTCCGTCCCGGTCCTTGCGGTCATGCTGGCGGTCCTCGGCTTCTGCCTCGGCGTCGGCCAGCCGCTGTCCATGACCACCGTGGTCCGGGCGGCCCCCGCCCAGGCCCGGTCCACCGCGCTCGCCCTGCGGCTGACCGGCAACCGGCTCGGCCAGGTCGCCGCCCCCGCCGCGGCGGGCCTGATCGCGGGCGCGGTGGGGGTGGCGGCCCCGTTCGCGCTGCTCGGCGTGCTGTTGCTCGGCGCGGCGGGACTCGGACTGCGCGGCGAGGCCCGTACGAAGCCGGCCCGGGCCGCCGCGGACCCGGCGCCCGCCCCCGTACCGCCAAACCCGGGACCCGTACCGCCAAACCCGGGACCCGTACCGCCGGACCCGGCACCCGTACCGCCGGACCCGGCACCCGTACCGCCGGCCGTCCGGGACACGACCGAATCCTCCGGCTGACCGACCCCGTACGCCCCAACCTTCGCGCGAGTCATTCCCACACCCCGCCCGGTGGGCTAGCTTCCACACAGCCGCTCCCCACCGCGATGCCACCACTTCCCTCCGGGCGGACCTTCATGACGCGCGCGATCTCCCTGCACCAAGTCAGCAAGAGCTACGGCCGGGACCGGCGGGCCGTCGACCGGTTCACGCTCTCCATCGATCCGGGCGAGTTCGTCGTCCTGCTCGGCCCCTCCGGCTGCGGCAAGTCCACCGTGCTGCGCATGATCGCGGGCCTGGAGGAGATCACCGAGGGCGAACTGCTCCTCGACGGGGAGTACGCCAACCACGCCCCGCCACGCGAACGCGGCATGGCGATGGTGTTCCAGAACTTCGCGCTCTACCCGAGCATGACCAACCGGGCCAACATCGGTTTCCCCCTGAAGCTGGAGAACCCCCGCGAGGACACCACCGCGCGGGTCGAAGCCACCGCCCGGATGCTCGGGATCGAGCACGTCCTCGACCGCTACCCGGCCCAGCTCTCCGGCGGCGAACGCCAGCGGGTCGCGATGGGCCGGGCCATCTCCCGCCGCCCCTCCGTGTTCCTGATGGACGAACCGCTCTCCAACCTCGACGCGAAGCTGCGCAGCCATCTGCGCGCCGAGATCGCCCTGCTCACCAGGGAACTGGGCGTCACCACCGTCTATGTGACGCATGATCAGGCCGAGGCGATGTCCCTCGGCGACCGGGTGGCCGTACTGCGCGGCGGAGTCCTCCAGCAGGTCGGTACGCCGCGCGAGGTCTACGCCCTGCCGGACAACGTGTTCGTGGCCGCCTTCATCGGCACCCCGCGCATCAACCTCCTCCAGGCCGTCGTGCACGCCCCGTTGGAGGGTCGGATGTCGATCGACCTCGGCCGTCAGCGGCTCGCCCTGCCCGAACCCCTCAGCCCCGACCACCAGTTGCTCCGGATCCAGCAGGGCCGGCGGATCATCGTGGGGCTGCGCTCCGAGGCGGTCCGGATCGCCCCGCCCAGCCAGGCCCGGCCCGGGGAGGTCGCCCTCAGCGGCATCGTCGAGCACGTCGAGTACCAGGGGCACGAGGCGCTGGTCCACCTCAGGACCGGTTCGCGGCCCGCCGTCGTGCCGGACCTCGAATCCGCCCGGCCCCGGGCGATGCCGCGCCGCCGCCGGGCCGCGGCGGGCGGCGGAGGCGGGGTCGGCGTCCTGGAACGGCTCAGAGGGCGGGCGGCCGGCCGCATCAGCGGCCCGGTCGTCACCCTCGACGAACCGGCCGAGGACCCCACCGGGATCCAGGGCCCCGACCGCCCCGCCACCCCCTCCGGCGACCTGGTCGTGCGCACCGGCCCCGACATGCGGCTGCGGACCGGGGGACAGGTGCCGCTGCTGGTGGACCTGGCCCATCTGTACGTCTTCGACCACTACGGCCGCCGCATCTGCCCGCTGCCCCACGACGTTCCCGGGCTGGAAGACACTCCTTAGGGGGTTGCTCGGTCCTGTTCAGCGGCCGGTCGAGCCGTCGATCAGTTCGCGGAGGATGTCCGCGTGACCCGCGTGGCGGCCGGTCTCCTCGATCATGTGCGTGAGCGCCCAACGGGCACTGGGAGAAGGGCCGTTCGGTCGCGCGTGCGGCACCGGTGAGCCGAGGTCGGCGCAGGTGTCGAGGACGTCGTTCGCCTCCGCGACCGCCTTCCGGTAGCGGGCGACGACCTCGGCCGCGCCGTCCTCGGGAGCGGCACGGAAGGTCCCCGGCCAGTCGGCGACCGACTCCCCGAGGAAGGTGGACCGCTCGACGAAGGTCAGATGGTGGAGCAGGCCGAGCAGATTCGTGCCCGAGGGCACCCCGGCGGTGCGGACCTCCGGCTCCGGGGCGCCCTCGACCTTCGCGGCGATCGAGGCGCGTACGTAGTCGAGGAAGCCGCGCAGCACCTCGATCTCGCTGCCGCCGGTCCGTGGCGGCGGGGTGTCCCGGCGGCGGGAACGTCGGCGGGGGCGGGGCGCGGCGGTCATGGTGTCTCCTCAGTGGCCGGTCAGCCGGTCAGCCGGCTGGTCGGTCGGGGCGCTCGGGCGGTCGGCCGGTTGGTCGGTCGGTCGGGCGGTCCGGATGCGCGGGCTCGCCCCAGTCTTGCCCCGGCGGCCGTCGCCAGGGCAAGGCCTCATGCCGTTCCGGCAACCCGGCCGGGCGGGTTCGCGCGCGCAGGGGTGTGCGCGTCCGGCGTGACCGGAGTCTCGGAAGGCTCCCTGGCGCCGGAAAACTAACGGCGCTAGTTTGGGCGGGTGCGACGTGTGCCCGCGCCGCACGGCTTCGGCGCTCCGCACAGCACGTCCGGGAGGAAACAGCCATGCAGGCCCATGACCAGATGTACATCGACGGCGCCTGGCGGCCCGCCGCCGGCCAGGACACGATCGCGGTCGTGAACCCGGCCGACGAGCAGGTCATCGCCTATGTGCCGGCGGGAACCGCCGAGGACGTCGACGCGGCGGTACGGGCCGCGCGCGCCGCCTTCCCCGCCTGGGCCGCGACCCCGCCCGCCGAGCGGGCCGCCCGGCTCACCGCGCTCGCCGACGCGCTGGCCGCCCGCAAGGACGAGCTGGCCGCGACGATCACGGCCGAGCTGGGCTCGCCGCTGCCGCTGTCGCAGATGGTCCACGCGGGCGTGCCCGTGCTGGTGGCCGCCTCGTACGCCGAACTGGCCGCCCGCCACACCTTCGAGGAGCGCATCGGCAACTCCACCGTGCTGCTGGAGCCGGTCGGCGTGGTCGGCGCGATCACCCCCTGGAACTACCCGCTCCACCAGATCGTCGCCAAGGTCGCCCCCGCGCTCGCCGCGGGCTGCACCGTCGTCCTCAAGCCCGCCGAGGACACCCCGCTGACCGCCCAGCTCTTCGCGGAGGCCACCGAGGCGGCCGGTCTGCCGCCCGGGGTCTTCAACCTGGTCACCGGCCTCGGACCGGTCGCTGGACAGGCGCTCGCCGCCCACGAGGGTGTCGACCTGGTCTCCTTCACCGGCTCCACCGCCGTCGGCCGGAAGATCGGCGCCACCGCCGGGGCCGCGATCAAGCGCGTCGCCCTGGAGCTGGGCGGCAAGTCCGCCAATGTGATCCTGCCCGGTGCGGATCTCGCCAAGGCGGTCAACGTCGGCATCGCCAACGTGATGACCAACTCCGGCCAGACGTGCAGCGCCTGGACCCGGATGCTGGTGGACGCGGAGCGGTACGACGAGGCCGTGGAGCTCGCGGCGAACGCCGTCACCAAGTACGTACCCGGCGAACGGGTCGGACCGCTCGTCAACGCCAAGCAGCAGGACCGGGTGCGCGGCTACATCGCCAAGGGCGTCGAGGAGGGCGCCCGGCTGATCGCGGGCGGCCCGGACGCGCCGCTGGAGACCGGCTACTACGTCAGCCCGACCGTCTTCGCCGACGTCACCCCGGACATGACGATCGCCCAGGAGGAGATCTTCGGCCCGGTGGTCTCGATCCTGCGGTACGAGGACGTCGACGACGCGCTCCGGATCGCCAACGACACCGTGTACGGGCTCGCCGGGGCCGTGTGGGCGGCCGACGACGAGGAGGCGGTGGCCTTCGCCCGCCGGATGGACACCGGGCAGGTCGACATCAACGGCGGACGGTTCAACCCGCTGGCGCCGTTCGGCGGTTACAAGCAGTCGGGGGTGGGGCGCGAGCTGGGGCCGCACGGTCTGGCGGAGTACCTCCAGACCAAGTCGCTCCAGTTCTGACCCCCCGTAGCCCTTTCCCCTTCCCCGTAAGGAGCCTGTTCGTGGTCCGCGCCGCCGTACTGCCCGCCGTCGGAGCTCCGCTGGAGATCACCGACATCGTCCTGCCGGAGCCCGGCCCCGGCCAGGTGCGCATCGCGCTCGCCGCGGCGGGGGTCTGCCACTCCGACCTGTCCCTGTCCAACGGCACCATGCGCGTCCCGGTGCCCGCCGTCCTCGGCCACGAGGGAGCGGGTACGGTCCTGGCGGTCGGCGAGGGCGTCACCCAGGTCGCGCCCGGCGACGGCGTGGTCCTCAACTGGGCGCCCTCCTGCGGCTCCTGCTTCCACTGCGGCATCGGCGAGGTCTGGCTCTGCGCCGACGCGCTGAAGGGCACCGCCAACCGCCACGCCCGTACCGCGGACGGTACCGACCTCCACCCCGGCCTCAACGTCGCGGCGTTCGCGGAGGAGACCGTCGTCGCCGCCAACTGCGTGCTGCCCGCGCCCGACGGCATCCCGCTCACCGACGCCGCCCTCCTCGGCTGCGCGGTCCTGACCGGCTACGGCGCGATCCACCACAGCGCCCGGGTCCGCGAGGGCGAGAGTGTCGTCGTCTTCGGCATCGGCGGCGTCGGCCTCGCCGTGCTCCAGGCCGCCCGGATCGCCGGAGCGTCCCGGATCATCGCGGTCGACGTCTCCCCGGCCAAGGAGGAGCTGGCCCGGCAGGCGGGGGCCACCGACTACGTCATCGCCTCCGCCACCACCCCGCGCGAGATCCGCAAACTGACCGGCGGCCAGGGCACGGACGTCGCGGTCGAGTGCGTCGGCCGCCCCGCGACCATCCGGGCCGCCTGGGAGTCCACCCGGCGCGGCGGGCGCACCACGGTGGTCGGCATCGGCGGCAAGGACCAGGACGTCACCTTCAACGCCCTGGAGATCTTCCACTGGGGCCGGTCGCTCACGGGCTGCGTGTACGGCAACAGCGACCCGGCCCGCGATCTGCCCGCCCTCGCCGACCACATCCGCGCGGGCCGCTTCGACCTGTCGATGATGGTCACCGAACGCATCGCCCTGGACGGCATCCCCGCCGCCTTCGACAACATGATCGCGGGCAAGGGCGGCCGGGCGCTGGTGGTGTTCCAGAACGCCGCTAGTAGTCCGTCGTCCGGGAGGTCGAGCTGACGGGCCCGAGCAGCCGGGCGTCCATCTCGCCCTCCTCGAACAGCCGGGAGGCCGGGCCCACGATCAGCGGGTCCGGCTTCCCGACCACCTCCGGGTCCTTGCCCGGGTAGTCGAAGCGGTCCAGCACATGCCGCATCGCCTCCAGCCGGGCCCGCTTCTTGTCGTTGCTCTTCACCACCGTCCACGGCGCGTCCGCCGTGTCGGTGTGGAAGAGCATCAGCTCCTTGGCCTCCGTGTACGCGTCCCACTTGTCCAGCGAGGCCAGGTCGACCGGGCTCAGCTTCCACCGTCGTACGGGGTCGATCTGCCGGATCATGAACCGGTTGCGCTGCTCGTTGCGGGAGACGGAGAACCAGAACTTCACCAGGTGGATGCCGTCCCGGGCGAGCATCCGCTCGAAGCCCGGCGCCTGGTGCATGAACTCCAGGTACTCGCGGGTCGTGCAGAACCCCATCACCCGTTCCACGCCCGCCCGGTTGTACCAGGAGCGGTCGAACAGCACGATCTCCCCGGCGCTCGGCAGATGCGCCGTGTAGCGCTGGAAGTACCACTGGGTGCGCTCGCGCTCGGTCGGCTTCTCCAGCGCCACCACCCGGGCGCCGCGCGGATTGAGATGCTCGGTGAACCGCTTGATCGTGCCGCCCTTGCCCGCCGCGTCCCGGCCCTCGAAGAGGATCACCAGCCGTTCGTCGCGCTCCTTCACCCAGTGCTGGAGCTTCAGCAGCTCGATCTGGAGCGCCCGCTTGGCCTTGTCGTAGTCGCGGCGGCGCAGCTTGCGGTCGTAGGGGTAGTCCTCGCGCCAGGCGTCGCGGGCGTGGCCCTTCGGCGTCACGAGGACCGGATCGTCGTCCCCGCTGTCGACCACACCGAACCCGTCCAGATACGGCCCGCCGTAACGGGCCGCCCGCCCCGCCTCCTCGCGGTCGGCCTTCTCGGACCTCTCGGCCTTCTTACGGTCGCCCTGCGCTCCGGTCCTCCGTGTCATGACGGCTTCCCTCCACCGGCCCAGCGGGATTTCCGCGTGTGGGCCCAGTCTGCTGACGGCTCCGGGAGACCGCCACCCCGACCAGGCAGAGCAGCCCGCCGAGGACCCCGAGCAGGGTCGGCACCTCGTCCAGCAGCAGCCACGCCATGAGCACCACCAGCGCCGGAACGGCGTACGTGGTGGCGCCCATCCGGCCCGCGGTGGTCCGGGCCAGGGCGTAGCCCCAGGTGGTGAAGGCCAGCGCGGTCGGGAAGACGCCCAGGTAGATCATGTTCAGCGTGGCGGACATGGGGGCGTCGGCCGCCTCGGAGACCAGCACCCCGGTGAACGGCAGGCAGGCGACGGCGCCGATCAGGCAGCCGAAGGTGTTGATCTGCAGCGAGGAACCGTACGCGAGCGCCGGCTTCTGGCTGACCACGCCCAGCGCGTACGCCACGGCGGCCAGCAGGCACAGTGCCACGCCCAGCACGGAGGAGCTGCCGTGCCCGGACATCGCGAGGCCGACGACGACCGCGCCCGAGAACGAGATGCCCATGCCCAGCAGCAGGCGGCGCGGCAGTCCCTCGCCGAGCATGCGGGCGCCCATCAGGGCCATCAGGATCGGCCCGATGTTCACCAGCATCGCCGCCGTCCCGGCGTCGACCTCCTGCTCGCCCCAGTTGAGCGCCACCATGTAGAGCCCGAACCAGAGCACGCCGGAGGTGACGATCCCGCGCCAGGCGCCGCGCCCGGGCAGCCCCTCCCGCCGTACGAGGAGGATCGCCCCGAGCACGAGCGTGCCCGCCAGGAGCCGGCCCAGGGCGAGGGCGCCGGGGGAGTAGGACTCGCCGGCGCTGCGGATGGAGACGAAGGCGGAGGCCCACAGCACGACGGTGGTGCAGGCTGCGGCGGTGGCCCGCCAGGGGTGGGCCGGTGGGGAGGCCGGAAGCGGTGTCGGGGTCGTCGTCATGGCCACGACCGTAAAGCCGAAACGCTTCGCCCCCCACCGAATTGTCAACCCCCGTCAATCGACGCCCGTCCGCCGCGCATGGACGGAACCGTGCCCCTTCAAGCCCGTCCGGCGATTGAGGACGGAACCGGTGCTTGGGGTGGGCGGCACCCTTGCTTCCCGGACACGGAGGGGTCGCCCGGGACCACCGCCACGGTTCCGTCCTCAAACGCCGGACGGGCTGGGTGGGCGCCGGTCGTCGAGGGAGCCCGGGGCGATGTCCAGGAGGTCCGACAGCGCCCCCACCCCCGCCGGAGTAGCCCGCACCGCCCTCCCCGACCCCACCCGCTCGCACCACCCCACCGCCAGCACATGCGCGCACAGCGCCGCCCCCGCCGCCCCCGCGAGGTGGGGCCGCCGTTCCGTCCAGTCCAGGCAGCCCCGGGCCAGGGGGCGTCGGGCCGAGCGGTCCAGGGGGATGCCCAGGGCGGCGAACCACTCCAGGCCCGCCTCGGTCAGCGCGAACCCGGTGTCCTGCCGCAGCAGCCCCCGTACCGTCATCGCCTCGGTGATCCGGATGCCGAGCCGTCCGGCGAGATGGTCGTAACAGGTACGCCCCCGGGCCAGCGCACTGCTGATGCTCGCCGCCCGCAGCGAACGCGGCCGCTCCGGCGCGTCGGGCGCCGCGTGCGAGGCCAGTTCCTCCACCAGGTGCGCGGCCCGCTCGTCGGCCAGCCGGACATAGCGGTGACGGCCCTGCCGCTCCTGGGCCAGCAGCCCGCCCGCGACCAGCCGCCCCAGGTGCTCGCTGGCGGTGGATGGGGCGACGGAGGCGTACCGGGCCAGCTCACCGGCGGTCCAGGCCCGCCCGTCGAGCAGGGCCAGGCAGAAGGAGGCGCGGGTCTCGTCCGCGAGGAGGGCGGCCAGTGCGGCGAGCCGCGGGGCCGCCGCGTCGTGCGGCCGGGGGCGCTGTCGCGGGGAACGGTCCATACGTCCAGGGTGCGTCAGGGACGGTTCGGCGCCGGCCGAACCGTCGCCGCGCCGTCGCCCACCGGCCGCGCGTACTGCTCGTACTGGAGCGCCAGCCCGTCCAGCAGCGCCCGCAGCCCGGTCTCGAAGGCCCCTTCGTCGACCTGGCTGCGGTGGTCGGCCAGCAGATGGGCCTGGCCGAGGTGCGGGTAGTCGGCGGGGTCGTAGGCCGTCTCGTCGTCCACGAAGCCCCCGGCGAACGACCCCAGCGCCGAACCGGTGATGAAGTAGCGCATCAGCGCCCCGATCCGGGTCGCCTGGGCGGGCGGCCAGCCCGCTCCGGTCATCGCCCCGAACACCGCGTCGGCGACCCGCAGCCCCGCCGGCCGGCGGCCCGGCCCCCGGGCCAGCACCGGGACGATGTGCGGGTGCGCGGCGAGCGCGGCCCGGTAGGACAGGGCCCAGTCGTGCAGGGCCGCGCGCCAGTCGCGCGGGTCCGACTCCTCGAACATCGACAGATCGACCTGTACGGAGACCGCGTCGGCGACGGCGTCGAGGATCTCCTCCTTGTTGCGGAAGTGGTTGTAGAGCGAGGGCCCGCTGACCCCCAGCACGGCCGCCAGGCGACGGGTGGAGACGGCGTCGAGCCCCTCGGAGTCCACGAGTGCGCTCGCCGCCTCGACGATGCGGTCTCTGCTGAGGAGGGGCTTGCGCGGTCGGGCCATGCGGCTCATAGTAGGGCCTGCGAACCAGAAACTAGCAGTGCTAATTAAAGTGCGCCCGAGCGGCGCTCAGGAGAGGCAGTGGGTGGCGCACGATGGACCTGACGCTGAGCGAGGAGCAGGAAGCCGTCCGGAAGCTGGCCGAGGACTTCGTCGCCCGCGAGGTCGCCCCCCATGTCGTCGCATGGGACCGGTCCGAGAATGTCGACAGGTCGATCGTCGGTAAGCTCGGCGCCCTCGGCTTCCTCGGTCTCACCGTCCCCGAGGAGTACGGCGGCTCCGGCGGCGACCACCTGTCCTACTGCCTGGTCACCGAGGAGCTGGGGCGCGGCGACTCCTCCGTGCGCGGCATCGTCTCCGTGTCGCTCGGGCTGGTGGCCAAGACCATCGCGTCCTGGGGCGACGAGGAGCAGAAGCGGTCCTGGCTGCCCCGGCTCACCTCCGGCGAGGCGATCGGCTGCTTCGGCCTCACCGAGCCCGGCACCGGCTCGGACGCCGGGAACCTCGCCACCAGGGCCGTCCGCGACGGCGGAGACTACGTCGTCAACGGCACCAAGATGTTCATCACCAACGGCACCTGGGCCGATGTCGTCCTGCTCTTCGCGCGCACGAACGACACCCCCGGCCACCGGGGCGTCTCCGCCTTCCTCGTCCCCACCGACGCCCCGGGCCTCACCCGCCGCACCGTCCACGGCAAGCTCGGACTGCGCGGCCAGGCCACCGCCGAACTGGTCCTCCAGGACGTCCGGATACCGGCGTCCGCCCTGCTCGGGCCCGAGGGCAAGGGCTTCTCCATCGCCATGTCCGCCCTCGCCAAGGGGCGGATGTCGGTCGCGGCGGGCTGCGTCGGCATCGCCCAGGCCGCCCTGGACGCGGCCGTGCGCTACGCCGGCGAGCGCGAGCAGTTCGGAAAGCCCATCGCCCGCCACCAGCTCGTCCAGGAACTGCTCAGCGACATCGCCGTGGACGTGGACGCCGCCCGGCTGCTCACCTGGCGGGTCGCCGATCTGATCGACCGGGGTCAGGAGTTCGCCACCGCCGCCTCCACGGCCAAGCTGTACGCCTCCGAGGCCGCCGTCCGCTGCGCCAACAACGCCCTCCAGGTCTTCGGCGGCTACGGCTACATCGACGAGTACCCGGTCGGCAAGCTGCTGCGCGACGCCCGGGTGATGACGCTCTACGAGGGCACCAGCCAGATCCAGAAGCTGATCATCGGCCGCGCGCTGACGGGCGTCTCCGCGTTCTGACCCGGCGCCGGGACCGTTCCGGCCGGAGTGCGGGCCCGTACCGCCCGGTGCTCGTGCTCGGCCTCGTACAGGCGTCCGACGTCTGAGTACGGGCCTGAGTACGGGCGCGGATGTGGTGTGCGCCACGTCGGGCGGATGCTGAACCCATGAGTGACACGACATCGGTCAAGCAGCAGAGCACCGCGGCCTTCTACCTGCAGGCCGTCGCCTCCTTCATGGTGGCGATCGCCGCGGTCGCCTTCGGTATCTTCTTCCTCGACGCCGACGCCTGGGTGCGCGGCTTCCTCGCCATCGGCGTGCTCTACCTCGTCACGTCCTGCTTCACGCTCGCCAAGGTGATCCGGGACCGCCAGGAGGCCGGGCAGATCCACAGCCGGGTCGACCAGGCCCGGCTGGAGAAGATCCTCGCCGAGCACGACCCCTTCCAGAAGCTCTGACCCCACGGGGTCGGCGGGACATCCCCTAAGCGCTTGCTCAGGTTCGGGGTATGGTGTGCGTCCTGCTGACGGAGAGGGGCCCTGGGCGATGAGTGCGGTGGAGGAGACGAGCGGCGAGGACGCGCCGTGGGGCGAGGTCACTCCCGAGGCGGCCAGGCGGCTCCTCGTCGCCGCCGTGGACGCCTTCGCCGAGCGCGGGTACCACGCGACCACCACCCGTGACATCGCCGGCCGGGCCGGGATGAGCCCGGCCGCGCTCTACATCCACTACAAGACCAAGGAAGAGCTGCTCCACCGGATCAGCAAGATCGGCCACGAACGGGCGCTGCACGTCCTCGACGCCGAGGCCGACCGGGACGGCACGGCCGCCGAACGGCTCGCCGGGGCTGTCCGCTCCTTCGTCCGCTGGCACGCGGAACGGCACACCACCGCCCGGGTCGTGCAGTACGAGCTCGACGCGCTGGGCGAGGAGCACCGCACCGAGATCGTCGCCCTGCGGCGCAGGAGCGACGCGGTGGTGCGCCGGATCATCAGCGAGGGGGTGCGGGACGGCGAGTTCGACGTCCCCGACATCCCCGGCACCACGCTCGCGGTGCTGTCCCTCTGCATCGACGTGGCCCGCTGGTTCAACGCCCAGGGCAGCCGCACACCCGACGAGGTCGGCGAGCTGTACGCCGACCTCGTCCTGCGGATGGTCAAGGCCCGCCGGGTTCAGAAGTAGTAGCGGGACACCGACTCGGCGACACAGGCCGGCTTCTCACTGCCCTCGCGCTCGACGGTGACGACCGCCGTGACCTGCACGCCGCCGCCCACCTCCGTGACCTCGCGGAGCACCGCGGTGGCCCGCAGCCGCGAGCCCACCGGGACGGTCGAGGGGAAACGGACCTTGTTGGTCCCGTAGTTGATGCCCATCTTCATGCCCTCGACCCGCATCACCTGCGGGACCAGTGCGGGCAGCAGCGAGAGCGTCAGATAGCCGTGCGCGATGGTCGTGCCGAACGGTCCGTCCTTCGCCCGCTCCGGGTCCACATGGATCCACTGGTGGTCCCCGGTCGCCTCGGCGAACAGGTCGATCCTCTTCTGCTCGATCTCCAGCCAGTCGCTGTGTCCCAGCTGCTCGCCCACTCCGTCCCGCAGCTCCTGCGCGGACGTGAAGATCCTCGGCTCTGCCATGTTCCCGGTCCCTGCCTTCCGGCTCGACGCGCTGTCCGCGCGATGTCTAAGCGCTTGCTCAGCATTGTCCGGAGGGGCGTTCCTGTCAACGACATGGCAGTAGGTTTGAGGGGTGCCACAGATCCCACAGACACTCCACGAACTCTCAGTCGGCCAGCTCTCGGCGCGCAGCGGCGCAGCCGTCTCGGCCCTGCACTTCTACGAGTCCAAGGGCCTGATCGCCTCCACCCGCACCAGCGGCAATCAGCGCCGCTACTCACGGGACGCGCTGCGCCGGGTCGCCTTCGTCCGGGCGGCACAGCGCGTCGGCATCCCGCTGGCCACGATCCGGGACGCACTCGCCGAACTGCCCGAGGAGCGCACGCCCAACCACGAGGACTGGGCCCGCCTCTCCGGGGCGTGGCGCAAGGAACTGGACGAGCGCATCACGCAGTTGCACCGCCTGCGCGACCATCTGACCGACTGCATCGGATGCGGCTGTCTGTCGCTGGAGACCTGCGTGCTGTCCAACCCCGACGACATCAGCGGTGAACGGATCACCGGCTCCCACCTGATGCCCGAGCGCAAACCGTCCTCCTGAGCGCCGGCGCACGACCGGACCCCTGGCCCTCCGGCCCCGTCCACCGGGGCCGGGCGGCCGCGCGGAACGCCGGGCCTCACGCCGCCTGTACGGCCGGCCTCCGGTGCCGCGGCAGCCGGGCCCTGGCCAGGGTGCGGTCGGTGAGCGCGGGCCGCGGCACGACGATCCCGCAGCCCGTGCACACCGGGCCCGCCCACGGCTCGTCGCCCCGCTCCTGCCGCCACTCGATGCCGGTGCCCGCGCAGACCGGGCAGGCGGAGCCGGGGCCGGCGCCGAGAGCCGCGATCAGCCGGCGCAGGACCTCGGCGAGCGGTTCGGTCGGATGGACGCCGGGGTCGGTGCAGCGGGCCACCCCGTGACCGCCCCAGGTGCGGCGGTGCCAGTCGTCGAACGCGCCGGGCCGCCGCAGGCCCGCGTGCTTCTCGCGCCGCCGCCGCTCGGCGAACCCCGCCTCGTACGCGAGCCACACGGCCCGCGCCTCCTCCAACTCGTCCAGCGCGCGCATCAGACGCACCGGATCGGGCGCCCGGTCCTCGGGATCGATCCCGTGCCGGGCGCACAGATGGTCCCAGGTCGCCCGGTGCCCGTACGGGGCGAACCTCTCCAAACACTTGCGCAGGGAATACCGCCGCAGGGCCAGATCACCCAGCGGATCGCGTACCTGTCTCGCAAGACTCCGGAAACCGGCCATGACACCGCCACCTCCGTCGCTCGTCCTTGGACGTCAAGGAATGGACGTACGCCTGCCCGTTTCGGCTCCATCGAAAGATGAAATCCGTCCATTGGCCGAGACACCCCATGTGGGACGGGGTGCCACGGGCGGAAGCGGAACGGCGCACGGGCCGGTGGTGCGCGGGCGTGCTTCCTCGCGCGGGTGGCGAAATCCCATGGCGGCGGCACGGCCCCGTGCGGTTGGGTTCCCCCATGACGACAGCTCGCCCGCGCCTGGAAATGATCACCGCCGACAATGTGCTCGACGCCTGTCGGCTGGAAGTAGCGCCTGAGCAGCGCAGGTTCGTCTCCCCGGTCGCGCAGTCCCTGGCCGAGGCCTATGTGCATCCCGACCTCGCCTGGCCCCGGCTGATCTGTGACGGTGACCGCGCCGTCGGCTTCGTGATGGCGTACTTCGACCTGCCGTTCGACTTCGACGCGGGGGTGCCGGACGCCCCGCCCCGCTCCGGGCTCTGGCGGCTCGCCGTCGCCGCCGGTGAGCAGGGCCGGGGCTACGGGCGGTTCGCCGTCGGAGCGGTCAACGAGGAGATCCGCCGACGCGGCGGGACGGTCTCGACCGTCACCTGGAAGCCCGGAGAGGGCGGTCCCGAGGAGTTCTACCTCGGGCTCGGCTACCGCAAGCGGGGCCTCACCGACGACGGCGAGTACCTCGGCGACCTGGATCTCGCGGCAGCCTGAGCCCGGGGGCTAGCCCCCGTACCGCAGATACCTCCGCCGCTTCGCCCGGAACGCCGACAGGTCCCGCTGCCAGGCCCGTACGACCTCGTCGGTGTCCGCGCCCGCGTCGATCATCGTGCGGACCCGGGTGTTCCCGGTGAGCTTGTCGATCCAGTTGTCCGGCCGCCAGGCGAAGCCGCTCCAGGTCTGCTTCGCCGTCACCAGCAGGGCGATCCCGGTGCGGACCGGGTCGAACACCTCCCGGTCCTGGACGTGCACCTGCACCCCGCCCACCGTCTTCCCCTCGAACTTGGAGAACACCGGAGCGAAGTACGCCTCGCGGAAGGCCACCCCCGGCAGCTCCAGCGCGTTCGCGGCGGCCGCCCAGCTACGGTCGATGCCCTCCGCGCCCAGCAGTTCGAAGGGGCGGGTGGTGCCCCGGCCCTCGGAGAGGTTCGTGCCCTCGAAGAGACAGGTGCCGGAGTAGACGAGAGCCGTCTCGGGCGTGGGCATGTTCGGGCTCGGCGGCACCCACGGCAGCCCGGTGTCGTCGAAGAAGTCCGAGCGCCGCCACCCCGACATCGTCACCACGTCCAGCCGCACCGGATTCTCGTGCAGGAACTCCGCGTTGAAGAACAGCGCCAGCTCCGCCACCGTCATCCCGTGCGCCTGGGCGATCTCCCGGCGGCCGACGAACGTGGCGAACGCCGGGTCCAGCACCGGCCCGAGCGCGGCCCGCCCGGTCACCGGGTTCGGCCGGTCCAGCACCACCAGGCGTTTGCCCGCGAGCGCGGCCGCCTCCATGCAGTCGTACAGCGTCCAGATGTACGTGTAGAAGCGGGCGCCCGCGTCCTGGATGTCGAAGACGACGGTGTCCACGCCCGAGGCGGTGAAGACGTCCGCGAGGTCCTGCCCGCTCTTGAGGTACGTGTCGTAGACCGGCAGCCCGGTCGCCGGGTCGTCGTAGCGCCCCTCGGAGCCGCCCGCCTGCGCGGTGCCCCGGAACCCGTGCTCGGGGCCGAACACGGCGGTCAGGTTCACCCGCGCGTCCGGGTGCATCACATCGACGATGTGCCGGACGTCGGCGGTGACGCCGGTCGGGTTGGTGACGATGCCGACCTTCTGGCCCCGCAGCAGCCGGTAGCCGTCGGCCGCCAGCCGGTCGAAACCGGTACGCACCCGGCCGCGTCCGGGCCCGGACCCGGGCGAGGCGGCGGCGGGACCGGTGCCGGCCGCCGTCGCCGCGAGCGCTCCCACGGCGCCTCCCGCGGCCAGCAAACCACGTCGGGACAGGCTCATTCCGCTACCTCCATGATCGCGCCGACTGTCATGGCCACGCACGCTAGCGCGGGCCGGGGCCGTGCGGAACGACCCGGGCCGCGCCGATTCCCCGGGCCGGCCCCCGTACTCCTCCCGGGCCCCCGTCCGGTCCGTTCCCGACCCTTCCCCGATGACATACCGACCGGTTAGTCTGCCGGTGCGGTCGGACGGGACCGGACGGGGCCGGACGAGGAAGGGCGGGATGACGATGGGTTCGGTGCAGGACGCCGGCGTAGTGGTCACAGGGGCCGGAGGCGGCATCGGAGCCGCCCTGGCCCGCAGGTTCGCCGCCGGGGGAGCGCGGGTCGTCGTCAACGACCTCGACCTCGCCCGGATCGAGCCGCTCGCGAAGGAGATCGGCGGGATCGCCGTCGCCGGGGACGCCTCGGGCATCGTGGACGCGGCCCGGGAGGCGCTGGACGGCACGGTGGACGTCTACTGCGCCAACGCGGGCCTCGCCTCGCCCGGCGACGCGTTCGCCGACGAGGAGGTCTGGGCCGCCGCCTGGGACGTCAATGTGATGGCCCATGTCCGCGCGGCCAGGGCCCTGCTGCCGGAGTGGCTGGAGCGCGGCAGCGGCAGGTTCGTCACCACCGCGTCCGCCGCCGGGCTGCTGACGATGATCGGCGCGGCCCCGTACAGCGTCACCAAGCACGGGGCGGTCGCCTTCGCCGAGTGGCTCTCGCTCACCTACCGCCACCGCGGCGTCAAGGTCCACGCGATCTGCCCGCAGGGCGTCCGCACCGACATGCTCACCGCCGCCGGTTCGGCCGGCGAGCTGGTCCTCGCCCCCGGCGCCATCGAGCCGGACGCCGTCGCCGACGCCCTGTTCGAGGCGATGGACGCCGACCGCTTCCTGGTCCTGCCGCACCCGGAGGTGGCGGGCTACTACCAAGCGCGCGCTGTCGAACCGGACCGGTGGCTGGGCAATATGAACCGCCTCCAGCAGAAGTGGGAGGCGAGCGGCGCATGAGCGACCAGAACCCCGGAACCGTGAACTCCGGACCTGCGGCCTCCGGGCCCGTGGACTCCGCCGCCACGACGTCCGCCGCGCCGGCCGCCGCCGGCTCCATCTACGCCGCCCAGCCCTGGCTCGCCCTGCTCAGCGACGCCCAGCGCGCCCCCGTCACCCCGCCCGCGACCGTGCTGCACGCCTGGCGGGCGGCCGTGGACCGGGCCCCGGACCGCCCGGCCCTGGCCTACTTCGACGGCCGCCTGAGCTACCGCGAGACCGACGCGCTGTCCGACTCGGTCGCCGGGCACCTCGCCGCCCGGGGGCTGCGCCGGGGCGACCGGGTCGCGATCATGCTCCAGAACAGCCCGCACTTCGTCCTCGCGCTGCTCGGCGCGTGGAAGGCCGGGGCCACCGTCGTCCCGCTCAACCCGATGTACAAGTCCGGCGAGGTCGGCCACGTACTCAAGGACGCCCAGGTCACCGCGCTGATCTGCGCGGACCGGGCGTGGGAGGCGTATCTGCGGGACACCGCGGCGGCCGCCCCGGACCTCACCATCGCCCTCACCGCCTGCGAGCTGGACCTCCAGAGCGTGAACGACCCCCGCGTCCTCGGCTTCGAACGGCTGCCCGCCCCCGGCCCCGACGACCTCGCGGACGATCTGCTGGCCGCCGCCCGCGCCGGCCACCCGGCCCCGGCGGACCGCGAGCTCACCGCCGCCGACACGGCGCTGATCAGCTACACCTCAGGCACCAGCGGCACCCCCAAGGGCGCGATGAACGCCCACGGCAACATCATGGTCAACGCCGAACGCCAGCGCACCGGCCATCCGATCGCCGAGGGCTCCGCCTACTTCGCGCTCGCCCCGCTCTTCCACATCACCGGCATGGTCTGCGAGCTCTCCGCCTGCTTCGCCAACGCGGGCACCCTCGTCCTGGCCTACCGCTTCGAGGCGGGCGTCGTCCTGGAGGCCTTCGCCGCCCACCGCCCCGCCTACACCGTCGGCCCCTCCACCGCCTTCATGGCCCTGGCCGCCCACCCGGACGTCACCCCGGACCACTTCTCCTCGTTCCGGGTGATCTCCTCCGGCGGCGCGCCCCTGCCGCCCGCACTCGTGGAGAAGTTCCGCGCGGGCTTCGGCCCGTACCTCCGCAACGGCTACGGACTCACCGAGTGCACCGCCCCCTGCGCCTCGGTCCCGCCCGAGCACGAGGCCCCCGTCGACCCGGTCTCCGGCACCCTCTCCGTCGGCGTGCCCGGACCCGACACCGTCGTACGGATCCTCGACGAGGAGGGGCGGGAGGTGCCCTTCGGGGAGCAGGGAGAGATCGCGGTGCGCGGCCCCCAGGTCGTCTCCGGCTACTGGAATCTCCCCGAGGCCACCGCCGCCGCCTTCCCGGACGGCGAGCTGCGCACCGGCGACATCGGGTTCATGGACGCGGCGGGCTGGCTGTACGTCGTCGACCGCAAGAAGGACATGATCAACGCCTCCGGGTTCAAGGTCTGGCCCCGCGAGGTGGAGGATGTCCTCTACACCCACCCGGCGGTGCGCGAGGCGGCCGTCGTGGGCGTGCCCGACGCGTACCGGGGGGAGAGCGTCCGGGCGTACGTGAGCCTGCGTCCGGGGGCCTCCGTGGAGCCCGGCGAGCTGGGCGCGTACTGCGAGGAACGGCTCGCCGCGTACAAGTATCCGCGCGAGGTGGAGATCCTGACCGAGCTGCCGAAGACGGCGAGTGGGAAGATCCTCAGGCGGGAACTGCGTTCCCACCGCTAGAACAGCGTCGAAACAGCACACGCACAGTACGAAAGGAAGGTGGCGGCTCATGGCCAAGGCGACGGATCAGAACGGCACTCCCGTCCCTCAGAGGCTGCTGGCCGCCGCCACCCGGCTCTTCGCCGAGCGCGGGTACGACCGCACCTCGGTCCAGGAGATCGTCGAGGCGGCGGGCGTCACCAAGGGGGCGCTGTACCACTACTTCGGCTCCAAGGAGGACCTGCTCCAGGAGGTCTACGCCCGGGTGCTGCGGCTCCAGCAGGAGCGCCTGGACGCCTTCGCGGGCGCCGAGGCGCCCGTCGAGCAGCGGCTGCGCGACGCGGCGGCCGACGTGGTCGTCACCACCATCGACAACCTGGACGACGCGGCGATCTTCTTCCGCTCCATGCACCACCTGAGCCCGGAGAAGAACAAGCAGGTGCGCGTCGAGCGCCGCCGCTACCACGAGCGCTTCCGGGCCCTGATCGAGGAGGGCCAGCGCGCCGGCGTGTTCTCCTCGGCCACCCCCGCCGACCTGGTCGTCGACTACCACTTCGGCTCGGTCCACCACCTCTCCACCTGGTACCGCCCGGACGGCCCGCTCAGCCGCCAGGAGGTCGCCGACCACCTCGCGGACCTGCTGCTGCGGGCCCTGCGTCCGTAGGGGGCGTCCGGCCCTCCGGCACCGGAGGGCCGACCCGGTGGCCCGCTCCGCTCGGCGGGGCGAGTCTGGATGTATGAGGTTCGTCCGGCCTCCACCGGAGGCGTCAGCGTTCACGGGGAGAGGTCTGTTCGTTAATAGAACGGACCTGTCCGGTTTCCGCTCTTGACGGAGCACTGTCATTTCCCTGAGCATCGGTCACGCATCGCGCACAGCCAGCTCCAGGACCCGACCGGGCACCGCGCGGCCGGGTACCCCCCGCACGTTCCGTCAGTCCCCAACGGAATCCGGAGCCCGTGAATGAGACCGAACCGCTTCACCCTGCGCAGATCCCCCGCGGCCGTCGCCGCCGTAGCCCTCGGAGCCCTCCTCGCGACCGCCGCGCCCAGCGCCCAGGCCGCCGGGGCGCCGACCCCGGAGGCGGTCGCGGCGGCGGCGCCCGACATCCCCCTGGCCAACGTCAAGGCCCACCTCACCCAGCTCTCGACGATCGCCGCGAACAACGGCGGCAACCGCGCCCACGGCCGCCCCGGCTACAAGGCGTCCGTCGACTACGTGAAGGCCAAGCTCGACGCGGCCGGATTCACCACCACGCTCCAGCAGTTCACCTCCAACGGCGCCACCGGCTACAACCTGATAGCCGACTGGCCCGGCGGCGACGCGAACAAGGTCCTGATGGCCGGGGCCCACCTCGACTCGGTCTCCTCCGGCGCCGGGATCAACGACAACGGCTCCGGCTCGGCCGCGGTGCTGGAGACCGCCCTCGCCGTCTCCCGCGCCGGGTACCAGCCCGACAAGCACCTGCGGTTCGCCTGGTGGGGCGCCGAGGAGCTGGGGCTGATCGGCTCGAAGTACTACGTCAACAACCTGCCGTCCGCCGAGCGTTCCAAGCTCTCCGGGTACCTCAACTTCGACATGATCGGCTCGCCCAACCCCGGCTACTTCGTCTACGACGACGACCCGGTCATCGAGAAGACCTTCAAGGACTACTTCGCGGGCCTGAACATCCCCACCGAGATCGAGACCGAGGGCGACGGCCGCTCCGACCACGCCCCGTTCAAGAACGTCGGCGTCCCCGTCGGCGGGCTCTTCACCGGCGCGGGCTACACCAAGTCCGCCGCCCAGGCGCAGAAGTGGGGCGGGACCGCGGGCCAGGCCTTCGACCGCTGCTACCACTCGTCCTGCGACAGCCTGAGCAACATCAACGACACCGCCCTGGACCGCAACAGCGCCGCCGCCGCCCACGCGATCTGGACCCTGTCCTCCGACAGCGGCGAACCGCCCACCGGCGAAGGCGTGTTCAGCAACACCGACGATGTCGCCATCCCGGACGCGGGAGCCGCGGTGACCTCGTCGATCGCGGTCACCGGACGGACGGGCAACGCCCCGGCCGCCCTTCAGGTGGGCGTCGACATCAAGCACACCTGGCGCGGCGACCTGGTCGTCGATCTGCTGGCGCCGGACGGCAGCGCGTACCGGCTGAAGAACTCCAGCAGCGGCGACTCGGCCGACAACGTCATCACGACGTACACGGTCAACGCCTCGAGCGAGGTGGCCAACGGCTCCTGGAAGCTCCGCGTCCAGGACGTGGCCCGTCAGGACACCGGCTACATCGACAGCTGGAAGCTCACCTTCTGATTCCCGCCGTACGTGTACGGCCGCGGCCCCCTCCCGACGAGCACCTCGGGAGGGGGCCGCACCGCCGTCCGTCACACGTACCGCTTGATCTCCCGCCGGGCCAGCGACCGCTGGTGCACCTCGTCCGGCCCGTCCGCCAGCCGCAGCGTCCGTGCCGAGGCCCACAGCTCCGCCAGCGGGAAGTCCTGGCTCACCCCGCCCGCGCCGTACAGCTGCACCGCGGAGTCCAGGATGTCCACCACCGCGCGCGGAGTGGCGATCTTGATGGCCTGGATCTCGGTGTGCGCGCCCTTGTTGCCCACGGTGTCCATCAGCCAGGCCGTCTTCAGCACCAGCAGCCGCAGCTGCTCCACCGTGACCCGGGCGTCCGCGATCCAGTTCTGCACGACGCCCTGCGCGGCCAGCGGCTTGCCGAACGCCGTACGCGCCACCGCCCGCCGGCACATCAGCTCGATGGCCCGCTCCGCCATCCCGATCAGCCGCATGCAGTGGTGGATCCGGCCCGGACCCAGCCGCGCCTGCGCGATGGCGAAACCGCCGCCCTCCTCGCCGATCAGGTTCGCCGCGGGCACCCGTACGTCGTGGAAGACCACCTCGGCGTGACCGCCGTGCGAGTGGTCCTCGTACCCGTACACCTGCATCGCGCGCCGCACCTCCACGCCCGGGGTGTCGCGCGGCACCAGGATCATCGACTGCTGGCGGCGGATGTCCTCGCCGTCCGGATCGGTCTTGCCCATCACGATGAAGACCGCGCAGTCCGGGTTCATCGCCCCGGAGATGTACCACTTACGGCCGTTGATGACGTAGTCATCGCCTTCCCGCGTGATCCGGGTCTCGATGTTCGTCGCGTCCGAGGACGCCACGTCCGGCTCCGTCATCGCGAACGCCGAGCGGATCTCCCCGGCGAGCAGCGGCTCCAGCCACTGCTTCTTCTGCGCGTCGGTGGCGAACTGGAAGAGCACCTCCATGTTCCCGGTGTCCGGGGCCGCGCAGTTCGTCGCGGTCGGCGCGAGGTGCGGGGAGCGTCCGGTGATCTCCGCGAGCGGGGCGTACTGGAGGTTCGTCAGCCCGGCCCCGTACTCCGCGTCCGGCAGGAAGAGGTTCCACAGCCCCTGCCGCCGCGCCTCGGCCTTCAGCTCCCCGACGACCGCGGGCGTGTCCCACGGCGAGGCGAGCCGGGCCCGCTGCTCCTCGGCGACCTGCTCGGCCGGGTACACGTGCTCGTCCATGAACGCGAGCAGCCTGCTCCGCAGCTCCTCGGTACGGGCGTCGAATGCGAAGTCCATGGGGGTTCAGCCTTCCTGGAGGGTGGTGAGGCCGTGCTCGATGAAGGCGGGGACCAGATCGCCGATCCGGTCGAAACCCGCGCCGACCGTCTGGCCGAGGGTGTAGCGGTAGTGGATGCCCTCCAGGATCACGGCGAGCTTGAACCAGGCGAACGCGGTGTACCAGGAGATGGCGGAGGTGTCCCGGCCCGAACGGGCCGCGTAACGCTCGATCAGCTCGGCGGGGGACGGGTGGCCGGCCGCGCCGCTGGTGGTGGAGACCGGCGACTCGGGCAGCCCGAGGTCGGAGCTGTACATCACGAGCAGCCCGAGGTCGGTCAGCGGATCGCCGAGCGTGGACATCTCCCAGTCGAGGACGGCCTTGATCCGGTCGTCGGAGCCGAGCAGCACGTTGTCCAGGCGGTAGTCGCCGTGGACGACGGTGGGCGCGGGGGAGGAGGGCAGCGCGCGGCCGAGGGCGGCGTGCAGTTCGTCGATGCCGGCCAGGTCGCGGTTGCGGGAGGCGTCCAGCTGCTTGCCCCAGCGCCGCAGCTGCCGGTCCAGGAAGCCCTCGGGACGCCCGAAGTCCCCGAGCCCGACGGCTTCGGGGTCCACGGCGTGCAGGTCGACCAGGGTGTCGACGAGCCCGAGGACCGCCGCCCGGGTGCGCTCGGCGCCCAGTGGGGCGAGCTGCTCGGCGGTGCGGTACGGGGTGCCCTCGACGTACTCCATCACGTAGAACGGGGCGCCGATCACCGCGTCGTCCTCGCAGAGCAGCAGGGGCTCCGGCACGGGTACGGCCGTGGGGTGCAGGCCGCTGATCACCCGGTGCTCGCGCGTCATGTCGTGCGCGGTGGCCAGCACATGGCCGAGCGGAGGCCTGCGCACCACCCACTGTCCCGTCCCGTCGCCGACGACGTACGTGAGGTTCGAGCGACCGCCCTCGATCAGCCGCGCTTCGAGGGGTCCGCTCACCAGCCCCGGCCGCTCGCGGTCGAGATGGCCACGCAGCAGCTCCGGGTCGAGACCTGGTGGGGGGACTGGGCTCATGGTGCGTACCTCCGGGCGACGGCGATGGTGATGGCTATGGCTGCGGAACGAGGTGTCCGAACGATCCCAACCATGATGCCGACCAGTCGGTATGTCGTCCAGTGCCTCCCCGGAACCGGTCGACGGGAAGTCCGTCACGACCCTGGCGGCGATATGCATCCTTGAATACAGTTCATGTATGCATACAGCTCTGGTGATCGACGACGTCCGGCTCACCCCGATCCTCGTGTCCGACCCGCCCCTGCTGAACACCCAGGGCGTCCACCAGCCCTACACCCCGCGCCTGATCGTGGAGGTCGTCACCCGGGACGGAACGACCGGCGTGGGGGAGACGTACGGCGACAGCGCCTACCTGGAGCCCGCGCGTTCGCTCGCCGAGGCGCTGCCCGGCCGGGCGGTCACCGATCTGAACGGACTGTTCGCCCTGGCCGAGGAGGTGTGCGGGGACGCGCACCCGCACACGGCCGACGACCGGGTCGACGCCGGCGGGCTGCGCGGCGTCAGGAACGCCGAGAAGATCCGGCTCTCCGTCGTCTCCGCCTTCGAGGTCGCCTGCCTGGACGCCCTCGGCAGGATCCAGGGCCTGCCGGTGCACGCCCTGCTCGGCGGCAAGGTCCGCGACACCGTCGAGTACAGCGCGTACCTCTTCTACCGCTGGGCCGCCCACCCCGGCGCGGGCGAGACCGACGACTGGGGCGCGGCGCTCGATCCGGCCGGCGTCGTCGCCCAGGCCCGGCGCTTCGCCGACACGTACGGCTTCGGCTCCTTCAAGCTCAAGGGCGGCGTCTTCGAGCCCGACCGGGAGATCGCCGCGATCCGCGCCCTGGCCGAGGCGTTCCCGGGCCGACCGCTGCGCCTGGACCCGAACGGCGCCTGGACCGTACCCACCTCGCTGTACGTCGCCGACCAGCTGAAGGGCGTCCTCGAATACCTGGAGGACCCCACCAGCGGCACGGACGGCATGGCCATCGTCGCCGCGTCCACCGACGTCCCGCTCGCCACCAACATGTGCGTCACCACCCTCGCCGAACTCCCGGACGCCTTCGCCCGCGACGCCGTCCGGATCGTCCTGAGCGACCACCACTACTGGGGCGGCCTCACCCGCACCCGGGAACTGGCGGCCATCTGCCGCGCGTTCGGCGTCGGCCTCTCCATGCACTCCAACACCCACCTCGGCATCAGCCTCGCCGCGATGACCCACGTCGCCGCCACGGTGCCGGACCTCGCGTACGCCTGCGACAGCCACTACCCCTGGCAGACCGAGGACGTCATCACCGAGCGCCACACCTTCACCGACGGCCGGCTGACCGTCTCCGACGCCCCGGGCCTCGGCGTCGAACTGGACCGCGACCGCCTCGCCGCCCTGCACCGCCGCTGGCTGGAGGACGACGGCGGTCACCGCGAGCGGGACGACGCGGCGGCGATGCGCGTCGCCGACCCGGAGTGGGAGACACCGACGGTCCCGCGCTGGTGAGCCGTCCGGCGACGGCCGACACACCGCCTACGCCGGCTCCTCCTCGTCCCACTTCTGCGCGGCGGCGAACGCCTCGCCGTGCTCCGCCGACCAGCGGCCCAGCGCCTCGATCGGCTCCAGCAGCGTGCGGCCGAGCGGCGTGAGCGCGTACGCGGCGTGCGGGCCGGAATCCTCCGCCGCCCGGCGCTCGACCAGTGCGTACGACTCCAGCCTGCGCAGCGTCTCGGTCAGCACCTTGGAGCTGATGGAGCCGATCGAGGCCCGCAGATCCCGGAACCGGCGCGGCCCCGGCGCCAGCGCGCAGATCACCACGGCGTTCCAGGTGTTGGCCAGCAGGTCGAAGCCGAGCCTGGCCCGGCAGTCCGCGAGCACCCGGTCCATGTCCTCACCTCTCCCGCTCTCTCCGGTCTCTCCCGCCGGGCCGGTGGGCACCGAACGGTAACCACCGGCCCGCCTAGCGTTCCGTACCGAGCACATCACACCGGACGGCGGACGAGGAGAGATCCATGCGGATCGGCATCATCGGAACGGGCTCCATGGCCCAGGCGCTCGGAGGCTCCTGGGCCCGGGCCGGGCACGACGTCCTCCTCGGAGGCCGCTCGCCGGACCGCACCCGCCTCCTCGCCGCGCGCACCGCCGCGCACGCGGGCACCCCGGCCGAGGCCGCCGCCTTCGGTGACGTCACCCTGCTAGCTCTGCCGTACGACGCGGTGGCCGGCGTCCTGGCCGCCCTGCCGCCGCTGCGCGACCGGGTCCTGATCGACTGCACCAACGCCGTCGGCCCCGGATACACACTCACCACCGGCGACGGGCCCGGGGCCGCGCGGACGATCGCCGACGCGACCGGGGCCCGGGTCGTCAAGGCGTTCAACCACCTTCCGGCCCACCTCTGGTCCACGCCCCGGCCCGAAGCCCCGGGCCCGACGACCGTCCCGCTCTGCGGCGACGACGAGGCGGCCCTCGCGCTGGTCGCGGAGCTGGTCCGGGACCTGGGCCACCGGCCCCTGACGGTCGGCGGGCTGGACCGGGCCGCCTACCTGGAGACCACCACCGCCTTCCTCATCGGCCTCTGGCACTCCGGCCACGACCCCCGCACGCTGCTGCCGCCGCTCACGGCGGTACGGCCCTGAGTTGCGGCGACCCTGACCTGCGCGGAAGGTCGAGGGATGAAGGCGATCAGCTACCACGCGTACGGCTCCGCGGACGTCCTGGAGTACGGCGAGCGGCCCGACCCCAAGGTCGGCCCCGACTCCGTCCTGGTGAAGGTCCGGGCCGCCGCCGTCAACCCGGTCGACTGGAAGGCCCGCGAGGGCTACCTCCAGGCGGGCCTCGAAGCCGTCTTCCCGGTGATCCCCGGCTGGGACGTCTCCGGGGTCGTCGTGCAACCCGGCGTCGCCGTCGACGAGTTCGCGGTGGGCGACGAGGTCATCGGCTACGTCCGCGAGGACTTCCTCTCGCGCGGTACGTTCGCCGAGTACGTCGCCGCCCCCGTGCGCACCCTCGCCCGCAAGCCGCTGCGCCTCAGCTTCGAGGAGGCGGCGGGCCTGCCGCTGGCCGGGCTGACCGCGTACCAGGTGCTGCACCGCACGCTGAAGGTCCGCGAGGGCGACACGGTCCTGGTCCACGCGGCGGCCGGCGGCGTCGGATCGCTCGCCGTCCAGATCGCCCGGCACGCCGGCTGCCGGGTCGTCGGCACCGCGAGCGCCCGCAACCACGAGCATCTGCGCAGCCTGGGCGCGGAGCCGGTGGAGTACGGCGAAGGCCTCGTCGAACGGCTGCGGGAACTGGTCCCGGGCGGCTTCGACGCCTCCTTCGACACGGTGGGCGGCGACGCCCTGCGCGCCTCCGCCGACACCCTCGCCCCGGGCGGCCGACTCGCCTCCATCGCGGACAGCGAGGTCTTCTCCTACGGCGGCCGCTACGCCTTCGTGCGCCCCGACGCCCACGATCTGGCCCAGGTCGCGGAACTGGCCGAGCAGGGCATCGTCACCGTCCACGTGGACCGGGTGTTCCCGCTGGAACAGGCCGCCGACGCGTACCGGCTCAACCAGGAGGGGCGGACCCGCGGCAAGATCGTGGTGACGGTGGACTGGGACGCCTGAGGAACCCCGCCGGCTCGGGTACGCGCGGAAGCCGTCCTGCGGTCAGAACAGCATCGCCGCCGCGAACACCGCCAGCGCCACCGTGCACAGGGTCGCCGCGAGCGCGGCGCGCGGCGCGAGCGGAGCGGGACGCGCCGCCGCCATCCGCAGCATCCGGCGGTGGGCCACCAGCAGGAACCCCAGCCAGGCCAGCGCGCTCAGCGAAACCGCGACCAGCGCGGCCGGGGTCGCCCCGGAGTGCAGCGCCTGCCGCCCCGCCAGCACCGCGACGACCGTGGCGGACAGCGTCGTACGCCGCCAGGCCAGCCGGGTCCGCTCGGGCTGCAGCCCGGGATCCCGGTCCGCCGTCGCCGTCACCTGCCCTCCCAGCCGAAGAGGACCACCACCACCATCGCCACCGCGACGACGGCGACCACCAGACTCAGCAGCGTCGGAAAGCGGGACACCGGCAGATCCTCGCCCCGCCGCATCGCCCGCTCGCAGCGCACCCAGTGGTTGACCGCCCGCAGCGCGCAGAGCACCCCGGCGGCCAGCAGCCCGAGCGCGAGCCCGGCCCGCACGCCCCACGCCAGCTCGGGCAGGAACTGGTCGACGGCGAAACCCCCGCCGATCAGGGCCAGAGCCGTCCGGATCCAGGCGAGGAACGTCCGCTCGTTGGCCAGCGAGAACCGGTAGTCGGGGGTGTCGCCCTCCTCCCGGACCCGCTGCGGCGCGAACCACAGCCGTACGCTCTGCGCGATCTTGTTCACACGGGAAACCCTAGGCGGTGTGCGCGGCGCGGGCCCGGTCAGCCGGCCCGGAGCTCCCGCAGCCTCCGGTACGCCTCGACCCCGTCGGGCACCCAGGGCCAGTCGCCGAGCCGCCGCTCCAGCTCCTTCTCGTCCAGGAAGGCGTGCCAGGCGACCTCCTCGGCCTGCGGGTCCACCGGCAGCTCGCACCGCACCTGGTAGACGGCCGACCACCAGGTGTGCCCGCCGTCGGCGTAGAGGAACCGGAACAGCGGCTCCGGCTTCGGCAGCCCCGAGACCCCCAGCTCCTCCTCCGCCTCGCGCAGCGCCGCCTCGTCGTAGGACTCGCCCGCGCCCACCACCCCGCCGACGAACATGTCGTAGTGCGAGGGGAAGACCAGCTTCGTGGCCGTACGCCGGTGGACGAAGACCCGGCCCCGCGCGTCGCGCGCCTCGATGAACACGCAGCGGTGGCGCAGCCCCCGTGCGGTCGCCTCGCCGCGCGGGGCCTGCCCGATGACCTCGTCGTTCTCGTCGACGATGTCCAGGATCTCGTCAGAGGGCGTCATACGTTTCATCCAACAGCACCCGGACGGTTGACGTGGCAGCGGCCGGTACCCAAGATCTGACGCACGGGTAACTTGAACGATTCTCCCGCCCCTGAGCCGCCCCGAACAGGATGGAACCCATGGCGTACGACGCTGATGTGATCGTGATCGGGGCAGGACTCGCCGGGCTGGTGGCCACCGCCGAACTGGTCGACGCCGGCCGTTCCGTGATCCTCCTCGACCAGGAGCCCGAGCAGTCCATCGGCGGCCAGGCGCACTGGTCCTTCGGCGGCCTCTTCCTCGTCGACTCGCCCGAGCAGCGCAGGCTGCGGATCAAGGACAGCCGGGAACTGGCGCTCCAGGACTGGTACGGCACGGCCGGGTTCGACCGCGAGAAGGAGGACCACTGGCCGCGGAAGTGGGCCGAGGCGTACGTCGACTTCGCCGCCGGTGAGAAGCGCTCCTGGCTGCACCAGCAGGGGCTGCGGATCTTCCCGGTCGTCGGCTGGGCGGAGCGCGGCGGCTAC
Organism: Streptomyces sp. WY228; assembly: GCF_019287315.1. Taxonomy (NCBI): domain Bacteria; kingdom Bacillati; phylum Actinomycetota; class Actinomycetes; order Kitasatosporales; family Streptomycetaceae; genus Streptomyces; species Streptomyces sp. WY228. The sequence goes on along the minus strand of NZ_CP079114.1, from coordinate 1,462,080 downwards.
GACGCGACGGGCCACGGCAACTCCGTCCCCCGCTTCCACATCACCTGGGGCACCGGCCCCGGTGTCGTCGCCCCCTTCGAACGGCGGGTCCGCGAGGGCGTCGCCAAGGGGCTCGTCCGGCTGAGGTTCCGCCACCGGGTCACCGGCCTCGCCCGCACCGCCGGGGCGCTGGACACGGTCACCGGCGAGATCCTGGAGCCCAGCGCGGCCGAGCGCGGCACCGCGAGCAGCCGGGAGGCCACCGACACCTTCGAGCTGAAGGCCCAGGCGGTCGTCGTCACCTCCGGCGGCATCGGCGGCAACCACGAACTGGTCCGCGCCCAGTGGCCCGAGCGCCTCGGCACCCCGCCCGAGAAGATGCTGTCCGGGGTGCCCGCGCACGTCGACGGGCTGATGCTCGGCATCGCCGAGAAGGCGGGCGCGCACCACATCAACCGCGACCGGATGTGGCACTACACCGAGGGCATCGAGAACTGGAACCCGATCTGGGCCAAACACGGCATCCGGATCCTGCCCGGCCCCTCGTCGCTCTGGCTGGACGCGCGCGGCAAGCGGCTGCCGGTCCCGCTCTTCCCGGGCTTCGACACGCTCGGCACCCTCGAACACATCATGGGCTCCGGCCACGGCTACACCTGGTTCGTGCTCAACCAGCGCATCATCGGCAAGGAGTTCGCGCTCTCCGGCTCCGAGCAGAACCCGGACCTGACCGGCAAGTCGGTCCGCGACGTGATCGGCCGGGCCCGCGCGGATGTGCCCGCACCGGTCAAGGCGTTCATGGACCACGGAGCCGACTTCGTCGTGGAGAAGGACCTCGACGCACTCGTCCGGGGCATGAACGCGGTGACGGGCGACGGCCTGATCGACGCGGCCGAGCTGCGCCGCGAGATCACCGCCCGCGACCGGGAGATCGCCAACCCGTTCACCAAGGACCTCCAGGTCACCGCGATCCACGGGGCCCGCGCCTACCTGGGCGACCGCCTGATCCGCACCGCGAAGCCGCACCGGATCCTGGACCCGGCGGCGGGCCCGCTGATCGCCGTCCGCCTCAACATCCTCACCCGCAAGTCCCTGGGCGGCCTGGAGACCGACCTGTCCTCCCGCGTCCTGACCGCCGAGGGGACCCCGATCCCCGGCCTGTACGCGGCGGGCGAGGCGGCGGGCTTCGGCGGCGGCGGAGTCCACGGCTACCGCTCCCTGGAGGGCACGTTCCTGGGCGGCTGCATCTTCTCGGGCCGAGCGGCGGGCAGGGCAGCGGCGCAAGCGCTTTGAGCCTTTCAAGCCCCTCCGGCGATTGAGGAGCGGGGCCCGGGGCGGAGCCCCGGCAGTCAGATCAACCGCTCGACCACCCGAAACCGCTCAGCCACGATCATCGTCCCGTCATGCACCGTGAACGCCGGATCTCCCATCGCCTCCCGCATCTCCGCACTGTGCCAGAACCGCTCGTGCCCCGCCCGCCACTCCGCCACCGAGGCATACCCCTCACCCTCGTCCAGCGCATGCCGCAGATCCACGGCTCCCAGCGGCAGCACCCGTACGTCGGTCACCTCGACCACCGCGACCTCCCGCCCGTCCGAGTCGATCAGCGCGGAGCGCTCGCCCACCGGCGGCAGCTCCTCCTGCTCCAGCTCGTACTCGCGGAGCAACCCGGTGGTGGACACCTTCTCGCCGGAGAGCACGGCCGCCACCAGCCGGTCGCGCAACGGCCCGGGAAAGGCGAGAAGGAAGGGCTTCAGAGGTTCGTGTCGCTCCATGCGACCAGTGTGGCACCAGTGTGTCCGGCGTCACCCCGCCCCGCCCGCACGCTGCGCCGATACGGTCGACGGTTCGACCAGATCAAGCCAACTGGCCGGTATGCCGGAGCAGTTGCGGGCCGACGCCCCTTGACGTGGGGCATTGCCTACCGCTTTGCTGTGCGCGATCATCTGCTCGCACACCGCATCGAAAGAAGTCCGCGGCATGCCCCCGCCTCCGCCGCCCCTGGGCCGCTCCCGTCGTCGGGGCAGCCGCTCGGACCACGTCTTCGACCCGGCCCTCGACGACGACGAACTCATCGCCGCACGCGGCCGCTTCACCCAGGGCAGATGGTCCGAGGCGCGCACCCTGCTGGTGGACACCGGGCGGGACTGGGACCGGCGCGGACATCGTTTCCTGGCCCTCGCCGAGACCTCGTCCGCCGTGGACTGGGCCGGTGACTGGCTGCTCGTCGAACCCGAGAGCGCCGACGCCGCCATCCTGCTCGGCTGCGCCCGGGTCGCTCGCGCGCTGCGGCCCAAGGCCAAGGCGAACGACGCCGCCCGCGCCCGCGAAGCCTGCCTGGCCGCCGCCCGCCTCACCCCGGAAGACCCCACCCCCTGGCTCGCGCTGCTCCTCCTGGACCGGGCCCGCGACGACGGCGTGGACGAGACCGGCAGGCTCTTCGAGGAGGTGCGCTCCCGCCACCCGGACCACCACCACGCCCACCATGTGATGACCGCGCTGCTGGCCGAGAGCAACCCCGCCAGCGGCCACGACCCGCTTCACGAGGTGTACGACTTCGCCGCCTGGGCCGCCGAACTGGCCCCCGCCGACTCCCCGCTGGCCGTGCTCCCGGTCGTCGCCCACGCCGAGCGCTACCGCGTCCTGGTCGCCGCCGGCATCGAGTCCGACGACCCGGCGGCCTCCGAGCACTGGTCCGGACGCCGGGCCCGCCAGGTGATGAAGGCCGCCTTCGACTGGTGGCTGGAGTGGGAGCGCGAGGACCACCCGCGCCACCGCCTCGACCTGAACTTCCTGGCGCACGCCAAGGTCTGCGAGGGCCGGCCCGCCGAGGCCGCCGCCCTCTTCCACCGCATCGGGCCCTACGCCACCGCCGCGCCCTGGTCGTACTCCGGCCGGGAGCCCCACGCCGCGTTCACCGCCGCGCGCGCCTACGCGCTCGGCACCCCGTGAAGCACGAAGGACACCACCCACCACGCCCACCGCGCTCACCATGAAGAAGGGACCAACCCCGCCATGTCGACCGGCAGTTCATTTTCCAGTGAGACCGGCACCACGAGGGGAACGGCCGATACCGGCGGGATCAACACCTACAAGGGCGAGGAGCGCGCCCTGCGCGCGAACCGGCTCGGCACCCCGGGCCTCCTGCTGTCGGTGGTCGCGGCCAGCGCTCCCCTGATGGTGGTCGCCGGGGTGATGCCCACGGTCTTCGGCGTGATGGGCATCGTCGGCCAGCCGCTGCTCTACATCATCCTGGGCCTCGTCCTGATGCTGTTCAGCGTCGGTTACGCGGAGATGAGCCGGCACGTCCACAACGCCGGCGCGTTCTACGCGTACATCGCCCGCGGGCTCGGCCCGACCGCCGGCGCCGGGGCCTCGCTCGTGGCGCTGGTGGCGTACAGCGCGATGCAGGTCGGCATCTACGGGATCCTCGGCTTCGAGGTGTCCGGCATCTTCGCCACGTACCTCGACATCGAGCTGGCCTGGTGGATACCGGCCCTGGTGTCGGCCGCCGTCGTCGGCGTCCTCGGCTGGCTGAAGATCGACCTCAACGCCAAGGTGCTCGGCGTCCTGCTGGTCATCGAGTGCGCCCTCGTGGTGATCTTCGACATCGCCGCTGTGAGCAAGCCGGGCCCCGAGGGCCTGTCGCTGCACGCCTTCAACCCCGAGACCCTCACCGGCGCCGGGCTCGGCACCGCGCTCTGCTTCTGCATCGCCGCGTTCGTCGGCTTCGAGCAGGCCCCGGTGTACGCGGAGGAGACCAGCCGCCCGCAGATCGTGGTCTCCCGAGTGATGTTCCTCGCGGTGGGCTACGCCGCGCTGTTCCTGGCGATCAGCTCCTGGGCGCTGACCGTCGCGGCCGGACCCGGTTTCATCGCCGACACCTCTCTCAAGGAGGGCCCCGGCATGCTGTTCGGCCTCACCGAGGAGCGGCTCGGCTCCACCTTCACCGACATCCTGCACATCCTCTTCGTCACCGGTATGTTCGCGGCCCTCCTCAGCTTCCACAACGTGGTGGCCCGCTACGCGTTCGCGATGGGCCGCGAGGGCCTGCTGCCCGCCCGCTTCGGCCGTACCAACCGGGCCAGCGGAGCCCCCGGCACCGGCTCGCTGCTCCAGTCCGCCGTCTCCGTCGTGATCATCGCGGCCTTCGCCTTCACCGACGACAACCCGGTCGGCGACCCGACCGCCCCGGTCCTGCGGCTGTTCACCTGGATGGGCAACGTCGGGGCGCTCGGCGTCATCCTGCTGATGGCCGCCGCCTCCTTCGCCGTCATCGCCTTCTTCGTCAAGCGCGGCGCCGGCCGTGCACAGGCCCCGCGTCTGGTCGCCTCCGCCCTCGCCGGACTCGCACTGCTGGCGATCGCCGTCTTCACCGTCCGCGACTTCGACGTCCTCGTCGGCTCCGGACCCGGCTCGGCGCTCAACTGGCTGCTGCCCGGCGTGATCATCCTCGCCCTCGCCGTCGGCCTGGTGTACGGCGCGGTCCTGCGCTCGGTCAAGCCGGAGGTGCACGCCCGGATCGGACTCGGCAACGAGGCGTTCCAGCTGGAGAAGGCGGCCGAGAGCGAGTCGGCCCGCCGCTGACCGCTCCCCGAGGGGGCCGGGAGATCTTACCGAACGATGACGAGCACCCGCATCCCCTGGTGACAGGGGAGTGCGGGTGCTCGAATGTCCGGGTGGACAACCGCCCGACCGATACCGAAGGCGCCCCCGTGGGCCGCCGCCTCGTCCTGTCCGTGCTGGGACTGGGCGCTGCCGCCGTTGCGGGCGCGCCGCTGCTCCAGCGAGGCATGGAGAACGGCCTCGGCGCGCTCGCCGACAAGGACCCGACCGGGCTGACAGGGCTGCTGCCCAACGGCGGCGGGTTCCGCTACTACTCCGTCGCCTCCTCCGTACCGAAGAAGGGCCCCGCCGACTACCGCCTCACCGTCGGCGGACTCGTCGCCCGGCCCTCCACGTACACACTGTCCGATCTGCGGGCCCTGCCGCAGACCCGGATGGTCCGGGACGTCCAGTGCGTCACCGGCTGGCGCGTCCCCGACACCCCCTTCGAGGGCGTCAGGCTCTCCGAGATCCTCGACGCGGCCGGAGTGCGCCCCGGCGCGAAGGCCGTCCGCTTCACCTGTTTCGACGGCGCCTACAGCGAGAGCCTCACCCTCGACCAGGCCCGCCGCCCCGACGTGCTGGTCGCCCTGCGCATGCAGGACCGGGGCCTCACCCACGCGCACGGCGGTCCCGTCCGCCTGTACGTGGCCCCGATGTACTTCTACAAGTCGGCGAAATGGCTCTCCGGGATCACCGTCACCGACGCGGTCCGCCCCGGCTACTGGGAGGAGCTCGGCTATGACGTCGACGCCTGGGTCGGACGGTCCAACGGCCGCGATGACACCCCCACCGCCTGAACCGGCCTCCCGGGTACACCGGTTCGGCCCGGCGCAGCGCTGGGTGCACCGGACGACATCCTGGCTCGTGCTCCTCTGCGTGGCGACCGCAGCCTGCCTGTACGTGCCCCAACTGTCCGAACTCGTCGGCCGTCGCCGGCTCGTGGTGACCGTCCACGAGTGGTCGGGCCTGCTCGTCCCCGTACCGCTGCTGCTCGGCCTGGCCTCCCGTGAGCTGCGCGTCGACCTGACCCGGCTCAACCGGTTCGGGCCGCACGACCGGCGCTGGCTTCGGGCGGTGCGCCGCCGCGACCACCGGGCCTCGGCACGGCCTGCCGGCAAGTTCAACGCGGGCCAGAAGCTCTACGCGTCGTGGATCGCCGGGGCGCTCCTCGTGATGCTCGGCACCGGGCTGCTGATGTGGTTCACCTCGCTCGCGCCCCTGGTGGTACGCACGGGAGCCACCTTCGTCCACGACTGGCTGGCCCTCGCCATCGGCATCGTGCTGGCCGGTCACCTCGCGATGGCGTACGCCGATCCCGAGGCGCGGCGCGGCATGCGGACCGGGTCGGTCGACCCCCACTGGGCGCGGACCGAACACCGGCTGTGGCAGCCGGAAGAGGGCCGGCCCCCTTCACCCTCCCGGGCGGGCGACCGGCCCCCTGCGGAGTCCGGGACGTAACGGCCGCGCGCTACAGCAACAGCGACAGCAGCAGGATGAAGGCCATGGCCACCACGGAGATGATCGTCTCCATCACGGACCAGGTCTTCACCGTCTGGCCGACGTTCATGCCGAAGTACTCCTTCACCAGCCAGAACCCGGCGTCGTTCACATGGCTGAAGAAGAGCGAACCGGCGCCGACGGCCAGCACCAGCAGGGCCGCGTGCGAGGTCGACATGTCGGCGGCCAGCGGGGCGACCAGACCGGCGGCCGAGATGGTGGCGACGGTGGCCGAGCCGGTGGCGAGGCGGATCGCGACGGCGATCAGCCAGCCCAGCAGCAGCGCGGGGATCGACCAGTTCTCGGAGAACTCCAGGATCATCTGGCCCACCCCGGCGTCGATCAGCGTCTGCTTGAAGCCACCGCCCGCGCCGACGATCAGCAGGATCCCGGCGATCGGGGCGAGGGACTTCTCCACGGTGCCGGCCAGCCGGTCCTTGGTGAATCCGGCGGCCCGGCCGAGCGTGAACATCCCGACCAGGACGGCCGCGAGCAGGGCGATCAGCGGCGAACCGATGACCATGGTGACCTTCTGGAGGCCGTTCTCCGGGTTGTCGACGACGATCTCGACGAGCGCGTTGAGCAGCATCAGGACGACCGGCAGCAGGATGGTCGCCAGGGTCGCGCCGAAGCTCGGACGGCGTTCCAGGTCCTCGGAGGGGCGCTGCGGAATCATGTTCTCCGGCGGCTTGATGTCCACCCAGCGCGCGGCGTAGCGGGAGAACACCGGACCGGCGATGATCACCGTCGGGATGGCGACCAGCACGCCGAGCGCCAGCGTCACACCGAGGTTGGCGTCCAGGGCGTCGATCGCGACCAGCGGGCCGGGGTGCGGCGGGATCAGCCCGTGCATCACGGAGAGACCGGCCAGCGCGGGGATGCCGATCCGCATCAGGGAGTAGTTGCCGCGCTTGGCGACGAGCAGCACGACCGGGATCATCAGCACGATCCCGACCTCGAAGAACAGCGGCAGCCCGATGATCGAGGCGATCAGGACCATCGCCCAGGGCATCACCTTGCCGCTGGCCTTCGCCAGGATGGTGTCGACGACCTGGTCGGCCCCGCCCGAGTCGGCGAGCAGCTTGCCGAGGATGGCGCCGAGCGCGATCAGGACGCCCACGCCCGCGACGGTGGAGCCGAGGCCGGTGGTGAAGCTGGCGATGGTGTTCGCCGGGGCGGCCCCGGCGAAGGAGCCGAGCGCCAGCGAACCGATGGTCAGCGCCAGGAACGCGTGCATCCTGAGCTTGGTGATGAGGAGAACGATGACGGCGATGCCCGCCAGGACGGCGATGCCCAACTGAGCGTTGCCTGCCGAGGTGATCGGTTCGGCGGCGTCCGCTGCCAGCATCTCGACGCTGAGACTGGTCACGGTGATGGTCCTTAGTCTTCGAGCCGGCGCAGCGCGGCGACGGCTCGCTGGGTGATTTCCGTAGGAGTGCCGGACACGTCGACGCTCACCCCGGCCTCGTCGGCCTGGAGCGGCTGCAGCGTCGCGAACTGGGAGTCGAGCAGTGCGGTGGGCATGAAGTGGCCCTTGCGGTCCGCCATCCGCTCCTCGATCAGCGACCGGTCACCGGTCAGATGCAGGAAGACGGCGTCCGGCGCCCCGTCCCGCAGCCGGTCCCGGTAGGCCCGCTTGAGCGCGGAGCTGGAGACGACCCCGCCGAGCCCCGCCCGCCCGTGCGCCCACGCACCGATGGCGTCCAGCCAGGGCCGGCGGTCGTCGTCGTCCAGGGGGGTGCCGGCCGACATCTTGGCGATGTTCGCCGGGGGATGGAAGTCGTCGCCCTCGGCGTACGGAACGCCGAGTTCGGCGGCGAGCAGGGGACCGATCGTGGTCTTGCCGGTTCCTGCCACGCCCATCACCACGACGACGTGGGGGGTGCTGATGCGGGGTGCGGTGTTCATGGGGGTGTCTCGCTGTCTTCTTCGACATCGGTCCGTCGCGCTACTGAAACCCATTAGGTACGACTTATTCAAGACCCTGTGACATAAACGTCGTACTTATTATTCCCGTGGGCCGCCCCGTAGGCTTGACCCATGACCACACAGAGCCAGGGGCTGCATACACATGTGCTGGACACCCTGGGTCTGGAGATCTCCTCGGGCCAGTGCCCGCCGGGCAGCGTGCTGCGCACCGACGAGCTCGCCCAGCGCTTCGACGTCTCCCGTACGGTCGTCCGCGAAGTGGTCCGGGTCCTGGAATCGATGCACCTGGTCGAATCCCGCCGCCGTGTCGGCGTGACCGTCCGCCCCACCGAGACCTGGAACGTCTACGACCCCCAGGTCATCCGCTGGCGCCTGGCCGGCTCCGACCGCCCGCGCCAGCTGCGCTCCCTCACCGTCCTGCGCTCCGCGATCGAACCCGTCGCCGCCGGACTCGCCGCCCGCCACGCCACCGCCGAGCAGTGCGCCGAGCTCACCGAACGCGCCCTCGGCATGGTCGCCACCTCACGCGGCCAGCAGTTGGAGGGCTACCTCGAACACGACATCGCCTTCCACCGCATCGTCCTCAACGCCTCCGGCAACGAGATGTTCGCCCGCCTCGGCGACGTCGTCGCCGAGGTCCTCGCGGGCCGCACCCACCACCAGGTGATGTTCGAGGACCCCGACCCGGCCGCCGTCACCCTGCACGTCCGGCTCGCCGAGGCGGTCCGCGAGGGCGACCCGGAGGCCGCCGAGCGGATCACCAAGGAGATCGCGGTCGGCGCCCTGCACGAACTGGACGTCCTCGCTCCGTAGAAGGTCTCCCAAGGCGTACGGTGGTCCGCGATCGATCTTCGCGCAGCGCGGGAGCAGGGAGAGCAGGGTTATGGCACAGCAGGTGCAAGCGGTCATCGCACCGGGCAAGAACGAGCCGGTCAGGGTCGAGACGATCGTGATCCCGGATCCCGGCCCCGGCGAGGCCGTCGTGAAGATCCAGGCGTGCGGCGTCTGCCACACCGACCTGCACTACAAGCAGGGGGGCATCAACGACGAGTTCCCCTTCCTCCTCGGCCACGAGGCCGCGGGCGTCGTGGAGTCGGTCGGCGAGGGCGTCACGGACGTCGCCCCCGGCGACTTCGTCATCCTCAACTGGCGTGCCGTGTGCGGCCAGTGCCGCGCGTGTCTGCGCGGCCGCCCCTGGTACTGCTTCGACACCCACAACGCCAAGCAGAAGATGACGCTGCTGGACGGCACGGAGCTGTCGCCCGCCCTCGGCATCGGCGCCTTCGCCGAGAAGACCCTCGTCGCCTCCGGCCAGTGCACCAAGGTCGACCCGGAGGTCGCCCCCGAGGTCGCCGGACTCCTCGGCTGCGGCGTCATGGCGGGCATCGGCGCCGCCATCAACACCGGCCAGGTCGGCCGCGGCGACTCGGTCGCCGTCATCGGCTGCGGCGGCGTCGGCGACGCGGCCGTCGCCGGAGCCCGGCTGGCCGGAGCGGCGAAGATCATCGCGGTCGACATCGACGACCGCAAGCTGGAGACGGCGAAGAAGATGGGCGCCACCCACACCGTCAACTCCCGCTCCACCGACCCGGTCGAGGCCATCCGCGCCCTCACCGACGGCAACGGCGCCGACGTCGTCATCGAGGCCGTCGGGCGCCCGGAGACCTACGAGCAGGCCTTCTACGCCCGCGATCTGGCCGGCACGGTCGTCCTCGTCGGCGTCCCCACCCCGGACATGAAGCTCGAACTGCCGCTCCTGGACGTCTTCGGCCGCGGCGGTTCGCTCAAGTCCTCCTGGTACGGCGACTGCCTGCCCTCCCGCGACTTCCCGATGCTCGTCGACCTCCACCAGCAGGGCCGCCTCGACCTCGCCGCCTTCGTCACCGAGACCATCGGACTCGGCGACATCGAGCAGGCCTTCGCCCGGATGCACGACGGCGACGTCCTGCGCTCGGTGGTGGTCCTCTGATGGCCGCCCGCATCGACCACCTGGTCACCTCCGGCACCTTCGCCCTCGACGGCGGCGAGTGGGACGTCGACAACAACGTCTGGATCGTCGGCGACGACACCGAGGCGATCGTCATCGACGCCGCCCACGACGCCGCCGCCATCGAGGCCGCGCTCGGCGGCCGGGCGCTGCGCGCCATCGTCTGCACCCACGCGCACAACGACCACATCGACGCCGCCCCCGCCCTCGCGGCGGCCACCGGCGCCCCGATCCTGCTCCACCCGGACGACCTGCCGCTCTGGCAGCAGACCCACCCGGACCGCGCCCCCGACGGCACCCTCGCCGACGGTCAGGAGCTGACCGTGGCCGGCACCACGCTCACGGTCCTGCACACCCCGGGCCACGCCCCCGGCGCGGTCTGCCTGTACGCCCCCGGGCTGGGCACGGTCTTCACCGGCGACACGCTCTTCCAGGGCGGCCCCGGCGCCACCGGCCGGTCCTTCTCGTCGTTCCCCACGATCATCGACTCGATCCGCGACCGGCTGCTGACGCTCCCGGGCGACACGACGGTCCGTACCGGCCACGGCGACCCGACCACCATCGGCGCGGAGGCCCCGCAGCTCGACGAGTGGATCAAGCGCGGCCACTGAGCGCCGCGCGCCTCACCCCTCCGGCCAGGCGGAGAGCCGCAGCCCGCTCACGAAGCGGCGCGGCTCCCCGCCGACCGGATCGGTGAACTCCAGCACCCGCGCCAGCAGTTGCAACGGCCGCGAGAAATCGTCGGCGGCCCCCTCCGCCACCACCACCGGATACAGCGGATCGTGGACGATCGGCAGCCCCAGCGCGTTCAGGTGGACCCGCAGCTGATGCGTCCGCCCGGTGGCGGGCACCAGCCGGTAGCGACCCAGCGGCCCCCGGTGCTCCACCAGCTCCACCCGGCTCTCACTGTTCGCCTCGCCCGCCTCCTCCCGGGCGGCGAGCACTCCGCGTTCCTTGACGATCCGGCTCCGTACGGTTCGCGGAAGAACCAGCTCCGGATCGTACGGAGCCACCGCCTCGTACTCCTTCCGCACCAGCCGGTCCCGGAAGAGCGTCTGGTACGCACCCCGGTCCTCCGGCCGCACCACGAAGAGCACCAGCCCCGCCGTCAGCCGGTCCAGCCGGTGCGCGGGCTGGAGGGCGGGCAGCTCCAGCTCCCGCCGCAGCCGGGCCACCGCGGTCTCGGTGATGTGCCGCCCCCGGGGCGTGGTCGCCAGGAAGTGCGGCTTGTCCGCGACCACGATCCGCTCGTCCCGGTACACGACCCCGACCGGGAACGGCACCGGCTCCTCCGGCGCGAAGTCCCGGTGGAACCAGAGACACCGCCCGGCGGTATACGGCTCCGAGCCCCGCACCGCGACCCCGTCGGCCCCCACGAACCGCCCGGCCGCCAGCATCCCGGCCACCCGGTCCGCCCCGATCGCCCCGCCGAACCGGTCGGCCAGATGCGCCCCGACGGACGCCCACCGCCCCTCCGGATCCTCCGGCAACCGCACCCGCACCGCGTCGATCCCGTCCCGCTGGGGGAGCGGAGCGGCGGGCGGCTTCCTGCGACCCCGCATCTTCGCCCCTCTCCGTGGCCGGCCGGTGACGCAAAAGAGCCCCACCGAAGTGGGGCTCCTGCTGGTGTCCGAGGGGGGACTTGAACCCCCACGCCCGATAAAGGGCACTAGCACCTCAAGCTAGCGCGTCTGCCATTCCGCCACCCGGACAAGGTGTCTGTCTTCGCGGGCCGTGCCCGTTCCGACGTGGAAAACCATAGCAAACATTCAGGGGTGCTCGATCACGCCCCGATGGCTGTGAACGGTGCGTGACGGGGGGTGCGCGGCCTTGGGCGTACGCCGTGGGCGCGGGAGGATGAGAAGGAGCACCACAGCGACAGTGGAAGGAACCAGCGTGAGCGAGAGCAACACGGGCAAGGCCGGCACCGGCAGGGCCGAGCAGGAGGTCGTCGACCTCTGTCGTGACCTGATCCGGATCGACACCAGCAACTACGGCGACCACTCGGGCCCCGGTGAGCGGCTCGCGGCCGAGTACGTCGCGGAGAAGCTCGCGGAGGTCGGTCTGGAGCCGCAGATCTTCGAGTCGCACAAGGGGCGGGCCTCCACCGTCGCCCGGATCGAGGGCGAGGACCCCTCCCGTCCGGCGCTCCTCATCCACGGGCACACCGACGTCGTGCCGGCCAACGCGGCGGACTGGACGCACGACCCGTTCTCCGGCGAGATCGCGGACGGCTGCGTCTGGGGCCGGGGCGCGGTCGACATGAAGGACATGGACGCGATGACCCTCGCGGTCGTCCGCGAGCGGATGCGCAGCGGCCGCAAGCCCCCACGCGACATCGTGCTCGCCTTCCTCGCGGACGAGGAGGCCGGCGGCACGTACGGGGCCCGCTATCTCGTGGACAACCACCCGGGTCTCTTCGAGGGCGTCACCGAGGCGATCAGCGAGGTCGGCGGCTTCTCCTTCACCGTCAACGAGAACCTGCGGCTGTATCTGGTGGAGACGGCCCAGAAGGGCATGCACTGGATGAAGCTGACCGTGGACGGCACCGCCGGACACGGCTCGATGATCCACAAGGACAACGCCATCACCGAGCTGTCCGAGGCGGTCGGGCGGCTGGGCCGGCACAAGTTCCCGGTGCGGGTCACCAAGACCCTGCGGCACTTCCTGGACGAGCTCTCGGACGCGCTCGGCACCGAGCTGGACCCGGAGAACATGGACGAGACGCTCGCCAAGCTCGGCGGCATCGCCAAGCTCATCGGCGCCTCCCTCCAGAACACCGCCAACCCCACCCAGCTCGGCGCGGGCTACAAGGTCAACGTCATCCCGGGCCAGGCGACCGCCCACGTCGACGGCCGGTATCTGCCGGGGTACGAGGAGGAGTTCCTCGCCGACCTCGACCGGATCCTCGGCCCCAACGTGCGCCGCGAGGACGTGCACGCGGACAAGGCCCTGGAGACCACGTTCGACGGCGCCCTGGTCGACGCGATGCAGACCGCGCTGGTCGCCGAGGACCCGATCGCCCGAGCCGTGCCGTACATGCTCTCGGCCGGCACCGACGCCAAGTCCTTCGACGACCTCGGCATCCGGGGCTTCGGCTTCGCCCCGCTGAAGCTGCCGCCGGAGCTGGACTTCGCCGGGATGTTCCACGGCGTCGACGAGCGGGTGCCGGTCGACGGTCTGCAGTTCGGCGTGCGGGTGCTCGACCGGTTCATCGACCACTCCTGACCGCCGAGTGACCGACTCGCCGCCGATTCGGCCACCTGTGCGGACATGTCCGAACGGGTGAAACGAGCCGTTCACACGTAGCCCCGCGAATTCCTCCTCGTTACAAGGTTTGCGGTCCGCGGCTGGGACCGCATTTTCCAACTAGGAGGAATCATGATCAAGAAGGTCGTCGCAGTTGCGGCTGCCACCGGTGGCCTCGTTCTCGCGGGTGCGGGCATGGCTTCCGCCGACGCGGGCGCCCAGGGTGCGGCCATCGGCAGCCCCGGCGTGCTCTCCGGCAACGTCGTCCAGGTTCCGGTCCACGTGCCGGTCAACGTGTGCGGCAACACGGTCTCCGTGATCGGTCTGCTGAACCCCGCCTTCGGCAACACCTGCGTCAACGCCTGATCGTTGAACGTCAACCCGTAAGGGTTTGAGCTCGACCGGTCCCGGAGTGCACTCCATGCACTCCGGGACCGTTCGGCATTCGGCTCCCGCACGGTCATGTCCGGGGGTTTTTCGGAAGCCAGAAGGCAGGAAACGAACCTATGCGACAGGTCACTCGTAAAGGCCTGATCACCATGGCGGCTGCGGGCGGAGTGCTCGCGCTGAGCGGCGGGTACGCCCACGCCGACTCCGGGGCGGCGAGCACCGCCTCCGGCTCGCCGGGTGTGCTGTCCGGCAACTCGATCCAGGCACCGATCGACATCCCGGTCAACGTCTGCGGCAACTCCGTCAGCGTCGGCGGACTGCTCAACCCCACCAGCGGAAACGACTGCGGAAACGGATCAGCAGGATCCGACCGTTCGGCCGACGGCTCGGCCGCTCCGGAGACCCGCTCGGTCCCCGGCGGCTCCGGCAACGGCGCGCAGGCGGGCGACACCACCGCCTCGGACCGGACCTCCGACGCCTCGGACCGGACCTCCGAGCCCGGCACCGGCCGGCACAGGGCCCCGGACGGCGGCGCCACGGCGGAAGGGGTCGCCAAGGGCTCGCCCGGCATCCTCTCCGGCAACTCGGTCCAGGCGCCGATCGACATCCCCGTGAACCTCTGCGGGAACAGCGTCACCATCGGCGGGCTGCTGAACCCCGCCTTCGGCAACAGCTGCTCCAACGACGCCGAGGTGCCGCCCCCGCCGCCCGAGGAGCCCGAGGTTCCCCCGGTCACGCCGGAGACGCCGGTCACCCCGCCGGTCGACCAGCCGCCCGAGCCGAATGCTCCCGAGACCCGGAACATTCCGCAGGAGCAGCTCGCGCAGACCGGTGGGGGCGGGCTCGAACTGCTCATCCCGGCCAGCGCGGGACTGCTGCTCGCCGGCGCGGGATCGGTTCTCTACCGACGCTCGCGCAGCGCCGCCTGATCCGGGCGCGCACAGCACGGCACACCCCACGAAGGAGGAGCGGGCCCCGCGACTGCGGGGCCCGCTCCATGTCACCAGGTGGCCCGTAGCTGACGGATGATCCGCCTGCGCAGCCGCACCCTGCGGCTGCCGTCCCTGCGGAGCGTCAGGCGGTCCAGTTCCCAGTGTCCGTACTCGGCGTGGTCGGTCAGGAGTCGGGCCGCTTCCTTGCGGGAAACCCCGCGCGGCACGTACACGTCGACGAATTCGTATTCCGGCATCGCATCTATTGTGCGGGCAGAGCCCCGGTACGGATAGCGTCTGCACTATGTCTGATGCTGCGCAGCCCACCGCTGCCGAGGTACGTGCCGCCGCCGAAGCGGTCAAAACCGCGATCGACCGTCACCTCGACGCGGTCGAACGCCGTACCGGGGACGACGACCCCGCCGTCTACGACGCGTTCAACGCCCTTGCCGCTGCCGCCGAGGTCTACGACGAACTCCTCTACGACCGCTACGACGAAGTCACCCCCTTCGAGATCCCCGGTGCGGACGACTCCCTGCCTCCCTACGCCGGTCCCGCGGAGCCCAGCGCGCTCAGCGTCCTGATCCGGCGCGACTACGTGGTCGCGGAACCCCCGCGGCTGCTCGCACAGGCTCAGCGCCTCGCCGACCTCGACGCGGGTCCGGGCGACGGGCCGGACGCGGCCGCGGTCGTCGGCACCAGCGTCCACGCCGCGCTCGGTGTGCTCTTCGGCGAGTACGAACCGGACGAGATCGCCTCCCGCCACAAGGAGTTCGGACTGGAGGAGGGCGACTCCACCCTGTGGGTCTCGGCCGGTGAAGCGCCGCCGGAGCCGGGGGAGTGGCTCGGCGCCCCGTTCGAGGACGCCGACCCCGAACTGGTGGTCTGCCGCTTCGACGTCAGCGCGGTCTTCGACGAGGAGGACGAGACGGACGAGGACTTCGCCGGACCCGCGGTGGGCGGCCGCTGACCCACGCTCCTTCGACTCGACTCGACTCGACTTCGCTCCCGCACCGGACGTGACGGTGGGGCCCCGGTGCACCGCGCACCGGGGCCCCACCGCTGTCCTCGGTCGGTTACGTCACGAAGCCGCGTCGGGCGTCGGAAGCGCCTCCAGCAGCGGGCGCAGCCGGGTCGTCCGCTCCTGGGCCGGAATGTGCGCCACCGCGTGCGGAAGTGCCTGGTCCACCCCGTGCACCACGGACAGATGCCGCTCGCCCCGGCCGAACGCGGTGTACACCCACGGCCTGCTCAGCCCCTGCGCGGCATCGCCCGGCAGCACCACCACCGCGGCGGGCCAGCGCATCCCGGCCGCCTGATGGGCGCTGAGGGCCCAGCCGTGCCGCACCGACGACTCCACCCGCTCCTGCGGTACGACGACGGGGACGCCCCCGCAGTCCAGCCGCAGCCCCTCGGCGTCGGCCGAGCGCACCACCCCGGGCACCGTGCGGCCGGGCGCGGGCACATGGACCACCCGGTCGCCCGGGTCGAAGCCGCCGAACCGGCCGGGCCCCGGGTTGAGCCGCTGCTTCAGCGCCTCGTTCAGCGCCCTGGTCCCGGCGGCCCCGCCATGGCCCACGGTGATCACCTGGGTCTCCTCGGCGGGGATGGAGAACGCCCGGGGCACCGAGTCGGCGACCAGCTGCACGGTGCGGTGGACCGCCTCGCCCGCGTCGCGGACCGGGACGATCACGACCTCCTTGCCCGGGGCGTCGACCTGGTGCAGCTCGCCGATGCCGATGCCGGAGACCAGCTCGCCGATCGGCCCCGGGTCCGGGGTGCGGGAGACGACCTGCGGGCAGGCGCGGGCGGCCAGCACATCGGCGAACACCCGCCCGGCCCCCGCCGAGCCCAGCACGCCCGGGTCGCCGCTCAACACCAGCCGGGCGCCGTCGGCCAGCGCCTCGACCAGGACCGCCGCGTTCTCCACGTCCAGCTGCGGGGCGTCCAGCACGACCAGCAGGTCCAGGGCGAGCGCCCCGTCCTCGTCCCGGCCGGGGCCCTGCGCGCCGGACAGCAGACCGGCCAGGGTGACCGCCGTGTCCGGATCGCCGACGGCCGCCGCGAGCCTCCGTCGGCCGTCCTCGCTGTGGGTCGCGCCCAGGGCCCGCAGGCCCAGGCCGCGCGCCGCCGCGATCAGCGCGGCAGGCTCGGCCCGCGCCGCCTCGCCGCCGCTGTGCGCGACCAGCCCGGCGGCGGCGGTCGTACGGATCAGCTCGGCGGCCGACGGGCTCGGGGCCGCGGCGGCCGCCTCCGCCCAGTCGGCGGCCTTCTCACAGGCGTTGACCAGCCGGGCCAGGCCGTCGGCGAGACTCTCCTCGGCCAGGGCGTAGCGGTCCAGGCCCAGCAGGACCTGGGCCGGCTCCCGGTCCGCGTCCTCCGCGAGGCCCGATCCGTCCGCCGCGCCTTCTTCGTCCCCTTCGCCGTCCGCCGCTTCGGCGTCGTCCGGCTCCAGATCGTCGCCTTCCTGGAAGACCAGGGCGACACCCTCCTCGACGGCGTTCCGCACCGCCGCGTCCGGATCTCCGACCGCGCGCTCGGCGAGTGCCGCTCGTACGGCCCCGGCGTCCAGCGCCGTATGCCCCTGGAGGGCGGCGCGCTCCAGCAGCCAGCCGACCAGGGCCGCCGTCCTGCGCCCGTCGTCCGGACCGCAGCCGTCGCCCAGCAGGGCCCGCGCGAAGCCGTCGGCCTGCTCCGGCCGCACCCCGGGCACCGCCAGCAGCTGCCAGGGGTCGGTGCGCAGCAGCTCGGCCGCCTGCTCGCCCAGCACACCTACGGCCGGGCGGGCCAGCGCCTCGGGCGCCCCGCCCGCCACGAGCACCGCGCGCACCGCGTCCAGGGCCTCCGGCGAGGCGGCCTGCGGGGTGGGGGCGGCGGGCACCGAAGCCCGGGGCGGCTGTGCGGCGGTGGCGGCCGGTTCGGGTCGCCGGGCGGCCGGGGCCGGGGCGGGTGAGTCGAAGAACGCGGTGCCGGACTTCTCGCCGCTCTCCACGGCCCGGACGGCCGCGAGCAGCTCGGCGGCCGTACCGCTGAGACCGGTGCCGGCGGCGATGGGCGCGGTCTTCTCCGCCTTGCGCTTCTCGATCCGCTCCCGCAGCTCGCGCTGGGCGGCCAGCTCGGCCTGCGCCTCCGAGAGTTCGGGGACGGCCGGGGCCTCGGCGGTGCCGTCGGCGGTCACGGCATCGGCATCGGCCTCCGGGCTTCCGGCGGATTCCTCGGCAGGCGCGTCCTCGACGCCGTCGGAACCGTCCTCGGCGTCGGCGTCGGCCCGGCCGGCCTCCGCGTCGGGCACCTCGGCCGGGCGGTCCTCCGCCGCGGCCACGTCGGTGCCGGACACCTCGGGGCCGGACACCTCGGCCGCGGGCTCCCCGGCGCCGGCCGCGTCGCCCGGCGGCTCGGTGGCTCCGGGCGCTTCGGGCGCGTCGGCGTGCGCGGAACCCTCGGCACCGGTGTCCGGCGGGGACACGGTGTCCTGTGGTGTGTCCGTGCCGACGGTGCCGGGGGTCTCCCCGGGAAGCGCAGTCACAGCGTGCTCCAGTCGTGATCGGGATAGCGGTGCACGGGCGCCGACACATCGTCGAGCGCCTGGCAGATCTCGTAGGGAAGACTAAGCGCCTCCACCGACAATGCCTCCGCGAGCTGACCGGCGTTGCGCGCGCCGAGGATCGGCGCCGCCACCCCGGGCCGGTCCCGCACCCAGGCGAGCGCCACATGGAGCGGGCTCGTCGCCAGACCGTCCGCCGCCGTCGCCACCGCGTCGGTGATCCGGGCCGCCGCGTCGTCGAGATACGGCTCGACGAACGGCGCGAGCCGCTCGGACGCGCCCCGGGAGTCGGACGGAGTGCCCTGGCGGTACTTCCCGGTGAGCACACCGCGCCCCAGCGGCGAGGACGGCAGCAGCCCGATGCCGAGGTCCAGCGCGGCGGGCAGCACCTCGCGCTCGATGCCCCGCTGGAGCAGCGAGTACTCCATCTGCGTACTGGCCAGCCTCGTGCGCACCCCGGGCGCGGCGAGCTGCCAGGTGGCCGCCTTCGCCAGCTGCCAGCCGCAGAAGTTCGACACGCCCGCGTAGCGCACCCGGCCCGAGGAGACGGCCAGGTCCACCGCCTGAAGGGTCTCCTCCAGCGGGGTCGCCGGATCGAAGGCGTGGACCTGCCATAGATCCACGTGGTCCGTGCCGAGCCGCTCCAGGGACGCGTCCAGGGCGGCCAGGAGGTGTCCGCGCGAGCCGTTGACGCGGCGGTAGGGGTCGGGGACGTTTCCGGCCTTCGTGGCGATGACCAGATCCTCGCGCGGCACCAGGCTGCCGACGAGCCGCCCGAGCAGGTATTCGGCTTCGCCGCCCCCGTACACGTCGGCGGTGTCCACCAGAGTGCCGCCCGCGTCCCAGAACGCCTTGAGCTGGTCGGCGGCGTCGTGCTCGTCCGTGTCCCGGCCCCAGGTGAGGGTGCCGAGCCCGATCCGGGACACGCGAAGGCCGGTACGGCCGAGATGCCTCTGCTCCATGGGCGCTGAGATTACTGGCCACGGCCCCACGGGGTGCAGGGCCTGTGGACAACCCGAGGTCCGCCGGGCCTGCCGGATCGCCGCCGCCCGCGCTAGAGTCCGGAGAAAGGGACGTTACTGATCAGTAAGGGGAGCGGCTATGCGGCTCGGCATCAATCTCGGTTACTGGGGCGCCGGCATGGACGGCGACAACCTCGCCGTCGCGCAGGAGGCCGACCGGCTCGGCTACGACGTCTGCTGGGCGGCCGAGGCGTACGGCTCCGACGCCCCGACCGTGCTGACCTGGGTCGCGGCCCAGACCGAGTCGATCGACGTCGGCTCCGCGATCATGCAGATCCCGGCCCGGCAGCCCACCATGACGGCGATGACCGCCGCCACCCTCGACTCGCTCTCCGGCGGCCGCTTCCGCCTCGGCCTCGGCGTCTCGGGCCCGCAGGTCTCCGAGGGCTGGTACGGCGTGAAGTTCGACAAGCCGCTGGCCCGCACCCGCGAGTACGTCGAGATCGTCCGCAAGGCGATGACCCGCGAGCGCGTCTCGTACGAGGGCGCCCACTGGACGCTGCCGCTCCCCGGCGGCCCGGGCAAGCCGATCAAGCTCACCGTGCACCCCCAGCGCGAGCACATCCCGCTCTACATCGCCGCGATCGGCCCCAAGAACCTGGAGCAGACCGGCGAGATCGCCGACGGCGCCCTGCTGATCTTCCCCTCCGCCGAGCACCTGGAGGAGACCGCGATCCAGCCGCTGCGCGCCGGCCGCGAGAAGGCGGGCAAGACCATGGAGGGCTTCGACGTCAGCCCGACGCTGCCGCTCGCCGTCGGCGACGACGTGAACGGCCTGGCCGACATGTTCCGTCCGTACACCGCCCTGTACGTCGGCGGCATGGGCAGCCGGAAGCAGAACTTCTACAACCAGCTCGCCCAGCGCATGGGGTACGAGAAGGAGGCCGCCGAGATCCAGGACAAGTACCTCGGCGGGGACAAGGCGGGGGCGGCCGCCGCCGTGCCGCACCAGCTGATCGACCAGACCGCGCTGCTCGGCCCCGTCGAGCGGATCGCCGAGCGGATGCAGGCGTACGCCGCCGCCGGGGTCACCACGCTCAACCTCGCCCCGGCCGGCTTCACCCTGGAGGAGCGGCTCACCGCGCTCCGCGCCGGCACGGACGCCCTGGAGCGCTCCGGCCTCGCGTAACGCCCGCGGGCAGCACTACGGCCGTGGTGGGGGCTCGGGGGTCTTCCCCGCCACGGCCGTCACCCGGAACAACGCGCCGCACGCCCAAGGGTTACGCCGCGCGGCGGGCGGGGCTCGTGACGGTCGCCGTGTGCGGTCGGTGACCGTTCCGGTTGCCGACCGCCGTACGGCGCATTTGACTCTTCCTGCGGACAACTGCTCCGCGGACGTGAGCTCCGCGGGCAACGGGTACGGAGGTGGCCGTCATGCTCTCAGCGCAGACCCTGTTCCAGGAGATCCTGGACGACGACGAGTCCTACCGGCTCTTCTGTTCCATCGCCGCGAGCGGTGAGTCCCAGGGCGGCTGGGAGAACGCCCGGATCGCCGCCCTCGTCCCGGAGGGCCGCCGCGAGCTGGCCCCCAGGATCGTCCGGCACGGCGCCGACGAGGACAAGCACGGCCGGATCTTCAACGCCCTCCTGAAGAAGCGCGGACTGCCGCCCGTCGAGGTCCCGCCGGAGACCGACTACACGATGCTCCTGGAACAGCAGGGCATCGGTCTCGCCCACTCCCGGCTGCGCGGCGAGGAGCGGCTCACCGAGCGCGACATCATCACCTATCTGGCCCACAGCCGGATCACCGAGCAGCGCGCCTCCGAGCAGATGCAGCTGCTGCGCCGGTACTTCGCCGACCACCCCGACATCGGGCGCGCGGTGAAGATGATCTCCAACGACGAGGACAACCACCTCGCCTACTGCCACGAGGAACTGCTCGCCCTCGCGCGCGAGGGACACGGCCGGACCATCCAGCGGATCATGCGCGAGTGCGCCCTGGCCGAGATCCGGGTCTACCGCGACGTCAGCCTCGCCGTGATGGCCGCCATGGGCCGCATCCTCGGCTGGTCGCGCCCCAAGGCCGCGGTCCTCGCCGCGGGGATCCACGCGGTGTACGCGTACGAGCGCCTGATCGGCTGGCGGCGCATGGTGACCCTGGAGATGCCGGAGCGCCGCAACGCGCTGGGCAGCCCCGCCGCACCGGAACACGAGTACGCCTGAGAGTTCCTCGGCCCGCGACCGGCCCGCGACCGCCGGGCCTCAGAGCCAGCCGCGCCGCTTGAACAGCCGGTGCAGACCGAACACGGCGCAGACCATCAGCGCGATCACCGCCGGATAGGTCCACACCCAGTGCAGCTCCGGCATGTGGTCGAAGTTCATGCCGTAGACCCCCGCCACCATCGTCGGGACGGCGGCCATCGCCGCCCAGGCGGAGATCTTGCGCATGTCGTCGTTCTGCCGCACGCCCATCTGCGCCAGATGCGCCGACAGGATGTCCGAGAGCAGCCGGTCCAACCCCTCCACCTGCTCGTTGGCGCGCGTCAGATGGTCGGCCACGTCCCGGAAGAACGGCTGCGCGTGCTCGTGGACGAACGGCACGCCCGCACCCGCGAGCCGGGCCATCGGTGCCGTCAGCGGACCGGCCGCCCGGCGGAACTCCAGCACCTGCCGCTTGAAGGTGTAGATCCGGGCGGCGGTGTTCTTCGAGTCGCCGGAGCCGGTCGGTGCGAAGACCTGCGTCTCCAGCTCCTCCAGGTCGACCTGGAGCTCGCCCGCCACCTCCATGTAGTGGTCCACGACCGCGTCGCTGACCGCGTACAGCACCGCCGTCGGACCGTGCTTCAGGACCTCGGGCTCGGACTCCAGCCGCCGGCGCACGGCCGCCAGCGGGGCGCCCTCGCCGTGCCGGACCGTCACCACGAACGCGTCCCCTATGAAGACCATCAGCTCGTCGGCGCTGACCGTGTCGCTCTCGGGCTCGTAGACGACCGGCTTGAGCACCGCGAACAGCGAGTCGTCGTACACCTCCAGCTTGGGCCGCTGGTGCGCTCGCAGCGCGTCCTCCACGGCCAGCGGGTGCAGCCCGAACTCGTCGCGTACGCGGTCGAACTCCTCCTCCGTCGGCTCGTGCAGCCCGATCCACAGGAACGCGTCGTGCGAGGCGCGCGCCTCGTCCAGGGCGTCGGAGAGGTCGTCGGGCCGTTCGGTACGGCGCCCGTCCCGGTAGATGGCACAGTCCACGATCACGGCGGGCATTCTTCCCCGTGAACCGCCCCCGCGCACCTCGGACGTACGCTGGCGGGTATGCCCACGCTGATCCTCGTACGCCACGGACGCTCCACCGCCAACACCGCCGGAGTGCTCGCGGGCCGCACCCCCGGCGTCCTCCTCGACGAACGCGGCGCCGCACAGGCCGAGGCGCTGCCCGCGCGGTTCGCCGGCCTGGCCCCGGTCCTCGCCGTCAGCAGCCCCCTGGAGCGCTGCCGCCAGACGCTCCAGCCGCTCCTCGACGCCCGCCCCGGTCTGCCCCTGCACACCGAGGACCGGATCAGCGAGTGCGACTACGGCCACTGGTCGGGGCGGAAGCTGGCCGAACTCGCCGACGAGCCCCTGATGTCCGTCGTCCAGCAGCACCCCTCGGCGGCGGCCTTCCCGGGCGGCGAGTCCATGCGCGCGATGCAGGCCCGCGCCGTCGACGCCGTACGCGACTGGAACGAGCGGGTCGAGGCGGAGCACGGCGAGGACGCCACGTACGTCATGTGCTCGCACGGCGACATCATCAAGTCCCTCGTCGCCGACGCGCTGGGCATGCACCTGGACCTCTTCCAGCGCGTCCACGTCGACCCCTGCTCGGTCACCGCGATCCGCTACACCCGGCTGCGCCCCTTCCTCCTGAGGCTCGGCGACACCGGGGATCTCGCCGCCCTCGCGCCCCGCGAACAGTCCGTCGGGGCGGACGCCGCCGCCTCGCCCACCGGTGACGGCACGTCGGACGCGGCGGTCGGGGGCGGCGCGGGCGCGCCGTGATCGCTCCGGGCAGTAGGGTGGACGCGCCGTAGCGCCGCCCAACCACCATCGAAGCTCAAGGGAGCAGGACGTGTCCCGTCAGGTGTTCCTCTACGACCCACCGGACCGATTCGTGGCCGGTACGGTCGGGTTGCCTGGCCGCCGTACGTTTTTCCTGCAGGCGTCCTCCCAGGGCCGGGTCACCAGCGTGGCGCTGGAGAAGACCCAGGTCGCCGCGCTCGCCGAGCGGATCGACGAACTGCTCGACGAGGTCGTGCGCCGCACCGGAGGCAATTCGCCGGTGCCCGCGGTGGCCCCGACCGACGTCTCCGACACCGCGCCGCTCGACGTGCCCGTCGAGGAGGAGTTCCGGGTCGGCACCATGGCGCTGGCCTGGGACGGCGAGGAACAGCGCATGATCGTCGAGGCGCAGGCCCTCGTCGAACTCGACGCGGACTCCGAGGACGACCTCGCGGAGGCCGAGGAGAAGCTCCTCCAGGACGAGGAGAACGGTCCGCCGATGCTCCGCGTCCGGCTCAGCGGCGCGCAGGCCCGCGCGTTCGCCAAGCGCGCCCTGGACGTCGTCAACGCCGGACGCCCGCCGTGCCCGCTGTGCAGCCTGCCGCTCGATCCGGAAGGACACGTATGCCCGCGCCAGAACGGATACCGTCGCGGAGCCTGACGGACACCGAGCTGCTCACCCTGCTCACCGAGGGCGCGATCACCGTCCTCGGGCAGGTCGGCGGGGCGTCCAACGCGGTGCTGCACTGCACGGTGGCGTACGACGGCGAGGAGCGCACCTGCGCGTACAAGCCGGTCGCGGGCGAGCAGCCGCTGTGGGACTTCCCCGACGGCACCCTCGCCCAGCGGGAGGCCGCCGCGTACGAGATCTCCCGGGCGACCGGCTGGGACCTGGTGCCGCCGACCGTGCTGCGGGAGGGGCCGTACGGGCAGGGCATGGTCCAGCTCTGGATCGACGGCCCCGAGGACGGTGAGGACGCCCCCGAGCTGCTGGCGCTCGTCGAGGGCGAGGAGCCGGGCGATGGCTGGAAAGCCGTGGGCTTCGCGGACGTGGGGGAGGGGAAGACCGCGCTCCTCGTGCACGCGGACGACGCCCGGCTGCGGCGGCTCGCCGTACTGGACGCGGTGATCAACAACGGCGACCGCAAGGGCGGCCATCTGCTGCCCGCGCCCGGCGGACGGCTCTTCGGCATCGACCACGGGGTCACCTTCAACGCCGACGACAAGCTGCGCACCCTGCTCTGGGGCTGGGCGGGCGAGCCGCTGACCGAGGAGGCCCTGGCGGTGCTGGGGCGGCTCGCGGCGGAGCTGGCGCCGGACACAGCCCTCGCCACCCGGATGGCCGAACTCATCACGGCGGCCGAGCTGGAGGCCCTGCGGGAGCGGGTCGACGGGCTGCTCAAGGGCGGAGTGCACCCACGGCCGAGCGGCCAGTGGCCGCCCATTCCCTGGCCGCCGGTGTAGCACGCGCCCGACGGCGACCCCGCCTTTTACCTCCTGCCGGCGGTTTCCCGCAAGAAGGCCTCTTCGGACAGGTTTCCGGTGCCGGTTCGTATCCGGAAGCATCATCCGGTTACGCTCATGACATGCATGCCTGGCCCGCTTCTGAGGTCCCCGCCCTGCCTGGCAAGGGCCGCGACCTTCGGATCCACGACACCGCGACCGGCGGACGGATCACCCTTGACCCCGGTCCCGTCGCCCGCATCTACGTCTGCGGCATCACGCCGTACGACGCGACCCACATGGGTCATGCGGCGACCTACAACGCGTTCGACCTCGTTCAGCGCGTGTGGCTCGACACCAAGCGGCAGGTTCACTATGTCCAGAACGTGACCGACGTGGACGATCCGCTGCTGGAGCGGGCCGTGCGCGACGGTCAGGACTGGACCGAGCTCGCGGAGCGCGAGACGGCGCTCTTCCGCGAGGACATGACCGCCCTGCGGATGCTGCCCCCGCGGCACTACATCGGAGCGGTCGAGGCGATACCGGGCATCGTGCCCCTCGTCGAACGCCTCCGGGACGCGGGCGCCGCCTACGACCTGGACGGCGACATCTACTTCTCCGTCGACACCGACCCGCACTTCGGCGAGGTCTCCGGCCTCGACGCCGAGGCGATGCGCCTGCTCTCCGCCGAACGCGGCGGCGACCCGGAGCGCCCCGGCAAGAAGAACCCCCTCGACCCGATGCTCTGGATGGCCGCCCGCCCGGGCGAGCCGAGCTGGGACGGGGGCTCGCTCGGCGCGGGCCGCCCCGGCTGGCACATCGAGTGCGTCGCCATCGCGCTGGACCACCTGGGCATGGGCTTCGACATCCAGGGCGGCGGCTCCGACCTCGCCTTCCCGCACCACGAGATGGGCGCCTCGCACGCCCAGGCGCTGACCGGCGAGCACCCGTTCGCCAAGGCGTACGTCCACGCCGGCATGGTCGGCCTGGACGGCGAGAAGATGTCCAAGTCCCGGGGCAACCTGGTCTTCGTCTCGGCCGTGCGCCGCGACGGCGTGGACCCGGCGGCCATCCGCCTCGCCCTGCTCTCCCACCATTACCGCTCCGACTGGGAGTGGACCGACCAGGTGCTCGCCGACGCCGTCGAGCGTCTCGCACGCTGGCGGGCCGCCGTCTCGCGCCCCGACGGGCCGTCCGCCGACGCGCTCGTCGAGGAGGTCCGCGAGGCGCTCGCGGACGACCTGGACAGCCCCGCCGCACTGGCCGCGGTGGACCGCTGGGCCGCGCTCCAGGGCGCGGAGGGCGGTACCGACGAGGGTGCGCCCGGCCTCGTCTCCCGTACGGTCGACGCCCTCCTCGGAGTCGCGCTCTAAGAGGTTTCCCCGCCCGCGCGATGGCGCGAACCGGCCTCGGACTTCTCTACGAAGTTCGGGGCCGGTTCCTTTTTGTCCATGGTCATGTGCTCGAAGTTGCGCTAAAAGCTCACTATGCAAACATCAACGCGCATGAGAGCGGCAGTAGTTGCTGCGCTGCTCGGACTGTTCGCGGTTCTCTCGGGACCCGGCGGGGCCCACGCCGACGAGGCCCCGCCGGAGAGCACGGAGACCACCACGGTCGGGGACGTGACCGGATTCCGGGCGGACGGGGCGGTGTACCGGCTGACCGCCGGGCAGGCCGAGGCCCGGGTCAGCTTCGTCTCGAAGGAGACCTTCCGGATCGAGCTGGCCCCCGACGGCAAGTTCACCGACCCCACCGGCGACGACATCGTCCTGCCCCAGGGCGATCCGCCCCGCACCCGCTGGAAGGACCGCGGCGACCGCTACGAGCTGTCGACGGACGAGGTCACCCTGCGGGCCTACAAGAAGCCGCTGCGCTTCGCCCTGCACCGGGCCGACGGCAGCCGGATCTGGTCCGAGGCGAAGGGCCTGAGCTGGACCGGCGAGCAGACCGTCCAGACGCTGGCCCGGGGCTCCGCCGAGCAGTTCTACGGGGCCGGGATGCAGAACGGCCGCGGCAACACCTCCCACCGTGACAAGACCGTCGAGGTCGCCGTCGACTACAACTGGGACGACGGCGGCCACCCCAACTCCGTGCCGTTCTACCTCTCATCGGCCGGCTACGGCGTCTTCCGCAACACCTACGCCCCCAACACCTACGCGTTCACCGACCCGGTGACGACCGCTGCGAAAGAACAGCGCTTCGACGCCTACTACTTCGCGGGCACCGGGGCCGACGCCGCCAAGGACGTCATCGGGCAGTACACCGACCTCACCGGAAAGCCGTTCCTGCCGCCCGTCTACGGCATGGAGATCGGCGACGCCGACTGCTACCTCCACAACGCCAACCGGGGCGAGCGCCGCACCCTGGACGCGCTGAAGGTCGCCGACGGTTACGTCGAGAACGACATGCCGAACGGCTGGATGCTCGTCAACGACGGCTACGGCTGCGGCTACGAGGACCTGGAGGAGACCGCCCAGGGCCTGAAGGACCGCAACATGGAGCTCGGCCTGTGGACCGAGGACGGCATCGAGAACCTCGCCGCCCAGGTGAAGGCCGGGCAGCGGGTCGCCAAGCTGGACGTCGCCTGGGTCGGCGAGGGCTACAAGTTCGCCCTCGACGGCTGCAAGGACGCCTATCAGGGCATCGAGGACAACAGCGACGCCCGCGGCTTCACCTGGGCCCCGGAGAGCTGGGCGGGCGCGCAGCGCTGCGGAGTCCAGTGGTCCGGCGACCAGTCCGGCACCTGGGAGTACATCCGCTGGCAGATCCCGACCTACGCGGGCGCCACGATGTCCGGACTCGCCTACACCACCGGTGACGTCGACGGGATCTTCGGCGGCAGCGCCAAGACGTACACCCGCGACCTCCAGTGGAAGATGTTCCTCGGCACCACGATGACCATGGACGGCTGGGCCGCCACGGACAAGCAGCCCTTCCGCCACGGGGAGCCGTACACCTCGATCAACCGCGACTACCTCAAGCTCAAGGAGTCGCTGCTGCCCTACCAGTACTCCTACGCGCACGAGGCGACCAAGACCGGGGTCGGCATGGTCCGTCCGCTGGTCCTCGAATACCCGGACGACCCCAAGGCGTCGACGGAGGCCGCGAAGTACGAGTTCCTCTCCGGCGAGCACTTCCTCGTCGCGCCCGTCTACCAGGACACGACCGAGCGCAAGGACATCTACCTCCCCGAGGGCACCTGGATCGACTACTGGAGCGGCCGCACCTACGAGGGCCCCACCACCATCGACACCTACGGCGCCCCGCTCGACACCCTGCCGCTCTTCGTGAAGGCCGGCGCGGCCGTCCCGATGTGGCCCGGCATCCGCTCCTACCGCGACCGCACCGCCGACTCCCCGCTCGCCTGGGACGTCTACCCGCAGGGCAACACCTCCTTCACCCTGTACGAGGACGACGGCGTCACCCGTGAGCACCGCGACGGGAAGTACGCCACCCAGCGCGCCGACGTCCGGGCCCCGAAGCACGGCGCGGGCGACGTCTCCGTCACGATCAACGAAAGCCGGGGCGGCTTCACCGGCAAACAGACCGCCCGCCCCTACGAGTTCACCGTCCACACCGGCTCCGAGCCCCGCGCGGTGAAGCTGGACCGGACACTGCCCGAGCTGACCTCGAAGTCCGCGTACGACCAGGCCCGGCAGGGCTGGTGGTACGACCGTGACGACCGGGGCGGCGTCGTGCACGTGAAGACCGCGCCCCTGAGCACCGCGAAGAAGTTCACGGTGAAGCTGCTGGGCACCAGCGCGGTCGGCGGCAAGAAGGCCTCGGCGGCCGCCGCCCTCACCGTCCCCGCGGGCCAGGAGGCCGGAGCCGGAACGCCCGGCACGGTCCGGGTCGACGTGACCGTGGGCAGCACCGCCCTCACCGACACCACGGTCACCCTCCAGGCCCCCGACGGCTGGCGGACCGCCACCGCGAAGGTCCCGGGCCGCATCCCGGCGGGCGCCACCCGACGGGTCGAGGTGGCCCTCACCCCGGCGAAGGACGCCCAGGTGCGCGAGACCACGCTGACGGCCCTGGCCCGCTACCGGGCCGCCGGTGACGCCCGCACGAGCCGGCAGCGGCTCGCCGTCTCCGTACTGCCCCCGGCACCCGAGGGCGAGGCCTGGGCGAGCGATCTCGTCTGGCTCTCCGAGACCAACGGCTACGGCCCGGCCGAACGCGACCGCTCCAACGGGGAGTCGGGCGCGAGCGACGGCAGGACGCTGACCCTTGCCGGAAAGACGTACGAGAAGGGGATCGGCACCCACGCCGACTCCGACATCGCGCTCCATCTCGGCGGCCGGTGCACCGCGTTCACCGCCGACGTCGGCATCGACGACGAGATCGACGGCTACGGAGAGGTCGCGTTCTCCGTGGAGGGCGACGGCACGGTGCTGTGGACCTCGCCGAAGCTGACCGGCGCCTCGGCGACCGTGCCGGTGGACGTGAAGCTCGACGGCGTACGGCAGGTGAGACTGAAGGTCACCGACACCAACGGGTCCAAGACCGGGGACCACGGCGACTGGGCGGCGGCCAGGTTCCACTGCGCCTGAGCCGTGGACGCGCATGAACAGGGGCGCCGCACGGGATCATCTCCCGTGCGGCGCCCCGCTGTTCGTCATGCCGCCGTACCGCCGCGCGGTCACTCCTCCTCGGGAGCGCCCCCGGAGCCCTCGCCGGAGCCCTCGTCGGATTCGTTGCCCGACGCCTCGTCAGGACCCTTCTGGCCCTTGTCGTCGGAGGCCTTGCCCCGGCCGGACTCCGGACGCGGCGGCTTCGGCGGGCGGGTGCGGCCGCCGGCCGGGTCGCGCAGATACGGCACGTCCCCGCTCTCCGTCGCATGCCCGCCCGGCCCCTGCCCGGGACCGCCGTCCCGCCGCCGCAGATAGCGCTCGAACTCCCGGGCGATGGCCTCGCCGGACGCCTCGGGCAGCTCCGCGGTGTCCCGCGCCTCCTCCAGCGTCTGCACGTACTCCGCGACCTCGCTGTCCTCCGAGGCCAGCTGGTCCACCCCGAGCTGCCAGGCCCGCGCGTCCTCGGGCAGCTCGCCCAGCGGGATGCGCAGCCCGATCAGGTCCTCCAGGCGGTTCAGCAGGGCCAGCGTCGCCTTCGGGTTCGGCGGCTGCGACACATAGTGCGGGACCGCCGCCCACAGGCTGACCGCGGGCACCCCGGCATGGGTGCACGCCTCCTGGAGGACCCCGACGATGCCCGTGGGGCCCTCGTACCGGGTCTCCTCCAGGTCCATCGTCCGCGCCAGGTCCGCGTCCGAGGTGACCCCGCTCACCGGCACCGGCCGGGTGTGCGGGGTGTCACCGAGCAGCGCGCCCAGGATGACGACCATCTCGACGCCCAACTCATGGGCGAAGCCCAGGATCTCGTTGCAGAACGACCGCCAGCGCATCGACGGTTCGATGCCCCGCACCAGGACCAGGTCCCGGGGCTTCTCCCCGCCGATACGGACCACGGACAGCCGCGTCGTCGGCCAGGTGATCTTCCGCGTCCCGCCGTCCAGCCACACCGTGGGCCGGTTGACCTGGAAGTCGTAGTAGTCCTCGGCGTCCAGCGCCGCGAACACCTCGCCCTTCCACTCCCGGTCCAGATGACCGACCGCGGTGGAGGCGGCGTCCCCGGCGTCGTTCCAGCCTTCGAACGCGGCCACCATGACCGGGTCGATCAGCTCGGGCACCGACTCGAGCTCGATCACCCGGGCCTCCTTCCGATGTCTCCATACGTACGGAGCAACCTTACGGCTTCCGGGGCCCCCGGCCGCAGCCCTCTTGCACGGCCGGGTGAACCCTGCCACCAGGAGTGGATCATCGGCCGGATCAGTGCATCATGGCCCCCGCGTCACGGCGGCCGGCCGGATCCGTGTCATCGCCACAGGGTGGACGGCGCCTCCCGCCGAACCACGGGGGCGATCTCCTCCGCGAACCGCTGGAGCGTCTCCAACTGCTCCGGCCGGCTCAGCCCGAAGCCGTCCACGGTGATCGACTGGAGGTCGTGGCGGTAGACCTCGTGCCAGCCGAGGATCTTGTCGACGATCTGCTGCGGACTGCCGATCAGCTGCGGGCCGCCCTCGATCGCGTCCTCGATCGTGCGGAACGGGGTGTTGTACCCGGCCTTGCCCGCGAGATGCGGTTTGAAGGTCTGCCGCACCTTCGCCTCGTACAGCTCCTTGTACTGCGCGACGGCCGCCTGCGAACTGTCCGCGATGAGCAGCCCGCCGGAGCCCGCCGCCACCTTGGCGTCCGCCGGATCGTGCCCGTACGCCTCGAACCGCTCCCGGTAGTGCGCGATGAGCTTGGCGTACGCCTCACGCGGCTGGATGGCATTGGCCGTGAACAGCGGATCGCCGTGCTTGGCCGCCAGCTCGGGGGAGTTGAGGCTGGTCGCCGAACCGTGCCAGACACGCGGCAGCCCGTCGTACGGACGGGGCACCGTCGTCACGTTCTTCAACGGCGGCCGGAACTCGCCCTCCCAGTCGACGCCTTCCTCGGTCCACAGCCGGCGCAGCAGCTCGTACTTCTCCTTCTGGAGATCCCACTGCCGCTCCTCGTCGAGCCCGAACAGATCGAAGTGGCCCGCCTCCGCGCCCTTTCCGACGACCAGTTCGATACGGCCCCGGGAGATCTGGTCGAGCGTCGCGAAGTCCTCCGCCACCCGGACCGGGTCGAGGATCGCGACGACGGTCACCCCGGTGAGCAGCCGGACGGTGCTCGTACGGGCGGCTATCGCGCCCAGCACCACGCTCGGGCTGGAGGAGAGGAAGGCCCCGGCGTGCCGTTCGCCGACGGAGTACGCGTCGAAGCCGAGCCGCTCCGCCACCGAGGCCGTGTCGATCACCTCTTCGAACCGGTCGGCGGCGGAAGGAAGGTCACCGGTCAGCGGGTGCGCGTCGTGACCGATCAGGGAGAGCACGGAGAATCTCATGAACTCCACTGTGCTCGCGGCACATTGCACGCGTATGGCGGGAGTGTGGCGCGTGTGACGGGCGCCCGCGCACACGGACGGAGGCGGCCTCCGCGAGGAAGCCGCCTCCGTCTCCGTACCCGTGGGGGGTGGTCGCGGTCAGTCCCGGTCGGCCAGCAGCTTCTCGACGCCCTCGCGGACGTCGTCCGTCGCCAGCCCCCGGATCGTCAGCGTGGTCCGGCGGCGCAGCACGTCGTCCGCCGTCTCGGCCCACTCGTGGTCGCGGGCGTAGGCGACCTGCGCCCAGATCTCCGGGGCGTCCGGGTGGACGCGCTCGGCCAGCTCCGGGTTCTCGTTCGCCAGCCGGGCGATGTCGAAGGCGAGCGAACCGTAGTGCGTGGCCAGGTGCCGGGCGGTGTCCGGCGCCATCCGCGGGCCGGGGGCCGGGCCGTCGATCAGCAGCCGGTGCGCGACCGCGTTCGGGTTGGCGATACCGGGCAGCGGCAGCTTCCGCGGCAGCCGGTCCATCGGCTCCATGTCCTCGGCCAGCGGGTGCCCGGGCAGGGCGGCCAGCTTGTTCATGACCGTACGGCCGATGTGGCGGAAGGTCGTCCACTTGCCGCCCGCGACCGACAGCATTCCGCCGCGGCCCTCGGTGACGACCGTCTCGCGCTTGGCCTTGGAGGTGTCACCCGGACCGCCGGGCAGCACCCGCAGACCGGCGAAGGAGTACGTGATCAGATCGCGCGACAGCTGCTGGTCCCTGATCGAGAACGCCGCCTCGTCGAGGATCTGCGCGGTGTCCGCCTCGGTCACCGCGACGTCCGCCGGATCGCCCTCGTACTCCTCGTCCGTCGTGCCGAGGAGCAGCATGTCCTCCCACGGCAGCGCGAACGTGATGCGGTACTTGTCGATCGGGGTGGCCAGCGCCGCCCGCCACGGCCGGGTCCGCTTGAGGACCAGGTGGGCGCCCTTGGAGAGGCGGATGGAGGGGGCCGCGTTCGGGTCCTCCATCTTCCGCAGGTGGTCGACCCAGGGGCCGGTGGCGTTCAGGACGAGACGGGCGTCGACGCCGAACTCGGTGCCGTCGGTGCTGTCCTTCAGTTCGGCGCCGGTGACCCGGCCCCGGGTGAAGCGCAGGCCCGTGACGGCCGCGTGGTTGAGGACGACCGCACCCGCGTCGACGGCGGCGCGGACCGTCATCAGTGCCATGCGGGCGTCGTTCATCTGGTCGTCGCGGTAGACCGCGACGGCCTTCAGATCGTCGGTGCGCAGCTCGGGGACGTCGCGCTGGGCCTTGGCCGGGGAGATGACATGGCCGACGCCGTCGCCGAACGCGGAGAGCGCGGAGTAGGCGAAGACGCCCGCGCCGAGCTTGGCCGCGCCGTGCGGGCCGCCCTTGTAGACCGGCAGGTAGAAGGTGAGCGGGTTGGCCAGGTGCGGGGCCACCTCGCGGGAGACCGCGCGCCGCTCGAAGTGGTTCTCCGCGACCAGCTTGACCGCACCGGTCTGGAGGTAGCGCAGGCCGCCGTGGAGGAGCTTGGAGGAGGCGGAGGAGGTGGCGCCGGCGAAGTCGCCGGCGTCCACCAGAGCCACCCGCAGCCCGGACTGCGCGGCATGCCAGGCGGTGGAGATGCCCAGGATGCCGCCGCCGATGACCAGGAGGTCGTACGTGGCCCGGGACAGCTGGTCCCGGGTCTCGGCGCGGCTCGGCAGCGAGCCGGAGGCCGGGTGCGTTCCGAGGGCGGGAACGCTCTGCAGGGTGGTCATGGTGATGCTCCTCGTCAGCTTTCTTCGTCCTCGATCCAGCCCATGGTCCGTTCGACGGCCTTGAGCCAGCTCTTGTACTCGCGGGCACGGGTGTCCGCGTCCATGCGGGGGGTCCACTCGGCGGCCCGGCGCCAGTTGGCGCGCAGCGCGTCGGTGTCCGGCCAGAAGCCGACGGCGAGACCGGCGGCGTAGGCGGCGCCGAGGCAGGTGGTCTCGGCGACCATGGGGCGCACCACGGGCGCGTCCAGGAAGTCGGCGAGCGTCTGCATCAGCAGGTTGTTGGACGTCATGCCGCCGTCGACCTTCAGCGCGGTCAGCTCGACGCCGGAGTCCTTCGTCATGGCGTCGCTGATCTCGCGGGTCTGCCAGGCGGTGGCCTCCAGGACGGCACGGGCGATGTGCGCCTTGGTGACGTAACGGGTGAGGCCGGCGATGACGCCCCGGGCGTCGGGACGCCAGTAGGGGGCGAACAGACCGGAGAAGGCGGGCACGAAGTACGCGCCGCCGTTGTCCTCGACCGAGGAGGCCAGCGTCTCGATCTCGGCGGCCGACTTGATCAGGCCCATCTGGTCGCGCATCCACTGCACCAGCGAACCGGTGACCGCGATGGAACCCTCCAGCGCGTACACCGGGGGCTTGTCGCCGATCTGGTAGCCGACGGTGGTGAGCAGCCCGTTGTACGAGTTCACCGGGGTGCCACCGGTGTTCATCAGCATGAAGGTGCCGGTGCCGTACGTGGACTTGGCCTCGCCCTCGGCGAAACAGGTCTGGCCGAACAGCGCCGCCTGCTGGTCGCCGAGCGCGGAGGCGACGGGCACGCCGTCGAGGATGCCGCCCTTGGCGTTGCCGTACACCTCGGCGGAGGAGCGGATCTCCGGGAGGACCGCGGCCGGGATGCCGATGGAGGCGAGGATCTTCTCGTCCCAGGCCATCGTGTGCAGGTTCATCAGGAGGGTGCGCGAGGCGTTGGTGACGTCGGTGACGTGGACGCCGCCATCGGTGCCGCCGGTGAGGTTCCAGATGACCCAGGAGTCCATGGTGCCGAAGAGGATGTCGCCGCGCTCGGCGCGCTCGCGCAGCCCCTCGACGTTGTCCAGCAGCCAGCGGACCTTGGGCCCGGCGAAGTACGAGGCGAGCGGCAGCCCGGTCTCACGGCGGAACCGGTCCTGGCCCACGTTGCGGCCGAGCTCCTTGCAGAGCGCGTCGGTGCGGGTGTCCTGCCAGACGAGGGCGTTGTGCACCGGCTCACCGGTGTTCTTGTCCCAGAGCAGGGTGGTCTCGCGCTGGTTGGTGATGCCGATCGCCTTGACGTCGGCGGAGGTGATGCCGGCCTTGACGATGGCCCCGGCGACGACCTCCTGGACGTTCTCCCAGATCTCGGTCGCGTCGTGCTCGACCCAGCCCGGCTTCGGGAAGATCTGCTCGTGCTCCTTCTGGTCGACGGAGACGATCCGGCCGTCCTTGTCGAAGACGATGCAACGGCTGGAGGTGGTGCCCTGGTCGATGGCCGCGATGAACGGCCCGGTGCCGTGGGTGCCGGTGGTGTGTGCGTCGGTCACGGTGTGCTCCCGGAAGTCTGTGAGGTGGTGGAGGGGCGGCTAGGCGAAGGCGAGGTTGTAGAGCCCGCCGGCGAGTGCGCCGCCGACGAGCGGACCCACGATGGGTACCCACGCGTAGCCCCAGTCCGAACCACCCTTGTTGGGCAGCGGCAGCAGGGAGTGCACGATGCGCGGACCGAGGTCGCGGACCGGGTTGATCGCGTAGCCGGTCGGGCCGCCGAGCGAGAGGCCGATGCCGACGACGACCAGGGCGGTGATCAGCGCGCCGAGCACGCCGATGCCGTTGCCCCCGTCGTTGAGGCCCTGGGTCAGGATCGCCAGGACCAGCACGGCCGTCGCGATGATCTCGGTGATGACGTTCTGGACGCCGTTGCGGATCTCCGGACCGGTGGAGAAGATCCCGAGCACCGGGCCGGCCTTCGGGGCGGCGGTCTGGTCGACCATGCCCTCGTCGGTGGACTTGGTCCCGACGATCTCCGGGTCGGTCAGGTGGGCGTGGAACTGCCCGTAGTACACCGCCCAGACCAGCACGGCGCCGATCATCGCGCCGAGCAGCTGCGAGGCGAGGTAGAGGGGCACGTCGCCCCACTCCGTGCCGCCCTCGATGGCCAGGCCGACCGTGACCGCGGGGTTGAGGTGGGCGCCCGATACGCCGCCGGCGAGATAAGCGCCGGTCAGTACGGCGAAGCCCCACCCGAAGGTGATGGCGAGCCAGCCCGCGTTCCGGGCCTTCGAGCTCTTCAGCGTGACGGCGGCACAGACACCGCCGCCGAGCAGGATGAGTACGGCGGTACCTATGGTCTCGCCGATGAAAATGTCGGAGCTGGACACCCGCGACTCCTTTGTCCTTCGTCCAGGGGAGAGCGGATCACCGGTCCCGCCGGTGTTCCGCGCCCCAGATGGGTATCCACGAAGCGTGGGCAGCCCACCTGTAAGGGCTTGACCGGCCCTTGGCACTGTCACACCCTAACGCGTATTGCCGTTAGGTGTTCGACAATGCCGACCGTTGAACGGCAGTGTTTCCCCCGAGTGAAGGAAGCGTCAAGGGTTCTGTGGTGCACGACTCGGTGCGCGACGGGATCGTTACCGGCCGGACCCGGACGTCCCGGGCGCGGCGGTGCTGGGCGCGGGCCTGCCAGGTCTGGGCGCGGGTGTGTCGCCCCCTGCCGGCGTGCGGACCGTGCGGTCGGACGGAAGAGCGGCGCGGCCGGTCAGAAGCGGCCGGCGCCCAGGTCCCGGGAGACCGCACGGGCACAGTCGCGTACGGCCGCGATCAGCTCGGGCCGCAGCGTGCCGCCCGGGGCCACCCGCTCCACCGCCCCGGTCACGGCGACCGCCCCCACCGGCATCCTGCGCCGGTCGTGCACGGGTGCGGCCACGGCGGCCACGCCCTCCCAGGTCTCCTCCGCGTCGGCGGCCCAGCCCTGTGCGCGGATCAGGTCGAGCATCGCCTCGAACTCGTCGGCTGCGGTGACGGTGCGCCCGGTGAAGGAGCGGCGCTCCGCCTCCATGACCTCGCTGTGGGCCACCGGGTCGTACGCGGACAGCACCTTGCCCAGCGCCGTGGAGTGCAGCGGCTGCATGGCCCCGACCTCCAGCACCTGGCGGCTGTCGTCGGGCCGGAAGACGTGGTGGACGATCAGCACGCCGTGCTGGTGCAGCACCCCGAGGTGGACGCTCTCGCCGCTGGAGCGGGCCAGGTCGTCCGTCCAGACCAGGGCGCGCGCCCGCAGCTCGTGGACGTCCAGATAGCTGTTGCCGAGGCGCAGCAGCTCCGCGCCCAGCTGGTAGCGCCCGGACGCCGCGTCCTGCTCGACGAAGCCCTCCAGCTGCAGGGTGCGCAGAATGCCGTGCGCGGTGCCCTTGGCCAGCCCCAGCGAGGAGGCGATGTCGGAGAGCCCGAGCCGGCGCTCGCCGCCCGCCAGCAGACGCAGCATCGCGGCCGCCCGCTCCAGCGACTGGATGTTCTTGGCCATCGCGCCGTACTCCTCCACCTCGGTTCGACAATGCTGAACACTATCGGTCGATGCCGACCTGCGCCGGACTCCGGGGGAAAGTGTCCGCCACCGGACCGCACCCGCCGTACCCCGCACAGCATGCAGTCCGCGTCATGGACGTACTGACAGCGCCGGCCGACGTCGGGCTACGCTGGCGAGGTGCGCCTTCCCCAAGAAGGACGCAAAGCCGACAGCCGTCGCATCCCTGGGAGATCATCCATGGCCTCGTTGCCGACACCCGCCGCCGACAGCCGGACCCGCGCAGACGCCCTCCGAGAGGCACTCGCCACACGTGTGGTGGTGGCCGACGGCGCGATGGGCACCATGCTCCAGGCACAGGACCCCACGCTGGAGGACTTCGAGAATCTCGAAGGCTGCAACGAGATCCTCAACATCACCCGGCCCGACATCGTGCGCTCCGTCCACGAGGAGTACTTCGCGGTCGGCGTCGACTGCGTGGAGACGAACACCTTCGGCGCGAACCACTCCGCCGCCAACGAGTACGAGATCGCCGACCGGATCTACGAGCTGTCGGAGTCCGGCGCCCGGATCGCCCGCGAGGTGGCGGACGAGTTCGGTGCGAAGGACGGCCGCCAGCGCTGGGTCCTCGGCTCGATCGGCCCCGGCACCAAGCTGCCCTCACTCGGCCACATCACGTACGACATCCTGCGCGACGGTTACCAGAAGAACGCGGAGGGGCTGCTCGCCGGTGGCTCCGACGCGCTGATCGTCGAGACCACCCAGGACCTCCTGCAGACGAAGTCGAGCATCATCGGGGCCCGCCGGGCGATGGACGCCCTGGGCCTCCAGGTGCCGCTGATCTGCTCCCTCGCCTTCGAGACCACCGGCGTCATGCTCCTGGGCTCCGAGATCGGCGCGGCCCTGACCGCCCTGGAGCCGCTCGGCATCGACCTGATCGGGTTGAACTGCTCGACGGGTCCGGACGAGATGAGCGAGCACCTGCGCTATCTCGCCCGTCATTCCCGTACGCCGTTGATGTGCATGCCGAACGCCGGCCTGCCGGTCCTCACCAAGGACGGTGCGCACTTCCCGCTCGGCCCTGACGGACTCGCGGACTCCCAGGAGCACTTCGTCCGGGACTACGGCCTTTCGTTGATCGGCGGTTGCTGCGGTACGACGCCGGCGCATCTGAAGGCCGTCGTCGACCGCGCCCGCGAGCTGACGCCGACCGAGCGTGACCCGCGCCCGGAGCCCGGTGCCGCCTCGCTGTACCAGCACATCCCCTTCCGTCAGGACACCGCGTACCTGGCGATCGGGGAGCGGACCAACGCGAACGGTTCGAAGAAGTTCCGTGAGGCGATGTTGGAGGCGCGCTGGGACGACTGTGTGGAGATGGCTCGCGATCAGATCCGTGAGGGCGCGCACATGCTCGACCTCTGCGTCGACTACGTGGGCCGTGACGGCGTCGCCGACATGGCGGAGCTGGCCGGCCGTTTCGCGACCGCCTCCACCCTCCCGATCGTGCTGGACTCCACCGAACTGCCCGTCCTGCGCGCCGGGTTGGAGAAGCTCGGCGGCCGGGCGGTGCTGAACTCGGTGAACTACGAGGATGGTGACGGCCCCGAGTCCCGTTTCGCGCAGGTCAGTGCCCTGGCTGCTGAGCACGGTGCGGCGTTGATCGCGTTGACGATCGATGAGGAGGGGCAGGCCCGCACCGTCGAGCACAAGGTCGCCATCGCCGAGCGGCTGATCGAGGACCTCACCACCAACTGGGGCATCCGCGAGTCCGACATCCTCATCGACACCCTCACCTTCACGATCTGCACCGGGCAGGAGGAGTCCCGGGGCGACGGCATCGCGACGATCGGGGCGATCCGCGAGCTGAAGCAGCGCCACCCGGATGTCCAGACGACGCTGGGCCTCTCGAACATTTCCTTCGGTCTGAACCCGGCGGCCCGGGTGGTGCTGAACTCCGTGTTCCTGGACGAGTGTGTGAAGGCGGGCCTGGATTCCGCGATCGTGCACGCTTCGAAGATTCTGCCGATCGCCCGGCTGGAGGAGGAGCAGGTCAAGGTCGCTCTCGACCTGATCTACGACCGCCGCGCCGAGGGTTACGACCCTCTCCAGCGGCTGATGGAGCTGTTCGAGGGCGTCAACATGAAGTCGATGAAGGCGGGCAAGGCCGAGGAGCTGATGGCCCTCCCGCTGGACGAACGGCTCCAGCGGCGGATCATCGACGGTGAGAAGAACGGCCTGGAAGCCGACCTGGATGAGGCCCTCCAGACCACCCCCGCCCTCGACATCGTGAACAACACCCTCCTGGAGGGCATGAAGGTGGTCGGGGAGCTGTTCGGTTCCGGCCAGATGCAGTTGCCGTTCGTTCTCCAGTCGGCCGAGGTCATGAAGAGTGCGGTGGCTCATCTGGAGCCGCACATGGAGAAGAGCGACGACGAGGGCAAGGGCACGATCGTGCTGGCCACCGTCCGCGGTGACGTCCATGACATCGGCAAGAACCTCGTCGACATCATTCTCTCCAACAACGGCTACAACGTCGTCAACCTCGGCATCAAGCAGCCCGTCTCCGCGATCCTCGAGGCCGCCGAGGAGCACCGGGCCGATGTGATCGGCATGTCGGGTCTCCTGGTCAAGTCGACCGTGATCATGAAGGAGAACCTCCAGGAACTCAACCAGCGCAAGATGGCCGCCGACTTCCCCGTCATCCTCGGCGGCGCCGCCCTCACCCGCGCCTACGTCGAACAGGACCTCCACGAGATCTACGAGGGCGAAGTCCGCTACGCCCGCGACGCTTTCGAGGGCCTGCGGCTGATGGACGCGCTGATCGGCGTCAAGCGCGGCGTTCCGGGCGCGGCCCTGCCCGAGCTGAAACAACGCCGCGTGCCGAAGAAGGATGTCGCTGCGGTGCTGAGGTGCGTTCAAGGGCCGCAGGTTCCGGGCGACGTGCGGAGCGTCGGTCCGGTCGACCACTCCAGTCGCCCGCAGCCGCCGTCGTCTACGGCTACTTCCCCTGCGTGTCCAAGGGCGACGACCTGGTCCTCCTGCACGAGGACGGCTCCGAGCGCACCCGCTTCACCTTCCCGCGCCAGCGCCGTGGCCGCCGGCTGTGCCTCGCGGACTTCTTCCGCCCGGAGGAGTCCGGCGAGACGGACGTCATCGGTCTGCAGATCGTGACTGTCGGGTCGCGGATCGGTGAGGCGACCGCAGAGCTGTTCGCCGCCAACTCCTACCGCGACTACCTGGAACTGCACGGCCTGTCCGTCCAGCTCGCCGAGGCCCTGGCCGAGTACTGGCACGCCCGGGTCCGCAGCGAGCTCGGTTTCGGTGGTGAGGACCCGGCGGACGTCGAGGACATGTTCGCGCTGAAGTACCGCGGCGCACGGTTCTCGCTCGGTTACGGGGCGTGCCCGGATCTGGAGGACCGGGCCAAGATCGCCGACCTCCTCCAGCCGGAACGCATCGGCGTCCACCTCTCCGAAGAGTTCCAGCTCCACCCGGAACAGTCCACCGACGCCATCGTCATCCACCACCCCGAGGCCAAGTACTTCAACGCCCGATAGGGCGGACTTCGCCCCGTGGTCACGCGCCTTTCGCGCACCGCGACGGGACACGTCGTACACTGGTCGGTCCAGTGCAGGCCGGTCGCCCTCCCGCTTTCGGGAATGGCGGCCGGCCTTCTCGTCCCTTACGGAAGGTGTGCCGGATGACCAGTACGGTCCCCGCGTCCTTGACCCGCACGGCCGAAGGCGCCGCCCTGCAGGCGGTCCTTCTCGACATGGACGGAACCCTGGTCGATACCGAGGGCTTCTGGTGGGACGTCGAGAAAGAGGTCTTCGCCGGTCTCGGGCACCGGCTGGACGAGTCCTGGCGGGACGTGGTCGTCGGCGGTCCGATGACCCGCAGTGCCGGCTACCTCATCGACGTCACCGGCGCCGACATCCGGCTGGACGAGCTGACCGTGCTGCTCAACGACGGATTCGAGAGCCGTATCGCGCGCGGTGTGCCCCTGATGCCCGGGGCCGAGCGGCTGCTCGCCGAGCTGGGCGCCTACGAGGTGCCCACCGCG
Source organism: Streptomyces sp. WY228 (assembly GCF_019287315.1). Lineage (NCBI taxonomy): Bacteria > Bacillati > Actinomycetota > Actinomycetes > Kitasatosporales > Streptomycetaceae > Streptomyces > Streptomyces sp. WY228. The sequence goes on along the minus strand of NZ_CP079114.1, from coordinate 1,421,254 downwards.
CTCGTCTCGGCCTCGCACCGCCGGATCATCGACCGGGTACTGGACTCGGTGGGCCGCCACCACTTCGCGCTCACGGTCGCCGGGGACGAGGTCGCCCGCACCAAGCCCCACCCCGAGCCGTATCTCACCGCCGCCGCGGGCTTCGGCGCCGACCCCTGGCGCTGCGCCGTCATCGAGGACACCGCCACCGGTGTGGCCGCCGCCGAGGCCGCGGGATGCCGGGTCGTCGCCGTGCCGTCCGTCGCCCCCATCGCGCCCGCGGCCGGACGCGTGGTCGTCGGCTCCCTCGAAGAGGTCGACCTCGCCTTCCTCCGCAAACTCATCACCGGAGCGGGCGGAACGGGCTGACCTAGGGCCTGTCCGGCGGACCAGGCGTCCGTTTGTGAACGAACAGCGGATTTTCTGCTTCCACCCGTGTGCGTTCCGACAACGTTCCATGGATGTGGATCAGTAACGAGGTGCATATGTGAAGAGGGTGAACGCGTGACCTTCCTCACCAGCATGCCTTCCGGGGCCCACCGGGATCGGGTGAGCTGTCCGTAATCGTGTTCGTATGTCGCCCGCCGTGGTCGCCGGGGGAGCGTGAGCCGCCCGCCACGCGGTCGGAGCGGCCACCGGCGGCTACTAACTTTGATTCCTCACCTGCCGGGATGAGGGAGAACGTCCAGATGAACCGCAAGACCCTGGTGCTGCCGGCCGTCGTCGGCCTGCTCGCCCCCGTGCTCGCCGCCTGCGGCAGCGCGGACAGCGGCGCCGGTGGCAACGGAGCCATCGTCGTCGGCACCACGGACCAGGTCGTGGCCTCCAAGGAGAACCCCGCGCCGCTCGACCCGGCCATCGGCTACGAAGCGGGCGTCTGGAACGTCCTGCGGCAGACCGTGCAGACCCTGACCGCAGTGCCCAACGGCGGCGGCGAGCCGGTGCCCGAGGCCGCCCGCAGCTGCACCTTCACCGACACCGCGAACGAGAGCTACCGCTGCACCCTGCGCGCGGGCCTCACCTTCGCCGACGGGACGCCCGTCACCGCCGAGGACGTGAAGCACTCCATCCAGCGCGTCATCGACATCGACGCGGACAGCGGGCCGGTCGGTCTGCTCGCCAACATCGACATGATCGAGACCAAGGGCGACGACCAGGTGATCTTCCACCTGAACACGCCCGACGCGACCTTCCCGTACAAGCTCGCCACCCCCGCCGCAGGCATCGTCCCGAAGGCGCAGTACCCGGCGAAGGAGGCGCGCACCGGATTCCAGGTCGACGGCTCCGGCCCGTACACCATGAAGCCGCAGGTCGAGGACGGCCGGGTGGTCAAGATCTCCTTCACCAAGAACCCCTCGTACAAGGGCGAGCTGAAGGTGCTCAACGACAAGGTCGAGATGGACCTCTTCCCCGACGCCGAGGCCATGGGCAAGGCGCTCGACGAGAAGAAGATCGACATGATGACCCGGGCGATGTCGCCCGAGCAGGCCCACGACATGCTCGTGAAGCCGAAGGAGGGCATCGAGCTCACCGAGATGCCCGGCCTGGCCATCAGCTACCTCGGGTTCAACACCAAGGACCCCGTGGTCAACAAGTCCGTCCGGCAGGCCATGGCGCAGATCATCGACCGGGGCGAGATCGCGGGCAAGGTGTACGGCACCACCGCCGAACCGCTCTACTCGCTGATCCCCTCCAGCATCGCCGGGCACACCAACGCCTTCTTCAACAAGTACGGCGAACCCAGCACCGCCAAGGCCGCGACGATCCTCCGCGACGCCGGGATCAAGACGCCGGTGAAGTTCACCCTGCACTACACCAACGACCACTACGGCTCGGCCACCGCCGAGGAGTTCAAGGCGCTCCAGCAGCAGCTGAACAGCTCCGGCCTCTTCGACGTCTCCGTCAAGGGCGAGGAGTGGTCGAAGTACCGCCCCGAGCAGAAGCGCGGCGACTACGCGGCCTACGGCATGGGCTGGTTCCCCGACTTCCCGGACCCGGACAACTACACCGCGCCCTTCCTGGACGCGAACAACTTCCTCAACTCGCCCTACCGCTCGCGCGAGGCGCAGAAGGTCCTCATCCCGCAGTCCCGCCGCGAGGCCGACCGCACCGCCGCCGCCGTCACCTACGAGAAGCTCCAGGACATCGTCGCCACCGATGTGCCGGTCCTTCCGATCTGGCAGGGCAAGCAGTACGTCGCCTCCCGCGACGGCATCGCCGGGGTGGAGCGCTCCGTCAGCGCCACCTCCGAGCTCCAGCTCTGGGAGCTCAACCGGCCCAGCGTCTGAGACCCGGCCGGAAAGCCGTCCGGCCCGCCCTCCTGGAAACAGGACGGACGGGCCGGACGGCTTCGTCGTACGGGGACTTCGTCGTGGGGGCCGCTACTGCGCGCCGGGGCGCACCAGCCCGCTCTCGTACGCGTACACAGCGGCCTGCACCCGGTCGCGCAGGCCCAGCTTCGTGAGCACATGGCCCACATGCGTCTTGACCGTCGTCTCGCTGACGAACAGATCCGCCGCGATCTCCGCGTTGGACAGCCCTCGCGCCACCAGCTTCAGCACCTCGACCTCACGGTCCGTCAATGTGTGCAGGGCGTCCGGCACCGGGTCCTCGCCGGACGGCAGATGGTCCGCGTACTTGTCGAGCAGCCGGCGCGTGATGCTCGGCGCGAGCATCGCCTCGCCCGCCGCCACCACCCGGATCGCCTGCACCAGCTCGGCCGCCGGAGCGTCCTTCAGCAGGAAGCCGCTCGCCCCCGCACGCAGCGCCTCCACCACGTACTCGTCGAGATCGAAGGTGGTCAGCACCAGCACCTTCGCCGGGCCGTCCTTCCCGGGGCCGGTGATCTGACGGGTCGCCTCCACCCCGTCCATCCGCGGCATCCGGATGTCCATCAGCACCACATCGGGCTGCAGCGCCCGCACCTGATCGATGGCCTGCAGACCGTCACCGGCCTCACCGACCACCGCCAGATCGCCTTCGGCCTCCAGAATCATCCGGAAACCGGTGCGCAGCAGAGGCTGGTCATCGACCAGAAGGACGCGGATCGCCACAGGAACACTCCTTAAGGGCCCTCAAGGGCCACGGCTCGGCCGGCCTCGGCCCGGACCGGTCCCATTCTGCCCTGGCCATCCTCACCCGGGTCCGCCGGGCGGACGGACAGCGGATAGACCGGGGGAGTCCCGCCGAATTCCGGACACACCGCCCGGTGGTCGCACCAGCCGCACAGCTTCGTCGGCCGGGGCCGCCAGTCACCGGTCTCCGTCGCCAGCGCGATCGCGTCCCACAGCGCCAGCAGCTTGCGCTCCACCCGCTCCAGGTCCGCGATCACCGGGTCGTACGTCATGACGTCCCCGCTGCCCAGATAGACCAGCTGGAGCCGGCGCGGCACGACGCCCTTCAGCCGCCAGATCACCAGCGCGTAGAACGTCATCTGGAACAGCGGCCCGTCGGAATACTCCGGCCGAGGCGCCTTGCCCGTCTTGTAGTCGACGATCCGGACCTCACCGCTCGGCGCGACGTCCACCCGGTCGATCACCCCGCGCAGCCGCAGCCCCGACTCCAGCTCCGTCTCCACGAACAGCTCGCGCTCCGCCGGCTCGAGACGCGTCGGGTCCTCCAGCGAGAACCACCGCTCCACCAGCTGCTCCGCCTCGCCCAGCCAGCGCGTCAGCCGCTCGCCCTCGCTGTCCTCCGCGAACAGCTCGCCCAGCTCCGGCCTCGACTCCAGCAGCCGGTCCCACTGGCCGGGGATCAGCGCCCGCGCCCGCGGCGCCGTACGGTCGGCCGCCGGGGCGTCGAAGAGCCGCTCCAGCACCGCATGGACCAGTGTGCCGCGGGTAGCCGCCTCGCTGGGCTTCTCCGGCAGCCTGTCGATGACCCGGAAGCGGTAGAGCAAGGGGCACTGCATGAAATCGCTCGCCCGCGACGGCGACAGGGACGAAGGCGGCCGGGGCGGCCGCGGCACGGAAGTCATGTCTCCAGACCCTACGGCCCGCCACTGACAGTCAGCGGCATACCATCGACGGCAGACCCTCGCACACTGCATGATCGTGGCAAAGGCCACTCACCGAACCGAAGGGACCCCGTGGACGAGAGCGGCGACAGCGGGCGGCCGCAGCCCGGCGCAGGGGGAACGGCCCCCGGCACCGACCCCGACAACGGCAAGCCGAAACGCCCCGCGGAACCCGGCGGCGGCCTGCTCATGGGCCGTCCCTTCGGCGTGCCCGTCTACGTCGCCCCCAGCTGGTTCGTCGTCGCCGCACTGATCACCTGGGTGTTCGGCGGGCAGCTCGACCGCGTGCTGCCCGAGCTCGGCGCCGCCCGCTATCTCGTCGCGCTGTTCTTCGCCATCGCCTTCTACGCCTCCGTACTCGTCCACGAACTGGCCCACACGGTCGCCGCGCTGCGCTACAAGCTCCCGGTCCGTCGCATCCAGCTCCAGTTCTTCGGCGGCGTCTCGGAGATCGAGAAGGAGAGCGAGACACCCGGCCGCGAGTTCGTCCTCGCCTTCGTCGGACCGCTCCTGTCCCTGGTCCTCGGCGGTGTCTTCTACGGCGCGATGCAGTTCGTCGAGCCCGGCACGGTCCCCGGCGTCCTGCTCGCGGGCCTGATGATCTCCAACCTCATCGTGGCCGCGTTCAACCTGCTGCCCGGCCTGCCCCTGGACGGCGGCCGGATGCTCCGCGCCGTCGTCTGGAAGATCACCGGCAAGCCCATGAGCGGCACCATCGCCGCCGCCTGGGTCGGCCGCGGCCTCGCCGTCGTCGTCCTCGTCGGACTGCCGCTGCTCACCCACACCGGAGCGCTCGGCGGCTCCGCCCAGGACATCGGCGGCGTCGAGACCGTCATGGACGCGCTGCTCGCCGCGATCCTCGCCGCCATCATCTGGACCGGCGCCGGGAACAGCCTGCGGATGGCCCGCCTCCGCGAGCACCTGCCCGACCTCCGGGCCCGCACCCTGACCCGCCGCGCCGTCCCCGTCGAGTCCGCCACCCCGCTCTCCGAGGCGCTGCGCCGGGCCAACGAGGCAGGCGCCCGCGCGCTGGTCGTCGTCGACGGACAGGGCAACCCCAAGGGCGTCGTCCGCGAGGCCGCCATCGTCGGTGTCCCCGAACACCGCCGCCCCTGGGTCGCCGTCAGCGGCCTCGCCCAGGACCTCACCGACGGCATGAAGGTCCCCGCGGAACTGGCCGGCGAAGCCCTCCTGGACCGGCTCAAGGCCACCCCCGCCACCGAGTACCTGGTGGTCGAGGAGACCGGCCAGATCTACGGAGTCCTCTCCACCGCCGACGTGGAGCGCGCCTTCGTCAAGGCCATGGCCCGCCCCGAAGCCTGACAGCCCTGTCCCGGCGGGGGAGCAGCGGCAGGAGGGCCCGGAATCACCGGTAGGCTGGTCGCATGTCTGAACCGACCGGTGCCGCCCGCCGACGCGGGCCCTTCAAGGTCGGGGACCAGGTACAGCTCACCGACCCCAAGGGCCGCCACTACACCTTCACGCTCGAAGCCGGAAAGAACTTCCACACCCACAAGGGTTCTTTCCCGCACGACGAGCTGATCGGTGCTCCCGAGGGCAGTGTTGTCCGCACCACGGGAAACGTCGCCTATCTCGCGCTGCGCCCCCTGCTCCCCGACTACGTCCTGTCCATGCCCCGCGGCGCCGCCGTGGTCTACCCCAAGGACGCGGGGCAGATCCTGGCCTTCGCCGACATCTTCCCCGGCGCCCGCGTCGTGGAGGCCGGGGTCGGCTCCGGCTCGCTCAGTACCTTCCTGCTGCGCGCCATCGGTGAGCAGGGCATGCTGCACTCCTACGAGCGCCGCGAGGACTTCGCCGAGATCGCCCAGCAGAACGTCGAGCGCTACTTCGGCTCGCCGCACCCCGCCTGGCAGCTGACCGTCGGCGACCTCCAGGACAACCTCTCCGACACCGACGTCGACCGCGTCGTGCTGGACATGCTCGCCCCCTGGGAGTGCCTGGAGGCCGTCTCCAAGGCCCTGGTGCCCGGCGGCATCCTCTGCGCCTACGTGGCCACCACCACCCAGCTCTCGCGCACCGTCGAGTCCATCCGCGAGATCGGCTGCTTCGCCGAACCGCAGCCCTGGGAGTCGATGATCCGCAACTGGCACGTGGAAGGCCTCGCCGTCCGCCCCGACCACCGGATGATCGGCCACACCGGCTTCCTGGTCACCGCCCGCCGCCTCGCGGACGGCGTCGAGCCGCCGCTGCGCCGCCGCCGCCCGTCCAAGGGCGCCTACGGCGAGGACTACGAGGGACCGGGCAGCCAGAGCCGCGGAGGCTCCGCCGCCGACCGCGGCTGACCCGGACAACGCACCGGCGCCGCCGTGCGGTTCCCCGACCGACCGGGGAACTGCGCGGCGGCGCCTTTTCGTTGAGACCTCATTCGTCGATACCCCGCCGTTCCGCCCGGGTGTGAGGTGTGGCACGATGCTGGCCACCCCTCGGGGGTGTTCCCACCCCCTCACCGGGCTTCCAGGAACCATCAGGAGACATACCGCGTGCAGACCCCCGCGCTCCCGGAGCTCGCCCACACCGCCGCCAAGCCGGTGCACTGGCTCGCCACGGCCGCGGCGATGGCGGGCGTCGTCGCCCTGGCCGGGCTGCTCCAGCCCCGTACGGCCACCGCGACCGCCACGGCCCCCGAGCAGCGGACCACCACGCAGCACGGCGCTCCCGTGCCCGCCCCGGACCCGGCCGGGGTGGACTTCCCGCTGGAGTGCGGCGGCGCCGGGACGACGGTCGCGAAACAGGCCCCCGGGGACCTCGACGGCGACGGGCGGCCGGAAACCGTCGCCGTGGTGCACTGCGCCGCCGGATCGGGCACCCCGCCCGGCGGCATCTACGTCCTGACACAGGCGAGCGGGGCCGCACCCCGGGTCGTGGCGACCCTGGTGGACCCCGCTGACAAGAAGACGGTCGGGGACTTCGCCGTACGGAACGGCGTCGTCTCGGCGACCCTCCTCGGCTACTCCTCGCTGGAGGTGCCCCGCTGCTGCCCCGACCAGGAGGAACAGGCCTCCTGGCGGTGGAAGGGCAACGCGTTCGTCCGCACCTCCGGAGACCTCGCCCGCAGCGTCTGAGCGCCGCCGCGCGGCACGGCTCCCGCCGTCCGGGCGATGGGCCCCGGCCGACTAGTCGGCGTCCGGCCCGTACACCTCGACGCTGTCCTTGACGCGCCGCACGTGGATGCAGTCCCCAGGGCACTCCTTGGCCGAATCCACGACGTCCTGGAGGAGCGGCAGCGGCACCGGAGTGGTCGCCCCGGGGTCCTGCAGCAGCTCGTCGTCGGAGCTCTTCACATACGCCAGGCCGTCGATGTCCAGCTCGAAGACGTCGGGGGCGTACTGCACACAGATGCCGTCGCCCGTACAGAGGTCCTGGTCGATCCAGACCTCCAGGTCCTGCGTGCCACTGTCGCCCGGCGAGTCCTGCTGCACGGTCATGTGTCCTGCCGTTCCTGCGTATCCGAACCAAATGGAGCCAAGCCCTGACGGGTGTTGAACAGTTCGACGATACAACCGGCGGCTTTCCGGTGGCGAAGGGTGGGTATTCCCTTGACGTGAGGGAGAGCGCAAGGGTGAAGATCGGACACACCCCGCAGTCTTTGTGATCTAGGGGTTTCAATCACCACCCACCCAGGTAGGGTCAGGAAGCGTCCAGCTCCCCATGGAGGAGGTGAGGACCGTGGCAGCCCACGACGACGACATCAACCGCGGCATCCGGCCCGCGCGAGGGTCCGAGGACCCAGCCGGCCAGGTTGCCTATCTCGAGCAGGAAATCGCCGTCCTGCGACGTAAGCTCGCCGACTCTCCGCGTCACACGAGGATTCTCGAAGAGCGGATCGTCGAGTTGCAGACGAACCTGGCAGGCGTGTCCGCACAGAACGAGCGGCTCGCCAACACGCTCCGTGAGGCGCGTGACCAGATCGTGGCCCTCAAGGAAGAGGTCGACCGGCTCGCGCAGCCGCCGGCCGGCTTCGGCGTCTTCCTGCAGGCCAACGAGGACGGCACCTGCGACATCTTCACCGGGGGCCGCAAGCTCCGGGTGAACGTCAGCCCCAGTGTCGAGCTCGAGGACCTCCGGCGTGGCCAGGAGGTCATGCTCAACGAAGCGCTCAACGTGGTCGAGGCCATGGAGTTCGAGCGGGCCGGGGACATCGTCACCCTCAAGGAGATTCTCGAGGACGGCGAGCGTGCCCTGGTGGTCGGGCACACCGACGAGGAGCGGGTGGTGCGGCTCGCCGAGCCGCTGCTGGACATCACCATCCGCGCCGGCGACGCCCTGCTCCTGGACTCCAGGTCGGGTTACGTCTACGAGGTGGTGCCCAAGAGCGAGGTCGAGGAACTCGTCCTCGAAGAGGTCCCGGACATCGACTACGACAAGATCGGCGGCCTGGGCGACCAGATCGAGCTGATCCGCGACGCGGTCGAGCTTCCGTATCTGCACCCCGACCTCTTCAAGGAACACGAGCTGCGCCCGCCGAAGGGCATCCTGCTCTACGGACCGCCCGGCTGTGGCAAGACGCTCATCGCCAAGGCCGTCGCCAATTCGCTCGCCAAGAAGGTCGCCGAGGTCACCGGGCAGCCCGCGGGGAAGAGCTACTTCCTCAATATCAAGGGCCCCGAGCTCCTCAACAAGTACGTCGGCGAGACCGAGCGGCACATCCGCCTGGTCTTCCAGCGTGCCCGGGAGAAGGCGAGCGAGGGTACCCCCGTCATCGTCTTCTTCGACGAGATGGAATCCCTCTTCCGCACCCGCGGCAGCGGCGTCAGCTCGGACGTGGAGAACACCATCGTCCCGCAGCTGCTCGCCGAGATCGACGGGGTGGAGGGCCTGGAGAACGTCATCGTCATCGGCGCCTCCAACCGCGAGGACATGATCGACCCCGCCATCCTGCGCCCCGGCCGTCTCGATGTGAAGATCAAGATCGAGCGTCCGGACGCCGAGGCGGCGAAGGACATCTTCGCGAAGTACCTCACCCCGTCGCTCCCGCTGCACGCGGACGACCTCTCCGAGCACACCGGCTCGCGGGAGGCCGCCGCCCACGCCATGATCCAGTCGGTCGTGGAGCGGATGTACACGGAGTCCGAGGAGAACCGCTTCCTCGAGGTGACGTACGCCAACGGCGACAAGGAAGTCCTGTACTTCAAGGACTTCAACTCCGGCGCGATGATTCAGAACATCGTCGACCGGGCAAAGAAAATGGCCATCAAGGCATTCCTGGAACAGGGCCAGAAGGGGCTGCGGGTGGCTCATCTCCTGCAGGCCTGCGTGGACGAGTTCAAGGAGAACGAGGACCTGCCGAACACCACCAACCCGGACGACTGGGCCAGGATTTCCGGTAAGAAGGGTGAGCGGATCGTCTTCATCCGCACACTCGTCACCGGAAAGCAGGGCGCGGACACCGGACGCTCCATCGATACGGTGGCCAATACCGGCCAGTACCTGTAATACACGGACCGGCTGCGGAAGTCCTCAGGGACTCCGCAGCCGGTCGCATTCCCCCGTTCCGGCCATGCCGGAGCAATGTCGTAATGGAGCTCCCCACCGGCGCAGAGGCGCTCTAGGCTCTGCGGTACCGCCGAGTCGCGCAGTGCGGTGACGGGCACCGCACACGCACCGGACTCAGCAGCGGTACTTGAGCGTCGCTCCCGGACGGGACCGACGCCGGGCAAGGAGGGCCGCATGACCGTACGGCGAGTAATGGGCATCGAGACGGAGTACGGGATCTCCGTCCCCGGCCACCCCAACGCCAATGCCATGCTCACCTCGTCCCAGATCGTGAACGCCTACGCGGCGGCGATGCACCGGGCGCGACGCGCCCGCTGGGACTTCGAGGAGGAGAACCCGCTGCGTGACGCGCGAGGCTTCGACCTCGCCCGGGAGACCGCCGACTCCAGCCAGCTCACCGACGAGGACATCGGCCTGGCCAATGTCATCCTCACCAACGGCGCCCGGCTGTACGTCGACCACGCGCACCCCGAATACAGCTCCCCGGAGATCACCAATCCGCGTGACGCGGTGCTCTGGGACAAGGCCGGCGAACGGATCATGGCGGAGGCCGCCGAGCGGGCGGCCGCCATCCCCGGCGCCCAGCCGATCCACCTCTACAAGAACAACACCGACAACAAGGGCGCCTCCTACGGCACGCACGAGAACTACCTCATGCAGCGGGAGACGCCGTTCTCGGACATCGTGCGCCATCTGACGCCGTTCTTCGTCTCACGCCAGGTCGTCACGGGCGCGGGCCGGGTCGGCATCGGCCAGGACGGCCACGAGCACGGCTTCCAGATCAGTCAGCGCGCCGACTACTTCGAGGTCGAGGTCGGTCTGGAGACCACGCTGAAGCGCCCCATCATCAACACCCGGGACGAGCCCCACTCCGACGCGGAGAAGTACCGCCGGCTCCATGTGATCATCGGCGATGCCAACCTCTCGGAGATCTCCACCTATCTCAAGCTCGGCACCACGTCCCTGGTGCTCTCCATGATCGAGGACGCCTTCATCAACGTCGACCTCGCGGTCGACCAGCCCGTACGCACCCTGCACCAGGTCTCCCACGACCCGGATCTGCGGCAGCTGATCACGCTCCGCAGCGGCCGGACACTCACCGCGGTCCAGTTGCAGATGGAGTACTTCGAGCTGGCCCGCAAATACGTCGACGAGCGGTACGGCGCGGACGCCGACGAACAGACCAAGGACATCCTGACCCGCTGGGAGGACACGCTCAACCGGCTGGAGACGGATCCGATGAGCCTGTCGGGCGAGCTGGACTGGATCGCCAAGCGGGAGCTCATGGAGGGCTACCGCCGCCGCGATTCGCTGGACTGGGACGCCCCCCGGCTGCATCTGGTGGACCTCCAGTACGCGGACGTACGGCCCGACAAGGGCCTCTACAACCGTCTGGCGGCCCGCGGGAAGATGAAGCGCCTCCTGGACGAGGACGACGTCACCAGGGCCCGTGCGAAGCCTCCGGAGGACACCAGGGCCTACTTCCGGGGCCGCTGCCTGGAGCAGTACGCCGACGACGTGGCGGCGGCCTCCTGGGACTCGGTGATCTTCGACCTGCCCGACCGCGACTCCCTGCAGCGGGTGCCCACCCTGGAGCCGCTGCGCGGGACGAAGGAACACGTCAAGGACCTGCTGGACCGCTGCCGTACGGCGGAAGAGCTGGTCCGGACGCTGTCGGGCGGCTGAAAGGCCTCCGGGCTGGGAATCAATCACCCGAGGCCCGGACGTTGAACAACTACCGGGCCAAATGTCGGACCCCGTGGGTAGGGTCTGATCAAGAGCTTCGATTGCTTCGAACCGAGCGGGGTGAGCTACATGGCGACCAAGGACACCGGCGGCGGACAGCAGAAGGCGACGCGTTCCACCGAGGAGGTCGAGGAGCAGGCGCAGGACGCGCAGGCGTCCGAGGACCTCGCGGAACGCCAGGAGAAGCTGAGCGACGATGTCGACTCGGTTCTGGACGAGATCGACGACGTCCTCGAAGAGAACGCCGAGGACTTCGTCCGTTCCTTCGTTCAAAAGGGTGGGCAGTAGTTCACCGGTGTGAACGTCGGATAGGGGGCGGGGTGGCGGCGTCCGTCGTCACCCCGCCCGCCGGCCGGGCCTGCTCGGCGGGCCGCCGGATCGGTGCGGATAACCCCCGCCGAACATGTGGATCACTCCCGCCGGGCGGGTAGGGTCCGTGGCGTAGTACTTGCTTCAACGGCAATTCGGCCATCGGCAAGTTGGGGGATGATCCTGACTTTCTTGCGCAGGGCCATCGCATACCTGGAGGGAAACGCGTGGAAGCCAACACTCGTAGCACCGGGCGTCTACCAGCTGCCTTCCTGACGCCGGGTTCGTCCTCGTTCATGGACTTCCTGTCCGACCAGTCGCCCGAGATGCTCCCGGGCAACCGGAGCCTTCCGCCGCTCCAGGGGGCCATCGAGGCGCCGCACGGGACGACCATCGTCTCGGCGTCCTTCCCGGGCGGTGTGGTCCTGGCCGGTGACCGGCGCGCCACCATGGGCAACATGATCGCGCAGCGCGACATCGAGAAGGTCTTCCCGGCCGACGAGTACTCGGCGGTGGGCATCGCCGGCACCGCCGGACTGGCCGTGGAGATGGTCAAGCTGTTCCAGCTGGAGCTGGAGCACTTCGAGAAGGTCGAGGGCGCGCAGCTCTCCCTGGAGGGCAAGGCCAACCGGCTCTCCACCATGATCCGCAGCAACCTCGCCATGGCCATGCAGGGCCTCGCCGTGGTGCCCCTCTTCGCGGGTTACGACGTCGACCGCGACAAGGGCCGCATCTTCTCCTACGACGTCACCGGCGGCCGCTCCGAGGAGACCGGCTACGCCGCCACCGGTTCCGGGTCGATCTTCGCCCGCAACGCCATGAAGAAGCTCTACCGCGAGGACCTGACGCAGGACCAGGCCCTCACCCTGGTCGTACAGGCGCTGTACGACGCGGCGGACGACGACTCGGCGACCGGCGGCCCGGACGTGGCCCGCCGCATCTACCCGATCCTCACCGTCATCACCGACGAGGGTTTCCGGAGGCTGACCGACCAGGAGTCCGGCGAGATCGCGCGCTCCGTCCTGGAACGCCGACTCGAGCAGCCCGACGGCCCGCGCGCCGCGCTGCTCTGATCCGGGCCCCGAGCCTCCCCAGACGCACTCGTCACTGACAGAAAGGGACGGATAACCGGTGTCGACGCCGTTCTATGTCTCACCCCAGCAGGCCATGGCCGACCGGGCGGAATACGCCCGCAAGGGCATCGCCCGTGGTCGCAGCCTCGTCGTGCTGCAGTATGCCGACGGCATTGTGTTCGTCGGCGAGAACCCGTCCCGTGCGCTGCACAAGTTCAGCGAGATCTATGACCGGATCGGCTTCGCGGCCGCCGGCAAGTACAACGAGTACGAGAACCTCCGCATCGGCGGCGTGCGCTACGCCGATCTGCGCGGATACACCTACGACCGCGACGATGTGACGGCCCGTGGGCTGGCCAACGTCTACGCCCAGACGCTCGGCACCATCTTCTCCAGTGCGGCCGAGAAGCCGTACGAGGTGGAGCTGGTGGTCGCCGAGGTCGGCAGCGAGGCCGAGGGCGACCAGATCTACCGGCTGCCGCACGACGGTTCGATCGTGGACGAGCACGGCTCGGTCGCGGTCGGCGGCAACGCCGAGCAGATCAGCAGCTTCCTCGACCAGCGCCACCGCGACGGCATGACCCTCGCCGAGGCGCTCAAGCTGGCCGTCCAGGCGCTCTCGCGGGAGCCGGGCGGCGGCGAGCGGGAGATCCCCGCGGAGCGGCTGGAGGTCGCGGTCCTGGACCGCACCCGCCCCCAGCAGCGCAAGTTCAAGCGGATCGTCGGCCGTCAGCTGGCCCGGCTGCTGGAGACGGAAGCCGCGGCCAGCACGCCCACGGACGCCCCGTCCGACGCCGAGGACGGCGACTCCACCGATAAGGACACCGGCAGCGCGTCCGGCTCCACGGAGGAGACGGAGAAGTAGGCAGCACCTCAGGTGCCCCCGGGTTCCGGCCCGGGGGCACCGTCATGTCCGGTCGGCGGGCGGCGGCGCCGTGGAGCCGCGTACGACGAGGCGGACCGGCAGACCCCCGGGCCGGGCGGGGCGGCCGTCCAGCACGGCGAGCAGCGCCTCCATGCCCCGCTCGCCGACCTGCTCGGCCGGCAGCCGCACCGTGGTCAGCTCCGGTTCCAGCGCGGTGGCCAGCGCCAGATCGTCGAATCCGGTGACCGACAGCTCGTCCGGCACCCGCAGCCCGAGTCTGCGGGCCGCCTTGCAGGCGCCGGCGGCCAGGATGTCGTCGTCGCAGACGATCGCGGTGGGCCGCTCCCCGGTGGCCGCCAGCGCCTGTTCCACCGCCTCGCGCCCCGCCCGTACGTCCAGCGGGGCCCGTACGGTGCGTACCGTCGCGTCCCCCGCCGCGCCCAGCGCGCCCAGCGCGTCCTGCAGCGCCCCGGCGCGCACGGCGAAAGTCCAGGTGTCCACGGCGGACGCCAGATGCAGGAAGCGGCGGTGACCGAGGCCCAGCAGATGGTCCGTCACCTGCCGCATCCCGTCCGCGATGTCGAGGTTCACATGGGCGGCGGGCCCGGTGTCCGACGGGTCGCTGTCCAGCATCACCAGCGGCAGATCCGCCCCGTGCAGCGCGCCCAGCGCTTCGGCGGCCATCGAGGACGCGATGACGCCGTCGAGCGCCGCGCGGGCCGAGGCGAACGGGTCCCGGGCCGGTCCCGTGCCGTCGGGCGAGGGGTAGAGCACCACGCCGAAGTCGTGCTCGGCGGCGAGTGCCGCGGCCCCGGCGTACACCCGGGCGAAGAACTCGTTGGTGAGCGCCGGAACCACCAGCAGCGCCGTCCTGGTGCTGCCGAGCCGCAGACTGCGGGCCGCCAGATTGGGCCGGTAGCCGAGCTCCGCCGCCGCGTCCCGGACCCGCTGGGCGGTGACTTCCGACACCCGGCCGGGCCACTTCCCGCCGAGCACCAGCGAGACCGTCGCCTGGGAGACGCCCGCCGCACGGGCCACGTCACGGCTGGTGGGCCGGGCGGGGACGGGCTGCTGCGCGCTGGTCACTCGTGCCTCCGTGCGGGATGTTCCGTAACGCCGCGAGGTGGACCCGCGAACTGCGCACATGGTACGTATGAGCCTCGACGTTATACGTAACACCTCGGCGGGCCGCGCGGCCCGCCGAGGCGGAGAGGGGCGGGAATGGCCGCGGGATATCTGGACATCCTCCGGGCGCGGCATGCCGCCCGGCTGCTGACGGGCACCCTGGTGGGGCGGCTGCCCAACGGCACCGCGCACATCGCGATCGTGCTGTTCACCCGGGCCGAGGGCGGCAGCTACACCCTGGCCGGCGCGCTCGCCGCCGCGTACGGTCTGGCCACCGCCGTCGGGCAGCCGCTGCTCGGCCGCGCGGTGGACCTGTACGGGCAGCCGCGCGTCCAGCTCCCGGCCGCCGTGCTCTCCGCGCTCGGCATGGCCCTGCTGGCCCTCACCGGCCTCGGCTCGCTCCCGCTGGCCTACCTCGCCGTCATCATCGCCGGAGTCGCCACACCGCCCCTGGAGGGCGGCCTGCGGGCCCTGTGGCCCAGCGTCCTCAAGGGCGAGGGGCAGGTGCACCGGGCCTACGCCATGGACGCCGTCGCGCAGGAGATCATGTTCACCGTCGGACCGCTCCTGGTGACGCTGCTCGTCTCGCTCTGGTCCCCGGCCGCCGCCCTGCTCGTCATCAACGCCATCGGCGTCCTCGGCGCGCTCTCGGTCGTCCTCTCCGAGCCCTCGCGCACCTGGCGCTCCGCACCCCGCGAGGCGCACTGGCTCGGCGCGCTGCGCTCGCCCGGACTCCTCGCCCTGCTCGGCGCGTTCTTCTTCGTCGGACTCGCCCTCGGCTCCATCACGGTGGCCGGAGTGGCCTACGCGGACGACCACGGCCGGGAGTCGGTGTACGGCTGGCTGATGGCCGCGCTCGGCCTCGGTGCGCTGATCGGCGGCCTGGTCTACGGGGCGCGGCAGTGGGCCGGTGCGCCGGAGAAGCGGCTGCGGGTCATCGTCGGGCTGCTGGCGCTGGGCTATCTGCCGCTGACGCTCACCCCTTCCGTGCCCGTCATGACCGCCTTCGCGGCCCTCGCCGGAGTGTTCCTCGCGCCGGCCATCGCCTGCTCCTTCATCGTGGTCGACCGGCACGCCCCGCGGGGCACGGTGACCGAGGCGTTCTCCTGGCTCGTCACCACGTTCGGCGTAGGCGCGGCGGCCGGTACGGCCGTCGCCGGACCGGCCGTCGAACTCGGCTCGACCGCCTGGAGCTTCGCCGTGGCGGGGGCCGGGGGAGTGGCCGCCCTGGTGGTCCTCCTGGCCACCGGGAGGGTACTGGCGGCTCCCGCCCGTACGGCCGCCGTCGTGACGGGATCGGAAAATGATCGAAACGGTGCCGTCGAACCCGGTTTCAGCTCGGGCCATAAGGCGTAATGTTCAGTCATGGACCGCCGCATTTTCGGGCTGGAGAACGAGTACGGCGTCACGTGCACGTTCAGGGGACAGCGCCGACTGTCACCTGACGAAGTGGCGCGCTACCTCTTCCGCCGTGTTGTGTCATGGGGCCGCAGCAGCAACGTCTTTCTGCGGAACGGCGCCCGCCTCTACCTCGACGTGGGATCGCATCCGGAATATGCAACCCCCGAATGCGACAACGTGACCGAACTGGTCACGCACGACAAGGCGGGCGAGCGCATTCTCGAAGGCCTGCTCGTCGACGCCGAACGCCGCCTGCACGAGGAGGGAATCGCGGGCGACGTCTATCTCTTCAAGAACAACACCGACTCGGCGGGAAACTCCTACGGCTGCCACGAGAACTACCTCGTGGCCCGGCACGGAGAATTCTCCCGGCTCGCGGACATCCTCATTCCGTTCCTCGTCACCAGGCAGCTGATCTGCGGCGCGGGCAAGGTGCTCCAGACCCCGCGCGGCGCGGTCTACTGCGTCAGCCAGCGTGCCGAACACATCTGGGAGGGCGTCAGCTCCGCGACCACCCGCTCCCGGCCGATCATCAACACCCGCGACGAACCCCACGCCGACGCCGAGCGGTACCGCCGCCTCCACGTCATCGTCGGTGACTCCAACATGTCCGAGACGACCATGCTGCTCAAGGTCGGCGCCACCGACCTGGTGCTCCGCATGATCGAGGCGGGCACGGTGATGCGCGACCTGACCCTGGAGAACCCGATCCGGGCGATCCGCGAGGTCAGCCACGACCTCACCGGGCAGCGCAAGGTGCGCCTGGCCAGCGGCCGGGAGGCCTCGGCCATCGAGGTGCAGCGGGAGTACTACGAGAAGGCCGTGGACTTCGTCGAGCGCCGGGGCATCCGCACCGGCACCGTCGACCAGGTCCTGGAGCTGTGGGGCCGCACCCTGGACGCGATCGAGGCCGAGGACCTCGACCGGATCGACACCGAGATCGACTGGGTCATGAAGTACAAGCTCATCGAGCGGTACCGGGCCAAGCACAACATGACCATGTCGAACCCGCGGGTCGCCCAGATAGACCTCGCCTACCACGACATCCACCGCCGCCGTGGCCTCTTCTACCTCCTGGAGCGCAAGGGGCAGACCGCCCGCATCTGCAACGACCTCAAGATCTTCGAGGGCAAGTCGGTGCCCCCGCAGACCACCCGGGCACGGCTGCGCGGCGACTTCATCCGCCGGGCCCAGGAGCAGCGGCGGGACTTCACCGTCGACTGGGTCCACCTCAAGCTCAACGACCAGGCGCAGCGCACGGTGCTGTGCAAGGACCCGTTCCGCTCCGTGGACGAGCGGGTGGAGAAGCTGATCGCCGGCATGTGACCAAGGGCGACCCGCATCACGGCCCCGGCCCCCAGGACCCACCGGTCCTGGGGGCCGGGGCCGTCCGTGCGAGGTCCGGCTCCAACCGAATCGGAGGGCCTAGAGTGTTACGGGACCGAATCACCGTGCCCCCTGAGATCTGAGGAACCAGTGCGCCGAATTGCCGGCCTTCTTCTCGCCCCCCTCCTGCTGCTGTCGGCAGTGGCGTGCGGCAGCGACGACAAGGCCTCCGACTCCGCCTCGTCCAAGAACGGCGTCCCCGCGATCACCGCGGGCGCCAAGGTCGGAGAGAAGCCCACCCTCTCCAAGGGCGAGGGCGACCCGCCCAAGGAGCTGAAGACCGAGGTCATCAGCGAGGGCGACGGCGCGAAGCTCAAGAACGGCGACGCGATCCAGGTCAACTACCTCGGCCAGGCCTGGGACTCGACCAAGCCGTTCGACAACAGCTTCGACCGCAAGCAGCCCTTCGACCTGACGCTCGGCGCCGGAATGGTCATCCAGGGCTGGGACAAGGGCCTGGTCGGCCAGAAGGTCGGCAGCCGCGTCGAGCTGGTCATCCCGCCGGAGCTCGGCTACGGCGAGCAGGGCCAGGGCGACATCAAGCCCAACGCCACCCTGGTGTTCGTCGTCGACATCCTGAAGGCCACCCAGATCCCGGCCTCCGCCAAGGGCACCGAAGTGGCCCAGGACAACATCGACCTGCCCAAGGTCGGCGTGAAGACCGACGGCAAGGCTCCGACGGTCACCATCCCCGCGAGCGACCCGCCGAAGAAGCTCGTCTCCAACTACGTCCTGGAGTCCGACGGCGAGGTCGTCAAGGAGTCCGACAGCGTCGTCGTGAACTACGTCGGCATGATCTGGAAGGGCGCCAAGGAGTTCGACAACACGTACACCACGGGCAAGACCCAGACCTTCCCGCTGTCCCAGGTCACCCTCAAGGGCCTGAAGAGCGGTCTGATCGACAAGAAGGTCGGCAGCCGCGTGCTGCTCGTCATCCCGCCGGACCAGGCCTTCGGTGACCAGCAGCAGCAGGCCATCCCGAAGAACTCCACCCTGGTCTTCGCCGTGGACATCCTGGCCAAGGTGTAAGACTGTCCCGGTTGCCCAGTTCATCAGTAAGAGGAGCAGTTCAGTGAGCATCGAGAAGCCCGAGGTCGACTTCCCGGGCGGCGAGCCGCCGGCCGATCTGGAGATCAAGGACATCTGGGAGGGCGACGGCGCGGTGGCCCAGGCCGGCCAGAACGTCTCCGTCCACTACGTGGGCGTGTCCTTCTCCACCGGCGAGGAGTTCGACAGCTCCTGGAACCGCGGCACCCCGCTGCAGTTCCGGCTCGGCGGCGGCCAGGTCATCGCCGGCTGGGACCAGGGCGTGCAGGGCATGAAGGTCGGCGGCCGTCGCCAGCTGACCATCCCCGCGCACCTCGCCTACGGCGACCGCGGCGCCGGCGGCAAGATCGCCCCCGGTGAGACGCTGATCTTCGTCTGCGACCTCGTCGCGGTCTGATCCGTTCCGGTTCCACGCAGGAGGGCCCCCGCCGCACGGCGGGGGCCCTCCTCGCTGTCCGGCGGCGCGTTCCGCCGCTCCGCGGTCCGCGGCCCGGCTTTGGTCCCGACCTCCCGGGGCGGTACGGTCGACGGTCGTAGCGACAAGAGAAAGGGCGTCGATGGCGATTGCCAAGGCCGAGCGGTTGATGAACCTCGCGCTGTGCCTGCTGGGGACCCGGCGCCCGCTCAGCAAGCGCGAACTCCGCGGATCCATCGAGGCCTACCTCGAAGCGGGTTCCGACGACTCCTTCAACCGGATGTTCGAGCGCGACAAGGACGATCTGCGCGAACTCGGCCTCGTCATCGAGACCGTGGAGAACCTCGACGGCGACACCGGCTACCTGGCCCGCCGCGACAGCAACCGGCTGCCCCCCATCACCCTGGACGCCGAGGAGGCCGCCGCCCTCGGTCTCGCCGCCAAGGTCTGGCAGCAGGCCCGCCTCGCCGGAGCCGCCAGCGGCGCCCTGCAGAAGCTGCGCGCCGCCGGAATGCCCGAGGCCGAGGACGACTACGAGGTGCACAGCGCCCTCGAACCCCGCATCCCCGTCCACGAGGCCGCCTTCGAGCCCCTGATGCTCGCCTGCCGCGACCGCCGCCCCGTCACCTTCGACTACCGCAAGGCCAACTCCGCCCGCGCCGAACAGCGCCAGGTCGAACCCTGGACCCTCGAATGCTGGCGCGGCCACTGGTATCTGGCCGGCTGGGACCGTGAGCGCGGCGCCGAACGCGTCTTCCGGCTCTCCCGCATCACCGGCAAGGTCCGCTCCCGTGCCGGAGCCTTCAGCGCCGAGGTGCCCGACGCGGTCACCGTCCGCGAGACCGTCGAGAGCTGGGCCGGCGAGACCGCGACCCGGACCGCCCGGATCAGGCTCCGCGCCGGAGCCGGCTACCCGCTGCGGTCGCGCGCGAGCGCCGTCCGGGAACGCGGCGACGGCTGGGACGAGCTGGAGATCCCGTACGGACACGGCCTCGACGCCTGGCTCGTCGAGTTCGGCCCGGACGTCGTCGTGGAGGAACCCGCCGATCTGCGGGCCGATGTGGTGGACCGGCTCCGCGCCGTGGCCAAGGACTAGGGGCAGGGAAAAAACGATGGCCACGAACGCGATCGACCAGACCCGCCGGATGCTCTCCCTGGTGACGTATCTGCGCGAGCGCCCCGGCGCCCACGTCCAGGACGTGGCCCGGGCCTTCGGGATCACCGAGGACGAGCTGATCTCGGACCTCGACGTCCTGCCGATGTGCGGCACCAGCTTCCGCGGCGGCGACCTCCTCGACATCGACACCGACGGCGACCGCATCTGGTGGCACAACCCGGACGACGTCGCCGAGCCGCTCCGGCTCGCCGCCGACGAGGCCACCGCGCTGCTCGTCGCCGCCCGTGCCGTCGCCACCCTGCCCGGACTGCGCGAGAGCGACCGGGACGCCCTCGTCCGCGCCACCGCCAAGCTGGAGACGGCCGCCGGCGAGTCCGGCGCGGCCAGCTCCCGGCTCTCGGTGACCTTCGAGGCCGAGGGCGGCGTCTTCGCCGACGTCGACCGGGCCATCTCCGAGCGCCGCCGGCTCTGGCTGCGCTACTACTCGCCCGCCCGCGACGAACTCACCGAGCGCGAGGTCGACCCGATCCGGCTCTTCGCCGTCGGCCACACCTACATGGAGGGCTGGTGCCGGCTCTCCGAGGCCCGCCGGACCTTCCGGCTGGACCGGGTCGCCGAGATCCGCCTCCTCGACGCCCCCGCCGCCCCGCCCGAGCTGGAGCTGCGCGACCTCTCCGCCGGGCTGGTCCAGCCCGCCGCCGAGGACCCGGAGGTCGTGATCGAGGTCGGCACCGGCGGGCGCTGGGTCGCCGAGTACTACCCGCACGACTCCGCCGAGGAACTCCCCGACGGCGGCCTGCGGATCACCCTGCGCACCCCCGACCCGGCCTCGCTGCGCCGGCTCGCCCTGCGGCTCGGCGGTGACGGCCGCATCGTCACCCCGCCGGAGCTCGCGGACAGCGCCCGCGCGGCCGCCCGCGAGGCGCTCGCCGCCTACGAGACCGCGGTCTGAGGGCCCGGGAGAGGGAGACGACGATGAACCGGACGACCCTGTTCCCGGCCACCACCGGAGTCCGCCCGGAGGCGCTGTCCGCCACCGGGATACGCCCGGCGCCCCGGCCGGGCACCAGCACCGGTCCCGTACCCGTACCGGTGCCCGCCGCCGTGCGCTTCCGGGCCGCCTGCCCCGACTGCCGCGGGCGCTTCGAGCTGGCCGCCGCCGCACTGCGCCTGGCGATCGGCGCCACCCGCCGCACCACCTTCTACACCTTCACCTGCCCCGAGTGCGGCGCCTCGGTCCGTAAACCGGCCGGGGAGCGCATCATCGAACTGCTCACCGGCGGCGGCGTACGGACCCTGCGTCTGCACACCGCCCTGTAGCTCCCGCCCCCGGGGCCGCCCGACCACGGCGCCCGCGGGAAGCCCGTAGGAAGAGGCACCGCCGTATGTTCTGGCCCATGCTCGCCATCGCCCTCGGATTCCTGGGCATCGCCGTGCTCAGTGTCCTCGGCATCAAGGTCTTCGTCGAGGCCCGGCGTCTCGGCCGCCAGGTCACGGTGACCACCGAGCGGATCAACCGGGCGTCGGAGGACCTGGAACGGGCCGCCACCCGCCTCGCGGCCACCGGTGACGGCCTGCGATAACGGTCCCGGGGGCCTGATGTTCGACCGCACCGGGGGGTACGCTGCATGGGTCGGCCCAGGCAGGGAGGTGCGGGCCGCAAGCCGGAGTACGCACGGGCATTGCCTCGCGTTTACTCCCGCGGGTTACGATCGCTGCCAAGCGCAATGATCGGACGTATGCCCGGTCGAACGGGTAGCGAGCCCACCTCCAGCCGCCTCAGTGAGAAGGAAGTCGCACATGATCGGCAATCTGAAGCCCCTCGAGATCGTTCTGATCATCGCTGTCATCCTGCTGCTCTTCGGTGCCAAGAAGCTTCCCGACATGGCGCGTTCGCTCGGCAAGTCGGCCCGCATCCTCAAGAGCGAGGCCAAGGCCATGAAGAAGGACGACGCGGCGACCGCGACGCCCACCACGGAGACCGTCGACGACACGGTCCCCCCGCAGTCCACCACCGCGCGCACCATCCAGGCCGCCCCGGGAGACGTCACCAGCTCCCGCCCGGTCAACGAGGCCAAGCCCACCACCCAGAGCTGACGCTGACGCGCTCCGCCGACAGCCGCCGCACGAGACGAGGGAAGTGGGTTGCTCAAGTCTGCCCGCAAGCAGGAGAAGGACGACGAAGGGCGGATGCCCCTCCTCGATCACCTGCGTGAGCTGCGTAACCGGCTGCTGAAGGCCGTGCTCGCGATCATCGTGGTGATGATCGTGGCGGCGTTCTACCAGAAGGAGATCTACGAGTTCCTTCTGGCTCCGATCCAGGAGTCCGTCGGCTGCAAGAACGGCGTGGTCACCACCGTCGACGGCAAGTCCTGCGCGCTGCTGAAGACGGACACCCTGATCGGACCGTTCACCAACGCGCTCAAGGTCGCGCTGATGTCCGGTGTGCTGCTGGCGACCCCGGTCTGGCTCTACCAGCTCTGGGCGTTCGTCGCCCCGGGTCTGCACAAGGGCGAGAAGCGTTACGCCTATGCCTTCGCGGTCGTCGGCGCACCGCTCTTCGCCGGCGGCGCCTACCTCGCCTACGCGATCCTGCCGCAGACCGCCGAGATCATGCTCGGGTTCAGCCCCGACGACGTGCAGAACCAGATCGGGCTCGACAGCTATCTGGACCTGCTCGTCCGCATGGTGATCGTCTTCGGGCTCGCCTTCGAGCTGCCCCTGCTGCTCATCGCGCTGAACATGACGGGCATCGTCTCCGGGAAGCGGATGCTCACCTGGTGGCGCGGCATGATCGTCGGCCTCACCGCCTTCGCGGCCATCGCCACCCCCGGCGGCGAGCCCATCTCGATGCTGCTGCTGGCCGGTCCGCTCGCGCTCCTCTACTTCATCGCCGTCGGCTTCTCGCTGCTGAACGACAAGCGCCGCAACCGCAACAACCCCGACGCCGAGCTCAGTGACGACGAGGCCTCGGATCTCGATCTGACGCCCGAGCCCGTCGACGGTGTGGAGCCTGTCGCGGCCCCGCGCCGGGCGCTTCCGGAGCAGGCATCCGGTGAGGCGGACGGACCCGGATCACAGCGGCTCAACGGTTACGACGACATCACCTGACCTTGTAGGGTCCGGAAGGGTGACCAGCGAGATCACCCTCTTCGTCAATCCCACCGCAGGACGCGGCCGGGGCGCGCACGCCGCGCAGCCGGCCGCTTCCGCGTTGCGGGACGCCGGATTCTCCGTCCGTACGGTGCTGGGCGAGGATGCCGACGACGCCCTGCGCCGGGCCCGCGAGGCCGTCGCGGCGGGGACCGGGGCGCTGATAGCCGTGGGCGGGGACGGGCTGATGTCCCTCGCCCTTCAGGCCGTCGCGGGGACGATTACGCCGCTGGGCGTCGTCGCCGTCGGCACCGGCAACGACTTCGCCCGCGCGCTGGGGCTGCCGATCCGCGACCCGGCCGCCGCCGGACGGCTTGCGGCGCGGGCGCTCAAGGAGGGCGGCCACCGCGACATCGACCTCGGCCGGGTCGGGGACCGCTGGTTCGGCTCCGTCCTCGCCTCCGGGTTCGACTCCCGGGTCAACGACCGGGGCAACCGGATGCGCTTCGTCGGCGGACGGTTCAAGTACGACCTCGCGATCCTCGCCGAACTGGCCGCCTTCAGGCCGATCCCGTACCGGATCCGGCTCGACGGGGGAGAGGCCCGCGAGATCGAGGCCACGCTCATCGCGGTGGGCAACGGGACCACGTACGGCGGGGGCATGCGGATCTGCGCCGACGCCGAGATGGACGACGGGCTCTTCGACGTGACCGTGGTGGGGGAGTGCACCCGCACCACGCTGCTCAAGGTCTTCCCGAAGGTCTACCGGGGCACGCATCTGAGCCACCCCGCCGTCACCGTGCACCGGGTCTCCTCGATCGAGCTGGCGGCGGCCGGGGTCACGGCGTACGCGGACGGCGAACCGCTGGGCGCGCTGCCGCTCACCGCCACCTGCGTGCCGGGCGCCGTGCGGGTGCTCACCGGCCGCTGAGCGGGGTGCCGGGCCGGGTGCCGGGCGAGGGGCGGATCCAAGGGCATTTAAAGATCGCGCTGAGTGTCAGAGGTGGCGGGTAGGCTCGTAGCCAAGATGACAGAGGACCTCTCACCAGCTGAGCGATACCAGGCATCCCGGGCCCGCGCGGCCGAGATGGCGACGGCCCTCGGGCCTTTCCGGGAGATGTACGAGTTCGGCCTCGACCCCTTCCAGATCGAGGCCTGTCAGGCCCTTGAGGCGGGCAAGGGGGTGTTGGTCGCGGCCCCGACGGGGTCGGGCAAGACGATCGTCGGCGAGTTCGCCGTGCACCTGGCCCTGGAGCAGGGCCGCAAGTGCTTCTACACCACGCCGATCAAGGCGCTCTCCAACCAGAAGTTCGCCGATCTCGTCAAGCGGTACGGCGCGGACAAGGTCGGTCTGCTGACCGGCGACAACAGCGTCAACTCCGAGGCGCCGGTGGTCGTGATGACCACCGAGGTCCTGCGGAACATGCTGTACGCGGGCTCCCAGTCGCTCTCCGGGCTCGGCTATGTGGTCATGGACGAGGTGCACTACCTCTCCGACCGTTTCCGGGGCGCGGTGTGGGAGGAAGTGATCATCCACCTGCCGGAGTCGGTGACGCTGGTCTCCCTGTCGGCGACCGTCTCCAACGCGGAGGAGTTCGGCGACTGGCTGGACACCGTGCGCGGCGACACCGAGGTGATCGTCTCCGAGCACCGTCCGGTGCCGCTCTGGCAGCACGTGATGGCCGGCCGCAAGATGTACGACCTCTTCGAGGAGGCGACCGACCACGGCGGCCGGGGCGCCGGACGCCGCGAGGTCAACCCGGACCTGGTCCGCCTCGCCCGGCAGGAGAGCCAGAACACCTACAACCCGCGCGACCGCCGCCGGGGCAAGATGGTGCGCGAGGCCGACCGCGAGCGCGAGCGGCGCCAGCGCAGCCGGATCTGGACGCCGGGCCGCCCCGAGGTCATCGACCGGCTGGACAACGAGGGCCTGCTGCCCGCCATCACCTTCATCTTCAGCCGGGCCGGCTGCGAGGCCGCCGTACAGCAGTGCCTGTACGCCGGACTCCGCCTCAACGACGAGGACAAACGCCGGCTGGTCCGCGAGATCGTCGAGGAGCGCACCGCCTCCATCCCCGGCGAGGACCTGCACGTCCTGGGCTACTACGAATGGCTCGAAGGGCTGGAGCGGGGCATCGCCGCGCACCACGCGGGCATGCTCCCGACCTTCAAGGAGGTCGTCGAGGAGCTGTTCGTCAAGGGGCTGGTGAAGGCCGTCTTCGCCACCGAGACCCTTGCGCTCGGCATCAACATGCCCGCGCGCTCCGTGGTGTTGGAGAAGCTCGTCAAGTGGAACGGCGAGCAGCACGCCGACATCACCCCCGGCGAGTACACCCAGCTCACCGGCCGGGCCGGGCGTCGCGGCATCGACGTCGAGGGCCATGCGGTGGTCCTGTGGCAGCGCGGCATGGACCCGACGGCGCTGGCCGGCCTCGCCGGGACGCGTACGTATCCGCTGCGCTCCAGCTTCCGCCCCTCGTACAACATGGCGGTCAACCTGGTGCAGCAGTTCGGGCGGCACCGCTCGCGGGAGCTGCTGGAGACCTCGTTCGCCCAGTTCCAGGCCGACAAGTCGGTCGTCGGGATCTCGCGGCAGGTCCAGCGCAACGAGGAGGGCCTGGAGGGCTACAAGGAGGGCATGACCTGCCACCTCGGCGACTTCGAGGAGTACGCGCGGCTGCGCCGCGACCTCAAGGACCGGGAGACGGAGCTGGCCAAGCAGGGGGCGGCGCAGCGGCGGGCGGCGGCGGCCTCCTCGCTGGAGAAGCTGAAGTCCGGCGACATCATCCATGTGCCGACGGGGAAGTTCGCGGGTCTGGCGCTGGTGCTGGACCCGGGCCTGCCCGCCGGGCGGGCCAACGGGCACCGCGGGTTCGACCACCACGACGGGCCGCGTCCGCTGGTGCTGACCGCCGAGCGGCAGGTCAAGCGGCTGGCCTCGATGGACTTCCCGGTGCCGGTCGAGGCGCTGGACCGGATGCGCGTCCCGAAGTCGTTCAACGCGCGCTCGCCGCAGTCCCGGCGCGATCTGGCCTCCGCGCTGCGGTCCAAGGCCGGGCACATCGTGCCCGACCGGCACCGCAAGGGGCGGGCGCCGGCCGCCGACGACCGGGAGATCGCCCGGCTGCGGACCGAGCTGCGCGCCCACCCGTGCCACGGGTGCGACGAGCGGGAGGACCACGCGCGGTGGGCCGAGCGCTACCACCGGCTGCAGCGGGACACCCGGCAGCTGGAGAAGCGGATCGAGGGGCGGACGAACACGATCGCCCGGACCTTCGACCGGATCGTCGCGCTCCTGACCGAGATGGACTATCTCCGGGGCAACGAGGTCACGGAGAACGGGCGGCGGCTGGCCCGGCTGTACGGGGAGCTGGACCTGCTCGCCAGCGAGTGTCTGCGGGAGGGGGTCTGGGAAGGCCTCAACCCCGCCGAACTGGCGGCCTGTGTCTCGGCGTTGGTGTACGAGGCGCGGCAGGCCGATGACGCGGTGGCTCCGAAGCTGCCGTCCGGGCCGGCCAAGGCCGCCATGGGCGAGATGGTGCGGATCTGGGGGCGGCTGGATGCCCTGGAGGAGGACTTCAAGATCAACCAGACGGAGGGGGTCGGACAGCGCGAGCCCGATCTCGGCTTCGCCTGGGCGGTCTACATGTGGGCCTCCGGCCGGACGCTGGACGAGGTGCTGCGCGAGGCGGAGATGCCGGCGGGGGACTTCGTACGGTGGTGCAAGCAGGTGATCGACGTGCTGGGGCAGGTGGCCGCGGCGGCTCCTCGGGATGCGGGGGCGGGGGCTTCCGGGGTGGCGAGGAATGCGCGTAAGGCGGTGGATGCGGTGTTGCGGGGGGTGGTGGCCTACAGCTCGGTCGGGTGACCGGGGGTGGGGCTGGGCGCCATTGTCCTCAAGCGCCGGACGGGCTGGTTTCGGGGCTCCGCCCCGGACCCCGCTCCTCAAACGCCGGAGGGGCTGACATGCGGGCCCCGCTCCTCAAGCGCCGGAGGGGCTGGAAAGCGGGCCCCGCTCCTCAAACGCCGGAAGGGCTGGAAAGCGGAACCCGCTCCTCAAACGCCGGAAGGGCTGAAATGCGGGCCCCGCTCCTCAAACGCCGGACGGGCTGGATGGGGCCCGGGGCTGGAAGAGGGGCGGGGGTTGTCGGGGTTGGTCGTCGGTGTCGTGGTCAGGTCTTGCGGCTCTTGGCCGCGGCTCCTGCGCAGACCATGCCCAGCAGGACCGCCAGTCCGCCGACGATGATGTTGTTGATCACGACCCCGGCGTCGGGGCTGCTGCCCACCACCCAGGTCGACACGATGATCCACGCGCCGATCGCGCAGAGCGCCCAGCTCAGGCCGGACATGCGCTCGGGCATCACGGTGAAGCCGAGGGCCAGGACCGCGATGGCGATGCCCATCACCAGGTTGTGCGTCACCAGGGCCGGCTGGCTGGCCGTGAAGTGCAGCACCCACGGGGAAACGGCGCAGTAGAGACCGACGAGGAACACCGGCGCGTCCACCAGCGCCACATCACGGCCGCCCATCACGCGGTCGTAGCGCGCACGCATCTCGGAGGCATCGGGGTGGCCCGATATGTCGTGCCTCGCGTGTGAGACGTTGCTCATGAGATTTCGTCTCCTTCGTTCCTGAGGGCCCCACCGCCGTGCGGATGGATGCGGCGGGCACCCTTTCCTCCATAGTGCTCTTATCTTGCGCTTATGTGTACATTTCGGGCGATGTTCTCGGAGGGGATTCCTCAGGTGGTGCGGGGGCCCTCGGCGTCCAGCCGGGCGGCCAGGGTCCGGAGGTCCTCCGTGGTCAGGCGGCGGCCGCCGTAGCCGGGCAGCGGTACGTGCAGGATCTCGGTCCAGCGGTCCGGGACCGAGCCGATGCCGTACACCGCTCCCGCCAGGCCGCCCGTCACGGCCGCCACCGTGTCGGTGTCCCCGCCCACGTCGACGGCGGACGCCAACGCCCGCTCGAAGGTGTCCGTCGTGCGCAGCGCCCAGAGCGCGGTGCCCAGACAGGGCCACACCGCACCGTTGAACTCGGTCGCCAGACCCGGGTGCCAGTCGGGCGCCAGCACCATCGCCCAGCGGGCCCGATGGCCGGGGTGCACCTGGGCCAACGCCCCGGGTACGGCGGCGAACGGGTCGTCGCCCGCCAGGGCCACGCGGACCAGCTCATGCAAGACCGCGGTGCCCTCCCAGGCCGCCCGGTCGCCGTGGGTCAGCGCCGCGATCCGGCGGGCCGCCGCCATCGTCGCCGGACGCCCGGCGTGCGCGAAGTACACCGCCGATGTGGTCGCCCGCATCAGTGAACCGTTGCCGGCGGCCCGCCCGTTGAGCTGGGAGTGCAGCGCCGCCGCCAGATCCCACGGTTCGCCGTTGGTCAGCACGTCCTCGGTCTGCAGGCCGATGTCCTTGGGCTCGCCCGCCGCCCACCGCTGGAATCTGCCGAACATGTCCGGCAGGTCCGGGCCGCCCCGTTCCAGCAGCGATTCCCCGACCAGCACGGCCATCTGCGTGTCGTCCGTCGCCTCGCCCGGATCCCAGCCGCCGCCTCCGCACAGCGTTCCGACGCCGTCCGGGAAGCGGGCGGTGTACACCCCGGCCGGGCCGAATTCGAACGGGGCGCCGAGCGCGTCCCCGGCGGCGGAGCCGATCACGGCTCCGGCCACGCGGTCGCCACGGCCCATGAGCTCACGGTGCGTCATCCGGTCAGGCTACGGTCGGCTCCCACGCACGACGAGGGGCGGGGAGCCGCGGTGTGCGCGGCTTCCCGCCCCTCGTCCGTGGGGGGAGACAGGGGGTTACTTCGGGGGCATCAGGACCGTGTCGACGATGTAGACCGTCGCGTTGGCGGTCGGGACGTTGCCGCAGACGACCTTCGAGGAGTCGTTCACGGTGTACTCGGTGCCCGAGCCGGCCGTGGTCAGCTTGCTCTTCTCCAGTGTGTCGAAGGAGCCCTTCTCCAGCTGCTGCGGCGTCAGCTTCTCGCCCACCACGTGGTACGTGAGCACCTTGGTGAGCTCGGCCTTGTTCGCCAGCAGCGCGTCCAGGTCGGCCTTCGGGATCTTCGCGAAGGCGTCGTTGGTCGGGGCGAACACCGTGATGTTCTCCGCGTTGTTGAGCGTGTCGACCAGGCCCGCCTGCTTCACGGCGGCCACCAGCGTCGACAGCTCCTCGTTGTTCGAGGCGGCCGTGGCGACCGGGTCCTTCGCCATGCCGTCGAACGAGCCCGCGCCTTCCTTGGGCACCGACGAACAGGCCGGGCCGAACGGCTCGTCCATGGTCGCCGAGTCATCGGCCGACGGGCTCGCCGGAGCGGACGCGCTGGGCGTCGAGCCTGCCGCCGAGTCCTTGGAGGAGTCGTCCGACGAGCAGGCCGTCAGCGTCAGCGGCAGCACGGCTGCTGCGGACACGGCTACGGCTGCGCGGCGGAAGAGGAGCGTGTTCATGGCGTTCTCCTGGATCGAAGGTGATGTGCGAAGCGGGGGGTGGTGGAGAGGGCGGGCCGGTCGCGCGGGGGTGCGGGCGGTCAGGCGCCCGGGCGTCTCGCCACGCGCCGAGCGGGACCGCCGGGGCTGGAGTGCCCCGGCCGTCCGCGCATCGTTCCGGTCTGTTCTCACACCAGGGGTTCGGCGCCGGACCGGCGGCGGATTGGTCCCGGGCGCTCATTCACTCGTTCGGAGGAGAGCCGGAGATCGACCAATCCGCGCGGCCACCGGCCACGAATGGAGGGTGAGGAGCGCTCCAGCACCGCTCCGACCAGTGCGGAAGGACCGGAGGGAGCCGGCATGGCAGGGGAACGACGGCGGACGGCCGTGGTGGGGTCCGGAGTGGCGGGACTGACCGCCGCCCACGTTCTCCGCGACGCTCATGAGGTGACGCTGTACGAAGCGGACGACCGCGTCGGAGGCCACGCCCACACCCACGATCTGGGCGCGTCCGACGGCCGGGTGCACCGCGTCGACTCCGGGTTCATCGTGCACAACCGGCGGACGTACCCCCAGCTGCTGAGGCTCTTCGACGAGCTCGGGGTCGCCACGCAGGAGTCCGAGATGTCGATGTCCGTACAGTGCGAGGGGTGCGGCCTGGAGTACGCCGGAGCGCGTGGGCCCGCCGGGCTCTTCGCACAGCCGCGTTCGGCCGTGCGCGGTCCCTATCTGCGGATGCTCGCCGAGGTGCCGCGCTTCCACCGTGCGGCCCGGGCCCTGCTGGCGCTGCCGGAGAGCGGTGCGAGCGCGATGACGCTGGGGGAGTTCGCCCGGCGCGGGCGGTTCTCACCGTACTTCCACGCCCACTTCCTCACCCCGATGGTCTCCGCCGTCTGGTCCTGTGATCCGGTCACCGCTCTGCGCTATCCCGCGCGCTACCTGTTCCGGTTCCTCGATCACCACGGCATGCTCACCGTCGGCGGCTCGCCGGTCTGGCGCACCGTCACCGGCGGCTCGCGCAGTTACGTCGACCGCGTCGTCAAGCAGCTCACCGCCGTGCACACCGCGACCCCGGTGCGCGCCGTCACCCGGCACGCGGACGGCGTCGAGGTCACCACCGAGGACGGCACCACCACCCCGTACGACTCCGTCGTCATCGCCACCCACCCCGACCAGGCGCTGCGGCTGCTCGCCGATCCGACCGACGCAGAGCGCGGCACGCTCGGCGCGTTCCGGTACTCCCGCAACCCGACCCTGCTGCACACGGACACCGCCCTGCTGCCGCGCGCCCGGGGCGCCAGGGCCTCCTGGAACTACCTGATGCCCTCGTGCGCCGCCGACGCCGACCGCGTCACCGTCAGCTACGACATGAACCGGCTCCAGCGGCTCGACGCCCCGGACACCTTCGTGGTCACGCTGAACGGCGCCGACCGGGTCGACCCGGACACCGTGCGCGCCAGCATGGTCTACGAACACCCCGTCTACACCCCGGAGTCGGTCGCCGCCCAGGCCCGGCTGCCCGCCCTGTCCGGTCCCGTCACCGCCTACGCGGGGGCGTACCACGGCTGGGGGTTCCACGAGGACGGCTGCCGTTCGGGCGTCGAGGCCGCGGCGGCCCTGGGGGTGGCCTGGTGAGCGCCCTCTATCCGTGCACCATCACGCACGTACGGACCCGGCCGACGAAGTACGCGTTCCGGCACCGGACCTATCTGTGGCTGATCGACCCCGACCGGCCGCCCGAGCTGCCGCGCGCCCTGCGGCCGCTGGCCCGGTTCGACGCCCGCGACCACTTCGGCGGCACCGCGCCCACCATCCGGGCCGGTCTGGAGCGCTTCCTGCGGGCCCGGGGCGTGGAGCTGGGCGAGGACGGCACGGTCACCATGCTCACCCAGGCCCGGGTCTTCGGATACGTCTTCAACCCGATCACCGTCTACTGGTGCCACCGCGCCGACGGCAGCCCGCTCTGCGTCGTCGCCGAGGTGCACAACACGTACGGCGGACGCCACGGCTATCTGCTGCGTCCCGATGAGGACCACCGCGCGGTGACCGGCAAGGAGTTCTACGTCTCGCCGTTCTTCCCCGTGGACGGCGGCTACCGGATGCGGCTGCCCGAGCCCGGGGCCCGGCTCGACCTGAGCGTCCATCTGGAGCGCGACGGCGGCCGCCCGTTCACCGCGACCGTACGCGGAGAACGCCGCCCGGCGACCCCTGGCCGGCTCCTGCGCCTCGCCCTGCGCCACCCCCTCTCCACCGTCCTCGTCTCCGCCGCGATCCGCCTGCACGGCATCCGGCTGTATCTCCGCGGGCTCCCCGTGCAGCCCCGTCCCCCGCACCGCACTCAGGAAGGCATGCAGTGACCGCTCCCACCTCTGCGCCGCCGGCAGCACACATCCCCGGGACCGACCCGGAACGCTGGCCCGACGTCGTCGCCCTGCCCCGGGTCTCCCGCGCCCGGACGGCCGTCGCCGAACGCATCGTCCGCCGGGCGCTCGCCCGGCTTCCGCTGCGCGCCCGGCTCGCGGGCCGGGGCGACATCGGCCTCGGCGGGCCGCTCATGGACATCCGCGACCCCGACGCCTTCTTCCGGCGGATCGGCGCGAGCGGACTCATCGGCTTCGGCGAGTCGTACATGGCGGGGGAGTGGGACGCGCCGGACCTGGTCGGTGTGCTGACCGTGCTCGCCGACCACGCGGCCGACCTCGTCCCCCGGCCGCTGCAACGCCTGCGCTCCCTCTGGGCGCTGCGCAGGCCCGCCGCGCAGCTGAACACCCCCGAGGGCTCCCGGGACAACATCAGCCACCACTACGACCTGTCCAACGAACTCTTCGCCCTCTTCCTCGACGAGACGCTCTCCTACTCCTCCGCCGTCTTCCGCGGCTTCCCCGCCGAGCACGAGCTGCTGCCCGCCGCCCAGCACCGCAAGATCGACCGGCTGCTCGACGCCGCCGGGGTCACCGAGGGCACCCGCCTCCTGGAGATCGGCACCGGCTGGGGCGAACTGGCCGTCCGCGCGGCCGCCCGCGGCGCCCGGGTCACCACCGTCACCCTCTCCGCCGAACAGCGCGAACTGGCCCGTACCCGCATCCGCGAGGCCGGGTTCGAGGACCGCGTCGAGGTACGGCTGAGCGACTACCGCCAGGTCACCGGCGACTACGACGCCATCGTCAGCGTCGAGATGGTCGAGGCGGTCGGCGAGGAGTTCTGGCCGGTCTACTTCGAGACCCTGGACCGGCTGCTCGCCCCCGGCGGCCGGATCGCCCTCCAGGCCATCACCATGCCCGACGACCGGCTGCGCGCCAGCCGCTCCACCTACACCTGGATCCAGAAGTACATCTTCCCCGGCGGGCTGCTGCCCTCCACCGAGGCCATGGAGCGGATCACCACCGACCGCACGAGCCTGCGCACCACCCAGCGCATCAGGTTCGGCGCGCACTACGCCGAGACGCTCCGGCTGTGGCGCGAGCGGTTCACCGAGCGGGCCGCCGAGGTCGACGCGCTCGGCTTCGACGCCGTCTTCCGCCGGATGTGGACCTTCTATCTCGCCTACTCCGAAGCGGGATTCCGCTCCGGCTATCTCGATGTGCAGCAACTGCTGCTGACCCGCGAGGAGACCGCGTGACCACGACCGCAGCCAAGCCCCCCGCCCGGCGCACCCCGACCGGGGCCGCCCAGCGCGTCGAACCGCTGATCGAGCGGTTCCTCGGCGGTCCGCTGCCGGTCCGGGTACGGATGTGGGACGGCAGCGAGACCGGACCCCGCGACGCCCCCACCGTCCAGGTGCGGACCCGCAGAGCCCTGCGCCGCCTGCTGTGGGAACCGGGCGAACTCGGTCTCGCCGAGGCCTACATCACCGGCGACATCGACCTGGACGCCGACCTCGGCGACGGGCTGCGCGCCATGCGCCGCGCCGCCCGTGAACGCGGCCTCGCCGCACCGGCGCCCGCCCTCGCCGACCGCGTCAGAGCCGCCGGCCTCGCCCTGCGCCTCGGCGCGGTCGGCCCCCGGCCGCCGGTGCCCGCCGCCCGCGCCGGACTGCGCGGGGCCCTGCACAGCAAGGCCCGCGACCGGGCGGCGATCAGCCACCACTACGACCTGTCCAACGCCTTCTACGCCCTGCTCCTCGACGCGACGATGGCGTACTCCTGCGGCTACTGGACCAGCGACGCCCCCGGATACGGCCCGGCCGACGCCCAGCGCGACAAGCTGGAGCTGATCTGCCGCAAGCTCGGACTGCGGCCCGGCGCACGGCTGCTGGACGTCGGCTGCGGCTGGGGTTCGCTGACCCTGTACGCGGCGGAACGCCACGGCGTCCGGGTCACCGCCGTCACCCTCGCCGCCGAACAGGCCGCGTACGTACGGGAGCAGGTCGCGGCCCGCGGGCTCGGCGACCTCGTCGAGGTGCTGAACATCGACTACCGGGACATCGCGGAGCGGCCGGAGACCCGGGGCGCGTACGACGCCGTGTCCACCGTCGAGATGGGCGAGCACGTCGGCGACGCGGAGTACCCGGCGTTCACCCGGATCCTGCACGATGCCCTCCGGCCGCGCGGACGGGCCCTGGTCCAGCAGATGTCCCGGGGCACGACCGCCCCGGGCGGCGGCGCGTTCATCGAGTCCTACATCGCTCCCGACATGCACATGCGGCCGCTCGGCGAGACCGTCGCCCTGCTGGAGGGAGCGGGGCTCGAGGTGCGTGACGTCGAGTCGCTGCGCGAGCACTACGTGTGGACGGTGGAGGCCTGGCGGCGGACGCTGGAGGAGCGCTGGGCGGAGTTCGTCGCCCTGGTCGGGGAGGAGACCGCGCGGGTGTGGCGGCTCTATCTCGTCGGCGGAGCGCTCGCGTTCGAGGAGCGGCGGATGGGCGTCGACCAGATCCTGACCGTACGGCCCGATCCGGTCGGTTCCGCCGCGATGCCGGCCACCCGGCGGGGCTGGTACGCGCAGGAGGACCCGGGGGCGGACCGGTGAGCGGCTTCGCCTGGGCCGCGTTCGCGAACGGGCTCGCGGGCGCGGCCGTCGCCGCCCTCGGCGTCATGCTCGTCACCTTCGCCGTCGCCCTGAACAAGGGCGTGCACCGGATCGTCGACATCGCCTGGGGCCTCGGCTTCGCCGCCGTCGCCCTGGTCTCCTACGCCCTTTCGGCGGGCGTCGGCGACGACGGCCGCCGGCTCCTGGTCACCGCGCTGACGGTGATCTGGGGGGTGCGCCTCGCCGTCCACATCGGGCGGCGCGGGAAGGGCCACGGCGAGGACCCGCGCTACGCGAAGATGCTGGCCAAGGCCCCCGGCAACCCCCAGCTGTACGCCCTGCGCAAGGTGTATCTCCTCCAGGGCGCGCTGGTCTGGCTCGTCTCGCTGCCGGTGCAGGCCGCCCAGTACCTCACCGCGCCGCTCGCGTGGTGGGCCTGGGCCGGGGTGCTGCTGTGGGCGGTCGGGCTGGCCTTCGAGGCGATCGGCGACGCCCAGCTCGCCCGGTTCAAGGCCGACCCCGCCAACCAGGGGAAGATCATGGACCGGGGGCTGTGGTCCTGGACCCGCCATCCGAACTACTTCGGCGACTTCTGCGTCTGGTGGGGCCTCTTCCTCTTCGTCTGCCAGGCCCCGGCCGCCGCTGCCGCCACCGTCGTCGCCCCGCTGGTGATGAGCTTCCTGCTCACCCAGGGCAGCGGCGCGGCCCTGCTGGAGCGCCACATGGCCGGCCGGCCCGGCTTCGACGCGTACGTGGCGCGGACGAGCGGCTTCTTCCCCCGGCCGCCGCGCCGGGTGTGAGAACCCGGAAGGGCCTGTTCCGCAGCCGCGCGGAACAGGCCCTTCTGGTTACGCGTACGGTCAGTCCAGGCCGCGCGCGCGTTCGAAGCGGGCCCGTGCCTCGGCCAGGTCCACCACCGGTTCGGGATAGTCGACGCCCGCCCGGTCCAGGCCCTCCAGCTTCCAGGGCTCGTGGATCGCGGCCCCCTCCAGCTCCGCCAGCTCCGGCACCCAGCGGCGTACGTAGTCGCCGCGCGGATCGAAGCGTTTGCCCTGGATCACCGGGTTGAGCACCCGGTTGGGCCGGGTGTCCGTGCCGGTGCCCGCCACCCACTGCCAGTTGAGCTGGTTGTTCGCCACATCGCCGTCCACCAGCAGGTCCAGGAAGTGCCGGGCGCCCACCCGCCAGTCCACGTACAGCGTCTTGGTGAGGAAGCTCGCGGCCAGCATCCGGCCCCGGTTGTGCATCCAGCCCTCGTGCGCGAGCTGCCGCATCGCCGCGTCCACCAGCGGGTAGCCCGTCCGCCCGGACTTCCAGGCGTCGATCTCGTCCTCGTCGGCGCGCCAGCGGTCGTGGCGCGGCCGGTAGTCGGACCAGGAGGCGTCCGGGCGGGCCGCGAGGACCTGGTGGTGGAAGTCGCGCCAGGCCAGCTGCCGGACGAACGCCTCGCCGCCGGGCCCGCCCTTCTCCCGCGCGCGGTGGACCAGTTCGGCGGCGGAGACCGTACCGAAGTGCAGATGAGGGGAGAGGCGGGACGTCGCGTCGCCGGCCAGATCGTCATGGCCGTCCTCGTAGCCGGCCATCGGCCCGTGCAGCCAGGACGTCACCAGCTTGCGGCCCGCTTCCTCGCCGCCCCGGGCCAGACCGGGGGAGAGGTTCTTGACGGTGTCGCGTTCCGGGAGCGGGTCGCCCGTCACGCCGTCCGGCACCCGGACCGTACGCGGAGCGGTCAGTGTGCCCCGTACTCCCTCCGCCTCCCAACGGCGGAAGTACGGGGTGAACACCGCGAAGTGGTCCTTGCCGCCCGTCGGGACCACCCGGCCCGGAGCGAGCGCGGTGACCACCGCGTCATGGATGCGCAGCTCGCGGCCGGTGCCCGCCAGGGCCTCCCGGATCCGCTCCTCGCGCCCTGCCGCGTACCCGCTGACCCCGGCGGCGATGTGCACGGAGGCCGCCCCGGACTCCTCGGCCACCCGTCTCACCTCGCGGGCCGGCTCGCCCCGGCGGACGACCAGCCGGCCGCCCCGGTGGCGGAGTCCGGCGTCCAGGTCCGCCAGGCAGTCGGCGAGGAACGCCAGCCGGTTGGGCGCGTCGAACCCGGCGCGGTGGACGGCGTCGTCCCGCACGAACAGCGGGACGGCCTCGTCCGCTTCGCGCAGGGCGGCCCGCAGCACCGGGTTGTCGTGCAGACGCAGATCGGAGGTGAACAGCACCACCGCGACACTCATGTGAAGCGTGCTCCTTGCGTTGTTCGTGGCCCGGAGGCCGGGCGTGCCGGGCGGTCACGCGGTCGGGAAGTCCATCAGCGCCACCGGCGACGAGGTCGGTTCGGCGGACCCGCCCGCGGGCTCGACCGTGATGCCCATCCCGGACGCCCGGTCCACCGGTCCGTCCAGCAGCACCGCGTCGTCGCTCGCCCTCGGGTCCATCAGACCGGCCGAACGCATCGTGCCCTCGTCGTTGAACCAGAGCTGGTAGACCTTGCCGCTCGGCGGCCGTTCCATACCCGAGGCCAGGAACACCGCACGGTTCTGGCTCTGCGAGACGACGACGGTGCCGCGCGCCCCGCCGGTCAGCTCGCCCGACGAGGTCTTCGCGTCCGGGGCCGAAAGCACCTGTGCCAGCCGCTCGTTCTGCCGCTGCGCCTGGTTCGCCTCCTGCCGCGCGTCCTGCGCCAGCCGGTTCTGCCAGACCGCGACCCCGCCGAAGGCGGCGGCCGCGGCGACACAGGCGGCGAGCGCGTAGGCGTACCACCGCTTGGCGCGACCGCCGCCACCGGTCCGCTCACGTCTGCCGTGCGTCGCCGGAGTCTCCTGCCGTACGGTCGTGATCTCCCGCAGCACCCTCGCGCGCAGCTCGCGCGGCGGGGTCTCGGCGACGGCGAGGCCGAGCCGGGCGGCGGTGGCCGACAGCTCCCGCACCTCCTGGGCGCACGCCTCGCAGTCCGCCAGATGCCGCTCGAACTCCTGCCGTTCGGAATCCGGCAGCGCGTGCAGGGCATAGGCCCCGGTCAGCGTGTGCAGCTCGGCCGTGCTCATGCGCTCACCCCCAGGCAGTCGCGCAGCCGGATGAGGCCGTCGCGCAGTCGTGTCTTGATGGTGCCGAGCGGAACGGCGAGGAGTTCGGAGACCTCACGGTAGGTCAGGCCCCGGTAGTAGGCCAGGGTCACCGACTCCCGCTGCAGCTCGGACAGGGTGCGCATGCAGCGCCGTACCTGTTCCCGCTCCAGCCGGGTCTCGACCTGTTCGGACACCTCGTCGAAGGCGGGCGTCCGGTCCAGCAGCGCCGCCTTGTGCTCCCGGGCGGCGGCGGACTGGGCCGAGCGGACCCGGTCGACGGCCCGGTGATGGGCCAGCGTCAGCACCCAGTTCATCGCGCTGCCCCGGGAGGCCTGGAAGCGGGGCGCGGTCCGCCACACCTCCACCAGGACCTCCTGGGCCACCTCCTCCGACTGGGCCGGATCGCGGAGCACACTGCGCACCAGGCCGAGCACGGGCCCGCTCACCGCGTCGTACACCGCGGCGAACGCGTCCTGGTCGCCTCGCGCGACCCGCACCAGGAGCTCCTGGAGATCGGGACCGGGCGAGGGCACCCCACTGATGTGTACGGCTTCCTTCACGCGGGTTCCTCCCGGGGCGATCGTCGATTCCGGCAGTGATTCGGAGCCGACGGCCGTACGGATTGGTCGGATGCGCGCGATCTTTCCAGACCGGGCCCCGGGAGGAGGCGCGACTCAGCCGGCGGGCGTCCCGCGCCGCCGCAGCCGGACGGCCCGGACGGCGAGGAAGATCAGCAGCCCGAACGGCGACAGCAGGATCGTCAGGACCAGCAGCGGCCCCATCAGCCACGGCGAGAGCCCCAGCTTCCGGCTCTGGAGATACATCCACTGCCCCAGCAGCAGATCCCAGGCGATCACCTGCGCCCAGATGGCGCCCGCTCCGCCGGCCAGCGCCGTCAGATCGCGGAAGGCGTCGATGTCCGGGCTGCTCACCGCCGTCCAGAGTTCCGGGAACACCGGTACGGCCAGGACGACGTAGACGGCGAGCACCGGCAGCACGGTCAGCGGCGAGGCGACGACGCGGGCGGTGCCGGACCAGGCCGGGGCGAAGATCATCAGCAGCCAGAAGGGTGCGGCCAGATAGAACGTGATCGCGAAGAGTGCGCCGGTCATGCGACGGGCTCCTTGTCGTCGTGGGCGGTGCGGACCGGGAGTTCGCCGGCTGCCGGGCGCAGTGCGGCCCAGGCGCCGCCCGCCACCGCGGCGAGGATCGCTCCGGCGGCGGCCAGTGTGATCCCGTCCGGGTGGATCAGCGGCTGGCCCCGGAGCGCCTGCCAGGTGATGAGCGCGACGAGCCCCGCGTAACCGGCTACGGCGACCCGGACGAGGCGCAGCCGCACCCCGGCGTCGCGCAGCGGGGCGAAGCGGGGCGCGAGCAGGACCAGCGCGATCAGCAGGAGCGGTATCAGCTGGAGGGCGTGCATGCCCACGAAGTGCGGGGCCCGCAGATCGCCGCCGGTCGTCGACCAGCCGGTCAGGGCCATGGCCGGGCCGCCGTCCGGTACGCCCACGGAGTGCGCGCCGATCGCATCGGAGGCGTCGAGATTCCCGACCGCCTGCTGGCTCTCGCTCGGCAGCGTCATCAGAAAACCGAGAGCCGCGCCGGCCAGGGCGATCAGCAGTCCGCCCCGGACGGCCAGGGCCTCCGCACGGTCGGCGATGCGGGTACGCAGCAGCAGGACGGCGATCACCAGGGTGGCCGCCCACAGGACGACGATGGTCATGCCCATCGTGTTCCACAGCGCCGAGTCGAAGGCGGTCGCGGTGTTGAAGTGGCTGCGCTTCCCCCGGACGACCTGCACGGTGATGATCACCATCTCGACCAGGCTCGTCAGCACGACCACGTGCCCCGCCCACCGGCCGATCCGCCGCCCGCGGGTGAGGAGCGTCAGCATCCAGGCCAGCGTCAGGCAGTACGCGACGAAGGACACGCTGAACTTGAACGGCTTCGCCCAGATCGGCGCCCCCACCAGAACCCGGTCGTCGACCACGAGGCCGACGGCGGAGACGACGGCGAGAGCGGCCATCGCGGCGGAGAAGACGACTAATGGGCGATGCCAGGAACGCCATGACGGCATGGGAGACCCCCTGTGGTGATGCGCGGCGGTGATGCGATCAATATGGATAGCCGCGCTGTCCGCTATCCGATAGGTGGACTATCTATGATGGGTGCGGTTTCTGGCAAGGG
Organism: Streptomyces sp. WY228; assembly: GCF_019287315.1. Lineage (NCBI taxonomy): Bacteria > Bacillati > Actinomycetota > Actinomycetes > Kitasatosporales > Streptomycetaceae > Streptomyces > Streptomyces sp. WY228. The sequence goes on along the minus strand of NZ_CP079114.1, from coordinate 1,381,531 downwards.
CGGAAGGACGAACACGCGGTGCGCATCGGTGAATTGAGTCGCAGGTCCGGGGTTCCGGTGCCGACGATCAAGTACTACCTACGGGAAGGCCTGCTGGCCGCAGGGGAGTTGACCAGCCCGAACCAGGCGCATTACGGGCCCGGGCACGAGCGCAGACTGCGGCTGATCCGGGCGCTGCTGGATGTCGGCGGCCTCTCGCTCGCCGCCATCGGCGAGGTCCTGGGAGCCATGGACGACCCCGAGCAGCCGGTGCACAAGGTGCTCGGCGTCGCGGCGGACGGCGTCACACCGACCGGCGGGGAGCAGGCGGGGCCCGAACTGGAGGAGGCGCGCGAGGAGGTGGCCGAGCTGCTGCGGCGGCGCGACTGGCAGGCCGACGAGCAGAGCCCCGCCGCCGAATCGCTGGCGCAGGTGCTGGCCGCGCTGCGCAGGGCCGGGCACGGCGCGTACATCGACCTGCTGGACGTCTACGCGGACGCCGCCGAGCCGGTCGCCCGCGCCGACCTCGACTACGTACAGCGGCGGGTGGCCCGTGAGGACCTGGTCGAGAGCGTCGTCGTGGGGACGGTCCTCGGCGAGGCGATGTTCGGCGCGCTGCGCAGGCTGGCGCACATCGACACGTCGTTCCGGCGCTTCGAGTCCCCGCAGTACCTCTCGGGCGACCGGGCGGCCCGCCCGGAGGGCGACGCTCCGCCGGAGGGCTGACACCCGCGCGCGGAACCCGTACGCGCGGACCCCGCCCGCCGCGGGGTGCGGCGGACGGGGTCCGGTGGTGCTGCTCGCCGGGCGGTCGCTCCGGGTGCGGCCGGCCCGGTGGGGCGGGCGGCCTCAGGCGGCGGTCGTGCCGCTCTCCTGCTCGCGCTCCACCTGCTCGTTCCACTCGCGCTTCACGGCGCGCCAGGCGTCGTCGTTCTGGCCGAGACGCCAGTAGCCCGAGATCGACAGCTGCGACAGCGGGATCTCCCGCTCCACACGCAGATACCGGCGGATCTCCTTCACGAAGCCCGCCTCCCCGTGCACGAAGGCCTGGACCCGGCCCGCGGGGAAGTCCAGCCCCTTCACGGCGGCCGTCAGCAGCTCGCCGACCGGCCGGTCGCCGCGGTGCAGCCAGGTCACGGCCACTCCGTCGGGCGTCACGATCTTCTGCTCCTCCGAGGCGTCCGGCACCTCGACGAAGGTGTGCACCACCGCGCCCGTCGGCATCTGCTCCAGCGCCGCGGCGACGGCTGGCAGCGCGCTCTCGTCGCCGACCAGCAGATGCCAGTCCGCCGAGGCGTCCGGTCCGTAACCGCCGCCGGGGCCGAGGAAGGTCACCTGCTCGCCGACCTGCGCCCGCTGCGCCCATGGCCCCGCGAGGCCCTCGTCACCGTGCACGACGAAGTCGACGGCCATCTCCCGGGCGACCGGGTCCCACGAACGCACCGTGTACGTCCGGGTGGTGGGCCACAGCTCGCGCGGGTACTCCTCGCGGATGGCGGCCATGTCGAACGGGTGCCCGTAGTCCGCGCCCTCGGGTGCGAAGCACAGTTTGATGTAGTGGTCGGTGAAGCCGGAGAGGGTGAAGTCCGCGAGCCCTTCGCCGCCGAGGACCACCCGCACCATGTGCGGGGTGATCTGCTCGGTGCGCACGACCTGCGCCCCCTGGGCCTTGGGTCCCTGCCGGGCCGGCCGCTCTGCCACGAGGTACTCCCTGGTTCGAAGACTTAGGTATACCTAAGCTAACACTTCGTCCGGCGTGTCAGCGCTGAAGGACGGTCAGCAGCCGCTGAAGCGCTCCGCCCAGCCCCCACTGCTCCGCCAGCGCCTCCAGCGCGGCCGGATCGTGCGGCTCGCGCGGCAGCGTCGCGTCGAAGTCCGGCAGCGGTACGTCCCCGGCCACCCGGACCACCTTCGGCGCGACGGCCACATAGGCGCGCGACTCGTCCAGCCGCTTGCGCTGCGACGGGGTCAGCTTCGCCTTCGGGTCGTCCACCGCCGCCATGATCCCGTCGAGGTCGCCGTACGCGTCCAGCAGCTTCGCCGCCGTCTTCTCGCCGATGCCGGGGACGCCCGGGAGCCCGTCGCTCGGGTCGCCGCGGAGCAGCGCCAGGTCGACGTAGCCCGCGCCGTCCACGCCGTACTTCTCGCGCAGCCACGCCTCGTCGGTCACCTGGAGCGTGCCGACGCCCTTGAGCGGGTAGAGCACGCGCACCCGGCGGGCGTCGTCGACCAGCTGATACAGGTCGCGGTCGCCGGTGACGATGTCCACCGGGCCCTTCGCGCGTGCGGTGAGCGTGCCGATGATGTCGTCCGCCTCGTACGGCGTGACGCCGACCCGGGCGATGCCGAGCGCCGCCAGCACGTCCTCGATGATCGGGACCTGCGGGGACAGGGTGTCGGGGACCTCCTCCTCGTCCGTCTGTCCGGCGGGCGTCTCCTCGGCGACCCGGTGCGCCTTGTACGTCGGGATCAGGTCGACCCGCCACTGCGGACGCCAGTCGTTGTCCCAGCAGGCGACCAGCTCGTCCGGCCGGTGGTCGAGCACCAGGCGGCCGATGAAGTCGAGGAGGCCGCGCACGGCGTTCACGGGCGTCCCGTCCGGCGCGCGCACCGAGTCGGGCACGCCGAAGTAGGCGCGAAAGTACAGGGAGGCGGTGTCGAGGAGCATCAGGCGTCGCGTCACAGACCCGATGATGCCCCACCGCGCCCACAGTCGCTCCGAGTAACCGCTTGCTTCCGCTTCGTCGCAGGTCAGTGACGTGGGTCACGGTCGTGTTTGGGTTGTGTAAGTGGGGGCAGGCGCGCCACCGGAGCGGACCACGTCGCATTTTCAACCAATGCATGTGCCACGCGGACAGAACCCGCACTGCTCCACGGTCTGCCGGAGGGGGTGGCAGACCGTTTTTCGGTTCAACGCGTGAGGTGTATGTGTCCAGGCTGCAAGCCGAGCACTTGTACAAAGTCTTCGGCAGACGACCCGATGAAGCCGTGCGGAAGCTCGAGAACGGCTCCGACCGCGACGCGTTGCGCGCCGACGGAACGACCGCCGCGGTGATCGACGCCTCGTTCACCGTGGAACCGGGCCAGATCTTCGTCGTCATGGGGTTGTCCGGCTCGGGCAAGTCCACCCTGCTCCGCATGTTGAACGGACTGCTGGAGCCGACCGCGGGCCGCGTGCTGTTCGACGGCCAGGACCTCACCGCCCTGAGCCCCCGCGACCTGCGGCACGTCCGCTCCACCAAGATCAGCATGGTGTTCCAGCACTTCGCGCTCTTCCCCCACCGGAGCGTCCTGGAGAACGCCGCGTACGGCCTGGAGGTGCAGGGCGTCTCGCGCGAGGAGCGCGAGGTGCGCGCCGCCGAGGCGCTGCGGCTCACCGGCCTCGAAGGCTGGGAGAAGTCCTGGCCCGACGAGCTGTCCGGCGGTATGCAGCAGCGCGTGGGCCTCGCCCGCGCCCTGGCCACCGACGCCGACCTGCTGCTCATGGACGAGTCCTTCAGCGCGCTCGACCCGCTGATCCGCCGTGACATGCAGGACCAGCTCCTGGAGCTCCAGAAGCGGCTGAAGAAGACCATCGTCTTCATCACCCACGACCTCAACGAGGCCATGCGCCTCGGCGACCGGATCGCCGTGATGCGCGACGGGGAGATCGTCCAGCTCGGCACCGCCGAGGACATCCTCGTCACCCCGGCCAACGACTACGTCGCCTCCTTCACCCAGGACGTCGACCGCTCCCGGGTGCTCACCGCGAGCGCGATCATGGCCGAGCCGCACACCGTGATGGGCAGCAAGGCCGCGGACGGCAAGGAACTGCGCACCCCGCAGGACGTGCTCGCCGCCGCCCCCGCCACGGTCTCCGAGGCCACGCCGATCATCGACCTGTTCACACCCTGCTCGCAGAGCACGAACCCGGTCGCCGTGACCGACGCCAAGGGCAAGCTCGTCGGCGTCGTCCCCGGCTCCCGGCTGCTCGCCGTCCTCGGCGAGCCGATGACCCCGGCCGAGGCCCCCCGCGACACCGAGCCCGCAGCCGCGGCCGGCGCCGACGTGAAGAAGGTGGCCGGTGTTTAGGCTTCCCCTCGGCGAATGGGTCGACTCCGCGGTCGACTGGCTGCAGACCCATCTCGCCTGGCTCTTCGACGCCATCAGCTCGCTCGTCAGCGGCATGTTCGACGGCATAGCCGCCGTCCTGTCCGCCCCCGCGCCGCTGCTCTTCGCGGGCATCGTCGCCGTCATCGCCTGGTGGCTGCGCGGCCTGCCCGCGGCCCTGCTCACCTTCGTCGGATTCGCCCTCATCGATTCCGTCGAGCTGTGGGACGAGGCGATGGACACCCTCACCCTGGTGCTCGTCGCGACGCTGGTCACCCTGGTCATCGCCGTACCGCTGGGCATCTGGGCCTCCCGGTCCCGGACGGTCAGCGCGATCACCCGGCCGGTCCTGGACTTCATGCAGACCATGCCCGCCATGGTCTATCTGATCCCCGGCGTCATCTTCTTCGGCGTCGGCGTGGTCCCCGGCATCATCGCCACCATCATCTTCGCGCTGCCCCCGGGCGTCCGGATGACCGAACTCGGCATCCGCCAGGTCGACGGCGAACTCGTCGAGGCGGCCGAGGCCTTCGGCACCACCTCGCGCAACACTCTGCTGCGCGTCCAGCTGCCGCTCGCCCTGCCCACGATCATGGCCGGAATCAACCAGGTCATCATGCTCGGCCTCTCCATGGTCGTCATCGCGGGCATGGTCGGCGGCGGCGGCCTCGGCGGCTCCGTCTACCGCGCCATCGGCAACGTCGACGTCGGCCTCGGCTTCGAGGCGGGCATCTCCATCGTCATCCTCGCCATGTACCTGGACCGGATGACCGGCGCGCTCGGCACCGAGGTCTCCCCGCTGGGCCGCCGCGCGGTCGCCAAGGCGCAGGCCATGGCCGAGGGCTGGAAGATCTGGACCTACCGCCCGCAGCCCCGCATCGCGGCCGTCGGCATCGTCGTCCTCGCGCTCGTCGCGGGCAGCATGAGCCTCTTCGGGGGCGGCTCCAAGGACGACACCGCGGGCAAGAACGCGCGGATCGGCGACGGCAAGAAGATCAGCATCGGCTACATCCCGTGGGACGAGGGCATCGCCTCCACCTTCCTCTGGAAGGAGATGCTGGAGCAGCGCGGCTTCGAGGTCGACGTCAAGCAGTACGAGGCCGGCGCGCTGTACACCGGTATGGCCAACGGGCAGATCGACTTCCAGACCGACTCCTGGCTGCCGGTCACCCACGCCAGCTACTGGAAGAAGTACCAGGACGACCTGGAGGACATGGGCTCCTGGTTCGGCCCCACCTCGCTGGAGCTGGCCGTCCCGTCCTACATGAAGGACGTCACGTCCATGGAGGACCTGAAGGGCCGGGCCTCCGAGTTCAAGGGCCGCATCGTCGGCATCGAGCCGAGCGCCGGCGAGACCGCGCTGCTCAAGGACAAGCTCCTGCCGGGCTACGGCCTCGACAAGGAGTACAAGCTCATCGACGGCTCCACGCCGTCCATGCTGGCCGAGCTGAAGCGCGCGTACGCCAAGAAGGAACCGATCGTCGTTCCGCTCTGGTCGCCGCACTGGGCCTACAACCAGTACGACCTCACCAAGCTCAAGGACCCCAAGGGTCTCTGGGGCAAGGGCGACGGCATCCACACCCTGGCGCGCAAGGGCTTCTCCCAGGAGAACCCCGAGGTCGGCACCTGGCTGAAGAACTTCAAGATGACCGAGGACCAGCTCACCAGCCTGGAAGCCGAGATCCAGAAGTCCGGCTCGGGCAAGGAGCAGGAAGCCGTCCGCACCTGGCTGAAGGCCAACCCGGGCGTCGCCGACAAGTGGTCCCCGGTCCCGAAGGACGCCAAGGCCGACGGCGGCAAGGACGAGCGCGACCGCGCGCTGGAGGTCGCCTGGTTCCCCTGGGAGGAGGACATCGCCGCCACGTACCTGTGGAAGGCGGTCCTGGAGGAGCGCGGCTACAAGATCAACCTCAAGCAGTTCGAGGTCGGCCCGATGTACGCGGCGATGTCGCGCGGCCAGATCGACGTGCAGTTCGACGGCTGGCTCCCGTACACCCAGAAGAATTACTGGGACAAGTACGGCGACAAGCTGACGGACATCGGCTCCTGGTACGGGCCCACCTCCATCGAGGTGGCCGTCCCCGACTACGTCAAGGACGTCAAGACCCTCGACGACCTCAAGGGCAAGGGCTCCGACTTCAAGGGCCGGATCGTCGGCATCGAGCCCGGCACCGCCACCATGGAGAACCTCAAGACGAACGTGCTGCCGAGTTACGGCCTGGACAAGGAGTACGAGGTCCTTGACTCCTCCACGCCCGGCATGCTCGCCGAGCTGAAGCGCGCGTACGCCAAGAAGGAGCCCATCGCGGTCCTGCTGTGGACCCCGCACTGGGCGTACAACGAGTACGGCATGACCAAGCTGAAGGACCCGAAGAAGGCGTTCGGTGACGGCGACCGGCTGCACACCATCGCCTCCAAGGAGTTCCCGAAGCAGTACCCGCAGCTCACGAAGTGGTTCAAGGACTTCAAGCTCACCGAGGAGCAGCTCGGCGGACTGGAGAACGAGATCCAGAAGCGCGGCGCGGGTCACGAGGAGGAAGCCGTGAAGGCCTGGATGGACGAGAACCCGGGCATCGCGGACACCATGGCACCCCAGTAGGGGCTCCACGGGCACGAAAGCACAGGTCGAAAGGGGTGGCCCCCGCCGTCGGGCGGGGCCACCCCTTCCGGCTGCCCGGAGGTCGTTTACCGGACGTCGTGCGCAACCATGTGCGTAAGGTGCTGGCAACCGGGAGGATGGCGGGGGCGGGAGGGAGCTGGGACATGGACGACAAGGACACACCGCGGGTGGGCGCCGCCGTCCGCCGACGGCGCAGAACCCTGGGGCTCACCCTGGCCGCGGTCGCCGAGCGCAGCGGCCTCTCCGTGCCCTTCCTCAGCCAGATCGAGAACGAACGGGCCCGCCCCAGCGCCCGCTCCCTCGACCGGGTCGCCGAAGCGCTGGAGACCACCACCAAGAAGCTCCACGCCGCCGCCGACTCCGCGCGCGCCGTGGACGTCGTCCGGGCCGAGGAGGGCGAGGGCGTACGCCGGCTGGTGCGCGGCCGGCATCAGCTCAGCGCCCTGGAGTTCACCGGCGAGCCGGACCTCGGGCGCGAGTTCCAGCACCGCAACGACGAACTGATGTACGTCGTCGCGGGCGCGGTCGACGTCGAGGCCGAGGGCCAGGTGCACCGGCTGGAGAGCGGCGACACCCTGTTCCTCTCCGGCGGGGTCCGCCACCGCTGGCGCGCCACCGTGCCCGCCACCCGGCTGCTCGTCGTCTCGGTGGCCGAACACATCGACGCCACCTTCGACTCGCGCCGCTGAACGCCTGGAGTGCCCGTGCGCGTCGTCTCCCTGGTCCCCTCGCTCACCGAGGCCGTCGCCGCCACCGCGCCCGGACTGCTCGTCGGCGTCACCGACTGGTGCACCCACCCGGCGGACCTCGCCGCCGCCCGGATCGGCGGCACCAAGAACCCGGACGTGGCCGCGATCACCGCCCTCGCCCCCGACCTCGTGATCGCCAACGAGGAGGAGAACCGCGCCCCCGACCTCGCCGCGCTCCGGGCCGCCGGCATCGACGTCCTGGTCACCGAGGTCCGCACCCTGGACCAGGCCTTCGCCGAGCTCCACCGCGTCCTCGTCGACTGCTGCGGGCTCACCCGGCCCCGCTGGCTGGACGAGGCCGAGGCCGCCTGGGCCGCCCTGCCCGCGCCCGCCGGAAGCCCGCGCCCCGCCGCCGTACCGATCTGGCGCCGGCCCTGGATGGTGCTCGGCCGCGACACCTTCGCCGGGGACCTCCTCGCCCGCCTCGGCGTCCGCAACGTGTACGCAGACCACCCCGAGCGCTACCCGCGCGTCCCCGTCGACGAGCTGAACGCCTCCGGGGCCGAGCTGATCGTGCTGCCCGACGAGCCCTACCGCTTCACCGCGGACGACGGGCCCGAGGCCTTCCCCGCCCTGCCCGCCGCACTCGTCGACGGGCGGCTGCTCACCTGGTACGGGCCGTCGCTGACCGAGGCGGCACGGGCGCTGCCGTCAGCGCTCCGCTGACCACCCCGAGCGCCGTCCGCGCCCCGGCCGCCGCCCACGCCACCACCAGGAACACGTACAGAGCCACCGCCAGCCAGGTCAGAGCGTCCAGACCGGTGTGCCGCGCCAGACCCGCCGCGCCCGTCACACACGTACCGACGGGGAAGGTGAACGCCCACCACGTCATCGCGAACCCCATCCCGTGCCGCGCGGCCCGCACCACCATCGCGGCCGCCAGCGCCAGCCACAGCAGCGCGAAACCCATCACCGGCACCCCGTACAGCACGGCGAACGCGCCGAACGCGGAGGCGTAAGGAGCCCCGACCGCCCCCGGGGCGCCATCGGCCAGCTGGTTCACGGCGGTCGTCGACTGCCCGAGCGGCCCCAGCACCAGAAACAGCGTCGGGGTCAGCGCGAGCGGCAGCGGACCGTGGTGGACCAGCCGCGAGAAGACCAGCGGCAGCACCACCAGGGTGGCCAGCAACGACAGACCGAACATCGCGTAGCAGGCGAGCAGCAGCGCCTCACGCCCCTGCCCGGCCCCCAGGTGCGGCACCAGCAGCGCGCCCTGCGAGGCGGACACCATCGGCGCGACCAGCGGCAGCAGCCAGACCGGCGACGCGGTCCCGGGCGCGGGGCGGTGGCGGACGACCATCAGATACGGCACCACCACGGCCGCGACCAGACCCACCGCCGTACCCGCCACGAACAGCACCACGTCCACCGCGAGCGCCGCCCGCGCACCCACCACGTCCACGCCCACCGTCAGCGTGGCCCCGCCGACGGCCATCAGAGCCATCGACAGACAGCCGTAGAACGGGGCGACGGCCGGGTCCAGCAGATGGGTACGGGCCTGGTCTCGATGGCAGAGCCAGTGCCCGGCCCGCGCGGTGAGCACGGCCACCAGCAGCACGGCCGACAGCGCCCACACGACGGTGCACGCGGCGCGCAGACCCGGAACGTCCACCGGCAGCACCGCGCCGGCGCTCGCGACGATCGCGGTGCCCATGACGCTCGCGTACCAGTTCGGGCCGATGTGCCGCAGGGACGGCAGCCGCCGTACGCCCGGCCGGTCGTCCGCCCCCCGCGGGGGAAGAGCGACGGGAAGGGGCGGTACGGCGGTCCGGGTCTGCGGAAAGATGGCCATGCCACGATTCTTGGCGGCGGGGCCACCGCCCACCAGGGACCCCGTTCCTATGAGGTCATAAGCTGGCTTGATGACCGGCGACGACGTGCACACACCCCGCATCCCCCTCGCGCACCGGGTCCCCGACCTGGGGGCGCTGGAGCTGCTGCTCGCCGTCGCCCGGCACGGCAGCCTCGGCCGGGCCGCCAAGGACGTCGGCATCACCCAGCCCGCCGCCTCCAGCCGCGTCCGGTCCATGGAACGACAGCTCGGCGTCGCCCTGCTGGACCGCTCCCCGCGCGGCTCCCGGCTCACCGACGCGGGAGCGCTGGTCACCGACTGGGCGCGCCGGGTCGTCGAGGCGGCCGAGGCCTTCGACGCGGGCACCCAGGCGCTGCGCGACCGCCGCGACTCCCGGCTGCGGGTCGCCGCCAGCATGACGATCGCCGAATACCTGCTGCCGGGCTGGCTGATCGCCCTGCGCGCCGAACGGCCGGACACCGCGGTCTCGCTGCTCGTCGGCAACTCCGCCGCCGTCGCCCGCCGACTGGTCACCGGCGAGGCCGACCTCGGCTTCGTCGAGGGCCTGTCGATACCGGAAGGCCTCGACGGCACCGTCATCGCCCACGACCGCCTCGTCGTCGTGGTCGCCCCCGGCCACCCCTGGGCCCGCCGCCGCACCCCGCTGCTGCCCGGCGAACTCGCCGCCACCCCGCTGATCCTGCGCGAACACGGCTCCGGCACCCGCCAGGTCCTGGACGCCGCGCTCGCCGTGCACGGCGGACTGGCCCAGCCCCTGCTGGAGCTCTCCTCCACCACGGCGGCCAAGGGCGCGGCGGAGAGCGGCGCGGGCCCCTGCGTCCTGAGCGAACTCGCCCTCGGCGAGGAGCTGTCCTCCCGCCGCCTCGTCAAGGTCCCCGTCGCGGGCGTACGGCTGCGCCGCCAGTTGCGCGCCGTCTGGCCCGGCGGCCACCGCCCCACCGGCCCGGCCCGCGATCTGCTGTCCCTGACCGGCCGGGACGCCTGACCCGGAGAAGGCCGGGAACCCCCGCGACCGGGCCGGAGCCGGACTCTAGAGTGTGGGCATGAGCTACGCGACGCCGCCCGGCTGGTATCCGGACACGGGCGCACCCGGCACCGAGCGCTGGTGGGACGGCACGGCCTGGACCGCGCACACCCGCCCGCTCGCCGCCCCCGCCGCCCCGGAGGGCTTCGGCCCGCCGTCGCTTCCGCTCCCGCACCAGCGCGACCCGCACGACGGATCCGGCGGCGGCAGCCGTACGAAGGTCCTGGCGATCACGCTCTCCGGGGTGCTGGTCCTCGGCGCGGCCGTCACCGGCGCGATCCTGCTGGGCCGCGACGACAGCGGTACGCCCGCGGCCCCGACGACGACCACCTCGACCCCGGCCCCCGTCACCAGCCCCACCGCCACCGCCACGACCTCCGCCGAGCCCGAGCCGGACGCGGACCCGTCCGTCCTCGTCGACCAGCTCAACGGGGTCACGCTGCCGGTGCCCGAGGGCTGGGAGAAGCCGGAGAGCACCACCGAGGACGTCCCCACCCTCCGCACCGAACAGTCCTACGACTGCCCCGGAGCCGCCTCGTTCTGCTACCACGGCACGGTCACCACCCATACGGCCAGGAGCGCGGAGACCGACCCCAAGGCCCTGGCCGAGGCCGACATCGTCACCGCGGCCGACAAGGCCTACGAGGAGGACGCCATCGGCCGCCGCCTCCACGGCGGCATCACCTCCCACAAGGTGCTCAGGGCGCAGGAGCTGTCCGTCGCCGGCCGCACCGGCTATCTGGTGCGCTGGCAGGTCACCACCGGCAAGGGGCCCGGCGGATACGTGCAGTCCGTCGTCTTCCCCTCGTCGGTGGGCGCCGAGATCCCGGTGATCGTCCGGTTCGCCTTCGACGCCGGGGTCGACGACCTGCCGCTCTCGCTGATGGACACGATCACCAAGGGCATCCGTCCGCTCGGCGACAGCGCGACGAGCGGCGGCGTGGGCGCATCCGTCGGCCCCTGACCGCCGCCGGGGCCGCCGGGGGAGCGGCGGTCAGAGGAAGGTCTGCCCCTCGCCCCGGTACGTCGGAACGCTCGCCGTGACCCGGTCGCCCTCGATCAGGTGCAGCGCGTCGAAGCGCTCGCACAGCTCCCCGGCCTTGGCGTGCCGGAACCAGACCTTGTCGCCGATCAGCAGGTCGTCGGCGGGCGAGCCCAGCAGCGGCGTCTGCACCTCGCCCGCGCCCTCCTGCACGTCGTAGCGCAGTCCCTCCGGCAGATACGGCACCGGCGAGCGGTCCGCACCGGCCGCGCCGGACGCCGGATAGCCGCCCCCGAGCACCGTCACCACGCCCACGCCGGGCCGGCGCACCACGGGCTGGGCGAACAGGGCGGCCGGGCGGCCGGTGAACGACGTGTAGTTGTCGAACAGCCGGGGCACGTACAGCCCCGAACCGGCCGCGATCTCCGTCACCGCGGCCTCGGCGGCGGTGTGCTGCACACTGCCGGTGCCACCGCCGTTCACGAACTCCAGATCCGGCACGACCGCCCGGACGGCCCGCACGACCTCGGCCCGGCGCACCGCCAGCTCCTTGCGGGCGGCCGACTGCATCAGCCGGATCGCCCGGGACCGCAGCGGCCGCCCCGCCAGCGCGTCGCCGACCCCGGCGACATGCCCCTCGTACGCCATCAGCCCCACCAGCCGGAAGCCCGGCCTGCGGGCCACCGAACGGGCCAGCTCGGCGAGTTGCGCGGGGGAGCGGAGCGGCGAGCGCAGCGCCCCGATCCGCACCCGGCCGCCCAGCATCCGCAGCGAGGTGTCCAGCTCCAGGCAGACCCGGATCTCCTCCTGCCCGCCCGCCCGGGAGGCGTCGATCAGCTCCAGCTGGGCGTGGTCGTCGACCATCACGGTCACGGCCCCGGCCAGCTTCGGATCGGCGGCCAGCTCGGCGAACGCGCTCCGGTCGGCCGACGGATAGGCGAGCAGTACGTCGTCGAACCCGGCCCGGGCCAGCCACAGCGACTCCGCCAGCGTGTACGACATGATCCCGGCGAACCCGGGCCGCGCGAGCACCCGCTCCAGCAGCGCCCGGCACCGCACGGACTTACTGGCCACCCGGATGGGCTTCCCGCCCGCCCGCCGCACCAGGTCGTCGGCGTTGGCGTCGAACGCGTCCAGATCGACGATCGCGATCGGGGCGTCGAGATGGGCGGTGGCCCGGTTGTACCGGGTCCGGTCAGCGGCACGGGCAGTCATGGCCGCAGCTTGCCAGAGAGCCGCTACGGCTGGGTAGGGGGACGGGACGATCAGGACAGATCCTCCGCCGACCGGGGCATCCTGTTCCCCGCCGCCCGCCCGCAGCCCGTAGAGTGACCTGCACGCGAGCACCAACGGGCCTGTCAGCGGCGGTGATCCGTGGTCGGTACGAGGACGTGTGAGCAGGGGGCCGGATGAGTACCGAAGCACAGCCCGCCCCTGTGCCGCCCCGCCCGACAACCCCTCCGACGGCCCCACCCGCGCCCTCTCCGAACGCCTCCGTCCCCGCGCCCGCGGCCCCCGCTTCGGCACCTCCGGCGCAGCACGCGTCAGCACCGGCCTCCGCGCCTGCGGGGCGCGCTTCGGCACCGGCGACGCCCGCCTCTGCGTCTCCGGCCCCCGCGACCGCGCCCCCGACCCGCCCGGCGGCCACGGCCCCGCGGGGCGCGGCCGTTCCGTCGGCCCCCTCACCGGCTCCAGCCCCGGCCCGGCAGACCCCGCCGGCTCCGCAGGGCTCGCCGACCCGTCCGGGAGCTTCGGCTGCTTCCGCCCCGGGCGCCGTGCAGGCCCCACAGGCCTCACCGTCCCGCCCGGCCCAGCAGGCCCCTCCGGCCCGTTCCGCCGCCCCGGCCCCGCAGGGCCCGCCGGCCCACTTCACCCTGCAGGCCAGGACCGCCCCGTCGGCCCCGCGAGCCCCGCAGGCCCCACCGGCAACCTCCGCCCCGCAGGCCCCGCCCGGACTGCGGCCCATGCCCGCAGCCGCACCCGTACCGCCACCCACAAGCCCCGCACACCCAGCGCCGCCCACCGCGAGTCCGACGCCGCCCGTCACCCGGCGCAGGCCCGTCGGGGCCGTCGACCTGACGCCCGCGCCGGGAGCCGTTCCGCCGCCCCCCGGCGGCTACCGGGCGCCGGTCCGCTACGGCTGTCCGGAGACGCCCGCCGAGACCACCACCCGGCTGCGGCCGGTCCGGCCCCGGCAGCGGTGGCGTACCGTCACGGCCGCCGCCTGCGTCGTGCTCGGGCTCGGGCTGATCGGCGGGGCGGCCACCGGGGCCTGGCTGACCGGCGACTCCTCGGCCGAGACCACCCGGAACCCGTACACCGCCGCCCGCGACGCCTGGCACAGCGTCCCCGTCGACACGCTGTTCCCGCGCACCCTCCAGGGCAGGGGCGCGGGCCCCGGCTCCACCCACCGCACCTGGACCCGGCTCGCCGTCGCCGCCGACAGCACCTGCACCGCCGGACTCGACCCGCTGCTCCTGACCACGCTCCGGTCCGTCGGCTGCGAACGGCTGGTGCGCGCCACCTACACCGACGCCACCCGCTCCGCCGTCACCACCGTGTCCCTGGTCTTCACCGAGGCCGACGCGCCGGGCATGCAGGCCCTGCGCACCCGGTTCACCGAGCAGAAGCTCGGCGCGCGCAAGGACCTCATGCCGCGTACGTACGCCCCCGAGGGCACCCCCGCGGCCGCCTTCGGCGACCAGCAGCGCGCCAGCTGGACGGTCAACCCGCTCACCGAGATCCCGGTCGTCGTCCTCGCCGTCTCCGGCTTCGCGGACGGCCGCCCCGTCGCCGAACCGCAGCCCGCCCCCGACGCCATGGCGCCGGGCGCGACGACGGACGTCGCCCAGGCCGGGCTCGGCCACGAGGCGAAGGGCATCGCGGACCGGGTGGAGCGCGGACTGCGCACAGCCGTCGCCGAACTCACGGAGCGGCCCGGATGACCCGACGACCCCACCGCGTCCTCGCCGCGGTCTGCGCCGCCGCCGTCCTGGTCCTCACCCCCGCCGCACCGGCCCGGGCGGACGCCATCCGCGACCAGCAGTGGGCCCTGAAGGCCCTGCACACGGACCGGGCCTGGCAGACCACCCGGGGCCAGGGCGTCACCGTCGCCGTCCTGGACACCGGGGTCGACGACGCCCACCCCGACCTCACGGGCCAGGTGCTCCCCGGCAAGGACCTCGTGGGCTTCGGCGCGGCCCGGGGCGACTCCTCCTGGGCCCTGCACGGCACCGCGATGGCCGGCATCATCGCCGGACGCGGCAACGGCCCCGGCCGCACCGACGGCATCCTCGGCATCGCCCCCGAGGCCCGGATCCTGCCGGTCCGGGTGATCCTGGAGTCCAAGGACCCGGCCCGCGCCAAGGCCCGCAAGTCGCGCGGAACCGCCCTCGCCGACGGCATCCGCTGGGCCGCCGACAACGGCGCGGACGTCATCAACCTCTCGCTCGGCGACGACAGCAAGTCCGCCCACCCCGACCCCGGCGAGGACGAGGCCATCCAGTACGCCCTGTCCAAGGGCATCCCCGTGGTCGCATCGGCGGGCAACGGCGGCGAGAAGGGGGACCGGATCTCCTACCCCGCCGCGTACCCCGGAGTGATCGCGGTCGCCGCCGTCGACGAGTACGGCACCCACGCCTCGTTCTCCACCCGCCGCTGGTACGCTACCGTCAGCGCCCCCGGCGTCGACATCGTGGTCGCCAACCCGGACGGGCACTACTACATCGAGTGGGGCACCTCGGCCGCCGCCGCGTTCGTCTCCGGCGCGGTCGCCCTGGTCCGTGCCGCCCACCCCGGTCTCGGCCCGGCCCAGATCAAGAAGCTGCTCGCCGACACCGCCCGCGACGCCCCCGCCCAGGGCCGCGACGACGCCCGCGGCTACGGCATCGTCGACCCGGCGGAGGCCATCGAGGCGGGCTCCCGGCTGCGCCCGGCCGCCGCGGGCGACCTGGACGCCAAGGCCGCCCCGGCCGGACATCGCGGGCGGTACTTCGGCGACGGCCCGGACCCGGCGCCGGTCGCCGACGGAACGGTCAACTGGGCGGCTCCGCTCGCCGGCGGCCTCGGCGCGGTGCTGCTGGCGGCCGCCGTCGTCCTGTGGCGCGGCCGGAACGCCTCCGGCCGCCGCTGAGCCCGGCCGGACCACGGCCTCACGGCCTCACCGCCCCGCCCCGGGCAGGGCTTCCGCCCGGTCGCGCGCGCCCGGCTCCGGCTCCCCGGCGGGTCCGTCACCTCGCGGCGCGGCGGCCCCCCGGTGCACCACGACCACCGCCACCAGGCCGAGGGCCAGACCGAGCGCGGTCCGCGGCCCGAACGGCTCCCCGAACATCAGGGCGCCCCAGACCGCTGTGACCGGGGCCATCAGGAACATGAGCGTGTTGACCGCGGTGACGCCCGAGCGCCGCAGGATCAGCCAGTACAGCCCGTACCCGCCGAAGGTGGACAGCACCACCAGCCAGCCGACCGCGCCCCAGAACGCGAGCTCGGCGGGCGGCAGCGCGGTCCCGGTACCGACGGCGAGCGCGGTGAAGATCACGGTGCTGGCGGCGCAGTGGACGGTCAGCGACACCGAGGGAGCCACCCGGGTGGCGGAACGGCTCTCCAGGAAGGTGGCGGCCACCAGCGCCAGCATGCCGACGAACGGCAGGGCGTAGGCCCACCAGGCCACCCCGGCGGCGGCCGAGGCGTCGGCCAGCGTGACCACGGCGACCCCGCTCACCCCCAGGCACAGACCGAGCCACTGCCGGGCGGTGACGTACTGGCGCAGCAGCGGTCCGGCCAGCGCCCCCGCTACCAGCGGCTGGACCCCGTCGATCAGGGCCGTGGTGCCCGTGGAGACCCCGAGCTGGATCGCGTAGTAGACGGTCAGCAGATAGCCGCTCTGCGACAGCGCGCCGATCACGCTCTGCCGGGCCACGTCCCGTACCCCCAGCCCCCGCCAGGAGGCCCGTGCCACGGTCACCGCGACCGCGACCAGGACGACCGTCAGCGGCAGGAACCGCCACATCAGGATCGTGAGCGCGGACGCGCTCCCGGCGCCGAGCTTCGCCCCGATGAACCCGGAACTCCAGCACAGCACGAAGGCGACCGGAAGCAGGACGTTCATGACGTACGCACCTCGCTAAACAGATCGGTATACCTGCTCTCGACTATACAGATCGGTATACTCGTCGCCATGGGTACGGGCAGAGAAGTGAGTACGGGCTCGTCGGACGGGCCGCGGCGGGTCGCCATGACGCCCGCCGCGCGACGGGCCCTCGCGGCCGCCGAGCGGCTGTTCTACGAGCGGGGCATCCATGCCGTCGGGGTGGACCTGATCGCCGCCGAGGCCGGGGTGACCAAGAAGACGCTCTACGACCGCTTCGGCTCCAAGGAGCAGATCGTCGTGGAGTACCTCGCCGACCGCGACGAACGCTGGCGTGCCTTCCTCGCCGAGCGCCTCGACGCCGTCCCGGCCCCCCGGGCCACCCCGGCCGCGCGGATCCTGGCCGTCTTCGACGCCTCGCGCGCCTGGATGGCGGACCACGGCTCCAAGGGGTGCAGCATGGTCAACGCCCACGCCGAGATCAGCGACCCGGCCCACCCGGCGCACGCGGTGATCACCGGGCAGAAGCGGTGGATGCTGGAGCTCTTCACCGGGCTCGCCCGGGACGCCGGCGGCATCGACCCCGACGCCGCCGACCGGCTGGGCCGGACGCTCATGCTGCTGCACGAAGGGGCCCTGGTCGCCCACGGGCTGAAGGTCTTCCCCGACCCGCTCGCCCACGCCCGCGACGAGGCGCGCGCCCTGCTGGCCGGGGCGACCGGGAGCTGAGCCCCCGCCGGCCACCCGCCACCTGCGGGCAGGCGGCGAGGGGTCAGGCACTACCCTCGTCCCGTGGAGCTCAAGAACATCCCGGACCCCGGTTTCTCCGACGACGACGGCTCGGCGTCCCCCGCCCTGACCAGGGCCCTGGACGCCTGGTCCCGGGACCGCGGCGCCGTCGGCCCGGTCCTCGCGGCACTTCAGGGCGCCCGGCTCCTGGTCCCCGTCGTCGCCGTCCTCGGCGAGGTCGAGGAGGACGAGAACGGCCTCCGGCGCGAGAAGACCAGCGACATGGCCGTGCCCACCCTCCGGGCCGGCGACCGGCGCGCGCTGCCCGCCTTCACCTCGACCGCCTCGCTGGCGCTCTGGGACCCGGAGGCGCGCCCCGTCGCCGTACCGCTGCACCAGGCGCTCCAGGCCGCCGCCCACGAGAAGGCCGACACCGTCGTGCTGGACCTCGCCGGGCCCGTCGCCTTCGAGCTGAGCGGCCAGGCGCTGCTGGCCCTCGCCGAGAACCGCGCCTCCACCGACCCGCTCCAGGACCCCGCCGTCATCGAGGCCGTACGGGAGACCGTGGCCGCCGACCCCGCCGTGGTCCGCGCCCACCTCGGGCCCGGCAGCGCGGACGGCACCCTCGCCCTGGTGCTCGCCCCGGACGCGGTGCCCGCCGAGGCGGCCCGCCGCATCGCCGGTGCGCTGGCGGTCAGCGAGGTGCTGCGGGCCCGGCTGGTGAACGGCCTGGACCTGGCCCTCCTCCCCGCCGGCACGGCCACCCCGGGCGAGCCCCTCTTCGTCCGCTGACGCGTCCGGGGCGGGCGGGGTCCGGCCTTCCCGGCCCGACGAGCGCGAAGCGCCCACCGCCGTGAGAATGATCGGGAATCCGGAGAAATCCGGCCGATCGACCGAGCTCGCGAGGTGGTTGCATGAAGACGCGGATCGTGGCGTCAGAGTTCCTCGGCACCCTGCTGCTGGTGTTCTTCGCCGTGGGGTCCGCGGTGGTCGCCGTCGAATACCTCGGCACGGTGGGCATCGCCCTCACCTTCGGCTTCACCCTCCTCGCGCTCGCCTACGCGCTCGGCCCGATCTCCGGCTGCCATGTCAACCCCGCGGTGACGCTGGGCATGCTGATGGCCGGCCGGATCGACCTCCGTGCGGCCGTCGAGCGCTGGGTGGCCCAGATCCTCGGCGCGATCGTCGGCGCGGCCCTGCTGTTCCTGCTGGCCAAGCAGATCCCGGGCCTGGAGACCAGCGGCGAGTTCGGCACCAACGGCTACGACGACCGGTCGGCCGTCGGCATCAACATCGGCGGCGCGTTCCTCGCCGAGGTGGTGCTCACCTTCCTGCTCGTCTACGTCGTCCTCGCGGTGACCCACAAAGTGGCGGTCACCGGCTTCGACGGACTGCCCATCGGCCTGGCGCTCGCCGCGATCCACCTGGTGGGCATCCCGCTGACCGGCACCTCGGTCAACCCGGCGCGCAGCCTGGGCCCGGCGCTCTTCGCTGGCGGCGCGGCCCTCTCCCAGCTCTGGCTGTTCCTCATCGCGCCCCTGGTCGGCGGAGCGATCGCCGCCTACGCCCACCGGCTCACCCACCCCTTCCCCAACGTGCTGCCCGAAGAGCCCGAAGAGACCGACGCCGTGGTCTGAGGACCCTTCCGGCCCGCACACGCGCGGGAGCCCGCCGCCCCACGGGGGGACGGCGGGCTCCTCGGCGTACGGGGGAGGGGCGGCGGCTAGCCGTAGACCGGGCCGGTGTACTTCTCGCCGGGACCCTTGCCGGGCTCGTCCGGCACCAGCGAGGCCTCGCGGAAGGCGAGCTGGAGCGACTTCAGGCCGTCGCGCAGCGGCGAGGCGTGGAAGGTGCTGATCTCCGTGGTGCTCGCGTCCAGCAGCCCGGCCAGGGCGTGGACCAGCTTGCGGGCCTCGTCGAGGTCCTTGTGGTCCTCGCCCTCCTCCGTGAGGCCGAGCTTCACGGCGGCTGCGCTCATCAGGTTGACGGCGACCGTCACGATCACCTCGACCGCGGGGACCTCCGCGATGTCGCGGGCCATGTCGTCGAAGCCGGGGTTCTCACTGCTGGGGGTCGCGTCACTCATGCCCCACACGATAAGGCCAGGCCACCGCCTCCCCGCGCGCGGGGAGGCGGCCGGAGGGCCGGAGCGGACGCAGGATTAGCGCACCAGGGACCGGGCTGCTAACCTTGTGTAACGACCGGCCGGACACCTATGTGCCCGGCCCACAAGTGGAGGCTCCGATCTCCCACCTGGCCGTCCTCACCGGACGGCGGGTCACCGGTCAGGCGGTCCCCATCGTTCCGTACGGACGATGGAGCCGCCCGATGCGCCCCGCGGCTGACCGCGGCGGTGCTCCGGTAGTTCCTGGAGCCTCGCCTGTGTCCCGTCCGGGGCATTTTTGTGCTTCCGGCTCGGTTGGTCTTGACGTTACAAGACGTTACGCGGCTGTCCGCCAGGCGGTCGCGTGGTGCTACCGAGGAGGATCCATCAGCGCCGAGCCCCGCATCAACGACCGGATTCGCGTTCCCGAGGTCCGACTTGTCGGTCCCAGTGGCGAGCAGGTCGGGATTGTTCCGCTTGCCAAGGCCCTGGAACTCGCACAGGAGTATGACCTCGACCTGGTCGAGGTGGCGGCGACAGCCCGTCCGCCCGTGTGCAAGCTCATGGACTACGGGAAGTTCAAGTACGAGTCGGCCATGAAGGCCCGTGAGGCGCGCAAGAACCAGGCGCACACGGTCATCAAGGAGATGAAGCTCCGGCCGAAGATCGACCCGCACGACTATGACACCAAGAAGGGTCACGTCGTCCGGTTCCTCAAGCAGGGCGACAAGGTCAAGATCACGATCATGTTCCGTGGTCGTGAGCAGTCCCGCCCCGAACTGGGCTTCCGACTGCTTCAGCGTCTCGCTTCGGACGTCGAGGACCTGGGCTTCATCGAGTCCAACCCGAAGCAGGACGGCCGGAACATGATCATGGTTCTGGGCCCGCACAAGAAGAAGACCGAAGCCATGGCCGAGGCCCGCGAGGCCCAGGCCGCCCGCAAGGCGGAGCGTCAGGGCACGACCGACGCACCGTCCGAGGACGAGACCGCTGAGGCTCCGGCCGCAGCGGCCGAGGCTCCGGCCGAGACACCTTCCGAGGCGTGACCTTCGGGGGTCGCCATCCAGGCGCCCCCGGGTCATCCCGGAATCCCATAGAGATCTGACGCCCCTGCAGTCCGGTGCCCCGCACCGTGAGGGGCGCCACTGACGAGGAGAGAACGGCGCGATGCCGAAGAACAAGACGCACAGCGGTGCCAGCAAGCGCTTCAAGATCACCGGCTCCGGCAAGGTGCTCCGCGAGAGGGCCGGCAAGCGCCACCTGCTCGAGCACAAGTCGTCCAAGAAGACCCGCTCGCTGACCGGCACGGTCGTCGTGGCTCCGGCCGACGCCAAGAAGATCAAGAAGCTTCTCGGCAAGTGAGGCTCGGCCTCCGGCTCGCCCCGGAGGCACGACCTCGATCACACCGGGACCAATTCGTTTCCGGGCCGTGTGAAGACACCCACGGCCCCGCTACAAGGAGTTAACAAGTGGCACGCGTCAAGCGGGCAGTCAACGCCCACAAGAAGCGCCGGGCAATCCTCGAAGCCGCCAGCGGCTACCGCGGTCAGCGCTCGCGTCTGTACCGCAAGGCCAAGGAGCAGGTCACCCACTCCCTGGTCTACAACTACAACGACCGCAAGAAGCGCAAGGGCGACTTCCGTCAGCTGTGGATCCAGCGCATCAACGCCGCTGCCCGCCAGAACGGCATGACGTACAACCGCCTCATCCAGGGTCTGAAGGCCGCCAACATCGAGGTGGACCGCAAGATCCTGGCCGAGCTCGCGGTCAACGACGCGAACGCGTTCGCCGCCCTCGTCGAGGTCGCTCAGAAGGCCCTCCCGAGCGACGTCAACGCCCCGAAGGCCGCCTGATCCAGGCCCCGCCTTCCAGGCAGTACGTGAACCGGACCCGCAGGCGCCCGCCGCCTGCGGGTCCGGTGCGTTGCCGCTGACCCCCACCGCCGTACGCAGAGAGGCCTCCCGCCGACCATGGGCACCCCCGAACTGATCTCCCCGCGCTCCCCGCGTGTCGCCGCCGCCCGCCGGCTGGCCCGCCGCAACTTCCGCGGCAAGGAGCGCAGGTTCATCGCCGAGGGGCCCCAGGCCGTCCGCGAGGCAGCCGCACACCGGGGCGGCGACGGGCAGCCGACCCTCATCGAGCTGTTCGCCACCCCCGAGGCCGCCGACCGATACGCCGACATCGTCGAGGCCGCCCACGCGGCGGGGGCCCGGGTGCACCTGGCCGGGGACGACGTCCTCGCCGACGTCTCGCAGACCGTCACCCCGCAGGGCCTCATCGGCGTCTGCCGCTTCCTGGACACCCCGTTCCAGGAGATCCTCGACGCCGAGCCCACCCTGGTGGCCGTTCTGGCCAACGTCCGCGACCCCGGGAACGCCGGTACGGTACTGCGCTGCGCGGACGCGGCGGGCGCGGACGCGGTGATCCTGACCGACGCCTCGGTCGACCTCTACAACCCCAAGTCCGTACGCGCCTCGGTCGGATCGCTCTACCACCTGCCCGTCGCCGTCGGCGTCCCCGTCGAACAGGCCGTGCAGGGCCTGCGGGACGCCGGGGTGCGCATCCTCGCCGCCGACGGCGCGGGCGCCGACGACCTGGACGACGAGCTGGACGCCGGCACCATGGGCACCCCCACCGCCTGGGTCTTCGGCAACGAGGCCTGGGGACTCCCCGAGGAGACCCGGGCGCTCGCCGACGCCGTCGTCCGCGTCCCCATCCACGGCAAGGCCGAGAGCCTCAACCTCGCCACCGCCGCCGCCGTCTGCCTGTACGCCTCCGCCCGCGCGCAGCGGCCGCGGCGCGCCCCCGACGCGTAAGAGGCTGTCGGACGGCCTCGGGCCGGACAGCGGACCGAGGTCACCCGACAGCCTCCGACACCGCGCCGCCCTCACGGCCCGTCAGCACACGATCCCGGCCATTCCCGCGCCCCTGCCACCGGCGCACTCCTCTCCGCGCCCCCACAGGGTGTCGCCGGTTCACCAGCGCCTAGTAGGGTGACGAACTCGGGGGCCCACTGCACCGGTTCGAGAGGTGGGGATACGGGAAGATGGCTGTCGGCATGAGCTCGCCGCGACCGGCGCACAGCACCGCACGACGTGCTGCGGGCGAGGAGCCGGACGGCCTCGGCGCCGGCGTCGACCCGGACGACCTTCCCGACGGTCTCGTCGTCGCCGACGAGAGCGGGCACGTCATCTGCTTCAACGCCGCCGCCGCCCGCATCACCGCCACCCCGCGCGCCGAGGCGATCGGCCGCCCCCTGGAGGCCGCCCTCCCGCTGGAGGATCTCAAGGGCAAGCGCTGGTGGGCGCTGACCGACCCGTACGGCGGACTCGCCACCCGGGGCGGCCAGCCCGAGCGCAACCTGCTGCTGCCCGGCGGCCGTGAGGTGCTGGTCTCCGCCCGTTACGTGCGCGAGCGGCCGACCGGTCCGGTGCGCCGGGTGGTCGTGTCCCTGCGCGGTACCGAGGCCCGCCGGCGTACCGAACGCAGCCACGCCGAGCTGATCGCCACCGTCGCCCACGAGCTGCGCTCCCCGCTGACCTCCGTCAAGGGGTTCACCGCCACCCTGCTCGCCAAGTGGGAGAGGTTCACCGACGACCAGAAGCGGCTGATGCTGGAGACCGTCGACGCCGACGCGGGCCGGGTGACCCGGCTCATCGCCGAACTGCTCGACATCTCCCGCATCGACTCCGGACGCCTGGAGCTGCGCCGCCAGCCCGTCGACGTCTCCGCCGCCGTGGCCCGGCACATCCAGGCGCTCATCACGGGCGGCCAGGCCCCCGAGCGCTTCCTCGTCCGCACCCGGGGACCGCTGCCCGACCTGTGGGCCGACCCGGACAAGGTCGACCAGGTCCTCGGGAACCTCCTGGAAAACGCGGTGCGCCACGGCGAGGGAACCGTCACCATTGAGATCGCCCCCGCACCCGCGCCGGGTGCGTGCGACGAGATGGGAACGGCTGTCACCGTGAGCGACGAAGGTCCTGGCATCCCCGAGGAGTCGATGGGCCGTGTCTTCACCCGCTTCTGGCGGGGGAGCAAGCGCGGCGGCACGGGCCTGGGCCTCTACATCGTCAAGGGCATCGTCGAGGCCCACGGCGGCACGATCACCGTCGACCGGGGGCCCGGCGGCGGGGCCGAGTTCCGATTTATTCTGCCCGTGAGCATGCCCGCCTACCTGGTGTGAGCGGCCCACGGGCGCCCCGACCGTCCTGCGGCCTTTAGACTCGACCTTTGGCACCTTTGCGTCCTCCGGTCGTCGAGCGGGGTCGCGCCACCAGCCAATCGGAAGCACGGGAAGAGATGTCGGCACCGAACAAGTCGTACGACCCAGTCGAGGTCGAGGCACTGAAACCGGAAGAGATCGAGCGCCTGCGGGACGAGGCGTTCGCCGCCTTCGCCGCCGCCGGTGACCTCGACGCGCTCGCCCAGGCGAAGACCGCGCACACCGGAGGTACCTCGCCGCTGTCCCTCGCCAACCGCGAGATCGGCGCCCTGCCCCCGCAGGCCAAGGCCGAGGCGGGCAAGCGCGTGGGCCAGGCCCGCGGCGCCGTCTCCAAGGCGCTCGCCGCCCGCCAGGCGGAGCTGGAGGCCGAGCGGGACGCCCGGGTGCTCGTCGAGGAGGCCGTGGACGTCACGCTGCCCTACGACCGCACCCCGGCCGGCGCCCGCCACCCCCTGACGACCATCATGGAGCGCGTCGCCGACGTCTTCGTGGCCATGGGCTACGAGATCGCCGAGGGCCCCGAGGTCGAGGCGGAGTGGTTCAACTTCGACGCCCTGAACTTCGTGCCCGACCACCCGGCCCGCCAGATGCAGGACACCTTCTTCGTCCAGGGCACCACGCCCGACGGCAAGGCGACCGAGGGCGACGAGTCCGGTGTCGTGCTGCGTACGCACACCTCCCCGGTCCAGGCCCGCTCGCTCCTGGAGCGCAAGCCCCCCGTCTACGTGGTCTGCCCCGGCCGGGTCTACCGCACCGACGAGCTGGACGCCACGCACACCCCGGTCTTCCACCAGATCGAGCTGCTCGCCGTCGACGAGGGCCTGACCATGGCCGACCTCAAGGGCACCCTCGACCACATGGTCCAGGCGCTCTTCGGTCCGGACATGAAGACCCGGCTGCGGCCGAACTTCTTCCCGTTCACCGAGCCGTCCGCCGAGATGGACATGGTCTGCTACGTCTGCCGCGGCGAGTCCGTCGGCAACCCGGACCGCCCCTGCCGCACCTGCGGCAGCGAGGGCTGGATCGAGCTCGGCGGCTGCGGCATGGTCAACCCCAAGGTGCTCACCGCCTGCGGCGTCGACCCCCGGAAGTACAGCGGATTCGCCTTCGGGTTCGGCATCGAACGGATGCTGATGTTCCGCCACAACGTCGAAGACATGCGAGACATGGTCGAGGGTGACGTCCGGTTCACCCGGCCGTTCGGGATGGAGATCTGATGCGCGTCCCGCTTTCCTGGCTGCGGGAGTACGTCGACCTGCCGGAGACGGAGACCGGCCGTGACGTACAGGCCAAGCTCGTCTCCGTCGGCCTCGAGGTCGAGACCGTCGAGCAGATCGGCGCGGGCCTCAAGGGCCCCCTGGTCGTCGGACAGGTCCTGACCATCGAGGAGCTGGAGGGGTTCAAGAAGCCCATCCGCTTCTGCACGGTCGACGTCGGCACCGCCAACGGCACCGGCGAACCGCAGGAGATCGTCTGCGGCGCCCGTAACTTCTCCGTCGGCGACAAGGTCGTCGTGGTCCTCCCGGGCGCCGTCCTGCCCGGCGACTTCGCCATCGCCGCCCGCAAGACGTACGGCAAGACCTCGCACGGCATGATCTGCTCCACCGACGAGCTCGGCATGGGCGACGACGGCACCCACGGCATCATCGTGCTGCCGCCGGAGCACGAGGTCGGCACCGACGCGATCGAGCTGCTCCAGCTCGTCGACGAGGTCCTCGACATCGCGGTCACCCCGGACCGGGGCTACTGCCTTTCGATGCGCGGTGTCGCCCGCGAGACCGCGACCGCCTACGGGCTGCCGCTGCGCGACCCGGCGCTGCTGGACGTGCCCGCGCCGAACGCGTACGGCTACCCGGTCCAGATCTCCGACCCGATCGGCTGCGACCGCTTCACCGCGCGCACCGTCACCGGTCTCCAGCCCGAGGCCCGCTCCCCGATCTGGATGCAGCGCCGCCTGCAGAAGGCCGGGATGCGGCCGATCTCGCTGGCCGTCGACATCACCAACTACGTGATGCTGGAGCTCGGCCAGCCGCTGCACGCCTACGACCGCACCCGGGTCGACGGGCCGATCGGCGTGCGCCGCGCCACCCAGGGCGAGAAGCTCACCACCCTGGACGGCACCGTGCGCGTGCTGGACGCCGAGGACCTGGTCATCACCGACAACCGCGGGCCGATCGGCCTCGCGGGCGTCATGGGCGGCGCCAACACCGAGATCGCCGACGCGGACGGCGAGCACGCGCTGACCACCGAGGTCGTCATCGAGGCCGCGCACTTCGACGCGATCTCGATCGCCCGCACCGCGCGCCGCCACAAGCTGTCCTCCGAGGCGTCCAAGCGCTTCGAGCGCGGCGTCGACCCGCAGGCCGCCGCGGCAGCGGCGCAGCGCACGGTCGACCTGCTGGTGCTCCTCGCGGGCGGTACCGCCGAGGCCGGGGTCACCGAGATCACCTCGCCCCACGCGCCGCGCACCATCGCGATGCCGGCGAACCACCCTGACCGGGTGGCCGGTGTGGAGTACGGCCGCGAGACCGTCGTCCGCCGCCTCCAGGAGGTCGGCTGCGACGTCTACGGGCAGGACGAGCTGATCGTCACCGTCCCGTCCTGGCGGCCCGACCTCAACGAGCCGAACGACCTCGCCGAAGAGGTCATCCGGCTGGAGGGCTACGAGAACCTGCCCTCCACCCTGCCCACGCCCCCCTCCGGGCGCGGTCTCACCGACCGCCAGCGGCTGCACCGCCGCATCGGCCGGGCGCTGGCCGGGGCCGGTTACGTCGAGGCGCTGAACTACCCGTTCATCGGCGACGCGGTCCTCGACCAGCTCGGCCTGGAGGCGGACGACGCCCGCCGCCGTACGGTCAAGCTGGTCAACCCGATCTCCGACGAGGAGCCGGCGCTGCGCACCACGCTGCTGCCGGGCCTCCTCGGCGCACTGCGGCGCAACGACGGCCGCGGCAGCCACGACCTGGCGCTCTTCGAGACCGGTCTGGTCTTCCGGCCGACCGGTGAGGAGACCGCCGCCGTACGGCTGCCCGTCGACCGCCGGCCCACCGACGAGGAGATCGCCGGCCTGAACGCGGCCCTGCCGCGTCAGCCGCGCCGCGCCGCCGTCGTCCTCGCGGGCGCCCGCGAGCAGTCCGGCTGGTGGGGCAAGGGCACCCCGGCGACCTGGGCGGACGCCGTCGAGGCGGCCCGCTCCATCGCCGCGGAGGCCGGTGTCGAGGTCATCGTCCGCGCCGACCAGCACGCCCCGTGGCACCCGGGCCGCTGCGCCGCGCTGTACGTCAGCGTGAACGGCGAGGAGACCCTCTTCGGACATGCGGGCGAACTGCACCCGCGCGTGATCAAGGCGCTCCACCTGCCCGAGCGGACCTGTGCCGCCGAGGTCGAGCTGGACGTCCTGGAACAGGCCGTCGACGGAGCGCTCCAGGCGCCCCGGATCTCCACCTTCCCGGTGGCGACCCAGGACGTCGCGCTCGTCGTCGCCGGGGACGTTCCGGCCGCCGACGTGGAGCGGGCGCTGCGCGAGGGCGCGGGTGAACTCCTCGAATCGCTGCGGCTGTTCGACGTCTTCACCGGCGAGCAGATCGGCGGGGGCAACAAGTCCCTGGCGTACGCGCTGCGCTTCCGTGCCGCCGACCGCACGCTGACCGTCGAGGAGGCCTCGGCCGCCCGCGACAGCGCGGTGGCCCTGGCCGCCGAGCGTACGGGCGCGGTGCTGCGCGGGGCGTAACACCCCGGGGCGTTGAGAAGGGGCGTATCCGGCCACCGGATACGCCCCTTCTCCGTCCCGCCGATCGACGGAGGGACCACACGCCGGATCCGGGGCGGGAACCGGGAGGAACGCGGTTCCGGCCGCCGTTCCGCAGCCACCCTCCTTCGTCGTCGGTCAGTGGGCCGTGCGGTCCGGGCGCCGTCCGCGCTGCCTCGGAGTGTCGGGCAGGTCAGCAGTGCGGACGGCGCGGGTGCGGGTCGAGGGCTGTTACGAGGGGGAGCCGACGACCCGGCCGCCTCTTGCGAGGGAGCTCATTCAATCGAGCCCGGGATCCGCGCGGCAGAGCGCACAGCAGGAGGGTTCGGGCATTCCGTTCACACCCCGTGTGAATCGTGCTCCACTAGGCTCATTGCGACACGCACCTGGGGGGACGATGGAGCCCAATGTCCTGCTCGAAGCTCTGGTCGAGGAGGCCGGCATGTCCCGCGCGGGCCTCGCCGGTCACGTCAACCGGGCGGGCCTGGCCCGCGGTCTGAGCCTGCGGTACGAACACACGGCGGTCTCCCGCTGGCTCAAGGGCCAGCGCCCGCGCGGCCAGGTGCCCGACCTGATCTGCGAGGTGCTGGCCGGCCGGCTGGGGCGGCCGGTCGGGCTCGACGACATCGGAATGGGCGCGTCTGCCGTGCCGGGCGCGGACACCGGATCCGAGGCCGTCTCCCTCTCCGGCTTCGTCGAGCGGGCCACCGCCCTGTGGCGCTCCGACGAACAGCGCCGCCCGGACCTGGCCACCGTGCCCGCCGTCACCGGCACCCCGGCGGTGATGCCGGTCTGGGAGTGGGAGAACCCGCCGGAGGACACCGATGTCTCACGGCCGGGACCGGGCCGGGTGAGCGCGGCCGACATAGCGATGCTCAAGGCGGCCCGCGACCACTACGAGCAGATGTACCGCAAGACGGGCGGCGTCGCGACCAGGTCCCGGATCGTCCGCTTCCTCAACGCGGAGGCCGCGCCGCTGCTGCGCGGCGGCTACAGCGACGCCCTCGGCCGGAGCCTGCACCGGGCGACCGCCGGGCTGGTGGCGGTGGCCGGCATCTGTGCCTACGACTCCGACGCGCACGGACTCGCCCAGCGCTACTTCCACCAGGCGCTGCGGCTCGCCAAGTCCAGCGGGGACCGGGGGCTCGGCGGCTATGTGATCGCCCTGCTGGTCACCCAGTCGCTGTTCCTCGGCGACTACCGCCGTTCCATCGCCTTCGCCGAGGCCGCGCTACGGGCCGCCGGAGCCCACATCACCCCCGCGCTCGCCGCCGATCTGCACGCCATGCAGGCCAAGGCATACGCCCGGCTCGGTGACGCGGCGAGCGCCCGGGCCTGCATCGGGCGGGCCGAGGCCCAGGCGGGCCGGATCCACACCGGCCGGGAGCCGGACGAGACGGGGTACGTCCAGCCGGGCCTGGTCGACGTCCAGGTGGCGGAGGCGCTGATCGGTCTCGGGGATCTGCCGGCCGCCCGGGAGCACGCGGCCTCCGCGGTGCGCGCCCCGGCGCACGACCGGGGGCGCGTACACCGTCTCGCGATGCTGAGCCATATCGAGCTGCTGCAGGGCGAACCCGACCGCGCGGCCGGTACAGCTGCCGAAATGGCGACACGGGCCCGGGGCATGGAGTCCCAGCGGCTGCGCGACCGGCTGCGGCAGGTCCGCGGCGAGTTGGCCGCGAGCGGCTGCGCCGACGCCGTCGAGACCACCGATCTCATCGACGAGGCGCTCCGCGTGCCTCTGTGAGCTCCACCGACGCCCCGCCCTTCGTTCACCACCGCGGCCGAGCCTGCTGGCATGTTGACCCCAACATGTCGAAAGGTGGCACAACCGTGCAGTGGACGAACTTAAGCGAACAGAATGTGTATCAGAACCCGTGGTTCCGGGTGAATCTGGCGGACGTCCAGCTCCCCGACGGCAGCCGTCTCGACCACTTCGTCATCCGGCTGCGACCCGTCGCGGCCGCCACCGTCGTCAACGAGGCGAACGAAGTGCTGCTGCTCTGGCGGCACCGGTTCATCACCGACAGCTGGGGGTGGGAGCTGGCCGCGGGCGTCGTCGAGGACGGCGAGGACATCGCGGCGGCGGCGGCCCGCGAGATGGAGGAGGAGACCGGCTGGCGCCCCGGCGAACTGCGCCCGCTGCTCACCGTGGAACCGTCGAACGGCCTCACCGACGCCCGGCACCACCTCTACTGGTCCGACGAGGCGCACTGGACGGGGCAGCCCACGGACGCCTTCGAGTCCTCACGCCGGGAGTGGATACCGCTCAAGGTGGTCCCGGACATGATCGCCCGGGGCGAGGTGCCCGCCGCGAACATGGCGGCCGCCCTGCTGATGCTGCACCACCTGAGACTGGGCTGACCCCGGCCCGTACGCGCGTCCCGTACGCGAGCCTTGTACGCGCGAGGAGCCGGCCCCGGGGCGACCGGGACCGGCTCCTCGACGTGCCGCGTGCGTCAGGCGTACAGGCCGGGGGCGTCAGCCGTACGGGTAGAACCCCGACCCCGTCTTGCGGCCGAGGCGGCCCGCGTCGACCATGCGCTGGAGCAGCGGGGGAGCGGCGTACAGCGGCTCCTTGTACTCGCGTACAACTGGTCGGCGCTGGGCGCCCTGGTCGGTGGTCGGTGGTCGGTGGTCGGGGAAAGATTACCTACCCAAGCGTCGAGGACCGCCTGACCGCGCTCGGTTCGACGGCGTCCTTCTGGAGTAGGCGACCAAGGGACGGTTCAGCCGCGGTCGGTGTTCTTGGGCGGCCTGCCCCGGAAGTCGCGCCCGGGCGTTCGTCCTCACCTTGGACATGGCCTTCGTACCAGCTGCGGACGCCCGCGTGGAGGATCGCCTTCTCCGCCCTGGCTTCGCCGGTGGATCACGGCCCGGCTCCTTTCATGCTCAAGGGGACGGGACATTCTGTCGCCGGAGGCCGGTGACACTCCCACTCGACGGTCTCGGCGGGACGTACAGGAGGTGCCCATGCCCATGAGGCGGAGGGACGGGGCACTTGGACCTGCGAGAACCGGCCCACCCGCATACTTGTTCTGCCTTACGGTGCCATCAGCCGACCAGGACGAGGGGGGAACCCGTGGGACAGCCGAGGACGATGCTCGCTCAACGAATATCCGAGCAACGGGCGGGGGTTGGCGATCCACGGGCGTTGGTGGGTGAGATGCGGCGCACGGTTCTTCTGGTTCCATCGGCGGAGCCCGGCCTGTGGAGTGCCCGATCGGGCGGTGTTCGGTGGATCTGCGCGTTCACGGACGAGACGGCGCTGGCCCGTTTCGCTGTTCATCGCGGGCCCGGGTGATCGTCTGATGGATTACGTCGCGCTGCTCGGGGCGCGGATCGTGGATGAGATCGTGCCGACTCTGGACGAACCCGCCGGACTCGCGGTGGACATCGCCGACGAGGACGGTGCGATGTTCTTCCCGCCGGTCATCGGCGTCGTCCCGGACGGCGTCGCTGTCGATTCCGGCGCGGGGCAGGAGGGGGGACGGCCGTGAGCACGGACGGATCGGACCTCGCTTTCGATCAGACGTCGGTGGCGAAGTTCACGCAGGGCGTGGGCGCGACCATCGACCAACTCGGCGAACTCGGTGGCGCCACCGGGTCGGTGATGGGCAAGGGGTTCTCGGGTCTGGCCATGACGGGCATGGAGGCAGGGCATCGAGGGCTGTCGGTGGATTTCGAGGATTTCTGCGAACGGTGGGAGTGGGGAGTACGCGCCCTGGTGAGCGACGCGAGCGCGCTCGCGGACCGTCTCGGGCTGGCGGCGGGCACGCAGTGGGAGCACGACCAGTACGTTGAGGGTTCCTTCAAGGTCGGCGTCAGCGCAGCGATGGGCGGTAGCCCACACGCCAGCGAGGAGGACATCTCCCAGCAGGGCTGGGGCGACATCTTGACTCCCGACTACCTGGACCCGGACTGGAGTGCCGAGTCGTTCGAGAAGGCCGGCCAGGACGTGGAGCAGACCTGGAAGGACACCGGCCGCACCGTTCTCACCGAGGGACAGGGCGGTCGGGAGGCGGAGAGGCTCAAGACCGAGCTCGGCCTCAGCGAGGGGCAGTGGGACCGGGCACTGGACGACGCGTTCGGGCCGTCGCCCGAGGAACGCGCCCAGCAGGCACCGCAACAGGGCGACGCGAACGCAGGCGGGGACGACTGAGGATGGGCGTCGAGGATTTCATCAGGGACATCACGCCCGACTCGGTCGAGGACGTGGTTGAGGACGGTGTGGAGTGGGCCGGCAACCGGGTCGAGGGCGCCGGGAACTGGACGGCGGACCGGCTGGACGACGTGGGCTGGGAATCCGGTTCGGACTGGGTGCGGGAGCAGTCGCGCTCGCTTGCGAACCGGATGGGCGCCGATGTCGACGAAATGGACCTCGGGCAGACCGAGGACAAGACCAAGCTGGTGTACGGAAGCCCCAGCAAGCTCCATGCCACGGCGGAACAACTTCGCTCCTTTCAGAAGGCGTTGGACGACGCCGGGGGCGGGTTGAAGGGCCTCGACTCCTCGCGGCTGAAGGGCGAGACGGCCAATGCCCTGCGCACGGCGGTGAGTACCCAGCCGCCGAAGTGGTTCACCGGTGCCGATGCCTTCGAGAAGGCTGCTGCCGCGCTGGAGGCGTTCGCCTACACCGTCACCTGGGCACAGAACCAGGCGCAGACGGCTATCGACATGTGGAAGGAAGGCGTCAAAGCCTCCCAGGGCGCGGCCGACGGACACCGCAAGCGGATCGACGACTACAACAAGGCCGTGAACCGCTACAACGCGCAGGCCCCCGAGGAGCGCAACCCCGGCACTCTGCCACCCTGCCCAGCGCCGACGTTCGACGACCCCGGCAAATCGATCATGCAGGACGCGCAGGAACTCCTCGCCCAGGCCCGCGAACAGCGGAACGCTGCTGCGGAGACCGCCCGCAGCGCCGTCCGCGCAGCCCGCGACAAAGCCCCTGAGAAGCCCACGTACGCCCAACAGGTGGCCGGCGGTCTGCAGGAACTGCAGATCATCAACGACCACGTCCGCGGCGGCGTCATCAAGGGCACCGCAGGGCTGCTGAACTTCGTCCGGGGGATCAACCCGCTGGACCCGTACAACATCACTCACCCCGCTGAGTACGCCACCAGCCTCAACAGTCTGGCCGCCGGTCTGGTCGTCACCGCCAACGACCCGGTCGGCACCGGCAAGCAGATGATCAGCGACTTCATGAAGGACCCCGCGGAAGGGTTCGGCCGGCTGCTGCCCGACGCGGCACTGACCGCGGCCACTGGCGGTGGCGGCGCCGTCGCCAAGGGTGTCCGCCTCGCCGCGGATGGCGAATGGTCCCGACGGGCGCCGCGTCGTCGCCAACACCGATCCGGTCGACCTCGCATCGACGTTCCTCAGACCGAGACCTGCTGGTCTTCACCCGCCGCACCGCCGGTTCCTCGGCCCCTCTTGGACCTCCACCGTCGACGAGCGCCTGGAGATCGACGCTGTCGGCGTCGTCCACGTCACCGCCGACGGCCTCCTGATTGCCTATCCGCACCCCGCCCCAGGCGCTCCGACCGAACCGGAGTCCGGGACCGCCCGCACACTGCTGGCCCGTGACGTGACCGGTGATTACACCGTCACCGATCCCGGCACGGGCTTGGTCTGTCACTTCACCGCCCCGGCCGACAGCGAACCGGGCGGCGACGGTGATGCCTGGCTGGACCGGGTCGAGGACCGCCACGGCAACTGGTGGGCCGTGGAACGTACCGAAACCGGCACCCCGCTTGCCCTGACCTGCTCCGCCGGCCGCCGTGTCTCTGTCGCGGTGAGCGACGGTCGGGTCACGGCCCTGGCCCTGGCGGGAGCGGGAGACAACGGGGCGGACCTGCCTCTGATGCGCTACGGCTACGAGGACGGAAACCTCACCACCGTAGTCAAACCGTCCGGCGCCACCACCACCTTCGTCCACGACGACCGCCGCCGCGTCACCGCCTGGATCGACTCCAACAACAGCCGCTACGACTACACATACGACGACCGAGACCGCGTCATCGAGGAGGGCGGTCAGGCCGGCCACATCCAGATCACCCTCACCTACACCGGACCCGATCCGGACACCGGACTTCGCACCACCACCCTCACCACGGCCGGCGGACACACGACCCGGCACCGGATCGATCGCCACTGCCGAGTGGTGGCTACCACCGATCCGCTCGGCCACACCACCCGCTTCACCTACGACAACCGCGGCAACACCCTGACCCGCACCGATCCGCTGGGCCGCACCACCGCCTTCACCCACGACGAGGACGGCCGCCTGCTCGCCGTCACCCGTCCAGACGGGAGCGAACTACGCACCGTGCGGGACCCGTCGGGTGCATCCACGGAATTCCGCGGGCCGGACGGCGCTCGCTGGCTCCAGGAATTCGACGAGCACGGCAGCCGAACCGCAGTCACCGACCCGGCCGGCGCCACCACCCGGTACACCTACGACGGCCGGGGCAGGCTGACCACCGTCACCGACGCCCTCGGCGCCACCACCACCGTGCGCTGCGACGCCGCGGGGCTGCCGGTGGCAGTGACCGACCCGGCCGGCGGCACCACCCGCCTGGAGCGCGATGCTCTGGGCCGGATCGTGCGCACCGTCGACCCGATGGGCAGCGTGACCCGGGTCGTCCTGGACGAGGACGGCAATCTCGCCCGCCGTGTCGCCCCGGACGGTGCCGCCGAGTCGTGGACGTACGACGGCGAGGGCAACGCGCTCACCCACACCGGCCTGGCCGGCGGCATATCCCGCTTCGAGTACACACACTTCGACCTGCTTACCACCCGCACCGGACACGACGGCAGCCGCCACACGTTCGAGCACGACGCGGATCTGCGGTTGATCCGGGTCACCGGCCCACACGGCACCTGGTCCTATACGTACGACGCCGCCGGCCGGCTCGCTTCCGAGACCGACTTCGACGGCCGCACTCTCACCTACCGGTACGACGCCGCCGGGCAGCTCACCGCCCGGTCCGACAGCCTCGGCCGGACCGTGTCCTACATCTACGACCAGCTCGGCCAAGCGGTCCGCAAGGACGTGGCGGGCAAGGTGACCACCTACGCGTACGACCGGGCCGGACGCCTGCTGCACGCGGCCGGACCGGACAGCGAGATCGTCTACGCGTACGACCGGCGTGGCCGGACCAGGACCGAACTCGTAGACGGCCGCGCCATGAACTACGCCTACGACACCCTGGGCCGCCGGGCACGCCGCATCACCCCCACCGGTGCGATCACCGAGTACGGCTACGACGCCGCCGGCCGTGCCGCCCGGATAACCAGCGGCGGACGCGAGATAGCCTTCACCCACGACGCGGCCGGCCGGGAACTCGAGCGCGTCTTCGGTGGATCCCTCACTCTGGCCTCCGCCTGGGACGAGGCCGGAAGGATCTGCGCGCAGCACCTGACTGTCGAGGGCCGCGCCCTCAACCGCCGGCAATACGCCCACCGCGCCGACGGCTACCTCACCTCCGTGACCGACGATCTTTCAGGCTCCCGAACCTTCGACCTGGACGCGTCCGGACGGGTCACCGGGGTCCACGCCGAGGGGTGGACCGAGCGTTACGCCTACGACGCCGCCGGCAACCAGACGGCGGCCTCCTGGCCCGATTCACACCCCGGCCACGACGCCACCGGCCCCCGCTCCTACACCGGAACCTCCGTCACCAGGGCCGGCAAAGTCCGCTTCGAACACGACGCCCTCGGCCGCGTGAACTTGCGCCAAAGAACCCGTCTGTCACGCAAGCCCGACACCTGGCGCTATGAATGGGACGCGGAGGATCGTCTCGCCGCCGTGGTCACACCCGACGGCACCCGCTGGCGCTACCTCTACGACCCCTTGGGCCGCCGCACGGCAAAACAGCGCCTCGCTGACGACGGCGAGAGCGTCGCAGAGGAGGTCCGCTTCTCCTGGGACGGCACGACCCTGTGCGAACAGACCGTCCACACACAGGGCCAGCCACACATGGTCGCCCTCACCTGGGACCACCGCGGCCTGGTCCCGCTGTCCCAGACGGAACGCCTCCTCACCCCGGACACTCGGCAGGAGGAGATCGACCGCCGGTTCTTCGCCATAGCCACTGACCTCGTGGGAACGCCCACCGAACTGGTCGACGAGTCCGGCGAGATCGCCTGGCGTGCCAGAAGCACCCTCTGGGGCACCACTGCTTGGGCCCGCTCCAGTACGGCTTACACCCCGCTACGTTTCCCCGGCCAGTACTACGACCCAGAGACCGGTCTCCACTACAACCTCTTCCGCCACTACGACCCGGAGACCGGTCGCTACACCTCCCCGGACCCGCTCGGCCTCGGCCCCGCGCCGAATCCGGTCGCCTATGTGCACAATCCGTTCACCGTCTGCGACCCCCTCGGGCTGTCGCCGTACTCGCGGTTCAAAGGCCTGGGCTGGCTGACGGACAACCAGCTCATACGTCCGTCGTTCCGGTACCAGCGCCTTGTCACCGACCAGAGCTACGAGCAGCAGTGGATATTGCCGGACGGCCGGGAGGTCCACGTCGACGGCGGTCCGCAGGACGGCTGGATCACGGAGGCGAAGTGGACCGGCGGCGACAACATCGGTGAATGGGACAGCTCCCCTTACAACCCCGATTTCGATTTCTACAACGAGAGTCGGATCACAACGCAGGCGGACAAACTGCTCGCCCTTAACGAGGATCTAGGAGGCAAGGGAGTCCGCTATATGGTGTCCAATGAATGGGGTGCCGCACATGTGAACGAAGTGCTGTCCAAGGCCTTCCCCGAGGCCTACGCCAGTGGGCAGCTGAAGGTGTATCACGTGCCTGGCAACGGTATGAGTGGAATGAGTTCATGGCTGAAGTAATCGCAATGCTGGAAGAGCTGAAGGACATCACCCCGGTGGCCGCCGGGAGTGCGGCGGCGTGCTTCGGGGCCCAGGAGTGGACGCCCAGAGGTAAGCCACGCGACGGCGTGGAGACGTCGTGGCACAAGGACGGCGTCCGGGGCTGGATCCAGACGTTCCGCACTGGTGCGGTCCGCGTCTCGTTCGCCGTCTGGATCCGCGACGTCGACGAATCGGGCTACTTCGACGACCTGGATGCCGTCTACGAGCAGGGGAAGCAGGTGCTGGCCGACTTCCTCCCCGAGATCGAAGAGTCCCCGCTCGCCGGCCACCTCGTCGAGGCCGAGCAGACGGAGGCGGACCGGGACGAGTTCATCGCGGTGAAGAAGTGGGCCCTTGGAGCCCGGACCCTGACCGCCGGTGTGATCCAGCAGGACACCGATCTTCCGGTGATGGTCGTGGTGGCGCTGGAGGAGCGCGGTGCTGCTTGACTCAGCCCGTACGCCAGGGCGCCCGCGTCTCCATCCGATGCCAGTCAGTGAGGGCGAAGGGGAGGCGCGGACCCCTCTGGACGTGCCGACACGGGACAACATGAGCGCCTCTAGCTAGTGCCTTCTGACCAGGCGAAACGACATCTGGCGGCACTCCCGCGCACTGTGTGTCAGGATCGCTCGCGTACTCGTAATGCGTAGGTCTCGGGTTCGAATCCCGAAGGCGGCTCAGAAGAACCCCAGGTCAGGCTCCTGACCTGGGGTTTTTGTATTCGTGAGTCTTGAAAGCCGGGCTAATCGCACACCTGTGACCTACGCATTGCATGCCTAGGTCACAGGTGGAGCTGCCCTGGCCCTACGCGTGTGGCGATCCTCTGACCTGGCCTTTTCGTGCCTGGGAATAGTGAGTCGGGGGCGTGCAGTGGGGCGCGGTGGACAATCGGTGGACAGGCGTGCCTGATGCCCCGTCAGGGGATTCTGCTGTCGTCCTGGTGAAGGTGGTGTGAGACCTTCTCCGATGTTGGACGATCGGCAGAATCGAGACTGTTGAGTCCTCACAAACCTGTAGGGATCCGCTTCGGAGGCAGTGAGACAGGGTCGCTGGTTTGACAGCCCCTCACGAACCGGCGTGATCAGGATGCCGAGCGGTGTGGCGTTCCTCAGCGTCGTGTATCGGCTGGGGGCACGGTGAAGGTGGCGGGGCCTGGCGTCGGCTTCGCGGCGTTGATCTGTGTGTAGGTGTCGATCCATGGGGCTCGGTCGCCGTCGGTGGCGGTGTCTTCGGCCGGGTGGTCCAGGGGCAGATGGAGGCGGGCGTTGCTGATCTGGATCTTTTGCTTGGAGGGGGTGTCGAGCCAGTCGCCGGTTCGTACCGAGCCGATTTCCACGGCGAGGCGGTGGCCGGCTCGCAGGGTCCAGTCGGTCGACTTCAGGCTGATGTTCAGGTGGTCCTGGTCCAGGCGGGAGACTCGCTCGTCGAATGCGACGGCGTTTCCGTCGGGGCCTACGTCGTGCAGCTTGACCATGACGTTGCCTTCACCCCTGGCCGTCAGGGTGATCCTGGGTGTGCCGGTGACTCGGGTGGCTGCCTTGAGAGGTTCGGACCAGATGAAGAAGCTTCCGGCATTACGACCGGTTTCCTCTTCCGGTGGTGTGGGCTGTGAGCCTGCTCCGCTGTCCAGGTACGAGCCGTTGCCGAGTCGGAGGTTCGCGGAGCGGTTCGCTGTGGGCCAGGACTTCTCGGCGCGCCAGTTGCCGAGGTTGTCCTGGACGGCGTAGTTCGGGTATGTGACCTTGGGATCTATGTCCTTGAGGTGTTCGTCGAAGAAGGACATTGTCTCCTTGAACCAGGTCGCGCGGCCCATCGCGAACTTCCCTTCCTGCGTGCGGTCGTTGCCGCGTACGTGGTCCCAGGGGCCGATCCAGGCGCGCTGCGGGCCGCGGTGGTTGTGGAGGAACTCCTCCATTCCCACGGGGAGGGTGTTGGTTTCGGTGGTGCCCTGGGTGAACAGGAGCGGGGTGTCGGTGTCCTTCGCCTTCGTGGCTGGGCTGCGGTCTTTCCAGTACGGGTCTTCCGGGTCGCCGATGGTGGGGCCGAAGGAGTTGAGTGCCAGGCACTCGGGGTGCTTCGTCTCGTACGCGGCGTTGGTCCGGTATCGCTTGTCCTCGTCCGGCAACTGGGCCAGGCTGGCGATGCGGTTGTAGCTGGTGGGTAGTTGCACGCTGTTCGGGCGGGGTACACCGTTGGAGTGCAGGTGCTCATACAGGTCCCAGATGGGCTCCTGGGCGACGACTGCTTTCAGCGCGTCGTTCTTCGCGTTGTTGCCGAGGAGGCCGGTGTAGGCGTCGAAGGACTTGCCGTACATTCCCACCGCTCCGGTGGACCAGGGCTGTTTCGAGCTCCAGTCGATCGCGGCCTTGACGTCGGCCTGGTCCCCGGGGCCGCCGAGGTCGAGGCATCCAGTGGAGCCGCCGAAGCCGCGGGTGTCCACCATGACAAAGGCGTACCCCTTGTCGAGCAGGGCGGTGCCTTCCAGCAGGTCCTGGAAGCGCCCCGAGGGGCCGGCGTGCTCTTCCTTCACCTCCATCTGCCCGGAGTGGCCGAAGTACGCGCCGGCCGACATGACGACGGGCACCTTCGTGCCCTCGGGAAGGTTTTCGGGAAGCAGAACATCGGCGTGCAGCTCGGTCCCGGAGCCGTCCGAGGAGGGGAAGTAGTGCTGGGTCCAGCGCGCCCCCTCCGGCACCCGTTCATTCTCCTCATGGGTCACCGAACGGGTGGCCGTGGCAACAACTGTTTTCTCTGCTCGGTTGCCGTCGGTCACCCGGCCCGGCGTGGCGACGGCTGCCCCCGTGAGGGCGCCGGTCACGGCGCAGGCCGTGATCAGTGCTGCGGCGGTTGCGGCTGATCGTTTCCTCATGAAGTACTCCTGGCTTCTGGTGCGGGCAGACGCGGAAGGGCGGCACTCACACGCGTAGGTCACCCCTGCAAGGAATCGGCCGACCACCATCCTGTCACTTAGTGACAATGTCACTAAGTGACGAGTGTGGCAAGTGGGTCCCGCCATCCTGGCTCGCCGCGTGGCCGCGTGGCCACGCGGCGAGGGGCTCGGTCGACTTCGGGTCCGCGGCAGTGTGCTGTGAAGTCGTTCGGGCGCACTTCCCGGGGTGCGGTCGTCGCACCTGACCGGTTTCGCGGCGAGATCCACCTGTCGGTCCACTCGGGCTGCGAATCGGGGCCGGGCAATGCTGGAGCTGTGCCGCGAGAGACTGGCGAAAAACGTCACTTAGTGCCAATGTGGCGCAAGGTGAAAATTATGGGAACGGGTGGTGAAGAGATGGCCGAGGAAGAGGCCACGGCCAGGCGCGGCCGCGGTGGGATGAGCGAGCAGCGTCGTCGTCGTGTACGTCTGGAGATCTCGCGGGAGGCTGCACGTCTGTTCTGGGCGCAGGGCGTCGACGGGACGAGCGGTGACCAGATCGCTGAGGCGGTGGGCTTGTCGACCCGCACCATCTGGCGCCATTTTCGCAGCAAGGAGAGCTGTGCAGAGCCGATCATCGCGCAGAGCGTGGAGTGGGAACTGGCCACTCTGCGCAGTTGGCCGCTGCACCGCTCGCTGGAGGAGCACTTTGCCACGGAGGCGAAGCGGCTGGTCAGCGAGATCGACACGCAGGAGCAGGCCGATGCCGGGCTGGGCGTGAAGATGATGCGACTGGGTGATACCGAGCCGGCCCTGCGTACGGCCTGGCTGATGGCATGCGATCAAGTCGAACACGAACTGGCCGCAGTCATCGCGACCCGGCTCGGACGTGAGCACGACGACCTGCAGGTACGTCTGCACGCCGCGGCTGCTTCTGCCGCCCTACGAGTCCTCAACGAGTACGTGGGAGCAGGCCTTCTGGACGGCACTGATCCCCGGAAGCTCGGTGACGAGAATTTCGCCTTCATCGCCGATGCCGTCCGCACGGCCACCGGTGGCGCCGTGGGTGACCCGGTCCAC
This sequence comes from Streptomyces sp. WY228, assembly GCF_019287315.1. Taxonomy (NCBI): domain Bacteria; kingdom Bacillati; phylum Actinomycetota; class Actinomycetes; order Kitasatosporales; family Streptomycetaceae; genus Streptomyces; species Streptomyces sp. WY228. The sequence continues at coordinate 1,341,556 of NZ_CP079114.1, read as the reverse complement.
GTCGCCGAGGTACCCGCCGAGTCGGCGCCCGAAGGTGTCGCCGTGCAGCGTACTGAGGGCGGGGTGGAGGTCTGCGAACTCACCCAGAAGGAGCTGTAGAGCGTGGACGGCGTCGAGCCCCCCTCGCCGAGGGCGCCGGGCCGGAGGGAGGGGAGTTGGGCAAGGAGTCGTCCGTGTGGTCCGTCGATCTCGAGGGGGGGCGAGGTGTACCGGACCCACGTCAGCAGCCTCCGACGCACCCCGCCCCTCCTGGCTGGCCGATCCTTGCAACTGCCCACCCACAGGTGTGGAGGGCTGAGGGCGAACGGGGGGCATGAGCCGTGTGCTCCTGGGTGGCGAGCGGACGCGGCCCGGCCTCTTGGTGATGCCACGTCAGCCTCGAACGGATACCGACAGGCTGCGTGATCGTTCATGCTCCGGAGGTGCAGCCCCGAGCCTGTTCATAACCCAGTTCCAGCAGGGCGGCACGCAGCTTTACCGCTGCTCCGGTCAGCGCCGACGGGTCTTCCTCCTGCTTGGCCTTGCTGAAATCGAAGTCGGTCATGTCCCAGACCGGCGCGACGTGTATATGCAGATGCGGTACCTCGAAGCCCGCAACGACGAGCCCGGCGCGCGGAGCGTTCCAGGCCCGCTGCACCCCCTGCCCCACGGCTTGGGCCACCTCGAAGCAACGCGTCAGGAGGGGCCCGTCGATGTCCGTCCACCGATCGACCTCACGTCGTGGCACCACAAGGGTGTGGCCAGGCCGCAACGGAGCTATGGAGAGGAAAGCGACGATTTCCGGATCTTGCCAGACGAAGAGTCCGGGCAACTCCCCAGTGATGATGCGAGAGAACACAGTAGTCATACGTGCAATATTCCTCAGGAGCGTCAGGGTGTGGGCAGCGGGGCACGGATCAGGCAGCGACGGCCGCGGCCCTTGGCCGTCGTTGCCTGACACGACCGCTCGACCAGCGTCACTGGCTTGACTCCATGGAACCGGACGCTCGACTAACCGAACGCCGGAGTGCGGAACAATGATGCTCGGCAAGGGCAGTACCTGTGACGCCGAACGCGCCGGCTCGTTCGCCGACTGGATGAAAGGGCCTGCGACGGTCGGTTGCTCGACGAAGCTCATCCGTTCAAGAGCATGGCAGATTAGTGCAGTGCGCAGCGCCCGTGCTGCGAGCCGGGCAGGCAGGACCACGACGTGATCGAGTCCGCTGAGTAGCTCCTCCGTCCGGAACCGTGGCGGCGACCTCGAGGGGCCGGTCCGATGAACGAGCGCCACGCGGGCGGCTCGATCCATAGCAAGCGCGGGTCGTCGTCGGCTGCGGCGTGCGGACCCTTCGTCGCAGTCACTCGGCCTGGGTTCTCCGTTCAGCCGGACATCAGCAGGCGACGTCGTAGGTGGGTTGCCGACGGCGCGCGCCAGCTTGCGCTGTCTGTCTCCCCTGGTCGCTGCCCCTCATCGCCGTCCGTAGCGCGCGCACGACCCCTCGGGCCTAGGCTCCCACCGAACCGCGCGAGCACTGCCATCGAGGCCTCGCGCCCTCTCCAGGCGGGCGACGGCGAGCAGCCGTGCGCACCCGGCGGCCAGCCCTGATGACGAGCGACTCACTGTGCGAGATCTCGCGGGGTTGTGGCGTGGGTTACATCAGGCAGGGTGGCGACGACTGGCGTTTAATGGCAATGTGTCACTTAGTGACGTCAACGCAAGCTGCTGACGCTTAAATTGACCCAGAGGTGTGGATCGCTATGCAGGACACGAGTTCCCGGGAGGCGGCTGTCGCGCGGGAGGCAGGTCGGGGGAAAGAGACGGTGCTCGAACAGGCGGGCGGAGTCAAAGGTGTCGTCTACTCGGCGCTGCCCGCTTTGGTGTTCGTCGTCGCCAACGGCGTCGGCGGACTCAAGGTCGGCATCCTGGCCGCTCTCCTGGTCGCCGGCGGCATCGCGGCGCAGCGGCTGGTGCGCAGGGAGTCGATCCAGCCGGCGCTGGGCGGCGTGTTCGGCGTAGCCGTCGCAGCCGGCGTCTCCTGGTATACGGGGTCCGCCAAGGACTTCTTCCTCATCGGCATCTGGGCGAGCCTGGCCGGCGCCGTCGCCTTTGTTGTCTCTGTGGTGGTGCGCTGGCCTCTGGCGGGACTGATCTGGAACGCGACGACCGGTAAGGGTGTTGTCTGGCGTGCGGACGGGCGTTCGCGGCTCTATTACGACATCGCCACCCTGGTGCTGGCTGTCATCTTCGGTGCTCGATTCGCCGTTCAGCAGTACCTCTACCAGGCCGACGAGGTCGGCTCGCTGGGTTTCGCCAAGATCGCCATGGGCTACCCGCTCCTCGCCCTCGGAGTCCTGGTCGTCGCCTGGGCCGCCCGGGCTTCCGACAAGCGGCTGAAGGTGGCGGGACTGCTGCCTGCCAAGCGCACCTGACTCGGCACTTCCGATCTCCATCCGCTCCGGACGGGCTGCGCGCAGCCCGTCCGGAGGCGTGTGTACTCGCATCGGTCACGGCGACGTCCGATTCGGCGGACGCGCTTTCTATGGGCCGGTGCTTCATGCCGTCGCTGCGATCATGTGCGGCCACGCACTGCATGCGCCCGCACGGCCTGGCTGAGGGGCTGCGGTCAGGGGGGAAGGCGAATTGGTCGAGTGTTTACCGGCCGCCTTGACCCGCCTGCCGGCGGCATCAGGGTGCGGGTGCACCCGCGGCCGCCTCGGCGCCTTACAGGAGGTCGACCATGAGGAAATCAGCGGCGGCCCGATTGCCCGGGTGGGTGCGCTGGCCGGACCGATGGCAGGGGCCCTCGGTGGCGATGAGACGGAGGTCATGCGGGAGTGGGAACCTTGCCAGGAACTGCTCGCGCCTGGGGTGTGTGAAGGCTGCGACAGTCGGCTTCTTGGCCTGGAATGCGGCCGGGCTGACCGGATTCGCGGCCCTGGGTGCGGCCCTGTTCGGCGCACAGCATGCTTGGCTGCCGGTCGTCGCATGGTCGGCCGTCGCCCTCTTTGCCCCGTCCGACCCGGACGGGCTCGCCGGCTGGCCCCTGGCCCCGCCCGACGCTGCGCCCGCCAGTTGCCCCGCTGTATTGATGGCCGTCGGCATGCATCACCGCCCATGCGCTGGTCGGCCCTCGGAGATGACCTGTCGCCGCCCGTGTGGCACCCGGGCGAACTCGGCCCGATCTCTGGGTGCCGGCTGCCACCGTCCACCGGATCCTGGCCCGGGACGACCTGAACCTCCGGCCCGACCGGCCCGCCGGAGAGTCGATACGGCATCCATGCCGTGCAGGCTCACCGTCTCCCGGTATCTGGCCGACTGTCCGCAGCGACAGTTGACACAACCTGTCACTTAGTGACACTGTCACTAAGTGACAGCTGTGGCTGCGGGAAGGCGGCGACTCAAGGTTGCGTACCCGCTCAGGTTCCTTGCCACCGCCGGGGTTCTGCCGTTGCTGTCCGGCGTAACAACGGGAAGGACTGATATGGCATTGCCGACGATCATCAGCGTTGAGGAGTTCTTCGCGCCTCCAAGGCGTTCGAGGGCCTCTATCTCGCCGGATGGCACAAAGATTGCTTATCTGGCTCCTTGGGAGAACCGTCTGAACCTGTGGGTCGGGAGTGTCGAAGCGCCGGAGGAGGCGCGGCGGGTCACCTCTGAGGACCGCAACCTGCTGAGCTATCACTGGACGGATGATCCGCGGTGGCTGCTCTATACCCGGGATCAGGGCGGCGACGAGAACAGTCACCTGTACCGAGTCGATCTCGACGTCCCGGACGCAGCGGCTGTCGACCTGACGCCGTTTCCCGGTGCGCGCATCACAGATCTGAAGCTTCCTACCTCTCGGCCGGGGAAGGCGGTGTTCTCCTCCAACAGCCGGAATCCCGCTGTGTTCGACCTCTTCGAGTTGGATATCGCCACCGGTGACCTGCGGATGCTCGCGGAGAACACCGCGGGCGCGGCCGTCACTCTCTTCTACGGCGGCAGTGCGGGCCCCCTCACCAGCGAGGTCAGCGAACGAGGCGACCTACGGCTCTCACGGTGGGACGAGTCCACGCAGACCTCGTGCCACCTGGCGTGGTTCGAGGGTGGGGACTATCCGCTGGGCGTCTATCCGTTGGAGGTCACTCCTGACGGAAGTGGTGTGCTCCATGGCTCGTACCAGGACTCGGACAGGCTTCGTGTGGTCCGGCTGGACACGGTGACTGGTGAAGAGACTGTGGTTGACTCTCACCCGCGCTACGACCTGGACACTCGGGCCCGCGTGTTTCCCTCGCTGCCCTCCCCTCTGATCTTCAGTCGGCGTACCGGTGAACTCATCGGGGTTCGATATCTCGGGGAACGACAGGTGATCAAGGCGCTGGACCCGCACTTCGCCGAGGTCTTGGAAAACCTGGAGAAACTGTCCGCCGGCGACCTGGCCGACATCTCGTCAGACGAGACCGGGCAGCGGTGGGTCGTCAGCTTCACCCACGACCGCGATCCTGGGGCCGCGTACTACTACGACCATTCCTCAGGCGAGAGCCGGCTCCTGTTCCGTCCCCGTGGTCACCTGGATCCCGAGCAACTGGCGTCTATGACACCGGTGACGATCACCTCTCGGGAGCACCTGAGCTTTGGAGCCGCACCGACCTCTGCACGGCGGTGGGACCCAGCTGGGGTCTGGTCCAGCTGTTGGCCAATCGGGGCTACGCGGTCCTGCAGGTGAACTTCCGCAGCTCCACGGGGTACGGCAAATCGTTCATGAAGGCCGGTATCGGGGAGCTGGCCGGCAAGATGCACGATGACCTGATCGACGGGGTCGACTGGGCCGTTGCCCAGGGATACGCGGACCCGGACCGGGTGGCCATCCTCGGCGGCTCCTACGGAGGCTACGCAGCGCTGGTGGGCGCCGCTTTCACCCCCGACGTCTTCGCCGCCGCCGTGGACATCTTCGGGGTCTCCGACCTTGCGAACTTCCTGCGCAATCAGCCGGAGTTCGTCCGGCCGGCCCTTGCCGCCAACTGGTTCCGCTGGGTCGGCGACCCTGCGGATCCGCACCAGGAAGCCGACATGCTGACCCGCTCACCGATCAGCCGGGTGGACCAGATCCGCACACCGCTGCTCATCGCCCAGGGCGCCAACGACGCGAGAGTGGCGCAGGCGGAATCCGACAACATGGTCCATGCCCTCCGGGCGCGTGGAGCCCTCGTCGAGTACATCCTCATGGGGGACGAGGGGCACTCCATCGAGAACCCGGAGAACTTGACCGCCGTCTACCGCGCGGTGGAGCGGTTCCTGGGCGAACACCTCGGACCCGGCAGGGACGGATAGCCACTGCGGCCCACTTCCACCGGGCCCCGGGTCAGGAACGGGAAACAGGGGCTCCGACGGCGCTGGCCAGCGTGCGGACCGCGTGGTCTACGGCGGCCCCGGTGGAAGGCTGTTCGGAGTCGTGGACGAAGGCGGTGGCTCCGCGCTGGCTGCCGACGTAGTCGATGAGACCGTGCGTGAGTTGTGTGCGCAGCGCCATCTCGTAGCCGTGCCGCTCGTATGCGCCGGCGTCGGCGCCTGCTATCGGTAGCAGGTGCGTCGTGAGTCGCTGGAGCTTGGGCAGTACTCCTCCTGTGGCGGCGTACTCGAAGGCCCAGCCGTTGACGAAGACCCGGTCGATCCACCCTTTCAGGAGGGCTGGTACGGACCACCAGTACACAGGGAAAACGAGAACGAGGTCGGTCGCCCAATCCAGGCGCTGCTGCTCGCGAACCACGTCGGGTGGGTGGCCGCCGCCCTCCTGGTAGGCGCGACGGTCCGCCGAGGTGAACCGGGGGTCGAAGCCCTCCTGGTGCAGGTCTGCGGCCTCGACGGCGCCGGGGCGCAGGGCTGTGCTGAGACGTTCCGCGATGTAGTGGGTGAGGGAGCCGGGGTCGGGGTGCGCGGTGACAAGAAGGGTGCGAGAGGTCTCGTCTGTGCTCATGGCGGTACGTCCTTAGGTGTGGGCCGGGTTTCGGAGGTCTTCGCGGGTGTGGGTGTGCGGGGATGCGGTCCGTGAGCGGCCGGGGTGTGGTCGGCGCCTCACTGCGGGGCATTCCAGACGCCGGCAGCGGCCGCGCGGACGACGTACTCCTCGAGGGTTCGCGGCGCGCGTTCCAGCACGGTGGTGAGGTCGCCGGTCGTCTCGGAGACCGAGCCGCCCGCCATCAACGCGAACATTTCGGCGACCTCGTCGGCCTCGTGCCGGCTTACGCCTTGCCCGACGAGCTCCGCCACGTACGCGTCACAGGTGATCTGCCGGTAGGTGAGCGTCCGTCCGGATGCCCGCGCGATCAGCTCGACGGCCTCGGCGAACCTGACGGGGCGGGGCCCGCTCAGCTCGTAGACCTGCCGCACGTGCCGGTCACGCTCGGTCAGTGCCGCGACTGCAGCGTCCGCAATGTCCTCCACGTCGACGAAGGGCTCGGGAACGTCCCCGGCCGGCAGCGCCAGTTCGCCGGCGAGCAGCGGTGCGTGGAATACGTCCTCGCCGAAGTTCTGGGCGAAGTTGGACGCTCGCAGCACGGTCCACTCCAGAGGCGCACCGCGGACGGCCTCCTCGGCGGAGACCATGTTGCGCCCGAACATGGAGCCGCCCCAGCCGTCCGCACCGCGGCCGGAGAGGAGCACCAGCCGTCGCACCCCGGCGGCCGCTGCCCGCGCCGCGAATGCGTGCACCGGGCCCGGCACCGGCGGGGGCACCACGTAGGCCGCGTAGATGCCGTGCAGGACGGCGTCCCAGCCAGCCGGCTGGGACCAGTCGAAGTGGACCTGGCTGGACCGGGAGGCCGCGCGCACCGGGATGCCGCGAAGTCGCAGCCGGGCTGCGACACGGCGCCCCGTCCGGCCGGTCGCGCCAACCACAAGACAAGTGTGTGTGTTCATGGCTCCACTCAACACGGGCCGCCCGGACGTTCCCATGGGTGAAGAGCCGCCTTGCCTTTGTAATCGTCTACTCTGGTGGGGTGGACATCACCAGCGAGCTGTTTCGAGGCGTGAGAGCGCACGGCTCACTGTTCGGTAGTTCGACGCTGTCCCCACCTTGGTCCCTGCACTTCGTGGACGGGCCCCCACTGACTCTGTGCACCGTTCTCACAGGCACCGGCTGGATCGTTTTGGACGGCCATCCGCCCGAACGGCTCGGCCCCCACGACACGGTCGTGGTGCGCGGCCCCGCGACCTTCACCTTCGTCGACGACCCGGCAACCACTGCCGAGCCCCTCGTCTGCAGTGAGGAGTGCGCCGCCCCCGAGCAGGGCGGCACCCGCCATCGGCTCGGCTGGCACGAACCCGGCGAGGACGGGGAGGGGCACGGCACAACGACCCTGGTCATCGGCGCCTACCCGATGAGCGGCGAGATTGGCCGCCGGCTGCTGGACAGCTTGCCCGTCGTGCTGCGCGTACCCGCCGGCGGCGACGGCGACCCGGTGCTCGATCATCTCGCCGCCGAGGTCTCCCGCGACGAACCGGGCCAGCAGGTGGTGCTCGACCGGCTCCTGGACTGGATGCTGGTGTGCACGCTGCGCACCTGGCTCGACGAGCCAGGTCGGCGTCCCCCGGCCTGGTGGTCCGCGCAGAAGGACCCGGTGGTCGGCGAGGCCCTGCGCCTGCTGCACGCCGAACCGGCCGCGCCCTGGACGGTGGCCGCACTGGCCCGCCGTGCCGGAGTGTCCCGCTCGACACTGGCCAAGCGGTTCACCGAGCTGCTCGGCGAAGCGCCGCTGGCCTACCTCACCCACTGGCGCATGACACTCGCCGCGGACCTTCTGGCCGAGCAGCCCTCCGCTACCGTCGCGTCCATTGCCCGCACCGTCGGCTACACGGACCCGTTCGCGTTCAGCGTGGCCTTCAAACGGACCCGCGGCGTCACACCCAGCACCTACCGCCGGACCACCGAAGCACGCTGACGCACCCATGTGCCGGACGCCGGACTCACGCAAGAAGTCCGCGACCGGCGAGCTGGGCGTTTGCGCCCCCGCACCGCACGTGGGCCATGACCGGCAGGGCGTGTCAGCTCGCCGAAGTAGTGAGCCCCTCTGCTCGATACCTTTGCTCGGTGTGGTGTTCGACAGCCGCGCGGGAGCGCTGTTCCGGCTCTGCGTGGGAACGGACTCCCTGTGGGAGGGCCGCCGGCCTTGTCCGAGGTGCCGGAGTCGTCTGTGGTCACATCCCGCCGGCGATCCGCATCACCGTGCCGGTCGCGTAGGAGGCGTCGTCCGAGAGCAGCCAGGCGACCGCTCCGGCGATCTCCTCGGGCTGGCCGGCGCGGCCCATGGGGACGAGTGCCGCGATCTTGGCGGGCCGCTGCGGGTCGGCGTGGAAATCGGTCCAGATCGTGCCCGGTGCCACGCAGTTGACCCGGATCCCGTCGGCCGCCACTTCCTTGGACAGTCCCACCGTCATGGCGTCCACGGCGGCCTTGGCCGCAGCGTAATGGACGTAGGTCCCCGGGCTGCCCAGGGTCGCGGCTGCGGAGGAGACGTTCACGATAGCCCCGCCCGCCGCCATGTCCCTGATGGCCCGACGGGCACAAAGCAGGTATCCGAGAACGTTGACTCCCAGGGCCTGTCGCATCCCCTCAGGGTCGGCGTCGGCCAGTGCTCCCACCGGCCCGCTCACGCCGGCGTTGTTCACCAGCCCGGTGACCGGCCCCAGGTACTCGGCAGCAATATCGAACAAACGGTCCACCTCTGCCGCGTCGGCGGTGTCGACCGCGACTGCCACAGCCGCCCGGCCCAGCGCACGCACCCTTTCGGCCACGCCCTCCGCGGCCTCGGCGTCCGACCGGTAGCCCACGGCCATATCGTGCCCCTCGGCCGCCAGCCGCAGGCAGATCGCCGCGCCGATGCCCCGACTGCCGCCGGTGACCACAGTCACTCGCTGGTCCACTTGTCCCACCTTGTCCGGCCCTCCGAGTAGGGACCGATGAATGATCGATCAAATAGTCACTCTACTCACGCGTCTCCTGTGCCGATCCATGCCACCGGAGCGGAGGGCCCGCGGTTCGTGCGGGCGGGCGGGATTTCCGCGGCCGCCCTACGGGTCGCACCGCTGCCGGCTTCCGTGATCGCCGCGCAGCGCGCGACGCGGGCCGCGCAGCAGGAGACTCTGGCGGCGGTCACCCGTGAGCGGGATGCCAAGATCGGTGAGGCCCTCGCCCTGGAACGGGCGGCGATGGCGCGCGAACTGCACGACATCGTCGGCCACCGTCTGTCCGGAATTTCACTGATGGCCTCGGTCGTCGCTCGGCAGACCGCCTCGGCACCGGGCGAGGCCCGCTGCGGAGCGTTGGAGATCCGCAAGCAGAGCAACGCGATCCTGGATGACCTGCGTCGTCTGGTGGGACTGCTCCGCGGTGTTGGTCACCAAGACGAGGGCGTCAAATCCCTCGACACTCTTTCCGGTCTGATCGAGACGGCCCGTCCCACCGGAGCCTGTGTCGACTTCGATCCGCGGAGCGGCGAACGACGGGACGCCTCCTCCCTGGGTGGTTGATGCCCTTGCTGCGAAGCGCCTATGCACTGGGCGCTTGTGCAACACGGACAAGCGCGGACGGCTGAGTGGCTGGGCGGCCTCCGCGGTGCCGACGGGCCAGAGGGTGGTCGTCACGGGGGTGAGCGCCGAGGTGCAGCGGTGGACAGCCGGTGGACAGATGCCTTTGGACGCGGCAGCACGAGGCAGCACGCCCCAACACGGTGCACCTTCTCTGATCAGCTCAGATGTCTCCAGGCCGCATCACGCTGCACCGGTCAACATGATCGCTTTCGGTCTCGTAATGCGTAGGTCCCAGGTCCGAGTTGCCAGGGACTTTTCAGGGACTTTCAGCTCTGTCGGAGGGACATCCGAGGGAGTTTTCGCAGTACAAGAACGGAAGGCTGCGACAGCGCTGAAAGGCCCAGGGCTTCGGGCCCGCGCATCCGCGCCGTCGCTCCGCAACGCTCCGGCATGGCGTCGGGTCGGCAGGAGGAGACGAGGCTCTTCGGGACGTACACGGTCCTGAACTGGAGGAACGTGCCCCGGCGGGCCTGCCGACGTGAGCGACGGCCCGCCCGGGGGGACGGTCAGTAGGCGTAGAACCCCGACCCCGTCTTGCGGCCGAGGCGCCCCGCGTCGACCATGCGCTGGAGCAGCGGGGGAGCGGCGTACAGGGGCTCCTTGTACTCCGCGTACATCGAGTCCGCGACCGAGGCCACGGTGTCCAGGCCGATCAGGTCCGCGAGCTTCAGCGGCCCCATCGGGTGGGCGCAGCCCATCTCCATGCCGTTGTCGATGTCCTCGCGGCTGGCGATGCCCGACTCGAACATCCGGATCGCGGAGAGGAGGTACGGGATCAGCAGCGCGTTCACGACGAAGCCGGACCGGTCCTGGGCGCGGATCGGGTGCTTGCCGAGCACGTCCTGCACGACGGCCTCGGCGCGCTTGATGGTCTCGTCCGACGTGGTCAGCGCCGGGATCAGCTCGACGAGCTTCTGCACCGGGGCCGGGTTGAAGAAGTGGATGCCGATGACCCGGTCCGGACGCGAGGTGGCGACGGCCAGCTTCACCAGCGGGATCGAGGAGGTGTTGGAGGCCAGGATCGCGTCCTGCCGGGTCACCACCTGGTCCAGCACCTGGAAGATCTCGGTCTTGACCTGCTCGTTCTCCACGACGGCCTCGATGACGAGATCGCGGTCGGCGAACTCCCCGAGATCGGTCGTGAAGCTCAGCCGGCCGAGGGTCTCGTCCCGCTCCTCCGCCGTGATCTTGCCGCGTTCGGCGGCCTTCGAGAGGGAGTTGTGCAGGCGGGTGCGGCCGATCTCCAGCGCTTCGCCGGTGGTCTCGGCGACCTTCACTTCGAGGCCGGCGCGCGCGCACACCTCCGCGATACCTGCGCCCATCTGGCCACAGCCCACCACCCCGACGCGTGCAATGTCGGCCATAGAGTCCGTCACCTCGTGCCTTTCGCTGTTCTCCGTATCGCAGGGTCCCGTGTGATTCCGGTGCCCGCCTCGACCCCACGACGTTACTCCGAATGCCGACGCGGACGTCCCGCGGGTCACGGAGGCTACGGGTGGGAAGGATGCGGTTACGTAGAGCTATCGGAGTCGGGTGCGGGACAGGGCGAGAGAGGTGGACCAGGATGCGGCGTACGGGTATGGCCAGGAGAGCCTTCGTGCTGAGTGCGGCCGGACTGCTGGCGGCGATGACGACGGCCGGTGACGCGGTGGCCTCCACGGCGGGGGGAACCTCTCGGGCGGGGGGAACCGCTCCGGCCGGGGGCAGGAAGGGCGGCGGGCGGCCGGAGGCTGCGGCGGGGCAGGTGCGCGGCATGTGGATCGCCACCGTCGCCAACATCGACTGGCCCTCGAAGCCGGGCCTCACGGCGGTGCGGCAGGAGGCCGAGCTGTTCGCGTATCTGGACCGGGCGGTCGAGCTGCGGCTCAACGCGGTGATGCTCCAGGTCCGGCCGACCGCCGACGCCCTGTGGCCCTCGCCGTACGAGCCGTGGGCCGACTGTCTCACCGGGAGGCAGGGCGAGGACCCTGGCTGGGACCCGCTCGGCACGGCGGTGCGCGCGGCGCACGACCGGAGCCTGGAGCTGCACGCCTGGTTCAACCCGTACCGGGTGGCGAACCACACGGACCCCACCCGCCTCGTCGCCTCCCACCCGGCCCGGCTGAACCCCGGCTGGACCGTGCCGTACGGCGGGAAGCTCTACTACAACCCCGGGCTGCCGGAGGTCCGCCGGTTCGTCCAGGACGCGATGCTGGACGCCGTGCGTCGCTACGACATCGACGCGGTGCACTGGGACGACTACTTCTACCCCTATCCGGTGGCCGGGCAGACCTTCGACGACGACGCCGCGTTCGAGCGGTACGGCGGCGGCTTCGCCGACCGGGCGGCCTGGCGGCGCGACAACATCGACCGGCTCGTGCGCGAGACGGGGCAGCGGATCCGGCGGATCAAGCCGCACGTCCGCTTCGGCATCAGCCCCTTCGCGGTCTGGCGCAACAAGGTGACCGACCCGCTGGGTTCGGACACCCGGGCGGGCGTGCAGACCTACGACGACCTGCACGCCGACACCCGCAAGTGGGTCCGCGAGGGCTGGATCGACTACATCTGCCCGCAGATCTACTGGCACATCGGCCAGACCGCCGCCGACTACGCCAAGGTCCTCGCCTGGTGGAGCGGGACCGTACGGGGCACGGGCGTCGATCTGTACGTGGGCGAGGCGCTGTACAAGGCGGGCGACCCCGCCCAGGCGGCCCCCTGGCAGGACCCGGCGGAGCTGTCCCGCCACCTCACCCTCGCCCGGGGGTACGAGGAGGTGGGCGGCCATGTGTTCTTCTCGGGGAAGAGCGTGCTGGCGGACCGGATCGGCGCGATGCGGCGCGTGGTGGCCGACCACTACACGGACCGGGTCCGGCTCTACCCGGACCGGGGCCGCGCCCACCCGCACCACGGCCGCCCTTCGGGGCGAGGCCGGGGCTGAGGGTCGCGGGGTCGGGATCCGGTGTGCGGGTCCCGGCCCGGTGCGCTCCTACCGCGGCTGTCCGTCCTTCGGTGCGTCCCGGTGCTGGACGACGCTGTCGGGACCGGGTGACATCAGGTGTTCGTGGCCGTCGTCGAAGCGGATCCGGTACGGGGGAGAGCCCCCGTCACCGAGCACTTCGATGATCTCGGCGACCCGGTCGTGCTGTCCCACGGTCCTGCCGTGCACCAGCAGCCGGTCGCCCGTGTGTGCCTCCATCGGGAGCGACCTCCTCACAGGGGGAGACGGTGTCCGTGTCGACGCTTCACGGTGTCCGTGTCGACAAGTCTATGACCGTACGGTCCGGGATTCCCGTCCTGCGCGGCGGCCGGCCCGCTGGGTGGCGGCGATGCACACGAGCACGGCCACCGCCGCGACCGGGGCCGCCGCCGAGATCTCCTCGCCGAGCAGGAGGAAGGACCACACGAGCGTCAGCAGCGGCTGGGCGAGCTGGAGCTGACTGGCCCGGGCGACCCCGATCGCCGCCATGCCCCGGTACCAGACGTACAGCCCGAGGAAGGTCGACCCGGCGGCGACCCAGACCAGGCCGATGACACCGTGGGCGTTCAGGTGCACGGGTTCGAGCGGCAGGGCGACCAGGCTGCCCGCCACCGCGAGCGGCAGGCACAGGACCAGGGCCCAGCCGACCACCTGCCATCCCGGCATCTCCCGGGCCAGCCGGCCGCCCTCGGTGTACCCGGCCGCGCACACGAGCAGCGCGCCGAACAGATACAGGTCGCCGGAGGCGAGCGCCCCGCCGCTCTGCTGCACGGTGAAGGCGATCACCACGGCCGCCCCGGCGAGGGCCGCGACCCAGAACGTGCGCGACGGCCGCTCCCCGGTGCGCAGCGCCCCGAGCGCCGCCGTGGTCAGCGGCAGCAGGCCCACGACCACGGCCGCGTGCGAGGTGGTGGAGGTCTGCAGGGCCAGCGTCGTCAGCAGCGGGAAGCCCACCACCACCCCGCCCCCGACGACCGCGAGCCCGGCCCAGTGCCGCCGCTCGGGCGGCGGCACCCGCCCGGCCAGCAGCATCGCGCCCGCGATCAGGGCGGCGAGCACACTGCGCAGGGCGACCAGCGACCAGGGGCCGAAGCTCTCCAGGCCCCAGGCCGTGCCCGGGAAGGTGAGCGAGAACGCCACGACGCCGAGCCCGGCGAGCACAGTGCCGCCCCGGCCGGCCGAGGGCCCCGGCGCGGTCGGGCGGCTCGCGGACGCGCTCCCGGTCGCGTCCCGGGCGCTGCTCCGGATCGCGGTCCGGGCCGTGTTCGCCGGGCTCGCCGCGTTCGGCGTGGTCGCGGAAGCGGTACGAGGAGTGGTGGCCGGCTCGGCGACCGCTATCGATGAAGGCGGGGTAGCGCTATCCTGTGCTCTCATGCAAGAGCGTAGCAGCGTCGCCGAACTGGTCACTTCCCTGCGGGCCGAGCTCAACCGCTACTCACCCGGTGGAAAGCTGCCGTCCAGTCGTGCACTCGTCGAACGGTTCCGGGTCAGCCCCGTCACCGTCTCCCGCGCCATCGCCCAGCTCGCCGCCGAGGGGCTCGTCACGACCCGCCCCGGCTCCGGCGCCTTCCGCGCGCACCCCCGCACCGAACTGCCCGCCCCGGGCGACACGTCCTGGCAGGAGGTGTCGCTGAGCGGCGACGGCGGGCCCGAGGTGGTGCCGCGCACCGTCGACGCCTCCGGAGTCCTGGTCACCCTCGCCGCACCGCCGCCCGGTGTCATCGAGTTCAACGGCGGCTACCTCCACACCTCGCTCCAGCCCGAGCGGGCGCTCTCCGCGGCCCTGGCCCGCGCGGGCCGCCGACCGGGCGCCTGGGGCCGCCCCCCGACGGACGGGCTGCCCGAACTGCGGTCCTGGTTCGCCCGCGAGATCGGCCCCGCCGTCTCCGCCGCCGACGTCCTGATCACCGCGGGCGGCCAGAGCGCCCTGGCCACCGCCCTGCGCGCGCTCGCCCCGCCCGGCGCCCCGGTCCTCGTGGAGTCGCCCACCTACCCCGGGATGCTCGCCGCCGCCCGCGCCACCGGACTGCGCCCCGTCCCGGTGCCGATGGACGCCGACGGAGTCCGCCCCGAACTGCTCGCCGACGCGTTCCGGGCCACCGGCGCCCGGGTCTTCGTCACCCAGCCGCTCTTCCAGAACCCCACCGGGGCCACCCTCGCGCCCGCCCGCCGCCCCGAGGTGCTGGCCATCGCCCGTGCGGCCGGGGCGTTCGTCGTCGAGGACGACTTCGCCCGCCGGCTCGTCCACGACGACGCCGGACCGCTCCCCGTACCGCTGGCCGCCGACGATCCCGACGGCGTCGTGGTCCACGTCTGCTCGCTGACCAAGGTCACCTCGCCCAGCCTCCGGGTCGGCGCCCTGGCCGCCCGGGGCCCGGTGCTGGAACGACTGCGGGCCATCCAGGTCGTCGACAGCTTCTTCGTGCCCCGCCCGCTCCAGGAAGCCGCCCTGGAACTCGTCGGCTCCCCGTCCTGGGGCCGCCACCTGGCCGCCGTCGCCACGGAGCTGGGGCACCGCCGTACGACCATGGCGGCGGCCATCGCCGGCGAGCTGCCGGAACTCACGCTGCCGCACCTCCCGGCGGGCGGCGGCAGCCTCTGGCTCCGGCTCCCGGGCGGCGGCGCGGGAGCGGGCGCCGACGAGCCGGCCGTCGTCTCGGCCGCGCTGCGCGCCTCGGTCGCCGTCGCCCCCGGCCGCCCCTACTTCTGCGCCGAACCCCCGGCCGGACACATCCGTCTGAGCTTCGCCGGGGTCTCCGGAGCAGCCGAGATCGCGGAGGGCGTCCGCCGCCTCCGTACCGCTTTCGACGGCCTCCCGGACAGCTGAACGCGGCGCCCGGCACCCAGGCCCTCTTGACACCGGCGCTCGACCGGCCGGCTGGCACGATGCAGCCCGCCACACGCTCCCGTCGCCGCCGCCCTGCTACTGCTCGCCCAGCGCAGCGCGACGCCCTCGGCTTCGCGCCGATGGCTCAACCAGCCCTGCGCGACTCGACGACGACCGTGGCTCTGGCTCGCCGACCCGCGCAGCGCCCCGCACGGCGGCGAGTCGATGCTCGGCTTCATCGGGCGGGTGGGCGGCTGGCTGGACACCCGCCCGGCCGACGACGGCCTCGTCGTCGTCCCGCCGCCGCCGCCGAACGCCCCGCCCTCCGCGCGAACCGACGTCCGCCCGCTGCTCACGCTGACCGGCCCCGCGCAGCCGCTGGAGGCCACCGCGGGTCGCCCGTCGCCGCCGGCCGCCCGCTGCCCGGCCCGCCGTTCCTCCCTCCGGTCGTCCGCCCTTCCCTCCGGTCCGACCAGTCGGTACGTTGCGGGGGCATCCGGTTCCGGTGTCCGCCGCCGGAGCCGCGTCCACCACGAGGGAGGCCCCGTGTCGCAGATCCACGGCCACTGCGACGACCGGTTCGCCGGGGTCCGGGACGCCTTCGAGGAGAACTTCACCGACCGCGGCGAACTGGGCGCAGCGGTGACCGTCCTGGTCGACGGCGCACCGGTGGTCGACCTGTGGGGCGGCTGGGCCGACGCCGCCCGCACCCGCCCCTGGGAGCGGGACACCGTGGTCAACGTCTGGTCCACCGGCAAGGGCCCGACCGCGCTCTGCGCCCATGTCCTGGCCGACCGGGGCCTGCTCGACCCAGGGCCTCTCGTTCGGATCATGTCGGGCTCGCGGGGTCCGGCACGCGCATCTGCGGCGTTGTCGTCAATCACCAACTTCCCCAAGCTCTCGACTTCGCTCGAGCAGGGGAGGCCCCATCGGCGTTGCCTCAATCCTCCGCCTTGCAGCTGCACGCACCGGACCCCGCTCCCTGATCCGACCTGATCCAAACGAAAGGCCCTGGACGCCCCGGTCGCCGCCTACTGGCCGGAGTTCGCCGTGAACGGCAAGGAGTCCGTCCTCGTACGCCACCTCCTCTCGCACCGCTCCGGAGTGGCCGGGCCCGACACCCCGCTCACCCTGGAGGAGCTGTACGACTGGGAGACGGCCTGCGCCCGGCTCGCCGCCACCGCACCCTGGTGGGAGCCGGGAACCCGATCCGGCTACCACGCGATCAGTTACGGATTCCTCGTCGGCGAAGTGGTCCGCCGGATCACCGGGCTGCGGCCCGGGGCGTTCCTCCGGCAGGAGATCACCGGCCCGCTCGGCATCGACTTCACCTTCGGCCTCCCGGAGAGCGAGACCCACCGGCTCGCCGAACTCGTCCAGGAACGCTCCGACCGGGCCGCCCAGGCGGCCCTCCTGGAGCGGATGACCCCGGTCGCCGTCGCCTCCCTGCTCAACCCGCCCGCGTCGGCGAAGGACAGGGGGCCTGCCGCGACCTCGTCCTCGGCGACGGCTTCGACCACGAGACGGAGCTCGGCCTCGGCCTCTGGCTGAGCGGTGCGAACCGCTCGTACGGCCCCGACCCGAGGGCGCTGGGCCACGACGGCGCGGGCGGTTCCTGCGGGCTGGCCGACCCGGATGCCTCCATCGCCCTCGGCTATGTCATGAACCGGATGGGCTCCCGGCTCGCCGACGACCCGCGCAAGACAGCCCTGGTGAAGGCCGTGTACGCGGCCCATCGGGGGGCCGCCGGAGGGTGAGCGGATCCCGGACGTCCGACGTGCCGACCCAACCCGGGTTTCACCTGCGGTTGCCAGGAATGTGAGGATGTCACCATGACAACCAAGGTCTACTTCGACATCACCATCAACGACGCCCCCGAGGGTCGGATCACGTTCAACCTGTTCGACGACGTCGTCCCCAAGACGACGGAGAACTTCCGCGCGCTCGCCACCGGCGAGAAGGGCTTCGGCTACGCCGGCTCGTCCTTCCACCGCGTCATCACGGACTTCATGCTCCAGGGCGGTGACTTCACCCGCGGTGACGGCACCGGCGGCAAGAGCATCTACGGCGAGAAGTTCGCCGACGAGAACTTCAAGCTCAAGCACGACCGTGTCGGCCTGCTCTCGATGGCCAACGCCGGCCCGAACACCAACGGTTCGCAGTTCTTCATCACCACGGTGCTCACCCCGTGGCTGGACGGCAAGCACGTGGTCTTCGGCGAGGTCGCCGACGAGGACAGCATGAAGCTCGTCCGCAAGATCGAGGCGCTCGGCTCCGGCAGCGGCCGCACCAGCGCCAAGGTCACCATCGCCGAGTCCGGCGTCCTCTGACCGACCCGGTCGTCCGACGGGCCCGTGGCAGGGCCGTTCCCCCGACGTACGCGTCGGCGGAACGGCCGGCCGCGGGCCCGCGGCATGTTCCGGCCGTTTCCGTGGTGTCCGCCCCCGCGATCGGGCAGTATTTGAGATGTCCACGACGGGGGGAACGACGATGCGACGCACCGAAGCCGCACGGGAGCTCGGCGGATTCGTCCGCGAACACCGCACCGACGGCGGCAGACGGCTACGACTGGCCGGCGCCCTGCTGGTCACGGGCGTCGTCGGCCTCGCCTTCGGGGTGCCCGTGACCATCGCCTCCATCGGCACCACCGACGGCGCGCCCGAACTGGCGGGTCTGCTGCTCGGGGTGGGGCTGGTCGGGCTAAGTCTCGGCGTCTGGCGCCTCATGCAGGCCCTGCGCACCCGGGAGCAGTCCTTCGACGTCCACGAGCGGGGGCTGACCCACCGGCTCGCGGGCACCGCCACCCTGATTCCCTGGACGGACATCGAGGGGATCGGGTCCGCCTCGGCCGAGGACGGGCGCCCGCTGGCCGAGGCCCGGGGGATGGGCTTCCGCTTCGCCATCGAACTACGGAACGAGCGGAAGATCCGGGTGGACACGTTCACCGAGGACGCACGGGAACTGGCCGAGACGATTCACCGCGCGGTCAGCCTCGGCGAGTTTCCGCGGGGCCGGGGCCGGAGGCCCTGACAGCGGGCCGCCCTGACAGCGCGCCGGGGACCTACTGCTGATCGCCGGACTGAGCGGCCCGCTCGGCGTTGCGCTCCTTGATGCGAGCGGCTTCCTTACGCACCTCGGCCTGGGTGGCGCGCTCCTTCTGGAGCCACTCGGGCATCTCGTCCTTGAGCGCGTCGATCTGCTCGGTGGTGAGCGGCTCGGTGACCCCGCCGCGGGCGAGCCCCGCGATGGAGATGCCGAGCTTCGACGCGACGACCGGGCGGGGGTGCGGACCGGTGCGGCGCAGCTCCACCAGCCAGGCGGGCGGGTCGGTCTGGAGGGCGTTGAGCTCGGTGCGGGAGACGGCACCCTCCTGGAAATCGGCGGGGGTGGCCTGGAGGTACACACCCAGCTTCTTCGCCGCCGTGGCGGGCTTCATGGTCTGGGCGGTCTTGTGCGACGTCATGGGTCCAGGGTATCGACCATGGGACATACCTCCGACCACCTGCCGGTAGCCTGGTTCCGTGACAGGCTCGGACATCCCCTCATCCTTCAGGCTCGCGTACGTTCCCGGCGTGACGCCCACCAAGTGGGTGAGGGTCTGGCACGAGCGGCTGCCCGACACCTCCCTGGAGCTCGTCCAGGCCACCGCCGCCGAAGCGCCGGACCTGCTGGCGGGCCGTGACGCCGACGCCGGTCTCGTACGGCTCCCGGTCGACCGGAACGTCCTGAGCGCGATCCCGCTCTACACCGAGACGACCGTCGTCGTGATCCCCAAGGACCATGTCGTGACCGCCGCCGAAGAGGTGGCGCTCGCCGAGCTGGCCGACGAGATCGTGCTGCATCCGCTGGACGACGTACTCGACTGGGAGACCCTGCCCGGCCGCCCCGCCGTCGAGCGCCCGGCGACCACGGCGGACGCGATCGAGCTGGTGGCGGCGGGCATCGGCGTCCTCCTCGTCCCGCAGTCCCTGGCCCGCCTCCACCACCGCAAGGACCTCACCTACCGCCCGGTCCCGGACGCCCCCGAGTCGCGCGTCGCCCTGTCCTGGCCCCAGGCGGAGGAAACCCCCGACCTGGTGGAGGAGTTCATCGGGATCGTCCGGGGGCGCACCGTCAACAGCACCCGCGGCCGCGCGGCCGCCCCGGCGAAGGCCAAGGAAAAAGCCACGGACAAGGCCAAGGCCAGGAGCAAGCGGGCCGGCGGCGGATCGGGCAGCGGATCGGGCGGTGCCCGGAACAAGCCCGCGGCGGGCAGGAAGCCGCAGTCGGGCGGCCGGGCCGGCGGCCAGAGCGGCAAGCGCGGAAAGCCGCGGGGCCGGTAGCGCGTCCGGATCCGCACCGTAACGCCACCCCACGGCGGTCGACTCGTTGACCGGGCAACCGCCGTATGCAGGGGAGCGTCCGTCCGATGCCGAACATCCGCCGACCGATGCCGAACTCCGGCAGCCTGTCGCAGAGCACCCGCGGCCTGTTGCCGGGCACCCGCAGCCCTTCGCCGGGCACGCGCACATCGTCGCCGGGCACCCGCAGGCCATGGCCAGGCGTGCGCAGCACCCGGAGCCTCGGCCTCGTCGGGATGGTGCTCATCGCCGTGGCCTTCGCCGGACTCCAGCTGACGGCGGTCACCGGACGCGCCTCGCCCGACACGAAGAACTACCTCTCCTACGCCCTGAGTCTGAGCGGCGAGAGCCGCGAGGAAGCGGGCCGCCGGGCCATCGGCTACTCCTGCGCCAGCGGGCAGCACGGGCCCCTGGACTCCATCCCCTGGACCAGCCGGAAGGCCGCGGGCGAGTCGGAGGAGCAGTGCGTGCGCCGGCTCACCGACTCGGTCGCGTACTGGTCCCGCCACGGCAACACCTCAGGGATGACCGCCCCGTTCGCCAACCAGCGGTTCATGGCCATCTTCGAGGCCCGGCCCGGCTATCCGCTGTTCCTGGTCCCCTTCGTGACCGTGTTCGGCGCCACCTGGGGCCTCTGGCTCGCCGGGCTCGTCGTCGCGCTGGCCGGCAGCGTCTGCGTGCTGCTCACCCTCCGCGCCGCGGGCGCCTCCCGACGCGCCGGTCTGGCCGGGCAGGCCCTGTACCTGGCCCTGCCCACCGGCACCGTGGCCATGAACCCCCTGAGCGACGGGCTCTCCCTGGCGCTCGGCACGGCGGTCCTCCTCGGCTGCGTGCTAATGCTGCGGGACCGGCCCCGCACCGGCGCGGCGCTCGTCGCGGGCGGCCTGGCCCTGATGTTCCTCGTCCGGTACTCGCAGGCACTTCTGCTGGCGGCCGCTCTCGCGGGAGTCTTCCTGGCCTGGTCCGGGTGGCTGCGGCTGAAGCGGCGGCGGCCCACTCCCGTACTGCGGGCGGCCGGACTGTGCGGGGTGCTGGCGGCGGCCGTCTACGCCGGGGCGCATCTGCTGTCCTGGCCCATGGGCCAGGACAGCGCCCAGGATCTGCTGACCCACCACTACCAGCGCCCCGATCTGCCCGACCCCTGGCCCGAGTTCTTCGTCCAGGAGCGGGTCTTCTGGACGGCGTGGCTCCGGCGTCAGGCCACCTACCCGGTCCTTCCGGTCCTGCTCGCGCTCTCGGCCTGGGCGCTGCTGCTGCGGCGCTCCGTGGTACTGCCCGTGGCCCTGGCGGCGGGGGCGGCGGGCCTCCTCAACCAGGCGGGCCACCCGAACCTCGACCAGCTCATCGGCCACCGCCTCATCGTGTTCGTCTGGCTGCTGCCCGTCCTGGCGGTCCCGCTGCTCCTGGACCGGCCGGTCGCACCCGCCTCCGCGTCCGGGCGAGGGCCGTCACCCGACGTCGCGGAGCCGGAGAACGTACGCGGCGGTCAACGCGACGGCGCGGTCGGCGTCGGCCAGCAGCTCCCCGAGGGCACGTGAGGCAGCCGCCCCCGGGACGCCCGCCAGCGCCTGGGCCAGCCGCCCGCGCGCCGACGCGGAGGTGGTGTCGTGGGCGAGGGGGGCGACGAGCGCGGCCGTGATCCGGTCCGCCGCCGCTTCGTCGCCGGCCAGCACGCTCAGCGCGTCGGCCGCGTCGGTGTCGTTCCTTCCGGCCACGACCATGTCGACGAGCTCCGGGACGACGTCCGCCTCGCCCCGTGTCCCGAGCGCCAGGGCGGCGTGGCCGCGGACCACGGCATCGGGATGCGCGAGGGCGTCCCGCAACAGCGCGGTGGCCTCGCCGCCGGGCATCTCGGCGAGTGACCGGACGGCACGCTCCCGCACGGCGGCCTCCCGTGAGCCGAGCCCCCGGGCCAGCAGCGCCGGGCCGCCGCCGCCCGCTCGGGCCAGCGCCCATCGGAGAGCCCCGGCCACGTTCGGGTCGCTCTCGCCGAGCGCCGCCTCGGCCAGGGCCTCCACCGGAACCTCGGCGACCGGGGCGAGGGCCGCGCGCTGGCGTGCGTCGGCGTTCTTCGACCCCAGGGCGCCCAGGAGTGTGACGACCTGGAGGACGTCCTCCCAGCCGGCCGGATCCGTGGCATGGACCCGGCGCAGCCGCGTGAGCAACTCGGTCTCCGCCGCGATGCGTTCGCGCGTCCGGCGGATGAGGTCGTCGACGAGCGCGGACGGTGTGAAGCCGGGATCGTCGAGAGCACGCCCGATCTCGCGCAGCGACAGCCCCATCGCCCGCAGGCTCTCGACGTGGAAGATCCGCCGGATGTCCGCCCCGGAGTACTCCCGGTAGCCGGACCCGGTGCGGCCCGAGGGCCGCACCAGACCGAGCGACTCGTAGTGCCGGAGCATCCGGGCACTGACCCCGGACCGCCGCGCGACCTCACCGATCAGCACGCGTTACGGCCCTTCCCCGCCGGAGCGCCTGACAGCCGGGGCCCCCTCGGAGCCACCGGCCTCACCGGCTCACCGGCCTCACCGGCCTTACCGGCCTCACCGAACTCGCCGGAACCGCTGGCCTCACCGGCCTCGCCTGAGCTGCCGCCGGAACCGGCGCCGGAACCCCCGGCCTCACCGGAACCGGCGCCGAGGGCGACGACCCGCTTCGCCTCCTCCAGCGCGAACGTGAATCCGGCGTCCGGGTCGCGCAGCAGCCGATCCGTGGCGAGCGCATGCGCGCGTACCCGCGGGTCGGGGTCCTTCGCCGCGGCGGCCAGAGCCGACGCCATCGCGTCCCCGAGCGCGATCAGCGCCCGGCTGAGGCTCAGCCGGGTCTCCGGCCCGCCGCGCCCGAGCTGCGTCGCCAGCAGCGCGCCCAACGCAAACTCCTCCTCTTCCGGTACGAGCACGACCGCCGCCCGCCAGGCGCTCCGCGCCACTTCGTCGTCGGCGTCGGTCAGGAGCGCCCGGGTGATCGCCGGCCACGCCCGCCGGTCCCCGATCTTGGACAGCGTGTGCAGCGCCTGACTCCGCGCCGACGCCCGCTCCGAGCGGACCTCGCCGAGCAGCCGGGGAAGCGTGACGGACACCGGGTGACGGGTGAGAGCCCAGGTGAGCATGTCCCGGACGAAGAAGTCGGGCTCGACGGCGCTCCGCTCGACGAGCTTGTCGACGAAACGGGGGTCCGGCGTCGTGCCGACGGCCAGCGCGGCCCGCAGCCGTACGGCCGGACGACCGTCCTCCAGCCCGCGAAGCGCCCGTACCGCGCCGGCGTCCGCTCCCGTACCTGCGCTCGTGCCCCTGCCCGCGCCCGTGTCGTGTCCCGTGACCGTCATCGAGAGCACCTCCTCGACCAGCAGTGAAAAGCTTGTCACCGTGTCAAGGTCAAACCGGAGCGCCCGGCCCCCGGCTCAGGGTCCGCGCCAGACGTTGGCGAAGGCCGTGTTCTCGATGGTCCGCCGCTGGCGTACGGCCTCCAGCTCCATCACCGCTTCATGGACGGTGGCGACCACGGCCGTGACCGTCTCGTCGTCGAGGCGGATCTCGTCGTCATCGGACCCGGCGCCGTCGAGACCCACGGCCGACGCGAGGGAGGCCAGAACGGGGTCGCCCTCCTCCCGGCGGGCGAGGGCACGGCGGCGGGCGGGGGTGTCCACCAGTTCCACCTGCTTCGGACCGAAGGGCAGCAGACCGCTCCGCTTCTGCGTGAGCTCGCCGTCACGTTCCAGCGCGTCCTGGTAGGCGGCCGAGAGATCCCGGCCGCGGCGCCACAGCCAGTCCTCGATCCGCTCGTAGGGCGGTTGCCGGGTGAGCCCCGCCGTGGCCTCGCCGAGCAGCCGGTCGTCCGGCGCCGACGAACCGCCCGGCACGATGAGGTCGCCGTCCACGGTGATGGTTCCCGCACCGATGAGATCGAGGAGTTCGGCTCCCGCGAGGGCGAGCGACAGGTCGCCCTGCCCCACGGTGTGCTCCGGCTCCGGGTCCATGGCGATGATGAACAGGTCTTTCGCCGTGGTCATGTACGGCTCCCCTCAGAGGCATCGACAGAGCGGGGCCCCGCCGCCGCCCCGGCCGGGAGCCGGTTCGGCGGCGAGGCGACTGCTACGACCAGTATCGCCCCCGCCCGCCCCACGGCCTCGGCGGCAGCCGAGCCGGAGCCGAAGAAGTCGATGGCCGTGGACCGGAGCGAACCCTAGGCTGAGCCGATGAGCCACGGGAAAACGTCGTACGTCTGTCTCTCCTGCCGGGTGTCGTACAAGCAGCCCTACGACCGGACGAGGCAGCGGAACTGCCCGAACTGCGCGGAGCCGATGATCCACGCCGGATCGGCGTTCGCGGCGCCGCGGCGGCGGGACATCGCGGCATGGCGGGCCCTCACAGTGCTGCTCAACGCGGGCGTGGGATTTCACAAGAGCTGCTGCGGCGGGCCCGGGTTCCGGCCCCGGGGGCTGCGTGAGGTGCGCGAGCGGATGACATACGCACAGCGCAGCGGTACGCCGGTGGCCAAGGCGCTCGTCCGGTACAACGTGCCGTAGTGAGCGGGGCCGGGGTTGCGGACCTGCCGGCGGGAGGCCTCCGGCGAACCGGGTGACCTCGGACGATGACGGGTCCGGCCCGGATCAGCTCCGGATCATGGATGGTCACTCAGTGTGTCATTATGTGCACGCAACGTAGCCATGCCGTCGCTTCGGCGACCCCTCAGAAGGATTTCCCCCGTGCGCTTTCGCTCCGCCCTCCCCGCCGCTCTCGGCGCCGCACTGCTCCTCGCCGCCGTTCCCTCTTCCGCCTCGGCCGCCGAGGGGCAGTTCCGCTACGACTACGTGACCGTCGAGGGGTACGAGGCGACCGGCTTCCTGAACAGCCCGCCGAGCGGCCGGTGTGTCAACCTCCCGGGCGTCGGCCCGGAGAACCCCGAGCCCGGGCACTCGCCGAAGAACCGCACGGATGCCTGGGCTCAGGTCTTCACCGACGCCGACTGCGAGGGCGACTCCTTCCCCCTCCGTCCGCACACCGGCGGGGCATCGGAGCGGCTGAAGGTGCGTTCGGTTCTCTTCCTCTGATTCTCTGATCTCTCTGACGCATCGCCATGCGCACTGCTGCCCGGGCCGAGCGGCTCCGGGCAGCACGTCCTCGTAGGCGTCATGGCGCCGCGTCCGCCCGGTCCTTCGCCTGCGGGACGGCTGTCTCTCGCTCCTCCCCGGTCCGCCGCTTCGGCGAGTCCCGCCCACGCGTACGGTCCATCTCGCGCCACTCCGGCCGCAGTCCGGCCAGATGCGTGGTGAGGAAGTACACGGCTCCGCCGGCGATCAGCACCGGTGTCAGCCCGGCGGCGGTCACCGCCGCTCCGGCGATCAGCCCGCCGAGCGGGATACCGGACCAGGCCAGCGAGTCGCCGAGGGCGTTGACGCGACCCAGCATCCGGCGCGGCACCCGTTCGACGAGGACGGCCCCCAGCACGGGGTTGACGAACCCGGCGCCGAACCCGCTGAGCGCGAAGACCGCCAGGACCGCCCCCAACGGGGCATCGAGGGCGAGGACCAGGAATCTCGGCGCCCCGGCCAGCAGGAACCCGGCGAGGACCACCACCCGCCGCCGCAACCGGTGCGCGACCGCCGCGGCGATCAGGCTCCCGCCGACCCCGGCGGCCCCCATCACGCTACCCATCAGGCCGCTCGCGGCCGGCCCGTTGCCGGACTGCCTGGCCCGGACGGGCACGCGTGTTCGCGAAGAACCCTTTGCGAAGAACTTTCTACGATGGCCGAAGTGCGCTGAGGTTCAGCGCCGTTCACCGCGGTTCGTTCGCGATACGCCCGGCCGTTAGGGTCGCTCGCGTGACTACCGCGATCGTTGTCGGCAGTGGGCCCAACGGGCTCGCCGCCGCTGTCGTCCTCGCCCGTTCGGGGGCCCGGGTCACCGTGCTGGAGGCGGCCGACGAGATCGGCGGCGGCACCCGCTCGGGCGAGGCCGTCATGCCGGGGCTGCTGCACGACCACTGCTCGGCCATCCACCCGATGGCAGCCGGATCGGCGTTCCTGCGGAGCCTCGATCCGGAGCGGCACGGGTTGATCTGGCGTCGGCCGGAGATCGACTGTGTCCACCCGCTCGACGGCGGCGAGGCCGGCGTGCTGCACCGCTCGGTGGAGGAGACGGCGGCCGGGCTCGGCCGGGACGGCTCCCGCTGGCGACTGGCGTTCGCCGGGCCCGCGGCCCGCTTCGACCTGCTGGCCGAGGACGTCATGGGGCCGCTGCTGCGCCTGCCCGGGCACCCGCTCGCCCTGGCGCGGTTCGGTCTGCCGGCCCTGCTGCCGGCCTCGGCCGTCGCGCGCCTGTTCACCACCGAGCGCGGCCGGGCGTTGTTCGGCGGGGTGGCGGCGCACGCGTTCCGGCCGCTGCACCACCCGCTCTCCGCCGCCATCGGCCTGGGCATCATCACCGCCGGGCACCGACACGGCTGGCCGGTCGCCGCCGGCGGATCGCGGTCGATCGCGGCGGCGCTGGCCTCGGCCCTCGCCGAACACGGCGGCACGATCGAGACCGGCGTCGAGGTACGGCGCGTACAGGATCTGCCACCCGCCGACATCACGATGTTCGACCTCGCGCCGCGCGCCGTCGCCGACATCGTCGGCGACCGGCTGCCCGCCCGTGTCGCCCGCGCCTACCGGCGCTTCCGGCACGGACCGGGCGCCTTCAAGGTCGACTTCGCGGTCGAGGGCGGCGTCCCGTGGACGAACCCGGACGCCCGTCGGGCCGGCACGGTCCATCTCGGCGGCCCGTACGCCGAGACCGCCGCCGCCGAACGGGACGTCCACGCGGGCCGCATGCCCGAGCGCCCGTTCGTCCTCGTGGGCCAGCAGTACCTCGCCGACCCCCGGCGCTCCGTCGGCGACATCCACCCCGTCTACAGCTACGCGCACGTGCCCCACGGCTACACCGGGGACGCGACCGGAGCGGTGATCGACCGGATCGAACGGTTCGCCCCCGGATTCCGGGACCGCGTCGTCGGCCACGTGGCGCGATCCACCACGGCCATGCACGCCCACAACCCCAACTACGTGGGCGGCGACATCGTCACCGGCGCCAAGGACCCGCGCCAACTGGTCCTCGGGCCGCGGTCGACGCTCTCCCCGTACGACACCGGTGTCCCCGGCATGTACATCTGCTCGGCCGCCACCCCGCCAGGGCCGGGCGCGCACGGCATGTGCGGCGCCAACGCGGCGGAGGCGGCCCTGCGCCACCTCACCCGTCGGCCCCGCGACCGGTAACCTGGCCGTACAGCCACCCCGCGCGGGCGGCTGTACGGCGGTGGGGCCCGCCGTAACCAACCGCAGCCGCAACCGTCGTCGGCCGCCAACGGTCCCTGCCTGACACTTCCGCGCGCCCGCGCACGGACCGGCCGATCAGGTAGGAGCCTGAACACGTGCACCCCGACCGCCCCGAACACCACACCCCGCCCACCGGCAGGCAGGCCGAACCGGTCGACCCGGACACCGCCGTCGGCCCGTGGCCGCCCGCGAAGGCGCCCGGCCCGAAGCGCCGTCAGGGCGAGATCCTCGCCGCCATCGCGGCCGGCGGCGTCATCGGCGCCTGCGCCCGCTACGGCGCCACCCTGATCTGGCCCGCCGCCCCCACCGCGTTCCCCTGGACCGTCTTCTGGATCAACGTCTCCGGCTGCGCCGCCATGGGCGTCCTGATGGTCCTGATCACCGAACGCTTCACCGCCCACCCCCTGACCAGGCCGTTCCTCGGCACCGGCGTCCTGGGCGGCTACACCACCTTCTCCACCGCCACCCTCGACACCCAGCGCCTCCTCGACCACGGCCGGCACGCCACCGGCCTGCTGTACGCGGCGGCGACCCTGACGGCCGCGTTCGCCGCGGTCTGGGCCGCCGCCGCCCTCACCCGCCTCGTCGTCCTCCCGCGCACGGGTGCGGAGCGGGGGCGCTCATGAACTGGCTGATGGTCATCGCCGGGGCGATCGTCGGGGCCCCGCTGCGCTATCTCACCGACCGCGCCGTCCAGGCCCGCCACACCACCGTCTTCCCGTGGGGCACCTTCACCGTCAACATCGCCGCCTGCGCCGGACTCGGCTTCCTCACCGGCGCCGCCACCGCCACCACCGTGCCCGCCGCGCTCCAGCACCTGATCGGCCCCGGCCTGTGCGCGACGCTCAGCACCTACTCGACGTTCTCCTTCGAGAGCATGCGCCTGGCCGAGACCGGCGCGAAGTACTTCGCCGCCGCCAACGCCGTCGTCAGCGTCGTCGCCGGCCTCGGCACCGCGTACCTCGCCACCGCCCTCGCCACCACCCTTCTGACCTGACGACGGAACGCACCCGCCCCACCTGAAAGCGCTTTGCATAAAAGTGCGTCGATGCGTATAGTCATGCCATCGATCAGGAGGGTTACCGATGGTGGTACGAGCAGCAGTGGCAGGGGCGAGCGGATACGCCGGCGGGGAGCTGCTCCGCCTTCTGCTGGCGCACCCCGAGGTCGAGATCGGCGCCCTCACCGGGCACTCCAACGCCG
This sequence comes from Streptomyces sp. WY228, assembly GCF_019287315.1. Lineage (NCBI taxonomy): Bacteria > Bacillati > Actinomycetota > Actinomycetes > Kitasatosporales > Streptomycetaceae > Streptomyces > Streptomyces sp. WY228. Next base: position 1,313,374 of record NZ_CP079114.1, on the reverse strand, counting down.
GGCAGGCGCTCGGGTCGCTCCAGCCGCATCTGCGGCCGCTGGCCGACCGGGTGCTGGAGCCCACCACCGCCGAGGTGCTCGCCGGTCATGACGTCGTCTTCCTGGCGCTTCCGCACGGGCAGTCCGCCGCCGTCGCCGAGCAGCTCGGGGACGAGGTCCTCGTCGTCGACATGGGGGCCGACTTCCGGCTCAAGGACGCCGGTGACTGGGAGACGTTCTACGGGTCCCCGCACGCCGGGACCTGGCCCTACGGGCTGCCCGAGCTGCCGGGCGGGCGGGCCGCGCTCGCCGGGGTGCGGCGGATCGCCGTGCCGGGGTGCTACCCGACCGCCGTCTCGCTCGCGCTCTTCCCCGCGTACGAGGCCGGTATCGCCGAGCCGGAGGCCGTCATCGTCGCCGCGTCGGGCACCTCGGGTGCGGGCAAGGCGGCCAAGCCGCATCTGCTCGGCTCCGAGGTGATGGGCAACATGACCCCGTACGGCGTCGGCGGCGGGCACCGCCACACGCCCGAGATGATCCAGAACCTCAGCGCCGCCGCCGGTGAGCCGGTCTCCGTCTCCTTCACGCCGACCCTCGCGCCCATGCCGCGCGGCATCCTCGCCACGTGCAGCGCGAAGGCGAAGCCCGGCGTGAGCGCGGAGAGCCTGCGCGCGGTGTACGGGAAGGCGTTCGCGGACGAGCCGTTCGTGGACCTCCTGCCCGAGGGGCAGTGGCCCGCCACCGCCGCGGTGTACGGCTCCAACGCCGTACAGGTCCAGGTCGCCCACGACCCGGCCGCCGGACGGATCGTGGTCATCTGCGCCATCGACAATCTCGCCAAGGGCACCGCGGGCGGCGCCCTGCAGAGCATGAACATCGCCCTCGGGCTCCCCGAGGACACAGGTCTCACGACGATCGGAGTTGCACCGTGAGCGTCACGGCAGCACAGGGGTTCTCGGCGGCGGGCATCGCCGCGGGAATCAAGGAGAGCGGAAACCCGGACCTGGCCCTCGTGGTCAACAACGGGCCGCGCCGCGCCGCCGCGGGCGTCTTCACCTCCAACCGCGTCAAGGCCGCCCCGGTGCTCTGGTCGGAGCAGGTCCTCAAGGGCGGCGAGGTCACCGCCGTCGTCCTCAACTCCGGTGGCGCCAACGCCTGTACGGGCCCCCAGGGCTTCCAGGACACCCACGCCACGGCCGAGAAGGTCGCCGAGGTGCTGGACGGCCACAGTGCGGGAGAAGTAGCCGTCGCCTCCACCGGGCTCATCGGCATCCTGCTCCCCATGGACAAGCTCCTCCCCGGCATCGAGCAGGCCGCCGCCGCGCTCAGCGAGCACGGCGGTGAGAAGGCCGCCATCGCCATCAAGACCACCGACACCGTGCACAAGACGGCCGTCGCGGGCGGCGAGGGCTGGACCGTCGGCGGCATGGCCAAGGGCGCCGGCATGCTCGCCCCGGGCCTCGCCACCATGCTCGTCGTCCTCACCACCGACGCGGATGTGGAAGCCCCCGCACTGGACGCCGCACTCCGCGACGCCACCCGGACCACCTTCGACCGGGTCGACTCCGACGGCTGCATGTCCACCAACGACACCGTGCTGCTCCTCGCCTCCGGCGCCAGCGGCATCACCCCGGAGCAGGACGCGTTCGCCGAAGCCGTACGGACCGTCTGCGACGACCTCGCCCGGCAGCTCATCGGCGACGCCGAGGGCGCCTCCAAGGACATCCGGATCGAGGTGATCAACGCGGCCACCGAGGACGACGCCGTCGAGGTCGGCCGCTCCATCGCCCGCAACAACCTCCTCAAGTGCGCCATCCACGGCGAGGACCCCAACTGGGGCCGTGTCCTCTCCGCCATCGGCACGACGAAGGCGGCCTTCGAGCCGGACCAGCTCAACGTCGCCATCAACGACGTCTGGGTCTGCAAGAACGGCGGCGTGGGGGAGGACCGCGACCTCGTCGACATGCGCTACCGGGAGGTCAAGGTCACCGCCGACCTGGCCGCGGGCACCGAGTCCGCCGTCATCTGGGCCAACGACCTCACCGCGGACTACGTCCACGAGAACAGCGCGTACAGCTCATGAGCGCCGCGCGGAAGCACACCGCACTCCCGAAGGCGCAGATCCTCATCGAGGCGCTGCCCTGGCTGACCCGGCACAACGGCAAGACCGTCGTCATCAAGTTCGGCGGCAACGCCATGATCGACGAGGAGCTGAAGGCCGCCTTCGCCCAGGACGTCGTCTTCCTGCGGCACGCCGGCCTCAAGCCCGTCGTCGTGCACGGCGGCGGCCCCCAGATCAGCGCCCAGCTCGACAAGCAGGGCCTGGTCAGCGAGTTCAAGGCCGGGCTGCGCGTCACCACCCCCGAGGCGATGGACGTCGTCCGGATGGTGCTCGCCGGACAGGTCCAGCGCGAGCTGGTCGGCCTCCTCAACCAGCACGGCCCCCTCGCCGTCGGCATGACCGGCGAGGACGCCCACACCATCACCGCCACCCAGCACCGGCCCACCATCGACGGCGAGTCCGTCGACATCGGCCGGGTCGGCGAGATCACCGCCATCGACACCGGGGCCATCCAGGCGCTGCTGGACGACGGCCGCATCCCGGTCGTCTCCTCCATCGCCCGCTCCGCCGACGACCACCACGTCTACAACGTCAACGCCGACACCGCGGCCGCCGCGCTCGCCGCCGCCCTGAACGCCGAGACGCTGATGGTCCTCACCGATGTCGAGGGCCTCTACGAGGACTGGCCCAACAGCGACGACGTCATCAGCCGGCTCACCGCGAGCCAGCTGGAGAAGCTGCTGCCCGAGCTGTCCAGCGGCATGGTCCCCAAGATGCAGGGCTGCCTCCACGCCGTGCGCAACGGCGTCGAGACCGCCCGGGTCATCGACGGCCGGGTCCAGCACTCGATCCTGCTGGAGATCTTCACCGACGAGGGCATCGGCACCATGGTCGTGCCGGACGCCCCCATCGACGTACACGCAGCCGACGTACACGCAGGGCCTGAACAGGGGGCATCATGACCGGCACCGGAGCCGATACCGGACTCCCCTCGCGCTGGCAGGACGCGCTGATGGACAACTACGGCACGCCCCGCCTGCCGCTCGTCCGCGGCGAAGGCGCGTACGTCTGGGACGAGGACGGCACCCGCTACCTCGACTTCGTCGGCGGCATCGCGGTCAACGCCCTCGGCCACGCCCACCCCGCCGTCGTCGAGGCCGTCTCCACCCAGATCGCCTCCCTCGGCCACGTATCGAACCTGTTCATCGCCGAGCCGCCCGTCGCGCTCGCCGAACGGCTGCTCCAGCTGTTCGGCCGTCAGGGCCGGGTCTTCTTCGCCAACTCCGGCGCGGAGGCCAACGAGGCCGCCTTCAAGATCGGCCGGCTCACCGGGCGCACCCACATGGTCGCGACCGACGGCGGCTTCCACGGCCGGACCATGGGCGCGCTCGCGCTGACCGGACAGCCGGGGAAGCAGGAGCCGTTCCGGCCGCTGCCCGGCGATGTCACGCATGTGCCGTACGGAGACGTGGCCGCCCTGCGCGCGGCCGTCACCACCGACACCGCCCTGGTCATCATCGAGCCGGTGCAGGGCGAGAACGGTGTCGTCGTCCCGCCCAAGGGCTATCTGGAGGCCGCCCGCGAGATCACCCGGGCGACCGGGACCCTCCTCGTCCTCGACGAGGTACAGACCGGTATCGGCCGCTGCGGCCAGTGGTTCGAGCACCAGGCCCACCAAGGCGTCGAGCCCGACATCGTCACCCTCGCCAAGGGCCTCGGCGGCGGTCTGCCGATCGGCGCGACCGTCGCCTTCGGCCCGGCCGCCGACCTGCTGAAGCCCGGTCACCACGGCACCACCTTCGGCGGCAACCCGGTCGCCTGCGCCGCCGGACTCGCCGTCATCGACACCCTCGCGGCCGACGGCGCGCTCGACGAGGTCAAGCGGCTCGGCGAGAAGATCCGCGACGGCGTGGAGGCACTGGGACACCCGCTGGTCTCCCATGTCCGCGGCAGCGGCCTGCTGCTGGGTATCGTGCTCACCGGACCCCTCGCACCGCAGGTGCAGCAGGCGGCCCAGGGAGCCGGCCTCCTGGTGAACGCGCCCGCCCCCGATGTCGTACGGCTCATGCCGCCGCTGATCATCGGTGACGCGGAGGTGGACGCGTTCCTGGAGATCCTGCCGAGCGCTCTCGACGCGGCACACGGGGACGGACGATCCGGAGCATGACCCTCCGGAGAATGAGGCGACGACGATGACCGAGGCGCAGGAAACCGAGCACGGCGGGCCGTCCGTGCCGCAGACCCGCACCGCCCGCCACCGCCGGATCGTGGACATCCTGAACCGGCAGCCGGTCCGCTCGCAGAGCCAGCTGGCCAAGCTCCTCGCCGACGACGGGCTGAGCGTCACCCAGGCGACGCTCTCGCGCGATCTCGACGAGCTGGGCGCGGTGAAGATCCGCAACACCGGCGGCGAGCTGATCTACGCGGTGCCGAGCGAGGGCGGATTCCGCACCCCGCAGGCCCCGTTGGGCGGCTCGGCCAAGGAGGAGCGGATGCGCAGGCTCTCGGCCGAACTGCTCATCTCGGCGGAGGCCTCGGCCAACCTGGTGGTGCTCCGTACACCGCCGGGCGCGGCCCAGTTCCTCGCCTCGGCCATCGACCAGGCCGAACTGCACGACATCCTCGGCACGATCGCGGGCGACGACACGCTGATGCTCATCAGCCGCGACCCGAACGGCGGTCAGGCGCTCGCCGACCATCTGCTGAGGCTCGCTCAGAACGACCGCTGAGGCTTTTACTAGTAGCGCGTGATCGCGGTCGGGCCCGAGCCGGTCCCGACCGCGATGTGCGGCCGCCGCTCCGGCTTCGCCCACGCCAGGATCTCCGCCATGGCGCCGGCGGGTACGGACACACAACCCGCCGTCGCCCCGCGCCCGTTCACATGCAGGAAGATGCCCGCGCCCCGGTCGCGCACCGGACGGTCGTAGTTGAAGCCGATCACCAGCGCCCGGGCGTACTGCGTGCCGTAGGAGACCAGGTGCTCGGCCTCCGCCGCGCGGCAGTGGGAGGGCCGCGGTTCCACCCAGCGGTTGTACGCCTCCGAGTCGTTGTCCTGGCACCACCAGGAGTCCTCGTTCACCTTCCGGTACGGATACGTCGTCCCCGCCGGAGCGTCCTCGATGCCGAAGGCGTACGGCAGGTCGTACAGCCCGGTCGGGGTGGTACTCGTGCCCTGCTGCCGCGTCGCCCCCTCGGCCAGTCCGTTCGCCCCGAACCGCGCGGGCGCGGACCCGGCCTCCGCCCACCGGCCACCGCGCCGCTCCCACCAGGTCACCGTCCCGGTGGTCGAGCCGGTGCCGGGAGCCTCGGCGGTGATCAGCTGCGAACCGCCGCCCGTGTCCGCCAGCCGGTCCGGGAGCGGCGGTACGTCGGAGGCGGGCGCGGCCCCGAGGGAGCCGGCCAGGGCCAGGAGTACGGCGGCGGTCACCAGTGATCTGCGCATGCTCCGGACCGTACGGCGACCGGCCCGCCCGCCCCACCGGACCTGCTCCGTACGGCCCAGCGGCGCACACCGGGCGGGGCATCACCGGTTCGGCATCACGGGCCGGGGCATCAGCGGTACCCGGGCTCCGGAAGCCGCTGCCGCCCCGCCGCCCGCAGCAGCCGGTCCGCCGCCACCCGCACCGCGCGCGGCCGGTCCGGCGCACCCCGCTCACGCAGCAGGCGCTCCGGAATCCCGGCGGCCTCCGGCAGCAGGGCCCGGGTCGCCGCCCGCACCACGGCCGGGCTCGGGTCGTCCAGCAACGGCGTCAGCCGCTCCCGCACCACCACGTCCAGCGCACGCAGTCCGCCGATCGCGTGCAGGCGCACGGCGGGCAGCGGGTGCTCCACCAGGGCCCACAGCGTCCCGGCGTCCGCCGCGCGGTCGCCGCACTCGCCGAGGCCCGCGGCGGCACCCGGGTGCGCGGCGGGCTCGGTGCACAGGGCCCGGCAGAGGGGCAGCGGGTCGACGCCGTCCTGACGCAGCACGTAGCGCGCGCAGGCCCGTACGAGGGCGGACCGGTCGGCGAGGAACCGCTCCGCGTCACCGTGCCGCCCGGCCCGCCGCAGCGCGGTCACCCCCGCCGAACGCACCCGGGGCGAGCGAGCCGTCAGCAGCCGGTCCAGCACGGCGGCCGCGTCCGGCCCCGGAGTCGTGCCCGGCCTCACGGCGGCCTCCGCGCAGAGGTCCTGGAGCGTGACGTCACCGCAGGTCGCCGCCGTGGTGGCCAGCTCCATCGGCGTCAGCAGTCCGCGCTCCACCGCGATCCGGTACGCGAGGCGGTACGTCGCCCGGTCCGGGTGGCCGGTCAGCACCAGCACCTCGGCCGCCGGGCCCTCGCGCAGCGCGTCCTCCAGCAGGTCCCGGGCGAAGTCGCCCCGCGCCCGCCGCGACAGCCGCAGGATCAGCTCGGCCAGCGGGAACAGGTCGCCGCCGGGCAGTTCGGCGAGCAGCTTCCGGGCCTTCTCTTGGACCGGAGCGGCCCAGTCCGCGCACCGCACCACCAGCAGCGGGCGCAGCTCCGGGTCGGCGCCCGCCGCGTCCAGGGCCGATTCCCGGATCCGCCCGTCCGGGTGGGACAGGGCGATGGCGGGAGGGAGCGGGGGCGAGGCCGGGGGAGCGACCCTCGAACGCGTACGTCCGCGCAACCGGTCCAGCAGCGTGGGGGCCGGCCGAACCGGCTCCCCGGGCGGCCGAACCGGCTCCCCGGGCGACCGGGCCGGCAGCCACGGGCGGTCGTCGAGACACCGGACGTCGGCGTCGAAGTCCAACCACGCATCGGCCGACGCGCCGTCCAACACCTCGGCCGGAGCGGCGCCCTCCCACACCCGCACCACCGGGCTCACGGTCTCCTTGTCACGGCCGTCCACCGTGCCCCCTTTCGTAAGGTGCCGATGCTAGAGCCGCTCCGGTCGAGAAGCCTCGGCATTTCCCGACCGAACGGCCACGCGCACCACCCTGACCTGCTGTTTTGACAAACAATACAGAGGACTGCATAGTTATACCCATCAGTGATTGCACCGTAAGGAGAAACCCGTGACCGAGCGCGTCGTACTCGCCTACTCGGGCGGCCTGGACACCTCCGTCGCCATCGGCTGGATCGCCGAGGAGACGGGCGCCGAGGTCATCGCCGTTGCCGTGGACGTCGGCCAGGGCGGCGAGGACCTGGACGTCATCCGCAAGCGCGCGCTCGCCTGCGGTGCCGTCGAAGCCGAGGTCGCGGACGCCAAGGACGAGTTCGCCGAGGAGTACTGCCTCCCGGCGATCAAGGCCAACGCCCTCTACATGGACCGCTACCCGCTGGTCTCGGCCCTCTCCCGGCCGACCATCGTCAAGCACCTCGTCGCCGCCGCCCACAAGCACAACGCCGGGATCGTCGCCCACGGCTGCACCGGCAAGGGCAACGACCAGGTCCGCTTCGAGGCCGGCATCTCCGCGCTCGGCCCCGACCTGAAGTGCATCGCCCCGGTCCGCGACTACGCGATGACCCGGGACAAGGCGATCGCCTTCTGCGAGGAGAAGAACCTCCCGATCGCGACCACCAAGAAGTCCCCGTACTCCATCGACCAGAACGTCTTCGGGCGCGCCGTCGAGACGGGCTTCCTGGAGGACATCTGGAACGCGCCGATCGAGGACATCTACGAGTACACCGAGAACCCCGCCGTCCAGCGCGAGGCCGACGAGGTCGTCATCTCCTTCAAGGAGGGCGTGCCCGTCGCCATCGACGGCCGTCCCGTCACCGTCCTCCAGGCGATCCAGCAGCTCAACGAGCGGGCCGGCGCCCAGGGCATCGGCCGGATCGACATGGTCGAGGACCGGCTCGTGGGCATCAAGTCCCGCGAGGTGTACGAGGCGCCCGGCGCGATCGCGCTGATCACCGCCCACCAGGAGCTGGAGAACGTCACCGTCGAGCGCGAACTGGCCCGCTACAAGCGGCAGGTCGAGCAGCGCTGGGGCGAGATGGTCTACGACGGCCTGTGGTTCTCCCCGCTCAAGCGGGCGCTCGACGGCTTCATCAACGAGGCCAACCAGCACGTCACCGGCGACATCCGGATGACCCTGCACGGCGGCCGCGCCGTCGTCACCGGCCGGAAGTCCGAGGAGTCGCTGTACGACTTCAACCTCGCCACCTACGACTCGGGCGACACCTTCGACCAGTCCAAGGCGCAGGGCTTCATCGAGATCTTCGGCCTCTCCTCGAAGATCGCGGCCAAGCGCGACCTCGCCTGATCTTCTCTCGTTGTACAGCCGCCTCCCCGTCGTCACGCGGCAGGGAGGCGGCCGCATATCCGCAACCGGGCCTACGCCTTGGCCTTTTGCCTTCGCTTTTTGAGGAGCACGCAGTGAGCAGCAACAACGGTGACGTCCGGCTCTGGGGCGCGCGTTTCGCCGACGGACCGGCCGAGGCGCTGGCCAAGCTGTCGGCGTCCGTCCACTTCGACTGGCGGCTCGCGCCGTACGACATCGCCGGCTCCCGCGCCCACGCGCGCGTCCTCAACAAGGCGGGCCTGCTCACCGAGGACGAGCTGACCCGGATGCAGGCAGGCCTCGACCAGCTCGAAGCCGACGTCGCCGACGGCTCCTTCACCGGCACCATCGCCGACGAGGACGTCCACACCGCCCTGGAGCGCGGACTCCTGGAGCGCCTCGGCCCCGACCTCGGCGGCAAGCTGCGGGCCGGCCGGTCGCGGAACGACCAGATCGCCACGCTCTTCCGGATGTACCTGCGCGACCACGCCCGGATCGTCGGCGGTCTGATCGCCGACCTCCAGAGCGCGCTGGTCGGCCTCGCCGAGGCCAACGCCGACGTCGCCATGCCGGGCCGGACCCACCTCCAGCACGCCCAGCCCGTCCTCTTCGCCCACCACGTGCTCGCCCACGTCCAGTCCCTCTCCCGGGACGCCGAGCGGCTGCGCCAGTGGGACGAGCGCACGGCCGTCTCGCCGTACGGCTCCGGGGCGCTCGCCGGGTCCTCGCTCGGGCTGGACCCGGAGGCGGTCGCCGCCGACCTGGGCTTCGAGCACGGTTCGGTCGCCAACTCCATCGACGGCACCGCCTCGCGGGACTTCGTCGCGGAGTTCGCCTTCATCACCGCGATGATCGGCGTGAACCTCTCCCGGATCGCGGAGGAGGTCATCATCTGGAACACGAAGGAGTTCTCCTTCGTCACCCTCCACGACGCCTTCTCCACCGGCTCCTCGATCATGCCGCAGAAGAAGAACCCCGACATCGCGGAGCTGGCCCGGGGCAAGTCCGGCCGTCTCATCGGCAACCTGACCGGCCTGCTCGCCACGCTCAAGGCGCTCCCGCTGGCGTACAACCGGGACCTCCAGGAGGACAAGGAGCCCGTCTTCGACTCCTGCGACCAGCTGGAGGTCCTGCTGCCCGCCTTCACCGGCATGATGGCCACCCTCACCGTCAACCGCGAGCGCATGGAGGAGCTGGCCCCGGCGGGCTTCTCGCTCGCGACCGACATCGCGGAGTGGCTGGTCAAGCAGGGCGTGCCGTTCCGGGTGGCGCACGAGGTGGCCGGCGCCTGCGTCAAGGAGTGCGAGCAGCACGGCATCGAGCTCGACCAGCTCACCGACGAGCAGTTCGCCAAGATCTCCGAGCACCTCACCCCCGAGGTCCGCACGGTCCTCAACGTGCGGGGCGCCCTCGCCTCCCGCGACGGCCGGGGCGGAACGGCGCCCTCCGCCGTCGCCGTCCAGCTCGCCGAGGTGAAGGAGGACCTGGCGGCCCAGCACGCCTGGGCGACCGCCCGCCAGTAGGGCCACCGGTCCGGTCGCAGCAGGTGGCGGCGGTGTCGTAAGAGGTCCACGAAGGGTGTCGCGAGCTACGTTCACCGGGGTAGGAGTAACCGAAACCCGACCCCGAGGAGCCCGCGATGCCCTTCGCCGCCCTGGCCGCCGCGACGACCCCGACCGCCCACATCGGACTGGGCCTGGCCGCCGTGGGGAGGCCCGGCTACATCAACCTCCACCGCGACCGGGACCTGCCCGCCGACCGGGACGTCGACGCCCTGCGCGCCCGCACCCACGAGCTGCTGGACGCCGCCTACGCTCAGGGCGTCCGGTACGTCGACACCGCCCGCTCCTACGGCCGTGCCGAGGAGTTCCTCGCCGAGTGGCTGGACGCCCGGCCCTCGTTCACCGACCTCGTCGTCGGCAGCAAATGGGGCTACACCTACACCGCCGACTGGAACGTCGAGGCCGAGGCCCACGAGGTCAAGGACCACAGCCTCGCCACCTTCGAGCGCCAGTACGCCGAGACCCGGGACCTCCTCGGCGACCGGCTGAGCCTCTACCAGGTCCACTCGGTCACCCCGGACAGCCCGGCGCTCAGCGACAAGGAACTGCTCGACCGCCTCGCCGCCCTGGCCGCCGACGGCGTCACCGTGGGCCTCTCCACCAGCGGCCCCGCCCAGGCCGAGGCGATCCGGGCCGCCCTCGCCGTCACGGTCGACGGCGAACCCCTCTTCCGTACGGTCCAGGCCACCTACAACGCCCTGGAGACCTCGGCCGCGCCCGCGCTCGCCGAGGCCCACGACGCCGGGCTCACCGTGATCGTCAAGGAGGGCATGGCCAACGGGCGGCTCGCCGGGGAGGAGGCCCCCGCCGTGTTCCAGGAGATCGCGGCCGGCGCGGGCGTGGGCGGCGACGCGGTCGCCCTCGCCCTGGTCCTGCACCAGCCCTGGGCCGGCGTCGTGCTCTCCGGCGCCGCCACGGCCGCCCAGCTCTCCGGCAATCTGCACGCGGCCGTCGTCGACCTGGACGACGAGCAGCGGGCCGGCCTCGACGCCCTGGTCGAGGAGCCGGAGGCGTACTGGCGGCACCGCGCCGGCCTGCCCTGGCACTGAAACACCGCCCAGGACCGCCCCGGACTCTGAACCCGTCGGCCTCAGGAGCTCGTCAGGACGACGAGTTCCCGGGTCGCCCGGGTCATCGCGACATACCGGTCCACCGCCCCCGCGACGCCCTCACCGAAGTCCTGCGGGTCGACGAGGACGACCAGGTCGAACTCCAGGCCCTTCGACAGTTCCGGGGTCAGCGACCGCACCCGGGGCGTCGTCGTCCGGAACGCGGGAGCGCCGATGACGCAGGCGGTCCCGTCGTCGTGCGCGGCGAGCCGGTCGGCCAGGACCGACTCCAGGTCCGCCACGGACCCGTGGGCGACGGGAATGCCGCTGCTGCGGACCGAGACCGGCACATTGGCGTCGGGGAGCACGGCCCGGACGACCGGCTCCGCTTCCGCCATGATCTCCTCCGGCGTCCGGTAGTTGATGGTCAGCGAGGCCAGGGTGATCCGGTCGAGACCGACCCGCTCCAGACGCTCCCGCCACGACTCGGTGAACCCGTGCCGGGCCTGCGCACGGTCCCCGACGACGGTGAAGCTCCGGGACGGACACCGCTGGAGCAGCATCTGCCACTGGGCGTCGGTCAGTTCCTGGGCCTCGTCCACGACGATGTGCGCGAAGGGCCCGGCCAGCAGGTCGGGTTCCACCCCGCTCGGCCGGTCGGCGGTGGCCAGCGACTCGCGCAGATCCGCCCCGCGCAGCATCACCAGCGCACCCTCGCCGTCCGCGTCGGCGTCGGCCAGCGTCTCGTCGGCCAGCAGGCTGTCGACGACCTCGTCCATCCGCGCGCGTTCGGCGGCGGCGGCCGCCGCGTGGCGGCGCCTGCGCCGGGAGGCCTCCGGGTCGCCGAGCCGCTGCCGGGCCGCGTCCAGGACCGGCAGGTCCGACTCCGTCCAGGCCCGCGGGTCCGGGCGCTGCAGCCGCCGGACCTCCTCGGGGCTCAGCCAGGGCGCGCACCTGCGCAGATAGGCGGGTACGGACCAGAGGTCGCCGACCAGGTCGGCCGCATCGACCAGGGGCCAGGCCCGGTCGAAGAGGGCGAACAGCTCCCGGTTCCGCCGCAGCGAGGCGCGCAGCGCCTCCTCCGGGGCGTCGCCGTCGTGCTTGTCCACGAGGATCGTGACCAGCTCCTCCCAGATCTGGTCGCGCGCCTCGTTGTGCGGGGTGCCCGGGTCCGCCGCCCCGAACGCCGAGGCCCAGTCGGCGGCGCTCAGCCAGATGTCGGACCAGTGCGTCTCCACCCGTACGCCCTCGGTCGGCGGCTCCTCGTAGAACCGGACGGCCGGCTCGACCGCGTGCACGAGGTCCGCGGACGCCTTGAGGCGCGCCACCTCCGGATCGGTCTCGGCCACCGCCCCGGCCCCCTCCGCGACCAGGTCCCGCAGGGTGCACGTCTGTACGCCCTCCTCCCCGAGGCTGGGCAGCACATCGGAGACGTACCCGAGGTAGGGCTCGTGCGGGCCGACGAACAGGACCCCGCCGCGCCGGTGGCCCAGGCGCGGGTCGGCGTACAGGAGGTAGGCGGAGCGGTGCAGCGCGACGACGGTCTTCCCGGTGCCGGGCCCGCCGTCGACGACGAGCGTGCCCCGGGAGCCGGCCCGGATGACGGCGTCCTGGTCGGCCTGGATGGTGCCCAGCACATCACGCATCCGGGCCGACCGGTGGCCGCCGAGGCTGGCGATGAACGCCGACTGGTCGTCCAGCGCGGCATGCCCGGCGAACCCCTCCGGGGCGAACACCTCGTCCCAGTAGTCGTTGATCCGGCCGCCGTGCCAGCGGTAACGGCGGCGGCTCGCCAGGCCCATCGGGTCGGCGTGGGTGGCGCCGAAGAACGGTTCGGCCGCCGGGGATCGCCAGTCGAGCAGCAGCCGGCGGCCCGTGCTGTCGGTCAGCCCGAGCCGGCCCACGTACAGCGGCCCGGAGCCGTCCGCGGCGACCATGTGCCCGAGGCACAGATCCAGGCCGAACCGGCGCAGCGCGCGCAGCCGGGCGGTCAGCCGGTGGATCTCCACATCCCGGTCCATCGCCTGTCGGCTCGCCCCGCCGGGCGCCCTGCGTTCGGCCGCGAGCCGGTCGGTCAGCTCGGCGATCGACTGCTCCAGACAGTCGGCGACGGCCGCGAAGTGCCGCTCGTCATCGGCGATCAGCGCCGGGTCGGCCTTGGGGGAGAGGCGGTCGGGGAGGTCGAACGCGCTGGTGGTCAGGGGTTTCACGTGGTCGGTTCCGATCTGCGGTGCCTACAGGTACGTACCGGGGGCGGGGTTCCCCCGGGGGAGTCGGACGCGGCGCGGCGTGCGGTCAGGCGGAGGGGGCGCCGAACCACCGGGCCGTCGCGGCGTGCAGGTCCGCCTGCTCCCCACCGGCCCACGCCACATGGCCGTCCGGCCGCAGCAGTACGGCCGGGGCGTCGAGGCCCTCCGCCACGTCGACGACATGGTCGACCCGGTCCGCCCAGCCCGCGACGGACAGACGGCCGGTGCCGTCGAGCAGCAGCCCGCGGCCCTCGTGCGTCAGGTCGTAGAGCCGGCCGCGCCTGAGCGGCAGGTCCCGCAGCCGCCGGCCGAGCAGGTCATGGCCCTCGCCGAAGTCGTAGCGGACGTCGACCGCGGTGACCATGCCGGTCAGATACGTGTTGACCTCCTCGAAGTCCATCAGCCGGGAGAACAGCTCCCGCAGCGCGACCGCGCCCGGCGAGGTGCCCAGCAGGGTGATCTGCGCCCGGGTGTTGTCCAGGACGCGCGCGCCCACCGGGTGCCGCTCGGCGTGGTAGCTGTCCAGCAGCCCTTCCGGCGCCCAGCCGTTGACCGCCGCCGCCAGCTTCCAGCCGAGGTTGAACGCGTCCTGCACCCCGAGGTTGAGCCCCTGTCCGCCGGTCGGCGGGTGGATGTGCGCCGCGTCGCCGGCCAGGAAGACCCGGCCGACCCGGTACCGCTCGGCCTGCCGGGTGGCGTCGCCGAAGCGGGACAGACCGCGGGGCGAGTGGACGCCGAGGTCGGTGCCCGCGACGGCCCGCAGCCGGTGCCTGAACTCCTCCAGCGTCGGCGCGGTCGCCCGGTCCTCGGACACCCCTTCGGCGGGCACGATCACCCGGAACGTGCCGTCGCCGTTGGGGATGACGCCGAACCGCAGCTGCGTCCCGCGGACCTTCTCGACGACGGCGGCGACCGTCGCCGGATCCTCGCCCAGCTCCATGTCGCCGAGCAGCGTCTCGACCGTGGCGGGCTGCCCGGCGAAGTCGACGCCGAGCTGCTTGCGCACGGTGCTGCGGCCGCCGTCGCACCCGACGACGTACCGCGAGCGCAGCCGCGTGCCGTCCGTCAGCTCGACGGTCACCCCGGCCTCGTCACCGTCCTCGTCACCGTCCCCGTTTGTGTCTGCGGACCGGCTCAGCCCGGCCACCTCGCAGCCGCGCCGGATCTCGGCGCCCAGTTCGACGGCGCGTTCGCGCAGCAGCTGCTCGGTCACCGGCTGCAGCGTGGAAAGGCCGTACGGGTGCGCGGTGTCCAGGCGGTCCGGCCACGGTTTCTGAATTCCGCCGAAGAAGCCGCCCACCTGGAATGTCTCACTGACTGCCAGGAACCGTTCCAGCAGCCCGCGCTGGTCCATCACCTCGACGCTGCGCACATGCAGTCCGCGCCCCCGGGATTCCCGGCCCGGCTCCGCCTGTTTCTCCAGTACGACCGTGTGCACTCCGGCGAGCCGCAGCTCAGCGGCGAGCATCAGCCCGGTGGGCCCGCCGCCGACGACTATTACGTCGATCATCACCATTCCGCCTTCGTCGTCGAATGCGGACGATTCTGCGGTATATGGGGGGCCTTGCGGCAAGGCCCCCCATCCGCTATAAATTAAGAGTGGCAAGGAGTGGTTTTACCTCCGGCCGCTTTTTTTATTTCCCCACCCGACTTTTCGCGCGGCACCGTGCCCACTGCGTCGTCGGCGTCTCCGATGAGACGAAGGTGTCTCACGTGGGTTATGGTCGTCTCATGACTCTCGACCGTGAGCAGGTGCTGCGCAGCGCCGCCGCCCTGCTGTCCCACAAATCGACCGCCACCATGGACGAGGTCGCCAGGGCGGCGGGCATCGGCCGCGCCACCCTCCACCGCCACTTCGCCGGGCGCGACGCCCTGGTGAAGGCGCTGGAGAATCTCGGTATCCAGGAGTTCGAAGCGGCCCTGGACGCCGCCCGGCTCGACGAGGACACCTCCGAGGAGGGGCTCCGCCGCCTCATCGCGGCCGTCGAGCCCAGCGCCGGACTGCTGTCCTTCCTCGTCAACGAGAACCAGCTCTTCGAGGGCGACGAGGTCAACGAGGGCTGGAACCGGGCCGACGCCCGCGTCTCCGCCTTCTTCCGTCGCGGCCAGGAACGCGGCGAGTTCCGTATCGACCTCACCCCCGCCTGGCTGACCGAGGCCCTGTACGGGCTCGTCGGCACCGGCGCCTGGGCCGTCCAGGCGGGACGGGTCGCCGCACAGGATTTCCAACACATGATCGTCGAGTTGCTGCTCGGCGGAGCACGCCGGAGCGTGGAGCAATGACCAGCATCGACCAGAACCCCGACACCACGGACGCGGTACGCCGCCCGGGGAGGTGGATCGCGCTCGCGGTCCTCGTCCTCGCCGTGCTGCTGGTGGCGGTGGACGCGACCGTCCTCGGTCTCGCCACCCCGTTCCTCAGCGAGGATCTGGAGCCCACCGGCACCCAGTTGCTCTGGATCGGTGACGTCTACTCCTTCGTCATCGCCGGTCTGCTCGTCTCGATGGGCAGCCTCGGCGACCGCATCGGCCGCAAGAAGCTGCTGCTGGTCGGCGCCGTCGCGTTCGGCGCGGTCTCCGTGCTCAACGCGTACGCGACCTCGCCCGAGATGATGATCGTGGCCCGGGCGCTGCTCGGCGTCGCGGGCGCCACCCTGATGCCGTCCACCCTCGCCCTGATCCGCAACCTCTTCCACGACCCGCGCGAGCGCAGCCTCGCCATCGGGATCTGGGGGGCGATGGCCTCGGCGGGCGCGGCGGTCGGCCCGGTCGTCGGAGGGTTCCTGCTCGAACACTTCTGGTGGGGTTCGGTCTTCCTCATCAACCTGCCCGTGATGGCCGTCCTCGTCGTCGTCGGCATCAAGCTGATCCCCGAGTCCAAGAACCCGGCCCCGGGCCCCTGGGACATGCTCAGTGTCGGGCTCTCGCTGGTCGGCATGATCAGTGTCGTGTACGCCATCAAGGAGACGGCCTCGCACGGGGTGAGCTGGGACGCCGGGGCGGCGGCCGTGCTCGGCGTCGCCGCGCTCACCTGGTTCGTCCGCAGGCAACTGCGGCTGCCCGCGCCCCTGCTGGACATGCGGCTCTTCCACCACCGGGGCTTCTCCGGCGCGGTCCTCGCCGACCTGCTGACCATCCTCGGCCTGTCGGGCCTGGTCTTCTTCCTCTCCCAGTTCCTGCAACTGGTGCAGGGCAGGGGCCCGCTGGAGGCCGGGCTCGCCGAACTGCCCGCCGCGATCGGCGCGGTGACCGCCGGTCTGCTGGCCGGATTCGCCGCCCGCCGCTTCACGGTCCGCTCCGTCGTCTCGGGCGGCCTGGCCGCGGTCGGTCTCGCCCTGGGCAGTGTCACGCTGCTCGACCAGTACACCGGCTATCCGCTGCTCGGCGCCATGCTGCTGGTCGTCGGCATCGGCGCGGGCTTCGCCTTCACCGTCACCGCCGACGTGATCCTCTCCAGCGTCCCGAAGGAGCAGGCGGGCTCCGCGTCCGCCGTCTCGGAGACCGCGTACGAACTGGGCGCCGCCCTCGGCATCGCCCTGCTCGGCTCCATCGTCACCGGTGTCTACCGGGGCTTCCCGACCCCGTCCGGCATCCCCGCCGGCGTCGAGGCGGCCGCCCACGAGTCGCTGGGCGGAGCGGTCGAGGCGGCCGGGGCGCTGCCCGCCGCCCAGGCGGGGCCGCTGGTCGCGGCGGCCCAGGAGGCGTTCGTCGACGGGCTGCGGTCGGCCGCAGGCGTCGGCGCGGCGGTCCTGCTGGCGGCGGCCGTCGCCGCCTGGTTCCTGCTGCGGGGCCAGAAGCTGGAGGACGGCATCGAACACCCGTAGCCGCGCCCGGTCACGGAGAAGGGCCCGCACCCCGGCGTGGGGTGCGGGCCCTTCCCGTGTCCTGGACGGCCTACGGGATCAGGCGGCCTTCGCCTTCGTCGCGTACATGTCCACGTACTCCTGGCCGGACAGACGCATCACCTCGGCCATCACCGAGTCGGTCACCGCCCGCAGTACATAGCGGTCGCGGTCCATGCCCTCGTACCGGGAGAACTCCATCGGCTCGCCGAAGCGCACCGTGACCTTGCCCGGCCGGGGAAGACCCGCACCGCCCGGCTGCAGCTTGTCCGTCCCGATCATGGCGAAGGGGACCACCGGCGCACCCGTCATGAGCGTCAGCCGCGCGATGCCCGTACGGCCCCGGTAGAGCCGGCCGTCGGGGGAGCGGGTGCCCTCGGGGTAGATCGCGAAGGCCTGCCCCTCCTCCAGGACCCGGCGCCCGGTCATCAGCGCCGCTACCCCGCCCCGGCCGCCGTCCCGGTCCACCGGGATCATGCCGCAGCCGGTGAAGAACCAGGCCATCAGCCGGCCCTTGAGCCCCTTGCCCGTGACGTACTCGTCCTTGCCGATGTAGAACACCGGCCGGTCGCAGCAGATGGGCATGATCATCGAGTCGATGAACGTGAGGTGGTTGCCCGCGAGGATCACCGGCCCGGTCCCGGGAATGTTCTCGGCGCCCTCCACCTGGGGGCGGAACATCAGGCGCAGAATCGGTCCGAGCACTGCCTTGATGACCGTGAGACGGGACAACGGTTCCTCCGGTGTCGTGGCCGGGCCGGCCGCGGTGGTTCGGGGTCCACCGGGCGGTGGCCGGTGCCGACGGATGATGGTCGGTGCAGGTGAGGACGATACTCGCGGGTATGCGCTGATCGCACATCGGGTTCACGAAGCGGATACGCAGTGTTGACGTGTGTTTCCGCCATGTTGGCCGACGGTCCGTCCTTTCGTACGTCTCCCAGCCTACGATCGGGCCTCGCTGGACCGGTCCCGGACATCACCGAGCGAGGAGCATTCATGACGGAGCGTGCGCGGAAGACCCCCGGCCGGCGGACCCTGCTGGGCGCCGCCGTCCTCGGCACGGCTGCCCTGGGCCTGCCCGCCGCCGCCCAGGCGGCCGAGCGGGGCCGCGGTCACGGCGGCGGCCACGGATCGCTGCGCGAGCTGCCCGTGCCGACGGTGATCGGCCACCGGGGCGCCAGCGGCTACCGCCCCGAGCACACCCTCGGCTCCTACCAGCTGGCCCTCGACCTGGGCGCGCACATCGTCGAGCAGGACCTCGTGCCGACCAAGGACGGCCACCTCGTCTGCCGCCACGAGAACGACATCACCGGCACCACCGACGTCGCCGACCACCCCGAGTTCGCCGGCCGCAAGGCCACCAAGAGCATCGACGGCGTCTCCTACACGGGCTGGTTCACCGAGGACTTCACCCTCGCCGAGCTCAAGACCCTGCGGGCCACGGAGCGCATCCCGGGCAACCGCCCGCACAACACCCTCTACGACGGCCGCTGGGCGATCCCCACCTTCGAGGAGGTCCTGCGCTGGGCCGAGAAGGAGGGCCGCAAGCGGGGCAAGCCCGTCTGGCTGTACGTGGAGACCAAGCACCCCAGCTACTTCCGGGGCCTCGGCCTCGGCCTGGAGGAGCCGCTCGCCCGGCTGCTGCGCCGGTACGGCCGGGACCGCCGGAACTCCCCGCTCATCCTCCAGTCCTTCGAGCCCGGCTCCGTCCAGCGCCTCGCCCGGCTCGTCGACACCCCGCGCATCGTCCTGCTCTCCGGCCCCAAGGAGCGCCCCTGGGACTTCGTCGAGTCGGGCGACCCGCGCACGGTCGCCGACCTGGTGAAGCCCGCCGGGCTGAAGTGGCTGGCCTCCTTCGCCCAGGGCATCGGCCCCACGCTCGACCTGGTCATCCCCAAGGACGCCTCGGGCCGGCTCACCACCCCGACCACACTGGTACGGGACGCGCACGCCAAGGGCCTGCTCCTGCACCCGTACACGCTGCGCAACGAGAACAGCTTCCTGCCCGCCGACTTCCGGCGCGGCACCGACCCCAACGCGTACGGGGACGTGTTCGGCGCCTACGCGGCCTACCTCGCCACCGGCATCGACGGCATCTTCGCCGACCACCCGGACACGGCCCTGCTCGCGGCGGCGGACCACGCGGGGCGCTGACGGGGTACGGAGCGCGGCGCGCCTCCCCGCACGCGGGGCGCGCCGTCAGCCGTACGCCTCCGCATGCCCCGGTCGGGTGGTGCGGCGCGACCGGAGCAACCGGCCGCCCCCACCGGCACGTCCGCCGGGGCATGACGCTTCTCGATCATGACCTCGGCCCGGCCGCGCCCACCGCCCACGTCGTCCGCGCCTTACAGCCCCTCGTGCGCGCGGAGGCGAAGGCGGAGGCCCCGGCCGCCGGGGTCGACCCCGCCGACCTCGAACAGAGCGTCTGGGTGCGGCTCCTGGAGCGCCCGGCCGCCGCCGGACCACCCGCCGACCCGGCCCGCTGGGTGCGCGACACCGTACGGGCGGAGGCCCGCAGAGGCCGCCGCGCGGCCCGGCGGGAACGCCCGTACGCCGGAACGGAACCCGCCGCCGGGCCGGCCGACTGCCCGGAACGCGCCGCGATCGGGGCCGCCGAACGCCGGGCGCTGCGCTCCGCGATGGCCCGGCTGCCCGGACACTGCCCCCGGCTGCTGGCGGCGATGCTCGCCCCCAGCGACCCGACCTACCGGGAAATCGCAGGGGAGTTGGGTATGTCACAGGGGAGCTTGGGCCCGATCCGTTCCCGTTGCCTTGGATGTCTGCGCAGAATGCTGGCTGCGGAGGTTGTCGCCCCATCCGTGCGGGGATAGGGAGCGGTAGGCAACCGGCTGACAGGTGAGCGGGAGGCGTGCACACATGGGCATGAGCGTGACCATCTCGGCGGCGACGACACAGGACGTCGAGCAGATATTCAGACTTCAGTACCTCTGCTTCCAGCGCGAGGCGGAGCTGTACGACAACTACCGGATCGATCCGCTCGTCCAGAGCCTCGCTTCCCTGCGTGCCGAAGTCGCCGACGACCTGGTGTTCGTGGCCCGGCTCGGGGACGAAGTCGTCGGCGCGGTCCGAGGATTCACCGATCCCGACGGCACCGGTCTGATCGGCAAGCTCTGCGTCCACCCCCGGCTCCAGGGCCACGGCCTCGGCGCCCGACTGCTGCTGGCCGCCGAGTCGGCGCTCTCCGCCGAGCGGTCCGCGACCCGCTTCCGGCTGCACAGCGGCCACCGCAGCGAGGGCAATCTGCGGCTCTACCGGAAGGCCGGATACGCCCAGGTCGGGGCCGTCACCGGAGCCGACGGCGTACGGATGGTCCTGCTGGAGAAGGACGCCGCCGACCGGGACTACGTGGCCAGCGCCTGACCGTGCGCCGCGCGCGGCGGAGCGGAGCGGCAGACGCTCAGACCGCCACCGTCTTCGCGCGGCGCAGCCAGATCATCCCGGTGACCGGCAGGATCACCGGGATGAAGAGGTAGCCCATCCCGAAGTCCGACCACACCGTCGCGTCCGGGAAGGCGGCCGGCTCGGCCAGCGTCCACGCGCCGACGACCAGCACACCCAGCAACTCCGCGGCGCAGCACACCAGCGCCGCCCGGCGGGCCTTCTCCCCGCCGCGCACCAGCGAGTACGTGATGAAGCCGTACACCACGGCCGCGACGGCCGAGAGCACGTACGCCAGCGGCGCCCGGTCGAAGTCGATGATGATCTGGACGATCGAGCGCGAGGCCGCCGCGACCGTGAACACCCCGTAGAACCAGACCAGGACCCGGCCGGGACCGGTGCCCAGTTCGAAGGACGGCTTCGGGGCCGCGTCCACCTCGGGGCGGTCGGTGTCGCTCACGTCAGTTTCCCCAGATGTCATAGAGCCGGACTTCCAGAACCGCCAGCACGATCGCGCCCGCCGCCACGGTGACCGAGCCCCAGCGGGTCCGCTCGGTCAACGACAGGAAACCGGCCGCGGGCACGGCGGCGAACGAACCGATCAGATAGGCGATGAACACCGCCATCCCCTGCTCCGGCCGCTCCCCGCGCGCCAGCTGGACGATTCCCACCACCAACTGGGCCAGCGCCAGCACGGAGACGACCGCCATCCCGATGAAGTGCCAGTCCTTCGTCGGCTGGTCCCGGTAGGCGGCGTGTCCGCACCAGGCGGCGAGGGCGAGCGCGGTCACGGCGACCGCGACCGTCAGGGCGTCAAGCATGAGTCGAGGGTATTACGGCCGGAACGCCCGCCCGCGTGCGGCCCCGGCCACCACACAGGCGGCCACGACCCCGGCGGCGATGACCGTGGCCTTGACCACAACCGGCGGCCGAAGTTCCGCTCCCAAGCCGACTGAACGCCGCCGGACGCACCCCCGTAATACTGCTGTCATCGCAGGTCACAGACGTGTTTCGGGGGTCGGACAGCGGAACCGGAAGGCTGGCGTCCGACCATCCAGCACTGTCCGCTATCCGGACAACCGGGATCGCGGGGACCTCACGTCTGTATTGTCGAATGCGCGCCTTCTGAGGGCCCCCGCCTGAGCCTCGCGCCCCGAAGCGAGACCGAGCCAGCGCCGTCCGCGCCCCGCGGAACGAGCGCGCCCGCGCATGCGCTTCCCCGGCCGACCGCCGCGTACAGCCATGCCGAGACCCCGGCCGACCAGCCCGAACAGTCTCTTCAGACGAATGCCCCGTGCCCGGCGGACACCGCGCCGCGCACTCGACAGTGACGGAAACCCCTGTGATCACCACGACGGGCCTCACGAAGGTCTACCAGTCGCGCGACCGTGAGGTCACCGCACTCGACGGCGTCGACCTGCACGTCCGCGAAGGCGAGGTGTACGGCGTCATCGGACAGAGCGGCGCCGGAAAGTCCTCCCTCATCCGCTGCGTCAACCTCCTGGAACGCCCCACCTCCGGCACCGTGACGGTGGCCGGCCAGGACCTCACCGCCCTCGCCGGCCGCGGCCGGCGGGCGAGCGCCGAACTGCGCCGGGCGCGCACCCGCATCGGCATGGTCTTCCAGCACTTCAACCTGCTGGACTCCCGCACGGTCCTGGACAACATCGAACTGCCGCTGGAGATCCTCGGAGTCTCCGGCCAGGCCCGCACCCGCAAGGCCAAGGAGCTGCTCGACCTGGTCGGCCTCGCCGACAAGGCGAAGTCCTACCCCGGACAGCTCTCCGGCGGCCAGAAGCAGCGCGTGGGCATAGCCCGCGCCCTGGCGGGCGACCCCCAGGTGCTGCTCTCGGACGAGGCGACCTCCGCGCTCGACCCCGAGACCACCCGCTCCATCCTCCAGCTGCTGCGCGACCTCAACCAGCAGCTCGGCCTGACCGTCCTGCTCATCACGCACGAGATGGACGTCGTCAAGACCATCTGCGACTCCGCGGCGCTCATGCGGCGCGGCCGGATCGTCGAGTCCGGAACCGTCGGCGAACTCCTCGCCACCCCCGGCTCCGAACTGGCCCACGAGCTGTTCCCGGTCGGCGGCACCGCCTCAGGGCCGGACCGGACGGTCGTCGACGTCACCTTCCAGGGCGAGTCGGCCTCCCAGCCGGTCATCTCCCAGCTCTCGCGTACGTACAACATCGACATCTCGATCCTGGGCGCCGCGATGGACACCGTCGCCGGCAAGCAGATCGGCCGGATGCGCATCGAGCTGCCCGGCCGCTTCGAGGAGAACGTCGTCCCCATCGGCTTCCTGCGCGAACAGGGCCTCCAGGCCGAGGTCGTCGAGGACGAGACCGGCCCGAAGGCCACCGCGGAGGCCGCCGGGACCACGGCGCCCGCCGCCCCCGCCGTACCGGAGCAGACGCCCGCCGCGATCACCAAGGAGGTCGTCAAGTGACCTGGTCCGAAATGCAGCCCCTGCTGACCCAGGGCACCGTCGACACCCTCTACATGGTGCTGTGGTCCGCGCTGGTCACCGTCGTCGGCGGACTGCCGCTCGGCGTTCTGCTGGTCCTCACCGACAAGGGCGGACTGCTCCAGAACACCGTGGTGAACAAGGTCATCGGCGTGATCGTGAACATCGGCCGCTCGCTGCCGTTCATCATCCTGCTGATCGCCCTGATCCCCTTCACCACCTGGGTCGTCGGCACCTTCATCGGCCCCACCGCGATGATCGTGCCGCTCGCCGTCGGAGCCATCCCGTTCTTCGCCCGGCTCGTCGAGACGGCGATCCGCGAGGTCGACCACGGGCTCGTCGAAGCGGTGCAGTCGATGGGCGGCTCCATCCCCACGATCGTCCGCAAGGTGCTCCTCCCGCAGGCCCTGCCTTCGCTCGTCTCGGGCGTCACCACCACCCTCATCGTGCTCATCGGCTACTCCGCGATGGCCGGCGCGGTCGGCGGCGAAGGGCTCGGCTCCAAGGCCGTCACCTACGGATTCCAGCGCTTCGACAACCAGTTCATGCTGATCACCGTCGCGCTGCTGATCGTCATCGTCACCGTGATCCAGCTGATCGGCGACCTCGCCGCCCGGCTGCTGGCCCGCCGGGGCCGCACTGCCTCCTGAGGCCGCTCCGCCTCCCGAGACAGCCACCCGGCCCCCTCGACCTCTCTCCCCATCGAGCCCGAACTCCTTGTCCGGGCGCACCACCACCACAAGAAAGAGGCACTTTTCGTGCGCAAGAACATCAAGATCACCGCTGCCGTCGCTTCCGCCGCCGCCCTCGCCCTGGGCCTGAGCGCCTGCGGTACGGACTCCGACCCGGCCTCCAAGAGCGAGACCGGCGCCAACGCCGACACCTCCAAGGCCCTGGTCGTCGCCGCGTCCCCGACGCCGCACGCCGACATCCTGAACTTCGTCAAGAAGAACCTGGCGGAGAAGGAGGGCCTCAAGCTGGAGGTCAAGGAGTTCACGGACTACGTCCTGCCGAACACCGCCACCCAGAACGGCCAGGTCGACGCCAACTTCTTCCAGCACAAGCCCTACCTGGACGACTTCAACGCGAAGCAGAAGACCACCATCGTGCCCGTGGTCAACGTCCACCTGGAGCCGCTCGGCCTCTACTCCAAGACGGTCAAGGACCTCAAGGACATCAAGGCCGGCCAGACCATCGCCGTACCCAACGACACCACCAACGGCGGCCGCGCCCTCCAGCTGCTCGCCGAGAACGGCCTGATCACCCTCAAGGACGGCGTCGGCACCAGCGCCAAGCTGAGCGACATCACCGACAAGAAGGGCCTGGAGTTCAAGGAGCTGGAGGCCGCCACCGTGCCCCGCGCCCTCAACGACGTGGACGCCGCGGTCATCAACGGCAACTACGCCATCGAGGCCAAGCTGAAGCCCGGCAAGGACTCCCTCGCCCTGGAGAAGGCCGAGGGCAACCCGTACGCCAACTTCCTGGCGGTCAAGGACGGCAACGAGAACGATCCGCGCGTCGAGAAGCTCGCCAAGCTCCTCAACTCCGACGAGGTCAAGAAGTTCATCGAGGACACCTACCAGGGCTCGATCGTCCCGGCCTTCGGCGCACCCGCCAAGTCCTGATGCCCGACCGGCACTTGCCGACGGAGCCCCGCACCTTCCGCCCGGAGGTGCGGGGCTCCGTCGTGCCCACCCGCCCATGCACAAGGCGGACCCGATGCTGCATGCTGTGCTTTTACCCGGTCTTCGGCATGGAGCTGCGCATGACTACCACCTTTCCGTCCATCTCCATCAGCACGGACAGGTTGGTGATGCGCCCTTTCGAAACGGCCGACATCCCCGCGCACATCGAGATGATGAACGACGAGACGGTCGTCGCGTGGATGGACGGACCGAACCCGTACGAACAGGTCGACGCCGAACGCTGGGTCCGCAGAATCGCTCCCTCCGAACGCACCTCCGGCCAGGGCATCGCCCTCGCCGTCACCGAGTTCCTCACCCAGCGGCTCGTCGGCAGTGTCCGCCTCCTCAACACCGACTGGCGCACCCGCTCCACCGAGGTCCGCTACATCACCGCCCCCTGGGCCCGCGGTGAGGGGTACGCCACCGAGTCCGTGCTCGCCATAGCCGAATGGCTCTTCCGCGACCAGGGCTTCGAACGCATCGAGCTGCGCACCCCCGCCGACAACACCGCCTCCCAGCAGGTCGCCCAGAAGCTCGGCTGCATCAGCGAGGGCGTCCTGCGCAACGCCCGCATCGCCCGCACCCGCACCGAGAACGGCACCGACGGCGGCTGGACCGACATCCGCACCGACCTGATCGTCTGGGGGCTCCTCCCCGAGGACCTCGAAGGCGTCGCCGAACAGCTCGCCGACGCCGGCGGCTACGGCACGTACAACGACTGGAAGTAGCACCCCGAGGCCCCCCGCAGGGCCAAAGGTCCGGACCGGATACCCTCACCCCTGCCCGGCACGCACGGGCAACGCCCCGCACAGCACGGGAAACGCCTCGCACCGCACGCGCACACCCGTACACCCCGCACCCTCCGACACCCCAGGAGACAGACGACGATGGCCGACCGGGTCACGGTGATCGGCTGGGACGGCTCGCCACTGCCCGGAGCGGCCACGGCCGCGCTCTCGGCCGCCACGCTCGTCGCCGGCGCCGCCCACCACCTCGCCCTGCCGGAAGTGCCGCCGAACGCCGAACGCATCCGCCTCGGCAGCGTCGACCTGGCCGCCCGCAGGATCGCCGGACACCGCGGCAGCGCCGTGGTCCTCGCCGACGGCGACCCCGGCTTCTTCGGCGTCGTCCGCACCCTGCGCGCCCGCGAACACGGTCTGGAGGTCGAGGTCGTCCCCGCCGTCTCCTCCGTGGCCACCGCCTTCGCCCGGGCCGGCATGCCCTGGGACGACGCCCAGATCGTCGTCGCCCACCCCCGTACCCTGCGCCGCGCGGTCAACGTCTGCCGGGCCCACCACAAGGTCGCCGTCCTCACCTCACCGGGCGCCGGACCAGCCGAACTGGCCCTCCTCCTCGACGGCGTCCACCGCACCTTCGTGATCTGCGAGGAACTCGGCACCGACCGCGAGCGCGTCACCGTCCTCACCTCCGACAAGGCCGCCGACCACGCCTGGCGCGACCCCAACGTCGTCATCGTCATCGGCAGCGGCCCCGAGACCACCGCGGCCGGCGCCTGGATCGCCGGCCGCCGCCCCGCCTACCCCCAGGGCATACGGGGCTGGGCCCTGCCCGCCGAGGCCTACCGGGCGGCCGGGGCCGAGCGGATGCAGGAGGCCGGCGAGGGCGAGTTCCCCGGCCTGCGCGCCGCCCAGCTCGCCCGCCTCGGCCCCCGCACCGGCGACCTGCTATGGGACATCGGCTCCGGCAGCGGCGCCCTGGCCGTCGAGGCGGCCCGCTTCGGCGCGGCGGTCCTCGCCGTGGACGCCGACCCGGCCGCCTGCGCCCGCACCGAGGCCGCCGCCCGCGCCTTCGGCGTCCCCGTCCAGGTCGTCCGCGGCCAGGCCCCGCACGTCCTGGAACGGCTGCCCGAACCGGACGTCGTACGGATCGGCGGCGGGGGAGTGCCGGTGGCCACCGCGGTCGCCGACCGCCGCCCCGAACGCATCGTCACCCACGCCTCGACCCGCGACGAGGCCGAGGCCCTCGGCGGGGCCCTCACCGGCAACGGCTACACGGTCGAGTGCTCCCTGCTCCAGTCCGTCGACCTGGACACCACCGCCTGGACCGAGCGCGAAAGGTCGGTCGTGTTCCTGCTGTCCGCACGGCGTTCGGACCTCGCCCCCTGACCCGTTCGGCCCGGTACGCGAGGTAGGCTGGCCGATTGTTGTACCGCGCCCGGCCGTTCGTCGCTTCGTTCGTCAATGTCCGGAAAAGTGGACCGTTTTGGTCCGCACTGTGGTACGGCACCAACCGGGGGACGCGCAACGTGGCGCAGTCCACAGTGAGCCGTGGCAGAACTGCCTGTCGCGGCGGCGAACGGCCGCGAGAATAGGAAGACCCGCGGGCGTTTCGTGCCGCGCGGCGAGCCCGCTCGTTCTTGATGACGAGCACCGGCGTGCCGTGGTTCGGCGTCCCGGGCGAAGGGCCGAAGGAGCACTGACGATGGGCGAGGGGTACGCATGACTGACACCGGCCAGATCCCGGGCGAGGGACTGCCGGAGAACGCAGGCATGGTGGAGCAGCCGGGCATCCCCGCCCCGGACGCGTACACCTTCCTCGACCCCTCCGAGCACACCACCGAGGACGACGACCTTCTCCTGATGCCGACCTCCCAGGGCGCCTGGAGCGACCCGCAGGCCGCCCCGGCCCCCGCACCCGGCCAGCCCGCCGCGTCGGCCGCTGTCGCGGCACAGCCCTCCGGGCCCGAGCACGGTGCGCAGCAGCCCCAGCCGCAGTTCCCGGCGCAGCAGGCACAGGCCGCCCCCGCGCCCGCCCCCGCCGAGCCGCACGGAACTCATGAGTCCGGTGGCCGCGACTCCGGTTCCGTGGACCTCAACGGCGTACGCATCCCGGCGCCCGCGCCGGCGCCGGTCGGCGCGCACGCGGCCGCCGCCCCCGCCCGCCGCCCTCTGCACCGGGGCCCGGCCGCCGCCGACCCTCCGTCGTACGGCGGCGGTACGCAGGGCGGCGTCGTGCGCTCGCTGGCCGACCGCGGCCCCGCCGGAGCCACCAGGACCGCCCCCGCGCGCCACGCGGGCCCGCCGACGACGGGGCCCGAGTACTTCGACGCCCCGGCCGAGGACCCCTCGACGCTGCCGGGCCCGCAGCTGGGCGAGATCCCGCCGCAGGCCGGCGCCCCGTGGGGCGCGCAGCCGCCGCAGGCACAGCCGGAGACGGTGCCCGTGCCCGCCGAGGCGGTGGAGCAGCCGGAGCAGGTGGTACAGCCCGAGCAGCTTGTCGAGGCCGCGCAGCCGGTCGCGGAGCCGGAGGCGGCCGCCGAGCCCGCGGCTGCCGCTGAGGCCGCGCAGTCGGTGGCCGAGGTCGAGCAGCCGGTTGAGACGGTCCCGCCGGTACAGGCGGCCGAGCCGGTCACGGTGTCCGCCCCGGCGGCCCCGGCCGACCGGCCGGAGCAGTTGATCCAGCCGGAGCAGCCGATCCAGCCGGAGCAGCTGAGCGAGCAGCCCGTGCAGCCCGCCGCCGTGACGCAGCCCGAGCCGGTCGCGCAGGCAGAGCCCGCCCCGCAGCCCGAGCCGGCCCTGGAGACCGAGCCCGCCCCGCAGGCCGTCCCGGCAGAAACGGTCGTTCCCGAGCCGGCCGCCGTGGAGCTGCCCCCCGCCGGTCCGGTCGTCGTCCCGGAGCCCGAGGCGGCCCAGCCGGAGACCCCGGTGGAGGCTCCTGTTCAGCCCCTGGCCGACGAGGTGACCCCCGCCCCCGAGGCGCCGGCCCCGGAGGCCGAGGCGCAGGCCGCCCCGGTGCACGCCGCGGCCCCCGAATCCCCGGCCCCGGCACCGGAACAGCCGGTCGCCGAGCCGGTGGTACAGCCCGAGCCGGTGGCGCAGCCCGAGCAGGAGCTGCCCGTCGAGCCGGCCCCCGAGCCGGCCCTGGCGGTCACGCCCGTCGCGGCTCCGGAGCCGGTGGCCGCGCCGCTCGCCCCCGAGCCCGTACAGCCGCAGCCGGCTGCGGAACTGCCCGCGGAGCCCGCCGAGCAACTCCCCGTAACGGAGCAGGAAGCCGCCCCGGCCCCGGAGCCCGCAGAGGCGACGACGGCAGAAACGGCAGACGGGACGGCAGACGGAGCGGCGGACGCAACAGCAGCCGCTCACGTGGCCGCGCCCGACGCCGAGGACGGCACCGGCCCCGAGGTCATCGAGACGCCGGAGCTTCCGGAACCGCTGGAGCCGGAACTCGCCGAGCGGACACCGGCCACTGCCCCGCAGCAGCCGCAGACCGACGCACCGCAGAACACCGGGACGGCGGACAGCACCGACTCGCCGCAGCAGCCGCGGACCGAGCCGGCACCACAGCCCGAGGGGTCGGCCGAGGCGTCCACCCCGCCCGCCCCCGGGTACGACGACGCGGAACGCGAAGCGGTGCTCCGGGTCATGCGCGAGCGGCGGGACATCCGCAACGGCTTCCGCAGCGACCCCATTCCGCACGAGGTGCTGCTCCGGGTGCTGGAGGCGGCGCACACCGCGCCGAGCGTCGGCCACTCGCAGCCGTGGGACTTCGTCGTGATCCGCTCGGCGGAGACGCGCCGCTCCATGCACGAACTGGCCCAGAGCCAGCGCGACGCCTACGCCAAGTCGCTGCCCAAGGGCCGGGCGAAGCAGTTCAAGGAACTGAAGATCGAGGCGATCCTCGACACCCCGGTCAACATCGTCGTGACCGCCGACCCGACCCGGGGCGGCCGGCACACCCTGGGCCGCCACACCCAGCCGCAGATGGCCCCCTACTCCTCGGCCCTGGCCGTGGAGAACCTGTGGCTGGCGGCCCGCGCCGAGGGGCTCGGCGTCGGCTGGGTCAGCTTCTTCGACGAGCGGGAGATGGTCCGGGCGCTGGGCCTGCCCGAGCACCTGGAGGTCGTGGCCTACCTCTGCGTCGGCTACGTCGACGAGTTCCCCGAGGAGCCCGAGCTGATGCAGGCGGGCTGGTCCAAGCGCCGGCCGCTGTCCTGGGTCGTCCACGAGGAGACGTACGGCCGTCGCGCGCTGCCCGGCGCCGAGCCGCACGACCTGCTCCAGGAGACGATCTCCGCGATCCGCCCGCTGGACGCGAAGGCGCTCGGCGAGGCGTGGGAACGCCAGAAGCGGATGACGAAGCCCGCCGGGGCGCTCGGCATGCTGGAGATCATCTCCGCCCAGCTGTCCGGGCTCTCCCGGATGTGCCCGCCGCCGATCCCGGAGCCCGCGGCCGTCGCGATCTTCGCCGGTGACCACGGGGTGCACGCTCAGGGCGTCACCGCCTGGCCGCAGGAGGTCACCGCCCAGATGGTGGCG
This sequence comes from Streptomyces sp. WY228, assembly GCF_019287315.1. Taxonomy (NCBI): domain Bacteria; kingdom Bacillati; phylum Actinomycetota; class Actinomycetes; order Kitasatosporales; family Streptomycetaceae; genus Streptomyces; species Streptomyces sp. WY228. The sequence goes on along the minus strand of NZ_CP079114.1, from coordinate 1,283,572 downwards.
AACTTCCTGGGCGGCGGAGCCGTCTGCAACGCGTTCGCGGCCCAGGTGGGCGCGGAGGTCTGCGTCGTGGACGTCGGCGTCGCCACGGACCTGCCCGCGACGCCCGGCCTGCTGCCCCGCAAGGTGCGCCCGGGTACGGCGGACTTCACGACGGGCCCCGCGCTCACCCGCGAGGAGGTCCTGGCCGCGATCGAGGTCGGCATCGAGACCGCCCGCGACCTGGTGGCGGCGGGCAACAAGGCCCTGCTCACCGGCGAGATGGGCATCGCCAACACCACCGCTTCGGCTGCGCTGATCTGCGTGTACACGGGGATCGACGCCTCCGAGGTGACCGGCCGGGGGACCGGCATCAACGACGAGATGCACGCCCGCAAGGTCGACGTCGTACGCCGTGCGCTCGACCTCCACCAGCCGGACGCGTCCGACCCGATCGGCGTGCTCGCGGCGGTCGGCGGTCTGGAGCACGCGGCGATGGCCGGCTTCCTCCTCGGCGGAGCCTCCCTGCGTACGCCGGTGGTCCTGGACGGCGTGAGCGCGGGCGCGGCGGCCCTGGTCGCCCGGGCCATCGCCCCCGAGGCCCTGGCCGCCTGCATCGCCGGCCACCGCAGCGCGGAGCCCGGCCACGTCGCCGCACTGAACAAGCTGGGCCTGCGCCCGCTGGTCGACCTCGACCTCCGCCTGGGCGAGGGCACCGGCGCGCTGCTGGCGCTCCCGATCGTGCAGAGCGCGGCGCGCGCGATGCACGAGGTGGCGACGTTCGACTCGGCAGGCGTAACGGAAAAGTAAAACACTCACCGAGCGGTCCGGCGCCCCCTTTCCGGCCGCTACGGAGCTCCACCCCTGGTGCTCCGCTCCGGCGTTCCCCTTCCAGCCCCTCCGGCGTTTGAGGAGCGGGGTCCGGGGCGGAGCCCCGAAGCCCGGCCCGTCCGGCGCTCGAGGACAAGGGGGCCCGGGGCAGCGCCCCGGTTTCGGGAAGGGGCGGGGCAGGGGAGAAGGCCCGCCGCAGGCGCCCCCACTCCGCCCCGCCCCAGGCCGCCCCCCACCCCCACCCCGTATCGTGTCCCCCACCCGGACCAAGCTTTCCGCACGTCACAGCCGCTCCACCGCCGCAGCGGCCCAGAACGCAGCACCCGCACGAGGAGCCGTACCGCCATGGCCGAGCCCGCAGACCACGCCGACCGCTCAGGTCACGCCGACCACGCGGGTCGCACCGACCACGCCGACCACCCCGCGTACCCCGTGGGCCTGCGCCTGCACGGCCGCCGCGTCGTGGTCGTCGGCGGCGGCCAGGTCGCCCAGCGCAGGCTGCCGCAGCTCATCGCCACCGGTGCCGTCATCACCCTGATCTCCCCCTCCGCGACGCCCTCCGTCGAGGCCATGGCGGACGCCGGGGAGATCCGCTGGGAGCGCCGCCGCTACCAGGACGGCGACCTCGCCGACACCTGGTACGCCCTGATCGCCTCCTCCGACACCTCGGCCAACGACGCCGCGTCCGCCGAGGCCGAGCGCACCCGCACCTGGTGCGTCCGGTCCGACGACGCCGAGGCCGCCACCGCCTGGACCCCGGCCACCGGCCGCAGCGAGAACGTGACCGTCGCCGTCCTCACCACCACCTCCCAGGGCCGCGACCCCCGGCACTCCGCCGCCATCCGCGACGCCATCGTCGAAGGCCTGCGCGACGGCACCCTGGCCGCCCCGCACCACCGCACCCGCACCCCCGGTGTCGCCCTCGTCGGCGGCGGCCCCGGCGACCCGGACCTGATCACCGTGCGCGGCCGCCGCCTCCTCGCCGAGGCCGACGTGGTCATCGCCGACCGCCTCGGCCCCCGCGACCTGCTCGACGAACTCCCGCCGCACGTCGAGGTGATCGACGCCGCGAAGATCCCGTACGGGCGGTTCATGGCCCAGGAGGCGATCAACCAGGCGCTCATCGAGCACGCCAAGGCGGGCAAGTCCGTGGTCCGGCTCAAGGGCGGCGACCCGTTCGTCTTCGGCCGGGGCATGGAGGAGGCCCAGGCGCTGGCCGCCGAAGGCATCCCCTGCACGGTCGTCCCCGGCATCTCCAGCACCATCTCCGTGCCCGGAGCGGCCGGCATCCCGGTCACCCACCGAGGCGTCGCGCATGAGTTCACCGTGGTCAGCGGTCATGTCGCGCCCGAGGACCCGCGCTCCTTGGTCGACTGGGAGGCCATCGCCCGGCTGCGCGGAACCCTCGTCCTGCTGATGGCCGTCGACAAGATCGGCGCCATCGCCGCCGCCCTGATCGCCCACGGCAAGGACCCGGCCACCCCGGTCGCCCTTGTCCAGGAGGGCACCACCGCCGCCCAGCGCCGGGTCGACGCGACCCTCGCGGACGTCGGCGAACGCGCGGTCGCCGAGGACGTGCGCCCGCCCGCCGTGATCGTGATCGGCGAGGTCGTCGCGGTCGGCCCCGACTCCGCACCGAGGACCGCCCCGGACCGGGCCGAGTGACCACGGCGAAGTAACCCGCGGTTACAGGGATCTCGATCCCAGACGTTGGCACCACACACCGGACAAGGCAGTATCACCCTGTGGCAGACATCATCACCGTCGACGACCCCGACGACCCGCGGCTGAGCGACTACATCGGCCTGACCGACGTCGAGCTGCGCCGACGACGCGAACCCGCCGAGGGCCTCTTCATCGCCGAGGGCGAGAAGGTGATCCGGCGCGCCCGGCAGACCGGGTACGAGATGCGGTCCATGCTGCTCTCCGCCAAGTGGGTCGACGTCATGCGCGACGTCATCGACGAGGTCCCGGCCCCGGTGTACGCCGTCGCCCCCGAGCTCGCCGAACGCGTCACCGGCTACCACGTCCACCGCGGGGCGCTCGCCTCCATGCAGCGCAAGCCGCTGCCGGTCGCCGACGAACTGCTCGCCACCGCACGCCGGGTGGTGGTCATGGAATCGGTGAACGACCACACCAACATCGGCGCCATCTTCCGCAGCGCGGCCGCGCTCGGCATGGACGCCGTCCTGCTCTCCCCGGACTGCGCCGACCCGCTCTACCGGCGCTCGGTCAAGGTCTCCATGGGCGCGGTCTTCTCCGTTCCCTACGCCCGGCTCGAAGCCTGGCCCAAGTCACTGGAAACGGTACGGGAGGCCGGCTTCCGGCTCCTCGCCCTCACCCCGGACGCCAAGGCCACCAGCATCGACGAGGCGGCCCCGCACCGGTTGGAGCGGGTGGCGCTGATGCTCGGCGCGGAGGGCGACGGGCTGTCCACCCGGGCGCTGATGGCCGCCGACGAATGGGTCCGCATCCCGATGGCGCACGGCGTCGACTCGCTGAACGTGGGCGCGGCGGCGGCGGTCGCCTTCTACGCGGTGGCCACGGGCCGACCGGAGAACTGAGCCCGAACCGCCCGCGCCGGGGGCCCGGCGTCAGAACGACGTGGCCGCGCCCTGCGCGGTCCGCGCGGCCTGAACCGCCCCCGCGGCCTGCGTACCCTCCACGCCCTGCGTGACCAGTGCCCGCGGCGCCCGCTCCCGCTGCCCGCTCCCGCCCAGACCTCGCGCCGGCCCCTGGCAGCCCTGCGCCGCCGCGATGCCCAGTGCCACCAGCAGGGTCACCACGACGAACACCACCAGCCGCTGCCGCAGCAGCCGCGGATTGGCCGGACGCCGCCCCGCCGAGGTCGTGCGGCCCCCGGAACGGGTCCCGGGCCGCCCGTTCGTCCCGGCCGGAGCGCCCTGCCGCTTCCCGGCCTTCCCACCCGAACGCGTCGTGTTGCGCGACGCCTGCTGCGGGCGCGAGCCACCGGTGCGCGGCGGCCCCGAACGCGCGGGCGCCCCGCGCCTGCCCGGCTGGGGGCGGGAGGCGGACGGGCCTTCCGCGCGGCGGGTGTGCTGTTCGGCGTACGGATCGGCCATCCGCCCGGTCGGCCGGTCGGCCTCCTGGGCGGAGCGCTGGACGGGCGGCCGGCTCTCGTGCAGGCCCTGCGCCTCGCGCGCCGCGATCTCCTTGAGCCGCATGGACAGTTGCAGCGTGCTGGGCCGCTCCTCCGGATCCTTCGCCAGACAGGCGCTGATCAGCGGGGCCAACGCGTCGTGCACCCCGTGAAGCTGCGCCTCCTCGTGCACGACGCGGTACAGCATCACCTCGGAACTGCCGTGCCCGAAGGGGGAGTCGGCCATCGCCGCGTACGCCAGTGTCGCGCCGAGCGAGAAGACGTCCGTCGCGGGCGTCACGGCCGCGCCGCGGACCTGCTCCGGCGCGAGGAAGCCGGGCGACCCCACCGCCGTACCGACGTGGGTGAGCGTGCTCGCCCCGGTCGCCCAGGCGATACCGAAGTCGATGATCCGGGGGCCCTTGGGGGAGAGGAGGATGTTCGACGGCTTCAGGTCGCGGTGGACCACTCCCGCCTCGTGCACCGCCACCAGGCCCTCGGAGAGCGCCGCCCCGATCGAGGCGACCTCCGCGGCGGCCAGGGGGCCCTCCTCGGCGACCTTGTCGTGCAGCGAGGGGCCGGGCACGTACTGCGTCGCGAACCACGGGCGGTCCGCCTCCAGATCGGCGGCCACCAGCCGGGCCGTGCAGCCGCCGCGGATCCGCCGGGCCGCCGACACCTCGCGCGCGAACCGCGAACGGAACTCCTGGTCCTCCGCGAGGTCGGGCCGGATCACCTTGAGCGCGACGCGCTGGCCGCGCCGGTCGGAGCCGAGGTAGACGACGCCCATGCCGCCCGCGCCGAGCCGCCGGTGCAGCCGGAACGAGCCGACGAGACGCGGGTCCTCGCGCCGGAGCCGCATCATCGCCATCGTCTGCCCATCCCCGCTGCCTGGTCCGCCTGACGAGGCACAGCTTACGTACCCCGCGCCCGGCGCGCTCAGAGGCCGCGCCCTCGCCGGGGATTCGATTGTCCGTGCCGTACGGGAGAGATGAAGAGGGGTCAGGACACGGCGAATCCGGGCCCCTCGGCCGGGCCGCCTGCTCAAGGGGCCGTCGGACAAGGGGGATTGGATCACTACGGGAACGCCGGGACACGGTCGCCACGGAGGCCGCGACCGCCGCCCCGGCATACGGGGTGGCGGTGTCCCCGGCGGCCCCCGCGCCCTCGCGAGCGCCTGCCGGGGCGCGGAGGCGTGAGTGAAGTCACCCGATGGTCGCTGTCGCGAGGCCGGCGGACGGGAAAGGACGCGATCAGGACAGGCGGCGCGCAGTCATCCGGCCAGGCCTCGGTGTCCCCTCCGGGATGACCCCAACCCGCGGTGGCCCGTCTCCACCCAGGGGAGTACGCCGATCGACGACGGCTCATCCTCCGGGAGGCCCGGGATTCGGTACGCGGGCATGACGCCCTGTTCCCGCCGCTTACCTAATGTTGAGGTCAAGCGGCGGGCGCAGCACTCGTCCCCCGAGGTCACACGCCCGCCGCCCCCCATCAGGTCAGGAGAGGAACCATGTCGGACACGGCGACGCGGACGATGGTCCGTATGCAGGGACGCAAGGCGTACGCCGCGTTCGGCGGCCGCTCGTCCGGCACCCGTCACCCCTTGGTGGCGACGGCGATGGTCCTTCCCCTGGCGGCCCTGCTCGTGGTCGTCTTCGGCGGCTGGGACGCGGTGGTCACACAGGCGTCGTCCGTGGCGGTGATGCTGGGGCGCTGAGCGGCGCCCGGGGTCCGGAAGAGCGGTCCGGACCCGCACATCCGGCCAACAGCCCCGTGGGGACGGGGGTGCGGCGGACGGCAGCGTTTGTCCGGTCAGCTGGGGAGCTGACCGGGCATCGCGCTTTCCGGCCACTGGCCTCCGGCCCGGCCCGGCCCCAGGCCTCCGGTTCCGGTCCTGCCCGGCTCCGCCGTGGTCCCGGCTTATGTCCCGGTCTCCGGCCCCGGGCCTCCGGGAGCGGCCCCGCCCCGGGCCCGCCCCGGCTCCGCCGCAGTCCCGGCTTACGTCCCGGCCTCCGGACCTGCCCCGGGCCTCCGCCTTGGCCTCCGGCCCCGACCCCGGCCCCGCCCTGGCCCCTGGACTTCTTGACCCACCGCTCCGGGCCCCGGCCCCGACACCAGCCGCACGGGCCGCACCGGCAAACCAGGCAGCACCGGCAGCCCCGGCCGGGCCGGCCGCCCCCGCTCCCGCGTTACGCTCACGGCGGGACCGGTGCCACGGCCGGGCCGATCGCCGCCGGGGGAGCCGTTGACCGCCACGCAGACCTCAGCCTCAGTCGTCCATGACCTGGGCGACCTCGCGCACCGCCTCTCCCACTCCGCCAGGACGCGTTGCGTGTGCGAGCCCCCGCAGGTTCTCGCGGACCGGCCCGACGGCACCGTGGTCCGCAGCGGCGCGATCGTCGCGAAGGCCCACGCCGCCGACACCGACCGGGAGGCGCTGGCGGCCCGGATCGCCCTGGCCGCCGCTCCGCAGCTGACCGGAATCCTGCTGCCACCGCTCACCGCCCCCGAGTACCCGGAGCCCTCCGACGCCTCCCGCCGGCCAGGGCTCCCCGAGCCGCCGACGCCCACCCCTCGTCCGGTGACGCTCTGGCCGTTCGGCGCGCCCGTCGACCCCACCGACCCCGAGGCGGCGCCCTGGGCCGAGGCCGCCGTGCTGCTCGCCCGCCTCCACCGGACGCGGCCCCCGTTCCGGCTCCCGCCGATGCGGGGACCGGCCAAGGCGGCGCGGGCCGTCGCCCGGATGCGGGCCGCCCGCCCCGGTGATCCGGCCGTCCTGCCGGTGCTGGCCTGCTGGCGTGCCCTGCCCGCCTGGGCGCGGGGCGAGGGGCCGCCGCCCGCACCGAGGGCCGGCTATCTCTGCCACGGGGACCTGCACCTCGGCCAGCTCGTCCGCCATCCCGCGCCGGACGGGCCCTGGCTGCTCATCGACGTGGACGACGCGGGGGCGGGCGATCCGGCGTGGGACCTCGCCCGGCCCGCCGCCTGGTACGCGGCCGGACTCCTGGACCCCGAGGACTGGTCCGCCTTCCTGGACGCCTACCGCTCCGCCGGCGGACCCGCGGTCCCCGCCGACGGGAACCCCTGGCCCGAACTGGACGTACCGGCCCGCGCGCTGACGGTGCAGACCGCGGCGCTCGCCCTGGCCAAGTGCGCCGCGGAGAAGCGCGATCCGGACGAACCCGAACAGTTGATGATCGAATCCTGTGCCCGAATCGCTACGTTGCCGCCCGAGTTGACCACCGACCACGCGTCGTAGGGTGAACGGACCGTGGCCGGGCAGACATTCCGGCGACGGCACAACGAGGGCGAGGAGCCGAGTCGATGATGCAGTGTCCGAAGTGTCACGCGCAGATGAACACGTACAACCGCAACGGCGTCCAGATCGAGCAGTGCAGCGGCTGCCGGGGGATATTCCTCGACTACGGCGAGCTGGAGTCGCTGACCCGCCTGGAGTCCCAGTGGTCCCAGCAGGCCCCGCCCGCGCCCCCCGCCCCCGGTGGCTACCCGGCCCCTCCCGCCCCGCAGGCGTACCCGGCCGCTCCCGCCTCCCACGCCCCCGCCTGGGGTGCGCCGCAGCACGGCGGGCACTACGGCCACCGCCGCCAGAAGGGCTTCGGCCGGATGCTCTTCTCCTCCTGATCGTTCCTGATCCGTCCGCTCCGTGGTCCGGCAGCCGCCGGGCCTCCGGCCACGGAGCGCACGGACCGCGCGAGCCGGACGAGCGGTGCGGACCGCACGACGACGAAAGAACCCCCGGTCGTGGAGACGACCGGGGGTTCTCGATGGTGCGCGATACTGGGATTGAACCAGTGACCTCTTCCGTGTCAGGGAAGCGCTCTCCCGCTGAGCTAATCGCGCAGGGCGAACCTGCGTGTACTGCGTGCGCGATACTGGGATTGAACCAGTGACCTCTTCCGTGTCAGGGAAGCGCTCTCCCGCTGAGCTAATCGCGCGGGGATCCTTGCGGACCGATGATCCTTGCGGATCAGTGGACGATACTGGGATTGAACCAGTGACCTCTTCCGTGTCAGGGAAGCGCTCTCCCGCTGAGCTAATCGTCCTTGGAGGTGGAGACGGGATTTGAACCCGTGTAGACGGCTTTGCAGGCCGTTGCCTCGCCTCTCGGCCACTCCACCAGGGATGGGAGCTCGGGAAGAATCCCCCACCTTCTGCGAGCGGACGACCAGGTTCGAACTGGCGACCTCAACCTTGGCAAGGTTGCGCTCTACCAACTGAGCTACGTCCGCTTGTCTTTCCCGTTCCGCTTGCGCGTCCCGGCGACGTGTTGAACTCTAGCGGATTCCTGGGCCAGTACAAAAACGCGTTTGTGCAGCGTGCTGCGGCGACCCCGGCCCGCTCCTCGCCCCGACGCAGGTCACCGCGCACGGTCCTAGACTCATTCGCGTGTCCGACCTCGCCCCCATGGCCCGCTTCGACGGCCTCATAGCCTCCGGTCTGCAGGATGTGACCCACGATCCCGCGGCGCTCGACTCGTCCGGCTTCTGGGCGGTGTCCGCCGACTTCGAGGGCCGCATCGTCTGCGCCCGCTTCTCCGACGTACGCAGGGAGGCCGTGCCCCCTCCCGTGCCCGGAGCCTGGCGCGGGCCCGCCGCCGGGGACTGGAGCTCCTCACTGGACCGTGACGCCTATACGGCGGGCGTACGGCGGATCCGTGAACACATCGCGGCGGGCGACGTCTACCAGGCCAACCTCTGCCGGGTGCTGTCCGCACCGTTTCCCGGCGACGGGTCCGGGGCCGACGTCGACGCCCTGACCTCCCTGCTCGCCCGCGGCAACCCCGCCCCGTACGCGGGAACGATCCGGTTGCCCGGCCACGGTGTGGAGATCGCCACCGCCTCCCCGGAGCTCTTCCTCCGGCGCGACGGGCGGATCGTGGAGTCCGGGCCGATCAAGGGCACCGGCCGGACCGAGGACGATCTGCTGGAGAAGGACCACGCCGAGAACGTGATGATCGTGGACCTGGTCCGCAACGACCTGGGCCGGGTCTGTGCCACCGGAAGCGTCGGTGTGCCCGATCTCTGTGTGGTGGAGAAGCACCCCGGTCTCGTCCACCTCGTCTCCACCGTCCGGGGCCGGCTGGCCGACGGCGCGGGCTGGCCCGAACTGTTCGCGGCGGCCTTCCCGCCCGGTTCGGTCACCGGCGCGCCGAAGTCCAGCGCGCTGCGGATCATCACCGAGCTGGAGACGGCCCCGCGCGGGCCGTACTGCGGTGCGGTCGGCTGGGTCGACGCCGACCGGGGCACGGCCTCGCTCGCGGTGGGCATACGGACGTTCTGGATCGACCGGACCGGGCCCGCCCCGCTGCTGCGGTTCGGCACCGGCGCCGGGATCACCTGGGGATCCGATCCCGAGCGCGAGTGGGACGAGACCGAACTCAAGGCCTCTCGGCTGCTCGCTGTAGCGTCGGGCGCGTATTCGGAGACAGGAAGGACCGCATGATGAGGATCTGGGTCAACGGCGGACTGCGGGACGCCGACGACGCCCGGCTTTCGGTGCTCGACCACGGGCTGACCGTGGGCGACGGCATCTTCGAGACGGTGCGTACGAGCGAGGGACGCCCCTTCGCCCTGACCCGGCACCTCGACCGCCTCACCCGGTCCGCCCGGGGCCTCGGCCTGCCCGAACCGGACCACGACGAGGTCCGGCACGCCGTCGCCGCGGTCGTCGACGCCAACCCCGTCGCCCTGGGACGCCTGCGGATCACCTACACCGGCGGGCTCTCCCCGCTCGGCTCGGACCGGGGCGACCACGGGACGAGCCTCGTCGTCGCCCTCGACGGGGTGAGCCGGCGCCCGGACAGCACCGCGGTGATCACCGTCCCCTGGACGCGCAACGAACGCGGCGCGCTCGCGGGCCTGAAGACCACCTCGTACGCCGAGAACGTCGTCGCCCTCGCCCGGGCGCGGGAGCGGGGCGCGTCCGAGGCGCTGTTCCCCAACACCGTCGGCCGCCTCTGCGAAGGCACCGGCTCCAATGTGTTCGTCGTCCTGGACGGCCGTATCCACACCCCGCCGGTGGCCTCCGGCTGTCTCGCCGGGATCACCCGCGCGCTGGCCGTGGAGTGGACCGGGGCCGAGGAGACCGACCTGCCGATGGACGTCCTCGCCGAGGCCGACGAGGTGTTCCTGACCTCGACGCTCCGCGACATCCAGGCGGTGCACCGGGTCGACGACCGTGAGCTCACCCCGGAGACCGGACCGGTGACCGCGAAGGCCATGCGGATCTTCGCCGAGCGGGCCGGCAACGACCTCGACCCGTAACAGGCCCGCTGCCGGGCCCCTCGGAGACCCGGAAAAGCGCGTGACGGGGTGGCGCGCAGGGGATACAAACCTTTGATGACCACGACACTCCGGCCGTCCGGGCCGCTTCAGCAAGGCGCCGACGGGGCGCGGGCCCGCCAGTACGACGTGTGCGACAACGGGCGGCCGGTCGGCGCCGTCGCCATCAGCACCGACGACGCGTTCGGCGCGACCGCCGGGGTGCTGGGCCCGCTCAGCGTGGAGGAGCCCCGGCGCAGACGAGGCAGGGGCACCATCGCCGCGCTCGCCGCCGAAGAGGTGCTGCGCGGGTGGGGCTGCACCCGGGTACGGGTGGAGGTCCCCGCCGACAACGACCCCGCCCGCCGCCTCGCGGCCGCCCTCGGCTACATCGAACGCAGCCGCAACATGGTCAAGGACCTCGGCCCGGAGACCGCCCCGCTCCCCGCCGGCCTCACCTCACGCGCGATGAGCGAGGAGGAGTTCGCCGCCTGGCGGCAGGAGGCGCTCCTGGCGTACGCGCAGGACTGGATCGACCGCGGAGTGGAGCCCGAGCAGGCCCGGCGCAAGTCCGAGGCCGACCACGCCGCCCATCTGCCGGACGGGCTGGCCACCGAGGGCGTGCGCTTCGACGTGCTGGTGCACGCGGGGGAGGTCGTCGGCCATGTGTGGGTCGCGCTGCGGGAGCTGCCGCCGGGCGGCCCGGCCGGATTCGTCTTCGACGTCGAGGTCCGCGAGGAACACCGGGGCCGGGGGTACGGCCGGGCCCTGATGCTGCTCGCCGAGGACACCACCCGCGCCTGCGGCGCGGACCGGCTCGGTCTGCACGTCTTCGCCTCCAACACCCCGGCCCTGCGGCTGTACGAGTCGCTGGGCTATACGACGACGCGGTACAACCTGGCCAAGGCGCTGTAGCGGCTCGACCGTCCCGCCGGTGCCCGGCCGCGCACGTCGGCGCCCGGCGGTACCCGGTCAGCCCTGCGCGGCCAGGGTCCGGTCGACGATCTCCTCGATCCGCTCACGCAGCCCGTCCTGGCTCTTGCCGCCGTCCAGCCGCTGGTCGCCGATCACATAGGTGGGGGTGCCGGTGACGCCGATCGCCTTGGCCTCCGCGTGGTCGGCGTCGACGATCAGCAGATGCCGGCCGTCGATCAGCGCGGTGTCGAACTCCTCGGCGTCCAGGCCCAGTTCGCGCGCCACATCCAGGAGCAGCGGCTCGCCCGCGCGGCCGAGGTCGTCGGTGCGGGCGAGGAGGGCCTCGACGTACGGCCAGCCCTTGCCCTGGTCCGTGGCCTCCTCGGCGGCCTGGGCGGCGGCGTAGGCGTGCTTGTGCTTCTCCAGCGGGAAGTGCCGCAGCCGGATCTCGACACGGTCCCCGTACCGGGCGCGCAGGGCGCGCACATCGTCGAGGGCGCGGTGGCAGTCGGGGCATTCGAGATCGCACCAGAGGTCGAGGACGACCGGTGCCGCAGGGGTGGAATCGCTCATGTGCCCAGTCTTCCAGGCCGGGCGGGCGCGTCCCAACCGGGACCGGCACACCCCCTGGGGAGGAGCCCGGCCCTGAAATGTCCCTGAAGTGAGCCGCCGCCGTGGCCCCGGCGGCGGTCGTCGGTGCAGGATGGAAGGGACGTATCCCCTGCGCCTGGAGGCCCTGATGCTTGCCGAGACCATCTGTTCCGCGGTGTCGGCGGCCGGCCTGGGCATCGCCGCGGTGACCGCCTACCGCAAGCGGTTCCTCACGGCGACGCGGATCGCCGCCTACTCCCTCGTCCCGATCGGGCTCGTGCTGACCGGGGTCGTCGAGTGGGTCGCCGGGATCGCCTTCAAGCCGAGCGTCTGGCTCGGCTTCGGGGTGCTGGGCCTCTCCTGGCTGCTGTTCATGACCACCCGCGCCATCGAGCGCCGCAGCGGCACCACCCGCGCGGAACGCAAGGCGGCGCGGGCCGCCGAGCGCAACGAGGCGGTCGCCCCGGCCGCCTCCGCCCCCTCGCTCGGCGCCGGCGCCACCGCCGGACCGGCCGCCGCGGCCGCCGCGAAGCCGCAGCCGCAGCCCAGGGCGAAGAAGAAGCAGGAGGCCGCCGCGCCCGGCGACGACTTCAGCGACATCGAGGCGATCCTCAAGAAGCACGGCATCTGAGAGAAGCACGGCATCGGGGAGAAGCGCGGCGTCCGGCTCCGGGGTCCCGCCCGGGCCGCCGGTCCGAATGTCTGACGGCGACCCGTACGCCGGAGCGATTATCGATGGCCACGGGACGGTGAACTCCCGGGGGAATGACCCTGGTTGATCGCCAACCCGGCCGCCGGTGCGTCATGATCACTCCGAGATGGTGGACACTTCCCGGGGCGAAGCCCCCGCACCCCCCGCCGAAGAGCCCCGCGGCTGTCTCTTCGCGCTCTCCCAGCCGCCCCTGATGATCTTCCTGACGGTGATCGGGGTGCTGCTGCTGATGGCCGCCGTGCACGATCTCTTCGTGCTGTGACGGCCCGCGCCACCGTGCGGGGCGGCCCGGGCGTCAGCCCGCGGCTTCCTTGCGCCGGGCCCGGTACGCCGCGACATGGAGCCGGTTTCCGCACGTACGGCTGGAGCAGTAGCGGCGGGAGCGGTTGCGCGACAGGTCGACGAACGCGTGCCCGCAGTCCGGCGCCTCGCAGCGCCGCAGCCGTTCCTGCTCGCCCGCCACGATGATGAAGGCCAGCGCCATGCCGCAGTCGGCCGCGAGGTGGTCGGCGATCGAGGCGTCCGGGGCGAAGTAGTGCACATGCCAGTCGTAGCCGTCGTGGTCGGTGAGCTGCGGGGTGGTCCCGGCCGCCGCGACGAGCCGGTTGACCAGGTCGGCGGCGGTGCGGGGGTCGGGCGCCGCGAAGACCTCGGCGAAACGGGCCCGTACGTCGCGCACGGCGGCCAGGTCCTTCTCGCCGAGCGTGCCGACCCCGCTGATGAGATGCCGCTCCGCGAAGGCGTACAGCGCGGCGACGTCGGCGAGACCGTCCACGGGTCCGTCCGCGGGGTCGTCCGGCGGCGGCTCGCTCTCCGGCGCGGTGTTCACCAGATCGACCACCGTGTCGAGGGCGATCCGGGTGTCGTGAGGGATCAGCACGCTTCGCTCCCTGGCCTCCGGCGGGCGGGCGCCTGCCGATGGCGGCTGACTCTACTGGCTCGACCGGCCGGTGCCGGGCCCGGTGTGAGGCCCGCGTCGGCCCGCAGGAGGGCGGAATCAGCCCTTCCGGCCGGGGTGGGGTTCTCCGGGCGCGCAGCGGCGCCGTCGTCGCGGTGGATTCCGCGACGACGGCGCCGGTGTCTGCCCTATGCGGTTGTCGGCACGACGTCGTCTCCCCGAGTCGACGGCGTCGAGCGGCTCTCTGCCTGGCTCAGCTCTCGGCCAGGATGTGGGAGAGCTCCGTGTCGAGATCGAAGTGACGATGCTCGGTGCCGGGCGGAACCGCGGCGTCGGTCCTCTTCAGGAACGACTCCAGGGCCCGCGCCGGAGCTTCGAGCAGGGCTTCCCCCTCTGGGGAGCTCAGGGCGATGCATACGACGCCTTGACCGTGACTACGAGATGGCCAGACGCGGACGTCTCCGGTGCCGGTGGGCCGATGCAGCCCCTCGGCAAGGAGGTCGCGGGCGAATACCCATTCGACCGTCTCCTCCGCTCCGGTGTGGAAGGTGGCGTGCACGGCATAGGGATCGGCCGTGTCATACCGCAGGCCCGCGGGTACAGGCAGTGAGGACTCGCTCGACACAACGAGGCGCAGGTGCAGCTCGCAGCTGACCGTGGTGTTCATAAGCGCCAGGGCCTTTCGCTCAGTGTGCGCTCGGGGATTCGCACGTCGGCGAAATCGACATGCCACCTACGGTGGCGTTGTAAACCCCTCTGACCCATTTGTGATGCTTCGGGTCCCTCGCTCAGCGGCGTGTAACTTTGAGTTATGCGTCCATTCCAGTGACGAGGACGGGTCGGGTAAGTTGAGCTTCATGAACGCGGAGAGTGACGAGCGGAGCAAGGCCGCCGAGCAGGCGGACCCGGCATCCGCCACGGGGGAATCGGACCGGGCGGAGCGTGAGCTGGGCTCGCGTGCGCCGGGTTTCATCAAGGCATCCAAAGCGCTCCACCTGAGCTGGCAGGTCGGCGTCTTCGTCGTCGGCCTCGGCGTCGTGATCGCGGGCGTGCTCATGCTGGTGCTGCCCGGTCCCGGCTGGCTGGTGATCTTCGGCGGCATGGCGATCTGGGCGACCGAGTTCGTCTGGGCCCAGCTGGTGCTGCGCTGGACCAAGCGCAAGGTCACCGAGGCCGCGCAGCGGGCCCTCGATCCCAAGGTCCGGCGACGCAACATCATCCTCACCACGGTGGGGCTCGTGATCATGGCGGTGCTGGTCGGCATCTACGTCTGGAAGTTCGGGCTCACCATGCCGTGGAAGATCAGCGAGTAGCCCGGGGACGGTCCAGGAGCACCGCTGACATGGGGTAATGTTTGCGGTGCGCCCGGGCGATTAGCTCAGTGGGAGAGCGCTTCGTTCACACCGAAGAGGTCACTGGTTCGAACCCAGTATCGCCCACCCGGACAGAGGGCCCGGGAGACGGAATCCGTCTCCCGGGCCCTCTGCGTTGCCCGCTCCCGCCGGTCCGGGAGCCGCCGCGAACGGCGCCCCCGGACCGGCACGGCTCAGCGCATCCGCCCCAGCGCGTCCTTCAGTCGGCGGGCGTCGCGCAGCCGCTGCTCGTACGTCGCGCCCACCACCAGCAACAACAGCCCGGCCAGGGCCGGCGGCAGCCAGCGGGGGAGCGCCCCGGCCACCTGCACCACGTACGGCGCCAGCTCGTGCAGCCCGTCCAGCGCCAGCACCGCCCCGCCGAGCACCAGCAGCGCCTGGAGGCGGTGGCGCGCGCCCAGCAGCGTGACCACCAGCGCCGCCCCGCCGAGCAGCAGCGGCCGGAGCCAGTCCGTGTCGGTCCAGGCGACCGCCAGGCTCGGCAGCAGCGTCGCCGCGAGCCCCGGCCCGTACGCCGTCCACGAGGACGCCTCCGGGTCCTTCCGCCGCCGCAGGAACCCGACCACCAGCGCGGGCACGGTCACCGGCAGCGTGTACGCCTCCGGGAACGACACCTCCGACGCTGCCAGCCGCACCCAGGTGGCCAGCACGAACAGCGCCGCCGCCAGGCAGCCCGCCACCGGCCGCCGCTCGGGCCGTACCGCCGCGCCCGCCGCCAGCACCCCGCACAGCGCCAGCACCAGGGCCAGGAACGGCGCGTCGGGCACCGCGAGCCCCACGGCGACCAGCGCACCGAGCGCGCCCGTCAGCTCCACCGGCAACGCCACCGGGTTCCGCCGCAGCCGTGCCCCGAGCAGCACGGTCAGCGCGGGCACCAGGAGCAGCAGCGGCGCGGTCTCGTGCGGGGCGAGGCCCAGGGACCGGCCCGCGAACCCCGTCAGCACGGTCGCCCAGACCGTCGAGGCCACCGCGAACACCGCACGCGGCACCGCTGCCTTCGCGCGGACCGCCGCCCCGGCGAACAGCGCCGCCAGCGCGCCGAACACCGCGTAGGACGCCCCCTCGGACGCGAGCGACAGCAGCCCGGCGCTCACCGCCCCGGCCACCGCCCCCACCAGCGCGGTCACCGGCACCGCCGCCGAACCGTCCCGGCCGCCCTCCGTGCCGCGCACGGCCAGGGCGAGCAGACCGGCCACCAGGGCCGTCTCCCCGGCCACCGCGACCGCGTACGGCACATCCAGCACGGCCCCGCCGAGCAGCAGGGCTGCCCAGCCGAGAGCCACCGCCCCCGCGCCGGCGGCCCCACGCAGCGCCGCCCCGGACGGCCGCCTGCGGGCGGCGGACGCCCCACCGCCGTACCAGGGCGCTCCGGCCGGGCCGCCGGCGTACCAGGGGGCCCCGGGCGCGTGTGCCGCCGTCCCGGGCGCGCCCGGGACACCGCTCGCACCGGGGACCCCGGCGCCCGGCGCCCCCGCGCTCCCCGCCGTCTCCCGTGCCCACAGCGGCGCGGCGATCCGGGAGAGCGACGGCCACCAGCGGTACGCCGCGCCCAGCAGACCGGCCGACACCGCGAGCACCACCGGGGCCGCGGCAAGACCCGTCCACGGCAGCGTCGAGCCCAGCGCGGAACGGAAGCCGTCCGGCGACCCCGCCCACACGTCCGACAGCAACGTCACCGGGCCCAGCAGCACCGCCGCGATCCCCGGCACCGTCCCCGCCAGGGCCCCGGCCACCACCGCCGCCGACGCCACCAGCACCCCGAGCTTCGCGTTCCTCGGCAGCCGGGTCCGTACGACTGCCGTCAGCGCGAGGCCGGCCCCCAGGTACGCGAGCACACCCCAGTCCTCCGGCACCGCCGCCGCCGGTACGCCGCCCACCGCGGCCACCGCCGCGAGGCCGGCCACCACGCCGCCCGTCCGCGCGAAGCCCCTCGGCGCGCGCCACGCCCCGACCAGCGCCGCCGCCGCTGCCGTCAGCAGCAGCGCGCCCGGCGCCACCGCGCCGAGCGGCCCGGAGGCCGTCGTGGACAGCGTCAGGCCCACCAGCAGGGCCGAGAAGCCCATCACCGCTCCGCCGACGCACGCCGTGATCCGCACCCCGGCGCCCTTGCCCAGCAGCGCGATCGTCCCGTCCAGCACCGCCGTGGCCAGCAGCGCCCACCCGACCACCAGCGCCGGAGCACCGGCGGCCCACGCCCAGAACAGCAGCGGCCACTGGGCCAGCACCACGGCCGCCGGCAGCGGCAGCCGCAGCCTGCCCAGCGCCAGCCCGTACGCCGCCCACAGCGCCGCCAGCACCGCCGAGGCGACGGCCGTGAAACCGAGCCCGTCCGTGTCCGGCGCGGCCACCGCGTGGACCGCGTAGGCGTCCAGCAGCGTCAGCACCAGGGCCAGGGCCGCCAGCACCTCGGCGGTGGCGGCCAGCTTCCGCCGCAGCAGCACCGCCGGAGCGGTCAGCGCCCCCAGGGTCACCACGGCCAGCACGGCCGACCGGCCGCCGATCCCCATCGAGCCCCAGCTCACCAACGTGAACGCGATGGCCGCCACCGTCAGCAGCAGACCGCCCAGGGTCAGCAGGACGTTCTGGGCGCTGCGCGGCGCGGACGGCTGCTTCGGCTCCACGTGGCCCCACGGCTGCGCCGGAGCGCCCGGCCGGCCGCCGGGAGGCGCGCCCCAGGCCGACGGGTCCCAGCCCGGTGCGGCCGTCGGCGCGGGCGGCCGCAGCGCCGCGAGCAGCCAGGCACGCCGGGTCAGCAGCTGGGCCCGGCGGGCGTCCAGCTCGGCCAGTTCGCGGTCGAGGCGGGCCAGTTCCTCGGCGGGCGGGGGCACATGTTCCATGTACGGGAGTGTGACCCCGGCCGCCCGGCCCGTACATGCGCTCGGATACTCACTTCCCGGCCGGAACGCTCTGAGTAGAGCCCCGCCGGAAGCGGTTTGAACGAAGCCCGCGGAGCCCTGTATGGTTCAACCCGTTCCCGGGCGATTAGCTCAGTGGGAGAGCGCTTCGTTCACACCGAAGAGGTCACTGGTTCGAACCCAGTATCGCCCACCGGGGAAAGCCGGTCCGCATGCGTCACGCGGACCGGCTTTCGCATGTCCGGACCCTCGAACCCCTCACGCCGCCGCGGGCAGTTCCGGACGCAGCGGCCACGACGGATCCACCGCCTCCGGTGTCCCGCTCTTGGCGAACCACGCCTCCAGACCACGCGCCTGGGCCGCGTGCCAGGTCGCCTGAAGGGTGTGCAGCTCGGACGGCGACAGCCGCTCCAGCCGGGCCGAGAAGCGCCGGCACACCGCCCGCACCAGCTCCA
The DNA here is from genome assembly GCF_019287315.1 of Streptomyces sp. WY228. Lineage (NCBI taxonomy): Bacteria > Bacillati > Actinomycetota > Actinomycetes > Kitasatosporales > Streptomycetaceae > Streptomyces > Streptomyces sp. WY228. Next base: position 1,265,585 of record NZ_CP079114.1, on the reverse strand, counting down.
GCGACGCGGTCGCGTCGGCCGCCGCGTCATGGGCCCCGTCGAGCACCACCTCGTACCGGGCGCACAGATCCGTGAGCGTACGGCGGCCCTTGCGGTAGCGGTCCAGGTGTTTGTCCAGCACCCTCGGGTCCACCACCCGCATCGGCACGCCGTCGAGATACCCGGCCAGCGACGACGCCCGGTGCCGCCTCAGCTCCCGGTCCAGCAGCGTCAGATCGAAGGGAGCGTTCATCACGACCAGCGGCCGGCCCGTCGCACAGCTCTCCGCCAGCGAACGGGCTATCTCGTCCATCACCGGCGCGGGCCAACGCCCGTTGCGCTGAAGGTGATCGTCCGTCAGACCGTGGATCTCGGTCGCCCCCGGCGGGACCGGAATCCCCGGATTGACCAGCCAGCGGGTGACGCGGACGCGACCGCCCGCGGTGTCCTGCGCGACGAGAGCGGCCGAAACGATCCGGTCCTGCTCGACGTCCACGCCTGTCGTCTCCGTGTCAAAAGCGGCCAGTGGCCCCTCGAACCAGTGCATCATCCCCGAACTCCTCGCACCTGCGCGGCAGATGGAGTGATTCCTCTGCCCGATATCGGTGATACCCGTGCTGTTTGCCTGATACGCCGTTTGCGGGCGGTCCGATGCGGTGACAACACAGTTGAGACGTACGGAAGTTGCTTCCGGCGTCCGTCGATCCGCCCAGCCCACGACACCCGCCGGCAGGCCACCTGCCATCGATCGGCACGCCCGGAAGGCACACGGAGCCATGGCGCTCGCGCAGCCCGACCCCGGAGGAACCGCCCGCGCCGAGGCCTTCGGGCCCCGGCTGCCGCAGCAGCTCGACGCGCCGCTGCGCGGCTCCCTCGCCACCACCGCCTGCATGGAGACCCTTCAGGTGGGCTATCTGCACGCCGTCGCGGCGGCGGCCGGATGCTCGCTGTCCCAGCCCTTCCCCGACAACGGCATCGACTGGCACGTCAGCCACGGCGCCCCGGCCCACACCGTCGACGACGAAGTGACCATCAAGGTGCAGCTCAAGTGCACCTACCAGATACCGCCGCACCCGGCGGGCGGGGCGTTCTCCTTCACGCTCGACAACGCCCACCTCGTCAAGCTCGCCCGCTCCCCGGTGTCGGTGCACAAGATCCTGGTCGTGATGCTCGTGCCGCGCAGCCAGGACGACTGGCTGCGCGCCGGGCCAGGCAGCCTCGACCTGCGCCACTGCTGCTACTGGATCAACCTGGCCGGCCACGCCGTGACGGGCCGGCACCGGACCACTGTGCGCATCCCGACCTCGCGGATCTTCGACGACCGCGCACTCTGCGACATCATGGCCCGGGTCGGGGCCGGAGGGAGACCCTGATGCACCGGTCGATGGACGAGTCCACGAGCGGGGCGGGACTGCCCGCCGCCCGCTCGCACCCCACCGCCCGCACCGGCCCGCCGCCTGTCTCCGGGGCGGAGCTGCCCGAACCCGCCGTCCTCGGCGCGCTCCTGCGCCGGCACGGCTGGCAGCGGCGCGGGGGAGCGCCGGGCCGCTACGGCCGGTGGACCCCGCCCGGGTCCGCCGCCGGGGCGACGAGCCTGCTGGTGCCCGAGAGCGCGGCCTTCCCCGACAGCGGGGAGCTGATCGAGGAGGCCCTGCTCGCCCTGGGCCGCAGCGCCGACCCCTCCGCCCGCGACGTCCTGGTCTCCCTCTCCGTGCCCAGCGACGAGATCCGCTGGTGGCGCGAGGTCCCCGAGTCGGTGGCGGCGGCCGCGGGCGCCTCGGGCTGGACCGAGGCGGAGGAGCTGCGCTCGGCCGCCCGGCAGGTCCTCATGGCCGGTGCGCTCGCGGCCCGCGGCCGGGCCGGCTACCACGGGGCCCGGCACCGCAGGAAGGCGCGGGCCGCCCTCGACGACGCCCTGATCGGGCCCGGGGCCGACGGCCGGACCCTCACCGCGTACGTCCCCGTCGCCTCCGGCCGCGCCGTCGCCGTCCGGCTCTGCCACGCCCTGCACGCCACCCGCGAGGCGGTGGACTACCAGCGGGCCACCGGCGGCATGGAGGCCTTCGACAGCGCGGTCGAGGCGGGCGTCGGCCGCGAGCTGACCGAGGCGCTGATCGCCCTGGTGCGCGGCACCGAGGGCGCCGGGATCGACGTGCGGTGGGCTCCCGCCGCGGGCACCCCGGACGGCTGCCCGGCCCGCCCCGCGCCCGTCGAGTTCTCCCCGGGCGACCTGCCCGCCCTGCGCGCCGCCGGAGCCCGCTACCTCCGCGACGAGCCCGCCGTGCAGGTGCGGCTGACCGGCGCGGTGGTCCGGCTGCGCCGCTCGGGGCCGCGCGGCGCCGGGATCGTACGGCTGCGGGTGCTGGCCGGGGCCGAGGTCGCGCACGTGCGCGTGGAGCTGGACGAGGAGGCGTACCGCATCGCGGGCCACGCCCACCTCGTGGGGCTGCCGCTGCGGGTCGAGGGGCGACTGGAGAACCGGGGCGGCTTCCGGCGGCTCACCGGCGCCTCGCAGGTCGCGCCCGTCCAGGTCGACGAGGCGGAGCGGGACCGGCTGATGAAGGCGCTCCAGGAGAACGTGGACTTCTTCGAGGAGGCGTGCGCGGGGGAGGAGGGGTAGCGCGGCCCGGAAGGCGTTCGCATCGGGGGCTGAGGGCTCGGTACGATTCGTCTTGCCTAGGCATGACGAAGTCAGGCAACCCCTTCAGTCAGGAGAGACCGGTGTCAGACGTCCGTGTGATCATCCAACGCGATTCCGAGCGGGAAGAGCACGTGGTGACGACGGGCACGACGGCCGGCGAGCTCTTCCCCGGTCAGCGCACCGTCGTCGCCGCGCGCATCGGCGGCGAGCTGAAGGACCTGTCCTACGTCCTCCAGGACGGCGAGAACGTCGAGCCGGTGGAGATCTCCTCCGAGGACGGCCTCAACATCCTGCGCCACTCCACCGCGCACGTCATGGCCCAGGCCGTGCAGGAGCTCTTCCCCGAGGCGAAGCTCGGCATCGGCCCGCCGGTCAAGGATGGTTTCTACTACGACTTCGACGTCGAGAAGCCGTTCACGCCCGAGGACCTCAAGGCCATCGAGAAGAAGATGCAGGAGATCCAGAAGCGGGGCCAGAAGTTCTCCCGCCGCGTGGTCTCCGACGAGGACGCCCGCGCGGAGCTCGCGAACGAGCCGTACAAGCTGGAGCTCATCGGCATCAAGGGTTCCGCCTCCTCGGACGACGGCGCGGACGTCGAGGTGGGCGGCGGCGAGCTGACCATCTACGACAACCTCGACCCCAAGACCGGTGACCTGTGCTGGAAGGACCTCTGCCGCGGTCCGCACCTGCCCACCACCCGGTTCATCCCGGCGTTCAAGCTGATGCGCAACGCGGCGGCGTACTGGCGCGGCAGCGAGAAGAACCCGATGCTCCAGCGCATCTACGGCACCGCCTGGCCCACCAAGGACGAGCTGAAGGCGCACCTGGAGTTCCTGGAGGAGGCCGCCAAGCGCGACCACCGCAAGCTCGGCAACGAGCTGGACCTCTTCTCCTTCCCCGACGAGATCGGCCCCGGCCTCGCGGTCTTCCACCCCAAGGGCGGCGTCATCCGCCGGGCCATGGAGGACTACTCGCGCCGCCGGCACGAGGAGGAGGGCTACGAGTTCGTCTACTCGCCGCACGCCACCAAGGGCAAGCTCTTCGAGAAGTCCGGCCACCTGGACTGGTACGCCGACGGCATGTACCCGCCCATGCAGCTCGACGACGGGGTGGACTACTACCTCAAGCCGATGAACTGCCCGATGCACAACCTGATCTTCGACGCGCGCGGCCGCTCCTACCGCGAACTGCCGCTGCGCCTGTTCGAGTTCGGCACGGTGTATCGCTACGAGAAGTCGGGCGTCGTGCACGGCCTGACCCGCTCGCGCGGCTTCACGCAGGACGACGCGCACATCTACTGCACCAAGGAGCAGATGGCGGAGGAGCTCGACCGCACGCTCACCTTCGTGCTGAACCTGCTCCGCGACTACGGGCTGACCGACTTCTACCTGGAGCTCTCCACCAAGGACCCGGAGAAGTACGTCGGGTCCGACGAGACCTGGGAAGAGGCCACCGAGACGCTCCGTCAGGTCGCCGAGAAGCAGGGGCTGCCCCTGGTCCCGGACCCGGGCGGCGCCGCGTTCTACGGGCCGAAGATCTCCGTGCAGTGCAAGGACGCCATCGGCCGCACCTGGCAGATGTCGACCGTGCAGCTCGACTTCAACCTGCCGGAGCGCTTCGACCTGGAGTACACCGGCCCGGACGGCTCCAAGCAGCGCCCGGTCATGATCCACCGTGCTCTGTTCGGCTCCATCGAGCGCTTCTTCGCCGTGCTCCTGGAGCACTACGCGGGCGCGTTCCCGGTCTGGCTCGCCCCGGTCCAGGCCGTCGGCATCCCGATCGGCGACGCCCACATCCCGTACCTCCAGGAGTTCGCCGCCAAGGCGCGCAAGCAGGGGCTGCGGGTGGACGTGGACGCGTCGTCGGACCGGATGCAGAAGAAAATCAGGAACCAGCAGAAGAACAAGGTTCCGTTCATGATCATCGCTGGTGACGAGGACATGGCCAACGGTGCCGTCTCCTTCCGCTACCGCGACGGTTCGCAGGAGAACGGCATCCCGGTCGACGAGGCCATCGCCAAGATCGCGAAGGCCGTCGAGGACCGCGTACAGGTCTGAGGCGTTCCCCGTATCGGCGGGGGTGACCCGGACGCGATCGGCCGCACGTGGCCCATGTCGGCCTGCTCCCCGCACAAGCGGGGCTCGGCCCCCGGAGCGCTAACCCCGCTCCGGGGGCCGTTTCTCGTCCTCCCGCGCGAACACCTGGATCAGCCACGACGAGAACGACCCCGTCACCGCGCCGAGCAGCGCCAGACCGCAGGCCATCAGCCCCGCCGCGACCACCCGCCCCCAGAACGTGACCGGGGTGGCGTCCCCGTAACCGACCGTCGTGAGCGTCGCGCACGCCCACCACACCGCGTCGCCGAACGTACGGATGGAGGCGCCGGGGGCCCGGTGCTCCAGGTGGTAGACCGCGAGCGAGGCGGCGAAGCCGAGCAGGACGGCAGTCAGGCCCGCGTACGCCATCACGCGGGCGTACAGGTCGAGCCGCGGCCGCTCACGTCGGCGCTGCACCGCCAGATACACCTGCACCATGCGCAGCGGGCGCAGCAGCGGCAGCAGCAGCACCAGGGTGTCGAGCCAGTGCACACGAACGAAGCGCGAGCCCAGGCCGCTGAGCCGCAGCCGGGTCGCGTAGTCGACGAGGAAGAGCAGCCAGGTCGACCAGACGAGGGTCAGCGCGATGTCGTGCCACGGCTGGGCGTCGTGCGGGGCCAGCACCCGGACCGCGTACCCCGTCAGGAAGAGCAGGCCCGCGGCGAAGAGCGGAACCTCCGTGCGCTGTTCCCAGCGCGTCAGCCGGTCGGGCGCTTCGGAGGCGGGTCGGTCGCTCATCGCCTCAGCATCGCGGGCGGCCGGGCGCAGCGGCCCCGGCGACACGCTCCGCCGGGGTGACGCAATATGCTGATCGGCATGACGAGTGAGCCGGAGCAGCAGATCGGCGTGGGGACGCCCGACGCGTTTCAGCGTCTGTGGACGCCCCATCGGATGGCGTACATCCAGGGTCAGGACAAGCCGACCGGCCCGGGTGCCGAGGACGGCTGTCCGTTCTGTTCGATTCCCGCGAAATCCGACGAGGACGGGCTCGTCGTGGCCCGCGGGGAGCACGTCTACGCGGTGCTGAACCTCTACCCGTACAACGGCGGTCACCTCATGGTCGTCCCCTACCGTCATGTGGCCGACTACACCGAGCTGGACGGGCCGGAGACGGCGGAGCTGGCGGACTTCACCAAGCGGGCGATGGTCGCGCTGCGGGCGGCCTCCGGGGCGCACGGCTTCAACATCGGCATGAACCAGGGCTCGGTGGCTGGCGCCGGGATCGCCGCGCATCTGCACCAGCACCTGGTGCCGCGCTGGGGCGGCGACACCAACTTCATGCCCGTCATCGGCCACACCAAGGTGCTGCCCCAGCTGCTGGGCGACACCCGGGCGATGCTGGCCGCCGCCTGGCCCGCGGCCGTCCAGTAGGACGTCGAACGCGGAGAGCCCCCGCCGTGGCGGGGGCCCTCCGGTGTACGCGCGCCTACGCGTCGTAGACGTCGGCCTTGCGCGGGGCCGCGTCCTGGACGAGACCGCTCAGTATCATCGAGCGGTTGTCGAAGCGCTCCGTGTCGACGCCGTTCTCCGTGAGGACGCGCATCGCCGCCGTGTGGACGGCCCGCAGCACCGGGGTGGCGGCCCGCATCGCGTCGTCCGCCATGAAGCGGTGGTTCCACGGCTTGGCCGCCCACGCGTGCCGCAGTCCGAACGGCTCGGGCAGCACTATCTTCCCGCCCAGGTAGTCCAGCAGCGGCGGATACCAGGTGAGCGGGGCCCGCAGGGCGAGCCGGACGACCTCCTTGGCGTCCACCAGGGCCAGCTGGATGTCCCGGGTCTCCCAGAAGCGGACCGTCTTGTTGACCGTCTTCGTCTTCGCGGCCGGTTTCGTGAGGAACAGACCGTGCACGGGCCCGAGCGCATGGCCGGTGACCTCGATGCGCAGGGTCTCGTGGAGCACGGTGACCGTGATCATCATGGTGATCACCAGCTGGCCGTCCCACAGGGTGAACTGCACGCCCAGATAGTGCCGGTCACCGCTGCCGAACTGCTGGTGGTTGCAGATCCGCTGTATCTCGTGCGGCTTCACCTGGAAGGTGGCGACGTCCTCCCCGTCGGGGCGGGTGACGGAGTCGGCGTTCTCCCCGATGGGCGAGACGATCCAGTGCTTCACGGACGGCTTCGGGAAGCCGCCGGTGTTCAGCGGCCCGCGCTCCAGCATCTTCAGCTGGTCGTGGATGATCCGGATCAGGTCCCAGCTGCGGAACTGGTGGATCTCCTTCGTCGGGTCCTTGGGGATCAGCTCCTCCGCCAGCTGCCAGCTGCCCCAGCGGGTGCCCATGCCGAGGACGCCCTTGGGGCCGGCGTAGAACACGGAGTTCGACTGCTGCTCGGCCGACAGCTTCTCCAGACCCTGGCGCAAGGCCTCGCGCGCGGTCTCGTTGGGGTTCTTCGGCACCGCCTCGGGGATGCTCGCGATCACGCCGGTGCCGGAGAGCAGGCCTTCCCAGCGGGCCCGCAGGTCCTTGGCCGAGGTCTCCGCGATCCGCTTGGCGAGCAGCCAGCCGATCACCGGGGCGACGAGCGCGCCCCGGATGTAGAGCGCGAGCAGCCCGTCCAGCGGGAGCCTGATCATCAGGACCAGCGCGCCGATCCCGAAGGCGGCCAGCAGCACCGTGCCGACCGCGCGGAACGCCGTGTCCTTGGACTTGTTGAGCGCGTCCCGGATCCGGAAGGCGATCACCCAGGCCAGCATGCCGGGCAGGAACAGGACGCCGAACACCACGGTCACCAGGGTGAGCCGGGTGTCGCGGGCCTTGCGCAAATTGTTCGCCGACAGACAGTGCTCCACCACGGTCTGCGGGTCCGTGCCGAAGGACTGGATCAGCGCCTTGCGGGCGCCGCCGAGCATGCGTTCCTGGACGGCACGGGCGAACGCCTCACCGAGATTCGGTTTGAAGTAGTCGGACTTGAAGAGCTTGGAGGAGCCCGGCTTCACCTGCGATGTGTGCCACTCGCTGTTGGCGTCGAGGATCGTCTCCACCGGACTGTCCCGATACGCCGCCGAGGCCAGGGCGTTGGTCGCCACACTCTGGCCGCCCGAGCCCTGGATCGGGATCTGGGCCCCGGGTGAGAAGTCGAATCCGTCGTTGGCCACCTGTCGCCCCCACTCGCCGCACGTCTGCTCCTGCGGTGTGCCCAACTACCGTACGCGGCATACCTTCTGAGCTGCGACCACAGCGTATCGTCCGGATCACTCCACCACCGGTCACCGGCGTGGACGCGGACGGTGTGTGCGACCGTGCGCCGGTCACGCGCCGGGGGCCCAGCCGGGCGCCGGGCCCGCCGGTCGCCGGTCACGCACCGGGTGCCCCGTCCGCCCGCTCCGCGCGGACCCGGTCCGCGAGCTGCGGCGGCATCGCCTCGTGCCGGGCGTACGCACGGTCGAAGCGGCCGGTGCCGTGGGACAGGGAGCGCAGGTCCACCGCGTACCGGCCGACCTCGATCTCCGGCACCTCGGCCCGTACGAGAGTGCGCCCGCCGGGACTCTGTTCGGTGCCCACGACCCGGCCCCGCCGCCCCGACAGGTCGCTCATCACCGGGCCCACGTAGTCGTCCGGAACCAGGACGCTCACCTCGCAGACCGGCTCCAGCAGCTGGATACGGGTGTCGGAGGCGGCCTCCCGCAGCGCGAGCGCCCCGGCGGTCTGGAAGGCGGCGTCCGAGGAGTCCACCGAGTGCGCCTTGCCGTCCAGCAGCGTGACCCGTACGTCGACCAGCGGATGCCCGGCGGCCAGCCCCCGGGCGGCCTGGGCCCGGACGCCCTTCTCCACCGAGGGAATGAACTGACGCGGCACCGAACCGCCGACGACCTTGTCGACGAACTCGATGCCGGAGCCCGGCGGCAGCGGCTCCACCTCGATCTCGCAGATCGCGAACTGCCCGTGCCCGCCCGACTGCTTGACGTGCCGTCCGCGCCCGGCCGCCCGGCCCGCGAACGTCTCGCGCAGCGGCACCCGGTGCGGCTCGGCGTCGACCTGGACGCCGTACCGGCTGCGCAGCCGCTCCAGCGCGACCTCCTGATGGGCCTCGCCCAGGCACCACAGGACGACCTGGCCGGTGTCCGGGTTCTGTTCGAGGCGCAGCGTGGGATCCTCGGCGACCAGCCGGGCCAGGCCCTGCGACAGTTTGTCCTCGTCCGCCTTGCCGTGCGCCCGTACGGCCAGCGGGAGCAGCGGGTCGGGGGTCGTCCAGGGTTCGATCAGGACCAGGTCGTCGGCGGGGGAGAGCGTGTCGCCGGTCTCCGCCTCGCCGAGCCGGGCCACACACGCCAGATCGCCCGCGACACACCGGTCCAGGGCGTGCTGCCGGCGGCCGAACGGCGAGGTGAGCGCCCCGACCCGGATCTCCGCCTCGTGGCAGGGGCGCGGCGCGTGGCCCGTCGCGGTCAGGCCGTGGCCGCACAGATGCACGGCGTCGTCGGGGCGCAGGGTGCCGGAGAAGACGCGGACCAGCGAGACCCGGCCCACGTACGGGTCGGAGGCCGTCTTGACGACCTCGGCGACCAGCGGGCCCCCGGGATCGCAGACCGGCGCGGGGCGCGGCGCGCCCGACGGAGTGGTGACGGCGGGCGGGGTGCGCTCCAGCGGGGTGGGGAAGCCGCGGGTGATCAGCTCCAGCAGCTCCACCGTGCCGATGCCCTGACGGGCTCCGTCGGCCGCCGGGGCCGCGGTGAGGACCGGGTGGAAGGAGCCCCGGGCCACGGCCCGTTCCAGATCGGCGATCAGCGTCGCGACGTCGATGTCCTCGCCGTCGAGATAGCGGTCCATCAGGGACTCGTCCTCGCTCTCGGCGATGATCCCCTCGATCAGCCGCTCCCGGGCCTCGCGCAGCGGCTCCTCCTGGTCGGGCGCGGGCGGCAGCTCGGCGCGCTCGCCCGACGAGTAGTCGAGGATCCGCCGGCTCAGCAGCCCGGTGAGGCCGGTGAGCGGGGCGTGCCCGTCGGCGCCCTCGGGGCCGAGCACCGGCAGGTACAGCGGCAGTACGGCGTCGGGGTCGTCGCCCCCGAAGGCCTCGGCGCAGATCCGGTTCATCTCCCGGTAGGAGGTGCGGGCGGTGTCCAGATGGGTCACGACGATGGCGCGCGGCATGCCTACGAGCGCGCACTCCTCCCAGGCGGCTCGGGTGGTCGCGGCCACGGACGAGGCGTCCTGGGCCGCCGAGACGACGAAGAGGGCCGCGTCCGCCGCGCGCAGACCGGCCCGCAGCTCGCCGACGAAGTCCGCGTAACCGGGGGTGTCCAGCAGATTGATCTTGCAGCCTTCCCAGGCCACCGGAACCAGTGAGAGCTGCACGGAACGCCGTCGGCGCTGCTCGATCTCGTCGTAGTCGGAGACGGTCGCCCCGTCCTCGACCCGCCCGGCCCGGTTCACGGCCCCCGCCGTCAGGGCCAGCGCCTCGACCAGCGTGGTCTTGCCCGAGCCGCTGGGGCCGACCAGCACCACGTTCCGTACGGCGGCGGGGTGGTCGGCCGTCGGTGCTCCTCCGGCGGCTCCGGAATGTGCGTGTGCCTTGTCGCCCATGGTGCGTGCCTCCCGGTCGATGGCGCGGTGCGGGGGAGGGCGACCGCGCGCGGAGCAGCGGTGGTCACGGGCACGGGGAGGCCGCCGCGGCGGCTTCGGCGACGCCCGCGGTCCTTCGAGCTTGGCACCGGAGCGGGGCCCCGTCCATACGTCGCGCACCGGCGCCGAGGGGCCGGGCGGCAGCCGGTGTGACACCCGGCGGCGGGTGCCCGTCCGGTGTGAGGCACCGGTGGTGACTACGATGGGCCAGCCGGTGGCCGTAGGGGCCCTCCGGCGAACCGAACCCTCGGGAAGGCCATGCTGAACAAGTACGCGCGTGCATTCTTCACGCGTGTCCTCACACCGTTCGCCGCTCTGCTGCTCCGCCTCGGGGTCAGCCCCGACGCGGTCACTCTCATCGGCACGGCCGGAGTGATGGCAGGTGCGCTGGTCTTTTTCCCGATGGGGGAGTTCTTCTGGGGCACGATCGTCATCACGATCTTCGTCTTCTCCGACCTCGTCGACGGCAACATGGCGCGGCAGGCCGGGATCTCCAGCCGGTGGGGCGCGTTCCTCGACTCGACGCTGGACCGGGTCGCCGACGGGGCGATCTTCGCCGGCTTCGCCCTCTGGTACGCGGGCAGCGGTGACGACAACATCCTGTGCGCCGTCGCGATCTTCTGCCTGGCCAGCGGCCAGGTGGTCTCGTACACCAAGGCGCGCGGCGAGTCGATCGGCCTGCCGGTGGCGGTCAACGGCCTCGTGGAGCGCGCCGAGCGTCTGGTCATCTCGCTGGTCGCCGCCGGTCTCGCCGGACTGCACACATTCGGAGTCCCCGGTATCGACGTCCTGCTGCCGATCGCGCTGTGGATCGTCGCCGCGGGCAGCCTCGTGACGCTGATCCAGCGCGTGGTGACCGTACGCCGCGAATCCGCCGAGGCGGACGCCGCGGAGGCCGCCGCCGGTCCGGCGGGAGCGGACGCCGCCGGGCGGGGGAGCGAGGCCGACCGGTGAGCGCCGGCGCGTCCGACCTGAGGGGCCGGATCACCGACGGGCTGTACGGACTGGGCTGGGGCGCCGTCAAGAAGCTGCCCGAGCCCGCCGCCGCCCGCCTCTTCCGCACCATCGCGGACCAGACGTGGAAGCGGCGCGGCAAGAGCGTGCTGCGCCTGGAGTCGAACCTCGCCCGGGTCGTCCCCGACGCGGGCCCGGAGCGGCTGGCCGAGCTGTCCCGGGCCGGGATGCGCTCCTACATGCGCTACTGGATGGAGTCCTTCCGGCTGCCGACCTGGACGCCGGAGCGCATCAAGGCGAGCATCGACGTCAAGGACGCCCATCTGCTGACCGAGGGCCTGGACGCCGGGAACGGCGTGATCATCGCCCTGCCCCACCTGGGCAACTGGGACCTCGCGGGCGCCTGGGTCACCACCGACCTCAAGGTCCCCTTCACCACCGTCGCCGAACGGCTGGAGCCCGCCACGCTCTACGACCGGTTCGTCGCCTACCGCGAGGGCCTGGGCATGGAGGTCCTGCCGCACAGCGGCGGCGCCGCCTTCGGCACCCTGGCCCGGCGGCTGCGCGCGGGCGGCCTGGTCTGCCTGGTGGCCGACCGGGACCTGTCCGCCTCCGGCGTCGAGGTGTCGTTCTTCGGCGCCACCGCACGGATGCCCGCGGGCCCGGCGCTGCTCGCCCAGCAGACGGGCGCGCTGCTGCTGCCGGTCACCCTCTGGTACGACGGCACGCCGGTGATGGGCGCATGCGTCCACCCGGCGGTCGAGGAACCGGAGGAGGGCACCCGCGCCGAGAAGACCTCCGTCATGACCCAGGCCCTGGCCGACGCCTTCGCCGGCGGCATCGCCGAGCACCCGGAGGACTGGCACATGCTCCAGCGGCTCTGGCTGGACGACCTGGACCCCCGGGGGGAACCCACGTGAAGATCGGCATCGTCTGCCCGTACTCCTGGGACGTACCGGGCGGCGTGCAGTTCCACATCCGGGACCTCGCCGAACACCTGATCCGGCTCGGCCACGAGGTCTCCGTGCTGGCCCCCGCCGACGACGAGACCCCGCTGCCTCGTTACGTCGTCTCGGCGGGCCGGGCCGTCCCGGTCCCGTACAACGGCTCCGTCGCCCGGCTGAACTTCGGCTTCCTGTCGGCGGCCCGGGTGCGCCGCTGGCTGCACGACGGCACGTTCGACGTGATCCACATCCATGAGCCGACCTCGCCGTCGCTGGGCCTGCTGGCCTGCTGGGCGGCGCAGGGGCCGATCGTGGCCACCTTCCACACCTCCAACCCGCGCTCCCGGGCGATGATCGCCGCGTATCCGATCCTCCAGCCCGCGCTGGAGAAGATCAGCGCGCGGATCGCGGTCAGCGAGTACGCCCGGCGCACGCTGGTCGAACACCTCGGCGGGGACGCCGTCGTCATCCCGAACGGCGTCGACGTCGGCTTCTTCGCCGAAGCCGAGCCGAAGGCCGAATGGCAGGGCCAGACCCTCGGCTTCATCGGCCGCATCGACGAACCCCGCAAGGGCCTGCCCGTCCTGATGAAGGCGCTGCCCGCGATCCTCGCCGCCCGCCCCGGGGCCCGGCTGCTGGTCGCCGGGCGGGGCGACGAGGAGGAGGCGGTGGCCTCGCTGCCGAAGGAGCTGCGCGAGCGCGTCGAGTTCCTCGGCATGGTCAGCGACGAGGACAAGGCCCGGCTGCTGCGCAGCGTCGATGTGTACGTGGCCCCGAACACCGGCGGCGAGAGCTTCGGCATCATCCTGGTCGAGGCGCTGTCGGCCGGTGCGCCCGTCCTCGCCAGCGACCTGGACGCCTTCGCGCAGGTCCTGGACCAGGGCGCGGCCGGTGACCTGTTCGCCAACGAGGACGCCGACGCGCTGGCCGCCGCCGCGATCCGGCTGCTGGGCGACCCGGAGCGCCGGAAGGGGCTGCGCGAGCGCGGCGAGGCCCACGTACGGCGGTTCGACTGGGCGACGGTGGGGGCCGACATCCTCGCGGTGTACGAGACGGTGACCGACGGGGCCGCCTCGGTCGCCGCGGACGAACGCTCCGGGCTGCGGGCCCGGTTCGGGCTGGCCCGGGACTGAGCCCGGGCGGCCGCGGCCGACGGTGACGCGGCCCGGGCCCCGGTCCGCGGCCCCGGGGCCTCCTGGTGAACCGGGGGCGGTCGGCGACGGTAGCGTGTGGGCCCGTGACCGTAACCCTCATCGTCTGGATCGTCCTCGCGCTCATCGCGATCGGCGTGTACCTCAGCTGGACCGCCGGCCGGCTCGACCGCCTGCACTCCCGGATCGACGCCGCCCGCGCCGCCCTCGACGCCCAACTGCTGCGCCGCGCCTCGGTCACCCAGGAGCTGGCCACCTCCGGCGTCCTGGACCCGGCCGCCTCGATCGTCCTGTACGAGGCCGCGCACGCCGCCCGGCAGTCCGAGGAGGACCACCGCGAGGTCGCCGAGAGCGAGCTGAGCACCGCCCTGCGCGCCGTCTTCGGCGAACCGGCCCAGGTCGACGCGGTGAAGGAGATCCCCGGCGGCGAGGAGGCCGCCACCGAACTGGCCGCCGCCGTACGCCGCGTACCCATGGCCCGGCGCTTCCACAACGACGCCGTGCGCGCCGCCCGCGCGCTGCGCCGGCACCGTACCGTCCGGCTCTTCCGGCTCGCCGGGCACGCACCCTTCCCGCTGGCCTTCGAGATGGACGACGCCCCGCCGGTGGCCCTCGCGGACCGCCCGGGCACCTGAGTCCGGGGGGCGGGCCCGGGGCGGGTCCGAAGGCGGGCCCGGCGGTGGATCCGGGGCCAAAACGATCCACGGCCTGTTCATTGGCCCTTGCTGTGGACCGGTCCCGCGGCGTTTGCTCGGCGATGCAGCATCCAGCGTCTTTCACCGAGTGAGGTCCCGTGTCCACGCTTCCCAGCACCCCGCAGTCCGCCGAGTCCCCCGCCACCGGCACCGCCCGCGTCAAGCGCGGCATGGCCGAGCAGCTCAAGGGCGGCGTGATCATGGACGTCGTCGACGCCGAGCAGGCGAAGATCGCCGAGGACGCGGGCGCCGTGGCCGTCATGGCCCTGGAGCGGGTCCCCGCCGACATCCGCAAGGACGGCGGCGTGGCCCGGATGTCCGACCCCAACATGATCGAGGAGATCATCGGGGCCGTCTCCATCCCCGTCATGGCCAAGTCCCGCATCGGCCACTTCGTCGAGGCCCAGGTGCTCCAGTCCCTCGGCGTCGACTACATCGACGAGTCCGAGGTCCTCACCCCGGCCGACGAGGTCAACCACAGCGACAAGTTCGCCTTCACCACCCCCTTCGTCTGCGGCGCCACCAACCTGGGCGAGGCCCTGCGCCGGATCGCCGAGGGCGCGGCCATGATCCGCTCGAAGGGCGAGGCCGGCACCGGCAACGTCGTCGAGGCCGTCCGCCACCTGCGCCAGATCAAGAACGAGATCGCCCGGCTGCGCGGCTTCGACAACAACGAGCTGTACGCCGCCGCCAAGGACCTCCGTGCCCCGTACGAGCTGGTCAAGGAGGTCGCCGAGCTCGGCAAGCTGCCCGTCGTGCTGTTCTCCGCCGGTGGCGTCGCCACCCCGGCCGACGCCGCGCTGATGCGCCAGCTCGGCGCCGAGGGCGTCTTCGTCGGCTCCGGCATCTTCAAGTCCGGCGACCCGGCCAAGCGCGCCGCCGCCATCGTGAAGGCCACCACCTTCTACGACGACCCGAAGGTCATCGCGGACGCCTCCCGCAACCTGGGCGAGGCCATGGTCGGCATCAACTGCGACACGCTGCCCGAGTCCGAGCGCTACGCCAACCGCGGCTGGTAACCACTGATGAGCGACACCCCCCTGATCGGCGTCCTGGCTCTCCAGGGTGACGTACGGGAGCATCTGATCGCCCTGGCCTCGGCTGACGCCGTGGCCAGGCCGGTCCGGCGCCCCGAGGAACTCGCCGAGGTGGACGGCCTGGTCATCCCGGGCGGCGAGTCCACCACCATGTCCAAGCTGGCCGTGCTCTTCGGCATGATGGAGCCGCTGCGCGAGCGGGTCCGGGCCGGGATGCCGGTCTACGGCACCTGCGCCGGAATGATCCTGCTGGCCGAGAAGATCCTCGACCCCCGCTCGGGCCAGGAGACCGTCGGCGGCATCGACATGATCGTGCGGCGCAACGCCTTCGGCCGGCAGAACGAGTCGTTCGAGGCCGCGGTCGAGGTCGACGGCGTCGGCGGCGGTCCGGTGGACGGCGTCTTCATCCGGGCGCCCTGGGTCGAGTCGGTGGGGGCCGAGGCCGAGGTCATCGCCGAACACGGCGGGCACATCGTGGCCGTCCGGCAGAAAAACGCCCTCGCCACCTCGTTCCATCCCGAACTGACCGGCGATCATCGCGTACATGCTCTGTTCGTGGACATGGTGCGCGCAGTGAACTGAGCGGACCCCGGTAGGATCTCTCGGGTTCGACTCGATTTTGGTGACGCGAAGGAGAAGGCAGATGTCCGGCCACTCTAAATGGGCTACGACGAAGCACAAGAAGGCCGTGATTGACGCCAAGCGCGGCAAGCTCTTCGCGAAGCTGATCAAGAACATCGAGGTCGCGGCCCGCTCCGGCGGCGTCGACCCCGACGGCAACCCCACGCTCGTCGACGCCATCCAGAAGGCGAAGAAGAGCTCCGTCCCGAACAAGAACATCGAGTCCGCCGTCAAGCGCGGCGGCGGTCTCGAAGCGGGCGGCGCCGACTACGAGACGATCATGTACGAGGGTTACGGCCCCAACGGTGTCGCGGTGCTCATCGAGTGCCTCACCGACAACCGCAACCGCGCCGCTTCCGACGTACGTGTCGCGATGACCCGGAACGGCGGCTCGATGGCCGACCCGGGTTCCGTCTCGTACCTGTTCAACCGCAAGGGCGTCGTGATCGTGCCCAAGGGCGAGCTGACCGAGGACGACGTCCTCGGCGCGGTCCTCGACGCGGGCGCCGAGGAGGTCAACGACCTCGGCGAGACCTTCGAGGTGGTCAGCGAGGCCACCGACATGGTCGCGGTGCGCACCGCGCTCCAGGAGGCGGGCATCGACTACGACTCCGCCGAGGCCAACTTCCTGCCGACCATGCAGGTCGAGCTGGACGAAGAGGGCGCCCGCAAGATCTTCAAGCTCATCGACGCGCTGGAGGACAGCGACGACGTGCAGAACGTCTTCGCCAACTTCGACGTGTCCGACGAGGTCATGGAGAAGGTCGACGCCTGACGGCACGGCCGGCACGGCTTCACACGACGGGCCGACGGGGCACTCCCCGTCGGCCCGTCGTCCTGTGGTTACGACGGTTTGTCAGTGCGAGCCGATAGCCTGCGGGAACAGATGATCGAGCGGGCGCGGCGAGCGTCGCGGACAGGGGGAGCTCCATGCGGGTTCTGGGTGTCGACCCGGGGCTGACCCGGTGCGGTGTCGGCGTGGTCGAAGGGGTCGCGGGCCGCCCGCTGACCATGCTCGGCGTCGGCGTCGTGCGCACCCCGGCCGACGCGGAGCTCGGCGACCGGCTCGTCGCCGTCGAGCGC
Source organism: Streptomyces sp. WY228 (assembly GCF_019287315.1). Lineage (NCBI taxonomy): Bacteria > Bacillati > Actinomycetota > Actinomycetes > Kitasatosporales > Streptomycetaceae > Streptomyces > Streptomyces sp. WY228. The sequence goes on along the minus strand of NZ_CP079114.1, from coordinate 1,248,823 downwards.
GGCATCGAGCAGTGGCTCGACGAACACTCCCCGGACCGTGTGGCCGTCGAGCGCGTCTTCGCCCAGCACAACGTCCGTACGGTGATGGGCACCGCCCAGGCCAGCGCCATCGCCATGCTCTGCGCCGCCCGCCGCGGCATCCCGGTCGCCCTGCACACCCCCAGCGAGGTCAAGGCGGCCGTCACCGGATCCGGCCGCGCCGACAAGGCCCAGGTCGGCGCGATGGTGACCCGGCTGCTGCGGCTGGACGCACCGCCCAAGCCCGCCGACGCCGCCGACGCCCTCGCGCTCGCCATCTGCCACATCTGGCGGGCGCCCGCGCAGAACCGCCTCCAGCAGGCGGTCGCCGCGCACCGCACCCAGGCCGCACCCGGCGCCTCCCGTACGCCCGGCGCCCCGCGCCCGACCGGCACCTCCCGCACGCTGAAAGGCCGCACCGCATGATCGCCTTCGTCTCCGGCCCGGTGGCCGCACTCGCCCCGACCACGGCCGTCATCGAGGTCGGCGGCATCGGCATGGCCGTCCAGTGCACCCCGCACACCCTCGCCGATCTGCGGGTCGGCAAGGAGGCCCGGCTCGCCACCTCGCTGGTCGTCCGCGAGGACTCGCTCACGCTCTACGGCTTCGCCGACGACGACGAGCGGCAGGTGTTCGAGCTGCTCCAGACCGCCAGCGGCGTCGGCCCCCGCCTCGCCCAGGCGATGCTCGCCACCCACAGCCCCGACGCCCTGCGGCTCGCGGTCTCCACCGGCGACGAGAAGGCGCTCACCGCCGTCTCCGGCATCGGCAAGAAGGGCGCCCAGAAGCTGCTCCTGGAGCTCAAGGACCGGCTCGGCGAACCGGTCGGCGCGCACATCGGCCAGCAGGGCATCGGCACCCCCGTCACCTCCGGCTGGCGCGACCAGCTCCAGGCCGCCCTGATCGGCCTCGGCTACGCGAGCCGCGAGGCCGACGAAGCCGTCAACGCCGTCGCCCCGCAGGCCGAGGCCGCCGTCGCCGAAGGCGCCGCACCCCCCGTGCCGCAGCTGCTGCGGGCCGCCCTGCAGACTCTCAACCGCGCCCGCTGACCGGCACCGAACCACCGAAGAGGCCCTTGATGAACTGGGACGAGACCGGACCCGAGACCGACGAGCCCACCGGCCCGGTCCTCGACGACCGGCTGGTCGACGCCGACGCGGACGGTGAGGACACCGCGGTCGAGGCGGCCCTGCGCCCCAAGGACCTGGAGGAGTTCGTCGGCCAGGAGAAGGTCCGCGAACAGCTCGATCTGGTCCTCAAGGCCGCCCGCGCCCGCGGCGCCACCGCCGACCACGTGCTGCTCTCCGGCGCCCCCGGCCTCGGCAAGACCACCCTCTCGATGATCATCGCCGCCGAGATGAACGCCCCGATCCGCATCACCTCGGGCCCCGCCATCCAGCACGCCGGCGACCTCGCGGCGATCCTCTCCTCCCTCCAGGAGGGCGAGGTCCTCTTCCTCGACGAGATCCACCGCATGTCCCGGCCCGCCGAGGAGATGCTCTACATGGCGATGGAGGACTTCCGCGTCGACGTCATCGTCGGCAAGGGCCCCGGCGCCACCGCGATCCCGCTGGAGCTGCCCCCCTTCACCCTGGTCGGGGCCACCACCCGGGCCGGACTGCTGCCGCCCCCGCTGCGCGACCGCTTCGGCTTCACCGGGCACATGGAGTTCTACGCCCCCGCCGAGCTGGAGCGCGTCATCCACCGCTCCGCCCGCCTCCTCGACGTCGAGATCGACGTGGAGGGCGCCGCCGAGATCGCCGGACGCTCCCGCGGCACCCCCCGTATCGCCAACCGCCTGCTGCGCCGGGTCCGCGACTACGCCCAGGTCAAGGCGGAGGGAGCGATCGACCGTGAGATCGCCGCGGCCGCCCTCAAGGTGTACGAGGTTGACGCCCGCGGACTCGATCGGCTGGACCGTGCCGTCCTCGGCGCGCTGCTGAAGCTCTTCGGCGGCGGCCCGGTCGGCCTGTCCACCCTGGCGGTCGCCGTGGGGGAGGAGCGGGAGACCGTCGAGGAGGTCGCCGAGCCCTTCCTCGTACGGGAAGGACTGCTGGCCAGGACGCCGCGCGGCCGGGTCGCGACCCCCGCTGCCTGGGCGCATCTGGGCCTGGTCCCGCCGCAGCACGGAGCAAAGGGACAACAGGGTCTGTTCGGGGCGTGATGCGTCACAGGTTCGCGTGTACAGGAACCACGGTGTCATGCTGGGCGTTGTTCCATCGATGCGGACTCGCTTAGACTCCGCCGACGCCGCCCTTACCGGTCGGTGTACCCACCCCCGTATATACAGGCCGCATTCCAGCGCGGTCGTGCGAAGGAATTCCCGTCCCGTGGATCTCTTGACTCTCCTCCCCTTCATCGTGCTCATCGGGGCCATGTTCCTGATGACCCGCTCCGCCAAGAAGAAGCAGGCGGCCGCCGCGCAGATGCGCAATGACATGCAGCCCGGTACCGGCGTCCGGACGATCGGGGGCATGTACGCGACCGTCAAGGAAGTCCACGACGACACCGTTCTCCTCGAGGTCGCCCCCGGCGTGCACGCCATCTACGCGAAGAACGCCATCGGCGCCGTCCTGGACGACGCGGAGTACAACCGCATCGTGCACGGCGACGACCCGGAGCTGGACGCGGAGGGCACGGTCGTTCCCGACGACGCCTCCTCGCTGACCGGTGAGCCCGACGCCGACGCCGCCGAGGTCGCCAAGATCGACCTGGGCAAGGACGACGCGGCCGACGACGCCGAGACCGAGGACGCGCCCGCCAAGGACGCCGCCGCCAAGGACGTCAAGGACGCCAAGGGCGAGAGCAAGACCGACGGCGAGGCCGACTCCAAGTAGTTTCACGATCCCGGGGACGTCGCGCGCCCACCGGCGCGCGGCGTCCCCGGGACCGTGCGGTCGTCTGCGGGGGGCAGGGTCCCCACTACACTTCGTGGCCGCTCGGGCGCGTACCCGGCGCGGGGCGGTTGGACAGGGAGAAACGAGAAGGTGGCAGCACCCAAGAAGGGCCGAGGGCCGTCCGGCGGTCATGGCAGGCCGGGGCGTGCCCTGGCTCTGATCCTCATCGCCATGGTCGCGCTCACCGGCGGGTTGTTCCTGTCCGGGCACACCACGCCCCGGCTGGGCATCGACCTGGCCGGCGGGACGTCGATCACGCTGGAAGCGCAGAACCAGCCCGGCAAGCCGAACGCGATCAACCAGACCAACATGGACACCGCTGTCGGGATCATCGAGCGGCGTGTCAATGGTCTGGGCGTCTCCGAGGCAGAGGTACAGACCCAGGGCTCGAAGAACATCATCGTCAACATCCCCAAGGGGACGAACTCCAAGCAGGCCCAGGAGCAGGTCGGCACCACCGCCCAGCTCTACTTCCGGCCTGTTCTGACGGTGCAGGCGAGCGGCCCGGAGGCGCCCACGCCCTCCGGTTCGGCGACGCCCTCGGGCAGCGCCACCCCGAAGCCCGGCGAGTCCGCCGAGGGTGAGGACAAGGCCAAGGGCGAGGACAAGCCCGAGGGCGAGGAGGCCACCGGCACGGAGGCCACGCCCTCGGCGAGCGCCACCACCCAGGGCCGCGCGGTCACCGGCGCCCTGAAGAAGGACGACCCGACCCCCGGCGCCTCCGACAAGCCGAAGCCGTCCGATTCCCCCGAGGCCTCGCCCTCCGCGGACCCGGCGACGGCCAAGCTTCAGGAGGAGTTCGCCAAGCTCGACTGCACCGACCCCAAGCAGCGGACCGACGCGGGCAAGAACGCCAAGCCCACCGACACGATCGTCGCCTGCGGTTCGAACGTCCCGGGCAGCTACGAGAAGTACATCCTCGGCCCGGCCGAGGTCTCCGGCAGCGACGTCGACGACGCCAAGGGCGCCATCGAGCAGCAGACCGGCGAGTGGATCGTGTCGATGGAGTTCACCTCCAAGGGCGCGAAGAAGTTCCAGACGATCACCAGCCGGCTCTCGCAGCAGCAGCCGCCGATGAACCAGTTCGCCATCGTCCTCGACGGCGAGGTCGTCTCCGCCCCCTCGGTGCGCACGGCGCTCAGCAAGAACGCCCAGATCTCCGGCAGCTTCACCCAGCAGTCGGCCGAGGACCTCGGCAACATCCTGTCCTACGGCGCGCTGCCGCTGACCTTCAAGGAGGTCAGCGTCACCACGGTGACCGCGGCGCTCGGCAGCGAGCAGCTCCAGGCGGGCCTGATCGCCGGTGCGATCGGTCTGGCGCTGGTCATCATCTACCTGGTCGTCTACTACCGGGGCCTCGCGTTCATCGCCCTGCTCAGCCTGCTGGTCTCCGGCATCCTGACGTACACGATCATGGCTTTGCTGGGCCCGGCCATCGGCTTCGCGCTGAACCTCCCAGCGGTCTGCGGCGCCATCGTCGCCATCGGCATCACGGCGGACTCCTTCATCGTCTACTTCGAACGCGTCAGAGACGAGATCCGCGAAGGGCGCACGCTGCGACCGGCCATCGAGCGCGCCTGGCCGCGCGCCCGGCGCACCATCCTGGTCTCCGACTTCGTGTCGTTCCTGGCCGCCGCGGTGCTCTTCATCGTGACCGTCGGCAAGGTGCAGGGCTTCGCCTTCACGCTCGGCCTCACCACGCTGCTCGACGTCGTCGTGGTGTTCCTCTTCACCAAGCCCCTGATGACGCTCATGGGCCGGACGAAGTTCTTCTCCAGTGGCGGTCCGTGGTCCGGGCTGGACCCGAAGCGGCTCGGCGCCCAGCCGCCGTTGCGCCGCTCGCGCCGTGTCAACGCCCCCACCGAACCGAAGGAGGCGTGAGATGTCGCGACTCGGCAATCTCGGCGCCCGGCTCTACCGCGGTGAGGTCGGTTACGACTTCATCCGCAACCGCAAGATCTGGTACGGCATCTCGATCCTGATCACCATCACGGCCATCATCGGCGTGGCGGTCGGCGGCCTCCGCATGGGCATCGAGTTCAAGGGCGGCGCGGTCTTCACGACCGACACCAAGGCCCAGATCTCGACCTCGCAGGCCACGGACGTGGCGACCGAGGCCTCCGGGCACCAGGCCATCGTCCAGGAGCTCGGCAACGGCGGTCTGCGCATCCAGATCACCGAGGTCGACACCGCCAAGGCCAACGAGATCAAGGAGACCCTCTCCGACGAGCTCGGCATCCCGGCCAACGACATCAACGCGGACCTGGTCGGCCCCAGCTGGGGTGAGCAGATCGCCAACAAGGCGTGGACCGGCCTCGGGGTCTTCATGATCCTGGTGGTGATCTATCTGGCCATCGCCTTCGAGTGGCGGATGGCCGTCGCCGCCCTCATCGCGCTGATCCACGACATCACCATCACGGTCGGCGTCTACGCCCTGGTCGGCTTCGAGGTCACCCCGGGCACGGTGATCGGTCTGCTGACCATTCTCGGTTACTCCCTGTACGACACGGTGGTGGTCTTCGACTCCCTCAAGGAGGGCCAGAAGGACATCACCAAGCAGACCCGCTTCACGTACAGCGAGATCGCCAACCGGTCGATCAACAGCACCCTGGTCCGTTCCATCAACACCACCGTGGTGGCGCTCCTGCCGGTGGCCGGTCTGCTGTTCATCGGCGGCGGTGTCCTCGGCGCGGGCATGCTGAACGACATCTCGCTGTCGCTGTTCGTCGGTCTCGCGGCCGGCGCCTACTCCTCGATCTTCATCGCCACGCCGCTCGTCGCCGACCTCAAGGAACGCGACCCGCAGATGAAGGCGCTGAAGAAGCGCGTCCTGGCCAAGCGGGCCGCCGCGGCCGCCAAGGGCGAGTCCCCCGAGGACGACGGCTTCCAGGACGCGCCCGACAGCGCCGAGACGGCGGGCACGGCGATCGGCCGCCCCCGGTCGCACCGCACCCCCGGGAAGCGCTGAGCGATGACGAGCACCACCGAATCCACCAGGGAGCTGCTGCTCAGCCGGATCCGCGATGTCGCGGACTACCCGAAGCCGGGCGTGATGTTCAAGGACATCACCCCGCTGCTCGCGGACCCGGTGGCCTTCACGGCGCTCACCGACGTCCTCGCGGAGCTGTGCGTACGGCACGGCGCCACGAAGATCGTCGGCCTGGAGGCCCGCGGCTTCATCCTGGCCGCGCCCGTCGCGGTCCGGGCGGGCATCGGCTTCATCCCGGTCCGCAAGGCCGGGAAGCTCCCCGGGGCCACGCTGAGCCAGTCCTACGAGCTGGAGTACGGCAGCGCGGAGATCGAGATCCACGCCGAGGACCTCGACGCCGGGGACCGGATCATGGTCATCGACGACGTCCTCGCCACCGGTGGCACCGCCGAGGCCTCGCTGGAGCTCATCCGGCGGGCCGGCGCCCAGGTCGCGGGCGTCGCGGTCCTCATGGAGCTCGGCTTCCTCGAAGGCCGGGCCCGTCTGGCGCCCGGTCTCGCCGGGGCGCCGCTGGAGGCCCTGATCACGGTCTGAGCCACCGGCGACCGTCCGGCGACGGACATCGGGCACGAGGGATGGGCATCCGGGAACACCGGGTGCCCATCCCTCGTTGTGCAGGCTCCCACCGTCCCCGGGCGAGGTCCCGCCGGGGGATCGATACCATGGGCTCCCGGGTACCCCGGATCCGCACGAGGAGCGCTCTTGCCAGACGAGGCCCAGTCAGCCGCCGCCCCGCAGCCCGACAAGCCCGTGGCGGCCCCCGCCACGCCGCAGAAGGCCGCGCCCTCGAACGCGCCGAAGCCCGCGCCCCCCGGGCCCGCCGCTGACGCCGCGCGCCCCCCGGCCGCCGCGAAGCCCGCCGAGCCCACCGCTCCCGCGAAGCCCGCGGAGTCGGCCGCTCCGGCCAAGCCCGCGGCACCCGAGGCCCCGGAGCCGGCCGGAACCGGCAGCCCGGCGCAGCCGCCGGCCAGGAAACCGGCCGCCGCCGCGCCCAAGCCCCCGCCGCCCGGACCCCCCGCGAAGGCCGCGGCCTCCACCGGGTCCGCCTCCCGCAGCGGCGGCTCCTCCAACCGGGTGCGGGCCCGCCTCGCCCGACTGGGCGTACAGCGCTCCAGCCCGTACAACCCGGTCCTGGAACCCCTCCTGCGGACCGTCCGGGGCAACGACCCCAAGATCGAGACGGCCACGCTCCGCCAGATCGAGAAGGCGTACCAGGTCGCCGAGCGCTGGCACCGCGGCCAGAAGCGCAAGAGCGGCGACCCTTACATCACCCACCCGCTGGCCGTCACCACGATCCTCGCCGAGCTCGGCATGGACCCGGCGACGCTGATGGCGGGGCTGCTGCACGACACCGTCGAGGACACCGAGTACGGCCTGGACACCCTCAAGCGCGACTTCGGCGACCAGGTCGCCCTGCTCGTCGACGGCGTCACCAAGCTGGACAAGGTCAAGTTCGGCGAGGCCGCGCAGGCCGAGACCGTACGCAAGATGGTCGTCGCCATGGCCAAGGACCCCCGGGTCCTGGTCATCAAGCTCGCCGACCGCCTGCACAACATGCGCACCATGCGCTATCTCAAGCGGGAGAAGCAGGAGAAGAAGGCCCGCGAGACGCTGGAGATCTACGCCCCGCTGGCGCACCGGCTGGGCATGAACACCATCAAATGGGAGCTGGAGGACCTCGCCTTCGCGATCCTCTACCCCAAGATGTACGACGAGATCGTCCGCCTCGTCGCCGAGCGGGCCCCCAAGCGCGACGAATACCTCGCCATAGTGACCGACGAGGTCCAGTCCGACCTGCGCGCCGCCCGCATCAAGGCCACCGTCACCGGCCGCCCCAAGCACTACTACAGCGTCTACCAGAAGATGATCGTGCGAGGCCGCGACTTCGCCGAGATCTACGACCTGGTCGGCATCCGCGTCCTCGTCGACACCGTCCGCGACTGCTACGCGGCGCTCGGCACCGTCCACGCCCGGTGGAACCCGGTGCCCGGACGGTTCAAGGACTACATCGCGATGCCCAAGTTCAACATGTACCAGTCACTGCACACCACGGTGATCGGTCCCAGCGGCAAGCCCGTCGAGCTCCAGATCCGTACGTTCGACATGCACCGCCGCGCCGAGTACGGCATCGCCGCCCACTGGAAGTACAAGCAGGAAGCCGTCGCGGGCGCCTCCAAGGTGCGCACCGACGTTCCCAAGAACACCGGCCGCGGCCAGGACACCGTCAACGACATGGCGTGGCTGCGCCAGCTCCTGGACTGGCAGAAGGAGACCGAGGACCCCGGCGAGTTCCTGGAGTCCCTGCGCTTCGACCTCTCGCGCAACGAGGTCTTCGTCTTCACGCCGAAGGGCGACGTGATAGCGCTGCCCGCCGGCGCGACCCCCGTCGACTTCGCGTACGCCGTCCACACCGAGGTCGGCCACCGGACCATAGGAGCACGCGTCAACGGGCGGCTCGTCCCGCTCGAATCGACGCTCGACAACGGCGACCTGGTCGAGGTCTTCACCTCCAAGGCGGCCGGCGCCGGACCCTCCCGGGACTGGCTCGGCTTCGTCAAGTCGCCGCGCGCCCGCAACAAGATCCGTGCCTGGTTCTCCAAGGAGCGCCGCGACGAGGCCATCGAGCAGGGCAAGGACGCCATCGCGCGCGCCATGCGCAAGCAGAACCTGCCGATCCAGCGCATCCTCACCGGCGACTCGCTGGTCACCCTCGCCCACGAGATGCGCTACCCGGACATCTCCTCGCTGTACGCGGCGATCGGCGAGGGCCATGTCGCCGCCGCCGGCGTCGTACAGAAGCTGGTGCAGGCGCTCGGCGGCCACGACGAGGCCAACGAGGACATCGCCGAGTCCACCCCGCCCTCGCACGGCGGCCGCAGCAAGCGCCGCGCCAACGCGGACCCCGGCGTCGTCGTCAAGGGCGTCGAGGACGTCTGGGTCAAGCTGGCCCGCTGTTGTACGCCCGTTCCCGGCGACCCGATCATCGGCTTCGTCACCCGGGGCAGCGGCGTCTCCGTGCACCGCGCCGACTGCGTCAACGTGGAGTCGCTCTCGCAGCAGCCCGAGCGGATCCTGGAGGTCGAGTGGGCCCCCACCCAGTCCTCGGTCTTCCTGGTCGCCATCCAGGTCGAGGCGCTGGACCGCTCCCGGCTGCTCTCCGACGTCACCCGGATCCTCTCCGACCAGCACGTCAACATCCTCTCGGCGGCCGTCCAGACCTCCCGCGACCGGGTGGCCACCTCGCGCTTCACCTTCGAGATGGGCGACCCCAAGCACCTGGGCCACGTCCTGAAGGCCGTACGCGGCGTGGAGGGCGTCTACGACGTCTACCGGGTCACCTCGGCCCGCAGGCCCTAGCAGCGCATACGGAAGGGGCCCCGGTACGCAGCGCGTACCGGGGCCCCTCCTTCGTGCGGCGGGTCTCAGCCGCCGAACTCCTCCAGGCCCTTGAGCGCCTGGTCCAGCAGCGCCTGCCGGCCCTCCAGCTCCTTGGCCAGCTTGTCCGCACGGGCGTTGTTGCCCTGGGCACGCGCCGTGTCGATCTGGCCGCGCAGCTTGTCCACGGCGGCCTGGAGCTGACCGGTCAGACCCGCGGCGCGGGCCCGCGCCTCCGGGTTCGTCCGGCGCCACTCGGACTCCTCGGACTCCTGGAGCGCCCGCTCCACCGCCTGCATCCGGCCCTCGACCTTCGGGCGGGCGTCACGCGGTACGTGCCCGACGGCCTCCCAGCGCTCGTTGATGGACCGGAACGCGGCCCGGGCCGCCTTGAGGTCCTTCACCGGCACCAGCTTCTCGGCCTCGGCGGCGAGCTCCTCCTTGAGCTTGAGGTTCTCGCCCTGCTCGGCGTCCCGCTCCGCGAAGACCTCGCCGCGGGCGGCGAAGAAGACGTCCTGGGCGCCGCGGAAGCGGTTCCACAGGTCGTCCTCGGACTCGCGCTGGGCGCGGCCCGCCGCCTTCCACTCGGTCATCAGGTCGCGGTAGCGCGCCGCCGTGCCCGCCCAGTCCGTGGAGCCGGACAGCGCCTCGGCCTCGGTGACCAGCTTCTCCTTGGCCTTGCGGGCGTCCTCGCGCTGGGCGTCCAGCGCGGCGAAGTGCGCCTTGCGCCGCTTGGAGAACGCCGAGCGGGCGTGCGAGAAGCGGTGCCACAGCTCGTCGTCCGACTTGCGGTCGAGGCGGGGGAGACCCTTCCAGGTGTCCACCAGCGCCCGCAGCCGCTCACCGGCCGACCGCCACTGCTCGCTCCGCGCCAGCTCCTCGGCCTCGGCGACCAGCGCCTCCTTGGCCTGCTTGGCCTCGTCGGTCTGCTTGGCCTTGAGGACCTTGCGCTCCTCGCGGCGCGCCTCGACCGTCGAGACGAGCGCGTCCAGCCGCTTGCGCAGCGCGTCGAGGTCGCCCACCGCGTGGTGCTCGTCGACCTGCTGCCGCAGATGGTCGATCGCCGTCGTCGCGTCCTTGGCCGACAGGTCGGTGGTCTTCACCCGCCGTTCGAGGAGGCCGATCTCGACCACAATGCCGTCGTACTTGCGCTCGAAATAGGCCAGAGCCTCCTCGGGGGAACCGGCCTGCCACGATCCGACGACCTGCTCGCCGTCGGCTGTACGCACGTACACGGTGCCCGTCTCATCGACGCGGCCCCACGGGTCGCTGCTCACAGCGCCTCCTCCACCTGATACCTGCGAGGGGGTTCGCCCCCCGGGCATCGTCCACAGTTTCCTGGGGCGGGCCTCGCCCGCCCTGCACAACGCCAATCTAGGCGACCGGCCACCCGGCTGTCCGCACTCAGCACGGCCGAAATTCTCCGCTCCGGCCCGGGGCGGTCGCCTGCCCCGCCGGTGGCCGTCCGGCCGGTCGCCGTCCTGCCGCTTCCGTCCCGCCGGATCAGTCCTTCTCGACCGAAGCCTTCTCGATCGTCACGGCCTTCTTCGGGGCGCCGTCGCCCGCACCGCCCTCGACACCGGCTTCGCCGACCTTCTGGACGGCCTTCAGCGAGGCGTCGTCCATCGTGCCGAACGGGGTGTAGGTGGGCGGGAGCTTCGTCTCCTTGTAGACCAGGAAGAACTGGCTGCCGCCGGTGCCGGGCTGGCCGGTATTGGCCATCGCCACCGTGCCCGGGGGGAAGGACACCGTGCCGTCGGCGCCCGCCTTGCCGAGTGCGTCCAGGTTCTCGTCCGGGATGTTGTAGCCCGGGCCGCCGGTGCCGTCGCCCTTCGGGTCGCCGCACTGGAGCACGAAGATGCCCTGAGTGGTCAGCCGGTGGCACTTGGTGGCGTCGAAGTAGCCCTTGTCGGCGAGCGCCTTGAAGGAGTTCGTCGTCTCCGGGGTCTTCGCCGCGTCCATCGAGAACGCGATGTCGCCCTGGCTCGTCTTGAGCGACATCGTGTACGTCGCCTTCTTGTCGATCTTCATCGGAGGCGTGGGAGCCTTGCTCTCGCTCTCCGAAGGCTCCGGAGCCGGGCTCTGGCTCGCCGCGGCATCGGTCTTCTTGTCCTTGTCGTCGTCCTTGCCCGACACGACGAACGCGCTCACGCCCACGACGGCGACCACGGCCACCGAGGCCGCGACGATCGCGGTGATGCGCCTGGTCCTGCGGCGGGCCTCCTCCCGGCGCTTCTGCTGGCGCTCGAACTTCTCCCGGGCGAGCTGCCGCCGCCGCTGTTCGCTGCTGGACACCGGTTGGGCTCCTTGTTACGTCGTGAAATGAGGGCCTGAGTTGCCCGTACCGTATATGGGTTACCTGTGTCATGAGGAGCGCCGGTAGGCTCTGATCTGCCGCATCCGCCGCTGCGGCCGCATCCTCCGGACGAACATTAAGGACGATCGTGCTCATTGCCGGGTTCCCCGCCGGGGCCTGGGGGACCAACTGCTATCTGGTCGCCCCCGCCGCCGGTGAGGAGTGCGTGATCATCGACCCGGGCCACCAGGCCGCCCAGGGCGTCGAGGAAGCGCTGAAGAAGCATCGGCTCAAGCCCGTCGCCGTCGTGCTCACCCACGGCCATATCGACCATGTCGCCTCGGTCGTCCCCGTCTGCGGCGCCCACGACGTCCCCGCCTGGATCCACCCCGAGGACCGCTACATGATGAGCGACCCGGAGAAGGCGCTGGGCCGCTCGATCGGGATGCCGCTCATGGGCGAGCTGACCGTGGGAGAACCGGACGACGTCAAGGAGCTGACCGACGGCTCGAAGCTGACCCTGGCCGGTCTGGAGTTCGGTGTCTCGCACGCGCCCGGCCATACCAAGGGGTCGGTGACGTTCGGGATGCCCGAGGCCGCGGACGTTCCGCCGGTCCTCTTCTCGGGCGACCTGCTCTTCGCCGGCTCCGTCGGACGCACCGACCTGCCCGGCGGCGACCACGCCGAGCTGCTCGAGTCGCTGGCCCGTGTGTGCCTGCCGCTCGACGACTCGACCGTGGTGCTGTCCGGCCACGGCCCCCAGACGACCATCGGCCGCGAGCGCGCCTCCAACCCCTTCATGAACGGGCTGGACGCGGCGCCGCGCCGAGGACTGTAGACGAGAGACGTAATCACGTGAGCACCTTTCAGGCCCCCAAGGGCACGTACGACCTGACCCCGCCCCGTTCCGCGACGTTCCTGGCGGTGCGCGAGGCCATCGCGGCCCCGCTGCGGGACTCGGGCTACGGCTACATCGAGACGCCCGGCTTCGAGAACGTCGAGCTGTTCGCGCGCGGTGTCGGTGAGTCCACCGACATCGTCACCAAGGAGATGTACACCCTCACCACCAAGGGCGGCGACCAGCTGGCGCTGCGCCCCGAGGGCACCGCCTCCGTGCTCCGCGCGGCCCTGGAGGCCAACCTCCACAAGGCGGGCAACCTCCCCGTCAAGCTCTGGTACTCCGGCTCGTACTACCGCTACGAGCGCCCGCAGGCGGGCCGCTACCGCCACTTCTCGCAGGTCGGCGCCGAGGCCATCGGCACCGAGGACCCGGTCCTGGACGCCGAGCTGATCATCCTCGCCGACCAGGCGTACCGCTCGCTGGGCCTGCGGCAGTTCCGCATCCTGCTGAACTCGCTGGGCGACAAGGAGTGCCGCCCGGTCTACCGCGAGGCGCTCCAGACCTTCCTGCGCGACCTCGACCTCGACGAGGAGACCCGCCGCCGCATCGAGATCAACCCGCTGCGCGTCCTGGACGACAAGCGGGCCGACGTACAGAAGCAGCTCACCGACGCCCCGAAGCTCCGCGACTACCTCTGCGACGCGTGCAAGGCGTACCACGAGGAGGTCCGCGCGCTGCTGACGGCCGCCGGAGTCGTGTACGAGGACGACGAGAAGCTGGTGCGCGGCCTCGACTACTACACCCGTACGACCTTCGAGTTCGTCCACGACGGTCTCGGCTCGCAGTCCGCGGTGGGCGGCGGCGGCCGCTACGACGGCCTCTCCGAGATGATCGGCGGCCCCGAGCTGCCGTCCGTCGGCTGGGCGCTCGGCGTGGACCGCACGGTCCTCGCGCTGGAGGCCGAGGGCATCGAACTCGACCTGCCCTACGCCACCAGCGTGTACGCGGTCCCGCTCGGCGAGGAGGCCCGCCGGGTGCTGTTCGGCGTGGTCACCGGGTTGCGCCGGGCGGGCATCGCCGCGGACTTCGCGTTCGGCGGCCGCGGGCTGAAGGGCGCGATGAAGAGCGCCAACCGCTCGGGCGCGCGCTACGCCCTGGTCGCGGGCGAGCGCGATCTCGCCGAGGGCGTCGTCCAGCTCAAGGACATGGAGTCCGGCGAGCAGAGCGCGGTGCCGCTGACCGAGGTCGCGGCCGAACTGGCGAAGCGCCTCGGCTGACCGAGCCGTGAACGGGGCGCGGGCGGCAGGACTCCAGGTCCCGCCGCCCGCGCCTTTTCCGTCCGCTCACAGCAGCCCGTGGCGCATCGCCCCCGTCACCGCGGCGGTCCGGTCGCCGACGCCCAGCTTGCCGAAGACCCGCAGCAGATGGGTCTTCACCGTCGACTCGCCGATGAACAGCCGCCGCCCGATCTCCGCGTTGGTGCACCCCTCCGCCACCAGCCGCAGCACCTGCGTCTCGCGCTCCGAGAGCCGGGGCACCTCCGGCGCTTCGCGCAACTGGTCCACCAGCCGGGTCGCCACCGTCGGCGCGAGCACGGTCTCGCCCCGGGCCGCGGCCCGGATCGCGTCCGCCAGCTCCGCCCGGCCCAGGTCCTTGAGCAGATAACCGGACGCGCCGGCCTCCACCGCGCGCAGGATGTCGCCGTCGCTCTCGTACGTGGTCAGCACGACGACCCGGCACGGCAGCCCGGCCGCACGGATCCGGCGGATCGACTCGACGCCCCCGCCACCCGGCATCCGCAGGTCCATCAGCACGATGTCCGGCAACAGTTCGGCGCAGAGCGCCTCGGCGCGCGGACCGCTGGACGCCTCGGCCACGACCTCCAGGTCCGGCTCGGCGTCCAGCATCCCGCGCAGCCCCTCCCGTACGACGGGGTGGTCGTCGGCCAGCAGGACTCGGATCATCACAGATTCCTTCCAGGTGTGCTGGTGGCGCCCACGGACGGGACGGCCGGAGGCAGCGGCAGGGTCACGGTCACCGAGGTCCCGGCGCCCGGCGCACTGCGGATCGCCGCGCCGCCGCCCGCCTCCTCGGCCCTGGCCCGTACACCGTCGAGGCCGTAGCCCTCGCGTGGCGCCCGGGGGTCGAAGCCGCATCCCTCGTCCCGTACGGACAGGGTCAGGGCGTCGGAGGCGTACGTCAGCACGACGGCCACCGGTGCGGACGGGCCCGCGTGTTTACGGGTGTTGGCGAGGGCCTCCTGACAGGCGCGCAGGACGACGACCTCGTACGCGGTCGGCAGCGGGCGGACGCCGCCGGTCACCGTCAGCGCGGCCGGGGCGCCGGTCTGCGCGGTGTGCCGGTCGGTCAGCCGGTTCAGGGCGTCCGCCAGCGAGTTGCCCGCCAGGTCGGCCGGTGAACCGCCGGCCACCAGCGCCCGTGCCTCGGCGAGGTTCTCCCGCGCGGTGCGGGTCATCAGCGCCACGTGGAGCCGGGCCTGCGGCAGATCGTGCTCCAGCTCGGACTCGACGGCCTGGGAGAGCATCAGCAGGCTCGTGAAGCCCTGGGCCAGCGTGTCGTGGATCTCCCGCGACATCCGCTCCCGCTCCGCCAGCGCCCCGTGCGCCGTGGACAGCCGGGCGATCTCCTCACGGCCCGCCTCCAGTTCGGCGATCAGCGCGGCCCGCTCGCGGCTCTGGGCGATGATCCGCATCGTCCACCGGCCCAGGAACGCGCTGAACGCGAAGGTCGCCACCGCCAGCAGCAGCCGGAACGCGGCCTCGCCCGCCGTCGGATGCCACAGCAGCGTCCAGCCGACGAACGGCACCGCGCCCATACCGCCCAGCACCCACAGCGCGTCCCGCAGCCGCAGCAGCATGAAGCACTGCGGGGCCAGCGCGAACGTGACCAGCTGCGTCTCGCCGACCAGCATCGCGGTGGGCAGGAAGAGCAGCAGCGCTCCCACCACATAGCGGCGGGCCGGCCCCTCGGACCCGCTGTCGTCCAGCATGGCCGGCCGGCCGACCAGGACGTACCACGGCAGATTGAGCGCCACGATCGCGGCCGCCGCCGCCCGGACCGGCCACGACGGCTCGGCGGCCCCCAGCACCACGGCGAGGGTGACCGCCCAGACGACGGCGAAATACCCGTCCCAGGGAGGCAGCGACCGGACCCAGACGTCGGAGTCACGAGCCCCGCCCGCTCCGGTCAGCCGTCGCGCCGGCTCTTCCAGCGGAACGTCAGCAGACACAGCAGCAATCCTCCGATGCACCACGCGCCCAGCACCAGGGCGATCCGTCCGAACTCCCAGCCGCCCGCCTGCTCCAGCACGGCGGCCGACTCGGGCAGAAAGACCCCGCGAAAGCCCTGGCACATCCACTTCAGCGGGAACAGGGCGCCGATGTTCAGCATCCAGTCCGGGAGTTGGCTCGCCGGGATGTAGACGCCGGAGATGAACTGGAGCACCAGGAACGGCAGGATGACCACCGAGCCCGCGCTCCGGCCCGACCCGGGCAGACTGCTGATCGCGATGCCGAGCAGCGCGCAGGCCGCCGTCCCGAGCAGGAAGATCCAGCCGAACGTCAGCCAGGTGGACACGTCCCCGGGCAGCTCAAGATCGTACAGTCCCACCCCGACCGTCAGCAGGACGGCCGCCTCCAGGGCCCCGGTGACCAGGACCAGCCACACCTTTCCCAGGAAGTACGCGGCGGGCGGCATCGGTGTGGAGATCAGCCGGCGCAGCAGCCGCTCGTCGCGCTCGATCGCGATGGAGATGCCGAGCGACTGGAAACTGGTCGCCATGATGCCCGCCCCGAGCATCGCGGCCACATAGATCTGTGAGACGGGGACCTCGCCGTCCGCCAGGTCACCGCCGAAGATCGAGGCGAGCAGCATCAGGAGGACGACGGGGAACGCGAGCGAGAAGACGACCTGGTCGCGCAGGCGGAAGAACTGCTTCAGTTCCAGCCCGCCGCGCAGTAGACCCAGGCGCCACGCACCGGGCAGGCCGGTGGTGTCCCGCGCGGTCATCGGACGGCCTCCGACTGCCCGGTGAGCCGCAGATAGACGTCTTCGAGCGTGGGCCGGGTGACCAGCAGCCCCGGGACCTCGCCGCCGAAGCGGTCGGCGAGCGCGGTGACCGTACGCGTCGGCGTCCCGGTCTCCTCGGAGCGCGGCGATCCGTCGGGCTCCGTCCACCGGACCGTGGCGCGGGTGCCGTACCGGGCCCGCAGCTCCTCAGGAGTTCCCTCGGCGACCGCGGCGCCCGCGGCGACGACCACGAGCCGGTCGGCGAGCGCCTCGGCCTCCTCCAGGTAGTGCGTGGTCAGGAGGATGGTGGTGCCGCCGTCCGCGAGCAGCCGGATCAGCTCCCAGAACTGCCGCCGGGCCGCCGGATCGAAACCGGTGGTCGGCTCGTCGAGCAGGAGGAGTTCGGGGGAGCCGATCACCCCGAGCGCCACATCGAGACGGCGGCGCTGACCGCCGGAGAGGGCCTTGGTCCGGGATCCCGCTTTCGCCTCCAGACCGACCAGGGCGATGGTCTCGTCGGGGTCGCGCGGGTGCGGGTAGTAGCGGGCGAAGTGCCGGACCGTCTCCCGTACCGTCAACTCGGCGGGCGCGGATTCATCCTGCCAGACGATCCCGACCCGGGACCGTTGACGGCGGTCGGCCGTCGCGGGGTCGACGCCGAGGACCTCCACACGGCCGCCGTCCCGGTCCCGCTGCCCCTGGAGCACGCCCACGCAGGTGCTCTTCCCGGCACCGTTCGGACCGAGGAGTCCGCACACCTCGCCGCGCCGGATGCCCAGGTCCAGGCCGTCCAGCGCGGTCACGCCGCCGTATCGCTTGCGCAGTCCGCGCACGTTCACCACGAGTTCCGTCATGGGTCCGAGCATCCCGTGGGAGCGGCGTTCCGCTGCCCACCGGACGTACACCTTTATGTCCATCGAACGGTTGACCCGTACAGGGGTGCGGCACAATGACCTTGCCCGGCTGACCACTCGGTGACGGAACGGCGATATGACGACTGCTGCGGTAGACCACGACCTCTCCTCCGACCAGGACGAGGGCGGCGGCAAGCGCACCTTCGGGGCCGGACGCGGTCTCGCCCTGCTCCTGGTGATCACCGGCGCGGCCGGACTGCTGGCCTCCTGGGTCATCACGATCGACAAGTTCAAGCTGCTGGAGGACCCCTCCTTCACCCCCGGCTGCAGCCTCAACCCCGTCGTCGCCTGCGGCAACATCATGAAGAGCGAGCAGGCCTCGGCCTTCGGGTTCCCCAACCCGATGCTGGGCCTGGTCACGTACGGCATGGTCATCGCGATCGGCATGGGCCTGCTCGCCGGCGCCCGCTACCGCGGCTGGTTCTGGCTCGGGCTGAACGCCGGGACGCTGTTCGGCGTCGGCTTCTGCACCTGGCTCCAGTACCAGTCGCTCTACAACATCAACTCGCTCTGCCTGTGGTGCTGCCTGGCCTGGGTCGCCACCATCGTCATGTTCAGCTACGTGACCACGCACAACGTCAAGCACCGCATCCTCCCGGCCCCGGCCTGGCTGCGCAGCGGGCTCACCGAGTTCCCCTGGGTGCTTCCGGTGCTGTGGATCGGGATCATCGGCATGCTGATCCTGACCCGCTGGTGGGACTTCTGGACCAGCTGAGCAGGACCCATGGGGTACCCCGGCCCCGGCGGCGCTGTCAGTGGGGTCGCATAGGCTTCATGACGTGGAGCCCGACCTCTTTACCGCAGCCGCCGAAGACCGCCAGGAGAAGGACCCGTCCAGCAGCCCCCTCGCTGTCCGGATGCGGCCCCGCACCCTCGACGAGGTCGTCGGCCAGCAGCATCTGCTGAAGCCGGGCTCGCCGCTGCGCCGGCTCGTCGAGGGGAGCGGCGGTCCGGCCGGCGCGTCGTCGGTGATCCTCTGGGGCCCGCCCGGCACCGGCAAGACGACCCTGGCGTACGTGGTCAGCAAGGCCACCAACAAGCGCTTCGTGGAGCTCTCCGCGATCACCGCGGGCGTCAAGGAGGTCCGGGCCGTCATCGAGAGCGCGCGCCGCGCCACCGGCGGCTTCGGCAAGGAGACCGTCCTCTTCCTGGACGAGATCCACCGCTTCTCCAAGGCCCAGCAGGACTCCCTGCTCCCCGCCGTGGAGAACCGCTGGGTGACGCTCATCGCCGCCACCACGGAGAATCCGTACTTCTCCATCATCTCCCCGCTGCTCTCGCGCTCCCTGCTGCTCACCCTGGAGCCGCTGACCGACGACGACCTGCGCTCGCTGCTGCGCCGGGCGCTGACCGGCGAGCGGGGTCTCGGCGGTGCGGTCACCCTGCCCGAGGACGCCGAGGCGCATCTGCTGCGGATCGCGGGCGGTGACGCGCGCCGGGCCCTGACGGCGCTGGAGGCCGCGGCGGGCGCGGCCATCGCCACGGGGGAGGCGGAGATCACCCTGGAGACGGTGGAGGCGACCGTCGACCGGGCCGCCGTGAAGTACGACCGTGACGGCGACCAGCACTACGACGTGGCCAGCGCGCTCATCAAGTCGATCCGCGGCTCCGACGTGGACGCCGCTCTGCACTACCTGGCCCGGATGATCGAGGCGGGGGAGGACCCGCGGTTCATCGCCCGGCGGCTGATGATCTCGGCCAGCGAGGACATCGGCCTGGCCGATCCCACCGCGCTGCCGACCGCCGTGGCCGCCGCCCAGGCGGTGGCCATGATCGGTTTTCCGGAGGCGGCGCTGACCCTCAGCCACGCCACCATCGCGCTGGCGCTCGCGCCCAAGTCCAACGCGGCGACGCTGGCGATCTCCGCGGCGCAGGAGGACGTCCGCAAGGGGCTCGCGGGCCCCGTCCCGGCCCATCTGCGCGACGGTCACTACAAGGGCGCGGCCAAGCTCGGCCATGCCCAGGGCTATGTCTATCCGCACGACGTGCAGGGCGGCATCGCCGCCCAGCAGTACGCCCCGGACGCGGTCCGCGACCGGCGGTACTACACCCCCACCCGTTACGGCGCCGAGGCGCGGTACGCGGACGTCGTCGAGCGGGTCCGCGAACGCCTGGGCCGCTCCGGCGAGAGCGGCGAGCAGACGTAGAGGTGCTCGAGCCGCCCGGTCAGGAGGCGGCCGCCTCGAAGAGGGCGTGCATGGCGCGGCGCAGCTCGGTGACATCGCGCACCGGCTCCGGGAACTCGAAGCGGGCGTCGAAGCAGGACCCCTGGCCCTCGACGAAGCGGACCCGCAGCCCGAAGCGGTCCAGCGCCACCGGCACGGCCCTGGGCCGGTGGGCGGAGCAGGCGCGGGCGGTGCGCTCGCCCAGCAGTCCGCACAGGGTGCGCATCTGCTCGTCGTGGGCGGAGTGCAGATGCTGCAGCAGTTCCGCCTCGTGGAAGGCCAGCGGGTCGGGGGCCGCGTCGCGGAAGTCCTCCGCCTCGATGTCCTCGGCGCCCCAGAGGTCGTCCACGTACGCCTCGCCGAACTCCAGGCGCAGCATCATCCGGCCGGGCTCGGCGAGGCCGGGCACGGAGGTGAGCCAGCCGGAGACCCACGCGCGGCCACGGATCCGGTGCGGTACGGAGACCGGAGCGACGTCCGTGATCTCCAGCACGGCGGTCAGCTCGTCGCCCTGCGCGTGGGTCGCGGCCCGGACCGCCGGGGAATCCGCGGGGAATTCGAGGAACAGATCGCCCTCGGGTCCCACACTCCTGCTGTCCGGGACCAGCGGCTCCGCACGGGCCAGATCGAGCCCCGGTACGACGAGCAGCGCGGAGCAGGTACTCTGTACGAGAGTTCGTGTGCGTTCGGCTGCTGACGGCATCCGAGTGTTTTCTAGCCCGCTGGGACGCGGCTGACCACGATCTGATCGGCCTTCCGTCGTAGCAGCATCCTCCTCTGAGGTGCTGCCGCTGTCTGTGCTGTCCGTGACGTGAGTGGTGTTCCCAGGGCGAGACATGCGATCTCCTTGAGTAAGGTAAGCCTAACCTAACCTACAACGGAGGTCTGGAGAACGTGCCTAACCAGTCGCGTCCCAAGGTCAAGAAGTCGCGTGCCCTCGGCATCGCCCTGACGCCGAAGGCTGTCAAGTACTTCGAAGCTCGTCCGTACCCGCCGGGCGAGCACGGCCGTGGCCGCAAGCAGAACTCGGACTACAAGGTCCGTCTGCTGGAGAAGCAGCGCCTGCGTGCGCAGTACGACATCAGCGAGCGCCAGATGGCGCGTGCCTACGACCGCGCCAAGAAGGCCGAAGGCAAGACGGGCGAGGCGCTGGTCGTCGAGCTCGAGCGTCGCCTCGACGCCCTGGTCCTGCGTTCGGGCATCGCCCGCACCATCTACCAGGCCCGCCAGATGGTCGTCCACGGCCACATCGAGGTCAACGGCGGCAAGGTCGACAAGCCGTCCTTCCGCGTGCGCCCGGACGACATCGTCCAGGTCCGCGAGCGCAGCCGCTCCAAGGTCCCCTTCCAGGTGGCCCGCGAGGGTGGCTACGACACCGAGGGCGAGACCCCGCGCTACCTCCAGGTGAACCTGAAGGCCCTGGCCTTCCGCCTGGACCGGGACCCGAACCGCAAGGAGATCCCGGTGATCTGCGACGAGCAGCTCGTCGTCGAGTACTACGCCCGCTGATCCAGGCGTAGCCGCTCTCACCAGCGCTCCGGCCCGCCCCTCCCGATCATCCGGGAGGCGGCGGGCCTTCGCGTTCCCCCGGGGCCGGGTCCGGGTCCGCCCGGCGCCCCGCCGCCCGCGCCCGGCGCGTCCACCGACGAGCCCGGTCCGCCCGCCAGCGCCCGGGCCACCGCGGTGTCCGGATCCAGCCGCCGGCCCGCCCGCAGCCCTTCCTCGTACGCCGCGTTCCCCAGCTCCCGGCGCGCCTGCTCCTCGCACTCCGCCCGCGGCCGCCCGTAGAACGCCGAGCCGAACAGCCGCAGACCCACCGAGGGCCAGATGCCCTCCGCCGCGCCCTGGAGCACGGCGGCCTCCTCGGCGTCCCCCTCCGCCGCCGTCACCAGGGCCAGCAGCTCCAGCGACAGCACCGTGCCGAGCAGATCGTTGAAGGTCCGGCCGATCGTCAGACACTCCCCGAGCATCTGCCGCGCCCGGGCCGGCCGCCCACGCCGCAGCGCCGCGTACGCGAGGACGTACAGCGCGTACGCCAGCGCCCACCGCTCCCCGTGGTCCTCGCAGATCTCCCGGACCTCGTCGCAGATCACCGCCGCCGCTTCCAGATCGCCGAGGAACGCCACCGCCATGGCCAGCTCGACCTGTGCCATCAGCACATTGCTGTTCAGCTCGCCGACCTCGCGGTACCGGCCGAGGGCGTCGCGCAGCAGCTCCTCGGCCCGCTCCATGTCGTCCGTCACGATCGCCAGACACCCCGTGCGGTGCACCGCGTACGCCAGCGCCGTCGCGTCCCCGGTCCGCTCGGCCTCCTCCCGGCACTCCTGGAGCGCCGAGATCGCGCCGACCGCGTCGCCCTGCAGCACCGCCACATAGCCCAGCACCCACAGCACCTTCAGCCGCGCGGCATCGTGCGGGGTCGGCTCCTCCAGGACGTGGTCCAGCCAGTGCCGCCCCTCGGACAGCCGGCCGCAACCGGTCCAGTAGAACCACAGCGTGCCCGCCAGATGCTGTGCCAGATGCACCTCGTCGGGGCTCTCCATCGAACATTCCATCGCCCGGCGGAGATTGGGCAGCTCGCTGTCGATCCGCGCCGCCACCTCCGCCTGGCGGGGGCTGAACCAGTCCAGCTCGCACCAGGTCGCGAGCCCCAGGAACCAGTCCCGGTGCCGCCGTCGCAGCCGCTGGGCGTCCCCGGTGGCCGCCAGCCACTGCGCCCCGTACTCGCTGACCGTGTCCAGCAGCCGGTAGCGGGCGCCGGCCGGCCCGTCCTCGCGCTCCACCACCGACTGGGCGATCAGCTCGTCCAGCACATCGAGCACCGCGTCGGCCGGCAGATCCGCCCCGCCGCAGATGTACTCCGCGGCCTCCAGGTCGAACTGCCCGGCGAACACCGACAGCCGCGCCCACAGCAGCCGCTGCTCCGGCGTGCACAGCTCATGGCTCCAGCCGATCGCCGTACGCAGCGTCTGGTGGCGCGGCGGCGCACCGCGACGGCCGCCGGTCAGCAGCCGGAACCGGTCGTCCAGCCGCAGCAGCACCTGCTCCACCGAGAGGGCGCGCAGCCGCCCGGCCGCCAGCTCCAGGGCCAGCGGAATCCCGTCGAGACGGCGGCAGAGCTCCAGCACGGTCGTCCGCTCGCCCGCCGTCGGCCGCCAGCCCGGCCGCACCCCGCGCGCCCGTTCGGTGAAGAGCTCCACCGCGTCCTCGTCGGACATCGGTGCGAGCGGGTACGTCCGTTCCCCGTCCACCCGGAGCGGGCAGCGCCCGGCCGCGAGCACCTGGAGGCGCGGCGCCCGGCGCAGCAGTTCGGTGACGAGATCGGCACAGGCGTCGACGAGGTGCTCGAAGCCGTCGATCACCAGCAGCGTCCGGCGCTCGGAGAGGTGTTCGACGAGGACGGCGCGGGGCGGCCTGCTGGTGTGGTCGGTCAGGCCCAGCGCGTCGACCAGGGCGTGTTCCAGCAGGTCGGGGTGGCGTACGGCGGACAGCTCGGCCAGCAGGACCCCGTCGCAGTACCGTTTCTCCCGCAGGGCGGCGACCCGGGTCACGCACCGGGTCTTGCCCACGCCCGCCACCCCGGCGACGGTCACGAGCCGGGACTCCTCCAGCAGTCCGCCCAGCTCGGTCAGTTCGTCCTCACGTCCCACGAACGGGTTCAGTTCGGCCGGGAGATCGCCGGGCACGGCCGGGCGGCGGGCGTCCGGATCATCGGGATGAGGGGAGGGGTCCTGCAGGCGTCGCATGAAACACGCAGAGTACTGGCTTGAAAGCTCTCCGTACAATCGCGTAAGACAACTCCCGCCCCGCCCGCGGGGAATGCGGTAGGGGAGGAGATGCGCGGCGCGATAGGCTCGTGGAACAAGGCCCGGCAGGGCCCGAGCGACGAGCAGAGAGCGGTGCACAGTGTCCGGTGGAGAGGTGGCCGGGATCCTCGTGGCCGTCTTCTGGGCGATCCTGGTCTCGTTCCTCGCCGTGGTGCTGGTGAGGCTCGCCCAGACGCTCAGGGCGACCACCAAACTCGTGGCGGACGTGACCGACCAGGCCGTTCCGCTGCTGGCCGACGCCTCGGCGACGGTGCGCTCCGCGCAGACCCAGCTGGACAAGGTCGACGCCATCGCGAGCGACGTCCAGGAGGTCACCTCCAACGCCTCGGCGCTCTCCACCACCGTCGCCTCCACGTTCGGCGGCCCCCTCGTCAAGGTCGCCGCCTTCGGCTACGGCGTACGGCAGGCACTCGGCCGCCGCACCACGCCGGAGCCCGAACCGGAGCGCGCGCGGGGCCGTGGCTCCGCCCGCCGCACGGTGATCGTCGGCCGGACCGTACCCTCGGCGCGCGGACGCAGGCGCGAACGCCGAAACGCCCGCGGACAGAAGGACTGATCGAGCGATGTTCCGCCGCACGTTCTGGTTCACCGCCGGCGCAGCCGCCGGTGTGTGGGCCACCACCAAGGTCAACCGCAAGCTCAAGCAGCTGACCCCCGAAAGCCTCGCGGCGCAGGCCGCGGACAAGGCGATCGAGGCCGGTCACAAGCTCAAGGACTTCGCCCTCGACGTACGGGAGGGCATGGTCCGCCGCGAAGCCGAACTGGGCGGCGCCCTGGGCCTGGACGCACCGGTCGACCCCGATCTTCCCGTACAGCGGCACTTCGCCGTCGAAGCGGCCGAGCCCGCGAACACGTACCGCACACTTCCCTACAAAACGAACAACCGGAATGAGGACCACTGATGGAGTCGGCTGAAATCCGCCGCCGCTGGCTGAGCTTCTTCGAGGAGCGCGGTCACACCGCCGTGCCTTCGGCGTCGCTCATCGCGGACGACCCGACTCTGCTGCTGGTCCCCGCGGGCATGGTCCCCTTCAAGCCGTACTTCCTCGGTGAGGTCAAGCCGCCCGCCCCGCGCGTCACCAGCGTGCAGAAGTGCGTGCGTACGCCGGACATCGAAGAGGTCGGCAAGACGACCCGGCACGGCACCTTCTTCCAGATGTGCGGCAACTTCTCCTTCGGGGACTACTTCAAGGAAGGCGCCATCCAGCTCGCCTGGGAGGCGCTGACCAACTCCGTGGAGGACGGCGGCTACGGCCTCGACCCCGAGAAGCTCTGGATCACCGTCTACCTCGACGACGACGAGGCCGAGCAGATCTGGCGCGACAAGATCGGCGTCCCGGCCGAGCGCATCCAGCGCCTGGGCAAGAAGGACAACTTCTGGTCCATGGGCGTCCCCGGACCCTGCGGCCCCTGCTCCGAGATCAACTACGACCGCGGCCCCGAGTTCGGCGTCGAGGGCGGCCCGGCCGTCAACGACGAGCGCTACGTGGAGATCTGGAACCTGGTCTTCATGCAGTACGAGCGCGGCGCCGGCGACGGCAAGGAGGACTTCCCGATCCTCGGGGACCTGCCGTCGAAGAACATCGACACCGGTCTCGGCCTCGAACGCCTCGCCATGATCCTGCAGGGCGTACAGAACATGTACGAGACCGACACCCTGCGCGTCGTCATGGACAAGGCCACCGAGCTGACCGGCGTCCGGTACGGCGCCGACAAGAGCACGGACGTTTCGCTCCGCGTCGTCGCCGACCACATCCGTACGTCGGTGATGCTCATCGGCGACGGCGTCACCCCCGGCAACGAGGGCCGCGGCTATGTGCTGCGCCGCATCATGCGCCGCGCCATCCGCAACATGCGCCTGATGGGCGCCACCGGCTCCGTCGTCAACGAGCTGGTCGACGTCGTGATCAACACGATGGGCCTGCAGTACCCGGAGCTGATCACCGACCGCAAGCGCATCGAGACGGTCGCGCTCGCCGAGGAAGCCGCCTTCCTCAAGGCCCTCAAGGGCGGCACCAACATCCTGGAGACCGCCGTCACCGAGACCAAGGCCGCCGGTGGCCAGGTCCTCGCCGGCGACAAGGCGTTCCTGCTCCACGACACCTGGGGCTTCCCGATCGACCTGACCCTGGAGATGGCCGCCGAACAGGGGCTCTCCGTGGACGAGGACGGCTTCCGCCGCCTCATGCAGGAGCAGCGCGACAAGGCCAAGGCCGACGCCCGCGCCAAGAAGACCGGTCACGCCGACCTGTCCGCCTACCGCGAGGTCGCCGACACCTCCGGCGCCACCGAGTTCACCGGCTACACCTCCACCGCAGGCGAGTCCACCATCGTCGGCCTGCTGGTCGACGGGGTGCCCTCGCCCGCCGCCACCGAGGGCGACGAGGTCGAGGTCGTCCTGGACCGCACCCCCTTCTACGCCGAGGGCGGCGGCCAGCTCGCCGACACCGGCCGGATCCGGCTCGACACCGGCGCCGTGATCGAGGTCCGCGACGTGCAGAAGCCGGTCCCCGGCGTCCACGTCCACAAAGGCGTCGTCCAGGTCGGCGAGGTGACGGTCGGAGCCTCCGTCTTCGCCTCCATCGACAACACCCGCCGCCGCGCCATCGCCCGCGCCCACAGCGCCACCCACCTCACGCACCAGGCGCTGCGCGACGCGCTCGGCCCGACGGCCGCCCAGGCCGGCTCCGAGAACTCGCCGGGCCGCTTCCGCTTCGACTTCGGTTCGCCCGCCGCCGTTCCCGGCACGGTCCTCACCGACGTCGAGCAGCGGATCAACGAGGTCCTCTCGCGGGAACTCGACGTCCAGGCCGAGGTCATGTCCATCGACGAGGCCAAGAAGCAGGGCGCCATCGCCGAGTTCGGCGAGAAGTACGGCGAGCGGGTCCGCGTCGTCACCATCGGCGACTTCTCCAAGGAGCTGTGCGGCGGCACGCACGTCCACAACACCGCCCAGCTGGGTCTGGTGAAGCTGCTCGGCGAGTCCTCCATCGGCTCCGGCGTGCGCCGCATCGAGGCCCTCGTCGGTGTCGACGCGTACAACTTCCTCGCCAAGGAGCACACGGTCGTCGCCCAGCTCCAGGAGCTGGTCAAGGGCCGTCCCGAGGAGCTTCCGGAGAAGATCGCGGGCATGCTCGGCAAGCTGAAGGACGCCGAGAAGGAGATCGAGAAGTTCCGCGCGGAGAAGGTCCTCGCGGCCGCCGCCGGGCTCGTCGAGTCCGCCAAGGACGTCCGCGGCGTCGCCCTGGTCACCGGCCAGGTCCCCGACGGCACCTCCGCCGACGACCTGCGCAAGCTGGTCCTGGACGTACGCGGACGCATCCAGGGCGACCGCGCGGCCGTCGTGGCCCTGTTCACCACGGCCAACGGCCGTCCGCTCACCGTCATCGCCACCAACGAGGCGGCCCGCGAGCGCGGCCTCAAGGCCGGTGACCTCGTGCGTACGGCTGCCAAGACCCTCGGCGGCGGTGGCGGCGGCAAGCCGGACGTCGCCCAGGGCGGCGGCACGAACCCGGCCGCCATCGGCGACGCCGTCGCCGCGGTCGAACGCCTCGTCACCGAGACGGCGTGACGAGCGGGATGACGGAGATGCGCCGCGGCCGACGGCTCGCCGTCGACGTCGGGGACGCCCGGATCGGGGTCGCCTCGTGCGACCCCGACGGGATCCTGGCCACACCGGTGGAGACCGTGCCGGGACGCGATGTCCCGGCCGCCCACCGGCGGCTCCGCGGACTCGTCGAGGAGTACGAGCCGATCGAGGTCATCCTCGGCCTGCCGCGCTCCCTCGGCGGCGGCGAGGGGCCCGCGGCCGCCAAGGTCCGGGAGTTCGCGCAGGTGTTCGCTCGTTCGATCGCGCCCGTTCCGGTGCGACTGGTGGACGAGAGGATGACCACGGTGACGGCCGCTCAGGGGATGCGCGCCTCGGGCGTGAAGTCCAAGAAGGGCCGGTCCGTCATCGACCAGGCTGCCGCTGTGGTGATCCTCCAGAACGCTCTGGAGTCCGAACGGGCGTCTGGCAATCCCCCCGGTGAGGGCGTCGAAGTGGTTGTCTGATCGCGATACGGTAACGTTCCGCGCGATGCGGCGGTGTTCGAACAAACACCGCACAGCGAAGCGAAGAGACGGAACGTCGTCTCGCGGCTCTAGGGGATCGATGACTGAGTATGGCCGGGGCCCCGGCTCCGAACCGTGGCATCCCGAGGACCCCTTGTACGGGGACCAGGGATGGGGAGGCCAGCAGGCCGCCCACGGCCAGGGCCAGTACGGCGACCAGCAGCAGTCCTATCCGCAGGACCCGTACGCCCAGCAGTACCAGAACCACCAGCAGTACCCGCAGCAGCCGTACGACCAGCAGCAGCACCAGCAGTACGGACAGCAGCCGCAGCAGAACCACCAGCAGTACGGCGCGCCCCAGCAGGACCCGTACGCACAGCAGCAGGGTGCCCAGCCGCAGTACAACGGCGGCTGGGACACCGGGCAGCAGACCGCCATGCCGTACGGGGCCGAGCCCCAGGACCCGTACGCGCAGCAGCCCGGCGGCTACGACGCGACGCAGGACTACTACGGCACCCCCGAGGCCTACCCGCCGCCGCAGCCCCCGGGCCGCCGCGAGGCCGCGCCCGAGCAGCAGCAACACCAGCAGCAGGAACAGCACCAGCAGCAGCCGTCGACGGACTGGGACCCGGACGAGCCGCAGGAAGAGACGCACCCTTTCTTCACCGGTGCGGATGATCCGGCCGGCCGTGAGCCGCGCGACGGCGACGAGGACCCGGACGACGACGGATCGCGCGCCTCGCGCCGGGGCGGCAAGACCAAGAAGAAAAAGAGCCGCAGCGGCTGCGCCTGCCTGGTGGTCTCCGTGGTCCTGCTCGGCGGCCTCGGCGGAGTCAGCTACGTCGGCTACACCTTCTGGAAGAAGCAGTTCGGCGCTCCGGCCGACTTCGCGGGGACGGGCAGCGGCGAGGTGGAGGTCGAGATCCCGGAAGGGTCGCTCGGCTACGACATCGCCAACATCCTGCGCAAGAAGGGCGTCATCAAGTCCTCCGACGCCTTCGTCGCGGCGCAGAACGACAACCCCAAGGGCAAGTTGCTCCAGGCCGGCGTCTACCTCCTGAAGAAGGAGATGTCCGCCGCCAGCGCGATCGACCTGATGCTCGACCCCAAGAGCCAGAACGCGTTCGTGATCCCGGAGGGGACCCGTAACGTCAAGGTCTACGAGATGATCGACAAGCGGCTGGAGCTGAAGGAAGGCACCACGGCGAAGGTCGCCAAGACCAAGGCGGAGTCGCTGGGCCTGCCCGACTGGGCCGACGACAACCCGGATGTGAAGGACCCGCTGGAGGGCTTCCTCTACCCGGCGGCCTATCCGGTTCCCAAGGGGTCGAAGCCCGAGGACGCCCTGCAGCGGATGGTGAAGCGGGCGAACAAGGAGTACGACAAGGCCGACCTGAAGACCAGTGCGAAGAAGCTCGGTCTCAAGAGCCCGTGGGAGCTCATCACCGTCGCGAGCCTCGTGCAGGTCGAGGGCAAGTACAAGCACGACTTCGACAAGGTCGCGCGGGTCGTCTACAACCGTCTCAAGCCGGGCAACATGGAGACCGTCGGGCGGCTGGAATTCGACTCCACGGTCAACTACATCAAGGGCCAGAGCACGCTGGACGTGGGTGCCGTCGACGATCTGCGGAAGATCGACGACCCGTACAACACGTACAAGATCATCGGTCTGCCCTCGGGCCCCATCAGCAATCCGGGTGCGGACGCACTGCACTCGGCCATGAACCCCACACCGGGCCCCTGGTACTACTTCGTCTCGATCAACGAGGACAAGACGGTCTTCGCCGAGACCAACGCGGAGCACGAGAAGAACCGTCGGGAGTACGAGGACGGGAAGGCCGGCCAGTGAGCGAGCCACGCCGGGCCGCCGTCCTCGGCTCGCCCATCGCCCACTCCCTCTCCCCGGTCCTGCACCGCGCCGCGTACGCCGAACTCGGCCTGGAGGACTGGTCCTACGACCGGTTCGAGGTCGACGAGGCCGCGCTGCCCGGATTCATCGAGGGTCTTGACGGCTCCTGGGCCGGGCTGTCGCTGACCATGCCGCTCAAGCGCGCGATCATCCCGCTGCTCGACGAGATCAGCGCGACGGCCGCCTCCGTGGAGGCCGTCAACACGGTCGTTTTCACCGAGGACGGCCGCCGCGTCGGCGACAACACCGACATCCCCGGCATGATCGCCGCCCTGCGCGAACGCGGCGTCGACAAGGTCGAGACCGCCGCCGTCCTCGGCGCCGGCGCCACCGCCTCCTCCGCGCTGGCCGCGCTCGCGGCGATCTGCGCCGGACCGGTCACCGCCTATGTGCGCAGCGCCGAGCGCGCGGCCGAGATGCGCGCCTGGGGAGACCGGCTCGGCGTCGACGTCGTGATCGCCGACTGGACGGACGCGGCGGCGGCACTGAGCGCACCCCTGGTCATCGCCACCACCCCGGCCGGGGCCACCGACGCCCTGGCCGGATCCGTACCGGAGACCCCCGGCATCCTCTTCGACGTGCTGTACGAGCCGTGGCCCACCGCGCTCGCCGCCGCCTGGTCCGCGCGCGGCGGGGCGGTGGTCGGCGGGCTCGACCTCCTCGTGCACCAGGCCCTGCTCCAGGTCGAGCAGATGACCGGCCGCGTTCCGGCCCCGCTGGCCGCCATGCGGCAGGCCGGGGAAGCGGCGCTCGCCGCCCGCTGACGGGCCACGCGTCGGGCCCCGCCGGTCCGTCTGCTGGACCGGCGACCGGATCGTGCCTCCGTTCGTGGGAGGATCGGATGCGGCGGGCCAGGGCCGCGCACCCGGTGGCGCCGTTGGATTCAGGCGCGAGCATGAGGAGCACCGTTGAGCAGGTTGCGCTGGCTGACCGCAGGCGAGTCGCACGGTCCCGCACTGGTGGCGACGCTGGAGGGTCTTCCCGCCGGTGTCCCGATCACCACGGAGATGGTGGCGGAGGCGCTGGCCAGGCGACGGCTCGGTTACGGGCGCGGTGCGCGGATGAAGTTCGAGAAGGACGAGGTCACCTTCCTCGGCGGCGTACGCCACGGCCTCACCATGGGCTCCCCGGTCGCCGTCATGGTCGGCAACACCGAGTGGCCCAAGTGGGAGCAGGTCATGTCGGCCGACCCGGTCGACCCCGACGAGCTGGCCCAGCTCGCCCGTAACGCCCCGCTGACCCGCCCCCGGCCCGGCCACGCCGACCTCGCGGGGATGCAGAAGTACGGCTTCGACGAGGCCCGGCCGATCCTGGAGCGCGCCAGCGCCCGGGAGACCGCCGCCCGCGTGGCCCTCGGAACCGTCGCCCGCTCCTACCTCAAGGAGACCGCGGGCATCGAGATCGTCAGCCATGTCGTCGAGCTGGCCGCCGCCAAGGCGCCCTACGGCGTCCTCCCGGTCCCCGCCGACGTGGAGAAGCTGGACGCCGACCCGGTCCGCTGCCTGGACGCCGATGCCTCCAAGGCGATGGTGGCCGAGATCGACCAGGCCCACAAGGACGGCGACACCCTCGGCGGCGTCGTCGAGGTGCTGGCGTACGGCGTGCCCGTCGGGCTCGGCTCGCACGTGCACTGGGACCGGCGACTGGACGCCCGGCTCGCCGCCGCGCTCATGGGCATCCAGGCCATCAAGGGCGTCGAGGTCGGCGACGGCTTCGAGCTGGCCCGGGTCCCCGGCTCGAAGGCGCACGACGAGATCGTCGCCACGGACGAGGGCATCCGGCGCACCTCCGGGCGTTCCGGCGGCACCGAGGGCGGCCTCACCACCGGCGAACTGCTGCGCGTCCGCGCCGCGATGAAGCCCATCGCGACCGTGCCGCGCGCGCTGGCCACCGTGGACGTCACCACCGGCGAGGCCACCAAGGCCCACCACCAGCGCTCCGACGTCTGCGCCGTCCCGGCGGCGGGCATCGTCGCGGAGGCGATGGTCGCCCTGGTCCTGGCCGACGCGGTCGCGGAGAAGTTCGGCGGCGACAGCGTGGCCGAGACCCGCCGCAACGTCCAGTCGTACCTCGACCACCTCCAGATCCGATGAGCGGCCCCCTGGTCGTCCTCGTCGGCCCGATGGGCGTCGGCAAGTCCACCGTCGGCGAACTGCTCGCCGCCCGGCTCGGCACCACCTACCGGGACACCGACGCGGACGTCGTCGCCGAGGCCGGCAAGCCGATCGCGGAGATCTTCTACGACGAGGGCGAGGAGCACTTCCGGGCCCTGGAGCGCCGCGCCGTCGAGGCGGCCGTCGCCGGGCACCCGGGCGTCCTCTCCCTCGGTGGCGGAGCCGTCCTGGACCGGGCGACCAGGGAGCTGCTGGCCGGCCGGCCGGTCGTCTACCTCTCCATGGACGTGGACGAGGCCGTCCGCCGCGTCGGCCTCGGCGCCGCCCGCCCGCTGCTCGCGGTCAACCCGCGCCGGCAGTGGCGCGAGCTGATGGACGCCCGCCGTCACCTCTACGAAGAGGTCGCCCGTACCGTCGTCGCCACCGACGAACACACCCCCGAAGAGGTCGCCCAGGCGATCATCGACGCACTGGAACTGCCGGAGGGCCAAGCCGCCCCCGGCGTGGAGAACACCGGTATGACGCAGCAGGGCCCCACCCGCATCCAGGTCGCAGGCTCCGCGGGCTCCGACCCGTACGAGGTCCTCGTCGGCCACCAGCTCCTCGGCGAGCTGCCCCAGCTCATCGGCGACCGCGCCCAGCGGGTCGCCGTGCTGCACCCCGAGGCGCTCGCCGAGACCGGTGAGGCGGTCCGCCAGGACCTCGCCGACCAGGGCTACGAGGCCATCGCCATCCAGCTGCCGAACGCGGAGGAGGCCAAGACCGTCGAGGTCGCCGCCTACTGCTGGAAGGCGCTCGGCCAGACCGGCTTCACCCGCACCGACGTCATCGTCGGTATCGGCGGCGGCGCGACCACGGACGTCGCCGGGTTCGTCGCGGCCAGCTGGCTGCGCGGGGTCCGCTGGATCGCGATCCCGACCACCGTGCTCGGCATGGTCGACGCGGCCGTCGGCGGCAAGACCGGCATCAACACCGCCGAGGGCAAGAACCTCGTCGGCGCCTTCCACCCGCCCGCCGGTGTGCTCTGCGACCTCGCCGCGCTCGCATCGCTGCCGGTCAACGACTACGTCTCCGGCATGGCCGAGATCATCAAGGCCGGTTTCATCGCCGACCCGGTCATCCTGGACCTGGTGGAGGCCGACCCCGAGGGTGCGCGTACCCCGGCCGGTCCGCACACCGCCGAGCTGATCGAGCGGTCCATCCGGGTCAAGGCCGAGGTCGTCTCCAGCGACCTCAAGGAGTCCGGGCTCCGCGAGATCCTCAACTACGGCCACACCCTGGCCCACGCCATCGAGAAGAACGAGCGCTACAAGTGGCGCCACGGCGCGGCCGTCTCCATCGGCATGGTCTTCGCCGCCGAGCTGGGCCGGCTCGCCGGACGCCTCGACGACGCCACCGCCGACCGGCACCGCAGCGTCCTGGAGTCGGTGGGCCTGCCGCTCGCCTACCGCGGCGACCAGTGGCCCAAGCTGCTGGAGAACATGAAGGTCGACAAGAAGTCCCGCGGCGACCTGCTGCGCTTCATCGTCCTGGACGGCATCGGCAAGCCCACCGTCCTGGAGGGCCCCGACCCGGCCGTGCTGCTCGCCGCCTACGGGGAGGTCTCCGCGTGACCCGCAGGGTCCTCGTCCTGAACGGCCCGAACCTCGGCCGGCTCGGCTCGCGCGAGCCCGACGTCTACGGAGCCACCTCCTACGCCGGACTCGTCGAGACCTGCACCGTGCTCGGCAAGGAGCTCGGCTTCGACGTCGAGGTGCGCGAGACCAACGACGAGGGCGAGCTGATCCGCTGGCTCCACGAGGCGGCGGACGGATCGATTCCGGTCGTTCTCAACCCCGGCGCCTTCACGCACTACTCGTACGGCATGCGGGACGCGGCGGCCCAGCGCACCGCCCCGCTGATCGAGGTGCACATCTCCAATCCGTACACCCGCGAGGAGTTCCGGCACACCTCCGTGGTCGCGGCGGTGGCCACGGGAACGGTGGCCGGGTTCGGCATCGGCTCCTACCGGCTGGCCCTGCGCGCCCTGGCCGACGAACTGACGAACTGACACCCCGCGGTTCCCGTCCGTCCCGCCGCGCGGCCGACGGGCACTTCGCACCCTCCCGGGCCGTTCACCCTGAGACGGCCCGGGAAGGTACGGTAGCCGTCCCATCAGCGTCAGTTGCGGTTACGAGACGGAGTGGCACCGGATGCAGCACGCAGTGGGGGCCCCGCTGCCGCCGCCCCACGGACCCGGTATCGGGCACGTCGGCCGGCCGTACCAGGCCCAGCACCCCGGTCACCCCGGCACGCCCCCGATACCCCCGCCCCCGGCCCCCGGTCAGGCCCCGCCTCTCCAGGGCCCGGGCCAGGCGCCGCCGCCCCCCGCTCCGGGGCAGGGCCCGCCCCCTCCGGCCCCCGGCCAGGCACCGCCTCCGCAGGCTCCCGGCCAGGCCCCGCAGCACGGCTGGAGCGGCACCGGCCCCACGCCCCCCGCCAGGGAGGCCGTCGGGCACACCGGGCACGTCCAGCTGCCCCCGGGCGGTCCCGTACCGCTGCCCGCGCCCCCCGCCGAGCCCGGCACCGGCGGCGCGACGCTCGCCGTGCTGCTCATCGGCCCGGCCGGGGCGGGCAAGACCACCGTCGCCAAGCTCTGGGCCGCCCGCCGCCGGGTGCCCACCGCCCATGTCTCCCTCGACGACGTCCGCGAGTGGGTCTGCTCCGGCTTCGCCGACCCGCAGGCCGGCTGGAACGACCACTCCGAGGCGCAGTACCGGCTGGCCCGCCGCACCTGCGGCTTCGCCGCCCGTAACTTCCTCGCCAACGGCATCTCCTGCATCCTCGACGACGCCGTCTTCCCCGACCGCCCGGTCGTCGGCCTCGGCGGCTGGAAGCGCCATGTGGGCCCCGGCCTGCTGCCCGTGGTCCTGCTGCCCGGCCTGGAGATCGTCCTGGAGCGCAACGCCGCCCGCAGCGGCAACCGCAGGCTCTCCGACGAGGAGGTCGCCCGCATCCACGGCCGGATGGCCGGCTGGTACGGCTCCGGCCTCCCGATCATCGACAACTCCACGTACGACGTCGAGACCACCGCCCGCGTCCTGGACGACGTGCTGGCCCGCTCCATCGCGAGCCCGCCCGCCTGGTGACGACAGCGCTCCGCACCCCGGTCGGGTGCGCTGGCCGGGCGGCCCTCCGCCCCCGCTCGTACGCTCGAACCATGTCAGAGGTGCACGCCGTCCGACGCGGGCTGCTCCGCGACCGGTGCGCCGCCGCGGGGTCCGCGGCCGCCCTGGTCTCCCGCCCCGCCAACGTCCGCTATCTCGCGGGCGGAGCGCCGCCCGGCGCCGTGCTGTTGCTCGGCCCCGGCGAGGACGTTCTGCTCTGCCCCCGCGCCCCGACCGCTGAACCCGCCCACGGGCGGCCCGACGAGGCGCTCCGGATCGACCTCCTGCCCGTACCGGACGCGGATCCGGTGGTCGCCGCCGCGGGCCTCGCCGCCGCGTCGGGCGCGGGTTCGCTCGCCGTCGAGGAGCACGATCTGACCGTGGCCCGGCACCGGGCCATGGGGAAGGCCGCCCCGCGCCTGGACCTGGCCGATCTGGGCTTCACCGTGGAGCAGCAGCGGATCGTCAAGGACGAGGAGGAGATCGGCTGCCTCCGGATCGCCGCGGAGATCACCGACCAGGCCCTCGGTGAACTCCTCGAATCGATCCTGGTCGGCCGCACCGAGCGGCACCTCGCCCTCGAACTGGAGCGCCGCCTGGTCGACCACGGGGCGGACGGCCCCGCCTTCGCCACCTCCGTGGCCACCGGCCCCAACTCCGGCCAGGGCCGCCACCGGCCCTCCGACCGCAGGGTGGAGGAGGGGGATTTCCTCTCCGTCCGGCTGGGCGCGAGCTACCACGGCTACCGCTGCGAGATCGGCCGGACCTTCGTCATCGGCACCGCGCCCGCCGAGTGGCAGATCGAGCTCTACGACCTCGTTTTCGCCGCTCAGCGGGCCGGCCGGGAGGCCCTGGCGCCGGGGGCCGCCTACCGGGACGTGGACCGCGCCGCCCGGCACCTGCTGGAATCCGCGGGGCACGGAGAGGGTCTTCAGCCGAGGACCGGGCACGGTGTGGGGCTCGAAATCGAGGAGGACCCGCAACTGGCACCGACAGCCATGGGTAAACTGGACGCTTGTGTGCCGGTCACCGTCGAACCGGGGGTCCACCTCCCGGGCCGGGGCGGTGTCCGGATCGATGACACGCTCGTCGTGCGCCCCGAGGCGGACGGCGGACCCGAGCTACTCACCATGACGACCAAGGAGCTGCTCGCGCTCTAGCGCGCATCCTCGGTCGTTCCACCAGCTTCAGTCCAGGAGATTCCGCAACCGTGGCTTCCACGAACGACCTCAAGAACGGCCTGGTGCTCAAGCTCGACGGAGGCCAGCTCTGGTCCGTCGTCGAGTTCCAGCACGTCAAGCCCGGCAAGGGCCCCGCCTTCGTGCGCACCAAGCTCAAGAACGTGCTCTCCGGCAAGGTCGTCGACAAGACGTTCAACGCCGGCGTGAAGGTCGATACGGCCACCATTGACCGCCGTGACATGCAGTTCTCGTACATGGACGGCGAGTACTTCGTCTTCATGGACATGGACACGTACGACCAGCTCATGGTCGACCGCAAGGCCGTCGGCGACGCCGCCAACTTCCTGATCGAGGGCTTCACCGCCTCCGTCGCCCAGCACGAGGGCGAGGTGCTCTACGTCGAGCTGCCCGCCGCCGTCGAGCTGACGATCCAGCACACCGACCCGGGCGTGCAGGGCGACCGCTCCACCGGCGGCACCAAGCCCGCCACCCTGGAGACCGGTTACGAGATCGGCGTGCCGCTCTTCATCAGCACCGGCGAGAAGATCAAGGTCGACACCCGCTCGGGCGACTACCTCGGCCGGGTGAACAGCTAACCGTGGCTGCCCGGAACAAGGCCCGCAAGCGTGCCTTCCAGATTCTCTTCGAGGCCGACCAGCGCGGTGAGTCCGTGCAGAGCGTCCTCGCGGACTGGGTTCGGCACTCGCGGACCGACGACCGTCAGCCGCCGGTCGGCGAATTCACGATGGAGCTCGTCGAGGGGTACGCGCAGTACGCGGACCGGATCGACGACCTCATCGTCACCTACGCCGTGGACTGGGAGATCGACCGAATGCCGGTCGTCGACCGGAGCATCCTGCGGCTCGGTGCGTACGAGCTGATCTGGATGGACGAGACCCCGGACGCCGTGGTGATCGACGAGGCCGTCCAGCTCGCCAAGGAGTTCTCCACGGATGACTCCCCGGCCTTTGTGAACGGCCTGCTGGCCCGTTTCAAGGACCTCAAGCCGAACCTCCGCCGGGAGCAGTAGCCCCGGCCGCGACGGTTCGGTCGCACACGCCTCGAAGGGCCCACGGTCAGCCGACCGTGGGCCCTTCGGTGTACCCGCCGCGACACCGGGCGCACCAACGCCGGGCGGGCGGGAACCCGAAGGTCCCCGCCCGCCCGGCGGTACGTTTCTGCTGTGGGGTCCGGCCCCGCCCGCTCAGCCCTCGTCGTGGGCGACCGCGCGGCGCGCGTCCGCGTCCAGCACGCCCCAGCTGATGAGCTGCTCCGTGAGCACGGAAGGCGACTGGTCGTAGATCACGGCGAGCGTGCGCAGGTCGTCCTGGCGGATCGAGAGCACCTTGCCGTTGTAGTCACCGCGCTGGCTCTGGATGGTCGCCGCGTAGCGCTGCAGCGGACCGGCCTTCTCCGGCGGGACGTGGGCGAGGCGCTCCAGGTCCAGAACGAGCTTCGGCGGCGGCTCGGCGGCTCCGCCCGGCGTCGTGCCGGGCAGCAGCTCCTGCACCGGGACCCCGTAGAAGTCCGCCAGCTCGGCGAGGCGCTGCACGGTCACGGCACGGTCGCCGCGCTCGTACGAACCGACCACGACGGCCTTCCAGCGGCCCTGGGACTTCTCCTCCACGCCGTGGAGGGAAAGGCCCTGCTGGGTGCGGATGGCACGAAGTTTGGCCCCGAGCTGTTTTGCGTATTCGCTGGACATATGGCTCCCCGGACGCTGGAACAGTGTGCGGCTCCGCCGCGTGGCTGGTAACTCACTGTGAGGTTACGCAGCGTTACTTGGATGCGTCAAGCCGAATGGTCCGGACCGGCACCTCCCGGGGGCGGGGTCAGGGCCGAGCACAAGCCCTGGTAGCGTGGATGACGCAATTTCGACGTCCTTTAACGATCCGTCCCGTGAGGCGGAGAAGGAGGTCCGTTTCTTATGGACGCACAGCACGACGACACCGGCAACGCGGCGCGCCCCGTTCTCGAGGCCCCCGACATCGCCCGTGTTCTGACCCGTATCGCCCACGAGATCGTCGAACGCGCCAAGGGCGCCGACGACGTGGTGCTGCTCGGCATCCCGACCCGGGGCGTCTTCCTCGCCCGCCGGCTCGCCGACAAACTCGAACAGATCACCGGCCGGAAGACGCCGGTCGGATCGCTCGACATCACGATGTACCGCGACGACCTGCGGCTGCGCCCGGCGCGCGCCCTGGCCCGCACCGACATCCCCGGCGAGGGGATCGAGGGCAGCCTGGTCGTCCTGGTCGACGACGTGCTCTTCTCCGGCCGCACGATCCGCGCCGCCCTCGACGCGCTCGGCGACATCGGCCGCCCCCGCGCGGTGCAGCTCGCGGTCCTCGTCGACCGCGGCCACCGGGAGCTCCCGATCCGCGCGGACTACGTCGGCAAGAACCTCCCCACGTCGCTGCGGGAGACGGTCAAGGTCCAGCTCGCCGAGGAGGACGGCCGCGACGCCGTGCTGCTCGGCGTCAAGCAGACCGCCCCCGCGGACGCGCAGTAGCCCGAACCCTCCCGTACGCCCCTGTGGGGACGTACGGCGCCCTTCTGCGCGCCCGCATGCCTGAAACCCCCTCCAGCCACCCGGAGAACCCCAGATGATGCGTCACCTCATCTCGGCCGCCGACCTCACCCGCGACGACGCCGTCCTGATCCTCGACACCGCCGAGGAGATGGCCCGGGTCGCGGACCGGCCGATCAAGAAGCTCCCCACCCTGCGCGGCCGTACCGTCGTCAACCTCTTCTTCGAGGACTCGACCCGTACCCGCATCTCCTTCGAGGCGGCCGCCAAGCGGCTGTCCGCCGACGTCATCAACTTCTCCGCCAAGGGCTCCTCGGTCTCCAAGGGCGAGTCGCTCAAGGACACCGCGCTGACCCTGGAGGCGATGGGCGCCGACGCCGTCGTCATCCGGCACGGCGCCTCCGGAGCCCCCTACCGGCTCGCCACCTCCGGCTGGATCGACGGGGCCGTGGTCAACGCCGGGGACGGCACCCACGAGCACCCCACCCAGGCCCTGCTGGACGCCTTCACCATGCGCCGCCGGCTCGTCGGCCCCGACGCCGGGCTCGGCCGCGACCTGGACGGCCGCCGCATCACGATCGTCGGCGACATCCTGCACAGCCGCGTCGCCCGCTCCAACGTCCACCTGCTGACCACGCTCGGCGCGCACGTCACCCTGGTGGCCCCGCCCACCCTCGTGCCCGTGGGCGTCGAGCAGTGGCCCTGCGACGTCAGCTACAGCCTCGACGACGTGCTGGCGAAGTCGGATGCGGTGATGATGCTGCGTGTGCAGCGCGAACGGATGAACGCCGCGTACTTCCCGACCGAGCGTGAATACTCCCGCCGCTACGGCCTGGACGGCGAGCGGATGGCGAAGATGCCCGAACACGCCGTCGTCATGCACCCCGGCCCGATGGTCCGCGGCATGGAGATCACCGCCGAGGTCGCCGACTCCGACCGCTGCACGGTCGTCGAGCAGGTCGCCAACGGCGTCTCCATCCGCATGGCCGTGCTCTACCTGCTGCTCGGCGGCTCCGACACCGCGCTGTCCGCCGCCCCCGCCCGTACCGAGGAGAACAAGTAACCATGAGCAAGATCATTGTCCGCGGTGCGCGGATCCTCGGCGGCGAGCCGCAGGACGTCCTGATCGACGGCGAGACCATCGCCGAGGTGGGCACCGGCCTCCGGGCCGAGGGCGCCACCGTGATCGAGGCCGAGGGGCAGATCCTGCTGCCCGGCCTGGTCGACCTGCACACCCATCTGCGCGAGCCCGGCCGCGAGGACTCCGAGACCGTCCTCACCGGCACCAAGGCCGCGGCCGTCGGCGGCTTCACCGCCGTGCACGCCATGGCCAACACCTTCCCCGTCGCCGACACCGCCGGCGTCGTCGAGCAGGTCTGGCGGCTCGGCAAGGAGTCCGGCTACTGCGACGTACAGCCCGTCGGCGCCGTCACCGTCGGCCTGGAGGGCAAGCAGCTCGCCGAGCTCGGCGCCATGCACGACTCGGCCGCCGGAGTGAAGGTCTTCTCCGACGACGGCAAGTGCGTCGACGACGCCGTGATCATGCGCCGCGCCCTGGAGTACGTGAAGGCCTTCGACGGCGTCGTCGCCCAGCACGCCCAGGAGCCCCGCCTCACCGAGGGCGCCCAGATGAACGAGGGCATCGTCTCGGCCGAGCTGGGACTCGGCGGCTGGCCCGCCGTCGCCGAGGAGTCGATCATCGCCCGCGACGTCCTCCTCGCCGCCCACGTAGGCTCCCGCGTCCACATCTGCCACCTCTCCACCGCCGGCTCCGTGGAGATCGTCCGCTGGGCCAAGTCCAAGGGCTGGAACGTCACCGCCGAGGTCACCCCGCACCACCTCCTCCTCACCGACGAGCTGGTCCGCACCTACAACCCGGTCTACAAGGTGAACCCGCCGCTGCGCACCGAGGCCGACGTCCTGGCCCTGCGCGAGGCGCTCGCCGACGGCACGATCGACTGCGTCGCCACCGACCACGCCCCGCACCCGCACGAGGACAAGGACTGCGAGTGGGCCGCGGCCGCCATGGGCATGGTGGGCCTGGAGACCGCGCTCTCGGTCGTCCAGCAGACGATGGTGGACACCGGTCTGATCGACTGGGCGGGCGTCGCCGACCGCATGTCCTTCCGCCCCGCGGCCATCGGCCGGCTCGAAGGACACGGCCGTCCCGTCTCGGCGGGTGAGCCCGCCAACCTCACTCTGGTCGATCCGGCATACCGTGGAGCCGTGGACCCCGCGGGCTTCGCGTCCCGCAGCCGCAACACCCCCTACGAGGGCCGTGAGCTGCCGGGCCGTGTCACCCACACCTTCCTGCGGGGCCGTGCCACGGTCGTCGACGGGAAGCTCGCGTGACAACTCTGACCCCCCTGTACCACCTGGCCGCCGAGCAGAAGTCGGCGGAAGTGACGGACTGGGCCGCCCGCATCGCCTGGGTGGTCGGCCTGTTCGTCTTCATCGCCCTCGTCTACTGGCTGATGCGCCAGGGCTGGAAGTGGCGCGCCAGCCTCCAGTCGGACCTGCCGGAGCTCCCGGCCACCCCCGAGGGCTTCGCCGACGACGAGCCCCTGCTGACCCTCCAGGGGCGCTACCACGCCTCCACCACCGCCGGGCACTGGCTCGACCGGATCGTCGCGCACGGCCTCGGCACCCGCAGCCGTACCGAGCTCACGCTCACCGCCCGCGGCCTCGACGTCGTACGCCCCGGAGCGGCCGACTTCTTCATCCCGGCCGCATCCCTGCGCGAAGCCCGCCTCGACAAGGCGCTCGCGGGCAAGGTCCTCCCCGAGGGCGGCCTGCTGATCATCACCTGGGAGCACGGCGGGACGATGATCGACTCCGGCTTCCGCTCCGACCGCGCCGCCGAGCACCAGGCCTGGGTCGACGCCGTCAACCAGTTCGCCGGCACCACGGAACTCACCAGCACCACGACGGAAGGCACCGCACGATGACGATCTCCACCCGGGGGGCCCACACCCCCGCCGTTCTCGTCCTGGAGGACGGTCGCGCCTTCCGCGGCCGTGCCTACGGGGCCGTGGGGGAGACCTTCGGCGAAGCGGTGTTCTCCACCGGCATGACCGGCTACCAGGAAACGCTGACGGACCCCTCGTACCACCGCCAGGTCGTCGTCATGACGGCCCCGCACGTCGGCAACACCGGCGTCAACGACGAGGACCCCGAGTCCGGCCGCATCTGGGTCTCCGGCTACGTCGTCCGCGACCCCGCCCGCAAGCCCTCCAACTGGCGCTCGCAGCGCTCGCTGGACGAGGAGCTGGCCGCCCAGGGCGTCGTCGGCATCAGCGGCGTCGACACCCGAGCCCTCACCCGCCACCTGCGCGAGCGCGGCGCGATGCGCGTCGGGATCTTCTCCGGCAACGCCATCCCCGACGAGGGCACCCTCCTCGCCAAGGTCCGCCAGGCCCCCGAGATGACCGGCGCCGACCTCTCCGCCGAGGTCGCCACCAAGGAGGCCTACGTCGTCCCCGCGATCGGCACGAAGAAGTTCACCGTCGCCGCGATCGACCTCGGCATCAAGGGCATGACCCCGCACCGGATGGCCGAGCGCGGCATCGAGGTGCACGTGCTGCCCGCCACCGCCACCCTGGGGGAGGTGTACGCGGTCGAGCCCGACGGCGTCTTCTTCTCCAACGGTCCCGGCGACCCGTCCACCGCCGACCACCCGGTCGCCCTGATGCGCGGCGTCCTGGAGCGCTCCACCCCGCTCTTCGGCATCTGCTTCGGCAACCAGATCCTCGGCCGCGCGCTCGGCTTCGGCACCTACAAGCTGAAGTACGGCCACCGCGGCATCAACCAGCCGGTGCAGGACCGCACCACCGGCAAGGTCGAGGTCACCGCGCACAACCACGGCTTCGCCGTCGACGCCCCGCTGGACCAGGTCTCCGACACGGAGTTCGGCCGCGCCGAGGTCTCCCACGTCTGCCTGAACGACCAGGTGGTCGAAGGCCTCCAGCTGCTGGACCGGCCCGCCTTCAGCGTCCAGTACCACCCCGAGGCCGCCGCGGGCCCGCACGACGCCGCGTACCTCTTCGACCGCTTCGTTTCCCTGATGGAGGGCCAGCGTGCCTAAGCGCTCCGATATCCAGTCCGTCCTGGTCATCGGCTCCGGCCCGATCGTCATCGGCCAGGCCGCCGAGTTCGACTACTCCGGCACCCAGGCCTGCCGCGTCCTCAAGGCCGAGGGCCTGCGCGTCATCCTGGTGAACTCCAACCCGGCGACGATCATGACCGACCCGGAGATCGCCGACGCCACCTACGTCGAGCCGATCACCCCCGAGTTCGTCGAGAAGATCATCGCCAAGGAGCGCCCCGACGCGCTCCTGCCCACCCTCGGCGGCCAGACCGCGCTGAACACCGCGATCTCCATGCACGAGAACGGCGTCCTGGAGAAGTACGGCGTCGAGCTCATCGGCGCCAACGTCGAGGCGATCAACAAGGGCGAGGACCGCGACCTCTTCAAGGGCGTCGTGGAGGCCGTCAAGGAGAAGATCGGCTACGGCGAGTCCGCCCGCTCCGTCATCTGCCACTCCATGGACGACGTCATCGCCGGCGTCGACACCCTCGGCGGCTACCCCGTCGTCGTCCGCCCCTCCTTCACCATGGGCGGCGCCGGCTCCGGCTTCGCCCACGACGAGGAGGAGCTGCGCCGCATCGCCGGACAGGGCCTCACGCTCTCCCCGACCACCGAGGTGCTCCTGGAGGAGTCCATCCTCGGCTGGAAGGAGTACGAGCTGGAGCTGATGCGCGACCGGAACGACAACGTCGTGGTCGTCTGCTCC
The DNA here is from genome assembly GCF_019287315.1 of Streptomyces sp. WY228. NCBI lineage: Bacteria > Bacillati > Actinomycetota > Actinomycetes > Kitasatosporales > Streptomycetaceae > Streptomyces > Streptomyces sp. WY228. The sequence goes on along the minus strand of NZ_CP079114.1, from coordinate 1,205,746 downwards.
ATCGAGAACTTCGACCCGATGGGCGTCCACACCGGCGACTCGATCACCGTCGCCCCGGCCATGACGCTCACCGACCGCGAGTACCAGCGGCTGCGCGACATCGGCATCGCGATCATCCGCGAGGTCGGCGTCGACACCGGCGGCTGCAACATCCAGTTCGCCATCGACCCCACCGACGGCCGGGTCATCGTCATCGAGATGAACCCCCGCGTCTCCCGCTCCTCGGCGCTCGCCTCCAAGGCCACCGGCTTCCCGATCGCCAAGATCGCCGCCAAGCTGGCCGTCGGCTACACCCTGGACGAGATCCCCAACGACATCACCGAGAAGACGCCGGCCTCCTTCGAGCCGACCCTCGACTACGTCGTCGTCAAGGCCCCGCGCTTCGCCTTCGAGAAGTTCCCCTCCGCCGACTCCACCCTCACCACCACCATGAAGTCGGTGGGCGAGGCCATGGCGATCGGCCGGAACTTCACCGAGGCCCTCCAGAAGGCCCTGCGTTCGCTGGAGAAGAAGGGCTCGCAGTTCGCCTTCACCGGCCCGGTCGGCGACAAGGCCGAGCTGCTCGCGGAGGCGGTCCGCCCGACCGACGGCCGCATCAACACCGTCATGCAGGCGATCCGCGCCGGAGCCACCCAGGAAGAGGTCTTCGACGCCACGAAGATCGACCCCTGGTTCGTCGACCAGCTCTTCCTGATCAAGGAGATCGCCGACGAGCTGGCCACCGCCGAGCGCCTGGACGCCGAGCTGATCGCCGACGCCAAGCGGCACGGCTTCTCCGACGTCCAGATCGGCGAGATCCGCGGACTGCGCGAGGACGTCGTCCGCGAGGTCCGGCACGCGCTCGGCATCCGCCCGGTCTACAAGACCGTTGACACGTGTGCGGCCGAGTTCGCGGCGAGGACGCCGTACTTCTACTCCTCCTACGACGAGGAGAGCGAGGTCGCGACCCGCACCAAGCCGGCCGTGATCATCCTCGGCTCGGGCCCCAACCGCATCGGCCAGGGCATCGAGTTCGACTACTCCTGTGTGCACGCCTCCTTCGCCCTGAGCGACGCGGGCTACGAGACCGTCATGGTCAACTGCAACCCGGAGACCGTCTCCACCGACTACGACACCTCCGACCGGCTCTACTTCGAGCCGCTCACCCTGGAGGACGTCCTGGAGATCGTGCACGCCGAATCGCTGGCGGGCCCGATCGCCGGTGTCATCGTGCAGCTCGGCGGCCAGACCCCGCTCGGCCTCTCGCAGGCGCTCAAGGACAACGGCGTGCCCGTCGTCGGCACCTCCCCGGAGGCCATCCACGCCGCCGAGGACCGGGGCGCCTTCGGCCGGGTCCTGGCCGAGGCCGGGCTGCCCGCGCCCAAGCACGGCACGGCCACCACCTTCGCCGAGGCCAAGGCCATCGCCGACGAGATCGGCTACCCCGTCCTCGTACGGCCGTCGTACGTCCTCGGCGGGCGCGGCATGGAGATCGTGTACGACGAGACCCGCCTCGCCTCGTACATCTCCGAGTCCACCGAGATCAGCCCCACCCGGCCGGTCCTGGTCGACCGCTTCCTCGACGACGCCATCGAGATCGACGTGGACGCCCTCTACGACGGCACCGAGCTGTACCTCGGCGGCGTCATGGAGCACATCGAGGAGGCCGGCATCCACTCCGGCGACTCGGCCTGCGCCCTGCCCCCGATCACCCTCGGCGGCTTCGACATCAAGCGGCTGCGCGCCTCCACCGAGGGCATCGCCAAGGGCGTCGGCGTCCGCGGACTGATCAACATCCAGTTCGCGCTCTCCGGCGACATCCTCTACGTCCTCGAAGCCAACCCGCGCGCCTCCCGCACGGTCCCCTTCACCTCGAAGGCGACCGCCGTCCCGCTCGCCAAGGCCGCCGCCCGCATCTCGCTGGGCGCGACCATCGCCGAGCTGCGCGCGGAGGGCCTGCTGCCGGCGGTCGGCGACGGCGGCACCCTGCCGCTGGACGCGCCGATCTCCGTCAAGGAGGCCGTGATGCCGTGGTCGCGCTTCCGCGACATCCACGGCCGCGGCGTCGACACGGTCCTCGGCCCGGAGATGCGCTCCACCGGCGAGGTCATGGGCATCGACTCGGTCTTCGGCACGGCGTACGCCAAGTCGCAGGCCGGCGCCTACGGCCCGCTGCCCACCAAGGGCCGCGCGTTCATCTCGGTCGCCAACCGGGACAAGCGCTCGATGATCTTCCCGGCCCGCGAGCTGGTCGCCCACGGCTTCGAGCTGATGGCCACCTCCGGCACCGCCGAGGTCCTCAAGCGGAACGGCATCAACGCCACGGTCGTGCGCAAGCAGTCCGAGGGCCCCGGCCCCAACGGAGAGAAGACGATCGTCCAGCACATCCACGACGGCGAGGTCGACCTCATCGTCAACACCCCGTACGGCACCGGCGGCCGCCTCGACGGCTACGACATCCGCACCGCGGCCGTCTCCCGCTCCGTACCGTGCCTGACCACGGTCCAGGCGCTCGCCGCCGCCGTCCAGGGCATCGACGCCCTCAACCACGGCGACGTGGGCGTCCGTTCCCTCCAGGAACACGCCGAGCATCTGACAGCGGCCCGCGACTAGCAGCCCAGCAGGGGGACACCGGAAACGGTGTCCCCCTCTCTGTGAGGACATCTCTTCATGTACAAGCTCTTCTTCCGGCTGGTCTTCAAGCGGATGGACCCCGAGCGGGCCCACTACGCCGCCTTCCGCTGGATCCGCCTCGCCGCCCGGATCCCCGTCCTGCGCACCTTCGTCGCCGCCGCCCTCGCCCCCCGCCACAAGGAGCTGCGCACCGAGGCCCTCGGCCTTCGGATGCACGGCCCCTTCGGGCTCGCCGCCGGCTTCGACAAGAACGCCGTCGCGATCGACGGCATGGCGATGCTCGGCTTCGACCACATCGAGATCGGCACCGTCACCGGCGAACCGCAGCCCGGCAACCCCAAGAAGCGCCTCTTCCGGCTCGTCGCCGACCGTGCGCTGATCAACCGCATGGGCTTCAACAACGAGGGTTCCGCCGCCGTCGCCGCCCGCCTCGCCGCCCGCAACCCGGTCTTCCGCACCACGGTCGGCGTCAACATCGGCAAGACCAAGGTCGTGCCCGAGGCCGAGGCCGCCGCCGACTACGTGAAGTCCACCGAGGCGCTGGCCGCCCACGCCGACTACCTGGTCGTCAACGTCTCCTCGCCCAACACCCCCGGCCTGCGCAACCTCCAGGCCACCGAGTCGCTGCGCCCGCTGCTCAGCGCCGTACGCGAGGCCGCCGACCGCACCGTCACCACCCGGCGCGTCCCGCTGCTCGTCAAGATCGCCCCGGACCTCGCCGACGAGGACGTCGACGCCGTCGCCGACCTCGCCGTGGAACTGGGCCTCGACGGCATCATCGCCACCAACACCACCATCGCCCGCGAGAGCCTGGGCCTGAAGTCCGACCCCGAGCTGGTGGGGGAGACCGGCGGACTCTCCGGCGCGCCCCTCAAGGAGCGCTCGCTGGAGGTCCTGAGCCGTCTGTACGCCCGGGTGGGGGACCGGATCACCCTGGTCGGCGTCGGAGGCGTCGAGACCGCCGAGGACGCCTGGCAGCGCATCCTCGCCGGAGCCACCCTCGTCCAGGGCTACAGCGCCTTCATCTACGAAGGCCCCTGCTACGCCCGCGCGATCCACCAGGGCCTCGCCGCCCGGCTCGCCGCCTCCCCGTACGCCACCCTCGCCGAAGCCGTCGGCGCCGAGACCCGGAAGAAGGCCGCCCTGTGACCACCGAACCCTTCGGCGCCCGCCTGCGCCACGCCATGGACACCCGCGGGCCGCTCTGCGTCGGCATCGACCCGCACGCCTCGCTGCTCACCTCCTGGGGTCTGAACGACGACATCGCGGGCCTGGAGCGCTTCACCCGGACCGTCGTGGAGGCGCTGGCCGACCGGGTCGCCGTCCTCAAGCCGCAGTCCGCGTTCTTCGAGCGCTTCGGATCGCGCGGCGTCGCCGTCCTGGAGAAGGCCGTCGAGGAGGCGCGGGCGGCCGGCGCGCTCGTCCTGATGGACGCCAAGCGCGGCGACATCGGCTCCACCATGGGCGCCTACGCGGCGACCTACCTGGACAAGGACTCGCCGCTCTTCTCGGACGCGGTCACCGTCTCCCCGTACCTCGGCTTCGGCTCGCTGCGCCCGGCGCTGGACGCCGCCGCCGTCTCCGGCGCGGGCGTCTTCGTCCTCGCCCTCACCTCCAACCCGGAGGGCGCCGAGGTCCAGCGGGCCACGGCGGCCGACGGCCGCTCGCTCGCCCAGCTGATGCTCGACCACATGGCCGCGGAGAACGAGGGAGCGGCTCCGCTCGGCTCGGTCGGCGCGGTGGTCGGCGCGACGCTCGGCGACGCCGGAGTGAACCTGGCGATCAACGGACCGCTCCTCGCGCCCGGCATCGGAGCCCAGGGCGCGACCCCCGCGGATCTGCCGACGGTGTTCGGCGACGCGGTGGGCAACGTCGTGCCCAGCGTGAGCCGGGGCGTGCTGCGCCACGGCCCGGACGTGTCCGGGCTGCGCGAAGCGGCCGAACGGTTCGCGGACGAGGTCCGTCGTGCCGTATCCGGCAGCTGACCCTGACACGTTTACAGCGTGTTGACGAATTACTGACGGGAAACCTGGTCGATATGTCGGGAAAATCCTGGTCGGCCACAGCTGACCAGGACTTTTCGTCTGTTCTCGCTGACTACAGCGGCCCTTGCCGCTAGTCTCCGTCGAAGAGCGGCCGAGCACAGTGTGTTCGTCGCTCACCTGGTGGGGTGGCGTCCAGCCTCTCCGCCGGTCCGTATCCGACAGATCGACATCCGAGGTGACGTAGGCGTGGCTCTTCCGCCCCTTACCCCTGAACAGCGCGCAGCCGCGCTCGAAAAGGCCGCCGCGGCTCGCCGGGAGCGGGCCGAGGTCAAGAATCGACTCAAGCACTCCGGCGCCTCCCTCCACGAGGTCATCAAGCAGGGCCAGGAGAACGACGTCATCGGGAAGATGAAGGTCTCCGCACTGCTGGAATCCCTGCCGGGCGTCGGCAAGGTCCGCGCCAAGCAGATCATGGAGCGTCTCGGCATCTCCGAGAGCCGCCGGGTCAGGGGTCTTGGCTCCAACCAGATCGCATCCCTGGAGCGTGAGTTCGGCGGCAGCCCCGCCTGACGTTCTCAGGCACTCCTGAGAGCGGGGATAATCGCCCCATGGCTGCAACATCCCGGGGGACGTCCCCCGTACCCCCGGACGTACGTCCGCGGCTGACCGTGCTCTCCGGCCCTTCGGGCGTCGGCAAGAGCACGGTCGTCGCTCATATGCGCACCGTGCACCCCGAGGTCTGGCTCTCCGTGTCGGCGACGACACGCAAGCCGCGCCCCGGGGAGCGCAACGGTGTCCACTACTTCTTCGTGGACGACGAGGAGTTCGACAAGCTCATCGCCAACGGTGAGCTGCTGGAGTGGGCCGAGTTCGCGGGCAACCGCTACGGCACACCTCGCCGCGCCGTGCTGGACCGCCTGGAGGCGGGCGAGCCGGTCCTGCTGGAGATCGACCTCCAGGGCGCCCGGCTGGTCCGTCAGTCGATGGACGACGCGCGTCTGGTCTTCCTGGCCCCGCCGAGCTGGGAGGAGCTGGTGCGCCGGCTCACCGGCCGGGGCACCGAGGCGCCCGAGGTCATCGAGCGCCGGCTCGCCGCAGCGAAGGTCGAGCTGGCCGCCGAGGCCGAGTTCGATACGACGCTCGTCAACACCTCCGTCGAGGACGTGGCACGCGAGCTGCTAACGTTGATGCTTCAGGCCTAGATCTCCGAGATCGTCCAGATCTCCCGGATCTTTGATCTACACCCCCTTCGGAAGGCAGAGAGTGTCCTCTTCCATCACCACGCCCGAGGGCATCATCAACCCGCCGATTGATGAGCTCCTCGAGGCCACCGACTCGAAGTACAGCCTGGTGATCTACGCGGCCAAGCGCGCCCGCCAGATCAACGCGTACTACTCGCAGCTCGGCGAGGGTCTCCTCGAGTACGTCGGTCCGCTCGTCGACACCCACGTGCACGAGAAGCCGCTGTCGATCGCGCTCCGCGAGATCAACGCGGGCCTGCTGACCTCCGAGGCCATCGAGGGCCCCGCGCAGTAAAGCAGCAGCACCACGGCACCTTCACTCCAGGCCCGGCGGCCCGTCCGCCGGGCCTGAGGTGTGTCCGGGGCCGGATGAACGCGCCGCGCGCGGTGAGGCAGCATGGGACGCACATATTGCCGTTACGGTGCCGAGTGCGGGGAGACGCAGTGGACAAGCCGAAGGTGGTCCTGGGGGTCAGCGGGGGCATCGCCGCCTACAAGGCGTGCGAGCTGCTGCGCCGGCTGACCGAGTCCGGCCATGACGTACGGGTCGTCCCGACCGCCGCCTCGCTGCACTTCGTGGGGGCCGCCACCTGGTCGGCGCTCTCCGGCCACCCGGTCTCCGACGAGGTCTGGCAGGACGTCCACGAGGTGCCGCACGTGCGGATCGGGCAGGGCGCCGACCTCGTCGTGGTCGCCCCGGCCACCGCGGACATGCTGGCCAAGGCCGCCCACGGGCTCGCCGACGACCTGCTCACCAACACGCTCCTGACCGCCCGCTGTCCGGTGGTCTTCGCCCCCGCCATGCACACCGAGATGTGGGAGCACCCGGCCACCCAGGAGAACGTCGCCACCCTGCGCCGCCGGGGCGCGGTCGTCATCGAGCCCGCCGTCGGGCGGCTCACCGGCGTCGACACCGGCAAGGGCCGGCTGCCCGACCCGGGCGAGATCTTCGAGGTCTGCCGCCGGGTGCTCGCGCGCGGGGTCACCGGGAGGGACCTCGCGGGCCGCCATGTGGTGATCAGCGCGGGTGGCACCCGTGAGCCGCTGGACCCGGTGCGCTTCCTGGGCAACCGCTCCTCCGGCAAGCAGGGCTACGCGCTGGCGCGTACTGCGGTGGCCCGGGGGGCCCGGGTCACCCTGATCGAGGCCAACACCGGGCTGCCCGACCCGGCCGGGGCCGACGTCCTGCGGGTCGGCACGGCCGTCCAGCTGCGCGAGGCCGTGCTGAAGGCCGCCTCCGACGCGGACGTCGTGGTGATGGCGGCCGCGGTGGCCGACTTCCGCCCCTCCGAGTACGCCACCGGCAAGATCAAGAAGAAGGACGGCGAGGAGGCTCCCGCGGTCACCCTGGTCCGTAACCCCGACATCCTCGCCGAGGTCTCCGCCGAGCGGGCCCGGCCCGGTCAGATCGTCGTCGGATTCGCCGCCGAGACCGACGACGTGCTGGTCAACGGCCGGGCGAAGCTCCGCCGCAAGGGCTGCGACCTCCTCGTCGTCAACGAGGTGGGGGAGCGCAAGACCTTCGGCTCGGAGGAGAACGAAGCGGTCGTCCTCGCCGCCGACGGCCAGGAGACCCCGGTGCCGTACGGACCGAAGGAAGCCCTTGCCGACACGGTCTGGGATCTGGTTTCAGGAAGGTTCCAGCCGATTTCATAATCAACCCTCCGGGCGAGCAAAATCGTCCCATAAGGCACAAAATGGCGGCCTGGAAGGGTGGATTGTCCTACTGGCGACCCGCGTGGCGCACGTCACGAACCTCCCAAAGGGCGAGACACCTGGCCCGGCCGCCGGATGCGACCGATAAACTGGCCGTCGGTACGAGCCGAGCGCAGCTCTCGAGCCGTGCCACCCATGATCAGCCAGCAGCCGCTGCAACCCCAGGGAGCGATGTGTCCCGCCGTCTCTTCACCTCGGAATCTGTCACCGAGGGTCACCCCGACAAGATCGCTGACCAGATCAGCGACACGATTCTCGACGCGCTCCTGCGCGAGGACCCCTCCTCGCGCGTCGCCGTCGAGACCTTGATCACCACCGGTCTGGTGCATGTCGCGGGCGAGGTCACCACCAAGGCCTACGCCGACATCCCCAACCTCGTGCGCAACAAGGTTCTGGAGATCGGTTACGACTCCTCCAAAAAGGGCTTCGACGGTGCTTCCTGCGGTGTCTCGGTGTCGATCGGCGCGCAGTCGCCGGACATCGCGCAGGGCGTCGACACCGCGTACGAGAAGCGGGTCGAGGGCGATGAGGACGAGCTCGACAAGCAGGGCGCGGGCGACCAGGGCCTGATGTTCGGCTACGCCTGCGACGAGACGCCGGAGCTGATGCCGCTCCCGATCCACGTCGCCCACCGGCTCTCGCGCCGGCTGTCCGAGGTGCGCAAGAACGGGACCATTCCCTACCTGCGTCCGGACGGCAAGACGCAGGTCACCATCGAGTACGACGGTGACAAGGCGGTGCGGCTGGACACGGTGGTCGTCTCCTCGCAGCATGCGAGCGACATCGACCTGGACTCGCTGCTCGCGCCGGACATCCGCGAGTTCGTCGTCGAGCACGTCCTCGCGCAGCTCGTCGAGGACGGGATCAAGCTGGACACCGAGGGCTACCGCCTGCTGGTGAACCCGACCGGCCGTTTCGAGATCGGCGGCCCGATGGGCGACGCGGGTCTGACCGGCCGCAAGATCATCATCGACACGTACGGCGGCATGGCCCGTCACGGTGGCGGTGCGTTCTCGGGCAAGGACCCGTCCAAGGTCGACCGCTCGGCGGCGTACGCGATGCGCTGGGTCGCCAAGAACGTGGTCGCCGCCGGTCTCGCCGCGCGCTGCGAGGTCCAGGTCGCGTACGCGATCGGCAAGGCCGAGCCGGTCGGTCTCTTCGTGGAGACCTTCGGCACCGCCGCGGTCGACACGGAGAAGATCGAGAACGCGATCGGCGAGGTCTTCGACCTCCGTCCGGCCGCGATCATCCGCGACCTCGACCTGCTGCGCCCGATCTACGCCCAGACCGCCGCGTACGGCCACTTCGGCCGTGAGCTGCCGGACTTCACCTGGGAGCGCACCGACCGCGTGGACGCACTCCGCGCCGCCGCCGGTCTGTAGAACCGCGGCCGACCCGCCCGCGTACGACAGCGGAGCGGGCGACATCGAGTACGACGGCGGGGCCCGGACACCGAACGCGGTGGCCGGGCCCCGCTGCCGTGCCCCCGCCGCTGTCAGTGGTCTCTGGTAGGAATTCAGCTGTGAGCAGCGAGAACGAGCAGTCCGCCGAGCCCGGTGCCGGGGCGCCGGAGCAGCTTGCGCTGATCCGGGAGACCGTGCGCCGGGCGAAGGTGCCGCGCGCCAAGCCGCGGACCTGGCGCGGCGCGCCCCTCGCCGACGAACTGCCCGTCGCCCGCGTCCTGGTCAACAAGGGCGTCCTCCACCTCGACCAGTATTTCGACTACGCGGTCCCCGAGGAGCTGGACGCCGACGCCCGGCCCGGCGTCCGGGTGCGGGTCCGCTTCGGAGCCGGCGGGCGCAACGTCCAGGGCGGGCGGCGCGAGGGCGGCGGGCTCATCGACGGCTTCATCGTCGAGCGCCGCGCCGACTCCGACTACCAGGGAGCGCTGGCCGCCATCGCCTCGGTGGTCTCCCCCGAGCCGGTCCTCGGACCCGAGCTGCTCGCCCTCTGCCGCGCCGTCGCCGACCGGTACGCGGGCAGCCTCGCCGACGTCCTCCAGCTCGCCGTGCCGCCGCGCAACGCCCGCGCCGAGTCCAAGCCCTCCCCGGACCCGCTGCCTCTGCCACCGCCCCCCGAGCCGGGCAGCTGGGAGCGGTACGGCCAGGGCCCGGCCTTCCTGCGCGCACTGGCCGAGGGCGGTGCGCCGCGCGCCGTGTGGACCGCCCTGCCCGGCCCGCACTGGCCCGCCGAGATCGCCGGGGCCGTCGCGGCGACGCTCTCCTCCGGGCGCGGCGCCCTCGTCGTCGTCCCGGACGGGCGGGCGGCCGGCCGGGTCGACGCGGCCCTGACCGAGGCGCTCGGCGCGGGCCGGCACGCCCTGCTGACCGCCGAGTCCGGCCCCGAGAAGCGCTACCGCCAGTGGCTCGCCGTGCGTCGGGGCTCGGTCCGGGCGGTCGTCGGGGCCCGGGCCGCCATGTTCGCCCCCGTCCAGGACCTCGGGCTGGTCGTCGTCTGGGACGACGGGGACTCCAGCCACAGCGACGACAACGCCCCCTTCCCGCACGTCCGCGAGGTCCTGGAGCTACGGGCGGCACAGGGCCGCTGCGGCTTCCTGCTCGGCTCCACCAGCTGCACGGTCGAGGCCGCCCAGCTCGTGGAGAGCGGCTGGGCGCTGCCGCTCCTCGCGGACCGAGAGCGACTGCGCCGGGCCGCGCCCCTCATCCGTACGGTCGGCGACGGCGAGCTGGCCCGGGACGGCGCCGCCCGGTCCGCCCGGCTGCCCAGCCTGGCCTGGGGGACCGTGCGCGACGGCCTGCGCAACGGTCCGGTGCTGGTCCAGGTGCCCCGGCGGGGCTACGCCCCCCGCCTCGCCTGCGAACGCTGCCGCACGCCCGCCCGCTGCCGGCACTGCGCGGGCCCTCTCCAGGCCCCGGACCAGCAGGATCTGAACTGCGACTGGTGCGGGCGGGCCGAGCGGTCCTGGCACTGCGCGGAGTGCGGCTCGAACCGGCTGCGCGCCCGGATCGTCGGCGCCCGCCGCACCGCGGAGGAGCTGGGCCGGGCCTTCCCCGCCGTGCCGGTCCGCACCTCGGGGCGCGATCACATCCTGGACGCGGTGCCGGACGCCCCGGCCCTGGTCGTCTCCACCCCGGGCGCGGAGCCCGTCGCGGAGGGCGGCTATGCGGCGGCCCTGCTGCTGGACGGCTGGGCCATGCTCGGCCGCCCCGATCTGCGGGCGGGCGAGGAAGCGTTGCGGCGGTGGACGGCGGCGGCGGCGCTGGTGCGGGGGCAGGACGAGGGCGGCACGGTGGTGATCGTGGCCGAGCCGACGGAGCGCGCGGTGCAGGCGCTGGTCCGCTGGGACCCGGCGGGATTCGCCCGGCGGGAACTGGCGGAGCGGGCCGAGCTGGGCTTCCCGCCGGTCTCCCGGATGGCCTCGGTGACCGGCCCGGCCGAGGCCCTGGCCGCCTTCCTCCGGACCGCCGGGCTGCCGCCGGAGGCCGAGATCCTGGGCCCGGTGCCGGTCCCGTCGGCCGGACCCGGCCGACCCCGCCGACCGGGGGACGCCCCACCGGGCGAGACCTGGGAGCGGGCTCTGGTCCGGGTGGTCCCGGGGCGCGGGGCGGCGTTGGCCCGCGCCCTGAAGTCGGCGCTCGCGGCCCGTACGGCCAAGGGCGCGACCGACCCGATACGCATCAGGATCGACCCGCCGGACATCGGCTGAGGCCACCGGGAGAGCTTGCGATCCCGCGGGACCTTGCGGCTTCGGGGGAGCCCCAGGCCTCCGGGCTCGGACAGCGGACTGCCCCGCCGTGCGACCGGCACGGTGGGGCAGCGGGGTGGTGAACGGTCAGCCGTTACGGGGGCCGGGGAAGGCGCCGGGGCGCAGTTCCTCGCGGGCCGGCTGCTGGGCCGACGACGGCTGCGGCGGCATCGAGCGGGCCGCCGGGACGGAGGGCACCGGGGAGCCGGACCCTGCGGCGGAGGACCCGGTCAGACCCGGACCGACGGAGACGGGACGCGGCACGGCCGTCGTCTCGCCGGCCGTCTCCGCCGCGGGCTGCGGCGTGGCCCGGCGTGTCCCGTAACGGCGGTGCACGGCCTGCTTGGTGACGCCGAGGGCGGAGCCCACCGCGTCCCAGGAGAAGCCCAGCGAGCGGTCGAAGTCCACCGCGGCCGTGACCAGGGTCTCGACGCTGTCCCGCAGCTCCTGGGCGAGGCGGACGGTGGGGGCCGGGGCCCTGCCGTAGACGACGAAGCCCGCGGAGGGGCCGGAGCGGCGCGGACGGTAGACGTTGCCCAGCTGGGCGGTGAGGGTGCGCAGCGCGTCCACCTGCCGCCGGACCCGCTCGATGTCCCGCACCAGAAGATGCAGACTGGCCCGCGCTTGGGCGTCGTGGGTTGCGTGGTCGGCCATGAAGAAGCCTCTCGAACCGGCGTTGAAAGGGATCGGGCCGCATCGGGGCGGCCCGCTTCGGTCAATCTCCTTTGACCAACGCCCGAGCCGGGTATGTGGTCACGCTATCGGGGCGTATGTGCATATGCACGGGGCGTGCGCGGCGCGCGTACGCCCCCTGGTAGCCGCCCCCGCACCAGGGTGCGGCCGGGCCCTGCCGACCAGGGCACCCCTAGACTGGTGTGCTGCTCGTCACCGTACGTCTTGGCCCGAGAGGCAGTCAGCCACCATGAAGCTCGTCTTCGCCGGCACCCCCGAAGTCGCCGTCCCCGCCCTGGACGCCCTGATCGCCTCCGACCGCCATGAGGTGGCCGCCGTGGTGACCCGTCCCGACGCCCCGGCCGGACGGGGCCGCCGACTCGTCGCGAGCCCGGTGGCCGAGCGGGCGGAGGAGGCCGGGATCGAGGTGCTCAAGCCGGTGAAGCCCCGCGACGAGGAGTTCCTCGCCCGGCTGCGCGAGGTCGCCCCGGACTGCTGCCCGGTCGTCGCCTACGGCGCCCTGCTGCCCAAGGTCGCCCTCGACGTGCCCGCCCGGGGCTGGGTCAACCTGCACTTCTCGCTGCTGCCCGCCTGGCGGGGCGCGGCGCCCGTGCAGCACTCGGTGATGGCGGGCGACGAGGTGACCGGCGCGTCGACCTTCCTGATCGAGGAGGGCCTGGACTCCGGGCCGGTCTACGGCGTCCTCACGGAGGAGATCCGCCCCACCGACACCAGCGGCGATCTGCTCACCCGGCTCGCCTTCGCCGGCGCCGGGCTGCTGGCGGCCACCATGGACGGCATCGAGGACGGCACGCTGCACGCCGTGCCCCAGCCGCACGACGGGGTCACCCTGGCCCCGAAGATCACCGTCGAGGACGCGCAGATCCAGTGGTCCGCTCCGGCGCTGCGCGTCGACCGTGTCGTACGCGGCTGCACCCCGGCCCCCGGCGCCTGGACCCTGTTCCGCGGCGAGCGGCTCAAGCTGATCCAGGCCACGCCGGTCCTGGACCGCACCGACCTGGCCCCCGGCGAGCTGTCGGCCGCCAAGAACAACGTGTACGTGGGCACCGGATCGCACGCGGTCGAGCTGCTCTGGGTCCAGCCGCAGGGCAAGAAGCCGATGAAGGCCGCCGACTGGGCGCGCGGCGTCCGCATCGCCCACGGCGAGCTGCTGGGCCTGTAGCGGGCTTTCCCGGGCCCGGGACGGCGTCCACGGGCCCCGGGCTGCCGTTCGGGCGGCCGGGGACGGCGACGTACGCTGGGAGGGTTCGCCCCTCTCACCCTCAGCGGAGCACCTTTCACGTGAACGACCAGCCGCGTCGCCGTCCCGCCAAGCCTCACCGCCGTCCCAAGAAGGACCCGGTCCGCTTCCTCGCCTTCGAGGCGCTGCGGGCCGTCGACGAGCGCGACGCGTACGCCAACCTGGTGCTGCCCCCGCTGCTGAAGAAGGCCCGCGCCAAGGGCGACTTCGACGGCCGGGACGCGGCGCTGGCGACCGAGCTGGTCTACGGGACGCTGCGCCGCCAGGGCACGTACGACGCGATCGTGGCGGCCTGCATCGACCGGCCGCTGCGCGAGGTCGACCCGCCGGTCCTGGACGTCCTGAACATGGGCGTCCACCAGCTGCTCGGCACTCGTATCCCCACCCACGCGGCCGTCTCCGCCAGTGTGGAGCTGGCCCGGGTGGTGCTGGGGGAGGGGCGCGCGAAGTTCGTCAACGCGGTGCTGCGCAAGGTCACCGCGCACGACCTCGACGGCTGGGTGGAGAAGGTCGCCCCGCCGTACGACGAGGACGCCGAGGACCACCTCGCCGTCGTCCACTCCCACCCCCGCTGGATCGTCTCCGCCCTCTGGGACGCGCTGGGCGGCGGCCGGGCGGGCATCGAGGATCTTCTGGAGGCCGACAACGAGCGGCCCGAGGTGACGCTGGCGGCCCGCCCCGGCCGCTCCACCACCGACGAGCTGGTCAAGGCCCTGGGCGAGGACAACTCCCTGCCGGGCCGCTGGTCCCCGTACGCCGTCCGGATGGCCGAGGGCGGCGAGCCCGGTGCGCTGGAAGCCGTCCAGGAGGGCCGGGCGGGCGTGCAGGACGAGGGCAGCCAGCTCGTCGCCGCCGCCCTGGCCGCCGTACCCGTCGAGGGCCGCGACACCCGCTGGCTGGACGGCTGCGCGGGCCCCGGCGGCAAGGCCGCCCTGCTCGCGGCGCTGGCCGCCGGACGCGGCGCGACGCTGCTCGCCGCCGAGAAGCAGCCGCACCGGGCCCGGCTGGTCGAGCGGGCGCTCGCCGGCAACCCCGGCCCGTACCAGGTGATCACCGCCGACGGCACCCGCCCGCCGTGGCTGCCCGGCACGTTCGACCGCATCCTGATGGACGTGCCCTGCTCCGGCCTGGGCGCGCTGCGCCGCCGTCCGGAGTCCCGCTGGCGGCGTCGGCCCGAGGATCTGGAGGGCTTCGCGCCGCTCCAACGCGGCCTGCTGCGCGAGGCGTTGAAGGCGGTGCGGGTCGGCGGCGTGGTCGGCTACGCGACCTGCTCGCCGCATCTCGCGGAGACCCGTGTGGTGGTCGAGGACGTGCTCAAGGGCCGGGGCGGGGAACCGGTGGAGGCGGAGTGGGTCGACGCCCGCCCGCTGATGCCCGGAGTGCCCGCGCTGGGGGAGGGGCCCGACGTCCAGCTCTGGCCGCATCTGCACGGCACGGACGCGATGTATCTGGCTCTGCTGCGCCGGACCGGCTGAATACCACCGCGTCAGCGTGTGCGCCCGTACGGCAAAAGAAAAGTAAAGCGCTGGCAAAATGCCCAGAATGCGCGGACTGTGATGGCCGTGTGAGGCTTCGGAGGGCATCGAGGCGGGGAACCGGCCGCGGACGTGGCAGGCTTGGGTCATGGCGCAGATCAACCCCAGCATCCTGTCCGCCGATTTCGCACGTCTCGCCGAGGAGGCGAAGGCCGTCGAAGGCGCGGACTGGCTCCACGTCGATGTCATGGACAACCACTTCGTGCCCAACCTGACCCTCGGCGTGCCGATCGTCGAGGCGCTCGGCAAGGCCACGGACACCCCGCTGGACTGCCACCTCATGATCGAGGACGCGGACCGCTGGGCCCCGCAGTACGTGGAGGCCGGCGCCGGGTCCGTCACCTTCCACGCGGAGGCCGCCGCGGCTCCGGTGCGCCTCGCGCGGGAGATCCGGGCGAAGGGGGCGCGCGCCTCGATGGCGCTGAAGCCCGCGACGCCGATCGAGCCGTACGAGGATCTGCTGCCCGAGCTGGACATGCTGCTGATCATGACGGTCGAGCCGGGCTTCGGCGGCCAGGCCTTCCTGGACATCATGCTGCCGAAGATCCGCCGCACCCGGGAGCTGATCAGCAAGCACGGCCTCGAACTGTGGCTCCAGGTCGACGGCGGGGTCTCGGCCGCCACCATCGAGCGGTGCGCCGAGGCCGGCGCCGACGTCTTCGTGGCCGGATCCGCGGTCTACGGGGCGGCGGACCCGGCAGCAGCGGTGCGCGGGCTGCGGGCGCAGGCGGAGGCGGTCACGGCCGTCGCCCCCTGGGCATGCGGCCACTGAACCAAGGGCAGATGAACGCGGTCCGACAGGACCGATCAAGGATCGCCGGATCTGACAGGATGAACGGCGTATCGGGCGTGTGAACAGCAGTGAGGAGATCGCGGTGTCTGGCATCTCGGCGGGTCGGTCAGCCATGCGGATGGGACCCGCGGAGCTGGTGCAGGCGGCGGCCATGGCCCGCCGGTTCTACCTGGAGGGCAAGTCCAAGATCCAGATCGCCGAGGAGTTCGGCGTGAGCCGCTTCAAGGTGGCCCGGGTCCTGGAGACCGCCCTCGAACGCGATCTCGTACGGATCGAGATCCGGGTACCGGCCGAGCTCGACGCCGAACGCTCCGACGCGCTCCGGGCCCGTTACGGGCTGCGCCACGCGGTCGTCGTGGAGTCCCCGGCCGAGGAGCCCGAGGACGCCCCCGACCCGGAGAACCTGGGCGAGGTCGCGGCCGACCTCCTCGGCGAACTGGTGGCCGAGGGCGATGTGCTCGGCCTGGCCTGGGGCCGCTCCACCATCCACATGGCGGCCGCCCTCGACCGGCTCCCGCCGTGCACGGTGGTCCAGCTGACCGGGGTGTACGACGCGGGCACCGCCGAGCGCGGCTCGGTCGAGGCGGTCCGCCGGGCTGCCCAGGTGTCCGGCGGCGAGGCGCACCCCATCTACGCCCCGATGCTGCTGCCCGACCCCGCGACGGCCGCCGCGCTGCGCGAGCAGACGGGCATCGCCCGCGCCTTCGAGTACTTCGACAAGGTGACGGTCGCCGCCGTCTCCATCGGCTCCTGGGAGCCGGGCATCTCCACGGTCCACGACATGCTCTCGGACGAGGAGCGCGCCCACTACGCCTCGCTCGGCGTCGCCGCCGAGATGTCCGCGCACCTCTTCGACGCCGAAGGCCGCCGGGTCGGCCGTGACCTCGGCGAGCGCTGCATCACCGTGGAGGCGGACCGGCTGCGCCGGATCCCCGAGGTGGTCGCCATTGCGGGCGGGCGGCGCAAGGCGGCGGCGATCGGCGCGGTGCTCCGCTCCGGTCTGGTCACCAGCCTGGTCACGGACACCGCCGCGGCCGACCATCTGCTCACCGAGTCAGCCGCGGGCGTCCGCCCGGCGCTGGAGCGGGCCGACCCCGACGGGGAGTGACCCCCAGGACATGCCGAGGGCCGGGCACCCGCGGGTGCCCGGCCCTCGGCATGTCCGGCCGCCCTCAGCCGGCCGGCGGCGCCTTCGCCGCGCACGGAGCGGGAGCCGCCACCTCGGTGCGCGCGGGCGGGACGCCCAGCACGGTCTCCTCCAGATACTCCTCGGGCTCCTCGTACTGGCCCACGTCGGCGGGGTTGTAGCGGGGCGTCTGGCGCGACCAGTCCAGATTGCCGCGCATCCAGCTCCGCATCCCGTCGAGATAGGGCACCAGCAGCCCGGACAGCTCCGGATACAGCTCCAGCAACTCGTCCTCGGCGGTCAGGAACCGTTCGGTCTCCATCGCCAGCCGCTCCGCGACATGGTCCAGCGCCTGCTGCTCCCCGAAACCCCGGTGGTGGCGGACCAGGTGGACGAGGTTGTGGATCTCGCCGAGCACCTGCTCCTTCTCGAAGGAGTACACGTCGTTGGCCCAGCACACGTGGTTGCACGCGGCTTCCAGCGCGGTGATGAAGCGGGGGTCGTTGTGGAGCGACTCCGGGGCCTCGATGCCCGCCACGATCTCTATGAGGTCCATGCAGACGTGGATGGCCCCGGTGTGCCGCCGCTTGGCGATGTACGTCTCCTCCGAGGGCACCACGTCCTCGGCGCGGTTTCCCGCCTCCCAGGTCGTGGCGGTCGTGAGGTAGGTGATCAGGTGCCAGGCGAACCGGGTGCGCCAGTGGGGCGCGGCGTTCGGCGTCGTACGTTTCCACAGATCGGCCAGGGCGGTCACGGCGGCCGGGACCTCTTCCCCGGGCAGCGGCTCGGGGGCGGAGCCGTCGACCACCGCGCGCATGCGTTCGACGACACTTCTCACCCGATCGGGTGAACGGCCGAGGTGGCCGTCGTCGAGCTGGTCGTCGACCAGGAAGAGCCAGACGAACCAGTCGGCCACCAGGTCGAGGTGCTCCTCGTCGGCCGTCGGGTAGACCATGCCGACGAACGACCCGAAATCGGCTTGTTCGAATCGGTGCCTCGCGGACTCGCGGTGGACCAGCCCCGTCCGTCTGGTCCAGGCGTCCAGATGCCCCCGGGTGTGTCCCACGTGCGGGTTGGTCCGCTGCGGGAACGGGCAGTAGATGTCCGGCAGTTCGCTGTCCACAGGCGGATCTGGATCCTCTCCGGTCAAACGGTGTGCCCAGGGGTGCCGACGAGCCGGATCGACGCTTCGGACACCCCCGAGACCTGCGGGTTTGAAGCTACCTGACCCCTTGTCACCCGGTCCAGGGATGGTGATCACGAATGATTCGAATACCGTTCGGGTAGAGTCCGTGGGTAAGGCAGGTTCCACTTGCCCGGGGCCCCCGGCCACCTTCTCGGAGCACTTCTCGGTGCTCCTTGGAGGAACGGACGAACGCGGGGGTCTTTTGCTGTGTCTTCGTGGAAACGACCTGCACCGTTTCGTATGAAAAAATGAGTGTTATGCGTTTTCTTGAGCCGGGCACCGGTCGCTACACAGAGTCCCCCGCGGTCCCGTACGACCTCACGTACGACGACGTCTTCATGGTTCCGGGCCGCTCCGCGGTCGGCTCCCGGCAGGGTGTGGACCTCTCGTCGCCCGACGGAACCGGCACCACCATTCCGCTCGTGGTCGCCAACATGACCGCCATCGCGGGCCGCCGGATGGCCGAAACCGTCGCCCGCCGCGGCGGCCTCGTCGTCATCCCCCAGGACATCCCGATCGAGGTCGTCACCGACGTCATCTCCTGGGTCAAGACGCGCCACCTCGTCCTCGACACCCCGATCGAGCTGGCCCCCGGCCAGACCGTCGCCGACGCGCTGTCGCTGCTGCCCAAGCGCGCCCACGGCGCGGGCGTCGTCGTCGACGCCGACCGCCGCCCGGTGGGCGTCGTCACCGACCACGACCTCACCGGCGTCGACCGCTTCACCCAGCTCTCCGAGGTCATGTCCAAGGACCTGGTGCTGCTCGACGCCGACATCGACCCGCGCGACGCCTTCAACAAGCTCGACGGCGCCAACCGCAAGCTCGCCCCCGCGGTCGACGCGGACGGCCGCCTCGTCGGCATCCTCACCCGCAAGGCCGCCCTGCGCGCCACGCTCTACACCCCCGCCACCGACGCCGCGGGCAAGCTGCGCGTCGCGGCCGCCGTCGGCATCAACGGCGACGTGGCCGGCAAGGCCAAGCAGCTCCTGGACGCGGGCGCCGACGTCCTCGTCGTGGACACCGCCCACGGTCACCAGGAATCGATGATCAGCGCGGTGAAGGCCGTGCGGGCACTCGACCCGCGGGTGCCGATCGTCGCGGGCAACATCGTCGCCGCCGAGGGCGTGCGCGACCTCATCGAGGCGGGCGCGGACATCATCAAGGTCGGTGTCGGCCCCGGCGCCATGTGCACCACCCGGATGATGACCGGCGTCGGCCGCCCGCAGTTCTCCGCCGTCCTGGAGTGCGCCGCCGAGGCGAAGAAGCATGGCAAGCACGTCTGGGCCGACGGTGGCGTCCGGCACCCGCGCGACGTCGCGATGGCGCTCGCCGCCGGCGCGTCCAACGTGATGATCGGCTCCTGGTTCGCGGGTACGTACGAGTCGCCCGGCGACCTCCAGCAGTCCGCCGACGGCCGCTTCTACAAGGAGTCCTTCGGGATGGCCTCGGCCCGCGCCGTCAAGAACCGCACCTCGGACGAGTCCGCGTACGACCGCGCCCGCAAGGCGCTCTTCGAGGAGGGCATCTCCACCTCGCGGATGTTCCTGGACCCGACCCGCCCGGGCGTCGAGGACCTGATCGACTCGATCATCGCGGGCGTCCGCTCCTCCTGCACCTACGCCGGCGCCGGTTCCCTCGCGGAATTCGCCGAGAAGGCCGTCGTCGGTATTCAGAGCGCCGCCGGTTACGCCGAGGGCAAGCCGCTGCACGCCAGCTGGAGTTGATCCCGGATCACCGCGACGACCCCGCCCCCTTAAGGCCTTTTCGCGCCGGAGGGGGCGGGGTCTTTTCCGGCCTTGTGGAGTGGCCGGGGCCGCGCTTCAACTCTGTTGAAGTATAAGTAATATGAAGCGCACTCAGCTGCTTGCCTCTCTCTGCGGTAAGGGATCTCATGTCCTTCTTCACTGACCTGGCCCACCAGTACATCGACGGCGAGTGGAGGCCGGGGAAGGGGTCCTGGGACATCATCGACTTCAACCCGTTCGACGGGGAGAAGCTCGCCTCGATCCCGGTCGCCACCGCCGACGAGGTCGACCAGGCCTACCGCGCCGCGGAGCGCGCCCAGCAGGCGTGGGCGGACACCAACCCGTACAGCAGGCGGGCCGTCCTGGAGAAGGCGCTGCGCCTCGTGGAGGAGCGCGAGCCGGAGATCGGCGAGGCCATCGTCGCCGAGCTCGGCGGCACCCGGCTGAAGGCCGCCTTCGAACTGCACCTGGCCAAGGAATTCCTCCGTGAGGCGATCCAGCTGGCCCTGCGCCCCGCCGGACAGATCCTCCCCTCGCCCACCGAGGGCAAGGAGAACCGGGTCTACCGTGTGCCCGTCGGGGTCGTCGGCGTGATCAGCCCGTTCAACTTCCCCTTCCTGCTCTCCCTCAAGTCCGTCGCGCCCGCGCTGGCCCTCGGCAACGCCGTCGTCCTCAAGCCGCACCAGAACACCCCGATCTGCGGCGGCACCCTGCTCGCCAAGATCTTCGAGGACGCCGGGCTGCCCGCCGGGCTGCTGAACGTCGTGATCACCGACATCGCGGAGATCGGCGACACCCTGCTGGAGCACCCCGTACCGCAGGTCATCTCCTTCACCGGCTCGGACAAGGTCGGCCGCCACGTCGCCACCGTCTGCGCCCGCAACCTCAAGCGCGCCGTCCTCGAACTCGGCGGCAACAGCGCCCTGATCGTGCTCGATGACGCCGATCTGGACTACGCCGTCGACGCGGCGGTCTTCAGCCGGTACGTCCACCAGGGCCAGGTCTGCATGGCCGCCAACCGCATCCTGGTCGACCGCGCCGTCGAAGCGGAGTTCACCGAGAAGTTCGTCGCCAAGGTCGCCTCGCTCACCGTCGGCGACCCCGCCGACCCGGCCACCCAGATCGGCCCGCTGATCAACTCCTCGCAGGCCGAGTCCGTCTCCAAGCTCGTCGACCAGACCGTGGCGGCCGGCGCGACGGCCCTCCTGCACGGCCGCGCCGACGGCAACCTGGTCAGCCCCTCCGTACTGACCGGCCTCGCCGCCGACTCGCCCGTCCTGCACCAGGAGATCTTCGGCCCCGTCGCCCTGCTGATCCCCTTCGACGGCGAGGACGAGGCCGTCCGCATCGCCAACGACACCCCGTACGGACTCAGCGGCGCCGTCCACACCGGCAACATCGAGCGCGGGGTGCGGGTCGGGCAGCGCATCCACACCGGCATGATCCACATCAACGACGGCACCGTCCACGACGAGCCGATCGTCCCCTTCGGCGGTGAGAAGAGCTCCGGCCTCGGCCGGCTGAACGGCGAATCGATGACCGAGGCCTTCACCACCCAGAAGTGGATCTCCATCCAGCACGGCCGCTCGCAGTTCCCCTTCTGACGGCCTGCCCCGCCGCACCGGGCATGCCCAGGGCGGCGGCCCGTGGTCTACTGCGGGAGGCGGCACCCTCCGCCTCCCGCAAGCCGACCCACCGCAGAGAAGTGAACCGCCCGACGTGCGCCTGAACGACCTCGACGAACGCATCGTCCACGCCCTCGCCGAAGACGCCCGGCGCTCCTACGCCGACATCGGCGCCCTCATCGGCCTCTCCGCCCCCGCCGTGAAACGCCGCGTCGACCGGCTGCGGGCCGAGGGCGCGATCACCGGCTTCACCGTGCGGGTCGACCCGGCGGCGCTCGGCTGGGAGACCGAGGGGTTCATCGAGATCTACTGCAGCCGCAACACCTCCCCGGAAGCGATCAAGCAGGGCCTCGCCCGCTATCCGGAGATCGCCGCGGCCTCCACCGTCACGGGCGAGGCGGACGCGGTGGTGCAGGTCTTCGCCGCCGACATGCGCCACTTCGAACAGGTCCTGGAGCGGATCGCGGGGGAGCCGTACGTCGAGCGGACCAAGTCCGTCCTGGTGCTCTCACCGCTGCTCCGCCGGTACTCCGCGGAGGCCCCGCCGGCCTGAAACGGGTGGCGCACATCACCCCGCTGACCTGCGGTGATGTCCGACGCAACGATTCGCCGCGGCAAGCCCTTCGCGCGCAACGAATCAACGGTCGACGCGCAACACTCGCGCCTTGTCCGGCGCGAACCGGGCCACGTACCTTCGATACGTCTCCCCACCCCGCCCGCACCGCCCGAGGTCAGCCATGCCGTCGTTGCGCACCGCCCTGCTCCAGAGCTCCGGACGTCCGGGCGCCGTCGCCGAGAACCTGAAGGTGCTCGACGAGGCCGCCGCACGGGCCGCCGGCGCCGGAGCCGGGCTGCTGGTCTCGCCGGAGCTGTTCCTCACCGGTTACGCCATCGGCGACGCCGTCCCCGTACTCGCCGAGCCGGCCGACGGTCCCGGCGCGGAGGCCGTCGCCGAGATCGCCGTACGCCACGGCCTCGCCGTCCTCTACGGCTACCCGGAGCGCGACGGGCAGCGGATCTTCAACGCCTCCCAGCTCATCGGCCCCGACGGCACGCGCCTCGCGAACTACCGCAAGACCCACCTCTTCGGCTGCTTCGAGCAGGAGTGGTTCACCCCCGGCGAGCAGACCGTCGTCCAGGCCGACCTCGACGGTCTCCGCATCGGCCTGCTGATCTGCTACGACGTCGAGTTCCCGGAGAACGTCCGGGCGCATGCCCTGGCCGGCACCGACCTGCTGCTGGTGCCCACCGCGCAGATGCACCCCTTCCAGTTCGTCGCCGAATCCGTCGTCCCCGTCCGGGCCTTCGAGAGCCAGATGTACGTGGCGTACGTCAACCGCACCGGCCCGGAAGGCGAGTTCGAGTTCGTCGGGCTCAGCTGCCTGGCCGGCCCCGACGGCACCGTGCGCACCCGCGCCGGCCGCGGCGAGGAGCTCGTCCTCGGCGAGGTGGACCCGGAGTTCCTGGCCGCATCGCGCGCCGCCAACCCCTATCTGCACGACCGCCGCCCCGGTCTGTACGGCTCCCTCGCCTGAGCCCGCCCCCCTCGACTTCCCCTCCCCAGAGTCATCGCGCAAGGAGTCCGTACCCCATGACGTCCACGGTGCCCAACGCCGTCCAGCACACCGACGCGGCCGCCCCGCCGATCACCATGTTCGGACCGGACTTCCCGTACGCGTACGACGACTTCCTCGCCCACCCGGCCGGCCTCGGACAGATACCGGCGACCGAGCACGGCCAGGAGGTCGCCGTCATCGGCGGCGGGCTGTCCGGCATCATCGCCGCGTACGAGCTGATGAAGATGGGCCTCAAGCCCGTCGTGTACGAGGCGGACCAGATCGGCGGCCGGCTGCGTACCGTCGGCTTCGACGGCTGCGACGGCGACCTCACCGCCGAGATGGGCGCGATGCGCTTCCCGCCGTCCTCCACGGCGCTCCAGCACTACATCGACCTGGTGGGTCTGGAGACCCGGCCCTTCCCCAACCCGCTCTCCCCGGCCACGCCCTCGACCGTCGTGGACCTCAAGGGCGAGTCGCACTACGCCGAGACCATCGACGACCTGCCGCAGGTCTACCGCGATGTGGCCGAGGCCTGGAACGCCTGTCTGGAGGAGGGCGCCGACTTCTCCGACATGAACCGGGCCCTGCGCGAGCGCGACGTACCGCGCATCCGGGAGATCTGGGCGCAGCTCGTCGAGCGGCTCGACAACCAGACCTTCTACGGCTTCCTCTGCGAGTCCGAGGCCTTCAAGTCCTTCCGGCACCGCGAGATCTTCGGCCAGGTCGGCTTCGGCACCGGCGGCTGGGACACCGACTTCCCCAACTCCATCCTGGAGATCCTGCGCGTCGTCTACACCGAGGCCGACGACCACCACCGCGGCATCGTCGGCGGCAGCCAGCAGCTCCCGCTGCGCCTGTGGGACCGTGAGCCGCAGAAGATCGTCCACTGGCCGCTCGGCACCTCGCTCTCCTCCCTGCACGGCGGCGAGCCGCGCGGCGCCGTGACCCGGCTGACCCGCACCGCGGGCAACCGCATCACCGTCACCGACGCCACCGGCGACATCCGCACCTTCCGGGCCGCGGTCTTCACCGGCCAGTCCTGGCTGCTGCTCTCCAAGATCGACTGCGATGACGCGCTCTTCCCGATCGACCACTGGACGGCGATGGAGCGCACCCACTACATGGAGTCGTCCAAGCTGTTCGTGCCGGTGGACCGGCCGTTCTGGCTGGACAAGGACGAGCTCACCGGCCGCGACACCATGTCGATGACGCTCACCGACCGGATGACCCGGGGGACGTACCTCCTGGACGAGGGCCCGGACAGGCCCGCCGTCATCTGCCTCTCCTACACGTGGTGCGACGACAGCCTGAAGTGGCTGCCGCTCTCCCCGAAGGAGCGCATGGACGTCATGCTCAAGTCGCTCGGCGAGATCTACCCGAACGTCGACATCCGCAGCCACATCATCGGCAACCCGGTCACCGTCTCCTGGGAGAACGAGCCGTACTTCATGGGCGCGTTCAAGGCGAACCTGCCCGGCCACTACCGCTACCAGCGGCGGCTGTTCACCCACTTCATGCAGGACGACCTGCCCGAGGACAAGCGGGGCCTGTTCCTGGCGGGCGACGACATCTCCTGGACGGCCGGCTGGGCCGAGGGGGCCGTGCAGACCGCGCTGAACGCCGTGTGGGGCGTCATGCACCAGTTCGGCGGGGCGACCGACGCGACCAACCCCGGCCCCGGCGACGTCTTCGACGAGATCGCCCCGGTCGAACTCCCGGAGGACTGACCGGCGGCACCGCGCACCGACGCGGGCGCGGGCGTCAGCGGCAGGGCGTGAGCAGGAAACGCCCCACCAGACCCGCGCCCGCGTCGGTCCGCTGCCTGAACTCCTCGGCCAGCGACGGGAATCCGCGCAGCCGCCAGAGCACCCGGGCCGCCGACCAGGCCGCCTCGCGGGCCCGCTCCAGGCTCCAGGAACTCACCAGATGCGTCACCGGGTCCGCGATCTCCAGCAGATCGGGACCCGGCATCAGATCGTCGTGGATCAACTCCTCCAGCAACACGAGGAGATCGCCCACGCGCTCGAACTCCCCTTCCAGGTCCGGCGGAGCGCAGCCGAGCGTACGACAGGTGTCCACCACCGCCAGGACCAGATCGTGCCCGACGTGCGCCTGCAGACCGCTCAGCGCGAACTGCAGCGGGCGTACGCCGGGATGGCGGCGGTACTGGAGCAGCGGGCGCCAGCACTGCGGCGGACGCCCGCCCGCCGTCGCCGTCTCCACGGCCGACAGATAGCGCTCCGCGCAGCGCACGCCCAGCAGGGCGGCGGCCTCCCGGTCGTCGAACCCACCCCGGCCGAGGCCCGGATCAGCCCTCTCGACGACCTCCAGATAGGCCTCGTTGAAGACCGCCACCCCGTCCGTGGACGGCCACCGGGAACGCAGTTCCCGCATACGTTCGACCACCGGGGAGCCGCCCGTCGGCGCGCCGCCGACGGGGACCGGTACTGCGGACTGCTCGATCTGCGTCATGCGCGGAGCGTCCCAGCCGTAGGCTCGCCACGGCGCCGACCGGCCCGAGGTTCATCGGATCGGACGAACAACGGTGCCGGAAAAGGGGATCGAGGAGTGCCGGGTTCACGCGCGCAGCGCCGTATCGCACACCGGGATCGCCGGCGTGCCACCCGCCGTCACGCCGTGCTGGCCGTCGCCTCGGCGGTCGTGGCGATCGGCGCCACCGCCGGGCTGATCGACGCGGGCCGGGACGACGGGCGCAACACCTCCCGCCCCGAGCCGACACCCCCGCCCGTCCTCCAGCCCCTCCCCGCCGTGCCGACGCCCACGGCCCCGTCGCCCACCGCGCCCCCGTCCTCCGCGACCCCCGCTCCGGCCCCGTCCTCCTCGCGCACCGCGACCCGCCCGCGTACCGCCCCCGCGACGACCGCGCCATCCCGGCCGGCCACCCCCGCCCCGCCGCCCCGGACCCTGCTGTTCCGGCACCCCCGGTCGCAGGTCCTGGACTGGGTGCGGGCCAACCCCGACGACCCACGCCGCCCGGTGATCGAGTCCCGTATCGCCGCGCAGCCCGCCGCCGTCTGGTTCACCGCCCACAACCCGGACGGGATAGCGGCGCAGGTCCGCACGGTCACCCGGGGCGCGGCCGCCGCGGGCCGGACCCCGGTGCTCGTGCCGTACGCGATACCCGACCGGGACTGCGGCGGCGCGTCGCAGGGCGGCGCCCCGGACCTGGCCGCGTACGACGCGTGGATACGGGAGTTCGCCGCAGGGCTCGGCGCGGGCCCGGCGATCGTGATCCTGGAGCCGGACGCCATCGCCCTCTCCGACTGCCTCGCCGCCTCCGAGCGGGCCGCCCGCTTCGCCTCGCTGGCCCGCGCCGGACGCACCCTGCGCACCGCGAACCCGCAGGCCAGGGTCTACTTCGACGGCGGTCACTCGGGCTGGCACACCCCTGCGAAACAGGCCGCGGCGCTCCGGGCCGCCGGAGCGGCCACCAGCGGCGACGGCATCTTCACCAACGTGTCCAACTTCCACCGCACCGCCGACGAGACCGCCTACGCCCGCCGGGTGCTCGCCGCGCTCGGCGGCCCGCCCGGCCTCGGCGCGGTCGTCGACACCAGCCGCAACGGCAACGGAGCGCCCGCCGCCGGCCAGTGGTGCGACCCGGCGGGCCGGGCCCTGGGACAGACCCCGACGACCCGGACGGGCGAGGCCCGGATCGACGCGTATCTCTGGGTGAAGCTGCCGGGGGAGTCCGACGGCTGCTCGGGCGCGGCGGGCTCCTTCACCCCGGAGTACGCCTACGCCCTGGCCACGGGCTGATCCACGGGCGGGCCCATCTGCTGCCGCGGCCTCAGGACTTCCCGGGTCCGGCGGCCGGTCCCTCGGACCCGGTGGCGTCCTCGTCGTACGCCGAGGTGCCCGAATCCAGCAGCGGTTCCTGCGTCTTGAGGTGCGCCGGGGCGAAGGCCCGCAGCACGTGGTAGCCGGTGATCACGACGATCGTGCCGAGCGCGATGCCGCCCAGCTCGAAGTTGTCGGTGATCTTCAGGCCGACCCCGCCGACGCCGATGATGATGCCCGCCGCCGCCGGGACGAGGTTGAGCGGATTGCGCAGGTCCACCCGGCCGTTGAGCCAGATCTGCGCGCCGAGCAGGCCGATCATCCCGTACAGGATCACGGTGATCCCGCCGAGCACCCCGCCCGGGATCGCGGCGACGACCGCGCCGAACTTCGGGCACAGGCCGAAGAGCAGCGCGAAGCAGGCCGCCGCCCAGTAGGCGGCCGTGGAGTAGACGCGGGTCGCGGCCATCACGCCGATGTTCTCGGAGTACGTGGTGTTGGGCGGCCCGCCGACGGCGGTGGAGAGCATGGAGGCCGCGCCGTCCGCCGCGATGGCGGTGCCGAGCTTGTCGTCCAGCGAGTCGCCGGTCATCTCGCCCACGGCCTTCACATGCCCGGCGTTCTCGGCGACCAGCGCGATCACCACGGGCAGCGCCACCAGGATCGCGGACCACTCGAAGGCGGGCGCGTGGAAGGACGGCAGCCCGATCCAGTCGGCCTGCCCGACGGCCGAGAGATCCAGGCGCCAGTGGTCGACGGCCTCCGCCCCGCCCGCCGGGGAGTGGATCTTCCCGAAGACCAGGTCCAGCACCCAGGAGAGTACGTAGCCGAAGACCAGCCCCAGGAAGATCGCGATCCGGGAGAGGAACCCGCGCAGACACACCACGGCGAGCCCGGTGAACAGCATCACCGCGAGCGCCGTCCACTGGTCCTGCGGCCAGTAGGTGGAAGCGGTCACCGGCGCCAGGTTGAAGCCGATCAGCATCACGACCGCGCCCGTCACCACCGGCGGCATCGCCGCGTGGATGATCCGCGCGCCGAACCGCTGCACCGCAAGACCCACCAGGAACAGGGCGGCGCCGACCACCAGCACCGCGCCCGTGACGGTCGCGCTGTCGCCGCCGCTGGCCCGGATCGTGGCCGCGACGCCGACGAAGGAGAGCGAGCAGCCCAGATAGCTGGGCACCCGGCCCTTGGTCGCCAGCAGGAAGATCGCGGTCGCGACACCGGACATCATGATCGCGAGATTCGGATCGAGGCCCATCAGGACCGGGGCGACGAACGAGGCCCCGAACATCGCCACCACGTGCTGGGCGCCGAGTCCGAACGTACGGGGCCAGGAGAGCCGCTCGTCGGGGCGCACCACCGCCCCGGGCGCGGGTGTCTTCCCGTCGCCGTGCAAGGTCCAGCGCACGCCGAGGCTCATGGTTGCTCCCTGAAGGTCTGCTCGGTGTGCCGGCCGGTCCGCGATCGGGACTTCGGTGTTCACCTGCGGAAAAAGATCAGCGCCATGGTAGTGGTGCGGCGAGCGGCGGCCGCGCGGAGGTCACCCGCCGCGCGCCGCCGTACCGCGTTTCCGTCGCCGTACCCCTCACGCGCCTCCCGGTTTCCTCGGCCGTACGCCTCCCGCCGCCGCGCACACCGACCGCCCCGGTCAGCTCCCGGTCGCGCTCTTCGTCGTCGTACCGCCGCCCACCGCCGAGCCGGTGACCTTGCGATCGGCCGACTTCAGCACTCCGGCGCCCAGCACCAGGCCGAAGGCCAGCGCCGTCACCACGCCGAACGACACCACCAGCGAGGTCGCCTCGGCCAGCGAGCCGATCGCGGAGGGGGCGATGAGGCCCGAGGTGTACGTGATGGTGGCGACGCCCGCGATGGCCTGGCTCGGGTTCGGTCCGCTGCGCCCCGCCGCGGCGAAGGCCAGCGGGACCACGACCGCCACGCCGAGGCCCAGCAGCCCGAAGCCGCACATCGCGGCCGCCGGGCTGGGCGAGAACACGACCAGCAGCCCGCCGGCGGTGGCCAGCAGCCCACCGGTGCGCACCGTGCGGACCGCGCCGAACCGGTCGACGATCCGGTCCCCGGCGATCCGGGCCACCGCCATCGTCAGCGCGAACGCCGTGGTGGACGCCGCCGCGAGACCGTCGGAGCTGTCCAGGACGTCCCGCAGATAGACCGCGGACCAGTCCAGGCTCGCCCCTTCGGCGAACACCGCGCAGAACCCGATCGCCCCGATGACCAGGGCCGACTTGGGCGGCAGCGTGAAGCGCGGCGGCGGTTCCTCCTCCGGAGCGCTCTGGAGGTCGAGGACGCCCCGGCAGGCGATCAGCCCCAGCACGGTGAGGGCCACCGCGGCGACGAGGTGGTGGAGACGGGCGTCGGTCCCGGTGTGGGCGGCGACCGTGCCCGCCGCCGAACCGATCAGCGCGCCCACGCTCCACATGCCGTGCAGCCCCGACATGATCGACTTGTCGAGACGGTTCTCCACCTCGACGCCCAGGGCGTTCATCGCGACATCGGACATGCCCGCCGTCGCCCCGTAGACGAACAGCGCCGCGCACAGGGTGACCAGGCTCGGTGCGAGGGCGGGCAGGATCAGCGCCAGTGTCCACAGCGTCAGCAGCCCCCGCAGGGCGGTCCGCGCCCCGAACCGGTGACTGATCCGGCCGGCCAGCGGCATCGCGATCGACGCGCCGATCGCCGGGAAGGCCAGCGCCAGACCGAGCTGGCCCGCGCTCACCCCGGCGTGGTCCTGGATCCACGGCACCCGGGTCGCGAAGCTGCCGGTCACCGCCCCGTGCACGGTGAAGACCGCGGCGACGGCGATCCGCGCCCGCTTCACCTGTGGCGCGCTGTAGACCGTGACGGTCGGGTCGTTCGTCATGCCGTCGTGTCCCTCCCCTGGGA
This sequence comes from Streptomyces sp. WY228, assembly GCF_019287315.1. Taxonomy (NCBI): domain Bacteria; kingdom Bacillati; phylum Actinomycetota; class Actinomycetes; order Kitasatosporales; family Streptomycetaceae; genus Streptomyces; species Streptomyces sp. WY228. The sequence continues at coordinate 1,176,275 of NZ_CP079114.1, read as the reverse complement.
ATGCTCGGGTGCCAGCCGTCCCGGCGTTCTCCGTGCGGCGATGCGTGGCGTAAACTATCAGGAACCCTGCCTGATAAATAGTCGTTACTTCGCGCCCGGAGAACGCCCGGGAGAACGGCGCGGCGGCGATCTGGAAGGATCCCGGTTATGCCCGCATCACCGAGCACGGCTCGGGCCATCAACGACCGGCTCGCCCTGCGGCTGCTCCAGCAGGAGGGCCCGCTGACGGCCGCCCAGCTCAAGACGCTGACCGGGCTCTCCCGTCCCACCGTCGCCGACCTCGTCGAGCGGCTCCGGGGGGCCGGGCTGATCCAGGTCGTGGGCGAGTCCGGGGCCGTCCGCCGCGGACCCAACGCGAAGCTGTACGGGATCGTCGCCGACCGGGCCCATCTCGCGGCGCTCGACGTGCGCCTCGGAAGCGTCGGCGTGGTCGTCGCCGATCTGCTGGGCGCCACCCTCGCCGAGGGCTCCCTGCCCATCGGCAGCGACACCGGCACCGAACCCGCCGTCGAGCTGGCCGCCGCCCTGCTGGAACGCACCGCCCGCGAAGCCGGTTCCGTACCGCTGCACAGCGTCGGGGTCGGAGCGCCCGGGCTGATCGACCCCGTCACCGGCGAACTGCGCGACAGTTCCGGCCTGCCCGCCTGGCACCGGGGCCTGGTGCGGGAGCTCCAGCGACGGCTGCCCGCCACCGTCCTGGTGGAGAACGAGACCAACCTCGCGGCCGTCGCGGAACACCGGGAGGGCGCCGCCCACGACCGGGAGACCTTCGTCCTGCTCTGGCTCGGCCAGGGGATCGGGGCCGCCGTGATGCTGGACGGCAAGCTGCGTCAGGGGGCGTCCGGCGGCGCGGGCGAGATCGGCTTCCTGCCCGTTCCCGGGGTGAGCGGGCTGCCCTCCGCGGTCAACTGCGAGGGCGGCTTCCACTCGCTGGCCGGTTCGGTCGCGCTGTGCGAACTCGCCGCCGGGCACGGGCTCATGGACCTCGACGCGGTGGCCGAGGGCCGGGAGGAGGCGGCGGCCGCGGACGTGGTGCGGGCCGCTCTGGAGGCGGGGGAGGCGGGCGAGCCCTTCCTGAAGGAGCTGGCGGACCGCCTCGCCCTCGGCGCCGCCGCCGTCGTCTCGGTGCTCGACCCCGGCTGCGTCCTGCTCGCGGGGGCCGTCGGCCATGCGGGCGGGGGAGCGCTCGCCGCCCGGGTCGAGGAGCGGCTGGCGGCGATGTCACCGCTGCGCACCGAGGTCCGCGCCGGTTCGCTGGGCGACGGGGCGGTGCTGCGCGGTGCGCTGATCACGGCGCGGGACGCGGCGCAGGACGCGCTCTTCGCCCCGGGCGGCTGACGACCCGGAACTCCGTTCAGGCCGGACGGCGACGGCGGTGGTCGAGGAATTCTTCGAACGTCACGGTTCCCAGGGCGTGTTCGGGTGCCAGGTGGTCGCCGCGCCGGTAGCCCGCGTACGCCTTGCCCGCCAGCCGGACCGGTACGATCCGTCGGCTCCGGCCGGTGGACCGCAGGAACGCCCCGGCCAGGTCGGTCAGCTCACGGACCTCGGGGCCGCCCAGATCGGGCACCCGGCCCGCCGGAGCGCCGAGCGCCAGGGTCGTCAGCCGGTCGGCGACCTCACCGCTGTCGACCGGCTGGAGCGCCACCCCGGAGGGCACCGGCAGCACGGGCAGCTTCGCCGCTCCGGACAGGATGCGCAGGGCCAGATCGTGGAACTGTGTGGTCCGCAGGATCGTCGCGCCGAGCCCGGAGTCCTCGATCATCCGCTCGACCCGGTGCTTGACCGTGTAGTAGCCCAGCGGCAGCCGGTCCACGCCGACGATCGAGATGGAGAGAAGATGCGGCGTCCCGGCCCGCTTCGCCGCGTCGATGAGGAACCCCGCCGCCACGTCGTCGCCGCCGCGCGGGGCGGTGGCGCAGTGGACGATCACGTCCGCCCCCTCGACCGCCGCGTCCAGCCCCTTGCCGTCGCGCAGATCGACGGCGTACGAGGGGGAGCGCCGGCTGAGGCCGCGGACGTCGGCCCCTTCGGTGCGCAGTCGCTCCGCGACCTGCCGGCCGAGTGTTCCGGTGGCGCCGGTGACCAGAATCGTCGTCATGGGGCCAGTCTGACGGAGCGCGGCCCGGCCCGGCGCGAGCGGGGCGAGCCGCTCGCACCGGGCCGGAGGGCGCGGGAGGCCTCAGCAGGCGCCGAGGTCCTTCCAGGGGCCCCACTCGGTGGATCCGGGCGTCTCGCCCTTCGTCCACCACGAGGCCTTCCACTCGTGGCCGCCGTGGCTGACGACGGAGCCGCCGGTGTACTCGGTGGCCGCGTTCCAGGCCGCCGCCGAGCAGTCGCCGCCCGGCTGCGTCGGGGTCGGGGTCGGCGTCGGCCCGGTCGGGTCCGGCGTCGGCGTGGGGCTGGTCCCGGTGCCGGGCTCGACCACGGTGGTGCCGCGGGCCAGGTCACCGGCGAGGGAGTAGGACTTCCCGCCGAAGGTCACGGTCCAGTTCGACGGGGTGGAGGTGGGCAGGTAGTAGACGAAGTCCAGCTCCACCGAGGCGCCCGGGGCCAGCGTCTGCCAGGCCGGGAGCTTCAGCGAGACGCGGTTGTAGTCGCCCTTCAGGCCGCCGATGTTGTTGGCCGCCGTGTGGTCGCTGCGGATGATCGTCGTACCGAAGCCGGACTGGTCCTTGGCGTTGGCCGGGGCGGAGGTGGAGTAGTCGAACTGGAACTCCGTACCGCCGGGCAGCGTGGCCTGGGTCCGGTTGGTGATCTTCAGCTTGGGGCTGATCGGGTAGTTGGAGTCGCCCAGCGGGAACTGTCCGAAGGAGACGTCGATGTCCAGCGCCTCGGTCGGCAGGTCGATCGTGGAGCGCTTCGCGCCGTACGGGGCCGCCGACTTGAACGCGTCGTACATCGCGGTCGTCAGCGTGGAGCCGGTCTCGTACTGGCCCTTGGCCGCGTTCCACTGATAGTCGCCCGCCAGCTCCCAGATCATCGTGCCGCCGATGCCCTGGTCCACGACGTAGTCGGCCTTGGCCTTCACCGACTGCTCGTCCTCGGTGGAGAGGAACACCTTCTTCTCGGCGTTCCAGAGCCACGGGGCGACCAGCGTGGAGTCGTACTTACGGGCGTACGTGCCGGTCAGCTGGGTGCTCGCGGGGAAGCCGTAGTCGGTGACGTAGTCGCCGACGATGCCCTTCTCCAGGTTCTTCGCGTGCCACATCGGGTTGGAACCGGCGGGCGATTCCTTGCCGTTGGTGTCCTTGTCGTGCCACAGGTTGTCGATGCCGACCGCGCCGTCACCGCACTTGGTCAGACCCGCGCCCGCCGGGCAGTCGGTCGTGGCCGCCTTGCCCCACAGGCCGTCGGTGCCGCCCTGCACGTTCTTGAAGCCGCGGGTGTAGTACGGCAGGCCGATGTTGATCCGGCCGGCCGGCATCGAGCCGCGGAAGTAGTGGTAGGCCCAGTCGGTGTTGAGGTAGCCGGTGCCGCCGTACTGCGAGGTGGAGTACACGCCCGCCTGCGCCAGTTCGGCGTCCTTGCCGTCGTCGAACAGGGAGGCGTTCGGGCCGACGTACTCGTTCCAGGCGCCGTGCAGGTCGTAGGACATGATGTTGACGTAGTCCAGGTACTTCTGCATCTGGTACGTCTCCATGCCCCGCAGCAGATAGCCGGAGGAGGGGGCGGCGACGGTCAGCAGGTAGTGCTTGCCGTCGGCCTCGCCCGCGCGGTCGAGCTTCTCGCGCAGCGTCTTCATCAGGGCGTCGTAGCCCTTGACCAGCCCGGCGCGTCGGCCGTTGGACAGTGCGTGGTCCAGCGGGTTGCCCGCGTCCTTCATCGAGGTCGCGTACTCGTAGTCGATGTCGACGCCGTTGAAGCCGTACTTCTTGATGAAGTCGACGGCCGAGTCGGCGAAGGTGTTGATGCCCGCCTGGTTGACCGAGCCGTCGGCGTTGGTGGCCATCGAGTAGAAGCCGCCCGAGTCGACGCGCTCGCCGTCGGGGCCGAAGTAGCCGCCCGTCTCGGCCCAACCGCCCACGGAGACCAGGGTCTTCACGTTCGGGTGCTGCTTCTTGTACTTCGTCAGCAGGTTGAAGTGCCCCTTGTAGGGGAGCGCCGGGTCCATCTCCGCGCCTTCGACACCGGGCCAGGTCATGCCGGTGGAGGCGTTGTCGGCGCTGTCGGGGCCGACCGAGAGCTTGTTGGACCCGTCGACGTGCGCGAAGGCGTAGTTGAGGTGCGTGACCTTGTCCCACGGGATGTCCGGGACCAGGTAGGCGTCCTTGCCGTCCTTGCCGGTACGCCAGTTGGTGAAGTAACCGATGACGCGCCGCTGGTGGTCGGCGCCCATCTTCTCGCGGCCGTCGGCGTCGTAGACCGAACAGTAGGGGACGTCGACGCCGGGGGTCTGATACAGCCCGTCGGGGCGACAGGAGGTCTGGTCGGCGGCGGCGGCCGACGGACCTGCGGCGAGTGAACTCAACAGCAGTCCGGCGACGGCGGCGCCGGCGGCGAGCAGGGTGGCTCTCGCTCGGGTGGGGGACAGCATGTGGTCGTTCCTCCTGGGGAGGTCGGCAGAACACAACTGGCAAAGGGGTGGGTCGTGTCGGGGTCCTGGTGTGCGCACACCGCCGGACCGAACCTCGGAGGTGACGCAGAGGTTAAGAGGACTAGACCAGTGCGTCAATAGGTCTGGACCTTTAACGGTCAACTTTTCCGCTGCCGCGTCGATGACTACGTTGTCGACTTCGCGCCGACGTGAACACGCCAGGGATCCACCGCGCCCGCTGTGACCCAGCCCACAGCCCTCACCCGCATGGCCGAGAGGCGACCGTGGCAGACTGGTTGCGTACCAATAGCAGCGCACTCCGGGGTCGGTGCAATTCCGAACCGGCGGTTACAGTCCGCGACCCGTCCGCAGCCAGCGGCCGGTTGACCAGGTGAAATTCCTGGACCGACGGTGAAAGTCCGGATGGGAGGCAGTGCGCGGCGGTTTGTCATCGGTACGCCGCCGTCGGCGGACGCATGGCCGGGAATCTCCCGGACTCCGTGCGTTCCTGGCGTTTCCCGTTCTCGGGATTTCGGCGTTTCCCCTGATCAGCCGCTTCATCTGTCGTCATCGACAGGCCCCGGAGTCCGTGCCCGAAGAGGCAGGAGGACCCGGTGGACACCGCAGCCGACATCACCGCCATGCGCCGAGCGATCACGCTCGCGGCGCGCGGTCTCGGCTCCACCAGCCCCAATCCGGTCGTCGGCTGTGTGATCACCGACGCCGCCGGAAACCTGGTCGGCGAAGGCTTCCACCAGCGCGCCGGAGGGCCGCACGCCGAGGTCCACGCCCTGCGCGCGGCCGGCGAGCGGGCCCGCGGCTCCACCGCCTACGTCACCCTCGAACCCTGTAACCACACCGGCCGCACCGGCCCCTGCGCCCAGGCCCTCCTGGCCGCCGGGATCAGCCGTGTCGTGTACGCGGTCGGCGACCCGAACCCGCAGGCCACCGGCGGTGGCGACACCCTGCGCGCGGCCGGGGTCCGGGTGGAGCAGGGCCTCCTCGCCGACGAGGCCGAGGCGGGCAACGCCGCCTGGCTCACCTCGGTGCGCCTCGGCCGGCCGTACGTCCTGTGGAAGTACGCCGCCACGCTCGACGGCCGGATCGCCGCCGCCGACGCCACCAGCCGCTGGATCACCTCGCCCGAGGCCCGCGCCGACGTCCACCGGCTGCGCGCCGAGGCCGACGCCGTGCTCGTCGGGTCCGGCACCGCCCGGACCGACGACCCGCAGCTGGGCGTACGCGGCGTCGACGGCGCCACCCAGCCGCTGCGGGTCGTCGTCGACACGAACGCCTCCGCCGTGCGGCCCGGCGCCCGGGTCCTGGACGACACCGCGCCCACGCTGGTCGCCGTGGCCGAGGACGCCCCGGCCGATCACCTCCCCGAGGCCGCCGTCCTGCGGCTGCCCCGCGCCGCCGGACGCGGCCTGGACCTCGACGCCCTCCTCGCCGCCGTGCACGAGCGCGGCGTCCGCTCCGTACTCCTCGAAGGCGGGCCCACCCTCGCCGGAGCCTTCGTCGCCGCCGGGAAGGTCGACAAGGTCGTCGGCTATCTCGCCCCGGTCCTGCTCGGCGCGGGCCCCGCCGCCCTCGCCGACGCCGGAATCTCCACCATCTCCGGGGCGTTGCGCCTCGATGTGACCGAGACCGTGCCCATCGGCCCCGATCTGCGCATCACCGCCGTCCCCGCCCCTGCTCGGAAGGGAAACTGAGTGTTCACCGGAATTGTCGAAGAACTGGGTGAGGTCACCGCCGTCGAGCGGCTGTCGGACGCCTCCCGCTTCCGGCTGCGCGGCCCCGTCGTCACCGAGGGCGCCAAGCACGGCGACTCCATCGCGGTGAACGGCGTCTGCCTCACCGTCGTGGACACCGCGGAGGGCGAATTCACCGCCGACGTGATGGCCGAGACGCTGAAGCGCTCCAGCCTCGGCGCGCTCGCCCCCGGCTCCCGGGTCAACCTGGAACGCCCGATGGAGCTCGGCGGCCGGCTCGGCGGACACCTCGTCCAGGGCCATGTGGACGGCACCGGCACCATCGTCGAGCGCACCCCCTCCGAGCACTGGGAGATCGTCAAGGTCTCGCTGCCGCCCGAGCTGACCCGCTACGTCGTGGAGAAGGGCTCCATCACCGTCGACGGCGTCAGCCTCACCGTCGTCGACGCGGCGGCCGACCACTTCACCATCAGCCTCATCCCCACCACCCTCGACCTGACCACGCTCGGCCACAAGCAGCCCGGCGACCCGGTCAACCTGGAAGTGGACGTCGTCGCCAAGTACGTCGAGCGGATGCTCGGCGACCGGGCCGGACAGGACCCGCGATGAACGCCGCATCCTGGCTCAACTCCGAGGCCTTCACCGTGTTCGGCCAGCACATCAAGTGGTCGGACATGATCGGCAACATCATCGGCCTGGTCGCCCTGGCCCTCGGCTGGCGACGCTCCATCTGGACCTGGCCCGCCCAGCTGCTCTCCGGCGCCATCCTCCTGGTCGCCTTCGCCTCCGCCCACCTCTCCGGCAGCGCGGGCAAGCAGCTGGTCGTCATCGTCGTCGCCCTGTGGGGCTGGTGGTCCTGGAACCGCGGCAGGCAGCGGGCCCAGGACGGCTCCATCGCCGTCCGCTTCGCCACCTGGCGCGAGCGCGGCGTGCTGATCGGCGCCGCCGCCCTCGGCACCCTCGCCGTCGGCGGCCTGTTCACCGCCTTCCCGTCGCTGTCCTGGGACCCGTGGCCGGACGCGTACATCTTCGTCGGCACCGTCGTCGCGATGTACGCCCAGGCCAAGGGCATGGTCGAGTTCTGGTTCGCCTGGCTGCTGGTCGACCTGGTCGGCGTCCCGCTGAACTTCGCCAACGGCTTCGCCTTCTCCGGCTTCGTCTACATCATCTACGGCGCGCTCGTCCTGTGGGGCATGCGCGACTGGTGGCTGCGTACGCGGACACCCGCTCTGGAAGGAGCCACGGCATGACTGCTCAGCCCACCTGGCTGCACCCCGGCCACGACCCGCTCGCCGAGGACCTCTCGCTGGACCCGGTCGAGCAGGCCATCCGTGACATCGCCGCAGGCCGACCCGTCGTCGTCGTGGACGACGAGGACCGCGAGAACGAGGGCGACCTCGTCATCGCCGCCGAGAAGGCCACCCCCGAGATCGTCGCCTTCATGATGAGCGAGTGCCGCGGCCTGATCTGCGCGCCCATGGAGAGCGACGAGCTGGAACGCCTCGACCTCCCGCAGATGGTCCAGCACAACACCGAGTCGATGCAGACCGCCTTCACCGTCTCCGTCGACGCCTCCGCCGCCCACGGCGTCTCCACCGGCATCTCCGCCGCCGACCGCGCCACCACCCTGCGGATGCTCGCGGGCGGCGTCGCCGGCCCCGGCGACTTCGTCCGGCCCGGTCACATCTTCCCGCTGCGCGCCCGCTCCGGCGGCGTCCTCGTCCGCAACGGCCACACCGAGGCCGCTGTCGACCTCGCCCGGCTCGCCGGACTGCGCCCGGCCGGCGCGATCGTCGAGATCGCCGGCGAGGACGGCGTGATGCTCCGGCTGCCCGAGCTGGTGCCCTTCGCCCGCAAGCACGGACTGACGATCATCTCCATCGAGGACCTGATCGCCTACCGCCGCGGCAACGAGCCGACCGTCCGCCGCGAGGCGGAGACCCGGCTGCCCACCGCGTTCGGCGACTTCACCGCGTACGGCTACCGCTCCACCGTCGACGGCGTCGAGCACGTCGCCCTGGTCCACGGCGAGATCGGCGACGGCGAGGACATCCTCGTCCGGATCCACTCCGAGTGCCTGACCGGCGACATCTTCCAGTCCCAGCGCTGCGACTGCGGCCCCCAGCTGCACGCCTCCATGCGGCGCATCACCGAGGAGGGCCGGGGCGTCGTCGTCTATCTGCGCGGCCACGAGGGGCGCGGCATCGGCCTGCTCTCCAAGCTGCGCGCGTACGAACTCCAGGAGCGCGGCGTGGACACCCTCGACGCCAACCTGGAGCTCGGCCTGCCCGCCGACGCCCGCGACTACGCGGCCGGCGCCCGGATCCTCGCCGACCTCGGCGTCACCAGCCTGCGGCTGATGACCAACAACCCCGACAAGACCGAGGCCGTCGTCCGCCACGGTCTCGCCGTCACCGGCCGCGAGCCCATGCCCGTCCAGGCCGGCGAACACAACCTGCGCTACCTGCGCACCAAGCGCGACCGCATGGGCCACGATCTGCCCTGGCTCGACGCCCCCGCGTCGACCTGCGCCAACCAGTAACGACCATTCCCACATCAGCGTCTTCAGGAGAAACATGAGCGGCAAGGGTGCACCCGAACTGTCCGTACGCAACTGCGGCGACCTGCGCGTGGCCGTGATCGCGGCCCAGTGGCACGAGAAGGTCATGGACGGCCTCGTCGACGGCGCCCTGCGCGCCCTGCGCGAGCTGGGCATCGACGAGCCCACCCTGCTCCGCGTGCCGGGCTCCTTCGAGCTGCCCGTTGTCGCCAAGGTGCTCGCCGGACGCGGCTACGACGCGATCGTCGCCCTCGGCGTGGTCATCCGCGGCGGCACCCCCCACTTCGAGTACGTCTCCCAGGGCGTCACCCTCGGCCTCACCCAGGTCACCGTCGACACCGGTGTTCCCGTCGGCTTCGGCGTACTGACCTGCGACACCGAGGAGCAGGCGCTCGACCGGGCCGGCCTCGAAGGGTCCAACGAGGACAAGGGGCACGAAGCGGTCACCGCCGCCGTGGCCACCGCGGCCACGCTGCGCACCGTCAGCGAACCCTGGCGCTGAGTGCGCCCCGGCGACCCCGTATTCTGAGGACCATCATGGCGAACAAGACCTTTGAAGAGCTCTTCACCGAGCTCCAGCTCAAGGCCGCCGAAGGCGACCCCGCGACCTCCCGCACCGCCGAACTGGTGGACAAGGGCGTCCATGCCATCGGCAAGAAGGTCGTCGAGGAGGCCGCCGAGGTCTGGATGGCCGCCGAGTACGAGGGCAAGGAAGCCGCCGCCGAGGAGATCTCCCAGCTGCTGTACCACGTCCAGGTGATGATGGTCGCGCGCGGTATCTCGCTCGACGACGTCTACGCCCATCTCTGAGCCGGTCCCGAGCTCCGCACGCCCCGTCTCTCATCTCTCCCCTCCGCACGAAGGAAGCCGACCTCATGCTGCGCATCGCCGTCCCCAACAAGGGTTCACTCTCCGGGCCTGCGATGGCGATGCTCCATGAGGCCGGCTACCAGCAGCGCAAGGAGTCCAAAGAGCTGGTCCTGGTCGACCCGGAGAACGAGGTGGAGTTCTTCTACCTCCGCCCGCGCGACATCGCGATCTACGTCAGCTCCGGCAAGCTCGACATCGGCATCACCGGCCGCGACCTGCTGCTGGACTCCGGCGCCGACTCCGAGGAGATCCTCCAGCTCGGCTTCGCCCGCTCCACCTTCCGCTACGCCACCAAGCCCGGCACCGCGGCGGGCCCGCAGGACTTCGACGGCATGACGATCGCCACCTCCTACGAGGGCATCGTCGCCAACCACCTCGACAAGGCGGGCGTCAAGGCCTCCGTCGTCCACCTCGACGGCGCGGTCGAGACCGCCATCGAGCTGGGTGTCGCCCAGATCATCGCCGACGTGGTGGAGACCGGCACCAGCCTGCGCAACGCCGGTCTTGAGGTGATCGGCGAGCCGATCATGACCTCCGAGGCCGTCGTCATCCGGCGCAACGGCGCCCCCGCCGACGACCCCAAGGTGCAGCAGTTCCTCCGCCGCCTCCAGGGCGTCCTGGTCGCCCGGTCCTACGTGATGATGGACTACGACTGCCGCGTCGAGCACCTGGAGCGCGCCGTCGCCCTCACCCCGGGCCTGGAGTCGCCGACCATCTCCCCGCTGCACCACGAGGGCTGGGTCGCCGTCCGTTCCATGGTCGCCGCCAAGGAGGCCCAGCGGATCATGGACGACCTGTACGAGCTCGGCGCCCGCGCCATCCTCACCACGGCCATCCACGCCTGCCGCCTCTGACGGCACCGGCCACCCCGCACCCCCGAGAGAAGACCCGATGTCCGCGCCCAGGCCCGAACTCCCCGCCCTGCCGGTCACCTTCCGGCCCATCCTCACCCGGGTGGTCCTGCTGAGCGTGGGCCTGGCGATGTTCCTCGTCATCACGGTCATCGCCCTGATGCTGGAGCGGCTCAACCCGGGGGAGCGGGTCAGCTTCATCTTCGTCGCGGCCCTCTTCTTCGGTGTCCTGGCCCTGCTCAGCAGGCCCCGGGTCACCGCCGACGACTCCGGGGTCACCGTCGTCAACCTCACCCGGTCCCGCAGGCTGGCGTGGGAGGAGATCCTCCGCGTCAACCTGCGCTCCGGCGACCCCTGGGTCTTCCTCGACCTCAGCGACGGCACCAGCCTGCCCGCCCTCGGCATCCAGCCCGGCCTGGCCAAGCAGCAGGCCATCCGCGACGCCCGCGCCCTGCGCGACCTCGCCGAGTCGCGCGGCACCGGGAACGACGACACCCCCGGCAGCGGCTGAGCCCCTGCCCGACGCGGGGCCTTCTTGTCTACTCTGGTGGGCGGCGGCGCCCCGTGCGCCCCGCCCCGCCCGTACCACGGCCCTATCCCGGGCCCGCGGGGTTCTTCCTGCGACCCAAGGAGTGACTCCCTCCAGCAATGGACGGATCGTCCGGTAGTACCTGCGCCGCCCCTTCCCCGGAGGCGGCGGCCTCATGACCACCCCCCTGCTGCTCCTCGCGGCGGCCTTCCTCCTCATCCTCGCCAACGGGTTCTTCGTGGCAGCCGAATTCGGGCTCGTCACCGTGGACCGGCCCGACGCCGAACGCGCCGCCGCCGAGGGCGACCGACGGGCCCGTACCGTCGTCGAAGCCCTGCGCGAACTCTCCTTCCAGCTCTCCGGCACCCAGCTCGGCATCACCATCACCTCCCTGGTGGTGGGCATGCTCGCCGAACCGGCCCTGGCCCGGCTGCTCGCCGGACCCCTCACCGCCACCGGACTGCCCGCCGGGGCCGTGTCCGGGGTCGCCGTCGTCATCGGCATGCTGCTGGCCTCCGCCGTCCAGATGATCGTCGGCGAACTCGTGCCCAAGAACTGGGCCGTCTCCCGGCCGCTCCAGGTGGCCCGCTTCGTCGCCGGACCGCAGGCCCGCTTCGCCGCGCTCCTGCGACCGGTGATCACCCTCCTCAACGCCCTGGCCAACCGGCTGGTGCGCCTCCTGGGCGTCGAGCCCACCGACGAACTGGCCTCCGCCCGCACCCCGGGCGAACTGGTCTCCCTCGCCCGGCACTCCGCCGAGGCCGGGGCCCTGGAACAGGACACCGCCGACCTCTTCGTCCGGACCCTCTCGCTGGCCGGCCTCACCGCCCAGCACGTCATGACCCCCCGGGTGAAGGTCAGCGCCCTGCACTCCTCCGCGACCGCCGAGGACGTCCTCAACCTCACCCGCGCCACCGGCCTCTCCCGCTTCCCGGTCTACCGGGACCGCATCGACGAGGTCATCGGCATGGTCCACCTCAAGGACGCCCTCGTCGTCCCCGCCCACGAGCGCCTGCGCACCCCGGCCGGACGGATCGCCGTCGCCCCGCTGCTGGTGCCCGGCACGCTGCCGGTGGAACACCTGCTGCGGCGACTGCGCCACGAACAGCCCATAGCCGTGGTCGTCGACGAGTACGGCGGCACCGCCGGCGTCGTCACCCTGGAGGACATCATCGAGGAACTCGTCGGCGAGGTCCGCGACGAGCACGACGCCGAGGGCTCCGACCGCCCCGAGCTGACCACCGCCACCGGCGAGGACGGCCGCCCGGTGTGGGACGCCGAGGGCAGCTGCCGGGTCCACACCCTGCGCCGCAGCGGCCTGGACGTCCCCGACGGACCGTACGAGACCGTCGCCGGGCTCGTCGCGGAACTCCTGGGCCGCATCCCCGCCCCCGGCGACCGGGCCGAACTCCCCGGCTGGCGGATCTCCGTCCGCCAGGTCGGCCACAACCGCGCCGAACGGGTCCGATTCACCCGGACGCCCGGCCCGCTGCCGGAGACGGCCGCCCCCGGCCTGCTGGAGGCCGCGCGATGAGCATGTTCCAACTCCTCCTCGCCGCCCTCCTCGTGCTGGCGAACGGCTTCTTCGTCGGCGCCGAGTTCGCCCTCGTCTCCGTCCGCCGCAGCCAGATCGAACCGCTGGCCGCCCAGGGGTCGGGCCGGGCCCGCACGGTCCTGCACGGCCTGGAGAACCTGCCGCAGATGATGGCCGCCGCCCAGTTCGGCATCACCGTCTGCTCCCTCACCCTCGGAGCCGTCGCCGAGCCGACCGTCGCCCATCTCCTGGAGCCGGTCTTCCACGCGGCGCACGTCCCCGACGGACTCGTCCACCCCCTCGGCTTCGCCCTCGCGCTGCTGTCCGTGGTCGTCCTGCACCTGGTCATCGGCGAGATGGTCCCGAAGAACCTCGCGATGGCGGCGCCCGAGCGGACCGCGCTCTGGCTCAGCCCCGGCCTGGTCGCCTTCGCCCGGCTCTGCCGCCCGGTCACCACCGCGCTCGGCGCCTGCGCCGGACTGGTGCTGCGGCTGTTCGGCGTGGAGCCGAAGGACGAGGTGGAGGCCGTCTTCACCAGCGAGCAGCTCAACCGGCTCGTGGAGGACTCCGGACAGGCCGGTCTCCTCGGACCGGAGGCCGCCGAACGACTGGAGGACGCCCTCGAACTGGGCAGCAGGCCCGTCGCCGACGTCCTGCTGGAGCGGGCCTCCCTGGTCACGGTCGACCCGTCCGTGACCCCGCGCCGGATCGAGGAGCTGACGGTGCGCACCGGCTTCTCCCGCTTCCCGGTCTGCGCGGACGGCGGCGGCCCCTTCATGGGCTACCTCCACGTCAAGGACGTCCTGGAGCTGGAGGACGCCGACCGGGCGGTCCCGCAGCAGATCTGGCGCCCGATGGCGACCGTACGGGCCGAACTCCCGCTCGACGACGCCCTGACCGTGATGCGCCGCGCCGCGACGCATCTGGCGCAGGTCGCGGACGGATCGGGCCGGGTCCTCGGTCTGGTCGCCATGGAGGACGTCCTGGAGATGCTGGTGGGGGAGGTGCGCGACCCGGCCCACCGGTCGGTGTCGGTGCCCCGCCGCCCGGTGGACGTGCCGAAGACGCCGGGGCTCCCGGCGTCCGGGGCTCTGGTGCACTGACGTGACACCGTGCCGGGGGCCGACGCTCCCGGCACGCTGTCACACCGCGCCGGGCTCCTGCTTGCCCCGGCCCACCGGACCGCGCCCCGACAGCACCTCGCCGTAGGCCTGCATCAGGTCCGGGAGCCGCAGCGTCGACAGGTCCTCCCGGGTCAGCTCGCCCGGATAGCCGGAGAGCCGCAGATCACGGTAGGCGCAGCTCTTCTCGTACAGCGTCCGCAGGAAACGGCCGTTGCCCAGCTCGTCGATCCAGCCCTGGTCCACCACATGGCCGCTGATGGAACGCAGCTCGTCCACCGCCTCCTCGTCCCACACGTCGTCGTTCTCGGCGGCCAGGACGCTGCCGATCGCGGTGAGTTCGAGCGGCCGGTAGCTGGGGAAGTCGACCCGGCTGGTGAAACGGGAGGAGAGCCCCGGATTGGTGGCGAGCAGCCGGTCCATGCCCTCCGGGTAGCCCGCGAGGATGACGACGAGATGGTCCCGGTTGTCCTCGGCCCGCTTGAGGAGCACCTGGAGCGCCTCGTCGCCGTACGCGTCGCCCTTGCTGTAACCGGAGTTGGCCAGGCTGTACGCCTCGTCGACGAACAGCACCCCGCCGAGCGCCGAGTCGATCAGCTCATTGGCCTTGACCGCCGTCTGCCCCAGGAACTCCCCGACTAGATCCGACCGTTGGGCCTCGACCAGATGATCGCCGCCGAGCAGACCGAGGGCGTAGAAGACCCGGCCCAGGATGCGCGCCACCGTGGTCTTGCCGGTGCCGGAGGGGCCGGAGAAGACGAAGTGGCGCTTCGGCGGCTGGACGGGCAGGCCCTGCTCGGCCCGCCGCCGGGCCATGTTCAACTGCGCGGAGAGCGCCTTGACCTGACGCTTCACCGGTTCGAGACCGACCATGCGCTCCAGCTGCGCCAGCGCCTCGGCCAGCAGGGCGGGATCGCTGGGCCCGGCCGGGAAGGGCGGCGGCTTACGGGTCCTGGTGCGGCGGGCGCCCTCCACGGGCACGGTCGGGCCGGGCGCCGGCTCGTCGCCGAGCAGCCCCGCCTCGCCCACCGGCCAGGACTCGCGCCCGTCCACCAGATCGGTGCCGAGCAGCGCGTCGCCCTCCGGCTGCGCCTCCGCCCCCGGGACCCCCGCACCGAAACCGGTCAGGGTCACCGCGGCCAGGTCCGCCGACTCGTCGTACCCGTCGCCCTCCACGAGCGCCGCCAGCCGGGCGGAGGTGTCCATGAACGCCGGGTCGACCCGGTGCACCGCCCGGTACAGCGGCAGGGCGGCCGCACTGCGCCCGGTGCCCTCGTGGGCCCGCGCCAGCCAGTAGCGCAGCTCCTTGCGCTGCGGCTGCTCGCTGCGGCAGCGCATCAGCGCGGCCGACAGCAGCGGCTCCGCCTGCCCGAACATCTCCAGCCGGACCCGCGCCATCCCGCCGAACAGCCCCGCCTCGATGCCCAGCATCGGATCGTCGACGAGCTGCTCGGTGCAGCGCACCAACTGCTCCCAGTCCTTGACCAGATACGAGCGACAGGCGTGCAGGAACCGCACCTGCGGATCCGCGTCCACCGGCGGCAGCCCGGCCAACGCCCGGTCCAGCTCCGGCACATGGCGCCCGTCCAGCCAGTGCGAGGCGTGCGCCAGCAGCAGATCGCGCGGACTCTCCAGCACCGGCTGCACCCACCAGCCCAGCCAGTACCAGGAGTTGAGCGTACGTCGGTGGCGTGCGCGCTGTTCACCGAAGCGGTCGCGGTGCCGGTACATGCGCAACAGGGCCGTGGTGGTGTCGATGCGCAGCGCGTGGAGGCCGAGCCAGCCGTCCGCCATGCCGGGATCGAACCGCACCGCGGCTCTGAACTCCTCCTCGGCCTGCGGGTAGGCGCCCATCGTGTAGGCGTCCATGCCACGCAGCCAGGCGAGGTCGGCAGGGGCTCCAGCGCCCTGTGTGCCGATGTCCATCAGGTCCCCCACAAACCGTGCCCCCAGGATGTCCCGCCCGCACAGCATGCCCACCGGAGCGTGCTGAATCACGGCGTGGAGGAAGGGAATTGACCACACCGAGCTGCATCGTACCCGCGCACCGGGGGTGGGGCCGCTTCCTGACCGACCCTCAGGAGTGGTCACCGAGGGTGAGTGCATCGCTCTGCGTGGTCGCCGGAACGGTGCGGGGAGCACAGAGCGAAGCCCCCGATCACGGGGGAACAACCGGGGGCTTCGCGTCTGCGGGGGCTCCGAAAAGCCGCACAATGAGAACGTAAGACCAGTAAGGCCCGCCGGTCAAGCGGAGTTGAGGCTCTTCTGAGCTGATTTCCGACTGCTCAGTATGGCGGGATCTCCTGGCTACCGTGGGTGACGATGCGGCTCTCTCCCGCTGTCGCGTGGGGCCCCGGCAGCCACACGTACCCCTCCGGCACCTGGCGTACCAGCGTGTCGGCGTACGGACGTGACGGGTCTTCGGCGAAATGCCGTTCCTCGGCGCGCGTCCACCCGTCCCAGAACCCGGTGAGCACCTCGCCGTCCCGGCGACGGCCCCGCTCCCAGGACGTCTCCCGCTCCAGCTCCATCCAGCACAGCGCCGCCAGCCACGGCCGCACCTCCCGGCGTCCCGCGCCGACCCCCTCCACCAGCACCAGCGGGGCCGGCTCCAGGGTCCGCGCCGGGTCGAAGCGGCGCTCCGTCCAGTCGTACGGGGCATAGCGGGCGCTCTCGCCGCGCGAGAGCGGCAGGACCACCTGCTCCAGCAGCCGCCCCGTCCAGCCGAACAGCTCCTCGTGCGTGGCGAGATCGTCCAGATGGAGGACCGGCGCACCGCCCAGCGCCGCCGCGAGGCGGGCGGCGAAGGTGCTCTTGCCCGAACCGGCGTGCCCGTCGACCGCCACCAGTCGGACCGGTCCGCAGGAAGGGGGCAGTGAGCGCAGGTCATCGGCGTGGCGGGCCAGGTCGTCCATGGCTCCAGGGTACGTTCCGGCACGGAGCCGCCCCGGGGTGCGCCGCGCACCACCGCAGGTCACGCCAGTGGTCCAGACCCATGTTGGTCCGGCGGCGGTTGCCGAACCGCTGGCCCGATCCGGCCCGGAGCCGGGATAGTTGGCGCACCGAACGGCACCCGCAGACCACCTTCCGCATCCGACCGGGGGTCACGACCATGACCAGTCCGACTTCGCGCAGAACCGTTCTGACCGCCGCGCTCGCGGCGGCGGCAGGCGCCGGGACGGTGGCCTCCGCCACGCCCGCGACGGCCGCCGCGTCCTCGTCCACCGCCCCGTCCTCGCCCGCCGGCTCCGCCGCCGCCCCGAAAGCCCTCGTGGACAACCGTTTCTGGCACACCTACACCGACTGGCGCTGCGGCACGGGCGACGGCACCCGGGTGCTTCCCGGCGCCCGCCCCGGCCTGGTGATCGCCACCCCGGCCGGCCGCACCGACCACACCGACCCGCACACCGGTACGACGGCCGCCTGGGACTACGCCACCTGGACCTCCGCCGTCCACCGCTCCGCCGTCCCCGCCACCGAGGTGATCGCCTCCTGGAACGCCCGCACCCCGGCCGGCACCTGGATCCAGGTCGAGCTGAGCGGCGCCTACGCGGACGGCACCGCGACCCCCTGGTTCGTGATGGGCCGCTGGGCGGCGGGCGACGGCGACATCCGCCGTACCTCCGTCGACGACCAGGGCGACCCGTACAGCTCCGTGTGGACGGACACCCTCTCGGTGGACGACCCGGCGAGCGGTGTACGCCTGGTCTCCTACCGGCTGCGGCTGACGCTGTACCGCGCCCCGGGCAGCCGCCTCACCCCGACCGTCTGGCGGGTCGGCGCGATGGCCTCCGACGTGCCCGACCGCTTCACCGTGCCCGCGAGCGCCCCCGCGCTCGCCCGCGAACTGCCCGTGCCGCGCTACTCGCAGAACATCCACATCGGGCAGTACCCCGAGTACGACAACGGCGGCGAGGCGTGGTGCAGCCCCACCTCCTCGCAGATGATCATCGAGTACTGGGGCCGGAAGCCCACCGCGGACGACCTCGCCTGGGTCAAGCCCGGCCTGCCCGACCCCCAGGTCTGCCACGCCGCCCGCCACACCTACGACTACCAGTACGGCGGCTGCGGCAACTGGCCGTTCAACGCCGCCTACGCCGCCACGTACCGCGACATGAACGCCGCCGTCACCCGGCTCGGCTCGCTCACCGACGTGGAGCGGCTGATCCGCGCCGGAATCCCGGTCATCACCTCCCAGTCCTTCCTGAAGGAGGAGCTGACCGGCGCCGGATACGGCACCTCGGGCCACCTGATGACGGTCATCGGCTTCACCCCCGAGGGTGACGTCATCGCCAACGACCCGGCCTCGCCCGACAACGACGCGGTACGCCGGGTCTACCGCCGGCGCGAATGGGAGAACATCTGGCTGCGCACGAAGCGGTACGACGCGAACGGCCAGGTCAGAAGCGGCACGGGCGGGGTGTGCTACGTGTACTGGCCGGCCCGGCCGACGCCCTCCCAGCAGCGGGTCCTGCGGTCGCTCGGTCTGCTGTGAGCCGGCGCGGAGGCGCTTGAGCTCCGCGCGCCCGTGAGGAAGCGGGAAAGTTGCCCGGGACGCTTCGGCGTCCCGGGCAACGCGCGTTCCGGGCACGGTGACCGCCGCGGCCGGAACGCATCCGTGACCGGCGGCTGTCACATTCCGTGGAAACCAACAAAGCGCTGTGTGGTGGGGCACGGCGGGTCGCGTCAGGCCCGCGTCAAGGGATTTCCGGTCCTCGTATGGAGCCCGTCAAAGCGGCTTACCCGGGGGGCGAAGCCGAGGTTTCCTTTTTCTCGGCCACCGGGCCGATTTCTCTTCCCCACGTCAATCAGGAGTTCGCGATGGCCGACCTGGCCTTCGTCGTCACCACGGTCGCGGTATTCGCGCTGGTGGCTCTCATCGCCCGGGGGGTGACCAAGCTGTGACCGCCGAGAACGTCGTCGGCCTCGTCGTGGCCGTCTCCCTGATCGGGTATCTCGTACTGGCTCTCCTTTTCCCGGAGAGGTTCTGAGTGCCGCAATGAGTTCCCAGATCGCTGGTGTGCTCCAGCTGCTCGCCCTGATAGCCGCCCTCGCGCTCGCCTATCGCCCGCTGGGCGATTACATGGCCAGGGTCTACTCCTCCGAGAAGCACTACACGCCGGAGAAGTGGATATACAAAGTCATCGGCGCCGATCCGGCCGCCGAAATGCGCTGGCCCGCCTATCTGCGCGGTGTGCTCGCCTTCTCGGCGGCGAGCGTCCTCCTCCTGTATCTGATGCAACGGGTACAGGGCTCGCTGCCCGGTTCGCTCGGCTTCTCCTCGATCGACCCGGACCAGGCGTTCAACACCGCCGCGTCCTTCGTCGCCAACACCAACTGGCAGTCCTACTACGGCGAACAGGCCATGGGCCACGTCGTGCAGACCGGCGGCCTCGCGGTGCAGAACTTCCTGTCCGCCGCCGTCGGCATGGCCGTCGCGGTGGCACTCGTACGCGGCTTCGCCCGGTCCCGTACCGGCGAACTCGGCAACTTCTGGGCCGACCTCGTGCGCGGCACCGTCCGCATCCTGATCCCGGTCTCGGTGATCGGCGCGATCGTGCTGGTCGCCTGCGGGGCGATCCAGAACTTCTCCGGCATCCACCAGGTCGGACAGTTCATGGGCTCCACCCAGGAATGGAACGGCGGCGCGGTCGCCTCCCAGGAGGCCATCAAGGAGCTCGGCACCAACGGCGGCGGCTACTTCAACGCCAACGCCGCCCACCCCTTCGAGAACCCCAACCCCCTCTCCAACCTCTTCGAGATCTTCCTCATCCTGCTGATCCCGTTCGCGCTGACGCGGACCTTCGGCCGGCTGGTCGGTTCGCTCAAGCAGGGGTACGCGATCCTCGGCGCGATGGCCGTCATCTGGATCGGCTTCACGGCCCTGATGATGTGGACCGAGTTCGCCCACCGGGGCCCGGCGTTCGAGATCGCGGGCGGGGCCATGGAGGGCAAGGAGACCCGCTTCGGGATCGCCGGCTCGTCGATCTTCGCGGTCGCCACGACGCTGACCTCCACCGGCGCGGTGAACTCCTTCCACTCCTCGTACACCGGCTTCGGCGGCGGCATCACACTGCTCGGCATGCAGCTCGGCGAGATCGCGCCCGGCGGCGTCGGCTCCGGCCTCTACGGCATGCTGATCATGGCGGTCATCGCGGTGTTCATCGCCGGACTGATGGTCGGACGCACCCCGGAGTACCTCGGCAAGAAGATCGGCACCCGCCAGATCACCTTCGCCGCCTGCTACCTCCTCATCACCCCGGCCCTCGTCCTCGGCTTCACCGCCGTCGCGCTGGCCCTGCCCACCCCGGGCCACTCGATGACCAACTCCGGCGCGCACGGCTTCTCCGAGATCCTGTACGCCTACACCTCCGGCGCCAACAACAACGGCTCCGCCTTCGCCGGGCTGAACGCCGACACCCAGTGGTTCAACACCACCATCGGCATCGCCATGCTGCTCGGCCGGTTCCTGCCGATGGTGTTCGTCCTCGCCCTCGCCGGCTCGCTCGCCGAGCAGAAGCCGGTGCCCGGGACAGCGGGCACGCTGCGCACCGACAAGCCGCTCTACGCGGGGCTGCTCGTCGGCACGATCCTCATCATCACCGGACTCACCTACTTCCCCGCCCTCGCGCTGGGGCCGCTCGCCGAAGGGCTCGCCTCATGAGCACCGCCACCCCCGTCCGCGCCCCCCACGGAGACCCGCCGCCCACCGGTGGCCCGGGAACCGCCCACCGTGCCGGCGCCGGACTCTTCGACCCCCAGCAGCTTCTGAGGTCCTTCCCGGACGCACTGCGCAAGCTCGACCCGCGCGTGATGATCAAGTCGCCGGTGATGTTCGTCGTGCTCGTCGGCTCGGTGGTCACCACCGTGCTCGCGATCATGGACCCGACCGACTGGTTCGGCTGGGCGATCACCGCCTGGCTCTGGCTGACCACGCTCTTCGCCAATCTGGCGGAGGCGGTGGCGGAGGGCCGGGGCAAGGCCCAGGCCGACACCCTGCGCCGGGCCAGGACCGACACCGTCGCGCGCCGGATCACCGGTGCGCGGGAGGAACGGGTCGCCGGAACGGATCTGCGCATCGGGGACCTGGTGGTCTGCGAGGCCGGAGACGTCATCCCCGGCGACGGAGACGTCGTCGAGGGCGTCGCCTCCGTCGACGAGTCCGCGATCACCGGCGAGTCCGCCCCCGTCATCCGCGAGTCCGGCGGCGACCGCTCGGCCGTCACCGGCGGTACGAAGGTGCTGTCCGACCGCGTCGTCATCAGGATCACCACCAGGCCGGGCGAGACCTTCATCGACCGCATGATCGGCCTGGTGGAGGGCGCGGCCCGGCAGCGGACGCCCAACGAGATCGCCCTGAACATCCTGCTGGCCTCCCTCACGATCGTCTTCCTGCTGGCCGTCGTCACCCTGAAGCCGTTCGCGATCTACGCGGGCGCGGACGACCAGACCTCGCTGATCGTGCTCACGGCCCTGCTGGTGTGCCTGATCCCCACCACGATCGGGGCGCTGCTGTCCGCCATCGGCATCGCCGGGATGGACCGGCTCGTCCAGCGCAACGTCCTGGCCATGTCGGGCCGCGCGGTCGAGGCGGCGGGTGACGTATCGACCCTGCTGCTCGACAAGACCGGCACGATCACCCTCGGCAACCGCCAGGCGGCCGCGTTCGTACCGGTCCAGGGCGTGACGGAAGCCGAACTCGCCGACGCCGCACAGCTCTCCTCGCTCGCCGACGAGACCCCGGAGGGCCGGTCGGTCGTCGTGCTGGCCAAGGAGAGGTACGGGCTGCGCGAACGGGACCGGGGGGAGCTGACCGACGCCGCGTGGATCGCGTTCACCGCGCAGACCCGGATGTCGGGCGTGGACCTGGCCGGGCGGAAGGTCCGCAAGGGCGCGACCGGCGCGGTCGCGGCCTGGGTGAAGGAGCGGGGCGGGAGCGCCTGCGAGGACGCGCGGGCGCTCACCGAACAGATCTCCGAGGCCGGTGGCACGCCGCTGCTGGTGGCCGTGGAGGATGCTCGCGGCGCACGCGTCCTCGGCGTCATCCACCTCAAGGACGTGGTGAAGGAGGGCATGCGGGAGCGGTTCGACGAACTGCGCCGGATGGGCATCCGTACGGTCATGATCACGGGCGACAACCCGCTGACCGCGAAGGCCATCGCCCACGAGGCCGGGGTCGACGACTTCCTGGCCGAGGCGACGCCCGAGGACAAGATGGCCCTCATCAAGCGGGAGCAGGCCGGCGGCAAGCTGGTCGCGATGACCGGCGACGGCACCAACGACGCCCCCGCCCTGGCCCAGGCCGACGTCGGCGTCGCGATGAACACCGGTACCTCGGCCGCCAAGGAGGCCGGGAACATGGTCGATCTCGACTCCAACCCCACCAAACTCATCGAGATCGTCGAGATCGGCAAGCAACTCCTCATCACCCGGGGCGCGTTGACGACGTTCTCCATCGCCAACGACGTCGCCAAGTACTTCGCGATCATCCCCGCCATGTTCGCCGTGGCCTACCCGTCGCTGGACAAGCTGAACATCATGGGGCTCGCCTCGCCCGAGTCCGCGATCCTGTCGGCGGTCATCTTCAACGCGCTGATCATCGTCGCCCTGGTGCCCCTCGCGCTCAAGGGCGTGCGCTACCGGCCCGCGAGCGCCGACCGGATGCTCCGCCGCAACCTCGGCGTCTACGGACTCGGCGGCCTCGTCGCCCCGTTCATCGGCATCAAGCTCATCGACCTGCTCCTCTCCCTCATCCCCGGAATCGGCTGATCCGCCATGACCCACAACACCGTCAGCAGCACCGCACGCCTGCTCGGGGCGGGGCTCCGCGCCCTGCTCGTCCTCACCCTCCTCTGCGGAGTGCTCTACCCGCTCGCCGTCACCGGCGTCGCCCAGGCCCTGTTCAACGACAAGGCCAACGGCTCCGAGATCAAGGACGCGAGCGGCCGGGTCGTCGGCTCCTCCCTCATCGGCCAGCGCTACGACCTCCCGCTGAAGGACGGTCAGGAGTCGCCCGCACCAGACCTGAAGTGGTTCCAGCCCCGTCCCTCCAACGGCCTCGGGACCAACAGCGTCAACACCCAGTACTCCCTGATCCTCTCCGGCGCCACCAACCGCTCCGGCGACAACGAGGAGTTGATCCGCTGGGTGAAGGACGCCAAGGCGGCCGTGGTGAAGGACAACTCCACCCCCGCCTACAAGGTGAAGCCCGCCGATGTGCCGGCCGACGCCGTCACCTCCTCCGGCTCCGGCCTGGACCCGGACATCTCACCCGCGTACGCGAAGCTCCAGGTCCACCGGGTCGCCGAGCGGAACGGGCTCGGCGTCCAGGAGGTCGAGGCCCTGGTCGCCGACCACACCACCGGCCGGCTCCTCGGCTTCCTGGGCGAGCCCCGGGTGAACGTCCTGGAGCTGAACACCGCGCTCAGGAGCCTGACCCGGGGCTGAGAGCGCACGATCCGAGGGCGCTCAGCGGTGGGACCCGTGGGATCCGCCGTGCGCGCCCGGGGCGTCGAGGGTCCGGGAGACGTTGTCCTCGCGCCCGGGGGCGACGACGAGGAACTGGCCCATCATGCCGTCGTCCTCGTGGCGCAGGACATGACAGTGGTACATGTACGGAGTCCGCTCGTCCGTGAGCGTGTCGAACCGGACCGCCAGGCGGACGGTGGTGGTGCCGGGGAGGTAGACGGTGTCCTTCGGACCGCGCAGATGGGCGGGCGGCTTCGCCCCGTCGACCTCCAGCACGTCGAAGGTGGCGCCATGGACGTGGAAGGCGTGGACGTTGCCGTCGCCGCGCTCGATCTCCCAGATCTCGGTGGCCCCGGCCGGCACGACCTCGTCGACGCGCTCCATGTCCATCGCCCTGTCGTTGATCCGGGTGCCGACGAAGCTGAAGCGCCGGGTCCGGGGGTCGGCGGGGAGGGGGATGGCGGCCGGGGCCCCGTCGATCCGGGTGGGAAGCGGCGGGGACGGATCGAGGCGCGGGGCGGCGCGCAGTTCGAGCAGGTCGAAGGTGTCGTCGCCGCCCGCGAAGCGGTCGACGGGGAAGCCGACCCCCAGCTCCGGCGGAAAACTCCGCAGCAACGCCTTCTCGCCCGCCGTGAACGACACGACGATCTCGGCGCGCTCGCCCGGGGCGAGCCGCAGCCGGGTCAGTGCGAGCGGGCGCTTGAGGAGCCCGTTCTCGGTCGCGGCGAGGTGGAAGGTCTTGTCGCCGGGGAAGCCGAGTTCGTACACGCGGGCGTTGGAGCCGTTGAGGAGCCGCAGCCGCACCCGCTCGGTGGTGACCTCGAAGTGGGGGTCGTGGGTGCCGTTGACGAGGATCGTGTCGCCGAGCAGGCCGAGGCTGTCGACGCCCGCGAGGGTGTCGGCGAACGTGGACTCGGTGAAGTCCAGCGCACCGTCGTCGTGGAAGTTCTTGTCCTGGAGGACGAGCGGAATGTCGTCGACACCGTAGGCCGAGGGCAGCCCGGACCGGTCGGACACCGCGTCGTCGACGATGATCATCCCGGCGATGCCCCGGTAGACATGACTGCCGGTGGAGCCGTGCGGGTGCGGGTGGTACCAGAGCGTCGACGCGGGCTGGTGGACCGTCCAGCGGGGCCGCCAGACCGCGCCGGGGGCCACCATCTGGTGCGGTCCGCCGTCCATCGCGGGCGGCAGATGCATACCGTGCCAGTGCAGGGTCGTCGGCTCCGGGAGAGCGTTGCGTACGGTCAGGGCGACGGGGTCGCCGTCACGCATCCGCAGGGTCGGGGCGAGGTAGGGGCCGTTGGCGCCCCAGGTCGCGGTCTTCCTGCCGGGCAGGAACTCCGAGGAGCCCGGGGCCAGTTCCAGCTTGTAGCGTCTCGCGCCGCCGTCAAAGGCCCTCGGATCGAGCAGTTCGGGGATCCGCAGCCGGTTGCGGAAGCCCAGCGTGCCGACGTTGCTCCGTGCGTGACGTTTGTACGCGGCCAGCCAGTTGCCGCCCCAGCCGGCCGAGGCCGCGAGCACGACGCCGCCCGTCGCGAGCAGGATCCGGCGCCGGGTCGGGCGGGCCGCGGAATCGGTTCGGCGTGCGGGCATGAGGTTCCTTCCCCCGAGGTTGTGCGGTGGCCGTCCACGGGAGCGCCGCGGCCGATGGAGCGCGGTGCCGGATCCGGCCCTCGCCCCGGGGGGCGCGCCCTTCGGTCCCGTACCTGTCACTGGAAGCTGACAGGTGGTCCGGCCGTCTGTCAGCGTCTTCCGGCACATCTCAGGGACGGCTCAGGGGCTGCCCGGGGACGGCGAAGGGGAGGCCTCGGGGTTTTCCGAGGCCTCCCCCTACTCCGCAGGGCCGGGGTGCCGGCGTCGGTCGGCGCCCCCCGGCCCACGCACGCGTCAGGCGGTACGTCGTCGGCGCACCGCCCCCACCGCCGCGTCGACCACCAGGAACCCGGCCAGCGTCACCCCCAGCACCGGCAGCGCCCAGCCCAGGGCGGCCACGGCCGGGATGCCCAGGACGAGGGCCGGCAGCGGAATCCGCCGCCACGCCCCGCGCTCCGGGGCCCTGCCGACCGGCGCGGACCGGTCGCCCCGGGTGGGCCGCCGCTGCCACCACATGCGGTAGCCCCAGACGATCACCGCGGTCAGGCCGAGCGCGAGGAGCGCCAGCGCGATCTGGTTGACGACGCCGAACAGCACGCCCATGTGGCCCTGCACGCCCAGCTTGCTGAGCTTGTTCAGGGCAGGGTGGTCGGCCCAGCGGGTGCGGGAGGTGATCTCGCCGCTCGTGGTGTCCACGGCCACCCGGTCGTAGTGCACCGGCCAGGTGTTGTCGGTCTGCGCCACGACCCACGCACGCGACGCGTCCGCCGGAGGCGTCACCTCCACGATGCCGCCGAGGCCCGCGCCCCGGGCCGCCGCCAGGGCCGCGTCGAACTCCGCCGGGTCGGCGTCGGCCGTCGTGCCGCCGGAACCGCCGTGCCCGGCGTGCTCGGAGTGGTCCTCGGCGGGGGCCTCTGCGCCGGGCAGCGCCGTGTCCAGGGCCGGGGCGTTGCCGTCGGCCGCGTTCAGCAGCCGCCCGAAGCGCTCGCCGCCGTACTGTGACCACGTGAGGCCGGTGGCGCTCAGGAACAGCAGACCCAGCGCCAGCCACACCCCGGTCGCCGCGTGCAGGCTCCGGGTCCGCCGCACCCCCTTGGCCGTACGGTCCGGAAGCAGCACGCCCCGGGCCGACTTCGCCCGCCGGCCCCGGGCACGCCCGAGCCACAGGACGAGGCCGCCCGCGACGGCCACCCACAGCCAGCTCGCGGCCACCTCGGAGTACAGCCGGCCGGTGTCGCCCAGGTGCAGATTGCGGTGCAGGTCGTCGAGCCAGGTGGTGAGCGGAGTCGACCCGAACCAGGTCGTCAGCTCGCCCCGCACCTCGGCGGTGTACGGGTCGACGAAGACCGTGCGCTGGTTCTCGCCCAGCTCCGGCACCGCGAGCACCACCCGGGTGGTGTCCTCCGGGCCCGGCGGTGTGATCACCGATGCCAGGGTGCCCTCGGGGTGGGCGGACCGTGCCGCGGCGATCTGCTCGGACAGCGGGCGCACCTGCTCGCCGACCCGCTCGACCCGCAGCTGGTCGCCGTGGACGAGCCGGTCGAGCTGGGGCGTCAGGGTGTAGGCCAGCCCGGTCAGCGCGGCCACCAGCAGGAAGGGGGCGACGAGCACTCCGGCGTAGAAGTGCAGCCGGACCAGGAGATGCCAGACCTCCGACCAGGAGCGGGCCGGCCGGGCCGGTTTTCCGTCCGGGGTGCCGGCCGGAGGGTCGGTCGGATCGTGGTCGTGTCGCGCTATGTGTTCGGTTCTGTTGGACATGGGTGCTCCTCGGAGGGCGGACGGTGGCGGACGCGCGCCCGACGCCTCCCGTACGCATGCCGGAGGGACGCCGGGTCTCTTCCGGCGTCGACGGCTGGTGCGGGTGAGGTCGGGCGGAGGCCACCGAAGGCGGCCCGCGCCGGGACCGGGACCGGGCGAGGAGCGCCCCGAACCGGATCCGCGCCACCACCGGCGGCGTCGGGCGCGGCCGGGGCGGGCAGGGGAGCGAGGCGGCCCACCGGAGGACGACGAGCGGGGCGACCAGGGCCGCGAGGCGTCGCAGGACCCGCTCCCCGTACAGCACGCACAGGGCCGTCCCGAGCGTGGCCGCCGCATGGGCCCCGGTCATCCCGGCGTCCATGGCGTGCCGGCCGACGGCGTCCGTACCGCCGCCCGCGGACGGCCCGGCCATGTGGTGCGCGTGCCCGGCCGGCATCCCGGCGTGCGGATCCCCGCCGGGGGCCGGGAAGAGGTGGAAGGCGTGGTGCAGGGCGAACTGCGTCGCCCCGAGCACCAGCACCACGAGGTCGAAGCGGTGCCGTCGGCCGCCCAGGAGCAGTGCCCCCTGCGCGGTCAGGGCGAGGAGCAGGAGGCCGAGCACCCCCGCGCCGGGCAGACGTCCGCCCGCCGCGACATGGCTCACCGCGCCGAGCAGCAGGCAGGCCGAGCCGCAGAGCAGGCCCCTGGCCGCTCTCCCCGGCAGGCCGCCCGGTGCACGCATCGGCACGAGGTAGCCGACCGCCCGGCGTGGCTCGGCGGCGGGCTCGGTACCGCGGTCTCTTCCCATGGGGCAGTAGTCGGCCCCGTGGCCGAAAAGGTTCCCGCGTGTGTCCTGAGTCTTTTCGCGCGGCCCCGGTCCGGGAATCGGCCCGGACCGGTGTGGCGTCGCCCACAGTGCGCCCCGCCCGCGCCACCGGCCCCGGCGGCGTATTTCCGTACCGTCGCGGGGGAGCGGGACGTCCGGTCACGCCCCGGCCGCACCGGGCCGTGACCGGGATCTCGTTCTGTACGGCCCGGGGCGCTGGCACTCTGGTCGGGTCACGGGGGACCCCGCCCACGCCGTACGAACAGCGAGACGCCATGACCGCGACCACCGCCGCAGGAAACGCCCGCCACGCCCGCCGCGCACGCACCGGCGGCCCCGAGGACGGCTCGAAGCTGATGGAGCACATCGCCGGCTGGGCCTTCGTGGTCGTGTTCGCGATGCTGGTCACCCAGATCGGTCTGCTGTGACGGCGTGAAGGCCGCGTACCTCCTGGGGCCCGGCGGGAGGCGGCGCACGCGAAAGGGCGGGGCGCCCGCCCGGCACCCCGCCCGTTCCGTCCGCCTCGTGAGAACTAGTCGATCGCCTTGATCAGCTCGCCGTTCCCGGTGTCACCGCTCAGCTCCCAGAAGAACGTGCCGCCGAGGCCCTGCTCGTTCTTGTAGGTCATCTTGGTGCCGATGGTCTCCGGGGTGTCGTAGCTCCACCAGTTGTTCCCGCAGTGGGCGTACGCCGTGCCCGCGACCTTGCCCGTGGCCGGGCAGCTGTCCTTGAGGACCTTGTAGTCCTCGATGCCCGCCTCGTACGTGCCCGGCGCGGCGCCCGTCGCGCTGCCGCCCGGCTCGGACTGCGTCACGCCGGTCCAGCCGCGTCCGTAGAAGCCGATGCCCAGCAGCAGCTTCTCCGACGGGATGCCCAGCGACTTCAGCTTGGAGATCGCGGCGTCCGAGTTGAAGCCCTCCGACGGGATGCCCGGGTAGGACGTCAGCGGGGAGTGCGGGGCCGTCGGGCCCTGCGCCGCGAAGGCTCCGAAGAAGTCGTACGTCATCGGCAGGTACCAGTCGAGGTGCTTGGCCGCACCCGCGTAGTCCACCGCGTCGATCTTGCCGCCGTCGGAGCCGTCCGCCGTGATCGCCGAGGTGATCAGGTTGTCGTTGCCGAAGGCCTTGCGCAGCTCGCCCAGCAGGTTGCCGTAGGCGTCGCGGCCGCTGGTGTCACAGGTGAGACCGCAGGCGTTGGGGTACTCCCAGTCGATGTCGATGCCGTCGAAGACATCGGCCCAACGGGGGTCCTCCACCAGGTCGTAGCAGGACTTCGCGAACGCGGCCGGGTTCTGCGCGGCCTCACCGAAGCCGCCGGACCAGCTCCAGCCGCCGAAGGACCAGAGGACCTTCAGATCGGGGTGGAGCTTCTTCAGCTTGCGCAACTGGTTGAAGTTGCCCCGCAGTTCCTGGTCCCAGGTGTCGGCGACCCCGTCGACCGACTGGTCGGCGGTGTAGGCCTTCTCGTAGTCGGCGTAGGAGTCGCCGATCTGGCACTTGCCGCCGGTGACGTTCCCGAAGGCGTAGTTGATGTGGGTCAGCTTGTCCGCGGAGCCCGACGTCTCGATGTTCTTGACGTGGTAATTGCGGTCGTACGTACCCCAGTTGGTGAAGTATCCGATCACCTTGTCGCCCGCCGCCGTGGGGGCGGCCTCGGCGGCGGGCGGCTGTGCGGCGGGGGCCGCGCCGGCCGGGGACATACCGGCGACGCCGAGCAGGGTGGCGCCGAGGGCCGCCGTACAGGCGGCCGCGGCGAGCGCCCGGAGCCGGGCGCGGGGACGGTGCAGCTTGAGCATCGTGGCTCCTCGTGGGGGAGGGCTGGTGCGTGGGGGGTGCCGGCCGAACACCGGGCGACTGCGCCCGGTTTGACATGAACGCGTTATGCGTTCGGTGGAACCGTAGAAGGACTAGACCAGTTGGGTCAATGGTTCGGACCAATTCGCTGATCCTTTGGCGGCTCTCCAGGCCGTCCGACCTGCCCGTCGCCCCGTGACGGGAGGCATCCGATCGGGCATACTCAACCCGCCACAGCCGATGACCGTGCCACCCGTGACCCGGGAGGGCAGGATCGGCGGGGCAGTCTGTTTTTCCCGGGTCACTTCCGGGAGATCACCCGGCGGCGCCTCTCACACCCCGAGCGCGCGACCGTCGCAACGCCCGACAGGGAGGAGAGCGCCGTCATGTCCGACCGTGCCCCGCAGCCGGTGGAACGCCGTCTGCCCACCGAGGAGTCCCGGCAGCTCGTCGCGCTCGTCCGCGACATCGTGTCGAAGGAGATCGCTCCCCGGGCGGCCGAGCAGGAGGAAGCCGGCGTCTTCCCGCGCGAGGTCTTCACCCTCCTGTCCGAGTCCGGACTCCTGGGACTCCCGTACGACTCCGCCCACGGCGGCGGTGACCAGCCCTACGAGGTCTACCTCCAGGTCCTGGAAGAGCTGGCCGCCGCCCGGCTCACCGTCGGACTCGGCGTCAGCGTCCACTCCCTCGCCTGCCACGCCCTCGCCGGATACGGCACCGAGGAGCAGCGCGCCGCGCACCTCCCGGCGATGCTCACCGGCGGCCTGCTGGGCGCCTACTGCCTCTCCGAGCCCGCCTCCGGCTCCGACGCCGCCTCGCTGCGCACCAAGGCCGTACGGGACGGGGACGACTGGGTCATCACCGGGACCAAGGCCTGGATCACCCACGGCGGCGTCGCGGACTTCTGCACCGTGCTCGCCCGCACCGGCGTCGAGGGCCCCCGCGGCATCACGGCCTTCCTCGTCCCCGGCGACGCCGAGGGGCTGAACGCGGCGCTCCCCGAGAAGAAGATGGGGATGAAGGGCTCGCCCACGGCCCAGCTCCACTTCGACGGCGTACGGGTCGGCGACGACCGGCGCATCGGCGAGGAGGGCCAGGGCTTCGCCATCGCCCTGTCCGCGCTCGACTCCGGGCGCCTCGGCATCGCCGCGTGTGCCGTCGGGGTCGCCCAGGCGGCCCTGGACGAGGCCGTCCGGTACGCCACCGACCGGCACCAGTTCGGCCGCCCCATCGCGGACTTCCAGGGGCTGCGGTTCATGCTCGCCGACATGGCCACCCAGATCGAGGCCGGCCGGGCGCTCTACCTGGAGGCGGCCCGGCTGCGCGACGCGGGGGAGCCCTTCTCCCGGCAGGCCGCCATGGCGAAGCTGTTCTGCACGGACGCGGCCATGCGGGTGACCACCGACGCCGTCCAGGTGCTCGGCGGCTACGGCTACACGCTCGACTTCCCCGTCGAGCGGCTGATGCGCGAGGCGAAGGTGCTCCAGATCGTGGAGGGCACCAATCAGATCCAGCGCATGGTCATCGCCCGCCACCTCGCGGGTCCCGAGACGCGCTGAACCGCAGGGGCCCCTCGGACCACGGGGGCAGCGCCGCGGCCTGGGTCCACTCCGGGTCGCGGCGCCCCGGCACGGTCCGGCCGGCGCTCTCCCACTGTCTGAGCAGGGCGCTGTAGATCGGCGGGTCGGCAGGGGAGCCCATGGGCGAGGCTCCGGTGGATCGGGGCGAGGCTCCGGTGGATCGGGGCAGCGGCTGTGCGGGCGTACCCGGCTGCGGAACCGATTCTTCGGGGGCGGGTGCGGCGAGCCGGCGGCGACCCGAACCGACTGGTGAATGCAGCGTGGTCATACGAGGCCAACGCGGCAGGGCGGACCGGGGTCACTGCCCCGCCGATTCGAGCGCCCGTTCGCGGGGGCCCGTACCCCGCGCCGGCGACCGGGACGCGGAACCGCGGGCACCACGGCGGCCGGGCCGTCGTGGTGCTGGGCGTCGCGTACGGCGTACGGGTCAGGCGGCCTCGCGCCGCATCCGCGGCACCCGCAGCGGACGGGAGCCGGGTCCTCCGGCGTGCGAGAAGGGCTGCATCCGCCAGTCGAGCCCCTGGGGGAGCGTCAGCAGCAGCCCGGTCTCCTGCTCCTGGAGCTCCAGCGTCTCGTCCGCGGGCGGGGCGTCGCCCACACCGCGCCCGGTTCCGGAGCAGACCGTGAGGACGAAGGGGTTCCACGGTGTGGGGCACCGGGCGTGCTCCGGCAGAACGTCCTCGTCGGCCAGGAGCGCGATGGGCTGGGCGCAGTCCGGGCAGATCACCCGGACCATCTCGAACATGTCGTACGCGTCGGCGGTACCGTCGTCGTCCGGATCGACAGGCTCCGGTTCGGTACGTCCGGTGAGCTTCAGGCTCTGCATGGGAATTCCCCCCTCGGGTGGGCCGACAAGGCGCCACGGCCTCGACCACAGCAAGCACTTCCCGTCGCGCGTGGCCGATAACCGCGAGGCGGCCCGCTACCGACCCACAAACCTGTGGCATTCGTCACATGCCGCCCGCAGGTGCCGTTCCGTGACCCCCGCGACTGTGCCGAGGGGCGCCCTGGGCCATAGGTTGATCCGCATGGAGGAGCTGGACCGTCAGATCGTTGAGTTGCTCGTCAAGGACGGGCGGATGAGCTACACCGACCTGGGCAAGGCCACGGGCCTGTCCACCTCGGCGGTTCATCAGCGCGTCCGCAGGCTGGAGCAGCGCGGGGTGATCCGCGGCTATGCCGCGGTCGTCGACCCCGAGGCCGTCGGGCTGCCCCTCACCGCGTTCATCTCGGTGAAGCCGTTCGACCCGAGCGCACCCGACGACATCGCCGAACGGCTCGCCGGGGTGCCCGAACTGGAGGCCTGCCACAGCGTCGCCGGTGACGAGAACTACATCCTCAAGGTGCGGGTCGCGACCCCGCTGGAGCTGGAACACCTGCTCACCCGGATCCGTACGCTCGCCGGCGTGTCCACCCGGACCACGGTCGTCCTCTCCACCCCGTACGAGGCCCGGCCCCCGCGCATCTGAAGCCCCGGAACCCCGGGGTCCGGGCCCCGGCCCGTTCTCCCGGGAGGGGGCCGCGGTCCGGGCGGGCGCCACCAGGCGCGAGACTGGTCCCATGAGCCAGAGCACCGCCCCCCAGAGCGCCCCCGAACACCGCACCGTGCTGTTGCGCGGCGGAGACGTCCACAGCCCCGCCGACCCGTTCGCCACCGCGATGGTCGTCGAACGCGGGCATGTCGCCTGGGTGGGGTCCGAGGGGGCCGCCGACGCCTTCGCGAGCGGCGTCGACGAGGTGATCGACCTCGAAGGCGACCTGGTCACCCCGGCGTTCACCGACGCGCATGTGCACACCACCGCCACCGGCCTGGCCCTGACGGGGCTCGACCTCTCCGGCGCCCGCACGCTCGCCGAGGCCCTCGGCCTCGTCCGTGCGTTCGCGAACCGGCACGCCGCAGGGGACGTCCTGCTCGGACACGGCTGGGACGCCGCCCGCTGGCCCGAGCGGCGCCACCCCTCGCGCGCCGAGCTCGACGAGGCGACCGGCGGCCGGGCCCTGTACCTGCCGCGGATCGACGTGCACTCCGCGGTCGTCACGACGGCCCTGCTGGACCTCGTCCCCGGCGTCACCGCGATGGCCGGATACCACCCGGACGCGCCGCTGACCGGCGACGCCCACCACGCCGTACGGGCCGCCGCCCACGGCGCGCTGTCCACCGCCCAGCGGACCGCCGCCCAGCGCGCCGCCCTCGACCACGCGGCCTCCCTCGGCATCGGCAGCGTGCACGAGTGCGGCGGGCCCGAGATCTCCGACGAGGAGGACTTCACCGGCCTCCTCGCGCTGGCCGCCGAACGGCCGGGACCACGCGTCCTCGGCCTCTGGGCCGAGGGGATCGCGAACGAGAAGGACGCCCGGCGCATCCGTGAACTCGGGGCGATCGGCGCCGCCGGCGACCTCTTCGTCGACGGCTCCCTCGGCTCGCACACCGCCTGCCTGCACGAGCCCTACGCGGACGAGCCGCACACCGGCACCGCCCACCTGGACGCCGCCCGGATCGCCGCCCATGTCACCGCCTGCACCGAGGCGGGCCTCCAGGCGGGCTTCCACGCCATCGGCGACGCCGCGGTCACCGCCGTCGTGGACGGGATCAGGGCCGCCGCCGCGACGCTCGGCCTCGACCGGATCCGGGCCGCCCGCCACCGCGTCGAACACGCCGAGATGCTCACCCCCGAGACCATCGCCGCCTTCGCCGAGCTGGGCCTCACCGCCTCCGTCCAGCCCGCCTTCGACGCCGCCTGGGGCGGTCCGGAGGGGATGTACGCCGAGCGCCTGGGCGCGGAGCGGGCCGCCGGCCTCAACCCGTACGCGGCACTGCTGCGCACCGGAGTGCCGCTCGCCTTCGGCTCCGACAGCCCGGTCACCCCGCTCGACCCCTGGGGCACCGTCCGGGCCGCCGCCCACCACCGCACCCCGGAGCACCGCATCTCGGTCCGCGCCGGGTTCGCCGCCCACACCCGGGGCGGCTGGCGGGCCGTCGGCCGCGACGACGCGGGCATCCTGGTGCCCGGCGCCCCGGCCGACTACGCCGTCTGGCGCACCGCCGAACTCCTGGTCCAGGCCCCCGACGACCGGGTCGCCCGCTGGTCCACCGACCCCCGGTCCGGCACGCCGGGACTGCCGGACCTGACGCCCGGCGCCGACCTTCCCGTCTGCCTGCGGACGGTGGTCCTCGGACAAACGGTCTACGTGCGACCGAACGAGTGACGTCGGGACATTTCGTACCGCCGATCGATGGCCCGACGGCCGGTCCGCGACCTGCGGCCCTTCGGCACTGACCAGGCAATTTCGGAAGAAGTCGCAGGTCGCACGGCTGTTGACAGAACGCGCCCACAGGCCGGTAGGTTCGGCCGGGTCCACCACAGGACGTCCGACCGGTTGAACCTCCACGCAGTCGTCGAACGCCGCTGGGTCATGAGGTGGTGTGCCGCACCGGCGCACCACCACTGACAGCCAGGTTCAGCGCCCGCGCCTCGGGGCGAGGGAAGGTTGCAGCCGGACGGAGGGTGGGATCCGGGTGGGGCCCGGACGTTCAGTAGACAACGGCTTTCGGTCGACCCGCAGCCAGCGGGTCCCAGGTCGGCCCGAAGGGCGCCGGGCCCCGATCCGAAGTTCCGACGTGGGGGCGCGCTCCGCCGGTCGCCGTGCTGGATATGGTGTCCCCCTGTGTACGGACTCTAAGGGGCAGTAGTGAACGACGGCGGTCAGAGGCAGTTCGGCCCGCTCGGCAAGGTTCTGGTGATCATTCCGACCTACAACGAGGTCGAAAACATCGGGCCGATCGTCGACCGGGTGCGCACCGCCGTCCCGGATGCCGACATCCTGGTGGCCGACGACAACAGCCCCGACGGCACCGGCAAGGCGGCCGACGAGATCGCCGCGGCCGACGGCCAGGTGCACGTCCTGCACCGCAAGGGCAAGGAAGGTCTCGGCGCCGCCTATCTCGCGGGCTTCGCCTGGGGCTCCGAGCACGGTTACGGCGTGCTCGTCGAGATGGACGCCGACGGCTCCCACCAGCCCGAGGAACTACCCCGGCTGCTCACCGCGCTCAAGGGCGCGGACCTGGTCCTCGGCTCCCGCTGGGTGCCGGGCGGCCGCGTGGTCAACTGGCCCAAGAGCCGCGAGGTGATCTCGCGCGGCGGCAGCCTCTACTCCCGGCTCGCGCTCGGCCTCTCCGTCCGCGACGTCACCGGCGGCTACCGCGCCTTCCGCACCGAGACCCTCGACGGCCTCGGACTGGGCGAGGTCGCCTCGCAGGGCTACTGCTTCCAGGTGGACCTCGCCCGCCGCGCGGTCGAGGCGGGCTACCACGTGGTCGAGGTCCCCATCACCTTCGTCGACCGGGAGGTCGGCGACTCGAAGATGAGCCGGGACATCCTCGTCGAGGCGCTCTGGCGGGTCACCGGCTGGGGCATCACCTCCCGGGCGAACAAGGTCATGGGCCGCAAGACCCTCTGACCGCCCCCGGGCCCGCCGCCCGGTCCACTTCATGATCACCCCCTTACGCCGCCTGCACGCCGTTACGGGCACACTGGGGGCATGACGACCGGCACTCCGCCCCCGACCCGTCCCCGGCGCTCGCGCGCCCGTAGATTCCTGCCGCTGGCCCTGGCCGCCTGGCTGGTCCTGGAGATCTGGCTGCTGACCCTGGTCGCCTCGGCCGCGGGCGGCCTCACCGTCCTGCTGATCCTGGTGGCCGGCGCCGTGCTCGGCGCCGTGGTCATCAAGAGCGCGGGCCGGCGTGCCTTCAAGAACCTCACCGAGACCCTCCAGCAGATGCCGGGACAGCCCGGCGCCCCCGCAGGCTCCAAGGGCTCGCGGGGCAACGGGCTGCTGATGCTGGGCGGGCTGCTGCTCCTGATCCCGGGCCTGATCTCGGACGCGGCCGGGCTGATCCTGCTGGTGCCGCCGGTACGCACCATGATCAGCCGTTACGCGGAGCGCTCGCTGGAACGCCGGATGCGGGCCGCACCGCCGGGCAGCCTCTCGGACGCCTTCCAGCAGGCCAGGATGCACCGGCCGGACGGAAAGGTCGTCCAGGGCGAGGTCATCCGCGAGGACGGCTCCCAGGCGCCCTCCGGCCCCGACGACGACCCCCAGGACCGCCGCCCGCCGCTCACTCCGTGACCCGATGGGCCTGAGAGCCCGTGGGCCCGTGGGGGAGCGGATGGCAAGAGCCGCGGGCCGTGACACAGATGCTGTGTCACGGCCCGCGGCTCTCGGTGCTGTACTGCGGTGTTGCGTGATGCTGTGCGGTGCTACGCGGTCAGGCAGACTTCCTGCTGTCCCGCGGGTGCACGGCGATGTTCATGGCTCCGGAGCGCAGAACCGCCAGCCTCTCGGCCAGCACCTCCTCCAGCTCCTCGCGGGTGCGCCGCTCCATGAGCATGTCCCAGTGCGTGCGCGCAGGCTTGCCCTTCTTCTCTTCGGGGCCGTCCCCGTCCACCAGGAGTGCCTGGGCGCCGCACGCCTTGCACTCCCACTCCGGCGGAATTTCCGCCTCTACCGAGAACGGCATCTCGAATCGATGTCCGTTCTGGCATGCGTACTCCACCGCCTGGCGCGGGGCCAGATCGATGCCGCGGTCCGTCTCGTAGCTGGTAACCACAAGTCGCGTGCCGCGGAGAGCTCGCTCACTCATGAATCGTGCCTCCCGGGCTTGTCGCCCACAGGACAAAATGTCGCTGTCGTCGTCATCCGGTCAACGTCCGGTCGGCGGCAAAGATTCCCGTTGCCGGTCATGCGTCGCCCGTCGTGCCGCTGCTTTATCTGGGTTGAGTACCCGCACATGCCCGGTTTGTCACCTCTGGTGGATGTTGTCACCCAACGGTTGAACCGCTTCCACTCGCAGTAACGGTCCTCCGGGCAGGCCAAAGACGTATACTACCGGCCTTTGACTTCAACGTCTAAATTCGCTCCGGCACCGGGTTGCCCGCGGCCTGGATCGCGCGCTTCACCGGGACCCGCGCGAGCAGCACCGCGCCGAGGGCGAAGAACACGATCAGCGAGATGATCGCCTCCCGGTAGCTGCCGGTCAGCTGGTACGCCAGACCGAACACCAGGGGCCCCAGCCAGCTCAGTCCCCGGTCGCTCATCTCGTACGCGGAGAAGTACTCCGCCTCCTTGCCGCGCGGCACCAGATGCGAGAACAGCGACCGCGACAGGGCCTGACTGCCGCCCAGCACCAGGCCGATCGCCGCCGCCAGAACGAAGAAGAACACCGGCGCGTCGGCCGGCAGCAGATAGGCGGAGCCCAGGATCAGGGTCCAGACGGCCAGGGACCCCAGGATCGTGCGCTTGGCGCCGTGCGTCCGGGCCAGCCGCCCCATGCCGAGCGCCCCCGCCACCGCCAGGACCTGCACCAGCAGCACGGCGACGATCAGCGTCGTCTGGTCCAGGCCCAGCTCCTCGGAGCCGTACAGCGAGGCCTGCGAGATCACCGTCTGGATCCCGTCGTTGTAGACGAGATAGGCGAGCAGGAAGGAGAGCGTCAGCGGGTGGCGCCGCATGTCGCGCAAGGTGGCCCGCAGCTGCTTCCACCCGGATCCGACCGCTCCCTCGCCGCCCGGCGGCACTCTGCGGTCGCGCAGCCGGCGCAGCGGTACGAGAGTGAACGCGCCCCACCACACACCGGCCGAGGCGAGGCAGATCCGCACCGCGTCGGACTCCGAGAGCCCGAAGGACTCGTGACCGGTGTACAGGATCAGATTGAGGACCAGGACGAGGGCGCCCGAGGTGTAGCCGAAGGCCCAGCCGCGCGAGGAGACCGCGTCGCGCTCCTCCGGCCCGGCGATCTGCGGCAGATAGGCGTTGTACAGCACCATCGACACCGAGATCGAGGCGTTGGCCACGATCAGCAGGAACGCGCCCAGCAGATAGCGGTGACCGTCCAGGAAGAACATCCCGGCCGTCGCCGCCGCCCCCGTGTAGGCGGCCGCCGCCAGCAGCGGCTTCTTGCGCCCCGTACGGTCCGCCGCCGCGCCCACGATCGGCATCAGGATCACGGCCACCACGATGGAGGCCGATACGGAGTACGCGAACAGCGAGCCCGCGCGCACGGGTATGCCCAGCGGGTGCACGAACCCGTCGGGATCGGCCGCCGCCTTGGCGATCGACGTCAGATACGGACCGAGGAAGACGGTCAGCACGCTGGTGGAGTAGACCGAGCAGGCGAAGTCGTAGAAGTACCAGCCGTGCTGCTCGCGTCTGCGGGCGGCGGCCGTTCCGTCGCCCGGCGGCTGTCCGGACGGTTCGGCCTTGCCTTCGGTGCCGGTGCTCATCCCGCGCCCCCTCGGTCGTCCCCTGTGGACGCGGACGGACCGGGCGTCAGGACCATGCCCCACGCTCGCTCAGCACCGTACGCAGCGTCTCGATGTGATCGGTCATGATGCCATCCACACCGAGGTCCAGGAGAGCCGCCATCCGCTCCGGTTCGTTGACCGT
Source organism: Streptomyces sp. WY228 (assembly GCF_019287315.1). Taxonomy (NCBI): domain Bacteria; kingdom Bacillati; phylum Actinomycetota; class Actinomycetes; order Kitasatosporales; family Streptomycetaceae; genus Streptomyces; species Streptomyces sp. WY228. The sequence continues at coordinate 1,138,118 of NZ_CP079114.1, read as the reverse complement.
CCAGACGTGCACCTGGAGCCCCAGCGCGTGCGCCGTGCGGACGAAGCGGGCGTCCACCACCGGAATGCCGCCCTGCCGCTCCGGAACCTGCGCGCAGACCGCGCCCGCGCGCGGCGTCGCCGGGATCCCGTACGAACGCAGGCGCAGCGCCAGGACGCCGCGCACCCCGTACGACGTGGCCAGCCGGGGCCCCGCCAGGCGGTGCGCGCGGGCCACCCGGGCCTCCGAGAACGAGCCGACGCAGACCCGGTCCCAGGCATCGGTGCGGCGGATCAGGCCGAGCAGCGGCTCCAGCGCCGATTCGGCCTTCAGATCCACGTTCCAGCGGGCTTCGGGAAACTCCTCCAGCAGTTCCTCGAAGAGCGGGAGCGGTTCGGCGCCCCCGACCCGGGCCCGGCTCACCTCGCTCCACGGCAGCTCGGCGATCCGCCCCCGGGCATCGGTGACCCGGTCCAGTGTCGCGTCGTGGAAGGCGACCAGCCGGCCGTCCGCCGTGGTGTGCACATCGGTCTCGAAGTAGCGGTAGCCCGCGTCCGACGCCCGGCGGAAGGCGGTCACGGTGTTCTCCACGCCGTCCGCCGCCCCGCCGCGATGGGCGAAGGCGATCGGCGTCGGATGGTCCAGATAGGGGTGGCTCGGTTTCACTGCGGCAGTATGGCCTGCCCGGATGCCGGGGCGGCAACGGGGCCGGAACCGCCGGGCGGCGCGGCGGTGTCCGGTCCGCCGGAGGCCGGGGCGGCCTCGACCGGTGCGGGCAGCGCGAACATCCGCAGGAAGAACTGGGCCAGCGGGCCGATGGCCAGGGCGTACAGCACCGTGCCCGCGCCCAGCGAGCCGCCCAGCACGAAGCCCGTGGCGACGACGGCCACCTCGATCGCCGTGCGGACCAGCCGGATCGATCGGCCGGTGATGTGGTTCAGCCCGGTCATCAGTCCGTCCCGCGGACCGGGGCCGAACCGGGCCGCGATGTACAGCCCGGTCGCCACGCCGTTCAGCACGATGCCCAGGACCATCACCGGAATCCGGAACCCGAGGCTCTCCAGGTCGCCGACCATCGCGAGCGTCCCGTCCATCGCCAGCCCGACCACGAAGACGTTGGAGACCGTGCCGAGCCCCGGCCGCTGGCGCAACGGGATCCACAGCAGCAGCACGACCGCGCCGATGATGATCGAGACGACGCCGATCGAGATCCCGGTCAGCTCCGCGAGCCCCTGATGCAGCACGCCCCACGGCTCCAGGCCGAGCCCGGCCCGCACCAGGAGCGCGGAGCTGGCCCCGTACAGCGTCAGTCCGACGTACAGCTGGACCAGCCGCCGGGTGAGATGCGTGGTGCTCCGGTCGGTGTTTCTGGCCACGTCGTACCCCCTGATGTCGTGATAGTGGACTGCTTCGTGTCACTCTGTGGCAGGGGACAGGCCACCAACTATGGCCAATTCGCGGAAGGTGGACTGATTTTCATGGCGCAGTGGACATCAACGGTAGGCGCGGCACAGCTCGCCCGCCAGCTCCGCTCCCAGCAGGCCAGGCCCACCGGCCCCGGCGGCCGTAAACCGCCCGCCTACCGCGCGCTCGCCGACGGCGTACGGCTGCTCGTCCTGGAGGGCCGGGTCCCGGTCGCCGCCCGGCTCCCCGCCGAACGCGAACTGGCCCTCGCCCTGTCCGTCAGCCGGACGACCGTCGCGGCCGCCTACGAGGCGTTGCGCGCCGAAGGCTTCCTGGAGTCGCGGCGCGGCGCGGGCAGCTGGACCGCCGTCCCGGCCGGCAACCCACTGCCCGCCCGCGGCCTCGAACCGCTGCCGCCGGAGGCGCTCGGCTCGATGATCGACCTGGGCTGCGCGGCGCTGCCCGCGCCCGAGCCCTGGCTGACCCGTGCCGTCCAGGGGGCGCTGGAGGAACTGCCGCCGTACGCCCACACCCACGGCGACTACCCGGCCGGACTGCCGGCCCTGCGCCGGATGATCGCCGACCGCTACACCGCGCTCGGCGTTCCGACCATGCCCGAGCAGATCATGGTCACCACCGGTGCGATGGGCGCCATCGACGCGATCTGCCACCTCTTCGCGGGCCGCGGCGAACGCATCGCGGTCGAGTCGCCCAGTTACGCCAACATCCTCCAGCTGATGCGCGAGACGGGCGCCCGCCTGGTCCCGGTCGCGATGGAGGAGGGGCTCGGCGGCTGGGACATGAACCGCTGGCGCCAGGTGCTGCGGGACGCCGCGCCCCGGCTCGCCTATGTGGTTGCCGACTTCCACAACCCCACCGGCGCCCTCGCCGACGAGCAGCAGCGCCGGGACCTGGTGGAGGCGGCCCGGTCCGCCGGAACGGTCCTGGTCGTCGACGAGACCATGAACGAACTCCGCCTGGACACCGACATCGACATGCCCCGCCGGGTCTGCGCCTTCGACCCGGCCGGCAGCACGGTCCTGACCGTCGGCTCGGCCAGCAAGGCCTTCTGGGCCGGTATGCGCATCGGCTGGGTGCGCGCCGCCCCGGACGTCATCCGCAGCCTGGTCGCCGCCCGCGCCTACGCCGACATGGGCACCCCCGTCCTGGAACAGCTCGCGATCAACTGGCTCATGGGCACGGGCGGCTGGGAACAGGCCGTCGAGGTCCGGCGGAGCCAGGCACGGGAGAACCGGGACGCGCTGGTCGCGGCGGTGCGCCGGGAGCTGCCGGACTGGGAGTTCGCCGTGCCGCGCGGCGGTCTGACGCTCTGGGTGCGCACCGGCGGCCTCTCCGGGTCGAGGCTGGCCGTGGCGGGCGAACGCGTCGGCGTCCGGGTGCCCTCGGGGCCCCGCTTCGGGGTCGACGGGGCCTTCGAGGGATACGTACGGCTGCCGTTCACGGTGAGCGGTCCGGTCGCCGACGAAGCGGCCGTACGCCTGGCGGCCGCGGTGGACCTGGTGCGCTCCGGGGCGGGCGTGGGGGCGGACGCCCCGCGCAGCTTCGTGGCCTGAGAGCCCGCGGGCAGTTCTTCCTGAGGGAACGGCGGCGGGCGGGAGCGGACCCGGTGGTCCGCTCCCCGCCCGCCGCCGCTCCGCTCCGCCCGGCTCAGCTCTCGGCGCCCGCCGGCTGCGCCTTCGCCAGCGGCTCGGACGGCCAGGCCTCGGCGACGATCGCCTCCACCGGCACCGCCTCGACCGGACGGGCCGCGGTGTCCACCGCCACGGGGACCTGCTCCGTCGCCGGGCCCTCGTCGGCGTGCTCCCGCGCGGGCGTGTCCTCCACCGAGGAGTGCCGGTCGGGCAGCAGACCGAGGACCGCCCGCCGGTGCGCCTCGCTCGTGGCGTCGTCGTACGGGTCCGGGGTGGCGGGCACCTGGAGCCGCAGGACCGGGCCCGCGCCGAGGCGGACGTAGCCACGGCCCGCGGGCACCTCGGACGGCGGTGTGGTGTGCGGTTCGACGCCCAGCACGGCTTCGATCTGCTCACGGGAGGCCGGTCCGAGAACGGCGCGGGCGCGGGTGTGGGTCCGCACGGTCTCCGTGAGGGTGTCCAGCGCGTCGAACTGTTCCGCCAGCACCACCGTGACCTGGGCCGCCCGGCCGTGCCGCAGCGGGATCCGGAGCAGTTCCTGCGGGTCGGGCCGTCCGTCGGCCGCCGCGAGATGGCCCAGCACGCCGGGCCGGTCCAGCAGGATCCACAGCGGGCGCCGGATGTCGTCCGGCACCGGGTGACCGTTCTGCCGGGCCCGGTTGGCGGTGATCAGCCGGCGCTCCGTCTCGTGCGCCGCCCACTCCAGCGTGGCCAGCGCCCCGCCGAGACCGGACTCCACGGCGAGGACGCCGGTGCGCCCGGCCAGGGCGCCGTACTCACCGGTCCCGCCGCCGTCGACGACGATCACATCGCCGTTCTGCAGGGCCTGGAGGGCGATCGAGCGGATCAGGGTCGTGGTGCCGCCGCCGGGGTGGCCGACGGCCAGCAGATGCGGTTCGGTGGAGCGGCCACCGGTCCGCCAGACCACCGGTGAGGCGTCCACGGTCGTGTCGCCGTCGCGCACGGGGACGGTGCGCGAGACGGCGTCCGGGTCGGTGAAGCCGAGGACCGTCTCGCCGGGGGCGGTGACGAAGCGCTGGGCGGCGATCGTCGTGGGGAGCGCGTCCAGCACGGTCATGACGAGGCGGTTGGCCTCCTCGTCCCAGCTGAAGTGGTACTCACGGCCCCGGCCGGACTTGGTGTGGAGCAGCTGCTCGATCCGGGAGCGGGCGGCGGCCTCGCCGTCCGTGAAGTACGCGGGGTAGGAGACCTGGAGCCGGGTGAGCCGGCCGTCGTCGAAGGCGTACCCGTCGAAGGCCTTCGCCCAGTCGCCGCCGTGGGCGAACAGCGGATCGGGGTCGTCGGCCGTCGAGAAGTACGGCACGAGCGCCTCGTACAGCGACCGCAGACGCGCGGTCTCCGTCTCGTCGGGCCCGGTCCGCACGGGGGTCCGCTCCCGCCCCTTCCACGCGGCAGCGCCCATCACCGTGATCAGGGCCAGGATCGGCCCGTAGGGGACGAGCGCCACCACCAGCACGCAGGCCGCGCCGAGGAACAGCTTGGGACCACGCCGTTCCTTGGGGGTCGCGACCCACTTCTGCCGGCCGGACACGGCCAGCAGCCGCAGCCCGCGGACCACCGTGATCAGCGGGTGGAGAACATCGGTGGCACTGTCGGCGGCCGTGCGCGCGATCTTTCTGCTGCGAGTGATCGAAGCGCTGCCGCTGCTCAGAATGCGGGGGAGTGGTCGCCGGGCCACGTCGGTCTCCTGAAGGGGTGGGAGCGGTTGCGGAGCGTCAGAACTTGATCCCGCCCAGCAGGCCGGCGAGGCTCGCCCCGCCCGCCGTGATGCTCGGGGCGATGGCGGTGCCGGCCAGGTAGAAGCCGAACAGGGCACAGACGATGGCGTGGGAGGCCTTGAGCCCGTCCTTCTTGAAGAACAGGAAGACGATGATGGCGAGCAGTACCACGCCCGAGATGGAAAGGATCATGAGCGGTTCTCTCCTGGTTGAAGGGGACAGTCACCATGAGTCCTTCCAGGATCACGGGAAGTATCTATACGACAAAAGGTGCAATCGAGTGAATATCCTGCTCTTTCACTTGACTGGCCCACAGAAGTCGGCCCCCGGGGAGCGGCATCACCTCGTCCGTGCCGGGCAGGATCAGCCGCGGTGATCCCTTGCCGCATCCGGGCCGGGTCATGTCGGCCCGGGAGCAGTACCCTGTCGATTCACTCGTACGGCCCCGTGCCGTACTCCCCACCAGGTCAACCGCGGCGGTGACAGCCGCGGCAGCAGTCAAGGAAGGCGGTCCGTCCGATGAGCGAAACCCCCGATCCCGAGGTGGTCGAGCTGGCGACCAAGGTCTTCGACCTGGCCCGCGCCGGCGACACCGAGGCGCTCACCGCGTACGTCGAGGCCGGAGTCCCCGCCAACCTCACCAACGACCGGGGCGACACGCTCCTGATGCTCGCCGCCTACCACGGGCACGCCGCCACGGTCGCCGCCCTCGTCGCCCGCGAGGCCGACCCGGACCGGGCCAACGACCGCGGCCAGACCCCGCTGGCCGGAGCCGTCTTCAAGGGCGAGGACGCCGTCATCGACGCCCTGCTCGCCGGAGGCGCCGACCCGGCCGCCGGAACGCCGTCCGCGCTGGACACGGCCCGGATGTTCGGCAAGGCCGACCTGCTGGAACGCTTCGGTGCGCGGTGAGACGCCGGCGGACGCGCTCGTCGACGCGTCCGCCGTGGGCTCCGCTGACCGGTCCGTCGTAAATGTGGTCGCGGTGGCGAAATGGCTGGGTCATCATGACGTCGCGGGCCCGCTCAGGGCCACCGACGAGAGGCAGAGGAAGATGCTCTACACCAGGCGAAAGACGGCGGTCGGCCGATCATGTCACTGCGCGGCGTAACGGTGTCCCCCGGACACCCCCACGTGCCGAGAGGCACGGGGCACTGCACAGTCCCGGTTGCGTCGACAGCTTGATGTGAGGCTTTCTCCCATGTTCGATCCGTTCATAGCGCCGAGCGGCACCCTGCTCGGCCTGTTGCAGAGGGGCCGCGGCGACGGCACGCTCCACGCGCTCGCCGCACCGCGCCCCGAGGCCCTCGCGGCCCTCAACCACTGCGTCGTGAGCGACCCCCGTCACGACTGGCAGGTGGAGAACCGCTCCCTCTACTACGCGCGTCTCTATCTCGACCTCGACGGCGGTATCGAGGAGATCGAGCGACACCTCGCCGATCCCGACGACCCCATCGACACCGACGACTCCCGCACCGGTCTGGCGCTCTCCGTCCTCGGCCACCTCGCCTCCTACGGACGCGACGACGCCCTGGCCCTGCTCCGCCGTTACGCGGCGACCGGCGCCAACTGGGCCTGGGCCCTGGACGAGCTGGCCCTGCGCGACGACGACGCCGGTCTGCGCTCCCTCGCGCTGCCCGTCCTCGCCCGCTTCCCGGCCACGGACCAGGGCGCGGCCGACCTCGCCGCCGCCGTACGCGACTCCTTCGAACCGCGCCCCTGGCGGCTCTGGGCCGACGACCCGCGCGAAGCGGTCGGCGCCCGGGTCAGGGCCGCCGGTGAACAGGGCTCGTTCGACCGATGGCAGCGCCAGATGCGCCCCGGGGGACCCCGCCCCGGATGGAGCGTCCAGGCCGTCTTCGACTGGGCCCAGCAGGCCCTGGAACGCGGCAGCGAACTGCACGTCCCCGCGGCCCGCTGCCTCACCGCCGTCGCCGGACCCGACGACCTTCCCCAGATCGTCGAGGCCGCCCGCAGCGGCCCGGAAGGCGCCCGCTGCGCCGCCCTGCACTACCTCGCGGAGGCCGGCGACCCCGTCGTCCTCGACCTCATCGAGGCCGCCGCCATCAGCCCCGCCCGTACGGTCGCCGACACGGCCATCGCCGCCTTCGAGCGGATGACCAGCGACGACGCCGTGCAGCGGGCCCGCCGCTGGGCCCACCGCCCCGATGCCCTCGGCGCCTCGGCCGCCGGAGTGCTCGCCTGCCGAGGCGCCGCCCAGGACGCTCCCCAAGTCCTCGGCGCGCTCCGGGAGGCCGTACGCGGCGACGGACCCGACGCCCCCCGGCTGTGGACCCTCGTCGACGGGGCCGGCCGCCTCGGCATCGCCTGCGCCGCCCCCGTGCTGCGCCACGTCTACCGCGAGACGTCCTCCTCGCACCTGCGGGGCAGGGCAGCCCGGGCCCTGGCCGCCACCGACCCGTCCTTCGCGAGCGGGTTCGCGGTGGAATGCCTCTGGGACTGCGAGGAGACCACCCGCAGGCCCTGGCCGCCACCGACCCGTCCTTCGCGAGCGGGTTCGCGGTGGAATGCCTCACTGCGCGCGCCGACGCCCGGAGACATCCGCGTCGCCGAACGCCTGCGCCGCCTCGCCGCCGATCCGGCCGAGGAGGTCGAGGTCCAGACGGCGGTACGGAGCCGGATCGGGCCGGACGCACCGGCGGTCTGACCGCACGGTTCCCAGGAGGAGGGTCGTTGTCAGACCCTCCTCCTACGCTTTTCCCCATGGACATCAACGAGTGGTGGGGGCTCGTCGAACGGGCACGTGAGGCGGCCGGTGACCGGGCGGACGACCGGGACGCCCCCGACGATCCGCTGCCCGGCGCGCTGACGGATGTGCTCGCGGCCCTGGAGCCCGAGCGGATAGCCGCCTTTTCCGTCACGGCGGCGCAGGTGTCCCGCTCCGCGTACCGGTGGCCCCTGTGGAACGCGGCCCACCTCATCGAGGGCGGCTGCGGCGACGACGGCTTCATGGACTTCCGCAACGGGCTCGCCCTGCTCGGCCGGGAGACCTTCACCCGGGCGGTGGCCGACCCCGACTCCCTGGCCGCACTGCCGGTGGTGCACCGGATGGGCCGCGGCGAGCGCGGCTGGATCGGGTACGAGTCCCTGAACGTGCCCGTGGCCGAGGCCTACCGGCGGGTCCGGGGTGAGACGGACTCGCTCGACGCGACCGTGGCGGCGGCTCTGCGCGGGCGGATCCCCCCGGCACAGCCCGCGGGGGAGACCTGGGACGCCGAGGACGACGAGGCGAACCGCAGACACCTGCCCCGGCTGGCGGCGCTCTTCCTGGACTGACCTTCACTGCGGGGTCGGGGGCGCGGGCACACAATGGCGCCATGACCGGACGCTGGGAGTTCTGGATCGACCGGGGCGGCACCTTCACCGATGTGGTGGGCCGCCGCCCCGACGGCCGCCTGATCACCCGCAAGCTCCTCTCCCACGACCCCGACCGCTACGACGACGCCGCCGTCGCCGGAATCCGGCTGCTCCTCGGCCTGGACCCCGGAGAGCCGGTGCCCGCCGACCGGGTCGCCGCCGTCCGGATGGGCACCACCGTCGCCACCAACGCCCTGCTGGAGCGGCGCGGCGAGCCGACCGTCCTGCTGATCACCGAGGGCTTCCGGGACGCGCTGCGGATCGCGTACCAGAACCGGCCCCGGCTCTTCGACCGGCACATCGTCCTGCCCGAGTCCGTCCACGAGCGTGTGATCGAGGTCCCCGAACGCGTCGACGCCCACGGCCGCACCGTACGGTCCCTCGAACTCGACCCCGTACGCGAACAGTTGCGGGCCGCCCACGCGGACGGTCTGCGCAGCGCCGCCGTCGTCCTGATGCACGGGTACCGCCACCCGGCGCACGAGCGGGCCGTCGCGGAGGCGGCCCGCGAGGCGGGCTTCACCCAGGTCAGCAGCTCCCACGAGGTCAGCCCGCTGATCAGGCTCGTCCCCCGGGGCGACACCACGGTCGTCGACGCCTACCTCTCACCCGTCCTGCGCCGGTACGTCGACGAGGTCGCCGCCCGTCTCGACGGGATCCGGCTGATGTTCCTCCAGTCCAACGGCGGGCTGCGCGAGGCCGCCCGGTTCCGCGGCAAGGACGCCGTCCTGTCCGGACCGGCCGGAGGCGTCGTCGGCATGGTCCGCACCTCGCAACGGGCCGGGTACGACCGCGTCATCGGGTTCGACATGGGCGGCACCTCCACCGACGTCTCCCACTACGCCGGAGCGTTCGAACGCGAGCTGGGCACCGAGGTCGCCGGGGTCCGGATGCGCGCCCCGATGATGAGCATCCACACCGTCGCGGCCGGCGGCGGCTCCGTCCTGCACTTCGACGGCAGCCGCTACCGCGTCGGCCCCGACTCGGCCGGCGCCTCACCGTCCCGGCCCGTGCCCGTGACCAGCCCGCCCTTCCGGCGGTCTTCGGCCCTGACGGAGACCTTCCGCTCGACGCCGACCACGTACGCGAACGGTTCACCGCGCTCGCCGACGAGGTGGGGCGCGCCACCGGACGGCGGCCGGACGAGGCGGAGGTGGCGGCGGGCTTCCTGGAGATCGCCGTGCTCAACATGGCCAACGCCGTCAAGAAGATCTCCGTGCAGCGCGGCCACGACATCACCCGCTACGCGCTGACCGGCTTCGGCGGCGCGGGCGGCCAGCACGTCTGCGCCGTCGCCGACGCCCTCGGCATCGGCACGGTCCTCGTCCCTCCGCTGGCCGGGGTGCTCTCCGCGTACGGCATCGGCCTGGCCGACGCCACCGCGATGCGCGAACAGTCGGTGGAGGAGGAGCTCGACGCGGCCGCCCGGGAGCGCGTGGAGAGGCTCTGCGCGGAGCTCGCCGACCGCACCCGCGAAGCGCTGCGCGCCGACGGAGTGCCGGACTCCGCGATCACCGCACGGGCCCGCGTCCTGCTGCGGTACGCCGGGACGGACGCGGCGCTGCCGGTGGACCTGGACACGGAGGCCGCCATGGCCGAGGCGTTCGCCGCCGCCCACCGGACCCGGTTCGGCTTCACGATGGACAAGCCGGTCGTCGTGGAGACGGTGTCGGTGGAAGCGACCGGGGCGGCGGGGGCTGCCGAGTCCGACGCGGACCCCGGGCTCGCAGACGCTGCCGCACCCGATGCCGACGCCGACGCCGACGCGGACCTCGATCTCCGTAACGCCTCGCCGGACAACGCCCCGCCCGGTCCGGCCGACACCGTGGACCTCTACGCCGAGGGCCGATGGCAGCGGTCACCGCTGTACCGCCGGGCGGACCTGCGCCCCGCCGACACCGTCACCGGACCCGCGATCGTCGCCGAGGACGACGCCACCACCGTCGTCGACGCCGGCTGGCAGGCCGAAGCGGCTTCCACCGGACACCTCGTCCTCACCCGCAGCCGCCCCCGCCCCGAACGCACCGCCGTCGGCACCCGGGTGGACCCGGTGATGCTGGAGGTTTTCAACAACCTCTTCATGTCGATCGCCGAGCAGATGGGCGTCCGGCTGGAGAACACCGCCCACTCGGTCAACATCAAGGAGCGCCTGGACTTCTCCTGCGCCCTCTTCGACGCCGAGGGCAACCTGATCGCCAACGCCCCGCACATCCCCGTGCACCTCGGCTCGATGGGCGAGTCGATCAAGGAGGTCCTGCGGCGCAACGAGGACACGCTGCGGCCCGGCGACGTGTACGCGGTCAACGACCCGTACCACGGCGGCACCCACCTGCCCGACGTCACCGTGATCACCCCCGTGTTCGACCGGGACCGCGGCGGCCGGCTGCGCTTCCTGGTCGCCTCGCGCGGACACCACGCCGAGATCGGCGGCATCACCCCCGGCTCCATGCCCGCCTTCAGCCGGACGATCCACGAGGAGGGCGTGCTCTTCGACAACTGGCTGCTCGTCCGCGACGGCCGGCTGCGCGAGGACGAGACCCGCGAGCTGCTCGCCGCCGCCCCGTACCCCTCCCGCGACCCGGACACCAACCTCGCCGACCTGCGCGCCCAGATCGCCGCCAACGAGAAGGGCATCGCCGAACTGCGGCGCATGACCGACCAGTTCGGGGCCGACGTCGTGGACGCCTACATGGGCCACGTCCAGGACAACGCAGAGGAGTCCGTACGCCGCATCGTCGCCGGACTGCACGACGGCCACTGCCGCTACGAGACCGACGGCGGGGCCGTGATCCAGGTCCGGCTCACCGTGGACCGCGACGCCCGCACCGCGCACCTCGACTTCACCGGGACCTCGCCCCAGCAGCCCGGCAACGCCAACGCGCCCCGGTCCGTCGTCATGGCCGCCGTCCTCTACGTCTTCCGCACCCTCGTCGGTCAGGACATCCCGCTCAACAGCGGCTGCCTCAAGCCCCTGGAGGTGACGATTCCGCCCGGCTCCATGCTCGACCCCACCTACCCGGCGGCGACCGTCGCGGGCAACGTGGAGACCTCCCAGGCGGTCACCGGAGCCCTGTACGGAGCGATCGGCGGCCAGGCCGAGGGTTCCGGCACCATGAACAACCTCACCTTCGGCAACGAGAACGTCCAGTACTACGAGACGATCGCCAGCGGATCCGGGGCCGGCGACGGCTTCGACGGCGCCGACGCCGTACAGACCCATATGACCAACTCGCGGCTCACCGACCCCGAGATCCTGGAGTGGCGGCTGCCGGTCCGCCTGGAGTCCTTCGCCGTACGGGACGACAGCGGGGGAGCGGGGCGGTGGCACGGCGGCGACGGCGTCCAGCGCCGCATCCGCTTCCTGGAACCGGTCACGGTGGCGCTGCTCTCCGGCCACCGCCGCGTCCCGCCGTACGGAGCGGAGGGCGGGGATCCGGGGGCGCTCGGAGCACAGCACATCGAGCGGGCCGGGGGCGGGACCGTCCCGCTGAAGGGCTGCGACACCGCCGAACTGGACGTCGGCGACGTCCTGGTGGTGCGTACACCGGGCGGTGGAGGATACGGGCCGGCCGCACCCGGGGCGCCCGCTCCGGGCCGGTCGCATTAGCGCCGTTTCGACCGTTGTCAGTGCGAGGACCTAATCTGTCCCACGTGACTTCGCCTGCCTACCCGGACCACGCCTCGCCGCAGCTCAGCGCGGGGCCGCGGCCTGCCCCGGGCCCCGCCGCCGACGAGGGGCTCTCGCGGCGGCTGCGCGCGCTCGCGTGCACGGCTCCGCTGCACGACCTCGACGTCCGCAAGGCGAATCTGGCCGGCGAGTACACGGTGTACGCCATGGCGGAGGTCGCCCTCGCCGCGATCGACCACGTCACGCTCAACATGGACTTCGACACCGGGGCCGACCACGACCAGATAGTGGCCAGACTGCTGCCCCGGGTCGGCGCCCAGGCCCCCGAGCGCCCCGTCACCGAGCACGAACGGGTCGCCCGCTGGGTCCTGGAGAACCTGATCAACGTCGGCAGCGTCGACCGCGGCTTCCGCGCGGTCTACGGCACCTTCAACACCGACGGGGTCTATGTCCGCCGCGACTACGACTTCAAACTCATCGAGGAGGTCCCGGGCTACGGCGGCACGGTCTACCTCCGCGCCACCGACGAAGCGGTCAACGTCCTGGTCGGCGCGTTGGACACCGATGTCACCAGCGCCCAGATCGCCGCCGAGGTCAAGCTGGAGGTCCTCATCAGCCGGGGCCGTCTCGCCGACGCCCAGCTCGCCGCCGAACAGGCTCGCTACCGCACCGTGCAGTACGCCGAGACCCTGCGCCGCACCCTGGAGGCCACCCGGCGCAACGTCCGCGCCGTCGACTGGCTCCACACCGTCCCGGACATGATCGACGAGGCCCTGGACCACGTGGCCGACCGCTACCGCCACGAGAACGCGATCCTCACCAACATCCGCAAGGCGCGCGACGAGGCCGAGGACCCCGAGCACAAGCGCCGGGCCGCCGAGCTCGTCGACATCGTCAAGGACTGCATCCGCCGCCACACCCAGCTCCAGTCCCGGCTCCTGGAAGCGGGCCCGCTCTTCCGCGCGGAGCAGGACCGGCAGGCGTTCGCCCCGCCCGCCGCCCACGCGGGCCTCGATCTGTACGGGCAGCTCCTCGCCCCGCTCCTCCCGCTCCCCGTCGAGCGGTCCACCCGGGCTACCGACGCCTTCTTCGCCCACGGCACCGGACTGCGCACCCCCACCGCCGTACGGATCGGGGACCTGGTCGACATGCTGCTCACCCCGCCCCTGGAGCGTGAGCACCTGGGCGCGGAGATGCCCGAGCCCGATCTGATCGCCACCCCGGACGACAGCCGGTTCAGCGAGGAGCAGCTCGCCCGCGCCATGACCCTGCTCGATCTGGAGCACGACGCCCCGCGCCGGCTCTCCGGACTGCTCGCCGAGGCCCGCCGCACCGGCGACACCGACCTGCCCTACCTGGTCGCGCTGCTCGCCGTCCACGCCGCCAGCCCGCCGGTCGGCACCGCCTACCGCCAGGGCGAGCGCCGCCTGCTGTTCGCCGTCGACGACGGGGCCGAGCTGGACGACCCGGAGTTCGGCGGCGCCGACCTGATCGTGGGCACCGCCCTGCTGGACGCCGTCGGCATGGCCGCCGACCGCCAGGAGGCCTCGTGACCGGCCCCGCGCACTCCGCCCCCTCTCCCATCGCGTCCGGCCCCGCACGCCCCGCGCACCCGCACCCCTTCCGTACCGAGGAGTCCCAGCCGTGAGCGACCACGACGCCGAGCACCCCGACGCGTGGACCGAGCCCTCCGCGCACACCGGCTCCTCCACGCCGTACGGGGCTCCCTCCACGACGTACGCGGCCGACTCCGCGCACACCTCTCCGCACACCGCCGAGCCCGCCGGACAGACCCCCGTCACCCCGGCCGACGCCGCCGACGCCGCCCGCCTGGTCTCCTTCGGGCTCCAGCCCAAGCTGCTGCCCGCCCGCGACGCCGAATACGCCGACCTGCTGCGGCGCTACCGCGAGGAGAGCGCCTTCGCCCGGCTCGCCGACGCCGTCGCCACCGGCCTCGGCCTCATCGTCCTGGAAGTCTCACCGCGCGCCGGGATGGCCGTGACGGCGGGCGAGGACTCCGTCTTCGCCGTCCGCATGGGCGACTACGCCCGCCGCGCCTCCTCCGACGCAGCCGACCGCTTCCTCCACGGCCTCGCCCACCTGGCCGTCGCCGCCCTCGCCTTCCCCCGCCCCGAGGACCTCGCCGACGACGCGTACATCGGCCGCATCACGGTCAACGGCGTCGACGCCTTCGTACGCCAGGCCTGCCGACGTCTTGAGGAGCGCGCCGAGGAACAGGGCGACAACACCGACCCGGCCAGCGACGCCCCCGGGCTCGAAGCCGGCTGGCGGATCTACGCCCGCCGCAGCGCCACCGGCGCCACCAAGGACGCCCGCCGGCTCGCCGGATCCACCACCGGCATCATCGGCAAGGCCGTCGCCTTCCTCACCGACTCCGGCTTCCTCCAGCGCACCGGCGACGACGCGGGCGGCGCCTACCGCACCACCGCCCGCTACCAGCTCCAGGTCCGCGACATGGCGGGCAGCGCCGCCATGGCCGAACTGCTGGAGCTCGGCGTCGTCCCCGTCACCGACGGCTCCGCCACCCTGCTGCCGCCGCCCGACCCCGACAGCGTGGAGCTGGCCGCCGACGCGGGCCTGCCCTTCCACTCCTGACCCGACCGACCGTTCCCGACCAGCCCGCACACCCCCGCCGCTCCACCCCCGCTCACCGAACGACGAGAGTCCGCCGCCATGTACGAGTTGTCCCGGGTCCGCCTCTACTCCATCGGGCCTGCCGGTGCGCGCTACGCCGACACCGTCCTCGATCTGCGCGGCGTCGGCGCACCCGTCCCCCACCCCGCTCCCGCCCAGGCGGAGTTCTTCGAGGACGAGCCGGTCGGCCCGCCCCGCCGCCCCGCACCGGCGGGCGTCCTCTTCCTGGAGAACGGCGGCGGCAAGTCCGTCCTGCTCAAGCTGATCTTCTCGGTGATGCTCCCCGGTCACCGCAACACCCTCGGCGGCGCCAGCTCCGGCGTGCTGCGCAAGTTCCTCCTCGCCGACGACTGCGGCCACGTCGCGCTGGAGTGGCAGCACACCCTCACCGGTGAATGCGTCGTCGTCGGCAAGGTCAGCGAGTGGCGCGGCCGCCAGGTCTCCAACGACCCCCGCAAGTTCGCCGAGGCCTGGTATTCGTTCCGCCCAGGACCCGGGCTCAGCCTGGACAGCCTGCCCGTCGCCGAGTCCTCCGCCGTCGGCCGCCCCGTCGAGGGCGTCTCCGGGGCGCGCGGCAGGCGGCGCACCATGAAGGGCTTCCGCGACGCGCTGATGGACGCGGGCAAGTTCTACGCCCACCTCGACGTGCACTGGGAAGAGATCCACGACCGCTGGAACGAACACCTCGGCGACCTCGGCCTCGACCCCGAACTCTTCCGCTACCAGCGCGAGATGAACGCCGACGAGGGCGAGGCCGCCGGACTCTTCGCGGTGAAGAAGGACTCCGACTTCACCGACCTGCTGCTCCGCGCCGTCACCGACACCCGCGACACCGACGGACTCGCCGACCTGGTCAGCGGCTTCGGCAACAAGCTGGGCCGCCGCGCCGAGCTCACCGCCGAACGCGACTTCACCGCCGGTTCCGTGGACCTCCTGAACCGGATCGTCGAGGCCACCGACACCCGCGCCCGGGCCCGTGACATCCACGCCGGCGCCGAGCGCCGCACCCGCACCCTGGCCCGCCGCCTGACCGTCCGCGCCGCCGAGGAGCGCGGCCGCACCGCCGAGCTGGCCGAGCGGGTCACCGCCGCCGCCCACACCGTCACCGAAGCCGAGTCCGCCCGGGGCCGCCGCGCCCTGATCGCCGCCGAACTGGCCTACCGGCACGCCTCCTTGGCCCTGACCGCGGCCGAGAAGAGTGCCGCCGCCGGACGCAAGGAGCTGGTCGAGGCCCGCACCCTGCACGCCGCCTGGCAGGCCGCCGAGGCCGTCCTGCGCCACCGCGCCGCCGCCGACCGCTCGGCCAGGGTCGCCGCCGCCATCCGTGAGGCCGAGCGCGACGCCGCCCCGGCCCTCGCCGCCCGCTCCGCCGCCGCCACCGACCTCGTCCGCGCCCTGCACCGGGCCGCCGAGGAGGGCGAGCGCGTCGCCAACGAGGAGGAGGAGCGCTCCGACACCCTCCAGGCCACCGGCGAACGCGCCCACCGCGACGCCACGGTCGCCGCCACCGAGGCCCAGCGTGCCCGCAGCGAGGCCGGACATCTGCGCCAGCGCCTCGCCGAGGTCGGCCAGGAGACCGCCGAAGCCGTCCGGGCCGGCTGGCTCGACGACACCGCGCCCGACGCCGACCCGGCCCGCGCCGCCCTCGCCGCCAGCGACGCCGAACAGTCCGCCGTCGCGGCCTGGGACACCGCCCGCGAAGCCGCCCGGAGCGCCGCCGACACCGCCCGCGAGGCCGCTGCCGCCGAGAGCCGCGCCGAACTGGCCGCCGCCCGCGCCGCCGACGGGGCCAAGGCCGCCGAGCAGAGTTACGAGGACGAGCACCGCGCCGCCGCGTCCATCGCCGCCGACCCCCGCCTCGGCGACCTGCTGGGCCTGCCCTCCGGCACCGGCGTCCCGCACCCGCGCCGGGAATCCGCCGACGAGGCGTCAGGACCCGCCCAGGGCACCACCGCCCGCACCGGCCCGGGGAACGGCGACGACTCCACGGCCACCGCCGCCGAACCGGCCGCCGACCGCGCCGTGGCCCTCGCCGACCAGCCCGCCACCGCCCAGCAGCCGCTGACCGCGGAGGAGTTCGACCGCAGCGCCGACGAACTGCGCGAACTCCTCGACCAGTCCGTCGCCGCCGCCGAGCGCCGCCTCTTCGACCTGCGCACCGCCGCCGCCGACGACGCCCGCATCCTCGGCGCGCTCGGCGAGGGCGGACTGCTGCCGCCCGGCCCCGACGTCCTCGCCACCGTCGAGTATCTCGGCGAGCACGGCATCCCCGCCCTGCCCGGCTGGCGCTACCTCGCCCAGGCCGTGGACCCGGCCGACCACGCCGCCGTCCTCGCCGCCCGCCCCGAGCTCGTCGACGGCGTCGTCATCACCGACCCCGACGCCCACAGCCGCGCCCGCGAGGTCCTCGGCGGCGCGGCCCTGCTGCCCCGCTCGACCGTGGCCGTCGGCACCGCCGCCGCCCTCCTGGCCCCGGTCCCGGACCCCGGCACCGGTTCCGACGCGCAGCACGACGGCGTCTTCCTCGTCCCGCCGAACCCGGCCATGCACGACGAGCACGCCGCCGACGAGGAACGCCACGCACTGCGCAGCCGCGCCGCCGCCCGCGACGAGGACATCCGGACCCTCGCCGCCCGCCTCTCCGGGGACCGCGCGCTCGCCGCCCGGATCGGCTCCTGGCGCGCCGACTGCCCGCCCGGCATGCTCGCCGAGCTGGCCGAGGCCGCCGCCACCGCCCGTACGGCCGCCGAGAGCGCCGAAGCCGTGCTCGCCGAGGCCCGCACCGCCCGCGCCGAGGCCGACGAGGCCGCAGCCGACACCGCCCGGGTCCGCGACGAACGCCAGGAAGCCGCCCAGCGCGCCCGCCGCGCCGCCGACGCCCTGGCCGGACTCGCCCACCGGCTGCGGGAGCGGGCCGGCTGGCAGGTCCGGCTGCGCGAACTGGTCGACGAGGCCGCCGAGTCCGAGGCCCGCGCCGCCGTCTGCCTCGACCTCGCCCGCGCAGCCGACGAGGACCGCAGGGCCGCCCAGCGCGCCGGGGACGACGCCCGCCGCACCGCCCGCGCCCTGCGGGCCGAGCGCGCCGAGATCGCCGGTGTCCCCGAAGTCCTCCCCGAGGAGGACGAGTCCACGGCCCGCACCGCCCTGCCCACCCTGCGCGAGGCCTACCGAGCCGCCTCCCAGCTGTACGAGAAGGTCGGCGTCGGCGCCGATCTGCGCGCCGAACAGGCCCGCGCCGAGAGCGACGAGAGCGCCGCCCTGGCCGAGCTGGACCGCCTCACCAACAAGGTCCGCACCCGCGCCGCCCAGCTCCTGGAAGGCACCGACGGCGCGGACGGGCCCTCCCGCCAGGCCGCCGCCGCCCGCGCCGAGGCGCACGTCCAGCTCCTGGAGACCCGCGCCTCCACCGCCAGCGAGCATCTGGGACGGCTGCGCGGCGAGGCCGAGCGGCTCGCCCCCGACGACGAGCGGCAGCACCACACCGAACTGCCCGACGACCTGGTCCCGGCCGACGCCGGGAGCGCCCAGGCCCTGCTGCGTACCGCCACCGCCGAACTGGCCGAAGCCACCGCCGCCCTGGACACCGCCCGCGCCGCCCACAGCGAGCTGCTGCACGCCCACCGCACCGCGGAGGACTCCGCCGGCGGCTTCGACGAGACCGCGGCCCTCCTCCGGGACCTGCTCCGCGACCACGGCACGGACGACGGGACCGAGGACCCCGACCCGTACCCCGGCAGTCTGGAGGAGGCCCGGCAGTCCGCCGCCGAGTCCCGCCGCTCCCTGCGCGGCTGCAACGCCGACCTCTCGGCCGCCGAGAGCGCCGTCCGGGAAGCGAGCGACATCCTCGTCCGGCACGCCAACTCCACCCGCTACGAACAGGTCCGCACCCCGGCCCGCCAGCAGATCCGCGAGCTGCCCGCCTCCGCCCTGCCCGAGCACGCGCAGAAGTGGGCCGACGCCTTCGCCCCCCGGCTGCGCGTCCTCACCGACGAGCTCGTCCAGCTGGAACGCAACCGCGACTCGATCGTCGACCGGCTGCGCGGGCTGGTCGAATCGGCGCTCACCACCCTGCGCTCCGCCCAGCGGCTGTCCCAGCTCCCCGAGGGCCTGGGAGAGTGGTCGGGGCAGGAATTCCTCCGGATCCGCTTCGAGGAACCCGACCAGGCGACCCTCACCGAACGCCTCGGCGAGGTCATCGACGAGGCCACCCACGCCGCCCTCAAGAAGAACTCCGATCTGCGCCGGGACGGCATGTCCCTGCTGCTGCGGGGCGTCGAGGCCGCCCTGCGGCCCAAGGGCATCGCGGTGGAGATCCTGAAGCCGGACGCCGTGCTGCGCGCCGAGCGCGTCCCGGTCGGGCAGATGGGCGACGTCTTCTCCGGCGGCCAGCTGCTCACCGCCGCCATCGCCCTCTACTGCACGATGGCGGCCCTGCGCAGCAACGACCGGGGCCGCGACCGCCACCGGCACGCGGGCACCCTGTTCCTCGACAACCCGATCGGCCGCGCCAACGCCACGTATCTGCTGGAGCTCCAGCGGGCCGTCTCGGACGCACTGGGCGTGCAACTGCTGTACACGACCGGTCTGTTCGACACGACCGCGCTCGCCGAATTCCCCCTCGTCATCCGGCTGCGCAACGACGCCGACCTGAGGGCGGGGCTGAAGTACATCAGCGTGGAGGAGCATCTGCGCCCCGGCCTGCCGCAGCAGGACCCGGACGGAGAGACGGTCCACGGCGAGATCACGGCGACCCGCATGTTCAAGCGGAGCGAACAGACCGCGGCCGCCGGCCACCCGGTCCCCGAACCGGGCGAGTAGCGGCACCCGGCGACGGGAGCGACCCGCGGGTCAGGCCCGCGGGTCAGGCCCGCGGGTCGGCCACGGAAAGCCGGGCCAAGGAGGTCAGGCCCGGCAGCGGGCCAGGTCCAGCAGGTCAGGCCCGGGAGAGGTCGCCGGTGTTCCGGCGGCCGCCTATGCCACCGCCGGTGCCGTCCCGCTCAGCCGCCCGCTCGGCCCGGCGGGACCTGCGCCGCTCACGGCGTATCTGCCGGGCCGAACTGCTCGGCACGGACACCACGCCGTTGCGCTGGTTCCACACCTGCCGGGTCACCCAGACGTCGAGCACCGACCAGGTGGCGACCACCGTGCTGGCCACACTGCTGAGCACCATCGGGAAGGCCAGCCAGGAGCCGGTCAAGGTGCTCAGAAAGGCGATCATCGCCTGGATGATCGTCAGCGACATGATGAGAACGGCACGCACGGCGGCCGTCCGCACCGCATCGGGCATCCGCCGCTTCGAGGCCGGCTCCTCCACCCACAACTGCCGCGGGATCCGTGCCCCGTCCGCGGCTTCCGCCCTCGCGGCCGCCGGTGCTCCGGCACTCCCGCGTTCCTGCGTGCTCAAGGTCCTTCAACTCCCCACCACTGTCCGACTTCAGGGTGGCTGCCCGGCTTGCGCCGGTTCTACGCGGGCGGAACACGTCCGTCCTGCCGCGCACGACCCCACCGTGCGTCTACCCCGTACATATGGACGAACCACCCGTCCCGAAGATTCCCCTGAAAAGCGCCCGCAGGGCACAGAAGGTCACGGACCGAAGAATTCCAGCCAACTGATACGTGCCGGTACCGGCACGTCCGGCCGGTATCCTCTGTCGCTTTCGCGAATTTCATCTCCGGGAATACCGGGACAACCCATGATCAAGCCCAGCATGGACGGCTGAAAATCATCCGGACGTGTCTTCGAGTTGTCTCTGTGTCAGTAGTAGGCTCGCGCCGTTTATTGACACAGGGCCGAGCAACGGCCAGGAGAAGACCACCCCCGCGGTGCGGGGCCGATCTGGGGGAGGCCATGCGCTTTCGCGGGAAGTCCATCCGCAGGAAGATCGTGGCGTTGCTGCTGGTGCCGCTCGTCTCCCTCACCGGCCTCTGGGTCTTCGCCACCTACATCACCGGCCGCCAGGCCGACGAGCTGATGAGCGCCGGATCCATCGTGGAGAAGGTCGCCCACCCGCTGGACGACGCCGTCCGCGCGGTACAGGCCGAGCGGCGGCAGACCCTGGTCTTCCTCGCCGACCCCCGGGCCTCCGACGCGCTCCCCGTCCTCATGGGCCAACGCGCCGCCACCGACCGCATCGTGAGCGAGGTCAGGGAGAACGCCCGGGCGCAGGACGTCCGGGAATCGCTGAGCGCCGCCGACAGCAGCCGCCTGGACGCGATCCTCAGCGCCGTCGACGGACTGGACGCCCTGCGCGAGTCGGTCGAGAAGCGCACCATCAGCCGGGCGAAGGCGCTGGACTTCTACAACGGCCTCGTCGACCCCTCGTACCGCTTCCTCAACGGACTCCACACCCTGGAGAACGTGTCGATGGACAAGCAGATGCGGGCGCTGGTCGGGGTCTCCCGGGCCCGGGAGATCCTCTCGCGCGAGGACGCGCTCATCGCATCGGGCCTCATAGCCGGCCGCTTCACCACCTCCGAACTGCGCCAGATATCCGGCCTCGTGGCCCAGCGCGAGCTGCTGTACGAGGTCAGCCTGGAGAGCCTCCCCGCCGCCGAGCGCCGACGCGTCGAGCAGTTCTGGGGCAGTCCCGACACCGAACCGCTGCGCACCGCCGAGGACGCCCTGATCGCCGCCGGTCCGACGAAGCGCCCCGGCGCCGTCGACGCCGCCCGCTGGGAGGAGGCCGCCGTGCCCGTCCTCGACCGGCTGGCGAACGACTCCACCGAGATGGGCAACCGGTTCCAGGACCGCGCCGAACCGGCCGCCTACCGGGTCCTCGCCCAGGCCGGTATCGCCGGAATCCTCGGTTTCCTGGCCCTGATCGTCTCGATCTTCGTCTCCGTCCGCATCGGCCGTGAACTCGTCCGCGACCTCTCCCGGCTCCGCAAGGACGCCCATGAGGTCTCCGGCGTACGGCTGCCGAGCGTCATGCGCCGGCTGGCCGCGGGCGAGCAGGTGGACGTCGAGACCGAGGCCCCGCACCTCAGTTACGAGCCCGACGAGATCGGCCAGGTCGGCCAGGCGCTCAACACCCTTCAGCGGGCCGCCGTCGAGGCCGCCGTCAAGCAGGCGGACATGCGCCGCGGCGTCTCCGAGGTCTTCGTCAACCTCGCCCGCCGCAACCAGGTCCTCCTGCACCGCCAGCTCACGCTGCTGGACGCGATGGAGCGCCGCACCGAGAACAGCGACGAACTGGCCG
The DNA here is from genome assembly GCF_019287315.1 of Streptomyces sp. WY228. Taxonomy (NCBI): domain Bacteria; kingdom Bacillati; phylum Actinomycetota; class Actinomycetes; order Kitasatosporales; family Streptomycetaceae; genus Streptomyces; species Streptomyces sp. WY228. The sequence continues at coordinate 1,116,484 of NZ_CP079114.1, read as the reverse complement.
ACCTGTTCCGCCTCGACCACCTCACCACCCGTATGCGCCGGCACGCCGAAGGGCTCGTGATCCTCTCCGGCGCGGCGCCCTCCCGCCAGTGGCGCAAGCCCATCCAGCTGATGGACGTGGTGCGGGCCGCCGTCGCCGAGGTCGAGGACTACGAACGCATCGAGGTCCGCCGCCTGGCCCGGATCGGCGTGGGCGGACCGGCCGTCGCCGACCTCACCCACCTGATCGCCGAACTCCTGGAGAACGCCACCGTCTTCTCGCCGCCGCACACCGCGGTCCAGGTGCACGGTGAACGCGTCTCCAACGGTTTCACGCTCGAAATCCACGACCGCGGCCTCGGCATGGCCCCCGAGGTCCTTCTCGACGCCAACCTGCGCCTCGCCGAGACCCCCGACTTCGAGCTCTCCGACACCGACCGGCTCGGCCTGTTCGTGGTCAGCCGGCTCGCCCAGCGCCAGAACGTCCGGGTCTCCCTGCAGAAGTCGCCGTACGGAGGCACCACCGCGGTCGTGTTCATCCCGGCCGCCCTGCTCACCGACGCCCCCGACACCCACGGCACCGGGTTCCGCCTCGACCGCCGGGCCGAGCGGGCGATCGGCAGCGGCCGGAGCGCCGACGCACCGCAGGGCGCGCAGGGCACGGCCCCGGGCGGGGAACGCCGCGTCAACGGCAGGTCCGCCGTCCTGTCGCCGGTGCCCACCGGACTCACCGGACCGGGCGTTCTGGACGGGCCCGTCGAGCTGGAGGCCCCGGTCGGCCCGCTGGACTTCGCCGGCGACCGGCTGGACCGTACGCCGGATCCCGCCCTGGACCCGGCCCTCGGCCCCGTCCTGGACGGCGTCTCCGACCTGGAGGACACCGAGAGCGAGCGCGGCGGCATCTTCCGCGCCCGGGACGTTCGCCGTGACGGCGACCGCGAGCCCCGCCGCGACAAGCCCGGCGGCCGCCCGCGCCGGGACGCCGACCGGGAGCAGCACCAGCAGGCCCGCGACCACGGCGACGAGCCCACGGCCGAGGTCCGCCCGATGCGCCCCGCCGGTCCCGTCCCACTGCCCCGTCGTACGCCGCCGACCCTGGTCACCGACCGGGGCCGCCGGGTCGACACCCCGGGCGACGATCCGGTCGCGTCCCCCGCGAAGGCCACCGGTCCGGTCCCGCACACCGCCGACCGCGCCCCCGACCCGGCCGACCGGCCCCGTACCGCCGACGCACCCTGGACCGTGCGGGCCGCCGCCCGCCGCGCGCCGGAGCCACCCCGTACGACCGAGGAGTCCCACGACACCGGGGCACCCCGTACGACCGATGCGCCCCGCCCGGGAGAGGCGTCCCGAGCCGGGGGAACCCCCGCGCCGGCCGCTCCACCGGCACCCGACACCATCGGCGGCCTGCCCCGGCGGGTCCGGCAGGCCAGCCTCGCCCGCCAGCTCCGTGAGGAGTCCGTGGAGCGCCCTGTGCACCGGGCGCCCGTGGACACGTTCGACGACGCCGAGCGTGACGCGGACGAGGTGCGCGACCGCATGGCCTCGCTCCAGCGCGGCTGGCAGCGCGGCCGCCGGCAGAACGCCGAAACCGCCGAGGACACCACGAACACCGAGAACACCGGCACGACCGACAACACCGGAACGTCAGGGAACAACGCGAACACCGCGACCACCGATAGCGCCGAGGACACCGCGAACACCGGCGGCCCCGGTGGCACAGCACCAGGAACCACTCCGGGAGGGGACGGTCGATGACCGCACCGAACGCCGCAGCACCCAACCCCGCACGCCACGGCTCGGGCGAACTGAACTGGCTGCTCGACGAACTCGTCCAGCGCGTCGCCAGCATCCGCAAGGCGCTGGTCCTCTCCAGCGACGGGCTCGCCACCGGCGCGTCGGCGGACCTGACCCGCGAGGACAGCGAGCATCTCGCCGCCGTCGCCTCCGGGTTCCACAGCCTCGCCAAGGGCGTGGGCCACCACTTCGATGCGGGCCGGGTGCGCCAGACCGTCGTCGAGCTGGACGAGGCGTTCCTCTTCGTCACCGCCGCCGGCGACGGAAGCTGCCTCGCCGTTCTGGCGGAGGCCGACTCCGACGTGGGCCAGGTCGCCTACGAGATGACGCTGATGGTCAAGCGCGTGGGGGCCCATCTGGCCAACGCCCCACGGACGACCGGTACGCCCGCCGGAGGGTGAGCGTGGCGGGCATGAGCGCCGACTCCCCCCGGGCCACCGGCCCCGTATCCCCGGACGGGACCGTCGATCCCCAGGCCTCGCGGTGGTACGACGCCGAGGCCGGACCGGTGGTCCGCCCGTACGCGATGACCCGGGGGCGTACGAGCAGCGCCTCCCGCCATCGCCTCGACCTGATCGCGCTCGTCGTGCCGGAACCGGCCGCCGACGATCCCGGCCGGGACCAGACGCTCGCCCCCGAACACGTGGCGATCGTCGAACTCTGCAGCGACATGCCCCAGTCGATCGCCGAGCTCGCCGCCGAACTCGACCTCCCGGTAGGGGTGGTGCGGGTTCTGGTCGGCGATCTCGTCGAGGACGAGCTGGTGCACGTGACCCGTCCCGTTCCGCCGGCCGAGCTGCCGGACGTGAACATTCTCCGCGAGGTGATCAATGGCCTTCGGGCGCTCTAGCCGCGCCGAGCAGCGGCCCGTCGAGCCCGTCACCCTGAAGATCCTGGTGGCGGGAGGGTTCGGCGTCGGCAAGACGACCGCGGTCGGCGCGGTCAGTGAGATCCGGCCCCTGCGCACGGAGGAACGCCTCAGCGAGGCGGGCCGCCCGGTGGACGATCTGGACGGGGTCGAGTCCAAGACCACCACCACGGTCGCGATGGACTTCGGCCGGATCACGCTCCGCGACGACCTGGTCCTCTATCTGTTCGGCACCCCGGGCCAGGACCGCTTCTGGTTCCTCTGGGACGAACTGGCCCAGGGCTCCCTGGGCGCGGTCGTCCTCGCCGACACCCGGCGTCTGGAGGACTGCTTCGCCGCGGTCGACTACTTCGAGCGCAGGCGGATCCCGTTCACGGTGGCGGTCAACACCTTCGAGGGCGCCGAACGGTTTCCCACGGAGACCGTGCAGGCCGCCCTCGACCTCGACCCCGAGGTCCCGGTGCTCGTCTGCGACGCGCGGGACCGTTCCTCCGTGCGCGATGTCCTGGTCGCGGTCGTGGAGCACGCGCTGGAGCGCGCCGCCGCGGAGCGCGCCGCGCGGGCCCGCGAACCCGTCGCCACCTGAGCCACCGGAACCACGGGGGTCCGGGCACGCGTACGGCCCGTACCCCCGCCGACAGGGGTACGGGCCGCACGCTGTCCGGCGCGCCGGGCCCCGAGTGTTCTGCGGTGGTGACGTCCAGTCAAGTGAAGGGCAGGGAAAACCTGTTGAGGCCGGCCGCGCTCAGCGGACCGCCACCACCGCCGAGCCGTGCCCGAACAGCCCCTGGTTCGCCGTGATGCCGACCCGAGCCCCCGGCACCTGCCGTTCCCCGGCCCGCCCGCGCAACTGCCGCGTCAGCTCGCAGACCTGCGCGATGGCCTGGGCCGGGACCGCCTCGCCGAACGAGGCCAGCCCGCCGCTCGCGTTCACCGGAACCCGCCCGCCCGGCCCGGTCGCCCCCGAACGCAGCAGCTTCGCCCCCTCGCCCGGACCGCACAGCCCGATGTCCTCGTACCACTCCAACTCCAGCGCGGTGGACAGGTCGTAGACCTCGGCCAGCGAAAGGTCCTCCGGCCCGATCCCCGCCTCCTCGTACGCGGTCCGCGCGATCGAGGCCCGGAAGCTCTCGGGCGACGGGTCCACGGCCACCGCCGAGTCCGTGCCGATGTCCGGCAGATCCAGGACGGTCCTCGGGAAGGTCGGCGTCACGGTGGAGACGGCCCGGATCCGCACCGGATCACGCACCCCGCGACGCCGCGCGAACTCCAGGCTGCTCAGCACCAGGGCGGCGGCACCGTCGGACGTGGCGCAGATGTCCAGCAGCCGCAGCGGATCGGCGACCATCGCGGAGGCGGCGACCTCCTCGGCCGTCACCGGCCTGCGGTAGCGGGCGAACTCGTTCAGCGCCCCCGCCGCCGCGTTCTTCACCTTGACCAGCGCGAAGTCCTCCGGCGTGTCCCCGTACAGCGCCATGCGACGGCGCGCGTAGAGCCCGAAGTACGCCGGGTTCGTCGCCCCGAGCACCCGGAAGCGCAGCCAGTCCGGATCGTCCGGACGCTCCCCGCCCGCCGGGGCGAAGAACCCCTTGGGCGCCGCGTCGGCCCCCACCACCAGGACCACGTCCGCCAGCCCCGCCAGGATCTGCGCCCGCGCCGTGTCGATGGCCTGCGCCCCCGAGGCGCACGCGGCGTACACGGACGCCACCCGCGCCCCCTGCCACCCGAGCGCCCGGGCGAACGTCGCCCCCGCCACGTACCCCGGATAGCCCCCGCGCACCGTCTGCGCGCCGACCACCGACCCGACCTCCGGCCAGCCGATGCCCGCGTCCGCGAGCGCCGCGTGCGCGGCGATCCGCCCGTACGTGACGAAGCCGCGCCCCCACTTGCCCCACGGGTGCATCCCGGCCCCGAGGACGGCCACGTCGCCGCTCATGAGGCCTCCCCGCCCGCCGGTACGGGCCGCCAGTGCCACGTCGTGTGTACGGTGCCGGTCGCCCGGTCCTCGTCCAGGACGCCCGGCACCACCTCCACCACCGAGCCGACGGGCAGATCGCCCACGCCGACCCCGGGCGCGGCCTGCCCCAGCACCACCATGCGCTCGGCGGCCAGCTCGACGGCGACCAGGGTGTACGGGACCCAGGGCTCCCCGGGGTCGCTGACGTACGGGGGAGGCGGCCGGTAGCGCCCGTCGGTGCAGGACCACACCGTGCCCCGCTTCGACAGCGGCGCCTCCTCCAACTCGCCGCCGGGGCATGCCGGGTTGCGGCAGTGGTCGTCCTCGCGGGGGAAGTGCACCGACCGGCAGCCGGAGCAGCGGGTGCCCAGCAGCCGGAAGTCCTCCTCCGCGGTGTCCTCGGTGAACCAACCGGCCACCACGGGTGTGCGCGTGCGCGACAAGGCCCCTCCCGGCAACTGGATCTGACGGAACGTCAGAAGTGTGCCACGGGCGCCGTCGTCCGGCGAGGGGTCCGGCCCCGCCTCCTCGGCCTCAGCCGTCCTTCCGGTCCTCCCCGTGCTCGGCCAGCCACTTCGCCGCGGTCTCCGCCAGCTCCGCGTCCCGGCCCGCGAGCATCGTCCGGATCATCTGCGCGTCCCCGCGCAGCGACCACGCCGGATGCCCGAACGTGGCCGGGTTGTTCTTCTCGATCAGGAAGTGCGCGGGCCACGCGGTGCCGTAGCCGATCAGCGGCAGGGCCGCCAGATAGCGCTTACGGCCCCGCGCGAGCCCGTATGCGGAGATCGCGAGCCCGGTCAGGGTGCCGGTCAAGTGGACCCAGCGCGTGGCGGCCCGGGAGTGCATCGCGACGTAGTACGGCCAGAATTCCTCGTACGAATCGAACCTCTGCTGTGACATACGGGCACCGTAGTCGCCCGATCGGCAACCGAACACGCCCCTTTCGCGTCCGAAATGAAGAACGGGCGGCCGGAGCCCACGGGGGTGGTCCCGGTCGCCCGTTCTCCTCAGGGCCTGCCCACCGACCCGCGGTCCACCGGGAAGTCGAAGTAGGTGTCCGGGAACACCTCGGGCCGGTGGGTGAAGTGCCACCACTCCTCCGGCAGGTTCACGAACCCCACCTCGGTCAACGTCCGCTTCAGGAACTGCCGGTTGGCGCGCTGGGGCCCCTGGATCCGGGGGTCGTCCGTGTGCGACAGGGTGTCGAAGCAGTCGTAACCCGTGCCCATGTCCAGCGAGTTGTCGGGGAACCGCTCGCCCTTCGGTGCGAAGCAAGGGGTCAGCCGCTCGCCCGGACGGTACGGCCTGGTCGGCAGGGCCGGCAGCCTCACCAGGGTCAGGTCCACCGTGCTGCCCCGGCTGTGCCCGGACTTCTCGGCGATGTAACCGTCCTCGAACAGCCGGTCCTTGGCGACCCGCGGATAGAACTCCTCCTTCATCGTCTGGTCGTCGAGGTCCTTCGCCCACCGCACGAAGTGGTCCACCGCCCGCTGCGGCCGGTAGCAGTCGTACACCTTCAGCGAGTAGCCCTGGCGCAGCAGTTTCCGCTGTGCCAGGTGCAGGGCGCGGGCGGCGGGCCGGGTCAGGAGGCAGACCGGCTGCCGGTATCCGTCCACCCGCTCGCCCATGAAGGTGTGCGCCGTGGTGTAGCGCATCTCCTGGATGATCGTCGGATCCACCGAACGCAGCGCCACGAACTCCTCGGGAGCCTTCGGTTCGGGGCGCGCCCAGGCCGAGGGGGAGTGGGCGGTGACGGCGAGGAGGACGGCGGCCGTGGCGGCCAGGGCGCGGAGAGCGGTACGCATTCCTGTCATGGGCACACCATCTATCAGTTGGGGCGCCCTGCGGGAAAGGACGCGGCTTCGCGGTCTCCGGGATGCGGGGAGGGGGCGGACCGATACAGTCCGCCCGTGTCCGAACCCGGCGACAGCCCTTCCCCGACCGCCCCGCAGCCACTCCGGTACGTACGGAACTCCCACTGCGGCACCTGCGGAGCCCCGTACACCGGGCTCCCGTCCGCCGACGCCTGGCCCCGCACCTGCACGCACTGCGGAACCACCGCCTACCGCAACCCGCTGCCCGTCGCGGTGGCCCTGCTTCCCGTCATCGGCCCCCGCTCGACCGGGCTCGTCATCATCACCCGCACCATCGAACCGCAGAAGGGCGGCACGGCCCTGCCCGGCGGGTTCATCGACCACGCCGAGGACTGGCGTCACGCGGTCGCCCGCGAGCTGCGCGAGGAGACCGGCATCGAAGCCGCCGCACAGGACGTCCGCCTCGCCGACGCCCTCAGCGACACCGACGGCCACCTCCTGGTCTTCGGCCTCCTCCCGGCCCGCCCCCTCGCGAGCCTCCCGCCCTCGACCCCCACCGACGAGACGTCCGGCTACGACATCCTGTACAGCCCGCGCCCCCTGGCCTTCCCTCTGCACACGGAAGCCGCCGCCGCCTGGTTCGCGGGGCGCCACCGCTGAGAGCCCGGGGCCATACGGAGAGGCGGCCCCTTCCGTAAGCCCTAGGACTCCTCCGCCACCCCCCGCACCCGCACCGGACAGTCGACCCGGCCCTCCGCACCGTCCCGCTCCACCACCACGCGGTCGCCCTCCCACCGCGTCACATACCGCTCGACCTCCGCCTCCGCCCACCCGTCGCCCGGATCCCGCACCACCAGCCCGCCGCCCGTACGCCCCGGCGCGGGCGCCCACACCTCCAGCTCCGGCCCGCCGTCCGCGCCCCGCACCGGAACCACCGCGCCCGCCCGCGCCAGCACCGGCACCCGGGACAGCGGAGCGTCGACCAGGACCTGGCCCGGACCCTCGTACGCCCGCCCGGTCACCGTGTCGTACCACCGCCCCCGGGGCAGCCGCACCGCCCGCCGCCGCGCCCCGGGCTCCAGCACCGGAGCCACCAGCAGCGCGTCGCCCAGCAGGAACGCGTCCTCGCACTCCCGCAGCGCCCGGTCGCCCGGCGCACCCCACCACAGCGGCCGCACATACGGCGCACCGGTCAGCCGCGCCACGTGCGACAGCGTCACGAAGTACGGGCGCAGCCGCTCCCGCTCCACCAGTGCCGCCCGCGCGGCCTCCAACGCCTCCGGCCCGAACTCCCAAGGCTCCCGCCGCCCCGCGCCGGTCGCCGAGTGCGTACGGAACAACGGCAGATACGCCCCCAGCTGGAACCACCGCACATACAGCTCCGGCGACGGGAACCCGTCGAACCCGCCCACATCCGGGCCCGAATACGGCACCCCGCACAGCCCGAGCCCCACCACCAGCGACAACGACGCGCGCAGCCCCGGCCACCCCGTCGACACATCACCGGACCAGGTGCCGCCGTACCTCTGCATCCCCGCCCAGCCCGACCGCGAGAAGAGGAATGGCCGCTCCTCCGGGCGGAACCGGAGCAGCCCTTCATAACCCGCCCGCGCCATCGCCAGGGCGTACACGTTGTGCGCCTCGCGATGATCACCACCGGCGCCCTCCAGCGCGTGCCGGGCCGAACGCGGCAGCGACGGATCCCCGAACGCCGCGAAGGACACCGGCTCGTTCATGTCGTGCCAGACCCCCGAGAAGCCCTGCGCAAGCCGCTCCTCGTACAGCGATCCCCACCAATCCCGCACAAGCGGATCGGTGAAGTCCGGATAGACGGACGCCCCCGGCCACACCTCCCCGACCACCACCCGCCCCCGCGCGTCCCGGACGTACGCACCCCGCTCACCCACCGACCGCCCCGCGTCGAACACCGCGTCGCCCGGCTCCGCCTTCACCGCCGGATCCACGATCGACACCAGCCGCACCCCGTCCTCGCGCAACTCCTTCGCCAGCGCGGGCAGACCGGGGAACCGCTCCCGGTCCACCGTGAACACCCGGTGCCCGTCGAAATGGTCGATGTCCAGATGCAGCACGGACAGCGGCAGCCCCCGCTCCCGGTACCCGGCGACGACCCGCCGCACCTCCCGCTCACCGCCGAACCCCCACCGGGCGTGCTGCGGCCCCAGAGCCCAGGACGGCGGCAGCGCCGGCGCACCCGTCAACGCCGTCCACCCCTGGAGCACCCGGGCCGGCGTCCCCGCCACCACCCAGCAGCGCAGCGGACCGCCCTCCATCCGCACCTCGCAGGTGCCCGGCCGGTCATGCCCCGAGCCGGCGCCCTCCTCGCCCTCCCGCAGCACCACCCGCCCCGCCCAGCTGTTGTCGTGGAACGCCAGATGCGTCCCCGCGTCCGACACCACCACCTGCACCGGCATCGTCAGATACAGCGGATCGTCCTCCGGGCCGAAACGCCCGCCGGGATCGGTGTTCCACAGCCCGTAGACGCCGTCCCGCAACCGAGGCCCGCCCGCCCGGCCGCCCAGCCCGAAGAACCGCGCGTCCGCCGGCACCTCCGAGCGCTGCACCCACCGCACCGGCCCCCCGCCCACCGGCTCCCACCAGCGCGGCGGCAGCTCCCGCCGCAGCAGCAGCCCGCCCGGCGTCCGCAGCTCCACCGCCCCGGTCCGCGACACCACCACCGTCAGCCGCTCCGAGACCACCTGCCAGCCGCCGTCCTTGTCCGGCTCCAGCACCGCCCGCGGATCCGGCGCGGGAGCCTCGCCCGGCACCGCGTACGACGGCAATGGCTCCGCCCCGTCCCACGCCCAGAACACCGCACCGCCCACCGACACCCGGATCCGCAGCTCCGAACGGGCGAACCGCACCACACCCCCGCCGGGCTCCGGCTCCGCCCCCGTCAGCGCCCCGGGCACCCGGGCCCGCTCCGGCCCGCGCGCCGGCAGTGCCGCCGCGTCCGCGGACCGACGCCGCCACGCCGAACGCACGGTGCGCAGCCCCCGCACCGAACCGACCAACCTCACCCGACGCACCAGGTCACGACCGTCCATGGCGCACACCCTGCCACCCGCCCGACGCGCAGAACCTTCCGTTCAACTCCCGTTCACCCGCTCCGGCCCGAAAGCGACGCAGCCCCTCACAGCGGGGCCACCCTGGTGCCGAAGACGATCACATGGCATCGTCCGTGTCAGCCGCTCACGCGCACACCCCAGCCCGTGCGCGCCGACACGCCCACCCCGCGTACCCGTACAGCCAGGGAGCAGCCCTCATGACCGCAGCCACGCCCGACGACGCCCCGCTCTGGCAGCCCGGCCCCGACCGCATCGAGGCCGCGGCCGTCACCCGCTTCCAGAACTGGGCCGCGACCCGGTACGGCGCCCCGGCCGACGGCGGGTACGCCGCACTGCACCGCTGGTCGGTCGACGAGCTCGACACCTTCTGGCGCGCCGTCGCCGAATGGTTCGACGTCCGCTTCTCCACGCCGTACGAGAGCGTCCTCGGCGACCGCACCATGCCCGGCGCCACCTGGTTCCCCGGAGCCACCCTCAACTACGCCGAACACGCCCTGCGCACCGCCGATGACCCGTCCCGCGCGGACACCCCCGCCCTGCTGTACGTCGACGAGACCCACACCCAGTCCCCTGTCAGCTGGGCCGAACTCCGCCGCCAGGTCGGCGCACTCGCCGCCGAACTCCGCGCCCTCGGCGTCACCCCCGGCGACCGCGTCAGCGGCTACCTCCCCAACATCCCGCAGGCCGTCGTCGCCTTCCTCGCCACCGCAGCCGTCGGCGGCGTCTGGACCTCCTGCGCCCCCGACTTCGGCGCCCGCAGCGTCCTCGACCGCTTCCAGCAGATCGAGCCCGTCGTCCTGTTCACCGTCGACGGCTACCGCTACGGCGGCAAGGAACACGACCGCACCGAGACCGTCGCCGAACTCCGCCGCGAACTGCCCACGCTCCGCGCCGTCGTCCACATCCCGCTGCTCGGCACCGACGCCCCCGAGGGCGCGCTCGCCTGGGCCGCCCTCACCTCCGCCGACACCGAACCGGTCTTCGAACAGGTCCCCTTCGACCACCCGCTGTGGGTCCTCTACTCCTCCGGCACCACCGGCCTGCCCAAGGCCATCGTCCAGTCCCAGGGCGGCATCCTGCTCGAACACTTCAAGCAGATCGGCCTGCACTGCGACCTCGGACCCGAGGACCGCTTCTTCTGGTACACCTCCACCGGCTGGATGATGTGGAACTTCCTCGTCTCCGGCCTTCTCACCGGCACCACCGTCGTCCTCTACGACGGCAGCCCCGGCTACCCGGACATCAGCGCCCAGTGGCGGGTCGCCGAGCAGACCGGCGCCACCCTCTACGGCACCTCCGCCGCCTACGTCATGGCCTGCCGCAAGGCGGACATCCACCCCGGCCGCGACTTCGACCTCTCCCGCGTCCAGTGCGTCGCCACCACCGGCTCCCCGCTCCCGCCCGACGGCTTCCGCTGGCTCCACGACGAGTTCGCCAACAGGGGCGCGGACCTCTGGATCGCCTCCGTCAGCGGCGGCACCGACGTCTGCTCCTGCTTCGCCGGAGCCGTCCCCACCCTCCCGGTCCACATCGGCGAACTCCAGGCCCCCTGCCTGGGCACCGACCTCCAGTCCTGGGACCCGTCGGGCAAGCCGCTGATCAACGAGGTCGGCGAACTGGTCGTCACCAACCCGCTGCCCTCCATGCCGATCCGCTTCTGGAACGACCCCGACGGCAGCCGCTACCACGACAGCTACTTCGACATGTACCCCGGCGTCTGGCGGCACGGCGACTGGATCACCATCACCGACCGCGGCTCGGTGATCATCCACGGCCGCTCCGACTCCACCCTCAACCGCCAGGGCGTCCGCATGGGCTCCGCCGACATCTACGAGGCCGTCGAACGCCTCCCCGAGATCCGCGAATCCCTCGTCATCGGCCTCGAAGAACCCGACGGCGGCTACTGGATGCCCCTCTTCGTCCACCTCGCCGAAGGCGCGACCCTCGACGACGACCTGCGCGCGGCGATCAAGCAGACCATCCGCGAGAACCTCTCCCCGCGCCACGTACCGGACGAGGTCATCGAGGTCCCCGGCATCCCGCACACCCTCACCGGCAAGCGCATCGAGGTTCCGGTCAAGCGCCTGCTCCAGGGCACCGAGCTGGCCAAGGCGGTCAACCCGGGCTCCGTCGACAACCTCGACCTCCTCCGCTTCTACGCCGAACTGGCCGCGAGCCGCCGCGCATAACGCCACTGTCAGTCCCCCTGATTACGCTGAGTGAGCAAGGATTCACCGCGCACAGGGGGACACATGGCGCACACCGACACCACCATGCGACGCACGCTGCGCCGCGAAGCACCCAGCACCGTCGGCCTGCTGGCCGACGCACAGGACTTCGCGGCCATGCGGCACTACCGCACCTTCACCTTCGACGACCACACCGTCTATCTCCAGCAGGTCGAGAGCCTGCTCAAAACGCTCACGGCCCAGGGCGTGCACACCACCGTCGCCCTCTTCGACCCGGAGGACTACGCGGAGTTCTGCGCCGAATCCGGACTCGACGCCGACACCGGAGCCAGCCGCAGCCGCTTCACCGCGGAGATCGCCGCCGCCGGAGCCACGGTCACCTACACCGGCCAACGCCTGAGCGACCTCATCCCCGTCCTCGTCTCCCGCGCGGTCCGCCAGGCCACCTGGGAGTACGCCACCCTCCTCCTCGCCGACCTCGGCAACTGCGCCGACTGCGGCCAGGACATCGGACGCGCGGCCTTCGACCGCGCCTCCCACCTCCTGATGCGCCTGCTGGAAACGGCGGGACCGGGCACCCACCACCTGGTGTGCAGCACCCCGACGGAGAACGACCAGCTCCTGGCCGTGCTCCACACCCACCGCGACACCACGGGACCGGCCCGCCTCGACAGCGCGGAAGGCGCGGAGTTCGCCACCGTCCTCGCGGTCGCCATCGCCCTCGCATCACGCGGGGGAGTCGTCCTGCGCACCAGCGCCCCCGACAGCCCGGACCGCGTCCACGGCTGGCGACTGGCCCACGGCGCACTCGCCCCGCTCACCGCCGGCGAGGTCTTCAACGCCTACTGCACCGACGCGGACACCGGAGAGCCCGTCTCCCCGGAGTCCGGCGTGGAGTACTGCGCGGGATTCGACATCGGAGCCGACCCGGCGGAGCCCCACCACTGAGACGCCGGAGAACACCGGCACACAGCAGGAGGGGCCTCCCACCACCCGGCGGAAAGCCCCTCCTGCTTCAAACAGACGCACCCGCCTCGGCTACTCGCCGGACAGCACCGCCTGAGCGGCGCTGCGCGCCTCGTCGGCGGAGTCGGCGGAACGAGCGGCGTTCGCCGCACGCTCGCACTGCGCCAGCGTGTACTTGGCCAGCGTGGCCCGCACATAAGGAATGGACGCCGCACCCATGGAGAGCGAGGTGACACCCAGCCCGGTCAGCACACACGCCAGCAGCGGATCGGCCGCGGCCTCACCGCACACACCACAGCTCTTGCCCTCGGCACGAGCCGCCTCGGCGGACAGCGCCACGAGATCCAGCAGCGCCGGCTGCCACGGGTCCTGGAGCCGCGACACCGCGCCCACCTGACGGTCGGCCGCGAAGGTGTACTGCGCCAGGTCGTTGGTGCCCAGCGACAGGAACTCCACCTCCTGGAGGATCGACCGCGCCCGCAGAGCGGCCGACGGAATCTCCACCATCGCACCGAACTTCGCCCGCAGCCCGGCCTCGCGGCACGCGTCCGCGAACGCCTTGGCGTCGGCACGGTCCGCCACCATGGGGGCCATGACCTCCAGGTACACCGGCAGACCCTCGGCGGCCTTCGCCAGCGCGGTCAGCTGGGTACGCAGCACCTCGGGGTGGTCCAGCAGACTCCGCAGCCCCCGCACGCCGAGCGCCGGGTTCGGCTCGTCGGCCGGCGTCAGGAAGTCCAGCGGCTTGTCGGCCCCGGCGTCCAGCACGCGCACCACGACACGCCCCTCGGGGAACGCCTCCAGCACCGCACGGTAGGCCGCGACCTGCTTCTCCTCGGAAGGAACCTGCTTGCTGTCGTCCAGGAACAGGAACTCGGTCCGGAACAGCCCCACACCCTCGGCACCCGCCTCGACCGCCGCGGGCACATCGCCCGGACCGCCGACATTCGCGAGCAGCGGCACCTTGTGCCCGTCGGAGGTGGCACCAGGACCGGTGGATGCGGACAGCGCAGCCTTACGGGCGGCAGCGGCGCTCTCCATCTCCTCCCGCTTCTCGGCGCTCGGGTTCACGAAGATCTCACCCGTGCTGCCGTCCACCGCGACGACCGTGCCCTCGGCCAGCTCACCCGCGCCGGGCAGCGCCACCACGGCCGGAACGCCGAGCGCCCGCGCCAGGATGGCGCTGTGGCTGGTCGGCCCGCCCTCCTCGGTGACGAAGCCGAGCACCAGCGTCGGGTCGAGGAGCGCGGTGTCGGCCGGCGCCAGATCGCGGGCGATCAGCACATACGGCTCGTCGCTGTCCGGCACACCGGGCATCGGCACACCGAGCAGCCGCGCCACGATCCGGTTCCGTACGTCGTCGAGGTCCGCGACCCGCCCCGCCAGGTACTCCCCGGCATTGGCGAGCAACGCCCGGTACGCGGCGAAGGCGTCGTACACGCCACGCTCGGCGGTGCTGCCCACGGCGATGCGCCGGTCGACATCGGACATCAGCTCGGGGTCCTGCGCCATCATGGCCTGCGCCTCGAGCACGTGCTGTGCCTCGCCGCCGGCCAGATTGCCGCGCGCGATCAGATCGGCGGCCACGGCCTCCACCGCCTGCCGGGCACGCCCCTGTTCGCGCTCGGCCTCCTCGGCGGGAATCGATTTGGCCGGCGGTTCCAGCACCGCCGTACCCATGTGCCGAACCTCGCCGATGGCCACACCGTGGCTCACGCCGACGCCTCGCAGCGTTGTCTCCATTTCACCCGTCTCCGGTTGTGCGGCGACCGAGTCACCGCGGTGGTTGTGCAACTGGCTCGTCACTGCGCCCGAGGCGCTACTGCCAGCCGAACAGCGTGTCGCCGACCTTCACGTCCCCGTCCTCACGGACGTCGGAGAGCGACTCGGCGGTGGCTTCCAGGGCCACGATCGGGCAGATGGGCGACTTGCCGGCGGCCTCGACCGCGGACGGGTCCCAGCGCACGACGCTCTGGCCCCGGGTCACCGTGTCCCCCTTGTTCACGAGCAGCTCGAAGCCCTCGCCGTTGAGCTGGACGGTGTCGATGCCGAGGTGCGTCAGGACCCCGTGCCCGTCCGCGTCGACGACGACGAACGCGTGCGGGTGCAGGGAGACGACGATGCCGTCGACCGGGGACACGGCCTCCGAGGGCTCGCGCACGGGGTCGATGGCGGTGCCGGGACCGACCATCGCGCCGGAGAAGACCGGGTCGGGAACCGCGGTGAGTCCGATGGCGCGTCCAGCAAGAGGGGACGTCACGTTGGTCATGGGGAGCCTCCCAGGGGGTGGAGATTCAGGTGTCGCCGCCGCGGCTGATGGGGGACGGCGTACTGCTCAGCAGAGTAAGTCATATGAAGTCCCGGTTCCGCCCGAGACCTACCGCTTGGCGGACCTAGGGGTGCACCAGAAACGATTTGCCTCGACTCCCGGCGGCCTGTACTGTCGTACTCCTGCCTGACCCCAACGCGACTTTGAGTCGGGGGTCGGCGGCGACTTTCAAGCCCAGATCCTAACCTTGCCCCTTCCTTCGGCATGCCCGCAGGCCGTGGTCAGGGAGACGGAAAAGGCCTGATAGAGTCGGACTCGCCGAAAGGGAAAGCGCGAAAGCGAATTCCTCGGAAGCGAAATGCAGAACCCGCTTCGACCGGGAATCAGACACGAAAGAGTCTGATAGAGTCGGAAACGCAAGAACGAAGGGAAGCGCCCGGAGGGCCCCGGTGAAACGGGACCGAAGGAAGCGTCCGTTCCTTGAGAACTCAACAGCGTGCCAAAAGTCAACGCCAGATATGTTGATACCCCGGCCTGCTTCGGCAGGTTGGTGGTTCCTTTGAAAGTCCTGCCGTTCCGCTCCTTGTGGGTGGCGGTAGGCAATACACAGCGAGGACGCTGTGAACAACGGGTCTTATTCCGACCGGTTGTTCCGCTCTCGTGATGTGTGCACCCGATTACGGGTAAACATTCACGGAGAGTTTGATCCTGGCTCAGGACGAACGCTGGCGGCGTGCTTAACACATGCAAGTCGAACGATGAAGCCGCTTCGGTGGTGGATTAGTGGCGAACGGGTGAGTAACACGTGGGCAATCTGCCCTTCACTCTGGGACAAGCCCTGGAAACGGGGTCTAATACCGGATAACACTCTGTCCCGCATGGGACGGGGTTAAAAGCTCCGGCGGTGAAGGATGAGCCCGCGGCCTATCAGCTTGTTGGTGGGGTAATGGCCTACCAAGGCGACGACGGGTAGCCGGCCTGAGAGGGCGACCGGCCACACTGGGACTGAGACACGGCCCAGACTCCTACGGGAGGCAGCAGTGGGGAATATTGCACAATGGGCGAAAGCCTGATGCAGCGACGCCGCGTGAGGGATGACGGCCTTCGGGTTGTAAACCTCTTTCAGCAGGGAAGAAGCGAAAGTGACGGTACCTGCAGAAGAAGCGCCGGCTAACTACGTGCCAGCAGCCGCGGTAATACGTAGGGCGCAAGCGTTGTCCGGAATTATTGGGCGTAAAGAGCTCGTAGGCGGCTTGTCACGTCGGATGTGAAAGCCGGGTCTGCATTCGATACGGGCTAGCTAGAGTGTGGTAGGGGAGATCGGAATTCCTGGTGTAGCGGTGAAATGCGCAGATATCAGGAGGAACACCGGTGGCGAAGGCGGATCTCTGGGCCATTACTGACGCTGAGGAGCGAAAGCGTGGGGAGCGAACAGGATTAGATACCCTGGTAGTCCACGCCGTAAACGTTGGGAACTAGGTGTTGGCGACATTCCACGTCGTCGGTGCCGCAGCTAACGCATTAAGTTCCCCGCCTGGGGAGTACGGCCGCAAGGCTAAAACTCAAAGGAATTGACGGGGGCCCGCACAAGCAGCGGAGCATGTGGCTTAATTCGACGCAACGCGAAGAACCTTACCAAGGCTTGACATATACCGGAAAGCATCAGAGATGGTGCCCCCCTTGTGGTCGGTATACAGGTGGTGCATGGCTGTCGTCAGCTCGTGTCGTGAGATGTTGGGTTAAGTCCCGCAACGAGCGCAACCCTTGTTCTGTGTTGCCAGCATGCCCTTCGGGGTGATGGGGACTCACAGGAGACTGCCGGGGTCAACTCGGAGGAAGGTGGGGACGACGTCAAGTCATCATGCCCTTATGTCTTGGGCTGCACACGTGCTACAATGGCCGGTACAATGAGCTGCGATGCCGCGAGGCGGAGCGAATCTCAAAAAGCCGGTCTCAGTTCGGATTGGGGTCTGCAACTCGACCCCATGAAGTCGGAGTTGCTAGTAATCGCAGATCAGCATTGCTGCGGTGAATACGTTCCCGGGCCTTGTACACACCGCCCGTCACGTCACGAAAGTCGGTAACACCCGAAGCCGGTGGCCCAACCCCTTGTGGGAGGGAGCTGTCGAAGGTGGGACTGGCGATTGGGACGAAGTCGTAACAAGGTAGCCGTACCGGAAGGTGCGGCTGGATCACCTCCTTTCTAAGGAGCACTTCTTACCAGGCTCTCGAGTTTGGTCAGAGGCCAGTACACCGGCGAATGTTCGGTGCTGGTTGCTCATGGGTGGAACGTTGACTATTCGGCACGATGATCTGGTTGTCACTAGTACTGCTTCGGCGTGGAACGTGGTGAACAGGGCATCGGGCCGGGCACGTTGTTGGGTGTCTGAGGGTACGGCCGAGAGGCTGCCTTCTGATCCGGTCCCAGTGAACTCGCCTGTTTGGGCGGGGTGATGGGTGGCTGGTCGTTGTTTGAGAACTGCACAGTGGACGCGAGCATCTGTGGCCAAGTTTTTAAGGGCGCACGGTGGATGCCTTGGCACCAGGAACCGATGAAGGACGTGGGAGGCCACGATAGTCCCCGGGGAGCTGTCAACCAAGCTTTGATCCGGGGGTTTCCGAATGGGGAAACCCGGCAGTCGTCATGGGCTGTCACCCGCTGCTGAACACATAGGCAGTGTGGAGGGAACGAGGGGAAGTGAAACATCTCAGTACCCTCAGGAAGAGAAAACAACCGTGATTCCGGGAGTAGTGGCGAGCGAAACTGGATGAGGCCAAACCGTATGCGTGTGATACCCGGCAGGGGTTGCGCATTCGGGGTTGTGGGATCTCTCTTTGCAGTCTGCCGGCTGTGAGACGAGTCAGAAACCGTTGATGTAGGCGAAGGACATGCGAAAGGTCCGGCGTAGAGGGTAAGACCCCCGTAGCTGAAACATCAGCGGCTTGTTTGAGAGACACCCAAGTAGCACGGGGCCCGAGAAATCCCGTGTGAATCTGGCGGGACCACCCGCTAAGCCTAAATATTCCCTGGTGACCGATAGCGGATAGTACCGTGAGGGAATGGTGAAAAGTACCGCGGGAGCGGAGTGAAATAGTACCTGAAACCGTGTGCCTACAAGCCGTGGGAGCGTCGCTGGCAGCACTTGTGCTGTCAGTCGTGACTGCGTGCCTTTTGAAGAATGAGCCTGCGAGTTAGCGGTGTGTAGCGAGGTTAACCCGTGTGGGGAAGCCGTAGCGAAAGCGAGTCCGAATAGGGCGTTTGAGTTGCACGCTCTAGACCCGAAGCGGAGTGATCTAGCCATGGGCAGGTTGAAGCGGAGGTAAGACTTCGTGGAGGACCGAACCCACCAGGGTTGAAAACCTGGGGGATGACCTGTGGTTAGGGTGAAAGGCCAATCAAACTCCGTGATAGCTGGTTCTCCCCGAAATGCATTTAGGTGCAGCGTCGTGTGTTTCTTGCCGGAGGTAGAGCACTGGATAGGCGATGGGCCCTACCGGGTTACTGACCTTAGCCAAACTCCGAATGCCGGTAAGTGAGAGCGCGGCAGTGAGACTGTGGGGGATAAGCTCCATGGTCGAGAGGGAAACAGCCCAGAGCATCGACTAAGGCCCCTAAGCGTACGCTAAGTGGGAAAGGATGTGGAGTCGCAGAGACAACCAGGAGGTTGGCTTAGAAGCAGCCACCCTTGAAAGAGTGCGTAATAGCTCACTGGTCAAGTGATTCCGCGCCGACAATGTAGCGGGGCTCAAGCGTACCGCCGAAGTCGTGTCATTCACACATATAGGGCCAACGCCTGTGTGGATGGGTAGGGGAGCGTCGTGTGCCGGGTGAAGCAGCCGCGGAAGCGAGTTGTGGACGGTTCACGAGTGAGAATGCAGGCATGAGTAGCGATACACACGTGAGAAACGTGTGCGCCGATTGACTAAGGGTTCCTGGGTCAAGCTGATCTGCCCAGGGTAAGTCGGGACCTAAGGCGAGGCCGACAGGCGTAGTCGATGGACAACCGGTTGATATTCCGGTACCCGCTTTGAAACGCCCAGTACTGAATCAGGCGATGCTAAGTCCGTGAAGCCGGCCCGATCTCTTCGGAGTTGAGGGTAGTGGTGGAGCCGATGAACCAGACTTGTAGTAGGTAAGCGATGGGGTGACGCAGGAAGGTAGTCCAGCCCGGGCGGTGGTTGTCCCGGGGTAAGGGTGTAGGACGCACGGTAGGTAAATCCGTCGTGCACATAGTCTGAGACCTGATGCCGAGCCGATTGTGGTGAAGTGGATGATCCTATGCTGTCGAGAAAAGCCTCTAGCGAGTTTCATGGCGGCCCGTACCCTAAACCGACTCAGGTGGTCAGGTAGAGAATACCGAGGCGTTCGGGTGAACTATGGTTAAGGAACTCGGCAAAATGCCCCCGTAACTTCGGGAGAAGGGGGGCCATCACTGGTGATCCGATTTACTCGGTGAGCTGGGGGTGGCCGCAGAGACCAGCGAGAAGCGACTGTTTACTAAAAACACAGGTCCGTGCGAAGCCGTAAGGCGATGTATACGGACTGACGCCTGCCCGGTGCTGGAACGTTAAGGGGACCGGTTAGCTGACTTTCGGGTTGGCGAAGCTGAGAACTTAAGCGCCAGTAAACGGCGGTGGTAACTATAACCATCCTAAGGTAGCGAAATTCCTTGTCGGGTAAGTTCCGACCTGCACGAATGGCGTAACGACTTCTCGACTGTCTCAACCATAGGCCCGGTGAAATTGCACTACGAGTAAAGATGCTCGTTTCGCGCAGCAGGACGGAAAGACCCCGGGACCTTTACTATAGTTTGATATTGGTGTTCGGTTCGGCTTGTGTAGGATAGGTGGGAGACTTTGAAGCGGCCACGCCAGTGGTTGTGGAGTCGTCGTTGAAATACCACTCTGGTCGTGCTGGATGTCTAACCTGGGTCCGTGATCCGGATCAGGGACAGTGTCTGATGGGTAGTTTAACTGGGGCGGTTGCCTCCTAAAGAGTAACGGAGGCGCCCAAAGGTTCCCTCAGCCTGGTTGGTAATCAGGTGTTGAGTGTAAGTGCACAAGGGAGCTTGACTGTGAGACCGACGGGTCGAGCAGGGACGAAAGTCGGGACTAGTGATCCGGCAGTGGCTTGTGGAAGCGCTGTCGCTCAACGGATAAAAGGTACCCCGGGGATAACAGGCTGATCTTCCCCAAGAGTCCATATCGACGGGATGGTTTGGCACCTCGATGTCGGCTCGTCGCATCCTGGGGCTGGAGTCGGTCCCAAGGGTTGGGCTGTTCGCCCATTAAAGCGGTACGCGAGCTGGGTTTAGAACGTCGTGAGACAGTTCGGTCCCTATCCGCTGTGCGCGTAGGAATATTGAGAAGGGCTGTCCCTAGTACGAGAGGACCGGGACGGACGAACCTCTGGTGTGCCAGTTGTCCTGCCAAGGGCATGGCTGGTTGGCTACGTTCGGAAAGGATAACCGCTGAAAGCATCTAAGCGGGAAGCCTGCTTCGAGATGAGTATTCCCACCTCCTTTGAGGGGTTAAGGCTCCCAGTAGACGACTGGGTTGATAGGCCAGATGTGGAAGCCCGGTAACGGGTGGAGCTGACTGGTACTAATAGGCCGAGGGCTTGTCCTCAGTTGCTCGCGTCCACTGTGTTAGTTCTGAAATAATGAACGGCCGTGTTTACATCCGGTGTTCTAAATTTCATAGTGTTTCGGTGGTCATTGCGTTAGGGAAACGCCCGGTTACATTCCGAACCCGGAAGCTAAGCCTTTCAGCGCCGATGGTACTGCAGGGGGGACCCTGTGGGAGAGTAGGACGCCGCCGAACAATTTTTCCGGGAAAGCCCCGCACCTTTTTGGTGCGGGGCTTTTCTGCGTTTCCGGGCCTTTGGGCTCTGTGGACAGTTCTTCGCCGCACCCCCGTGCACCGAACGGAGGAAGCTGAGGGTAGGGTCAGGGGGCATCATTGGCACGTTCTTCACAGGAGGCCCCCGGGTGGAGGTCCAGGAGACTCGGGTCCAGACGGACCGGGTCCTCACCATCCCCAACATCCTCAGCATGGCTCGCCTTGTCGGGGTACCGCTCTTCCTGTGGCTGATTCTTCGCCCCGTGTTCGGTGGGCCCAACAGTGACAACTGGGCGCTGCTGGTGCTGATGCTCAGCGGCATCAGCGACTACCTGGACGGGAAGCTCGCCCGCAAGTGGAACCAGATCAGCAGCCTCGGCCGGCTCCTGGACCCGGCGGCGGACCGCCTCTACATCCTTTCCACCCTGGTCGGCCTCACCTGGCGTGAGATCTTGCCCCTCTGGGTCACCGCGGCGCTTCTCGCCCGTGAGCTGATGCTTCTCGTGATGGTGGCCGTTCTGCGACGCCACGGCTATCCGCCCCCGCAGGTCAACTTCCTCGGGAAAGCTGCAACCTTCAACCTGATGTACGCGTTCCCCTTGTTGCTGCTCAGCGACGGGAGTGGTTGGCTGGCCACACTGGCCGCCGTTTTCGGATGGGCGTTCGCAGGATGGGGTACAACGCTCTACTGGTGGGCAGGGATCCTCTATGTGGTTCAGGTCCGCCGGCTCGTGAAGGCGGACGCAGTAGCCGATTGAGCTCGTTGATGCGGTGCCGCGCAATGTGGCCGGCCCGCGGCAGATGGCGTGAATGATGCCCCGGCGGGCGAAGTCGGCTAACCGTCGTCTCTTCTAGGAGGACGTTTCCGACATGAAGGCCGTCGTGATGGCTGGCGGCGAAGGCACACGTCTTCGCCCCATGACCTCGAGCATGCCCAAGCCGCTCCTGCCCGTGGCCAACAGGCCGATCATGGAGCACGTCCTGCGGCTGCTCAAGCGGCATGGGCTCAATGAAACCGTAGTGACCGTCCAGTTCCTCGCCTCCCTGGTCAAGAATTACTTCGGGGACGGCGAAGAGCTCGGGATGGAGCTCACCTATGCCAACGAGGAGAAGCCACTCGGCACCGCAGGCAGCGTGAAGAACGCCGAGGAGGCGCTGAAGGACGACACGTTTCTCGTCATTTCCGGTGACGCGCTCACCGACTTCGACCTCACCGACCTCATCGCGTTCCACAAGGAAAAGGGCGGCCTCGTCACGGTCTGCCTCACCCGGGTTCCCAATCCGCTGGAATTCGGCATCACCATCGTGGACGAGAACGGTCAGGTCGAACGGTTCCTGGAGAAGCCGACGTGGGGGCAGGTCTTCTCGGACACCGTCAACACGGGCATCTATGTCATGGAGCCCGAGGTCTTCGACTACGTCCAGGCCGACACCTCGGTCGACTGGTCCGGTGATGTCTTCCCTCAGCTGATGAAGGAGGGCAAGCCCATCTACGGCTATATCGCCGAGGGCTACTGGGAGGACGTCGGCACCCACGAGAGCTATGTGAAGGCCCAGGCGGACGTCCTGGAGCGCATGGTCGACGTGGAACTCGACGGCTTCGAGATCTCGCCCGGCGTGTGGGTCGCCGAAGGCGCGGAGGTCCACCCCGACGCCGTGTTGCGCGGGCCGCTCTACATCGGCGACTACGCCAAGGTCGAGGCCGACGTCGAGATCCGGGAACACACGGTCGTCGGGTCGAACGTCGTCGTCAAGACCGGCGCCTTTCTTCACAAAGCCGTGGTGCACGACAACGTCTACATCGGCCAGCACAGCAATCTCCGGGGCTGTGTGGTCGGCAAGAACACCGACATCATGCGTGCGGCCCGGATCGAGGACGGCGCCGTCATCGGGGACGAATGCCTGGTCGGCGAGGAGTCGATCATCCAGGGCAATGTGCGGGTGTATCCGTTCAAGACCATCGAGGCCGGCGCGTTCGTCAACACCTCGGTCATCTGGGAATCCCGCGGACAGGCGCACCTCTTCGGAGCGCGCGGGGTCTCCGGGATCCTGAACGTCGAGATCACCCCCGAACTGGCCGTGCGGCTGGCGGGCGCCTACGCCACGACCCTCAAGAAGGGCTCGACGGTCACGACCGCCCGTGACCACTCCCGAGGCGCCCGCGCCCTCAAGCGGGCCGTCATCTCGGCCCTGCAGGCCAGCGCCATCGACGTACGGGACCTCGAGAACGTACCGCTGCCCGTGGCACGTCAGCAGACCGCCCGGGGCAGCGCCGGCGGCATCATGATCCGTACGTCGCCCGGGGTGCCCGACTCCGTGGACATCATGTTCATCGACGAACGGGGCGCGGACCTCTCGCAGGCCCAGCAGCGCAAGCTCGACCGCGTCTACGCCCGTCAGGAGTACCGCAGGGCGTTCCCCGGCGAGATCGGTGACCTGCACTTCCCGTCCAGCGTGTTCGACTCGTACACCGGCTCCCTCCTGCGGAACGTCGACGTCGAGGGCATCGCCGAATCCGGGCTCAAGGTCGTCGTCGACGCCTCCAACGGCAGCGCCGGGCTCGTTCTGCCCAGCCTGCTCGGACGGCTCGGCGTGGACGCGCTGACGATCAACCCCGGGCTCGACGAGGCGCGGCCCACCGAGTCCGCCGACACCCGGCGGGCCGGTCTGGTGCGGCTCGGGGAGATCGTGTCCTCCGCGCGGGCCGCCTTCGGGGTGCGGTTCGACCCGGTGGGCGAGCGGCTCTCCCTCGTCGACGAACTGGGCCGGATCATCGAGGACGACCGCGCCCTGCTGGTCCTCCTCGATCTCGTCGCCGCCGAGCGGCGCAGCGGCCGGGTCGCCCTGCCCGTGACGACCACGCGCGTCGCCGAGCAGGTGGCGGCCTACCACGGCACCCAGGTGGAGTGGACGACCACCTCGCCCGACGATCTGACCCGGGTGGGCCGTGAAGAGGACACCATCTTCGGAGGAGACGGGCGCGGCGGGTTCATCGTTCCCGAATTCAGCAGCGTCTTCGACGGGACCGCCGCCTTCGTCCGGCTGATCGGGCTCGTCGCGCGCACCCAGCTCACCCTGAGCCAGATCGACGCCCGCATCCCCCGGGCGCACGTCCTGCGCCGCGATCTGGCGACGCCCTGGGCCGTCAAGGGGCTCGTCATGCGGCGGGTCGTCGAAGCGGCCGGTGACCGCAGCGTGGACACCACGGACGGGGTCCGGGTGGTCGAGACCGACGGTCGGTGGATCATGGTCCTGCCCGACCGGGCGGAGGCCGTCACCCATCTGTGGGCGGAGGGCCCGGACGACGCCTCGGCCCAGGCGCTGCTCGACGAGTGGGCCGCGGTGGTGGACAGCGCGGGCGACTGAGGCCCGGACCCGCACGGTGCGCCGCGACGCCCCGGACAGGGGGTTGTGGCGCACCGGTGGGGCCATTCGGCGGCAGCCGTGATGACGTGCGACGATGTGCGGCATGTCGCAGCAGTCCCCCGATCGGAGCACCGCCTCGCCGCCCGCACGCCCCGACGCCTCCATGTCGCTGCTGAACAACGTGATGGACCACAGCCTCGACGACGGTTACGCGGAGGCCTCGGCGCGGCGCAAGGCCGACGGGAGCGCTGGGCTGCCCCGTACGCTCAAGTCGAAGCTCGGCCTGGCCGCCGGACTGGTGGTGGCCGCCCTCGTGGTCACCCTCGGCGCCGCCGAGGCGCGGATCGCGGCACCGGTCGTCGCCAAGGAGCGCGAAGAGCTGATCGACCGGATCAACGCGGAGACACAGGCCGCGGACACGCTGGAGTCGAGCGTCGACGCGCTCCGCTCCGATGTGAGCGAACGTCAGCGCAAGGCCCTGGAGCAGCACGGCGGGGACCAGGGCGAGCTGGTGGCCCTGCTGGCCGGAGCGACCCCGGTGGAGGGCCCGGGGGTCAAGCTGGTCGTCGACGACGCGAAGAACACCGACCAGGGCGGCGGCGGGCCGCGCGAGTCCTCGGGCTTCGCCGACACCGGGCGGGTGCGCGACCGGGACATGCAGCGGGTCGTCAACGGCCTCTGGGAATCCGGGGCCGAGGCCATCGCCATCAATGGGCAAAGGCTGACGGCACTGTCGGCCATCCGGGCCGCCGGCGACGCCATACTGGTCGACAACAGGCCGCTCGTACCGCCGTACACGGTGCTCGCGGTGGGGGACGGGAAGAAGCTCGCGACCGCCTTCCGGGACAGTGCCGACGGCCAGTACCTGCAGGCGCTCAAGGAGAGCTTCGACATCCGCACCAGCATCTCCGATCAGGCGAAGGTGCAGCTTCCGGCCGCGCCGAGCCTGATCGTCCGTACAGCAGAGCCGAAGGCCGCCGGCAGTGGTGCGGCAGACACAGGGAAGGGCACATCGTGATCGCCGTACTGGGCCTCGTCGTGGGAGTCGTGGTCGGACTGTTGGTCCGGCCCGAGGTACCGGCGGTGGTCGAGCCCTACCTGCCGATCGCGGTGGTCGCCGCGCTCGACGCCGTGTTCGGCGGTCTGCGGGCCATGCTCGACGGAATCTTCGTCGACAAGGTCTTCGTGGTCTCCTTCCTCTCCAATGTGGTGGTGGCCGCGCTGATCGTGTTCCTCGGCGACAAACTGGGTGTCGGCGCCCAGCTCTCCACGGGTGTGGTGGTCGTGCTCGGCATCCGGATCTTCTCCAACGCCGCCGCGATCCGCCGGCACGTCTTCCGGGCTTGAGGCCGATGAACAACGACGAGAACCCCCGCAGCGAACAGCCCGAGGGCGGCGCCTCCGCCGTCCCGGACGCGCCCGCGCCGGCGCCCGCGTCCGAGGAGGTGTCCGGTCGCCAACGGCTCAAGGCGGGGCTCTGGCCGCCCCGGCTGAGCCGGGCGCAACTCATCGTCGCCGTGCTGCTGTTCGGGCTCGGTCTGGGGCTCGCCATCCAGGTGCGGTCGACCAGCGACGACGGCGCGTTGCGAGGCGCCCGGCAGGAGGACCTGGTCCGCATCCTCGACGAGGTCGACGACCGGACCCAGCGGCTGGAGGACGAGAAGCAGCGCCTGGACGATCAGCGCGCGGAACTGGAGAACAGTTCCGACCAGGCGGAGGAGGCCCGGAAGCAGACGCTGGAGAAGGAACGGCAGCTCGGCATTCTCGCGGGCACCGTGGCGGCCAAGGGCCCCGGCATCACGTTGACGATCACCGATCCCTCCGGGGCGGTCGCCCCCGACATGCTGCTCGACGCCATTCAGGAACTGCGGGCGGCGGGCGCCGAGGCGATCGAGGTCAACGGGGTGCGGGTGGTGGCCGGCACCTACTTCTCCGGTGAGGCGGGTGATGTCCGGGTGGACGGGAAGAAGATCGAAGCACCGTACGAGTTCACGGTGATCGGCAAGCCGCAGGATCTGGAGCCCGCCCTCAACATCCCCGGCGGTGTGGTCCAGACGCTGGAGAAGGAGCAGGCCACGGTGCTGGTGGAGCGGTCCGACGACATCGTCGTCGATGCCTTGCGACCGGCGCAGCGGCCTGACTACGCTCGGTCGTCGTCCCCGTGAGCCGGGCGAGCGTGAGGGCCGGTGGAGCGGGTCGGACGGTTGCGGGGGGTCGGCGCACCGGATTGGTGGTGCGTGGTGGAAACTGTCGGGTGGATACGGACGTTGTGAAGATGTCCGGGTCGGCAGGTGTGTTCATTCAGGGTTCGTCCTGCCCCACGGGCGGGTCTATGTCGGTCAAGGGGAATCGCCCGTGAAGTTGTTTGCGAAGTTGTTCGGGAAGAGTGCACGCGAGGACAGCAACAGTGCTGCC
Organism: Streptomyces sp. WY228; assembly: GCF_019287315.1. Classification (NCBI taxonomy): domain Bacteria; kingdom Bacillati; phylum Actinomycetota; class Actinomycetes; order Kitasatosporales; family Streptomycetaceae; genus Streptomyces; species Streptomyces sp. WY228. Next base: position 1,089,938 of record NZ_CP079114.1, on the reverse strand, counting down.
CGCCACCGCGCGCCGCGCCACGGTCAGGGCGAGGAGCAGGAGGCGGAGCGTCCGCTCTTCCGCGACGAGGTGTCCGGCGCCCCGGGTGGTGACGGCGTGTCGTCTGTTGACCCTGCCGGTGCCGGACGCATAGGTTTCGGCGAACCATCAGCCTCGAGTGCGGGTGGAGGGTTCACCCCGGAGGGCTCGTCGATGCCGGTCTGTACGAGGTGCGGTCACCGCAACGCGGAGGCCAGCAGGTTCTGTTCCAACTGCGGCGCGCCGCTGCGGGGCGGCGTTCCCGAGCGCCCCTCGGAGACGACGTCCACGATCTCCATCTCCGGTCTCGAGGCGTACGAGGCGGAGGCCACGGGCCAGACGGCTCTGCCCTCGCTCTCGCCGGAGGCCCAGGCCGCAGTCGACGCGCTGCCCGGAGGTTCGGCCCTGCTGGTCGTGCGGCGCGGCCCGAATTCCGGCAGCCGCTTCCTGCTCGACAGCGACCTGACCACGGCCGGCCGTCACCCGCAGAGCGACATCTTTCTCGATGACGTGACCGTGTCGCGGCGTCATGTGGAGTTCCGCAGGAGCCCGGACGGTAGCTTCACCGTGGGCGATGTCGGCAGCCTCAACGGCACCTACGTCAACCGTGAGCGCATCGATTCGGTCCAGCTGTCCAACGGCGACGAAGTCCAGATCGGAAAGTACCGCCTGGTCTTCTATGCGAGCCCGCGGGGCGTGTGACCAGCCCCGGAATCCGTCCGGGGGGACCCCCAGGAAGGCCCATGCTGCGAACACCGACAGGCGGTGCCGGCCACGGCACCGCCACCGCGGAAGCGCGCCCGATGAGCATCGGAACGGTGCTCATCCAGCTGCGCGACGAGTTTCCCGAAGTCACCATCTCCAAGATCCGGTTCCTGGAGGCCGAGGGGCTCATCGAGCCGCAGCGCACGCCTTCCGGATACCGGAAGTTCGCTCCGCGTGATGTGGAGCGGCTGGCGCAGGTGCTCCGCATGCAGCGGGACCACTACCTGCCGCTGAAGGTCATCCGCGAGCACCTGGACGCACTGGCCCGGGGCGAGCAGCCCGTCCTGCCCACGCCCGGCGACCGGCGGGATCTCGCCGACGGGGTGTGGGAGGGCGGTCCCGGCGCGGCGACCGCCGCCCGGATCGGGCGGGCCGAGCTGCTGGCCGCGGCCGAGGTCGACGAGGACCGGCTGGCCGAATGGGAGTCCTACGGGCTCATCGTCCCGGCTCCCGAGGGCGGCTACGACGCCGAGATGGTGACCGTCGCCAAGCTGGTGGCGGATCTGGGGCGTTTCGGTCTGGAACCGCGGCATCTTCGCGCCATGCGGGCCTCCGCAGACCGGGAGGCGGGGCTGGTGGAGCAGCTGGTCGCACCCCTGCGCCGGCACCGTAATCCGCAGACCAGAGCCCATGCCGAGGCCACCGCGAACGAGCTCGCCGAGCTGTCCGTACGGCTGCACGCGGCACTCGTGCAGAGCGCTCTGCGCAGCCGTCTGCACTGAGCTCGGCGGAGCCCGACTACCCAAACATGGCGAGCACGTCCTAGGGTTGCTGTGTGAACGAGCTCGACGTTGTCGGTGTCCGGGTGGAAATGCCCTCCAACCAACCGATCGTTCTCCTGCGTGAAGTGGGAGGCGACCGGTACCTCCCCATTTGGATCGGTCCTGGGGAGGCGACCGCGATCGCCTTCGCCCAGCAGGGCATGGCTCCGGCCAGGCCGCTGACCCATGACCTGTTCAAGGATGTGCTCGAGGCCGTGGGCCAGGAGCTCACCGAGGTCCGGATCACGGACCTCCGCGAAGGGGTCTTCTACGCGGAGCTCGTCTTCGCCAGCGGAGTCGAGGTGAGCGCCCGGCCCTCCGACGCCATAGCGCTCGCCCTGCGGACCGGCACGCCGATCTACGGCAGTGACGGCGTGCTGGACGATGCGGGCATCGCGATCCCCGACGAGCAGGAGGACGAGGTGGAGAAGTTCCGCGAATTCCTCGACCAGATCTCTCCGGAGGACTTCGGTACGAACAGTCAGTGACCGTCCCGCGGGGGTGCCGTCAGCGCATCCGACAAGCCTTTCCCGGAAACGAGACACGGGAAACCACCCTCAGGGTGATTATCACTCGGCGTGCCGAGTGTGGCGATCGTTGACGCACCCCGAGTGACTGCCTACCTTCGAGTGGGCAGGTCAAGGACGGAGGTCGGCGTGAGAAGCAGCGGCGACGGTACGGCGGCGGGTGGGCCGTATCCGCAGCACGGCAGTGGAGCCGACCACGCCATCAGGCAGCCGGTTCAACCGGCAGCGGTGGCAGCGGGCGGCGTGGCAGCGGCGAGCGATGCCGACGACATCGGCTATCGCGGACCTACGGCGTGCGCGGCGGCGGGGATCACCTACCGCCAGCTGGACTACTGGGCGCGTACGGGGCTGGTCGAGCCCAGTGTGCGCCCGGCCTACGGGTCGGGGACCCAGCGTCTCTACAGTTTCCGGGACGTGGTCCTCCTCAAGATCGTCAAGCGGTTCCTGGACACCGGGGTCGCTCTGCAGAACATCCGCACCACGGTCCAGCATCTACGGGCCCGTGGTTTCCAGGACCTCGAACGCATGACGCTGATGAGCGACGGGGCCACGGTCTACGAGTGCTCCTCGCCCGACGAGGTCGTCAGCCTGCTCCAGGGCGGGCAGGGGGTCTTCGGGATCGCGGTCGGCGTCGTCTGGCGGGATGTGGAGGCGGCGCTCTCGCAGCTGCACGGCGAGCGGGTCGACACCGGCGAGACGCTCGTCGGCCACAACCCCGCGGACGAGCTGGCGCGGCGGCGCAACCGCGCCGGCTGAGCACCGGTCGACGATCGGGACGACGAACAGCACGCAACGGGACGGTCCGGCGCTCGCAGGAGCGGCGGACCGTCCCGTTGTCAGTGCCGTAGGGCAGCATCGACAGTGTGAGACCCGCGCCCACCATCCTCCACCTGGACATGGACGCCTTCTACGCGTCGGCGGAGCAGGCGGCCAAGCCGAGCCTGCGCGGCAAGGCGGTCGTGGTGGGCGGCCTCGGCCCGCGCGGGGTGGTCGCCACCGCTTCGTACGAGGCGCGGCGCCTGGGCGTGCACTCGGCGATGCCCACCGCGCAGGCCCGGCGGCTGGCACCGAACGCGGCCTACCTGGTGCCCCGCTTCTCGCTGTACCGGAGCGTGAGCGACCAGGTGATGGAGCTGCTGGGGCGGCTGTCGCCCCTGGTGGAGCCGCTCAGCCTGGACGAGGCCTTCGTGGACCTGGAGGCCGGTGGCACGGCTGACGACACGGCGTCGGCCCGGGCGACGGGCGAGGGGCTGCGGGCGGCCATCCGGGCGGTGACCGGGCTCAGCGGATCGGTCGGACTGGCCGGTTCCAAGATGCTCGCCAAGATCGCCTCCGAGGAGGCCAAGCCCGACGGACTGCTCGTCATCGAACCGGGCACCGAACGCGAGCTGCTCGCCCCGATGTCCGTCCGCATCCTGCCGGGGGTCGGCCCGGCCACCGGGGACCATCTCAGACGCGCGGGCATGACCACCGTCCACGACCTGGCCGAGGCGGGCGAGGCGGAGCTCGTACGGCTGGTCGGCAAGGCTCATGGCCACGGGCTCCACCGGATGGCGCTGGGGCTCGACGACCGGCCGGTGGTCGCCGAGCGGGACGCCAAGTCCGTATCGGTGGAGGACACCTTCGACGTGGACCTGCACGACCGGGTGAGGGTGCGCGCCGAGGTGGAGCGGCTGGCCGTCCGGTGCGTGGAAAGGCTCCGCGCCGCCGACCGCTCGGGCCGCACGGTGGTGCTGAAGGTCCGCCGCTACGACTTCTCCACGCTGACCCGCTCCGAGACCCTCAGAGGCCCCACGGACGACCCCACGGTGGTCCGTGAGGCGGCGGGGCGGCTGCTGGAGTCGGTCGACACCACGGGAGGCGTACGGCTGCTCGGGGTCGGCGTCACGGGGCTCGCCGACTACACCCAGGAGGACCTGTTCGCCCAGGCCGCCGACGCCCGGGAGCTGGCGCAGCGGGCCGAGGAGCACGGGGCTGCGGCCGGGGAGGGCGGCGAGGAGGAAGCCGCCCCGGAGCCCGGGGCGGACAGCGCCGAACAGCTCGCCGCGCGGCGCTGGCCCGCCGGACACGATGTGCGCCACGAGGAGCACGGGCACGGCTGGGTGCAGGGCAGCGGGATCGGCCGGGTCACCGTCCGGTTCGAGGAACCATGGAGCGCCCCCGGCCGGGTCCTCACGTTCCGCGTCGACGATCCGCGGCTGCGGCCCGCCGACCCGCTGCCGCTCGTCCGCGAGCCGGCCGACTACTCCTCCTGGCCGGCCAGCCTGCCGAAGTCCCGGTCGGACGCCGGATCCGCCGCGTCCTCCGGGGGCGGGGAGTCCAGCCCGTAATGCCGGTAGAGCTGCAGTTCCTGCTCGGGCGAGAGGTGCCGTCCGACGCCGAAGTCCGGCGCGCCCTTGATCAACGCGCGGTCGAACGGGACGCGCAGCGCGTCGTCGACGAACTCGCTCGGTTCCAGCGGGACGAAGGCGTCCCTGCTGAACAGGCCGGTACGGACGGCCGCCCACTCGGGCACGCCCGTCGCGTCGTCGAGATAGACCTCATCCACCGTTCCGATCTTGGCGCCCTTGCGATCGAATGCCTTGCGGCCGATCAGGCGGCGCGGATCGATATCGGTCTCCACGGTGCCTCCCACTGGTCGCAACTGCTCAGGGTGGACCCTGTCGCTCCACCAGGACCACACAAGTGCAGATCCGTGGTGTCGGCCACTCGAGAGCTCCGGCGCGGAGCCCGCTGGTAGGCTGGCAGTGGCTGCTGACCCCGTGCGGGAGAGTCCTCCGGTGCAGAATCCGGAGGCGCCGAAGGAGCAAATCCTCCCCGGAATCTCTCAGGCCCCCGTACCGCACGGTTGAGGTCACTCTGGAAAGCAGGGCGGTTCCGTGCGGGCGCAGGCCCGGGTGGATTCGACCCTCACCGACGGTGAAAGCCGGCGCGCCTGCGGGCGGGCCGGTGAAGCTCTCAGGTTGAGATGACAGAGGGGGAGGCCGTTCGGGCACCCACGCCGTGGTGCCCCTCGCAGGTCGTGACAGACCAGGAGGCCTCCACCATGACCCCCCGTCGCACTCCACTCTCCCAGCTGGAGCAGGGTATTCCGTTCGAGCAGCGCCACATAGGGCCCGACGCCGGGGCCCAGGCGAAGATGCTCGCCCAGGTCGGCTACGGCTCCCTCGACGAGCTCACCGCCGCCGCGGTGCCCGACGTGATCAAGAGCGCGGAGGCCCTGAACCTTCCGTCGGCGCGCACCGAGGCGGAGGTGCTGGCCGAGCTGCGCTCGCTGGCCGACCGCAACCAGGTGCTGGCCCCGATGATCGGCCTCGGCTACTACGGCACCTTCACGCCGCCCGTCATCCTGCGCAACGTCATGGAGAACCCCGCGTGGTACACGGCCTACACGCCGTACCAGCCGGAGATCTCCCAGGGCCGGCTCGAAGCCCTCCTGAACTTCCAGACGATGGTCGCCGAGCTGACCGGGCTGCCCACCTCCGGCGCCTCCCTGCTCGACGAGGGCACCGCGGCCGCCGAGGCCATGGCCCTGTCCCGGCGCGTCGGCAAGGTCAAGAAGGGCGTCTTCCTGGTCGACGCCGACACCCTGCCCCAGACCGTCGCGGTCATCGAGACCCGCGCCGAGCCCACCGGCGTCGAGGTCGTCGTCGCCGACCTGAGCGACGGCATCCCCGCCGAGATCGCCGAGCGCGGCGTCTTCGGCGTCCTGCTCCAGTACCCGGGCGCCTCCGGGGCCGTGCGCGCCATCGAGCCCGTCATCGAGCAGGCCCACGAGCTCGGCGCGATCGTCACCGTCGCCGCCGACCTGCTGGCCCTCACGCTGCTCACCTCGCCCGGCGCGCTCGGCGCCGACATCGCGGTCGGCACCACCCAGCGCTTCGGCGTGCCCATGGGCTTCGGCGGCCCGCACGCCGGCTTCATGGCGGTCCGTGAGAAGTTCGCCCGCTCCCTGCCGGGCCGCCTCGTCGGCGTCTCCGTCGACGCCGACGGCAACAAGGCCTACCGTCTGGCCCTCCAGACCCGCGAGCAGCACATCCGCCGCGAGAAGGCCACCAGCAACATCTGCACCGCGCAGGTACTGCTCGCCGTCATGGCCGGGATGTACGCGGTCTACCACGGCCCCGAGGGGCTGCGGACGATCGCCCGGCGCACCCACCGCCTCGCCGCGATCCTGGCCGACGGTCTGCGCACCGCCGGCGCCGAGGTCGTGCACGGCGCGTTCTTCGACACCCTGACCGTGCGCGTCCCCGGCAAGGCCGCCGGCATCGTCGCGGACGCCCGGGAGCGCGGGGTCAACCTCCGCCTCGTCGACGCCGACCACGTCTCCGTCGCCTGCGACGAGACCACCACCCGTGCGCAGATCTCCGCCGTCTGGGCCGCCTTCGGCGCCGAGGGCGACATCGAGGCGCTGGACGCCACGGTCGCCGACGCGCTGCCGGAGGCGCTGCTGCGCTCCGACGACATCCTGACCCACCCGGTCTTCCACCAGCACCGCTCCGAGACCGCGATGCTGCGCTACCTGCGCAAGCTCGCCGACCGCGACTACGCGCTGGACCGCGGCATGATCCCGCTCGGCTCCTGCACCATGAAGCTGAACGCGACCGCCGAGATGGAGTCGATCACCTGGCCCGAGTTCGGCGCGCTGCACCCCTTCGCCCCGGCCGAGCAGGCGCAGGGCTTCCTCACCCTCATCCGTGAGCTGGAGGAGCGCCTGGCCGAGGTCACCGGGTACGACGCGGTCTCCATCCAGCCCAACGCCGGTTCCCAGGGCGAGTTCGCGGGTCTGCTGGCCGTCCGCGCGTACCACCGGGCCAACGGCGACGAGCAGCGCACCGTCTGTCTCATCCCGTCCTCCGCGCACGGCACCAACGCCGCGAGCGCCGTCATGGCGGGCATGAAGGTCGTCGTGGTGAAGACCGCCGACGACGGCGAGGTCGACATCGCGGACCTGCGCGCCAAGATCGAGCAGCACCGCGACGAGCTGGCCGTGCTCATGATCACCTACCCGTCCACGCACGGGGTGTTCGAGGAGCACGTCGCCGACATCTGCGGCGAGGTGCACGACGCGGGCGGCCAGGTCTACGTCGACGGCGCCAACCTCAACGCGCTGGTCGGGCTCGCCAAGCCCGGCAAGTTCGGCGGCGACGTCTCGCACCTGAACCTGCACAAGACCTTCTGCATCCCGCACGGCGGCGGCGGCCCGGGCGTCGGCCCGGTCGGCGTCCGCGCGCACCTCGCCCCGTACCTGCCCAACCACCCCCTCCAGCCCGCCGCGGGCCCGGAGACCGGTGTGGGCCCGATCTCGGCCGCCCCGTGGGGCTCGGCGGGCATTCTGCCGATCTCCTGGGCGTACGTCCGTCTGATGGGCGGCGAGGGCCTCAAGCGGGCCACGCAGGTCGCCGTGCTGGCCGCGAACTACATCGCCAAGCGGCTGGAGCCGCACTTCCCGATCCTGTACAACGGCCCGGCCGGACTGGTCGCGCACGAGTGCATCGTGGACCTGCGCCCGATCTCCAAGGCGACCGGCGTCTCCATCGACGATGTGGCCAAGCGCCTGATCGACTACGGCTTCCACTCGCCGACGATGTCGTTCCCGGTGGCCGGCACGCTGATGATCGAGCCGACGGAGAGCGAGGACCTCGCGGAGCTCGACCGGTTCTGCGACACCATGATCGCGATCCGCGCCGAGATCGAGAAGGTCGCCTCGGGGGAGTGGAGCAAGGACGACAACCCGCTGGCCAACGCCCCGCACACGGCGGCCGCGCTCGGCGGCGACTGGGAGCACGGTTACAGCCGCGAGGAGGCCGTCTTCCCGGCCGGCGTGTCCGCCGCCGACAAGTACTGGCCGCCGGTGCGCCGGATCGACGGTGCCTTCGGCGACCGGAACCTGGTCTGCTCCTGCCCGCCGCTGGACGAGTACGACAACTGAATCAGCCTGTCGTAGGGCGTGCGCCGGGAGCGGCGCGCGCCGGACATGCGTCGGGGCCGGTGCGGAGATCTCTCCGGGCCGGCCCCTTTTTTCGTACGAGCGTTCCGTACGGCCGTTCTCAGGCGGCCTTCACCACGCGGCCGGCTGCCAGCGGCCGGTGCGGGGCGATGATCTGCCCGTCGGGCAGCAGTTCGCCGGTGTCCTCGAAGAGCAGGACGCCGTTGCACAGGAGGCTCCACCCCTGTTCGGGATGGTGGGCCGTCAGGCGGGCGGCCTCCCGGTCGGGTGAATCGGCGGTGGGGCAGGGTGGCTGGTGCTGGCACATGGATGGGTTCTTTCGCTGCGTCGAGTCGAGTGTCCTGCGGCTGGATGAGTCGTTCATGGCCGCCCCCGTATCAGTCGGTCCGGTCCCAGTGTTGCCCTACGGGGAAGAATCCGCAGGGATTTCGCTGCAGCACCCGTACTCCTCCCATGACGCATCACCCGCGCGGACGGTTCACCGCAACTGCACTGTCCCTTTGGGTGGTTCGGGGTGGTCGGATGGGGCTAGTCCGAGTGGGCAGCACACCGCCCCCGCAGTGATCCCCCCCGCCGGTGTGCGGGCGGGGGATCGCTGCGGGGGCGGTGTACCGGGACGACGTCGGTCAGGCCGTGCTGAGGAGCGGCCCGGGGGCCACGCGCAGCGAGATGACGGGCAGCAGATCGGCGACCCGGTGCGGCCGGTGGGCGGCGATGCCCGGCGGGGCCGGCGCCAGGGGCACCAGGACGTCCGTCGGCGCGAGCTCCCCGCCGGCGGGATCGGCCTCGGTGTCGCCGTGCAGCCAGAGGGTGAGCATGTACAGCTCCGGGATGGACAGCAGCCGCGCCTGGCAGGCGGGGGCCGACGCCTCGGCCTGCCGGACGGCCAGCTCGGTCGAGGCGAGGTAGGGCCCCTCGAAGAAGTGCGAGAACGTCCAGCCGTCGGGGGTGAGCACCGTGTCCGCCGCGGCGACCGCGCGGCCCTCGCTCCGGATCAGGAAACGCCAGGCCGCGAGGCGTGTCAGCGGTGCCGTCCTGGCGGGAGTGATCCGGTCCAGCACATGGACGGGAAGCGGTAGTTCGGGGCTCAGCGGTCCCTGGACGGACCGCAGGGCGGACGTTTTGGCCTCGCGGACCGCGGTGGGAGAACCGAGGGCCGCGAGAACGCTGCGCAGGGCGGGCGCGGGAGCCGAGGGAACATGCAGCGGCATAGTGGGTCGCCTCTCACTTCGGAGACACGGTGGAGCTTGGGCGGGTGCAGACGGCGCTGTCGGCATGCGGGAACGCGGGCCGGAGACGGCCGGTGACGGGCGAGTCGTATCGATTCTCTGCCTCGTTGAGCGGAGTTTATATGACGCATGTTCACACAGTGTTTCCGCTAGCAGCCGCTGATATGTCGCACAAGGCGTCATCCGGCCTTCGAATCACGGTATTCCTGGTGATTTGAGCCCGTGGTGTCGACGCCCACCTGGCGTCCTTCCGGCGGTGCGGTCGGCCGAAACTCGTCGGTGTTTCCGCCACGCATGCTCCGGCCGAAAATGCCGGGAGTCGTATGCCGCGGGAATGTGCCCCCGGTCTCCTTCCACCAGACTATCGGGTATCGGAGGCCCGTGGGGGCGTTACGGATCACTCCCGCTGGGCATTATCGATCGTGATGCGAGCGGCCTGGGCCGCGGGCCGCCCACTGGAGGAGGGACCCCTAGATGGGGGAGAAGGTCGTGGCGGAAGCCGTTGACCTGTCCGATCGACAGGCCTACCGCACCAAGCTCAACCAGTGCCTGGAGGCTCTGGGCAGACTCCTGGCGGAGCGGCGGTTCGACCGTCCGCGGAACCTGATGGGGCTGGAGATAGAGCTGAATCTCGCGGGATCCGACGGGTTGCCCCGGATGATGAATCAGCAAGTGCTCCAGCGCATCGCGAGCCGGGATTTCCAGACCGAACTGGGGATGTTCAATCTCGAAGTGAATATCGTCCCGCACCGCCTCGGCGGCCGGGTATTCGATCAGCTCTCGGAGGAGTTGCGGACCGGTCTCGCCTATGCCCACCGCAAGGCGGGGGAGGTGGACGCGGGGATCGTGATGATCGGAATCCTGCCCACCCTGGGCGAGCACGACGTGGTGTCCGCGAATCTCTCGGACGTGGACCGCTACACCCTGCTCAACGATCAAATGGCGGCCGCCCGGGGGGAGGATTTCGCCCTGGATATCGAAGGCGTCGAGCGATTGGTCTGCACCTCGCCCTCGATCGCCCCGGAATCGGCCTGCACCTCGGTCCAGCTGCACCTCCAGGTGACGCCCGCCCGGTTCGCCGACGTGTGGAACGCGGCCCAGGCGATCACCGGCGTCCAGATCGCGCTGGGCGCCAACGCCCCCTTCCTCTTCGGCAAGGAGCTGTGGCGGGAGTCCCGGCCGCCGCTGTTCCAGCAGGCCACCGACGTACGGCCGCCGGAGCTGGCGAACCAGGGCGTGCGCCCCAGGACCTGGTTCGGCGAGCAGTGGATCGGCTCCGCCCACGAGCTCTTCGAGGAGAACCTGCGCTACTTCCCGCCGTTGCTGCCGATCTGCGACGACGAGGACCCGCTGAAGGTGCTGGACGAGGGCGGGGTGCCCGAGCTGGCCGAGCTGGTGCTGCACAACGGCACCGTCTACCGCTGGAACCGCCCGGTGTACGGGATCGCCGACGGCGTCCCGCATCTGCGGGTGGAGAACCGGGTGCTGCCCGCCGGGCCGACGGTCACCGATGTGATCGCCAACGCCGCGTTCTACTACGGGCTCGTACGGGCGCTCGCCGAGGAGTCCCGGCCGGTGTGGAGCAGGCTGCCGTTCGAGGCCGCCGAGGAGAACTTCACCGAGGCCTGCCGGCACGGCATCGAGGCCGAGCTGCTCTGGCCCCGGCCGGGCCGCTCCGGCGGGCTGGCCAGGATCCCCGCCGTACAGCTGGTGCTGGAGGAGCTGCTGCCGCTGGCCGCCGCGGGGCTGGACGCCTGGCACATCGAGCCCGCGGACCGGGACCGCTATCTCGGGGTGATCGAGGAGCGCTGCAAACGGCGCGTCAACGGGGCCTCCTGGCAGGTGGCCACATACCGCCGGGCCCTGGACGCCGGGCTCGGACGGGACGCGGCGCTCGCGGCGACCACCCGCCGCTATGCGGAGCTGATGCACGCGGGGGAGCCGGTGCACACCTGGCCGGTGGGCTTCCCGGCGCCCTGACGCGGGGCGCGCCGGACGCGCCGCGCGGGGGCCTGCCGGGTCGGTCACTCCTGCGTGGCGCGTCCGTTCTGCCCCGCCGCCATGATGGCCTGGAGGATCACCGCCTGGATCTCCGCCGGGTCGCTCACCTCGTAGCCGTCGCCGCCGGTGACCCGCGCGATCTCGGCGACCTCGTCGCGGTCGGCGTCCGGGCCCACCGCGATGGCGATGACCGGGACGGGCCGCTCCGGATCGACCAGTTCCTTCAGCTCGGCGATGAGCCCGGTCCGCGAGATGCCGTTCTCGTCCTGGTTGGAGCCGTCGGTGAGGATCACCAGGGCGTTGAACTTGCCCTTCCGATACGTCGACCGGGCCTCCTTGTACGAGGCCAGCGTCGTGTCGTACAGCCCGGTCGCACCGCCCGGCACCGGCTGCAGGGCCGCGAAGGCGGCCGTGAGCTTCTCCCGGTGGGTCCCGCCGCCCTTCACCGGGTCGCCGAGCCGCTTCGTGGGCATGAGCCGCCGGTAGTCCTTGTCGCCGTCCAGCGTGGTGGCGAACTCCCACAGCCCGATCTCGTCGTTCGGCGTGAACTGGCCCAGCGCCTGGATCAGCGACTGCTTCGTGACGTCCATCCTGGACTGGCCCCGGCCCGGTACGAGCGTCGCCATGGAGCCGGAGGCGTCGACCACCGTGGTCAGCCGGGCGCTCTGCACGGTGATGGTCCACATCCCCAGCGTCTCCTGGAGCACCTTCGCCGAAGGCGCCTCGGCGGCCTGTTCGGCGTACGGCTGGGGCTTCCGGCCGCCCGCCGCGACGACGAGGGAGTCCTTCGCGGTCCCGTCGCCGGCCCGGAACCCGTGCTCGGCGAACGTGGCCCGCGCCTCCCGGTCGCCCAGCAGATTCATGAAGCGCAGGGCCGCGCGCGACTCGGCGGTGCTCAGCCGTACCTCGTTCACCAGCGTGTACGGGTAGTCCAGCAGCGGCGTGCCGTCCTCGGGGTAGAAGAGGTCCAGCTTGCCCCCGCCGGTCGCCTCCGCGTTGTGCGTGAAGGCCGACTGCTCGGAGATCAGGACCGCCTGGTTGCGCTTCGGGTTGCCCTCCTCGGCCCCTGACGTGCTGCGCGCCAGGGTCTCCAGCACCTGCGTGTCGCCGTCCGACATCCGCTCGGCGAGCACCTTCGCGGTCTGGGCGACCCGGGTGTCGCTGTCCCCGCCCTGCCGCGCGGACGAGGCGCCGATGCTGGTGAGCGCCAGCAGCCCGGTGGCGCTGCGCGCCGGGTCCGCCGCGCCGAGGCGCACCCGGTCGGAACCGAGTGCCGCCGCGACCAACTCGGCCCAGGAGTACGTCTTTTCGGGCCAGCCCAGCGTCCGTGAGGCGGACGGCACCATGGCCAGGGCCACCGGCGACGAGGCCACCGAATCGGACGGGGAGACGGGAATGCCCTCGCCCAGCCCCTTGGCCCGCTCCAGCCACAGGTCGGAGTCGGGCAGCCAGACCTGGAAGTCGGGTTCCACGCCCCCGGCGAGCGCCTCGGCGACCTTGTGCGAATCGCGGGCCAGCACTTCCACCGCGAGGCAGTGGCCGTCGGCCCTGACCTCGTCCGCGCGGACCTGCTGGGCCACGGAGCGCACGGCGGGGGCGATGTCGGGGGAGGCGACCACGGACAGCCGGACGGTGGAGTCCTCGCAGGACCCGGAGAACGACAACAGGCCGCCCTTGACCGCCACCGCCCCTCCCGCCGCCACGGCGAGCACGAGCACAGTGGCGATCGCGACCGTGCGACGCCGGCGCCGGGGGCTCTGGTGGTCCCGGCGTCCTTCCGCCGCGCGGTCGTCGGGCAAGCTATGACGTCCCATGTCGGTGGTGCCCCTCCTTGAGGATGAAACAAGGAAAGGGGGACCGCGCCATCAGCGATGGCGGTCGTCCCCCGGCCTGTCGCGCATGATCTTCGTACGTGCATTCGAGACACTAGCGGGACGGTTGGCGGGATGAGACGCGATTGCAGAACAAAAGGCAGGTGTGCAGGTGGAGGCCGGGCGCGTGGCTGATTCTTTTCCTCAAGAGGCCGTGTCACGAAGGATCTTGCGGTCCGAGGTGGTGCTGGTCCTGGCGCTCTCGCTGGGCGCCAGCGCACTCTCCTCCCTCATCAGTTTCGTCGGATCCCTGACGAAACCGGGAGGACTGAAGGACCAGGCGGCGAAGCTCAACGGCTCGTACGCTCCGGACCGCCCATGGCTTGATCTGTCCTGGCAAATGTTCGGCATCGCAACGGCTCTGGTGCCGGTCGCGCTGGTCGCGCATCTGCTGATCCGGGAGGGAACGGGTCTGCGGGCCATCGGATTCGACCGGGCCAGGCCCTGGTTCGACCTTGGGCGCGGAACCCTGGTCGCGGCCGGCATCGGCAGCGCCGGACTGGCCTTCTACCTCGCGGCCCACGCCACCGGATTCAGCCTGACGGTCGTCCCCGAGTCCCTGCCCGAGGTCTGGTGGAAGTACCCCGTACTGATCCTCTCGGCGATCCAGAACTCCGTCGTGGAGGAGGTCATCGTCGTCGGATATCTGCTGCGCAGACTCGGGCAGTTGGGCTGGACCCCGATGGCGGCCCTGGTGGCCAGCTCCGTGCTGCGCGGTTCGTACCACCTGTACCAGGGGATCGGCGGTTTCATCGGCAACGTGGTGATGGGCGTCGTCTTCGTCCTGCTCTACCGGCGCTGGGGCCGGGTGGGCCCGCTGGTCGTCGCGCACGCGCTCCTGGACATCGGGGCGTTCGTCGGATACGCGCTGCTCGCGGGCCGGGTCGGCTGGCTGCCCACGCTCTGAGCGCGGTGCGGTGCGGTGTGGTGAGGGGGTGCGCCGGAGCCCGGCGCACCCCGGTGGGGCCGTCGCTCAGAGCGCGGTGAGCAGTTCGCCGTCGATCACCGTGACCGCGCTGCCGGTCAGCAGGGTGCGCTCGCCGCGCAGCGCGGTGCGGACCAGGCCCGAGCGGGCGGAGGCCTGGAGTCCGGTGAGCTCGTCGCGGCCGAGGCGGGCCGACCAGAAGGGGGCCAGCGCGGTGTGGGCGCTGCCGGTGACCGGGTCCTCGTCGATGCCGACGCCCGGGAAGAAGCCGCGCGAGACGTAGTCGTAGCCCCGGGCGGGGTCCTCGGCCTCGGCGGTGGCGATGACGCCGCGCCGGGAGTGGGCCACCAGCGCGGCGAAGTCCGGGGCGAGCGCCCGTACGGTCGCCTCGTCGCGGAGCTCCACGAGCAGGTCGCCGACGTACTCGCCGGTGTCGTGCACCGAGACGGGGTCGGCCCCGAGGGCGTCGGCGAGACCGTACGGCACCGGCTCCTCGGCCAGCGGGGAGGTGGGGAAGTCGAGGGTCAGGGAGCCGTCCGGGTGGGCGGTCGCGGTCAGGATCCCGCAGCGCGCGGCGAACCGTACCGGGCCCGTGGCCCGGCCCGTGGTGTGCAGGACATGGGCGGTGGCGAGCGTCGCGTGCCCGCACATGTCCACCTCGGCGGCCGGGGTGAACCAGCGCAGCGCCCAGTCGGCCGTGCCGCCCGGCGGCAGCGGGTGGGCGAAGGCCGTCTCGGAGAGGTTGACCTCGGCGGCGATCTCCTGGAGGCGTTCGGCGGCCGGGAACGCGCCGCTCTCCAGCAGCAGCACGCCGGCGGGGTTTCCGGAGAAGGGGCGGTCGGTGAACGCGTCGACGATGCGAATCCTCATGAGACGACCGTAGGGCGGCGGCGTGGAGCCCGGCCAAGGCCAATTCGGGGTGTCTGGCCCCTGCCCGCCCCGGTCGGCGCGCGGCCTGGTGGCGCAGGTCATGGCGTGAGCCTCCGTCCCAGGCGTACGAGCGGAGAGGCGGCCATGACGGCCGGGGACAGCATCATGCCCGCGGCCGCCATCAGGAGACCGGCGCGCAGCCCCCACTCCTGCGCGAGGAAGCCGCCGAGCAGAGAGCCGAGCGGGGTGAGGCCCATGCCGACGAAGGTGATCGTCGCGGCCGCGCGCCCCTGCATCCCGTCCGGCGTGACGGCCTGCCGTACCGACATGACCGTGACGTTCACCAACTGGCTGAAGGCCCCGAACACGACGTTGACCGCAAGGAGCGCGAGGACCGTCGCGGTCGAGGAGCCGTGCAGGGCCGGTACGCACAGCAGCGCGCCGTTGCCGAGCACCGCCGCCGACACGAGCACCGCACCGTGGCCGAACCGCCCCGGCAGCCGTGCGGCCAGGACCGAGCCCAGGAGCGCACCCGGCCCGGTCGCCGCGAGGGCCAGGCCGACGGTGGCGCCCGGCAGATGCAGTGCGCGCGGGAGGAAGAGGAGATAGACGGTCATCGTGGCCGCGAGGGAGAACTGGAAGGCGGCCGAGGCGAGGCACACGGCCCGCAGCCAGGGGTTCGCGGCGACGAAGCGGAGGCCCTCGTGGATCCGGTGGCGGACCCGAGGGGCGCGCTCCGTCTGCTCTCCGCACACCGGAGGCACTGATTCGGGCCGGCGGATCTGCCGCAGGGACAGGAACGACACCGCGAAGAACAGCGCGCCGGAGGCGGCGGCGAACGGTGCCGACAGCAGGGACACCAGCGCACCACCGAGTGCGGGACCACCGATCTGCGCGGCGGACCTGCTGCCTTCCAGCGCGCTGTTGCCCCGCACGAGCTGATCGCGCCGCACCATCCGTACGAGGGAGGCCTGGTAGGCCACGTCGAAGAGCACGGACAGGGCCCCGACGGCGAACGCCACCACGAACAGCGTGGGCAGGCCGAGCAGTCCCAGGAGCCCGGCCGCGGCTGCCGCGCCCAGCGCCACGGCACGGCCGGCGTCGGTGAGCACCATCACGGTGCGGGCCCGCCACCGGTCCACCCACGCACCCGCGAGGAGCGAGAGCAGCAGGACCGGCGCCTGCCCCACGGCGCGGAGCACGCCCAGCCGGCCCGCGCCGGCGTCGAGCGTCAGGACGGCGAAGAGCGGCAGCACGACGAGTGTGGTGTGTTCGCCGAGCTGGGAGGCCGTCTGGCCCACCCAGAGCCTGCGGAAGTCGGCGTCCCGCCACAGCGAAGGGGTGGGTGAGGGGGAAGGGGAAGGAGAGGAAGCAGGGGACTGCACGGAAGCCTCTGGGGTCGCCGGAAACGAGAACCACCGCCCGGCGCGCGAAGCACGCCGGGCATCGGGCGGAAAAGGGCTCGCTGTGCCGCGACTTCAGAGGCAGCACGCGATGACGGGCCGGACTCGGCCTACGACGTCAACGCGCGCTCGGACGACCGGGCAATGTCTCTCCGCCTTCCCCGCTCCGTGGCTCACTCGTCGCCCCGAACGCTAGCGCCTGTCTGACAAATGATCACCCGTGGACTCGCGGAGCCGGAGGATCAAGGAAGCCAGGGCAACTCCGGCACGGTAGCGGTCGCCGAGCTTGTCGAACCGGGTCGCGATCGCGCGGAACTGCTTGAGGCGGGCGAAGCATCGTTCGACGACGTTGCCGGTCGCGGTAGGTGACCTTGTCGAAGGCCGGCGGCCGGCCGCCGAGGGCTCCGCGTCGGCGGCGGTTCGCCGCCTGGTCGCGGCGCTCGGGGATTGTGGCAGCGATGCCCCGGCGCCTCAGCAGATGACGGATGGCCCTGCTGGAATACGCCTTGTCACCCAGCACACGATCCGGTGTCGTGCGCGGGCGGCCCGTGCCGAGGCGCGGGGTGCGGATGCCGTCGAGGACCTGGCCGAACGCCGTAGCGTCGTTGACGGGCGTGAGCACAATCGACAGGGGCAGGCCCCCGGCCATCGACGGCGAGATGGACTTTGGTGGTCAGTCCGCCTCCCAGCGGGCGAACCGCTCGTAGATGGTCTGCCACGGCCCGAACCGGTCGGGAAGATCCCGTCAAGGAGCCCCGGTCCGCAGCCGCCACAGCCCCCCGTTGACCACCTGCCGGTGATCACGCCACGGACAGCCCCGTCCGTCCACCTGAGGCAAAAGGGGCTCTATCCGCCTCCATGCCGTATCCGTCAACTCACCTCGACCTGCCACAAGATCAATTATCAGACCGGCCTATAGAGTCCTGCCCGTGGCGAATCATCAGGACGAGACCAGGACGGCCTACGACGGTGTCGTCGAGCTGTACGCATCGCTGTTCGCGAACCGGCTGGAGACACAGCCTTTCTCCCGGGCCATGATCGGTACCTTCGCCGAACTGGTGCGCGCGACGGGCAACCCGCGGGCAGCGGACGTCGGGTGCGGGCCCGGACATCTGACAGCCATGCTGCACGAACTCGGCCTGGACGCCTTCGGACTCGACCTCGCCCCCGGCATGGTCGACCACGCCCGACAGGCGCATCCGGCGCTGCGCTTCCAAGAGGCGCGGATGGAATCCCTGCCGGTCGAGGACGCCGCGCTCGGCGGCGTACTGGCCCACTACTCAATGATCCACACCCCTCCGGGAGAACTACCGGAGCTGCTCGCCGAGCAGGCACGCGTCCTGGCGCCGGATGGCCTGCTCCTGGTCTCCTTCTTCGGGACCGACGGACAGGAACCGGTCCGTTTCGACCACAAGGTGGCGCCCGCCTACAGCTGGCCGGTGGATCGCCTCGCCGGACTGCTGGGCGATGCTGGGCTCGACCCCTTCGCCCGGCTACTCCACGATCCGGCCTCTGATCGGGGCTTCCTCGACGCCCATCTACTGGCCCGCCGTTCGTAGCACTGCCCAGTCCCCAGCCGATCGGCGCAGGTCGCGTCACGCGACGGCGGTGCCCTCCAGCTCCACCAGCCGGCCGGGGACCGCGAGTCGCGTCACCCCGAGCAGCGTGCTGGCCGGCGCCACCCCGGCCGCGGCCAACCGCCCCGCCAGCACGCCGTAGTGCTGGAACAGCACATCGACGTCGGTCGTGTAGACGTTGAGCCGCACGAGGTTCGCGAGCGACATGCCGGCCTCGCCGAGCACGGCCTCCAGATTGTCGATGCTCAGCGCCAACTGCGCCGCCATGTCGCCGTCGTGCAGGGGCTTGCCGTCGTCGCTCATCGCGGTCTGCCCCGAGACGTACAGGGTCCGGGTCTGCCCG
This sequence comes from Streptomyces sp. WY228, assembly GCF_019287315.1. Classification (NCBI taxonomy): domain Bacteria; kingdom Bacillati; phylum Actinomycetota; class Actinomycetes; order Kitasatosporales; family Streptomycetaceae; genus Streptomyces; species Streptomyces sp. WY228. The sequence continues at coordinate 1,071,698 of NZ_CP079114.1, read as the reverse complement.
GAGACGACCTCGCCCTGGTTGAATCCCAGGTCCACCGACCAGGTCACCGGGTTGACGGCTGTTCGTTCCACGGCCACTTCAGCTCCATTCGGTTCATTCGATGCGGGGCGTACGGACGTTCACCGGCCCGGCGGTCGCGGGCTTCGACGTCGTGCTGGGGAGCCTGCCAACCAATGACGACACCCTTGGTCAGGTATTTCGTTACGGTTCCCGCATGCGCGCCGACCGATTGGTCTCCCTGGTACTGCTGTTGCGTCAGCGCGGCCGGCTGACCGCGGACACGCTGGCCCGCGAGCTGGAGGTGTCCACCCGTACCGTGCTGCGCGACATCGAGGCGCTGTCGGCGGCAGGCGTTCCGGTCTACGCCCAACGCGGCCGGCACGGCGGGTTCGCGTTGCTGCCCGGTTTCCGGACCGAGCTGACCGGGCTGAACCACGACGAGGCCCTCGCCCTGCTGGCCGCCGGACCGGGGCGCGGGGAGCAGGTGTTCGGCCTCGGGGCGGCACTGGCCTCGGCGATGCGGAAGGTCGTCGACGCGCTGCCCGAAAGCCATCAGGCCACCGCGAGCGACGGGGCCCGGCGGTTTCTCGTCGACCCGGAGACCGATCTGCTCTCGCGCCGGACCGTCGCCGACGAGGTGCCCGGCGCCACCATGGTCGAGGTCCGCCGGGCCGTGCTCGCCGGACACAAGCTGCGCATCCGTTACGCGGCCACGGGGCAGCTGCCGCAGTGGCGCACGGTGGACCCGATCGGCCTCGTCACCGTACGGGACCGGGGCTATCTGCTGGCCACGAGATCCGGCGAGGACCGCACCTACCGGCTGTCGCGGGTACTGGCCGCCGAGGAGCTGCCCGAACCGGCACAGCGGCCGGACCGGGTGGATCTGGACCGGATCTGGCGGGAACGTGCCGCGCGGTTCCTCTCCGACGACCACATCGCCGTGCTGGTACGGGTGAACCCGGTGCGGCGGGAGGAACTGCTCGGCATCGTGCTGGCCGTCCGCGCGGAAGCCCCCGACGCGGACGGCCGGCCGAGGCTGGAGGTCACCTTCCAGGACGCACGGCACGCCGAATGGGCCCTGTGGCAGCTCGGCACGGACGCGGAAGCCCTGGCCCCGCAGTCATTGCGCAACGCCCTGCGGGACCGGGCCGCCACGGTCGCCGCCCGCTACGGACAGGCGTCCCGGGAGCCCTTCCGGCCGGGCGGACCCTGATGCTCCGCCGGGTCGGTCCTGCCCGCCGGTCCGTGGCTGCGGACCTGGACCGGTGGCCGATGGACGGTGTCCTGCGTCCTACGCCCGTTCCGTGGTGGGCGGCGCCTGCGGCAGGCCGGGCGGAGGCACGTCGAGAACACGGGCGAGGGCGGCCAGCAGAGGAGCGGAGTGGCCGGGCAGGTGCTCGGAGACCCAGTCGGCCGCCACCGCGAGGAACCCGGTCAGGTCGCGCTCGGCCTCGGCGAGCAGACGGCGGAGCTCGGTGACCGGCAGGTCGATCACCGGACTGTCGGTCCGGTCGGTGTCGACGGTCAGGCGGACGGTGTCGCCGAGGCGTTCGGCCAGCGACGACAGAGGCTCGTGGCCGTACCCGATTCCGCCCCCGCAGTCGGCGAGCACGTACCAGGCGCGCCAGTCCTCCAGTCCGTCGCAGCAGCCGGGCGAGAAGACGACGTCCGTGGCGGTGTCCGTGACCTGAAGACCGCCCGCGGCGTAGAGGTGGTCGAGGGTCAGCAGTCCGTGCAGGAAGCCGCTGACAGGTTCGGTCGGCCGGGGCGGCCGTTCGTCGTCATCCGTCGGGTCGACGTCATTGCACGCGGCGATGCGCATGAGGGCTGTCCCCACCTCGGCGGGCGAGAGGCCGCCGCCGAGCGGCAGGAAGCCGAACCGTTCGGTCTCCACGACGGGCCAGAGGTCGAAGCCGTCAGGGGTGTTCATCTCCAGAACGGGCCGCATCACGATCATCCGGCGAAGTATTCCCACCCCCGGAAGCGAAGGGAAGCGAAGGGAGCCGAGGGCTACCGCCGCCTGCCCACGTAACGCCTCCGCCGCCGGTCACGGCCCGGAGTTCCGGCGCACGTCATCCACCGAGACGCGGGGGTCTTGTCATCCGATAGTTTCCGATATATCGTTGACGCATCGCGACAGATCAACGATGGAAGGAGCGTAGCGATGCGTTCACACGGACATGGTTATGAGCACGGGCCGGGGCACTACGGGCCCGGTCATCACGGTCGAGGCGAGGGTGACGGCCGTCGGGCCGCTTTCGGGCCGTTCGGGCCGCCGTTCGGTGGCGGGCCCTTCGGTGGCGGACGCGGCCGGGGTGGCGGTGGCCGGGGGCGGGCGCGGCGCGGTGACGTGCGGGCGTCGATCCTGGCTCTGCTGAAGGACCGCCCGATGCACGGTTACGAGATGATCCAGGAGATCGGCGAGCGCAGCGGCGGGGCCTGGCGGCCCAGTCCCGGCTCCGTCTATCCGACGCTCCAGCTGCTGGAGGACGAGGGTCTGATCGTCAGTGCCAGCGAGGGCGGCAAGAAGCTGTTCACGCTCACCGACTCCGGACGGAGCGAGGCCGAGACCGGCCCCGAGGCTCCGTGGGAGGAGGCCGGGCGCGGCGTCGACTGGGAAGGCGTCAACGAGATCCGGCAGGCCGGATTCGGTCTGATGGAGGCGTTCGGGCAGGTCTGGAAGACCGGCTCGGCCGATCAGCGGCAGAAGGCGCTGACGGTCATCAACGACGCGCGCAAGAAGCTCTATCTGATTCTCGCCGACGAGCACTGAGCCGTACCGGAAGCCGGCTGCGCGCCCGAGGCGGGCGGGTGGAAGGTGTGCGAGGCCCCGCGGGACGGATTCCGCGGGGCCTTTCGCGTACCCGTGCGGCCGGGCGTGGTCAGGGTGCGACCAGCCCGCCGAGCTTGCGCAGCGACTCCTGGAGCGCCGCCGTCGCGGAGTCCTTGAGCTTGCCGCCCATCAGGGAGACCGCCGCTCCGGTGAACTCCCCGTCGATGCGCATCGTCGTGGCGTCGCCCTCGGGTGTCAGGGAGTACCGCATGGCCAGGTTGACCCCCATCGGGCCCTTGCCCCGGGTCGCCAGCAGGCGGCCCTGCTCCAGTTCGTCGACCGTCCAGGTCACCTCGGCCGGGAAGCCCATGAGCTTCATGTTCTCCTCGTAGGTGGCCGCGAGCTCCAGTTCGGCCGGGCCGCCCCCGGGGAAGCTGGTGTGGGTGGCGTTCCACTCCCCGTACGACGAGAAGTCCGTCAGGCGGTCCCAGACCTTCTCGGCGGGCGCCTCGATGCGTGCCTCGGCGCTGACTTCAGCCATGCGACCACCCCTGGTTCGTCCGGTTTCGGTGTCGCGGAACGTAGTGGCAGTCGCGCCAACATTCAATACTGATGAACCGTCAGATCTGCTGCGGCTGCCGGTTCCGCCAGATCTCCGCGGCGTCGAAGCGGTCCGACGCGCGGGGGTGGGGGCCTTCGTCGTGGCAGTGGAAGGCAGTCCAGAAGAGATCGGCGGGCAGGGCGTCGTCGGGTGCGTACACGCGGTAGACGTACTGCAGCCCGTCCTGGGCGAGCAGGGCGACCATCCAGAACACCCGTTCCTCCCCTCCCGTCCCCGTTCTCCGCGCCGCGTGCGCTGTCGCGTGAGGGACGTGTGCGCGGGGGGCGGCGGTTGCCACGGGGGGCGTGCCGTGCAAGGCGGCGCGCGCCCCCGGGCCGACATGGTTGTGCCTCTCGGCACGATCTCATCCGCAAGGATGACGGACCGTTCCGGTGTCCCCAACTTCGGTGGGATGTCCAATGGGTCGCTCCGGGGATGTCTTCCGGCCGTGGGACTGATGGGGTAGAGGTGTGCAAAACCGGACGCCGCGGATGCCTGAACAGCCCGCACCGAACCACGCCGAACTCGATGCCCGCTTCACCGTGGAACTGGCATCGGTGCTGACGGGTGCGCGCAGGCGTGCGCTGCGCGACGGGGACCGGCAGATTGACACCGCCCACCTGCTCCACTCGCTGATCGAGACGGACCCCGAGGTGCGCGAGGCCTTCGACGGCGGTCCGCAGTTGGCCAGGGTGCTCGGCTATCTCGTCCAGCGCAGCATCGGTTACGGGCTCCGCTGGCAGGGCTCCGTCGAGGACTCCGGCGCCGTTCCACTGGTGCGCGACCCGGCCGCCGACGGCTGGTCGCCCTCGGCCCTCGCCGCGATGGAGGGCGCGCTGGACCGTGCGGCGACACGCGGGGAAGCGCGCGCCGCCGGCCTCGATCTGCTCGCCGCGCTGACGGCCGACGCCGAGTGCCGGGCGGTGGAGGTGCTCGCCCGCGGGGGCGTGGACGCGCGGTGGCTGGCGGACCGGGTGGCCGCGCTGTCGGCGGAGGCGTCGCGCCAGGGGTGAGCCGTCGGCGCGTGGTGCGACGGTGCGTTCCCTCCCGTGGGAGCCGTGTGCGAGGTCCTTTCCGCGGTCGCGGAACGGATGCCGTCTCGACAGGTGTCACGGGGATGACGGTGCTGTCGACTGCTGCCATGATGTGCCGATGCACGCGTCTTCGGGGTTTCAGGGCAGAAGCGCCGGGCTGGGCCTCGCCCTGCTCTCGGCCTTTGCGTTCGGTGGTTCGGGAGTGGCGGCCAAGCCGCTGATCGAGGCGGGTCTCGACCCGTTGCACGTGGTCTGGCTGCGGGTCGCGGGCGCCGCCGTCATCATGCTCCCGGTCGCCTGGCGCCACCGGAACCTCGTACGGGAACGCCCCGCGCTGCTCGCCGGGTTCGGCCTGTTCGCGGTGGCCGGTGTCCAGGCCTTCTACTTCGCCTCGATCTCCCGTATCCCGGTCGGTGTGGCGCTCCTGGTGGAGTATCTGGCACCCGCGCTGGTCCTCGGCTGGGTCCGCTTCGTGCAGCGCAGGCCCGTCACCCGGGCCGCCGCGGTCGGGGTGGTGCTGGCGGTCGGCGGCCTCGCGTGCGTCGTCGAGGTCTGGGCCGGGCTCAGCTTCGACCTCCTCGGGCTGCTGCTGGCCCTCGGTGCGGCCTGCTGCCAGGTCGGCTACTTCGTCCTCTCCGACCACGGCGGGCAGGGCGGCCGCGACGGCGAGGGCGAGCGGGCCGAGCCTCCGCATCCCGTCGGCGTCATCGCGTACGGACTGATTGTCGGCGCGGCCGTCCTGACCGTCGTCGCCCGCCCCTGGGGCATGGACTGGTCGCTGCTCGGCGGCAGCGCGGGCATGAACGGCGACGAGGTCCCCGCCTGGCTGCTGCTCGGCTGGATCGTGCTGCTCGCCACCGTGCTCGCGTACATCACCGGGGTCGTCTCGGTCCGGCTGCTCTCGCCCCAGGTGGCCGGGGTCGTCGCCTGCCTCGAAGCGGTCATCGCGACCGGTCTGGCCTGGGTGCTCCTGGGCGAACACCTCTCCGCGCCGCAGCTCATCGGCGGGTTCGTCGTCCTGACCGGGGCGTTCATCGCCCAGTCCGCCGCGCCGAAGCCCCCGTCGGGCCCGGTCGCCGCAGGGGCCGGCACCGGCGTGGCGGCCGGGGACGTCGAGGGCGAGTTGTCCAGCGGCCGGGCCCGGCATTAGTGTGCCCACCATGCATCTGACTGTGCTGCCGCCGCCTGCCGCCTAGCGCGCGGCCACTTCTGACGAAGACCGAGCCCGGGCAGTCCCCGGGCGGTTCGTCGCTGCCCGCGTGCGGAGCCGAGCGACCCACCACCCTGTCCTCCTCGGGAGAAGTCATATGCACACCCCTGTTGCTTCCGCGCTGCCCGTCGGGCGCGGCCTGCTCTATCTCGTCGTCGCCGGAGTCGCCTGGGGCACCGCCGGCGCGGCCGCCTCGCTGATCTTCCGGGTCAGCGATCTCGGCCCGCTCGCCCTGTCCTTCTGGCGCTGCGCGGGCGGCCTCCTGCTGCTCGCCGGGGCGCTCGCGCTGCGTCCCCGCCGCGCACCCCGGAAGCCCGAGCCCCGGCGTCGGCGGCTGCTCCGCATCCTCGGTACCGGCATCGGTCTCACCGTCTTCCAGAGCGCGTACTTCGCGGCGGTCGAGGCCACCGGTCTCGCCGTCGGCACCGTCGTCACGCTCGGCGCCGGGCCCGTACTGATCGCCGTCGGGGCACGTCTGCTGCTGGGCGAACGCCTCGGCGGCGGCGGACTGGCCGCCGTGACCGGCGCGCTGACCGGGCTCGTCGTGCTGGTCCTGGGCGGCGAGGGCGGCGACGTCGTGCCGGCCGGGGTGCTGCTGGCGCTGCTGTCCGCCGCCGGATACGCGGCGATCACGCTGCTCACCCGGTGGCTCGGGCGGGACGGCGACGGCGGCGACGCGCTGACCACCAGCGCCTGGGCGTTCGGCACCGGAGCGGTGGGCCTGCTGCCCATGGCGCTGGCCGAAGGGCTGGTGCCGCACACCGCGGAGACCGGGCAGGTGCTGTGGCTGCTGGTCTACGTGGCGGCGGTCCCCACGGCGCTCGCCTACGCGCTGTACTTCGCCGGGGCGGCCGCCGTCCGGTCGGCCACCGTCTCCGTGATCATGCTCCTGGAGCCGGTGAGCGCGGCGGTCATCGCGGTGACCGTCCTGCGGGAGCGGCTGACGACGGCCACGGTTCTCGGCACGCTGCTGCTGCTGACCGCCGTGGCCGGACTGGCCCTCGCGGAGGCGCGCGGTGCGGCGGCCGCCCGCCGGAAGGAGGCCGTGGGCGTCGCGGTGTGACGGCGCCCGGCCCGTCGGGTCGCGGCAGCCACGGCTGCCGCGACCCCGGTCAGAGCGCGGCCAGATAGTCCGGTACGCCGATGGCCGGATCCAGGTCGTCCGCGGGGACCGGCGCCGCGTACCCCCGGGTGAGCGGCACGATGCCGGTCCAGTGGGGCAGGGCGCTGTCCTCGGGCTCGTCGTTGGGCCCGCCGGTGCGGACCTTGGCGGACACCTCGTTCAGGTCCAGCCGGATCACCGCCGTCGCGGCCAGCTCCTTGGCGTCGGCCGGCCGGGAGTCGCGGGAGCGGCCGGGCACGACCTGGTCCACGATCGCGTCCAGGGCGCGCCTGCGCTCCTCGGGGTCGGTCACCGTCACGGCCGTGCCGTGCACCACCACCGAGCGGTAGTTCATCGAGTGGTGGAAGGCGGACCTGGCCAGCACGAGGGCGTCGACATGGGTGACCGTCAGGCAGACCGGCAGCCCGGGGTCCGCGCTCCTGGCCGAGCGCAGGGGGCGCGAGCCCGTCGAGCCGTGGACGTACAGCCGCTCTCCTATCCGGCCGAAGAGGGTCGGCAGGACGACCGGGGCGCCGTCGCGCACGAAGCCCAGGTGGCAGAGGTAGGCCTCGTCGAGGATCGAGTGGACCAGCTCGCGGTCGTAGGAGGCGCGTTCCCTGGACCGGGTGGGCACGGTGCGGTCGGTGGGAAGGTAGGGGGCGGCGACGCCGGAGCCCGTGGCGTCGGGCGTTGCGGTGTGCTGCATTGCGTACTCCATTGCACTAGTGCATAATGTTGTTTGTGCTAGGAGAGTATCGGATCAGTGGGCGGCGCGCATCGGAGATTGCCGCCAGCGTCGAGCGCGGGGTCGGCTCCGGAGACCTTCCGCCGGGCCATGTGCTGCCCCCCATGCGGGAGTTGGCGGCGCGCCTGGAGGTCAATCCCAATACGGTGGCGGCCGCCTACCGGACGCTGCGCGAGCGCGGGGTGATCGAGACGGCGGGCCGCCGGGGGAGCCGGGTGCGTCCTGCCCCGGCCAGCACGTCGCGCGGATCGCTGCGGATCGAGGCGCCTCCGGGCGTCCGGGACCTCGGCGAGGGCAACCCCGATCCGGAGCTGCTGCCCGGCCTGGGCCCGGCGCTCGCCGCGGCCGCCGCCGCCGACGCGGAGAGCCACGGTCTGTACGGGCAGGCCCCGGTGGTCGCGGAGTTCGCCGCGTACGCCCGCGCCGCGATGGACGCCGACGGGGTTCCCGCCGGGCCCCTCGCCGTGACCTCCGGCGCCCTGGACGCGATCGAGCGGGTCCTCGCGGCGCACCTCAGGCCGGGCGACGCGGTGGCGGTGGAGGACCCCGGCTGGGGCAGCGTGCTCGACCTCGTACCGGCGCTCGGGCTGCGCGCCGTACCGGTCGGCGTGGACGACTCAGGTCCGCTGCCCGCCGATGTGGAGCGGGCGCTGCGGGCCGGGGCGCGGGCCCTCGTCGTCACCGACCGGGCGCAGAACCCGACCGGCGCGTCGCTGGACGCGCCGCGCGCCCGGGAACTGCGCGCGGTCCTCGCCCGCCACCCGGACGTGCTGCTGATCGAGGACGACCACGGGCACGCCATCGTCGACCTGCCGCTGCACCCGCTGGCCGGGGCGACCGCCCACTGGGCGTTCATCCGCTCGGCGGCCAAGGCGTACGGCCCGGACCTGCGGGTCGCCACGCTCACGGGGGACGCCGTCACGGTGGACCGGGTGGCGGGGCGGCAGCGGCTCGGGCCCGGCTGGGTCAGCCGGCTGCTCCAGCGCGCCGTGCTCCATCTGTGGACCTCGGGCGCCGTCGACACCCGTACGGTCGCGCGGTCCTACGGCGCCCGCCGGGACGCGCTCATCCAGGCGCTGGCCGAGCGCGGCGTGCCGGCCCGGGGGCGTAGCGGGATGAACGTGTGGGTGCCCGTGAGCGATGAGACGGGGGCGGTCGCCCGGCTGCTCCACGCGGGCTGGGCGGCGGCCCCGGGCGCGCGCTTCCGGCTGGACACGCCCCCCGGGGTGCGGCTCACCGTCTCCCCGCTGGCCGCGGCGGACATCGGCCCCCTGGCGGACGCGGTGGCCGCCGCCGCGGGGCCGGCGCGACCGGTCAACTACGGCTGAGACGTGGGGCGTCCGCGCCCGGCGGACCCACGGGCTCCTTCGGTACGGCGGTGGTGGCCGGGCGGGCGCGGCTCTGGGTGAGGGCCGCCCCGACCAGGACGATCAGCGCCCCGACCGGGGTGTTCCAGCTCAGCCGTTCGCCCAGCAGCGCGACGCCCGCCGCCGTCGCGATCACCGGAATGAAGTACGTGACCATCTGGGCCGTCGTCGGACCGACCTCCTGGACCAGGCCGTACTGGAGCAGCACCGCCAGGCCCGTGCCCAGAGCGCCCAGAGCGAGGACGCTGAGCGTCGGGAGTAGCGGGAAGGAGGTGGACGCCGAGGTGAACAGCGGTGTCACCACGGCCAGTTGCACCGTACCGAGGAAGAGCTGGCTGCCCGTCAGCGCCAGCGTCGACGAGCCGGTGCCGGCCAGCGTGCGGCGGACGTAGATCCAGCCGACCGGGTAGCAGAACGAGGCCAGCAGCGCCATGCCCGTGCCCGGCAGGTCCAGGCCGGAGAAGCCCTGCCAGGCGCCCAGCACCGTGAGGACGCCGAGGAAGCCGAGACCGAGACCGGCCACCCGGCGGCGGGTCGGGCGGTCCTCCGACAGCGCGACCACCGAGAGCGCCATGCCCCACAGCGGTGAGGTCGCGTTGCAGATGCCGGCCAGCGTCGAGGGGATCGTCAGCTCGGCGTAGGAGAAGAGCGAGAACGGCAGCGCGTTCAGAAGGAACGCCGCGACGGTGAGGTGCCCCCAGGTCCGGGCCGAACGCGGCAGCCGTTCCCGGCGCATCGCCATGGCCGCGACCAGCACCGCCGTACCGGCGAGCAGCCGGCCGAAGGTGACCTGGAACGGGGCGTAGCCCTCGGTCCCGACCTTGATCAGCAGAAAGCTGAACCCCCAGATGAGCGAGAGCGCCGCGAACCGGATCCGCCAGTCGAGAGCGGGGCGCCGGGCCGGTGGTGCGGACGGAACGGGCGGAGGAAGTGCTGACGCCGGGGCCGTGGCCCTCGGCTCGCAGGGAGCGCTCATGGTGTTCAGCCTGACGAAGATGACCTCGTAGGACAAGCGAGAGTTTCTGTGTGTGTTCGCGTAGCATCGCTTAGATGTTGAACCTGGAGCGGCTGCGCACGCTGGACGCCCTCGCCCGGCACGGCTCGGTGAGCGGGGCGGCCGACGGACTGCACGTCACGACGTCGGCGGTCTCGCAGCAGATGGCCAAGCTGGAGCGCGAGGTCGGGCAGCGGCTGCTCGCCAGGAACGGCCGGGGCGTCCGCCTCACCGACGCGGGCCGGCTGCTCGCGGACCATGCCGCACGGATCCTGTCGCAGGTGGAGCTGGCCCAGTCCGACATCGAGGCGCAGCGCGGCGAGGTCGTCGGTGAGGTACGGATCTGCGCCTTCCCGACCGCGGCGCGCGGGCTGTTCCCCGCGACGCTCACCTCCCTGCGCGCCGACCACCCCGACCTCACCGTCCGTACGCGGGAGTTGGAGCCCGAGCAGGGGCTGCGCGCGGTGCTGCGCGGGGACGTCGACCTGGCCGTCGTGCTCGACTGGAGCAACAAGCGGCTGCCCGTGCCCGGCGGCCTGTCCAAGGCCGAACTCCTCGACGACGCACCGGACATCGCCATGCCGGCCGGGCATCCGCTGGCCGACCGCGACGAGGTGGAACTGGAGGACTTCGCGGCCGACCCGTGGGTGTCCTGGCCCGAGGGCGAATTCTGTTACGAGTGGCTGATGTTCACCCTGCGCTCGCGGGGCATCGAGCCGCGCATCGCCCATCTGGCCGGTGAGCACCATACGCAACTCGCGCTGATCGCTGCCGGGTTCGGCGTCTGTGTGGCGCCCCGGCTGGGGCGCGGCCCGGTTCCCGACGGGGTGCGCCTGGTGCCGGTGCGGCAGACCGTGCGACGGCACGTCCATGTGGTCTGGCGCACCGACGCGGACCGCCGCCCGTCGGTCCGCGCGGCGGTGGACGCGCTGCGGGCGGCGGGCGCGGGCGTGGCGGCCGCCGGGGTCAGGTGAGACCGGCGAGCTTGCGGAAGTCCCAGGAGGTGATCGTCTCCGGGGTGAGCCGCAGCCAGGCATGCCGTCCGTCGTGGGGCATCTCCGTGATGCCGAAGTACTTCACCGGGAACAGCCGCTCCGGCTCCACGAGTTCGGGGCAGGGCTCGCCCGTGCGAGGAGCCTCGCCGATGAACTCCGCCCGGCCGGTGAGCTCCACGCCGCGCAGCTCCTCGTACCCCTCGCCGTCGTCCACGACCACGGCGATCCTGGTGTCCTTGCGGAGCTGGGACCAGCGACGGCTGCGGGTGATGGAGTACAGCCAGAGCGAGCCGCCGTCCCAGACGAACCACAGCGCGCCGATGTGCGGAGCGCCGTCGGAGCCGAGCGTGGCCACCCGGCAGGTGCGCTGTTCGTCGAGGTAGGCGTCGCGCTCCTCGGGTGTCATCATGATCCGGCGGCCTCGTCGCTGGGTGTCGGTCATGTGCCGCCCTCTCCTGGAATCCCGCCCGAATCTGACTAGGTGTCAGAAATCATGGACGCTCTTCCTTCATGACGCAATGGCCGCTACTCTCGCGCGCCCGGTCCCGTCCACGGAACCCGCCCCGGGAAAGGGAGGAGCCCCCGTGCCGTCGAGGGAATCACAGGAGCGGCTCACCGCGCTGCTCGACCCCGCCACCACCGTCCTGTTGACCGTCGAGTGCCAGCAGGGGGTGGTGGGGCCGGACAGCGCCCTGCCCGAACTCGCCGCCGCCGCACGCTCGTCGGGCGCCCTGGCCCAGGTCGCCCGGCTCGTCGCCGCCGCCCACGAGAGCGGCGTCCAGGTGATGCACGCGATCGCCGAGAGCCGTCCCGACGGGCGCGGCGGCAACCGCAACGCCCGGCTCTTCCGTGCCGCCGCCCGGCTGCCCGTCCAGCAGCACTCCGGCACCACCGCCGTCCGGGTCGCACCGCCCATCGAGGTGGCCGACGAGGATCTCGTCGTCCGCCGGCTGCACGGCCTCTCGCCCCTGGCCGGCACCGACGTCGACCCGCTGCTGCGCAACCTCGGCTGCCGCACCCTCGTCATCACCGGCGTATCGGCCAACATCGCCATCCCCAACGCCGTCTTCGACGCGGTCAACCTCGGCTACACGGCCGTCGTCCCGGCCGACGCCATCGCGGGGGTGCCCGCCGAGTACACCCCCGCCATGGTCCGTAACACCCTCGCCCTGGTCGCCACCGTCACCGCCACCGACGCCGTCCTCGGCAGCTGGAAGCGACCGCGCGGGCAGAGGAGGGCGGCGGTCTGAGAACCGGTCCTACGCCAGCCTGATCGCGTCGCCCTCGACGGTGATCTCGCGGGCGGGCAACGGCTGGGTGGCGGGCCCGCCGGTCGGGCTGCCCGTGGCGGCGTCGAAGGTGGAGTTGTGGCAGGGGCAGGTGATCGTGCCGGCCGAGACGTCCTTGACCGCGCAGCCCTGATGGGTGCACGTGGACGAGAACGCCTTGAACTCGCCCGGCCGCGGCTGGGTGACCACGACCTTCTGCGCGGCGAAGACCACCCCGCCGCCCTCCGGAATGTCGGAGGCCGCGGCGAGCACCTCGCCGCCTTTGCCCTCGCCGCCGCTCCCGGGCTGCTCGACCGCGTCCGAGCCTCCCGGATCGTCCGATCCGCCGCACGCGGTGAGGGCGGCCGCCGCTCCGGCCGCCCCCACGGCCACCACCACCGTGCGGCGTCCGAGGAGGCTCCGGCGCTCCTGCGTTGCGCTCATCGCGGTATTCCCTTCGTCGGTGTCCGGGTGGGCCCGGGGGGTGTCCCGGGCCTCGTCCTCGATGACTTCGATCAGGGGTACGTGTCGCGCCGCGCATCTGTTCACGCAGGAGGTGACAGCCGGTCAGGCGGAGTAGCCCTTCGGCGGTACGAGAGAGGCGAGTTGGTCGAAGGAGATCCAGTAGATCTGGTTGCCTCCGAAGGACGCCGGGTCCGCGATGAGAACGGTGCGGTCGACCGCGTCGTAGCCGAAGACGGTGAAGTAGTGGTAGATCGTCTGGTCCGGCGGGTAGCCGGGCGGCTGGTTGCCCGGCGGGGCGACGATGTTGGCGACCAGCGGGTAGTCGCGGTCGATGTCGAACACGATGTCGTGCCACAGGAGGTCCCGCTGCGCCTGGGTGGGCGGGTCGTCCGGCATCTCCTTGGTCTCGTACCAGCCGCCGCCGAGACGCGCGTTGAGCACGCCAGTGACCTGGCCGATGTGATCGGTGCCCGCCTCGGTCGTACCGAGCTGCGCGGCCAGTTCGCCCTGGCTCGGCGCGGCGGTCCGGGCGGAGAGCGCGATGCGCGTCGCGGCGGGACCGCACCAGTAGCCGGTCTCCTGGACCTGGTAGTCGATCTCCAGCCAGCGTGCGTCGCTCGTGCGCCCGGCGGCGACCCGGAGCCGGGCCCCCGGCTCGTCGTAGCCGGAGACGAGGGCCGTGCCGGCCGTCGAGTCATGGGTCCGTACGTCCACGACCGGGACGGCGGGGGCGGGCGACGCCTGGGCGGTGCCGGGGAGAAGAAGTGCTCCGAGGAAGAGCGTTGCGACCGTGCCGGTGACAAGTCTCGCGCGCATGAGGGCTCCTGTGGGGAGGGTGCCGTACGGAAACGCCGGCGCGGGAACGGCGGTGGGGGCCGCCCGGCCGGGTGCGGTGCGATGGAAGCAGCCAGCGTGGCGGCCCGCCCGGGACGGGCACAAGCGGTGTAAGCCCAGGCTTACGGGCGCGGTTGGCCGCCCGGCCCGCGCCCGGCGCGCCGGTCCTCCGCGGCCAGCAGCGCACGCCCCTCGGCGGTGGCGACGTGAAAGGCGCGGCCGGCCGTGCGAACGGTGGTGGTCAGCCCCGCCGCGCGCAGCACGTTCATGTGCTGGCTGACGGCCGGGTGGGTCACCTGGAGCAGCCGGGCCGCCTCCACGGTGGAGCAGCCGGTACGGGTGGCCCGGAGCAGGTCCGCACGGGTCTGCCCGAGGAGACGGCCGAGCGGACCGCGCTCCGTCGCCGGACCCGTCGCCCCGGGGCCCCCGGCCCAGTCGGCCGTGTGGTGGATCGGATGGACCAGGACGGGCGGCAGTTCACCGTCCGCGAGGGTGGTCGGGGTGGGCCAGCAGAAGAACGACGCCTGGAGCACGAGTCCACGGCCGTCCAGCCACAGGTCCTGCTCGACCGGGTAGGCGACCTCCAGTACGGGCGGCTGCCAGCGGACACCGGGCCCGAGTCCGGTCAGCAGGGCCTCGGTGCCCCCGTCCATCAGGTGCCGCATCCGCAGCGCCCGGTCGGCCTCCAGGTCCGCGCGGACCTGCCGCCAGTGCGGCAGGAGCGCCTGCGCCTGATAGGCGTGGAGCGCGTCGCCCAGCCGTGCGAGCGCGTCCGTGTCGCCCTCGGCCAGGGCGGCGGCCCAGCCGGGCAGCGGCGTCGATCCGGCCAGCCGGGTCAGCTCCGCGCGCAGCCTCGGCCGCGGCGTTCCGAGCAGGGTGTCGACGGCGGCCCGGAGCGTGGTGCGCTCCCCGGAGGTGGGGGTGAGGAAGTCGGGGGAGTAGCCGTACGGCGGCAGCAGCGGGGAGAGCAGCCGGCGGCTCTCCGGGAGCCGGGGCCGCACCCAGCGCCGCCAGTCGCCGAAGACCCGTGCCCCGTCGGTCCGTTGCAGGGTCTGCACGCTGTTGCTGATCTCCCACAGGAGATCCGGCCCCGGGGCCACCTTGACCCGCGTCAAGTCCTCGGGGGTGAAGTGGATCCGCAGCATGGACGCTCCATCGGACGGCGAACAGGCCAATACCCGCGGCCGCGACGGGATATTCCGGTCCCATGGGTGCTGGTCGTCTCCTGCGGACCGCCGCCCGCCCGTGGTCACTGTCGGTTACTATGCTCACTTCATGCCGGAAGCAAGGCTGAAGAGCTGCAGAGATGGGTGGCCCGGTAACGTGCTGAAAGAGGTCACTGCGACCCGCTATGTCACGCCTCTGCGTGAGGGCGGCTCGCTCCCCGGCATCGTCGAGGCGGACGATCTGGGCACGTACGTCATGAAGTTCACCGGGGCGGGGCAGGGCCGCAAGACGCTCGTCGCCGAGATCATCTGCGGGGAACTCGGCCGCCGACTGGGACTGCGGGTGCCCGAGCTGGTGACCATCGAGCTCGACCCCGTCATCGGTCTGGCCGAGCCCGACGAGGAGGTGCAGGAGCTGCTCCGCGCGAGCGGCGGACTCAACCTCGGGATGGACTACCTGCCGGGCTCGCTCGGGTTCGACCCGCTGGCCTACGAGGTCGGGGCGGCCGAGGCCGGGCGGATCGTCTGGTTCGACGCGCTGATCAACAACGTGGACCGCTCCTGGCGCAACCCCAACCTGCTCGTCTGGCACGGCGACCTCTGGCTCATCGACCACGGCGCGACCATGATCTGGCACCACAACTGGCCGGGCGCCGAGGCCTCCGCCGCCAAGCCGTACAACGCCTCGGACCATGTGCTGGCCTCCTTCGGGCCGGACATCGCCTCCGCCGCCGCCGAGCTCGCCCCGCTGGTCACCGAGGAACTGCTCACCGAGGTGACCGCCGACGTGCCGGACGTCTGGCTGGCCGATGAGCCCGGCTTCGCCTCCGCCGACGAGGTGCGCCGCGCCTACATCGCCCCGCTGCTCGCGCGGGCCGCCGGCATCCACGAGCGGATCACGCTGGACGCGCCGACCGCGACCCGGCCCTCCCAGGCCCCCGGCTGGCTCACCGAGCGGCTGCCGCCCCGGCCGAAACCGGTCGACGGCGACCGCGCGGCGGCGGCCGCCCGTACCGGCGAGGAGGGCGGCCGATGACGCGGCGCGACGTCTTCGAGTACGCGCTCCTGCGCGTCGTGCCCCGGGTCGAGCGGGGCGAGTGCTTCAACGCGGGGGTGCTGGTCTACTGCCGGGCGCACTCGTTCGTCGCCGCCCGTACGCACCTCGACGAGGCGAAGCTGAAGGCACTGGACCCGGACGCCGACGTCGTCGGGGTGCGGGCCGCCCTGCGCGCCGTCGAAGGGGTCTGCGGCGGCGGCCGGGGCGCCGGTCAGGCGGCGGACGACGACGCCGGGCGGCGGTTCCGCTGGCTGATCGCCCCGCGCTCCACGGTCGTCCAGCCCGGCGCCGTGCACAGCGGGCTGACCACCGACCCGGCCGGCGAGGTGGAACGGCTGCTCGACCTGCTCGTGCGCTGAGACACGCCCCGGCGGGACCGGCACGGCACCACGGCGGATGCTCCCGCCCGGTGTGACGTGCGGCCCGCCGGGGCGTGCGCCGTTGACACCGGGTGCCAGGGCTTCTAGCGTCTCGTCTGCTGAAGGTACTAAGCGGTTGCTCAGCGATCGGGGGCCTTGCTGTCAGGGAAACGCCCCGACGCACGCTGAGCCGCTATCCAAGGGCGAGGAGAACCAAGCATGTCCACCACCGAGCAGCGCGTCGCCATCGTGACGGGAGCGGCACGGGGCATCGGCGCCGCCACCGCCGTACGCCTCGCGGCCGAGGGCCGCGCCGTCGCCGTACTCGATCTCGACGAGGCGGCCTGCAAGGACACGGTCGAGAAGATCACCGCCGCCGGGGGCACCGCGCTCGCCGTCGGCTGCGACGTGTCGGACGCCGGCCAGGTGGAAGCCGCCGTCGCGCGGGTCGCCGCCGAGCTGGGTGCGCCGACGATCCTGGTGAACAACGCGGGCGTGCTCCGCGACAACCTGCTGTTCAAGATGAGCGAGTCCGACTGGGACATCGTGATGAACGTGCACCTCAAGGGCGCGTTCCTGATGGCGAAGGCCGTCCAGGCCCACATGGTCGAGGCCAAGTTCGGCCGGATCGTCTCGCTCTCCTCCTCCTCGGCCCTCGGCAACCGGGGCCAGGCCAACTACTCCGCGGTCAAGGCGGGCCTCCAGGGCCTCACCAAGACGCTCGCCAAGGAGCTCGGCAAGTTCGGCGTCACGGCCAACGCCGTCGCGCCCGGCTTCATCGTCACCGAGATGACCGCGCAGACCGCCGAGCGCGTCGGCATGGGCTTCGAGGAGTTCCAGGCGGCGGCCGCCACCCAGATCCCCGTCCAGCGCGTCGGCCGTCCCGAGGACGTCGCGAACGCCATCGCCTTCTTCGCGGGCGACGACGCGGGCTTCGTCTCCGGCCAGGTCATGTACGTGGCCGGCGGACCCCTCAACTGATCCGAAGGGCAGCGGACATCATGACGGTGCAGGACAGCGGAAAGGTCGCCCTCGTCACGGGCGCCAGCCGGGGCATCGGCTACGGGATCGCCGAGGCGCTCATCGCCCGCGGCGACCGGGTGGCCATCACCGGGCGGGGCGAGGACGCCCTGAAGGAGGCCGTGGAGCGGCTCGGCGCCGACCGGGTCATCGCGATCCCCGGCAAGGCGCACGACGAGGCCCACCAGGCCGCGGCGGTCGAGCGCACGATGGAGGCGTTCGGCCGGGTCGACTACCTGGTCAACAACGCCGGGACGAATCCGGTCTTCGGCCCGATGGCCGAGCTCGACCTCAATGTGGCCCGCAAGGTCTACGAGACCAATGTGATCTCGGCGCTCGGCTTCGCCCAGCAGACCTGGAAGGCCTGGCAGAAGGAGAACGGCGGGGCGATCGTCAACATCGCCTCCGTCGCCGGCGTCGCCCCCTCGCCGTTCATCGGCGCGTACGGGATGTCCAAGGCGGCCATGATCAACCTGACCGCCCAGCTGGCGCACGAGTTCGCCCCGGTCGTCCGGGTCAACGCGATCGCCCCGGCCGTGGTCAAGACGAGGTTCGCCGAGGCGCTCTACGAGGGCCGCGAAGCGGAGGCGGCCGCCGCCTACCCGCTGGGCCGGCTCGGAGTGCCCGAGGACATCGGAGGCGCGGCGGCCTTCCTGACCTCCGCGCAGTCCGACTGGATCACCGGGCAGACCCTCGTGGTCGACGGAGGAATCTTCCTCAACGCGGGTGTGGGCTGAGAGCGGCCTGAGCCGGTTTGGCCCTGATTGAGTCAAGTGCCCCGTCGGGTCAGCGGATTGACCTGGCGGGGCGCTGCGGTATGGTCTGCCGACCCATGGCTGATCGAGGAGCGTGCACGTGTTCTACCGGGCCAGTCTGCAGGCTGCTGCAGCCCTAGCTTCCCTTTCTCTGCTGGCCGGCTGCGGTCTCCTTTCCGACAGCGGATCGGAAATCGACCAGAAGATAACCGTCGGGACGACCAGCTCCCCGTCCACGCTCGATCCGGCGGCGGCCTGGGACGGTTCCTGGGAATTGATGCGGAACGTTTACCAGACCCTGGTGAGCTTCCCCACCGGCAGCACGAGCCCGGAGCCGGACGCGGCGGAGGAATGCAAGTTCACCGACGCCACGAGCATGGCGTACCGGTGCACGCTCAAGAAGAACCTCAAGTTCTCCAACGGCGAGAAGATCGACGCCGAGGCCGTGAAGTACTCCATCGACCGCATCGTGGACATTCACTTCAAGGGCGGCCCGGCCGGCATGCTCGGCTCGCTGGACCGGATCGAGACCAAGGGCGACGACACGGTCGTCTTCCACCTGAACAAGTCCGACGCCACGTTCCCGTTCATCCTGGCCACGCCCGCCATGTCGCTCGTCGCCCCCGGCGACTACCGCCAGGACAAGATCCGCGACGACGGCAAGGTCACCGGCTCCGGACCGTACCTCCTGGAGTCCTACGAGGGCGGGAAGACCGCCGAGCTGAAGAAGAACCCGGACTACAAGGGGTTCGCCAACCGGAGGAACGACGCGGTCACCATCCGCTACTTCGAGAAGTCCGCCGACATGGTGAGCGCGCTCAAGGCGAAGGACATCGACGCCACCTACCGGGGTCTGACCGCCGAGGAGGTCGTCAGCCTGGAGGACAACAAGGACGACAACGAGGGCCTCCAGATCGTCGAGAGCACGGGCGCGGACATCCGCTTCCTGGTCTTCAACCCCAAGGACCCGGCCGCCGCGAACCCCGCCGTCCGCAAGGCCATCGCCCATGTCGTGGACCGCGACGCACTGGTCGAGAAGGTCTACCGGGGCACCGCCGAGCCCCTCTACTCCATGATCCCCAAGGGTATCGCCGGACACACCACGAGCTTCTTCGACACCTTCGGCGACCCGGACGTGAAGAAGGCGAAGGAGATCCTCACCGGGGCCGGCATCACCGAGCCCGTGAAGATGAACTTCTGGTTCACCACGGACCGCTACGGCTCCGCCACCGAGCCCGAGTTCGAGGAGCTCAAGCGGCAGCTGGAGGCCTCCGGACTCTTCAAGATCAAGCTTGAGGGCAAGCCCTGGAAGGACTTCCAGGAAGACTTCAACAAGGGCGAGTACCCGGTCTTCGGCCGCGGCTGGTTCCCGGACTTCCCGGACCCCGACAACTTCATCGCTCCGTTCGTGGGCAAGGAGCCGGTCACCGGCACCCCCTACATCAACAAGGAGATCACCCAGCAGCTGATCCCCGCCTCGCGACAGGAGAGCGACCGGGGCGCGGTCAGCAAGCAGTTCGAGCGGGCCCAGGAGATCCTCGTCGAAGACGTCCGGCTGCTGCCGCTGTGGCAGGGCAAGCTGTACGTCGCCGCGGGCGAGGACATCGGCGGCGGCGAGCGTGCGCTCGACCCGCAGACCGTCATGCAGTTGTGGGAGCTGTACCGCAAGGCCAGCTGGTAGGAGCCGTACGGAAGGGCTGCCGGGGCCCGTTGTCAGTGGCGCCCGGTAGGTTCTGGGATCAAGAACCTGTTGCTCACCGGAGGTTGTGGACGTGACCGATATCGACCTGCTGCCCGAGTCCTGGCGCGGCGTCCTCGGCGAAGAACTGCAGAAGCCGTACGTCAAGGAGCTCGCGGACTTCGTCGAGGAGGAGCGGGCCAAGGGCCCGGTCCATCCGCCGCGCGAGCAGGTCTTCGCCGCCCTGGACGCTACGCCGTACGACAAGGTGAAGGTCCTGATCCTCGGCCAGGACCCGTATCACGGCGAGGGGCAGGGGCACGGGCTCTGCTTCTCCGTGCGGCCCGGCGTCAGGACACCGCCGTCGCTGCGCAACATCTACAAGGAGATGCAGCAGGAGCTCGGCCTGCCGATCCCGGACAACGGCTATCTGATGCCCTGGGCCGAGCAGGGCGTCCTCCTGCTCAACGCCGTGCTCACCGTGCGCGGCGGCGAGGCCAACTCCCACAAGAACAAGGGCTGGGAGAAGATCACCGACGCCGTGATCCGCGCCGTCGCCGACCGGCCCGACCCGGCGGTCTTCGTACTCTGGGGCAACTACGCGCAGAAGAAGCTGCCCCTGATCGACGAGGAGCGCCATGTGGTGGTGAAGGGCGCGCACCCCTCGCCGCTGTCGGCCAAGAAGTTCTTCGGCTCCCGCCCGTTCACGCAGATCAACGAGGCCGTGGCCGCCCAGGGGCACCAGCCGATCGACTGGCGGATTCCCGACCTCGGCTGACGGACAGCCCGGGGGGCCCGTGTCTGACCGGTTATGCGGAAGCCCGGCGTTAGCGTCGGACGGAGGGCCATCGGGCTGGACGGGCGACGAGGAGACCGCAGTGGTGGAGCAGCAGGAGGCGTCGGGCGACGCCGTCATGACCAGGATCGGCCAGGCGATCATGCTGCTCCACGGAGGTGACCGGGAGGAGGCCCGCAACCGCTTCGGCGCGCTCTGGTCGGAGCTCGGAGCGGACGGCGACGCCCTGCACCGCTGCACCCTGGCGCACTACATGGCCGACACCCAGGACGACCCCGGCGACGAGCTGGCCTGGGACCTGCGGGCGCTGACGGCCGCCGAGGGGCTGAGAGCCGCCGAGGCCGGAGGTGCGGGTACGGGCACGGCCGAGGGGGCGGGGGCCTCCGATGTTCCCGGCGGTGCTGAAGGGGCGGACGGCGGGCCGGTGGCAGAACACCCGGACATCCCGGCCGTCCGGGCGTTCTACCCCTCGCTGCACCTCAACCTCGCGGCGGACTACCTCAAGCTCCAGCGCCCCGAATCGGCCCGCATCCATCTCCAGCGGGCCCGCGCCGCGGCCGAGTCGCTCGCGGACGACGGATACGGCGGCGGGGTCCGCGCCGCCATCGACCGCCTGGAGCTCCGCATGCGGGAGCAGTGACCTCACGGGCCGGTGGGGGGCCGGGCCCGTGAGGTCGGAGCCCGTGGAGTCAGGAGCGTCAGCGGCCGTACGTCTCCGAGCAGATGCGGGCCTCCGGACTGCCCGCGGGCCAGCCGCCGTAACCCCGGCCGAGCGCGCAGACGTCCCCGCCGGCGCCGGGGACGCGTGGCAGGGCGGGCACGGTGACGGACGGGACGCCCGGGGGCCGGTGAGGTGTCCGGGCCGGCGGCGGGTCCGCGCGTTTTCGTGGCGGGGCGGTTCCCGCGGGCCCGGTGCGCCGGGGTGCGGCGGCCGGGGGCGCGGGGGAGGGCGGCCGGGCGGTCGGCGGGCCCGGATCCGGTACGACCTCCAGCGCCTCGCGGGCGGGCGGCTGCACGATCTGCGGGGCCACGTCCTGGACCGGTGCGGCGACCTCCGGATACGGGGGAGGAGCGGGCCCCGGCTCCACCGAGACGCAGCCGGAGACGGTCGTGACCGCTAACCCGACCAGGAGTTTCGCGGTGATTCTGGTTCTCTGCACCCGGCCAACTCTGCGGTGCGGCCCGGCGTCCGGCGGCCCGGTGGGCGCGGAATGGCCCGCACGAGTGACCCGGTCAGCGGCGCGCACCGCACCGGGCACCCGACCGCGCTGAATCAGGTACCGGTGCCGGGTGTCGGTGCTGTTACTTGCCGGTGGCCCCGTCGACGCTCTCGCGGGCCGCCGCGATCTCCGCCCGCCAGACGGCCGAAGAAGGCATGGCGGCCAACCTCGCCCGTGGATCATGTCCCTGGCCAGGTGTTTTACCGGTGGAACCGCGGATCGGGCCGACGGCGACGGGCGACGTATGCTGCCGAGGTGCGAACAGCCGCGCACCGCGGCACGGCGACAGGGAGACCTCGTGAAGATCGGTTGCATCGGGCTCGGCGACATCGCGCAGAAGGCGTACCTGCCGGTGCTCACCGCCGTACCGGGGGTCGAACCGCATCTGCAGACCCGCACCCCCGCCACGCTCCACACGGTCGGCGACGCCCATCGCATCCCGGACGGGAACCGTCACACGACCCTCGACTCCCTCATCGCCGAAGGGCTGGACGCGGCCTTCGTGCACGCTCCGACCGCCGTGCACCCGCAGATCGTGGAGCGCCTCCTCGAAGCAGGCGTCGCCACTTATGTCGACAAGCCGATCGCCTACGAGTACGCCGAGTCCGAACGGCTGGTGAGCCTCGCCGAGGAGCGCGGCGTCAGCCTCGCCGTCGGCTTCAACCGCCGCTTCGCCCCGGGCTACTCGCAGTGCGCGGAGCACCCGCGCGAGCTGATCCTCATGCAGAAGAACCGGGTCGGCCTGCCCGAGGACCCCCGTTCCATGATCCTCGACGACTTCATCCACGTCGTCGACACCCTGCGCTTCCTGGCCCCGGGCACCGTCGACCGCACCACCGTGCGGGCCCGGATCGTGGACGGCCTGATGCACCACGTGGTCCTCCAGCTGTCCGGCGACGGATTCACCGCGATCGGCATGATGAACCGGCTGAACGGGTCGACCGAGGAGATCCTCGAAGTCTCCGGCCAGGACTCCAAGCGCCAGGTCCTCAACCTCGCGGACGTCATCGACCACAAGGGCCAGCCCAGCGTGCGGCGGCGCGGAGACTGGGTCCCGGTGGCGCGGCAGCGTGGCATCGAGGGCTGTGTGCACGCCTTCCTCGACGCCGTACGCCGGGGCGAGACGCTCAGTGCCCGGGACGCCCTGGCGACCCATGAGCTGTGCGAGCGGGTGGTCCGGGAGGCTCTGGAGCAGGCCTCCTGAGCGCCCGCAGCCCCTCCACGGCGCACAGCGCGGCCAGCGCCGCGAGGGCCCCGTACACCGGCCAGTCGCCGAGCCGGCCGTAGAGCGTCTCGCCGCGTGCCAGCGGCAGGTCGAACACCTCGGCCGCGCTCGCGTCCGTGCCGAGCGGGCGGCCCACCCGCTCGCCCCGGGGCCCGTACGCGGCACTGATCCCGGTGAGCGTCGCGTGGACCATCGGACGGCCGTTCTCGGCGGCCCGCAGCGCGCCCAGCGACGCGTGCTGGGCCGGGGCCCAGCTGTCCTGGAACGTCGAGGTGGCGGACTGGGCGACGAGCACCTGAGCACCGTCGCGCACCAGCCTGCGGCTCATGTCGGGGAACGCCGACTCGAAGCAGACCAACGGACCCACCCGCAGCCCCCGGTCCCCGTCCGGCAGGGTCATCACCACCTGGCGGTCGCCGCGCAGCCGGTCCTCGCCCGCGGCCTTGCCCACGGAGGTCGCCCAGCCCAGCAGGGAGCGGGCCGGGACGTACTCGCCGAACGGGACCAGGCGCATCTTGTCGTAGCGGTCCCCGGTCGGCCCGTCAGGACCCACCAGCACCGCCGACTTGAAGATCCCCGACCGCCCCGAGCCGTCCGTCTGCCGGGCGTCCACATTGACCAGCAGATCCGCGCCGACCCGGCGGGACAGCTCCGCCAGCCGCCGCGCGGTCTCCGGGCTCTGCCACGCACCCGCCCCGATGCTGCTCTCGCCCCACACCACCAGGTCCACGCCCCGCCCCTCCAGCGAACGGGTCAGCTCCTCGCCCCGGTCGAGCCGGCGCGCGACGCTCCCCGGCCCCTCCACGACGCCCGGCTGCACGACGGCGATCCTGACCGTGCCGTCGCCCGTGGGCCGGGGCGCCCAGGCCCACATCACCGTGACGGACAGGGCGCACACCACCAGCAGCACCCCGGCGGTCGTACGGGCGGCGGGAGCGGTGATCAGCAGGGCCACGCCGGTGTTCACCGCCAGCAGCAGCAGACTCACCAGCCACACCCCGCCCACCGAGGCGACCCGCAGGGCGGGCGCGACCTCCCACTGACTCGCGCCGAGCAGCCCCCAGGGCCCGCCGAGCCCCTCCCAGGACCGCACCAGCTCGATCATCAGCCACCCGGAGGGCACGACGACCACGGCGGCCACGGCGCGCGGAGCGGAAGGCGAACCGCCGAGCAGCCGGGACACCAGCAGCCCCCAGGGCGCCCAGAGCAGCCCGAGCAGGGCGGCCAGCAGCACGATGAACACGTGGAGGCTCGGCATCAGCCAGTGGTGCACGGCGATGACGAACCCGATGCCGCCGATCCACCCGTCCAGCGCCGCCCGGCGGGGCGAGCGCGCCGTACGGATCAGCAACAGCCAGGGGACCAGCGCCCCGTAGGCGAACCACCAGAGGCCGGGCGCGGGAAAGACGAGCGCGGGCAGCGCCCCGGCGAGCAGCGCCACCGCTGCTCGCGCCCAAGGGGACGCGAGCGGTCCTGGACCGGCGGGGCCCCGGCCACCGGCGGCCGGCCCGTCACCGGAGGCGCTGTCGCCGGTGAGGCTGTCGCCCGTGGTGCTGTCGCCCGTGGTGCTGCCCTCGGATGGCCCCTGCCCGGGGGTGTTGTGCCCGGGTGCGCCGCGGCCGGATGCGTCGGCCGCGTTCCTGCCGACCGGGAGACGCCCGCCCCGGATGCGCATGCCGTGCCCTCCTCGGTCGTGCGTGGGCGGGCGGCAGCCGTCACCGCGTCACCCCTGGATACCGGCCCGGACACCCGATCCGGACATCCGATCCGGACACCCGTCTGGATACCCAGTGTGGCGGAGGTGATCCCCGCCGGACACAGGACGCGGCCGAGCGGGCGCACGGCCGCGCCGCCCGGCCGCCCGCCGGGCGGCGACGGGCGGGGGCGGCCGAGGGGCGGCCGGGGGACGGCAGGCCTTACGCGCCCGGTGCCCGGCGCCACTTCTCGTGGACGGTGACCGTACGGATCAGCCAGCCCGGTTCGGCGCGGTGCAGCTCGAAGGTGTAGCGGCCGCCGGTCACGAAATCGGGCGTGGCGCTCCCGGGCCGCCCGGAGTCCGCCCCGCCCGGCGGGTCCGCGTCCGGGCCGCTCGCCGCCTTCCGGTCCAGGCACATCGGATTGAGGTAGTCGGCCCGCACCTCGGCCCGGTCGCCCGTGTAGCCGCCCAGATCCTCCAGCTCGATCCGGCGGTTGACGATCAGGTGCTGGCGTACGGGGAAGAGCCGCATCGTCTCCGCCAGCCACCGGGCGATCTCGTCGGCCGGGCCCTCCACGCCGCCCGCGCCCCGGTAGTCCGCGCGGCCGTCCGGGGTGAACAGGGCGCCGTAGTCCGACCAGGCCCCGTCGTCGACGGCCACCGCGTACCCGGTGATCACCGCATCGATGGCAAGCCGGTCCAGCACGGTCGCGAGCGCCACACGCTGAGTCATTGGTCAAGTCTCGGTCAAGCCGCCCGCCAGGCCAAGAGGCCTGCGCCGACGGGGCGCGGGCGCGGTTCGGCGCGGCAGGGCGCGGGTGGAAGGGCTCAGCAGGGCACGACGGCGACCGGTCCCAGCGCGTGTGTGACCGTCGTCTGCGCCACCGGGGACAGCCCGAGCCCGAGCGACTCGCCGCCCTTGCGACGCCCGATCACCGTCAGGGCCGCCGTCGCCGACGCGGTCACCAGGGTGCGCGAGGCGGAACCGTTGACCGGCTCGCGGACGATCTCGACCTGCGGGTACTTCTCGTGCCAGCCCGAGGTCAGCTCGGCCAGGGTCCGGGCCGCCGAGCCCGCCGCCTCCGCCCGGTCCAGGACGGGTCCGCCCGCGAGCATGGAGGAGAACATCGTCCAGCCGTGCACGATCCGCAGCCGGGCGCCGGGCCGGGAGGCCGCGGTGGCGAAGGCGAACTCCAGGACCGCCTCGCTGCTCTCGTCGGCGGCCACCCCCGCCACGATGTCGGTGAACGCCCCCGCGTCCCCGGCCCGGTCCTCGTCACCCTCCGGGCGGTCCTCCTGCACGACGACGACGGGACAGCTTGCCATCGACGCGGTGGCGAGGCTGTTGGAACCGATCATCAGCGAGCGGAAGCCGCCGAGCCCGCGCGATCCGACCACGATCATCGACGCGTCCCGGGACAGCGAGACCAGGGCCGCCGACGGGAAGTCCAGCGGGGCAAGCGTCGAGGGCCGCAGCTCCGGAGCGATGAGCGCACTCCGGCGTACGCAGTCGGCGAGGAGCGTCTCCGCCTCGCGCCGCCCGGTCTCCTCGTCGACCTGCCGGGTGAGCGGGCGGACGTGGACGATCAGGAGAGGAAGCCCGCGCCGTACGGCTTCGCGGGTGGCCCAGTCGAGCGCCTGCCGGCTGTGCGTGGATCCGTCGACGGCGGCGATCACGGGAAGATCGTTGGTGGTCATGTCTCCGAGCGTACGTCGCCGGGCGGACGGCCTCGCGGCGTGGTGGTCCGCCGCCGCCTCCCGGCCGTGCCGGTCGCGTTGTCCGCCGTGTCAGCCCTGTCAGCGGTGCTGGTCGTGTCGTCGTATCAGTCGTGGTTGTGGGTGGAGGAGGTGTCCTCCGGGGGCGCGCTGCGTCCGCCGTCGCTGCCGCTCGCCACGACGGCGACCAGGGCGGCCAGGACCGCCACCACCGCGAGCCTGCCGCCCAGCCGCAGGGCCCAGCCGGTGCGGGCCCCGGCGGTCGCTCCGGGCCGGGTGGACAGCTTCTCGGAACGGCGGGCGGGCCGCATCAGCCGCAGGAGCAGCAGCGCGGCGATCGGGAGCTGGAGCAGCCAGACGCTGGTGCGGAACCAGCCGTCGTACCAGACATTGGTCCCGTACAGCAGGGTGTGCCAGACGCTGAGGACGTAGACGACGATCACGCAGCGGTGCAGGACCCGCCAGGTCTTGGGGCCGATGCGATGGCGTACGTAGAAGAGCAGGCCGAGCGGGATCGCGAGATACAGGGCCGCCTGGCCGATGGGCATGGCGATCCGACCGGTGCCCGAGTCGTAGCCGCCGGGGACGAAGGCCTCCACGAAGGCGGTGGCCACCGCGGAGTTCCAGGACGCCGTGTCGTGCCGGACCAGTTCGGCCCCGAACAGCAGGGCGTGGGCCACGATCAGGGAGATGGTGTTGAGGCTGGTGGTGCGGTGCAGCCGTTCCAGCCGGGGGCCCGACAGCGGCAGCCGGCCCGGCCGGGGCCCGGACAGCAGCAGCCCGAGGATGACGGTCCCCCACGCCCAGAGCAGGGCGGACCAGCCGAACGCCTGGCTGAGGAAGTACATCCAGAAGCCGCCCGCGTCGGCCATGAACGGCATCACGGTGACGGTGGAGGAGGTCTTGTTGCGGATGCGTAGGTAGAGCAGGACGAAGATCGCCGCGGTGATGAGGAGCGCCACCAGACCGTCGGGCCACGAGGCCCGCAGGTCGGAGCGGAGCGTCGGGCGTTTCGGCTCGCCCGCCGAGCGGGGTGCGGGCACCCGGCCGTCGTCGTCGGGTGCGGCCGCGCCGACGGTGGGAGCCTCGGTGGCCGCTTCCGGATCGGGGGTGGGGGGCTGGTTCGTCATGCGGCCTCTTCGGTGCGGGCATCGGGCGGGGGCATCGGCTGGCGGGGGCGGATGCGGCGGCCCCGGGCCACGAGGCGTACGCAGACGCGTTGTTGGAGCAGTCGGGCGTGAGGGCGGGAAAGTTCCCGACCCTTTGGTGTGACATGGATCACACCAAGGGGTCGGTGGGCAAACGAGGCGAACTCCCGTTGTTTCGGCATCTGGTGCTCTTCTCTCCGGGGCGGGTGCGGCTGGCACGATGGCTGCCATGGGAGCCGGAACCGCACTCCGACTCGGACGCACCGCGCTGTTCGCGCTGGTGTGTGTCGCCGTGTCCGGACTCGGTCACGCGCTGATGTCCGGCGCGCCCCTGCCCCTGTTCGTCCAGGCCGTCGCCCTGCTGCCGGTGTGCGCGGCGGGCTGGTGGCTCGCCGCGCGGGAGCGGAGCGCTCCGGTGACCGTCGCGGCCCATGTCCTGGGCCAGTTGGGGTTGCACGCCTTCTTCGCCGACGCGGGATCCTGGCTGCCGTCCGGCCCCGGCGCGCACCATGCGGGCGCGGGGCATCACGCGTCCGGCGCGATGAACCACTCCGCACACGAGGTCCCGATCGGCGGTGCGTCGGACCTGATGGGGCTTCTGGCGGCCTTCGACGGCACGGTGTTCACCCTCGGCATGGCAGCGGCCCACGCGATGGCCGGGATGGTCTGCGGCTGGTGGCTCTGGCGCGGCGAGGTCGCCCTCGCCCGGCTGGGCCGCTGCCTGGCGCTGTTCGTCCGGGCCCCGCTGCGGACGGCCTGGCGCCTGTGGTCCGCGGCGCCGCCCGCCCCGACGCCGCCCGCCGGACGACGCCCCCGCCGCCGGCCCGGCCGCCGCCCCCAGGGCCTGCCGGCCCCGCACGCCCTCTCCCGGCGCGGGCCACCGCTCTCCCTCCGCCTCCGCTGACCTCCATCCGTCCTCCGGCCTCTGTGCGCCGGAGGCGGTACGGGTGTGCGCCCGCGCACACCCGTGACAGGCATGCCGGTTCTCCGGGCCACCCCCAGTGGCGCCCGGGACCGGTCACCGGAGTCGGGCGACCGCTGCCGCGGCTCCGCAAGGACGCGAAGGACTGCTTGTGACACTTCCTGCCCCCACACTGCCGGTCACCGCGCCACCGGTACCGGCGCCACCGGCATCCGCTCGACCGGCCGCGCTACGTGCACCCGCACGCCCCGCCGCGCCTCCGGCCACCCCGGCGCCGGCCACTGTCGCCGTACGCCCGCCCACCGCCTCCGCACCACCGGCCGCCGCACCATTGGCCTCCGCGCCGTCCGTCCGGGCGCCCGTCACCAGGCCGCCGGTCCTGCGCGTGTCCGTCACCCGCCCGCCCGGCCCCCGGGTCCCGGCCGCCCGGCAGAACGACGGCCAGATCACCGACTGGGCGCTGGCCGCGGGCGGCGGGGACCGGGAGGCCGCCGACCGCTTCGTCCGGGCGACCTACGAGGACGTCCGCAGGTTCGTCGCCTACCTCAGCTCCGACGCCCCGGGCGCCGACGACCTGGCTCAGGAGACCTATCTCCGGGCGATGAGCGGGCTGGCCCGGTTCGCGGGCCGCTCCTGTGCCCGGACCTGGCTGATGTCGATCGCGCGGCGCGTCGTCATCGACCGGCACCGCGCGGCCGCCGTACGCCCCCGGACCGCCGACACCGCGGACTGGCAGACCGCCGCGGAACGCGCCCAGCCCCGCCATCTGCCCGGATTCGAGGAGTCCGCCGCGGTGCTGGACGCCCTGCGGCGGCTGGACCCGGCGCGCCGCCAGGCCTTCGTCCTCACCCAACTGCTGGGCGCGTCCTACGAGGAGGCGGCGGCCGCCGCCGGCTGCCCGATCGGCACGGTGCGCTCCCGGGTGGCGCGCGCACGCCGCGATCTCGCCGGGCAGTGGCGCGCGGAACCCGCCGAACCCGCTTCCGACGCCGTCTAGTCGGCCCCCGCCCGGGATCCTTCGGGGTCCCGGGCGGTACGGCGTCGGCCCTCCGCCCCCGGCCAGCGGCGGAGCAGGAACACGGGCCGATGGCGGAGCAGGAGCACCGGCAGCAGCAGGCACTGGAGGCAGACCGCCGCCCAGAACCCCCGCGCCGAGCCCGCTGCCTCCGCCGCCCCGTACAGCTGACCGCCCACCACCCCGCTGGCGAACGCGCCGATGCCCGCCGCCAGCCGCTGCCGCCCGAACACGCTCGCCGGGGCGGCGGCCGAACGGGCCAGCGCCTCCAGGTCGTTCTTGAGGAAGAGCACGATCTCGCCGAGACACAGCAGCGCCCCGCCCACCGCGATGCCCACGTGCCCTCCGGCGCCGATCGCCGCCATGCCCACCGCCATCGCACCGAAGCCCCACCGCAGCGCGGCCGGGTAGCCCATCGCGGCGACCCGTTCCGCCAGCAACGGCTGGGCGACGACGAGGAGGGCCGCGTACCCCGTCAGGACGGCCCCGTAGAAGGCCGCGGACGTCCGGGGGACCGCGTACAGCGCCAGGTAGTGCTGGAAGAACATGAACGCGTACACGCTCAGCACGGTCACCACGAACGGCGAAGGCCCCGGGCGCGGTGCGTCGGGAACCCGGTCCGGGGCGGCGGCCCGCGTTTCCCCGCCCCGGTCCGCCGCCGCGCGCGGCAGCAGCGCGTGCCCGGCCCCGACGAGCGCGAACAGCACGGTGACGCAGGAGAACAGCACCCCGGGGGAGCCCATGACGAGCGGCGCGGCGGCGGGCGGGCCCAGCGCCATTCCCGCGTTGAACGCCGAACCGCTCGCCGACAGCAGCCGGGGCCGGGCGGCCTCGGACGCCCCGTCCACCAGGTACGCCTTGTTCGCCGGGAGATACAGCGCCGCGCCCGCCGACACCAGCAGCAGCGCCCCGACGGCCAGGACCGGACTGGTCAGCCCGGGGACGAACGCGGCGAAGCCCGCCGTACGCAGCGCCAACGCCAGCAGCATCGCGCGCCGCAGCCCGATCCGCCCGGTCACCGGCCCGGCGACCACACCTCCGGCGAACTGGATCAGCGAGGCGACGGCCAGCACGAATCCGACCGTGCCGAGCCCGAGGCCGAGCCGCTGGTGCAGCAGCACCGACATGTAGGGCAGCACGGCGAAGCTGCCCAGCGTGATCAGGAACGAGCCCGCCAGCAGGAACCGCTGGGGACCGGAGAACGGCTGCCGTACACGGGCCCCGGGGGACGTCCTCGCGTGCGGCGGCCTCACCGCCCCGGGCTCACGGCGCCGCGGCCACGACCGGGCGGACCCGGACGGCCGCGCTCCACGCCCGGTGCTGGGCCAGCTCCGCCGTCGGCGCCTCGGCCAGCACCATGCCCGTACAGCCCCGCTGGTCGCCGACGTGGACCACGCTCTCGCCGGGTTCGCGGACCGGGAACCACTCCACCGCCCCGGGGAACGCCCCGAGTTCGTCGAGGCCGTGCCAGCCCTTCAGCACCCCGGGCCGTTCCGCGTACACCAGGACGAAGCCGTACGCGGGTCCTCCGGCGTCGAGCGGTGCGTCCAGCAGGACCGGGCGGCGGCCGAGCGCCTCGTCCGTCATGGCCGTGTACACATTGGTCCGCAGCGTCCGGCACAGCACCTCGCCGACCAGCGCGCCACCGATCCGGCGGTTGATCTCCACCAGTTCCGGGCCCTCGGCCGTCAGGATGAACTCCACATGGGCGAAGCCCCGTTCGTGCCCGGCCGCCGCCAGGACCCGGCCCACCCACGCCTCGATCCCGGCCCGCTCCTCCTCCGGCAGCGCCACCGGAAAGGCCGCCGCCTCCTCCCGTACCACCGCCGTCCGGGACGTCTGGCGGCTCAGCACCCCGAGCAGCCGGGTCGACCCGTCCCAGCTGAGGGTCTCCGCGCTGTACAGCGGACCGTCCAGGAACGCCTCGGCGAACAGCGCGCCGGTCAGGCTCTGCTGCCCGGCCTCCGCCAGCGCCCGGTGCAGGGCCTCCTCGTCGTGCACGATCCACACATGGCGGGAGGAGGTGCCCGCCGAGTCCTTCAGGACCGCGGGCAGCCCCACTGCCCGCAGCACCTCCCCGGCGCCTTCGGGACCCGGCGGGACGGCTACGGCCGTGCTTCGGCTCAGCCCGTGCGCGTGCAGCGTCTCCCGGACCCGGCGCTTGTCGCGCAGCAGCCGTACGGACTCCGGATCCGGCCCCGGCAGCCCGAGTCCGGCGGCCAGTTCGGCGGCCGGCAGGCTCCAGGTGTCCGTCGTGTTGATCAGCCCGGCCAGGTCCGGCACGGCGGCCAGCGCCCGGCGGACGGCCTCCTGGTCCCACGTGTCGACGTCCACGACGTCCAGCGCGTCCGGCGGCAGCACCGCCAACTCGTGCCGGTAGACCGAACGGTCACCGGTCAGCAGGCACAGCCGGTGGCCCGCCCGCGCGGCGGCCTCCGCCATCCGCCCGAGGCCGAAGGACAGGGACTCCAGTGCGGCGATCGTCATGGCAGCAGCTCCACGGTCGTTACGGGGGAGGGGACTTCGCCCTCGACGGTTCCGGCGGGCTCGGTGGATCCGGCGCCCTCGGTGGTCCTGGCGGCCTCCGGAGCGGCGCGCCCCGCCCACTCCATCACCGACCACGGCGGCCGCAGTTCGGCCGTCGACGCGATGGTCCGGGGCCGCAGACCGGCCGGGTCCAGGGCCTCCGCGTGCCGGGCGAACACCCGCTCCGCGTACCGGTGTCCGGTGTCGGCGCCCAGCACCAGATGCAGCCGCCCGGGCTCACGGGCCGCCTCCCAGGACGCCGTCAGATGCGCCGCTCCGGTGGACAGGCCCGCGAACACCGCGTGTTCCCGGAGCAGTCCGACCGCCCCGGCCATCGCATGGCGGAAGTCCAGCCAGTGCACGGTGTCGTACAGCTCGTGGCGGACGTTCCCGAACGGGATCGAGCTGCCGATGCCCGCGATGATCGCCTCCGGGTCCTCGAACCGCTCGCTCCCGAAGGTCACACTGCCGAACGGCTGGATGCCCACCAGCCGCACCGACCGCCCCGACTCCCGCAGTGCGCGGGCCAGTCCACCGGTCGAGGCGCCCGTACCGACCGCGCCGACCACGGTCAGCGGTCCTTCCGGCAGCGTCTCGGTCAGCAGCTCCGCGAACTCCCGGTAGCCCTCGTGGTGGACCCCGTCGTGGTACTGCCGCATCCAGTGGAAGTCCGGCCGGTCGGCCAGCAGCCGGCGCACGTGGCGCACCCGGAGCTCCTGGTCCAGCCGCAGGCTCTGCGAGGGCGGCATCGCGTCGACCGTCGCGCCGAGGATCTCCAACTGGGCCCGCATGGTGGCGTCCACGGTGGTGGAGGCGACGATGTGGCAGCGCAGTCCGTAACGGTGGCAGGCCATGGTGAGCGCCAGCGCGTAGATCCCGCTGGAGCTGTCGACCAGGGTCTGCCCGGGGACCACCCGGCCCCGGCGCAGCAGCGAACGGACCGCGCCGAGCGCCGCGTACACCTTCATCGTCTCGAAGCGGGCGAGGACGACGTCGTCGGTCAGCCGGATCAGGTCCGGGGTCTTCACCGCGTCGGTGATGTGCTCGTGGACGGTCGCGGCGGCGGGACGCGGCGGGCGGGCGCTGTGCCCGGCGGTACGCGGACGGGCGTCCGCACCGGCCCTCACGTGCGCCGCCCGCGCACGATGAGCCGGTCCGAGCGCTGGTCGTAGCCGGACCCGTCGAACCCGCCGAAGCACTCCACATCGGTGAAGCCCGCGCTCTCGAAGAGGGCGTGCAGCTCGGCCGCCGAGTAGAGCCAGGAGGTGATGGACGCGGTCCGCGCCGAGGTGCCGCGCACCAGCGTCCAGTCCGTGCGCAGCCGCCGCCAGCTGTCGAGGACGGTGTCGCGCTGGACGACGTACGCCCCGTCCGGCAGGTCGACCGCCTTCGGCCGCCCGATCCAGCCCGCCAGCACCTCCTTGCCCATCACGTCGACCAGGAGCTGCCCGCCCGGCGCGAGGCTCTCGTACGCGTTGCGCAGCACCTGAAGGTTGTCCTCGGCCTCGTCGAAGTAGCCGAACGAGGTGAAGACGTTCAGCACCACGTCGAAGGCGCCCGGCTCCCGGTACGTGAGCATGTCGGCGCGCTCCAGCCGGACGGCGGCGCCCGCCGCCTCGCAGGCGGCACGGGCGCTCGCCAGCATGGAGGGCGACAGATCGACCCCGGTCACCTCGTACCCGCGACCGGCCAGCGGCACCACGAAGAGGCCGGGCCCGCAGCACAGGTCCAGGACTCTGGTGCCCGGTGGGAAGTCCAGCAGCGGGGAGGAGGCGACCAGGGCGGCGGCGGACTCGGCCCGGGCCGGCGGGAACATCGTCGGGGCGAAATCGGACCAGAGCGCGTCGTCCTCGTACCAGTGCATGCCTCGCGGCCTCCTCCCGGGCCCGGAGGCCCCGTGGGTGTGCTGCTGCCGTCGCCCCGGCAGCCGTGCCGGGTCACCGGCCACCGCTGCCGTCACCGGGCGGGCCTCCCGCACCCGGCGTCTCTCCAGTAGTCGGTGGCCCCGGCGGGGAAGTTCCCGGACGACCACGGGCGGTCCGAGCGAAAGTCGCACCGGCGGTCGCGGGCATGATCACGAGGCCGCCTCCGGGAGGTCTCACGGGCGGTCGCCGGCGCGATCACGGCCCGCCATCCGGGCAAGCCTCACCGGCGGACTCCGGCCGCTGTGCAGGCGACGTAACCGGTGTTGTTCGCCCGGTGTCATCCCTGGGTAACGGGCCTTTCCTAGATTCGGGAGCGACCGCCGCCCGCCCCGCGTCCCTCCGGGAACGCCCGCCCCCGAAGGGCCCCGCACATGACCGTGCCGACCCCGCCGCCGGACGCTCCCGCCACCGACCGGGTGCGCACGGTCTGCTCGTACTGCGGTGTCGGCTGCGGGATCGTCCTCGACATCGCCACCGGCCCCGACGGCCGCCGCACCGTCGTGAAGGCCTCGGGCGACAAGGAACACCCGTCGAACGCCGGCCGGCTCTGCACCAAGGGCGCCACCGGCGCCGACCTCCTCGCCGCCCCCGGCCGGCTGACCACCGCCCTGGCCCGCCCCGACCGCAGCGAGCAGCCCGCCCCGCTCGCCCGGGACGCCGCCGTCGCGGAGACCGCGCGCCGGCTGCGGTCCGTGCTGGACGCCCACGGCCCGGACGCGGTGGCCCTCTACGTCTCCGGCCAGATGAGCCTGGAGGCGCAGTACCTCGCCAACAAGCTGGCCAAGGGCTTCATCGGGACCAACACCATCGAGTCCAACTCCCGGCTCTGCATGGCGAGCGCGGGCAGCGGCTACAAACTGTCCCTCGGCGCGGACGGGCCGCCCGGCTCGTACGAGGACTTCGCGCACGCCGACGTCTTCCTCGTCACCGGCGCCAACATGGCCGACTGCCACCCGATCCTCTTCCTGCGGATGATGGAGCGCGTCAAGGCGGGCGCGAAGCTGATCGTCGTCGACCCCCGGCGCAACGCCACCGCCGCCAAGGCCGACCTGTACCTCCGGATCCGGCCCGGCACCGACCTGGCCCTCCTCAACGGGCTGCTGCACCTCCTCGTCGAGAACGGCCACACGGACCCCGCGTTCATCGCCGAGCACACCGAGGGCTGGGAGGAGATGCCCGCCTTCCTCCGGGACTATCCGCCCGCCGCGGTCGCGGAGATCACCGGTATCCCGGAGGCCGACATCCGGCAGGCGGCCCGCTGGATCGGCGAGGCGGGCGACTGGATGAGCTGCTGGACGATGGGCCTCAACCAGTCCACCCACGGCACCTGGAACACCAACGCGATCGTCAACCTGCACCTGGCGACCGGGGCGATCTGCCGTCCCGGCAGCGGCCCGTTCTCGCTCACCGGCCAGCCCAACGCCATGGGCGGCCGTGAGATGGGCTACATGGGCCCGGGACTGCCCGGTCAGCGATCGGTCCTCGTCGCCGAGGACCGCGCCTTCACCGAGGAACTGTGGGGCATCGAGCCCGGCACGCTGCGCCCGGACGGCTCGGGCAGCGGCACCGTCGACATGTTCCGGCGCATGGCCGAGGGGGAGATCAAGGCCTGCTGGATCATCTGCACCAACCCGGTCGCCTCGGTCGCCAACCGCCGGACCGTCATCGAGGGCCTGGAAGCCGCCGAATTCGTCGTCACCCAGGACGTGTTCGCCGACACCGAGACCAACGCGTACGCCGACATCGTCCTGCCCGCCGCGCTCTGGGCCGAGTCCGAGGGCGTGATGATCAACTCGGAGCGCACGCTCACCCTCTCCCGCCGCGCCACCGACCCGCCGGGCGAGGCCTGGCCGGACTGGCGGATCATCGCGGCGGTGGCCTGCGCCATGGGGTACGAGGACGCCTTCGGTTACACGAGCGCCGAGGAGATCTTCGCGGAGATCACCCGGGCCCGGAACCCCCGCACCGGCTACGACCTGCGCGGCGTGACGTACGAGCGGCTGCGCGAAACGCCGGTCCAGTGGCCGAGCGCGGACGTCGGAGGACCGGCCCGCAACCCCGTGCGCTACCTCAACGACGGCGTCAGCCAGGAGCTGACCGTACGACCCGACGGAACGGTCCCGAGGCTCGCCTTCCCGCTTCCCGACGGCCGGGCCGTCTTCCACGCGCGCCCGCACCTGCCGCCGGCGGAGAGGCCCGACGAGGACTTCCCGTTCGTCCTCAACACCGGCCGTCTCCAGCACCAGTGGCACACCCTGACCAAGACCGCGAAGATCACCAAGCTGAACCGGCTGGACCCCGGCCCGTTCGTGGAGGTCCACCCGGACGACGCGGCGGCCCTGGGCATCGGCGAGCGCGACGGCGTCGAGGTCGCCTCGCGGCGCGGCCGTGCGGTGCTCCCGGCGCGGATCACGGACCGGGTCCGGGCGGGGGAGTGCTTCGCTCCGTTCCACTGGAACGACCTGTTCGGCGAGTACCTCGGCGTGAACGCCGTGACCAACGACGCGGTCGACCCGATCTCGTTCCAGCCGGAGTTCAAGGTGTGCGCGGTCCAGCTGGCGAAGGTCGCCGCACCGACGGTGCGCGGCGACTCCGCCGGAACGGGGCAGCCCGCACTCATGGACGGTGCCGGGGCCACCGGCGTACCCGGTCGTGCGGACACCCCGGGCCTCACGAGCATCCCGAGCCTCACGGGGACGTCAGATCTGCCCGGCCCCTCAGGCCTCGCGAGCACCTCAAGCCTCATCGCCACCTCGGAAGTCACCGACTCCTCAGGTCTGGCCGACGCCCTGGGGCTCGCCGACACCACCCCGCCCGTCCTCAGCGACGCGGAACGCCGCTATCTGGCCGGCTTCCTGGCGGGCCTCGGCGCCCGCCCCGACGGCACCCCGGTGCTTCCGGCCGGAG
This sequence comes from Streptomyces sp. WY228, assembly GCF_019287315.1. Lineage (NCBI taxonomy): Bacteria > Bacillati > Actinomycetota > Actinomycetes > Kitasatosporales > Streptomycetaceae > Streptomyces > Streptomyces sp. WY228. The sequence continues at coordinate 1,035,179 of NZ_CP079114.1, read as the reverse complement.
CCCCGTTCGCCCCGGACCACGCGCTGTGGGTCAACGGAATGCTGGCCGGCGCCTACTCCCGGCTTCCGGAGTCCTCGGGGCCCGGGACCGCGCCCGCACCGGCGGAGAGCACCCCGGCGGTACAGGGCGGCCGCCCGGTCGTCGTGCTGTGGGCCTCGCAGACCGGCAACGCCGAGGAGGTCGCGGCGACGGCCGCCCGTACGCTGGCGGACGAGGGGTACCGCACCACGCTCCTCGGTATGGACGACGGAACCCCGGACGCGCTGCCGAGCCGGGCCGACCTCCTCGTCGTCACCAGCACCTTCGGCGACGGCGACGCCCCCGACAACGGCTCCGGCTTCTGGGAGTCGCTGAACGCCCCCGCGACCCCGCGCCTGGAGGGCATCCGCTACGCCGTCCTCGCGCTCGGCGACTCCTCGTACGACGACTTCTGCGGCCACGGCCGCCGTCTGGACGAACGCTTCGGCGAACTCGGCGCGGAGCGGCTGGTCCCGCGCACCGACTGCGAACCGGAGTACGAACAGCCCTTCGGCCAGTGGCTCAAGGAGGTCCGGGCGGCACTGGAGACGACGGCACAGCCGGACTCCACACAGCCCGGGACAGCGACAGCAGCAACCGCGGCCACACCGCCGGCGACATCAACGGGCACAGCGCCCGCGGCGGTGACGGGCGCACCGGGCGAGCAGGCCGCCGCGCCCGCCCGCTCTTCGAGGGCCGCGCCCGTCACCGCCCTCCTCACCGGGAACCGCCTCCTCAGCCTGCCCGGCGCGACGAAGGAGGTCCGCGCCTTCACGATCGACACGCGGCAGGCCGACACGCCCCTGACGTACACGGCCGGCGACGCCCTCGGCGTACAGCCCCTCAACTCCCCGGATCTGGTGGCCGAATGGCTGGCCGTCACCGGACTCGACCCCGCCGTCGAGGTGGACGTGCCCGGGCACGGACCGGTCCCTCTCGACGAAGCCCTCCACCGCCACTTCGACATCGCCCGCATCACCCCGGACCTGCTGCGTCTGGTCGCCGACCACACGGGCGACCGGTCCCTGAAGAAGCTGCTGCGCCCCGACAACAAGGGCGAGAGGGACCGGTGGGCGTGGGGGCGGCAGGCCGTCGACGTCCTGGCCGAGCACCCGGTACGGGCCACGGCCGAGGCCTGGGCGGAGGTGCTGGGTCCGCTCCGGCCCCGCCTGTACTCCATCGCCTCCAGCCCGCTCGTGGACCCGCACCGGATGCGGCTGACCGTCTCCGTGATCCGTTACGAGGGCCACCGCGGCCGGATCCGCAAGGGCGTCGCCTCGACCTTCCTCGCCGACGCCGAACCGGACAGCCCCGTCCCGGTGTTCGTCCAGCGCAACGACCGCTTCCGCCCGCCCGCCGACCCGGCCACGCCGATGATCATGGTGGGGCCCGGTACCGGAGTCGCCCCGTTCCTGGGCTTCCTGGAGGAACGCAGGGCGCTCGGACACTCCGGCTCCAACTGGCTGTTCTTCGGCGAGCAGCACCGCGCCACGGACTTCTACTACCGCGAGGAACTCGACGCGATGAGCCGCTCGGGCACCCTCACCCGGCTCGACACCGCCTTCTCCCGCGACCAGCGCGCCAAGGTCTACGTCCAGGACCGGATGCGCGAACACGGAGCCCAGCTCTGGTCCTGGCTCCGGGACGGCGCCCACCTCTACGTCTGCGGCGACGCCTCCCGTATGGCCAAGGACGTCGACCGGGCCCTGCGCGACATCGCCGTCGCCCACGGCGGCCTCGACCCCGACGCCGCGACCGCCCAGGTGAAACAACTAACCTCGGACCGCAGATACGTACGGGACGTGTACTGACGGACTGATCGAGGGAGTACGGGGATGGCCTGGGCGGAAGTACCGGTGGACACCGGATCACCGGCGGCGGGCGCGGTCCTGCTGATCGGCATCCCCGGCAGCGGCAAGAGCACGGTGGCCGCGGCCCTCGCGGCCCGGTTCGCCGCCTCCGCCCACATCGAGGTGGACGCCCTCCAGGAACTCATCGTCTCCGGCGGCCGCTGGCCCTCGCCCGAGCGGGACGAGGAGGCGGACCGGCAGATCTTCCTCCGGGCCCGCAACGCCTGCCTGCTGGCGGACAGTTTCGTCGCCGCGGGCTTCCTCCCGGTCATCGACGACGTCGTCGTACGCCGAGCCCACCTCGACTTCTACCGCGCCACGCTCACCGGCGGACCGCTGCACTGCGTCGTCCTGGCCCCGGGCGCGGCAAAGGCGCGGGAACGCAACCTCGCCCGGGACAAGACGCTGACGACGGACTGGTCCCCGCTGGACGCGGCGATGCGCACCGAACTGGCCGACGAGAAGATCTGGATCGACAACGCGGAGCTGACGGTGGCCGAAACGGTCGAGGCAGTCCTTTCCGCCACCGGTCTGACGCCCCGGCAGCCCTGACGCACCGGGCGTTGTCAGACCCCCGCCGTACCGTGAGGACATCTATCCGCGCTGCTGGCTGCTGCGCTACTGGATCGCCCCGCCCGGCTGCTCCCGGGCGGGGCGTACACCGGTCGGATCAGCCCGCCGAGTCGCCCGCGTGCGGGCTCAGCGCGCCGGACCAGATCAGCGCGAAGATGACGATGCCGAGCAGGATGCGGTAGATCACGAACGGCATGAAGCTCTTGGTGGTGATGAACTTCATGAACCAGGCGATGACGGCGTATCCGACGAAGAAGGCGACCAGCGTGGCGAAGATCGTCGGGCCCCAGGACACATGGCCCTCGCCCACGTCCTTGAGTTCGTAGGCGCCCGACGCGAGCACCGCGGGGATCGCCAGCAGGAACGAGTAGCGCGCCGCCGACTCGCGGGTGTAGCCCATCAGCAGGCCGCCGCTGATCGTCGCGCCCGAGCGGGAGACGCCGGGGACCAGCGCCATCGCCTGGCAGAAGCCGTAGATCAGACCGTCCCTGACGCCCAGGTCCTTGAGCGTCTTGCGTTCCTTCACCACCCGGTGCTTGCCGCCCGTCTCGTCGCGCGCGGCCAGCCGGTCCGCGATGCCCAGCACGATGCCCATGACGATCAGCGTCGTCGCGATCAGCCGCAGGTCGCGGAACGGGCCCTCGATCTGGTCCTTGAGCGTGAGGCCCAGCACGCCGATGGGGATCGAGCCGACGATGACCAGCCAGCCCATCTGGGCGTCGTGGTCGCCGCGCATCGTACGGTCCGTCAGGGAGCGGAACCAGGCGGACAGGATGCGTGCGATGTCCTTGCGGAAGTAGATGAGCACCGCCGCCTCGGTGCCGATCTGGGTGATCGCGGTGAACGCCGCCCCTGGGTCGTGCCAGCCGGCGAACGCGGCCGTCAGCCGCAGATGGGCGCTGGAGGAGATCGGCAGGAACTCGGTCAGTCCCTGAACAAGTCCCAGGACGAATGATTCGAACCAGCTCATGGGGCTTAGGCCATCCCGGAGGTGATCGTGCATCGGCCACGAGCGGCTGGGCCCGTCGGCTGCGTGCAAAGTGCGGAGTGCGGTCAAGGACATCGAGGTCGCGGGCAGCGTATCTCCTGAAGGTGAACGTCAGGATGACCGCATCCGTCTTCCACGTGCCGCGGTGACGCTCAGTCCCGGGGAGCGCTTCTGCCCAGCCGGTGGCGCTTGCGCCAGGCGACCAGCGCTCCGCCGAGACCCGACAGCACGATGAAGCCCATGGCGGCCAGGAACGCCGGCGAGGTCGGCGAAGCGGCCTCGCTGCCGGCTATCACGTACGCCGCCGTGTTCGGGATCGACCCGAGCCCGGTCGCCAGGAGGAACGGCGGGGCGCCCATCCGGGAGGTCGCCGCACAGTAGTTGGCGGCGGCGAACGGGATCCCGGGGAAGAGCCGCAGCGCCAGGACGGACCGGAAGCCGTGCCGGCTCAGCACCCCGTCCGCGGCGGTGAGCAGCTTTCCGCGCAGCAGCGTCCGCAGCGCGTCCTGGCCCAGCACCCGGCCCAGCATGAACGACACGCCCGCGCCCAGCACCGTGCCGGCCAGCGCCGCCGCGAGACCCGTCTGCGCGCCGAACAGCGCACCGGCGGCGATGTTGAGCAGCGGGCGCGGCACGAACGCCACCGTCAGCGCCCCGTACGCGAGCCCGAAGAGCACCGCGGCCGCGCCCCCGGTCAGCTGGGGCGGCCAGCCCGACGCCAGCAGCCGCTGTGGTTCGAACAGCAGCATCGTCGACGCGGCCCCGAGCAGGACCACCACGAGCAGCGAGAACCGTGACCACGGCGACAGCAGCGCCCGGGAGAGACGCGGAGCCGAACCGGCGGGCCGGGCGGCGGGGGCGGGGTCGAACATTCGGGGAGAGTAACCGAAAACGCCATGTGATCGCCGTAATGTGCGTCGCGTGAACCCCGCCGCCGACGCCCCCGTCCCGCCGGACAGCGCCCTCGCCGACACCGTCCTGGAGCGCCTCGTCGCCGCCTACGCCCCGGCCGCCGACCCCGTACGGGCCGAAGGCTCCGCCGCGTACATGAAGCAGGTCGCGCCCTTCCTCGGGATCCCGACGCCCGAGCGCCGGGCCCTGTCACGGACCGTGCTGGCGGGCGTCGGGCGGCCGGACGAGCGGGACTGCACGGCGATCGCGCTGCGCTGCTGGCGGCTGCCGGAGCGGGAGTACCAGTACTTCGCCGCCGACTACCTGCGCCGGTACGCGGGCCGCTGCGGCTCCAGCTTCCTGCCCGTCCTGCACCACCTCGTCACCACCGTCCCCTGGTGGGACACGGTCGACGTGCTCGCCGCGCATGTCGCGGGGCCCCTGGTCACCGCCGACCCGGCGCTCGCCCGGGCCATGGACCGGTGGATCGACGACCCCAGCCTCTGGGCCGCCAGGACCGCCCTCCTCCACCAACTGCGCTACAGGGAAGCCACCGACACCGACCGGCTCTTCGGCTACTGCCTGCGCCGCGCGGACCACCCCGACTTCTTCATCCGCAAGGCGATCGGCTGGGCGCTGCGGGAGTACGCCAAGACCGATCCCGCCGCCGTACGCGACTTCGTCGACAGCGCGCGGACCCGGCTGTCGCCGCTCTCGGTGCGCGAGGCGCTCAAGAACCTCTGAGGGCCCCGGGAAAACCATTCGACGCGACCGCCTCGCCCGGCCATGATCAGGGGCATGTTCCGGTACGCCTTCCTCGCAGCGCGGTCCGCAGTCGCGGACGCGCCGAAGGCTGCCGTGAACGACGCGGCCCTCGCGGCCGCCTTCTCCGCGGAAGCAGCAGCGTGCACCGCTGCCGCAGCGCCCATCGGCGGCGCCCGAAGCTGACCCTCCCCCGACAGTCCGGCGGACCCCGCAAGGGGAGGGTCGGCGGGGCCCTGGGGTCTTCAATCCTTTCTCAGCTTCGAGTTCTCCGAAGGAACGAGCCATGTCCAAGACGGCTTACGTGCGCACCAAGCCGCACCTCAACATCGGCACCATGGGCCACGTCGACCACGGCAAGACCACCCTCACCGCCGCCATCACCAAGGTCCTCAGCGAGCGCGGCGGCAGCTCCACCTCCTACGTGTCCTTCGACCGGATCGACCGGGCCCCCGAGGAGGCCCAGCGCGGCATCACCATCAACATCGCGCACGTCGAGTACGAGACCGACACCCGCCACTACGCCCACGTCGACATGCCCGGACACGCCGACTACATCAAGAACATGGTCACGGGAGCGGCGCAGCTCGACGGGGCGATCCTCGTCGTCTCCGCGCTCGACGGGATCATGCCGCAGACCGCCGAGCACGTCCTGCTGGCCCGTCAAGTGGGCGTCGACCACATCGTCGTCGCCCTCAACAAGGCCGACGCGGGCGACCCCGAGCTGACCGACCTGGTCGAGCTGGAGGTCCGCGAGCTGCTCTCCGCGCACGGGTACGGCGGCGACACCGTCCCCGTGGTCCGGGTCTCCGGGCTCAAGGCGCTGGAGGGCGACCCGCGGTGGACGGCGGCGATCGAAGGGCTGCTGGACGCCGTCGACACGTACGTACCGATGCCGGTGCGCTACACCGACGCGCCGTTCCTGCTGTCCGTCGAGAACGTCCTGACCATCACCGGCCGGGGCACCGTCGTCACCGGCGCGGTCGAGCGCGGCACCGTCCGCGTCGGCGACCGGGTCCAGGTGCTGGGCGCGGACGTCGAGACGGTCGTCACCGGCCTGGAGACCTTCGGCAAGCCGATGGAGTCCGCCGAGGCCGGGGACAACGTGGCGCTGCTGCTGCGCGGGGTGGAGCGCGACCGGGTCCGCCGCGGCCATGTCGTGGCCGCGCCGGGCAGCGTCACGCCCAGCCGCCGGTTCACCGCGCAGGTGTACGTGCTGTCGACGAAGGAGGGCGGCCGGTCGACCCCGGTCGCCACCGGCTACCGGCCGCAGTTCTACATCCGTACGGCGGACGTCGTCGGCGATGTCGACCTCGGCGAGGCGGCCGTCGCGCGCCCCGGCGACACGGTCACGATGACCGTGGAGCTGGGCCGTGACGTACCGCTGGAGTCCGGCCTCGGCTTCGCGATCCGCGAGGGCGGTCGCACGGTCGGCGCGGGTACGGTCACCGAGCTGCTCTGAGCTCCACCGCGGCCCGTCACCCCTCGTCCGGGGTGGCGGGCCGCACCGCGGGGCAGGCGACAATGGAGAGGTGAACGAGCCGATACCCGTCATCCGCGAGGTCGACTGCGGCACCGCCCGGCTGCTGCCCGACGTGGACCGCGACCGGGCCTGGCTGCTCACGGTCGACGACGCGCCCCAGTCCTACGTCGACCTCGACGACCCGTCCTACCTGGAGTTCGAGTACGTACGCAGGCTCGCCCACGTCGTGGACGGCGCGGCGGAGCCGGGCGCGCCCCTGGACGTCCTGCACCTCGGCGGCGGGGCGCTGACCCTGCCCCGCTATGTGGCGGTGACCCGCCCCGGCTCACGGCAGGACGTCGTGGAGGCGGACCGCGCACTGCTGCGGCTGGTCCGGGAACATCTGCCGCTGCCCGACGAAAGCGGTGTCGCCCTGCACGCGGCCGACGCCCGGCAACGGCTGGAGGCGACGGCCCCCGCCTCCGTCGATCTGCTGATCGCGGACGTCTTCGGCGGCTCGCGGGTTCCGGCGCACCTGACCTCCGTCGAGTACGCGCGGGCTGCCGGCCGGGCGCTGCGCGAGGATGGCGTCTACGCGGCCAACCTGGCCGACAGCGCGCCCTTCGCCTTCCTCCGCTCCCAGCTGGCGAACTTCGCCGCGGTCTTCCCGGAACTCGCGCTGATCGGGGAACCGGCGGTGCTGCGCGGGCGGCGCTTCGGCAACGTCGTGCTCCTCGCCTCGCACGCGCCGATCGACGTGGACCCGCTCGTCCGCGGCTGCGCCGCCGACGCGTTTCCGGCCCGGGTCACCCACGGCGCGGCGCTGACCCGCTTCCTCGGCGGGGCCCGCCCGGTGGTGGACGCGGACGCGGTCGCCTCGCCCGAACCGCCCGACGGGGCCTTCAGCGTCGGCTGAGGGCCCCGTCGGGCGGTTGGGGCGAGGCGGCCGGGGGAACGTGACGCGGGGCGGATCAGCCCGTGGGATCACCCGCGAGGCGGACCGTGCTCAGGATCTTCTGGATGGTCGTGTCCGGAAGCTCGTCCTTGACGCCGGCGGCGGCGTAGAGGACCCAGGTCGAGAAGTCGCCCTTGGAGTTCTTGAAGGAGAAGGCGATCGACTTGCCGTCGCTGTCGCACTTGTCCTTGTTGGCCAGCTCCAGGGCGGTGGCCTGCACGACGCTGCCGGAGAGGCCCGACTCGGTGGTGAAGGGCTTGGCCTTGCCGATCTTGACCTTGGACTTCGGGTCGAGCTGGGCGTAGGCGGCCCACACCCAGTTGGCGGCCTCGTTCGTCGCGGCCTCGTCGGTGTTCTTGGCGCCCTGGGCGCCCTTCGTCCCGACGCCGGCGAGCCCGGTGTCCTCCTCGCTGCCGTCGCCGTCGGAGTCGTCGACGCACCACTTGCTCTTGTAGTAGGCGGGCGCGGAGAAGCCGGCGACCGGCGGGCCGTCGGGCTTCTTGGCGTCCTCGAACCCGGAGAACATTCCCGAGCTCGCGACCTCCCAGTCACCGGGAACGTCGAACTGCGTGCCCCACTTGGGGTTGGTGACGACCTTCCAGCCCGGAATGACCGGCTTGGGGTCGCTTTCGGAGCCACGCGGGTTCTCCGCGGGCGGCGCGGAGCCGGTGGCCGATTCGCTGGGCTTGGCGCTCGGCGACGCGGACTTCTTGCCTTCGGCGACGTTCTTGCCGTCGTCGTCGTCCTTGCCGAGCACGAGGAAACCGGTGACGCCCGCCGCGATCACGACCGCGGTCGCCGCGACGATCGCCACGATCGTCGTCTTCTTCTTGTCGTCGCCGGGCTTCGGCGCGCCGGGCGGACTCGTGACGGCGTACTGCGGCACGGTCGGCTGCTGGTAGGGATTGGGCTGCTGATAGCCCGGCTGCCCGCCGGTCGGCGGGCCCTGCGGGTACCCGTAGCCCGGCTCGGTGGGCTGCCCCGGCTGGCCCTGCGGCGGATATCCCGGTTGCTGATAGGGATTCGGCTGCTGGTACCCCGGCTGCTGGTACGGGTTCTGATTCTGGTCCTGCGGGTTCTGCTCGCCCCCGGGCGGCTGCGTTCCTGGCCACATGGCCAGTAACCATAGATGGGCCGTGCGCCCACTTCTACGGCCGCCCTGTCCCAGAGCCGTCACAAGGGGATGGCCAAACGGTTCTACTGGTGAGTAACCTTCGGGTATGAGCGCTGAACAGATGACCGTGGGCGAGATGCTCGTCGCGACGGTTCCGATGGCCCGGACCCTCAACCTCGAATTCCTGGAGACCACCCCGGAGCGCGCCGTCGTCCGGCTGCCCGACCAGGCGGATTACCACAATCACGTCGGCGGACCCCACGCCGGAGCGATGTTCACGCTCGCCGAGTCCGCCAGCGGCGCGATCGTTATCGCCGCCTTCGGCGACCAGATGTCGCGCGCCGTGCCGCTCGCCGTGAAGGCCGAGATCGGCTACAAGAAGCTCGCCATGGGCGAGGTCACGGCGACCGCGACCCTCGGCCGCCCCATCGCCGACGTCGTCGCCGAGCTGGACGCCGGACAGCGGCCGGAATTCCCCGTCGCCATCGAGATCCAGCGCGCCGACGGTGCGGTCACCGGCGAGATGACCGTTGTGTGGACCCTGCGCCCCAACGGCTGACCCCCGCCGTGCGCGGGCGCCATCGCCGTGAGGCAAGCGCCACTGCCGTACGCAAGTGAAGCGGGCCGCGGCCCCTCCCCGCTCGGGGACGGTCTGCGGCCCGCTTCGCTGCCTGCCGGGTGCGGCCGTCAGCCGCCGTGCGCCTCGCGGTGGGCCTTCGCCAGCTCCACGTAACCGGCCGCGTTGAAGCGGATGCCCTCCAACTCCTCGGCGGTCAGCGGCCGCTTCACCTTCGCGGGCACCCCGGCGACGAGCGAGCCCGGCGGCACCCGCATCCCCTGCGGTACGAGGGCCTGTGCGGCGACCAGCGAACCCGCGCCGATGTGCGCGCCGTTGAGCACCGTGGCGCCCATGCCCACCAGTACGTCGTCCTCGATCACGCAGCCGTGCAGCACCGCGTTGTGGCCGACCGAGACCCGCGCGCCCACGGTGAGCGGGAAGCCGGGGTCGGTGTGGACGCTGCAGTTGTCCTGGATGTTGCTGTCGGGGCCGAGCGTGATGGGACCGCAGTCGGCCCGCAGCACGGCCTGGTACCAGACGCTGGAGCCCGGGGCGAGCGTCACCTCGCCGATGACCACGGAGGTCGGGGCCACGAACGCGTCCACGTCGATGTCCGGCTCCTTGCCGCCCATGCCCGTGATCAACGCCTGCTCCGCCATCGCCTGCTCCTTCGTGCCGGTGTGGTCCTCCGCCCCACGGTAGGCGACGGCTCCCGGCGCCCACCGCGCAGTGGGGTGAACATCACAGGTCACCGCGCGGATCGCCCACCGCGCCGCCGACTACCGTGAGCGCGTGCCGAAGAACCGAAACACGTTCTCCTTCCTCGCCCGCTGGCCGCGCCGCGCCGCCTCCCGCGCGGTCCACCACGGCTGGACCTGGGCACAGCGGGCGGGCGCGGTGACCGCCGAGCACCCCGGGCGGCTGCGGTTCGGCGCGATCGGCGAGGGCACCCGCCTCGCCTTCCCGCAGGGGACCGTGTTCGGGGAGCCGTGGATCGAGCTCGGCGCGCACTGCATCATCGGCGAGCAGGTCACGCTCACCGCCGGGATGATGCCGGACCTGGACCTGGGGCCCGAGCCCATCCTCACCCTGGGCGACGGCGTGGTGCTGGGGCGCGGCAGCCATGTGATCGCGGACACGACGGTGAGCATCGGCTCCGACACGTACTGCGGCCCGTACGTCTACATCACCTCCACGAACCACAGCTACGACGACCCGCACGAGCCCGTGGGCAAGCAGTGGCCCCGGATGGAACCGGTGGCGATCGGCCCCGGCTGCTGGATCGGCACCGGCGCGGTGATCCTCCCCGGGGCCCGGCTCGGCCGGAACGTGGTGGTCGCGGCGGGCGCGGTCGTCCGGGGCGAGGTCGCCGACCACGCGGTGGTCGCCGGGGCCCCCGCCCGGGTCGTGCGCAGCTGGGACCCGGAGAAGGGCTGGCAGCCGCCGCTGCGTACGCCCGCGCCCGTGCCGATCCCCGAGGGCGTCACGCCCGAGCAGCTGCTGGCCCTCGCCGATATGGACGAGGCGCGCGAGACCTCGTAGCGCGGTGGTGGCGGTGCGAGCACCGGCGGTACGACCACCGGCCGGACGCGGCGGCGGTCACCGTACGGCGGTACAACCGGATGGACGCGGCGGTGCACCGTACGGCAGTGCAATATTCTTGACCACGGCATCCGCCGTACGCGACCCGGTCACCGCACCGGCCGCCCGCGCCGGCCACCCGCACTCCGCCATCCACCGCAGGGACGGTACGTGTCCGACCTCGACCAGCTCACCCAGTCGCTGGCCCGCAACCTCAAGCGCTGGCGCGGGGAGCGCGGCTTCACCCTCGACGCCCTCGCGGCCCGCGCCGGAGTGAGCCGGGGGATGATCATCCAGATCGAGCAGGCGCGCACCAACCCGAGCGTCGGCACCACGGTCAAACTGGCCGACGCGCTCGGCGTCAGCATCACCACCCTCCTCGACCACGAGCAGGGCACCCAGGTCCGGCTGGTCCCGGAGAGCCAGGCCGTCCGCATGTGGTCCACCGACGCGGGCAGCTCCACCACCCTGCTCGTCGGCACCGAGGCGCGGGGCCCGCTGGAACTGTGGACCTGTCGGCTGATGCCCGGCGAGGGCAGCACCTCCGACCCGCACCCCGAGGGCACCGTCGAACTCCTCCATGTCACCGAGGGCGAACTGACCCTCCTCGTCGACGGCCGCACCCACCTCGTCCCCTCCACCACCTCCGCCACCTTCGAGGCGCATGTGCCGCACGGCTACCGCAACGAGGGCGACGAACCCGCCGTGTTCACCATGGCCGTCGCCATCCCGCCCGTCCGCTGAGACGCCCGGCCGCCCTCACGCCGGCCGCTGTTAGCGTGAGCGCCATGCGCGCACCCATCGGCACCTTCGAGGACGCCGCTCCCGCTGCGGAACGGCTCGACCTGCTCCCCGACCCGGTCGTCGCGGCCCTGACCGCGGGCTGGGGCGAGTTCACCGCCGGGCAGGTCGTCCACGTCGACAGCGACCCGGCCGTCGCCGACACCGCGGTCTTCGTCGAGCACTACGGCGCGGACCTGCTGGACACCTCGGCCAACTGTGTCGTGGTGGCGGGCAAGCGCGGCCAGGACGTCACGCTCGCCGCCTGCGTGGTGCTCTCCCGCACCCGGGTCGACGTCAACGGCGCGGTCCGCAAGCACCTCGGCGCCCGCAAGGCCTCCTTCGCGTCGATGGACACGGCGGTCGGCGAGAGCGGCATGGAGTACGGCGGCATCACCCCGATCGGCCTGCCCGCCGCCTGGCCCCTCCTGCTGGACCCGGCCGTGGTGGACGAGGAATGGGTCCTGATCGGCAGCGGCCGCCGACGCGGCAAGCTCATCGTCCCCGGCAAGGCGCTCGCCGCTCTCCCGGGCGCCGTCGTGGTCGAGGGTCTCGGCGTCTGAGCTCCGCCGCCCCGGGCGGCCTCAGCGCACCGCCGCCGCCCGGTTCTCCGTGAGCCAGGCCGTGGCGAAATCGACGGCCGGGCGCAGCCGGACGAGCCGGCAGGCCGCCGCACCCACACGTCCGATCCGTACGTCACCCTCTGCGGCGGACTCCTCGAACGCCGCGCCCAGGGCGGCGAAGTCCCCGTCGTCCAGGGCGACATCCTCGTACTCCCACCACCGCCGGACCCCTCGCGCCGTCACCACACAGCGGTAGCTCCGGCGCGGCGGGCGGTCCATCCGGTACTCGCCCAGGTGGAACGCCGTACACGTGGCGTAGCCGGTGCCGAGCAGCAGGATCCGGGCATCCGCCTCGTACAGCCGGGCCAGCGGCGAGTCCTCCCCGAGATGGCAGTCGGCCCGGTGCCCGGCGAGCAACGGCCCGGCCCCGGGGCCGAGCGCGGCGAACGAGGTCTGCGGATGCGCGCTGCGCCCGGCCCCCGCCGCCGTCCGTACGGTCTCCGCCAGCGCGCCCATCGACGGGGCCGGGGTCACCGCCGGGTCGTACGGCTCCATCGCGGCGCGCACGGCGTCGACCGACACGGCGTCCAGGCCCCGCACCCGGGCGCGGTAGTGCGGGGAGGTGTCGGAGTTCTCCGGGGTGAAGGCGGGCACCACCACCGTCCCCTCCGGCCCGACGGCCCGTCGCAGCGCGCCCAGCACGGCCCGGGCCCCGCCCTCCGAGCCCTCCACCGGCCCCAGTGACCGCATCGAGGCGTGCACCAGGAGCACATCGGCGGGCCGTACGCCGAGCGCGGTCAGAGCGGCCGTCGCCCGGTCCTCGTCGAGCGCATCGGGTGCGTCCGGTGCGTCCGGTGCGTCAGTCCGGTCGTGTACGCCGCTCATGCCGCTCACACCGTTCACGTCGTCGTTCCGTCGTTCACGTCGTTCACGGCGGGGATTCTTCCCGTCCCGGGGCGTCTCCCACACCCGGACCGCTCAGGCGCGCCCGCCCAGCTGCGGGATCTCGATGGCGGGGCACCGGTCCATCACCATGTCCAGCCCCGCCGCGCGCGTCCGTTCGTACGCGTCCGGGTCCACCACGCCGAGCTGGAACCACACCGCCTTCGCCCCCACCGCCACCGCCTCGTCCGCGACCCCGCCCGCCAGCTCGCTGTTGACGAACACGTCCACCACGTCGACCGGGAAGGGGATGTCCGCGAGCGAGGCGTACCCCTGCTCCCCGTGGACCGTCTCGGCCTTCGGGTGCACCGGCACCACCCGCTTGCCGAACCGCTGAAGGACCTCCGCCACCCCGTAGGCCGCCCGGGAACGGTTGCCGGACAGGCCCACCACCGCCCAGGTGTGGCCCGAGTCCCGAAGGATCCGCCTGATCGTCGCGGCGTCCGCGTAGGTGTGGCCGCCGTCCGTGTACGTCTCGTCTGCGCTCATGCCGGGACAACCGGCGCTCCCCGCCTCGCCATTCCCGCGCTCCCGATTCCCGCCGGAACGGGCCGGCCCGGGCGGGACATAGGGTGGACGGATGCAGGAGCAGTACCGGACCGTCGCCCGCGCGGGTGTGCACGAGAGCGAGATCAACCGATCGCGTTTCCTCTGCTCCCTCGCCCCCGCCGCCACCGAACAGGAGGCGCAGGACTTCATCGCCCGCGTCCGCAAGGAGCACCCGACCGCCACCCACAACTGCTTCGCGTACGTGATCGGCGCCGACGCCTCCGTGCAGAAGGCGAGCGACGACGGCGAACCCGGCGGCACCGCGGGCGTCCCAATGCTTCAGATGCTCACGCGACGCGAGGTGCGGTACGCCGTGGCGGTCGTCACCCGCTACTACGGCGGGGTCAAGCTCGGGGCGGGCGGGCTGATCCGGGCGTACGGGGGAGTGGTCGGCGAAGCTCTCGACGCGCTCGGCACCATCACCCGGCAGCGCTTCCGGCTCGCCACGGTCCACGTCGACCACCAGCGGGCCGGAAAGCTGGAGAACGACCTGCGGGCCACCGGTCGGGATGTCCGCGAGGTGCGGTACGCCGAGGCCGTCACCATCGAGATCGGGCTGCCGGACGCCGACGTCGAGGCGTTCACCGCCTGGCTGGCCGACGCGACCGCGGGGACCGCGACGCTGGAGCTGGGCGGCGAGGCGTACGGGGACGCGACCGCGTGAACCGCGCGTGAACCGCGTGAACCTCGTGAGGTGAGGGCAATCCCACGGGGGCCAAAAACATGATCGATGCGGGTTCGGCGGCCCGGCGGCGTTAGCGTGGTCCGTGCCGACAGCGGGATCACGGGCCGCCGGTGCGCGGCCCACGGGGTGGAGGACGACGACGATGCAGGCCGGAACCGGCGGAGTGATGGCGTGAGGATCCTGCACACCTCGGACTGGCACCTGGGCCGGTCCTTCCACCGCGTCTCTCTTCTGGAGGCCCAGGCCGCCTACCTCGACCACCTCGTGGCGACCGTCCGGGAACGCGAGGTGGACGTCGTCCTCGTCGCGGGCGACGTCTACGACCGGGCGGTCCCGCCGCTCACCGCCGTCGAGCTGTTCGACCGCGCGCTGCACCGGCTCGCCGAGGCCGGCGTCCCGACCGTGATGATCTCCGGCAACCACGACTCGGCCCGCCGGCTCGGCGTCGGCGCCGGGCTCCTCGACCGGGCCGGGATCCATCTGCGCACCGACCCCGAGGGCTGCGCCACCCCCGTCGTGCTCGCCGACGCCCACGGCGACGTGGCGTTCTACGGGCTGCCCTATCTGGAGCCCGCGCTGGTCAAGGACGTCCTCCGGGCCGCCAAGGCCGGCCACGAGGCGGTCCTCGCCGCCGCCATGGACCGGGTCCGCGCCGACCTCGCCACCCGCCCCGCCGGAACCCGCTCCGTCGTCCTCGCGCACGCCTTCGTGGCGGGCGGCGAGCCCAGCGACAGCGAACGCGACATCACCGTCGGCGGGGTCGCCGCCGTCCCCGCCGGGGTCTTCGACGGCGTCGACTACGCGGCCCTCGGCCATCTCCACGGCTCCCAGCGGGTCACCGACCGCGTCCGCTACTCCGGCTCGCCGCTCGCCTACTCCTTCTCCGAGGCCGACCACCGCAAGACCATGTGGCTCATCGACCTCGACGCCGACGGGGACATCGCCGCCGAGGAACGGATCGACTGCCCCGTGGAGCGGCCCCTCGCCCGGCTCCGCGGCCGGCTCGACACCCTCCTGGAGGACCCCGCCCTGGACCGCCACGAGCACGCCTGGGTCGAGGCCACCCTCACCGACCCGGTGCGCCCCGCCGAACCCATGGCCCGCCTCGCCCGGCGCTTCCCGCACACCCTCAGCCTCGTCTTCGACCCCGAGCGGCCGCCCGACGACCCGGGGGCGTCCTACGCCCAGCGGCTCAAGGGCCGCGACGACCACCAGATCGCCGAGGACTTCGTCGCCCATGTGCGCGGCGGCAGCGGCCCGAGCGACCTCGAACGCACCGTGCTGCGCGCCGCGTTCGACGACGTACGGGTGGACGAGACCGTGCGCGAGGTGTCCCGGTGAGACTGCACCGCCTGAGCATCACCGCCTTCGGCCCGTTCGGCGCCACCCAGGAGGTCGACTTCGACGCCCTCTCCTCCGCCGGGCTCTTCCTGCTCCACGGACCCACCGGCGCGGGCAAGACCTCCGTCCTGGACGCCGTCTGCTTCGCCCTGTACGGAGCCGTCCCCGGCGCCCGTCAGAGCCCCGGGGCCTCGCTGCGCAGCGACCACGCCCCGGCCGACCTGCCCACCGAGGTCCAGCTGGAGCTGACCGTCGGCGGCCGACGCCTCGAAGTCACCCGCAGCCCCGCCCAGCCCCGCCCCAAGAAGCGCGGCGACGGCTTCACCGTGGAGAAGGCCCAGAGCCGGCTGCGCGGTTACGACCCCGAGCGCGGCTGGCAGGCCCTGAGCAAGTCGCACCAGGAGATCGGGGAGGAGCTGACCCAGCTCATCGGCATGAGCCGGGACCAGTTCTGCCAGGTCGTGCTGTTGCCGCAGGGCGACTTCGCCCGCTTCCTGCGCGCGGACGCCGAGGCCCGCGGCAAGCTCCTCGGCCGGCTCTTCGACACCCGCCGCTTCGCCGCCGTCGAGGACCGCCTCGCCGAACTGCGCCGGGGCGCTGAGGCCAAGGTCACCGCCGCCGACGAGCGGATCCTCGCCCTCGCCCAGCGCACCGCGCAGGCGGCCGGACCCGTCGGGGCCGAGGCCACGCCGATCGTCGCCCGGCCCGGCGAACCGGGTCTCGCCGAAGCGGTGCTGGAGTGGGCGGCGATCGCCCGGTCCACGGCCCGCGAACGGCTCGACATCGCCCACGCGGTGGTCACCGCAGCCGAGGGCCGACAGCGCACCGCCCGCCACGCCCTGGACGCCGAACGCGAACGGGACCGCCTTCAGCGGCGGTACGAGGAGACCCGGCGACGCTCGGCGGCGCTGGAGGAGCGGCGCCCCGAACACGACCGTTGCCAGGAGCGGTTGGAGCGCGCCCGCACGGCGGACCGGGTCGCCCCCGCACTGGACCTGCGCGAGGAGGCGGAGCGCGCCCACCGGCGGGCGGCCGACGACCTCGACCGGGCCAGGGCGCAGCTGCCGCCCGACCTGGCCGACGCGGGACCCGATCAGCTCTCCGAGCTGGAGCGCCGGTTCCGGCAGGAGCTGGGCGGGCTGGAGTCGGCCCGCCGGGCCGAGGCGCGCAGCGCGGAGATCGACGAGGAGCGGGACCGTCTGGAGCGCGAGTCCCGCGCCGACGACGCGACCGTCCGGGACGCGGACGCCTGGCTGGCGGGCTGGGACACCGTCCACGCCGGGCTCCGCGAACGCATCGCGACGGCCCAGGAGGCCGCGACCCGCGCCGAACAGCTCGCCGGACTCCTCGCCCCGGCCCGCCGCCGACTGGACGCCGCCTGCCGTCGCGAGGCGCTGGCGGCCGAGGCCGAAACCGCCCGGGAGGCCCTGGCCGGGGCCCGCGAACGCGCCCTGGGCGCCCACGAGACCTGGCTCGGGCTGCGGGAGCGGCGGCTGCGGGACATCGCGGCGGAGCTGGCCGCCGGCCTCGTCGAGGGCGCGCCCTGCACGGTCTGCGGCTCCGCCGAGCACCCGGCCCCCGCCACCGAGGGCGACGGTCATGTCGACCGGGCCACCGAGGAGGCCGCCCTCACCGCCCACCGGCGCGCCGAGGAGGCCCGTACCCGCGCGGAGCAGGCCCTCGGACTCGTCCGCGAACGCCACGCGGCGGCCGCCGCCGAGGCACGGGACGCGGAGCCTTCGTCAGCCGCAGCCGCAGCCGCAGCCGACGCCGGGACCGAGCCGGATCCCGGCCCGTCCGTCGGTGAACTCCGCGACCTCGTCGAGCGGTTGACCACCGAGCACGCCGGGGCGCACCGCCTCGCCGCCGGGACGCACGCCGCGCGCGAGGCCCTCGATGCCGCCGAGCGCGAACACCTCAAGCGCCTCGAACTCCGGCAGGAGGCCGAACGCCGGGCCGCCGCCCGCACCTCCCGGCGGGAGGCGCTCGACCGTGAGCAGGCCGTGCTGCGCGACGAACTCGCCGCGGTCCGGGGCGAGTCCGGGTCCGTCGCCGCGTACGCGGAACGTCTCACCCGCCGGGTGGCGCTGCTCGCGGACGCCGCCGAGGCCGTACGCGCCGAACAGGAGGCGGACCGGCGGCGCAAGGAAGCCGACGGCCGGCTGTCCGACGCGGCGTTCCGGGCCGGCTTCGACACCCCGGAAGCCGCCGCGGCCACCCTCCTCGACGCCTCGGCCCAGCGCGAGCTTCAGCACCGTATCGACGCCTGGCAGGCCGAGGCCGCCGCCGTCGCCGAACGCCGTGGTGAACGCGACGCCCGCGAGGCAGCCGAGCAGGATCCTGCCCAACCGGCCGCCGCACAGCGCGGGTTCGAGGCGGCGGAGCGGCTGCTGCGCGCGGCGTCCTCCGCGCGCGCCGCCGCCGAGGAACGCTGCGCGGAGCTGAGCCGGCTCTCCCGGGAGGCCGCCGACGAGGTGCGACGGCTGGGCCCGGTGCGCCAGGAGTACGAGCGGATCGCCCGGCTCGCGGGTCTGGCGGCGGGCACCTCCGCCGACAACGAACGCAAGATGCGCCTGGAGGCGTACGTCCTGGCCGCGCGCCTCGAACAGGTGGCCGCCGCCGCCACGGCACGGCTGCTGCAGATGTCCTCCGGCCGCTACACCCTGGTCCACTCCGACGCCCGCACCGGCGGCCGCCGGGCCGGGCTCGGGCTGCATGTGGTCGACGCCTGGACCGGCAGCGAACGGGACACCGCGACGCTGTCCGGCGGCGAGACGTTCTTCGCCTCGCTGGCCCTCGCGCTGGGCCTCGCCGACGTGGTGACCGAGGAGGCCGGCGGCGTACGTCTGGACACCCTCTTCATCGACGAGGGGTTCGGCAGCCTGGACGACCAGACGCTGGACGAGGTGCTCGACGTGCTGGACTCGCTGCGCGAGCGGGACCGCAGCGTCGGCATCGTCAGCCATGTCGCCGACCTGCGCCGCCGGATCCCGGTCCGCCTGGAAGTGGTGAAGGAGCGGCAGGGCTCGTCGGTGCGGCACCGCCTCGCGTGAACGGAGCCCGCCGCGCGGGCGGTTCAGCGGCCGATCGCGCGGCGGGGGAGCGGTGAGGAGTACACGACGCTGGTGGTGACGGAGCCCAGTGCGCCGATCCGGCCCGTGGTCTCCTCCAGATGCCTCATCGAACGGGCCGTGACCTTGAGGACGAAGCAGTCGTCGCCGGTGACGTGGTGGGCCTCGATGATCTCCGGCGTGGTCTCCAGGAGATCGTGGAAGGGTTTGTAGTTCCCGTTCGGGTAGCGCAGACGGACCAGGGCGAGGATGGGCAGCCCGAGCCGCTCGGCGTCCACCACCGCCGCGTACCCGCTGATCACGCCCAGCTCCTCCAGCCGCCGCACCCGCTCCGTCACGGCGCTCGGGGACATGGCGACGGCGCGCGCGAGCTCGGCGAAGGTGGCGCGGCCGTCGCGCTGGAGGACATCGAGGATGCGCCAGTCGGTGGCGTCCGGGGAATAGTCGGTCACCCTTCGAGAGAACAGGGAAAGCCCCGGTGAATCAAGCGGAGTGCCGGGGAATCTCACTTCTCGGGCCCGGTCCGCGGTCATAGATTCATGGTCATGACCTCGCACACCACGGCCCCGGCCGACCACCCCGTCCTGCGCGTCGCGCCCGCCTCTCCCGCTGCCGCCGCGGCCTATTTCGGCGCCTCGCTCGCCTTCCACGCGGACGTCTCCGACGTCGCCTCCGCGCTCGCCGCCGACGGCGACCCCGGGTTCGTCGTCCTGGACAGCCGTTCCACCGCGTCCTGGGACCAGGGGCACATTCCCGGGGCGGTCCACCTGCCCACCGCGCTGATCCCCGAGCAGGCGGGCGCCCTGCTGGACCCGGCCGTCCCGGTGGTCACGTACTGCTGGGGTCCCGGCTGCAACGGGGCGACCCGCGCGGCCCTGGCCCTCGCCCAACTGGGCTACCGGGTCAAGGAGATGCTCGGCGGATTCGAGTACTGGGCGCGCGAAGGGTTCGCCTACGAGACCGGGGAGGGCGGTGAGCGGCGCGGCGTCGACCCGCTCACCGCACCGGTCGACGCTGCCGACTGCGGCTGCTGAGGCGGCGGGGCCGGCAGAGGTCAGCGCGCTCCGGCCGCGGCGAGCGCGGCGAACAGCACTCCGGCCTCCGCCCCGGCGGGCAGGCCGCTGACCTGGCCGTCGCCGACCTCCACCACCCGCCACACCCCGTCCTCACGCAACGCCAGGTCGGTGGTCACCCAGCGCAGCCCGAGACGGCCCACCGCCTCCCGCACGGAGGGGAGTTCGGGGACGGGGTGCCGGTCGGGGGTGTCCGGGTGGGCGGTGGTGAGCACCGCCTCCCCGTCCACCCACCACACCCGCGCCTCGCCGCCCGCGACGAACGGCTCGAACGCCCGCAACACCACGCCGCCCGCGAGGAAGGTGTCCTGCAGCTCCACGAACCGGCCCACCACGGCCGCCAGTCGCTCCCGGTCCGCCAGCTCCGGCACGTAACAGGCCTCGTGCCACTCGTGTTTGCGGGACTTCACGAAGTCCTTCACGATGCCGGGCCCCGGCCCCAGCGGAGCCGCGAGCCCGGCCAGCTCCTCGGCGGCGGGCGGCGAAGCCCCCGGAACCACCGCCCGCCAGACGCTGTGCGGTGTCAGCCCTTCGAACTCCTCGTACCAGCCGGGGAGTTCATGCGCCCGCCGGTAGCCAACGGCGTCGGTGAGCAGGGAGCAGCCCCGCGCACCGAGCGCCGTCTCCAGCTCCGCGTACCGGCCGGAAGGGATCATCCAGCCGCGGTACCAGTACGGCCCGGAGTCCCGCGCGACCCGGGCCACCGCCCCGGCCGCGTCGCCCGCGAGGAGCGCGTCATGATCGAGCAGGGCGATCCGGCCACCGGCCGCTCGTGCCGCCGCGAGGTCATCGGCGAACTGCGGATCGGGCCGCGACGCCCTCAACGGGTCGGCGCAGAACAGGAATCCGCCGCGCTCGGTCATGACAGGCTGCCTTCCTTCACTTCCGTGTCTTCTGTCGACGGGGACTTCGGACCGTGCTACCACCGGCCCGGTCAGAGCCGTGACAGCTCGTCCACCAGATCGTCCAGGCCCAGCGACCCCTGCGAGAGCGCCGCCATGTGCCAGGCCTTGAGATCGAACGCGTCGCCGTGCGCGGCGCGCGCGTTCTCGCGGCCGAGCAGCCAGGCGCGCTCGCCGAGCTTGTAGCCGATGGCCTGGCCGGGCATCGACAGATAGCGGGTCAGCTCGCTCTCCACGAAGTCGGCGGGGCGGCCGCTGTGGTTGCCGAAGAACTCCTGGGCCAGATCGGGGGTCCAGCGCTCGCCCGGGTGGAAGGGGGAGTCCGCCGGGATCTCCAGCTCCAGGTGCATGCCGATGTCGACGATCACCCGGCAGGCGCGCATCATCTGGGCGTCCAGATAGCCGAGCCGCCGCTCCGGGTCGGGCAGGAAGCCCAGCTCGTCCATCAGCCGCTCCGCGTACAGCGCCCAGCCCTCGGCGTTCGCGCTGACCATGCCGACCGAGGCCTGGTAGCGGGAGAGGGTGTCGGCGACGTGCGTCCACTGCGCGAGCTGCAGATGATGGCCGGGAACGCCCTCGTGGTACCAGGTGGAGACCAGGTCGTACACCGGGAAGCGGGTCTCGCCCATAGTGGGCAGCCAGGTGCGCCCGGGTCGGGAGAAGTCCTCGGAGGGGCTGGTGTAGTACGGCGCGGCGGCCCCGCCGGGCGGGGCGATCCGGGACTCCACCTTCCGTACCCGCTCCGCGAGGTCGAAGTGCGTGCCGTCCAGCGCCTCGATCGCCTCGTCCATCAGGCCCTGGAGCCAGTCGCGGACCTCGTCCACCCCTTCGATGTGCTTGCCGTGCACGTCGAGGTGGGCGAGCGCCTCCCAGGGACCGGCCCCGGGCAGCACCTTCTCGGCCTCGGTCTTCATCTCGGCGAGCAGCCGGTGGTACTCCGACCAGCCGTACGCGTACGCCTCGTCGAGATCCAGGTCGGTGCCGTTGTACAGCCGCGACCAGCGGGCGTACCGCTCCCGGCCGACCGGGTCCGGGGCGCCCTCGATCGCCGGGGCGTACACGTCACGCATCCAGTCCCGCAGCGCGAGCACCGAGGCCGTCGCCTGCCCGGCGGCCTCGTCCAGCTCCGCCCGCAGGGACGCGGGGCCCGGTGCGACGAACTCGGCGAAGAACCCCTCGCCCTCGCCTTCCCCGCCCCACTCCGTGAGCTGCCCGACGAAGGTGGCGGTCGCGCGCGGGCCGCCGTACAGCTTGCGCTCCAGACCGAGCGCGAGCGAGGCGCGGTACCCCTCGTACGCGGCGGGCACCGCGCGCAGGCGCTCCACGACCGCCGCCCAGTCCTCGTCCGTCGCGGTCGGCGTGAGGGTGAATACCTCGGTGATGCTGTGGGCGGGCGACGACAGGTTGGAGACGGCCCGCAGGCCCTCCTCCGCCTCGTGCACGGCGAGTTCCGCCGTCAGGCGTTCCCGCAGGAGCCGTCCGCAGCGCCGCTCGGCATCGCTGTCCGCACCGGGCAGTTGCTCGGCGGCGTCCAGCTTCCGCAGCGTCGCGCGGAGGAGGCCGGCGGACGCCTCCTGGCCGGCCGGTGAGAAGTCGGGCAGTCGGCGCGAGCTTTCGGGCACACCCAGATAGGTGCCCGTGATGGGGTCGAGTTCGATGAGTGCGTCGACGTAGGCGTCGGCGACCTGACGGGGCAGCGCGCTGCTCGAAGTGTCTGACATGCGGACATCCTCGTACGGCGGCGGCCCTTCCGTCATCACCGGGGCCGCCCGGTGTCCGAACCCGGCCGGTCAGTTCGCGGCGGGCGGAAGCAGCGGACCGCACTCCCACTGCTGGAAGATCAGCCGGGTGTCCACCCGGGCCACCTCCCGGCGCGAGGTGAACTCGTCCAGGACCAGCCGCTGCAGATCCGCCGCGTCGGCCACCGCGACCTGCACCAGATAGTCGTCGGGGCCGGTGAGATGGAACAGCGCCCGCGACTCCGGCAACGACCTGATCCGGTCGACGAACGGCCCGATGAGCTCCCGGCGGTGCGGCCGGACCTGCACCAGCAGCAGCGCCTGGAGCCCCCGGCCGAGCTTCGCCGGATCGAGGCGCAGCTGATCCCCGAGGATCACCCCGGAACGGCGCAGCCTGGCCACCCGGTCCAGACACGTCGAAGCGGCCACACCGACCTCGGCCGCGAGCTCGCGGTACGTGGTCCGCGCATCGTTCTGCAACAGCCGCAGAATCTGCAGATCCACCGGATCGAGAGCGACAGAATCAGCCATACGGCGAACGTAGCACGGGGTTCTGTCGCTACGAACCGGTAACTGTTCAGAGTGACGGCATGGACAACGAAGTCTCGATGACGCCCCCTGCTCCCACCCCGTCCAGGGCCCTCGCCACCGAAGCCGTGCACGCCGGACGCGACGACCTCGCCTCCCTCGGCGTGCACGCCCCGCCGATCGATCTGTCCACCACCTACCCCTCCTACGACTCGCGCGCCGAGGCGATGCGGATCGACGACTTCGCCACCACCGGGGCCCGCCCCGACGGGCCGCCCGTCTACGCCCGGCTGGACAACCCGACCACGGGCCGTTTCGAAACGGCGCTCGCCCGGCTGGAGGGCGCCGAGAGCGCGGTCGCCTTCGCCAGCGGGATGGCCGCGCTCACCGCGGTCCTGCTCGCCCGCGCGAGCCAGGGGCTGCGCCATGTCGTCGCCGTCCGCCCGCTCTACGGCTGCAGCGACCATCTGCTCGGCGCCGGGCTGCTGGGCACCGAGGTGACCTGGACCGACCCGGCGGGCATCGCCGACGCCATCCGCCCGGACACCGGGCTCGTGATGATCGAGACACCGGCCAACCCGACGCTGGCCGAGATCGACATCCGGGCCGTCGCCCACGCCTGCGGATCCGTGCCGCTGCTGGTCGACAACACCTTCGCCACCCCCGTCCTGCAGCGCCCGGTCGAACACGGCGCGCGGATCGTCCTGCACAGCGCCACCAAGTACCTCGGCGGCCACGGGGACGTCATGGGCGGCGTCGTCGCCTGCGACGAGGAGTTCGCCGCGACGCTGCGCCAGGTGCGGTTCGCCACCGGTGGGGTGCTGCACCCGCTGGCCGGCTATCTGCTGCTGCGTGGCCTGTCCACGCTTCCGGTACGCGTACGGGCGGCCTCGACGAGCGCCGCCGAACTGGTCCGCAGGCTCACCGCCGACCCGCGGATCGCCCGGGTGCACTACCCGCGGATCGGCGGCGCGATGGTCTCCTTCGAGGTGTACGGGGACCCGCACCGGGTGATCTCCGGGGTGCGGCTCATCACGCCCGCGGTCAGCCTCGGCAGCGTGGACTCGCTGATCCAGCATCCGGCCTCCATCAGCCACCGCATCGTGGACGAGGGAGACCGGCGGGCGTCCGGCGTCGGCGACCGGCTGCTGCGGATGTCGGTCGGTCTGGAGGACGTCGAGGACCTGTGGGCGGATCTGTGCCAGGCCCTCAGCGACGGGCCTGTTCCGCCGGCGCGGAAGGCCGAGCAGCCCCTTCGGTCGTCAGCCGGGCGGTGATGACGAGGGTGCCCTCCTCGATCTGGTAGTCGAGGGGCAGCTCCAGCGCCCGCATCGCCGCCACCATGCCGGTGTTGTGGGACTGGGTCACGGCGTACACGCTGTCGCAGCCCGCCTCCACGGCGAGGGCCACCAGCCGGCCGAGCAGCTCGGAGCCGATGCCCCGGCGCTGCCAGTCGTCCTCGACGAGGAGCGCGACCTCGGTCTCGTCGCCGTCCCACAGGAGGTGGCCCAGCGCCACCAGCTTGCCGGACGCCGTCTGCACCGCCAGGGTGCGGCCGAAGCGGGGGCTCAGCAGATGGTCGAGGTAGCGGTCCGCGTCCTTGACGGGACCGTGGTAGCGCAGGCCCAGGGTGCGCTGCGAGCAGCGGTCGTGCATGGCGCGGGCGGCGGCGAGATCGCCGCGGTCCGCGCGGCGCACGGTGATCTCGTTGCCCTCGGGCAGGGTGAGGACGTCCTCGCTGCGCGGTACGCGCGGACCGAGCCGGGCGTCCAGCTCGACCAGTGCCCGGGCACGGGCGAACTCGGTCGGCGTGAACGGCAGATAGGGCCGCTCGACGACGATCGCCCCGCCGGACGGGTCCCGCAGCCGCATCACCGTCTCCTCCAGCACGCCCTCGACCGGGGCGCTCTGACCGGTCGCCCGGCCGGTGACGGAGACGGCGGGCAGCGAGTGGATGGTGCACCGGCCGAGCAACTGGCGCAGGGCGAGCGGCAGCTCGGCCGCGTCGAGCGCCGTCCTGGTGGCCAGCGAGAGCACCCGGGTCGGGGTGTCGACCAGATCGTGGGCGTCCGCCCGCTCGATCCAGGTGGACGCGCCACCGGCGGCCGCGATCTCCCGGGACAGCTCCTGCGCCGGGAGCGAGACCGGGGCCCGCAGCAGGAACTCGTCGACCGTGCCCTGCGCGAGCGGGTGGGTCTGCAGGGTGAGGATGTCCACCCGCAGCCCGGAGAGGGCCACGCACAGCGCGGCCAGACTGCCCGGGGCGTCGCGCACCGTCGTCCGCATCCGCCACAGCACGGTCTCCTCGGCCCCGGCCTCCTCGGCCCCGGTGAGCTCGCCCGTACCGCTGCTCCCGGCCTCGCCCGCCGCCCCGACGGCCCCGCCCTCCTCGTCGGACGGGGGAGCGTGACTGTGCCGTCGCGCCCACCAGGTGTGGAACGCCGCGGTGGCCACCAGCGCCACCGCCGACGCCATGAGCAGATAGGGCCCGTCCGGCTGGTGTCCGATCAGGTTGGCGATCGCGTCGGCCACGGCCACGGCGGTGAACAGGGCGGCCAGTTCGATCAGGTCCCGCCGCCAGTGGTGCGGACGGCGGGCGCTCTTCGCAGAGGTCACATCAGTCATATCCTCACTGTGAACGAACGGTGTTGCCTGATCACGAACGCCTTGTGACTGATGGGTTAAGTGTGGATCTGGTCGCTATCGTCGTCTTTCGGTCAGATTCCGAGACCGGCCATTCCTTGATCCTTCCGCCCCGCATCGGAGGCCTGCGAACCGAGGGCTTGCGGTCCGACAGCTTCAGGCCCGACGGCTTCAGGTCCGACAGCTTCAGGTCCGACGGCCATCGGACCGGGGACATCCGGGGTGGTGGCCTCTGGCGTGGACTCCTCCGCCCCGGCGGGGAACGCGGCGAGCAGGCGGGCGGCCTGGCGGACCGTCTGCGAGGAGCCCTTGCGCCCCGCCGTCGCCGCGAGCCCCGCGATCGGCGGGATCCCGTCCGTACCGCAGCGCTCGGCGCACCCGGCCGCCACCGACAGCAGGTCGCCGAGCCCCCGGGGCGTCTTCTCGTACGCCAGGAGACCGGGCAGCATCGCCGCCAGCACGGTCAGCACCGTCCGGTACGCACCGGTGGCCGCCGCCGTGCCGAGCGCGTCGGCCGTACGGTTCACCTTCACCAGGTCGCGGTCGACCAGGATCGCCAGCTCCCGCCCGAGCGACGCACCGTCCAGCCGGCCTCGCGCGGCCAGCACGAGCAGGGCGTCCACCGCCGCCGTCCGGTCCTCCGGATGCCGGGCTCCGAGTCCGTAGGCCAGCGCGAGATGCATCGCTCCACCCGCCTCGCCCGCACTCTCGGCCAGCGCCGGCAGGAACCCCACGGCTCCCCGCTGCCCCTGGTCGGCGGCGAACAGCAGGTCCGGCAGCAGCCAGGCGGCCAGCGTCTCCGGATCCTCCGGCAGGGTGGCCGTCCAGTGCGAGGACCGCTCGGGCCCCCAGTGGTAGCACTCCCGGGCGTGCGGGAGCTGCGCCCGGCCCAGCCAGTGGAACGCTTCCGGGAACTCACGCTGGATCACCAGCCGTTCCCGGGTCGCCAGCAGCACCTGACGGGCCCCGGTCGTCGTCCGCTGCCACCAATTGCCCGCCGACGGACGGGAGACGGCGGTCGCCGGATGCCGCAGCACCGGGGCCACCGGCTCGTCGGCACGGATCCAGGCGGCCAGCCGGTCGCCCTCGCCGGTGCCCAGTGCTTCGGCCGCAGCCGCCGCGGCCGCGCCCTCGGGGCCGCTGTTCCGGCGGACCCGCAGCAGGGCCTGGGCGAAGTCGGCGGGGCCCGGACAGGCGCCGAGCTCCTGGTAGGCCCGCAGTCGCTCGACGAGCTCGGCCGCCTCGATCGCCCCGGTGTGCCAGGTCGGCGTGGCCACCAGGAACGGCGCCCGCCCGGCCGCTATCGCCTCCACCGCCTCCCACACCCGGTCGAGCAGCACCCCGTTCAACGCGGCGTGGGCACAGGCGTCCGCACCCTTCACGGTGGTCTTCGCCCGCCATGCGACCCGGTCCCGCTCGGACACCAGGCCCAGCAGCGAGGCCGCCACCACGGACAGCCCGTGCGAGGTCGAGATGTACCGGGGATCGATCATGTACGGAGACAGGCCGTGCTCGACGAAGTGCACACCGGCCAGCGCCTCCCGCAAGGCCCCCGTCAGCTCCTCCCGGTCCGTCCGGGCCAGCCGGACGAGGCCGTCGAGCGCCCGCTCGAAGCCGGTGATCCCGTCCGAGGTGTCCATGACGGCCGACGACGGGATCCAGTGCTCCGACGCATGCGCCTTCACCCGGGCGGCCACCTCCTCGACGAGTTCGGCCACGGTCTCCGGAGCGGGCTCCAGAGGCCGCAGCACCGGCGCGGGCGGCAGGAACTCCTCGTATGCCCCGGCCGCCGCCTCCACCACGAGATCACCGAACAGGGCGGCGACCGACTCCCGGTGCAGCGGGCCCAACTGCCCGGCGGCGGAGGCCAGCTGCTCCCGCACCTCCGGGTCCTCGGCCCCGGGCAGATACCGCGCGACCAGCTTCAGGGCCCGCTCCTGGACATCGATGGCCTCGTGGCCGAACGCCTCGGCGACCGCCGGAAGAAGCTCGCCCGCCGTCGAGGCGTCCCGGCGCAGCGCTTTGCCCAGCAGCGTCAGCTGGGCCCGCACCAGCTTCTTCTCCTGGCGGAAGAGCACCGCGCCCGACACGTCCGCCAGCTCCCGGGTGGACAGCACGCCCCGCGCGTCGAGCCGTACGAGCACCTGCTGGGCGTGCGAGGCGACCGGCGCGATCCCGTCCGCCGCCATCGCCGTCCAGTCCCGCAGATGCCGGTCCTCCTCTTCCTCCGTCGTGCCCAGGCGCAGCAGAACGGCCAGGAAGAACCGCTGATCGACGGACTTCCCGCCGCGCATCAGCCGGGTCACGCACCGCTCCACCAGATGCGCCCGGTCCAGCACCCCGTCGTCGGCCAGTGCGCACAGCGCCCCGGGCCAGTGGTCCTGCGAGTCCGGCGCGTCGTGGAAGTCGACCTGCGGCGGCAGCTCCGGCATCTCGAACAACCGGGACGCCAGCACGGCGGTGTGCGGGTCGTCCCGCAGGATGTCGGTCAGCGGACGGCGGGTCCGGCCGCGCCAACGGGCCGCGCCGACCAGCTCCGCCCAGCCCACCACCAGGTTGTCCGTGACGGGGAGCGGGACTCCGGCGATCCGTGTCAGCTCGCCGACGAAGGTGTACTCCGCGTCGGAGAGGGCCGCGCGCCCCGCGAACCGGTGGGCGAGATCGCCGAGCCACTCCGGATCGCGGTCCTTGAGCGAAGCGAGGATCAACGGATACGGAGAACGGGTCCAGCCGCGCAGATCCCGGCCCCCGATCCAGGCGGCGCACCCCGCCGCACCGGTGTGACAGCCCGCGCCGGCCACCAGAAGAGCCTTGCGGATCCTGTCCCGTCGCTGCCAGTCCCAGCCCCGCGCCTCCTTGCGCAGCTCCTTCAACTCGGCGAGCGCGGCCCGGCGTCCGGGCCGGTCCAGAGCGAGCACCAGCGGAGGCACCTCGTGGTGGCGCCCCGCCCGTACGGCGGTGAGCAGCTCGTTCATCGCACGCCTCCCGCGACCGTCGCACCCCGGCGGACCATGCGCACGGCGAGCGCGTGTTTGCAGGGCCCCCGACGCCCCCGGTAGTCCGCCCACCACTGACAGGTGCAGGTGAACGCCGAACCGCTCTCGCGCACCTGGTAGCGACGGTCCCCGGAAGCGACCGTCGCCCGCGAACCGTCGAGCGACACCGCACCCTCACCGGCCAGCCTGCGGGCGGCCACCAGACGCGGATTGTGCCGCTCCGCCCGGTCCGCGTCGTACGGCAGCTCCCGGTGGAAGTACGCCGCGTCCGCCAGGTCGTAGCCGACGCGGCCCGCCGTACCGAGCCGGGTCAGCGCGGCCCGCACCCGCTCCACGCTCAGCCCCGCCTGCTCGGCCAGCGAGGCCGGTTCGATCCGGGGCTCCCAGGCGAGCAGCACGGACACCAGCTCGGCATCGGCCGCCGCGTCATCCGTGGCCAGCGCCTCCAGCACGCCGCCCTCGCCCGAGAACCCGCGCGCGGAGTCCGGGGAGAGCGTCAACGTGAGCCGCATCCCCGGCAGCACCACCTCCCAGGCGCTCGCCGCCGCCGCACCGTCGGCCACCGGCCCGTACACCCGCAGGGCCGTCGCGTCGCGCAGCACCCGCTGCAACGCCACCAGCCGCTCCGGGCCCGGCAGACACACCGAGCCCGGGACCGGCCGGGTCGTCGGGCGCAGGGACCCGCCCGAGGCCACCACCCACCGGGCCCCTCGGGCGGCCGCACGGCCCGAGGGCGAGGAGCGGGGCAGCGACCGCAGGAACGCCACCGCCTGGGCCGCCGTCAGCTCGGCCCGCAGATCGAACCTCGCCGAGGCGACCTGAGCCTCCGCGAAACCGCGCAGCCACCGGTCGGGCAACGGCACCTTCTTCTCCACCACCGGACCGTCGAGCGTGGTCACCGCCATCTCCTCGGGCCCCACCCGCAGATGCAGCGGATCGTCCGCCGTGATCCGCGAAAGCGCCTCCCGCAGCGGAGCGTTCACGTCCACATTCGTCGTTCCGTGGCCGGTCTCCTGCCCGTCCAGCCCTTCCCGGAGCACATCGAGACGGGCGTACACCCCGCAGCAGCCGGAGAACGACTCGAAGCGCAACCGGTCGCCGTTCCCCGTCACCACCGGATCCAGCGAGGCGGGCAGCGTGCGCTGGTAGTAGCGGGCGGCAGCCACGTCCGCCACCGCCAGCAGCCCGCGTGCCGCTATGCGCGGAGCGGAGAGGAAGCCCGCGAAGAACCGCGGGTGCGCCTCCGCTCCGCGCGGGGTGAGCCCTCCTGCGGTCTCCAGACCGAGGGAGGGCCCCACCTGCGAGGACTCCAGGGACGACGGGCGTGCGTAGGCCAGGGCCTGAACGGATCGGGTCATGAAAAAAAGCGTAGGACCCACCACTGACAACGGCCCTCGGAACAGCTGTCCGCCGCCCGGAGGCAGCCGTTCACTGCCCGACGCGACCGGGCCGGAGCACCTTGGTGAACAACACCGAACCGCCCTCCGCCCGCAGACGCACCGTCAGCTCCGCACTGTCGCCGTCGATCTCCACCTCGCCGAAATACTGCGGGCTCTCCATCGGCGAGACATTGGCCCGCTCGGGGGCCCGCACGAAGACCCGGTCCGGGCCGAAGGTGCCGTCCAGCGCGTTGGCCGGGAAGCCGCCCGCCGCCAGCGGGCCCGACACGAACTCCCAGAACGGGGCGAAGTCCTTGAACGCCGCCCGCTCCGGCGCGTAGTGCTGGGCCGAGGTGTAGTGCACATCGGCCGTCAGCCACACCGTGCCGGTGATCCCGCGGTGCTTGACGAACCGCAGCAGTTCGGCGATCTGGAGCTCGCGCCCGAGCGGCGCTCCGGGATCGCCCTGCGCCACCGCCTCGAAGTCCGTCGCACCGTCCGGGACCACGAGGCCGAGCGGCATGTCGGCGGCGATCACCTTCCACTCCGCGCGGGACGCGGCGAGCGAGCGCTTCAGCCACCGCAACTGCTCCGCGCCCAGGATCCCCGTCGTGTCGTCGGGCTGCCGGCCCGGCGAGTTGGCGTTGCGGTACGACCGCATGTCGAGCACGAACACGTCCAGCAGCGGCCCGTGGTGGACGACCCGGTACATGCGGGAACGGCGCCCGGGAGCGGACGAGGGGGCGAGCGGTACGTACTCGTGGAAGGCTCGCGCGGAGCGTGCCGCCAGGATGTCCACGTTCTTCTCGGTGTAGCGCGCGTCGTCGAGGATCTGACCGGGATACCAGTTGTTGCGCACCTCGTGGTCGTCCCACTGCACGACGGAGGGCACCTGCGCGTTGAAACGGCGGAAGTTGCGGTCGAGCAGGTTGTAACGGAAGTTGCCCCGGTACTCGTCCAGCGTCTCGGCGACCTTCGCCTTCTCCTCGGTCATGACATTGCGCCAGATCCGGCCGTCCGGCAGCGTCACGCTCGGCTCCAGCGGACCGTCCGCGTAGATGCTGTCACCGCTGCACAGGAAGAAGTCCGGGTCCAGCCGGCGCATCTCCTCGTACACCCGGTAGCCGCCGATGTCCGGGTTGATGCCCCAGCCCTGGCCCGCGATATCGCCCGACCACAGGAACCGCACCCCGGCCCGGCGCCGGGCCGGAGCGGTACGGAACGTCCCGTACACCGGCTTGCCGGTACGGCGCGGATCCCCCGGATCGGCGAGCGTCACGCGGTAGTGGACCTGTTCGCCCGCGGGCAGGCCGTACAGCGGTGTGGTGCCGGTGAAGTCCGTTCCGGGGCCGATCGACGGCCCGTACCACCTGCGGACCCGCCGGAACGACTCGGTCGCCGAGGTCTCCACCAGCATCCGGGCCGGCCGGTCCGAGCGCACCCACAGGAGCGCCGACGAGGCGGTGACGCTGCCGACCTGCACACCCCAGGACGCTTCGGGCCGCCCCGCCAGACGCAGCGCGGGCGCCGCCGAGGCGACGGCGGGCGACAGGGCTACCGCCGCCGGGGCGATCAGCGAGCCGCGGAGGAGGGCACGGCGGCCGGGCGAGGCCGTGTGCGGACGGTGCGGACGGTGGGGCTCGGGCATCGAAGCGCCTCCGGTGAGGTGGGCGGGCGGTGCGCCGCTCGCGAGGGTACGTGGACCGGCGCCGGTCTGAAGCCCATGCCTAGTGCCCTGCGGAGACCGGGGCCCCAACCCCGGGTGAACGGCGCCCGTCGGCCGGAACCGCGGGGCCGGCCGGGACCGTACGGTCAGCCGGGGGAGGCCCCGCCGGAACGCCACGCCTCCGCCAGTGCGGCGACCCCTCGGGCGATGTCGCCGGGCGCGAGATGGGCGTAACCGAGGACGAGCGGCACGGTGCCGTCCTCGGAACCGGCCGTTCCGCAGTCACGCAGCGGGCGCAGCGCGATGCCCGCCCCGGCCGCCCGCTCCAGGAGGACGTCCTCGGGGCCGTACCGCGCGGGCAGCCGGGCGATGATGTGCAGCCCTGCCGCGATGCCGCTGACCGCCGTGCCCGGGAAGTGCGCGTCGAGCGCGGCCACCATCGCGTCCCGGCGTTCCCGGTAGGCCCGTTGGCAGCGCCGCAACTGCCGGTCGTAGCCGCCGCGCACGATGAAGTCCGCCAGCACGGCCTGGTCGATCACCGGGTTGCCCAGATCCATGGTCCGCTTGCGGGCGACGATCCGCTCGGTGAGCGCGGCGGGGGCGATCAGCCAGCCGAGCCGCAGACCGGGAGCCAGCGACTTGCTCACGGACCCGGTGTACACGACCCGTTCGGGGTCCAGCCCCTGAAGGGCCCCCACCGGCGCCCGGTCGTACCGGAAATCTCCGTCGTAGTCGTCCTCCATGATCACGGCGTCCGTGTCCCGGGCCCACCCGAGCAGCTCACCGCGACGCTGGGCGGAGTATCCGATTCCGGTGGGGAACTGGTGCGCGGGCGTGGTCACCACCGCGCGTACGCCGGAGCGCTTCAGGGGCGCGAGGGCCAGGCCGTCGTCGTCGAGGGGCAGCGGGACCGTACGCAGACCGGTCGCCGCGAACAGCGACGTGTGCTCCGGGCTGCCAGGATTCTCCACCCCGACCGAGATGACGCCCTCGTCCCGGAGGACGAAACCGAGCAGCGTCGTCGCCTGGGCGACCCCCGAACAGACCACCAGACGCTCCGGATCGGCGACCACGCCCCGACGCCGGGTGAGCAGCCCGGCCAGCGCCTCGCGCAGCTCCGGCAGCCCGCGCGGGTCGGGGTACCCCAGCGCGCCGTGCGGCAGCCGCCCGAACACCGTCCGCTGGGCGGCACTCCACGCACCGCGCGGGAAGAGCGACAGATCGGGGGTGCCGGGCCGGAAGTCCACCCGCGTGCCCGGCGCGCGCGGCGCACGGTCGCGTGCGGGACGCACCGCCGCGCGTACGCCCTCGCTCACCCAGGTGCCCGCACCCCGCCCGCTGCGCAGATAGCCCTCCGCGGTCAGCTGCTCGTACGCCTCGGTGACCAGTCCGCGCGACACCCCCAGGTCGGCCGCGAGTTCACGGCTGGAGGGCAGCCTCGTGCCGGCCGCGAGGCGGCCGGAGCGAACCGCCTCCCGCAGCGCGGACCGGAGCGCGCGCCCCCGCCCGCGCGCCGGAGCGGCAGCGGCGGGCAGCAGCAACTCCCAAGCAGGGGAGAGGGATCCGGTGCCATCACCTCCTGTGCCGCCGCCGTCCGCCGCGCGCGTGGGCCGCCGGTCCGGATTGGTCCCCGAAGACGTCATGGAAGTGGACCTTAAACCGGTCCCACGCCGACCCTAGCGTCGGGCCCATGAACGCAACCTCTCTGCGCGGGGCCCTCCTCGCGGCCCTCGCGTGTGTGCTGGTGGGGGCATCCTTCACGGCCAACAGCGTCCTCGGCGACTATCCGTTCGCGGGTGGCCAGGCACTCCGATACGGTCTCGCCGCGCTCCTGCTCGTCCCGATCCTGCGCCGCGATTCCGACTCCGCGACGGCCCGGCTCCGGCGTCTCACCCGCCGCCAGTGGGGGCGGATCGCGCTGCTCGCCGCAGTGGGCATGGTCGGGTTCAACCTGGCGGTCCTGGCGGCCGAACAGTCGGCGGAACCAGCTGTTCCGGGCGTCTTCGTGGGCTGCGCGCCGATCGTGGTCGGCGTACTCGTTCCGCTGCTGGACGGTCGTCGGCCGTCCCGCGTCACGCTGTACGCGGCCGGGCTCGTCGCCGTCGGGGCGTTCACCGTGCAGGGCTGGGGGCGCACCGACCTGGCGGGGGCGCTGTTCTCGGTGGGTGCGCTGGCGGGCGAGGTCGGCTTCGCGGTCCTCGCCGTCGCGGTACTGCGGCCGCTCGGCCCGAAACTGCTCTCCGCGACGGTCTGCGCCGTCGCCGCCGTCGAAGCGGCGCTGCTCGGTCTGCTGTTGGACGGCGGCTCGTTCCTGCGGGTCCCGACGGGTGGCGAGACGGCGGCCCTGTTGTGGCAGGCCGCCGTCGTCACCGTGATCGGATTCGTCTGCTGGTACAGCGGGATGCAGCGCATCGGAGCCGAACGCGCCACGCTCTTCTCCGGTCTGATCCCGGTCTCCGCCGCCCTGACCGCACCGCTGGTCGGGGCCGGGACGTACGGCCTCGCCCAGGGCGCGGGAAGCCTCCTGGTCGGCGCCGGTGTGGCGTACGGCTCGGGCGTCATCGGCCGGCGCGGGGGCGCCGGAGCGCGCCTCCCCGGTGGCGCGCCGGCGCACCGGCAGGACGGCTCAGTGGCTGGTGTCCAGGATGACGCGGGCCACGAGCGCCGGGTCGTCGTTCATCGGGACGTGCCCGCAGCCGGGCAGCCGCACGAGCCGGGCGTCGGGGATCACCCGCTTGGCGCGGATGCCCTGCCGGCGCAGCAGGATCCGGTCGCGGGTGCCCCAGGCGACCGTGACGGGTATGCCCTTGACGTCCTCGCCGAAGGAGGCGTCCCGGCCGGCCTCCAGCGTCTGGTGAAAGCCGGTCGCCCCGCGCAGGGCGAGCGTCTCGGCGACGACGGCCTCCGGTGAACGCCTGCCGGGCCGGGCGTAGATGGTGCTGGTGAGTGCCGTCCGGCCGGCCGCGCTGCGCGACAGACGCTCTATCAGCGGCACCGGCAGGGCCAGCGCGCTCCGGCGCATCGTCCGCAGGGTGCCGAAGGCGTAGCGCCGTTCCGCCTCGGTCCAGAAGCCCGCGGGGGACAGCGCGGTCACCGACCGCGCCAGCCCGGCGCGGCCCAGTTCCAGCGCGTGCATGCCGCCCAGGGAGTTCCCGGCGACATGAGGGCGGTCCAGGCCGAGTTCGGCGCAGAAGGCCTCGTACACCGGGCCGACGGTCCCGAGATCGTACGGAACTCCGTCCGGCAGCGCGGGCGAGGTGCCGAAGCCGGGCAGGTCCACGGCGATCACCTCGCGTTCGGCGGCCAGGATCCGGGCCACCGGGTCCCAGGCCCGCAGATGGTGCCCGATGCCGTGCAGGAGCAGCAACGGTGCGCCCGAGCCGGTCCGTTCGTACGCGACCGAGACCGGACGGGGGCCGTCGGCCGTTGCGACGGTGAAGGAGACCGTGGTGGTCATGCTGCTCCCTGGAGTGGGTAGACATCTCGTCAACAACAATTACCGCCGGGTAGCTTGGAGTTCAAGGGGCCGGGCGATTCCCGCTGGACAGCGGTTGGCCGGTGGGCTGGGATGGAGCGATGACCGCCGACGCCGCGACCGAGCTCTTCGAAGAACACCGGCCCGTTCTCACCGGTGTCGCCTATCGCATGCTCGGCCGCATCGCCGACGCCGAGGACGTGGTCCAGGAGGCGTGGCTGAGGTGGTCGGCGGCGGCCCGCGAGGACATCCGGGAGCCGCGCGCCTTCCTGGTGCGGATCACCACCCGGCTGGCCATCGACCGGCTCCGGCACCTGCAGTCGCGCCGGGAGACGTATCCGGGGACCTGGTTGCCGGAGCCGGTGGTCACGGACTTCGGCCCGGCCCTGCCCGACACCGCGGAACGCGCCGTACTCGCCGACTCCGTCTCGCTCGCCGTGCTGGTGGTCCTCGAATCGCTCTCGCCGCTGGAGCGCGCGGTGTTCGTGCTCCGGGAGGCCTTCGGATTCCCGTACGCCGAGATCGCCACCGCCCTGGACCGCACCGAGGCTGCCGTACGGCAGCTCGCCGGCCGGGCCAGGCGGCATGTGGAGGAGCGCAAGCCGCGCTACGACGTGGACCCCGCCGAGCGGCGCGACCTCACCGAACGCTTCCTGGCCGCCGCCTCCGGGGGTGGTATCGAGCAGCTGCTCGCGCTGCTGGCCCCGGATGTCCGGCTCGTCAGCGACAGCGGAGGCAAGGCGAAGGCGCCGCGGCGGATCATCGAGACCGCCGACAAGGTCGGCCGCTTCCTCTTCGCGGTGGCGGGCGACCTCGGCCCGGACGGGGAAATCCGCATCGTGGAGATCAACGGTGGACCCGCCGCCGTCTACTTCGTCGGCGGGAAGCCCGACACCGTCTTTCAGATCGAAGTCAGCCAAGGTGTCATTCAATGCGCCTATATCATTCGTAATCCGGACAAGCTCTCCGGACTGTCCGCCGCATAGTCACAAGCACCACCGGCCGCCTCGGCCCCGCAGGACCACTCCGGTCCTGGTCAGAGCCCCGCCATCCGTTGCGATGGCGGGGCTCTGCGCTGCGCGCGCCTCACGGCAGCACGAACGTCGTGTGAACGCTCTGCGCCAGAGTCCCGTTTCGTTCCGTTACGGAATAAGTATTGGTCTTGACCAAGGGGGTATGCCGTCCTAGGGTCTCCACTTAAGACAGGAACCTTTAATAAATAACGTCGCGGAAAATAGACGCTGGGCGATTGCGGAGGACAGGGTGGGGACCACGCAGCTGGAATCGGTTCAGGAGCCGAAGTACTGGCACCTCAAGACCGTGCTCAGTGAGGCACTCGACTCGGACTTTGCGGTGGGGGAGATCCTGCCCAACGAGCGGGACCTCGCGGCGCGGTTCGGTGTCGCGCGAGCCACGCTCCGGCAGGCTCTGGAGCAGCTCGAACTCGAAGGCAGACTGCAGCGCCGCCGCGGAGTCGGGACCACCGTCGCCCCGCCGCGCGTGGGAATCGCCGTCTCCACCGCCCAGCACGAGTGGACGGGCGGCGTCAGCGGCGAGGCCTGGCAGCCGGTCGACAGCACCATGGACAAGGCCCCGGCGGCGGTGGCCGTCATGCTCGGGACGGACCCCGCCGAACCGGTCCACGTGGTGCGGCGCATCCGTGACACCCAGGGGCAGGCGGTCGCGGCGGAGCTCCTCTACATCCCCGCCTCCTCGGTGCCCGATCTCTCCGCCATCGAGGCCCCGTCCGGCTCCGTCCGGGCCCGCAGCGTGTTGCGTGAACTGCACCGGCTCGGCCTGCAGGGCCAGGACCGCTCCGTGGAGCTCGGCTCCGCACGGGCGGACGACGCCAAGGAACTGGACCGGCTCCCCGGCGCCCCGGTCCTCGTCGTCACCACCCGCTACTTCACCGCGGACGGCACGGCGGCCGTGTCCGTCGCCACCTACCGTGCGGACACCTGCCGGCTCACCTTCGGGGACTCCGGCGCGCTGGAGATCAGCCACGATGAACAGCCGGAGCGTCAGGCCTCCTGACACCACCGGTCCGCCGGTCCCACGCCCGCCGTTCTTGAGGACTCCGGCCCTCGGAAGCGGCGGGTACGTGCTTTCCCGGGGCTCTCCCCGTGGGGCGACCGGCGGGCGGTCAGCGGCGGGCGGTCACAGCCCCTTCGACGGCGAACAACTGTTCCTCGACGTGGTCCAGGGCGAGCCGCAGCGCCCCGGTCGCGACGGCGGCCTCTCCGAGCAGCGACAACGTCACCCGGGGCGGACGCAGACAGTAGCGGGCCAGCTCCCGGCGGAGGGGTTCCA
Source organism: Streptomyces sp. WY228 (assembly GCF_019287315.1). Lineage (NCBI taxonomy): Bacteria > Bacillati > Actinomycetota > Actinomycetes > Kitasatosporales > Streptomycetaceae > Streptomyces > Streptomyces sp. WY228. Next base: position 997,784 of record NZ_CP079114.1, on the reverse strand, counting down.
GCACTCCGTCAAGCCCGGCGGCCCAGCCGCCGACCACGACCAGCTCCGGGTCGAGCGCCAGCACCAGCGCCGCCACATCGTGCACCAGCCGCTGAAGGAACCGCTCGACCGCCGCCTGGGCCCCCGCATCGCCCTCCCGGGCCTTGGCGAACACCGCGGCCACCGCGGGCTCGTCCAGCGGGTCCAGCGGCGTGTCCGTCGTCGACAGCAGATGCTCCGGGGTCACATCCCTGCCCAGCAGGTGCAGAGCGCCGATCTCCCCGGCGGCCCCGCCGAACCCCCGGTGCAGACGCCCGCCGATCAAGGAACCCGCTCCGGGGCTCAGCCCCGCCAGCACGAAGACCACATCGTCGGACTCGGTGGCCGCGCCCTTCCAGTGCTCGGCCACCGCGGCGGCGTTGGCGTCGTTCTCGACGAGCACCGGGCAGCGGAACGAACGGCGAAGCCGCTCCCCGAGCGCGAGCCCGGTCCAGTCCGGCAACGCCGTACCCAGCCGCACCGTCCCGTCGGCCTCCACGATTCCGGGGCTGCCCACGCCGACCGCACGCAGACTGCTCCGGGCCACCCCGGTGCGCCGCAGCACATCCGCGATGACGGCCCGGACCTGGTCGAGCCGGTCATCGGCGCAGGCGGTCTCCGACACCGCGCGGGAGCCGGCCCCGACGATCCGGCCGTCGAGCCCCGAGATGAGCGCGGACACCCGGTGCGGGCCGATCTCCACCCCGAGAAGGTGACCCGCCTCGGCCCGGAAACGGAACCTGCGGGCAGGGCGCCCCTGGCGTCGCGCCTCACTCTCGTCGGGCACGGCCTCGACCACGAGCCCCGCTTCGAACAGCCCCTCGACGACCCCTTCGACCGTCGGCCGGGACAGCCCGGTGATCCGGGTCAGGTCCGTCAGCGTCGGCGCACCGGCCCCCCTGAGCGCGTGCAGCACTACCGCGGAATTGATCCGTCGCAACAGGGACGGGTCCCCACCGGTCAGCCGGCCCACGGTATGTCCTCCCAGCTCGTGCGCATGTCTGCCGGATCGTACTCGCTGGCCGGGACCCCTGCGACCAGCGACGAAAGCCGGTACCGAGCCGCAACCTGGGTCACCCCGGAGCGACGAATCCGGACTCGTAGGCGGCGATGACCGCCTGCGTGCGGTCCCGCGCGCCCAACTTCGCCAGGACCGAGCTGACATGGGTCTTCACCGTCTGGATCCCGACGACGAGGTCGGCCGCGATCTCCGCGTTCGACAGCCCTCGGGCCATCAGCCGGAGCACCGCCGCCTCCCGGTCGGTGAGTGCCGCCCGATCGAGGGCGGCCCGCGCCTTGTCCGTCCCGTACTCGGCGGCAAGCTGCCGGACCGCCGCCGGAAACAGCAGCGATTCCCCCTCGGCCACCAGCCGCACGGCGTGCACGATCTCCGCCGGCCTGGCGCGCTTGAGCAGAAAGCCGTCCGCCCCCGCCCTCAACGCCTCGTACACGTACTCGTCGTTCTCGAACGTCGTCACCACGAGGATCTTCGGAGGGTCCGGCACCGTACGCAGCACCAGCCGGGTCGCCTCGATGCCGTCCATCAGCGGCATCCGCACATCCATCGCCACCACGTCGGGCCGCAACCGGTTCACCAGGGGGATCACCGCGGCGCCGTCCGCCGCCTCACCCACCACCTCGATGTCGGGCTGGGCCTCCAGCACGGCACGCAGACCGGCGCGCACCAAGGGCTCGTCATCGACCAGAAGAACGGTGAAGGGCATCCGACCAGCGTATGCCGTCCAGGGGGAGGCTCACGCGCACCCGCCACTCACCCTCCCGCGACTCCGTCCGCGCTTTCCCGCCCAGCAACGCGGCCCGCTCCCGCACACCGCGCAGTCCACTGCCGCTACCCGGCAGGCCGGCCGCCCCGGACAGGGGGTTGACCACCTCCAGCTCCAGCCGCTCGTCGGCCACCGTGATGCTCACCCGGACGGGAACCGGTCCCGCGTGACGGAGCACATTGGTCAGGCTCTCCTGAAGAATCCGGTACCCCTCCCGGGACACCGGCGCCGGGACCAGGCCGAGATCCCCGGACACCCGCGCATCCACCGTCGCCCCGGAACTCCTCGCGGAGTCCAGAAGCCGCTCGGCCTCTTTCAGCGTCGGCCGCCGGCTCACGGGTGTGCCGGATTCACGCAGCACCCGCAGCACCCGCTCCAGGTCCTCCAGCGCATCGCGGCCCGTCTCCTCGATCGCGGCCAGTGCCCGCTCCGTGAACGCCGGGTCGTTCGCCGCCCGCGCCGCACCGGCCTGCACCACCGCCACCGTCAGCGCATGGCCGATGGAATCGTGCAGCTCCCGAGCCATGCGATTGCGCTCCAGCAACTGCTCGGTCAGCTCCTCCAGCACACTCAGCCGGTCCGTCGGCGAGGGACCCAGCAGCCACCGGGCGGCGGCCGTACTGAGCCGGCCCCCGAGCACCACCAGAACGAGCAGCGGAACGATCGGCAGCGGTGCGAGCAGCACGTTCCACCAGTGCGGGCTCAACCCTTCGACCAACCCGCCCGGAGGCCTGCCCGTCGCCGACAGGACGAGCTCGATCGAGGCCACGGGCAACCACAGGGCCAGGATCGCGGCGGCCGATATCAGGAGCCGCACCTCCAGCCAGAGCACGGTCCGCCACCGCTCGGCCCAACTGGCCGAGGACGCCACCGCGATGGAAGCGTCGGGCTGCCCGCGCTCGGACGGAGTCAGCAGCAACTGGGCCTGCAGGCCCTCCTCGAGACGCATCGCAGGTATGAGGCCCACCGGCACCGCGAAGAGCAGGGGCATCCAGAACTCGTCGGAGATGAAGAACCACACGCTGGCAGCGGCGGCCGGAATGAACATGTGCAACCAGCGGCTGTAAGTGACCGCGCTGGTCAGCGGGGTGAGGATGCGGTGCATGTCCTCATCGTCCCAGCGGGCCGAGCGGACCGGCTCCCCCATGAGAGGGAGACGAACCCCGCCGGCGGGGGAAGCGGCACACCCACCGCACCGGCCAGGCTCGAAGACATGACCAGCATCGACGTCCACGAACTCACCAAGGAGTACGGAACCACCCGTGCGGTGGACCGCCTCAGCTTCCGCGTGCGACCGGGCAGGGTCACCGGATTCCTCGGACCCAACGGCGCCGGCAAGTCCACGACCATGCGTCTCGTTCTCGGCCTGGACCGGCCGACCGGCGGCTCCGCCACCATCGGCGGGCGACCCTACGCGCAGCTCCCCGAACCGCTGCGCACTGTCGGCGCCCTGCTCGACGCCCAGGCCGCGCACGGCTCACGCACCGCGCGCAGTCACCTGTCGGCACTCGCCGTGAGCAACGGCATACCCATGTCGCGGGTGGCGTCCGTGCTGGAAGAGACCGGACTCGGCGACGTGAGCACCCGGCGCATCAAGTCCTTCTCCCTCGGCATGCGCCAGCGCCTCGGGATCGCGGCCGCCCTGCTCGGCGACCCGCAGGTGGTCATGCTTGACGAGCCGTCGAACGGGCTGGACCCCGAAGGCATCATCTGGATCCGCGAACTCATGAAGCGACTCGCCCGCGAGGGCCGCACGGTGCTGGTCTCCAGCCACCTCATGAACGAGACCGCCTCCTTCGCCGACCACCTGGTGGTGCTCGGCCGAGGCCGCCTGCTCGCCGACATGCCGATGAAGGAGTTCCTCGACTCCCGCAGCCGCCCCCGTGTACGCCTGCGCACGACCGAACCCGGCAGGCTCCGCTCGGCGCTGAACGCCAGGGGGCTGACCGGGATACGGGCCGAGGACGACCGCTGGACGATCGACGGCGTCGCAGCGGAGGAGATCGGAGCGATCGCCGCCGACGAGGGCATTCCCCTGCTCGAACTGGGCGATGAACGCGCCACGTTGGAACAGGCCTACCTCGATCTCACGGCCGGCGACACCCCCTTCGCCGCATCGACCATCCGCGACCGCACGGAGGCGTGAACATGACCCTGACGGCAGTACTCCACTCCGAGTGGATCAAGATCAGGTCGATACGGTCGACCTATGGCTCTCTGATGGCCGTCTTCGCCATCACCCTCATCGTCACCGTGCTCGTCCTCGGGACCGTCGGCCAGGAGCAGGCGGAGCGGGCCGGATCCGACGCGGTCCTCAACGCCTTCTTCGCACTGAACTTCGGGCAGATCGCGGCCATCGCGTTCGGAGCGACCGCGGTCTCCTCGGAGTTCCTCAACGGAGCCCTGCGCATATCGCTCGCCGCGGTTCCCCGCCGCTCCCTCTTCTACGCGGCGAAGATGGCGGCGATCGGTGGGGCGGCGCTCGTCATCGGGCTGGTGACCAGCTTCGCGGCGTTCCTGGTCGGTCAACTCTTCCTGGAGGAGCACGCGATCGGCCTGGGGCACCCCGGTGCGCTGCGCGCCGCCGTCGGAGGAGGGATCTATCTCGCGCTGATGGCGCTGCTCGCGGCAGGTCTCGCGGCACTCATGCGCAGCGCGGTCGCGGTGCTCGGTCTGCTCATACCGCTCCTTCTGATCGTCCCCTTCGTGTTCGTGGACGTCGCCACCGCGGTGGTGCGCTATCTGCCCGACCGCGCCGGACAGGCGGTGCTGCACCAGAATCCGGGAGACAGCCTGGGGCCATGGACCGGCCTGGCGGTGGCAGCAGCGTGGGCGGCGGCAGCGCTCCTGGCGGGCTGGTGGGCGATCCGCAACCGGGATGCGTGAGGCCCCAACCGAAAGGGGGCGGCGGCGGGCTCGGCTCAGTCGGTCAGCGCCGGGCCGGCAGCCGGTCGGCCGGTCGGACAGGAGGGGCGGGTGAGCACGGCGTCCCGGAGGCGAGCGTACTCCTCGGCCATGCTCTGGACCGTCCAGTGGGCGTTGAGGCCGCTGGGGTTGGGGAGTGCCCACACGTGGGCGCCGCCGACCGTGCGGTCCTGGGGGCCGATGCGAGCCCGGGGCTCACCGAAGGCCGTGCGGTAGGCGGTGATGCCGACCACCGCGAGCCACTGCGGGGTGAGCCGTTCGACCTTCGCCGTCAGAGCGGCCCCGCCCGCCCGGAACTCGTCCGCGCCGAGCTCGTCCGCCCGGGCCGTGGCCCGCGCCACCACATTGGTGATGCCGAGCCCGAGGCCGAGCAACTCGCTCTGCTCCGAAGGACGCAGCTGCCGGGGCGTGAAACCCGACCGGTGCAGGACCGGCCAGAACCGGTTTCCCGGGTGGGCGAAATGGTGGCCCGTCGCCGCGGTCATCAGGCTCGGGTTGATGCCGCAGAAGAGTACGCGCAGACCGCCCGCGGCCACATCGGGGACGATGCGGTCACGGGCGGCGCTCAGCTCCTCGGGGGTCATACGGTGAGGGCGGTGCCGGTCAGAGGATCGAGCCGGGGGCGTAGTTCGCCGCCTCGGGGTGCTGCTTGGTGATCTCCTCGATCCGGGCGACGAGGGACGAGACCTGGTCGCCGGCGGCACCCGTGAACGAGAGCTTGTCGGCCATCAGCTCGTCCAACTGCGCGCGGTCCAGCGGGATCCGCTCGTCCGCGGCGAGCTTGTCGAGCAGCTCGTTGCGCTCGGCACCCTGCTCCCGCATCGCGAGGGCGGAGGCGACCGCGTTCTCCTTGATCGCCTCGTGCGCCACCTCGCGGCCCACCCCGGCCCGGACGGCACCCATCAGGACCTTGGTGGTGGCCAGGAACGGAAGGTAGCGGTCCAGCTCGCGCGCCACGACGGCGGGGAACGCGCCGAACTCGTCCAGCACCGTCAGGAAGGTCTCCAGGAGGCCGTCGAATGCGAAGAACGCGTCCGGGAGCGCCACCCGGCGGACCACGGAACAGGACACGTCGCCCTCGTTCCACTGGTCACCCGCCAGCTCACCCGTCATCGAGGCGTAGCCGCGCAGGATCACCATCAGACCGTTGACCCGCTCGCAGGAGCGCGTGTTCATCTTGTGCGGCATCGCGGACGAGCCGACCTGGCCGGGCTTGAAGCCCTCGGTCACCAGCTCGTGGCCGGCCATCAGCCGGATGGTCTTCGCCACCGAGGAGGGCGCCGCGGCGAGCTGTACCAGGGCGGTGACCACGTCGTAGTCGAGCGATCGGGGGTAGACCTGACCGACAGAGGTGAACGCCTCGGCGAAGCCGAGGTGCCCGGCGATGCGCTGCTCCAGGTCGGCGAGCTTGTCCGCGTCGCCGCCGAGCAGGTCCAGCATGTCCTGCGCCGTGCCGACCGGGCCCTTGATCCCGCGCAGCGGGTAGCGGGAGAGGAGGTCCTCCAGGCGGCCGTAGGCGACCAGCAGCTCGTCGGCCGCGGTCGCGAAGCGCTTGCCCAGCGTCGTCGCCTGCGCGGCGACGTTGTGGGAGCGGCCGGCGATGACGAGTTCGCGGTACTCCGCCGCGAGCTTGCCGAGCCGGGCCAGTACGGCCACGGTGCGGTTGCGCATCAGCTCCAGCGAAAGGCGGATCTGAAGCTGCTCGACGTTCTCCGTCAGGTCCCGGGAGGTCATGCCCTTGTGGACCTGCTCATGACCGGCGAGGGCGTTGAACTCCTCGATCCTGGCCTTCACGTCGTGCCGGGTGATCTTCTCGCGCTCGGCGATCGAGGCCAGGTCCACCTGGTCCAGCACGCGCTCGTAGTCGGCCAGCGCCGCATCGGGCACCTCGATCCCGAGGTCCTTCTGAGCGCGCAGCACCGCCAGCCACAGCTGACGCTCCAGCTTCACCTTCTGCTCGGGGGACCAGAGGACGGCCAGCTCCGCCGAGGCGTAGCGGCCGGCCAGGACATTGGGGATGCGAGGCTTCGCAGACACAGCAGTCACGTAAACAGATTCTACTGGCGGTTTGTGCAGGCCAGCGACGCGCCCTGCTTTGTGGCTTGCTACGAAGGCGCGGAGGGACAGTCGAGTGACAGGGGAGGAACAGGGGAGGAGACAGAGAAGTGGAGGGATGGAAGGCAGGGTGTGGCCGGGCGGGCCGGGCCGGGCCCGGTGGTCTCGGGTCAGTCGGCTTCAGGGGTGATCAGTGTGGCGTCGGGGGAGGCGGCGCGGTGCCATTCCGTCACCGGGCCGGGGGTCTCGGCGTTCCTGGGCGTGATCCAGAAGGCCCTGCCCGTCGCGGCGTCGAAGTGGGCGCCCGAGCGGCCGTCGCCGGAGGAGCGGCCGGTGAGCCGTCGCCCGATCCACGGGGCGAGGTGGCGGCGGGCGAAGCGGATGTCCTCGGTGCGCCGGGACGCCCAGCGCGGGGGTGCGGTGGCGGGGACCGGCGTCCACCAGTCCTGCTCGGCCGGAAGCCCCAGGGCCTGCCAGACCGCCTCGGCGACGCGCCGGTGACCTTCGGCGGTGAGGTGCAGCCGGTCCACGTCCCACATCCGGGGGTCGCTGAGCGACGGTGCGCTGTAGAGATCGACCACCGTCGCCCCGTGCCGGGCGGCCAGGTCGTCGATCAGGGTGAACAGCTCCTCCATGCGGGGCCGGAAGCGTTCCAGCACCGGTCCGTTGCGGGCGGGGCTGCGCATCAGGACGAGCTGCTCGCAGGACGGGGCCAGACGTTCCACGGCCTCTTCCAGCCGCCCCTTGACCAGGCCCATGTCGCACTTCGGGCGCAGCGTGTCGTTGAGCCCGCCGACGAGCGTCACCACATCGGCCCGGAGCGCGACCGCCGCCTCCACCTGCTCGTCGACGATCTGGCCGATGAGCTTCCCGCGTACGGCGAGATTGGCGTACCGGAAGCCGGGGGACCGGGAGGCCAGCCGGGAGGCGAGGACATCGGCCCAGCCCCGGTAGCTGCCGTCGGAGAGCAGGTCCGACATGCCCTCGGTGAACGAGTCGCCGACCGCGACAAGACTGGTGTAGGAGGCATTGAGTTCCATGGCCCGACAATCCTACCGGTCGGTACGCCGGTGGACCAGCGGGGTTGTGGACCAGCGGATCGGCCGGGCAGAAGGCCGGCCGCCGGTTCAGCGGGACTGCGGGCGTCCGACGAGTTCGCGCAGGACGTCCTCCATCGTGACCATGCCGGCCAGTCGGCCGTCCTCGTCGAGGACGGCCGCCAGGTGGGTCCTACTGCGTCGCAGGGCGGTGAGCACGTCGTCCAGCGGGGTTGCCGCCCGGACGCGCGCGATCGGCCGCATCGCCGTCACCGGGAAGGGCACGTCGCGGGGCGTCGCGTCCAGGGCGTCCTTCACATGGAGATAGCCGAGGATGCGCTGCTCGCTGTCCATCACCGGGAAGCGGGAGAACCCCGACTCGGACGAGAGGCGCTCCAGCTCCTCCGGAGTGGTGCCGACCCGGGCGTACAGCACCCGGTCGACCGGCATCACCACATCCCGTACCGGCCGACGGCCCAGCTCCAGAGCGTGGTGGAGCCGTTGCGCCGAACGGTCGTCGACCAGCCCGGCGTCCCCGGCGTCCTGCACCATCCGGGCCAGTTCGTCGTCCGAGAACGTCGCGGAGACCTCGTCCTTCGTCTCCACCCGCAACAGCTTCAGCAGGGTGTTGGCGAACGCGTTGATCGTGAAGATCACCGGACGCAGGCCACGGGCCATCGCGACCAGCGGCGGGCCCAGCAGCAGGGCGCTCCGCGCCGGTTCGGCCAGCGCGATGTTCTTCGGGACCATCTCACCCAGGAGCATGTGCAGATAGGTCGCCACCGCCAGCGCGATGACGAACGACAGCGGGTGGACCAGTCCGTGCGGCACCCCCACCGCGTCGAAGACCGGCTCCAGCAGATGCGCGATGGCCGGTTCGGCGACGATGCCCAGCACCAGGGTGCAGAGCGTGATGCCGAGCTGGGCGGCGGCGAGCAGCGCGGAGACGTGTTCCAGCCCCCAGATGACACTGCGGGCCCGCCGGTTCCCGGCCTCGGCCTCCGGTTCGATCTGGCTGCGGCGTACGGAGATCAGGGCGAATTCGGCGCCCACGAAGAAGGCGTTGGCCACGAGGGTCAGCAGGCCGATGAAGAGCTGCAGAACGATCATCGCGCGCCCTCCGTCCGGTCGTCATCGGAGCCGGGCAGCGGGGCGTGCAGCAGGGCCCGCGCGGCCCGCCGGCCCGCGGCGTCCACCACGTCGATCCGCCATCCGGCCAGCTCGACGCCGTCGCCCACCGTCGGGATCCGTCCGAGCTCGGCGGCGATCAGCCCCGCGAGCGTTTCGTAGGGCCCGTCCGGTACCCGTAGGCCGATCCTGCGGAGCTGGTCGGTGCGCGCCGCCCCGTCGGCCGACCACAGGGTCCGCCCGTCGGCGTCCTCACCGGCCGCGGCGAGGTCGGGCGTCTCGTGCGGATCGTGCTCGTCCCGGACCTCGCCGACGACTTCCTCCACGATGTCCTCCAGCGTCGCGACCCCGGCCGTCCCGCCGTACTCGTCGATAACCACGGCCATCGCGAGCCGTCCGGACAGCCGGTCCAGCAGCTTGTCCACGGTGAGCGTCTCCGGTACGAGAAGGGGCTCGCGCAGCAGTTCCGAGACCCGGGTGCGGGGCCGCCGGTCGGCGGGGATCGCCAGCACGTCCTTGATGTGGGCCACGCCGACCACGGTGTCCAGGCTGCCCCGGTAGACGGGGAAGCGGGAGAGACCGGTCGCCCGCGTGGCGTTGGCGACGTCCTCGGCCGTCGCGTGCAGGTCCAGCGCGGTCACCTGGACCCGCGGGGTCATCACGTTCTCCGCGGTCAGCTCCGAGAGGTTCAGGGTGCGGACGAAGAGTTCGGCCGTGTCCGCCTCCAGCGCCCCGGCCTTCGCGGAGTGCCGGGCCAGCGCCACCAGCTCCTGCGGGCTGCGGGCGGAGGCCAGCTCCTCGGTCGGTTCCAGCCCGAACCGGCGCAGGATCCGGTTGGCCGTGTTGTTGAGGTGGCTGATGAAGGGCCGGAACACCGCGGTGAACGCACGCTGCGGAGTGGCCACCGCCTTGGCCACGGCCAGTGGCGAGGAGATCGCCCAGTTCTTCGGAACCAGTTCGCCGACCACCATGAGGACCACCGTCGACAGCGCCGTACCGATGACGAGCGCCAGGGTGGACGCGGCGGCGGGAGGCAGCCCCGCCGCCGCGACGGGGCTCCGGATCAGCTTGGCGATGGACGGTTCGGAGAGCATGCCGATCACCAGGTTGGTGACGGTGATGCCGAGCTGGGCGCCCGAGAGCTGGAAGGTGAGGCTGCGGACCGCCTTCAGCGCGCTCGCGGCACCCCGGTCGCCCCGCTCGACGGCCCGTTCCAGCTCACCGCGCTCCACGGTGGTCAGCGAGAACTCCGCCGCGACGAACGCGCCGCAGGCGACGCAGAGCAGCAGGGCGACGAGCAGCAGAAGTACTTCGGTCATCGGTTCACCTCCGTCCCATGATCGGGCAGGGACGGAAAGACCGCGCGGTGTCGGCGGAAACGGCTACCAAGCATCCTGGGCGTCTGCCCGGCCGCGCGCCGTCCTACCACCGTCTGCGCATCTGCCCGTCTGCCCGTCCGTCAGTCCGTCAGATGCTTCACCCAGCGGCTCCACTGCGGCTCGGGCGCGTAGCCCGCCGCGCGCCAGGCGTGCTGGGCCGAGGTGTTGCGGTCGAGCACCATGGCGTCGGCGCGCCGTCCGCCCAGTGCGGTGAACCGTTCCTCGGCCGCCGCGAGAAGGGCGCCGCCCACGCCCCGGCGCCGCTGGTCCGGATGGACCGCGAGCCGGTAGAGATGGCAGCGCCAGCCGTCGAATCCCACGATGACGGTGCCCACCAGCACCCCCTCCCGTTCCGCGAGGAGCAATGCTTCGGGGTCCCGTTCCACCAGGCGTGCGACGCCGTCCCCGTCGTCGCTGATGCTGGTGCCCTCGGCGGCCACCTTCCAGAAGGCGAGGACCTCGTCCAGGTCGGCCGGGGTCGCGGACCGTATCGAAAGATCGTTCATGACGGCCATCCCACCACCCGTCGCTCGGGGCGTCGATCGCGTTTCGCCGTGCGGACACCCCCTCCTCTTGCCGGTGCTAGCGCGGCCGCGCTAGCGTGATGGTGTGCCCAAGACCCAGTTGAACGTTCGAGTGGACGAGGCCACCGCCGAGGCCGCGCGACAGCGCGCGCTGCAGAGGGGGATGAGCGTGAACCGCTACATAGAAGAACTGGTCCAGCGGGACGCGGGCGAGGTCGGACACACCTTCGTCGAGGCCGCGGCCGACTTTATGAAGCAGTACGAGTCGGTGTTCGCCGAGGAGTTCGGCCCGGAGCGCGAAGGTACCCGTTGAATCTGCGGATCGACCTCTCCTGGCTGCTGATGGTCGCCGAGCACAAGACGCCCGGAGACCCGCAGGTCGTCGACTGGGGTGCGCTGGTCGCCGCCGTCGCACGGCATGACGCGGAGATCTTCGGCAGCGCCGTCTACAGCGACCCGCACGCGCGGGCGGCCGCCCTGTTGCAGCTGCTGTTGCATGTGCCCGCACTCGAACACTCCAACGCGATGTTCGCCTCGGCCGTCGCCTACGGCTATCTCGTCGCCTCCGGGCTCAAGGTCATCACCTCGCCCGAGCAGGTCCGCGATCTGGCGCTGCTGGTGAAGCAGGGCAAGGCGGACGTCCGGGCCATCGCCGACGAGCTGCGGCAGTGGAGTGTGTGAGACCGGGCCGCACCACCGGGCGGACTCAGTCCTCCGCGAACGGCTTGCGGGCCACGCCCAGGACACAGGGCGACGAAGGCATCTGGAGGCCCGACTCCGGAATGCGCAGCCTGCGGTACGTGCCCATCTCGAAGCCCGCCGCCGCGATCGCCGCCAGCGGATCCCGGGCGGTGTGACAGCCGCCGAAGAGCAGCGGCCACACGGTCCGGTCGGCCGCCCGCTGCGCCGTGGCCAGCGCCCGGCTCGGAGCCAGCCCGTGCTCGAAGAACCGCAGTTCACCACCCGGGCGCAGGACGCGCCTGATCTCGGCGAGCGCCCGGGGCAGGTCCCGTACGGTGCACAGGACCAGGGACGCCACCGCCCCGTCGAAGGCCTCGCTCTTGACCGGCAGCGCCTCCGCGGCCCCCGGCACCACGTCCACCGGCACCTCGGCACGCAGCCCGGAGCGGACGGCGAGCCGGCGCAGCGAGCGCTCCGGCTCCAGCGCCACGACCTCCGAGACGGCGCCGGGGTAGTGCGCGAAGTTCAGCCCGTTCCCGGCGCCGACCTCGATGACCCGGCCTGAGAGCCCCGCCAGCAGCTCCTCGCGGTACGCGGCGATGCCGCCCTTCAGGTCGGCGGTCACGCTCACCCGGGCGTAGAAGCGGGCGAAGACCGGGTGGTGCACGGCGTCCCGGGGAAGCTTCCTGCTGCGCAGCTGCATGACGGACCTCCGTCGAGGAGTGGACGTGACGCTCAAGGAGTGGACGTGACGCTCCTCCACGATTCTCCCCCGGATCGCCCCGGCGGGAATCCCCGAGGACCGCCCGCCGCCACCGCGCGCCCCGTCAGCGCGCGGCCCAGGTCCCGCCGAGCTCCGGAGCCAGCCAACCCGGCGCGCCTTCGGCGAAGTCGGCGCCCGCCAGCGAACCCGCTCCGGCCGGTACCGCGCCCAGCAGCGGGGCTCCGGCCGCCACCGGCAGATCCTCGATGTTGCAGCGGGCCGCGAGGTCCGGCTCCGCGGGCATGCTGCCGATCACGACGCCCCGGCAGCTCAGCCCCCGGTTCCGCAGCGCCTCGGCGGTCAGCGTGGTGGCGTTCAGCGTGCCCAGACCCGCGGGGGCCACCACCAGCACCGGCGCGGACAGCAGCCGGGCCGCGTCCGCGAGCGTGCCGCCCTCGTCGTCGAACCGTACGAGGAGCCCGCCCGCACCCTCCACCAGCACCAGGTCGTGCTCGGTGGCCAGCTTCTCCGCAGCCTCGGCCACCTCGAACGGCCGTACGGGCACGAGTCCCGCCCGCCGGGCGGCCGTGGCCGGGGCCAACGGCTCGGGGAACCGCGCCAGTTCGACAGCGGTGACATGACCGCCCGCCAGCCGCGCCACCTCGGCCGCGTCCCCCGGCTCCCCGGGCGCGAGCCCGGTCTGCGCGGGCTTGAGCACCGCGACCCGGCGTCCCCGCGCGGCGGCCGCCACCGCGGCGGTCACCACGGTCTTGCCGATCTCCGTGCCCGTACCGGACACCACCAGAATCGTCGGCATATCGGCTCAGCCCTCCTGTGCCGCGGCGCACACGGCCCGGCAGATCCGTGCCACGTCCTCGTCGCCCGTGACGTACGGCGGCATCGTGTAGACGAGGTCGCGGAACGGTCGCAGCCACACGCCCTCGCGCACGGCCGCGCGGGTCGCCGCCGCCATGTCCACCTCGTGGTCGAGCTGGACGACCCCGATCGCGCCCAGGACGCGCACGTCCGTCACCCCGGCGATGCCGGAGGCGGCGGCGAGCCCGGAGCGCAGGCCCGCGCCGATCCGTGCCACCTCGCCCTCCCAGTCCTGCCCGAGCAGCAGGTCCACGGAGGCCGAGGCCACCGACGCGGCCAGCGGATTGCCCATGAACGTCGGGCCGTGCGCCAGCACCGGCACCTCGCCGCTGGAGATGCCCTCGGCCACCCGGGTGGTGCACAGCGTCGCCGCCAGCGTGAGATACCCGCCGGTCAGCGCCTTTCCGAGGCACATGACATCCGGTGAGATCCCGGCGTGCCCGGCGGCGAACAGCGTGCCCGTACGCCCGAAACCGGTCGCGATCTCGTCGAGGACGAGCAGGACGTCGTGCTCGTCGCAGGCCTCGCGCAGCACCCGCAGATAGGCGGGGGAGTGGAACCGCATGCCGCCGGCCCCCTGCACCACCGGCTCCACGATGACCGCCGCGAGCTCGTCGGCGTGCGCGGCGATCAGCTCCCTCAGATGCGCGACGTAGGCGGGGTCCGGCTCGGCGTCGAAGCCGTCCGGCGGGGCGTCGGCGAAGACCTGCCGGGGCAGGGCGCCCGACCACAGCTGGTGCATCCCGCCCTCCGGGTCGCACACGGACATCGGCTGCCAGGTGTCCCCGTGGTAGCCCCCGCGCCAGGTCAGCAGCCGCCGCTTGGCCGGACGCCCGGCCGAACGCCAGAACTGCAGGCACATCTTGACCGCGACCTCCACGGAGACGGACCCCGAGTCGGCGAGGAAGACGTGCCTCAGCGGCTCGGGGGTGATCTCCACCAGCCGGGTCGCCAGCCGGACGGCGGGCTCATGGGTGAGCCCGCCGAACATCACATGGCTCATCCGGTCCAGCTGGCCGCGTGCGGCCTCGTTGAGGACCGGGTGGTTGTAACCGTGCACCGCCGACCACCAGGAGGACATGCCGTCCACCAACTCGCTTCGGCCCTCGACGGGTTCGGCGAGCCGGAGCCGTACGCCCGAGGCCGACTCCACGATCAGCGGCTCCTGCCGGCCGGGCATCGGACCGTACGGGTGCCAGACGTGCGCGCGGTCCAGCGCCCGCAGTTCGTCGGGCGTGTACGGCTTCGGCGCGGCGGGCCCCGGGGCGGATCCGGCGGCGTACGGCTCAGGCATTGGGCGCGAGATCCGTTCCCGCACCGCGACGGCGCACCGCCACCAGATCCGTACGCGCCACGCCGCCCGCGTCCGTACGCGCGACCGGGACGTTCTCCCCGGTGGTGTCGGCCCCGGCCTTGGTGTTCGCGACGGCCGCCGGCTCCTGCTCCCCGTGGCCACCGCACGGTCCGCAGCCCCCGCCGCCACCGTGCGAACCGCAGCCACCGGCTCCGGAGGCCTCGTGCGATCCGCAGCCGGATCCCGCCGAGGCGTCCTGCGTACCGCAACCGCCGGCCAGGGCGTCGGCCCGGTGGCGCGGCAGCGTCGTCGTGCCAGCGCCCTCCACCTCGAAACCGGCGTCCGCGATCATGTCCAGGTCGGTCTGGCCGGCCTGGCCCTCGCTCGTCAGGTAGTCACCCAGGAAGATGGAGTTGACCAGGTGGAGCGCCAGCGGCTGCATCGAGCGCAGATGCACCTCACGGCCGCCCGCGAGCCGCACCTCGACGTCGGGGCAGACGAAGCGGACCATCGCCAGGATGCGCAGGCAGCGCTGCGGGGTGAGGTTCCACTCCTTGGCGAGCGGCGTGCCCTCGAACGGGATCAGGAAGTTCACCGGCACCGAGTCCGGGTCCAGGTCCCGCAGCGCGAACACGACGTCGACCAGGTCCTTGTCGCTCTCGCCCATCCCGGCGATCAGCCCGGAACACGCCGAGAGCCCGGCCGCCTGGGCCTGCTGCACGGTCTCCACCCGGTCCGCGTACGTGTGGGTGGTGGTGATCGCCCCGTACGTCTCCTCGGACGTGTTGAGGTTGTGGTTGTACGCGTCGGCGCCCGCCGAACGCAGCCGGTCGGCCTGTCCGTCGGTGAGGAGACCGAGGCAGGCGCAGACCTCGATGCCCTCGTTCTCCTCCTTGATCGCCTCGATGGTCTTCGAGACCCGGTCGACGTCCCGGTCCGTCGGTCCGCGCCCGCTCGCCACCAAACAGACCCGCTTGGCGCCGCCCGCCACCCCGGCGGCGGCGGCCTTGGACGCCTCGTCCGGCTTCAGCCAGGTGTACTTGAGGATCCCGGCCTTCGAACCGAGCCGCTGCGAGCAGTAGGAGCAGTCCTCGGGGCAGAGCCCCGACTTCAGGTTGACCAGATAGTTGAGCTTGACGCGCCGCCCGAACCACTGACGGCGCACCTTCCCGGCGGCGGTCACCACGTCGAGCAGCTCGTCGTCGGAGGTCGCCAGAACGGCGAGCGCTTCTTCGCGGGTCGGCAGTTCGCGCCGCAGCCCCTTGTCCACCAGCGTGTTCAGCAGGTCCATGGAAGATGATCCTTGCTTACCGCACCGCCTCCAGCCAAGGAGGAACCAGACAGGAGACCCCGGCGAGGGTGTGTGTATTGCCACACCCTGACCTGCTGCGCACCCGGCTAGGGTCTGTTGGCTGCCTACAAAGAGAGGGACCCGCCGCATGTCCTTCGCCCCGTTCGACTGGATCGACGCCGAGGCCCGCAGGCGGGCCGACGCAGGACTCGTACGCACGCTGCGTCCGCGCGACGCCGAGCCGGAGCTGCTGGACCTCGCGAGCAACGACTACCTGGGCCTCACCCGGCACCCGGAGGTCACCGCCGCCGCGGCCGCCGCCGCCCACCGCTGGGGAGCGGGCGCCACCGGATCCCGGCTGGTCACCGGCTCCACCGCCCTGCACGCCGAACTCGAACGGGAGCTGGCCGCGTTCTGCGGCTTCGAGGCGGCCCTCGTGTTCTCCTCCGGGTACGCGGCCAACCTGGCCGCGTTGACCGCGCTGTCCGGGCGCGGCTCCCTCATCGTCTCCGACGCGGGCAACCACGCCTCGATCGTGGACGGCTGCCGGCTCTCCCGCGCCGAGACCGCCGTCGTCCCCCATGCCGACCCGGACGCGGTCGCCAAGGCGCTCGGTGCGCACGACGGGCGGGCCCTCGCCGTCACCGACTCGGTCTTCTCCGTCGACGGCGACGCCGCCCCGCTTCCCGCACTGGCCGAGGTCTGCCGCTCCGCGAACGCCGCGCTGCTGGTCGACGACGCCCATGGCCTCGGCGTCCTGGGCGACGGCGGCCGCGGAGCGCTCGCGGCGGCCGGACTGGCGGGCGGCGAGGGGACCGTGGCGACCCTCACCCTGTCCAAGTCCCTGGGCAGCCAGGGCGGAGCGGTCCTGGGGCCCGCCCGGGTCATCGGGCACCTCGTCAACACGGCCCGTACGTTCATCTTCGACACCGGACTCGCCCCGGCGGCGGCCGGCGGCGCGCTCGGCGCCCTCGGAGTGCTGCGCCGGGAGCCCGGGCGGGCGGCCCGCGCCCGTGCGGTCGCCGCCTCGCTGTACGGAAAGCTCACCGCCGCAGGGCTGACCGCGGTCCGGCCCGACGCGGCCGTCGTCTCCGTCCGCGCGCCCTCGGCGGACGCGGCGGTGCGCTGGGCGGCCGACTGCCGTGCGGCCGGGATGGCGGTCGGCTGCTTCCGCCCGCCGTCGGTTCCGGACGGCGTCTCCCGGCTGCGGCTGACCGCGCGCGCCGACCTGACCGAGGAGCAGATCACGGCCGCGGTGGCCACGATCGTCGCCACCGCCCCCCGGCAGGCGGACGCGGACCTCAGCTGACCTGCCGTGGACCGGTTCCGTCCGGCCCGGATCCGTCCGGGGCGAGTCCGGTCACGAACGTGGTCCAGGCCGCCGCCGAGAAACGCAGCGGCGGCCGGTCCACGTCCTTCGAATCCCGTACGGCGAGGAGTGCGCTGCCGAGCCGCGCGGTCTCCACGCAGTTGTTCATCCCGGTCGAGCGGCTGCTGCGCCGCCACTGCGCGGCGGACGGGTTCACGGATGACGACGGCGGCGGTGCGACGGGCGGTGCGAGTCGGTCCGACATGGCGGCGGCCCCCTTAGCTGCGTCTGAAGCTGCGTCTGATCTCGGTGATGAGGTCCTGCGAGCGCTCGGGCGACAACGCGTGAGCCTGCAAAGTGCGGAAGGCCGAGCTGTACGCCTCCAGGTCTTCTCTTCGCTCCAGATAGAGGCTACTCGTCAAGTGGTCAAGAACGACCACATCCAGATCAGAAATGTTCGGAAAGGAGAAGATAACGAAAGGGCCGGTGAGCCCGATGTATCCGCCGACCGAGAACGGCAGCAACTGGAGCTGAACATGAGGCAGTTGGGAAACCTGGAACAGATGGTGCAACTGATCCCGCATCACCTCGGGGCCGCCCACCTCACGATGGAGCACCGCCTCGTCCAGCACGGCGGTGAAGCGCAGCGGCGGGCTCGCGCGCAGCACCCGCTGGCGGGTCAGCCGGACCTCGACCAGCGAGTCGAGCCGGCCGTCCGGTAACCCGTCCAGCGAGGCGCGGGTCACGGCCCGGGCGTATCCGGCGGTCTGAAGCAGTCCCGGCACCACCGAGGTCTCCAGCGTCCGGACCGTACTGGCCTGCGACTCCAGGCTGATGAAGTCGCGGTACTGCGGCGGGATCAGCCCCCGGTAGGCGTGCCACCAGCCCGAACCTCCGCCGCCCGCCGAGCCCGCGAGGACTTCGAGCAGTGAGCGCAACTGGGTGTCGCGCACCGCGTAGACGTCCAGCAGCCGCGACACGTCGGCGGGCGTCACTCCGCTCGCGCCCGTCTCGATACGGCTCACCTTCGACTGGTGCCAGCCGAGCAGCCGCGCCGCGTCCCGGCTGGTCAGCCCGGACGCGTGGCGCAGGCTCCGCAACTCCTCGCCGAGCTTGCGCCGCCGGACGACGGGGCCGTGCAGCATGCCGGTCTCCTCTTCTGCTGTCGGGGAGGGCCGGCCCGTCGCCGGAGCGGCCCGCAGAGGGGCCAGTGTGCCGTCCGTCCACGCCGTGCGGGTCCTGAATTCACCGCTTCGAGCGACAGATATATGCATATCTTGGCCGAACGCCGTTACAGGGAGCTGCATCAATGGCAGTCTGGCGCGAAGCACAATCCTGGCCGACCGCCGGTCGGCCGGGGCGGGAAAGGGACGGCGTCGCCATGGCAGACCATCAGGAAGCAACCGTCACTCTGCCGAGCGATCCGGCCTCGGTCTCCTCGGCCCGCAGATATGTCGCCAGGACCCTGGCCGAATGGGGTCTGCCCGACGACACCGAGTTCGCCGACACCATCCGGCTGATCGTCTCGGAGCTGACCACCAACGCCGTTCAGCACACGTTCGGCCAGTCGCCCACCTTCACCGTGGATCTGCGCCTCGAACGCGACGAGGAGCTGTACGTCGGCGTCACGGACAGTCACCCCCGTTGGCCCCAGCGGCTGCCCGCCGCCGTACGGCAGGACAACGGCCGCGGCATGGTCATCATCCGGACGCTGGCCAAGGAGCGCGGCGGGCGGCTCCAGGTCACCCCGACCGCCGAGGGCGGCAAGACGGTCTGGATCGCACTCCCGTGGGTCGTCCCGGTCCAGGGCTGACCCCGGAACGGCCCGGGACCGGCCCCGCCGGCCGATGGCGGGGCCCGGCCCCGGGCTGTTCAGCCCTGCGGGGGCCGGTTCGCCGCCGGGCCCGTGCTTCCCCGGCCGAATCCGCTGCGCAGCAGCGCGAGCAGCGTCGCGGCCGCGGCGGTCGACCGCTCGCCCCGGTGCACGACCGAGATGGTCCGGCGGAACGAGGCCGGCTCCAGCCGCCGCACCGACAGCGGGGCCGCCGCCATCGAGGCGACCATCTCCGGCACCACCGCCACCCCGAGCCCCGCGCTGACCAGCGCGCACACCAGCGCGTATCCGGGCGACTCGCAGACCACCGCGGGCGTCGCCCCGGCCTCGGCGAGCGCGTTCTCCACGCCGCGCCGGGGCGGATGGGTGGGCGCGCTGCTGATCAGCGGCCGCCCGGCCAGTTCGGTGACCGGCAGCCGGCCGGTGCCCTCGGCGAGCCGGTGGCCCACCGAGGTGACCAGCACGAGCTCCTCGACCAGCAGGGGTTCGACGAGGACGCCGACCGGCGCGGGACCCGTCGTCGCCGGTTCGTAGGCGTGCGTCAGGGCGAGGTCCACCTCGCCCGCGACCAGCGCGGCGATCCCGCCGGGCGGTTCGTAGTCGGCGACGGCCAGCTCGACCTCCGGATGAGCCCGCCGGAACGCGCTCAGGACCGGCGGCAGCAGATGGATCCCGGCCGTCGTGAACGTGCCCACCCGCAGTCTGCCGCCCGAGAGGCCGGCCAGCCGCGCCAGCTCGTGCCGCGCCTGGTCCAGCTCGTCCAGGACCCGCCGGGCCCGGCCCGCCAGCAGCTCACCCGCCGCCGTCAGCCGCGCCCCGCGATGGTGGCGCACCAGCAGCGCCGCCCCGGCCTCCCGCTCCAGCTTGGCGAGCTGCTGGGAGAGCGCGGGCGCGGTGTAGCCCAGGCGGGCGGCGGCCCGGGTGATCGAACCGGCCTCCGCCACCGCCACGAGTGCCGCGAGCCGTGTCGGGTCGTACATGAAAGCGTTCCTTTAGGCAGACCCAGAAGATTGCAAGTACACGCTAAAGGCTCCGCAGGTCCAAGGTGGACCTCATGGACGCACAACTGATCGCCTTCACGGGGGTCGCCGCCGGGATGGTCGCGCTGCCCGGCGCCGACTTCACCGTCGTCGTACGCAACGCCCTGGCCTCGCGCACCGCCGGCCTGGCCACCGCGCTGGGCGTCGCCGGAGGTCTGCTGGTGCACACCGCGCTCGCGGTCGCCGGACTCGCCGCGGTGCTCGTGACGATGCCGGTGCTCTTCCGCACCGTCCAGCTGCTCGGCGGCGCGTACGTGCTCTACCTCGGGATCAGCGCGCTGTACGCGATCCGGCGTCGCCGCCCGGGGAGCGGCGACGCGGCGCCCGAGGACGCGCCGGGGCGGCCCGTGCCCCGGGAGTTCGGGCGCGCGCTGCGCCAGGGGTTCCTGACCAACGCGCTCAACCCGAAGGCCCCGGTCCTCTTCCTCAGCCTGCTGCCGCAGTTCGTGCCCCACGGCCGGCCGCCGCTGCCCAGGACCCTGCTGCTCGCGGCCCTCGTGGTGGTGCTGGCGCTGATCTGGTTCCCGGCCGTCGCCCTGCTCGTGGACCGGCTGGGCCGGTGGCTGCGCCGCCCGCGTACCGCCCGCGCCATCGAGGGCGGCAGCGGTGTGGCGCTCACCGGTCTGGGGCTCGCGCTGGTCACCGGCCCGCTGGTGCGCTGAGACCGGACGCCCTGTCCGCGAGGAGGGGCGCCCGCACGGAAAGAGCGTCCGGCCGGTGGGTCAGCGGACCCGTCCGTACCAGACGCTCTTGGACCAGATTTTCGCCAGTCGCACCACGTCCCCCGATTTGGGGGAGTGCCAGATCTTCCCGGCCCCGGCGTAGATGCCCACGTGGTAGACGCTGCGCCCCGAATGGAAGAAGACGAGGTCGCCGCGTTTCCGCTGCGACTTGGGGATATGGCGGGTCTTGTTGTACTGCTGCTGTGCCGTGCGGGGGAGCTTCTTCCCGGCCTTCTTGAACGAATACAGCGTCAGCCCCGAACAGTCGAAGCGACTGGGGCCGGATGCTCCGTACTTGTAGGGAGCCCCCTTCTTCGACGCGGCCACCTTCAGGGCCTTCGTCGAGTGGGTGGCGGCCTCGGCGTCGCTCACCAGGCCGGGCGCCAGCATCGTGGACGTCACGGCCAGAGTGAGTACCGAGGCCGTGCCGACCCGGGCGAACAGAGACGGGACATGAACCTGCGCAGACATGCGCAACCCTTCGTCAGCCGCCTGTGAAGGATGACCTGTCGGGTTCGGGCTGGCGAAGTTGCCCGGCCGCTTGACGCGGCTTCACCCCGAGGGCTTCCCGGTCTCCCGGGCGGCCCGTTGTGCTCGGGTCCTCCACTCCTGCCGATCCACTTCTGTCGACCAGTCATCCGGGCGGCGGCAGGACTCGGCGTCCGCCCGGACCGCCCCGCCGCGGTGGCGGGGGCTTGTCGTCTCAGGGATCTTGACGCACCCGGTGCCGGATTTCCGAGCTGAAACGACGGTTTGTGAGTCTCCTCACCACTGATCCATTCAGGTGGACAGGTCGGATTCGCGCTCGTCCGCGAGCCGGGCGCACACCCTCGTACCAGCGACGAAACGGCACATTTCGAGTACGGGCCGCGCGCCGGACGCAAGTTGGGCCGTCGCTCGCGCGGGTGATCGCCTACGCCGAACGAGCGAGGGAAATTGATCGCGCGATCGGGCGTGTCGTGCGGCGGGTCGACCGGTCCGCTCCCGTAAGGCGCTCCCGGTGCGCCGGGCGGTTCGGTTCACCTCGGTTCAGGTCGCCGGCGGCGGCATCGCGACCCGGCCCGCCCTGCGCTCCCCGTCCAGGACGCGCAGGGCCCGCGCCAGGGTGGCGGCGTGGATCCGCGACTCGCCGCGCTCGTGCATCAGGGCCAGGGCGTCGCGCAGGGCGGCCGCCCGGGAGGCCAGGGCCTGGGCGGCCCGCAGCGCGCTGTAGGTGTCGCCGCCGTGGGCCGGGTTGATCCGGCCCACCTGGTCGAGCACGGCCAGATAGCAGTCGACGAACTCGCCCTCGGCGCGCGTCAGCGCGGGCAGGGGCGGGAACTCGGGTGGTTCCATCAACGGTTCACCTCGCGTCGTACGCCGGCCGGGAGTGTCAGCGGTTCTCCACGACGTGGTCGACCAGCCCGTAGGCGAGGGCGGCCTTCGCGTCGAGGATGGTGTCGCGCTCGATGTCGGCGGTGATGCGCTCCGCGGTCTGCTCCGTGTGCCGGACCAGCATGGCCGCGAACATCTCGCGGGTGCGCACCAGTTCGCGCGCGTGGATCTCCAGGTCGGACGGCTGGCCCCGCATCGGCTCCTCCAGTGCGGGCTGCTGAATGACTACCCGCGCCCCGGGCAGCGCATGTCGCCGCCCCTTCGCCCCGGCCGCCAGCAGGGCCGCCGCGTACGAACCGGCCTGCCCCAGGCAGAAGGTCTCCACCTCGCAGGTCAGGAACCGCATCGTGTCGTAGACCGCCGCCATCGCCTGGAACGAGCCGCCGGGGGAGTTGATGTAGAGCGACAGGGGCCGGTCCGGATCGGCGTGCTCCAGATACATGAGCTGGGCGATGAGGTCGCCCGCCGCCGTGTCGTCGATCGGGGTCCCGAGGAAGACGATCCGCTCGGACAGCAGCTTGGAGTACGGGTCCAGCGTCCGGGTTCCGGTCGCGGTGCGCTCGGTGAACTCGGGCAGTACGTAGCGGGCGGCGGGGCGGATCATGGCGTGCCTCTCTCCTGGAACTGACCATCCGTCTGTCCGTCCGTCAGCCCGTCCGGCTGTGCGTAAAAAATGTACAGGACGTACAGAAGGTTATGATGGGGACTATGGCCTACGAGATTCCGGTGACGCAAGCACGGGCGGAGCTAGCCGAACTGATCAACCGCGTCGTCTACGGCGGTGAACGCGTGGTGGTGACGCGGCACGGCAAACCGCTCATCGCGCTGGTATCCGCCGCTGACCTGCAACGACTTGAAGCGGACGAGGCGGCTGCCGAGGAGCAGGTGATCAGTTCGGTCTCCTCGATCGGCTCCGCGCCCTCCGCTCAGGGCGAACGGCGCGGGTTCGGCATCGCCGCCGAGCACCGCCCCCACGACGGCCGCGACACCTGACGCCCGACCGCCCCGCGACAGCACGGAGCCGGGCACCCTCCCGCGGGAGGGGTGCCCGGCTCCGTCCGTACGAACGTGGGCCCGTGCTCAGCCGGTCAGGGCCGGCTCCCGGGCGGGCCCGGTGGGCGTCGGCGCGGCGGGCTTCGGCGTCCGCCGGGCGAGCAGTACCGCCGCCAGGCCGAACAGCGACCACAGTGAGAGCGTCAGCGCCGCGCCGCCCGCCGCACTGCCGTCGAAGAACGCGACCGAGCGCAGCAGCGAACCGCCCGCGCCCGGCGGAAGCCACTGGCCGATCGCGCCGACGGGCTCGGGCAGCAGCTGCGGCGCGCTGGTGACGCCGGAGAAGGAGTTGCCCAGCAGAACCATCAGCAGTGCGCCGATGCCGATGCCGCGCGGCCCGAACAGGGCGGCGAGCCCCGCCACCGCCGAACCGATGGCCAGCACGGTGAGCGCGAGCACGCCCGCCTCCGTCCACCAGTCGCCCGTGATCACGCCGAGCCAGCTGTGCGCCACGGCCGTGGCGGCGAGGCCCACCAGTGCGGCCGACCCGACGAGGGTCAGTGCGGCCCGCACCCCGCGCAGCCCCATCAGCGTGACGACGGCTCCGGCCGCCATGCCCGCCAGGGCCAGCGGCAGGACGCTCGCGCCGAGCGCGCTGCCCCGGGGGTCGCCGGGCGGCGCGGCGACCACATCGGTGACCTGGACCCGCGTGCCCTCCGGAACGGACGTGGTCACGGCCTCGCGCAGCAGCTGGGAGACGACCGGGCTCGCCGCCGACGCGGTGAGCAGGTGCGGACCCTGCGGGGTGGCGACGACGGCTCCGTATACGACCCGGTCCTCGATCGCGGCGCGGGCGGCGGCCTCGTCGTCGAAGCGGTGCACCTCGAAGGCGCCGTCGCGCTGCTGGAACCGCTGCTCCAGCTGCTGGGCGGCCGGCGCCGCGCCCGCCACCCCGACCGGGAGGTCGCGCGGCGCGATCCGGGCGGCGGGCCAGGCGAAGGCCCAGAGGGCGAGCGTCACCATCAGCGGGATCAGCAGGACTACCGCCACCGCGCAGCGGTTGGGTGCGGTGGGCATGAGGGGCCTCGATTCGTGCGGCTCAGCGGAGGGTTTTGAGAGAAGGATCGTTCGTTTTACGGTCTGGTCCCACTGTCCGGACGTCGCGTTCGATTGTCAAGAAGGAATGTTCGTTTTAGATTGAGGTCATGGCACGCGTATCCCAGGAACACCTCGACGCCCGCCGTCGCCAGATCCTCGGCGGCGCGGCGCGCTGCTTCGCCCGCAACGGCTTCCACGGCACGTCCATGCAGGACGTCCTCAAGGAGGCGGGCCTCTCCGCCGGAGCGGTCTACCGCTACTTCCCGGGCAAGGAGGACATCATCGCGGCCATCACCGAGGAGACCTTCGCCGTCATCCGCGGCGCCTTCGAGGAAGCGGCCCGCACGGCGCCGCCGCCCACTCCGGACGCGCTGCTCGGCAAGGTGCTGGGCGGAGTGCTCGCGGGGCAGGTGCACGGACTGGAGCGCCGGATCTTCGCCGCGCTCGTCGTCCAGCTCTGGTCGGAGACGCTGCGCGACGAACGGCTCGCCGCACTGCTCGACGAGGGGTACGCCACCATGCGCGTCGCCTGGGCGAAACTCGTCGACGCCTACCGCTCCGCCGGGATCCTGGAGAGCGACGTGCCCGCCGACCATGTGGCGCGAACGATGATCGCGACGGCGCAGGGCTTCATCGTGCAGGAGGCGCTCTTCGGGGACGTACGCCCGGAAGTGCTGGCGAACGGGTTGCGCGGACTCATGTCCATGAACCCGCAAAAGATCAGTTAACGCAACGGAAAAACTTCCGCCCTAACGTGCAATGCATGGTCGCGAGACCGTCATCCCCGTTCAACGGATTGTTGAACGGGGATAAGGTCCCGCTGCGTCCGGAGCCGGAGCCGGACGGAAGACGATGAGGTGGAAGCGTGCAACTGACCCCGCACGAGCAGGAACGTCTGCTCATCCATGTGGCCGCCGACGTGGCCGAGAAGCGCCGGGCACGCGGGCTGAAGCTCAATCACCCCGAGGCCGTCGCCCTGATCACCGCCCATCTCCTGGAAGGCGCCCGGGACGGCCGCACCGTCGCCGAACTCATGGCGTCCGGCCGCAAACTGCTCACCCGTGACGAGGTCATGGACGGCATCCCCGAGATGCTCCACGACGTCCAGGTCGAGGCCACCTTCCCCGACGGCACGAAGCTCGTCACCGTCCACGACCCGATCGTCTGACGGGGGAGCGCCGATGATTCCCGGAGAGATCCTGTACGGCGACGGGGACATCCCCCTCAACGAGGGGCGGGCGGTCACCCGCCTCACCGTCCTCAACGCCGCCGACCGCCCCGTCCAGGTCGGCTCCCACTACCACTTCGCCGAGGCCAACCCCGGACTGCGCTTCGACCGCGCCGCCGCCCACGGTCTGCGGCTGAACATCGCGGCCGGCACGGCGGTCCGCTTCGAACCCGGCATCCCCGCCGACGTCGAACTCGTCCCCCTCGCCGGCCGCCGCGTCGTCCCCGGCCTGCGCGGCGAAACCGGAGGTTCCCTCGATGCCTGACCTCAAGCGAGCGGTGTACGCCGACCTGTTCGGGCCCACCACCGGCGACCGGATCCGGCTCGCCGACACCGATCTGCTCGTCGAGATCGAGGAGGACCGCTCCGGCGGCCCCGGACACGCGGGCGACGAGGCGGTGTTCGGCGGCGGCAAGGTGATCCGGGAGTCGATGGGCCAGGCCCGCACCACCCGGGCCGAAGGCGCGCCCGACACCGTCATCACCGGGGCCGTCGTCATCGACCACTGGGGCATCGTCAAGGCCGACATCGGCATCCGGGACGGCCGGATCACCGGCATCGGCAAGGCCGGCAACCCGGACACCATGGACGGCGTCCACCCCGACCTGGTGATCGGCCCCGAGACCGAGATCATCGCGGGCAAC
Organism: Streptomyces sp. WY228; assembly: GCF_019287315.1. NCBI lineage: Bacteria > Bacillati > Actinomycetota > Actinomycetes > Kitasatosporales > Streptomycetaceae > Streptomyces > Streptomyces sp. WY228. Next base: position 971,847 of record NZ_CP079114.1, on the reverse strand, counting down.
GGGAAGCTGCTCACCGCCGGAGCGGTCGACGCCCACGTCCACTTCATCTCGCCCACCCTCGTCGACCAGGCGCTCTCCAGCGGCATCACCACCCTCGTCGGCGGCGGCACCGGCCCCGCCGAGGGCACCAAGGCCACCACCATCACCCCCGGACCCTGGCACCTCGCCCGGATGTTCGAGGCGCTGGAGACCTTCCCGGTCAACATCGGGCTGCTCGGCAAGGGCAACACGATGTCGCAGGACGCCATGCACTCCCAACTGCGCGGCGGCGCACTGGGATTCAAGATCCACGAGGACTGGGGCGCCACGCCCGCCGTCATCGACGCCTGCCTCACCGTCTGCGAGCGGACCGGCGCGCAGCTCGCCATCCACACGGACACCCTCAACGAGGCCGGATTCGTCGCCGACACCCTCGCCGCCATCGCCGGCCGGACGATCCACGCGTACCACACCGAAGGAGCGGGCGGCGGGCACGCGCCCGACATCATCAGCGTGGTCTCCGAGCCGTACGTCCTGCCCAGCTCGACCAACCCCACCCGGCCGCACACCGTCAACACCATCGAGGAACACCTCGACATGCTGATGGTCTGCCACCACCTGAACCCCGCCGTCCCCGAGGACCTGGCCTTCGCGGAGTCCCGGATCCGGCCCTCCACCATCGCGGCCGAGGACATCCTGCACGACCTCGGCGCGATCTCGATCATCTCCTCCGACTCCCAGGCCATGGGCCGCATCGGCGAGGTGATCCTGCGGACCTGGCAGACCGCCCATGTGATGAAGAAGCGGCGCGGAGCCCTGCTCGGCGACGGCCGGGCCGACAACCACCGGGTCCGTCGCTATGTCGCCAAATACACCATCAACCCGGCCGTCGCCCAGGGCATGGGCGGCGAGATCGGCTCCGTGGAGACCGGCAAGCTCGCCGACCTCGTCCTCTGGGACCCGGCGTTCTTCGGCGTCAAACCGCAGACCGTCATCAAGGGCGGTCAGATCGCGTACGCGCAGATGGGCGACGCCAACGCCTCCATCCCGACGCCCCAGCCGGTGATGCCCCGGCCGATGTTCGGCGCCCTGGGGCGGGCGGCGGCCCACAGCTCGTTCAACTTCGTCTCCGCCGCCGCGATCGAGGACGGACTGCCCGAACGGCTCGCCCTGGACAAGCGGTTCACGCCGATCACCAGCACCCGTGGGGTCACCAAGGCGGACATGCGGGAGAACGACGCGGTGCCGCGCGTCCACGTCGACCCCGACAGCTTCGCCGTCACCATCGACGGCGATCCGGTCGAGCCCGCTCCGGCGGCGGAACTGCCCATGGCCCAGCGCTACTTCCTCTTCTGAGAGCCGGTCGCAGCCATGTCACGCGCAGCCCTCCTCGTCCTCGCCGACGGCCGGTTCCCCGCCGGCGGCCACGCCCACTCGGGCGGCGCCGAACCGGCCGTCGCCGAAGGCCGCGTCCGGGACGCCGACTCCCTCGCCGCCTTCTGCCGGGGCCGGCTGCACACCGCGGGCCTCACCGCCGCCGCCCTCGCTGCGGCGGCGGCCTACGGCCTCGACCCGCTCGCCCTGGACGAGGCCGCCGACGCCCGTACGCCCGCGCCGGCCCTGCGGGCCACCGCCCGGAAGCTGGGCCGGCAGATGATGCGGGCCGCCCGCGCCACCTGGCCGAGCCCCGAACTGGACGCGCTCGCCCGGGCCCGGCCGCGCGGCGCCCACCAGCCCGTCGTCCTCGGGCTCACCGCACGGGCGGCCGGCCTGGGCCCCGTGGACGCCGCGCACTGTGTCGCGTACGAGACCGTCAGCGGCCCCGCCACCGCGGTCGTCCGCCTCCTCTCCCTCGACCCCTTCCACGCCACCGCCGTCCTGGCCCGGCTCGCCCCCGAGCTGGACCGGGTGGCCGAACAGGCCGCCGAGGCAGCCCGGCAGGGCATCGACGCCCTGCCCGCCGCCTCCGCACCGCTCCTCGACATCACCGCCGAGGCGCACGCCGCCTGGCCGGTCCGCCTCTTCGCCTCGTAAGACCTTCCGCCCGACCACCCCAGGGAGCCCCCATGCACCTCGGCCACACCCACGAAGGCCCCGCCGCCGTCAGCGCCGACGCCACCCGCCCCGACGGCACCCGGCGCGCCCTGCGCATCGGCCTCGGCGGACCCGTCGGCTCCGGCAAGACGGCCACCGTCGCCGCCCTCTGCCGCGAACTGCGCGACCGGATCTCCATCGCCGTCGTCACCAACGACATCTACACCCGCGAGGACGCCGACTTCCTCCTGAACAACGCCGTCCTGCCGCCCGAGCGGATCCAGGCCGTCGAGACCGGCGCCTGCCCGCACACCGCGATCCGCGACGACATCTCCGCCAACCTCGAAGCGGTCGAGGACCTGGAGGACGCGGTCGGCCCGCTCGACCTGATCCTCGTCGAGTCCGGTGGCGACAACCTCACCGCCACCTTCTCCAAGGGCCTGGTCGACGCGCAGATCTTCGTCATCGACGTCGCGGGCGGCGACGACATCCCGCGCAAGGGCGGCCCCGGCGTCACCACCGCCGACCTCCTCGTCGTCAACAAGACCGACCTCGCCCCCTACGTCGGCTCCGACCTGGAGCGGATGGCCCTGGACGCCAAGAAGCAGCGCGGTGAACTCCCCGTCGCCTTCACCTCGCTGACCTCGGCCGAGGGCGTCGGACCGGTCGCCGACTGGGTGCGCGCACAGCTCGCCGCCTGGACCGCGTGAGCGTCCGCTCAAGGGCCCGGCTGCGCGCCGAGCCCGACGGCCGCGGCGGCACCGCGCTGCCCGTCCTGGAGAGCGACGGCCCGCTCGCCCTGCGCCGCACCCGCTCCCCACGGGCCGCGTACGCCCGGGTCACCGTCGTCGGCGCGATGAGCGCCCCGCTCAACGGCGACCGCCTCGCCATCGAGGCCGAGGTAGCCGACGGCGCGCGCCTCACCGTCGACGCGGCGGCGGCCACCGTCGCCCTCCCGGGCCCCCGGACGGACGCCGAGCCGTCCACGTACACCGTGGACCTGACCGTGGGGGAGAGGGCGGTCCTGCACTGGCTGCCCGAACAGCTCGTCTCCGCCCACGGCAGCGACCTGCACCAGACCACCCGGGTCCGGCTCGCCCCCACCGCACGCCTCCTGCTGCGCGAGGAGCAGATCCTCGGCCGGCACGGCGAGCCCACCGGCGCGCTCACCACCCGGCTCACCGTCCACCGCGCGGGCCGCCCGCTCCTGGACCAGCAACTGGCCTACGGGCCCGGCGCCCCCGGAGGCTGGGACGGCCCCGCCGTCCTCGGCGGCCACCGGGCCGTCGGCCAACTCCTCCTCGCCGACCCGGCCTTCGAGGACGCCCCGCTCCCCGCCCGCCTCCTCGGACCCACCGCCGCCCTCACCCCGCTCGCCGGACCCGCCGTCCTGGTGACCGCGGTGGCCGCCGACGCCCGCCTGCTGCGCGGAATCCTGGACGGGGCGACGCGCGAACTGCTGGACGGGCTCAAGAACCGCTTCGAGGAAGGCTTCGACGACTGAGTCCGCTCAGCGAACTTCCTTCACCGGTTATGGGTTCGGTAAAGAAACAGGTGTACGACCTGGCCCCGGGCGCCCCACAGACGAAAGGATCCCCGCGACGTACCGATGACCACGCCGCCCTCGGCGGCGGATCGGATGAAGGGGGAGATTCACGTGAGACGTACAACGGTGCTCGGCTCGGCCGGGGCTCTCGTCGCGGGCACGCTCATAGCGGGGGCGATGGCCGCGCCCGCCGCGAACGCCGGCGGCCGCCACCACGGCCGGGGCGACGCGGAGGCGCGCGGGGTCGCCCTCGCGGCACAGCGGGCGGCGGAGACCGGGATCGACTGGAAGGACTGCCCGGAGGACTGGGGCCTGACCGCCCCCATCCAGTGCGGCCGGGTGACGGTGCCGCTCGACTACGCGAAGCCGAACGGCAAGAAGATCAAGATCGCCGTCGACCGGCATGTCAGCACCGGCACGAAGCGCGAGCGGCAGGGCGCCCTGCTCTACAATCCGGGCGGCCCCGGCGGCTCCGGACTGCGCTTCCCGACCCGGGTCACCACCAAGAACCCGCTCTGGACGAAGACCGCGAAGGCGTACGACTTCGTCGGCTTCGACCCGCGCGGCGTCGGCCGCTCGGCCCCGATCTCCTGCGTGGACCCGCAGGAGTTCGTCAAGGTCCCCAAGGCCGACCCGGTCCCCGACAGCGAGGCCGACAAGCGCGCCCAGCGCAAGCTGGCCCGTGAGTACGCCGAGGGGTGCGGCGAGCGCAGCGGTGCGATGCTGCCGCACATGACGACGCCCAACTCGGCACGCGACCTGGACGTCATCCGGGCCGCGCTCGGGGAGAAGAAGCTCAACTTCATCGGCGTCTCCTACGGCACTTACCTGGGCGCCGTCTACGGCACGCTCTTCCCGACCCACGTACGGCGCATGGTCGTCGACAGCGTGGTCGGCCCCTCGCGGAAGAACATCTGGTACCGGGCGAACCTGAACCAGAACATCGCCTTCCAGGCACGCTGGGACGACTGGAAGGCGTGGGTCGCGAAGCACGACTCCGTCTACGGCATCGGCGACACCCCGCAGAAGGTCGAGAAGGCCTGGCTGGAGCTGCGGGCCGCCGCCAAGAAGGAGCCCATCGGGGGCGTTCTCGGCCCCGCCGAGCTCATCGGCTTCTTCCAGAGCGCGCCGTACTACGACTCCGCCTGGGCCCCCACCGCCCAGACCTGGAGCGCCTACCGGGCCGGTGACACCCAGGCCCTGATCGACGCCGCGGCCCCCGACATGAGCGACCTCGCGGGCAACGCCGCCGCCGAGAACGGCAACGCGGTCTACAACGCCGTCGAGTGCGCCGACGCCCGGTGGCCCACCGACTGGCGCACCTGGGACCGGGACAACACCCGGCTGCACCGGAAGTATCCGTTCATGACGTGGGCCAACGCCTGGATGAACCTGCCCTGCGCCACCTGGCCGGCCAAGCAGCGGACCCCGCTGGACGTGAGGACCCGCAAGGGCCTGCCACCCGTCCTGATCGTGCAGTCCACCCGCGACGCCGCCACCCCGTACGCGGGTGCGGTCGAGCTGCACAAGCGGTTCAAGGGATCCCGGCTCATCACCGAGAAGGATGCCGGCTCCCACGGCGTCACCGGACTGGTCAACCCCTGCGTCAACGACCGGGTGGACACCTACCTGCTCACCGGGAAGACCGGCCGGCACGATGTGACGTGCACCCCGCACGCCACACCGAAGCCGTAAGGACGCCCCGGAGGCGTACGACCGGGACCGTTCAGCGGCGGCCCCGGTCGTACGCCGCCAGCCAGGCGTCCTCCGCCGCGTAGTCGAAGAGGCCCTCGCCGTAGTTCTTGAGCATCTTCGGGAACGCCTCCCGCCAGTCGCGCCCCGCCAGCTCCCCGGCGAGCCACTCGACCGTCTCCGGCAGCGATTCCGCATACCCCGTGACGGGCCGATACCCGAGCTGCTCTCCGGCGGCCGTCATGTCGTAGACCACCGGGTGCGCGCCGCTCCACGGGGTCTCGCCCACCTGCCCCTCGGGCGCCGGGCCGTCGATCAGTACCGTCTCCGTCTCCCGCCCGAGCACCGCGTCGATCGCCGACGCGATCTCCGCGACCGTGGGCGCCTCCGGGTCCGCCGCGTTCAGCACCCGCGATCCCGGCTTCCGGGCGGCCAGCCGGATCAGCTCCGCCGCGTTGGACACGTGCACCGGGTGGAAGCGGCACTCCCCGCCGTACGCCAGGACCCGGCGCCGCCGGCCGTCCAGCAGCCGCTTCACGAAATACAGCTCGCGCGGTGTGCGGCAGTACGGGCCGTGGACCGCGCCCGCGCGCAGCAGCGTCACCGGCAGCGCCTCGCCCGCCGCCGGCAACTCCCGCTCCAGCTGGACCTTCCGCGTCCCGTACGTGGCGTCCCCGGGCGCCACCGTGGCCTGGCTCTCCGGCAGCGGCACGGGGTAGCGCGGGAAGCCGTCCGGCTCGGCCTGGGTGTCGAAGCTGCGGCCCCGCTCGTCCTCGTACACCGCGCCGCTGGAGATCACCACGGCCGAGCCGATCCGACCGGCCAGCCCCGTCAACTGCCGGGCGTGCGCGCCGTCGAACGCCACCATGTCGACCAGCACGTCACAGCCGTCGCCCAGCGCCTTCGCCAGCGCCCCCTCCTCGTCCCGGTCGAGCGCCACCGCCCGGACCCCGGCATCCCACCCCTCGTCCCGGCCGCCGCCGCGCGAGGCCGCCGTGACCTCCCAGCCGTCGGCGGCCAGCGCGCGGACCGCGGCCCGCCCGATCTGTCCCGTCGCTCCCAGCACCCATGCGTGTCCGTTGCTCATGGAAGCGACGCTAGGGGAGCGGACCCGGCCGGACGAGGGTGCTCTGCCGGTGGCGTATTCGCGCTCAGCGTCGCAGCTTCGGGAACTTCCTCGGCGGCGCGGCCTCCTGCTCGGCCGCCTTCACCTTCGCCGCGTACTCGTCCACGTACTCCTGGCCGGAGAGCCCGAGGATCGCGTACATGATCTCGTCCGTCACCGCCCGGATCGCGGCCTTCTGGTTCTCCATGCCCGCGTAGCGGGAGAAGTCCAGCGGTTCGCCGAAGCGGATCGCGACCCGCTTGATCTTCGGCACGACCTGGCCGGGCGGCTGGATCTCGAAGGTGCCGACCATGGCACACGGGATCACCGGCACCTGCGCGGTGATCGCCATCACCGCGACCCCGACCTTGCCCTTGTAGAGCCGCCCGTCGTGCGAGCGGGTGCCCTCCGGATAGATCCCCAGCAGCTCGCCCTTGCCGAGGACGCCGAGCCCCTCGCGGATGGCCGCCTGCCCGGCGTCCTTGCCGGACCGGTCCACCGGGATCTGGCCCGCGCTGCGGAAGAAGGCGGCCGTGAGCCTGCCCTTGATCCCCGGGCCGGTGAAGTACTCCGCCTTCGCCAGGAAGGTGATCCGGCGCTTGATGATGGCCGGCATCAGGAAGTGGTCGGAGAAGGAGAGGTGGTTGCCCGCGACGATCGCCGCGCCGCCCGTGGGAATGTTCTCCAGGCCCTCGATACGGGGCCGGAACAGCAGCCGCAGCACGGGCCCCAGCACGACATACTTCAGGACGTAATAAAACACCTTGCGGGTGCACCTCGCTCTGCCGGGCCGACTCAGGACTCGTCCTACCAGGACATGATCGTGCCGGAGCCCCACCGTGTGGGGCCCCGGCGCCACCGTGCGACCGTAGCGAACCGGTCTCCCGGCTCGTACCCGCCTCCGGGCCCGTCAGGCGTGGTCACCCGCCGTGACGTTTCAGGTGTCCTGGGTGGCCAGCATGCCGAGGGTGCACAGGCCCAGCACCACCCAGCCGAACCAGAGCCAGCCGCTGCTTCCCAGCGCCACGGTGTACGCGGTCACCGCGACCAGCGCCCCGACGGTCATGTATCCCATGGTTTTCGTCGATCCGGACATGCGCGCACGCTCCTCGTCGGCCGCGCGGCCGTTGTCCCCATGGTCACCCCGTACGCGCCCTCCGCGCTACTGTCCGCGCGCCTGCAAAGACGCGAGATAGGCGTTGTACGCCGCCAGCTCCTTGTCACCGTCGCGGTCCGCGGCCCGGTCCGAGCGCCGGGCGGCACGCTGTTCGGAGTTGTACCACTGGTAGACCAGCGCGATCAGCACCAGCACCGAGGGGATCTCGCTGAACGCCCAGGCGATGCCGCCCGCCCAGTTCTGGTCGCTCAGGGCGTCGATGCCGAGCGAGGCGGGCGGATTCTCGTACGTCTTCACCATCGGCGTCGACGCCATCATCAGCGCGATCCCGAAGAACGCGTGGAACGGCATCCCGGCGAACAGCTCCAGCATCCGCATCAGATAACCGGGCCGGTGCGGACCCGGGTCCACGCCCATGATCGGCCAGAAGAAGACCAGGCCGACCGCGAGGAAGTGCACCATCATCCCGATGTGGCCGGGCTTCGAGCCCATCAGGAAGTCGAAGATCGGCGTGAAGTACAGCGCGTACAGGCTCGCGATGAACAGCGGAATCGTGAACACCGGATGCGTGATGATCTTCATGTAGCGGCTGTGCAGCAGCTTCAGCAGCAGCTCACGCGGCCCGGTCCGCCCCCGGCCGGCCGGCGGCAGCGCGCGCAGCGCCAGCGTCACCGGGGCGCCCAGCAGCAGCAGGATCGGCGACAGCATGCTGATCACCATGTGCTGCACCATGTGCACGCTGAACATGACCATGCCGTAGTCGTTGAGCTTGGTGCACATCACCAGCGCGATGCTCAGCACGCCCACCGTGAAGAACACGATCCGGTTCACCGGCCAGCCGTCCCCGCGCCGACGCAGCCGCACCACGCCGTACCCGTACAGGGCGAGCGCCAGGACGCAGCCGGTCAGGAAGAACGGGTCGGCGGAGAGCTCCAGCCCCCGCCCCAGCGTGAACGGCGGCAGATCCATGTTCATGCCGTGCCCGCTGTGATCCATCTCTTCACTCCCGATGGGGACACGTCCCCGTTTCGTGCCGGTTGTCCGGTACAGCGTAGAACTGCCCCCGGCCGCACCTGCGGCCGGGGGCAGTTCTGGACGGCGCGTCTCCTAGAGCACGCACTCCGCCTCGGCGTACCGCTCGGCCGGGACCGTCTTCAGCGTCTCGACCGCTTCCGCCAGCGGGACCATCACGATGTCGGTGCCGCGCAGCGCGGTCAGCATCCCGAACTCGCCCCGGTGCGCCGCCTCCACCGCGTGCCAGCCGAACCGGGTCGCCAGGACCCGGTCGTACGCGGTCGGCGTACCGCCGCGCTGGACATGGCCGAGGATGACCGGGCGGGCCTCCTTGCCGAGCCGCTGCTCCAGCTCGCCGGAGAGCTGCGTGGCCACCCCGGCGAACCGCTCGTGGCCGTAGATGTCCTTGACGCCCTGCTCGAACTGCATGGAGCCCGCGCGCGGCTTGGCGCCCTCGGCGACCACCACGATGGCGAACTTCTTGCCCGCCGAGAAGCGCTTGCCGACCAGCTCGGTCAGCTCGTCGATGTCGAAGGGGCGCTCGGGCACCACGATCGCGTGGGCGCCGGCGGCCATCCCGGAGTGCAGGGCGATCCAGCCGGTGTGCCGGCCCATGACCTCGACGATCAGCACCCGCTGGTGCGACTCGGCGGTCGTCTTCAGCCGGTCCAGCGCCTCGGTGGCGACGCCGACGGCGGTGTCGAAACCGAAGGTGACGTCGGTGGAGGCGATGTCGTTGTCGATGGTCTTGGGAACGCCGACGATCGGGAGACCGGCCTCGGAGAGGAGGTTCGCGGCCTTGAGGGTGCCCTCGCCGCCGATCGGGATGATGGCGTCCAGGCCGAGGTCCGCGACATGGCCGCGGGCCCGCTCCACACCGTCGCGCAGATGCGCGGGCTGGACGCGGGAGGAGCCGAGGATCGTGCCGCCGCGGGCCAGGATGCCGCCGACCGCGTCAAGGTCGAGCTTGCGGTAGTCGCACTCCAGCAGGCCCTTCCAGCCGTCGTGGAAACCGATGACCTCGTCGCCGTGGTCCACCACCGCGCGGTGCACGACGGAACGGATGACGGCGTTGAGGCCGGGGCAGTCGCCGCCGGAGGTGAGTACGCCAATGCGCATGGCCCGAAAACCTTTGCAACGTGGGTCGACGACCGGACCACGTCGTCCGGTTGGATCCCCGCCACCCTACCGGCGCAGGGTGGCGGGACCGAACCGGCCGTCCGACTGCTGGACTCCGCTCAGGCGAGCGGAAAACACCTCAGGCGGACACCGCTCAGGCGAGCGGAAAGTGCCTCAGGCGGGCTGGGTCGCCGAGGTGATCCGCTCGGCGCGCAGCGCCTCGTACCAGCGGTCGTCGGTGGGCGGCAGCGCGTTCACGTCGAGGGCCAGCTTGAGCAGCAGATCGGCGATCTGCGGGTTGCGGGCCATCACCGGACCGTGCATGTACGTCCCGAAGACCGTGTCGTTGTACGCGCCCTCCGTGCCGTCCCCGGTGCCGTTGCCCCGGCCGAGCTGGACCCGCGCGAACGGCCGTGCTGTCGGGCCGAGATGGGTGACGCCCTGGTGGTTCTCGAACCCGGTCAGCGGCGGCAGCGCCAGCTGCGGGTCGATGTCCGCCAGTACGTCGCCGACGCACCGCGCGCCCTCGCCCCGGGTGGAGACCACGTCGAGCAGACCGAGACCCTGCTCGCGCTCGCCGAGGTCGTTGACGAACTCGTGCCCGAGGATCTGGTAGCCCGCGCAGACCGAGAAGATGATCGCGCCGTTGGACGCGGCGCGGCTCAGCCCGCCGTCGCGGCGCAGCCGCTCCGCCGCGAGGCGCTGCGGCCGGTCCTCGCCGCCGCCGATCAGATAGATGTCGCCGGACGTCGGCACCGGCTGGTCGCTGCGCACGTCGACGCGCTGCACGTCCAGACCGCGCTGCCGGGCCCGCCGCTCCACGACCAGGGCGTTGCCCTGGTCGCCGTAGGTGCTGAGCAGGTCGGGGTAGACCCAGACCAGACGCAGACCGTTGTTGCTCATGCTTCGTCCTCTCCGGAGGTGGCCGGGGCCGGGGTCAGTTGCCGACACGACGGCGCAGGTCCTGGAAGGCGGTGTAGTTGGCGATGACCTCGATACGGCCGGGCGGGGCGTACTGCACGGCCTCGTCGAGCGTCTCGCAGACCCGGAAGTCGAGACCGGCCACTTCGAGGCGGACCGCGAGGTCCAGCTTCCGGTCGCCGAGCACGAAGATCGGGTGGCCCGCCAGCTGGGTGTAGTCCACGTCCCACAGCCAGGAGGTGTCCGTGCCGTCCGCGCCGCGCGCGTTCACCGAGAGGATCACCGGCGTCGGCGGCGGGTCGATCAGCGAGAACGTCTCCAGCCAGCCGGCCGGGTTCTTCGCGAGCAGCAGGCGCAGCTCACGGTTCTGGAAGGTGACGACGTCGTACCGTCCGGCCACCGCCTGCACCTGGTACATCCGCTCCAGCGCGACCTGCGGCGGCACCCCGAAGACGGCGGCCACGGCGGCCGAGCTGGCGGCGTTCGCCTTGTTCGCGCGGCCCGGCAGCTGGAGGTGGATCGGCCAGGCCGAACCGTGCGGGTCCAGGACGTAGTCGCCGTTGAGCGCCCAGCTCGGGGCGGGCCGGCGGAAGCCGCACTGCCCGCAGAACCAGTCGTCGCCCGGGCGCTGCATCACACCGCCGCAGGACGGGCAGGACCAGGCGTCGTCCTTCCACGCCTGGCCGGCCGCCACCCACACCACATTGGCCGAGGAGGAGGCCGCCCAGACGACCAGCGGGTCGTCGGCGTTGGCGATGATCACGGCCTTCGAGCCGGAGAGGCCCTCGCGCCAGTGCTCGGCCATCATCCGGGTCTCCGCCGCGCGGTCCAGCTGGTCGCGGGAGAGGTTGAGCAGCGCGATGGCCTTGGGCGTGGTGTCCCGGGCCACCCCCGCCAGATACTTCTCGTCGACCTCGATCACACCGAACTTCGCGTCCGAGCCGCCGGCCAGCGCCGAGGTGATGCCCGCGGGCATGTTCGCGCCGAGCGCGTTCGACACGACGGGCCCGGCGGCCCGCAGCGCCTCGGCGATCAGCCGGGTGGTGGTCGTCTTGCCGTTCGTCGCCGACACGAGGATCACGTCCAGGTGCTGCGCCAGTCGCCCCAGCAGGTCGGGGTCGAGTTTGAGCGCCACCCGGCCGCCGATCACCGATCCGCTGCCCCGCCCCGCGGCGCGTGACACCGCCGCCGCGGCCTTGCCCGCCGTCACGGCCAGTTTGGCCCGCGGCGACAACGGCTCCGTGTTGCCTGCCATCGTCCTAGATCCTCCTTGCATCGGTCCGCGCCCAGCCTATCGATGTCCGGCGCTGCGACGGCACCGCGGCACCACGCGAACTCACCGGCCCCGGCGGAACGTACGCTTGCCGCCATGCGAAACCGCCCGATCCCCGGCAGTTCCGGACTCGTCCGTGAGATGAGTCTGCTCGGCGACCCGTTGCTCCACCGTGCCTGCGAGGACGTCACGGACTTCGGCCCGTCGCTCGCGAGGCTGGTCGAGGACATGTTCGCCACGATGTACGCCGCACAGGGTGTCGGGCTCGCCGCCAACCAGATCGGCGTCCCGCTCAAGGTGTTCGTCTACGACTGCCCGGACGACGACGATGTCCGCCATCTGGGACACGTGGTCAATCCCGAGCTGGTCGAGGCGGACGGACTCACCGTACGCGGACCGGAGGGCTGTCTGTCACTTCCCGGTCTGGAAGCGGGCACGGAACGCTTCGACCACGCGGTCGTCGAGGGGCTGACGATGACCGGTGAGCCGGTCCGGATCGCCGGGACGGGATGGTTCGCCCGGTGCCTCCAGCACGAGTGCGACCACCTGGAGGGCCGGGTCTACACCGACCGGCTGACCGGGCTGCGGCGTACCCGGGCGCTGCGGGCGGCGCGCCGGGCGTCCTGGGCGCGCAAGGACTGAGAGCCCGCTCGGAACAGCCGGTCGGAACAGCCGGTCGGAACAGCCGGTCGGAACGGCCGGTCAGAACCCGGGGCCGCCCTGGAGGTCGCCCACCTCCGCGAGCCTGCCCCACAGCAGATCGGCGAGGCTGCTCACCAGCCGTTCGCGGGAGCAGGGCCGGTCGGCGAGCCACCAGTCGCCCGCCGCGTGCATCATGCCGACGATCCCGTGGCCCCAGATGCGAGCCATCTGCTCGCTGTCCGGGCCCAGGTCGACCCGCTCGACGATCACCTGGCCCAGCTCCTCGCCGAGGCGGCGCAGCAGCGGGGCGGAGTGCCGGCCGACGTCGAAGCCCTGCTCGGGGGAGGGGGCGGCGTCGGCTCCGTCGGCGGGGTGCATCAGGAAGCGGTAGACCTGCGGGCGGGCCTCGATCGCGGCGAGATAGGTGTCGAGCGTGGACTCCACCCGCTTGCGGCGGTCGGCGGGCGCGTCCAGGGCGGCCCGCAGGGCGCTGAGCAGTGCGTCGGTGTGGCGCTTGGCGAGGGCGCGGTAGAGGCCGCCCTTGTCGCCGAAGTGGCGGTAGAGGATGGGTTTGGTGATTCCGGCCTCGGCGGCGATGGCGTTCATCGAGGCCTGCGGTCCGTCCCTGAGCACCACCCGGTCCGCCGCTTCCAGCAACTCGCGGCGACGGCGCTCGGCCGCGGTCCGCTGTCGCTCGGCGCTTCGTGCGGTCTCCATGTCGTCTCTCCCACCCCTGGCCGCGCGATGCCGTCGCACCGCTCTTGCACGCCCGCGCAACGTAACACTCCGCGGGGCGGGTGCTTGATCGGCTCCGAGGCGGTTGACAGTGCCTACTTGCCAGTAACAGACTGTGGTTACCGCAAGTAACGCACGGATTCTCGCCGCAGTGCCTGGAGGGGAACATGGCCGAGTTCACGCTTGAGCTCAACGACGACCAGAAGCAGGTCAAGGAGTGGCTCCACGGCTTCGCGGCGGATGTCATCCGCCCCGCCGCCGCGGAGTGGGACGAGCGTGAGGAGACGCCCTGGCCCGTCATCCAGGAAGCGGCCAAGGTCGGCATCTACTCGCTCGACTTCTACGCCCAGCAGTTCTTCGACCCTACGGGGCTCGGCATCCCCATGGCCATGGAAGAGCTCTTCTGGGGCGACGCGGGCATCGCCCTGTCGATCGTCGGTACGGGCCTGGCGGCCGTCGGCGTCCTCGCCAACGGCACCGAGGAGCAGATCGGCACCTGGATCCCGCAGATGTACGGCGACGCCGACGACGTGAAGGTCGCCGCCTTCTGCTCCTCCGAGCCCGACGCCGGATCGGACGTCGCCTCGATGCGCACCCGGGCCGTCTACGACGAGGCCAAGGACGAGTGGGTCCTCAACGGCACCAAGACCTGGGCGACCAACGGCGGCATAGCCAACGTCCACGTCGTCGTCGCCGTCGTCGACCCCGACATCGGCTCCAAGGGCCACGCCTCCTTCATCGTGCCGCCGAACACCCCCGGCCTCTCCCAGGGCCAGAAGTTCAAGAAGCACGGCATCCGCGCCTCGCACACCGCCGAGGTGGTCCTGGAGGACGTCCGCGTCCCCGGCCACTGCCTGCTCGGCGGCAAGGAGAAGCTCGACGAGCGCCTCGCCCGCGCCCGGGAGCGCGCGAAGGCCGGCGGCGAGCGGGTCAAGAACGCGGCCATGGCCACCTTCGAGGCCTCCCGCCCGGCCGTCGGCGCGATGGCCGTCGGCACCGCCCGCGCCGCCTACGAGGTCGCCCTCGACTACGCGAAGACCCGCAGCCAGTTCGGCCGCCCGATCATCGACAACCAGGGCATCGCCTTCCAGCTCGCCGACATGCGCACCCGCATCGACGCGGCCCGGCTGCTGGTCTGGCGCGCCTCCTGGATGGCCACCACCGGCAAGCCGTTCACCTCCGCCGAGGGCTCCATGTCGAAGCTCTACGCGAGCGAGACCGCCCGGGACGTCACCGCGCAGGCCATCCAGATCCTCGGCGGCAACGGCTTCACCCGCGAGTACCCGGTCGAGCGCATGCACCGCGACGCGGCCATCTACACCATCTTCGAGGGCACCAGCGAGATCCAGCGCCTGGTGATCGCCCGCACGCTCTCGGGCATGCCGATCCGCTAGACCCGGTACGTACAGGGCTGAGCCGCCGCTCCCGCCAGGGGGAGCGGCGGCCCGGGCTCAGCGCTTGATGAGCGCGGTCACCTCCTCGCGGGCCTCCTTCATCGCGTCCTTCGGCTTCTCCCTGCCGACGAGGACGGCCTGCACGTGCTTGGCGACGGCCTCGTCGATCTGCGTGCTCTGGGCGAACTGCCAGAAGGGGCTGCCGGTCGCGGTCCGAGTGATCTTCTCGGTCCACTCCGTGGTGAAGGTGTCCTTGGCGACCTCCGGCGCGGCCAGCCCCGCGGTGGTGGACGGAGGCAGCGCGCGGGCCGCGAAGTACTCGGAGGTGGTGGTCCGGTCGGTCGTCGTGTGCAGCGCGAACTCGGTCGCCGCGTCCTGGCCCTTGCCCTTCACGATCGCGATCACCCCGCCCCACAGCAGTGCCTGCGGGGTGTCTCCGGCCTTGAGCACCGGACGTTCCACCGGCTGCATGGCGGCGGCCAGCGTCTTGTCCTTGGACTGGGCCGACGTCACGCCCTTGCCGATGATCGCGTCGTCGTAGAAGGCGGCCTTGCCCTGGCCGAACAGGGCCCGTGCGTCGAAGCGGTCCACGTCGGCGGCGATCAGCTTCGCGTCGTGCAGCTTCTTGTACCAGGCGACCGCGTCGACCGAGGCGTCGTCGCCGATCGTCACCTTCCCGCCCTCGCACAGCGTGCAGCCGAAGGTCTGCATCCACGGGAAGATGTCCTTGAGCTGCGCGACCTTGGTGGCGGCGGCGTACGGCACGACACCGCCGCCGAGCCCCTTCAGCTCCCGCAGCGCGTCCTCGAACTCCTCGACGGTGACCGGGTGCTTCTCGATCCCGGCCTTCTTCAGCAGCTTGGAGTTGGCGATCACCCCGATCGACCCGATGTTCCACGGCAGTCCGTACTGCGTGCCGTCGTAGACGCCGCTCTTCAGCGCCACGTCCGTGTAGCCGCCCCCGGCGGCCGCCGGACCGACGTCGGCCAGTCTGCCCATCTGCGCGATCGCCGCGAGCCAGGCGATGTCGAGGTGCACCGCGCCCGTGGTCTCCCCGCCGCCCAGCTTGAGCGTGAGCTGGCTGAGGTATTCGTTGTACGGATAGGAGACCGCGCGGATGCTCGACTTCTCGGCCTTCTCCCACGCCTTGATGATCTTCTCGATCGAGGGCTTGGCGGCCTCTTCGTTGAGCGACCAGGAGGTGAAGTCGAAGTTCTTGGACTTCGGGTCGCCGCCGCCTGCGGGGGTGCCGGCGCCGGACGGCGCACAGGCGCCGAGCACACCGGCGCTCGCTACGCCGAGCGCGCCGATGCCGAACATGCGCAGCGCGCCGCGCCGGCTGATGCCAGAGGTGGTCATGGTCTCTCCATGGGGCAGTGGACGGGAGGGGAAGCGGATGGGGCGGAACGGTCCCGCCGGTTCAGCTCTTGACCGAACCGGCGGTCATGCCGCCGACGAGGTAGCGCTGAAGGAACATGAAGGCGACGATCACCGGGACCGACACCACGAGCGAGGCCGCCATCAGCTGGGGCCAGGCCGTCTGGAACTCGCCGATGTAGGTGGAGACGAGCCCGGGGGGCAGCGTCTGCTTCTCCTTGTCGGCCAGGGTCAGCGCGAAGATGAAGTCGTTCCAGCCGCGTACGAAGGCGAAGAGCCCGGCGGCGATCATGCCCGGAGCGGCCAGCGGCGCCACGATCGAGTGCAGCGTCCGCCACCGGGACGCGCCGTCGATGCTGGCGGCCTCCAGCAGGGCGTCCGGCACCGTGTCGAAGATCCCCTTCAGCATCCAGACGCACAACGGCATCGTGAACGTGGTGAAGGAGAGGACCAGCGCCGTGTACGTGTTGAGCATGCCGAAGCTGGAGAAGACGGCGTACAGCGTCACCAGCAGAAGGGCCTGGGGGAACATCTGGGAGGCCAGCACCATGTGCATCAGCGACTTCCGCCCCCGGTAGCGGAACTTGGAGAACGAGTAGCCCATGTACGTGGCGACGACCACGCTCAGCACGGCGGTGATCGAGGCCACGATCAGCGAGTTGACCATGTAGGAGATCAGCTGGTCGTTCTCGGCCAGGGCCGTGAAGTTGCCGAGGGTGAGATCGGTGGGGATCAGCTTCGGCGGGAACTGGAAGGTCGCATCGGGGGTGCTCAGCGCGGTGGCGAGCAGCCAGTAGACCGGCAGCAGTCCGAAGGCGCCGATGACGACGACCGCGCTCCACGCGGCGACGCGCGAGCGCAGCAGGTCCTTGCGGACACGGCGCCGGGGTGCGGGGCCGGGCCGCGCGGCGGGCGGTCGCGGCCGGTCGGTCACGGGCGGCGGGGTGGGGGTGGTGGACGTGGTGCTCATCAGGCGTCGCCCTTCCGCTCGGTGATCCTGAGGTAGACGACGACGAGGAGGAGCAGGAGCACCATCCACAGTCCGCCGAGCGCGGTGGCCCGGCCGATGTCGAAACCGCTGAACGCGGTCTGGTAGACGGCGGTCGCGAACGTCTCCGTGGTGCCGGCGGGGCCGCCGCCGGTGAGCACGTAGATGGTGTCGAAGTGCTGGAAGTTCCAGATGAACTCCAGCAGGAGCACGATCGAGGCGACCCCCCGGACCTGCGGCCAGGTGACGGCGAAGAACCGCCGGATCGCGCCCGCCCCGTCCATCGAGGCCGCTTCGTGCAGTTCCTTGGGCACGGTCTGCAGACCGGCCAGGAGCATCACCATCATCCAGGGGAAGCTGGCCCAGGTCTTGGTGACGATGACGGCGAGCATCGCGGTGCCGGGCCGGCCGAGCCAGGCCACCGACTCCTCGATGATCCCGGCCTGGACGAGGACGCCGTTGAGCACGCCGTAGTTCGCGTTGAAGATCCACATCCAGAGGAAGGAGACCACCACGCCCGGGATCACCCAGGGGAACAGGAACACCCCGCGCAGGAATCCGCTGCCCCTGATGCCGGTGTTGAGGGCGAGCGCGAGGGCGAAGCCGACGGCGAAGGGGGCGAGCGTCGCGCCGACGGTGAAGACCAGCGTCTGTTCGAGAATGGTGAACAGGTCGCCGTTCAGCCAGTACGCGAAGTTGTCCAGGCCGACGAACTCCCGGCCCGGCAGGCGCAGGTCCTGCCGGAAGAAGCCGGTGAACAGGGCGGACAGCAGCGGATAGAAGATGATCGCCGCGAAGAGGGCGATTCCCGGAGCGGTGAGCAGCAGGGCGAACGCACCGTCGGACAGTCGCGCCCCTGTCCGCCTGCGGGGCGGAGGAGCCTTCTGGGGAGGTGCGGCCGTACTCATGGGTCTGTCCTCTCGAACGGTGGCGGGAGCGCCGGGGCCCTGTGCGTGAACGCCGTCCCAGCTTCACTGAACACAAGTTGCAACATGCGGGATCGTTCTCCATATAGTGCGACGGAGTCAACCCTTTGGGGCGATTGGTCACCGGTTCCGTGTGGCCCCGGTGAACAGCTCTGATCTGTGGTGAGCGCGCCCTTCGGTGCGCGACGGCCCGGTCGGCGGCCGCAACCGGAACTTACAGCCAATCCCACTGACTGAACAGTGGTTGCACAATATGGATGTGATGTACGTTCGAGTTCTCCGCCATGGCGGGGAGTACCCGAGCTTCACACCAAGGAGGCCGCATCGTGCGGGAAGAAGAGGGCCACTACGACATCGCCGTGATCGGCGGTGGACTGGCCGGAACCTGCGCGGCCATCGCCGCGGCCCGGCTCGGCCGGCGCGTCGCCCTGGTCAACAACCGGCCCGTACTCGGCGGCAACGCCAGCAGCGAGATCCGCGTCTGGGTCTGCGGCGCCACCGCACACGGCGTGCACCGCTGGGCCCGCGAGACGGGGATCATGGGCGAGCTGTACACGGAGAACCAGTACCGCAACCCCGAGGGCAACCCGTACTACTGGGACCAGGTCGTCCTCGACGCCGTCCGTGCCGAACCGAACATCGACCTCTTCCTCAACACCGATGTGCGCGAGGTCGAGGCGAGCGGCCCCGACGACCGCCGTGAGGTGCACTCCTGCACCGGCTGGATGATGGGCTCGGAGCGCCGCATCACCTTCCGCGCGCGCCAGTTCCTCGACTGCACCGGAGACGGTCTGCTCGGCCATCTCGCCGGCGCCCGTTACCGCACGGGCCGTGAGGGGCGGCCGGAGTTCGACGAGCCCTGGGCGCCGCCGGAGGCGGACGACGCGCTCCTCGGCTCGACGATCCTCTTCCACACCAAGGATCTGGGCCGGCCGGTGAAGTTCGTGCCGCCCGCCCACGCCAAGGACCTCTCGGACACGCCCATCCTGCGCAACCGCGTCCTGCGCACCGGGGACAACGGCTGCGACTACTGGTGGATCGAGTGGGGCGGCGAACTCGACACCGTCCACGACAACGAGCGCATCCGCGATGAACTCCAGTCCGTGATCATGGGGATCTGGGACCACATCAAGAACTCCGGCCGGTTCCCGGACGCGGCCGACCTCACCCTGGAGTGGGTCGGCAGCCTCCCCGGCAAGCGGGAGTACCGGCGCTTCCTCGGCGACCACGTCCTCACCCAGCAGGACATCCTCCAGCAGCGCCGGTTCGAGGACCGGGTGGCCTTCGGCGGCTGGTCCGTCGACCTCCACCCCGTCCAGGGCATGTACGCCGACGAGCCCGGCGCACGCCAGCGGTACGCGGACGGCATCTTCCACATCCCGCTGCGCTCCCTGTACTCGGCGAACGTGACGAACCTGCACTTCGCCGGGCGCAACATCTCCGCCACCCACATCGCCTTCGGGGCCACCCGCGTCATGGCCACCTGCGCGACGCTCGGCGAGGCCGCGGGCACCGCCGCGGCCCTGTGCGTCGCCGAGGGCCTCACCCCGAGGCAACTGGCCACCGAACGCCCGGACCTGGTGCACCGCACGCTGCTGCGCCAGGACGCCTCCGTGATCGGCCTCGCCGACGAGGACCCCGACAACCTGGCGCTCACCGCCCGGGTCAGCGCCTCCTCCAGCCTGACCCGGCTGGCCGCCGAGCCGACGGCGGCCGCACCCGGAACCCCGTACCCCCTCACCCGTGACCTCGCCCTCCTGCTGCCCGTCGACCCCGCCCTGGACACGGTCGACCTCCTCGTCCACGGAGCCCCGGACGGCACGTCCCGGGAACTCACCGTGGAGCTGTGGGGGACCGGCCGCGCCGAGAACGCCGTCCCGGCCGACCACCTCCTCACCACCGCGGTCGCGGTCCCGCCCGGCGGCCCCCACTGGGTCACGGTCCGCCTCGACCACCGTCCCGAGACCTCCGGCAACGCGATCCTCCTCGTCCGGGCCTGCGCCGACACGGCCCTGACCCTGCTGCCCGAGCGCACCGACGGAGTCCTCGCGCTGCGCCGGAAGGCCGAGGGGGACGCCGCCGTCGACCACGACATCCCGGAGGAGGACGGGCAGCCTGTGCTGGAATGGCAGGCCCGCGGCCTGCGCCGGCAGACCTTCGCCTTCCGGGCCGCACCCGACACCGCCGCGTTCGGCCCCGCCCGGGCCGTGGGCGGGTACCAACGCCCCTACGGCGGACCGCACATGTGGTCCTCCGGGCCGGCCGGCGAAGCGGAGTGGCTCCGTCTCGACTGGGACGCCGAGCAGGACGTCACCGAGGTCCGCCTGGTGTTCGACGACGACGTGGACGAGTACCTCAACAACCTGCACCGCCACCGCACCCCGTACGAGGTCATGCCGGAGCTGGTACGGGACTACCGCCTTCAGGCGTGCGACGCCGCCGGCGACTGGCACACGCTGCTCACGGTGACGGAGAACCGGCGCCGCCACCGGGTGCACCCGGTGCGGACCGCGGACGGCGGCCCCGTACGCACCGCCGCGCTGCGGCTCGTGGTCGACGCGACGCACGGGGCACGGCACGCGCACGTGGTCGCCTTCAAGGCGTACGGCGACCGCACGGACTGACCGGCGCGGTCCGCGGGACGACGAAGGGCCGGTGGGAACCGAGCGGTTCCCACCGGCCCTTCGCCATGGCCGCTCAGAGCGCGCCGAGCGCCTGACTGATGGCGTCGGCGGCCTCGATGACCTCGCGCACCAGGGCGAGGCGCTCCTCCTCGGCGTCGGCGCGCTCGCCGAGCAGCGAGGTCGGACCCCACAGCGAGATGGCCGCGACGATGTCGCCCGAGGCGTCGCGGACGGGTGCGGCCAGCGACGCGCGGCCGAGCGCCCGCTCCTCCGCCTCGACGGCGTAACCGGTGCGCCGCACGGTGTCGATCTCCTCGTCGAGGAGGTCGTGGCTGGTGGTCGTGTACTCGGTGTGCGCCGGGAGAGGATCCCCGAGCAGCTTGCGGCGCTCCTTGGGGGCGAGAGCGGTGAGCAGGCACTTGCCGATGCTCGTGGCGTGCAGCGGGGCGGTGTGTCCGCCCTGGGTGTACGACTTGGGGGCGCGAGCGCCCTCGAAGTTGCACAGGAACATCAGCTCGCCGTCCCGGCGCACGGCCACATTGGCCCCCAGGCCGGTGCGGGTGGCGAGGTCCTGGAGCACCATCCGCGCGGCCCGGTGCACGGGATGGCGGTTGGTGGCGGTGGCGGCCAGCGGGAGGATGCCGAGGCTGAGCCGGTAGAGGTTGCTGACCGGATCGCGTTCGACCATGTCGAGGCGTTCCAGGGTGGACAGCAGGCGTGAGGTGGTCGACGAGCCCAGCCCGGTGAGCTCGGCGACGTCGGAGACGCGTAGCTCGGGCCGGCCGGAGTCGAGTGCGCGCAGTACGGAGACCGCTCGTTCGACGCTCTGGTTCGTTCCGGCGTCAGTAGCCCGGCTAGCCATGGCCCTCCCTCTTTCTGCAAATCTATTGCACTATCTGCATCAGCTTAGCGTGTGCGCCGGTCACCCGTACGCCGAATCAGCCCGAGTGCGGTGCCCGGGGGCGGCTTCGGACAGGAAGCGTCGCTGAGACTCCTCCAGGGCCGCCGTCTCGTCCGGTTCCCCCGGGTGGTCGAAATGGCCCGCCCGGAGCACGAAGAGCTCGCGCGGCCCCGCCAGCGCCCCGTACACGGCGAACTGCCCGGGCGGAGGGACCGACGGATCGAACAGGGCGGCGCCCACGTGCACGGGGATGCGGATGTGCCGTGCCGCCGTCGCCGCGTCGAAGTACGCGAGGACGTCCAGCACCGACGGGTCGTCCGCGAGCCGCCCGCGCACCGACTCCCCGCTGCCCGTGCACGGCAGGGTCGCACGGAGCGGATGGTTGCCGAAGGTCGGCACGGTGAGCCCGGCGGCCCCGAAACGGTCGTCCCAGGGAAGCGCCAGCGCCCCGATGCCGCCGCCGAAACTCGTACCGAGAAAGGTCAGTGCCCCCGCGGTCTCCGGCACCAGCCGTCGCAGCGCGGTGGCCGCGCACCAGACGTCCGCCACGCACCCGCCGATGAGATAGGAGTCCCGGGACTCGATGCCGTGCAGGACGTGCCCCGCCGAGACCGACGGGACTCCGGGCAGCAGGCTCCGCGTTCCGAGCCCGCGCAGGCAGGGCCAGATGGTCGCGGTCCCCGGCGGGCACTGCCAGGGGTCCGGGGCCGCCCGGCCCCCGTATCCGTGGGCCGCCACACAGCCGCGCGTGACGGGCCCCTCGGCGGGGACGGTCAGCCAGCCGCCGATCCGGACCCCGTCGGTGGACGTGTAGGAGACGTCGGCCACCCGCACGTCGGCCAGGGTGGCCCAGGGCCCCTCGATCCGGGGCGCCGGGTCGACGGAGAACGCCCGGGCGTAGCGGTCCCGCCAGAAGTCGGCGAAGTCGTCGGGCGCCGACGGGGCTTCCACGGCCAGCAGGCGCGGCAGGTCGTAGCCGTGGGTGGGGTCGAAGGGGAAGTCGTGGGGGAGGGGGCCGGGGGCGCTGTCCTGCGGCGCGGGCGGGTGGGGGGACACGTTCTCTCCTCGCGGGGTGGTGAGACGGGCGGCCTGCTGCGGTGTCTTCCTCAGCGGCGCGCGTAGTGCAGGCGGCGGTTCTTGGTGTCCGGGAGGTAGAGGATGTCGTTCCCGTCGCTGTCGCGGCGTACGGCGAGCCGGTCGGCGCTCACTCCGGGGACGGCGGAGACGGAGGTCCAGGTGCCGTTCTTCTCCGTGGCGGCGAAGACGCGCTCGGTCCCGGAACTCTTCACGTAGTAGACGCGCTTGGCGTCGGTCTCGTCCCAGGTGATGCCGAGCGCCGCGCTGGTCTGCCCCTCCGTGTAGACGCTCTGGCGCAGCCAGCCGCCGGCGCTCGGATACGCGTAGAAGACATGGAAGTTCGCCCCGCTCGCGGCGGAGCGGTAGCGGTAGGCCACCTTGGGCGTGGAGCCGTCCAGGGTGAGTTTGGCGCTCTGGACGGCTGCCGCGGTGTATCCGGTGTTGTCCGAACTCCACTCCTCGCCGCTGGTGAAGTCCTGGATGACGTCGGCGGTGTCCGGGGTGGTCGGCACGGTGAGGGCGGCGCCGGAACTGTCCGTGAAACGGCCGGAGTCCGGGTCGAGGCGGAGGTAGGAGAGCTTGTGGCGGAAGGCGGACGACGGCGCCTTGGACCACTCGTAGAGGAGGTGGACGTTCCCGGCGGCGTCCACCGCCAGATCGTCCGGGTAGACGGACCGGTACTGCGCCGACGCGAAGGTCGCGACGACGCTCCACTCGGCGGCCGCGTTGTCCCAGCGGTAGAGCTTGCCGGGGCGGCGGTCGCTGCCGTTGCCGATGCGGGCGGCGAGATAGAGGTCGCCGTTGGGCGCGGTGGTCAGGACCGGATAGGTGATGCCCTGGCCCTGGTCGGGCATGTCGGAGGAGTGATCGGTGACGGGGCCGGTCGTCGCGTCGGTACGGAAGTAGCGCCAGGTGTCGCCGTGCATCGAGGTGAACACATGCAGCCGTCCGCTGCCGTCCCGGGCTACGGAGGGCTGGTTGTGCCCGTTGTCGTCGGTGAACTCCGCCTGCTGCCCGTCCTTCGTGAGCAGCGGCAGACGGCTCCACACCCCGTCGGGGTCGCGGCGTGCGATGGCCGGGCGATGCGTGGCCGCGGTGGAGCCGGGTTCGTTGAACGCGAAGTAGGTGTACTGGCCCCGGCCCTTGTAGGTGGCCGCGGGAGTCCACCACGCCGCCTGGTTGGACTCGTCCATGGTGTACGGGACCTGCTCGACGGAAGCGGTGGGAGCGGCGGCTGCGCCGGCCGGTGAGGCGGCCGGGAGGAGGGCGAGGACGGCCGTCAGGACGGCGGCCGGGGCCAGGAACGCGCGGGACGGGGCACGGCGCACGGTGACTCCTTTGTCGGTTGCGGGCGGATCCAGCAGGGGCGCTGGAGGGGCGACCGCCGGGAATTTACCGTAGATCCCATCAGGTGAATAGAGATTGCACAGTCTGCATGTCATGTGCGTCATCGGAGGGTGTAGCGATCCGCCCGACACAAGGGCCCAAAAAAAGGGGCGGTCCGGGACGTGAGTCCCGGACCGCGCGCGTACTCAGCCCGGCAGCTGTGCCTCGATCGCCGCCACGACCTCCGTGGACTCCGGCTCCGAACGCGGCCGGATCCGGGCCACCGGCTCACCGGCCGGCGAGATCACGAACTTCTCGAAGTTCCACTGGACGTCCCCGGCCTCCCCGTCCGCGTCGGCCAGCTGAGTCAGCTCCGCGTACAGCGGATGCCGGTCCGCACCGTTGACGTCGATCTTCTCCAGCAGCGGGAAGGTGACCCCGTACGTCGTCGAGCAGAAGGTCTGGATCTCCTCCGCACTGCCCGGCTCCTGCCCGGCGAACTGGTTGCACGGAACGCCGAGCACGGTCAGGCCCCGGTCCCCGTAGGTCTGCTGCAGCCGCTCCAGGCCCTCGTACTGCGGGGTGAGCCCGCACTTGGAGGCCACGTTCACCAACAGGACGGTCCGGCCGCTGTACGCGCCCAGCGTGGTCGGCTCGCCCGTGAGGGTGCGCAGCGGAATGTCGTGCAGCGTCATGAAGCTCTCCCTGATCATTGCGTGGTGGTGCACATTGTGCCGCCCGCCGCTCACGGAGCGGCGAGCTCCTTGTAGTAGAAGGTCGTCGGCTTGAGGATGCCCGCCGGATCCGCCGCGTATCCCGGCACGCTCCCGACCTTCGTCCACCCCGCCCCGCAGTAGACCTGCTCGGCCAGGCTGCCGCTCTCGGTGTCCAGGATCAGCAGCGTGATGCCCTCGGTCGCCGCGTACGCCTCGACGGCGGCCAGCAGCGCCCCGCCGAGCCCCTGGCCACGGGCGGACGGCCGGACCATCAGCTTGGCGACCTCCGCGCGGTGCCGGGCGTTCGGCAGCGGAGCCCGGACCAGGGCGATCGTCCCGGAGACCTGCCCGCCCTCCCGGGCGATCCAGATGCCGATGCTCCCCGCCTCCACGGCGGCCGCCCGCTCCCGCCACCAGATGGCGGCCGCCTCCCGGTCCAGCGGGGCCAGAAAGCCCACCGAGGACCCCTCGTCGACGGTCTCGGCCAGGAGACCGGCCAGGTCGTCGGCGTACGTGACCAGCTCGGGGGCGGACACATGGACGATCTCGGTCATGGGAGGTCCTTTCACGATGCGGAAGCACAGGCAGGCGCCGGGAGGAAAGCCACAGGAAGATCACACCGCTTCCGGCCCCGCCCTGTCCACCGGCGCGGGCGTCAGCCGGAGCGTGACCACGTACGCCGCCACCACCGCCACGATCACCAGCGGCATCACCGTGAGCCCCTCCTTGCCCAGCAGGAGCGTCGCCAGGAGCACCGAGGTCATCGGCAGCCGCAGCATCGCCACACACATGGCCCCGACGCCCATCGCGAACCCGGCCGTGAGATCCAGCCCCGGCAGATGGGACAGCGCGATACCGCCGACCGCGCCCACGAACATCGCCGGAAAGACCGGGCCGCCCCGGAAACAGCTCAACGAGGCGCAGTAGGCCAGCGACTTGCAGACGATGAGCAGCACCAGCGCGCCCACCGAGTACGCGGCGCTCCCGCTCAGGAGATGGCCCAGCTCGTGTTCGCCCGAGTACAGCACCTCGGACGCGTCCTTGCCCGAGATCTCCGCGTACACCAGCGCGAGCCCGCCCACGACCAGCCCCAGCACCGCCGTGGCCACCACCGTCCGCCGCTCCACGCGTTCCTGCAGCGCCAGCGACAGCCGCCGGATGCCCGCACCGGCGAAGGCCGCCGCCACACCGAGCACCAGCGCCCACCCGAAGCCGGCGACGCCCGGGGCCGCCGCCGACGGAACCTCGCCCAAGGTCAGGGAGTAGGTGCCGAGCCCCGTCCAGGAACCCAGCCCCGTGAAGATCAGCGCCCCGATCCCCGCGGAGAGCAGCCCGGGCACCAGGACCACGCCCAGCATCGGCCCGGCCAGCCCCGCCACCTCCATCAGCAGGAACGCGCCCAGCAGCGGCGACCCCAGCAGGGCGCTCACCGCGGCGAAACTCCCCGAGGCCCCGACCAGCGCCCGCGCCTCCGGCGCCAGGTCCGGCTTGACGCGGCCCGCCGCCCAGACGGCCAGCCCGCCGCCCAGCGCGATCAGGGGCGCCTCCGGCCCCAGTACGGCGCCCGCGCCCAGCGAGAGCAGCGCCGCGAGCGCGATTCCGGGCAGATCCACCGCGGCCGGCGCTCCGGTGGACACCAGCCCCTCCGCCGGCCGGTGCCCGCCCCCGCCCGGCAGCCGGCGGACGGTGAGCCCGACCAGGAGACCGGCGATCCCGAGCAGCGGCACGGGCCACCACGACGGCGTCGCCTCGAAGCCCAGCGCCCTCGGCAGCTCCGTGTACGTCAGCGACTGGAGCTCCGACACCAGCGCCAGGAAGCCGAACGCGATCGCCGAGACGGGCACCCCGAGGAGCGCCGCCATCAGCAGCAGCCCCGCGTACCTCCGCGTACGGACCGGCGCGTACGGGTCCTCGGGCGCGGCGACGGGTGGGCCCGGAGGTGTGGCCGGCATGATCTCGACTCCTCGGCGTGACGACCCCCGGGAAGGGGACGCGTCCCCACGGGTTCACGTCGGGATACCACGCGGCGGCGGGCCGGGCGTCGCCCCGTCGCCGGGACACGCCCACCGGCGCGGAAGGTCAGCCGCCCGGCCCCGGAAGACCGTTCGCCCCGTCGCCCGCGCGCCCCGCCGAGCCGGCCGCCGGCAGCCGCCCGGCGGCCACCGCGTTCACCAGCGCCCGGTGATCGAGCTCGTTGCGGTCCGCGTACGACTCCGCGAACGTGGCGAGCGCCCGGTCGAAGACGTCTCCGCTCCCCAGATAGCCCGCGATGGCGATCCGGTCGCCCGACCTGGCATGGGCGCGGGCCAGCGTGGCGCCGCACACCTCGCCGAACGCCCGCATCCCCTTCGGCACCATCGACTCCGGCTCCGCGATGCCCTTCCAGTCGCGCAACTGGCGCACATAGAAGTCCCGGCTCTCGCCGTCGATGCCATCGGCCCGCTCCCAGCCGAGGAAGATGTCGCTGGAAGCCTGCATCAGCCGCTGGCCCGCGACGACCCGCTCGCCCTGGTTCGCGTACCGGCTCGCGCCGGCGTACTCGGCCAGCACCGAGGGCCCGGCCTCCTTGGCCTGGAGGAACAGCGGATCCCCGCCGTCCCTGCCGAGCAGCAGGATGATCCAGCACCGGGTGCCGACACTGCCCACACCGACGACCTTCCGGGCCACGTCCACCAGCGTGAAGTCCTCCAGCAGACTGCGCCGGTCGGACACCAGACTCCGGGCGTAGCCCGCCACCAGACCGGCGAACCGCCGGTGGATCTCCGCGCGCCCCACCCCGGGCAGCAGATCGGTGAGGGGCACGACCATCGGCGGGTCCGGGGTGATCCGGAGCCGCCCGCCGACCACCTCGGCGAGCTTGCCGAAGGCCTGCCGGCTGTCCTTGGTACGGGCCCTGCCCAGCGCCCGGTCGACATTCCTGCGCCCCCGGCCGCCCAGCTGCTCCGCGGCCACCGAACGCAGCCGCTCGGCGTCGGTCCGCGCGTACCACACCTCCAGATTGCGCATCCCGGCGAACGCGGCCATCGCCTGTCGGTACGAGCCGACCGCCGCCCGGACGATCCCGGCCCGCTCCCGGTCCGTGAAGCCGTTCGCCCGCCCCGCGATGACGAGGCTGGCCGCCAGCCGTTTGACGTCCCACTCCCAGGGGCCCGGCAGCGTCTCGTCGAAGTCGTTGATGTCGAAGAGCAGATTCCGCTCGGGCGAGGCCAGCAGCCGGAAGTTCAGCAGGTGGGCGTCGCCGCACAGCTGCGCCCGGATCCCCGAGTCGGGGCTGCCCGCCAGGTCGGCGGCCATCAGGGCGGCCGCGCCCCGGTAGAAGCGGAATGGGGACTCGGTCATCCGGGCGTAGCGGATCGGGACCAGTTCGGGCACCCGGTCGGCGGACTGTGCTTCGAGGACGGCCAGCGGGTCGGGGCGGTGCGGCGACGGCGTGAACTCCGCATGGCCCGACCGCGGCGCGACCCGGCGCGCGGCCTTGCCCAGCGCCGCCCGTTCGGCCGGTGTCGCATGCGGTGCGGCGCGCAGCGGTGCGGCGGCTTCCCGGTCCATGAGGTGCCCCTTCCGGAGTGCGTCGGGCGTCTTCGGGCAGTGCGTCAGACCTCTTCGGCGAGCCGGCGCTCACGGTCGCGCCGCAGGCCGACCCGCCGCCAGATCGCCCGCTGGGCCTTGAGCGTGGCGGTGCCCACCACGATCAGCACCAGGATGTTCACCACGAGCTGGACGGCCGAGCCCCGTACGTCGGACCAGCTGGTGAACGCGGTGGAGACGGCGATGTCCGCGGCGGCCGGGATCGTCGTCACGGAGATGAACACCCCGAGCAGGGCGCTCGTCCTGGCCTCGGTGAGCGACACGATCCCGACGATCCCGGCCAGGGTGGCGACGGCCACCGAGAAGAAGTTCGGTGTGTTGATGAGATTGGAGACGGGCCGCAGCCCCCGCTCGAAGGCCTCCGACTCCAGCCCGAAACCGCGGATGAGGAGGGCGAAGAGGAAGGTGACCACGATGGTGAGGAGAAAACCGGCGCCCAGGGCGGCCAGCCCGCCGCGCACCATGGCCCGCCGGCCCCGGTCGATCCCCAGCGCCACGCTGACGATGGCGCCGTACTCCGGCCCGACGACCATCGCGCCCACGATAAGGATCTGCGAGTTGGTGACGATGCCGACCGAACCGATCAGACCGGCGATCACCAGATAGAGGTAGAAGCTCGGCGGATACCGCCCCCCGGACCGGATGCGTGCCTCGACCTGCTCCCAGACCGGCGCCCGGCTCAGCGGCCCCAGCTCGCGCTGCCCGCCTTCGGTGGCCGCGCCGGAGAACGCCATGTCGACCGGTTCGATGACGAGGGAGCCCCGCTGGTCGAGGTGGACGGCGCGCAGACGGTGCAGGACCTCGTTGGCCGCCCCCGTCAGCACGTCGCAGGCGATGGAGTCGCCGTCGGGGTTGCGGGCCGCGTCGCGCTGGACGATGAGATTGAGGACGCAGGGGTCGCCCGAGAGCCGGCCGACGACCTCGTCGGTCAGGTCCGGCGGGCTCACCGCGCGGATGTGGATCATGTCCATCCCGGCACCTCCGCGGCTCCCGGCCCCGTCGCCCGGAGCCGTGCCCCGCCGGTGGCCCGGGGCTCACTCCAGTAACGCGGCCCCGGCCCCGTTCGGCAAACCGGACGCCCGGCGCCGAACCCGGCGGAACGGACGCGGGCCGCCGCCACGCAGCCGTACTGGGAGGATCAAGGGGTGGACACTCCCGAAACCTTCCCCGAACCGCTGCCCGGGGCCGACGGAACCGCCCCCCGGGACACGGCGGCCGAGCAGCCCCGGGGCCGCCGCCTCGTCCGCTGCCGGCTCTGCGGCCGCCCCCTCACCGGGACCGACTCGCGCCGGGCCGGCCTCGGGCCGTCCTGCGACGCCAAGCTGCACCCCGCGCCGCCGGACATCCGCACCCGCCGCCACGAGGTCGACCAGGACCCGCTGCCCGGCACCTGAGCCGGAACGCCGCTACGGCTCCAGCCGCCGGAACAGCCCCTCCTGCACCACCGACACCAGCAGCTGCCCCGAACGGTCGTAGATCCGCCCCCGCGCCAGCCCCCGGCCACCCGTCGCGATCGGTGACTCCTGGTCGTACAGGAACCACTCGTCCGCCCGGAACGGCCGGTGGAACCACATGGCATGGTCCAGCGACGCCATGTCGAAGCCGCGCGGCCCCCACAGCGGCTCCACCGGGATACGGACCGCGTCCAGCAGCGTCATGTCGCTCGCGTACGTCAGCGCGCAGGTGTGCACCAGCGGGTCGTCGCCCAGCGGCCCCACCGCCCGCATCCACACCGCGCTCCGCGGATCGGCGTCCTCGACCTCGTCCTTCGTCCAGCGCAGCCGGTCGACGTAACGGATGTCGAAGGGCTGCCGCCGGGCCATCCGCTCCAGCGCCTCCGGCAGCGCGCCCAGATGCTCGCGCACCTCCTCGGCGACCGTCGGCAGCTCCTCCGGGTCCGGGACGATCCGGGCCGGCGGCAGCTGGTGCTCGAAACCCGCCTCCTCGGGGCGGTGGAAGGACGCCGTCAGATTGAAGATCGTCCGGCCCTCCTGCACGGCCGTCACCCGCCGGGTGGTGAAGGACCGCCCGTCCCGCACCCGCTCCACCTGATAGACGATCGGCACCCCGGGCCGCCCCGGCCGCAGGAAATAGGCGTGCAGCGAGTGCACCGGCCGCTCCCCGTCGGTCGTCCGGCCCGCCGCCACCACCTGCCCGCGACGCCTGCGGCCGCGGAAGATGTTGACCTCTGCCCGCAGATCGACCAGACGCTCGGCCGGATTCGTCATGCCGTACCTCTCCCGTTACGCGTCAGGGTCCGGTTCACAGCTGGCCGACCTCGGTGACCCGGACGACCGCCCGGCCCTCCTCGTCGGACGCGGCGAGATCCACCTCGGCCTTGATGCCCCAGTCGTGATCGCCCGCCGGGTCGGCGAACGCCTGCCAGACCCGCCACAGCCCGTGCGCCGGGTCCTCCTCGATCTTCAGCAGCTTCGGACCGCGCGCGTCCGGACCGGTCCCGATCTCCTCGTGCGCGTCCCAGTACGCGTCCAGCGCCTCGCCCCACGCGTCCTCGTCCCACCCGGCCTCGCCGTCCAGCTCGCCCAGCGCGCCGGCCCGGTCCAGCGCGGCCAGCTCCACCCGGCGGAACATCGCGTTGCGCACCAGCACCCGGAAGGCGCGGGGGTTGGCCGTGACCGGCTTGACCTCGTCCGCCTTCTCCTGGGCCTGCTCGGCGGTCTCCACCTCGGGGTTGGCCAGCTGCTCCCACTCGTCCAGCAGACTGGAGTCCACCTGACGCACCATCTCGCCGAGCCAGGAGATCAGGTCCTGGAGATCCTCCGACTTCACGTCGTCCGGGATCGTGTGCTCCAGCGCCTTGTACGCGCTCGCCAGATACCGCAGCACGATGCCCTCGGTCCGGGCCAGCTCGTAGTGCGAGGTGAACTCCGTGAACGTCATGGCGCGCTCGTACATGTCCCGGATCACCGACTTCGGCGACACCGGGTGGTCGTTCACCCACGGGTGGCTCGTGCGGTACACGTCGTAGGCGTGCCACAGCAGCTCGCTCAGCGGCTTCGGGTACGTGACCTCCTGCAGCCGCTCCATCCGCTCCTCGTACTCGACCCCGTCCGCCTTCATCTGCCCCACGGCCTCGCCGCGCGCCTTGTTCTGCTGGGCGGCCAGGATCTGCCGGGGATCGTCCAGCGTCGACTCGACGACCGAGACCATGTCCAGCGCGTACGAAGGCGATTCGGCGTCCAGCAGGTCGAACGCGGCCAGCGCGAACGTGGACAGCGGCTGGTTCAGCGCGAAGTCCTGCTGGAGATCGACCGTCAGCCGCACGATCCGCCCCTCGGCGTCCGGCGTCTCCAGCTGCTCCACCACACCGCCGTCCAGCAGCGAACGGTAGATCGCGATGGCCCGCCGGATGTGCCGCAACTGCGCCCGGCGCGGCTCGTGGTTGTCCTCCAGCAGATGCCGCATCGCCTCGAAGGCGTTGCCCGGGCGGGCGATGACCGCGAGCAGCATCGTGTGCGTCACCCGGAAACGGGAGTTCAACGGCTCCGGCTCGGACTGGATCAGCTTGTCGAAGGTGGTCTCCGACCAGGCGACGAAGCCCTCCGGGGCCTTCTTGCGGACGACCTTGCGCTTCTTCTTCGGGTCGTCGCCCGCCTTCTTGACGGCCTTCTCGTTCTCGATGACGTGTTCGGGGGCCTGCGCCACGACGAAGCCCGCCGTGTCGAAGCCGGCCCGCCCGGCGCGGCCCGCGATCTGGTGGAACTCCCGCGCGCGCAGGGTCCGCACCCGGGTGCCGTCGTACTTGGTGAGCGCCGTGAACAGCACCGTACGGATGGGGACGTTGACGCCGACGCCGAGCGTGTCCGTCCCGCAGATCACCTTCAGCAGACCCGCCTGGGCCAGCTTCTCCACCAGACGGCGGTACTTGGGCAGCATGCCCGCGTGGTGCACGCCGATGCCGTGGCGTACGTAACGGGAGAGGTTCTGGCCGAACTTGGTGGTGAAGCGGAAGCTGCCGATCAGATCGGCGATCCTCTCCTTCTCCTCCTTCGTGCACATGTTGATGCTCATCAGCGACTGCGCCCGCTCGACCGCCGCCGCCTGCGTGAAGTGCACGATGTAGACCGGCGACTGCCGGGTGTCCAGCAGCTCGGTCAGCGTCTCGGTGATCGGCGTGAAGCGGTACTCGTAGCTCAGCGGCACCGGACGGGTCGCGGAACGCACCACCGAGGTGGGGCGGCCGGTGCGCCGGGTCAGGTCCTTCTCGAACATCGAGACGTCGCCGAGCGTCGCCGACATCAGCACGAACTGCGCCTGCGGCAGCTCCAGCAGCGGAATCTGCCAGGCCCAGCCGCGGTCCGGCTCGGCGTAGAAGTGGAACTCGTCCATCACGACCTGGCCGATGTCGGCGTACTTGCCGTCGCGCAGCGCGATGGAGGCCAGCACCTCGGCCGTACAGCAGATCACCGGGGCGTCCGCGTTGACCGAGGCGTCGCCGGTGAGCATGCCGACGTTCTCGGTGCCGAAGAGCTTGCACAGGTCGAAGAACTTCTCCGACACCAGCGCCTTGATCGGCGCCGTGTAGAAGGTGACCTTGTCCTGGGCCAGCGCGGTGAAGTGCGCGGCCGCCGCCACCAGGCTCTTCCCGGAGCCGGTCGGGGTGGACAGGATCACGTTCGCCCCGGAGACCACCTCGATCAGCGCCTCCTCCTGAGCCGGATAAAGCGTGATGCCCTGGCTCTCGGTCCATGAGGAGAAGGCCTCGAAGAGGGCGTCCGGGTCGGCGGTCTGGGGAAGCTGGTCGATGAGGGTCACGCCCCCATCTTGCCTGTCTTCCGCCCGGATGAGGGAACCGGCGGACGGCACGAAGATCACGGACGGTACGCTGCGCACTCAACCAGCCCACGCCGTACCGGTGATGGGCGCACGAACCACTGGGGGCGGGACAGACCATGATGGGACCGGCACACTCTCTGTCAGGGGCGGCGGCCTGGCTGGGGGTGGGCGCGGCGGCCACCGCCGCGGGCCACACGATGCCCTGGCCCGTCCTCGTCGTCGGGGCGCTGATCTGCGCGGGCGCCGCGCTCGCCCCTGACCTCGACCACAAGTCCGCGACCATCTCGCGCGCCTTCGGCCCGGTCTCCAAAGCCCTCTGCGAGATCGTCGACAAACTCTCCTACGCCGTCTACAAGGCCACCAGGAGCGCCGGCGACCCCCGCAGGACCGGTGGGCACCGCACCCTCACCCACACCTGGCTGTGGGCCGTCCTCATCGGCGGCGGCTGTTCCGTGGCCGCGATCACCGGCGGCCGCTGGGCCGTCCTCGTGATCCTCTTCGTCCACCTCGTGCTCGCCGTCGAGGGCCTGCTCTGGCGGGCCGCCCGCGTCTCCAGCGACGTCCTGGTGTGGCTGCTCGGCGCGACCAGCGCCTGGATCCTGGCCGGCGTTCTCGACAAGCCCGGCCACGGGGCCGACTGGCTGTTCGACGCCCCCGGCCAGGAGTACCTCTGGCTCGGCCTGCCCATCGTGCTGGGCGCCCTCGTCCACGACATCGGCGACGCGCTGACCGTCTCGGGCTGCCCGATCCTGTGGCCCATCCCGATCGGCCGCAAGCGCTGGTACCCGATCGGCCCGCCGAAGGCCATGCGCTTCCGGGCCGGCAGCTGGGTCGAGATGAAGGTGCTGATGCCCGCCTTCATGGTCCTCGGGGGAGTGGGCGGGGCCGCCGCCCTCAACTACATATGACGCCCTCGCCCGGCCGGTCGGCACGACGTATGACGCCTCGCCCGGCCGGTCGGCGTCCGGTGCGTCCGGTGCTTCTCCGGCGGGCGGCGCGCCCCGCCCCGTAGCACCATGGGCGCATGCTGCTCGCCGAGCTCGCCCAGGTGTCGCTGGAGGTCGCCGCCACCTCCGCCCGGTCCCGGAAGGTGGCCCTCCTCGCCGGCCTGTTCCGGGACGCCGGACCCGAGGACGTTCCCGTCGTCATCCCGTACCTCGCCGGACGGCTGCCCCAGGGCCGCATCGGCGTGGGATGGCGGACCCTTGGGGACCCTGTCGAACCGGCCCCGGAGCCCACGCTCACCGTCACCGGCGTCGACGCCGAGCTGACCGCGCTGGCCGCCACCTCCGGCCCCGGCTCCCAGGCCCGGCGCAAGGAGCGGCTGCGCGCCCTGTTCGCGGCCGCCACCGCCGACGAGCAGCGCTTCCTGCGGGCCCTGCTCACCGGCGAGGTACGCCAGGGGGCCCTGGACGCCGTCGCCGCCGACGCCCTGGCCCGCGCCGCCGAAGCACCGCCCGCCGACGTCCGGCGCGCCGTGATGCTCGCCGGATCGCTCCAGCAGGTCGCCGGGGTGCTCCTCGCGGACGGCCCCGACGCGCTCGCCGCCTTCCGCCTCACCGTCGGGCGGCCCGTCCAGCCGATGCTCGCGCACACGGCCGGCTCGGTCGGGGACGCGCTGGACAAGCTGGGCCCGTGCGCCGTGGAGGAGAAGCTCGACGGGATCCGGGTACAGGTCCACCGCGACGGCGACCGGATCCGCGCCTACACCCGGACCCTCGACGACATCACCGACCGGCTGCCCGAGCTCACCGCCGCCGTCGCCGCCCTCCCGGCCGGCCGCTTCATCCTGGACGGCGAGGTGATCGCGCTGGGAGAGGACGGCAGGCCCCGGCCCTTCCAGGAGACCGCCTCCCGGGTGGGCTCACGGCGGGACGTGGCCGGAGCGGCGGCGCACGTGCCCGTCGTGCCGGTCTTCTTCGACGCGCTCCTCGTCGACGACGAGGACCTGCTCGACCTGCCCTACGCCGACCGTCACACGGCCCTGGCCCGGCTCCTCCCGGAGAACCTGCGGGTCGGCCGCGCCCTCGTCGCCGACCCGGACGACCCCGGCACCCGCGCGGCCGCCGACGCCTTCCTCGCCGACACCCTGGAACGCGGCCACGAGGGCGTCGTCGTCAAGGACCTGGCCGCCGCCTACAGCGCGGGCCGCCGGGGCGCGTCCTGGCTGAAGGTGAAGCCGGTGCACACCCTGGACCTGGTGGTGCTGGCCGTCGAGCGGGGCAGCGGCCGGCGCACCGGCAAGCTCTCCAACCTGCACCTGGGCGCCCGGCGGCCCGACGGTACGTTCGCGATGCTCGGCAAGACCTTCAAGGGGCTCACGGACGCCCTGCTGGAGTGGCAGACCGAGAAGCTGGGCGAGCTGGCCACCGACGACGACGGCCATGTCGTCACCGTACGCCCGGAACTCGTCGTGGAGATCGCCTACGACGGACTCCAGCGCTCCACCCGCTACCCGGCGGGCGTCACCCTGCGATTCGCCCGCGTCCTGCGCTACCGGGAGGACAAGACCGCCCAGGAGGCGGACACCGTGGAGACGGTCCTGTCCCGGCAGCGCTGAGCGCGCCCCCGTCCTTCGAAGGGCGCGCTCACCGCGGTGTCCGGCCGGTCAGTGCTTGATGACCGTC
Organism: Streptomyces sp. WY228; assembly: GCF_019287315.1. Classification (NCBI taxonomy): domain Bacteria; kingdom Bacillati; phylum Actinomycetota; class Actinomycetes; order Kitasatosporales; family Streptomycetaceae; genus Streptomyces; species Streptomyces sp. WY228. The sequence continues at coordinate 936,329 of NZ_CP079114.1, read as the reverse complement.
GACGCCGTGTGCTCCTTGATCTGCTCGGGCGTCAGATAGACGTCCGTGTACTCGAAGTCCCGCAGCGTCGCCGGCTTGCGGGACTGGAACCCGGTCCGTACGAAGTCGTCGCCGGCGACCGCGTTCAGCATCCAGTTCGTCATGACGCGGGTCTTGGCGACGTTCGTCCGCAGCGCCGACCAGTGGTAGCCGCGCGCCACCGCCTGCGCGGGCAGCCCGTGCAGCTCGATGCCCAGCGGCTTGGACACCGCGTCCTTGCCGCCGAGGTCCACGACGAGCCCCAGGTCCTTGTGCACATAGTCCTTGAGCGGCTGACGGCGCAGCGAGGCGATCAGATTGTCGGCGAGCACCCGGCCCTGACGCATCGCGTGCTGCGCGGTGGGCGGGCAGACCGCCCCGTCGCCCTTCGCCAGGTCGGGCACCGCTGCCGCGTCGCCGAGCGAGAACACCCCGTCCTCGCCCGGCAGCGTCAGCTGCGGCGTCACCGCGAGCCGGCCGCGCACCGTCTCCGCGCCGAGGGTGGCGATCAGCGGGCTGGCCGCCACTCCGGCGGTCCAGATCAGGGTCCGGCAGGGCAGCACCCGGCCATCGGTGAACGTGACCTCCTCCGGCCCCGCCTTGGCGATCGACACCCCGAGCGACACCTCGATGTTCCGCTTCCGGAGCACCTCCAGGGCGGCCTGCCCCAGCTTGTCGCCCAGCTCCGGCATCAGCTTCGGAGCGATGTCGATCAGATGCCACTTGATCAGCCGGGCGTCCAGCCGCGGATAGTGCTTCACCGCGTTGGTGGTCAGCCGCTGGAGGCAGGCCGCCGTCTCGGTGCCCGCGTAACCGCCGCCGACCACCACGAACTGGAGCCGCGAGGCCCGCTCGGCCTCGTCGTGACTGGCGTCCGCCAGATCCAGCTGGGCGATCACGTGATCCCGGACGTACGCCGCCTCGGCCAGCGTCTTCATGCCCCGGGCGTGGTCCAGCAGCCCGGGGATGTCGAAGGTCCGGGTGACGCTGCCCGCCGCCAGCACGATGTAGTCGTACGGCTCGTTCACGATCTCGTCCGTGATCTTCCGGATCACACAGACCTTCGCCCGGGTGTCCACGCCGATCGCCCCGCCCGGCACGATCCTGGTCCGGTGACGGCGGCTGCGGCGCAGCGACACCGCGACGGACTGGGGGGTGAGAACCCCGGAGGCCACCTGGGGGAGCAGCGGCAGATACAGCTGGTACGAGAACGGTGTGACGAGCGTGATCTGGGCCTCGCCCGGAGCGAGCCTGCGCTCCAGGCGGCGTACGCACTCGACGCCTGCGAAGCCGGCGCCGACGACGAGAATCCTGGGTGGTGCCACGGTCTGCGTCCCTTCTCGGGCTTGCGTGGTTCTGCGCTCGCCTGCCCCGTTTACCGGGTGATTCACCCCTCATCCTCACCGGACGTCCCGCCATCCGCCTCCTGGCAGAGGTGAACGGGGGCCGCTCACAGCGGCGGGGCGACCGACAGCTCCCGCAGCCAGTGAGCGGCCTCGGCGTCCCCGGGTGCGGCCGCCGCACCCGGCGGTACAGGGAACATCCGCCCCCACGAGGCGGCCCGGCCGAGCGCCGCCAGCCGCCAGGCCAGGCTCACCGCACGGCGCAGCCCGGCCGCCGTGACGCCCCCGCCGGTCCACGGCTCCAGATAGGCGTCCCGCAGCCGGGGCAGCACCTCCGGGCCGAACCGCTCGCGGGCGGCCCGGGCGGGCACCAGCAGACTGTGGAAGGGATGCCCGACCAGCGCGTCGCCCCAGTCGAAGAAGGCGAACCGGCCCGGCGCGGGCTCGAAGAGCTGGCTCTCGTGCAGATCGGCGTGGTCCAGCGAATCCGCCACCCCCGACGCCGCCAGCTCCTCGCACCAGTCCGTCACCCGGGGCCGCAGGGCCGCCAGTGCCACCCGGTCCTCCGGGGTCAGCGCGGAGTTCTCCGCGACCAGCCGGTCGAACAGCGCCGGCAGATCGCGCGGCCGGGCCGCCGGCACCCCGAGCGCCACGATCTCGTCCGTGTACGGAACCAGCGCCCACTGCATCGCGGCGTACTGACGCAGCGGCTCCTCCCAGTACCGGGGGTCAGGATCGACGGGCTGTCCTTCGAGCAGCTCCCACAGCACCGGACCACCGTCCGGGACGAGTGTCCAGCCGCGTTCCGCCTCGACGGCGAGCGGCGTCAGCACCTGGGCGGGAACCCAGCGGGCCAGGGCATCGGCGAGCCCGGCCTCGAAGGCCGCGGCGGGCGGAACGGCCTTGAACCACACCGGCGCACGGTCCGCGACGGCCAGCCGCACCAGCACCGACCAGGGGCGCAGGCGCACCTGCCGGGGGCCGGACTCCACGAGGCCGTGGGCGGCGAGACCCCCGGCCACCCAGTCGAGCACCTCGGCCCGCCAGACCGGGTCCTCCCACGGCGACACGGCATCCGGAAAGCGTCCACGGTCCACGGTCGTGATCTTCTCGTCGCTGCGCACCGGCTCATTGGAGCACCGGCTCCGGCGAGAACGCATCAGGATTTCTCGCCCGCACCGGCCCTTCGGAAGCACCCTCCGCGAGGCGCGGGAACGGGTGCTCGCGCCCTCTTCGCCCTTCGGTACCACGGGAGTTCGGCCGCCGCCCGCATGCGAGGATGCTGCGGTGACCACAACGCCCTCCTCGCCCGTGGCCGACGACCCCCGGAAAGCCGAAGACGATCCGCCCCGCGACCGGGGCCTGGGCCCCCGGACCGCGGCGGTGCTCGTGTTCGGCTCGTCGGCCGCGGTCCTGGTGGTCGAGATCGTCGCCCTGCGGCTGCTGGCCCCGTACCTCGGTCTCACGCTGGAGACCAGCACGATGGTGATCGGCATCGCCCTCACCGCCATCGCGCTGGGCTCCTGGCTGGGCGGGCGCATCGCGGACCAGGTCGATCCGCACCGGCTCATCGGCCCGGCGCTCGGGGTGTCGGGCGTCGTCGTCGCGCTCACCCCGCTCCTGCTCCGCACCACCGCAGAGTGGTCGCCCGCACTGCTTCTGCTGGTCGCGTCGGCGACCCTCCTGGTGCCCGGCGCACTGCTCTCCGCGGTGACCCCGTTCGTGACGAAGCTCCGGCTCACCAGCCTCGCCGAGACCGGCACGGTCGTCGGACGGCTCTCGGGCGTGGGCACCTTCGGAGCCATCGTCGGCACCGTCCTCACCGGATTCGTCCTGGTCTCCCGACTGCCCGTCAGCACCATCCTGATCGGCCTCGGAACGCTGCTGGTGCTCGGTGCCGCCGTCGTCGGACGGCGGGCCCGGCGTTGGCGGCGCACCACGGCCGTGGCCCTCGCCACCGTAATCGCGGGCTCCCTCGCCACCGCGTTCGCCCCCGGCGGCTGTGACGCGGAGACCCGCTACCACTGCGCCCGGGTCGTCGCGGACCCCGACCGGAACAGCGGCCGCACGCTCGTCCTGGACGGCCTGAACCACTCCTACGTCGACGTCGAGGACCCGGCACATCTGAAGTTCGCCTACGTCCGCGCCCTCGCCTCCGTGGTCGACACCGCCTTCCCCGAGGGCGAGCCGCTGACCGCCCACCACATCGGGGGCGGCGGCCTCACCTTCCCCCGCTACCTCGCGGCCGCACGCCCCGGCACCCGGAGCCTCGTCTCGGAGATCGACGGCGGAGTCGTACGCATCGACCACGAGCGGTTCGGCCTCGGCCCTTCGGCCACGACCGGGATCGACGTGCGGGTGGAGGACGGGCGGCTGGGGCTGCGGAGACTGGCGGCGGGCAGCCGCGACCTGATCGTCGGCGACGCCTTCGGAGGCGTCAGCGTGCCGTGGCACCTCACGACGGCACAGGCGCTGGGCGACGTACGCCGGGCGCTCGACGAGGACGGACTGTACGTCGCCAACCTCATCGACCACGGCGCACTGGCCTTCGCCCGCGCCGAGGTCGCCACCCTCGCCTCGGTCTTCCCGCATGTCGCGCTGATGGGAAAGCCGGCGGACATCGGACTGGACCCGACGGCTTCGACGATCGGCGGCAATCTGGTGGTGGTCGCCTCCGGCCGGCCGGTCGACGCCGCCGCGGTCCAGGAGGCCCTGGACGCCAGGGACGTCGGCTGGCGGATCACCACCGGCGACGCCCTCGCCGCCTGGACCGGGAACGCCCGGGTGCTCACGGACGACTACGCGCCCGTCGACCAGCTCCTCCAGCCCAACCGCACCCGGACGGCCCGGTGAACCCCGGGCCGTCCGGATCACTCACCCGTGTCGGGTCACTCGCCGGTGTCGGGCCGCTCACCCGTGCCAGGACCGCCACAGGGAGGCGTACGCGCCGTCCGCCGCGACCAGTTCGTCATGGCTGCCCAGCTCGCTGATCCGGCCGTCCTCCACCACCGCGATCACATCCGCGTCGTGCGCGGTGTGCAGCCGGTGCGCGATGGCCACCACCGTGCGGCCCTCCAGTACCCGGGCCAGTGAACGCTCCAGATGACGGGCGGCCCGCGGGTCCAGCAGCGAGGTCGCCTCGTCCAGCACCAGCGTGTGCGGATCGGCCAGCACGAGCCGGGCCAGCGCGATCTGCTGGGCCTGCGCCGGGGTCAGCGCGAACCCGCCCGAACCGACCTCGGTGTCCAGCCCCTTGTCCAGGCCCTTCGCCCAGCCGTCCGCGTCGACCGCCGCCAGCGACGCCCACAGCTCGGCGTCCTTCGCCCCGTCGCGGGCCAGCAGCAGATTGTCCCGGAGCGAGCCGACGAAGACATGGTGCTCCTGGTTGACCAGGGCCACATGCTCACGGACCCGCTCCGCCGTCATCCGCGACAGCTCGGCCCCGCCGAGCGTCACCTCACCGGTGCGCGGCGCGTAGATCCCCGCCAGCAGGCGGCCCAGCGTCGACTTGCCCGCGCCGGAGGGGCCGACCAGGGCGAGCCGGGTGCCCGGAGCCACGTCGAGCGACACCCGATGCAGCACGTCGACGCCCTCCCGGTAGCCGAAACGGACCTCGTCCGCCCGTACGTCGCGCCCGTCCGGGCCCACCCCGGCGTCACCCGCGTCCGGCTCGATCTCCCGGACGCCGACCAGCCGGGCCAGCGACACCTGGGCCACCTGGAGCTCGTCGTACCAGCGCAGGATCAGACCGATCGGGTCGACCATCATCTGGGCCAGCAGCGCCCCCGTCGTCAGCTGCCCGACCGTGATCCAGCCCTCCAGCACGAACCAGCCGCCGAGCAGCAGGACCGCGCCGAGGATCGTCACGTACGTCGCGTTGATGACGGGGAACAGCACCGAACGCAGGAACAGCGTGTACCGCTCCCACGCCGTCCACTCCTTGATCCGCCGGTCCGACAGCGCCACCCGGCGGTCGCCGAGGCGGTGCGCCTCCACGGTCCGCCCGGCGTCCACGGTCTCCGCGAGCATCGCGGCGACGGCGGCGTAACCGGCGGCCTCCGAGCGGTACGCCGAGGGGGCCCGGCGGAAGTACCAGCGGCAGCCCACGATCAGCACCGGCAGCGCGACCAGCACGGCCAGCGCCAGCGGGGGCGCGGTCACCGTCATCGCGCCGAGCAGCAGCCCGGCCCACACGACGCCGATCGCCAGCTGCGGCACGGCCTCGCGCATCGCGTTCGCCAGCCGGTCGATGTCCGTGGTGATCCGGGACAGCAGATCGCCCGTCCCGGCCCGCTCCAGGACGCCCGGCGGCAGCCCGACGGACCGTACGAGGAAGTCCTCACGCAGGTCCGCGAGCATCTCCTCGCCCAGCATCGCCCCGCGCAGCCGCATGGAGCGGGTGAACAGGACCTGGACGACCAGCGCGACGGCGAAGATCGCGGCGGTGCGCTCCAGATGCAGCTCCGCGACGCCGTTCGACAGGTCCTCGACCAGTCCGCCCAGCAGATACGGTCCGGTGATCGAGGCGATCACCGCCACCGCGTTGACCGTGATCAGGACGGCGAACGCCCTGCGGTGCCGGCGCAGCAGACTCCGTACGTAACTCCGCACGGTCGTCGGCGTGCCCACGGGCAGCGTCGTCGCCGACTCCGGTGCCGCGGGGTCGTACGCCGGGGGTGCGACGCCGATCATGCCCTCTCCTCGATTTCCTGGATGCTCTTCGCGGCGGGTACGGACGCGATGCCCGTCACGGCGTCCGGTGCGGACGCCGCCGCTTCGTCGTCGGTCTCCCGGGTGACGACCGCCCGGTAGCGCGGTTCGGTGCGCAGCAGTTCGCGGTGGACGCCCACGGCGACGACGGTGCCCTCGTGGACGAGGACCACCCGGTCGGCGGCGTCGAGCAGCAGCGGCGACGAGGCGAACGCCACCGTCGTACGCCCCTCGCGCAGCTTCGCGATCCCGGCGGCGACCCGCGCCTCGGTGTGCGAGTCGACCGCCGAGGTCGGCTCGTCCAGCACCAGCGCCTCCGGGTCGGTGACCAGCGACCGGGCCAGCGCCAGGCGTTGGCGCTGACCGCCGGACAGGGACCGGCCGCGCTCGGTGATCCGGGTCCGCATCGGGTCCCCGTCGTCGTCGGGGGAGGCTTGCGCCAGGGCGCTCAGCACATCACCGCACTGGGCCGCCTCCAACGCCGCCTCCGCCGTGACCAGACCGGAGGACGGCACGTCCAGCAGCTCCTGGAGAGTGCCGGACAGCAGCACCGGGTCCTTGTCCTGGACCAGCACCGCCGCCCGTGCGGTGTCCAGCGGGACCTCGTCCAGGGCGACCGCGCCGAGCAGCACGGACGGAGCCGCCTCGTCGCCGTCCTCGCCGGTCTCCGCGTGCCCGCCGAGCCGTTCGGCCAGCCGGCCCGCCTCGTCCGGGTCGCCGCAGACGACGGCGGTGAACTGCCCGCGCGGGGCCATCAGACCGGTCGCCGCGGTCGCACAGCACGTGGGCGGACGCCGCTACGCCATCGCGATCTCCTCGAAGTGACGCAAGGGGAACAGCATCAGCGTGGCCGCGCTGTAGACGGTGACCAGCTGGCCGACGTCGATGCGGCCGTCGCGGGCCAGCGTCGCGCCGTACCAGACCAGCGAGATCAGCAGGATGCCCGGCAGCAGCACCTGCACCGCCGAGATCAGCGCCCACATCCGGGCGCTGCGCACGGCCGCCCTGCGGACCTCCTGCGAGGCGCGGCGGTAGCGGCCGAGGAACAGCTCCTCGCCGCCGATGCCGCGCAGCACGCGCAGTCCGGCGACCGTGTCCGAGGCCAGCTCGGTCGCCTTGCCCGCCTTCTCGCGCTGCTCGTCGGCGCGCCGGGTGGCGCGCGGCAGCAACGGAAGCACGGCCAGCGCGAGCACCGGCATGGCGAGCGCCACCATCAGCCCGAGGGAGGGGAGGTAGAAGGCCAGGCCCACACAGATGACCACGAGGGCGGTGGCGGCGGCCGCGAAGCGGGAGAGCGCCTCGACGAACCAGCCGATCTTCTCCACGTCGCCGGTCGACACGGCGACGACCTCACCGGCCGCGACTCGCCGCGTCAGCGCCGAGCCCAGCTCGGCGGTCTTGCGGGCGAGCAGCTGCTGGACCCGGGCGGCGGCGCTGATCCAGTTGGTCACGGCCGTCCGGTGGAGCATGGTGTCGCCGACGGCGATCACGACGCCGAGCGCCAGGATGAGGCCACCGGCCAGCGCGAGCCGCCCGCCGGAGCGGTCGATGACGGCCTGGACGGCGAGCCCCACGGTGACCGGGAGACCGGCGATGCCGAGCTGGTGCAGCAGCCCCCAGGAGAGGGACTTCAGCTGCCCGGCGAGCTGATTGCGCCCGAGCCAGTAGAGGAATCGAGGGCCTGAACGGACATCGGGGTCGCCGGGATCCGAATACGGAAGGTCGCGAATCTGCATGACGTCCCAGGGCTCGTGAAACGGAGATCCGGGTGGACCTCGAAGAACGGGGTGACGTGCAAGGCTCCCTGTTCGTCCCGTTCCGGGGCAACCGGTTTTACGGTGTGCCACCGCCCTGCGGGGTCCCGCGCCGGATCGGCCCGGGACCCCGGGAACGTCACTCCGCGGGCTTCTCGGAGTCCACGCCGGACCGGGCCTTCCTCCACTCGCCCCGGGTGAAGTCCGGGATCGGCAGCGGCGCGCCCTTGGCCTTGATGGAGAGATGGCTCAGCGGTACGGGGGCGGTCCAGGTGGCCGCGTCGTACACGTCGAAGTCGGGGACCAGACCGAGCCGCATGCACTGCATCAGCCGGAAGACCATCATGTAGTCCATGCCGCCGTGCCCGCCCGGCGGGTTCGCGTGCTCCTTCCACAGCCAGTGGTCCCACTCGGCGTACTTCGAGAAGTCCGCCCACTGGTCGTCCGTGTGGTCGGGCTCCAGATAGATCCGCTCCGGGTAGTCCTCGAACACGCCCCGCGTACCGCCGAGGCTGTTGATCCGGGAGTACGGGTGCGGGGTCGACACATCGTGCTCCAGCCGGATCACCCGGCCCTTGGCCGTCTGCACGAGGCTGATCGTCCGGTCGGCCCCGATGTACGACTCCTTCCAGCTGGGGTCGCCGGGCGGCATGTGCTCCTTGCGGTACGCGGCGAGCCCCAGGGCGGGCGTGCCGATGCTCGTGATGCTGACGGCCCGGTCGCCCCGGTTGACGTCCATGTAGTTGGCGACCGGCCCGAACCCGTGGTTGGGGTAGAGGTCACCGCGCAGCCGGGTGTGCCACAGCCGCCGCCACGGGCCCTCGTAGTAGTCGGGGTCGAACATCAGCCCGCGCAGATCGTGGTTGTAGGCCCCCGCCCCGTGCAGCAGATCACCGAAGAGACCGGCGTGCGCCATGCGCAGCACCCGCATCTCGTTCTTGCCGTAACAACAGTTCTCCAGCTGCATGCAGTGCCGCCGGGTCCGCTCGGAGAGGTCCACCAGTTGCCAGAGCTCCTCCAGCCGCATGGCGATCGGACACTCCACGCCGACGTGCTTCCCGTTCAGCATCGCCGCCTTCGCCATCGGGAAGTGCAGCTCCCAGGGCGTCGCCACATAGACGAAGTCGAGGTCGCCGCGCTTGCAGAGGTTCTCGTAGTCGTCCTCGCCCTTGGCGTAGACGGTCGGGGCGGGCTGACCGGCGGCCGTCACCTTCGCTGCCGCCTTCTCGGCCTTGTCCCGGACCGGGTCGCAGACCGCCTTCACCTGGACGCCCGGGACGGCGAGGAAGAGGTCGATCATGCTGCCGCCCCGGTTGCCGAGGCCCACGATGCCGACCCGGACCGTGGAACGGCCCTCGAAGCGGACGCCCGCCATGGTGCGGCCCTGCCGGGCGGGGGCCGCGGCGACCGCCTCCGCGGTGGAGACGGCGGTCGGCTCGGCCGCCGACGCGGTGCCCCCGCCCAGTGCGCCGATGCCGAGTCCGGCCCCCGCCACGCCCGCCGTGGTCCACAGCACGGAACGGCGACTGGGATCCTGCCGGTCCGGCTCGTCGGCCGCGCCGCTGTGCGGGGGTATGTCCTGCGGTTCCGGTGCGGGCCGGGCGTCGTCGTTCATCGAGCCTCCAGGTGGGGTTGGGGGTTCAGACGGTGCGCGAGCGCGACCGGTCCCCCGTACGGATACGGGCGCGGGGACCGGGTCTCGGTAAGGACCCTGGAGGGTGAGGCTGATGGTGCGCAAGGGAAGTATTTGGACTCTCGTCCTCAAACCTTGGACTTTCTTCACGGCACGCCTAAGCCCCAACTGGTGCAACCAATTGGGGCCTCGAAACGCTCAGTTGTGCAGGCCGGCGGGGGTGTCCGCGCCGGCCGTCACCGGCTCACCCGACGGTCGGCCGGGTGGCGTGCTCCAGCTCGATCAGCGCCGAGCGGTAGGGGTGCCCGGTGGCGCGTTCCATGCCGATCTCGCACATCCGGTTCGCCGACAGATGGGCGTCGTAGGGGCGGCGGCCGACCTCGGCCGCCTCCTTGGCCGTCGCCGAGTCGGTCAACTCCTTGTGGAGCATGCCCCGGTCGCCGGCGAACGCGCAGCACCCCGCGTCGTCCGGCACCACCACCTCCTCCGCACAGGCCTCGGCCAGCGCCCGCAACCGGTCGACGTCACCGAGGTGTTCCATCGAACAGGTCGGATGCAGGACCGCCGAGCCGACCGTCCGGAACACCGTCAGACGCGGCAGCAGCTCCTCGGCAGCCCACACCAGCGAGTCCACGACGGTCAGTTCGCGGTGCAGGGCGCGATTGTCCTCGCTGAGGTAGGGCACCACCTCCTCGGCGATGCCGAGCGTGCAGGAGGACGCGTCCACGACCAGCGGCAGCGTCCCGCCCGCCGTCCAGCCCCAGGCGGCCTCCACGATGCGGTTCGCCATGATCCTGTTGCCCGCGTCGTACCCCTTGGAATGCCAGATCGTCGCGCAGCACGTCCCCGCGACGTCCTCGGGGATCCACACGGGCCTCCCGGCCCGCCCGGACACGGCGACGACCGCCTCGGCCAGGGAGAGGCCCGGCGTCTCCTTCCGCTCCGGCCCGGCGAAGATGCGGTTGACGCAGGCCGGGTAGTAGACCGCGCTCGCCCCGACCCTCGTGGTGGGCGGCAGCCGCCGGGCCGCCGCACCGGGGAGCTGCGGCAGCCACTCCGGTACGAGATCGGGGCGCACAGCCCTGCGCGCGAGCCGCGTCACGGCCTGGAGCGGGCCGTCGCCCACCCGCTCGCCGACCGTGTCGGCCGCGGCCACGGCGAGCCGCGCCGACGCCTCCACCACCCGGAAGTTCTTCGCGGTGAGCGCCGCGATCCGCTCCTCGCGCGGGGTGTGCCTGCGGTGCCGGAAGCCCTTCATCATCGCCCCGGTGTCGATGCCGACCGGACAGGCGAGCTTGCAGGTGGAGTCCCCGGCACAGGTGTCCACGGCGTCGTATCCATAGGCGTCCAGGAGCCCGGCCTCCACCGGTGAGCCGTCGGCCTGGCGCATCATCTCCCGGCGCAGCACGATCCGCTGGCGCGGAGTGGTCGTCAGATCCTCGCTGGGACAGGTCGGTTCGCAGAAGCCGCACTCGATGCACGGGTCGGCGACCGCCTCCACCTTCGGAATGGTCTTCAGACCCCGCAGATGGGCCCGCGGATCCCGGTCCAGCACGATGCGCGGAGCGAGCACCCCGGCGGGGTCGATGACCTGCTTCGTCCGCCACATCAGCGCGGTGGCGCGCGGCCCCCACTCCCGCTCCAGGAACGGCGCGATATTGCGTCCGGTGGCGTGCTCCGCCTTGAGCGACCCGTCGAAACGGTCCACCACCAGCGCGCAGAACTCCTGCATGAACGCGTCGTACCGCTCGACGTCGGACGGCTTCGCCGCGTCGAACGCGAGCAGGAAGTGCAGATTGCCGTGGGCGGCGTGACCGGCCACGGCGGCGTCGAAACCATGGCGCGCCTGGAGCTCCAGCAGCGCCTCGCAGGCATCCGCCAGCCGGACGGGCGGCACCGCGAAGTCCTCCGTGATCAGGGTGGTGCCCGAGGGCCGGGACCCGCCGACCGCCGTGACGAACGCCTTGCGGGCCTTCCAGTACCCGGCGATCGTCGCGGCGTCCCGGGTGAACGCGTTGGTCACCGACGCGGCCGGGGCGACCAGGTCGAGACCGGCGACGACGGCGTCGGCCGCCCGTTCGAACGCCTCCTGGCCGGCCTCGTCGGCCGCCCGGAACTCCACCAGCAGCGCGGTCGTCTCCCGGGGCAGCGCCGCCCAGTCCGCCGGAACGCCCGGCACGCTGACGGAGGCGCGCAGGGTGTTGCCGTCCATCAGCTCCACCGCGATGGCCCCCGCCTCGTTGAACCCGGGCACGGCGGCCGCGGCGGCGGTGAGGGAGGGGAAGAACAACAGGGCGCTGGAGACCCGCCGGTCCAGCGGCAGCGTGTCGAAGACGACCTCCGAGATGAAGCCGAAGGTGCCCTCGGAGCCCACCATCAGCCCCCGCAGGATCTCCACCGGGGTCGCCCCGTCGAGGAAGGCGTCCAGGCGATAACCGTTGGTGTTCTTGATCGTGTACTTGGCGCGGATCCTGGCGGTCAGCTCCTCGTCCGCCTCGATCTCGGCCTTCAGCTCCAGCAGCCCGGCGCACAGCTCCGGCTCGGCGCGGGCCAGCTCCTCGTCCGCGGCGGGGTCGGCGGTGTCGACGACGGTGCCGCTCGGCAGTACGAAGGTGAGCGAGGCGAGCGTCCGGTAGGAGTTGCGGGTGGTGCCCGCCGTCATGCCCGAGGCGTTGTTGGCGACGACCCCGCCGACGGTGCAGGCGATGGCGCTGGCCGGGTCGGGGCCCAGCAGCCTGCCGTACCGGGCGAGGGTGGCGTTGGCCCGCATGACCGTCGTCCCCGGCCCGATCCGGGCCCGCGCCCCGTCGTCCAGCACCTCGACCCCGGTCCAGTGACGGCGTACGTCGACGAGGATGTCCTCGCCCTGCGCCTGGCCGTTGAGGCTGGTGCCGGCGGCCCGGAAGACCACGTCACGGCCCTTGCCGTGGGCGTACGACAGGATCGCGGAGACGTCGTCGAGATCCTCGGGGACCAGCACGACCCGGGGGAGGAAGCGGTAGGGGCTGGCGTCGGAGGCGTACCGCACGAGGTCGGAGATCTTCCAGAGCACCTTGTCCGCGCCGAGCAGGGCCGTCAGCTCGCCGCGCAGCGGTTCCGGGGTGCCCCCGGAACTGCCGTCGGTGACCCGGTCGGGGGCGGGTTCCCGGGCCGTTCCGGGGCGCAGGGCATCCGGGTCGGGCTCCAGCAGCGGCATCTCGGCCATCCTCTCGGCGGCTCGGCGCGGTGCTCAGCAGTGGCGTTCCGGCATGCCGTCGACCAGGGCGGACAGCAGCCCGCCGAGCACCTCGCGCTGATCGGCGGTCAATGGAGCCAGGATCTCCTCTGCGGCCGCCCGGCGCGCGCTGCGCAGGGACCGCAGCGTGGCGCGCCCCTCGTCCGTGATCTCGACGCGGACCACCCGGCGGCTGTCGGGATCCGGGGCGCGGCGCACCCGGCCGCTCGCCTCCAGCGCGTCGACCAGCGTCGTCACGGCGCGCGGAACGACGTCCAGACGCCGGGCGAGATCCGCCATCCGGGGGGCCGCGTCGTAGCTCGCGACCGTCCGCAGCAGCCGGAACTGGGCCGGAGTGATGTCGATCGGCTCCAGCTGGCGGCTCTGGATGCGGTGCAGCCGACGGGTCAGCCGCAGCAGCTGCTCGGCGAGTATGCCGTCGGCGTCGGATGAGCCGGAGCTGTATGAGCCGGGCGGACCGGGGGAGCCGAGCGGACCGGAGGAATCTGGGGCGTCCATACGGGAACAATATCAGGACCTTGTTCATTGTGAGTACAGGTAACAATGAGCTAGGCTCTCACTCTGCGGGGCCGGGACCGCCCGGCCTCGCCTCACGCCCGACGAAGGAGCCCATGAAACCCGACGAACCCACGTGGACGCCCCCGCCCGATGCCCGCACCGACGCCGACCGGCCGCCCGCCGAGGTGCGCCGCATCCTCCGCCTCTTCCGCCCCTACCGCGGCCGCCTGGCCGTCGTCGGCCTGCTGGTCGGCGCATCCTCCCTGGTCGGGGTCGCCTCCCCGTTCCTGCTGCGCGAGATTCTCGACACCGCCATCCCGCAGGGCCGCACCGGCCTGCTGACCCTGCTGGCCCTCGGCATGATCCTCACCGCCGTGATGACCAGCGTCTTCGGCGTGCTCCAGACATTGATCTCGACCACCGTCGGCCAGCGCGTCATGCACGACCTGCGCACCGCCGTGTACACCCAGCTCCAGCGGATGCCGCTCGCCTTCTTCACCCGCACCCGCACGGGCGAGGTGCAGTCCCGCATCGCCAACGACATCGGCGGCATGCAGGCGACGGTCACCTCCACCGCGACCTCGCTGGTCTCCAACCTCACGGCCGTCATCGCCACCGTGGTCGCCATGCTCGCCCTCGACTGGCGGCTCACCGTCGTCTCGCTGCTCCTGCTGCCGGTCTTCGTCGCGATCAGCCGTCGCGTCGGCCGCGAGCGCAAGAGGATCACCACCCAGCGCCAGAAGCAGATGGCCGCGATGGCCGCCACGGTCACCGAGTCCCTCTCGGTCAGCGGCATCCTCCTCGGCCGCACGATGGGCCGATCCGACTCCCTCACCCAGGGCTTCGCCGAGGAGTCCGAGCGCCTGGTCGACCTCGAAGTGCGCTCCAACATGGCCGGCCGCTGGCGGATGTCCACGATCGGCATCGTGATGGCCGCCATGCCCGCCGTCATCTACTGGGCGGCCGGAATCACCCTCCAGTCCGGTGCCACCGCCGTCTCCCTCGGCACGCTGGTCGCCTTCGTCACGCTCCAACAGGGGCTGTTCCGCCCCGCGGTCAGCCTGCTCTCCACCGGTGTGCAGATGCAGACCTCCCTCGCCCTCTTCCAGCGCATCTTCGAGTATCTCGACCTCACGGTGGACATCACCGAACCGGAGAAGCCGGTCCGCCTGGAGAAGATCCGCGGCGAGATCGCCTTCGAGAACGTCGACTTCAGCTACGACGAGAAGAACGGCCCGACGCTCACCGGCATCGATGTGACCGTCCCCGCGGGCAACAGCCTCGCGGTCGTCGGATCCACCGGTTCCGGCAAGTCCACCCTCAGCTATCTCGTGCCCCGGCTGTACGACGTCACCGGCGGCCGGGTCACGCTCGACGGGGTCGACGTCCGCGACCTGGACTTCGACACCCTCGCCCGAGCGGTCGGCGTCGTCTCCCAGGAGACCTACCTCTTCCACGCCTCGGTCGCCGACAATCTGCGCTTCGCCAAGCCGGACGCCACCGACGAGGAGATCGAGGCCGCGGCCCGCGCCGCGCAGATCCACGACCACATCGCCACCCTGCCCGACGGCTACGACACCCTCGTCGGCGAGCGCGGCTACCGCTTCTCGGGCGGCGAGAAGCAGCGCCTCGCCATCGCCCGCACGATCCTGCGCGACCCGCCGGTGCTGATCCTCGACGAGGCGACCAGCGCGCTCGACACCCGTACGGAACAGGCCGTGCAGGAAGCGATCGACGCCCTCTCCGCCGGACGGACCACGCTCACCATCGCGCACCGCCTCTCCACCGTCCGCGACGCGGACCAGATCGTCGTCCTGGAGGACGGCCGCGCCGCCGAACGCGGTACGCACGAGGAGTTGCTCGACCGCGACGGCCGCTACGCCGCGTTGATCCGCCGCGACTCCCACCAGGTCCCGGTGCCCTCCTCCTGACGGGGCGAGGAGGGGCCGGCCTCCGACGGCACCGGCCCCTGATGCCACCGGCCCCTGATGCCACCGGCCCCTGATGCCACCGGCCCCTGATGTCACCGGCGCGGCGCGCGTACGGCATGATCGCCGCGCATGAGAGCTCTCCTCGGGGTGGAACTCCCCGGCTACCGGACCGTCGACACCGACACCTGGCTGAACGACCACGGCGATGTGCTGTCGCTGCACTTCTTCGACCTGCCGCCGGATCTGCCGGCCGCCCTGGACGACGGCCCGGCCCTGCGCCACGGCCTGACCCACTTCACCGCACGAGCGGGCGGCGGACTCATCGAGGCATCGGTGAAGCGGCTGGGCGAGCTGCCCGCCCTGCGGCAGATACTCAAGCTGCCGCTGCCGGGACAGCCCAGCGGCCAGGCGTTCATCGGCAGCTACACCGTGCCGCGCGCCGGGTGCAGCACCGTGGTGAAGATCCAGGCGGCGGAGCGGGGCATGACGGGCATGCGGGAAGCCGTGGTGATGGCGAAGCTCGGCCCCGACCAGTACTTCCGGCAGCACCCCTACGCCCCCGAAGTCCGGGGCGGGCTGCCCTTCCACGCGGCGGACCACGTCCAGTGGGATGCCGAGTTCCCGGACCACCCACTCACCCGGGTCCGCCGGACGCTCGACGCGCTCGCCGAGGCGGTGACGGTCGTACCCGAGTTCACCGCGCTGCCGCCGTTCACCGGACCGGCCGCGACGAGCGGCTGAGCCGCCCGGCCCCGTACGCGACACATGACGTCAACGCAGCGGCGCCGCCGCTCCCGTGGGACGGGGAGCGACGGCGCCGGGTGGAGCAATGGTCAGACGAGCCAACCCACGAAGTGGACGACGCCGGCAAGCAGGTTGGTCAGGAAGTTCATCTGGTCGTTCTCCTTGTACGTGGTGCATCTGTGGGACTGCGCAGTAGCGGTCTGCAGCCCGTTGACTGCGCTCTGCAATCATCACGCCCCGGACGGGTGAAGAGCAACGAATCCCCTGACGATCACGCGTTCCAGCGAACACCCGAACACCCGATCCCTTGTTCGTGCGGTACGGCGTTCGTGTCGCGTTCGTCCCGCCGGAGCCGACGCCGTGGCAGGGCTACCGGCCGTGGCCCGCACCCCGGGTTAACGTGCCCGCATGGTGAACGAGTCCCCGGACGCCCGACCCCGCCGCAGACTCCGCCCGACCCGACGGGGGAAGGCCGTCCTGGTCGTCGGCGCACTGCTCGTCGTGTCGGCCGCCGTCCTGATCCCGCTGGCCCTGACCGGATCGGACGAGGGCGGGCGGGAGAAGGAACGCCCGCAGCGGAAGACCCTGATGATCCCCGAGGGCCGCCGCGCCTCGCAGGTGTACGAGGCCGTCGACAAGGCGCTCGACCTGAAGCCCGGCAGTACCGAGAAGGCCGCCTCCACGGTGGACCTGGAGCTGCCCGACCAGGCCGCCGGAAACCCCGAGGGTTACCTCTTCCCGGCCACGTATCCGGTCGACGCCGGGACCGAGCCCGCCGGGCTGCTGCGCTACATGGCCGACACCGCCCGCAAGCACTTCGGCGCGGACCACGTCACGGCGGGCGCGCAGCGCAACAACGTCTCCGTCTACGACACGATCACCATCGCCAGCATCGTCCAGGCCGAGGCCGACACCGCCTCCGACATGGGCAAGGTGGCCCGGGTCGTCTACAACCGGCTGCTCAAGGACATGCCGCTGCAGATGGACTCCACCATCAACTACGCCCTCAAGCGCTCCACCCTGGACACGACGACCTCCGACACCCAGCTGGACAGCCCGTACAACAGCTACCGGATCAAGGGTCTGCCGCCGACGCCCATCGGCAACCCGGGGGAGGAGGCGCTGCGCGCGGCCGTCAGCCCGACGCCCGGGCCCTGGCTGTACTTCGTCACGGTCGGCCCGGGCGACACCCGGTTCACCGACGACTACGACGAGCAGCAGAGGAACGTCGAGGAGTTCAACCGCGGCCGAGGCTCCGCCACCACGAGCTGACCGCGTCCGCCGACGGAGTACGGCGGAGAAAGACCAAGGAAGCAGAAGGAAGGGCGGAGGAGGGGCGGAGGAAGGGCGGAGGGGATCAGGCCCCCGGGACCGGTGCGGCGACGGCCGCCCCGGTTTCCTCGTCCGCCCGCCCGCCACCGGTCCCCTTCAGCAGCCGCAGGACCGACCGGACCGCCGCGCGGCCCGCCCGGTTGGCGCCGATCGTGCTGGCGGACGGCCCGTACCCGACGAGATGGACGCGCCCGTCGCGGACGGCCCTGGTGTTCTCGGCCCGGATGCCGCCACCCGGCTCACGCAGCTTCAGCGGTGCCAGATGGTCCACGGCGGGCCGGAATCCGGTCGCCCAGAGGATCACATCGGCCTCGACGGTACGACCGTCGTCCCAGGCCACGCCGGTCGGCGTGATCCGGTCGAACATCGGCAGCCGGTCCAGCACGCCCGCGGCCCGGGCCCGCCGCACGGCATCGTTCAGCGGCAGTCCGGTCACGCTGACCACGCTCTTCGGCGGCAGCCCCTTGCGTACCCGCTCCTCCACCATCGCCACGGCTGCCCGCCCCCACTCCTCGGTGAACGGACCTTCGCGGAAGACCGGTTCGCTGCGGGTCACCCAGAAGGTGTCGGCCGCGTACTCGGCGATCTCCATCAGATGCTGCGTACCGGAGGCGCCGCCCCCGACCACGAGGACGCGCTGCCCCGCGAACTCCTCGGGCCCCGGGTAGTTCGCCGTGTGCAGCTGCCGCCCCCGGAACGTCTCCTGGCCCGGGTAGCGCGGCCAGAACGGCCGGTCCCAGGTGCCGGTCGCGTTGATCAGGGCCCGCGTCGCGTACATCCCCTCGGACGTCTCCACCAGCAGCCGCCCGCCGCTTCCCTCCCGTACGGCGCTCACCTCCACGGGCCGGTGGACCCGCAGGTCGAAGCGCTCCTCGTACGCGGCGAAGTACGCACCGATCACCTCCGACGAGGGCCGGTCCGGGTCGGCGCCGGTCAGCTCCATGCCCGGCAGCGCGTGCATCCCGTGGACCTTGCCGTACGTCAACGAGGGCCAGCGGAACTGCCATGCGCCGCCCGGCCGGGGCGCGTGGTCCAGCACGACGAAGTCGTCGTCCGGCTTCAGCCCGACGCGGCGCAGGTGGTGGGCGGCGGACAGCCCCGCCTGACCCGCGCCGATCACGACCACGTCCAGCTCGCGCACCCCAGAAATGTTCACGCTTCTACTAACTGTTCGGGGCTCCGGGATCTTCCCGTACGGAGGAAGGCCTCGGAGCCCCGATGCGGTTCACCGCCGGCGGCAGGCCCCAGCGGTGGGCCGGGAGGTCAGCGGCCCCCGGCGAGCAGCAGGGGCGCCCCGCCCGGAGCCGGGACGGTCCGGCTCTCGGAGCCGGGGCCACCCAGCAGCGGCGACGCGGGCACGGTCGACAGCAGCCCGCGCCGGGCCAGCTCGGGTGTGACGCCCTCGCCGAACCAGTACGCCTCCTCCAGGTGCGGATAGCCGGAGAGCACGAAGTGCTCCACGCCCAGCGCGTGATACTCCTCGATCCGGTCGGCGACCTCCGCATGGCTGCCCACCAGCGCGGTACCGGCTCCGCCGCGCACCAGGCCGACCCCCGCCCAGAGGTTCGGCGCGATCTCCAGCTTGTCCCGCGAGCCACCGTGCAGCGCCAGCATCCGCTGCTGCCCGACCGACTCGCTCTTCCCCAGCGCCTGCTGCGCCGCCGCGATCGTCTCCGGATCGAGGTCGCCCAGCAGCCGGTCGGCGGTGGCCCACGCCTCGGCCGAGGAGTCCCGCGAAATGGTGTGCAGCCGGATACCGAACCGGACCGTGCGACCCTGCTCCTCCGCGAGACCGCGAATCCAGTCGATCTTCTCCTTCACCGCGGCGGGCGGCTCGCCCCAGGTCAGATAGACATCGGCGTGGGCGGCGGCGACCGGCCCGGCGGCCGCCGACGACCCGCCGAAGAAGATCTCCGGCAGCGGGTCCGGCGGCAGCGCGGTCAGCCCGCCCTCCACCTGGTAGTGCTCACCGTCGAAGTCGTACGGCTGTCCGCTCCAGGCGCCCCGTACCACGGACAGGAACTCCGCGGTCCGCGCATAGCGCCGGTCGTGGTCCAAGTGGTCCCCGAAACGCCGCTGTTCGGTCGAGTCGCCGCCGGTCACCACATTGAGCAGCAGCCGCCCCCGGGTGATCCGCTGATAGGTGGCGGCCATCTGCGCGGCCAGCACGGGCGAGATGACCCCGGGCCGGAACGCCACCAGGAACTTCAGCCGCTCGGTGTGCTGGGCGAGCGCCACCGTGGTCAGCCAGGCGTCCTCGCACCAGGTGCCGGTCGGCGTCAGCACGGCCTCGAATCCCAACTGCTCGGCCGCTTTGGCGATCTGGGCCAGATACTCGATGTCCGGGGCGCGCACGCCGCTCACCGGGGTGATCCGGTCGCGCTTGATGCCGCCGTCGGTGTACGCGTGCCGGTCGACGAGCGTCCGGCCGTCGCCTCCGGTGGGCAGGAACCAGTGCAGATGGACGTTCACGAGGAGGCCTTTCCGTACGAGCGCGGTGCGGTGGAGGAAGCGGGGAGGTCGCGGTTGAAGCGGGTGTCGACGTAGTCCTCGAAGTCGAACTTCCGGGGAATCAGCTTCAGTTCGGCGAAGGTGTCGGCGATGTCCTGTTCGGAGGCGATGGCCGCGGCGTCGATCGCGATCGGGACGCGGGTGCCGTAGGTGAGCTTCACGGCGTCCAGTGCCACCTCGTAGGGGAGCCCGGTCTCCTTCGCCCAGACCTTCGCCCACTCCTCCGGGTGCTCGAAGACCCACTTCTGGGCCCGCTCCAGCCGGACGAGCAGATCGCCGATGGCCTGCGACTTCTTCTGGTCCTTGAGCGACACGGGCGAAGCGACCTGGAACCCGAGGCCGTTGACGACCCCTTCGCCGGTCGTGAGCACCCGGGCGTCCGCCGTGCGCAGGACCTGCGAGGTGTACGGGTCCCAGATCGCCCAGGCGTCGACCTTGCCCCGGCTGAACGCGGCGAGCGCGTCGGCGGGCTGGAGGTAGTTCAGCTTCACGTCCCCGATGCCCAGCCCGGCCTTCTTGAGCGAGGCGACCAGCTGGAAGTGGGCCGAACTGCCCTGCGCCACGGCGATGGACCTGCCCTTGAGCTGGGCCGGCTTCGTGAGCGGCGAGTCCTCGGGCACGACGATGGCCTCACCGGCCGACGAGCCGTGGGCGGCGCCGACGACGGCGATGTTGGAGTCGGCCCCGGCGGCGAAGACGGGCGGCGTGTTGCCCACGCCCCCGATGTCCACCGCCCCGGCGCTGACGGCCTCCAGCATGGGCGGCCCCGAGGTGAAGGTGGACCACTTGATGCGGTAGTCGAGATCGTCGAGCTCACCGGAGGCCCGCAGGATCGCCTCGTAACCGCCCTTCTGGTCACCGACGTTGAGCGTCAGGCTGCCCTTCCCGTCCGTGCTGCCGCCCGAGTTGGCGGACGAGGCGCCGCCGCACGCGGAGAGGAGCAGGGCGAGGGGCAGGAGCAGGGCGGGCAGGATGCGGCGCTTCATGAGACGTCTCCGTGGCGGGGGTGTGCGGGCGATGCGGCGGGGTTCTTCGTGACGGCAGGGCCGTTCTGGCGGGGCGGCGCGGCGACATCGGACGGGGGCCCGTCGGCGGCGGAGGTATCCGGCTCGCGGTGACCAGGGATACGCGACTCCCCGCGAGCGAGGCGCTCACCTGCCGGGCCGTCCTGGACCTCGGGGAAGCCCTCACCCTCCGGGCCGTCCTCGCCCTCCGGGTCGCCCTGGCCCTCGACGCCGAGTTCGGCCAGCAGTCGGGAGCGCAGTTCGGCGAACCCGGGGGAGCCGACCCCGCGCGGCCGGTCCAGCGCGACGGGCGTGTCGTACGCGATCCGGCCCTCCCGCATCACCAACGCCCGGTCGGCCAGCAGCAGGGCCTCGTCCACGTCATGGGTGACGAGCAGCACCGCGCAGCCGCGCCGCTGCCAGAGTTCGGCGACGAGCTGCTGGGCCTTGATCCGGGTCAGCGCGTCCAGTGCGCCGAAGGGCTCGTCGAGCAGCAGCAGATCGGGCTCGCGCACGAGGGCCCTGGCCAGCGAGGCACGTTGGGCCTCGCCGCCGGACAGCGTCTTGGGCCACGCCCCGGCCCGCTCCGCAAGGCCGACCTCCGCCAACGCCTGCTCGGCGACGGCGCGTTCGGGCTTGCCCGGCAGCCCGAGCAGCACATTGCGCCAGACCCGCTTCCAGGGCATCAGCCGTGGGGCCTGGAACGCGACCGCGCGCCGGCGGGGCACCAGCACGGTGCCCGAGATCTCGCGGTCGAGCCCGGCCAGCACCCGCAGCAAGGTCGACTTGCCGCAGCCGCTGCGCCCGAGCAGTGCGGTGAACTCGCCTGCCCTCAGGGTGAGATCGAGGTCGTCGATGACCGCGCGACCGTCGAAGGCGCGGGTGAGCCCTTCGACCCGTACGGCCGCCTCCGGTGCATCGCCCGAAGCCGTGGCCCCGGGGCCGGGGTCAAGAATGTCTTTCACTGGCCGGTGAAGGTCGGTCGCCATTGCAGCAGCAGCCTTTCGAGGGTCCGGACGATGATGTCGGCGGTGAGGCCGAGGAAGGCGTAGACGACGAGACAGACGACGATCACGTCGGTCCGGAAGAACTCGCGGGCCTGGTTCATCAGGAACCCGATCCCGGCGTCGGCGTTGATCGACTCACCGAAGACGAGAGCGAGCCAGGCCGTGGCCAGCGAGTAGCGCAGACCGGTCATGGCCCCGGGCAGCGCCCCCGGCAGCACCACATGGCGTACCAGGCCCCACCGCCCGAGCCCCAACGACTCACCGGCCTCGATGAGTTGGGCGTCGACACCGCGGATGCCCGCGTACACGTTGAGGTACAGATGGAAGGCCACCCCGAGCGCGATGAGCGCCACCTTCGGCGCCTCGCCGATCCCGAGCCAGATGATGAACAGCGGGATCAGCCCCACCCAGGGCACGGTGCGCAACATCTGCACGGTCGCGTCGACCAGGTCTTCCCCGAGCCGGGAAAGCCCCGAGGCGAGCGCGAGCGCCGTCCCGACGACCCCGCCGAGCAGCAGCCCCACGACGACCCGCTGGAGCGAGACCCCCATCGCGGCGGGCAGCGTCCCGTCGGCCACCAGGTCGGCCCCGGCGCGGGCGATGGTCCCGGGCGAGGCGAGCACATCGGGATGCAGCACCCCGGTGGCGCTGAACACCTGCCACAACACGAGCAACAGCGACGGCCCCACCGCCCGCCGCGCCCACCGCGGAGCGGCCCGCAGCCACGACCGGCGCACGGACGCCGGAACGACCGCCTCCAGCTCGGGCGGGGTACGCGTCGGCGCGGAGGCCTTCTCCGGAGCGAGGTGCGCTGCGGGTGGGGGTGGCGCATGGCTGACGGTCATGGGGGCTCCACGGAAGGCCGCACGGATGCGGGGCGGGCGAGGGATCGCGGGCATGCCGAGGCACCCCCGTACCGCATGCGTCATGACCGACCGGAGGCGGGCGGGGAGACGGAAAGCGGGTAGGGCGGAGCGCTCAGCGGACAACGCCCGGCACGGCGCCGGGCGCGACTACAACAGGACGAGCGACGGAGTACCGCAGACACCGGGGCAGCCGTGCGGCCGGAAACGGTCCGGGAGTCGCTGGAGGCGGGGTCGCCGAAAGAACGTCAGCAGCCGCGACAACACGCGGCGGATGCCACTCGCAGCAGGTCGATGTGACCGCGCGAAGTGAGCAGAGCTGATCGGAACATGGCGCTGAACGTAGTCATCCGGTCAGGACACGGTCAATGGTGTCTCGGAGCGTGGACGTGGCATCTCACACCTGTGGGGCGAAGATGGAGGCATGTCCGATTCCTTCACCACCACGGTCCTGAACATCACCACGGGTACGGCCGAGAGCGTCACGGACCTGACACGCGCCTGCGAGGAGTTCCTCACCCGCACCGCGCCCGGCCGCGACGGCCTCCTCAACGTCTTCGTCCCGCACGCCACGGCCGGCATCGCCGTACTGGAGACCGGCGCGGGCAGCGACGACGACCTGCTGGCCTCCCTCCACCACCTGCTCCCCGCCGACGACCGCTGGCAACACCGCCACGGCAGCCCCGGCCACGGCCGCGACCACGTACTCCCCGCCCTGGTCCCGCCCCACGCCACCCTGCCGGTGATCGGCGGCCGACTGGAACTGGGCACCTGGCAGTCGGTCTGCCTGGTCGATACAAATCGCGACAATGCAAACCGGCAGGTCCGTCTGTCGTTCCTCGGGTAGAGCTGCGTCTTCCGTCACTGTAGGAGCGATGTCCGGCCGCTCCAAGTGAGAGGGGCCCAGCTCCGGGCAGGGCTGGATGAGCAGTGCTGCGCGGCGATGTGCGCTTGGGGAGGATGTCATCCGCGAGGAACTCGGCATCATCCGCATCGAACGCGTGCTGACCGACACTGCCAGGGCCTGACCTTTGTCAGTCCGTTGCTGGCAGTGGGCTGACGTCCGCCACCGGGGCGCCCGGGGATTCCGTCCCTGGGGGCTCCGGAACGCTTGACCTGTAGTGCATTTCAAAATGCAGACTCCCCATCGAGCCCGGACTACCGGGCCGAAGAGGAGGACAACCATGAAATACCGCACCATAGGCACCGACCCTGCCCACCGGCGTGAGGAGCGTGCTCGTGCTCGGCGTGATGCCCGCGAAGCGTTGAAGAAGGTGTTACTCCACCGAATGGTGACTTGGACACGCGACTCGAATCGTGAGTATCTCCTGACGGAGATCGCCCTGTGCGGGCAGTGCCGCACCCGGCTGTACGGCGCACCTGATCAGACGGACCTGGCAGCGGCAGCTGCTCAACCCCACTCCGATTTCCCTCGACTTGGCTCGGATGCGCGTTCAGCAGCCGGTGGAGCCGGATCTCGGGTGTCACGTGATTGTTCCGCTCGCCAGTGGCTACCGATTGGCGCTCCGGGCCTGGGGATTCCATCACACCCTGTACCTCGACGTGCCCGACGAGGCCTCGGCCCAGGCCGGGCGCGGTTCCTCTCCGGCCGCGAGGGTCGAGCCCATCTCCGTGTGCCGTTGGGTGGCGCATCTGCCCCGCAGGCCGCGCGCCAGGGCAGGCAGGTCGCTTGTCGACGCCCCATCTGGAGAATCGATGCAGCGCGTCAGAATTTGCCCCCGCTCACCCAGTGACATCCGGGGCGGCTGGGGATTATGGTGCGAACGAACAGCGTGACAACGTTGTCAGTTGAGCAGGACTCGAAGGGAAATTCCCCATGCGGTTTGCTTTCAGGCCGTTCCGTCCCCGTGCTTCCGGTATAGCAGCCGGTCTGATGGCCGCCGTACTCGTGAGTGGTGGAGTGGTCGGCATCGCGGAGCCCGCCGCCGCCGCGGGCGCGGAACCGATCGATCTGGTCAATCCGTTCGTCGGAACCCAGAACTTCGGCAACACCTTCCCCGGGGCGAGCGCGCCGTTCGGCATGGTCCAGGTCAGTCCGGACACCGGCGGCCAGGGCGGCTACGACTACAAGCAGGACTCGATCTACGGATTCAGCCAGACGCACCTGTCCGGCGTCGGCTGCGGCGTCATGGGCGAGCTGCCCATCATGCCGACCACGGGTGCGGTGGACTCCGTGGACCCGAACACCTACCGCTCCCCGTACAGCCACGACGACGAGCAGGCCAGTCCCGGTTACTACCGGGTGGGGCTGAAGAAGTACGACGTCGACGCGGAACTCACCGCCACCGAGCGCACCGGGTGGCAGCGCTACACCTTCCCCTCCACCGGTTCGGCCAACGTCCTGTTCAACACGGGCAAGGCCAACCAGTCCGTGCTGGACTCCGAGGTGCACGTCGTCGGTGACCGCACCATCGAGGGCCGGGTGCACGCCGGGGGCTTCTGTGCCGGACACGACGAGCACACGGTGTATTTCAGCGCCACCTTCGACCGGCCCTTCAAGGCCTACGGCACGTGGGACGGCGCAGACCCCGAGCCCGGTACCCGCGACGCGGAGGGAAGCGGCCAGAACGGCGCCTGGGTGACCTTCGACGCGACCACCGACCGGGACGCCGTCCTGAAAGTGGGGCTGTCCTACACCGGTGTGGAGGGCGCCCGTAAGAACCTGGCCGCGGAGACCAAGGGGTCCTTCGACTTCGACGCCACGCGGGCGGCGTTGCGGAACACCTGGAAGAAGCAGCTGGATTCCATCCGGGTCGGCGGAGGCGCGGCGGACCGGCAGAAGGCCTTCTACACAGCGCTCTACCACAGCCAGTTGCACCCGAACCTCGCCGGTGACGTCGACGGCATGTACCAGGGGTTCGACAACAAGACGCACACGGCAAAGGACTACACGCCGTATCAGAACTTCTCGCTCTGGGACACCTACCGGCCGCAGAACCAGCTTCTGCAGATGCTGGAGCCGAAGGTCGCCCGGGACGTCGCGCTGTCGGTCGTCGCGGCCGGCCGGGACGGCGGCTGGCTGCCCCGCTGGGCGCTCGCCAACAGCGAGACCAACATCATGACCGGTGACCCGGTCACTCCCTTCCTCGTAGAGGCCTGGTCAAAGGGTCTGCTCGCCGGACACGAGGCAGAGACCTACGCGTTGCTGAAGAAGAACGCGACCAGCACCCCGCCCGCCGACTCGCCGTACAACGGACGCTCGGGATCCGACCACTACACCGAGCGCGGCTACATCCCGTCAGGTCTCGAGCTCGGCAAGGACTGCGCGGACAAGGGCGGCGACAACGACTGCAAGCACCCGGCGTCGGCGACGATGGAGTACTCCGCCGCCGATGCGTCGCTTGCGCTGATGGCCGACCGGCTCGGACACAAGTCGGACGCCAAGATGTTCGCCGCGCGCGGCCAGTGGTACCGGAACCTGTGGGACTCCTCGATCCAGCAGTTCCGGCCGCGGACGGCCGACGGCACCTGGCTCACGCCCTACGACCCGGTCGAGGCGGCGCACCAGTTCCATGAGGGCGGCGCGTACCAGTACCAGTGGCTGGTACCGCAGGACCCGGCCGGCCTCGTCAGCCTGATGGGCGGCCGGAGCGCCACCGAGAAGCGGCTCGACTCCTTCTTCGTCCACGACAAGCTGCTCACCGACCCGGCGGGCACCGCCCGGAATGACTGGATCTCGCAGCCGTACGACTACTACGGCAAGCCGACGTACAACCCGAACAACGAGCCGGACCTGCACGCCCCGTACATGTACAACTGGGTCGGCGCCCCGGCGAAGACCGCGACCGTGGTGCGTGCGGCGATGACGCTGTTCACCAACGGGCCGGACGGGATGACGGGCAACGACGACCTGGGCACCATGTCGGCCTGGTACGTCTTCTCCTCCCTCGGCCTCTACCCGACGATGAGCGGCGGCGACTTCCTGGCCGTGTCCAGCCCGCAGTTCGAATCGGCGACCGTCCGGATCGGCAGCTATCCCAAGGCGTCCGGCACCAAGGGCCAGGGCGGCACGCTGACGATCGAAGCGCCCGGAGCGAGCGACACGAAGCGGTACGTGCAGAGCGTGGCCCTCAACGGCCGGGACGTACCCCAGACCTGGCTGAGCTGGAACAAGCTCGCGCACGGCGGAACCCTTGCCCACCGGCTCGGGACCTCCCCCTCCTCCTGGGGCACTGGCAAGGGCGCCCAGCCGCCTTCCGTCAACCAGGCGTCCCCCGACAGCCGCAAGCACGTCGACGCGTCGCTGCGTCCCGCCTCGGCGGTCGTCCCCACGAGTGATGCCGCACAGACCGCGAAGTTCACGCTGGACGTCCTCGGGCAGGCTCCTGGCAAGCTGAACGTCTCGGTCACGGCGAAGGTGCCCAGCGGCTGGAAGGCCACGACGGCACAGCGTTCACCACTGGTGATCGATTCCGATCACCTCCCGGTCCAGAAGAAGGTGTCGCTCGACATCACCGTGCCCCCGGGCGTCGCGGCCGGGTCCTACCCGGTGGAGATGAAGGTCGCGGGCCGAGGGACGAACTCGGTCACCCGCAAGGCCACCGTCACGGTGGGAGCCGCCACGACCTGCGCGAGTGAGGCGAACGGGCAGTGCGCAGTGGACCTGGGCCCAGACCTCGGCCACGATGGCACGGC
This sequence comes from Streptomyces sp. WY228, assembly GCF_019287315.1. NCBI lineage: Bacteria > Bacillati > Actinomycetota > Actinomycetes > Kitasatosporales > Streptomycetaceae > Streptomyces > Streptomyces sp. WY228. Next base: position 909,090 of record NZ_CP079114.1, on the reverse strand, counting down.
CACGGTGGCGAACTCCGACGAGGGCGACTTCGACGGGCATGGCTGGAGCTATGACGGCGACCTGCTGCCCAAGGCGGGGCCGGTCACCTGGGACGGGGTGACGTACGACGCGCCGGACCCCACCGGCACGGCGAACAACTTCCTCGAAACAGGCGGGCAGGCCCTCCTGCTGCCCGCCGGACAGCACAGTGCGCTGCGGCTGGTCGGCTCGGCGCACAACGGTCCTGTGACCACCACTCTGACCGTGTACTACACGGACGGCAGCAGCACGGAGGCACCGGTGACGTTCGGCGACTGGGCGGGCTCCGCACCGAACGGCAGCACGGTCGTCCTCGACATGCCGCACCGCATCAAGAGGGGCAGCGGGGTCGACGGGCCGTCCATTCGGCTCTTCGGTACGGCCGCCGAGCTCGATGGGGGCAAGACGGTCCGTTCGGTCTCGCTGCCGGACGACTCCCGCGTCGAGATCTACGCTATGACGCTCGTTTAGAGAGGGACGGCGGATCGCCGAAACCCGGTCGGCGGTGCGCCGTTCCGGATCGGCGCACGCCTCTCATCAGGGCCCCGGCGCGAAAGTGCCGGGGCCCTTCGCGTACTCACCCGCCCCGGCATCCGGCCCACCGCCCAATGGGCGTCGACGCCTGCTGCGGGGCGGCCACGGCTGCCGTGCCGTCGGCATCTCCGGGTACGACGCCGGTCACGGGCACCGTGACGACCTTCCGGCCCTTCTCACCATGACAGGAGCCGCCCGGGTGTAGGCGGTGAGCGGCCCACGGCAGTACCGGCACGGCCGGTCGAGCGCGGTGGGCTGCCTGTCACGGCCGAGGGCCCGCTCGACGCGCTCGCGGCGGGTGGTCGCGGAGAACGAGCGGCAGGCGGCCGACGGCGGAGGCGTCCTCGGGGTGCCTGGGCCGGCGGGTGTACTGCGACCACGGCATCCGTCGCACGGTATCCGTTGCGATCACCCAATCTCAGTCGCTGGCTTCTACGTCTCGGTGTCGATGAGGGAGACGCGCGCGGGGTCCCAGTCCGGTCTCGGGGTCGCTTTCGCAGTCCCACAGCAGAACGGGGGAAGTCTTGCTGCCGACTCGTCCTCGCAGTCGACGCCGACGACGCCGACGGCCCGGAGGGTTCCGACGGTGCTCTGGCCTGTATGCCGAAGGATGCGCAATGTCTTGACGTGCTCCTGGCGAGCTGGCTTCATGGGAGCGCTCCCACGTCCCCGCCGAGCTTTGCGTCACCCGGCACCTACTTCCTGGAGTCGCAGTGAGATCAGCAACGAGTACGGCACGTCACAGGCAGAGCCCCTTGAACGTCCTGGCGAAAAGTCTGGCCACCCTGCTCGGCGTCGTTCTGCTTGGCGCGCTTGGCCCCGCCGCTGCGCAGGCCCGGCCCGCCGGGGCGGAAGCCACAGCCACGGGCCTGCACGTCAGTAACGGCCGCCTGCTGGAGGCCAACGGTAGCGACTTCGTCATGCGCGGTGTCAACCACGCACACACCTGGTACCCCGGCGAGACGCAGTCGCTGGCCGACGTCAAGGCCCTGGGAGCCAACACCGTTCGCGTCGTCCTCTCCGACGGACACCGTTGGACGAGGAACGGCCCCGACGAAGTGGCGGGCATCGTCGACGACTGCAAGACCAACCGGCTGATCTGCGTCCTGGAGGTGCACGACACCACCGGGTACGGCGAGGACACCGCGGCGGGCACCCTCGACCACGCCGCCGACTACTGGATCAGTCTCAAGGACGTTCTCGCGGGCGAAGAGGACTACGTCATCGTCAATATCGGCAACGAGCCCTGGGGCAACACCGACCCCGCCGGCTGGACAGCGCCGACGACCGCCGCCGTCCAGAAGCTGCGTGGCGCGGGGTTCGCCCACACGATCATGGTGGACGCGCCCAATTGGGGGCAGGACTGGCAGGGTGTCATGCGCGCCGGCGCCCAAGCCGTGTACGACGCCGACACCACGGGCAACCTGGTCTTCTCGATCCACATGTACAGCGTCTACAGCACGCCTCAGGCGATCACCGACTATCTGCAAGCCTTCGTCGACGCCGGGCTGCCCCTTGTCATAGGTGAGTTCGGTGGACCCGCCGACCAGTGGGGGGACCCTGACGAGGACACCATGATGGCCACCGCCGAGGCACTCGACCTCGGCTACCTGGCGTGGTCCTGGAGCGGCAACACCGACCCGATCCTCGACTTGGCCATCGACTTCGATCCGAGCCGCCTGAGCTCCTGGGGCGAGCGCATTTTCCACGGAGCCGACGGCATCGCCCAGACCTCCCGGGAGGCCACTGTCTTCGGCGGTGGCGGAAGCCCCGGCGACACGGAGGCCCCGACGGCCCCCGGTGCTCCGATCGCCTCCATGGTGACGGCGACCTCGGCCATACTCACCTGGCCCGCAGCGTCGGACAACGTTGCCGTCGCCGGTTACGACGTCGTCAGGGTGAGCGGCAGCGTCGAGGTCATGGCCGTCTCGTCCGCGACCACCAGTGCCACTGTGACGGGCCTTACCGCGGACACCGCGTACCTGTTCGCGGTGTACGCCCGTGACGCGGCCGGCAATCGCTCGGTCCGTTCCGCCACGGTGAACGTCACCACGGACAAGGGCGGGCCCACGCCGGGAGTGAGCTGCTCCGTCGGCTACCGGGTGGTCGGCGAATGGCCCGGCGGGTTCCGGGGTGAGATCGCCATCCGAAACACCGGCACCACCGCCATCGACGGCTGGAACCTCGCCTTCGCCTTCGCCAACGGCCAGACGCTCTCCAACGTGTGGGGCGGGACCGCCACTCAAAGCGGTTCGACGGTCAGCGTCGCTCCCGCCGGATACACGGCGGTCATCACAGCGAACGGCTCCATCGTGCTCGGCTTCACCGGCACCAGGAGCACCACCAATACAGCGCCAACGGCCTTCACCCTCAGCGGCAACGCCTGCACGACGGCCTGACAACGGCCGTCTCGCCGGCCGGCGGGGGATCCCGTCCCCTGCCGGCCGGGTGCGGCCGAGGGGGCAGAGCGTCCGCGCCGTTGTCGCCGACCCCGCCGATCTGGCGGTCGTCGGTGCACCCGTCGTCGAGGGCGACGGGGGAGAGCGGCGGCGCCGGGCACCCGACCCACCGGTCCGGGGCGAGCTGTTCGTCCGGGTAGAGGGTGTGCACGCGGGAGTTTCTGCGATGACGTCGCTGCTCGTGGGGCAGCGGCCGGTCTCCAGCCGCCGGTAGTGGTGCTCACTGATGTCGAGCCGTCCCGCCCATCACCGTCGGGGTGACGAGGCCGTCGCCGACCGCCGCATCCTGGTCCGGCACGGCCTGCCGCCACTGGTCGCCGTGGATCGGGCCACCGGCGAGCCCGTCCGCCGCTACGAACGCGCTCGCCCGGGCGAGCCGGTCCACATCGACGTCAAGAAACTGGGCCGCGTCCCCGACGGCGGCGTTCACGAAGTCCCGGGCCGGGCGGCCGACGGCCCGAACGAGGACGCGGCGTCGGCAGGGTGACGAGCTGGCCTGCGGTGACGAACAGGCGAACCACGGGCGGCGCGTTTCTCCGGGGCCGTGGTCGACGAACCCAACTCCCAGGCTGTTTCGCGGACTTCGGAACGTGCGGCGCGGACCGCGGTCAGCGTGCTCTCACCCGAGGAAGCGTCGGCGCTTCGCGGTGGTCATCGTCCGTCAGCTGCCGTTTCGGGTGTCACTGAGCAGCACATGGCTGATTTCGATGTCACTGAAGACGGCATCGCAGCGTTCGCCGAATGGTGCCTGGCTGAGGAAACCGACGTACGTCGGCTTTTCTGCCGGAACCGGGAGGTTGAAGAGCCGGACGAAATTCCAACGCTTACCGTCAGGCGAGGAATGGAAGGCCCAGGCGTTGTCGCCGAGGAAGGCGAGCCGCAGGTAGATGCCGGCGTCGGCCACGAGGTGGGAGTTCACATCATCCGAGTACGTGTTGGTCACGACGCTGACGACCATGGCCTCGCCGTCGGGGGAGTACTCAAAACAGAGCTTCGCCCAGTGGTCCTCGTCCGACCAGATTGACAGGGCGCCGGCATCGAAGGTGGTGCGATCTCCACAGATGGACACCTTGGCCGAAAGCAGGAAAGGGGCGGACGGGGCCAGGAACGCCAGGCTCGCCGCATTATGCTGCTGATCCCCACCGGTCGCGCTGTTGGTCCAATCGGCCTCTCCCGCGCTCCGCACGGTGAGCGTCTGGGTGGACTGTTCGACCGTCGCTCGGCCCTCAAGGGGGACCCAGGACAGGGTTGGCAGCGCATCAATTACCAGATAAGGACTCGGCATGGTTTTGTCGCGTTTCCTTGTTTGTGTAGTGGGTGCGGGATTGCAGGACCGACAGTGCAGGCGAAGGTGACAACCGGTCAGGGGGCGACTATGGGCCGTCCTTGTAAGTGATTTTGTGTGCGTACGATCGTACGCACGTAAGGGTAGGGCGGGCGTGCGGTTGAATTCAAGACTCAAGCAGAACGTGACCTGGGTAAACGTCGTGCCGCAGCCGTGACCCGGGGGAGCGACCCCCGTCTCCGTCCGGCGTAGGCCTGACTCCGAGGGGAACCGGCCCGCGTTCGGGGAGATCGGCGCGCTGATAGACGCCGACGGCGAGGTCGATGCCGATCTGGTGGCGGCCCGCGGGTTCCTCACGGCACGACCGGCGGATGGGCCGAACCTCGGACGGCGTGTCCGGCCGGACCGTCCCACCCGGTCACCGCTCGCCCGGTCACCGGTCACCAGGTCACGGGTCAACGGTCATCAGGCTGCCCAGTCACCCGGTCACCAGGGCCTGAAGGTTGCGTCCGGCCGATCCGCAGCGCTGACGCGCTCGCTGTACAGCAGCGCGCCCCGGTGCCGCAGGTAACTGCCGGGTGCGCTGTAGGACTCGAACGAGGCCAGGGTCCGGTCGGAAAGTCCGGGTATGCGTCGCCATGTGGCGTCCTCGCGGAAGTCGGCGTCATCCGTGCGCGTGTCGATCCACACCTCTTTGTCCCGCTGCCGCAGGAAGGTTCCGGGGAAGTTGACCGACTCGAGTGACGCGGCCGACGGGTCCGCCAGACCGGGTACGACCTTCCACTGCATGTCGGCGTGCGGCGTGACATCGGGGTCGACCCGGCCGCGGCTCCACGCGTGTCGGATGAACTGGTTGGGGGCGTCGGACGCCTCGAAGCTGAACACGTTGGAGCGGATCGAGACGTTGTCGAAGCGGGCGGACGGCTTGGCCGGTGCTGCCGCTGCGCCGGCCTTCGGCGGCAACGGGGTGGTGTGCAGGCCGTTGGCCCCGGAAGCGAAGGCCGAGTCCGTCGTGCTGATCTTCGGCTCGGCCATGTCGTCGACGTAGACCTTGAGGGACGGCCCTACGGCCTCGATCCTCACCCGGTGGGTCTTGCCGACCGTGCCCGCCAGTCGGGCCGTCGCCAACGGTGTCCGTTCGTCGCCCGTCGCCTTGCCGAGGACCAGGCCCTCGGCGGTGAGGTCGGCGTAGTAGCCGTGGAAGTGCTCGGTGCCTGTGCCCGGTCGCGAGACACGGAAGGCGAGCCCCGATGCGCTCCGGCTGGGCCGCAGCGTCACGTCGGCCTCGTAGATCAGGTCCGAGAAGTTGGTGTCCTGGAGCGCGAGGCCGCCGGAGGAGGACAGGGCGGAGTACGCTCCGCGCTCGGGAGTCCAACCGGCGCCACCGTACGTGCGCCAGCCGACCGCGTTGCCGTCGTCGAAGTTGTCCTTGACCTTCATGGTGACCGGCCGGATCGTGCCGTCCTCGTTGAAGTGGATCCGGTCGTAGGCCAGGGCCCGGTGATTGCCGTCGGTCTCGCTCAGCGGGCGGCGGTGGTAGACGATGTACCAGATGTCGGTGCCCGGCACGTTGACGACCGAGTTGTGCCCGGAGCCGCGGGCGACGGCCGAGTCCTGGGCGAGCACCTTGTCGATCTTCTTGAACGGGCCGGTGGGAGAGTCCGACATGGCGTAGGACACCGAGTAGTCGGGGCCGGTCCAGCCGCCCTCGGACCACATCATGTAGTACGAGCCCCCGCGCTTGAACATGAAGGAGCCCTCGACGTAGTTCTCCGGGGTGATCTCCTTGTAGATCGATCCGTCGGGGAAGGTGTCGAGGCTGGTCATGTCCGGGTTGAGCTTGACGACGTTCGCGTGGCCCCATCCGCCGTAATACATGTACGCCTGACCGTCGTCGTCGATGAAGACGTCCTGGTCGATCGGCTGGGCGCCGTTGTGGAACCGGGAGATCAGCGGGCCGCCGATGGCGTCCTTGTACGGGCCCTCCGGGCGATCGGCGACGGCGACGCCGATCCCGCCGTGCTCGGAGTCGTTCTGGATGTCGTTGGCCGCGAAGTAGAGGTAGTACTTGCCGTCGCGGAAGACCGGAGCGGGGGCCCAGAGCGCGTACTTGGCCCAGGAGACGTCGGCGATGTCCAGCACCTTGGAGTGCTTGGTCCACGTCACCATGTCCGTCGAGGAGAACGCGTCCATGAAGGTCTGTTCGGCGTATCTGCGGGACGTGGTGGGGAAGATCCAGAAACGGTTGTCGTAGACCGCGACATCCGGGTCGGCGTACCAACCCTCGACCAGGGGGTTCCCTGCCTCGGCCGTGCTCTGGACCGGTACGTCGAGCGCCCGGGCGGCCGCCGGGCCGTCGGCTCCCGCGGGGGATGGGGCGACGCCCGCCAGCAAGGTGGCGGCCAGGGCGATGAGGGAGAGCTTGCGGATGGTGCGCACCATGATGGCGAGGCCTCTCGTGTAGGAGACAACGTTGTCGGGCGAAGGTGCGTGGCGAGGTGGGGCACGTGCGTACGGGAGGGACGTTCGTTCTGCCGTCGGAGCGGTGCGGGGCGTGGGAGCCCAACGCGGTTCCAGGGGCGGGCCGTTGTACGACGTTGGAAATCCTGTGACGTGGAGCATAAGAACATGGGTGCTGCCCTCTGTCCACCCCGTCCCCACCACAACCGGCGTTCAGCGGGGGAGCCGCCGGGGATGCGGTACGGAGGTCGTGCTGAAAGGATCTCCGCCCAGTGGGGCGCAGGACACCGTCACCGCCTACAGCAACGCCTCCGGCACAGGAGTCCGCCGACTGGTCGGCAGGCTGAACACCTTCGCCGTCCTGAATCGCGGTGTGCGGCAGGGATCCGATGGGCGACGCGGTCGAAGCGCTTCGACTCTCCCTCTGGACACCGGTTGTGGGCGAGTCTAGGCTCCACGGTGTCTGTGCATGTCAGAGCGCGAAGGAGAGCACAGCAAGGCGCTGTCGAAGCGCTTCATCCGCTCTCCTATGCGGTCGCCATCTGTAGGGGAGAAGCCGAATGGTCACGCTTGCCGAGGTCGCCCAGCACGCCGGAGTGTCCGCGAGCACGGTGAGCTACGTCCTCAGCGGCAAGCGGTCGATCTCCGCCTCCACCCGGGAACGGGTCGAGCACAGTATCCAGCAGCTGGGCTACCACCCCAACGCCGGTGCCCGTGCCCTCGCCAGCAGCAGGTCCAACATCATCGCGCTGATGGTGCCCCTGCGTACGGACATGTACGTGCCCGTGATGATGGAGATCGCCATCGCCGTCGCCACCAGTGCCCGTACGCACGGCTACGACGTCCTCCTGCTCACCGGCGAGGAGGGGCCGGCGACCGTCCGGCGGATCGCGGGGAGTTCTCTGGCCGACGCGATGATCCTGATGGACGTCGAACTGCACGACGAGCGGCTGCCGCTGCTCCGGGATTCGGGCCGGACCGCCGTCCTGATCGGCCTGCCGGCCGACACCAGCGGGCTGACCTGTGTCGACCTCGACTTCGAGGCGACCGGTGCGCTCTGCGTGGACCATCTCGCCGGACTCGGACACCGCGAGGTGGCGGTGATCGGCGAGGCGGCCGCCGTCTATGAGCGGCACACCGGCTTCGCCGAACGGACCGTGGACGGCGTACGGGCGAAGGCGCAGGAGGCCGGGATGCGGATTCTGCACCGCCCCTGCGAGGGTGGGTACGCCGCGATGGCCGGCACCTTGGGCCGCATCTTCGACGAGCGGCCCGGAACGACCGGATTCATCGTACAGAACGAGGCCGCGATCGAGCCTCTGCTCAATCTGCTCCAGCAGCAGGGTCGAGCGGTGCCGGAGGACGTGTCCGTCGTGGCCGTCTGCCCCGAGCAGGTGGCCACGCAGGCCTCGGTGCGGCTCACCTCCGTGGCCATCCCGGCACAGGAGATGGGGCGCCGCGCAGTGGAACAGGTGGTCGCGAAGCTCGTCGGCCGAGGTACCGACGAGGTGGAACTGCTGGAGCCCGTTCTCACGGTGCGTGCGAGCTCGGGACCGGCTCCGGCCTGAGTGCCGATGGGCACACTCACTCGTTCGGGCGGAGCGCTACCGCGGCCCCAGGGTGAGGACGCGGTCCACGCCGGCCGCCAGCTCCAGCGGAGCCGGGGGGATTCCGGCGGAGGTCCCGGTGAGGGCGAGTCCGTCACCCGTACGCAGGTCGACCCGGGCGTCACGGGTGGGGCGCAGCACGGCGGTGGCACCGTCCTTTGACCACCGCAGGTCGAGGTGTGCGCCGAACCGCGTCCGTACGCCGAGGAGTTCACCGGCCGGGTACTCCACCGGGACCGCCGGCAGCAGCACCAGGCGGCCGGGCGACGACTGGACGAGCGACTCGATCACGGCGGCCGGCAGGCTGTGTGCCGCGTCCGCGTTGTAGACGTTCCGGGACGGGTAGTGCGCGCTCATCAGCGAGTCGTGGAAGAAGTCGCCGCCCAGCACCGCGTCCAGCGCCGCCGACACCCTGGAGGGGTCCCTCAGCCGGGCGGCGATCAGGGCGTGGTGCAGATGCCCGTGGGCGGAGTCGTTCTCCGAGCCGCGCAGCTCCAGGGCGCGATGTGCGGCCGTGGCCAGCTCCGGGGTGTCGTACGGGTTGATCGCGTCGAGCGGCCACACCGGGTAGAGGTGGCTCAGGTGGCGGTGGTCGTACGTCTCCCGCAGGCCCGGCCACGCCCACTCGGCGAGCGCCCCGTCCTCGTTCACGAGGTACGCCGGGAGCCGGGCCGCGAGTGACCGCCACAGTCCGGCGGACGGATGCCCGGGGGCGTGCCCGGCGGCTGTCGTCAGGGCGTGGTGGGCCGCGGCGATGTCCATCGTCGCGTTCACCGTCCCCCAGCTCGCGTTGGCCGGCCGGTTCTCGGGGGAGTACGAGGGCACGACCGCGAGGTTTCCGTCCGGGTCCTCACGGCTGAGGAAGTCCTCGTAGAACAGCGCCGCTTCGACGAGCGCGCCGGTCAGAGCGGAGTCCGGGGCGCCCGTCGTGACCTCGGCGTGTTCCAGCAGGGGCTGCAGGAGCCAGTCGGCTCCCGCCGTCCACAGATGCAGCGGATAGGCGCGCTGGAAGTGCCGTGTGTGGCCCGACGCGCCGTCCGTGTGGGACGGCGCGACGATGCCCCGCGCCCCGAAGAGCGCCCGGGCGTTGTCCTGCCAGTCGGACAACTGCCCGTGCACGAGGGACGCGTGGGCCTCGGTGACCTCCGGGAGTGCGGCTGCCGCGGCGGAGGCTACCTGGAGGTTGAGGTTGGCGTTCGTGGTGAAGGCCCCGGACCAGGCCGTGTCCCAGTCGCCGGTCCACAGACCGGTCAGCCGGGGCGGGAGCGCCCCCGAGGAGGACAGCAGGTGGTAGCGGCCCGCCGCGAAGAGCCGCTCCAGGAGCGCGGGGGACGTCGGCGTGCGCAGCAGTTCGCTGCCGGACAGCTCCCGCTCCGGCGCGGCGTCCCGCAGCGTGAGGGAGGCGCGCCCGTACGCGGTCCGGTGCGGCGGCCGGTGCCGCTCCAGCAGCGTGGCGTAGCCCTCGCGGGGCAGAGCGGCCCACAGCTCCCCGAGGTCGGGGCGGTCGGCCCCCCTGACGACCCGGGTCGTCAGGGTGAGGCTCCGCGCCCCCTCGATCCGGATGCCCTCGCCGGCCACCGAGACACGGCCGCCGTCCACCCGCGCCACGGTGACTCCCGTGTACCCGAGCCCGCTGCCCGGATAGCCCACCCTCAGAGCCAGGTGCGCACCGTCCGGGGTCAGGACCGCGGAGCGGCCGACCGCCAGCCGCGCGGGGGCGCCGGGCAGGGAGTGGTCCAGGACGATGTCCGCGGTCAGTCCGAGGTCCGTGATGTGCTGCACGATCACGTCGTCGGCCCGTGACACGAAGACGCTGCTGTTCCAGGCCTCGTACGACGCGGTCACCTCGCCCGACGTGAAGTCGACCTCGCGCCGGTATCCGGCGACGGCCTCGTGCGGCCCCCGTCCGCGGCGCACGCTCGTCCGGAACGCCGGGTGGAAGGGCTGCACCCACACCAGCGGGCGGCCGGCCCCGAAGTCCTCCGCGGCCGTCGTGTCCCCGGACAGGAGCGCGTCCTGGAGACGGTGGAGCCGGTCGGCGAGCTCCGGCGGGCGCAGGTCCTCGCTGCCGTTGGGCCGCACCAGGGAGTGGTGGTTGACGATCACCCGGTCGTCGGCCGGGTCTCCGTACACCATCGCCCCGTGACGGCCGTTTCCGCTGAGGAACGCGTCCTCCCAGCGGGTGGCCGGACGGGGTTCCCACGTGCCGTCGATCATGCCGGGACGTCTCTGAGCACGGCTACGTCGTAGCGGTCCAGCTCCACACCGCCATCGGCCTCGGCCCCCGTGAGCAGGTCGAGGTGCCGGCCCGGCAGTTGAACCACGGCCGGTGCCCGGCCGTGGTTCAGCAGGAAGAGCAGCTCGCCGCGCCGCACCGCCTCGACCTCGGTGGGCAGCCCCTCCAGCACGGGGCGTACGCCGGCCTCGGCCGCCGCCCGGCCGAGCAGGTCCCGCAGGGAGTCGGGCTCGGGCAGCGTCGAGACGTACCACGCGCCGCCCTTGCGGAGCACCGCGGGAAGGCCGTCCAGCTCGCCCTCCCGGTAGGCGGCCACCGTCTCCGCGCTGCCGTCGGGTTCCAGCTCCTCCGACCACAGGGTGCCCCGGAAACCGTCACACGCGACCGTCGCGCCCGCGTCCAGCGGCCACCACTCGTGCACCGTACGGATACCGAACAGTTCGCGCAGTCTGCCGTCCATGCCACCCGGCCTGATCCGGTCGTCGACGTCCGCGACTCCGGTGAAGAACCCGCACACGAGGGTGCCGCCATCTCGCACATACGCGACGAGGCTGTCGATCGCCGTGTCACCGAGGAGCTGGAGCTGAGGCACGAGCACCATCCGGTACGCGCGCAGGTCCGACTCGGGGCGGGCGAAATCCATGCCGATGCCGCTGTCCCACAGCCCCCGGTGCCAGGCCTGTTGCAGCTCCGGGTACGACACGAGGGAGGACGGCCGGCCCTCCTGGGTGCTCGACCACCAGGCGTCCCAGTCGTGCAGAACGGCGACCTCGGCCGAGACCCGGGTGCCGCTCACCTCGGCGCCGATCAAAGCGAGTTCGGCCCCGATGCGCTTGATCTCCCCGAACGTGCGGCCGCTCTCACCGGCGTGGCTCAGCATCCCGGAGTGGAACTTCTCCGCCCCCTGCCGGGACTGCCGCCATTGGAAGTAGCAGAGCGCGTCCGCACCCCTCGCCACCGACTGGAGCGACCAGAGCCGGTTGAGGCCGGCCGGCTTGGGATGGTTGACACCGCGCCAGTTCACCGACCCGGCCGCCTGTTCCATCACCATCCACGGCCCGCCGGCCTGTGAGCGGGTCATGTCGGCGAGCATCGCGTTGTACTGTCCGGCGCGCGGGTCGGCCGGGTCCGGGTAGACGTCGACGGAGACGATGTCCTCCTGCTCGGCCCAGGCCCAGGCGTCCTGGCCCGACCACAGCGGCATGAAGTTGGTCGTCACCGGGATGTGCGGGGTGTGCCGGGCGACGATGTCCCGCTCGGCGGTGTAGCACTCCAGCAGAGCGTCGGAGGTGAAGCGTTTGAAGTCCAGCTCCTGGGCCGGATTGCGCAGGTACTGTGCCTTGCGCGGCGGCAGGATCTCCGCCCAGGTGTCGTAGCGCTGGCTCCAGAACGCCGTGCCCCAGGCCTCGTTCAACGTCTCCAGGGTGGTGTACCGGGAGGCCAGCCAGCGTTGGAAGTGTGTGCCGGTCTCGTCGCACCAGCAGTGCGTGCAGTACTCGTTGTTGATGTGCCACACGGCCAGCGCGGGGTGACCGGCGTACCGTGCGGCGAGGTCCTCCGTGAGGGCCGTCGCGTAGCGCCGGTACACCGGTGAGCTCGGGCAGAAGTGCTGCCGGGAGCCGTAGTTGACGACGGCCCCGTCCTCGGTGCGCGGCAGCGTCTCCGGGTGCAGGGCCCCCATCCACGGTGGCGGTGAGGAGGTCGGGGTGGCGAGGACGACGCCGATGCCGCCTGCGTGCAGGAGGTCCAGCAGCCGGTCCAGCCAGCCGAACTCCCGTACACCAGGGCGGGGTTCGATGGTCGCCCAGGAGAAGACGCCGACGGTGACGGAGTTGACTCCGGCCTCCTTCATCAGCCGGACGTCGTCGGCCCACACCTCCTCGGGCCACTGCTCGGGGTTGTAGTCGCCTCCGAAGAGGATGCGGCCACGGGTGGCGTCGTGCAGGGACGGCATGGACGTCTCGTTCCTCTGCGGGAAGTCGTTACTGGGGGTCTGCGTACTGGATGCCGCGGCCGTTGGTGCCCAGATAAACACGGCCGTGGACGCGGGGGTCGCCGGTGATGACCTCTCCGGTCCACCCCCACTGGTGGGCGTCGTCGTTGATGCGGACCCAGGTCGCGCCCGCGTCGTCCGAGCGGAGCACGGCCACGCCGTCGTACGTCGCCGTGACCCGCCCGGTCTGGAAGACCGCCGGGTAGGCCGCCCGTCCCTTCCTCGGGGCGGCCTTGCCGAAGCCGAGGGCGTACGAGGCCTGGCAGCCGGCCACCGGCGTGAACGTGCGGCCGCCGTCCATCGAGCGCAGGAGGCCGTTGTCCTTGGCGGAGAGCCACAGATCTCCGGAGCGCCCGGGGGCCGCGGCCATCCGGAACTGGGCGTCCCCCGAAGGGAGTCCGCTCGCGCCCTCGGTGAAGGTCGCACCCTTGTCCGTGGAGAGGAAGACCGCCCCCGTTTCCGTGTCGTACACGGAGAAGCGCCTCGGATCGAGCGGGTCGGCGACCGGTGTGCCGCCCTTGGGGAACGTGGGCACCTCAGCCCAGGTGGCTCCGCTGTCCGTGGAGCGGTGTGCGGCGTACTTGGTGCCGTCCCAGTGGATGAACGACCACAACAGCGTCGCCCCGTCGGCGGAGACCGCCACCGGGCCGGGAGCCGAAGGCGCGATCGACGGCTGGGCCGCGAACGGCTGCCAACTCGCCCCGCCGTCGTGGGAGTACGCTCCGGCCGAGTCGGATCCCGATGGCCAGCCCGTCCGCACGACGTACGACGGCTTCAGCGTGGCCAGGGCCAGGCCGGTCGCCGTGCCGAAGACCGGGTTCGACGCCATGCCGCGCGAAGGGGACACGGTCAGTCGGTCATGACGCATGACCCCGATGTCACCCAGGCCGCTGAGGAGCTGGGCTCCCGAGGGCGGTGCGATCAGCTGCCGCACCGAGGACTCCTCCAGTCCCCGGATCTCGGGGGCCCAGTGGATCAGGTCGCGTGTCCCGTAGATCGTGGCGCCGGTGCCGTGGACGATGTGCCGCGAGTCGTACGGGTCGACGGCCAGGGCCTGGATCCACCAGCCGAACTTGGGTTCCCCGCCCCACTTCAGATACGGCGTCTCCGAGACGTCCAGCACCGCCGTGTCCTTGAGGGAGGTCCAGCTCACCCCGCCGTCCGTGGAACGGAACAGGGTGTCCACGGGGCCCCAGCGGTTGTTCGTGGAGACCACGACGGTGCCGGGGCGTGATGCGTCCACGGCCACTCCGCCGTACCCGAACGCGTCGCCGCCGCCCGGGGCCACCGGAGTCACGTCTCTCCAGGCTCCGGTCACCGTGTCGAGGCGGTGCACCGAGCCGTCGGCCTGGTTGTTCGGGCCCGGCCCGTCCGCGTAACTCACGTACAGCGCACGGCTGCCCGCGTCGTACGCCGCGCGGACCGGCACCTTCGTCGCCGTTCCGGCGGACGGCTGCCCGGGTACGGCCTCCCAGCCGCCGGAGGCGTCCGTGCGGTGGAGCACCGTGCCGCCGTCCCCCCAGCCCGCGTACACCGTCCGTCCGACCGCCACCAGCAGCGTGACGCCCTGGCCGCCCGCCGACGGCGTGGCCGGGAAGGAGCTGTCGGCGGCCCAGGTGGCTCCCCGGTCCGTGGAGCGCAGCAGCCCGTCGTGGCGCGTCCCGAGCCACAGCGTGTCGCTGTCACGCGGATCGACGAGGAGCCGCTCGCCGCAGCCCCGGCCGTCCTCGTTGGCCCCGAGGCGCACCGTGAGATCGGCGCGTGACCACGTCGCTCCGCGGTCCTCGGACCTGAGCACCGCACCAGGGGAGGCGTACGCCTGTGTGTAGGTCCCGAGGGCCAGGTACAGCCGGTCGGGGTGGGCAGGGTCGACGGCCATCGCCTCGACGCCCATCAGGTTCCAGTCGTCCCAGCCGATGTGGTCGGTGAGCGCCGTCCACCGGGACCCGCGGTCGTCCCAGCGGTAGGCGCCGCCGATGTCCGTGCGGGCGTAGGCGAGACCCCGCACGGCCGGATGGAACAGGATGCCCGTCACGAAGCCCGTCCCGCCGATCGCCGCGGTGCGCCAGCGGTGCGGCTGGGTCTTCGCGGGATGCCGGGCGGCCGAGGCCGTGCCCGCGGCCGGCAGCACGGTGGCCGAGGCCGCGACCACCACCGCACCGGCCAGGACGGTCCGGCGCCGGGGACGCGGGGCGGGTTCTGGCTGCGGGACTGATGAGACGCGCATGACGAAGACCCTCCGGTGGAAATTGACGGGTGAGTGCGGTGCGGGAGGCGTTGATCAGCCCTTGACGGCGCCGGTGAGCATGCCTTCCTTGAAGTGCTTCTGCACGAACGGTGAGAGGACCGCGACCGGGATCAGCGCCAGCACCATGACCGCCATCTGGATGGCGAGCAGTGACAGGTGGCCGGTGTTGATGACCTGCGTCAGACCGGTGGGCCGCTCCTGTTTCAGGACCAGCTGGTTCATCACGTTCTGGAGCGGCATCATCTCCGGGTCGCTGATGTAGATGGACGCGTTGAACCAGGCGCTCCAGTAGCCGACCGCGTAGAAGAGCGTGATCACCGCGATGACCGCGCGGGACAGGGGCATGATGATCTGCCACAGGATGCGGAAGTCGCCCGCCCCGTCGATGCGGGCGCTCTCGACGAGCTCCTGGGCCGTGCTCATGAAGAAGGCACGCAGGACCAGGATGTTGAAGACGTTCAGCGCGCTCGGGAGGATCAGGGCCAGGTAGGAGTCGGTGAGGCCGAGTCCCTGGACCACCAGGTAGGTGGGGATCAGGCCCGCTCCGAAGAACATCGTGGCGAGCATGAACAGCAGCAGCGGACGGTGGAGCACCGACCCCGGCCGGGACAGACCGTAGGCGCACATGATCGACACGGCCATGCTGAAGAGCGTCCCGACCACGGTCACGCAGATGCTGACCACCGCGGCCCGGGTGACCTGGCCGCCGCCGAGGAGCTCCTGGTAGGCGACGAACGTGATGCCGCGAGGGATCACCACCAGCCCGCCCGCGTCGGTGATGGTCCGCACCGAGGACAGACTGGTGACGATCACGACCCAGAGCGGGAAGAGCACGGCCAGACAGGCCAGGACGAGGACCACGCCCTTGGAGGCGAGCCCCGCCCTCGTCGGCTCCTCCTCCCACACCGGCCGCAGCCGGCCACGCGTACCGGGCTTGATCCCGGCCACGCCGGTCATTCGGTAGAGCAGGCCGCTCACTTCTTGTACACCCCCTGCTCACCCATGAGATGGGCGACCTTGTTGGCACCGAGGACCAGCAGCAGACCGAAGACTCCCTTCACGATCCCGACGGCCGCCGCATAGCTGAAGCCGCCGTACTGGATGCCCACGTTCCACACGTAGGTGTCGAGGACCTCGGAGGCGCCCGGGCCGACGGCCGTGCGCTGGAGCAGGATCTGCTCGAAGCCCACGGTGAGCGCGTTGCCCACCTGGAGGACCAGCAGGAGGGCCACGACCGGGCGCAGGGCGGGCAGTGTGACGTGCCACATCCGGCGCCAGCGGTTCGCACCGTCCATCGCGCTGGCCTCGTAGAGTTCCGGGCTGACCGAGGCCAGCGCGGCGAGGAAGACGATGACGCCCCAGCCGGCGTCCTTCCAGATCATCTCGAAGGTGATCAGGAACTTGAACAGACCGGGGTTCGTCATGAGGTCGAAGCCCTCATGGCCCCTCTCCCGCAGCGTCTGCGCGATGAGTCCCGCGCCTCCGAACATCTGCTGGAAGACCGTGATGACCAGGACCCAGGAGAAGAAGTGCGGCAGATAGAGGATCGCCTGCGCCACAGCCCGGACCCTGGGCCGCACGAAGCTGTTGATGAACAGCGCGAGCAGGATCGGCACCGGGAAGAACAGCGTCAGCTGCAACAGGAAGATCGTCAGCGTGTTGCCCAGCGCCGACCAGAACAGCCGGTCGTTCACCATCTGCTGGAACCACTCGAAGCCGACCCAGGGGCTCTGCAGGATCGCCTGGAAGGCGTTGTCCGCGATGTACGGGTCGTAGTCCTGGAAGGCGACGACGTTGCCTGCCAGCGGGATGTAGGCGAAGACCAGCAGCAGCAGCATCGCCGGCAGGGTCATCAGCAGCAGCGTCCGGTCACGCCGCAACCGGTGCCGCAGGGGTACCTTCGCGGTCACCCGTACGTCTTCGGGGGCCGCCCCGTCCTTCTCGGCGGGCGGCGACGCAGGGGACCCCTGCGCGCGCCGGTCATCTGTGCTCAGTGACATGTCAGGAGGCCGACTCACCGGTCTCGTCGAGCAGCTTCTTGTACCAGTCCCGCAGCTTGTCGCCACCCCTGGTCTTCCAGTCCGAGACCTGCTGCTGCATGTCGCCGACCTTCTTGCGGCCGCGCACGATGTCCTTCTCGATGGCCTCGAACTGCGCGTTGAGCTCGGTGTACCGGGTGGGCTCCTGGATCTGCATCCCGTGGAACAGCGGCTTCTTCAGGTGCGCGCCCTGGCGCTGCTGCCACTCGATGACACCCTTGGCGACGTCCGGGTAGTCCGGGTAGGCGCGGTACGGCTTGGAGGTGGCGATGTACTCGTAGGTGGCGAAGACCTCGTTGTTGCCCTGCTCGTTCTTGACGAGGACGCCGTCCTCGAGGCTGTGGTGGGTGCCCTCCAGACCGTATGCCCGCAGGCGCTGTTCCTTGCTCCCGTACGGCGCGGCGGTGAAGTTCGCCAGGGCGAGGAGGTCCTCGACGACCTTCCTGTCGGCCTTCTTGCTGACGAAGCACCAGATGTTGGAGGGAGGGGCCTCGTAGATGACGAGCTCACCGCCGTCGTGGGCGAAGAAGTCCATCGCCCCCATCCGGAAGTCCGGCTTGTCCAGCCGCTGTACGGCGGTCGCGGCGTACCAGTCGGAGATGTCCGCGTTGTACATCATGACGTTGCCCGAGGAGAAGGTGGTGCGCATGTCGCCCGTCTCCGCCTTGGCGTCCGGGTGCACGAAGCCGGCCGAGTACAGCGAGCGTGACCACTCCAGCGCCTCCAGGTACTCCTGGGTCTCGTAGCGGTTCACCAGCTTGCCGTCGACCAGTTGCCAGTAGTAGGGCTTCTCCGGCAGCACCCCGAAGAAGACGAACGCCGACCACGTCATGTCGCTGCACGCCCACACCTTGCTCCTGGGCGCGTTGATCTCCTTGCAGAGGTCGTAGAACTCCTTCGTGGTGGTCGGGACCTCGTAACCCTTCTCCTCGAAGATGTCGGCGCGGTAGAAGGGGGTGATGTTGGGCGTGGCCTCGGCGGGCATGGGGATCCCGCGCAGTTGGCCGGCGAAGATGCCGCGCTGCCAGGCGCCGGTGGGAATGGCCGCCAGGTTGGGGTACGCCTTGACCTTGTCGCCCGACAGGTAGGGGCCCAGGTCGGCGAACTTGTTGGCGATGGCGCTCGGGATCTTGCCTCCGAGCTCCCAGCCCGGGACGACGACGGCGTCCGGGATGGAGCTGGAGGCGAGCACCGCGCCGAGCTTCTGCCCGTAGACGTTGCCGTCCTGGTTCTGCCACTTGACCTTGACGCCGGCCGCCGTGTCCATGGCTGTCCAGTAGGCGTTGCCCTCGCCGGGCGAGGTGCCCCAGAGCGGCGCCATGACGCTGATCTCGCTGCCCTTGCCCAGCTTCTGGGGCACCGACACCGCCAGCTCGGCGGCGGGGAGCGCCGTGGTGAAACCGTCGGCGGAGCCGTATCTGCTGGGGATGTCAGGGGTGACGGCCTTCGAGGGCACATAGGCAGGAAGGATGTCCTTCAGCTTCTGCCCCGTGGTGGTGCCCTCGTTCTTCGCGCCACCGGCACCGCCGCCGCAGGCGGCGAGGAGCGGCATGCCGCCGCCCACGGCTGCCGCGACAACCACGGAGGAGGCGAGGAATCGTCTCCGGCTGGGAGCGGAGGGGGAGTTCGGCGTCATTGCGTCAACCCTTCGTGGTGCAACAGGACGGCCGGCGGCGGCGACTGCCGCTCGGCCCTGTCACTGAGGTAGGGGCGTTACCGGCCGAGCCGGCCGGAACTGAACCGGCTGAGCTGAAGCGGTCGACGGGCTGCTCGTCGAAGCGCTTCGATGTTGCAGCGAGGTTAAGTGAAGGGTGTCGGCCGCACAAGAGTTCGTTTCGATATTCCTCCGACCTGTCTCCGAACCGCTTCCCGGCTTGATGGCGCACCGATCTGCGCGGAAGAGCCTGTTCGAGGCGGTCGCGCCCTTGACAGTCGCGGGGTCGTCCGATGAGCATCGAAGCGCTTCGAACGATCATCTCCGCGCGCTGAGCGATGACTCGGCGCCCGCAGACCGGAATACCTCCCACCTCTTCAAGGGGACCCGCACGTGACGGACCATCCGCTTCCCTTCCGCGACCCGCAGCTGCCCTTCTCCCGGCGCACCGACGACCTGCTCGGACGGCTCACGCTCGACGAGCGGATCGCGATGCTGCACCAGT
The DNA here is from genome assembly GCF_019287315.1 of Streptomyces sp. WY228. NCBI lineage: Bacteria > Bacillati > Actinomycetota > Actinomycetes > Kitasatosporales > Streptomycetaceae > Streptomyces > Streptomyces sp. WY228. Next base: position 890,051 of record NZ_CP079114.1, on the reverse strand, counting down.
TCGCCCCGGCGGTGGAGCGTCTGGGGGTCGGCCCGTTCCGTACCGGACAGGAGGCCCTCCACGGGGTCGCCTGGATGGGGCCCGCCACCGTCTTCCCGCAGGCCGTCGGCCTCGGCGCCACCTGGAACGACGACCTGGTCCGCCGGGTCGGGGAGGCCGTCGGCAACGAGGTGCGGGCCAAACGCGCCCAGGACGACCGCGTCGGGCTCAACGTCTGGGCGCCGACCGTGAATCTGCTCCGCCACCCGCTGTGGGGCCGCGGCGAGGAGGGGTACTCCGAGGACCCGTTTCTCACCTCCGCCATCGCCGTCGCGTACACCCGGGGACTGCGCGGGGACCATCCCCGCTTCTGGCGCACCGCCCCCGTGCTCAAACACTGGCTCGCGCACAACAACGAGACCGAACGCGACACCGCGTCCTCCTCGGTCCGCCCGCGCGTCCTGCACGAGTACGACCTGCGGGCCTTCCGTGACGCGGTGCGGGCGGGTGCTGTGGCCGGCGTCATGCCCGCCTACAACCTGGTCAACGGCCGCCCGAACCACGTCTCGCCGCTCCTGGGGCAGCACCTGCGCCGCTGGACCGACCAGCCGCTGGTCGTCTGCTCGGACGCGGGCGCCCCTTCGAACCTGGTCGACTCCGAGCACTACTTCGACACCCACGAGGAGGCCACCGCGGCCGCCCTGAAGGCGGGTGTCGACAGCTTCACCGACCACGGCACGGATTCCACCGTCATGTCGCGACGCATCCGCGACGCGCTCGCGAAGGGGCTCATCGACGAGAGCGACATCGACACGGCGGTCCGCCGTCTGCTCGCCATGCGCTTCGCGCTCGGGGAGTTCGACCCAGAGCTCGACCCGTACGCGCAGGTCGACGCCCTGGACACCGAGGAGCACCGGGCTCTCGCCCTGGAAGCCGCCGAGCAGGCCGTCGTCCTGCTCAAGAACGACGGCCTGCTGCCCGTGGAGCCGAAGCAGGGCCGGACCGTCGCGGTCGTCGGACTGCTCGCGGACGCCTGCAAGCTCGACTGGTACAGCGGCACGCTCATGCACCGCTCGACGCCGCTCGACGGAATCCGCGCACGGTACGGCGCCGAGAACGTCCTCTTCGCGGAGGGCGCGGACCGGGTCAGGCTGAAGAGCCCCGACGGCTGGCTCCATGTACCCGCCGCCGACGGGGCGACGGAAGGTGAGGCGCGCGGCGCGGAAGGCGCCCTCGACCCGGCCCTCCTCGCCGGCCGCACCGACCTGCCCCCGCTGACCTGCGGTGACGAGGCGACCGAGCTGGCCCTCGTCGACTGGGGCGACGGCGCCCTGACCCTGCGTACCGACGAGGGGCTGTACCTGTCCGTCGCCGACGACGGGTACGTCAGGGCGTCCGCGGACGAGCCGGGCGGCTGGGTCGTCCAGGAGACGTTCCGCCTGGAAGCGGTGGAGGGAATCGACGACGGGCACCGCCTTCTGCACCTCGGGACCGGTGGGTACGTGTCGGTCGCCGCCGACGGCGCGAAGGTCGCCGAGGCGGGCGAGAGGGTCTCCCGGGACGACGCCACGGTCTTCGAACGGGAGACCGTCGAGCACGGCGCCGACGCGGTGGCCCGCGTCGCCGCGGCCGCCGACACCGTCGTCGTCGTGGCGGGCAACGACCCCCACATCAACGGCCGTGAGACCGAGGACCGCACGACCCTCGCTCTCCCCGCCCAGCAGGACCGGCTGTGGCGCGCCGCGCACGCCGCCAACCCTCGTACGGTCCTCGTCCTGACCTCCGCCTACCCCTACGCGGTCGGCGACGCGGCGGACGGACTGCCGGCCCTGCTCTGGACGGCGCACGGGGGGCAGGCCGCGGGCACCGCGCTCGCCCGCGTCCTCGCCGGCGACGTGTCCCCGGCGGGCCGGCTCCCGCAGACCTGGTACGCGAGCGACGACGATCTGCCCGGCCTGCTCGACTACGACGTCATCGGCTCCCGCCAGACGTACCTCTACTTCGACGGCACGCCCCTCTTCCCGTTCGGCCACGGCCTCGGTTACGCCGACATCACGTACTCGGCCCTGCGCACGGAGGTGGACGGCGAGCGGCTGCGCGTGTCACTGACCGTCACCAACGACGGCGGGCCCGCAGCCGACGAGGTGGTGCAGCTCTACGTCCGCGCGGCCGGACCAGCCAAGACGGCCGAACCCGTCCGCGAGGGTCCGGGTCGCCGGCTCCCCGATCCCCGGGACCTGCCGCAGCGCAAGCTGGTCGCCCACCGTCGGGTGCACCTTGCGCCCGGTACGGCGGCGCGCATCCAGTTCGAGGTGCTCGTGGAGGAGTTGGGGCACTGGAGTGTGGCGCACGGCCGGTGGACCGTCGAGCCGGGCGCCTACGAGGTCCTCGCGGGAGCGTCGAGCGCCGACATCCGGCTCATCGCGACAGCGGTCGTCGACGGAAAGGCGCAGGGCCCCCGCCCGGTGGCGACGCACGGTCTGGAGGCCGTCGACTACGACCGACAGAAGGACACGGAGATCCTCGACCGTACGAAGACGGAGGGTGACGTCGTGGCGCCCGCCTCCGCCGACCAGGAGGGGAGCCTCGTCTACCGGGCGTGCGACTTCGGTGAGGGGGTCTCCGGACTGAGGTTCCTGGCCTCGGGGGAGGGGCGCATCACCGTGAGTGTGGGCGGCCACAGCTTGGCGCTCCCGTTCCCGGACACCGGCGGACCGTACGCGTACCGCACTCTCGAGGCCGCGCTGGACCTCCGCGGGGTGCACGAGATGGGTATCGGCCTCAGGGGCGCCATGCGTCTCGCCCGCGTGGACGTCTCTCCCGCCAAGAAGGAGACCGCATGAAGTTCACCGACGGCTTCTGGCTCATGCGCGAGGGCGTCCGAGCCTCGCACGCGACCGAGATCCGTGATCTGCGCGTCGACGACGACCGGTTCACCGCGTACGCCGCGGTGAAGCGTGTCGCGGCGCGCGGCGACACGCTCAACACCCCGCTGATCACCGTCGACTGCTTCTCCCCGGCCGAGGGTGTCATCGGCGTCCGCACCACACATCACGCGGGCAGGGCCCGGCGGGGGCCGGACTTCACGATCCTGCCGGAGGACACCACGGCGCCCGCGGCCCGCACCCGTCGGGACGGTACGGCGACGGAACTCACCAGCGGGCCACTGACGTTGCGGATGGATGGTGACGGCCCCTGGGGCATCACCTTCCTCGATGCCGACGGCCGGCGCCTCACCGGGGTGGACCCGAAGGGCACGGCGTTCGCGACCGCGCCCGACGGCACGCACCACATGATCGCCCAACTGGGCCTGGACGTCGGTGAGTACGTCTACGGACTCGGTGAGCGCTTCACCCCGTTCGTCAAGAACGGGCAGACCGTGGACATCTGGCAGGCCGACGGAGGCACCAGCAGCGAACTGGCCTACAAGAACATTCCGTTCTATCTGTCCTCGCGCGGCTACGGCGTCTTCGTCAACCACCCCGGCAAGGTCTCCTTCGAGGTCGGTTCGGAGTCGGTCGGGCAGGTGCAGTTCAGCGTCGAGGACCAGTCGCTGGAGTACTACATCGTCGCCGGCCCGACGCCGAAGGACGTCCTGTCCCGTTACACGGCCCTGACCGGCAGACCCGCGCTGCCGCCGGCCTGGTCCTTCGGCCTGTGGCTGACCACGTCCTTCTGCACGTCCTACGACGAGGAGACCGTCACCTCCTTCGTCGACGGCATGGCCGAGCGCGGGATCCCGCTCAGCGTCTTCCACTTCGACTGTTTCTGGATGCGCGAGTACCAGTGGTCGGACTTCCTGTGGGACCCGGAGGTCTTCCCCGACCCCGAGGCGATGCTGGCCCGCCTCAAGGAGCGGGGCCTGCGCATCAGCATGTGGATCAACCCCTACATCGCGCAGAAGTCGGCCCTGTTCGCGGAGGGCGCCGAACACGGTTACCTGGTGCGGCGCGCCAACGGCGACGTCTGGCAGTGGGACCTGTGGCAACCGGGGATGGCGCTCGTCGACTTCACCAACCCGGCCGCCCGCGCCTGGTACGACGACAAGCTGCGTCTCCTGCTCGACCAGGGTGTCGACTGCTTCAAGACGGACTTCGGCGAGCGCATCCCCACGGACGTCGTCTGGCACGACGGCTCCGACCCGGAGCGGATGCACAACTACTACGCGCAGATCTACAACCGCACCGTCTTCGAACTTCTGGAGAAGGAGCGCGGAGCGGGGGAGGCAGTGCTCTTCGCCCGGTCGGCGACGGCGGGCGGTCAGCAGTTCCCGGTGCACTGGGGCGGTGACTGCTTCGCCTCCTTCACCGCCATGGCCGAGTCCCTGCGCGGCGGCCTGTCGCTGAGCCTGTCCGGCTTCGGTTTCTGGAGCCACGACATCGGCGGCTTCGAGGGCACCCCCGACCCGGCGGTCTTCAAGCGCTGGCTGGCCTTCGGCCTGCTGTCCTCGCACAGCCGGCTCCATGGCAACGTCTCCTACCGGGTGCCGTGGGAGTTCGGCGAGGAAGCCGTCGACGTGGCACGGAAGTTCACCCTGCTCAAGCACCGGCTCATGCCCTATCTTTACGGAGTGGCCGCCGAGGCGCACCGTACGGGCATCCCGATGATGCGGCCCATGCTGGCGGAGTTCCCCGGTGACCCCGCCTCCCGCACCCTGGACCGGCAGTACATGCTCGGCCCGGACCTGCTGGTCGCGCCGGTCTTCACCGAGGACGGCGAGGTCGAGTACTACGTCCCCGAGGGAACCTGGACCTCACTGCTGACCGGCGAACGCGTCACCGGCCCCGCCTGGCGGCACGAGACGCACGGCTTCGACAGCCTGCCGCTGCTGGTCAGGGACGGAGCCGTACTGCCGTGGGGCGCCGACGACCAGCGCCCGGACGGGGACTGGCTGGACGACCTCACCCTGCGGGTCTTCGGCACCGGTACGGACGAGGGCACGGTCACCGTGCCGGACCTGACGGGCGTCCCGGCGGCGGAGTTCCATGTCCTGCGGGACGGGACGGGGGTCCGCGTCACGGCGGAGGGGACCGACCGGGTCTTCCGGGTGACCGTCGACGGATCCGGTGCGGAGGGGAAGGGGTCCGGGACGGTCGTCGTCGCCTGAGCTCCGCCCACCACTACGGCGGCCCGCTGGGCCCCGCCAGGGGCGCCCGGCGGGCCGCTCGTTCCATGGGCCGGGAACGCCGCGTTGCCGGGAACGCCCGCCTTGCTCACGTGTGCGCGTTCTCCACCGTGTGATGGCGTGATCCAGACCTTCACCCGTTTCACGAACCCAGCACGCGTGTCACCAACGACCCGGGACACCGCATCCAGGGCGCCGCGGCCGCCCATCAGCGTCAAGTTCTGTTCCCTTCGGGCGACGAGGAAGCCACGACCGGCGGCGGAACCCGAAGCCGAGGGAAGCGACCGTTGAAGCCGGTGCCCTCACCGCGGGCGGAGTCGTTCCGTCGAACAGCTGCCGCCCCACCCCGTGCGCCCGCGCCCGTGCTTCTTCGCGCCAGGGACGTGCGCCGTGGTGTCAGCCCTTGACGGGCACCATGGGGTAGCGGGAGGCGTTGCACGATCGACTTCACCGAGAGCTGCAACTTCTTCACCGAGAGTTGCAACTGCACGTCCCTGCTCACCTCGGTCACGAGCGGCACCGGTGCGTACACGGCCTCCACCACCGCCACTTGTGGGTTGACGCTCGACGGCCCCTACAGTTACACCGAGACCTACACGTGGAACACCGGCCAGAGCAGCACGGTGACGTACACGACCGGCGAGACCGTTCGGGCCTTCAACGGCACCACCACGGTCACCTCCATCGGAACCGTCACCGTCGGCCTCGGGGCCGGCTGCGTAGTCCGCGGTGGCGGGAAGGCGGGACTCGCGGACGCGAGTGTCCGCATGCGTGAGCAGGCCCGAGATCCCGGACGACTCGACGGCCGTGACGCGAAAGCGTCCGCGTCGGAGCGCGCTGCGAGGCGATCGCCGGGACGTCGAGGAGCAGGGTGGACGCCCATCGCGGGGAGCGAGCGGAAACCGGCATCTGATCAGGCTCCTGATCGCCAGGGTTGATGCGCGCTCAATGCCGTGCGCGGCTGTCGGAACGGCCTCATGGTCACCACCGGATGCGCGGCGGTGTAGCCGTGCACCGTGGAACGGCAGCCGGCGGGGAGCGTGACAGGGGTGGGTCCGATCAGGGGCGCGTCCGACGCCAGGTCCTTCGCCGCATGGCTTCGCACGGGCCTGGAGCCCTGCCGCCCGCTGCCTGCATCGTTGCGTGCTGCGCGTCTTCTCGCCCGCGCCACTGACGCAAACGGAGTGGCGGTACGTCGTCACCTCAGTGACGTACGTCCGCCGTGCAAGCTGATCGAAGGCGAAACCATCACAGTCGAAGCCGCCGAGGCGGAGAGGGCACGTCCTCGCTCTGCTCGCGCCATGGGCCGGCAAACTCGCCGATCTCGAACGCGATGTCCGCACCGGCGCTTCCCGGGGGTCAGAGGCGGATCGCCTGTCAGTGGATCCGGCACGCGGAGGGCGGTCCACCGACCCTCGGGCCGGTTTCCCGCCTTGCCGGCGGAGTCACCCGGCAACCCGGTCCCGGCTCACCCCCGTTCGCTGTTCCGACCGACGCTGCTACCGACTCTGGGCTATCCCGCGTATGCGTGAGCGGGACGGCGCGATGTCGTACATCAGAGAGCCACGCGAGCCTCATTCGGAGGTGCCGCGATGCCTTTGCGATGGGTGCGCCTTCTGTGGGATCCGGTTGGGCCTGCGCGGCCGGCCGTACGCGTCAACCTCGAATGGTGAAAGGCGCCGCCGTTGTCACCGAACCGCGCCGCACATGTTGGTTCCTGCGTAGCGCTTGGGGGCCCGGCAGCGGATCAGGGCTTGGAACACAAAGGTGGCGTGACCGGTCGAGCTATCCTCGGGGTTGCCTTAACGGAGGTTGGTGGAGTCGAGGGTCAGCAACTTAGACAACTTCGGGCGCTGCCGACGGCGGCGGCTCCAACGGCTACCGCATCCGCGGCTGGAAGACCCAACTCGCCGAATCTTCTGTCGAGACCGGGCTTGAACCACAGTGTGTCACCTTCCGCCCGGCACCTCGAAGTGGAACAAGATCAAGCACCGGCTGCTCTCCCACATCACCTTGAACTGGCAATGCATGCCCCTGCCCAGTTACGAAGTCATGTCCGAGGCCATCGCCGTGACCACCAGTCGCACCGGCCGGACGGTCCAGGCCGAACTCGTCAACGGTGAGTACCCCGCGATAGCTGGGTGTCCGATGCCATCGCCCCGTTCGAAGTCGTATCGTCGCCAACTGTTGAACACCGGCTACACATGACGTCTATGTCGGCGACCGCCCAGATGCCGCCGCTGGGGTCGTTTCCAGCGCGGCGGTCGCGGCGCACTGTATCGGCTGCTCAGCCAGTGGCGGGACTGCCTACATCGCCATTTGCCGTCGCGCTCGAAGGTGGTTGGGTTGACACATCCCGTGAGCGTCGCAGTCGGGGCCGCGATGGGGTGGTCGAGCATGATGAATGCGGTGAGGCTCTGCGGTGCGCGCCGCGCACGACTGTTCCGGGTGTGGTCAGTCGAACAGTGTGTCCAGGTTCCTAGCCAACCTCTTAAGCTCGCCTCGGCGGTCATCCTGGAGCGCGGTGTTGGCCGAAGGGGGGGCCACGTACCGAGACGGTGTCAGTACGTACTCATGATCCCGCACGGTCTCCAGGCCCACGGAGACACAGAAGCCGGGCTCGTCGCGGTAGGCCGCCCGCGTTGCCTGGGCCGATGGCGTGCCGCGCCAGGCGTGGTAGGTGCCAACGATGCGCCCGAGATCGGTTTCGGTGAGGACGCGTTCTGTCCGGCCGACGAGCGCGCCCGTCTCGCGGGCGTCGATGAACAGGATCTCGCCCCGCCGGTCCGCCAGCGCCCGTGCACTCTGTCGGCCCTTGTCTTTGGTCAGAATCCAGAGGCACGCCGGGATTCGCGTCGTATGGAAAAGTTGTCGGGGAAGCGCGACCACACAGGCCACAATGTCGTCCTCCAGCATCGCTTGGCGGATTCTTCCCCCGCTCTTCGAGTACAGGGAGCCGTTGGCCAGGACGACGCCCGCCGTCCCATGGGGTCTCAGTTTGGCCAGAGCGTGTTGTAGCCAGGCATAGTTGGCGTCAGCGAGCGACGGCACACCGTACCGCCATCTCGGGTCGGCATCGTTCCGTGCCCAGTCCGCCATGTTGAATGGCGGGACGCTCATGACGAAGTCGGCTTCCAGATCAGGGTGCCGGTCGTCGGCGAGGGTGTCGCCCCAGCGGGATCCCAGATCGCCCTCGACGCCGTGCACGGCGAGGTTCATCCTGGCGAACCGCCAAGTCCGCTGGTTGACCTCCTGGCCATAGACCTTGAGGTCGCCCGTGTGAGTCACTCCGCGCCGGGTCTCGACGAACCGGGCTGCCTCCACGAACGTGCCGCCCACGCCGCACGCCGGGTCGTACAACCGGCCCTCGAACGGCTCCAGAAGCTCCACGATCAGCCTGTTCACCGACCGCGGTGTGTGGAACTCGCCGCCGCGCCGCGCCTCTGCGCGCGCGAAGTTGTCGAGGAAGTACCCGTACACCTCGGCGAGCATGTCTGCCGGCGGCCTGCCCTCGGTCCCGGCGAACTGCGCCTCGTCCAGCACCTGGACGAGCCCTGCCAGACTCCTCGTGTCGACGCCGCTGTGGAAGATCCGAGGTAGAGCCTCCTCCAGGAGCGCGTTCTCCCGCATGATCGCGGCCATAGCGCCGTCGAGGACCGCGACGAGGTGCCTGCTCCCCAGGTGGGAGGTAATCCAGCTCCAGCGGGCCGTCTCCGGAACCCACAGGACTCGGGCGCTCACGTACGCGTCGGGGTCCTCGAGGAAGACATCGAATCGGTCCTCGGAGACGTCGTCCGCCGCGAGCTCTCGGGTCAACTCCGCACGGCGCCGGTCGAACGCGTCGGAGACGTAGCGCAGGAAGAAGATCCCCAGGACCAACTCCCGGTACTCGGCGGCGTCGACAGACCCTCGCAGCTTGTCGACGGCCTTCCAGAGCAGTGCCTGGAGCTTGCCGACATCGTCCGGAGTGTCGAGCGGCCCCGCTTCTCCGTCGGGCATTTTGCCTGTCGGCTCCACAGAAATGGACCCCTCCCTCTGACCGTCGTCGGCCCCATGGCCGCGGTCCCCGACAGTCCGGCGGCCTGCCGATCCGATTCTCCACGATCCGGCTTGGAGGTGTCTTGGGGTCGCTGTAACGTAGCCGCGACGACTGAGTGTGGACCCGGGGGCGGGGGAGACGAGATGGCGACGATTAGGTTGGCCGAGGCCATCGACGACTTGAGGCAGGAGCTGTACCAGGCGCAAGACCTCGGGAAGGGACAGCAGTTCGCCTTTACCGTCGAGGAAGCAGAACTCGAGCTCCTGCTCGAGCTGCGCGACAGCGGCAAGGCCGACGGCCGCGTCACTTTCGGCGTGGCCACCGTCGGAGCGGGCGGCGAGCATTCGGCCGTCCGGACTCACCGGCTGACGCTGAAGCTGTCGATCCGGGATCGCGCTAACGGCGGTACCAACCCCGAGATCAACGACGACGAATCCAGGTCTTGGGACGAGTGACGTGGATCCGCGCAGACTGGCGCTGATCCGCGGCGGCACCACCGATACAAACCACAGCGTCGGCAGCGGCTATCTGATCGCCCCACGGGTAGTGCTCACCGCGCGCCACGTCCTCGTGAACCGGGCTACCGGAGAGCCCTGGCCCGAGATCCGGGTCAGTGTGGGACACCCCTGCGGCAGCGAAGCACCGCTTTTCAGGGCGGAGTTGCTCTGGCACCATCCGGAGGGGCTGGACATCGCGCTCGTGCGCGTCGAGCGGGCAGCTGACGTCGAAGGCTCGGTCCGCTGGGGCCGGCCCGTGGGCGGGGCACCGCTGCGCTACGAAGGGCTCGGCTTCCCTCGAGCCACCGCGGGCAGTACCCGCGACCCCGAGCACCTGCGCGGCGTCCTGCCGCCCCTCTCCGGCTCCGGGCAGTACTACATCCTTGACCAGGGGCCCGCCCCAGCCCTGGGAGTCGACGGCGAGAAGGCCTGGGGAGGAGCGTCCGGAACCGCCGTCTTCTGCGACGGTCACCTCGTCGGGGTCGTCGTCCGCGACGACCGACCCTTCGAGAACCGGCGTCTGCGCGCGATCCCTGCCCGCGCCTTCGCCGAGCACAGCGGCTTCGCTGCCCACCTCGCTGGAAGCCCCGGAGGCCCGCCTGACCTGATCGACATCGGCGCGACGCCTCCGAAGGCCGGATCCGCCGACGAACGCCCCCTTGCCGAACGCGAACTGGCCTCCTTGCTCCGGCCCCTGTTCGCCGACCCGGTCACCCGCTGGACCCACGCACGAGAACTCGCGTGTGAACTCGGCTACGAGACCGCTCGGTACGAGCCCACCGTCTCGGATCTGGCTGTCCTTCTCGCGGCGCACCCTCGCGCGCTCGCCACGCTCAGCGGCAGCCTCGCCGCCTCCACCGCGGATGAACGAGCGCGTATCAGCCTCACCGACCTTCTCATCCGGACGAGCATCCTCGACGGAGTGTCCCTGCTGTCCACGCACGAGTACGAGAGACTGCTCGACCTGCTGCGTGGCGTCTGCAAGGAACACCCCACACTGCTGCCCCGAGCCGCCCGCGAGGCCTTGCGGTACGCCGTCCTGCCCGAGAGCCTCACCCACCCAACCGTCTCGGACCAAGACCTCGACGGCCTCGTTGAGGAACTCGAGGCACTCTCGGACAGCGAGAACGTCCCCGAGGGAACCCCACCGGTACCAGCGCTCCTTCGCCTCGTCGAGTACGTGGCGGCCGCATCCGCCCACGAGGTCGCGGTCAAACTTCGCTCCTGGTCCGAGGAGACGGCTCAGCGACTCGGCATCCACCCCGTCGCCCTGCGCGAGCGGCGCGTGGATGCCTCCGGCTGGGCACGCAGGCGGACATCGGCGACATCGCGAGTGGTGATGGAGCTGAGGAGGGACGACTCCACGTGCGAGGAGTTGTACCTCTGCCGGATCCTCCTGGTCGGCAAAGACGGCTCGCGCACCATGCTGCACGACGCTAGGACAATGCCCAAGCCCCCTACGGAAGCCGCCCGCTGCCTGCGGGACGCGGTTGCCGCCACCGCCGCGGAACCCGGGCAGGAGGACCACGTGCCGTGGGTGACGATCGTCGTCGGCCGCTCGCAACTCCACCTCGCCGTCGACGAATGGCAGCCGGACGTGGCCGACGACATCATGCCCGGACAGCCCCTCGGAGCGGAGTACCGCGTCACCCTGAGCTGCCCCACCATGACCGACTACCGGCCCCAGCGTGCCCAGGACCAGCGACGCCGCTGGCAGCGCGGACCCGCGCAGGCCCTCATCACAGACCCGGACTGTCGCAACAGCAGCCAACTGCTGCACCTCCTGCAGAACGGACACCGAGACACCGCACAGGTTGTGCTCAACGGCCCAGCCCAGGAACGAGAGAACTGGTTGCAAATCTGCCTCGCCATGGGAGTCCCAGTCGTCCTCTGGGACCGCGCCGCTGCCTCGTACGAGGACAGGGAGCGGCTAAACGAACTCCGCCCGGCCGGCCCGCCCGACGAACTCCCCGATCGCGTCCGGACCTTGAGGAGCCATTCGTTCGCCTATCCCGGCGAGCGGACGGCCCGCCCCTCCCTCATCTGGGAACAGGACGGCCAGTACCCCACGCCCGAGTCACTGCACCTCAGGGACCCACGGAAAGGAACCCACGCGTCATGACGACCCCGGAGCCCGCAGCCGACGCGAACCCCCAGACCCGGCCCGATGACGCCGACTGGCGACTCTTCAGCGGTGACGGCATTCCGAGGCAGACCCCTTTCCCCCCGGCACCGCCGTGGCGGCGGTTCAACCAGGAGCAGCCGACCGAAGGACACACCACCGCCTCCTCCCGGCCCTACCTCATCGGCCCCGAAGAGGCCGATATCGTGAACGCCGCTCTTCATCTGCGCCGACCACTCCTGGTGACCGGACACCCTGGCACCGGTAAGTCCTCCCTGGCCCACGCCATCGCCAACGAACTGACACTCGGACAAGTCCTGCAGTGGCCCGTCAACAGCCGCTCCATCCTGCGGGACGCCCTGTACGAGTACGACGCCATCGGCCGACTCCGCGAGGCCAACCTGCGCCGCGACGCCGACGGCGAGGAACTCGACATCGGCCACTACGTCCGGCTCGGCCCCCTGGGCAACGCCCTCGTCCCCCGGGAAGAACGCCCCCGGGTGCTACTCGTCGACGAACTGGACAAGGGCGACATCGACCTGCCCAACGACCTTCTCACGGTCCTCGAGGAGGGCTGGTTCGTGATCCCGGAGCTCGCCCGCCTCCCGGCGGACCACGCGCCGGTGTACGTCCAGACCGACGACCCCGACCGTCCCGCCGCCGTCACGCGCGGCCGGATCCGGTGCCAGGAGTTCCCCGTCGTGATCATCACCAGCAACGGCGAACGCGAATTCCCGGCCGCCTTCCTCCGGCGCTGCGTCCGACTCGAGCTCCGCGAGCCCAACGAGGAACGCCTCCGGGACATCGTCTCCGCCCACTTCGGCACAGACGCCCTCGACGGCATCGACGACCTGCTGCGTGAGTTCCTGGACCGCCGCTCCTCCGGAGAACTCGCCACCGACCAGTTGCTCAACGCCGTCTTCCTCCGCAAGGGCGGCGTCGGCCTCGACGCCGACTCTCTCTTCGAGGCCGTCCTGCACCGGCTCGGCGGAGCCGTGTGAGGCCGTGATCACGCGTGTGACGCAGACCCTCGCCGAGAGCGGAGTCGCCCTATCCCAGGAGGAACTCCTCGACGCCCTCTGGCTAGCCGGGAGGCTGCCCCGGGGGGCCGGGCCCCTGGCCCGGCTCGCCGCACCCGAGGCCCCACGAGGGCCGACCGATGCCCCTTCGCCGGCCGCGCCCGGCCCCGACGGCGTCGAGATTTCCCACGAGCTGCCGACGGCCGGACAGCCCGATCCGGATTCCGCGCACCCGGTCCTGGCGACGGCGGAGCCGGTGCCGGAGGCGGAGACCGACACGCCGAAGGTCCCGGTGCTCCCCGTCCGCGCCCCCGACGGCCGCGCCGTCGGCGCTGGCGAACTCGGGCTCGGGAAGGCGCTCCGCCCCATCCGGCAGCGCTTCCCCGACCATCGGAACCACGAACTCGACATAGCGCGCACGGTGACCGCACTGGCCGACACCGGCATGCCCGAGATCGTCACCCATCCGGCCAGGAGCCGCTGGCTCTCCCTCGCCCTCGTCGTCGACGACGGTGTCTCCATGGTCCTCTGGCAGCGTCTCGCCGCAGAGCTCCGCACGCTCATGGAACGCGCCGGTGCCTTTCGCGACGTGCACGTCCATGGACTTGACTCACGCGGCAGCACACCACGCCTCCGTACCAGCCCGTACGCCGCCACCGGGCGGCTCCGGGCACCCGAGACCGTGAGCGACCCGACGGGAAACACCCTCGTGCTCGTCGTCAGCGACGGAGTGGGCGAGGCGTGGCGGGATGGCAGCATGCGGCGGGTGATGGAGCTCTGGACGCGGTGCGGTCCCACCGCGATCGTCCAGACACTGCCCACACGGCTCTGGGACGGTTCCGGCATCGCCGCGCGGCCCTGGCAGGTCACCACCCGCCGTCGCGGTGGGCCCAGCCGTGCCTGGCACATCACGGACCCGGTGCTCCCACCTGATCTCGTCAGCTTCGACTCCGTACCTGTACCGGTCCTCGAACCAACCCCTGTGGCCATCGGCGACTGGGCGCGAATTATTGCCTCACCCAGCGGCACTGCCGTCCTGCCCCTGTGGAGCACCAACCGATCCCGGGCGGACCGGCCCGTCGCAGGGGCCTCCCCGGGTGACGACGCCGAGGTCGTTCTGCGATTCAGGGCCGCCGCCTCACCTGAGGCTTACCGGCTCGCGGCCCATCTCGCCGCCGTCTCGCCGGTCACGCCGCCTGTCATGCGCCTGACGCAGGCTGCACTTGGGCCTCCCACTGACCCGGGCCACATCACGGAGGTGTTCCTGGGCGGCTTGATGCACCAGCTCGCGACCGACGACCCTGACAGCCCACCCCACCACCGGCGGTACGACTTCTCCAGCGACGCCCGCCGCGTTCTCCTCGCCGCTGTGTCCCCGAAGGACCTGCTCCGCGTCACCGGTGCGGTCACCGAGCACATCGAGGCCGCCGTCGGCCGCTCCCCGGTTTTCCCGGCCTGGGTCGGCCACCCGGATGGCTCCGCCGTGGTCGGGGACGCCGGACGCTCCTTCGGCTGGCTGCGGGAGGAGCTGCTGAGGCGGCTGGGCATCGAGCCGGGAGTTGTCGGTACCGGGCCGGGCACGGCGGGGGCCGGGCCAACCCCCGCCACCCTTCCCGGTACGGAGTCCGGCCTCTTCGGTACGGAGGCCGAGCCACTACTGCCCCGACCCGACGAGCTGCCGTCGGGCTGGGAGCCGCTCCTTACGGACGACCCGGGCCGGTTCGGCCGGTTCCGGCCGTATGCCCGTAGCGCCCGGGGCTGGTTCCACGTGGTGATGTACCTGGCTCTGGATGAGGACGGCACCACCGTCACGGTTCGCGCGCCCGCACCGGAGTACGGCGGGGGCATGGAAGCGGGCGGGGATCTCGTACGGACGGAGGCCGAGTGCCTGCTCCGCATGGGCGGGACGTACGCGCCCGAGCTGCTCGACGTACGGACGTCCCCCGCCCACGTACAGCCATGGATCGCGGCGGCTTTTGTGCACCGGGGCGCCGAAAATCCGTCCTCAGGTCCGGCGCCCAACCTGCGCGCGTTTCTCGAGGAGTGCGGGGGATCAGTCCCGGAAGAGGCCTTTCTGCGGATCGGCCAGGACCTGGCTCGCGCGGTTGATCGCGCCCATGGTCTCGGACTCGTCCACGGAGGGCTCGCGCCGAGGGCCGTCCTGGTGACCAACCGTGATGTCCGGCTGGTCGGTTGGATGGCGGCGAGTATCGACGGAGCCGACAGCGATCACAGTGCCGGCTTCCCGCGCAGCGACGCCTATGTAGGGCCGGACGAGGGCGGCTCCTCGCCTACCCCGGAGAGTGATGTGGCCGCTGTCGGTGCCCTGCTCCTGTCCCTCCTCACGGGAGGGTGGTCCGACCCTAGGACCTCCGAGGGACGGCGAACCGTGGCGGCTTCGCGGATCGCCCCGGAGCTCGTCGATACCCTCTGGAGGTGCCTGGAGAAGGAACCGAACCGCAGGCCCTCCGCCGCCACGCTAGCGGCGGCTTTCACCCGGGCGTCCGCTCGTCAGGCCGTGCCCGGAGCGGGCGAGGACGCGGTGCGGCCGGTGGCGGAGCTGGAGGGAGCGGCCTATTCCGTTGCCGCCGACAACGTCCGGCGCTACCGCGCGCTCGCGCGGCAGGAGCCGAACGCGCACGCCTTCCATCTCGCGCGCAGCCTCCGGATCCTGTCGAACCGGCTGGCCGACGACGGGCGTCTCGACGAGGCGCTCATGACCGTAGACGAGGCTGTGCAGCTCTTCCGGCAACAGTACGAGCGAAGCCCCGAAGTCGTCGCACCCGACCTCGCCGAGACCCTCGGAAACCAATCCGTCCGGCTGAGCGCGGTCGGCCGGGCCGCGGAAGCCCTCATAGTCGGCTACGAGGCGGTGTCGCTGTACCGGCCGCTCGCGCAGCGGGAACCGGAGGCCTACGGCCCCGGTCTTGCCGCCCTCACGAACAACCTGTCCAACCGCCTGGCCGATGTGGACCGCCCGCGCGAGGCCCTCGACGCGATCGAGGAGGCCGTCCGGATCAACCGAGAGCTGGCCGACCTGCACGCCGGGGCCCATGAAACGGTCCTGGCCAGGAGCCTGACCAACCTGGGCAACCGGCTGGGCGGCCTCGGCCGACGACGGGAGGGGCTACGGGCCGCTGAGGAGGCTGTGTTGCTCTACCGCAGCCTGGCCGCGCACCGGTCCGCCGACGTCGGAGCGGACCTCGCTACCAGCCTGAACAACCTCGCCGTACGGCTGGCCGACGTGGGGCGCCGCCAAGAGGCTTTTGACGCCCTTGAGGAGGCTGCGGAGGCCGGACGGAGGTTTGCCGACGGGCGGTCGGAGGCATTCCGCGAGGCCAACCGGCAAGGAGGAAGGATCAGATCGTGGATCCTTGAGACACCGGTTGGCAGACAGCGGTGACCCGGTTGGTGACGTACCGCAGGTGCCGCTCCTCCCGTGGTCCACGGAGGCCGTGACACCTTCCGGGCGCGCTTCGCCTGGCCTCGGGGATGGGGCCGGCACCTTCGACGGCTACCACCTCCTGCTGTGCGCCCCGGCCCCCGGAGTTCGTTGCCTGCGCCGAGTGGATCGAAAAGATTCCCCTGCTTACTGAGCCAGCGAGCGAAGGTGTGCTGGCAGGCATCCGCACACACCAGAGGCGGTTGGCCCTGCCGGCTGTCCTGCACAGGCAGGCGCTGGACACGAAGCCCCCGCCAGGTGGTGCAGGGGATTGAGCTGCTAGTGCCCCATCAGGCAACGTTTGCCCTGTTGCGACATGACGCGCCGTTGGAACGCAGGCTTGGGCGGCGAGGTGTTGCTCATTGCCGTGGACCAGGCAGATCAGTCGGCCCTGAAGTACGGCTGCGTGAGGACGTGTCAGGCTGGATACTGTCTGGTCAGGGAAACGGTGGCGTCTGAGCACGGTGGAGGGGGAGTGTGTGGACCATCGGAGGGCTGCACCACACGGCGAACAGTCTTGGACATACCTGGACGAGCACCTATGGCATACGTGCGAAATTCTCGCGGATCTAGTGAGTGGCAGGTTAGAGAGGCGCCCGCACCTCGCTACTTGTGCGCGACTTGCTCCGAATGAGCGCGTCCTGGCGGTGGGGCCAGCTCAGAGGCTGACTTGGCGCGCCCTGGGAAGCGGAAGCTACCAGCACGCGAATGTGGTTGCCGTTGGCCGTCCGTCGTTTGTTATCGGCAGCATGCTCGGGTCTGCTCTTGGAAATGCCTCACGCCGCCGTGCGGCAGCCGCTGCTGCGCAGCCTCGCTGGGTCCTGGACGGGAGTGGGGAACTCACGGTTACTGATCAAGGCGCCTACTTCAGCCATCCGCATGCCCCTGCTTCCATCTGCTGGACCGGCGTGACGGACAGCATCGATCTGGCCGGGCCTGAAGATTTTCAGATCGCTCTCCGCACCGACCATGGAGGCCACCGCACTCTGCGGTTTCATACTCCGTGGGCCTCTCTCCTCTTCGTCCTGGCCGCGCGAGCAAGTTTCAGGGCTCATCCCCGACTGCTCCACCGTGGCTGGCTTCCGGCTGATTTCGAGAGCCGGTGTGCTCGCGTGGGCCGGCCCTGTCCACCCGTACCACCGCTCGTACCGAAATCCCTCGCCCGGTGAGGCTGCGTCGGCCAGGTCCTAGACCTGGAGGGATCCCGAAGCTAGTGCCGCATCAGGCAACGTTCGCCCTGTCAACCACTTCACGTAGCCGTTCGTCGGCGGCGTGCTTGTTCCGCCAGATGATGTAGCGGCGGATCATGCTGCCCTGCTCCTTGTGGCTGGCATGGTCCGTGCCGTCCAGCGCGAAGTAGCGCAGGGCGGTGAACTGGGCCTCGACGCGGTTGAGCCAGGAGCTGTTGGTCGGCGTGTAGGCGACCTCGACGTTGTTGGCTGCGGCCCAGTCGCCGACCCGGGAGTCCTTCTTCGTGGTCAGGTGCGGGGAGAAGTTGTCGAGCACGATCGCGATCCGGACCTCGGGCGGGTGGAGGCCGCGCAGGTAGCGGCAGAACTCCAGGAACCTCGTGCGGTGCTTTCTCGGCTTGATGTGGCCGTAGAGCTGGTCCTTGCCCAGGTCGTAGGCGGCGAACAGGTGCCTGACCCCGTGCGGGCGGGTGTAGGTCGCCCGACGGCGGGGCCTTGGCTCCCGGTCGGGGTCCTTGTGCTTCCCGCCGCGCTCGGTCCACTGACGGCCCGGGTGCGGCTGGAGGCTGAGCGGGCCGAACTCGTCAAGGCAGAATACGACTTCGGGCTCGCCTTCCTCGGGTATGACCTCGCCGTCGGCGATGGCGTAGAGGTGCTCGACACGGGCCTTCTTGGCGGCATAGTCGGGGTCACGGGAGGTCTTCCAGGTGTTTATGCGTTGAAACGAGACGCCCTCCTCGCGGAGCAGGACCCGAAGGCCCTCGTGGCTGATGTCGTCGACCACCCCCTCGGCGACCAGGAAGTCGGCCAGCTTGGCCAGGCTCCAGGTCGAGAAGGGAAGGCCGTGCTCGGCCGGCTTGGACTTGGCGATCTTATTGATCTCCCGGCGTTCTGGGAGGGTGAACGTCTTGGGTCGGCCGCCCTTGTACTTCGGGTAGAGGGAGTCGTCGGCGTTGAAGTTGTGGATCACGTCGCGGACCCGGTCTGCGCTGGTGAACGTCACCTCGGCGATCTTCGCCACGGGCATGCCCTGCGCGGACAGCAGCACCATCTGGGCCCGCCGCCAGGTCACCACCGACCCGGTGCCCCTGCGGATGATCCGCAGCAGCCGCCGACCCTCGTCGTCATCGATCTCGCGGATACGTATTCGTTCGGCCACCAGCACAGCGTGCCGGACGCGCGCCGCCGGAGTGGAATCCGGACGGCGCGTCACCTCAGCACAGCACAAGGGTCGCTGATGCGGCGCTAGCCGAGATTCAGAACCTCATCGTCCGCGTGCGTGCCGAACTCGGCGACGCGCACCTCCGCGATCTGCTCGTACCGGCTGATCCGGTCGGTCCACTCCGCGTCGACACCGAACGCCACCTGCGCGAAGCCCACCCGGCCGACGGCCTCGGCCAAGCCCGGATCACCAGGGGCCAGCAGCCGCACCGGCGCGTCAAGCGCCACGGTGTGCGGCGGCACGAAGTACTCGTCCGGCACAACGGTGCGTGCATGGACGAGCGCGCCGACAGCGACAACCGAGCCAGCCCCCAACCGTGCGCACTGCAGAACCGTCGCCGTGGTCGCCACATAGACGCACCTGCCGACCTCGCAGCCCAGCAGAGTGGCATGCGGCCCCACGAAGACGTGGTCGCCGACAAGCACCGGCTGATCGCCGGCGACCGCAGACCCGCGCAGCACCGCGTTCTCGCAGATCACCGCCGCCTCCCCGACCTCGATCCGAGACCCCTCGGCATCGAGCACCGCACCGTACATCACCCGCGCCCGTGGCCCCACGCGGACATCACCGACCAGCGTGGCCGTCGGGGCGACGTAGGCGGTGGGATGGACCTGCGGTTCATGCCCGCGATGCCGGATACGGATTCCCTGCGCTTCAGCGTTCATGAGCGGATTCTCGCCCGACCGACCGCGAGCATGCTGGCGGATTTCAGGCATCACGTTCACCGAGACCTGTGTCATCCGCGATCTCAGGCACTACAGGGCGAACGTTGGCTGATGCGGCACTAGCCATGGCCGACTCTTGCATGCACCTACTGGTGCCCCCCCGTAATCGGGATAGCCTGGGGTTTCCTTAACGGAGTTTGGTGGACACCAATAAGGACAATCCCAACCGGCAGGTCCGTCTGTCGTTCCTCGGGTAGAGCTGCCTGTGCCGCCACTGGATGAGTGATGTCCGGCCGCACCAGCGGTTGGACCGCAGCAATTCTGCTTGACGTTACTCGAAACCGATAGCCCCTATTTGCTCGAATGACGGCTCCCCTTGAATGACGGGAACGCCGAGTTCCTCACGCAGCGCAGCCCAAAGAAAATCGGCAAAGGTCATCTCGAAAAAGAACCATGCCCCCATTTCCACCGCGACCTGTCACTGCCTTCTGTTCTCGTCAGGGGGGACGAGAAAGATGTGGTTGCCGGAAATCGACCTAACAAGCTCGTGCACGGTAGGCGGTGAGACGTCGAGGCTGTCGGCGGGGCTCGATGTTCACCTCTGCCGTGTCGACGTCAGGTCCGCGGTCTGCTGATGGGGCAGCAGGCCGGCGACGGCTTGGACGGTGTCGCTCATGTGCTCGCGGCGGCCGAGGTGGCGGGCCAGGGCACGCCAATTCTTCAGATGCGCGATGCCGTGCTCGACCCGGATCCGCCTTGAGGAGTGTGCCTTGCGCTGGCGTTCGTACATCTCCTCGTACCAGTCCGGGGCGTTTTTCTTGAACTTGCGGTGCGGTGGTGTCACCACCCGGCCGCCGGTCTGCGCGCCAAGGCCCTGGTAGCCAGCATCGGCGAGAATCTCAACCGCGGGCCCGTCGGCCAAGAGCTTGACCAGCCCTAATTGGCGGGCGTGAGTGATGTCCGCGCAGCTTGCGGGTCGTGCTGGGCTGCACCACAGCACGCGGCCTTCGGCGTCCGTGACCACCATGGACTTGACGGCGTTCTGCTTGTTCTTGCCGGAGATGAACTTGTCCCGGTCCTTGCGTCCGGCGGCGGGCCGACGGACCCGGATCTCGGTGCCGTCGATGATGCCGGTCGTCCCGCTCGCGCCGAGGTGGTCGACGACGTCGGCCAGAGTTCGCAGCCGCACGTCGGGGCTGACCGTGCAGCCTCGCTCGGCGAGCAGGGGCCGCACCTCGCCGACGGCCCGGGTGATAGTGGAGCGGTCTACGCCGAACCAGCAGGCCAGCACGTCGTGGGTGACCCCGTGATGAAGATGGACGAGCGTGGCCAGCAGCCGATCGACAAACACCAGCCGGTGCTTTGCGCCGGCGCCCACGGCCCGCTTCCGTGGCCGGGAGGTGAGCCGGGCCTGGTGACGCTCTCGCCACAACGGGCCGATCTCCTCGACGAGTTCAGCAATCACTCCCACAGCCAGGCCCGTGATCCGCCGATTGCTGATGATCACCGCACGCGTTGAGTTCCCCACCACAAGACCATGATCGAGGATGAGGAGCTCGACGTCTCACCGCCTACCGTGCACGAGCTCGTAAGGGCTGTCCCGTAAATGATCTCTGATTGGTGTTGACGTGGGCGGTGACGAGTCCGCCCGCTTGCCTATCCAGCGAGGTTGAGGTTGTGGAGGCGGGCGATTCCGAGCATGGCGTGGTGGACGCCATCGCCTCTGAGGCGGCAGTCGCGGAGGATCTTCCAGGTCTTCATGCGGGCGAAGACGTGCTCGACGCGGGCGCGGACCTGTTTGTGGGACTTGTTGTGGGCCTGTTTCCAGTCGGGTAGTTGTTCGCCTTTGCGGCGGCGGTGGGGCATCACGAGTCCGGTGCCCGGATAGCCGCCGTCGGCGATCGTCAGGGGCTTGCCGACGGCGGCCTTCGCGCCGGACTCCTCCCACGCCTTGCAGTCGTTGCGGTTGCAGGGCAGGGGCCGGCCGACCAGCACGATGAGCCGGGTGTCGGCGTCGATGACGACCTGGTGGTTGGTGGAGTAGCGGTAGTTCTTGGACTGCTCGGCGATGCTGTGGTCGCGGGTGGGGACCAGGGTGCCGTCCACGATGAGCACGGTGCCTTTGCGGAACCGCTTGCGGGGCTGCAGCGCGAGCGACGGGCCGAGGTGGTCGATGATGCGGTCGGCCGCGGACTTCGAGATGCCGAAGAGCGGGGCGAGCTGGCGCAGTGTCAGGTTCGTGCGCCAGTACGCTGCCACCAGCAGCACCCGGTCTTCCAGCGGAAGGGACCACGGGCGGCCCTTGCGGACCGGATCCGCACCCTCGCGGCGCAGTGCAGTCACCAACTTGCCGAAGACACGGGGGCTCAGCCCTGTGAACGGGACTATCCAGGACGATTCCGACGCCGTGATCACACCAGACACCCCAAGATCATCTCATTGCGTCAGATCATCAGGTCATCTCTTCCCGATCGCCTTGCGTACGTGCTCAAGCCGCAGCCGGTTGTCCTCCAGCCACCCGGCCTGCACGTCCACGGGAATCTGCACTGCGATCTGCGTCGACGGCGAGTCGTGCACAGTCACCTCCAACGGATCCTCGGGGATCACAGAGAGCCACGCACTACGGCCGCCGGGCGGCCACTCGGCTCCCTCATCCGCCTCAAGGGCATCGAGACAACGACCCCACTCATCCAGGTCCGCGTCCGAAATGTGCAGTCCGACAGTGCCGTTGACGAAGTCACTCTCCACCGCGATCTCGGCCGCGTAGTACCTCTCTTCCCCTGCCACCATCGGTGCGTCGCACGCGACCCGGAGGGTCACGCTCTGCACGGGGTCAGCGAACCGGAAGAGCTCCAAGGCGTTTGCATCATCGATCACGACCACCTCATAGACGAGTGAGCGGACAAGCTGCTCCGATCCTCTCGCACCCTGGTTCACAACGATGCCGGCCCCCTTGCACACGGCCGCTCAGAGATACGGGGCAGCCCTTAGCAACCACAAAGTATCCCCCCTCTTCTGGGTGTATGGGGTGCCGACGTGAATGGGGATCGCTTTGTGTCAGCGCTCCGTATGAAGAGGATGCCTGATCCCATAGTGATGCGAGGCGCAGGCCATGATCCCCGCTCTCGGCTCGTGGGTGAAAGAGGTATGTCGGGCTCGGGCGCCGGTCGAGTCGGTGCGGGTTTGGCATGTGGCCCGCGATGGGGGTTACGACGAGGGCGTGGGGCGGGCGGGTGGCAACCGCAACGACGTGACCCAGCTCCTGCCGACAGATCGGTTCATTGCGAGGGCCGATGTCGGCCCGTGAGGCCGATCTGGCTACGTCCAGCCGGACGCGTCCGGCCGGCAGCCCCCGCTCGGCCCGCGGTAGCGGGCGGGCCGAGCGGCAGGCGACGTGACGAGCGCTGTGCGATCAGCGGGACAGCGCGGGCTCCGTCCGGTCGTCGAGCATCGCGCAGAGCGTCGTGCGGGCCCGGGACACCCTGGATCTGATGGTTCCCACGGGGCACGCGGTGGTCCGGGCCGCGTCGTCGTACGGCATGTCCAGGAGTTGGGTGAGGACGAACGCCTGGCGGCGGTCGTCGGGCAGTGCGTCGACGAGCGCCATCAGGGCGATGCCTTCGTCGAAGCCGGGCAGGTCCCGCGGTTGGCTGCACTCCGCGACGAATTGCCAGTCCGGAGTGTCGGCCAGGCGTGGCCGGGAGGCGGCACGCCGCAGGTTGTCGACGACCGTCCGGCGGGCGATGGTCAGCAGCCAGGCGCGGGCCGAGCCGCGGCCCTGGAAGAGGTGGACGGTCGACACGGCGCGCAGGAACGTCTCCTGGACCAGGTCGTCGGCCACCTGCGCGTCGTCCGCCAGAACAGAGACGTAACGGCGTACGTCGTGGTGGAGGGCTCGGAAGACGTGCCCGAAGGCGTCGGCGTCGCCTGCTGCGGCGCCGAGAGCCCAGGTGGTGACGTCGTCCTCCGTCGCCCCGGTGTGTTTTTGGGCAGGAAGCATCGAACTGCGGTTCCTTCCGGGTGCCCGGACCGGGCACGGCCCACGGGTGTGCCCGGTCCGGAGAGCTGGGAAACGCGCCCGTGCGGTACACGCACGGGCGCACGTCGGCGGCGGCAGAGCGCGGCCGACGTGAGCCGGCTGTCAGTGGACAGCGGGTTCCCTGGGCGGCCCCCGGGTGACGAGCGCGTGGACGAGCAGACGCGAACGCGGGCGCGTGACGGAACGGTCGACGGCGGAGGCGGGCGGCGCGGAGGGCAGCGGCCGAAACGCGGCGAGCAGGAAGAGGGGGAGACGGAACCGGTCTGCCAGGGCGCGGAAGATCTGGAAGGCCGCGCGCTCGCCGTGGGCCAGCCAGAGGCCGCACAGCAGCGCCGCCACCACGTGCGCGGCGAGCATGCCCCAGGACGCGGTGGCGGTCATCGCCGCCATGTCATGGGCGGGCCGCGCCGCGTGTGCCCCGGCCGTGTGCGCTCCATGGGCGGTGTGACCGAGCGCCGCTATGGCGGAGGAACCCCCCTCCAGGCTGGGCAGCGGCATGCTGTCCGTCAGCCCGGCCCGAGCGGCCACGTCGTAGGCGCGAGCCGCCGCCGCGGTGTCGCTGTGCGGGCCGCACAGCAGGGCGTCCGCCCACCTGACGGCGAGCGTGGACCGGCCCCCGGCCTCCTCCACGGCCGTCTGCTGCGCGGTCTGGGCGAGGGTGAGCGCCGCGTGCAGGGCCGCCTGTACGGCGACGGTGAGCGCGACGACGGTGGTCCGGCCCCGTTCCCTTCCGGCGACGAGCCAGGCCAGTGCGCCGACGCCGGTCAGGCACAGCCCCAGCGGCCACCAGGGCAGCGGCGCGTCCGACATGAGGGCGTGACCGAGGGCAGCCAGCGATACGCACACGACCGCGAAGAGAGCGGACCGTGTGGCGCGAAACCGCCAACCCACCGACATGCCTCCCGATCCTGGCACTGCCCCGCGAACACCTCCGGACCGGGTCCCTCTTGGCGCGTTCCGTACTCTGTTCCGCCGCCCCGGCAGCGGATCCGCCGACATCTCAATGGTCGTACGGCACCGCCTTCCAGTTCCCTTTCCCCCGGACGTTTCGGGTGCATCGGGTGCGCGCGGCCGAACCGCCGTGCTTCCACGTCCGGGGCCGACGGAGCGTGCCGCCCGGGGGCAGTGGGCATCACCTCGGTACTCGGGCTCCCGGCTCCGCCCGGGATCCGACGGACATGGAGGAGAGCGCGATGACCGGATCACCCGAACCCCTGGCCACCTTCTGCGGGAACTGCAACTGCGGCTGTCCCGAGCTGTTCGTGGACGAGACCGCTCCGCCCGAACGCCGGATCGTGATCACCGACGACTTCGGGCAGCGGGTGCAGATGAGCGCGGACCAGTTCGGCTCCCTGATCGAGGAGGCCAAGGCCGGCCGCCTCGACGCAGCCGTCAGCGCATGACGGCCACGCGGGTCCGGGGAGTGGGGCTTCCCGGACCCGCGTGCACCCCTCGGCGCCTGACGGCGCGTGCGAGTGCCGCCCCGTGACCGGTAGTCCGGTCGCCACAGGGTCGTGCGAAGGTCCGGGACCGCTCCCGCCCTCCCTCGTACGGGTGTCGTGACGCCGGTCACCCATGTGCTCGGGAACTCCCGCCGTCTCCTCGTCGACTTCTGGACCGCTACGAGCCGTCGCACATTCGGCTCGCGTCCGGAACACCGAGGAGCACGCAGTGGAGCAGAAAGCAGGCCCCAGGGCCGGAGCGACGACCGCCCGGATTCTCCCGCCACCCGCGTTGTGGGCGTTCCTGCTCCTGCTCGGCGCGGTGTTCGCGGGAGCGCACGCGGTGGGTCAGGCCGTGGGGCCGGCCGCACCCGGCATGCACGGCCCCGGCATCACCGGTGACGCGCCGTCGCGGGACGGGAACATGCCGATGGAGCACGGGGGCGGACACTGATGGCGGCCGAAGCGACGCCCACCGTCGTCGTCACCGACATCGCCGTCGCGGGGATGACCTGTGCGGCCTGCGTCCGGCGGGTCGAACGCAGGCTGGGCAAGCTGGAGGGCGTCACGGCGGAGGTGAACCTCGCCACCGGTCGGGCCCGCGTCAGCCACCCCTCGGAGGTGACGCCCGAAGAGCTGACCTCCGCGGTCGACGCTGCCGGGTACACCGCCCATGTGGTGGCGCCGGAGCCCGAACACCCCGCCCGGGCCGGGAAGGAACCCGACGAGGAGGAGGCGCGGCGGGAACGCGAACGGCTGCTGGTCACCACGTTGCTGTCGGTCCCCGTTCTCGTCCTGTCGATGGTGCCGGCACTGCAGTTCGACAACTGGCAGTGGCTGTGTTTTGTGCTCACCGCTCCCGTCGCGACCGCGAGCGCATGGCCCTTCCACCGCCGTGCCCTGAGCGGACTGCGGCACTCGACGGCGACCATGGACACCCTGGTCTCGCTCGGCGTGCTCGCGTCGTTCGGCTGGTCGGCGTACGCGCTGTTCCTGGGCGGCGCCGGTATGCCCGACATGAGGATGCCCTTCAGCCTGGTCCCCTCGGCATCCGACCGCATGGCGCACGTCTACCTCGAAGCGGCGGTGGGCGTCCCGCTGTTCGTCCTGCTGGGCCGGTTCCTGGAGGGCCGGGCCCGGCGCGGGACCGGGGCGGCCCTGCGGTCGCTCGCCCGTCTCGCCGCGAAGGAGGTCACGGTACGCCGCGGAGGGGCGGACGCACTCCTGCCGATCGAGCGGCTGCGGATCGGCGACACGTTCGTGGTACGCCCGGGGGAGCGGGTCGCCACCGACGGCGAGGTGACCGAGGGCAGCTCGGCCGCCGACCTGTCCCTGGTCACCGGTGAGTCCGAACCCGTGGAGGTGGGTCCGGGATCTCCGGTGACCGGTGGTGCCGTGAACATGGGAGGTCTTCTGCTGGTGCGGGCGACCGCCGTCGGGGCGGACACCCAACTGGCCCGTATCACCCGGCTGGTCACCGAAGCCCAGGCGGGCAAGGCGCGTGCACAGCGGCTGGCCGACACCGTCGCGGGCGTCTTCGTCCCCGTCGTCCTCGCCCTCGCGGCCACGACGCTCGGCTTCTGGCTCGGCGCGGACGCCGACCCGCAGGCCGCGATCACCGCCGCCGTCGCGGTGCTCGTCGTCGCCTGCCCGTGCGCGCTGGGGCTCGCGACTCCGACGGCGCTGATGGCGGCCACCGGCCGGGGCGCCCGGCTGGGCGTCCTCGTCAGTGGGCCGCAGGCGCTGGAAGGGCTTCAGCACATCGACACCGTGGTGCTCGACAAGACCGGGACCCTGACGTCCGGTCACATGAGCGTCGGCCGGGTCACCGTCGCGCCGGACGGTCCGGACGCCGACGCGGTCATGCGGCTGGCGGGCGCGGTCGAGCAGGGCTCGGAGCACCCCCTGGGCCGGGCGATCACGGCCGGTGCCCGCCGCGCCGCCGGAGACGACGGTCTGCCGGCCGTGACCGGGTTCCGGGCCACCGCCGGTATCGGGGTGCGCGGAACGGTGGAGGGGCGCGAGGTGGAGGTGCTGACACCGGACGGCGTCGAACTGCCCGCCGCCCTGCGCGTCGCGCGGGAACGGGCCGACGACGTCGCCCGTACGGCGGTGCTGGTACGGGTCGACGGAGTCCCCGCCGCCGTCGTGGAGGTCGCCGATCTCGTACGGCCCGGCAGCTACCGCGCCGTCGACCGGTTGCGCAGGCTCGGCGTCCGCCCCGTGCTGGCCACCGGCGACCGGGCCCCCGTCGCGCGGGCGGTCGCCGAGGATCTCGGCATCGCGGAGGTCCACGCCCGCTGCACCCCCGAGGACAAGGCCGAACTGGTGCGCCGGCTGCGGGCCGAGGGGCGGCGGGTCGCCGTCGTCGGGGACGGCGTCAACGACGCCGCGGCGCTCGCCGGAGCCGACCTGGGCATCGCCATGGGCACCGGGACCGACGCGGCCATCGGCGCCGCCGACGTGACGCTCGTACGCAGCGACATCGAGGCGCTCGCCGACGCGGTCCGGCTGGCCCGCCACACCCTCGGCACCATCCGCACCAACCTGGTGTGGGCCTTCGGCTACAACGCCGTGACCATGCCCCTGGCGATGGTCGGCCTGCTCAACCCCATGGTCGCCGCCTTCGCCATGTCCCTCAGCTCCGTCCTCGTCGTGGCCAACAGCCTGCGACTGCGCACCTGGCAGCCCGCACCGGCCCGCAAGCCGCGTCCCCGTGCCGCAGCGTGGAGCACGGCGTGACTCCCGTCGCTCCCGCCCCCACCGTTCCGGCACAGCTCATATCCCTCTCCCCCCGAGGAAGCGCGCGTTCATGAGGAATCCTTCAGCCGCCGGCCTGCTGCGCCGGGCACGGGAAGCGACAGGCACCGGTGCGGTCGTGACCCTGGCCTCGGTGGCCGCCATCGGCGGCCTGTCCGCCTGGACCACCGCCGGATACGCGGGCAGCCCCGCGAAGATCGACGTACGCGAAGCCCGGGTCCTGTTGCCGGTGATCCCCGGGCAGAACACCAACGCCTACTTCCGCATCGTCAACTCCGGCGGAGCCCCGGACCATCTCCGCTCGGTCACCTTCTCCGCCTCTTCGGCCACCGAGCTGACCGTGCACCGCATGAACGCGACGAACGGCGCCTACCGCGAGCGGTCCGGGAGCGTGGAGATTCCGGCCGAGGGGGAGGTGGAGATGTCCCCGCACGGCCCGGCCGTCACCCTCCGCTCCGACGCCTCATGGCGTCCCGGGGACCGTGTCACCTTCACTCTCGACTTCCAACGGTCCGGGGCCGTCACCGTGGAAGCCGATGTCCGGCCGGTCACACGGGGATCCACGCCGTGAAGCACGACCCTTCTTTCTCGTCCGCGACGGGAACTCGACCGGACCGCCGTTCGACTTTTAACGCGAAGCGGCCGTCAACCCTCGACAAGGCCGCTGCCGCGAAGGGTGCGACGCCTGGACCACGCCTTCGCGGCACGGGCGGAAAGGAAGGGATCATGCAGTCGACGGACGAACGGTTCGCCGCGATACGTGAGGAGTTCGGCCCCGATGCGCTGGCTCGGGTGGAGGAGATGACGGCACCGGGAGGAATTCCGAGGCATCCCCTTCAAGCGGGCGCCAAGTGGATTCTGCCGGGGATATCCCAGCAGCCCTGGCACGATCCGCGCGGCGATCCGGCCATCGCCACGCTCGTGGACGCGCTGGAGAACGCGCACGGCGCGATCCGGTCCGAGCACGAGTGGGCCTGGCGCACCCGGCGCACCGCGTTCTCCGACTACGAGCACTACCTCACCCGTCAGGACGACTGGCAGTCCCTCTACCTCTACCAGGACGGCGAACTCAATGCGGAGTCGGCCGAGTTGGCCCCCACCGCCTTCCGTGTCATCCGAGATGCCGCCGTCGCCGACGGTCTCATCTGCCCGCTCCTGGAAAGCCACTTCTCCACCCTGCTGCCGGGCTCCCGCATCGCCCCGCACAGCGACCTGTGGAACTTCAGCATCAACCTCCACTTCGCCGTCGACATCCCGGACGGCTGCGACATCACCGTCGCCGGTGAGACGCGCACCTGGGAGGAGGGCCGCTGCCTGCTCTTCGACTATTCCTTCGAGCACCACGCGGAGAACCGCGGTGACCGCCCCCGGACCTGTCTCCTCATCGACCTCTGGCACCCCGAGACGACCGAGCCCGAACGCCGGGCGCTGACCGTCCTGGTGACGGAGGTACGGAAACTGCTCGCCGACATGTGACCCCGTCGCGTCCCCGGCCCGCCCGTCCACCGGCGCCCGACGGGACGCTCCGCCGCCCAGCCCAGCCCAGCCCAGTCCAGCCCAGCACCGTCCAACCCAGCACCGCTCCGCGCCGCGTCCGACCGCCGGGGCGATGTCCGGCATGCCCGCACACACGGCCCCGGCCCGCACACACGGCCCCAGCCCGTACGCCCGGCCCCACCCTCAGAAAGGCACGATCATGTCCGCGACCGCCGCCGAGCCGACGGCAGGACGCCGGCGCCTCGGCCTCCCCGTGGTCGTCCTGGCGCTCGCCCAGCTCGTCATATCCCTCGACCACAGCATCGTCCACGTGGCCCTGCCCGAGATCGGCGCGGGACTCGGCTTCCTGGACCACGACCTCCAGTGGGTGGTCAGCGCCTACGTCGTCACCACGGGCGGATTCCTCCTGCTCGGCGGGCGCGCGGCCGACCTCCTGGGCCGCCGCCGTATGTTCGTCCTCGCCACGGCGATCTACGCGGCTTCCTCGCTCGTCGGCGGGCTGGCCCCGTCGCCAGGCGTCCTGCTCGCCGTCCGCGCGGCCCAGGGGATCGGTGGCTCCCTGCTGTTCCCGGCCACGTTGTCGCTCATCACCACCACGTACGCCGAAGGGCCCGTCCGCAACCGGGCGCTCGCGCTCTGGGGCGCCGCGGGTGCGGGCGGCCTGTGTTTCGGCTCGCTGCTCGGCGGCGTCCTGGTCCACGCGTACGGCTGGCCCTCGGTGTTCCTGGTCAACGTCCCCATCGCCCTGGCCCTGGCCGTCTCGGGACGGCTGCTCTTCCCGGCGGATCCGCCCCGGGACCGTACCCGCCGCTTCGACGCGGCCGGAGCGCTCATCGCCAGCGCCGGGCTCACTCTGATCGTCTTCCTGCTGGTCCACGCGCCCGCCGCCGGCTGGACGTCCACCGCGGCCCTGCTCGCCGCGGCGGGAGGGCTTGTCCTCCTGGCCCTGTTCGCGGTGGTCGAGCGACGGACGCCCGATCCGCTGGTGCCCGTGCGGCTCTTCCGGCACCGGGGGCTGGTCCTGGCCACAGTGGTGGCGGCGTTGTTCAGCGCGACGTTCAGTTCACTGCCGTACTTCCTGACCCTGTACTTCCAGTCCGTGCGGGGGTACGACGCCTTCGTCACCGGGCTCTGCTTCCTCCTCCCGGCCGTCGTCGTCGCGGCGGGCACCCAGGCCGGGCCGCCCGCCGTCGCCCGGTTCGGCACGCGGCGGCTGCTGGTCGGCGGACTGGCAGGCGGCTCCGTCGGCGCGCTGGCCCTGGTGCCCGCGGTCGCGGCGGACGGGTCCTACCTGTCGCTGCTGCCGGGGATCGTGCTCGTGAGCCTGGGGCAGGGCTCGGCGTGGACGGCTCTGTGGATCGCCGCCGCCTCGGGCGTGGCCACCGGCGACCAGGGCATCGCCTCGGGAATCGCGTCCGCCTCCCTCCAGGCCGGCGGCGCCGTCGGCCTCGCTCTGCTCGTCGCCGCCGCGTCAGGTGTCGGCCGGCAGTCCGCGGCGGCGGACCTCCTCGACGGCATCCGGACCGCTCTGTCCGTGATGGCCGGGGCCCTGGCCCTGGGCGCGCTCGCCGTCCTCGCGACCCGGAGGGCGACCTCCCCGTGAACACCCCGACACCCCCACTCCCGCACCCACCTGCACCGCTCACCTCACCAGGAGAACCATGTCCGTGACATCCGTCGGGCGAACCGACCGGGCCGCCGTCCTGTGCGGCGTCGGCGGATGGCTGCCCCGGCGTCAGGTCGGCAACGACGAGCTGGCCGCCCGGCTCGACACCGACGACAGCTGGATACGGACCCGTACGGGCATCCGTTCCCGGCACCTCGCCGCCCCCGACGAGGCGACCTCCGACCTGGCCGTCGCCGCCGGCCGCCGAGCCCTCACCAACTCCGGTACGCGGCACGCCGATGCCGTCGTCGTGGCCACCACCACCCCCGACCGCACCTGCCCCGCCACGGCTCCGGCGGTCGCCGCCCGGCTCGGGCTCTCCGGAGCCGCGGCCTTCGACGTCGGTGCGGTGTGCACCGGCTTCGTCTACGCCCTGGCGGCCGGGGGCGGCCTGATCGCCTCCGGGGCGGCGGACCGGGTCCTGGTCATCGGCGCCGACGTGTACTCCCGCATCGTGGACCCGGCCGACCGGCAGAACGCGGTGGTGTTCGGAGACGGAGCCGGCGCCGTCGTCCTGCGCGCCGGGCATGCCGACGAACCCGGCGCCCTGGGGCCCTTCGATCTCGGCAGCGACGGCGACCACGAGGACCTGATCACGGTGGCGGCCGGGGGTTCCCGCGTCCGCGCGGATCCGGACCGGACCTCCCGTGCCGAACGCCACTTCGCGATGCGCGGCAAGGAGGTCTACCGCCACGCGCTGCACCGGATGACGGACTCGGTGCGCACCGTGCTCGACCGCTCCGGCCTGGCCGTGGACGGCGTCGACCGCTTCGTCCCCCATCAGGCCAACCTCCGCATCCTGCGCACCGTCGCCACCGATCTCGGCCTGCCCGCCGACCGCTGCGCGACCCACGTCGAGACGGCCGGGAACACCGGAGCCGCCTCCATCCCGCTGGCTCTCGCCGACGACCACGCGCACCGGGTTCTGCGACCGGGCGACCGGGTCCTGCTCACCGCCTTCGGCGGCGGCCTCACCTGGGGCTCCTGCCTCCTCACCTGGCCGGACCTGCCACCGACCGCCGAACCCGCCCACCGCGAAGAGGAATCCGTCCACCGCGAAGCCGAACCCGCCCACCGCGAAGAGGAACCCGCCCCGTGACCGCCACCTACGAGCAGCTGGTGTCCATCCTCACCACCCTGCACGACGCCCCCGCCGACCGTTTCCGGCCCGAGGCCACCTACGCCGACCTCGACGTCGACTCTCTGACGATGGTCGAGATCAGCATCCACATCGAACGCCACCTCGGCGTCACCGTCGAGGACAGCGAGCTCGTCCCCGACCTCACGCTCAGGGCAACTGCGGAGCTGATCGACGCCCGCCGCCCGGCTGCCTGATCCGGCGCACACCCCGCCACCCCACCACGAGGAGCACCACCATGCGCATCACCGACCGCACCGACACCACCATCGGGTCCTCCGTCGAGGACTTCGACCACACCACGGCTTCGGCGGACGACATCGCGGCGCTCAAGGAGACCGTCTACCGCCGCAAGATCGCCGTCCTCAAGGGCCAGGACCTCTCCCCGCAGGCGTTCCTGGAGCTGGGCCGGCGGCTCGGCCGCCCGGAGACGTACTACGAGCCCATGTACCAGCACCCCGAGGTCTCCGAGGTGTTCGTCTCCTCCAACGTCCCCGAGAACGGCAAGCAGATCGGCGTTCCCAAGACCGGCAAGTTCTGGCATGCCGACTACCAGTTCATGCCCGACCCGTTCGGCCTCACCCTGATCCACCCGCAGGTCGTACCGGCCAGGAACCGCGGCACGTACTTCATCGACATGGGCGCGGCCTACGAGAGGCTGCCGCAGGACCTCAAGGACGAGATCGAGGGCACACGCTGCCTCCACTCCGTACGCAAGTACTTCAAGGTCCGCCCGCACGACGTCTACCGCCCCCTCTCGGAGATCATCCGAGAGGTCGAGGAGAAGACGCCCGCCATCCACCAACCGACCGTTTTCACCCACCCCATGACCGGCGAGAAGGTGCTCTACCTCAGCGAGGGCTTCACCGTCGGCATCGAGGACGAGAACGGCGAGCCGCTCGGCGAAGGACTGCTCCGGCGGCTCTTCGAGGCGACCGGACAGCTCGACCGCGACTTCGCGCACGAGAACATCCACCTTCAGAGCTTCGAACAGGGCGACCTCCTGGTCTGGGACAACCGCAGCCTCATCCACTGCGCCCGGCACACCACCACGCCGGAGCCGACGGTCTCCTTCCGCGTCACCGTCCACGACGAGCGCAAGCTGCACGCCGGACTGGAGGCGGCATGACCGTCACGGAGACCGCCCCGACGCGGACCTTCACCACGGACGAGGAGCTGCTGCCCCGGGTGCTCGCCCCGTACAAGCCCCACTGCCGCTATCTGCTCGGCGCCGAGGTCTCCGCCCTGCCCGGCGGGCTCTCCCGGGTGCGCGCGGTGTTCGCGATCCCGGAGTCCTGCTACATCGACGACACCGGCCACCTGAACGCCGTGGAGGTGAACATCGCCTACAACCAGATGATGTATTACCTCGTCGCCACGTCGGTGAAGGAAGGGCTGCTGACCGGCTTCGAGAGCTGGACACTCGAG
Source organism: Streptomyces sp. WY228 (assembly GCF_019287315.1). Lineage (NCBI taxonomy): Bacteria > Bacillati > Actinomycetota > Actinomycetes > Kitasatosporales > Streptomycetaceae > Streptomyces > Streptomyces sp. WY228. The sequence continues at coordinate 856,781 of NZ_CP079114.1, read as the reverse complement.
GACTTCTGGCGCCACCAGCTGCCCGACATCCTCATCGCCCGCTTCGCCTCCCGCTTCCAACGTCCCATCGACGCGCGGGACTTCCACGGGGAGATGGAGTTCCGCTCCGTCGCGCGGCGCGAACCGGGCGGTAAGCCGCTCCTCATGGCCACCACCGCCTTCCGCTACGGCGACGCCGACGGCGGCCGGTGCGACGGCGAGGCCACCCTCGCCTTCGTCAACATCACCTGATCCCCGGGCCCGCCGGCGCGGGCCGTTACCCGGACGGACCTCACGCATGACCTCTCCCGACAGCCCACGCCCGGGCGCCCGGCTGCACCACGGGCTCACCACACTCGTCGACACCGCCCGCTTCCACGCCGAGCACCGGCCGGACACCCCGGCAGTCGTCTGCGGCGACACCACCCTCACCTACGCGGATCTGCACCACGAGAGCAACCGGACCGCGCGGGCCCTGCGCGCCGCCGGAATCGCACCGGGGGACCGGGTCGCCTACCTCGGCAAGGAGTCCGAGCGCTACTACGAGATCCTGTTCGCGTGCGCCAAGACCGGCACGGTTCTCGTCCCGGTCAACTGGCGGCTCACCTCACCCGAGGTGAGCCACATCCTCCAGGACTCGGGCACCCGGCTCCTCTTCGTCGAGGAGGAGTTCCGCCCCGTCGTGGACGACATGCCCGCCGCGGCGCCCGAACACACCGTCGCTCTCGACACGGCCGAGGGGTACGTCGCCTGGAAGGCCACCGGCACCGGAGCCGACGAGGCATACCCGGCCGGCCGCGACACCCCGGTGGCCCAGCTCTACACCAGCGGTACCACCGGGCTGCCCAAGGGCGTCGTCCTGGCCCACCGCAGTTTCTTCGCCATCGCCGACGCCATGGCCGAGGCGGACGTCGACTGGATCGACTGGCGGGCCGGGGACATCGCGCTGATCGGCATCCCGGGGTTCCACATCGGCGGGCTGTGGTGGGCCACGCAGAACTTCAACGCCGGCACCACCGTCGTGGCCATGCCCGCCTTCGACGCGGCCCTGGCCGTCGAGCTGATCCACCGGATCGGGATCACCACCGCCTGCGTGGTCCCGGCGATGCTCCGGATGATGCTGACCCGGCCCGGTGTCACCCCGGCCGACTTCGCCACCCTCCGCAAGGTCGTCTACGGCGGATCGCCGATCTCCGAGACCCTGCTGGAGCAGAGCCTGGCGGTGTTCCGCTGCGAGTTCGCCCAGATCTACGGACTCACGGAGACCGGCAACACCGCCGTGTGTCTGCCGCCCGCCGTCCACCGACCGGGATCGCCCCTCATGCAGGCCGCGGGCCGCCCCTACCCGGGCGTGCGCGTCCAGGTGATCGACGACCACGGCACCGTCCTGCCTCCGGGAGCCGTCGGAGAGGTCTGCCTGGCCACGCCGGCGCACATGGTCGAGTACGGGAACCTCCCCGACAGGACCGCAGAGACCCTCGTCGACGGCTGGATACGCACCGGGGACGCCGGCTTCGTCGACGAGGACGGCTACGTCTTCATCCGCGACCGGATCAAGGACGCCATCCTCGTGGCCGGGGAGAACGTCTACCCGGCGGAGATCGAGAACGTCCTGGAACACCACCCCGGCGTCGCCGAGGCCGTGGTCGTCGGCGCGCCGGACGAGCGGTGGGGCGAGTACGTCCACGCCTTCGTCGTCCCCGCCGACCGGGGCGGAGATCCCCTGCGCGCCCGCGACCTCCACACCTTCCTCACCCCGCGGCTGGCCGCGTTCAAGCTCCCGGCGACGTACGAGTTCATCGACCACGTGCCGCGTAACCCCAGCGGGAAGATCCTCCGCCGCGACCTGCGCGACCGGTTCTGGGACGGCTCCGGACGCAAGGTCAACTGAGCCCGGCCCACCGGGAATCGCCCGTCGCGCACAGAGGAAGGACCACCATGCCCGCCACGCTCACCCTCCGGCGGTTCCGCGCCGACCTGGCCGAACTGCTCCACCTGGAGCCCGAAGAGGTCGACCTGGACGACAGCCCCGTCGGCGCGGGACTCGACTCCCTGCGCCTCGTCACGCTCACCGAGCGCTGGCAGGAGTACGGCATCGACGTCTCCTTCATCGACCTGGCCGACCTGCCCTCCTTTCAGCGCTGGTGGCAGCTGCTGGACGAACGGCAGCGAGCACGACAGGAAGCAGGACACCATGGCACCGCCTGAACACGCCCTTCGCCGCCACCCGTTGCTCGGCGCCCAGGAGGGCATCTGGACCGGGCACCAGCTCGACACCTCCAGCCCCGCCTACAACACCGCCGAGTACGTGGTGATCGAGGGCCCCGTCGACGTGGACCACTTCGAAGCCGCACTGCGCCGGGCGGTCGAGGAGACCGAGGCCCTGCACGGCGTCTTCACGGCGGACGACGACGGGCGCCCCTGGCAGATCGACACGGCCATCCCCGTCTGGGACCTCCACACCGCCGACCTCTCCGAGGCGCCCGACCCGCACGCCGCCGCGCTCGCCCGGATGGACGAGGACATCGCCCGCCCCGTCGACCTGACCCAGGGTCCGCTCTTCGGCCACGCCCTGTTCCGCCTGGGCACCGGCCGGTACCTCTGGTACCACCGCGTCCACCACATCGCACTGGACGGCTTCGGCCTCTCCCTGGTCGCCCGCCGCGTCGCCGACCTCTACACCGCCCTCGTGGCCGGGACGGATCCGGGCCCGAGCGGCTTCGGCACGCTCGCCTCCGTACGCGAGGAGGAAGCGGCCTACCGTACGTCCGAGCAGTTCGCCCGCGACCGGGACCACTGGAACCGCCGCTTCGCCGACCGGCCGGACGTCGCCACCCCCGCGGCCCGCTCCGCGCTCCCGGCCGCCTCCTTCCTCCGCGACACCGCCGACCTCGACGCCGGGACGACGGCGGCGCTGCGGGCCACCGCCCGTACGTTGAAGGTGTCCTGGTCCGAGATCCTGCTCGCGGTCACCGCCGCCCACCTCCACCGCGCCACCGGGGCACCGGAGATCGTGCTCAGCGTGCCCGCGATGGGCCGCTTCGGCTCGGTGTCCCTCCGTGTGCCCGCCATGGTCCGCAACGTCCTCCCGCTGCGGGTCCCCGTCGGCCGGGACGACAGCCTGCGCACCCTGGTCGCCGCCGTCTCCCACGAAGTACGCGCCGCCCTGCCGCACCAGCGCTACCGCTACGAACGCATCCGCCGCGACCTACGGCTGGTGGGCGGAGGCCGACGCCTCTCCGGCCCCGGCGTCAACATCATGCCGTTCGCCTACGACCTGCTCTTCGCCGGACATCGCAGCACCGTCCACAACGTCTCCGCCGGCCCGGTCGACGACCTCGCGTTCAACGTGTACGACCGCTCCGAAGGCACCGGTCTGCGCTTCGCCGTGGACGCCAACCCCGACCTCTACACCACCGCCGAGGTCACCGGCCACCGCCGCGCCCTGTTCGCGCTGCTGACGGCGGCCGTCGCGGAGCCCGACAGCCCGCTCGCCGCGCTCGCCGCGTCGCCGCCCGCGGACGTGCCCGGTCCGACGGCTCTCGTACTCGAAGGGGATCCGCTCCCCGCGCCGCCGCGCCCCGTCCTCTCGCTCATCGCCGACCACGCGGCCCGCCGGGGCGACGCGACCGCCGTGGAGGAGGGCGGGCGGAGCATCTCGTACGCCGATCTCCTCGGCGCGGCCCGTCGCACCGCCCACCGGCTGGCCGGACGGGGAGTGAGCCGCGGCGACCTGGTGGCCGTGGCCCTGCCCCGGGGCATCGACGCCGTCACCACCCTGCTCGGCATCCTGGCCGCCGGCGCCGTGTACTGCCCTCTCGACCCCGGTGCCCCGGCGAACCGGACCGCCGCGCTGCTCACCTCCGCCGCGCCCGCCCTCGTCGTCACCGAGCAGCGGTACGCCCATCTCTTCCCGGACCGTACGATCCTGCCGCCCGACGCCCCGGCGCACGCCGAGCCCCACGAGCCCCGGCTCCCCGCCCCCGAGGACCTCGCCTACCTGCTCCACACCTCCGGTTCCACTGGACAGCCCAAGGGCGTCGAGGTCGGACACGGAGCACTGGCCCACTTCGTCGCCGGGGCCGGAGCCCGCTACGGGCCCCAACGAGCGGACCGCGTACTCCAGTTCGCGCCCTTCCACTTCGACACCAGCATCGAGGAGATCTTCCTGACCCTGTGCTCCGGCGCCACCCTGGTGATCCGCGAACCGGACATGACCGACTCCGTGCCGCACTTCCTCGCCGCCTGCGAGCGCCTGGCCGTCACCGTCCTCGATCTGCCGACCGCCTACTGGCACGAGCTGGCCTACGCGCTCTCCACCGGGGCGGGCACCCTGCCGGGCACCGTGCACACCGTGGTCATCGGCGGCGAGGCGGCCCTGCCCGAGCGAACCACCCGCTGGCGCAAGGCCGTCGGCACGCACGTACGGCTGATCAACACCTACGGGCCCACCGAGGGAACCGTCGTCGCCACCGCCGCCGACCTGAACGATCCCGCCCTCGCCCCCGACGACACCCCCATCGGCCGCCCCCTGCCCGGCAGCAGGGTCGCCCTGATCGACGGCGAGCTGTACCTCCTGGGCCCCGCGCTCGCCCATGGCTACCGCGACCGGCCCGAGGAGAGCGCCGAGCGGTTCGTCCGGCTGGAGCACCTGCCCGGTTCGCCCCGCGCCTACCGCACCGGCGATCTCGTGGAGCTGGGCGACGACCGGCTCCTGCGCCATCTCGGGCGCGCGGACGACGAGTTCAAGATCAGCGGCCACCGTGTCCAGCCCGCGGAGGTGGAGAGCGCCCTGCTCTCGCACCCCGGCATCAGCGACGCCGCCGTGGCCGGCCAGGTGCTGCCCGACGGCACCCGCAGGCTCACGGCCCACCTCGTCGCCGCCGACGCAGTGCCCTCGCCGGCGGCGGTACGCGACCATCTGAGGGCCCGGCTGCCCGCGCCGATGATCCCGGCCTCGCTCGCCTTCCTGCCCCGCCTGCCCCGTACCGCATCCGGCAAGACCGACCGCAGGGCCCTCCTCTCCCGGCTCTCCGATCGGCGGGGCGGCCCGGACGAGCCCGCCGCCGGGGACCGGACACTGACGGAGGCGGTGACCGGGGTCTGGCGGCAGGTGCTGGCCTCCGGTGACCTCACCGACCACGACGACGTCTTCGACCGCGGGGCCCAGTCCCTCCAGGCCATCCAGGCAGCCAACCGCCTGGCGGAGGTGCTGGGCCGGGAGGTGAAGGTGGCCTGGCTCTTCCAGCACGCCACCCCCGCCGCCCTCGCCGCGTTCCTCACCACCGCACCCGGCTCCAGGTCCGCCGAGGTGCCAACCGGGTCCGTGCTCCCGCCGGCCCTGGCCGCCGACACGACCCTCACCCCCGATGTCCGACCGGGAACAGCCACGGCCGCCCGGCCGCCCCGACGGATCCTGCTCACCGGCGCCACGGGCTTCGTGGGCACGCACCTCCTCGCCGAACTGCTGCGCCGCACGGACGCCGAGGTGGTCTGCGCCGTACGCGCCCGGAGCCCCGAAGCCGCCCTCCGGCGCGTCCACTCCGCGCTGGAGACGGCCGGCCCGGCCCTGTCACCGGACCGGCACCACCGCGTGACCGCGCTCCCGGCCGACCTCGCCCGGACCCGGCTGGGCCTCGACGACGAGCGGTGGGAGGAACTCGGCTCCACCGTCGATGCCATCGTCCACAACGGCGCGGCCGTCAGCGTCGTCCGCGACTACACCGCGCTCCGCCCGGCGAACACCGAATCCACCCACGACCTGCTGCGGCTGGCGGCCCCCCGCCGCATCCCGCTGCACTACGTCTCCACCCTCTCGGTCGGCCCGCCGCGTGCCCTGAGCCCGGAGTTCCGGGAATCCTTCCTCCCCGCCCACGAAGGGCTGGGCTACGGCTACCAGCAGACCAAGTGGGCCTCCGAACGCCTCCTGGAACAGGCCGCCGAGCGCGGTCTCCCCGTCACTGTCCACCGGCTCGGCCGCGTCGTCGGACCGCTCTCCACGGGCCGGGTCAACCGCCAGGACTTCCTGTGGACCGTCCTGCGCGCCGGAATCCCCGCGGGCCTCGTCCCCGACCTCTTCACGGAGGAGTCGTGGACCCCGGCCGACCGGGTCGCCGCCGAAATCGTGGCGACGGGCCCCGGCACGCACCACCACGCCGCGGTGGTCCACCACCACGCGGGAGCACCGGTGCGCCAGGCGGATCTGCACCAGTGGCTCCGCGCGTACGGCTACGCCGTCGAGACCGTGCCCCTGGACACCTGGCGGGAGCGGATACCCCAGGACACCGAGGACGCCTCCGCGGTCCTGGCGTTCTTCGGCTCCCTGCCCGAGCCCCCGGCCGGAACCGGCGGAGACCTCGCCCCGGCGACCGTCCGGGCGGATCACGTACGCGCGAGCCTGGCGGCGGCGGACGGCCCCGTCACGTCCGACCACCCGGCGATCGACCGGGCGGCCTTCTTCCGGCAGCTGGACCACTGCGTGGCCCGGGGAGACCTTCCGGCCCCGGCCTCGCACAGACCGCGGGAGCGGGGAACCGGCCCCGGGCCCCGTCCGACTCTTGCTACGAACCCCGGCCACGAGCCGGCCTCGAACTAGGAGCACACATGTCCACCAAGCGGATCGCCGCCCTCGGTGCGATCGCCGTCGTCGGCCTCGCGACCGCCGGATGCGGGGACGCGTCGGACGGGAAGCCGACGGCGGCCGAGAAGCCGGCCGTCTCGTCCTCGGCCGACGGCTACCCGGTGACACTGGAGAACTGCGGGGTGAAGCAGACCTTCACCAAGGCCCCCGCCCGGGTGGTCGTGATGAACGGCGCCTCGGTCGCCGAGGTCTCCACACTGCTGGCCCTCGGGCTCAAGGACCGCATCGTCGTCAACCAGCAGACCTACGGCATGTCCGAGATCCCGGGCCGGGCCGACGCGATCAAGGCGCTGCCGAAGGGGGACATCGAGCTCAACGACGCCTTCGACATCCCCCGCGAAGCGATGCTCGCCCAGCGCCCCGACCTCGTCCTGTCCACCACCGCCTACGGCTTCGACGCCAAGAACGGCTTCGCCACCCGCGACCAGCTGAAGCAGGTCGGAGCCAACAGCTACATCTCGCCGCAGGGCTGCGACCAGGACACCTCCAGGATGACCATGGAGGACAGCCGGACCCTGCTGCGCGACATGGGCAAGATCTTCGGCGTCGGCGACCGCGCCGAGAAGCTGATCGCCGCGTCCGACCGGCGGATCGCCGAGGTCGCCGAGAAGGTGAAGGGCGAGAAGAAGCCCAAGGTCATGGTGGTCTTCTCCAACATGAGCATGGGCGGCAACGACTTCAGCTCCGTGGTCGCCAAGGGCATCTACAACGACATCCTCGCCGACGCGGGCGGCACCAACGCCTTCGAGAACGCCGCCCAGGGCTCCTTCGCCGACCTCAGCAAGGAGAAGGTCGCCGCCACCGACGTCGACGCCCTCGTCGTCATCAGCTACAACGACCCCGACCCCACGGCGTACGCCGAGAAGCTGCTCAAGGAGTTCCCCCAGTGGACGGCCGCGAAGAACGACGCGTACGTGGTGCTGTCCGACTCGATCTACCTCGGCCCCAGCAACGACGTGGCCGTCGAGAAGATCGCCAAGACGCTCCATCCGGACGCGCTCTGACCGGGCTCCGGCTCTCCCTGGGCGTCACCGTCCTGCTCGCCGCGCTGATCGCCGCCATGATCACGGCGATCAGCATCGGGGCGGTGACCGTACCGGTCACCGACGTCTGGAACATCGTCGCCCACCACCTCACCGGGCAGGGGGCCACCGACGACCCGGCAGCGGACCAGATCGTTTGGGCCTTCCGCACCCCCCGGGTCCTGCTCGCCGCCCTCGCGGGCGCCGGGTTGGCGGTGGCCGGAGCCGTCCTCCAGACCCTCGTCGCCAACCCGCTGGCCGATCCGACCGTGCTCGGCTTCTCCTACGGGGCCTCCTTCGGCGCGGTCCTCGTCATCACCCTCGGCGGGATCGGCATCGGCGGCGTCGGAGTGGCGGGAGCGGCCTTCCTCGGCGCCCTCGCGACCGGGGCGGCGGTCTTCGCCCTGGGCCGCCGCCGAGGACGCCTTGCCCCCACCCGCCTCGTCCTCGCGGGCGTCGCGGTCGGCTATGTGCTGCTCTCGGCCACCAGCTTCGTCCAGCTCTGGGCCACCCCCACCGAGCTGCGCACGGTGATGTTCTGGATGCTCGGCAGCGTCGCCGGGGCCCAGTGGGACCAACTGCCCGTCGTCGCGACCGTCGTCCTCACCTGCACGGTCCTGCTCGGCCTCTTCGGCAGACAGCTCAACGCCGTCCTGGCGGGCGACGAGTCCGCCACCGCGCTCGGCGTGGACGTCGACCGGCTCCGTGCCGTCCTGCTGGTCATCACCGCCCTGCTCACCGGCTCGGTCATCGCGGTGGCGGGCGGCATCGGCTTCGTCGGCCTGATGATCCCCCACCTCGTACGCCTCACCGCCGGCGCGGACCACCGGCGGCTCCTCCCGCTCACCGCGCTGCTCGGAGCCGTCTACCTCGTCCTCGTCGACCTTCTCTCCCGCACCCTCATCCGCCCGAACGAACTGCCGCTCGGCATCCTCACCGCCCTCCTCGGCGCCCCGTTCTTCGTCTGGCTGCTGCGCCGCAACAAGGGCTTGGACACCGTATGAAGCTCACCGTCGACCGGGTCCACGTCGAACTGGAAGGCACACCCGTCCTCCAGGGCGTCGACCTGGAGGTCCTGCCCGGCGCGGTCGTCGGACTCGTCGGCCCGAACGGCAGCGGCAAATCCACCCTGCTCCGCACGGTCTACCGCTCGCTGCGCCCCACCCGAGGCGTCGTCAGGGTCGGGGAGGACGACGTCTGGCGCCTGGCCCCCCGTACCGCCGCCCGTCGGACCGCCGCCGTCCTCCAGGACCCGGTGGGCAGCACCGGGGGACTCTCGGCGGCGGAGATCGTCGAGCTGGGGCGCACTCCCCACCACGGGCTGATCGGCCGGGAGGGACCCGACGACCGCCGCGCCGTCGCCGAAGCGATCGATCGCTGCGGCGTCCGCCCCTTCGCGGCTAGGGAGTACGCCACCCTCTCCGGAGGCGAACGCCAACGCGTCCTGCTGGCGCGAGCCCTGGCCCAGGAGCCGCGCCTGCTGGTCCTGGACGAACTGACCAACCACCTCGACATCCGGGCCCGCTTCGAACTCCTCGACCTGATCCGCTCCACCGGCGTCAGCACCCTCGCCGTCCTGCACGACCTCGACCTGGCCGCCCGCCTCTGCGACCGCGTCATCGTCCTCGACGAGGGGAGGGTCGTGGCGGCGGGCCACGTTCTCGACGCGCTCACCCCGCAGATCATGGCCGACGTCTTCGGGGTGGCGGCCGCGGCCGAACGCCACGCGGACGGAGTCGTACGCATCACCTACGCGGCCGACCCCCTCGACACCGGCCGAGCGACCGGGACGGCCGACCGGTAGCGTGATCGTTCGCCGCGTGGAACGTCCATGTGCCCGGTCGGCCCGTGCGAGGGTTCCGGTGGTGAGTCGAGGGGACCGCGATGAGTGAACCGGCGAAGCCCGAGGTCGAGGTTCCGGAGGGTGTCGCGCCCGCCGAGCTGACGATCCGGGATCTCGTGGTCGGGGACGGGCCCGAGGCGCAGGCGGGCAGGGTGGTCCAGATCCACTATGTGGGGGTCACGTTCGCGTCGGGGCGGGAGTTCGACTCCTCCTGGGAGCAGGGGCGGCCGTTCAAGTTCGCCGTGGGCGGTGGCAGGGTGATCAAGGGCCTGGACCGGGGGATCAGAGGCATGGCGGTGGGCGGGCGGCGCGAGATCGTCGTTCCGCCGCGTCTCGGGTACGGCAAGCAGTCGCCCTCCGCGTCGATTCCGGCGAACTCGACGCTGATCTTCGTCGTGGACCTGCTCACGGTGGTGGGCGGGCCCGCGGGGGCGCGGCCCGGCTCGTCCGGGCCGGCCTGAATCCGGTGCTGGTGAAGGCCGGGCGGGCAGTGGGCCTCTGCCCGGCGGTCAGGTCGACCAGACCACCCTGCCGTTGTGCACGATGACCACCTTGCCGTCGGGCCTCAGGACCAGCTGGGCGCCGCCGAAGTCATGGGTCTTGGAGGCCCAGATGGCTCGGTCGTCGCCGTTGTGGATGACCAGGTTGCCGTCCGGCTGGAAGATCGCCCGGTGGTTCTCGCCGAAGGTCATGGCGGCCCAGATCGGCTTGTTCTGCTCGTTGTAGACGACCAGGTTGCCGTCCTGCTGCATCGTCATGCGGATGCGGTTGGTGGCCCAGGACTGGCCGACCCCGATGGAACTGGTCGCGGAGACCGTCTGGGTGCCCCAGTTCGGCTTCGGGGCCGCCTTGGGCTTCGGCTTCGGTGAGGCCTTCGGCTTTTCGGCGGGAGCGCTCGTCCGGGGTGCGGGGGTGGGCACCACGGGTGCGGGAACGGCCTTCGGCGCGGTGATCTTCTTCTGTTCCGTCGGGGACGGCGTGGGCTTCACCGCCACGTAGTCGTCCATGGCCGCCGGAGCCGATTCGGGGTTGAGCACCGTGTCGGCGCTCCCCGCGACCGGGGTGGTGGCGGGGTTTCGGGGCTCGTCGTCGTTCGCGCTGCCCATCAGCAGCACGGGTATCGCGACCAGGGCGGCACCGACGAACGCGGCTCCCGCCAGGACGGGTGCTCGGGGGCGGCCCCGGTCGGCAGCGGTGAGGGTCTTGGTGTCCGGCTTCGCCGCGACGGCCGCTGCCAGGGCGATGCCCTCGGTGTGGCCCTCGGAGGAGTCGGCGCTCCGCGCCGTGGACGAGGGCTCGGACGGCGCGGCTGTCGCCGGCGATTCCCCGGGCGTGGCCGTGGCTTCGGCCTCGGCCGGTGCCCGGGCGCCTTCGGCGCCGGCTGCTGCGGCGGGCTCGGTCGGGGACTTCGCGGCGCCGGCCGTCGTGGCGGCCTCGCTCCGTGTCTCCTGTGCCTCGGCGAGGGTGGCGGGCGGCGGGGACTTCTCCGCGGCTGCTGCCACGGAATCGGTGCCGGGGGTACGGGGCTCGGGGGGCATACGCGGACTCCTCCTCGGGGGCATGCACAACGTAGCCCGTCGAAGGAGTGGGAGAGGTCACCCGCCTCGATACGTCAGCGTCGCTTTGTCATCCGAAGCCCGTCCTGTCGCGAAAAGTTCCCCACTCGGGCAGTGAACGGGCAGGTGGAAGGCCGATTCGGGCCCGCCGCCGGACCCCGTGAGCGGAGCGCGTATGACATCCTGTTGAGGCCGTTCGGCACTCAAAGATTCGTACGGAGCCAAGAGTTCAGGTGGATGCCTCCCTCGTGCCGGAAGCCGTGAAGGACGCCGCACGTCGTGCGCCGGGCCACTGGGTCGGAATCGTCGATCCGGAGTGGTCGCGAGCGCGGACGCCGCCGGAATGGGCGGTGCTGGGAGAGTGGCGGTCGGACGAGAACGGAGACGTCGGCGAATACCGCGCCAACCCCGCGTACCGTCCCTCGGCCCGCGTCCTCGGCTGGCCGGAGCCCACCGATCCGGTGGACGCGGCAGCTCAGCGGGCCGCCACCGGGTACGGCACGGCGGACGAGGCGCTGGCCGCGCTCGCGGAGGCGGACGTCAGCGTCGTCCGCGGTCCGGACGGTGGGCCGCTCATGGCCGCAGGGCGGGACGGGGCGCCGGTGGTGCTCCTGTTCACCTCGCTCACCCATGCGTTCATGTCCGCGGCACTTCACCATGACACCGTGTCCGTCAGGGAGCTGGCCGGGTCGCTGGCCGGCACCGGCGCTCTGCTGATGGTCAACTCCGGTGCCGCGGCCCCGCTGCTCTTCCCCGCCGACAGCCTTCCCGACGCCGAGAACTCCGGCCCGGTGACCGCGGCCGCAGGCGTCGCCCCGACCGAATCCCGGCCCCACACCACAGGGAGGACCCCGTGACGCGTTCATCGTCCCAGCAGGCCCCCGCCTCCGCTCCCGCACAGGCGAAGACCGAAGCCGCGGCGGCCGAGTCCGCCGATGCGGCGAAAACCCCGAAGACGGGTGAGGGCGAGGGCGGCGAAAAGGGAGCGCGCCCCGAGGCGCAGGTAGCCGAAGTCCGTTCTCCCGCGCCGCAGGTGGCACCGGACCAGGCCTCGGCCGCCACCGCTCCCGAATCCGAGGCCGACCCCGAGGCCTCCGCCGCCGCCCAGAGCCGGCTCCCCGCCCTCGTACGGACCATGACCGCCACCGCCATCGGGCAGCCCCAGCAGGAGGCCGGTCCCGTGGGACGGCCGGGCAAGGCCGCGCTCGCGGGGGCGGCGGTCGTGGGGGCGCTGCTCGTGTCGGTGCCCTTCCTCGTGCTCGCCGGGAACAACGACGACGGGCCCGAGCGGACGAAGACCGCAGGAGCCGGGACCGTCCTCGACGGGAGCGGACCGGAGGCGCCCGGGGAGTTCGCCGTCACCGCGCCCGAGACCAGCGCTCCCACCGAGGACGGGAAGGGGGAGAAGGACGGGGCGAAGTCGGAGAAGGCCGGCAATCCCGTGCCGGCCATCCCTCCGGTGGACGCCGGCAAGGAAGAGGCGAAGAAGGGCGACGCCGCCAAGGATTCGTCGAAGAAGGACGATGCGTCCGAGGAGAAGCCCAAGGCGGACGGCGGCGGTGGCAAGAACCAGCCCGCCAAGGCTCAGCCGGCCGTCACGTTCAGCGGACCCGTCTCCTTCCGCAGCCACCTTTCCGGCCGCTGCCTCGACGTCCCCGGTCACAACTTCAACGACGGCCAGCCGCTGTTCATGTGGGACTGCAACGGCGCCGACGCCCAGAAGTGGCGCTTCGGCTCCGACGGCACCATCCGGGCCAGGGACAAGTGCCTGGACGTCGCCAACGCGAACTTCAACAACGGAACCCGCATCCAGCTCGCCTGGTGCAACGGCGCCGACGCCCAGAAGTTCACCCTGAACGGTGCCCACGACCTGGTCAACACCGCGGTCGGCAAGTGCGTCGACATCCCGAACCACAGCAAGGGCCGGGGCCCGGAGACCTACCTGATCCTGTGGGAGTGCACGGGGCTCGACAACCAGAAGTGGAGCACCTGACCCGGAGGCGCGGAGCGAGACATGATGGGAACGCCGAACCGCGTCTTCGGCGAAGAGGGGCGTCCGGAGAGGACGCCGCCGTAGCAAGGAGGTTGGTGCGTGTCGCGCCAGGTACTGACGGTCGGCCCCGCGGACCGCTTTTCGACGATCGGTGAGGCGCTCGCCGCCGCCCGTACCGGTGCGCTCATCAGCGTCCGGCCCGGAACGTACGCGGAGAACCTGGTGATCCACACCCGGGTCACCCTCACCGCCGCCGAGGGGCGGGGCACGGTGGAGATCCGGCCGCGTTCGGGCAGCGTCATCGCGCTGCGCGCCGACGCCGTGATGCTCTCCGAACTCACCCTGCGCGGCGGTGATGCCGAGCTGCCCGCCGTCGATGTCCGGCGCGGCCAGGCCGCGTTCGACGGCTGCGAGATCATCGGCGCGGCCTGGACCGCGATGCTGGCCGGCGGGACCGGCTCGCTCGCGCTGCGGGAGTGCCGGGTCAGCAACCCGCAGGGCGCCGGGATCGTGGTCACCTCCACCACCCCCACCACCGTCGAGTCCTGCACGCTCGAACACCTCGGCACCAGTGGAATCGTCCTCGCCGAACAGGGCGAGGCCCGTGTCCGCGACTGCACTGTGCGGGGTGCCCGGGGCAACGGGTTGCTGGCCAACGGCGAGACCCGGGGCACCGTCGAGGACTGCGACATCTCCTCCACCGACAAGCCCTCGATCGCTCTGGAGGAGAACTCCGCCCTCTCGGTCGTCCGCACCGTCGTGCACGACACCAGCACCGGCGTTCACCTGAGCACCACGGGCCGCACCACCTTGGAAGACGTCCGCGTCACCGGCGCCTCCGGCAACGGAATCGTCCTCGCGGCGGGCACCGATCCGGTACTGCGCCGCTGCCGTGTGTCGCGCGCACGGGGGCACGGCCTGTTCGTCACCGACCGGGCGCGCGGCACCTTCGAGGACTGCTGGGTGGACGGGGCGCAGGGCGCCGCACTGCGGGTCGCCGGGGCCTCCTCCCCGGCGCTGACCGGTCTGACCGTCCGCGACTGCGAGGGGGCCGGACTGCTCCTCGAGGAGGACGCGGCGCCCGAGCTGGACCGCCTGGAGGTCATCGGCTCCTCGCCCGCCGTCGCTCTGCAGGGCGGTGCCAACCCGCTGCTGCGCCGGGCCCGGCTGGTCGAGCCCGCCGGTGACGGCATCGCGGCCACCAAGGACGCCCGGGGCCGCGTCGAGGACTGTGAGATCGTCCGGCCCCAGGGCGCCGGGGTACGGGTCGCCTCCGGCTCCACCCTCTACCTGGCCGGCGGCGGGGTTTCCGACACCGTCACCAGCGGCCTGATCGTGGAGGACGGCGGCAACGTCACCGTCCGCGACTTCCGGGTCGAGGTCTCCGATGAGGAGGGTGTGGTCGTCGCCGCGGGCGGTGAACTGACCGCCAACCGCACCACCGTGCACGCCCCCAAGGGCCACGGCTTCCTGATCCGTGAGGGCGCGCTCGCCTCGCTCAGCGGCTGCGAGGCCAACGGGGGCGCCCAGGACGGCTTCCGGGTGGAGTCCACCGCGCCCGTCTCACTCGTCAACTGCACCGCCCGGGAGAACGAGGGCGGCGGCCTGGTGCAGACCACCCCCGGCGAACGGCTCGCCGTGGACGGTCTCAACAGCGTCGGCAACGGCAAGCGCGACGCCTGGGGCAGTGGCAGCGCCGAGAACACCGACCCGGCCGGGTCCGGCGCCGCCGACGCGCCTCCGCCGGACCGTGCGGACGGCCCGCTCGGGGCCCTCAACGCGCTGATCGGCCTGGAGAACGTCAAGCAACAGGTGCGCACCCTGGTCAACCTCACTCAGCTCGCCCAGCGCCGCGAACAACTCGGCATGCCCGCACCGCCGATGAGCCGCCACCTCATCTTCGCCGGTCCCCCCGGCACCGGTAAGACCACCGTCGCCCGCCTCTACGGGGCGATCCTGGCCGAGCTGGGTTCGCTGCGCAGCGGCCACCTGGTCGAGGTCTCCCGCGCCGACCTGGTCGCCCAGGTGGTCGGCGGCACCGCGATCAAGACCTCCGAGACCTTCCAACGGGCCCTCGGAGGAGTCCTGTTCATCGACGAGGCGTACACGCTCACCGCCGACAGCGGCAACGGCGGCGCCGACTTCGGCCGCGAGGCGGTGGACACCCTGCTGAAGCTCATGGAGGACCACCGCGACGATGTGGTCGTGGTCGCGGCCGGCTACTCCCGGGAGATGGAGTCCTTCCTCAGCTCCAACCCGGGCCTGGCGTCCAGGTTCTCGCGGACGGTCGAGTTCGAGAACTACGCGGTGGACGACCTGGTCGCCATCATGGAGAGCATGTGCGCCCAGCACCAGTACGAGCTGGGGGAGGGGACGGCCCAGGCGCTCGCCGCCCACTTCGGGGCCATGGACCGGGATGCCGGATTCGGCAACGGCCGTGCCGCGCGCGGGGTGTTCGAGGAGATGGTGGACCGGCAGGCGATCCGGCTCTCCACCCAGACCCAGGTCAGCGAGCACGATCTGAGGCTGCTGCTGCCCGAGGACGTCTCCGCCACCGCCGCCGCGTCGGCCGCCGAGACCGCAGCACCGGCCGACGACCCGCTCACCCGCCTCGGCGACATGATCGGCCTGGCCGAGGTGAAGCGCGAGGTGGCCGACCTGGTCAACCTCATCACCACCGCCCGGCACCGCGCCGCCGCCGGGCTGCCGGTCCCCTCGCTCAGCAACCACCTGGTCTTCACCGGCCCGCCCGGTACCGGCAAGACCACCGTCGCCCGCCTCTACGGCGAGGTGCTGACGCAGCTCGGCGTCCTGGAACGCGGCCAGTTGGTCGAGGCGGCCCGCGCCGACCTCGTCGGCCGCTACATAGGCCACACCGCCCAGTTGACCCGGGAGGTCTTCGAACGGGCCCGTGGCGGTGTGCTGTTCATCGACGAGGCGTACACCCTCACCCCGCGCGGCGGCGGCGCCGACTTCGGCCAGGAGGCGGTGGACACCCTGCTGAAGCTGATGGAGGACCACCGCGACGAGGTCGTCGTCATCGTCGCCGGCTACACCGACGAGATGGAGCGCTTCCTCGCCTCCAACCCCGGTCTCTCCTCCCGCTTCCCCCGCCGGATCGCCTTCGCCGACTACTCCTCCGAGGAACTGGTCACCATCGTGCGCGCCCAGGCCACGGCCATGGGATACGAGTGCGGGCCCGGCACCGGACCCCTGCTCAAGGAGTACTTCGACGCGGTGCCCCGCGACCGCTCCTTCGGCAACGCCCGCCTGGCCCGCCAGGTCGTCGAATCGATGGTCACCCGCCAGGCGGGCAGGCTCAGTTCGCTGGCCGCGCCCACCCTGGACGACCTGCGCATCCTCCTCCCGGCAGACGTCACCGCCGCAGCCCCGAAGGTGGTGCCCCAGTGACGCCGCCCGCCCGCAGGACGACCCGCCTGCTGTACGGGGCCTCGCTCGCCGCCGCCCTGGTGGTGCCCGCGGCCCTGCCCGCGCACGCCGTGCCCCCGTCCCGTACACCGATGGCTCTCCCGGCCGCCGACGGGGCCAAGGGCCAGGAGCTGCCCGGCATGCCCACCGCGCTCGACGCGCGGGCCGAAGCCGTCGCCTGCACCCCCGCCTCGAAGGAGCGGGCGAAGAAGCAGGACTGGTCGCGTCAGCGCCTCGACCTCGACCGGCTGCACCAGCACACCATCGGGGCGGGCGTGACCGTCGCGCTCATCTCCACCGGCGTCGACCCCGAAGCCGAAGGACTCGACGGCCGCGTCACCGCCGAGGGCGAGGCCGCCGATGACTGCGTCGGACAGGGGACGTTCCTGGCCGGGCTGATCGCCGGGACCGGCGGCTCCACCCCGGGCCTGGCCGGAGTCGCCCCGGGGGCGAAGGTCCTCGCGCTGCGCGGCACCGACCGGCGCGGACAAGCGGACCCCGCGCTCGTCACGGCGGCCGTACGCGCCGCGACCACCGCCGAGGCCGACGTGATCGCGGTCGCGGTGGCTCTCCCGCGCAAGGACGCCGCGCTCACCCGGGCGGTCGCCGAGGCTCGCAAGGCCGGGGCCGTGGTGGTCGCGGCGGCCACCCCGGAGCCGCCGACGCGCGGATCGGCCGACGAGATCCCCTCCCGTACCTACTGGCCCGCCGGCGAACCCGGCGTCCTCGCGGTCGCGGACATGCTGCCCGTCGGCGCGCGGCCGGACGGCGCGCTGCCCACCGAGGGCGTCGATCTGGCCGCCCCGGGTGCCGGGGTCGTTTCCGGCGGGCCGCGGGGGAAGGGCCACTACCTCGGCGCCGGTGTGGCGGTGGCCACCGCGTACGCGGCCGGGGCCGCCGCCGCCGTCCGCGCCACCCACCCCGAGGAGTCGGCCGGCGCCGTGATCCGCCGGCTGACCGCCACCGCGTACCCGGCCGATACCCCCCAGTTGGACGCGTACGCCGCCGTGACCACGATTCTCGACGACTCGGCCGCTCCCGTCGCCGGTGCGGAGCGAGCCGCGGACCCGGTGACGGTACGCGACACCTCCGACACCGACCGCGCCACCGGCCGGGCGGTTCTCTTCGTCCTCCTGGGGGCGTCGGGGGTCGGCTCCCTGCTCTGGGCCGGTTTCGCCTTCACCCGGGCCCGTGCCCGGGGCTGGCGCCCGGCGGGGGCGGGCACCGCGGACCGGAGCTGAACGCGAAGGGGCCCCTCCGGCCGGAGGGGCCCTTCGCGTTCAGCCCGGCTCTAGTCCACCAGGGCCGTCTGTACGAGCCGCGGCTTGCGGCGCTGGATGTGCAGGGCCCGGCCCGGCGGCAGGTTCAGCGGCTTCGCGTTGCCGAAGAGGCGGCCCTCCGTGGGCGGGCAGGAGAGCAGAACCGCCGGGTTGTTCGCTTCGTCCAGGCGGCGGATCAGCCCGTCGCTCAGACCGCGCCCCGCGCCCATGGCGCTGCGGGCGACGACCAGGTGAAGGCCCATCTCGTAGCCGAGTGTCAGATGCTCGAAGACCGGCTCGAAGGGGCTCTGGAAGGAGTTGCCCGACACCATGTCGTAGTCGTCGACCAGGATGAACAGACGCGGGCCCGTCCACCAGTCGCAGTTGCGCATCCGCGCCGGTGAGATGTCGGCCCCGGGCACCCGGGTCTTCAGCGCGCGGGCCGCGCCCTCGATGGTCTCGTTGAGGTTGTCCAGCGAGATGACGTGCCCGATGCGGTACTCCTCGGGGATGGCGTCGACCAGGGTGCGGCGGTAGTCCACCGCGATGATCTTCGCCTCCTCGGGGGTGTACCGGGTGGTGATGCCCTTCGTGACGAGGCGCAGCAGGTTGGTCTTGCCGCTCTCGGTGTCGCCGACCGCGATCAGGTGCGGGGTCCGGCTGAAGTCGTGCCAGACCGGCTCCAGGGCGTCCTGGTCGAGGCCGAGCGCGAGGCGCATGCCGCCGCCCTCGGTGGCCTCGGGCGCCGGGAGTTCGGAGACCGGGAGGCGGTGCGGGAGCATCCGGACCTGCGGGGCGGAGGGGCCGGACCAGTGCCGGGAGATCTCTCCGACCAGGTGGGCGACACCCTCGCCGAGATCCTCCAGGGAACCGCTGCCGTCCAGCCGGGGCAGGCCGGCGAGGAAGTGCATCTTGCTGTCCGCGGTGATGCCCCGGCCACCGGTGCGCGGCACCGAGCGGGCCTTGCGGGTGTCGATCTCGGAGTCCATCGGGTCACCCATCCGCAGCTCCAGGCGGGTGGCGGCCTGGTCGCGGACCTGCGCGGACAACTCCACCCAGCGGGTGGTGGTGATGATCAGGTGGATGCCGTAGTTGAGTCCCCGGGCGGCGAGTTCGTTGAACTTCGGGATCAGATCGTCGTAGTCCTGGCGGACCGTGGACCAGCCGTCGACCACCATGAACACATCGCCGTAAGGCTCGTCGGGGAACTCCCCGGCGGCGCGGCGCCGCCGGTAGGACTGCATGGAGTCCAGCGTGTGGTCCACGAAGAACTGCTCACGCCGGGCCAGGAGTGCCATCACCTCGGCCACCGTCCGGTGCACCCGGTCCGGGTTGAGCCGAGCGGCGACCCCGCCGACGTGCGGGAGCGCGGCGAGCTGGGAGAGCCCGCCGCCACCGAAGTCCAGGCAGTAGAACTGCACTTCGGCCGGGGTGTGGGTGAGCGCGAGCGCGGCGATGAGCGTCCGGGCGACCGTGGACTTGCCGCTCTGCGAACCACCCGCGACGGCGACATGGCCGCCCGCCCCGGCGAGGTCCACGATCAGCGGGTCGCGCCGCTGCTCGAACGGCTTGTCCACCAGGCCGACCGGAACCCGCAGCTTCCCGGTGCCCGGCCACCGCCCGGCGATGAGGCCCCGCTCCTTGTCCGCCGCGATCCCCGGCAGCAGCGCGTCCAACGGCGACGGCTCGTCCAGCGGCGGCAGCCACACCTGGTGGGCGTCCGGCCCGGAGCCACGGAGCCGGTCCAGCGCCACCTCCAGCAGCGCCTCCTCGTCCTCCTCGCTCGACGGCTCCGGCTCGGGCGCGGCCTCCAGGGTGCGCGGCACCACCCAGCCGCTGGTCCACGGCACCACCTGGCTCGCCACCCGGGCCTGCACGACGGCCCCCGTACGGCGTCGGTACGTCCCCGAGGAGTACGCGGCGCGGAACCGGGTCAGCGCCTCCACCCCGGACTTCAGATAGCCGCTGCCGGGCGCGGCCGGCAGCTCGTAGGCGTCCGGCACCCCGAGCACACCACGGCTCTCCATCGCGGAGAACGTCCGCAGGCCTATGCGGTACGAGAGGTGGCTCTCCAACTGGTGCATGCGCCCCTCGTCCAGCCGCTGCGAGGCGAGCAGCAGATGCACGCCCAGCGAGCGGCCCAGACGGCCGATCATCACGAACAGCTCCATGAACTCCCGGTGCGTGGAGAGAAGTTCGCTGAACTCGTCGACCACCACGAAGAGGCTGGGCAGCGGCGCGAGATCGGCTCCGGCGGCGCGGGCCCGCTCGTACTCCAGCGCCGATGTGTAGTTGCCCGCCGAGCGAAGGAGCTCCTGGCGGCGGATGAGTTCGCCGTGCAGGGCGTCCTGCATGCGTTCCACCAGGGCGACTTCGTCGGCCAGGTTGGTGATCACGGCGGAGGTGTGCGGGAGTTCCTCCAGGCCGAGGAAGGTGGCGCCGCCCTTGAAGTCGACCAGCACGAAGTTGAGCGTCTCGGAGGAGTTGGTCAGCGCGAGGCCGAGGACGAGGGTGCGCAGCAGCTCGCTCTTGCCGGATCCGGTGGCGCCGATGAGCATGCCGTGCGGGCCCATGCCGCCCTGCGCGGACTCCTTGATGTCGAGCTCGACCGGGCGGCCGTCCACGCCGACCGCGATCGGCACCCGGAGCCGGCCGGAGCCGGAGTGCCGGGCGAACAGGGTCTGCGGGTCGTGCCGGTGCAGGTCGGGGATGCCGAGCAGGGTGGTCAGCTCGACGTCGGTGTCCAGCGGCTGCGCGATGTCGGTGCCGAGGCTCATCCGGCGCGGGGTGAGCAGCCGGGCCAGCGCCTCCGCGCCGAGCGGGCCGAGCCGGTCGGGGCGGCCGAGCGGCACCGTGCGCTCCTTGCGGCTGCGGTCGGTGCGCACCAGGTTGACCTGGTCGGGCCCCACGGTGAGGCGCAGCGTGTTGCGGCCGGGCCGCCAGCGCAGCGCCCCGGAGACGTCGAGTATGAGGGCGTTGCGGTAGCCGTGGCCCTCCCAGCGGTGGCCCTCCGGGACGCTGACGCCGTCCAGGACGACGACGGTGTACGGCTCGTCACGGCCGGGGCGGGCGTCCGGATCGAAACCGGGGCGCTCGGCGAACTCGGCGCCGAGCAGGTCGTCCAGCTCGGCGAGGTCGGCGGTGATCCGGCGGGCCTGCCCGGCGCCGTCCTCCTCGTGCGGATCCAGCACGTGCGGCAGCCACTTGACCCACTCCCAGTCGGCCCGCCGCTCGTCGCTGACACAGAACGCGATCCACAGTTCCTCGGGTGCGTGGAACACCGCCAGCTGCCCGAGCATCGCCCGCACCAGCGCCCGTACGGCGTCGTGCTCCGGGGTCTCCCTGTCGGGGGCCTCTCCCTCCGGACGCAGCAGGATCCGGGCGGAGGAACGCAGGTAGAGGCCCAGCGGCTGCTCGGGAATGGTGGAGTAGGCCCGGATGAAGCGGCGGAGCGCGTGCGCGCAGAGAGGTTCGAGATCCTCGACCGGGCGGGTGGAGACGGGGTTCAGCGTGAGCGCGAGCTGCTGTTCACCCACCGCGAGCCGGACTTCGCCGAAGTCCTCGTCGGCCGGGCGGCGCTCCCACAGCCGGGAGGTGCGGGCCAGCGAGCGGAGCGAGGCCGGCTCCGGGTGGCGCCAGGCCAGCGCCCGCTGCTGCTCCGCGATGGTGGTGCGCACCCGCTTGCGGGTCTGGGCCAAGTAGCGCAGGTAGTCGCGGCGTTCGCCCTTCAGCCGTTGCTTGCGCTCGCTGGAGCGGCGCATGAGCTGACCCAGCAGCATGGCGCCGGCGGAGAGCGCCATGACCCCCATGGCCAGGTACATGAAGACGCCGTTCCCGCCACCGGGGCGCAGGAACATCAGCATCATCGACACCGACATCAGCGCCATCGGCAGGTAGGTCCACACCGCCGAGGTGTCGGGCACCGTCTCGGCGAGGACCGGCGGCTCCTGGAGGGTCAACTGCCCCTCGGGCATCTCCGGCCCGCGCCTGCGGGCCGGGCGGCGAAACAGCACGACACTCAAGGAAAAGAACCTCCGGTTCACTGACTTTCCGGCTCCGCCGAATACCGGCGCATCCGGGGGAGGAAAGGGCCGCACTCGACGGATTCCCCGGGCGCGGGTGCCACGATGAACGCCGGGTGAATGTTTCGAGTTGACAGCGGGGGCAGTCAACTTCCGTGTCGGCCGCCCATTTGCCGGATTCCTCACCCCGGCCCGCCGCACGGCCGGTGGCCGCAGGCAGTAGTCTGCATTCACGGAACGCGCCCTGTCCACGCGGGAGTGGCGGTCACCGGGTGTGCGGGCACATTTTCTCTGCCCGGCCCCCTCGCTCACAGCCACGCGGACTTATCCGTACTCTTCGCACATTCCCGCTCCCGGGGAAGCCTGTCAAAGCCCGCACCGAAGACGAGAGTTCTGCTGATGACCGACAGTGCGGTGGCCGAATCGTGCCGCCTGACCGTACGTGCGCCGAGCGTCACCATCGATCTGGCCGTACCCGCCGACGTGCCGGTCGCCGATCTGCTCCCCACGCTCCTGCGCTACGTCGGCGAGGAGGCCGAGGAGGCCGGCCTCGACCACGCCGGCTGGGTGCTCCAGCGGCTCGGCGACGCCCCGCTCGACGAGGAGACCACCCTGGCCCAGGCCGGTCTCGCCGACGGCGCCGTGCTGCATCTGCGCCCGCACACCGAGGCCCTGCCCGAGGCGCGGTTGGACGACCTGGTCGACGGGATCGCCGAGACGGTGGGCCGCCGACTGCACACCTGGCACGCGGGTGCGGCGCGAGGCCTGCTGGTGGGCACCGCGGTGGCCACCGTGGTGGCCGCGCTGGTGCTGGTGTTCTGGCCCGGAGTCGCCCGCTCCACCGGTATTCGGGCTGCCTGCGCGGCCGTGGCCGGGGTGCTGCTTCTGGCCGGTGCCGGCTCCGCCAGCCGCGCGGTCGGCGACCGGCTCTCCGCCACCGCCCTCGGCCTGCTGGTCGCCCCGTGCTTCGCCCTGGTCGGCTGGGTGCTGCCCGGCGGCGACCTGACCGGCCCGGACGCGGCGCAGGTCGCGGGCGCACGGCTGCTCGCGGCGGGCGCGGCCGCGGCGGGCGGCGCGGTCCTCGCGCTCGCGGCGACCGCCGTCGGCGCACCCGCTCTGCTGGCCACCGCCGTGGTCGCGGTCGCCGCCGCCCTCTCCGGTGCGCTGATGGGCTACACCGGTCTGGACGTGCCCGCAGCCGTGGCGCTGGTGGCGACGGTGGTCGCTCTCGCCGCCGGTGCGGTCGCACCCTTCGCCTTCAAACTGGCCGGGATGCGGATGCCGTCGCTCCCCTCCTCCGCCGGACAGCTCCAGGAAGGCATCGACCCGTACGCGGGCGACGAGGTCGCCGAGCGCACCGAACTCGCCGGGCGCTGGGTCACCGCGCTCTTCGCGGCCACCGGCGCCGTCGCCGCCGCCGCCCTGGCCGTCCTCGCCCACACCCCCGACCTGCCCGAGACGCTCACCGGGCTCGCCCTGTCCCTGCTGCTGCTCCTGCACTCCCGGGGGCTTGTCCACATCGGCCAGCGGCTCACGCTGGCGGTTCCGGGGATCCTGGGGTTGCTCCTCTTCGCCCGCGCCTGGGCGGTGGACAGTGACGCCGACGGCCGCGTGGTCGTCTTCGCGGTGCTGCTCGCCGCCGCGGCCGCGCTGGTGACCGCGTCCTGGATCGTGCCCGGCCGCCGGGTCCTGCCGTACTGGGGCCGGGCGGCCGAGCTGGCCCACACCGGGCTCGCGGTCGCGCTGCTGCCGTTCTCCCTGTGGGTGGCGGGTCTCTTCGGCTGGCTGCGCGGCCTGTTCGGCTGAGCAACCCCGTACGCCGTTCCATCGCCGGTCCATCGAAAAAGAGTTGAGGAGAGGCTGTGCAGTCCAAGCGCGACCAGGTGCAGGCCCACGGTTTCATGATGGGCAGGCTCAGCTCGGGCCTGCTGACGGCCGACCCGGACGCCCCGGAAAGCCCGTTGGGCCGGACGACGCGTGGTGTGGTCTTCGGTCTCCTGGTGACGGTCCTGATCGGCGCCGGAGCCACCGTCTACGGACTCCTGCGGCCCGGTGGCAACGAGACCTGGCGCAAGGGCGAGAACCTGGTGGTCAACCGTGAGACAGGTGCCCGCTACCTGTGGACCGGCACCGACGGTGTGCTCCACCCGGTGCGCAACTACGCCTCGGCCCGGCTGATCGGAGGCCCGCAGCTGAAGGCCGTGGACGTCTCCACGGCCTCGCTGCGGGACGTCCCCGTCGGGTCCCCGGCCGGTATCCCCGGTGCCCCCGACACCCTGCCCGGCCCCGGACAACTCGACTCCGGAGCCTGGAACATGTGCGTCACCGGCCCGTCCGGAGCGTTGCCCAGCACCACCGGCGGTGTCACGGGCACCGGTGTCGACGAGCCCGGAGCCACCACGCTGGTCGCCGGAGCGCCGCTGGAGACCCAGGACGTCGGAGCCGACCGGGGAGTGCTCGTACGCGGGCCCGACCGCAGCGAGTATCTGGTGTGGCGGGGCAGCCGACTGCCCCTGGACCGCGCCTCCGACGCCCGCAACGCCCTCGGCTACGGCTCCGAACAGGCCATGCCGGTCTCGGCCGCCTTCCTCGACGCCCTGGCCCCCGGCCCGGCCCTGAAGCCGCCGGAGGTTCCGGGCCGCGGGGGGAAGGGGCCGGCGATCGGCGGAGAGCCGAGCCGGATCGGTCAGCTCTTCGAGGTGAGCGTGGTCGGCGGTGGCTCCACGTACCACCTGCTGCGCAAGGACGGCCTCGTGCCGCTCTCCGGGCTTCAGGCCGCCCTGGTGCTGGGCGACCCGGCCACGCAGAAGGAGGCCTACCAAGGGCGCTCGCCCGAGGCCCGAAAGGTCGGCGCGGACGTGCTGCGCACGCACCGGGCGAAGGAGACGGCCGGTGGCGCGAACGCCGCAGAGCTGCCGAGTACCCCCCCGCTGCCCCGGTCCACGCCCCGTGGCAGCGCGCTCTGCGCCCAGGTGGACGGCGGCAGCGGCGGCGCCCGGATCAGGTCGGTGCTGGTCCCGCTCACCGGGCTCACCCCCGTGGCGTTCTCGCGGGGAGCCGCCCAGCCGCTTGCCGACGCCTGCGCCCGTACGGACGCCACGGTGGTACGTCCCGGGCGCGGCGCCCTGGTGAGGGCCCTGCACGCCAGTGGCGCGGCGCACGCGGGGACGACCTACCTGGTGGCGGAGAACGGCGTGAAGTACCGCGTCCCGGCCAAGGAAGCCCTGGGGGCGCTCGGCTACGGGGAGGACGACATCGGCTCGGTCCCGGCACCGCTGCTCGCGGCCCTGCCGACCGGTGCGGACCTGGACCCCGCTGCCGCTTCGGGCATCGCGGAGCCCAGGATCACGGCCCCCGAGTGCGCTGCCGACAAGGACGGGGCCGCGAGCAGGAAGGGCACGGCGGTCGAGGACGGCGCACCGGGTGCGATGGAGGCCGCCGGAGCAGCCGATTCTCGGCCATGATTCCGGCGAACACCCCAAACGACCGCAAGTGTGAAGAAGAGCGTGCGCGGCGTCGGCCATAAAGGGAGCCGGGTCGGGGAGATTTGGTGAGGGGTGTGAGCGGTCAACCTCAAACAAAGCTCAGAAAATGGGCTGCCCCGGTGACCGTTCGGATTTCTTCGACGCCCGTTTCCTGTCCGTTTCCCGTTCGCGGGCGGTCCGGCGCCGACGCCTGTTCATTTCCCGGAAACATGCGGCAACTGCCGTGCCCCGGCGGGTAATCCGATACCCAAACCTATGCTCAAATCTTCCTTACATGCGTTGCGTCGGACGGTGAGTTCTCCATAGCCTCGGCGGACAACGGTGTGACGAGAGTTACCTCGACGAAGGGAGCGTGACATGGCGGACAGTGGCCAGAGGAGGGCCGATTATGCCAAGGGCTTGGGAGGTGTCTCCTCACTGGAGTCGGCCCGTGCCTCGGTGGAGAAGACTCAGAACAACGTCGCCGAGATCGCCGCGCGTTCGGGCGTGGGCGGTGACGAGGGCCAGGCCCTGCTGAAGCTCTTCCGCAGCTGGAACGGCGAGGCCCAGAAGGTCGTCGTCCAGATCAGCAAGATGATCGACGCGCTCCAGGAGAACGTGACGTCGGCCAACCGGCTGGCGAAGGAGAACCAGGACCTCACCGAGGTGCTCAACAGCAAGACCAGCCAAGGCGTCTTCGAAGCGCTGCGCTGACCCCCTCGCGTGACCGGCCCCCTCCGTGGCGGCCGGACCCCGTGAGCAGCTCCGGGCCCGCGCGCCCGGCCACCCGAGAGGAGATGTCATGGCCGACGGCATCATCGATGTGCAGTACTCCACGGTCCGCAACGCGATCGAGGAGCTGAAGCAGCAGACCCAGCAGATCATCACCACCCTCAACAACCTGGAGGACGAGCTGAAGCCGCTCGTCACCTCCTGGGAGGGTGACGACCAGGCGATGTACCGCGGCGTGCAGGCCGAGTGGGACCAGGCGACCAAGAACATGGCCCTGCTCCTCGGCGACAGCGGCGAACTGGTCCAGAGCATCCACGACAACCACTCCCGGGACGAGCGTCGCAGCGCCGACAACTGGGGCAGTGTGCGGGCCCGTTAGCCCACCGCCCGGGGCCCGCCCTGCCGCGCGCAGGAGGGCGGGCCCCGGCTTCCCGCAGCCCCGTTGCAGTCATCCCGTCCGGGCCCGATCGCAGGAGGACGTCCCATGGCCGGTGAGCACGCCGACGTCAAGCATTTCGACCTCAAGCAGATGGAGAACTTCCGCGACAACGAGGTGCACCCGGTCTACACCAAGGCCAAGAAGCACAAGGAGGACGGAGAGGGTGAGGGCGACAGCCGTATCCGCCCGCTCAGCGAGCTGATCGGCGGCTACACCACGGCCGACAACCTCGACCAGGAATCACAGCTGCTGCGCCTCGGGCTGATCAACCGGGAGAAGCTGATCTCCGGTCCGACGCTGGTGGAGAGCGTGAAGTCCGTCGCGACCTCCCTCGACAAGCTGCTCGGTGACCAGATGGAGCTCTTCAAGGAGCTCAAGGAAGCCCTCACCGAGACCATCGAAGAGGCCAACAAGACCAAGAACAAGAACCTGGACGCGATCGACGCACAGACGCTGCTCCAGACCTTCGAGGAGGTCGACACGCTCACGAGCGGCTCCTCGGGCACGGAAGAGAAGTAGCCGCCCCGAGCACCGGGGTGGACGGCGAAGGACGAGAGAGGGCGCGCGGTGGCCGACCGGTACGACGAATCATCCGTCGAGAACGTCGACAAGTACGAGAACACGGATGCGGCGTCCAGCGACAACTGGGCCGACCTTGTCACGCACATCACCGGCTATCCCGTGCCCAAGCGCAGCGAGATCTTCGACACGCTCCGCTCCGACCACGGCGGCAAGCTCTTCCGGATGGACATCAAGGAGCGCAGCCTCGGCCTTCTCCTCAAGGACTCCGGCTTCATGCTGGATCCGAAGAACCAGGACTACGACATCTGGTTCTTCGACAGCGGTAAGAAGCGTTCCGTCATGCAGGCCCGGATCGTCTTCGAGGGCCGCGTGAAGTCCGGTGACGAGACCGTCTTCGCCGGCACCGACTCCACCGACGTCAACAACGTGTCCGTACGCGAGGGCAACGAGTTCACGGACTACAACAAGGACAAGTTCAGCACCATCCCGCTGGCCCGGTACATGAACGGTCCCCGTGCGGCGCTGATGGCTCTGCTGAAAGGCAACAGCGGCGACGGCCGCTTCAGTGGCCTGGTCGCCAAGGAGTCCGACGTCGTCGACCTGAGCTCCTTCACCAAGGCCGGCTACTCCTTCGACTACGCGGCCAAGTTCTTCAAGGACCATGCGCCGCTGCTGAAGGACTGGGAGGACCGGTTCGGCAGGGACGACGCGAGCTGGAAGGGCGAGGCCGCGGAGGTCTTCCGCAGCCTCATCAAGAAGATCCGCGAGAACTACGACAGTTACGTGGAGACCTTCAACGAGACGGCGGGCAGCGGGGACGCCACCGGCACCGGCAGCACGGTCTACTCCCGCGCGCTCTCCCTCGGCCGCTCCCACCTGGAGCAGGCCGCCCGGGACCTGCTGAACAACTGGCTGACCTGGGCCCAGTCCGACTACTACGACCCGCACCGGGTGCTGCGTTACGTCCTGGACGACCTGGCCAAGTGGGTGGACGCGGAGAACGTGGCCAGGACCGAGATCAAGTCGTACACCACCCGCTACTCCACCACCGTCAGCCACAGCCCGAAGGAGGGGTTCACCCAGGTGCACCCCGACTACGGGGACCTCACCGACATCGCGAACTGGGCGAAGGTCGGCGACAAGGCGGTGGACATCTGGAGCCGGGCCGTGGACGACCTGCTCGTGAAACCCGCCCGCGAGGTGCAGTCGAGGCTCAACAACCAGTTCCTGACGCTCTCCAAGGACTTCTCCGAGAACGTACCCGAGCCCAAGTCGACCGGCACCGCGAGCGAGGAGTACGAGAAGAAGAAGCTGGAGGAGGAGAAGGAGAAGATCAACGAGGAGAACGAGGAGAACCGCCGCTACCAGGACGAGCTCCGCGAGGAGCAGCGCAAGCAGCGGGAAGAGGACAAGAAGTATCAGGACGAGCTGCGCGAGGAGCAGAACAAGCAGCGCGAGGAGGACAAGAAGCTTCAGGACGAGCTGCGTGAGGAGCAGCGCCTCCAGCGCGAGGAGGACAAGAAGCTCCAGGACGAGCTGCGCGAGGAGCAGAACAAGCAGCGCGAGGAGGACAAGAAGTACCAGGACGAGCTCCGTGAGGAGCAGCGTCGGGAGCAGGAGGAGGCCAAGCGGGAGGCCGAGGAACAGGCCAAGCAGATGGAGGAGAGCCTCGGCAACATCAACGGGCCCGGCGGTGGCGGTGGCGAGGGCCTCGGCGACCTCGACGATCTGCTCAACCTCAAGCAGGACATCCCGGTGACGGAGAGCACGGGCAACCTCGACGGCATCAACAGCCCCGGCCCCGGCGGATCGAACACGCCCAGCCTCGACGACGTGACCAACGCGGTCTCGGAGAACCTCGGCAATCTCGGCGACGTGAACAACCCGGGTGACGTGAACACCGCCGGCGGCGGCCCGCTCCCCGTGGGCCAGAACCTCGGCAACTTCGGCCAGCTCAACGGCGGCCCCGGCACGCGGAACCCCAACGACGCGGCCAACCAGGCGATCACCGAGAACCTGGGCAGCCTGGGCGACCTCAACAACGGGTCGGGCGGCTCCCTCGACACCCCGACCGGCGGTCGGACCCAGCTCGACGGCAACCAGCTCACCACGGGCTTCCCGGACGGCAGCAGCACCTCCTTCGATCCGGACAGCGGACTGCTCACCACCACCCACCCGGACGGCAGCGTCACCACGCAGGATCTGGGCGACGGAACCCGGGTGACCAATCCCGACGGTTCGGTCACCTCTCTCGGTGACGACGGCAAGCTGACGACGACGTTCCCCGACGGTACGAAGCAGGAGATCGACCCGGCGACCGGTCAGGTCACCTCCACCGCCCCGGACGGCAGTGTGACCACGGAGAACCTCGGCAGCCTCGAAGGTCTGAACAACCGCAACGGCATCGGTGACCTGGGCGACCTGGGGAACATCAACGCCGACCTGCCGACCGAGTCGCCCGGTGACCTCGGTGACCTCGGTGATCGCGAGACCGTCAACGACTTGGGCGACCTCGGGAACCTGAACGCCGACGACGCGGGCCTGGAGTCCCCGACCGGCAGTCTCACCGGGCTGGAGAACGGTGACTTCGCCACCACCTTCCCGGACGGCGGCAAGGCCGTCTTCGACCCGGACACGGGACAGCTCACCAGCATCGCTCCGGACGGCTCGAAGGTCACCACCGACCTGACCCACGGGGCCGAGGTGACCAACCCGGACGGTTCCGTCTCCTCGCTGGACAACGGCCGGTTCCTCAACTCCTTCCCGGACGGCTCCAGTCACTCCATCGACCCGGACACCGGGATCGCCACCGTCACCGACCCGCAGGGCAGGACGGAGACAGTCGCCCTGGACGAGCTCAACTCGGCCGGTGGAAACAGCGGTGGCAACGACAGCAGGCCGGACTTCCTGGACGACCTGCGGGACCTCGGCCAGAACCGTGATCTCGGCAACCTCGGAGATCTCAACGGGAACCAGGACCTGGACGGCCTGAACGGGAACCGGGACCTCGATCTCGACGGGCTCAAGGACCTCGCCAACGGCAGTAGCGGCAGCGGTGGGGGCGGTGGAGGCGACGGGACCAGCACCCGGGACGTCTCCCTCTCGGAGCTGGGGCTGAGCGCCCAGGCCGGAGCGGGCGGCCCCGGCGGTGGCCTCTCCGGTGCGAACCTTCCGTCCGCGGAGACCCTCGGCCAGGTCGCTCCGCTCTCCGACAGCGCGGCGAACAACGCGACGACCCCGGGCGCCGGCTCCGGCGGCGGTCCGGGAGCCCCCGGCGCCCCGGGCACGCCGGGCACCCCCGGTATGCCGATGGGCGGCGGTATGGGCGGGATGGGCGCGGGCGGCGGCGAGAAGGGCAACGGCGAGCGTGTGCGCGCCGTCCTGGTCGACGCGGCGGAGGAGAGCGAACGCCGCAACCGCCGCAGGCGCAGCCCGTGGAACCGCCAGGAGGACAGCGACACCTTCCTGGCCCCCGCGCAACGGGTCTCGACCACCGGCGGCAACTCCCCGGAGGAGGAGGGGGAGCAGGAGCGCAGGCCCGCCACGGCCGCCGACTACCTGGAGGAGGACGTGGATGTGTGGGGCACGGAGGAGGGCGGCACTCCGGCTGTCATCGGCCGGTGACAGCCGTGGGGGCGGCAGAGGCGGGGCCGGAGTACGCGGCCGCCGAGGTGAACGTACGGTCATGTGTACGGATGTCGATATGATCATGAAGGTAGGAGGGGTGCGCGCATGACGGAACCGCTGGAGAAGCGCCTGGAAAAGGCCATGGCCGAACTGCACGCCGCCCAGGAGGCGGTGGCGCGTACCGAGCGCGAACTACGGTCGGCCTCGTTCTCCGTGCTCTCCTCCGACCGGGCGGTCCGGGCCACCGCGGGCCCGCAGGGCGAACTGACCGGAATCGAGTTCCTGGAGAACAAGTACCGCGACATGTCGCCGCAGGAACTGGCCGCCAGTGTCCTGGAAGCGGCCGGCGCGGCTCGGCTGAAGATGAACCGGCACGTGATGAAGGCGATGGCCCCCTTCGCCGAGCCGAGCAGCGACCTGCCGGAGCTGAAGGGCTTCGAACTGGACTGGGAGAGGATCTTCGGCCCCGAGGTTCTGCGTGAGGACGACGAGGACACCTCACGAGGCGGTCCGGCGACCCCGGCTTGGCGGGATGCCATCGGCGACGAGGGAGAGGACTGACGATGGGACAGCGCTACTACGTCGACCCGCACCGCATCGAGGCTCTGGCGCGACAGCTGGAGGAGATCGGCACGCTCACCCGGAGCATGACCGAGGAGTTCCTCGACGAGCTGGCGCCCACGGTCAGTTGGCCCGGCACCAACAGCGAGTTCTCGGAGAAGGCCAAGCCGCAGGAGCAGAAGGAGCGGCAGACCACCAAGGACACCATGCTGTCCATCCGTGACGCGCTGGTGGGCATCACCGACGCCACGGTCAGCAACGTCCGGATGATGAAGGACACCCGCGACCGCAACATCGACGAGATCGAGCACGGCAACAGCCGCCTCGAAGCGGACGGATTCGACGGCCCGGGCGGGCATGGCCGCCGCTGACCCGCGCAGCGCAGGCCGCTCCCGTACGCGACCGGGAGCGGCCGCTCCGTCCTGCCCGCACGGTCCCCGGGGCGGCAGTCGGTGAGCATCCAGGTATCGCCCGAGGTCAACGCCATGATCTTCATCCTCACCGGGGAGAAGCTCATGGACGCCGACGAGGACCTCGCCTTCGAGAGCCGTCGGCCCTACTCCGGCCTCGGGCGCAAACTGGATCGGCTGTCCTCGCTGATCGACAAGTCGATCCATGACATCGGCGAGTCCATGCCGGACGATCTCGCCTCGTCGTACGCCAAGGCGATGGGCATGCTCATCGATGACGGCGGCAAGAACTACCTGCGCGAATTCTCCGACCAGCTGGACAAGATCGCCGAGGGCCGCCGCAAGACCTCCATGGACATCATGGAGTCCAAGTGGCAGGTCATCGCCGAGATCATCCGGCTGCTCATCGAGATCGCCATCTACCTGGCGATGTCCTTCTTCACCGGTGGCGCTTCGGCCAGCCAGATCATGATGGCCAAGCTGCGCAGCCGGTTCTTCATCCTCACCACCCTCAGCCACCTCCTCCAGCGGCTGCACCTGGCGCCCTCGCTGACCGAAGCGTTCGCCGAGGCGTTCACCACCTTCGCGGTCCGGCTCGCGATGATGAACTTCGCTCCGGACGGGCGCCGTCCCGACGGCATCGACTGGAGCGACATCGGCAAGGCAGCCGCGTTCGGCGCGGCAGCGGGTTTCTTCACCAGTGTCTTCGACAAGTTCGCCAAGGACATCGTCCGCAGTTTCGACGGCAACTTCCTCAAGGGAGGCCCGGACCTCGACTTCAAGAACCCCAAGTGGCGGGACACGCCGGACGTCGACCTCAAGCCCAACGGCCCGACCCCTCACCCCAACCCCAAGCCGGGCCCCGACCTCGACGATCTGCCGAAGGACCGCCCCGACCCGAAGCCGTACGGCAACGGCCCGACCCCCTCGCCCGGCCCCGTACCCGTCACCTTCCGGGACGGTCCGCTGTCCTTCCGGAACAACCCCGAGCTGTGGCGGAACAACCAGATCCTGCGCTACAACTCCGATCGGCCGGGAGCGCTGGCCGGCCACTACGGGCTCAAGGGCACGGCCGACTTCCTCGCCGCCGGATCCGGCGAGGCCCTGGCGGAGATCCTGATCAAGGGTGCCTTCGACGGTGACTGGTCCACCAGCTGGACCACCTTCGTCGGCGCGGGAGTGAGCAGCCAGGTCGAGTCCACGCTCTCCGACACGGCTCTGAACAGTGGTGCCGAACTGCGCCATGTCATCGACAAGTTGCGCGTCCAGCCGCCGCCGACCGTCTCCTCGGGCGATGTCGGTGCGCCCGGATCCGGGGAATCCGCCGGCGCCGAGGACTCCCGCGGTCCCTCGCGTACGGAGGGAAGCGATGGCGGGGGCAGCACCGGCGGCGCCGGACGTGGCACGCCGCCGCCGCTCGCCCAGCAGACCACGGGCCACAGCGACCTCGTCGGCAGCGAGCCGCCGCCTTACGTCAGGGACGGTTCCACACCGTTCAGCTCCGCACCGCCCCCGTACAGCAGTCCGGCGCCTCCGGCGTACACCCCGGGCCCGATGCCGGTCACCGCGGCCGAGAACGAGCTCTGGCAGCAGGTCCACAGCGGCCCGGTGGAGCTGCGCGAGCAGGTGCTGCGCGATCTGGCGGCGCTGCGGGGCGGCCAGACCCCGGATGCTGCGGAGATAGAAATCCGCGGTCGTCTTCAGGACGGCCTGTCGGGCATTCCCGAGGTACGGGTGGTGCCGGGCGACAGCTCCCCGGCCACCCAGGTGGACACCGACGAGGTCCGCCGTGCTCTCGGCGGTTTCGACACCCAGGTCACCATCGACCGCCCGGCCACCGTCGGCTCCCCGGGGCCGAGCGGCGGCCCGGTCGAGGGCGGTGCGCCGGTCGGCGAGAACGTACCGGTGAGGGGCGATGCGTCGGTCGACGGGCCCGTGTCCGTCGGCGGGACCGGTCCGGACCCGGCGGTTCAACGGGACGGGAGCGACGTCGGCCTCGGTGACGTCTCCGGCATGAGCCGGGACAGTTCCGGCCCGGACGTCCTGGAAGAGACCGGAGGCCGGAAGGCTGACCCCGGTCTCGTCTCCCCGGCGGACGGCACCCCGGAGCAGTCGGACGCACCCACCGCGCCTCATCCGGACGCCGTCGCCACGGACCGGCCCGCCGATCCGACGACGGGCTCCGCCGCCGACGCGGACACGTCGCCCTCCGACGGCTCCGCCACCGCCGGGACGCCCCTCGGCGAGGCACGAGGCGGCGCGTCGGATGCGGATCTCGCGGACGGCTCGACCGAGGGGAGCGGGCGCACCGATCCCGTGTCCGGTGGGACGGAAGGCGTGCCCGTCGCCCCCGCGGCCAACGCCGCTCCGGGGCAGAGCGGTTCCGCCCGGCCAGGAGGCGCCCCCACCACCGCGAGCCCTCCTGCCGCGGGACCCTCGACCGGTCCGGCCCAGGGCACGCGCACCCCGGACGCCACCCCTTCCGCGGACGGCCCCGGGACCACCACCACCGAGGGCGCGACGCAGACCACGGACGAGGACCACTCCACGCGGACCGTTGCCGACGACGCCCCTCGCCCCGGCTCCGACCCGTCCCGGTCGAGTGACGTCGACACCTCCCGGGCCACGGACCTGAACGTGACCACGGACTCCGGTCCGTCCGCCCCACCGTCGAAACCGAGCACGGTCGGCTCGTTCGCCGACCCCGCGGGCCAGGGTCCCGACAGCGCCGTCACCGACGTCAGGACGGCGCCTGACACGTCCCGGGAGACGGGGAGCACGACGGCTCCGTCGCTGACGATCGTGGTCTCCGACGCGGAACCGCCGGGGGAGGGGACGCCGGAGTCGGCCACGCTGCTCGACGCGGCGGGAACCGACCGGGTCGTGGTGCTCGGCCCCGTGACCACGGCTGACGGCACCGGCCCGGTACGCGCCGCCGTCGAGGTGACCCGCGAGGCACCGGGCGCTCCGGTGCGGGTCCGTCCTCTCACCGGGCCCGGCACCGCCGCGACCGCGGACGGCACGGTCTTCCCCGGCGCGGATGTGCTGCGTCCGTTGGCCGACGCCTTCGGACCGGCGCCCCGCCCCGCCCCGCCCAGCAGCACGGCTACCCCCTCCGCTCCCTCGGCCACCTCGTCCGCGACACCCGCCACGACGTCCTCCGACGGCGATGTCCCGAGGAAGCCCACGACGACAAGCGGTCCGGAGAAGCCCGCTTCGACCGTCGGACGTGACCGGGAGAAGCCCGGGGCCGCACGCGCCGACGGGGTCGTTCCCACCGTCTCGTCGGGCCCCGGGAAGCTCGCCGCCTCATCCCGCCCATGGACCGGAACGGCCTCCTCCGTGCTCCTGGAGTCGGACCCGGGCGACGGCGGAGGGCGGGGCACCGGAGGGAACACCTCCGGGACCGGCGGCGGACGCGGACCTGGCAGGGGATCGGCCACCCCGCCCCCCGTGGAGACCGCCCCGGACGACACGCCGGCGGCCACGCCGCCGCCCGCGCCCCCGTCACCGGCCGGCCGGGTCGTCACACGGCCCGCGGACGGCGCCACCGGTGACGGACGGTCCGGTGGCGAACCGTCCATCACCACGCTGGACGGCGCGACGGTCCCTCTCGCACAGGTGCGCCGCTGGGTTCCTGAAGCGGCGGTGCGTCCCCGCCCCGGCCAAGCCGTACAGACACTGACGGTCTCTCAGAGCCCGGCCGAGGACGGTACGGAGCGCAGCGCGGGTCGTCGTGCCCTGCTGGGCCAGGACACCTTCCGTGGCGTACGGACCACACCCCCGCTCCCGGGCACGGACACCGTGACGTCGGCCACCCCCGGCAGGATCTTCACCGGCCCGCCCACGCCGCTGCCCGCTTCCGGAACCGAACGGGGCGCCGACGCCTTCGCCGGGCACGGCAGCTCTCGGACCGTTACCCTCGGCACCGACGACGCCACCCGGCCCACGGTCAAGGTCAGCGGGATCCAGCTCGGCGAGGTCCTCAAGTCCTGGGCGACGGACGGTTCGCAGGACCGGCCGCTGCTGCTGTTCTCCTGCGAGACCGGCCGCCGGCCGAACATCGCGGGCCTGGCGGTGGCTCAGCATGTGGCGAACCGGACAGGCCGCTCCGTCTACGCCCCCACCTCGGAGGTCGGCACCGCCCAGGACGAGGACGGCAACGTCTGGCCGGTGCTCACCGATGGGGCGGACGGACCGGGCCGGTGGCGGCTGTTCACCCCGGAACCCGCCGGGGCCGATCTGGACGCGCTGGCACGCGAGGCGGGGCTGCACGCGGGCCCCGGCCCTGCTGATGCCTTCGCCCGCGCCCGTACCCTCCAACAGGTCCGCACTCTGCGCGAGGTCCTCGGTCCGGACGCCGAACAGCAGCCGGAGAACCGGCAGGCACTGGCAGCTCTCGCCTACGTCGACGGTGTGCGTTGGCGTGCCCCGGGCACCGCCGCCCGCTACGGCGACGGTCGTATGACCCCGGACCTGCTGGACCGGATGGTCACCGACTGGCACACCGCCACCAACCTCACGAACGTCGACCCGGCCACCGGACCCACACCGGGGCAGTACAGGGCATTCCTCGAAGCCGCCGCCGAACTGCGGGCCGGTGCGACCCCGGCGACGACTCTCGACGTCCTGCTGCCGCCCCCACCGCCCGAACTGCCCCCGGACACCTTGGTCTCGCGGTCCGATGCCCTGGGTCTTTCCTATGCGCGCTCCGCCGAGATCGCCTGGTCACTGTCGAACGCACCGCTCCCGTTGCCCGAACTGGGCCTCGGCCCCGAGGACACCGCCGAGCTGGCCCGCCGTCTGCACCAGCCGGAGCCCCCGGCGCCGCCCACCCCGACCAGGCCGCACGACGTGCCCGAGTCCGGTGGGATCCCGCCCTTGCCCGCGACCCCGGTGAACTCCCTGGTCGTCGATTCCTACACGGCTCGGCATGTGTATGGCATTCCGGAGAAGAATTTTTCCAAGTTCCGTGATGTGGCGCGGGATCGGAATGTGGTCGTGGATGTGCGGCCGACGAATCCGTCTGCGCCGAAGTGGTTGGATGCGGGGGCGATGCCGAAGCCGCAGGAGATCAAGGCGAAGACGGTCAACGAGGTTGATGTTCTGTTGGGGGCCGATGCGGGGAACGTCGGTCTGGTGGGTTATTTCAAGCCGGTTCTGCCTGCTGAGGGTTCGGTTCCGGTGGATGCGTGGGACGGGGTGGTCTCGCGGTTCAATCAGCGGTCCGTGGAGTTTCATGAGTTGGCCGGGAAGATGGCCCGGTATGAGGCTGAGGGCACGTTCACGGTGCATGACGGCATTGTGTTCGGTTTTGATGGTGAGGGTGGGCGTCGTCCGATCACGGGAGATCATGATCTGTTCGATGTGTCGTCTCCGGATGGTTCTCGGATTTCGCATCCGGAGCATGATGCGCTGATTGATGAGATGCGGGCCAAGGACATGGCGGTGGCGCATGGTGCGCACATGTTCTGGAATCCGCCGACGGCGTTCGACAAGTCGGTCTTCGACAAGATCGTCGGTTCTCATCAAGGGCCTTCCGGCGAGCCGCTGCTGCGCTTCACTCCGAACAGCGACCACGCCGTGCTCACGTGGACGCAGAAGCTCAAGCCCGGACAGGTCGATTCCTACACGGCTCGGCATGTGTATGGCATTCCGGAGAAGAATTTTTCCAAGTTCCGTGATGTGGCGCGGGATCGGAATGTGGTCGTGGATGTGCGGCCGACGAATCCGTCTGCGCCGAAGTGGTTGGATGCGGGGGCGATGCCGAAGCCGCAGGAGATCAAGGCGAAGACGGTCAACGAGGTTGATGTTCTGTTGGGGGCCGATGCGGGGAACGTCGGTCTGGTGGGTTATTTCAAGCCGGTTCTGCCTGCTGAGGGTTCGGTTCCGGTGGATGCGTGGGACGGGGTGGTCTCGCGGTTCAATCAGCGGTCCGTGGAGTTTCATGAGTTGGCCGGGAAGATGGCCCGGTATGAGGCTGAGGGCACGTTCACGGTGCATGACGGCATTGTGTTCGGTTTTGATGGTGAGGGTGGGCGTCGTCCGATCACGGGAGATCATGATCTGTTCGATGTGTCGTCTCCGGATGGTTCTCGGATTTCGCATCCGGAGCATGATGCGCTGATTGATGAGATGCGGGCCAAGGACATGGCGGTGGCGCATGGTGCGCACATGTTCTGGAATCCGCCGACGGCGTTCGACAAGTCGGTCTTCGACAAGATCGTCGGTTCCCATCAGGGGCCTTCCGGCGAGCCGCTGCTGCGCTTCACCCCGAACAGCGACCACGCCGTACTCGTCCACCCCGCATCCCGCCCGGTCGGGAACCGGAAATCGCCCCGCGAGCACACCGCTGTCCCGGGCCTGGCGGGGACGGTCCAGGCGGACGGCCAGACCTTCCACAGGATGCCCACCCGGGGCGACGGGGACTGCCTCTTCCGGTCGCTCCTCGACACCGCGCGCAGCCACCCTGTCCCGCCTGCCTGGGCCGCGCGGAACGTCGCCGGACTCCGCGAGCTGCTTCGTGACCGGCTCGCCGGCTCCGAACTGCTAGCCCCGAACGTCGAGGCCGCCCCCGATCCGGTGCTCGTCGTCGTGGACGACCTGCGGATGGCCGCTCTGGACCGGGTACGGAACGCCGAGGAGCGGGACCGGACACGGGAGCGCTGGGACCGGATCGCGCAGGAGGTCGTCGAGGCCGGGGACGAACGCCGGTGGCGGCAGATCCTGGAGGAGAGCGGATATCCCCGCCTCGCCGCGGTGGCACCGACCCCTGCCGACGCGCGGCGGCTCGGCACGGACGGGCTGATCCTCGCCGCGGCCGAACAAACGGCCCTGTGGTCCTCACCCTTCGCCGACGCGCTCCCGCTCGCGCTGGCACACACCCTCGACATGGAGCTTCGGCTCGTCCGGCCCGACGCTTCGGCACCGGAGGGCGTCTCCGTCATTCCGCTCAACCCCGGAGGCCGTGGCGGCACCCTGCACGTCGCCTACAACGGCTCCGACCACTACGACACCCTGGTTCCGGCCACGGCTCTGCCCACCCCCACCCCCATCCCCGACCCCGCTCCCACCCGGGCCACCGAAGATCCGGCCGGCTCCGACGTCTTCGGGGAGTGGCTGCGGAGCATGGGGGGGATCACGGATCTGGACGTCCCCGCGAAGGAGAGCCCGGCCCCGGACGTCTCCGCCGAGGAAAGCCCGGACCGGGGCGATCCCGTCCCGCTGGAGACGCAGCTGGAGCGGTACCGTCCGGCACGACTGCTCACCGGCGAGGACGCCCGGCCGCCGGGCCGCGCACCGCGCACCGTCACCTTCGACGACGGCAGTCGCCTGCCCACCGTCCTGATCAGCCCGGACGCCGATCCGGGCGACGGCTCCACCGGACCGGGCGCGCGGCCCGCCGGGACGCCGAGGACCGGACTCCTCAACGGCCCGGGCGTCCTCACGCTGCGCTCACCCGAGCAGGTGGCGAAGGAGATCTTCGACCGGCTGCCCAAGAAGCTCCGCGCCCAGTTCGACGGGGCGGAGCTGCTGCGCCTGCTGCGGGACCAGCCCGGCGCGTTCACCTCCCCGCGCGGTGCCCGCCTCGTCGGCCGGGAGAAGTCCGGGGTCGGCCACGAGATGATCGTCGAGGCCGTCCCGTACCACCGCTGGGAGCGTTTCTCCGAAGCGGGCGGCGCCACCGTCCGGTTGGACACGATGAGGCGCGGCCAGGCCGGTACGGGCGGCGGGCGCAGCGTCGGTGTCGGCCGCCGGGTCGCCGCGGCGCTGGGCATGGGCCCGCCCCTCAACTGGATGCTCAAGATCGGCGTCTCGCTGGGCTGGACCCGCAGGACCGACTACACCTTGGGCACCCAGGCGTACCACCAGAGCGAATACCGGGCCTGGACGGGGTCCCACCTCCACCTGGACGATGTCCACTACCAGGTGCGTGTCGAGCGGATCACCGAGGACCCGTCGGCCCCCGTACCGGGTGCGCCGCCCGCCGCCGCACCCCACTGGCAGCGCAGCGAGGTGCACTCGGGCGGGTTCGCCATGCGCGACGGGTTGAGCTGGCGGCTGCCCGACGACCTCACCGTGCCCTTCACGGGGCCGAAGCGCGCCCCGGAGACGCTCACCTTCCCGGATGGGGTCGAGCCGCGGATCGCCGACACGACCGCCCTGCACCTGACGGATCCGCCGGAGGAGATCGCACTCGCCATCTCCGGTGCACGCCCCGGAAGCTCGGCGCATCGCACGCTGATCTCGTACGTACGTCCCGGGCGGCTCCTCGGCCTCTTCGGCCGCCTCTCCGGACCCGTCAGCGGGCCCGAGCTGACCCGGGGCAGCGGGCAGCACCCCTTGGGCCATCTGATCGTCGAGAGGTCGATCCCGCACCGGGCCACCCTGGTCACGGAATCGGTCAAGGCCGAGATCCGGGACCTCGCCCAGACCACCTACCAGAACCAGCGCGCTCACGCGCGCAACACAGCTTTCGGCGTACAGGTCACCGCGGGGCCGAACAACACCCTCATCGGCCCCGAGACCGACGTACGCATCCAGGCGGGTGCTCTGGTCCGTACCGATCTGAGCGCGGGCCGGAGCCACTTCCTCGGCGCCGACTCCGCGCGCAAGGTGACCGGCCGCGTCCGCAACCAACCGGTGGCGCTCTACCGGGTGGAGCGCACCCTGATGGTCCGCAAGGCCGGTCAGCC
Source organism: Streptomyces sp. WY228 (assembly GCF_019287315.1). Classification (NCBI taxonomy): domain Bacteria; kingdom Bacillati; phylum Actinomycetota; class Actinomycetes; order Kitasatosporales; family Streptomycetaceae; genus Streptomyces; species Streptomyces sp. WY228. The sequence continues at coordinate 816,587 of NZ_CP079114.1, read as the reverse complement.
CAGCTCCGCGGCCCGGCCGGTCCGCGTGGTCAGCCTCGACTGGTACTCCACCCAGGACGCGCGCCGACTCGCCGGCTGGGACAGCCGTACACCCGGAGCGACCGGGCCGAACCCGACCGCCGAACCGCCGGTGCCGTGGTACCTCACCCGGGAGGACCCGGTGCACCTGGGCGGCCAGGTCCGCGCCGAGGGCTTCGTGCCGGACCAGCGGCCCCCGGCCCCGACGACGGCCACGCCTGCCCCGGTCGCCGCGACGACGGCTCCCGCCCCGGCGACGACCACGCCCGCCCCGCCACCGGTCACGCCCGCGCCCGTCCCCCAGGACCCTCTCAAGGCCTTCGCCGACACGGTCCTGGACACGCTGCACCGCGCGTACCCGTCGCTCTTCGTCCCGCCGCTGATGCTGCGCCACCCCCACCTGGCCAAGCTCTGGTACGGGGACGGGCGCATGCGGACCGCTCTGCACAACGAGCGCCAGGTGCGCGAGGCGCTGAACCGGCCGACCCTCGCGCAGAGCCTCGACGATCTGACCACCACCGGCGTGCCGGTCACCCTGACGGAGGACGGCAAGGTCCGCCGGGGGCACCACACGCTCATCCTGCGCGCCCGGCTCACCGACCGACGGTTCGAGACCACTCTGAGCGAACGCTCGCTGCGCAACGCCGTCGTCGGCACCGAGATCTCCGGTCAGGGCCAGCAGGATTCCACCACCCTCTCCGCCGGCGTCGAGCTGGGCATCTCGCCGCGCGAACACGACAAGGACCCCGGCACCGGGCTGCCCCGTCAGGCGGGCAACGTCTCTCTGGGCGCCCGCTACGCGCAGACGCGCACGCGGGCCACCAAGAACACCGTCGCGGTCACCCACGATCAGCTGGCCTACCAGAACAACGCCGACCTCTACAGCTACCAGGTGGAATTGGGCGCCACCTTCGAGGGGCACCGCCGCCCGCGCGGCTGGACCCGGCTGGTCTCGGTGGGACTGCTGGGCGCCGGCGTCTTCGTCAGCAAGGTCGCGGAGCGCCCGCTGTTCGCCCGGGGGACCGAGACCGTGGGCCGGGTGGAGCTGGCCGTCCCCGCAGCCCACGGCTCCGAGCGCCACGCCCCTGTCGACCCACCGGCCACCGGCCCCGCGCCGACGCCCGCACCCGCCCCCGTACCGCGAACCCTGTCCTCCACCGAGGCCGACCAACTCCTGGACGGCACACGGCCCTTGCCCCGGACCTCCGCGGCCGACCGGCAACTCGTGAACAAGCTGCTCAGCGCCCCGCACGTAGTTCTCGGTGCTGAGGGCGGCGAGCGGCGCCAGCAGCTCGTCCAAGACACCGCCGACCGCGCCACCGGCGACTCCTGGCACGTCAACGCGCCCGGCACCCCGATCCGCACGGCCCTGCGCCGGGCCATGGCCAACCTCGGCGTCGCCGGGCAACTCGGCCAGTACCTGGGCCCGTTCGGATCCCGCATCACCGGTCTCACCGGGGCGGGCCCCTTCTCGACGCACTACCTCAAGGCGGCGGTGCGGGGCGAACTGGAGAACCTCCGCGTCAAGAGCGACCCGAAGCCGGGCAACCTCGAAGCCACGATCGGCAACGAGCACCGCGTCGCCGGCACCTCCGGCCGCGGTTCCCGGACCACCCTCGGACTCCAGGGCGCCGTGACGCCGGTGCAGCGCGTCCCCGGTCAACAGGCGCTGGTGGGTGCGTACTCGTCCGCGTTCCAGTACGCCTGGGGCAAGGGCCGCAGCGTCTCCCAGACCCTCACCCGGGGCCGCAACACCACCCTCAGCTATGCCGGCCGGATGTACCTGGTGGTCGCCGACGCCGCCGAGACCGTGGCCGTACGCGACCGCTGGACGGCCGCGATGGGGACGGTCGGCACCCGGGCCGGGGGCCGGATCAGCTCCGCCGCCGGCCGGATCTCCGGCCGGCTGGGGCGCGGCCTCTCGCCGCGCCGCGCGGCCGCCGCACTTCACCGCGTCCGCGACGCGGTGATGTTCCACCTGCCGATGCAGGACGCGATCGAGGCAGGCCTCGCCCCGGACGGGCTCGGCACCAGCACACCGGACAACCTCGGCGGCGGCTACCGGCTGCCCCCGTTCCTCCGCCGCCGCCACTTCCCCTCCCACCCCAGCGGCCAACTCGACGCGAGCCGGGCGGCGCAGCGGCTGATGGGGCAGCTGGAGCGGATGGGCGTGCCGTCGCACGACCGGGAACAGGTGCTCCAGCGCCTCTCGCCGGACTTCCTCCGCTCCCACGTGCATGAGTTGACCACCGACGGGATGGCCCTGCCGGTCCATTACCGCACCTGGTCCAGCCCGCACCACCTGCCCGTCGGCGGCAGCCCCGGGCAGCTGCGACTGACCCTGACGCCGGTCACCACCACCGTGGAACGGCTGCGTACCGGCTATGAGTTGGAGGACTACCGCACCACCGCCCGCGACGACGTCGACGGCCGTTCCCAGGACCGTGGTGCCGATGCGACGCTCAGCGCGAGCGAACGCGTCGCGGGCAGCGGGGTGCTGGTCGCCAACCCCGCGCTCCAGGGCACCGCGGCCAAGCAGCGGTCGAGCAACGTGACCGAGGCGGTCGGCAGCACCTCGATGCCCAACATCGCGACCACCCAGGCACACGCCGAGATCGTGACCACCTACACGCTGACGGCCACCCTGGTCGACGCGTCCGGCAAGCCGCTCGGCCCCACCGCCACCGCCCCCGTCGGCAGCCTCAACGAGATCCTCCCGGCGAGCCTGCTCACCCCGGACGGCGACGGCGCCGACGGTGCGCTCACCGAACAGGACGTTCCGGAACCGCCGCGCGCGGTCACGATGCTGACGGCAGATCAGGCCCTGCCGGACTCCATCGCGCAGTGGCGGACGGCAAGCGGGGAGACCGGTGGGAGCGACCCGGACATCCTGCCCTTCGACGATGTGATCGGCTCCGGCATCCTCGCCGTGGACATCCTCGGCTCGGCCAATGTGCAGGACGCCCTGACCCTCGCCACCGCACGCGCCGACGGCTTCCCCGGCGACACGGACCTCGGCAAGCGGCACACGGACACCACGCTCACCGAGCGGGTGCGGATGGCCCGGCACACCCCGCTCACCGCCCTCGGCACCGCCCCCGCCCAGGCCCAGCAGGAGGCCACCTCCCAGGTCGGTCTGACCGCGGGCTTCCGCGAGGCGCTCGGGGCCGACGGCTCGCCGCTGCCCACCCAGTCCTCCGCCCGTCTCCTCGGCCAGTCCCACACCGCCGACTCCCGTCTCTACGCCAAGATGCACCGGAGCGGCGCGCGACTGCTGGCCGTGGAGAACAAGCCGCGCATGGAGGCCATGCAGCGGCGCAAGACCGGCGACGCGCTGGACGCCGGCATCACCGACAACGTCGAGGGCGCGATCAGTACGTCGCCGCTGGCGGGCAACAGCAACGCGGGCGTGACCAACCCCGGCGCCACGGTCCCGATCGGCGGCGCCAACGACTCAACCGCGCTCAAGAGCGCCACCGACACCACCCTCGGCACCCACGTCAAGGTGGTCACCGACCGCAGCATGCTCTTCGCGGTCCCGGTCAGCTGGCTCTCGGTGGCCGAGGTGGACCACCGGGTCACCGACAGCCGGCCGCTGCAGGCCCTCGGCAAGCCCAGGCGAGGCCCGCGCGCCGTCGAGGCCGAGACCACCGCCCTGGTCTGGCTCCGCGAGGACATCGCCCGGGACTACGGCCTCCTGGACGACACCACCTTCCCCGACGAAGCCCGCGCGGCCTGGGACGACCAGGCCAAGGCCGCGGCCGACCTCGCCACCGCCGAGAAGAACTACTACGACGCCCGCGCGAAGACCCGGGAGACCTGGCTCGACCTGAGCCCCGAGGAGCAGGCCGCGCTCGGCGACGACGACACGTCCACGGTCCTGCCCCGGACGGTCGCCGCGTCCCCGGCCGTCGCCGCCTGGCAGACAGCCCGTGAAGAGGTACGCCGGTGGCAGCAGCGCCTGGAGACCGCCGCCGACGATCACCATCGCCTGCACCGGGCCGCCGCCCGGCTCACCGCTCACCACCAGGGGCTGACGCCGGACAAGGACGCTCCACAGGAATACGCGGCACCGGACTGGCGCTCCGAGGCGCCGGAACCGTACAAGGTCACCGATGCCACGGACACGGCCCCGCGCACCCTCACCTCCCCGGACGGTGCCACGACGCGTGACGTGCACGAGGTGCCCCACGACGGAGCCTCGTTCTTCCACGCGCTGCTCGCCACCGCCTCCAGCACACCGGACCGGCTGCCCTACCTGCTCGGCGACGACCTCGCCGCCCGGTATGCCGCGAACCCGGGCGACCCGGCGGTCACCGCCGAGGCCGTGACCTCGGTACGCGACCGGCTCGGCTGGGCGTTGGGGGACCCGGCCAACGAAGATCTGCTGGACGCCCTCGCGCTGGACGCGGCCGACAGCTTCACCCAGGACGAGATCGACGCGGCGGGCATCCGGCTGACCCCCGCGCAACAGGCCGAGTTCGACGCCCTCGGGCGCCTGCCGCAGACGCTCTGGCCCAGCCCGGAACAGCGGGCCTCGCTCGCGCTCTCGGCGCTCTCCCGTCCGTTCACCGCCGAGCCCACCACCACCGCACCCGGTGCCGGAACCGAGCAGCCGGCACGCCGCGCGGGCGACCACGGAGGGGCGGATCTGCTGCCCGCTCTGGCCGCCCGGGTGCTGGGCATGCCCCTCACCGTGGTCACCGGCGAGGGGCGTGACCAGGTCTTCCTGCCGCGCGGCGGCGATCCGGCGTCCCTTCGCCCGGCGACCGACCCCGTGCTCTTCCTGGCCGACGGCTACTTCCACGCCGCGTTGCCCCCGGGATCCCCGGCCCCCCGTACCGCGGCTCTCCCCGGGCCCGCGTCCGCCTCCGACGCGGAGACGGACGGCGGCACCCGGACCGATCCCTCCGCGCACCGCACCCACAGCGCGCTCCCGTGGGCTCCGCCCGCCGACGCGGCGGGCCCCCGCTACCGGCTCGACCGCCAGGGGATCCTCACCGCCCCCGACGGAGCCACCTACCGTCAGGGAACCCCCACCGGCCGCGGCAACGGCTTCTTCGGCCTGCTCTCCGCCGCCCTGGAGCAGGCCGCGAGCCGGCCGGGCCTCGACCAACGCGAGGCCCGTCGGCTGACCCGGCGTGCCGAGGAACCACCGGCCGCCCTGATGCGGATGAACGGGCTGCCCGGCACCCCGGAGGAGCGCGGGAAGCTCTTCGACCCGCCCCCGATGGTCGTCCGGCCCGGCGCGCCCGCCCCCAGCCCACAGGCGGTGGACAGCCATCTGCGCCGCTACCTCGCCACCGCCCCCTGGGGCCCGGACGCCGACCGCCTGTTCGCCGAGTGGGCCGCGTCCGCCACCGGCACCGTCGTCACCCTGATCGAGGAGAACGGCACCGCGCACACGTACCCGGGCCCGGCCGCGGCCGGAGAACCGCACATCCGGCTCCGCCGCCGCGGTGGCGACTTCGTCCCGCTCACCGAGCTGACCCCGGCGACCGCCCCGGCCCTGTCCGGAGGCACCCCGCTGCCTCCGCCGCCCGGCCGGGACACCGTCGTACCCACGTCCGGGCAGCCGAGCACGGTGCCGGCCCCGGCGAGGGCCGCCGTCCCCCCGCCGACCGGCGCGCTCGCCGACCTGGCGGCCCTGCTGCCCGGTATGACGGCCGGCGACCGGGCGAGGGAGCTGGCCCTGCTGTCCGCCGCCGACCGGGAGCGGCTGGCCGCCGACCCAGCCCTGGTGGCGGAGCTCCGCTCGACCCTCTCCGATGACGAACTCGCCGCAACCGCGGCTCAGTTGCTCGTGCACGTGGCATCCGGCGTGGACCAGCCGGTGTCCGCCGGACACGTGGCACGGGAGCGGATCGCGGCCATGCTGCGCGACCCCGCGGTGGCGATCCGTCTGCTGGAGCGGGGCGCCCGGGTGCTCGTGGTGCCGAAGAACGAAGCCCTGACGACGCTCGGCCCCTTCCGTGAACTCGCCGGCCGCCGGCTCTCTCCGACGGAACAGCGCACCTGGGACACCGTGCGTGGCGTGGGCCAGTTGAGCACGGGCGTCACCGAGGAGAACCTCCTCGGCGAGACCACCGGCGTGCCGGGCGCGTCGAGCTACGTGGACGGGTACTCCACCACCACCCACGAGTTCGCGCACACCATCCACCTGTACGGGCTCAGCGAGTCCGACCGACGGACGATCACGGCCGCCTACCACGCGAAACTGAACCCGACCGACGGACAGGACCCCGCCCACGTGGACTGGCCGGACGGTCCCCGCCGCAGCGCGGTGGACGGCCGTCCGACCGACAACTACGCCTCCACCAACGAGTTCGAGTACTTCGCGCAGGCCGTCAACGCCTACCTCTCCACCAATACCGGCCATGACCCGTACACGCGGCAGCCGCGCAACAACGGCCCGGACTGGGTACGGGCCAACGAGCCCGGCCTGCTCCCCCTGCTGGAGCGACTGTTCGGCGCCACCCCCGGGCAGGACGGCCCCGGACCCGCCAACCCCGTCGAGGCCACCCGCGCCGAGAACGAGATGTACGAGGGGTTCCGCGCGCTCTGGGACCAGACGGAGGGCCTCCACCTCGCGCAGCCGCACCCGGCCGCCCCCATGCTCCCCGCCACGCCCACCACGGCGGACGCGGGGACGACAGACGACGGACCGACCGCTCTGCCCCCGCCGCCCGACCGCCGCAGCGGCTGGGCCGAGCCGCCGGAGGGACTGATCGAGTCGCTGGACCGGTTGCGCGCCGGCGACCCCGACGCGGAGGCGTTGTCGCGCTTCCGCTTCACCGAGACCGGCGACAGCGACGACTCCGCGAGCGTGGAGAACGACGCCGGCACGGTGCCGCACGGGTGGGGGGACCTGCTGTTCGGACCCGCCGCCAGGTACGACTACTCGCCCGAGGCTCTGGCCGAAGCCGTCCGGTCGCTGGAAGAGCTGTCCCGCCGGGACGGTGCGCACACGTCGGTGGCGACCGGCGTCCTGGACAGCCTGCACGACCTGGCCCGGCGGGTGCTGAACCTCGACCCCGGTACGCCGGTCGGGCCGCGCGACCTGCTGCTGCTGGGATCGCTGGCGCTCAGCGCCTCGCCCGACGAACTGGCCGACGAGGACCTGCTCGCCGCGTACCTGACGCGCCTGGACATCGCCCTGAGCGAGGGGACCCTGGTCGTTTCCGGGCGCAGCACCGGACGGAACTGGGCCGGTGTCGGCGGCCGGACGCCGCCGCTCGACTCCTACGCGGCACAGGACGAGAACGGCCTCCAGACCATCTGGCCCGCCCCCTGGCCGGCCGCATACGTCGTGCTGGCCCAGCCCTCCGGCGACACCCTGCCTCTGCACACCCCGGACGGAACGCTGCGCTTGGAGGAGCCCGAGCAGCTGGCCGGGCTGGTGGCCCGTGATCCCCGCAGGGACGAGGGGACGGACGTGGTGCTCGCCTTCTCCCACGAGGAGATCGAGTCGGTCGCGCGCTTCGTGGCGGATCTCACCGGCTCGCGCGTCTGGTTCCCGAACCTCACCGGCTCCGCCCTCGGGGGATCCCCGCCCACCGTGCGGTTGGCCACCGACTGGCGTGGCGGCCCCGACCGCCTCTCCATCGGTCCGATCCAGGGCGGTTCGACGCACGCATGGATGTCTCTGCGGCCGGGACAGGAACCGGTCGCGGGCGAACGCGCTCCGGACGGCCTGGAGACGGCCGAGGAAGCGCCCGACCGGACCGGGAGCACGACGGCCAGGGAGGCGCGCAGGGCCCGGCCGCTGCTCACACGGAATTACGGGATCATCGACCGGCGGGGCGACGGTGTCCTCTTCCGCACCATCGGCAACGGTGACCTGCGGTGGAACGCGCCGCGAGCTCTGGAGGGCACCGAGTACGCGCCCGAACTCGCCCTGCCGGTCCAGCTGTGGGACGTGGCGACGACCGACGACCGTCCCGTGGTCCGGATCTCGGCCGACCGTACGCTCGCCGTGTTGAACGACGCGTACGGGCAGCAGGTCTATGCCACCCCGCGAGCGGTCGAGGAGGCCACCGCCAAGCTGAAGCGGGCGGGACTGATCGTCCGGCTCAGCACGGACGACGAGCTGGGCATCGTCCTGCCGCTGCCCGGAGGGGGCAGCCGACAGCTCTTCCGGGTCACCCCCTTCTTCGTCAACCGCGAGGGCGACTCCACCGAGGAGGTGTGCCGTGACTTCGCCGACATGCTGGCGGACGAGGGCCGGACGTCCCACCTGATCTTCCGCACCCCGCACGGCGGGCCCGTGGTCACCGCGCCGGTGAACGCCACCAGCGGAACCGAGGTCACCGGCACCCACCACCTCGCCGAAGGACTCGCCGAGGCCGCCGACGGCGACGTATCCCTCGACCGGGTGGACTCCCACTGGGCGGCTTCGCTGGTCCGTCAGGACGATCGGCCCGCCGGCGGCGACGACACCGGTCCCACCCCCGCCGAGGCGTACGGCAGCGCCCTCAGCCTGGAGGCGGCCGACGACCCCCGGCGCGAGAGACTGACGGCGGCGGCCCTGCGGATCGGGGTCAACGAACACGCGTGGGCCGATGTCGGCGAGGGCTATCTCGTCCAGTCCATCGCGGCACCGGGGGAGAACGGCCCGAGTCTGGCGACGAACTACGCCGTGCCGTCGAGCCCGCCCGACGCCTCGCACTTCGGCTACCACTTCATCACCGTGGTGCTCGCCAGCGAGGACGGAACCCACCAGGTCTCCCTGGAGAACCACGCCCGGCAGTACCAGCACGAGGAGCGCTACCGCAGGACCGTCACCGCGAACTACGAGGCCCGCACGATGGCGGAACTGCAGGAGCTCAAGGAGGATCTGGGCCGCGAGATCGCCCGGCAGGAGGCCGACGGCGTGGATGAGAATCTCAGGGAGGTGCAGCGCTTCCGCGATCTCACGATCCTCCTGATCAGCGCCAAGAACGCCGAGGAGACGCGGAACACATTCGCCGTCGGCACCCCGGAACACACCCAGGCGCACGCGAGGTTCACCGGCCTGCTGCGGTCGGCCGCCCAACGGGTGAGGGGCATCGAACGGGTCGTGCCGGGCAACCGGCGCTGGTACATGCGGATGTACACCCAGCGGCCCGGGGAGTCGGCGCACGACGTCAACGCCCATCTGGTGGGCGATGAGCCCTCGGCGGAGGCCAACCCGCTCACCGCGAGCGTCGTCCGGGGTCAGCAACTGCTCCCCGTCCAGGTGCTCTTCGAGCCCGGCACGGAGCGGATGCCCGAGGGTTCGACGCAGGCCGTCCGGTACCTCAGCAGGGGAGTGGCCCGCACCGGGCTGTGGAACCACGCCAACGGGCTGCCGCTCCCCGAGATCACGCTGACCGGTCACCGGCCCGGCCGGTTGGGCCGCGACCTCGGAAAGATCCGTGCCCAGGCGGCCGCCGAGACGGTCCGGCGGGAGCTGGAGACCGCGCTCGCCCAACTCCAGGACGGGCTGCCGGGGCCACACCTGAGCGCCGACCTCTTCACCGTCCGGCCGGTGTCGACGCGCGACCGGGGGAGTTCCGCCGCCGACGCCGTGCACATCACCGTCGACGACCGACGCGGCGGACCCCGGCGGGTCGCCGTCCGGGGCCTGCGCGGCGGCTCGCCCGACGACGGCCTCGACCCGATGGCCGAGCAGTGGCCGATCGGACGCCCGGTCACCGTGATTCGCCCCCGATTCGGCGAGCGGACGCCCCCGGAGTCGCTGTCCGTCTCCGAGGCGCCCGAGCCCGACCGGTCCTCCACCTCCGGGAAGGGCAAGAGCCCCGAGCCCGGTCCCCGGCGCTGGTTCCCCTACATCCGGACCGCCGACTCCCGGCCGGAACCCTTCCGGTACGAGGTCGCCGACACCGGGCACCTTCGCCTGCCGACCGGACGGCAGATCCCGCCCACCGGCTGGACGCGGTTCGGCGACGACTTCGTACACACCGAGGCCGGCGCCCTTCTGCGGGGCGACAGCGGCTGGCTGGGCCGGGTCGCCAACATCGACACCCTCGCGCCGGCCCTGTCGCATCTCGACCCGGACGCCGCTCCGTACCGCGTCACGACCGACGGTTCGTCGCTGCACCTGGTGCCCGAGGACAGCGGCGCCCCCGCGTTCCGCATCCCGCTGCGCGAGGGACCCGCGCCGCGCGCCCGCATCGACGACCGGCCGCGCGTCGTCGTGCGATCCTCCTTCGACGTACGCCGGATCGCCCTCGGCGGCGAGACGGTCACCGACCTGGAGATTCGCCTCGCGCTGCGCCCCGGGGACGGAGAAGAGGCCACCGACACCGTGCTGGCGCGGGTACGCGAGGGCGTGGAGGAGTTCTACAACCGCCCGGAACACCGTCTCCCCAACGGCGACCGGGTGCACATCACCATCACCCCGGTCGCGCCGGACGCCTCCCCCCACCTGACCGTCGACCTCGTCGGCCGGGACCGGCCGATGAACCAACGGGCGTGGTGGGCCGACGCCGAACCGGTGGAGTTCGCCCACGAGCTGGCCCACCAGCTCTTCCTGCGCGACGAGACCCGCGGGGCCGACAACCCGGCCCGGCTGCACGCCCCCGGCAGCCTCCTCGGGCCGTTCCGGGAGCAGGCGCCCGCCGGTCTCGCACAGGGCGGACTGCGCGACCGTCACCTCCAGGTGTGGGCCGCCGTCGTCGGCGATCTCCCGGCGCACGTCGTGGCGGACGGCACGAGCTGGGACCAGGCCTGGGCGGACACGAGGGAAGAGCGCAGAGAACGGGTGTGGGCCGACCCGGTGTCGCTGCCCGCACCCTCCCCGCAGACCGAGCCGGACGGCTCCGTGCCGCCACCGCTGCCCCCCGGAACCCTCCCGGCCGACTCCGACGAGAGCGCCGACCCCCCGGTCTGGACCTGGCCGGACTGGCTCGCCCCCGTCTTCGGATCGCAGTGGAGGCAGGCCCCGGAGGCCCGGCTCCAGGAGACTTCACAGGCCCTGTACGCACGTGCCGAGGAGACCGCCGCCGGCCGAAGCCTGCGCGACGGGCTGGCCGACCTCACCCGGCAGGTCCTGCACCTGCCGGACAACGCTCCGGTGACCGCCCAGGACGTACTGGCCCTGGGATCGCTGGCACTGGAGGCGTCCTCCGACGACCTCGCCAGTGCCGAGGATCTCGCGTTGTACTTCGTCGACCGGCAGATCGAGTTCCACAGCGATGCCCTGGCCGAAGACACCCTGGTGCGCACGGCCGACGGGCAGCCGGTCGGACGCGACTTCACCGACGCCGACGAGCCGGCGCCGGCCCTGGACGCCACCTTCACCGAACGGTTCGGCCGACTCACCCGACTGCGGGCGCCCTGGCGCAACCCGTACCTGTTCGTCGCGGAAGAGGCCGAGGGCGGCGGCATCGAGATCGTCACGCCCACCCGCACCTTCGTGGTGCGTGACGAAGCCGAGATGGCCCGGATCGTCTCCTACGACTCCCGCCGCCCGCCCGGCGCGGACATCGTCCTGGCGCTCCCCGCCGCGTACGCGCCCGCGGTCGCCGACTTGGTCGCCGGGACGACGGCCCGGCCCGTCTGGTATCCGCAGGGCCCCGTCGAGATCGCCACGCACCCCCGGACCCAGGTCCGCCACCTGGTGCTGCACCAGCCCGACGGCGACCCCGAGGCGGGCTGGGCCACGCCCCCGCCGCCCCGGGAACCCGGTCTGCCCGGAGCGCGCGACCTCAGCAGCGACAGCGAGTCCGACGCGGACAGCGAAACCGACAGCGACGGCGACGCGGAATTCGACCGTATGGTCGAGGAGTTGGAGCGCGAGCGCCGGATCGACGCGCTGCGCCCCCGGCCGCTGATCACCCGCGACTACCAGGTCGTCGACGAGAGCGGCACCGGGGTGCTGTTCACCGGGCCGGGGACCCGCACGGTGGGCGAGGTGTCCGCCACGGCTGATCCCGACGCACCCACCCTCGTCCTTCCCCGTCAGACCGGGGGCGAGGTCCGTGCGACCGAGCGGCCGCCGCTGCACATCTCCGCCGACCGCACCCTGGCGCTCCTCTCGGCAGGCGACGACACCACCGGCCGCTCCCGGCAGGTCTACGCCACCCGGGTCGCCATCGAGCGCGCCTCGGCTCGCCTCACCGCGGCCGGGGCCGGCGTGCGACTCGTCGCCGACCCGTCGGTGAGCCTTCTGCTGGACCACGAGGACGGCTCGACGGGAGAACCGCTGCTCCGGGTGGAGCCGCGGTTCCTGACCCCCTCAGGAGTGTCCGAACACGCCTTCACCCGGGATTTCGCCCGCATGGTGGCCGGCACCGGAGCCCCGCCCCTCTCCCACCTCGCCTTCCGCTCCCCGAGCGGAGCCCTGGCCACCGCCCCGGCCAACGCGCAGCACTCCCGCGAGGTCACCGGCACCCACCACCTGGCGCAGGCACTGGCCGGGATCGCCGACGGCACCCGCCCCGCCACCGATGCCACCCCCCGCTGGGCGGCCCACCAGGTCGCAGCCGACCCGCGGTTCGGCGGCGGGGTGGTGGGGGCGCCGATGCCCGGCGCGGCCTACGGCAGTGCCCTGAGCCAGACCCCGGACAACACCCGCCGCGGCCCGTTGACCGCGGCCGCGGCCCGTGCCGGAATCAACGAGTTCGCCTGGGCAGAGGTGGGCGAGGGCTATCTGATCCAGTCGGTCAGCACCACCAACGACGGCGTCGCCCAGCTCTTCACCCACAACCACGCCAAGCCCGGCGACCCGGCCGGCCCGCACGCCCCGTACCACTTCGCCCAGGTGGTGCTGGCCAGTGAGGACGGCACCCACCAGATCACCCTGGAGAACGAGACCCACACCCGCGCCGAGACCGCGGCGGACCAGCTCGACACCGTCGTCGACGAGAACCTGGAACGTTACGACGAGGACCAGCTGGAGCGGCTGGCGGACGACGCGGGCCGCCTCCTCGAGACGGCCCGGCGCGACGGAGCCGGGACCACCCCGCTGGAGAGCTTCATTCGCGCGGCACGGGCTCTCGTCGAGGTCCACCGGGCGGAGCAGGTCCAGTCGTACTTCACCGAGGACCGGCCCGAACACGCCCTGGCGCAGCGGGAGATCGACGTGGCCAGGGTCCGGGCCCGGGACGCCGTCCGGGCTGCCGCGCCCGTGACCGACAGCACGGACCTGTGGTTCTTCCGGGCCTACAGCAAGCGCCCCGGGGAATCGGCACACGCGGTCAACGCGGCCCTTCTGACGGACCACGCACCCTCCGTCGCCAACCCCCTCACCACGGTGGCCCTGCACGGCCACGCGCCGCTGTGGCACCACCGTACGATCCCCTTCGCACGGGAACGGCACACGCCGTCCGCCGAGGCGGACGCGACCCTGGACGGGGTGGCCCTGTCGCTCGTACGGGCCGGTCTGTGGAACCGGGCCCATGGCCTGCCCCTGCCGATGACCACCCTCACCGGCCACGGAAACCGCTCGCAGGCCAGCGGACGCAAGCGCGCCGAAGCGGTCCGGAGCGCCCTCCTGGCGCGGCTCGAACGGCTGCTGAAGGACCATCAGGCAGGCTCGTCCGGACCGCTCGTGACCCCCTCCGACTTCCCCGTGGCCCTGGAGGCGAAGCGGGTGCGGCGTGCGGCCGACCCGGATCTGGGCAGGCTGGTGACGGTCGGCATCGACGACCGGCGCGGAACCCCGGCCATGTCTCCGTCTCCCGCCACCTCCGCGCTGCCCTCCCGGACCGGCACCCCCGATCCGTCCAGGTCCGCGAGCCCCGCCCCGGCCGCCGGGGAACGCTCACGGTCCCCGCGACGCTCGACGCCCCCCGGCCCGGACCGCGGCACACCCGTGCCCGCATGGGTACAGGCCCGCATCCGGTACGCCCAGGAGTCCGCGGTCTTCGAACGGCGGCTGGCCGACCATCTCGCCGACAACCAGGCCGTGGTGGAGGAGTTCCGGAAGATGGCGCGGGCCGCCTGGGAGCAGGCGCGCATGCGGTACCCGAACGCTCTCGGCGCGTTCGGCAGCGCCGCCGCGGTCCACGACGGGGCCGTGGGAACGGGCCGGCCCGCCCTCCAGCGGGTCGTGCGCGACGGAAACCTGCGGGAGCTCGTGAGGCTGATGTTCCAGGGCATCTCCACCGACCTGGTGCCCGAGATGCTCGGCGGAGTCGAGGAGCAGCACCCGGAGATCGCCGCCGAGCGGCCCAGCCGGCGTACCGCCGAAGTCCGCTCCGAACTGGAGCGTCTGGCCCAGCGGTTGCAGAACGATCCCACCCTGTCCCCGCAGGAGCGGCAGGACCGGCTGAGGGAAGCCACCATGCCGCTGCTGGTGCAGACCGACCCGGGCGCGGTGCGGCCGCCTCTGAGCGACGCGGAGCGCGGGCTCGGGCCGGCCGACGGGCGGTTGGCCTGGTATCCGGCCTCCTCGCAGCACGACATCGCGATGAGCGCCGTGTTCCAGAGCCTGTCCGAGGACACCGGCGGCCTGGTCATGACCGGCACCTCGGGTTCGACGTACCGCTTCCTGGTGCATGCCGCGCGGATGCGGGACCAGTGGGGCGTCGACCTGGACCTCGGTCTGATCCGGGCCGGGATGATCGCCACTTCCCTGCCCGCCGGCCACCACTCGTTCCACGAGGTGATGCGCGGAGCCCAGCTCGCCCTCGACGACATGCCCGGCCACGACCCCGCCCTGGACTACCAGGACAACTGGGGCCGTTACTGGAACGTCTACCCGCTCACCGAGCAGGAACTGCGCGACCATGTCGCCCGGGACGGCCGGTTCCCCGACGAGCACGCCGGGGAAGCGCTCGCCGAGCCCGCACCGGTCGCACGGCGCTCGCTCCCGCTCCGGTCCATCCCGACCCGACCCGTGGCCGCCCGGCCCAACCGGCCCGCCCCGCAGCTCCCCAACCACCCGTCGGCCACGGCGCCGCCCCCGGCCGCCTCTCCCGCTGTCCGGCCGGTCACCGCCGCGGAGGCGGAGCAGCACCGCGAAGCCCTCCTCGACGCGCTGTACGGCCTCGGCTCCCTGGACGGCATCCCCAGGGAGGCGGCCGCCGAGGGCCTGGAACGGCTGGACCGGCTGCGTCAGGCCGACCCCGGGCTGAGCGGCGGGTTCCTCGACCTGGACGCCGTGGCCCGCCGCGTCCTGCTGATGGCCCCCGCCGACCCGCTGAACGCGGCGGCCCGGACCGCCTTGCTGCGGCTGGCCACCGATCCGTCCACCACCGGGGCCGTCGGCCTGGACGGACTCTCCGCCCACCACCTCGTCCGGCGCGGGGCCTTCCACCCCGACTTCCGGCTCACCGACGCGCAGGGGCGCGCACGCGGCTGGAACTGGCTCGGCCGGCCGCTGCCCGCCGACTTCGACCCCGACCACACCGGCCGCGTCACCCGCACACCCGACGGCACCACCGGACACAGCGACCCGTGGGACGCGCCGTGGCGTCCCGCCCCGGGCCACCCCGCCGCCTACACCCTGCTGCTCACCGCCGGCTCCGCATCCGCGGTGGTCCGCGGCCTCGGCGGATTCTCGCGCTCCGTCAGCCCCGAGGTGCTGCGCGAACTCCTGGCCCTGGACCCGGAACTGACCGGACAGGCCGCCGACGTGCCGCTGCTGCTGCACGTGGAACGCGCCACCGCCACGGACCTGGAGCTACCGCGCCGGATCGCGGACCGGCTCGGCCGCCAGGTCTGGGCCACCGCGGGACGAGCGGGCATCGGCCGGCTCCCGGGCACACCGGGCGGTTCGATGCTGCTCCTCCTGGACGAGGTGGACCGGGCTCCTCGGGCCCAGTGGCTCCTCAGCTCGCCCGCCACGTCCCCGGCCTCTCCCACCACCCCGTCCGACGACGGGATCGCCGCCGTCTCCATCGGCCACGGCGGTCCCGGGGCGACCGGCTACATCTCCATGGACCTCGCCTCCGACTCCGACGGCGGCTGGTCCCGGACTCTGGCGCACAGCGGACTGGGCTCGGTGACCGTATACACCCACCAGCGCAACGGCTACGGCTTCGGCCGCCCGGCGCCCGCCCCGGTGCCCTGGGTCGAACTCAACCTGGCCCAGCCCTACTTCGCGAACAACCACGGTCTGCCCGGTGCGGTCATGTGGCACACCCCGCTGGGCGAGCGCAGAGACGACGGCCCCCGGTTCGCCCGCACCCTCGCCCGCCGCCGCAGCCTGGCGTCCCTCGACCCCGAACATCCCGTGGTGCTGCTCATCTGCTACGCGGCGACGGCTCCCGGCATCGGCGAGATGCACGGCCGTCACATCGACGGTCCCCTTCCGTTCGTGCCGGACCCGCTCGCCTCCGTCGCGGTCGCCCAGCACACGGCCGACGAGACGGGGCGCACGGTGTTCGCCTCCGTCCTGATGAACGCCGTCGAACACCGGCCCACCGGTTCCCCCGAGCCTCGCATCAACCTCCAGACCGACGCCCGGGGCCGTGCCCACGACTGGGTCATGTTCCGGCCCGAGCCCACCGGCGACGCCGTTGACGCGCGGGCCCGTGACGCCGGACTCCACCAGGGACCCGGACCCGTCCCGCCCGAGACCGCCGAGCGGACCCTGCGACTCGTACGGGCGCTGCGCCGGATCTTCGGCCCCACGGTCGACGACACTCCGGAGTACCCGCGGCTGCTGCGCGGGATGGGCGCACTCGACCTGATGCGCGGTGCCGACCCCCGGCTCGACCGGGACGGTGCGCGCCGGTTCACCATGGACCTGTACGAGCAGATCCTGAGACGCCACTCCGGCGCCGATCTGTCCGGCCCGGTCCCGGCCTTCACGCCGGACGCCCACCGGGCCCTGCTGACCGAGGCGGCCGATCGCCTGGACGCGGGCCGACAGGGCCCGCTCACCGACTGGATCGGCCTGCCCCATCTGACCCACATGCTGGACGGCCTGGCCGCCGCGCCCCACCGCGCGACCCTGGCCCGCGAGGTCCTGGGCCTGGAGGCCACGGATCCGGTGGGGGAGGCCGAACTCTCCCGGCTGCTGTGGGCGTCCTACCGCGTGGCCACCTTCGCCAACGGACAGGACCACGGTCTGTTCGCCGCTGTCGTGCTGCACCTGCCGGCACCGGACGCCACCCGGTACGACGAGGCCCTCCAGGTGGCGCGCCGGGCCGCCGCGGCCGGCCGTGACCTCTGGCAGGTCCACGAGCTGACCGCCTTCCACCTGGAGCAGCAGGGCGTACTCGACGAGGACCGGCTCCTCACGCGTGACGACGGCACATCATGGGGACGCGCCCTGGACGGTGTCGATCGCCCGGAAGGCGCCTTCGACCCCTCCGTGATCACGCTGCTGGGCCGTGCCGCCGACGGATCGCTCGTCCCGGTGGGCACCGAACCGGCCCCTTGGGCGGCCGATCCGCACCGCCCGGCGCCCTTCGTGTACGTCGCCGACGGGGACGCCGACGCGCTGCGCATGCCGGGACCGGTGCCGCCCCGGGAGTTCGGCGAACTGGTCTTCCGCGACCCGGAGCTGGTCGCCGAGGACGGGTACGCCGAGGTCGTCGCGGTGATCCCGCACGGCTCTCCGGCAGCGGGCAACCCGGCCGGCGGCACCGTACCGGGCGAAGGCGCTCGCAACTCGGCCCGCAACTGGTGGACCACCAGCGGCGCCACCACCCTCCACCACGACCCGGCGACCGGTACGTACACCGTCGCGCTGCTCCCGGGCCCGGACGGACAGCCGGGCACCGCCGCCTCCTGGAGCCGGACCGAACCCTCCGACGGCGACCTTTCCGGCACCGCCCCCGACCCCGGGCATGCTCCGGTCCCGACGGCGGCCAACTCCGCCTCTTCGGCCGACGACCGCCTCACCTCCGTCTGGCAGGCGCACACACGGGCCCTGGCGGCTTTCGGCGAGGCCACCGCCGAGGCGGCAGGACTTCAACGGTCCGGGCAGGAGGCATCCGCGACCGAGTCGGCCTGGTCCCGGGCCGACGCCGCCCGCCGACCGCTGGAGGACGCCGAAGCCCGGCTCCGGGAAGGGGGAGTCGCGGCGGAGGCGCTGGGAGCCGCCCGGACCACCGCTCCCGTGGAGGATTCCACCCCGACCGACGCCGCCCCCGTGGTGCCCCGTGACGCGGAGCTGGTCCGCTGGCTCACCCGGCGGGTGACCGAAGCCGACCTGCCGTACGAAGCGCCGACACCCGGTGCCGACGAGACCGTGGGGATTCCCGAGCTGATGGAGGCGGGCGGCACGCCGAGCCCGGGCCAGCGCACCGAGGCGATGCTGCGCGCCGACGGCCGGCTGCCCGCGAGCACGCTCACCCCGCTCGATCTCACCCGGGTCCGTCTGAGCCGCGCCGAGCCCTGGACGCGGACGCTGGACAAGGTGGCCGCCGACGTGGCGCGGCGCCTGTGGGCGCAGACCCGCTCCGACCTCACCGCCGCCGCGCCGCAGGGCACCGACGACGAGCAGCTCGACCGAGCCTGGTCCGCCGCCCTGGCCCTGGTGCTGCCGCCCGAACCGCACCCGGTGCTCGCCGACTTCCGTTACGCGGCGGACGGCTACCGCGACGCGGTACGCCGCGTGGCCGCGCACCTTCTCGCGGAGGACTCGACGCCCTTCGGCACCGGGGACGCGCAGGACTCCGCCGCGGAGCTGGCCGACACCCTGCGCGCCGGTCTCGGCCTGCCACCGCGCTGGACCGCGTCGACCAGCTCCGCGGCGGCCGAGGAGTCTGCCCCGGAGCCGCCTCCGGCCGGCCGGTCGCAGTCCGGCGCCGACCTGGACAGCCTCGACTTCGGCGCCCTCGGCGACCTCGACGGATTCGGCTTCTCCCTCCCGGGAACAGATCTGCCGGACGCCGACCTGGGCCGGTTCCGCACCCCCGCGGGGCTGCACGACGCGCCCTGGGCAAGCGACGACAGGGGCAGGAAGCTGCCCGTCCCCTTCCTGGTCCAGGCCACTCCCGACGCGGACGACCCGGATCTGGTGGAGGTGACCCGGGAGGGCCGGACCCATCGGATGCCACTGGGGGAGTTCGCCGAACTCCTGGCCCACGAACCCGCATCGACGCGCCCGGCGCCGATCGTCCCGGTGGTGCTGGCCTTCCCGGACCCGGTGGCCGATCCCGGGCCCACCGCCGACCGGGTCGCCCGGCGGCTGGGTCGCGGTGTGTGGTGGACCGGCTTCCCGGCCGACCTCTCCGGCACGGACGACTCGGGAACCCCCGTGCTCACCCTGCGTGCCTCGGCCGACGGAAGCCTCCCCGGGTCCCGGTCCTGGCAGCAGGCGCAGCCCGCGCACCCCGGCCGGACGCAGGAGGCGTCACGCCCGCGTCCGGAGCCGCTGCCCCGGAGCGGCGGTCGTGTGGACCGGGGCGAAGAGCCCGGCCCCGACTGGGCGTTCGCCCCGGCCCACGAGTCGGGCCCCGCGCCCCTCTCGCCCGTCTCCGCAACGTCCTCGGCCGAGACGTCCACCGGCACGGACCTCGACCCCGAGACCTCCGGAGCCGCCCTCGCGCTGCTCTCGGACGCCACCCTGCTCACCGACGTGTCCGGCGCGGCGAGGGGCAGGGACTGGACCGGGGCGGCCGCCGGAGTCGTGGATCCGAGCCGGATACGTCTCCGCGGCCTCGGCGACGGCGCTGACGACGTGACCGAACAGCCCGCCCCCTGGGGGCGCGATGCCTATGTGATCGCGGCGGAGGGAGGCTACGAGGAGCTGTTCGCCGCGGGCCGTGAGCTCGGCCCGGACGAGATCGCGGAACTGCTGGCCGCCGACCCGGTGCTGGCTCTGCTGCCGCCCGGCGTCCCCGTGGTGCTGGCGAGCCCCTACGCGGGCGCACAGGACGGTCGGATCGCCCACGCCGTGGCGCGGCGACTGGGCCGGCGGGTCTGGGCGCCCAGCGGGGACGGGCGATTGGAGAGCATGACGGAGGCGCCCCCGGCACCCGGCTCCTCCCGCTCCGGAGCGGGCCCCCTGACACCGACGCTCGTGGACGCCGATCCGAACGCCGCGTACGGCGACTGGGTGCCGTTCGACCCGCCCGCCGACGGGGCGTCGGCCCTTTCCGTGGACCGCGAGTGGGTCACCGTCGACGGCATCCGGTTCAGGGACAGCGACGTGGACACGCGCCCCCTGGTCGGCTCCGACCACCGCTTCGAAGGCCGTGAGTCGATGCCGGACGACGGCCGCGGGCGGCTGCGGGAGCGGCGGCTGCGCCGCTGGCGCGAGATGCGCGAACGCACCCATGTCGTGCGCGTCGGCGACGCCTACCACACGGTCGCCTCCGAGGAGGTCACCCCCGATCCCGAGGCGTCCGTCTACACCTTCCACGCCCACGGCGTGCCCGGTGGCCTGAAGCTTGTCCACCAGGACGGCCGCGTGCTGTTGCTCGGGGCCGAAGAAGGCGGACGCTATGTCGGCGGGCTGCCCGAGGTGGTCGCCCGCGCCGCCGGAGACGAACTGCACCTCGCCAGTTGCTACGGAGGCGTCCCCGGGGACCCCCGACGCGACCAGCCGCAGACCAGGCCCGCACCGCCCGTCGAGGATCCCTGGGAAGAGGTGGCGACCGCCCAGCACGTCGCCAACCACAGCGGGCATACCACGACAGCGGCCACCGGACGCACCGGTTACAACGACACCGGCCGTCTGTTGGCCGCGACCCCGGACGGCACCTTCGCACGGATGGAGACCTTCCGTCCCGAACCGGTGGACGACACGGCGCGCTTCGCCGCCGTCGCCGGTCTCCGACCGCTCACCCACCCCTCCGGCCTGGACGCCTGGGACGGTACGGGACCGCGCGTCCTGCGCCTCGTCCGAGCGCTGCGTCAGGTCTTCGGCAACGACGTGGAAGCCGACCTGGGCGTCCCCGGCGGCCGTTACGAGCGGCTGCTGCGCGGGATCGGCGCACTGGAGACGCTGCGGGCCAACGACCCGTCGCTGGCCGCCCTGACGCCGCTCCGCCGTGAGCTGTGGGACCTGCTCGCCGCACCTCCCGGCGGGGCCCCGCCGACGGCCGCCGACCACGAGGCCGTCCTGGACCGGGCCCTGGCCGCTTCGAGCGACGCCTCCCTCACCGATGTGTGGACGGCTCCCGCGCTGAAGACCGCGCTGAGCCGGCTCGACACCCACGGCGACGCCGAGGTGCGCGCCGTGCTCCGACGTCCCGCCGGCCCGGTCGGTCCGCGCGACCGGGCCCGGGCGCTGTGGGCGATGACCGGGGCCGCCCGACTGCTGGACGCCCGTTCCCCCGCCGAGCGCGAGGAGGGCGGACGTACAGCGCTGCACGTGCCCGCCGACGCGCCGTGGGACGCCACAGCCGAAGTCCGGCTGCGGGAGCTGGCCGAACAGGCCCTGGCCGCGGGGCGGGCCGTCGGCGACCTTGGCGATCTTGCCGTCTTCCACCTGGAGTCGCTCGGCGCCTTCGCCGAGGGAACCCGTGTCCGCCGGCCGGGAGGAACCCTTCAGGGCCGCAACTGGGGGCCCGTGCCGACGCCCGGCGGAATCGACCCGCTCCGGCTCTCGGAGACGGGCCCGGACGGGACCGCCACCCTGCGGTTCGCCCCCTGGGCCCAGGAGGGAGCCCCCGCCCCCTGGTTCGTGTATGCGGAGACGGACGACTCCGGCGCGGTCGTCCTGCGTCTGCCGGGCGGAACGGTCCATGTGCCCCCGGACCAGGTCTACGCCCTCCTGGAATCCGACCCGGAGCCGGCACTCGTCAGCAGTCGCCGGCCGCTGGTGCTCCTGGTGTCCGGCCTGGACGCGGGACCGGACACCGCACTGGGGGAGTTCGCCCTGCGCAACGACCGGACGGTCTGGAGCTACGGCGGTCCGCTCCTGCTCCCCGAGGGGGACGGCCCGACGCATTCCGCCGTGCCGACCACCCGGCCGAACCCCCGGGTGGAACCGGCCGAGGCGAACCCCGAACCGGCCGCCTGGGTCAGCACCCGGCCGCGGCTCCCGGTCGCTTCCGTACGGCCTTCCCCGGCCGATTCCGCCAGGTGGAACGCGCAGCCGGAGGCGGATGCTTCCGCTGTCCCCGCGACGCCGCTGCCCTACTCGGCGGACGGCACGTTCGACAGGACGTTCGCCGAGACGGTGGCGGAGTTCCCGGTGGCCGACTCCACCGAGCGGCACACCGTGTGGGGCTTCGGTGAGGACGACCCGGACTACTACGCCTTCGTGGCGGAGATCCCGTCGCTGGGACTGCGCGGCGAGTACACGTCGGACGGCCCGTCCGCCGGCGGCGTCACCGACATGTCCGGGCGTATCCACCGCGACGGACCCGCGTGGAACTGGTACCTGCCCGGCCGCGGTCTGGTCGCCTCCTCCCGGCTGGAGACGCGCAAGGGCGTGGCGGAGCCCGTACCGGTCGGCTGGCCGGCCACCGGGCCGGTCAGTCCGACGCCCCCCGTGGATCCGGCCGTGGTCGCCGCCGCCCCCGTCGCGCTGGAGGGCGCGACGCTGCCGGACGCCCTCTGGCGCGACCACGACGGCCCGTTGTACCGCTTCAGCCCCGATGGCCCCGAGCGGATCTTCAGCGAGGGGCTCAAGCCGTACGGCCCCGAGATGGTCCATCTGATCGACCACGTCTACGGCGGCAGCGCGCTGGTTCCGAACACGGTCTTCGCGAGCTCCACCGCCAACCCGCACTACGTACGCGACAGCGCGCTGTCCAACCCGCTGGGAGCCGACGCCCTCCACCGCCGCTATCGCTGGCGCTACGACATCCAGGCACCCGGCGGTATCGACGTGAACGCCACCCTGGGGCTCGCCTCACCCTTCCCCGACCAGGAGGAGGTGCTCTTCCCCGGAGGTATCGCCCGCCGGTACATCCGAGGCGCGCAGCCGATGATGTCCGGGATGGCGGTAGGCCCGTACATCCCCAACCCGCACTTCGAGCCGCACGCCCGGGTCCAGGCCGAGGACGCGGACTTCTCGGGCCCGGCGGCGCCGGGCGCCGGGCCGGTCCTGGAGTCGTTCCCGGCGCTGTCCCTGGACACCGACGGTGAGTCGGACTCGGACGACGACCCCAGGCCGCTGTTGTCGCGGGACGACTCGACTCCGCCACCCTCGCGCGGTCGGGAGCCGTCGACGGACCGCGAGACCACCCCGGCTCCGGCCGCGCCCCGGCCGGCCGTCGAACCGGAGGACTCCTCGGACTCCGACGAGGACGCCGACGAACTCCCCGCGCCTGCCTGGGTCCTGGCACGCGTGCGCTACGCACAGGAAGCGCTGTACTTCGAACGCCGACTGGCCGCTCACCTGGGCGAGAACCGTCAGATCAACGAGGAGTTCGGCAAGGTCGTACGGGCTTTCTGGCACATCGCCCTGAGCAACCGCTTGGACTACCGGCTGTTCGGCAGCGACAGAGGCGAGGACGGTGGTGCGGTCGGCACCGCGTACGAGAACCTCGCGCGGGTGGTCGAATCGGGCAACCTGCGCGAACGGGTCACCTTCCTGTTCAACGGCGTCGCCAGCAATCTCGTCCCCTACCTCATGGGCGGCGTCGAGCCTCAGCACCCGGTGATCGGAGTGGAGCGCCGCGACCGGCACCGGAGTGAGCAACTGAGGCGGTTCGAGCGTGAGGTGGCCGAACTCCGGGACGCGGAGCTGGACCCCGAGGACGAGGCGCAGGAGATGGCGGAGCTGGAGGCGATGCTGCGTACGCCGCTGCGGCCCCACGAGGTGGGGCCGGCGCTGAGCCCGGCCGAACGGCGCCTCGCCGTCCGCGACGGCATCCTGCTGTGGTCGCCCGCCGGGCAGTTGCACACGCTGCCCATGGCCGCCGATTTCCAGGCGCGCTCCGAGGACTCCGGCGGCCTGGTCCTGACCGGAACCTCCGGCAGCGCCTATCGGATCATCACGCACGTGGCCCGGTTGAACCGGCTCGCCGGGGTGTCGGTGGACCTCGGCCTGATCCGGTCGGGACTGGCGAGCATCCTCGTCGGCGTCGGTCATCACAGCTTCCACGAGGTGATGACCGGTGCGCAGCACGCTCTCGACGAGATCGATCCCGGGGCGGCCTCCGTCTACGCCGACAACTGGGGGCGCTACTGGGACGTCCTCCCGCTGACGGAGGAGGAGCTGCGGACTTTTGTCGCCCGGGAGGGACGGTTCCCGGACGAGCACGCCAGGGCGCTGTCGACCGTACTGGAGGAACAGGAGCGGCGCCGTGCCGAGGGCCGCCCGGACGGGGGAGAGCCGTGACGGCCGTCGCCCCCCGCTCCTGGACCGCCCGATGGTCCTCCCTCGGGCCCTCCTCTCCGGGCGACGCCTCGCGGTGCCGCCCGTGCGACCACATGACCCGAGCCGCACGCCCGCGCGGCATGACGCTCTGGAGCGACCTCGATGCCGGACTCTGACGCACGTCCCTCGGACGCCCCTGGGCCGAGCGCTCACGGTGGCGCGACGGAAGGCCGGGCCCGGACGCCTGACGCCGGGGTGGTCGCCGTCGGCGACCCGGGCTTTCCGGTCCCGCCCGCGGACATGGTCGCGGCAGCCCGTATCGCGCCGGACCACTGGCTTTCGGTGACCGACCGACACTGGCTGGGCGAGAACGACGAGGAACCGGCGCCCCCATGGGCCGTCCTCGGCCGCTGGCGCAGTGATGCGCGCGGCCGGATCGTGGAATGGGAGCCCAACCCGGACTATCGTCCCTCGCCCGCCGCACGGGGCTGGGCCCCACCGGTCAGCGACGCCGACGCCGCCGTACAGCTGGCCTCCACCGGGTACGGTCCCGCGTCGGACGTGGCCCTGGCGCTCGCCGAGGCCGCGGCGGTGGCCGTCTGCGTGGGCGAGGACGGCCGACCGGGGTGGACACGTCTCCCCGGCGGCGCCCTCGCACTGCCGGTCTTCCCGGAGTCCCCGCAGGCGCCACCGGACCGGTTCCCCCCGCATGTGATGATGACGCTGTCCGAACTCCTCGACCTGCTTCCGCCCGGACGGGACGTGATGTTCCTCAGCGCGTCCGCCCCGGCGGCCCAGCTGGTGGCTGCGGACGAACTGCGGGCGCGGTGGGAGGAGACGGCACCGGCCCCGGCCGGCGGAACCGAAACCCCCGATGCAGGCACCCCCGGTGAACGAGGAGACCATGACTGAGCCCGGCGTCCGGACATCCACCTCCGCTCTGGATCCCGCGCCCCCCGAGGAGTTCGTGGAGGCCGCCCGTCTGGCACCCGACCACTGGCTCTACCTGGCCGACCCTGCCTGGCAGGGTGACGGGCCGCCACCGGAGTGGGCCGTGGTCGGCCAGTGGCGCTCCGACTCGACGGGAGAGATCGTGGAGTGGGAGGACAACGAGGCGTACCGCCCGTCGCCGGAGGCAATGGGGTGGCCGGAGCCGGCCGACGCGGTGGACCGTGCCGTCCAGCTCGCCACCACCGGGTACGGTCCGGCCGAGGACGTCACCGCCGCACTGGCCGGGGCCGAGGTCGCGGTACCGGTCACGGCGGACGGCGTTCCGGTGAGCGCGTCGGCACCCGACGGCACGGCAGTCGTCCCCGTGTACACCTCCGAGCGCTACCTCCGGAGCATCGGGCAGCTGGCATCCGTCACGCTGCCGGTTTCGGAACTGCTCACCAGAATCCCCTCCGGACACCGTCTGTTCCTCAACAGTTCGGCGGCTGTCGGCATGGTGCTGGCCACGGAGGGGCTTGCGGAGATCCTGGCGGAAGGGATCGGGGCTCCGGCGTCCCGGCCATGAAAAGAGCGCACAGCCGAGGGCGTCCACCGGGGCCGGAATCGGCCCCACCGCCGGAGCCTCTCCTCCTGCGCGCAGGAGGAGAGGCAAGGGCTGTCAGACCAGGTCGAAGCGGTCCAGGTCCATGACCTTGGTCCAGGCCGCGACGAAGTCCGTCACGAACTTCTGCCGCGCGTCGTCGCTCGCGTACACCTCGGCGAGGGCACGGAGCTCGGAGTTGGAGCCGAAGACCAGGTCGGCACGGGTGCCGGTCCACTTGACCTTGCCGGACGCGTCCCGGGCCTCGAACTCGTCCTGCGCCGACGACGTGGACTTCCAGGTGATGCCCAGGTCGAGCAGGTTCACGAAGAAGTCGTTGGTCAGCGTGCCCGGGCGGTCGGTGAGGACGCCGTGCTTCGAGCCGCCGGTGTTGGCGCCCAGCACCCGCAGACCGCCGACCAGGACGGTGGTCTCCGGGGCGCTCAGCGTCAGCAGGTTCGCCCGGTCCAGGAGCAGGTACTCGGCGGGCAGCCGGGCCGCCTTGCCGACGTAGTTGCGGAAGCCGTCGTACGCCGGTTCCAGGGCGGCGAAGGACTCGACGTCCGTCTGCTCCTGCGAGGCGTCGACCCGGCCCGGGGTGAACGGCACCTCCACCTCGACACCGGCGTCCTTGGCCGCCTGCTCGACGGCCGCGCCGCCCGCGAGGACGATCAGGTCGGCCAGCGAGACCTGCTTGCCGCCCTTGGCGTTGAAGGACTCCTGGATGCTCTCCAGCGCGCGGACGACCTGGGCCAGCTCGTCCGGGTCGTTCGCCTCCCAGCCGCGCTGCGGCTCCAGACGGACCCGGGCGCCGTTGGCGCCGCCGCGCTTGTCGCTGCCGCGGAAGGAAGAGGCCGAGGCCCAGGCGGCGGAGACCAGCTGCGCCACCGTCAGGTCCGTGGCGAGCACCTGCTCCTTGAGCGCGGCGATCTCCGCGGCGTCCAGCGGCTCACCGGTCCGCGCGGGCAGCGGGTCCTGCCACAGCAGCACCTCGGAGGGCACCTCCGGGCCCAGGTAGCGCTGGATCGGGCCCATGTCACGGTGCGTCAGCTTGTACCAGGCGCGGGCGAAGGCGTCCGCGAACTCTTCCGGGTTCTCGTGGAAGCGGCGCGAGATCTGCTCGTACGCCGGGTCGAAGCGCAGCGACAGGTCGGTGGTGAGCATCTGCGGCTTCTGCTTCTTCGACGCGTCGTGCGCGTGCGGGATGGTCGCCTCCGCGTCCTTGGCGACCCACTGGTGCGCGCCGGCGGGGGACTTGGTCAGCTCGTACTCGTAGGCGAAGAGGTTGTGGAAGAACTCGTTGCCCCACTGCGTCGGCGTGCTGGTCCAGGTCACCTCCAGACCGCTGGTGATGGCGTCGCCGCCCTTGCCCGACTTGTACGAGCTGCGCCAGCCGAGGCCCTGCTCCTCCAGCGGGGCGCCCTCCGGGTCCGCGCCGACGCTCTCGGCCGGGCCCGCGCCGTGCGTCTTGCCGAAGGTGTGGCCACCGGCGATGAGGGCGACGGTCTCCTCGTCGTTCATCGCCATCCGGCGGAAGGTCTCGCGGATGTCGCGGGCGGCCGCGATCGGGTCCGGGTTGCCGTTGGGGCCCTCGGGGTTGACGTAGATCAGGCCCATCTGGACCGCGCCGAGCGGGTTCTCCAGCTCACGGTCGCCGGTGTAGCGCTCGTCGTCGAGCCAGGTGGTCTCCGGGCCCCAGTAGACGTCCTCCTCCGACTCCCAGACGTCCTCGCGACCACCGGCGAAGCCGAAGGTCTTGAAGCCCATGGTCTCCAGGGCGACGTTGCCGGTGAGGATCAGCAGGTCGGCCCAGGACAGCGCCTGGCCGTACTTCTTCTTGACCGGCCACAGCAGCCGGCGGGCCTTGTCCAGGTTGCCGTTGTCCGGCCAGCTGTTCAGCGGGGCGAACCGCTGCTGACCTGCGCCCGCGCCACCGCGGCCGTCGCTGATGCGGTACGTGCCGGCGCTGTGCCAGGCCATCCGGATCATCAGCGGTCCGTAGTTGCCGAAGTCGGCGGGCCACCAGTCCTGCGAGGTGGAGAGCACCTCGGCGATGTCCCGCTTCACCGCGGGCAGGTCGAGCGCCTCGAACGCGGCCGCGTAGTCGAAGTCCGCGCCGAGCGGGTTCGCCACGGCGGGGTTCTTGGCGAGGATCTTCAGGTTGAGGCGGTCCGGCCACCACTGGCGGTTTCCGCCGCCCTGCGTGGGGTGCGGCGCGCGGCCGTGCGCCACGGGGCAGCCGCTCGCCTGCGCCTCGGGCACCTCGGGGACGGCCGTCTCGGGCGAATCCGGGGTGACGGGGTCGAAGACGTGCGACTCGTGGTTCTCGGTCATGAGCAATCCTTCCGGACCCGGCGGGTCGTGGGGCGCTGAACGGGGGAGGAGGATTCGGGCCGTGCAGAAGGGGGCACGCTGTGTGCCGGGGACTCACCGCGGGTCGTCCGAACGCCTCACGGACCACCGGACCGGACGGTCCCGGGCGGTGTGGCGAGGACGGCACCTGGCCGGCCGGCGGCGCTGTGCGGTCGACCGGCGGAGCCCCGCCGCGTGTCTCTGCTGCAGTACCGGAGTCTTCCTGTCTCTTGGATGTCGCCGGGATCGATCCTACGATGGACTTCGTCCAAGTCAAGAAGTGCGCTAAAACTACAATGGTCGAGGCGTGTGTCGTCGGATCTTCCGAGGCCGTACGTCCCCCGCGAACCGGAGCAGGTGAGACGAGATGAGTGACCTCCTTGAGCGGCTGCGGAGCCGTGGCTGGCGGTTGACCTCGCAGCGGCGCGTCGTCGCGGAGGTCCTCGACGGCGACCATGTGCACCTGACGGCGGACGAGGTGCACCTGCAGGCCGCCGCACGACTGCCCGAGATCTCCCGCGCGACCGTCTACAACACGCTGGGCGAGCTCGTCGCGCTCGGCGAGGTGCTGGAGGTCTCCACCGTGGGCCGGGCCAAGCGCTACGACCCGAACGCGCGCCGCCCCCACCAGCACCTGGTGTGCTCCGGCTGCGGCACGGTCCGCGACGTCCACCCGGCCGGCAACGCCATCGGCGACCTGCCCGAGGCCGAGCGGTTCGGCTTCGCCGTCGGCTCGGTGGAGATCACCTACCGCGGCTTGTGCCCGTCCTGCGCCTGAGTGTGCGACAGCGTCGCCTTAGGGTGTCGGCATGTCGCTGAGCCACATGGTCCTCACGTCCGGCCGTACGATCCGGCTCACCGAGCTGCGGATGTCCTCGACCTACGGCGGCATGCTGGAGGGCTACCCGTGCAAGCGCGTCAACGACCTGAGGGTCGGCTGGCTCCAGCGGCAGGCCGAACGCGAGTATTCCGCCATGCGGGTCCATTGCGTCGAGCCCTCCCGTGAGTACCCGGACGGGACCCCGGGCGCCTTCGGGCCCGTCGAGGTGCTTCCTCCCGTGGCGTGCATCGGCGCCTTCGACTCCTCGGCGCTCGACCCGGCCATGGACGGTTCCGCCCTGGTCGTCGCCTGGTTCCAGGCTACGACGGAGGTGCCGGCGGGCGAGGACGCCGATGCCGCGCTGCGTGGGCTCCGCTGGGAGCGACTGGCCGAGGACTACGAGCTGTAGCGGCGCGTGCTCCCGACCCCGCTCACGGTGCGGGCGCCGGTAGCGGTACGTACGCGGCCCCCGGTACCACGCGCATGCCCAGCCCCCGGACCCGGTAGATGCAGGTGTCGTCGCCCCACAGCGACGCGTCCGCCACGGCATAGGGGCCCCGCGCGTCCGTGCCGCTCTCCACGATGTCCATGTCCACCCGGATCAGCCGGTCGGCCGGGGTGATCTGACCGCGGTACGTCCAGGTCACCTCGCGGCCGGGCAGCACCGGTTCGAACCCGGGGGCGGCGATCCCGTCGGCCGCTCCTTGTTCGAGCAGGTGGAACTGGAGGAGCTGGCACATGGCCTCGATCCCCAACGAGCCGGGCTGCACCGGGTCCTGGAAGAAATGGGCCCGGAAGAACCACGCGTCCGGGTGGACGTCCTTCTCCGACCTCAGCCGGCCGAGTCCCGCGCTTCCGCCGTCCGGCCAGTAGCCCGTGATCCGGTCCAGCATCAGCAACATCGGTCCCGGCAGGCGTGGTTCGCCCGAGCAGTACCGGGCGGGGCGGGCGGTCAGGTCGACCGTACGGCCGCAGGGCTCGGACAGACGGGTCCGGTCGTCCGCCGAAGTCGCCAGGCCCTGCTGGTCGTCGAAGGCCGCCGGGGGGAAGTAGCCGAAGACCGTGGACAGTTCGAACACGCCCATGTCGTCGGCGGTGCACGTCACCCGGAACGACTCGATGATCATGTCTCCGCTGTGCGACAGACGTGTCAGTTCGGCCCTGGTGCGGACCGTACGCGTCGCCGGGGTGACCTCGCCGGTGACGGTTCCCGTCCCGTCGAGGTTGCGGAACAGCAGGTCCGTCCCGCTGGTCGTCGCGCTGCCCACGTACGAGGCGAGCCACCCGCAGGGCTGCAGCGCGACCTCCATGAGGACGGCGAACGGCATGGTGCGGCCGGCGTTCTCCTCGAAGAACCACGCCCGGTCCGGTACGTCGTACTCGGCGACGACGACGCTGCCCTCCCGCATCCCGCCCTGCGGACCGTCCACCGACACGATCCGGCTCATGAAGTGGTACGGAGGTCCGGGCAGCCTGGCCACCCGCCGGGTGCCGTCGAAGGGTTCGTACATCGCGCCGAACGCCTCGCTCGGCCGGCCCCAGGCGCACGCCAGCAACGACGCCCGGTCGAAGGGCAATCCGTCGGCCGCCACGGCCACCGGCCCCTCCTCCCGGTGCCCCGCCAGCCCGCCCAGCCGCGGCAGCGGCACCGGCACCCCGTCGGCCTGCACCGCGGGCGGGCCGGTGTGCCGCCAGTGCGACAGCGGCCAGTCGGGGACCAGCCGGAGCGCCATGCCACGGCCCAGGAACGCCTTCACCCCGTCGACCGAGCCGAGGACATCGGCGTGGAGGGTCGGCACCGGACCGGCCGAGACGCCGCGTACGAACAGCTCGTACACGACCCGCCGGGACTCCGGGGTCGCCTGGCCCCGGCACATCGCCGTCGCGGGCTGCTCGTCGACCGGTTCGAACCGCCAGCCGTCCCGGTCGACGGTGAAGCCCATGGCCGTCAGATAGAACGCCATCGCCTGGAGACCGCCCTGCAGCATCAGTGTGCCCGGCATGCAGGGGTCGTTCTTGAAGTGCCCGGTGAAGAACCAGTCGTCGGGCGAAACCGCGGTCTCCGCGCGCAGATATCCACGGCCCCATGGCCCACCGGACGGGTTGAACGCCGTGACCTCGTCCAGCAGCCGCAGCCGCTCCTCGTCCAGCACGGGCGACCGCACATGGGCCGCCGTCGCCTCCCAGCCGGGCCCGAAGCACTCCGCCGGACGCCCCTGCGCCAGCGCGCGCAGCAGGTCCGTGCCGAACCGGCTCCGCTCGCAGCGCAATGCCGGCGGATCGAGCGGCAGACCGTCCCCGGGCGCGTGCTCGGCGGGATCCCAGCGGACCCCACCGCTGCCGGCCAGCTCCGCCGGGGTGAAGAAGCCGGCCTGGCCCTCGCGGACACTGAGCCGCAGCTCACCGTCCACGTAACAGTCGTAGTGGAAGAAGGCCAGCCGGACCCCGTCCGCCTCCGCGTGGCCGTCGACATGGATCTCGAAGCACAGGGTGTCGCCGGGGCGCGGCGGGCTGCCGTGGAACGTCACCTCGCAGCCGAGCAGCCGGTAGGCGCGCTCGCCCCGGTTGAGGAGATCGACCCCCAGCCAGCTGAGCAGCAGCAGATCGGCCTGGCCCGCCTCGATCAGCACCCCGGCCGGCATCCGCCCCGTGGAGTCCAGGTACCAGCTGTCGGGCAGGACATCGGTCTCCGTCCAGATCCTCCCGTCCGTGCGGACCGGGCCCGGCAGCACGAGCGCCGCGGGCACCGCGTCGATGCCGGTGACCCGGTCGGCGAAGAGCATGGGCGGCCCGGGCATCCGGGTCTGCACCGCGTAGCCGTCCTGCTCGGCGAAGCGCGGACCGAACAGGGCGGAGATCTCACGGGAGGCGAGATGCTCCAGCTGGGCGCGGTCGAAGGCCGGCCCCTGCGCTGCCGCTGGAGTGGCGGGCAGGCGTACGGGCGCCTCGGCGGGCAGACGTACGGGCGCTGGTGCGGATCCCGCGGTGGTTGCCGCGGTGGTCAGCGCCGTGACGGTGCGCGCGGACATGCGCAGGAACCGCTGGTGCGCCTCGGTGTGCGCGGCCATGACCTCCTGGTGCACCGCCGCGACCCGCAGGTGCTGCCGGGCGATCAGGCCGCCGACCCCCGCTGTCCCCGGCTCCCGGTCGGCTCCGGCGGGCGGCCGGGACCGCTGGGCCGGGGCGGAGGGCGGCACGGCGACGGCGATGTCGGTGGACGGTGGCGGGCCGGGGTTCCGGTCCGGTACCGGGGCCAGTTCGGGGGCCCGGGGCAGTACGGTCACGGCGGGCTCCAGGGGCGGTAGGCGCGGAGAGGGGGGTACGGGAACGGTGACCGCGGGGCCGGGGTGCGGGAGGTCCGTCGCGGCCTCGGCGAGTCGGGCGAGCAGCGCGTCGGCGTCCACCGGCACTCCGGCGACGACGAGTTCGCCGACCGCGAGACACAGCTGCCGCAGCCCGGTGTCGCCCGGGGCGTCCAGCGCGACGGCCACATGCTCCCGGTCGCCGAGCACCCGCTGGATCCAGCCGGTGCACAGTTTTCGCGGCCCGTGCTCCACGAAGATCCGGACCCCGTCCGCCCACGCCTGCTCGATGGTGGCCGCGAAGTCGATCGTTCCGAGGCCCTGGGCGGTGAGCGCCTCGGCGGCCCGCTCGGTCGTCGGCCGGTACGCCCGGCCGGTGGCCCCGCTGTAGAACCGGACCCCGGGCACCTCGACCGTGGGGCGGCGGTGGGCCTCGCGCCACACCTCGCGGACCTCCGCCAACTCCGGGGCGTGGGCGGCCATGTCGTAGTCCAGCTCGATCGCCAGGTCGGCGCCGATCCTCGCCACGACGGCCGAGCACGCCCGGGACTCGCCACCGATGACACAGACCCCGGGCGCGTTCACCGCCATCAGATGGACCGCGGCCTCCCCGGCCAGCTCCGCCCGGACGGTCTCCACCGGTGCGGCGATCAGATGGCTCGACCACCTCTCTCCCCGGATGCCCCGCTGCCGCCAGTAGCGCCGCACCGCCCGCAGTTCACCGGTGAGTTCGGTGGTGAACAGACCGCTGTCCCGGGTGGCTTCGTACAGCCCCGGGGCGTCCGGCCAGGCGCCCAGCGCGACCAGTGCCGTCGACTCGCCCGAGGAGTAGCCGATCGCGGCGTCCGGCCGCAGCCCGAGGACATCACGGCTGAACACCGTGTGGAAGACGGCCAGTTCGGCGACCGCCCAGATCTGTCCGAGCACGCCGGGCTCCTCCCGAGCCCGCAGCCGCGCCCCCACCGCCCGGTGCCGTTCCCGGACGGTCTCGCCCAGCGACGGCCACGCGAGCGCCAGTTCATGGCCCATTCCGGGGTAGGCGGCCGAGCCGTTGGTGTACACGAAGGCGGTCTGCCCGGTGACGGGACCGTCCCGGTACAGGACATCGGCCGGACGGATCCCGCCCTCCGTCAGCCAACGGCGGGCCGCTTCCCTGCGGTTCGCCGACGAGGTGCCGCCGTCGACCACGAGCGCCAGCCGGGCCGGGCCCGCCGAGGACTCCGTACCGGATTCCAGCGCGGCCAGCACGCCCGCGCGGTCGGCCCCGGAGAACACCTGGAGGCGCGGGGCCGGGCCCCGCAGCCACGGCCGGGCGTCCCCCGCGCGCAGCCGTACGCTCGCGGGCGGCCCCTCCAGCGGTGCGACCACGGCCCGCGCGGTGTGGGCGACGGCCGCGGTGTCCGCGGGCCCGCCCGGGCGGGGGATCGCGCGGTGCTGGAGCGAGAGCGCCGCCACCGCGACGGAGACCAGCCCGGACGCCGCGTGAGCACGCCCGAACGCGGACGCCGGGTCGAACACCGCGTCCGGGCCGTCGCCGATGACCATGTCGGGGGTGCCGTCGGCCTCCTCGTCCAGCAGCGCGACGACGGTGTCGCCGTCCCCGCGGGCGGCGTCCAGGGACTTGAGGACCAGCACGACCGCCGCGTCCCCGGCCTCTTCCGTCCGGCCGAGCTCCCGCAGGGCGGCCCGGTGGACGGCTTCGCAGGACAGGTCGGTGGCGCCGACGAGCGCGGCATCGGCCTCGCCCGAGCGGATGGCCCGCGCCGCGACCTCCAGCGCCACCAGCCCGGACGCCTCCTCCGCCGACACCGTGAACCCGGGCCCGGCCAGGTCCAGTTGGGTGCTGATGCGGTTCGCCGCGAGGTTCGGCATGCTGCCCACCACACCCTCCGCCGTCATCGGCGGGGTGAACGCCTCCCGGGCGAGATCCGCCGCCCCGTCCGTGATCCGCGCACCCGACCGCTCCAGCCAGTACGGAATCCGCCAGCGGGCGCCCGCGCGGGCCACCTCCGGGTCCACCCCCGTACCGATGACCACCATGGTCCGCTCACGGGGCAGACGCACCGTCCGTACGGCCTCCCGGGCGGCCTCCAGGACCAGGAGCTGATGGCGTACGGTCCGCTCCAGCGCCAGCGGCGGGAAGCACAGGTCCGTCAACTCCACGGCGATCTCCGCGACAGGGCCCCGCCGTTCACCGCCCAGCACCGCCCGGCGCAGGTCCTCGGCGGACGTTCCCTCACCGACCCGCGCGCCGACGGCCACGATCGCCACCGGTGTGCGGGTGCGGGGTGCGTCGGCTGCCGGGGGCGAGGGCGGAGCCGGTTCCGGGGCAGGGGCAGCGCCTGCGGCTCGGGGCGTCGGTCCGTCGGCCCGAGCGGTGGAGAGCGGGGCGCGCACCGGCCGGGGGCCCGCAGGCGGGGCGGCGCTGTCCGGGGCGTCGACGATCAGGTGGGCGTTGGTCCCGCCGAAACCGAAGGCGCTGACCGCCGCCCTGCGCGGCCCCGCCCACTCCTCCGGCGCGCCCAGCACCCGCAACGGCGTGCCCGCCAGCGCGTCCAGGGGCTGCTGTGCGCCGAGCGTCGCCGGCCGCACCCCCGCACGCATCGCACCGAGCACCTTAAGCAGCCCCGCCACACCCGCCGAGGCCAGCAGATGCCCGACGTTGGACTTCGCCGAACCGATGGGCACGTCCTCGGCCGCCCCGAAGACCCGGGCCATGCCGCGCGCCTCCACCGCGTCCCCGACCGGCGTCCCCGTCGCATGGCACTCGACGAGCGACACCGACTCCGGAGCGACGCCCGCCACGTCGTACGCCAGGCGCATGGCCCGCACCTGGCCCTCCTCCGACGGGCTGATCAGCCCGGAACCACGCCCGTCGTTGGACAGCCCCACACCGCGGATCACGCCGAGCACGGGCAGCTCCGCGGCACGGACGTCGGACAGCCGCATCAGGGCGACGAACCCGGCGCCCTCGCCGTGCATCAGCCCGTCCGCGTCACGGTGGAAGGGGCGGCTGCGTCCGGTGCGGCTCGTCGCGGACAGCCCGCAGAACCCCATGTGGAGGTAGAGAGGATCGGGGCGGCTGACCGCGCCCGCCACCATCAGGTCGGCCGTGCGGTCGTGCAGCCGGTCGCATGCCAGCTTGATCGCGTACAGCGAGGACGCGCAGGCGGCGTCGAGGGACCACGCCCCCGCGCCGAGGCCGAGCGCACGGGCCGCGAGGAGGGCGGGCAGCCCGGAGGAGAAGCGGTTGCGGGCGTCCGGGCGCGTATGGTGCCCGCCCGTGAGCAGGGCGTCGCGGAGCCGGGGCCGCTGTGCGGACAGCCAGACATGTTCGGCGAAGGCCGCACCGGTGGGTGTGGGGTACGACAGATTCCCCAGCACCAGCCCCCCGCGCGGCAGCCGACCGGTGCGGCCCGCCTCGGTGAGCGCCTGCCGCACCCCGTGCAGCACCCAGTGGAAGAGCGGGTCCAGCGAGGCGATCCGCTCCGGGGCGAGGTCGAAGCCGCCCGGATCGAAGACGGAGTCGAACCCGTGGACGTAACCGCCGACATCGGTCCAGGTCCGGTCGAGGTGGTCGTCCACCGAACCCATCGCCCAGCGGCGCGGCAGCCGCCACCGGTCCGCCGGGGCGGCCGACAGGCTGACGCGGCCGGCCGCGATGTTCTCCCAGAACGTGTCCGGGTCCAGCGCGCCGGGCAGCACACAGCCCCGTCCGACGACGGCGATCGGTTCGACATGCATGGGGATCTCGCTTCACGGCGGGGCCGGGCCCGGGCGGCGGGGCCGGGAGGGCGGCAGTGGGATCAGGAGTGGCGGCAGTGGGGTCAGGAATCAGGAGGGGCGGCGGACGAGTTCCACGCCGAGCAGTTCGAGCCGGACGGACCCGTCGGCGTCGATCAGTGCCGCGTCGCAACGCGCCCCCGTGTCGTGCGTCTTCCGTCCGCGCACCACACAGCGCACGGTGCCGTCCACCGGGCCGCGCCGGTGCACCCGGCATTCGGCGACGGCCATCGGCAGCGTCGCCGCACCGAGCGCCTTCTCGCCCCAGAGCAGCGCGAGTTGGAGCGCGCCGTCCACCGCGGCCGGGTCGAGCGGCCCGTGCCCGCCCGCTTCCCAGTCCAGCGCCCGCAGGCCCGCGACGGTGGCCTCGGCCCCGTGCTCCGAGACACCGCGCACCCTGCGCAGGGCATGGAACCGGGGGCCGTGGAAGAGGACGTCCCCGTCGTACGGATCGGTCCGGTCGAGCGGCTTCAGACCGTCCGGGGTGTCCCAGGCGGCCGCATCGGGCTCCTCGAACCCGGTGTCCAGCACGGCCCGGAAGCGGGCCGGGCCCTCCTCGCCCCGCAGCTCCGCCTCCAGACCCGACGGCGAACCGGGCGCGGCCCCGCCGCCGAGCACGGTGAGCCGGTGCCCCGCCCCGGACAGCTCGGGCAGGGCGTACTTCTGGTACACCCGCAGATCGCGCAGGACCAGCCGCCCAGCCTGCGGCAGCCAGGCCGTGGCCGCGCCCGCGAACCAGTCCAGGACCAGGGCCACGGGCAGCACCGGAGTCCCGGCGGGCGCGTGGTCGGCCACCTGCGGCAGCGTGTCCGCGCGCACCAGCAGCTGGGCGCGGCGCGCGGCTCCGGCCGGGGACAGGGCGGCCGGATCGTCCCCGGCCGCCAGGACGACGCAGACCTCGCCGACGGCCCCGTCCAGCTCGGCGGTGAACGCGGCGGCACCCTGCGCCAGGGGGATCAGCGGCACCCCGGACCTGCCGAAGTGCGCGGCCAGGGCCGGGGTGACCATGCCGCCCTGCCAGGGCCCCCAGGCCACGCACCGCACCAGGCAGCCGGGGCGGCGTGCCTGCTCGGCCGAGGCGACCTGGCGGAGCACCTCATTGGCCAGGGCGTAGTCGCTCTGCCCAGCGTTGCCGAACACGGCCGCCACCGAGGAGAACAGACAGATCGTGTCCAGCGGATCGTCCGCCGTCGCCGCCAGCAGCGCCCGCAGAGCGTCCACCTTGGTGGACATCACCAACTCGGCCTGCTCGTCGGTCTTGTCGGCGATCAGCTTGTCGGCCAGCACTCCCGCGCCGTGCACGATGCCGGTGACCGGCCCCCAGGTCTCGCGCACCTCGCTCAGTGCGGCGGCGAGGGCGTCGGCGTCGCGGACGTCCGCCCGCACGTATCGGACGGCTGACCCCGCCGCCTCCAACTCCGCGATGGTCGACCGTACTTCGCGCGCTGCCAGGATCTCCCGGGCCCGCTCCGCGATCCGGGCGGGCGAGGAGTCCGCCGCGAGCTCGGCCGGACGGTCCGCGAGCAGACGGGTGAGCGCCGCCTCGTCGGCCGCCGCCTCCAGCCCGGCCGGCTCGGCGGCCGGATCGGTCCGGCCCAGCAGCACGATCCGTGGACGGTGGGTCCGGGCCAGGTCGAGCAGGGCGGCGGCGGTCACCCCGCGCGCCCCGCCGGTGGCCACGATCACCGAGTCGGCGGTGATCCGGCCCGCGCCGCCGGGCGTCACGGGTTCGGCCGCCATGCGCAGGACGGCGCGGGCGCCGTCCGCGCGGAGACCGACCTCGGGGTCGCCCCCGCCCCGGAGGAGTTCCCGTACGACGGCCTCGGCGACCTCCTCGTCGTCCCGGCCGCCCCGCTCGCAGTCGACGACCCTGACCGAGGCGTCCGGCCACTCCTTCGCCGCGGTCCTGGCCAGCCCGGCGACCCCGCCCAGCCACGCCCGGCCGGCCGCGCGGCCGCCGAGCCCGAAGTCGCCCCCGGTGTCCTGGACGCTCACGAACACCCCGCCGTCCGCCGCCGCCCGTGACGCCACCGCACGCGCCGCGCGCAGCGCCGACCGGTGGACCTCCCGCGCCGCGTCCGGATCACCGCTCGCGGTGAGCGCTCCGAGGTGGATGACACCACGGGCGCCCTCGGGCACCTCCTTCGCGGCGGTCGCGTCCACGCCGTGCTCGGTGAGCTTCCGGGCCACGAGCGAGACGATCGAGCACCCGCCACCGCCCTCGCCGGTCACCACGACCGGACCGTCCAGCAGCCCCGCCGTCACCAGCCCGGACACCGGAGCCGCCACCATGCGCGGCACCAGCCGTGTCAGCGGCGGTCGTTGGGCGGCCCCGTGGTCCGCTTCCGCCGGGGCAGGGGCTTCGGCGACCACGGACGACCCGACGGTCGCGACGGGCCGGGCGTCGCCCGTGATCGCCTCGACGATCTCGCGCAGCGTACGGAGCTTGCCGAGTCGCCCGACGTCACCCGCCGCCACATCACCCACCCGCCGGCGCACGGCCGACAGGATCTCGACGCGCTTGATGGAGTCGACGCCGAGATCCGCCTCCAGCTCCATGTCCATGTTGAGCATGGCTGCGGGATAGCCCGTGAGTTGGGCCACCACCGACAGCAGCAACTCCTCCAGCTCCGACGGCGACAGGGACACCGAGTCGTCGACGGAAGCGGGAGTGGCCTCCGGCGCGGGGACCTCGCTTGCGGCAGAAGCTGACGGAACCGATGAAACCGATGAGACCGCCGGAACCGCCGGAACCGCCGGAACCGCCGGAGGTGCAGCGGCAGATGCGGCAGATGTGGCAGACGGCGCAACGGCCGCCGGTGCGGGGCGCGGTGACGCAGCACGGGGCAGCGGCAGCGGCAGCGCCGGCGCGTTGGCCGTCAGCTCCACCTCTGCGTCCGCGTCCGGCATCCCGAGCATGGCGGACAGAGTCGTCTCGGTCATGCGCAGAAACGCCATGTGGCTCTCCGCCATCAGGCGTTGGCAGGCCGCATGAGCCTCCGCCGTCTGCCGGTGGACGCTCTCGACGGCGGCGAGCCGGTCGCCGTCGGCGACAGCCGTCCCGTACGACGGCGGCTGCGGGGTGTGGATCGGGGAAGGGACGTGCGCGGGCATGGGAACCGCCGGGGTGTGGGACGCGGATACGGGAGTGGGTACGGATACGGGTGCGGGAGCCGGTGCGGGCGGCGACGCCTCGACGGACGTGGCACGCGGCGACGTCTCGACGGACGCGGCCCGTGGTGGCGGCACGGCGAACTCTGCGCGCGGCGGCGGCGCTTGACCGTAGTTGCCGCCGCTGATCTTCACGGTCATCCGGGGCTCGGGCTCCTTCGCTGCGGCTTCGGGCGGGGCGTACGGGGCCCAGAGGGTGTCGAGTTCGAGGGGGACGCCGCGTACCGCCAGTTCGCCGAGCGCGGCGTGCAAGGTGTCGGCCCCGGGGCGGGCCGACCGGTCCAGGGGCACCGCCGCGTGCTCGCGGTCGCCGAGGATCTGCCCGACCAGGCCGGTCAGCGCCGCACCCGCGCCGACCTCGACGAAGGTGCGTACCCCCGCCGCGTACATCGCCTCGATCTGGTCCTCGAAGAGCACCGGTGAGGCGAGGTGACCGGCGATCCGGCGGCGCACCTCGTCCGGCGACGACGGATACGGCCGCGCGTCCGCGTTGCCGTAGACCTGGAGCCGGGGCTCCGCGAGCGGCACCGTGCGCAGATACGCGGCGAGCGGTTCGACGGCCGGGGCGACCAGCGGACTGTGGAAGGCGGTCGACGCGGCCAGCCGACGGGTGCCGACCCCCGCCGTCGAGAACGCCTTCTCGGCACGCGCGACCGCCTCCGCCGAGCCCGAAAGCACAACCTGGCGCGGTGCGTTGTGGTTGGCGGGCCACAGGTCACCGAAGCCGCCACGGGCCAGCACCTCGGCCACCTGCGCCCGGCCCGCCGCCACCGCCAGCATCGCGCCGGAAGCGGTCGCCGCGTCCCGCATCAGCTCACCGCGGCGGCGGGCCAGGCCCACCAGCGCGTCGGCGTCCAGCGCCCCCGCGCAGTGCAGCGCCACCAGCTCGCCGAAGCTGTGGCCCGCCACGCAGTCCGGCCGCAGCCCCAGCCCCCGTACCACCTCCAGCAGCGCCAGCGCGTGCACTGCCAGTGCGGGCTGTGCCCACTCGGTGGCGTCCAACAAGGCCGCCCGAGCGGCGCGTTCCTCGTCGGTGAAGGAGGGCGGCGGGAACACGACCCGGTGCAGGGCCCGCCCGTCGAAGCGGGTCGGCCCCAGCCGGTCCCACACGGTCTGGGCAGCCGGCGCCAGCATCGCGAGACCGGCCCCCATCCCGACGTACTGGGCCCCCTGCCCCGGGAACAGGAAGCCGATACGGCCGGGCGAGCCCTTCCCGTGCGCGTACCGGATGCCGGACGGTGTGGAGAACGCCGCGTCGGGCCGCTGCCGGATCGCCTCGGCCGCCTGCGCGTACTTCTTCCGCAGGTCCTCGGCATCGGTGGCGACGACGGCCAGCCGCACCCGGGCGGCGGACGAGAAGGCGGCGTGGCTCTCCCGGGCCAGTGCGGCCAGCGGACGGCCGTCGTCCGGCAGGGGCGGGACCA
Source organism: Streptomyces sp. WY228 (assembly GCF_019287315.1). Taxonomy (NCBI): domain Bacteria; kingdom Bacillati; phylum Actinomycetota; class Actinomycetes; order Kitasatosporales; family Streptomycetaceae; genus Streptomyces; species Streptomyces sp. WY228. The sequence goes on along the minus strand of NZ_CP079114.1, from coordinate 776,083 downwards.
GGTCCGACGGGGAGTCGCCGCTGAACAGGACGAGTTCGCTCGGGGCCGTGCGATGGCGCGGGGCCGCGCGTCCCGGTCCTGACGAGGGCGTGTACTCCTCCAGCGTGACATGGAAGTTGCTGCCGCCGAAGCCGAAACTCGACACCGCCGCGCGGCGCGGATGACCGGCCGGGCGCACCCAGGGGCGGACCTCGGTGTTGACGTAGAACGGGCCGTCCGGGGCAGCGGCTGCCGGGTTCGGCCGGTCGACCTTGACCGTCGGCGGCAGCACCTTGTGGTGCAGGGCCAGCACCGCCTTGAGCAGCCCCGCCGCACCCGCCGCGCACTTGGTGTGGCCGATCTGCGACTTGACCGAGCCGATCGCGCACCACTGGCCGTCCTTGCGCCCCGAAGCGGCGAACACCTCGGTGAGCGCGGCGAGTTCGGCGGTGTCTCCGGCCTTCGTGCCGGTCCCGTGCGCTTCGACCAGCTCCACGGTCTCCGGCCCGTAACCCGCCTCCTCGTAGGCGCGGCGCAGGGCCCGCGCCTGACCGTCGGGCAGCGGGGCGTAGATCGCTGTGCTCCTGCCGTCGGAGGAGGTGCCGATGCCCCGGATCACCGCGTGGATCCGATCGCCGTCACGCTCCGCGTCGGACAGCCGCTTCAGCGCGTACATGACGACCGCTTCGCCGAGCATGGTGCCGTCGGCCGCGGTCGAGAACGGGCGGCAGTCGCCGCTGGGGGAGAGCGCGGGCGTTTTGGAGAAGCACAGGAACATGCCGACGTCGTTCCCGGTGTCCACGCCACCGCTGATCACCAGGTCGGCCCGGCCGAGGGCCAGTTCACCGACCGCCGTCGACAGGGCCGCCAGCGAGCTGGCGCAGGCCGCGTCGGTGGTGTGGTTGACGCCGTGCAGATCGAACCGGTTGGCGATCCGGCCCGCGACCACGTTGCCGAGCAGCCCCGGGAAGGACGACTCCCGCCATGGCTCGAAGCGCGCCGCGATGCGGTCGCAGACCGCTTCCGCCTCGGCCTCGCCGAGTCCGCTCTCCCGCAGACCCGCGAGCCACAGCGGGCGCTGGGCACGCCCGTACATGTGCGGAAGCAGTTCGAGGGCGGCCGCGCCGAGAACGACACCGGTCCGGTCCCGGTCCACCCCGCCCAGGCCGCCGGCGTCCTTCAGCACCTGGTCGGCGACCATCAGGGCGAGCAGCTGGGAGGTGTCCGTCGCCGACAGGTTGGACGGCAGCACCCCGTAGGCCATCGGGTCGAAGTCCACCTCGGGCAGGAAGGCGCCCCGACGGGCGTACGTCTTGTCGGGGGCGGCCGGGTCCGGGTCGTAGTGGTCCTCCACCCGCCAGCGGGAGGCGGGCACCTCGGTGAGCAGATCGCGGCCGCCGGTCACGATCCGCCAGTAGCCGGCCGCGTCCGTCGCGCCGGGCACCAGAGCGCCCACGCCGACCACGGCGACGGGGACCTGACGGGGGGTGGAGCCGGGCACGGTCTCTCCTCGGGGTCGAACGGTCGGTACCGGCACGTCGGTCGCTCCGGGGCCGCTCACGCCAGCTCGCACGGCGGGCAGGTGAACGCTTCCGTCGGCAACGGAACGCCGTAGGTGCGCAGTTGATGGGCGCGCGTGAGCACGGCGGCCCCTTCGAGGAGGTTGAGCGCGATCTGCACCACGGACCGGTGCGCCGGCTCGGCCAGAAACGTGCCCGCCACCCACCGGTTGAACGCGCCCATCGCCGGTCCGCACCAGATCTGGTAGTCGGCCCGCCGCGCCTCCTCCCCGGAGATCGCCCACCGGCTGGAGCTGCCCAGGTACCAGCGGAACACCAGGGCCATACGGTGCTTGGGGTCGGCCTCCGCACGGGCGATCTCGGCGGGATCGCGCCGCTCCCAGAACGCGCGCGTGTGCCGCCAGGTCTCGTCGAACGGGGCGCGCAGCACATCGCGTTCGATCGAAGTGCGCAGCGCGGACGGGATCTCCTCCAGCGATCCGTGGTCCCGGTACGCCGCGTACAGCCGGCCGGCCCGCTGCGCGAACAGCGTGCCCCGGGACAACACCTGGAGCTTCACACCGAGTTCGAACATGTCGGCCGAGGGCGCCATGGCCACATCGGCGACGTCCGCCTCGCAGAGCATCGCCTTGGCCTCGTCGGACAGGCCCGCCTCGACCGCCGTCTGGTTCACCGAACCGACGACCACGTAGGACGCGCCGAGGGCGAAGGCGGCGGCCACCGCGTCCGGGGTGCCGAGACCGCCGGCCGCGCCGAGCCGGACCGGGCGGCGGTAGCCGAACCGCCGGCACAACGCGTCGCGCAGGACGGTGATCCTCGGCAGCAGCACCGACAACGGCCGGTTGTCGGTGTGCCCACCGCTGTCCGCCTCCACGGTGATGTCCTCGGCCACCGGCACCAGGGCCGCCAGCTCCGCCTCCTCGCGGGTGAGCTTCCCCCGGGCGACGAGTGGCTCCAGCAGGGCGGGCGGTGCGGGGGAGAGGAACCTCTCGGCCACCTCGGGCCGCGAGACCTTGGCGAACAGACGCGTACGCCGGACGACGCCGCCGTCCGCGCCCCGGCGCAGCCCGTGGGCCGCGCACAGCACGACCGCCGGGGTCAGCTCCATGAACGCCGACGCGGAGATCCGGGGGACGCCGCAGCGCAGCAGCAGCTCGGCGACCCGGAACTCCAGCGCCGGTTCGGCCGGTGAGTGGATGAGGTTGACACCCCAGTTCGAGCGGGACTCCAGCTCGTGCGCGAGCGTGTGCACGGCCCGCTCCACCTCGTCGTACGCCAGACCTCCCGCCCCGAAGAATCCGAGCATCTCGGCCCGGGCCATCGCCGCGACCATCGTGGTGGTCGCGATGCCGTTCGCCATCTCACCGGCGACATAGGGGAAGCGGACGCCGTGCGCCTCGCAGAACGTACGGTCGCCGAGCCACTCGGGGTACAGCGGTGGCAGCGTGCCCAGCACCTGGCCGCCGGGCGACGGGCCGGTCGCGAGCCCCAGCTCCCGGCCGTCCGGCCCGCTGACGACATGGACGGGTTCCCGGATCCGCCGGGCGCGGGCCGCGATCCCCTCGGGCGAGAAGTCCGGCGGGGGCGCGGCGGTGGCGCCGGGAACGGTGAGGACGGACACGCGAAGACTCCAACGGAAGAGGAGATCGGCAGGTCAGGAGGTCAGGAGGTCGGCCGGTCAGGAGACGGTCGTGGGGATCTGCGGTGGCAGGGGGGCGGGGAGAGGCCTGTCCTGTGGGGCCAGACCGGACCAGAGGTGGTCGAGGCCCACCGGAGCCGAGACCGCCGACGGCCCCAGCCGGACCCTGACCCGGGTGGCGTCGAACCGCCGACGATGGGCGAGGTATACCGTCACACCCGGGTAGAAGTCGATCAGCGCCTCCAGCGCCGACGGGCGCTCCGGCTTGGCGGCGACCAGGTCGATCGCGATCGGGACCAGCCGCTCCAGCAGGGCCACGACCACCGGCACGGGCACATCGCGGTCATGGACGACGTGGTACGTGTCGACCCCGCCGGAGGGCCGCAGACCGGCCAGCCGCACCATGACCTCGGCCGCGTGCTCCACCTGCAACAGGTTCAGCCGGCCGTGCGGATGTCCCACGGTGCGGACGCGCGGCCGGGGCCCGGCGAAGTCGTCCGAGGCGGGCGCGCCGCTGTACGGTGCCGGGCTCGCGGCGGCGGCGCTTCGCGCGTCGCGCAGGATCCGCTCGACGACCTGCAGTGGGTGTGAGGGCAGCTCGGGGTGCGGCGGCAGGTCGGTGACCAGAATGCTCGGCCGCAGCACGAGGACCGGACGGCCGTGCTTCCGGGACCAGGCGTGAACCAGCAGTTCCGCCTCGTACTTGGACCGTTCGTAGGCGTTCTCGAAACCATCGGTGTCGTCCAGCTCGTCCTCGTACGCCACCCCGTCCCGCCGCGCCCCGGCCACGAACGCGGTGCTCACGTGGTGGACCACGGGCGACCCACGGCCCGAGGCCGCGAGCTCCAGCACCCGCCGGGTCCCTTCGACGTTGGTCCGGCGCAGCTCGGGAAGGTCCCCTTCGAGATTGATGCTGCCCGCGCTGTGCCAGATCGCGTCGAGGCTGTCGGCCAGCTCCTGGAACGTCCGCGCGGGCAGCCCCAGCCGGGGCAGCGTCAGATCGCTCTCCACCACCCGCAGCCGATCGGGGAGCCGGGCGATGAACGCCTGTGGTGCACCCGTCACTTCGAAGAACCGGGTGATGCGGTGCAGCGCGTCCCCCGACCCGGCGTGGGCCAGGACCGTCACCGACCGATGGGCGTCGAGCAGGCGACGTAACAGGCGCAGTCCGAGGAATCCGGTGGCGCCGGTGAGTGCGACGTGCACGAGCGTGGCTCCAAGGGCGGTGAGAGGGGGCGGATCGCCGGCCGTGTGCGGAGGGAGGGCGGTGCCGCCGTTACGGAGACCGGATGCGGGAGGAGGACGACGGCACCGGCCGTCCTGCGTCGCGGATCGTCACCGGCGATCGCACCGCGCACGGTCCGGCTCGTCCGGCCGGTCCGGTGCGGCTGGTGCTTGCTCGCCGGTTCTCCGACCACCCGTCCGGACGGGTGTTATCGGGCCTTTCGGACCCGGTGATCTCCGGCGCACGGCACACAATGGCAGACGAGCGGCGGAGAACGCGCCTCGATCTCCGCTGCTCACCCGAACGAAGTACGCCACCCCGAGGCGGGTGAAGGGCCGCCGGTCCGGTGCGCGGCCGGGCGGCACCTCACCTGCGCGGCAGCCGTGCGCGGACGGATCCGTACGGCGGTGGTCGGAGCCCTGTCCTCCTTTCGGGGGAACCCGTCGCGGGAGTCCGAAGGCGGCGTCAAAGAGTCGCCATGTCGACAGTGCCTGTGGGCGGGTGGGGCCGCCGAGCCCGGCAGGACAAGGAAACCGGGGGCCGCCGGGGCCGACCGCGGATACGGCCGACGGCCGCGGGGACGACCGGAATCCGGCTGCCGGGGGCGGGGCGGCGTGCCGACGTGGGGCGGAACCGCTCCGGGCGATGGTCATCCTGATGGCCATCGCCCGGACCCGGCAGTGCGCCGGGCCGGTTCCGGGCGGACGGGCCGCCCCGAACCGGTGGCCTCCTGCCGCTCACGTCCCACCGCCCTCCGGTTCGTCAGCGCGATTCGCCCCGGCCCGAATGGGAGCCCCGAAGCCTCATGCCCGATTCCGAGCAGCGCACCCCGTCCGCCCCGCAGCCGACCCCGCCCACTTCGCCCACCCCGCAGTCGGCTCCGCCCACTTCGCCCACGCCCTCCGTCCCGTCCGCCCGGTCCGAGGCGTCCGTTCCCCCGCCCCGCCACCCCACCCACTCGGTCGACCGCGCGTTCCTCAGCCTGGAGCGCCGTCGGCCGGACGTCCGCTGGGACGCCGGTGGCATCGCCTACCTCAGCGGACCGCCGCCGTCCCTGGCGGACCTGCGCGCGTACGTGGGCTTCCGGCTCGGCGAACTGCCCCTGCTCACGAGCCGGGTGGCGGGCGGCCGGCGGTCACGCTGGCAGCCGGACGGGGACTTCGCCGTCGACCGGCATGTGCACGAGGTGGTCGCCGACGGGCCCGCCGGCTGGGACCCGGCCCTGGACACCGCGCTCAACGCCCCGTTCGCTCCCGGCGCCAACTGGGGAATCTGGCTGGTCCACGGCCATGAACCCGACAGGTACGCCGTCTGCTACCGCTTCCACCACGCCTGCCAGGACGGCGCGGCCGCCGCCATGACCTTCCGGGCCCTGCTGAGCGGAGGCGGGCCGTCCGCCCGCCCGGTGCCGGGCCGGAGCCGGCTTTCCGGGGCGCCCCGGCGGGTCGGCGCGGCCGTCGGTCTCGCCACCAGGTTCCTGGCCGGCTCGCTCGCCGTACGCGGTCACCGCCCGTACGCGGCCTTCACTCCTTCCGGCGAACGGCGGCTGTGGCGCGGTCGCGTCCGGTCGGACACCCTGCGCCGGATCGGCGCCGGCCGGGGCGGCTCGGCCCACGACGTACATCTGGCGGCCCTGGCAGGGGCGTTGTCGGTCTGGTCGGCGCGGGCCGGCGTACCGCTTCCCCGGGTGACGGCCGTGCTGCCCGTCGACGCGCGCCGCGCGGACGAGGAACAGACCTGGGGAAACCGCTGCTTCGCCCTGCCGTTCCAGCTGCCCGTGCACGCCGCCCAGGAACACCCGGACGGCCCCCGGAACACTCAGGCGCCGCTGCGACGGCTGGATCACGTCATGGCGACGACCCGGAAGCTGCGGGGCGAGACCTGGCGGCAGGCCATTCAGGACCTGGTCCGTTTCATGCCGGACGCCCCCACCGAGTGGTACCTGCGCAGGATGCTCTCCCCGCGCGTCACCAACGTCATGGCCACCTCCATGCCCCTCGCCGACCAGGGGAGCCTGGGCGACTCGCAGGTGACGGGCACCGCCCTGCTGCCCCTGCTCGTGCCGGGGCATCTCTTCGCGGTGGGGCTGTCGTTCTTCGGCGACTGGGCCGAGGTGTCCTTCCTCACCGATCGCGCCCTGCCCCTGGGGGAGTCGCTGCCCTTGCTGTGGGAGCAGGCCGTGGGCGAGCTGGCGGAGAGCACGACGCCGGCCTGAGCCGCGCGGGCGCCGCCCGCCACCCGACGCGGACGGGTCTCCGCGGGCCAACAGGAACACCTGGCACGACAACACCCGGCACGACAACACCTGGTACGACGGAGCAACGCGATGGACGTCACCGATGTGCACCACTCCTACCGGCAGCATGCCGTTCTCCGGGGCATCGACCTACGGCTGCGGCCCGGCACCCTCGCCGGGATCGTCGGGGAGAACGGCGCGGGCAAGACCACGCTGCTGAAGATCCTCGCCGGTGAACTGAGGCCGGACCGTGGCTCGGTGCGGCACAGTGGCAGATTCGGCTACTGCCCGCAGTCCGTGGTCCTGGACGACTCCTTCACCGTCCGCCAGCACCTCGACCTCTTCAAGAGCGCGTTCGGTCTCGCGAACCTGCGACGGGCCGAGGAGGTGATGGAGACCCTGGCCTTCACCGAGTACCTCGACCAGCGGGCCGGCCTGCTCAGCGGTGGCTCCCGGCAGAAGCTCAACCTGACCCTGGCGCTCATGCACGACCCGGACGTGCTCCTGCTCGACGAGCCCTACCAGGGGTTCGACTGGGAGACGTATCTGCGCTTCTGGGAGCTGGCGGAGAGGCTGCGCGACGCCGGGCACTCGGTGCTGGTCATCTCGCACCTGGCCTACGACATCGACCGGCTGGACCTGCTCTGGCGGCTGGAGAACGGGCGCCTGGAGCGCCAGGAACGACGTACGGAGGCGGTGGCGGTATGAGGCGGCATCGGCAGCTGTTCACCACGGCGTCCAAATACGCGCTGATCGGGCACGCCCGCAACCGGTTCGCGATGCTCCTGGTGGTCGTGTACATCCCCGTGTGGATCGCCCTCGCCTATGTGACCATCCCCGACCGGCCGGCCCCGTTCCGGCTGCGGGCCACCGGTGAGGTGCTGTCCCCGCCGGGCAACCACCTCACCCAGATCACCGGTGCGCTGAACGCGGTCACCCTGATCGCCGGGTTCATGATGTTCGCGGCCACGTTCACGGGAGGCGCCTTCGACCGCCGCCTCGCGATGGCGGGCTACCCCCGGTATCACCTCGTCCTCGCCAAGCTCTCCGCGCTCACGCTGGTCTGCGTCGCCGTCGCGGTGTACGCCACGGTCGCCGTCGGGGTCTCCTGGCCGCCGCGACAGCCCCTCCTGCTCGCCGCCGCGCTCTTCTGCGCCGCTCTGACCTACGGCGCGCTCGGCGTCGTCCTCGGATCGGTGCTCCGCCGCGAGGTCGAGGGCATGTTCGCCATCCTGATGATCAGCATCCTCGACGTCGCCCTGCAGAACCCCCTCTCCAGCTCCGGCTCGGACAGTGCGGTCGTGCGCTACCTGCCGACGTACGGAGCCGTGCAGGCCAGCATGTCCGCCGCGTTCTCCGACGCGTCGGCCGTCCGGGGAATCGTGATCCAGTGCCTGTGGCTCATCGGCGCCGCGACGGCCGGATTCCTGGTCTTCCGCCGCCGTACCCGCAACGCCCTTGACACGCCCGTGACCTGGGAAGGCGGTGATCGTTCCGTAGCCGTCGGACGCTGATGCCGCGCTCGGAAAGTTCGCCAGGTCCTCGCTGCGGACGCTCAAGACGTACGCCCCGAACGTCTGGCGCGACTCCATGGAGAAGCCGGCGGCGGAGGCCATCAACGCCGACTGCCGCACGGCCTGCAACGCGGTGAAGACCGGCTGGTAGCGGCACGGCGGGCGGCCGGTGCCGCCGCGCCGGCCCGCCCCTGTCCTCCTCCGGCTGCCGGTACGCTGAGCGTGGTCGGACAAAGGGAGGCGCTTGTGCGGCGGTTGGGTGAGCTGGAGGCCGAGGTCATGGACCGGCTGTGGCGGTGGCAGCGGGCCGCCACCGTGCGTGAGCTGGTCGACGACATCAACACCACCATGGGCAGGTCGCTCGCCTACACCACGGTCCTCACCGTGGCGGACGTGCTGTTCCGCAAGGGCTGGCTGAGGCGGGGCAAGGTCGGGCGCGCCTGGGCCTACGAACCGGTGCGGAGCCGCGAGGACTACACCGCCAGCCTGATGGAGCACGCGCTGGGCGGTACGCCGGACCGGTCGGCGGCGCTGCTGCGGTTCGTCGAGCACATGTCCACGGAGGACGTTCAGGCACTGGACGTCGCGCTGCAGGCGGTCAGACATCCGGAACGGAACCGTGGGGCGGGCGGGAAAACCGTGTCCACGGACGGTCGGCGCGAGTGAACCCGCACCTTCTCCCGCCGCTGTTCCTGGCCGCCTGTACCGGCCTGCTCTGCCCCGGGCTGCTGGTCCGGGCCCGCTGGGCGCGGAGGGCGCCCGGCCTGGCTCTCGCCGCCTGGGGGACCCTTGCGGTGGGCTTCGTCTTCGCGCTGGCGCTGGAAGGCACCCATCTGGTGCTGTCGCGTGACCAGATGCTCTCCTCCACCGCCGCCGTGGCGACCGTTCTGTTCGCCCTGCCCGTCGTGGCGTTCTGCGTCGAACTCCTCGGCGCGCGACGCCGGCGGGCACGGCACGCGGACACCCTGCGCCTCGTCGGGCGGAAGGACCCCGGCCTGGGCGTCACCGTGCTCGCGCACGGCGAGCCCGCCGTGTACTGCCTGCCCGGACGGGCCCCTCAGATCGTCGTGACCACCGGCGCCATGAGCCTGCTCACCGATGAACAGCTGGCCGCGACGCTGGAGCACGAACGGGCCCACATCGGGGGCCGCCACCACCTGGTGAGCGCCGCCGCCGAGGGCTTCTCACGGATCTTCCCGGGGCTGCCGCTGAGCCGGCGTGCCCGGGCCGAGGTGCCGTTGCTGCTGGAAATGGCCGCGGACAGACGAGCCTTGCGGAGCAGCACGCACGAAGTGCTGGCCACCGCTCTCTACTCGATGGCGTCGGCCCGGCCGGAGGTGGCGGACCGGGTCGCGTTCGGAGCCGGCGGAACGTCCGTCGTCCTGCGCATCCAGCACATACTGCACGACCGGGACCGCGCGGACCGGCCGGTCGCCCGCGGGCTGCTCACCCTGGGCACGGCCTTCGGTGTGCTGCTGTCCGTCGTCCTCACCTGCTGCGGCGTCAGCTGCTGACGCCGCAGCAGGCAGGGTGCAGAGGGGCAGGGGGCAGGCCCTAGCCCGCTTTCGCGTCCTGGCAGCCGACGAGTTCGAGCGCGGTGGCCCGGTCGGTCGTACGGACCCTGACCCGGCGGTCCACATCCTTCTCCCGGTCGGGGAACCGCACATCCACCCGGCTGACTTCCCGGCCCTGTTCCGACAACGCCCGCAGGGTGCACACGATCACGGCGTCCGTGCTCTTGCGTACCGACAGCCGTGCGTCGACGGCCTCGGGCGAGACCACGTCGAAGGTGACCAGTTCGCCGCTGTAGTTCTGGCCGGTGAGGTACGCGGTGCCGCTCCAGGCGAGGAAGCCGACGAACACGGCGGCGAGGACACCGCCCACGACCGTGAGGATCCGGTCCTTGCGGGCGTCCTCGCCGGGACCGGAGCCGGCGACCGGCCGGGACAGCGTCACGGGCACGGAATCCGGCGGCAGCGGCAGCGACAGCGACGGTGATGGCGACGGAGTCGGTGACGGCGTTGGGGCCGGAGTCCGCGTCGGTGACGGTGGTGCCGGTACGGGGCCGGGCGTGCGGGCCTCGGGACTCTGCTCCAGCTCCCGGCGGCGCAGCCGGAACCACATGAACACGACGAAGCCCGCGAACACGAACCACTCCCCGGTGTAGCCGAGGTTCTGGAACGCCTTCAGATCGAGGCCCGCGCCCTCCGGGACGACCGGTGGCACCGCGCGCAACGGGCCGGTCGGCTCCTGGACCGTGATCCAGGCGTCGTGGGGCGGACGCGGTTCGTCCGGCATGAGGCTGACGAAGGTGGCCGCGCTGATGACACCGATCCGGCCCTCGGGGAGGCCGCCCCGCCCGCGACGCCTGCCGCCACCGCGGCCCCGGGCGGGGCGGATGGACGCGCTCGGGGTTCCTGCGGGGAGCCAGCCGCGTACGACGGGCAGTGCCCGGCCGCCGTCCGTACGGAACAGGGTCAGCACGTAGAAGGCGTCCTGGCCGTTCACCCGGCGGTCCGGGACCTGGAACTCCGCTTCGGGGTCGTAGCGGCCGCTCACGGTGGCCCGCCGTCCCACGGTGTCCGTGCTGACCGGCAGCAGCTCCGTGAGCGGGACGGCCGTTCTGTCGGTACGGGCCTCCTGGTACGCGCGGTCGGCCTCGGTTCGTGCCGAGAACCTCTCCAGCTGCCACAGGCCCATCAGAACGCAGAACGGTACGGCCAGGACGGTGAAGAGGTGGATGCCCCACCAACGGGGCGTGCGCAGCGAGCGGTTCACGGGGGAGAGGTTTCCTTGGTGCTCAGTCGGTCGGCCATGCGGTCGGCGACCAGCGCGACGACTTCGTCCCGTACATCGTTGAGGAAGAAGTGACCGCCGGGGAACACGTCGAGGGTGTGGCCGCGGGTGGTGTGGCGACTCCAGTCGACGGCTTCGTCGATGCTCACCACGGGATCGTCAGAACCGGTCAACACGGCTATGGAGCAGCCGAGTTCGGTGCCGGGCCGGTGTCGGTAGGTTTCTATCGCCCGGTAGTCGACGCGCACGCCGGGCAGGATCATCCGCAGGAGATCGGGGTCCGAGAGCAGTTCCCCGTCGGTGCCGCCGAGCCGCCGGATGTGGTTCGCCAGCCCCTCGTCGTCCTGGAGATGGACGGACTCGGGGCGGTGCCGGCAGGGCGCCCGGCGGCCGGACGCGAACAGCAGCTCGGGGCGGGCCCCCGCCCGCTCCAGGCGGCGGGCCACCTCGTAGCCGACCGTGGCGCCCATGCTGTGCCCGAACAGGGCCGTCGGCCGGTCGTCCAGGAGCGGCAGGAGAGCCGCGGCCGCCCCGTCCGCGAGGACGCCCACATCGTCGATGCCGGGCTCCCGGTGGCGGTCCTGACGACCGGGGTACTGAGCGGCGAGGACCTCGATGTCCGGTGCGAGCGCCCGGGCGAACGGGAAGTAGAAGCTCGCGGAGCCGCCCGCGTGCGGGAAACAGACCAGCCGGGACGCGGCGCTCTCCGTCGTACGGAAACGGCGGAACCAACGGGCGCCGTCCGGCTCGGGCCCGCCCGGCCCGCCGGGCGCGCTCATGCGCCCGCCTTCCGGCCGGTGGTCACGGCGGCCGGCCGGAGCCAGCCGGCGGAGGCGGCTGCCGTGGTGCCCGGCCCCCCGGCCGGAGCGTCGTCCGCCAGACGCAGCAGCAGCTCCTCGTACGCGCGGAGCATGGTGTCCATCAGCCCGTCCGGGAAGAGCTCGTCGACCGCGTCCCAGGCGAGGACCACGCCGTCGTCGGTCCGGTAGACCTGGTGGTCCAGCCAGACCTGCGGGGTCTGGGAGATCATCCAGCTCCACTCGCCGAGCTCCTCGCGCATCTCCGGCGGCACGAACGCGGAGCCGAGATTGCACGCGAACACCACGGGCGCGGCCGTCCTCCTGCCGCCGTGGGCCCTGCGCAGATCCTGGAGCACGCTCAGTGTGGAGTACTGGGCGTGCGAGGCGTTGTCGTGGAGCTGGCGCTGAAGATCCAGCGCCCTCTCCGCGAACGGGACCGGCCGGCCCACATCGACGCTGAGCAGGATCAGACTGGTGAAGTCGGCCACCAGACCGCCTACTTCGGGGGCGAGCGGCTGCCGGTCGAACAGCGGTACGTTGAGCAGGAAGCGGTCCTCCTCGCTCCAGGCCCCGAGCACCTCCGCGTACGCGGTCGCGAGCACCACGGCCGGCGTCAGGCCGAACTCCCGTGCCCGGCCGACGATGTGCTCCCACGCCGCCGTGGGCAGCGTGAAGGCGCGCCGCGAGAACACCGGAGCGGTGATGTCCTCCGGCCGGGTGGCCAGGGGCAGCGCGGGCCCCGACGCCGGCAGTGCGGGAATCCGCTCGCGCCAGTACGCCCGGGCGGCCGCGAGCGGGCTGCCCGCCTCGGCCGGGGCGCCGCACCAGTCGCGGTAGTCGTCCAGATAGCGGGGAAAGCCGTACCCGGAGGCGGGCGCGAGGCCCGCCGGGTCGCGATAGGCCGTCACGAGGTCGGCCAGGACGAGTTCGATGCTGGCCACGTCCGCCACCAGCAGGTCGATGCCGAAGTGGATACGGGTGCGGGAGCCGGGCAGCAGCGACAGCTGCACGTCCACCACCTCGCCCGCCGCGACGTCGAACACGCGGTGCGAGAGCCGGGCGCGCACATCGGCGAGGTGCTGCTCCGCCTTGTCCGGGCCGGCGTCGGTGACGTCATGGACGGTCAGTCCCGGCCACGGGCTCTCGGCGAGGATCTGCTGTCGGCCGTCGTCGAGGAACCGCGCCCGGAGCATGCCGTGCCGGGCGATGACCCGGCGTACCGCCAGGTCCAGCCGGACCGGGTCGACTCCGCTGCCGTCGAACTCCAGGAAGGCGTGGCAGCCGACACCGCCCAGGGGCATCTCCGGGCGGCGGCCGATCCAGTAGGCCCGCTGCACCGGAGTGAGGGCGAACGGAGCCTCGGAGTCCTCGGTGGCGGGCCGGGCAGGTTTCCGGGCCGGTCCCGCCTCCGCCGTCGTCTCGTCCTTTGCTTCCGCCGCGACCGGTGCCGCCGCGGCACCGGATGCGGTGAGGAGCGCGAACCAGGCGTCCACCGTGGGCTGTTCCGCCAGTTGACGGAAGGTCACGGACGCGCCCGCGCGCCGCCAGCCGCCGGCCAGCCGCATCATCCGCAGCGAGTCCATCCCGTGCTTGATCAGGTTGGCGCCGTCCGGAACCGATCCGGCGTCCACCCCGAGCACTCCGGCCGCGGCGCGCCGCACGTCGTCCTTGGACATGCCGGTCATCTGGGTCATCTCCCCTCCTGAGGTCCCTGGGTGGTGCCGGAAGCGGCCGGAACACGGGTGCCGAGCCATGCGGCGGCCCGTTCGGCGATCGCCGGGAGTACGTCGGGCCCGACGATCGTGTAGTGATCGTGCGGCCAGGCCTCCGCCTCGATACCGGGGCACAGGTCCCGCCAAGCGGCCACCGGGTCCGGCCGCTCGACCCGGTCGGCGACCAGGAGGAGGGCGGACACCTCGCACTTCTCCGGCCGGTAGGCGTTCAGTACGTCCAGGTTGTGGGCGTGCACCCGCATGAGCAACGCGTACTGCTGTACGCCGGTTTCGGCCGGCAGCCAGCCGTGCCGGACGGCTGCCGCGGTGCCCGCCTCCATGAGCTGCCCGGCGGGGGCGGCCCGGAGCGCTTCGCGGGCGTCGGTGGGGAGCCGCCCGCCGGCCAGGTCGCCGAGGAACGCCGTGTGCCGGTCGGCCTCGGACCTCGCCGTACGGTCCTCGGTGAGATCGCTGTCGATCATGAACAGGGCAGCGTGGTGGCCCTGTTCGGTGAGCAGGCGCGCCACCTCGTACGCGATGACTCCGCCCATGGACCAGCCGCCGAGGGCGTACGGGCCTTCCGGGCGCAGCTGTCGGATCTCCGCCAGATACGCCGCCGCCATCGTCTCCAGGTCCGGGTCGCCTGCCGTCGACGTCCCCTCGGCGAGGGCCCGGCTCTGGAACGCGTGGACCGGGCCCGGCCAGTGCCGGGCCAGCGCGGTGTAACTGGTGACGGATCCGCCGACCGGATGGAAGAGGAACAACTCCTGCTCGCTGGCCCGCTGTTCGGCACCGGATGACAGGGTTACGCGGCAGGTCGCCGTTCGGCCGGGTTCGTGCTCCCCGATCCGCGCGGCGAGCGCCCGCAGGGTCGGCGCCTCGAAGACCTGGCCGAACGGCAGCTCCACTCCGAGATCGGCCTGGACGCGGTTGACCAGGCGCAGGGCGAGGAGGGAATTGCCGCCGAGCGAGAAGAAGTCGTCGTCGGGGCCGACCGCCGGGAGCCCGAGCAACTCGGTCCACAGCGCACCCAGCCGGGCGAGGAGCCCGGTGGTGTCGGCACTCCCGGCCGCCTCCGGCACGGCCGGCCGCATCCGTTCCCGGGCGGCGATGTCGGCGAGCGCGCTCGCCACGTCCACCTTGCCGTTGGGCGTCAGCGGAAGCCGGGGGAGCAGGTGCACCTGAGCGGGGACGAGGTAGTGGGGGAGCCGGGACCGCAGATGGGCGAGGACGGTCCGGTCGTCGAGCACCGCGCCGTCGTCCGGCACGACCAGGGCGACCAGCCGCCGCTGCCCGCCGGGGGCCTGCGCGCCGTCGACCACGCATTCGCGGACCGCCGGGTGTTCACGGGCGGCCGCCTCGACCTCGCCCGGTTCGACCCGGAACCCCTGGATCTTGAGCTGGCGGTCCTCACGGCCCAGGAACTCGATGGTGCCGTCCGGCCGGTAGCAGCCGAGGTCGCCGGTCCAGTAGAGCCGCTCGCCGGTGTCCGGGTGGTGGAAGTACCGTTCGGCGGTCCGCTCCTCGTCCGCCCAGTAGCCCCTGCTCAGTCCGGAGCCGCCGATGTGGATACGGCCCACGGCCCAGGGCGGGCAGAGCCCGAGACGGTGGTCGAGCACCCGCATGGTCTGGTTCCGCAGCGGCACACCGTACGGGATGCTCGGCCAGGCCGGGTCGACCTCGTCGATCTCGTGGATGTTGGACCAGACGGACGCCTCGGTCGCCCCGCCCATCGCGATCAGACGGGCGTCGGGCCAGCGCGAGCGCAGCAGGTCCGGCAGGGTGGTGGGGATCCAGTCGCCGCTCATCAGGAAGGCCCGGACGGGCGGTGCGACACCGGGCTCGGTGGCCTCGGCCAGCATCTGGGCGAGCGCCGGCACGGAGTTCCACACCGTGGCCCCGCAGTCGGCCGCGCGAGCGGCCCAGCCCACCGGGTCGGGGCGGGACGTCGCCGCGGGCAGGACCAGGGCCGCTCCGGCGGCGAGCGTGCCGAACACGTCCCACACCGACAGGTCGAAGCTCAGCGACGAGATGCCGAAGACCCGGTCCGAGGGGGCGAGGGTCACGCGCTCGTTGACGTCGAGCAGCGTGTTGACCGCCGCCCGGTGCTCGATCATGACGCCCTTGGGCCGGCCCGTGGAGCCCGAGGTGTAGATGATGTACGCGAGATCCTCGGGCCTGCCCGCCGGTTCGGCCGCCGTCGGAAGGGAACCGTCCGGCTCCGTGCCCACCTCGTCCACGGCCAGCAGCGGCCGGTCGCCCAGGGCCTTGGCACCGGGCGCGGTGTACGTCTGCACCAGGACCGCGCGGGCGGAGCAGCTGTCCAGGAGCTCGGCGATCCGCTCGGCCGGGAGCCCCGCGTCCACCGGGCAGTACGCGGCACCGGCCCGCAGCACGCCGAGAACCCCCACCACCTGCTCCCAGCCCTTGGCCATGACGACGGGGACGACGTCCTCGCGGCCGATGCCCTCGGAGCGCAGCCGGTTCGCCACCGCCCGCGAGGCGACCTCCAACTCCCCGTACGTGAGCGTGCGGTGCGGGCTCATGACCGCGACCGCCTCCGGCGTGAGGGCGGCGCTGCGCAGGAAGCCGTCCTCCAGACGCTCCGCCGGCGGCGGCCCGGCGGTGTTGAGGGCCGCGATCACCGAGCGGTGCGCCGCGGGCACCGGATCCGGTGCCCGCGAGCCCGCTCCGGGGCCGGAGAGCAGGTCGAGCATGTCGGCGTACGCGTCGAACATCAGGTCCGCGAGGCCCGCCGGGAAGGCTTCGTCGACGACGTCCCACACACAGTCGACCCCGCCGGCGGCCCCGTCGTGCAGCTGGTTGTCGATCAGGACCTGCGGGGTGCGCAGATCGCTGTGGACCTCGCGGCACGCGAGCCGGCCCGGGGCCGAAGCCCCGGCCGCGCCCGCACCGGCCGCCGCACCCGGTCCGAGCATGCTGGTGAAGACGTAGGGCAGCGCGGCGCGCGAGGTCCAGCCGCGCCGGGCCGTCAGCTCGCGGGTGATCCGTACCCCGGCCACGTCCGCGTTCCGCAGGTCCCGCATGACCTGCCGCTGGAGGGCCCCCGCGCGTTCCCAGAAGCCGGCGGGGCCGCCGAGGTCCACGGCCAGCGGAAGCGTCGCCCCGAACTGCCCGACGACATCGGCCATGTCGGGGCGGGAGGCCGCCCAGTTCTGGTGCAGCATGTTCAGGCTGAAGCGCGGCGACTCCGCCCAGGCGCCGAGTACTTCGGCGAAGACGTGCAGCAACCCCGTGGTGGGCAGGATGCGGTGCTCGCGGAACGTCGCGGTCAGCCGCCGCCAACGGTCCTGGGTGAGGTGGTGGGTGCGACGCCGGAAACGCACCGACGCGATGGCCGACGGCTGCACCGCGAGCGGCAGCCGGGGCCCCTCGGGCAGCGTGTCGAGCCGTTCCTCCCAGTACCGCCACTGCTCCTGGTAGGCCGGGGTGCTCTCGTACGCCTGGAGGGCGAGGCGGCAGTCCCGGTACGTGGTGTCCGGGACCGGAAGACCGGCCGCGGGATCGTGGTAGTACGTCCGCCACTCGTCCACGACGCGGCGGATGCCACGCCCGTCCAGGAGCAGCAGGCTCATGGCGATGTGCGCCCGGAACCGCCGCTCCCGCACGCGCTGGACAACGACCTCGAACAGCGGCCAGCGGGACGGGTCCACACCCTCCCGGCACATCCGCTCGCGGGTGGCGAACAGGGCGGCCTGCTGGTCCTGCTCGCTCAGCGCGGTCAGGTCGGTCGTCCGGAACGGCAGCCGGGTGGTCTCCGCCTCGGGAAGGACGCGCTGGCTGCCGGTGTCCGTGTCTATGACGACGCGCAGATGGCCGTGGCGGCGCACCAGGACGGCGAGGGCCTGCCGGGCCCGGTCGAGGTCGAGGTCCACCAGGTCGAACTCGGCGTAATAGCTGGGATGGAAGCCGCCCAGCTCGACCATGCGGGACATGCCGACCAGATAGCCCTCCTGGAGAGGGGTCAGGGGGAACGGCTCGTACGCGCTCATCCCCGCGCCCCCGCCTCACGGGAGAGGAGTACCGCCAGCTCCTTGATCGTCGGCGCTTCGAAGAGCATGTCGATGGCCTCGCTGCCGTCCTTCTCGATGCCGAGGTCCGTGCGGAACCGGCCCGCGATGCGCACCGCGTGCAGGGAGTCGCCGCCGAGGTCGAAGAAGTTCGTCTCCGTGCCGAAGTCGCCGTGGCCGAGCGTGTCGGACCAGATCGCGTGCAGCCGCTGCTCCAGCTCGGACAGCGGCAGGGTCGGGTCCTGCTCCTCCTGCTCCCGCCAGGGGGACGGCAGGGCCGACCGGTCGACCTTGCCGTTGGCGCTCAGCGGCACCTCGTCGAGGAGCAGGAAGTGGTGCGGCACCATGTAGTCGGGCAGCAGCCGGCCCAGCGCGGTGGCGAGGGCGGCGGTGTCGAGGGGCCGGGGGCCATGGCCCTCGTCGGCCGTGGATCCGTCGGACGTACCGGCGAGCAGCACGTGCTGGATCAGCGCGTCGACGGCGGGCTCGCCCTCGGGGACCGGGGCGAAGCGGGTGAAGCCGGCCCGGGCCAGGTGCGCCTGCCACTCGGGCACCGACAGGAGGGTGGCCTCGCGCTGGTCCTGGTAGTTCCCGAAGCCTTCCAGGAAGGCGAAACTGATCATGTTGAGGGGGGAGTTGACCGTGCCCTCGATCTGCACCAACAGTCCGCCGGGGGCCAGCAGTTCCCGCAGCCGTGCCAGGGTTCGGTCCAGGTGCTTGGCGTCGTGCAGCACATTGGCCGCGACGAGGACGTCGACGCTGCCGGGCGCGAGACCCTGGCCGGCCGGGTCCTTGTCGATGTCGAACAGGCCGTAGTCGACGAAGGGATGAGCGTCCCGGTAGCGCTTCCTCGCCTGCTCGGTGAAGGCGGTCGACAGATCGGTGAAGCGATAGGCGACCCGGTCGGCGGGCAGCGCGGGCAGGATCGTGTCGGCGGTCGAGCCGGTGCCCGCGCCCACCTCCAGGATGCGGACCGTGCGTTCGGCCGGAGCCGCGTCCACGAAGGTGCGTACCGCCCGGGCGGCGATCCTGTTCTGCAGCCGGGCCGCGGGATTGGTCGCGTACAGCGCTTCGGTGACCCGCCAGTCCCCGTCCGGGAGCAGGAGCTGCAGCGGGCGGACCGTGCCGCGCAGCAGGGGGAGTTGACGTTCGATGCACGAGGTGAAGTAGTCGAGCAGCACCTCGTCGGAGCCCTCGGCGTCCAGGGCGCTCAGGACGGTCTCGATCTCGCTGTCCAGCGCGGCGGCGTCGAGGGCGCGGTCGGCGCGGTACTCGCCGGGCCGCCCGGTGGCGGTCAGGACACCCTGCCGGGCGAGGACCGCCGCCCACTGGGCGAGCAGCCCGCGGTAGAGGGGGCGTACGCCACCGGTGGCCACGGCCTCGTCGACGGTGGCCGTCGCGCCCGGCTCGGTGAAGCAGCCGAGCTGCGCGAAGGTGCGGGCCATCACGGCCGGTGCGAGGTCTTCGAGGCTCTTCCACAGCGCGCGGAACGTGGTCACGGCCGGGGCGAGTTCGGTGGCGGCGCGGTGCAGTTCGGAGTGGGCGGCTTCGAGGGCGGCCGGCCAGGCGTCGCCGCCCGGTGCACTGTCCGGGGCCGGACCGGCGCGGCCGTCGTCCTCCGGCACCACATAGGCGACGAGCTGGCCCCGGCCGGTGGCCGGGTTGGCGTCGACCGTGAGCAGCGCCTCGCGCACGCCGGACTGGCGGCGCAGGACGGCGCTGATCTCGTCGAGCTCGATGCGGTAGCCGTTGACCTTGACCTGGCTGTCCTCCCGGCCGAGGAACTCGATGTCCCCGCCCGCCAGATAGCGCCCCAGGTCGCCGGTGCGGTACAGCGTCCCGCCGGTGGCCGGGTGGACCACGAACCGTTCGGCGGTACGGACCGGGTCGGCCCAGTAGCCCTTGGCGACGCCGATGCCGCCGATGCAGATCTCCCCGGTGGTCCCGACGGGGCACGGGTCCATCCGGTGGTCCAGCACGTGCAGCGTCTGGTTGGCGAGCGGCTTGCCGTACGGGATGCGGTGCCAGGAGGCCGGGACGTCCTCGACCGGGTGGTGGACCGACCAGATGGACGCCTCGGTGGCGCCCCCCAGGCTGATGACCCGGGCGTCCGGGTACGGGGTGCGCAGCGCGTCGGGCAGGGAGACGGGGATCCAGTCGCCACTGAGCATCGCCAGCCGCAACGGCGCTTCGGCGGGCGCGGACGACGAGTCGAGCCAGAGCCGCAACAGGGCCGGCACCGAGTTCCACACGGTGACGCCGTGCCGGTCCACCAACTGCGACCAGTGCGCGGGGTCGTGGACCCGGTTGGCGGCGGGCAGCACGAGCGCGGCCCCGGCGGCGAGCGTGCCGAAGACGTCGTACACGGAGAGGTCGAAACTGAGGGAGGACAGCCCGAGCACCCGGTCGGCGGGGCCCACACCGAACCGGTGGTTGATGTCCTGCACCGTGTTGGCGGCGCCCCGGTGGTCGATGACCACGCCCTTGGGCCGGCCGGTCGAACCCGAGGTGAAGATCACGTACGCGAGGTCGTCGGGCGTCGGCGTGACGGCCGGCGGGCCGGTCGGGGCCTCGCGCACCTCCGGGTCGTCGAACGTGACGAGACGGATGCCGTCGGGCCATGCGAGGGTGTCGCGGAGGTGCGGGGTGGTGACGACGACGCGGACGCCGCCCTGGTCGACGAGCTGGGCGCGGCGGGCGGCCGGCCAGGAGGCGTCGATCGGCAGATACGCGGCCCGGGACAGAGTGACACCGAGGACGGCGGGCACCTGGGTGCGGCCCTTGTCGACGACCACGCCGACGAGCTGACCGGGCACCGCGCCGAGGGCGAGGAGCCGGTGGGCGAGCTGCCGGGCGAGGCCGACGGTCTCGCGGTAGGTGAGCTGTCCGTCGTCGGCGAGCACGGCGACGGCGTCGGGGGTGGCGGCCGCCCGGTCCTCGACCAGGCCGCAGAGCGTGGCGGCGGGGAGGTGGTCGGCGGTGGTGCTGTTGGCGGCGGTCCGCTCGTCGATCTGCCACCGCGGGACGCGGGGGAGCCGGTCCGTGGTGTCCCAGGACTCCGGCTCGTGGGCCAGCCGCTCGAACAGCTCGGTGCAGACGGAGACGACGTCGGCGGGGAATCCGGCGGGCAGTTCGGCCGTGCGGAACTCCCAGGTGAGGGTGAGGACTCCGGCGTGCTCGGTGGCGTGGCAGGTCACCGGCGAGGCATCGGCGGACCCCGTGGACGCGGTGGACCCCGTGGACCCCGCGGACCTGTCGGCCTCCGTGGGCGACCCGGGCAGCTCGGCCAGCTGCCGGTGGAGGCGGCCCGCACGTACGGCGAACGAGTCCCCGGGGCGTACGTCGAAGGTCAGCTCGTGGGCCGGCCCGGTGGCCGGCGCGTCCAGCGCCAGCGCGAATTCCGGCTGTTTGGACCAGAGGCGAAGCACCTCGGCGGCGGCCGTCAGAAGAACCGCTACCGAGCTGAGACATCGCTCTCCGGACATCTGGACGATGGAATTCCATTCCACTGCGAATTCTTTGTCCGAGCGGTGGATCGCGTCTTCTCCGGGATCGCTGAACGGAGACGGAACCGGAATTTCGGGTGCTGTGCGGGTGCCCGAAGGTCGGACGGGGAATCGGAGAGATATTCCGGAACGGAGAATTTCAGAAAGATTCGATTCGGGCACTTCTCGATATTCCTTGCCTGTGGGCTCGGGTGGCCGGTGTGAGTGCGGTCAGGAGGCGTCTCTGCCCGCGTCCTCGAGTTCGAGCAGTCCGCTGCGCAGCGCCACGGCGACGGCCGAGGTGCGGTTCGGACACTTCAACTTGCGCATGATGTTGGCCAGATGGCGCTTCACGCCGTGCTCGGTGATGTCCATCCGGCGGGCGATCTGGCGGTTGCTCATGCCCTGGGCGACTCCCCAGAGGGTCTCGGTCTCACGTTCGGTGAGTCGCGGGCGCCGGCTCTCGTGGCGGGCCGCGGAGGAGGCCAGTTGGACGACCTGGTGCAGGGCTTCGGGCGTCACCGCGACGGTTCCGCACCTGCTCTGACCGAGCACTTCGTCGAGTGTGGCCTTGTGGAGGTCCTCCAGGCGGAGGACCGTGTTGGCGAGCACCCACTGCGCGGTGTCGAGCTGATCCTGCATCAGGGAGCGCAGGACGAGGACGACATGCGTCCTCGGATCGAGGAGCAGCGGGCTGAGCTGGGACAGATCCCGCACGCTCGCACCCGACGAGATGAGGAGTGTCAGCGGGGGTGCGGTGAGATGCGCGGGGATGTCGGATGCCGCGGCCACCGCGATGATGCGGTCGGGCCGGGTGTGGGATTCCGCGAACCTCCGCAGCAGCGATCTGGAGGAACTGTCGGGATCGACGACGAGTACCTTACGACAGTCGCTGTCTGCATCTTTTTGCGTTGATTTCACTGTGACCCCCCCGGGCGAGTATCAGCCGTCACGGCTCCAACTACTATTGACCATAGTGGTTCGGGGAGTCAAGCATTTATCGTCCGCCGCTCACGGCGTTCCCGACGGGTTCTTCGGTGTTCATGAAGGTTTGCCTCATGAACACCGAAGAATCTGTCAATGTGCGAACACGGGACCGGCCGAAGGGTCGGGCCGGCCCTTCGGCAGCAGGGTCAGGCCGGCCACGGCGGCGACCGCGGCGATGCCCGCGCAGGCGGCGAACGCACTGCCGAAGCCGTCGATCGAGGGGGCCGTACCGCCGTCCAGGCTCGCCCCGGCGACGGCGGCCACCACGGCGACCCCCAGGGAGGCGCCGAGCTCGTGGCAGGTGTTGACCAGACCGGAGCCCAGGCCGGCGTCCTTGTGCTCGACGCCGTGCATGGCGCTGGTGATGGCGCAGATGAAGCCGACACCGAGTCCGAACCCGAGCAGGACGAAACCGGGAACTACCTGGGTCCACGCGTTGCCGTCCCGCTCCAGGCCGGTCAGCAGCAGGGCGCCCGCGACGGCGACGGCCATGCCGGCGCCGGCGGTCGGCCGCCAGCCGAGCCGGGCCACGGCGGTCGAGCCGAGGTGTGCGCCGACGGTGGTGGCCAGGGCGACCGGCAGGAACATCAGGCCGGTGCGCAGCGGGCTGAAGCCGAGGACGTGCTGGAGATAGAGCGAGCAGAGGAAGAACGCCGAGATCAGCACGCCGGACGCGGCGAGCATCAGCATGCAGCCGCCGACCAGGGAGCGCCGCGCGAGGAACGGCAGCCGGACCAGCGGGGTGGCGGCCCGCCGCTCCGCGACCACGAACAGCGCCGCGCCGAGAGCGGAGCCGAGCAGCGGCAGCCACGCGGTCACATCGCCGAACCCGTGCTCACGCGCCTGCATGAGTCCGAAGATGAGCAGGGCGGGGGTGGCCGTCATCGTCAGCGCGCCGGGCAGATCCATCCCGGACGGGGCTTCGCCGTGGCTGTGCCCGTGCCCGTGGTCGTGTCCGTGCCCATGGCCGTGAGCGGCCGCGTCGCCGTGCCCGTGACCGTGGGCGCTCTTCGTGTCCGCCTTGACCAGGGCGGGCACCGCGACCAGGACGACGATGCCGATCGGCACATTGACGAAGAAGATCCACTCCCAGCCGATGCCGGACACCAGGACGCCGCCGAGCAGGACGCCGAAGGCCGCGCCGGTGCCGCCGATCGCGGCCCAGACGCCGAGCGCGCGGTTGCGCTCCGGCCCCTGGAACACCGTCATGATCAGCGCCATGGCGGCGGGGGACATGGCCGCGGCGCCGATGCCCTGGACGGCCCGCGCCGTGATGAGCGTGCCGCCGTTCTCGGCGAGGCCGGACACCAGCGAGGCCACGGTGAACAGCACCAGGCCGGCCAGGAACATCCTGCGTCGGCCGAGGAGGTCGCCGAGCCGGCCGCCGAGCAGCAGCAGGCTGCCGAAGAAGAGGGTGTAGACGGCGACGATCCATGTCAACGCGGTCGCGCCCAGGTCGAGTTGTCCACCGATCGTGGGAAGGGCGACGTTCACCACGGTCACATCGACGATGAGCATGAACTGCGCCATGCACAGCAGTGCGAGGATCAGCCAGCGCCGGGGGTCGGGTGCGGGGCCCGCCTCGTCGTGCGCCGGGTGGGCCGCCCGGTCGTGCGGGTCGCTGCCCCGCGCGGCCGGGTCGGCGTGGGCATGACTCTCCGGGTGCACCGGAACTCCTTAACTTGAACAGCAGTGTCAGGATTAATATAGAGCAGTGATCCGGCATTTTGAACAGCGATGTTCAAGTTATGTGGTGGGCGGGGTGATCCTGGCCGCCAGCCGGAGCACGGTCGGATGCTCGAACAGCGCCTGGGGCGCGAACTCCAGACCGTGCTGCCGCGCCAGCACGGCGGCGCGCGCCGCCAGGGCCGAATCGCCGCCCAGGTCGAAGAAGTTGTCGTCCGGGAGGACCTGCGGCACGCCCAGCACCTCGGCCCAGACGTCGGCCAGAACGTCAGCCGTACGGGTGGAGCCGCCGGCGTCCGTCGCGCCGGTCACCCGTGGCTCGGAGCCGGAGCCGGAGCCCGCGTCCTGGGCGGTACGTCCGTCGGTCGCCGAACGCTCGTCGAGGGCGTTCGCGGACGCCGGACGGGCGGGCTCCGTCCAGTGCCGCACCCGCCGGAACGGATAGCCCGGCAGCGACAGCCGGCGCTCCTGCCCGTGCCGGGTGCCGGACCAGTCGATGTCGGTACCGGCCTCCCACAGCGCGCCCAGGGCACGGGACAGCGCCTCGCCGTCGTCGATCGTCTCGTCGCGGTGCCGCATGGCGCTCACCGCGCGATGGTCCGCCGACCAGGCGGAGTCGCGGCGTGCCGCGGAGGCCAGCGTCCGGCCGGGGCCCGCCTCGACCAGGAAGCGACCCGCCGCGTCCGGCGTGTCTCCGCCGAGAAGCGTGTGTACGCAGTCGGACCAGCGCACGGTGGAACGCATCTGCCGTGCCCAGCGCAGCGGGTCGACGGCCTCCGCCGCGGTCATCCAGGTCCCGGTCGTGTTCGAGACCAAGGGGACGGCCGGGGCCGACAGTTCGGACCGGCCCACCACCTCCGCGAAGCGTTCCGCCGCCTCGTCCATCGCCCCGGTGTGGAACGCGTGGGGCGTGCGCAACACCGTCACCTGCACCCCGGCCGCCGTCATACGCGCCGCGAACTCCCCGGCCGCGGCCGGGGGCCCGGCGACCACGCGGGCCCCGGGCTCGTTGACCGAGGCCACCTCCAGGGCGCTGTCCACGAGGTGCGCGGCCAGCTGCTCCCGCGAGCAACGGACCGCCAGCATCGTCCCGGCCGGAGCGGTGTGCATGAGCCGCCCCCGCGCCGCCACCAGGCGTACCGCCGTGGCGAGTGCGAACACCCCGGCCAGACAGGCGGCGGTGAACTCGCCCACGCTGTGCCCGCCCAGCGCCACCGGCCGGACCCCGTACTCCTCAAGGGTGCGCGCCAGGGCGTACTCCACGGAGAACAGAGCGGGCTGAGCGATGTCCGTGCGCAGCAGACGCGCCGCGTCGTCGCCGAAGAGGGCGTCCCGCGGATCCTGCCCGGTCTCGTCGGCGAACAGCTGCGCACAGCGGTCCAGTTCACGCCGGAAGGCGCCGCCGCGCCGGTGGAGGTCCTGGCCCATACGGAGGTACTGCGCCCCTTGCCCCGGCAACAGCAGAACCGGCTCGGGCGGCCGCCGAGGACCGGGCGCGGCCGCACGGCCGGCACGCAACAGCTCGGTCGCCCGCTCCGGTGTGTCCGCCGCGACGGCCGCCCGGTACGGGAAGGCCCTGCGCCCCTCGGCGAGGGTGTGGGCCACGTCCGCGAGGTCCGTCCCCGGGGTCAGCGCGTCGGCCAGCCGGTCCGCCGCGTCCCGCAGCGCCTCGGGAGTGCGGGCGCTGACCAGCAGCACGGGGACGGCGGCACGGGCCTGTGCCGCCTCGGGGCGGGGCGGCGGGGCCGGCGCCTCCGTCAGGACCACGTGCGCGTTGGTGCCGCCGACGCCCAGCGAACTCACCCCGGCCGTCAACGGGCCCGGACCGGTCCACCCGCGCGTCCCGGCGACCACCTCGAAGGGGCCCTTGTCCAGGTGGAGTTCGGGGTTCGGGGCGGTGAAGTGGGCGGTGGCCGGGAGGGTCCGGTGCTCCAGTGCGAGCACCGCCTTGATCAGCCCGACGACGCCGGACGCCGCTTCCAGATGGCCGATGTTCCCCTTCGCCGACCCGAGCAGACAGGGCTCCGTACGGTCGCCGGTCGGGTCCAGCGCCTGCCGCAGGGCCGCGACCTCGACCGGATCGCCCAGAGCGGTGCCCGTGCCGTGCGCCTCGACGTAGCCGACCTCGTGCGGGTGGACCCCCGCCACCGCGAGTGCCTCGGCGACCACGGCCGCCTGCATCTCGACACTGGGCGCGGTGAACCCCATCTTCAGCGAGCCGTCGTTGTTGACGGCGGTGCCGCGCACGACCGCCCGGACCCGGTCGCCGTCGGCGAGGGCGTCGGACAGCCGCTTGAGCACGACCACCCCACCGCCGCTGCCGAACACCGTGCCGTTCGCGGCGGCGTCGAAGGGGCGGCAGAACCCGTCGGCGGACATCATCGAACCCGGCTCGTACAGATAGCCCGCCCGATGCGGCACCTTCACCGTCATCCCGCCCGCGAGCGCCACGTCGCTCTCCCCGCACAGCAGGCTCTGACACGCCAGATGCACCGCCACCAGCGAACCGGAACACGCCGTCTGCACGGTCAGCGCGGGGCCGCGCAGATCCAGCGCGTGCGCGACCCGGGTCGCGAAGAAGTTCGGGTCGGTCAGCGTCAGGGCGTGGATCAGCGCCGGCGACGTACCCGAACCGAGCAACGTACGCGGATCGTGGTGCGAGAGCAGGTTGTAGCCGAAGTAGCCGCTGAAGGACGGAGCCCCGAACACGCCGACCGCGCCGTCCCGGCGGGCCGGGTCGTGCCCCGCGTCCTCCAGGGCGTGCCAGCAGGCCTCCAGGAACAGCCGCTGCTGAGGGTCCATGGCGGCCGCCACCGCCGGAGGCAGCCCGAAGAAGTCCGCGTCGAACGCGTCGAACCCGTCGAGGGACGCGGACCGCCGTACGTAACCGCGCCCGGCGAGCACCGGAGCGGGCACCCCCGCCGCGAGCAGCTCCTCGTCGTCCAGCTCGTCCAGGCAGTCCTGCCCGGCGACCAGCCGGTCCCAGAACTCCTCCGGGGTACGGGCCCCGGGGAAGCGTCCGGCGATTCCGACGACGGCGATCGCCTCACCGGGGCCGTCGTCATCGGGGCCGGGGTGCGCCGGCCTGGGGTGCGGGGGTGTGCCGTTCACGGGTTCCTCCTCGAAGTGTTCCGTCGCCGCGCCCGGGCCGCGCCGGCCGTCGCGGTACGGGCGGCGCCCCGGCGCTCGGCGTCGCGCACGACCGAGGGCACACCGGCACGCCCACCTCCACCGCCGAGGCCGTCGGCGAGCCCGTCCGCCACCTGCTCGGCCAGCTCCGCCGCGCTGACGCCCTGGAGCAGCCGGGCCACCGGCACCTCGACGCCGAAGTCCTCGTACAGCGCGCTCTTGACGCGTACGGCGGTGATCGAGTCCAGCCCCAGGTGGACCAGCGGCCGGTCGTCGATCCGGTCGTGGTCGGAGAACCCGAGGACGCGGCCGACGCTCAGCAGGGTCCGGGCCCGCACGACCCCACGACGCTCCCCGTCCGGCATCCCGGCCAGCGCCGCCACGTCGAAGGCGCTCCCGGCTTCGGCCGGGCCGGCCAGTGCGGCGAGGAACGAGGAACCGCGCGCCTGCGGGTGGGCGCGGGCGAACGCGCGGTCGGTCAGCCGGGCCACGCCCGCCCGGCCCGCACCGGCGGCGAGCAGGCGCTCCAGCGCGGCGAAGCCCTCGCGCACGGTGAGCTTCCCCAGACCGGCGATGTCCCGGTCCCGCACCGCGCCGACGCCGCCCCACGGGCCCCAGTTGACGGTCAGCGCGGGCAGGCCGCGGGCGCGGCGCACAGCCACCACGGAGTCGAGGAAGGCGTTGGCCGCCGCGTACTCGGCCTGCCCGGGGGAGCCGACCAGGGCGGCCAGCGAGGAGAACCCGAGCCACCAGTCCAGGCCGGCGTCCACCGTGGCCTCGTGCAGCCGCCAGGCCCCGTCGGCCTTCGGCGCCCACACCCGGTGCAGCCGGCCGCCGTCGTCCGCCGTCATCGCCGCGTCCTCCAGCACGGCCGCCGTGTGCACCACCCCGCGCAGCCGCACCCCCGTGGCCGCCAGGGCGTCGATCATCCGCTCGGCGGTACCCGGCCGCGCCACGTCCCCGCGGACGAGTTCGACGTGCGCGCCCAGCGACCGGATGCGCTCCAGCTCCTCGGCGGCGTCGGGGCCGACGACCCCCCGGCCGCCCAGGACCAGAGCGCCCGCGCCGCCCTCGGCGAGCCAGCGCGCGGTGGCCAGACCGAGGCCCCGGGTCCCGCCGGTGACGAGATAGCCGCCGCCGGGCCGGACGACCGGCCGGCCGCGCCCGTGCGCCGCGTTGCCGGTGCCGCCGACGGTGGCCGTCGGCGGCCCGGCGGTCAGGCGCGCCACCAGGCGCAGGCCGTCGCGCCACGCCACCTCGTCGGGCCCGTCCCGGTCGAGGATCTCGTCGACGGGTATGGGGCCGGGACCCGCCAGGTCCACGCTGCGCGCCCGCAGTTCGGGGCGCTCCTGGCACAGCGTGCGGACGACCCCGCGCAGCGCCGCCTGCTCCGGGTCCGGCTCCTCGTCGGGGCGCACCTGCTGGGCGCGCACGGTGAGAACGGTCAGGGGCGGGGGCGGCGCGCCGGTCTCCTCGGCGCGGAGCAGCAGACCGGCGGCAAGCCGCAGCGCGATGTCCACCTGCCGTTCCGCGCGACGGGGTACGTCGGCCGACGCGTCGGCCGGTACGTCCGGTGCCGCACCCGCGACGAGGAGTACACCGTCCGCATGCCCGGCGGACCCCGGAGGCGCCGACGGAGGAAGCAACTCGCACACGACCCCGGCGGCTGCCAGCGAGGCGGCCGCCGCGCTGTCAGGATCGGCGTCCACGACGAGCCACCGGAGCCCGGCGCCCTGCCGTGGCTCCGGTGCCGGGCCGGGCTCCCAGCGGACGTGCCGGAACAGGGGTTCCACATCGACGGGCAGGGCCTCCGCGCCGACCCGGCCGATCCGCAGGCCGGTCACCTCGGCGACGGGCGCCCCCTCGGCGTCCATGATCTCGATGTCGGCGTGGAGCGCTCCCGAGGCGGCGGTGAGCAGCCGGGCACGGCATACGAGGGTGTCGCCCGGCTGTCCGAAGAACCGGATCCGCTCGATGCCGGTGGGCAGAAAGGTGCCGTCCACGGCGGTCGGAAGCAGTGCGCCCACTCCGTGCAGACAGGCGTCGAGCAGCGCCGGGTGGAAACGCCAGCGGCTGTCGGGGGTGAGGACCGGGGGCCGGGACACCCGGCTCGTGGCGACGCCGCCCGCCACCCGCACCTCGCCGACCCCGGCGAACGCGGGCCCGTGCTCCTGGCCGAGGGCGTGCAGCACCGCGTACAGCTGATGCGCGGCGACCTCGACGCCGTCCTCGCCGCCGGAGTGCACAGCGGTGGGAACGGAATCGGCCGGGGCCGGGTCCACCGGGTCCACCGAGAGCCGCGCACGGGCGAGGACCGTCGGCTCCGCTCCGGTGCGGACGCCCGCGACGACGGTGACCGTGCCGCCGCACCCCTCGGCGTCCTCCTCCAGGGTGGTGGTGAGCGTGACGGGGTCGGTGAGCGGGAGCAGCCGCACCAGCTCCAGGCCGTCGACGCGCACCGCGCCGGGGCCGGCGCCGAAGGCGTCGCAGGCGGCGGCCAGGGCGAGTTCGGCGTACGCGGTGCCGGGAAGGACCGGTGCGCCCTGCACCCGGTGGTCGCCGAGCCACGGCAGCCGGTCGAGCGAGACCCGGCTCTGCCACAGATGACGCACCGGTGTGCCGGGCACCACGATGTGGTGGCCGAGCAACGGGTGCGGAGCCGCGTCGACGGGCGTGCGGGCGGGGCGGTCGAACGTACGGTGCTGCCAGGCGTAGCCGGGCAGCTCGGCGTGGCGTCCCGGCGTGGCCGCCGCCCGGGGCAGCGTCACCCCGGCGCAGTGCAGGGCGGCGAGGGTGTCGGCGAGCGCGTCGGACCCGGCGACACCCCGGCTGAGCGTGCCCAGCACGGTGCTGCGACCGCCGTGCGTGGCATCGGCCTCCAGGACGGTCTCCAGAACGGACTGGGCGACCACCGGATGCGGCGAGACCTCCAGGAACACCCGCAGCCCGTCGTCGGCCGCCGCCCGCACCGCCTCCGTCAGCCGGACCGGCCGCCGCAGATTGGCCGCCCAGTACGCGGCGTCGAGCGCGGCCCGTTCCCTCGGGTCCTCCAGCGTGGTGCCGTAACAGGGCAGCCGGGTAGGCGCGGGGGCGATGTCGGCGAGTGCGGTACCGAGTTCGCTGAGCAGGGGGTCCACCAGAGGGCTGTGCGCCCCGATCCGTACGCCGGGGACCAGCCGGGCGAGCAGCTCCTCGCCCCGGCACTCGGCGACGAACCGTTCCACGGCGTCCGGCCGGCCCGCCACCACACAGGCGCGGGGCGAGGAGTGGACGGCGACGGAGATCCCCGGGCGGCCGGTCAGCCGGCGGCGCGCCTCGGCCGCGGGCAGCTCCACCAGCGCCGTGGCGCCCGTACCGGCTGTTCGCTCCATCAGCAGTGAGCGCCGGCACACGATCCGCGCACCGTCCTCGGGGGTGAGCGCACCCGCGACCACGGCCGCGGCGATCTCTCCCATCGAATGCCCGATGACGGCGGCGGGCCGGATGCCGCGCCCGCGCAGCACGGCGGCGATGCCGAGCTGGAGGGCGTACACGGCCGGCTGGACCCGGTCCATGCCGGAGCCGGTCAGGCCGTCCTCGGTGACGAGCGTGCGCAGGTCGTAGCCGCTCTCCTCCTTCACCACCCCTTCGAGCGCGGCCACCGTGGCGGCGAACTCGGGCTCCTCGGACAGGAGTTGCGCGCCCATGCCGTCCCACTGCGAACCGTGACCCGAGAAGACGAACACCGGGGCGACCGGCCGGGCGTCCCGTACGGTGCCCCGGGCGACGAGCGCTCCGGGCCGGCCGCCGGCGGCCACGGCCCGCAGCAGCCGGATCAGCGTTCCCCGGTCGGCGGCGCGGACCGTCAGCCGCTCGGCGAGATGAGTACGCCGCACGGCGAGGGTGTGCGCCACGTCGGCCAGCGGGACCTCGGCGCCGTCCCCGGCCAGCCAGTCGGCGAGCCGTCCGGCACCGGCGAGCAGCGCCGCCGGGGAACGCGCGGAGAGCGCGAAGAGCATCTCTGGATGTCCCATGGGGGAGTTCACTCTCACTCGGGGATCGACACCGGCTGGGGGAGCGGGGCTTCGACGAGCACCGCATGGGCGTTGGCGCCGCCGAACCCGAAGGAGCTGACACCGGCGGTACGCGGTCGGTCACCGGGCGGCCACGCCACCGGACGGTCCACCACCGACAGGCCCCGATCCGCCATCGGGATCAGGGGGTTGGGCGCGTCGTGGTGCAGGGTCGGGGGAATCAGGCCGTGGTGCAGCGCGAGGACGCACTTGGCCAGGCCGAGGAGTCCGGCCGCGCCTTCCAGATGGCCCAGGTTGGACTTGACCGAGCCGATCCGCAGCGGAGAGCCGGCGGACCTGCCGCCGCCCAGGGCCGCACCGAGCGCGGAGGCCTCGATCGGATCGCCCAGCGGGGTGCCGGTGCCGTGCGCCTCCACATAGCCGGCCTCCGCCGGGTCGAGCCCGGAGCCGGCCCACACCTCGCGGATCAGGGCTTCCTGCGCCGCCGGGTTCGGCGCCATCAGACCGTTGGAGCGGCCGTCCTGGTTGGTGCCGGTGGCGCGCAGCACGGCGAGCACCCGGTCGCCGTCGCGCAGCGCGTCGTCGAGCCTGCGCACCACGACGACCAGACAGCCCTCGCCACGGACGTAACCGTCGGCCGAGGCGGAGAAGGGACGGCACCGGCCGCCGGGCGAAAGCACCCCGCCGTCCGCGAAGTTGAGCGTCACGCCCGGTGAGAGCAGCAGATTGACGCCGCCGACCAGCGCGGTGTCGCACTCCCCGGCGAGCAGCCCGCGCCGGGCCAGATGCAGCGCCACGAGCGATGACGAGCAGGCCGTGTCGACGGTCATGCTGGGCCCGCGCAGATCCAGCGCGTACGACAGCCGGTTGGCGATGACGCTCATGGCCGAACCGGTGCCGGTGCGCGCCGTGATCGACGGCAGGTCCTCCAGCGCGGCCCGGCCGTGGTCGTCGCCGCACGCGCCCACGTACACACCGGTACGGTCGGCGGCCGGGCGGTCGGCCGGCAGCCCCGCGTGCTCCAGCGCCTCCCAGGCCACCTCCAGGAGGATCCGCTGCTGCGGGTCCATCGCAGCGGCCTCGGCCGGTGATATGCCGAAGAAGTCCGCGTCGAAAGCGGCCAGTTGGTCCTCGTCCAGGAACGAGCCGTGCCGGGGCGTCCGGTCGACGGCGGCCGCGTGGCCGGGCGACAGACGGCGGTAGGCGTCCCACCGTCCGTCCGGGACGGTGCCCACCGCGTCGACGCCGGAGCGCAGCAGCTCCCAGAGCCCGGCCGGGGTGCCGACACCGCCGGGCAGCCGGCAGCCGAGCCCGACGATCGCCAGATCCGTGTCACCGTACGGGCCGCCCGCCGCACCGGCCCCGGGGGCCGCCTCCACGGGCCCTGCGGGCGGGCGCGCCGGATCGCCGGTGAGGAAGTCCGTCAGCTCACGGATGGTGGGGTACTGCCAGAGCACGGTCGGCGGCAGGTCCCGGTCGAGCAGATCCTCCAGCTCCGCCGAGAGCGCCACCGCGTCGACGGAGGTGAAGCCGTACGTGTCGAACGGCGCGTCCAGGTCGACGCGTTCGACGGGCAGACCGCCGCGTGCGGCGGCCCGCTCGACGAGCAGACGGTGCACCGCGTCCTTCACCGGGCCGCCGCCCCGTCCGGCACGGCGGCCGATGCGGTGGCGGCGGCCGGGTCCGGTGCGTCGAACGTTCCCGCCAGATACCGGTCCCGGCAGTGCGCCCGGCGGATCTTCCCGCTGGTGGTCCTGGGCAGGGCGCCGCGCCGGACCAGCACCACGTCCCGGGGGTCCAGGGAGTGCCGCGCCACGACGGCCGCACGGATCGCGGCGCGCAATGTCTCCCGTTCCGCATCCGTGCAGCGGCGCTCCAACTCGGCGACGATCACCGCCCGTTCGCCCCCCTCCTCCGGCGATCCGGTGGAGAACGCGGCGACATGGCCCCGCCGCACCGCCGAACTGGCCTCCTGGACGGTCTGCTCCAGGTCCGACGGATGGTGGTTGCGGCCCTCGACGATGATCAGGTCCTTCAGCCGGCCCGTCAGATACAGCTCCCCGTCCCACAGGAAGCCGAGGTCGCCGGTGCGCAGCCAGCGGCCGTCCGGATCGGCGGGGTCGCCCGCCGCGAACACCTCGGCCGTCCGCTCGGGCCGGCGCCAGTACCCGGCGCACACATTGGCCCCGCGCACCCGGACCTCGCCCGTCCGGCCCTCGGTCACCGTCGCGCCGGTGTCGGGCGCGACGATCCGGACCTCCTGGCCGGCCGGTGTCCCGCAGCTCACCACGCGGTATCCGTCCGGGCCGCCCTCGGTCAGGACGCGCACCCGGTCCTGCGCCAACTCGGCCCGGTCCAGGGTCAGAACGGTCGGCTCGGACGGGCCGCCCAGGGTGACGGCGAGCGTCGCCTCGGCCAGTCCGTAACCCGGGCTGTGGACCTCGGGCCGGAATCCGAAGGGGCCGAACGCGGCGCTGAACCGGTCCAGGCTGGCGGCCCGTACCGGCTCCGAGCCGTTGACGAGGGTGCGCAGCGACGACAGATCGAGACCGGTCCTCGCGTGCGCCGGAATCCGGTCGACGCACAGGTCCAGGCCGAAGTTCGGCGACACGGTGTGGGTGGCCCGGTGCTCGCTGATCGCGGTCAGCCAGCGCACCGGCCGCTGCACGAACGAGAAGGGCGGCATCAGCACCGCGGGGACGCCGCTGGTCAGGGGCACCGCCAGCATCAGCAGCAGCCCCATGTCATGGAAGAACGGCAGCCAGCCGGCGATCCGCGCGTCCGCTCCGATGCCGAGCCCGGCCCGCAGCTGTTCGGCGCCGACGGCCAGATTGCGGTGGGTGACCTGGACACCCGCCGGGTCACGGGTCGACCCCGAGGTGTACTGCAGATACGCGATGTCGTGCGGGCGGTCCGCCTCGGCCAGGATCACCCGCTGCCGCGGCCCCGGCTCGACCGTGTCCACGCACAGCACCGAGGGCGGCCCGGCGGTCCCGGCCGTCCCCGCCAGGAGCTCGTGCACCGGCCGGGAGTGCGGCGAGGTGGTCAGGACGACGGCCGGTGCGCAGTCCGCCATGGCCAGCCGCAGCCGCTCGTCCGTGCGGAACGCCTCCGGTGCGTACAGCGGCACGGCGATCACCCCGCTGTAGAGGCAGCCGAGCAGCGCGACGACGTAGTCCGCGGTGTGCGGGCACAGGATCGCGGCCCGGTCGCCCGGTGCGCAGCCGCGGACGAGCGTGCCCGCGACGGCCTGGGCGCGGGCGTCGAGCTCACCGTAGGTCAGCTCGGTGGTCACACCGGAACGGTCCGTCGAGTGGTCCACGAACGTCAGCGCCGTGGCCCGCGGACGGTGCCGGGCCCACTCGCGTACGGCCGCGGCCAGGCCGGGCGGCCGCGGTGAGGTACACGCAGACATGGGTTCTTCCTCTCAGCCGCGGTCGTCGGTCCGGGGCACGGCGGTGCCGCGCAGATAGGGGGTGTTGGTGGGGTAGCGGGGCCAGGGGCGGACGACCTCGTGCACGCGCACCCGGTATCCCGCGTCGCGCAGCGCGGTCAGCAGCCGCCGGTTGGCCCGGCAGCCACCGGCCACGCGCTTCCACAGCGGGGCCAGCACGTCCTGGACCAGACCGACGGCGCCCGGGGCCCTGACGTGCTCGAAGAAGATCAGCTGCCCACCCGGCCGCAGGACGCGCCGGATCTCGGCGAGGGCGGCGGGCAGATCGACGACGGTGCAGAGTACGAGCGTGCACACGACGGTGTCGAAGGAGGCGTCGTCCAGCGGCAGGTCCTCGGCCCAGGCGTCCACGACCCGTACGTCGATCGGGGCCTCGGCGGCCCGCACTTCCAGCTGCCTGCGCATCTCGCCGGCCGGTTCGACGGCGACGAGGGATTCGGCCTTGGCGAAGTAGGGGACGTTGGCGCCGGAACCGGCGCCGACCTCCAGGATGTTCCCGGTCAGCTCGCCGAACATCAGCGTGCGCAGCGGCCGGCCCCACTTCTCCTCGGCCCGGGCCGTCATGGCGTCGTAGTAGCGGGCGAAGAACTTCCCGCTGCGGCTTTCCAGTTGCGGGTTGTTCGGAGCGGTGGCCGTCATGCGGAGGTTCCTCCGGGGGTGGGCTCGGTGGTCGGCGAACGGTCGGCGGCTTCGTGCGTCCCGTCGTGGGGTGCGCCCTGCGACGTCAGCCATCGCTCGAAGGCGGCGAGATCGGGCAGGATCACATCGGAGCAGGCGAGCACCGCGAGGTTCTGGCGCATCTCCGTCACGGCGACGACGGTGGCGCCGCCGCGATGGGCGCTGAGCATCTCGGCCGCGGTGCCCATGCTGGGTTCGTGATCCGGCAGCCAGGCCACGCACACATCGCTCTCGGCGGCGAGCTCGGTCAGCCGGTGGAAGGTGGCGGTGAGCAGGGAGACCGCCGGGTCGAGGGCGTCCCGGTGGATCTCCGGGGTGTCGGCCAGCGCGGCATGACCGGTCAGGATCGCCTGTTCGTGGGCGCCGATCCACTCCCGCATCAGCCGGCCCGGTTCGTGCACCACGGCGTCGGGCCGGTGTTCCAGGATGGTGCGGCGCAGCTGCTCGCGGTAGCCCTGGTCGGCCAGTACGGCACCGCCGCGGGCCCCCTGCATGACGCCGGCCAGGAAGTAGGAGCGGGGACCGGCGGCGGTCACGCGTCCTCCAGGGAGTAGTCGGGGACCACCAGGTCGACGGGGGCCGCCGCGTCGTAGAGCGCGGCGGCCCGGAGCAGATGGTCGACGACCTCCCGCGGGGAGGTCGTCAACGCCTCCGCGACGCGCTCCAGTTCGCGCCCGAAGGCCGGGCTTCCCCAGCGGCTCACCCGCCCCTGGTCGTCCCGGGCGACGAGGGCCTCCTCGCGGGCGAGGGCGCCGCGCGGTCGCCCCGGGAACGGCAGCGCCACCTCGGTGAGCCCGTCGTCGCCGGGATGCACGGCCCGCACCGAGAGGTTGTTCTGTTCGGGGTGCAGCAGCAGTTCGCGCACCAGCGGCGCCGGCACCGGCAGTTCGGTGACGGTGTCCTCGGGCCGCATGGTGTAGGCCCGGTGCATGACGAGCTCGCCGAGCCGGGGGCTGTACCGCAGGTACTGCAGCCGCAGCACCCCGTCCGCAGGCCGCCAGAAGGCCCGTAGGACCGACGGCGCCGGGGAGCCGTCCGCGGCCCGGCGCAGCGGGTAGGCCTCCGACTCCGTGCGGACGACGCCGTCGACGGCGGCCGACCGCGAGAGCCGCAGCGGGGCGCGGTGCAGCAGATACGGGTCGAGGACCGTGAGCGTCTCGCCGTCGTCGTAGAGCGCGCAGACGTGCCGGCCGCCGACCCGGTACCGGGCCGTGACGCCGGTGAGCCGGGCGACCCGCTCCCCGGCGTCGAAGGTCTGCCAGGCGCAGGCGGTGCCGAAGCGCTCCGGTGAGGAGCCGGTCCCGTAGTGGATGTGGTACTGGGCGGCGCTGTTGTACGGGACCTGGGTGAGGACGTCGGTGAGGACGCCGGCGAGCAGGTCCTGGTCGAGCCGGGACCGGGAGGCGGAAGCCGCCATCAGGTGTCTCCTAGCGGGAGGGATGGGACGGGCGGCGCGCGGCGGCGCCGACCGGTCCGGAGCTGGTGAGGATGAAGGCCACGACCGCCTCCGGGCGTTGCACGACGTGGTCGGGGCCGCCCCGCATGGCACGCAGGGTGAAGGCGCCGGTCGTGCAGGGACGCCAGCCCTGCGCGTGCCGTGAGGTGACCCGTGCGCCGTGGATGCCGACGAGCGCCGTGACCGGGCAGTGCAGGGGCGGGCCCGGCCGGTAGCGGTAGCGCGCGGCGAGCCGGAGGTCGGCGTACACGGTGGCGGGGGGCACCGGTGCGTGCCCGTCGGCCCGCGATGCGGCGGCGCTCACCGGGGAGGCCGTCCCGTCCAGACCGTGTGCCCGGGCGGCGGGGCTGTCGTCGTACAGCAGGGCGGCGTGCGGTTCGCCGTCCATCGGCGCGACCTGCTGCGAGACGAACAGGGCCATCGGCGGCACCTGGTGATGGAACGTCAGGACGCGCGCGGTCTCGAACGCGGCGAGCGCGCCCATGCCGTGCCCGAAGAGCACCAGCGGCAGATCGGCCCGCTCGGCGAGCTCCTTCGCCGCCGGCTCCACGAGGTCGTCGAGGTGGACGGGCGGCGACTCGCCCGCCCGGTCGCCGCGGCCCGGGTACTGGACGGCGCCGAGTTCGACCGAGGCCGGCAGCTCCCGCAGCCAGGGCTGGAAGAACCGCGCCGAACCACCTGCGGGCGGGAAGCAGATGAGGCGCAGTCCGGGGTGCTTCCGGGGTTCCGGCGTGCGCAGCAAGAAAGTCGACCTTTCGGTGGAGGCGCGAAAGACGGAAAGCGGAGGGCGCGGTTTCCGGAGGGGGAGTGCTGGAAATGCAGAGGAATGAACCGGCGATGTCGACGGGTAATTCCCAGGTCAACGTACGCGAACGGATGCCCCTTCAGAAGAGGGGGTGCCTGAAGGGGTAGTACCCGCCCCGGTCATGTCGGATCTCCTGAACGAAATCGCAGATAAGGGGGGTAATCGCAGTTCAGGCAAGGATTGTTGTTACCAAACAGTGATCTCATTTGGATTGCCTGAAACTTTCCGAGAAGGAGAATCTTTACGGCGCAGTCAAGTCTTCGCGCTTCCTTGGCTAAACTTCCCGACGTGCCTCCCGGAGTGCCTCCTGATGTGCTTCCGGATGTCCTTCTTGATGGAGAGGAGCGAGATTCTTCGTGGAAATGGTTCGATGGCCCGACGCGTCGGCCGAGCGGTATCGGAAGCTCGGCCATTGGCAGGGCCGTCCACTGGGCGCCTTCCTCGCGGAGCACGCCCGGGCGGCCGGACCGGCCCCGGCCCTCGTGTCCGACGACGGCCGGCTCTCGTACGCCGATCTGGACCGCCGGGCCGGCCACCTCGCCGCCGGCCTCGTCGGCCTCGGCCTCAGGACCGGCGACCGGATCGTCGTCCAACTCCCCAACGGCCCGGACTTCTTCGTCCTGCTCTTCGCCGCGCTGAGAGTCGGCGTGATACCCGTCCTCGGTCTGCCCGCCTACCGCCGCAGCGAGGCCGTCCACCTCTGCGACCACAGCGGGGCCGTCGCCTATGTGGTCCCCGCCGAGGACCCCGACCCCGCGTCCGACTTCGACTACCGGGCGCTCGCCGGCGAGGTCCGCGCCCAGGTCCCGGGGCTGCGCCACGTCCTGGTGTCGGGCGAACCCGGGTCGCACACCGCGCTCGCCGACGTCGAGCGGGCCGGCCGCGAGCGCGCCGCCGTCGGCCGGGAACCCGTCGTGCCCGGCCCCGACCCGCAGGACACGGCGGTCCTCCTCGTCTCCGGCGGCACCACCGGCCTGCCCAAGCTGATCCCGCGCACCCACGACGACTACGCGTACAACGTCCGTGCCGCCGCGGAGGTCTGCGGTCTCGGCCCCGGCACCGTCTACCTCGCCGCGCTGCCCGTGGCCCACAACTTCGCCCTGGCCTGCCCTGGAGCGCTGGGCACCCTGCTGTCCGGCGGCACCGTCGTGCTGAGCCCGTCCCCCGACCCCGAGACGGTCTTCCCGCTGATCGAGCGGCACCGCGTCGACGTGACGGCCGTGGTGCCGCCGCTCGCCGCCCTCTGGGCCCAGGCCGCCGAGTGGAGCCCCGAGGACCTCGGCAGTCTGACCCTGCTCCAGGTGGGCGGCGCCCGGCTGGACCCCGACACCGCCCGCCGGGTCCAGGCCACCCTGGGGTGCGAGCTCCAGCAGGTCTTCGGGATGGCCGAGGGGCTGCTGTGCCTGACCCGCCCCGGCGACGACCCGGAACGCGTCGCCACCACCCAGGGCCGCCCCCTCAGCCCGGACGACGAGATACGCGTCGTCGGCCCGGACGGCCACGACGTCCGGCCCGGCGAGGTGGGCGAACTCCTCACCCGGGGCCCGTACACGCTGCGCGGCTACTACCGCGCCGAGGCGCACAACCGCACGGCGTTCACCGCGGACGGCTTCTACCGCACCGGTGATCTGGTGCGGGTACTGCCGGACGGTGACGTCGTCGTCGCGGGCCGGCAGAAGGATCTCGTCAACCGCGGCGGCGACAAGGTGTCCTCGGACGAACTCGAAGGGCATCTGCGCGCCCACCCCGCCGTTCTCGACGCCGCGGTGGTCCCCGTTCCCGACGAGTACCTCGGCGAGCGCACCTGCGCCTGGATCGTGCTCCGCGAGCAGGACGCCGCCCGGTACGAGGCGCGGTCCGGGGCGGGCGAACCGACCGAGGACGGCGGCCCGTTCGGCCCCGGAGGGCTCGACGCGTTCCTCGACGGGCGCGGTCTCGCCCCGTACAAGAAGCCGGACCTGGTCCACATCGTCGGCTCGCTGCCCTTCACCGCGGTCGGCAAGCTCGACAAGCGCGTCCTCGCGCGGCGCGCGGCCGAGGCCGCCGCCGGTCAGGGCTGACCGGCCGGCCTCCGCACCACCACCCTCGACCCAACTCTCGTACGCCCACAAGGAGATCCCCGTGGCCATCGTCGCCGTGTCGCCCGCAGTCAGCCGCGCCCCGTTCAGCGGCACCCCCGCCCAGGCCGCGGTCCGGCTGGCCCGCGCCGGTCTGTACGACGAGTACATGGTCTACGAGCGTGAAGGCGCCTGGTGGTACGCGGGCGGGGTGCGGGCCCGGCTCGTCGTGGACCGGACCCATGTGACGCTGGAGCACGGGGGGAACCGCGTCCGGACGCCGTGGGAGGGCGAGCCGCTCGAACACGTCCACCGGATGCTGTCCTCGCTTCCCTGTCCGGAGTGGCGCGCCTACGGGTGGAGCACCTTCGAGCTGTCGTACGCGCTGGCCGGCGAGAGGGCGGACCTCGGCGAGGAGCCCCTGATCCATCTGGTGGTCCCCGAGACCGAGGTCCGGCTCACGGCGGACGGGGCGGAGCTCCGGTGTTCCGGGACGCATGACGCGGCCACCGTCGCCGACCGTCTCGTCGCCGAACCCGGCCCGGAGCGAGGCGAGTTCGCACCGCTGCCGGTCGACCTCGGAGGGCCGGCCGAGAGCGGGTACCGGGAGGCCGTCTCCCGGGCCGTCGCCGAGATCCGCGACGGCGAACTGCAGAAGGTGATCCTGTCCCGGGCCGTCCAGGTCTCCGGAGACCTGGATCTTCCGGAGACCTATCTGGCCGGGCGCTCGGTCAACTCGCCCGCCCGGTCCTTCCTGTTCGACCTCGGCGGCATGGAGGCCGCGGGCTTCAGCCCGGAGACCGTCGTGGAGGTGTCGGCGGACGGCCGGGTGTCCACCCAGCCGCTGGCGGGAACCCGGGCGCTCAGCGGGGACGCCGGCGAGGACGCGGCCCGGCGCGCGGAACTCCTCACGGACGCCAAGGAGATCTACGAGCACGCGATATCCGTCCAGGTCGCCTGGGACGAGATGGCGCGGGTGTGCCGCGAGGGCTCGGTGCGGGCCGAGGAGTTCATGACCGTGAAGGAGCGCGGCAGCGTTCAGCACATCGCCTCCCGGGTGAGCGGCGAACTGCCGTCCGGGGACAGCGGTCCCTGGCCGGCGCTGGCCGCCGTCTTCCCCGCGGTCACCGCGTCGGGCGTACCCAAGCGGGCCGCCTACCGGGCCATCCGCGGCTTGGAGCAGGGTGCGCGCGGGCTCTACAGCGGGGCGGTGCTCACGGTCGGCAGCGACGGGTCGCTCGACGCCGCGCTCGTCCTGCGCACGGTCTTCCGGCAGCACGGGCGGACCTGGCTGCGGGCGGGCGCGGGCATCGTCGGCCAGTCGCTGCCCGAGCGGGAGTTCGAGGAGACCTGCGAGAAGCTGCGGAGCGTCTCGCGCACGCTCGTGCGGGCCCGGGGGCGCCAGGAGGGCGCCTGAGGGACCGCGGTGACGGCCGTACGGGGGCCAGGGGCGCCGATCCACTCAACCTTTACGGTGCTGTTCGACTTGTGCCGCGCTCCGCGCTACCCTCAACCCGAACAGTCGTGTTCAAGTTAAGGAGCATGTCGTGACTGCAGCGTCGCCCCCGCCCCCGACCGGCGCCCCGCCGGGAGCGGCCGGTCACCCCCTGCGCTGGCCGATCCTGGTGGTGCTGTGCCTGAGCCTGCTGATCGTGGGGCTCGACGTCACCGTACTGAACGTCGCCCTGCCCACGCTGATCAACGAACTCGGCGCATCCACCGGTGAGTTGCAGTGGCTGGTCGACATCTACAGCCTCATGGCGGCCGGGCTGATGCTCTTCGCCGGCAGCCTCGCCGACCGCTACGGCCGCAAGCCGGTCTTCCTCTCGGGCCTGGTCCTCTTCACCGGCGCCTCCGCCGTCGCCGCGTTCGCCGGCAGCACCACCGAGCTCATGATCGCCCGCGGGGTCATGGGGGTCGGCGAAGCCCTGATCATGCCCGCGACGCTCTCCATCATCGGCGTCGTCTTCACCGATCCCAAGGAGCGGATGAAGGCGATCGGCCTCTGGTCCGCGATGATCGGCGTCGGCCTGGCCATGGGCCCGCTGGTCGGCGGCTGGCTGCTCGGGCAGTTCTGGTGGGGTTCCGTCTTCCTGATCAACGTACCCATCGGTGTCCTCGCCCTGGCAGCCGCGCTCAAGATGGTCCCGAACTCCAAGGCCGCCGTCGCCCGACGCCTGGACCTGCCGGGCGCCCTGCTGTCCGTGCTGGGCGTCGGCACCCTCCTCTGGTCGATCATCGAGGGCCCGTCCAAGGGCTGGACCAGCGCGCCCGTGCTGATCGCCTTCGCCGTCGCGGTGCTCCTCCTGATCGCCTTCGTCACCCGCGAGCACACCGCGAAGGAACCCATGCTGCCGCTCGGGATCTTCGCCCACCGGCGGCTGGCCGTCGGCAACATCCTGGTCTTCCTCGGACTGCTCTCCCTGCTCGGGGCGCTGTTCGTGATCGTCCAGTACCTGCAGTTCGTCCTCGGCTACGACGCGGGGGAGACCGGGCTGCGCATCGCACCCACCGCCCTGATCATCCTGCTCGCCGCCCCGCTGGCGTCCGCGCTCGGCCAGAAGGTGGGAACCCGCTGGCTGGCGGCGACCGGCCTCGCGTTCGCCGTGGTCTCGCTGCTGATCCTCGCCACCACCGGCGACGGCGACGGCTACGGCCGGGCGCTGGCCGCGATGCTCTTCCTCGGCTTCGGGGCCGGGTTCATCATCGGCCCGACCAGCGACGCCATCGTGGGCTCCCTCTCCGAGGACGACCTCGGCGTCGGCTCCGCCACCAACAGCGCGGCCGTGCAGCTGGGCGCGGCTCTCGGGGTGGCGGTCCTCGGCAGCCTGCTGGCCGGCACCTACCGCGGTGAGGTGACGGACAGCGGCGTCGCCGCCGGTCTCCCGGACACGGCCCTGGACGCCGCGGGCGACTCCCTCGGCGGCGCCCTCGCCGTCGCCCGGGAGCTGCCGGGCGAGGCGGGGGAGGCGTTCGCCGAGGTGGCGCGGTCCGCCTTCGTCTCCGGGATGGCGCCCTCGATGTTCACCGGCGCCGCCGTCGCCGCCGTCGGCATCGTCGTCTCGGTGCTGCTGTTCCCCAAGGGCAGGGCCGGTGACGCGGGCCCCGCGAAGCTGCCGGAGCAGTCCGACGCCCCGGCCGTCACCGAGCCCGATCCACGGCTCCATGCCTGACCGTACGCGGAACGGGCCCGGCCCCGGGGCACGGCCCGGCACCCGGACCGTCCCCGGAGAGGGTGGCCTACGCTCACACCATGTCCACGCCGCATGAGAAGGTGCGCCGCCCCGGCGGCCGCACCCCAGGAGGAGAGCCGCGCCGACGCGCGGACGCGGAGCGCAGCATCGCGTCCATCGTCGCCGCCGCGCTCGAATGCTTCCGCAAGGACCCCAACGTCAGCCTGTCCGCGGTCGCCGGCGCGGCCGGGGTGAGCCGGGTCACGCTGTACGCGCACTTCCCGTCCCGCGAGGACCTGCTCGACGCCGTGCTGGAGCACTCCGTCGAGCAGGCCGACGCGGCGCTGGGAGCCCATGTGCTCGACGAGGGGCCGGCCGACGAGGCCTTCTCGCTGCTCGTCCGGTCCGGCTGGCGGATCCTCGAACAGCACGCGTTCCTGCTCGCCGCGTCCGAGGGCGTCATCGCCCCGGCCCGACGCCGCAGGCACCACGAGAAGGTCCTCGCCCGGGTGGAGCGGGTCCTGGTCCGGGGCCAGGAGGAGGGCGTGTTCCGCACGGACCTCCCGCTGTCCTGGCTGGTGACCACCTTCTACAGCCTGCTGCACGCCGCGGCGGCCGAGGCCGACGCACGACACCTCAAGGTCAAGGACGTCCCCGACATCCTCGACAGCACCCTGTCGTCGATGTTGCGGACGCCCGCTTCATCCTGACGCTCCGTGGATACGGGGCGTCCCGTCCCGAAACCGGAGCAGCCCATGCACGCCAACGAACAGCTCGTCCGCGTCTGCCTCGCCGCGATCAGCGAGGCGGACGCGGAAGGCTGGCTCGCCTCCTACACCGACGACGCCGTCTCACGGGACGTGCCCCTGGACTCCGTCTGGAGCGGCCGGGCCGAACTGGAGGCGGGGGTACGCTCCTGGCTGGCCGCGATCCCCGAGACCCGGATGGCGGTACGGTCCGTCTTCGCCGACGACCGGTCCGGGGTCTGCGAGTGGACCATGTCGGGCACGCTGGAGGGCGTCCTCGACGGACTGCCCGAGCAACTCGCCGCCCTGGCCAAGGGCAAGCACTTCACGATGCCGGGCGCGACCGTGTACCGGTTCTCGGCGGACGGCCGCATCCAGGAGGAGTCCCTCTACTGGGACCTGGCCGGTGTGCTCGGCCAGTTCGGGCTGCTGCCCCGCCTCTGACCGGGGGCAGGGGGCCACGGCGGCCCTGCCGCAACGACCAGGTTTCTCAACTACCCGCAGGAGATGGTCCCGATCGACACGAACGGAACCCCGCACCACACCCGCCTGGCCGGCGCCCTGAGCGCCGAGGACCCGTCGGTCCGGCTCAAGGCCGCCATGGCGATCGGCTCGGCCCCCGACCCCGCGCTCCTGGAGACGCTGGTCGAGCGGTGCGGGGTCGAACCCGACCTCTTCGTACGGGACACCCTGTCCTGGGCGCTGATGCGGTACGCGCCCGAGGTCACCCTGCCCCGGATCCGCCGGGAGCTCGACTCCGCGTCCGCCCAGGCCCGCAGCCAGGCGATGCACACGCTCTCCAAGATCGGCGACAAGGCCGCGTGGGACTGGATCACGCGCGACATGCTGCACGACGTCGACGACGAGACCGCCCGGACCGC
Organism: Streptomyces sp. WY228; assembly: GCF_019287315.1. Taxonomy (NCBI): domain Bacteria; kingdom Bacillati; phylum Actinomycetota; class Actinomycetes; order Kitasatosporales; family Streptomycetaceae; genus Streptomyces; species Streptomyces sp. WY228. Next base: position 732,081 of record NZ_CP079114.1, on the reverse strand, counting down.
GTGGCGCGTCGCGGTCTCCCTCGTACCCGAAGCCGAGGAGAAGTGGCTGACCGCCGAACTCGTCAAGGAGCTCGGCCGCGGCAACCGCAGTCTGCGGATGAGCCTGAGCCGGGCCCTGGTCGACCTCGGCGACGTGGTCGAGCCCGCCCTGAAGAAGGCCGCGGCCGCGCCCGACCCGGCGGTGGCCGAGCACGCCGCCGCGACCGAACAGCTCCTGCGGAGCAGGCGGGCCGACCTCGAAGCCGCCGCCGAGCGGGCGAAGCGCGTGGCGGCACCCGCCGAGGGCGCCCTGGAGCGCTGAGCGGCGCTCCGCCCGCCGGGTACGCGCCGGCGGCTACCGCCGGGTCCTGCTCGCGAACACCCAGCGGTTGCCCGCCAGCGCGTCGTTCGGCTCGGGCAGCGGGCCGCGCCCGTGCAGACGGGTGAAGTCGAACGGCGTGCGGACCGAGGTGGACCAGCCGTGGTCCGTCAGCCGCCCCGCCGAGTCGGGCCGCGGCTCCCGGTCGAACAGCTCCAGCAGATCGATGCCGATCTGCTGTCTCGTGGCGGTGTAGAGCGGGCTGTCGCGGTACGCCAACAGATCCTTCTCCAGCTTGACCTCGAAGGCCAGCGCGCTGCCCGCGACGCTCAGCCCGTCCACCGTGTCGATCAGATACGTCTCCGCGGCGGGCGGCAGATAGAACAGCAGCCCCTCGACCAGCCAGATGCTCGGCGCGGCCGGATCGAAGCCCGCCCCGGGCAGGGCGCCGGCCCAGTCGTCGCGCAGATCCATCGGGACCGGCACGCGCGCCGCCTTCGGCACGGCCGAAAGGCCGCCGAGCACCTGGTGCTTGAATGCCAGGACCTCCTCCCGGTCGACCTCGAAGACCACACACCCGGGAGGCCAGTCCAGCCGGAACGCCCGGGAGTCCAGCCCCGCCCCGAGCAGGACCACCTGGCGGGCGTTCCCCGCGTGCGCCGAGCGCAGAAGGAAGTCGTCGAGGACCCGCGTCCGCAGCCCGAAGTACCGGGCGAACCTTCCCCACAGCGGATTCGTGTCCCCGTCCGGGACCTCCCGGGGGTGGACCGGCCAGCCCGTGGACGCCGGTGCCGCGCGCACGAAGTGCTCCGCGTAGGCGTCCCGCGCCAGGCTGTCGGGGCGATGTGTCTCGATGGCCCGCGCCGCGGCGACCAGCAGAGCGGTCACCCCGACCCCTCCTGCCACGCCCTCCACACCGGTGTTCCGGTGCGCCGTGTCGACCATGTGCACTCCCTCGGTGTCGGTGAACTTCTTGGGCCCGCCTACGGAACGAGGACCGGTTTCACCACGCGGCCCAGGTCGCAGTCGCGTTCGGCCTCGTTGATATCGGCGAGCGGATACGTACGGATCAGCTGGTCGAAGGGGAAGAGACCGGCCTCCCACAGCCCGGTCAGCCGGGGGATCAGCAGGGCGGGCACCGCGTCGCCCTCGCAGATGTGGGAGATCGTCCGGCCCCGGTCCAGCGTCCCCGGTTCGAGCGGCAGTGCGGTGTGCAGCCGGGCCACCAGCCCGAGACGGCCGGTCGGACGCAGCGCCCGGAGCGCGTCGTTGATCAGCCGCGCGGACCCCGTGGTGTCGAGGGCGAAGCGCGCGCCGCCGTCGGTCAGCCGCCGGATCCGGCCGGGCAGATCGGCCGAGGCGGCGTGCAGCGCGGTGGCGTTGAACTTCTCGGCGAGCGCCAGCCGTTCGGCGTGCAGGTCCACCGCCACGGCGGCCGCCCCGGACGCGGTGGCCGCCATGACCGCCGCCAGCCCCACCGCTCCGGCGCCGAGCACCACGACGGTGTCGCCGGGGCCCGCGCCGAAGGAGTTGAGGACCGCCCCCGCGCCGGTGAGGAAGCCGCAGCCGAGCGGCCCGAGCAGTTCGAGCGGGAGCGAGGCGTCGACCCGTACGGCGTTACGGGCCGGGACCATCGCGTACTCGGCGAACGAGGACTGGCCGAACCACCGGGGCGCCAGCGCGCCACCGGCCGCGTCGGTGAACCGGGAGGCGTGCTCGGACCGGCCGCCGAAGAGGTTGAGCGCGGCGAACCGGTCGCAGTAGGCGGGCGCCGCGCCCAGGCAGCTTCGGCAGTGTCCGCAGGAGTCGAAGCTCAGCACCACCGGGTCGCCCGGGCTCAGACCGGTGTCCGGGCCGCCCGTCTCCACCACCACCCCGGCGCCCTCGTGGCCCAGCACCGCGGGCAGCGGTGAGCGGCCCGCCGAGCGCCGGACGGCGAGATCGGTCCGGCACATGCCGCAGCCCGCGATCCGGACCAGGATCTCCCCGGCGGCCGGACCCGCGTTCAGCATCACCTCCTCGACGGCGAACGGGTCCTCGTACGAGCGCAGTACCGCCGCGCCGAATCTCACCCTCCGGCCTCCCTCGCACCATGGACGACGAACGGTCTGAGGTTCCCGTACAGCCCCCACGGCCCGCCCGCGACGCCGACGCCGCTCTCCTTGATCCCGGCGAACGGCTGGGCGAGGGAGAGTTCGGCGTGGTGGTTGATCCACGCCGTCCCGCACTCCAGCCGGCCGGCCACCTCCTCCGCCCGGTCCAGGTCGGTCCCCCATACCGAGCCGCCGAGACCGAAACGGGTGGCGTTGGCCGCCTCGACGGCCTCGTCGAGACTTCCGTACGGCAGCACCGGCAGGACCGGACCGAACTGCTCCTCCGTCACCACCGGACTGTCGGGCGGGACATCGGCCAGCACGGTCGGGGCGTGGAAGTAGCCCGGCCGGTCCAGCCGGTGACCGCCCGCCACGGCCCGCGCCCCGTCCGCCAGCGCACGGGCCGTGTACCGCTCCACCCGGGCCAGCTGGGCGGCGTTGTTGAGCGGCCCCAGCTCCGTACCCGGGTCGAGACCGGCCCCGACGACCACGGACTTCGCCCGTTCCGCGAGGGCCTCGACCACCCGGGAGTGGAGCCGGGCCGGGGCGTAGACGCGCTTGACCGCCATGCAGACCTGGCCGCAGTTGCGGAACGCCGCCCAGAACAGCCGGTCCGCGATCCGCTCCACCTCCACGTCGTCCAGCAGGATCGCGGCGTCGTTGCCGCCCAGCTCCAGGGTGACCCGGGTCAGACCGGGCGCGGCGCCCGCCGCGACGGCCCGCCCGGTGGGGACCGAACCGGTGAAGGTCACATGGCGGATCCCCGGGTGAGACGCGAGGCGGGCGCCGAGGGGCTCATGACCGGTCACGATGTTCAGCACGCCCTCGGGCAGTGCGGTGGACAGGACGGAGCCCAGCAGCCGGGTGGCCAGCGGTGTGCAGGGCGAGGGCTTGAGCACCACCGTGTTGCCCGCGGCGAGCGCGGGCGCGAACTTCGCCGACGCCAGCTGGAGCGGAAAGTTCCACGGGACGATGGCGGCGACGGGCCCGAGCGACCGCCAGCGGATCTCGCTGTGCCCGGGCCGGCCGTCGGCGATCGTACGGGTCTCGGGGGCGGAGGCGGCGAAGTGGCGCAGGCGGGCCGCCGTGCGGGCGACCTCCGCGTACGACTCGGGCAGCGGTTTCCCCTGCTCACGGGTGAGCAGGGGAGCGAGCCGCTCCCCGGCCGCCTCCACGGCGTCGGCCGCCGCCAGCAGCGCGGTGGCACGGGCGGCCGGGTCGGCCCGCCAGCCCGGCCAGGCCTCGTGAGCCCGGCCGACCACCGCGTCCAGCTCCTCTGCCCGCTGGTCGGGAGCCTCGTCGAAGTCCTCGCCCGTCGCCGGATCGAGGACGGTGAAGTGCCCGCCGCGGGACGCCGGTCCCGGGCGGGGCCGATGCGGGGCCACGCGGGGGATCAGCCCGCTGCCGGGGCGGCCGCGAGCTCCCGGGCGTGCCGGTCCATCTCCGCCCGGAAGGCGGCCACCAACCGGGGCTGGATCCGCCCGGAGTTGCGGTCGCCGCCCTCGCAGACCGCCCCGCGCACCCCCACGATGTCCGTCCCGATCCGGGTCAGTGTGGCGAGATCCTCCGCCTTCACGCTGCCCGCGAGGGCGGCGAGCAGACCGGCCTCGTGGGCCAGCCGGACGAATTCCCCGCACGCTTCCGGCGGCACATGGTCGAACAGCCGGCTGCCGTCCTTGATCGCGGTGTCGAGCATGGCCGCGTCCGAGCCCGAGCGGCGGGCGATGTCGGGCAGCGCCAGCGGGCTGACGCAGCCGATCCGATGGGCGTCGGCGTAGCCCGAGGCGACGACGAACGCGTCCGGCCGGAAGTCCTTCACCGCCCGCACGACTCCGCTCATGACCTCGATGGCCTGGTCGGGCGTCGTGCATCCGTAGAGGCCGACCTTGATGTACGTGGCCCCGGAGACGGCCGCGCCGAGCGCCGCCTGCGCCACCGTGCCGGGCTTGTACGGCACGTCTCCGACGGTGGCGGAGACCGGCTTGTCCGCCGGGACCGCTCCGCGGATCTCCCTGATGACCCAGGGGAAGTTCGCGCCGAGCGAGCCCTCGTCGGGCTTCTTGACATCGACGATGTCAAGGTGTTCCGCCGCCTTCGCGCACGCGAGGGCCTCCTCGACACCGTCCGGGGAGATGAGAAGCAGCAACGTGGATTCCTTCCACCGCGGGTCCACCCACCGGACGGCGGGTGCGCGGATGTGTCGGGATCGTGTGCGGTCGGCTCATCCTCGCCGCGTCACGTGGCCCCCCGGCAGGGCGCGCGGGATGGCGAACGGGGCACTGCGCGGGCCCGCTCACGCCCCCGCGCCGCGCCGTTCACCTTGTGTTCCCCTTGACCGGGCCCGCCGGGAGCATCCAGGAGTCCGGCTCACACGGCTCCAGGGTTGCCGTAGTAGGCCCCCGCCCCGTGTTTACGGGTGAAGTGGCGGTCCAACAGATGCTGAGGCGGCGGCACCGCCCCCAGGGACAGCGTGTGCAGCGCCATCTCCGCGACGGCCTCGCAGATGACGGCGTGCTCCAGCGAGGCATGGGCGTCCGCGCCCCAGGTGAAGGGACCGTGGTGGGCCACCAGGGCGGCCGGCACGGCCCTGGCACGCTCGTCGTCACCTTCGAGCAGCTCCACGATCACCTCGCCGGTGTTGAACTCGTAGTCGACCGCGCACTGTTCGGGGCTGAGCGGCTCGGTGACCGGCACCGGGCCGTCGAAGGTGTCCGCGTGCGTGGTGCCGAGCACCGGGATCGGGCGGCGGGCCTGCGCGAAGGCCACCGCGTGCGGGGAGTGGGTGTGCGTGATCCCGCCGATCGACGGGAAGGCCCGGTAGAGGCTGCGGTGCGTCTCGGTGTCCGTCGAGGGGCGCAGGTCGCCCTCGACCACCCGGCCGTCCTCCAGCGCGACGACGACGAGATGGTCCTCGCCGAGCCGGTCGTAGGGCACTCCCGAGGGCTTGATGACGAACACCCCGGCCTCCCGGTCCACCCCGCTCACATTGCCCCAGGTCAGGGTCGCCAGTCCGGACCGGGGGATGCGCAGGTTGGCGGAGAGGACCTCGCCGCGCAGCGACGCGAAAGCGGAGCGGGACATGGCGGTGCCTCCTGACGGGGACGGGGAAGGAGCCGTTCGGGCGAGGCTGCTCACAGGGCTTCGGCCAGCCGGTGGTAGGCCTGGTTCCAGCGGAGCTCCTGGGCGAACCGGCGTACGGTGGTGTCCGCGTCGATGAAGGCGAGCTCCACGGCGAGCATGTCGGCCAGGTCCTCGAACTCCTCGCGGCCCAGGGCCGTGGTGAGGACCGTGTGGTGCGGCGCGCCGGCGGTCAGCCATGCCTCGGTCGAGGTGCGCAGGTCGGGTTCCGGGCGCCAGACCGCACGGGCCACGGGCAGCAGGGGCAGCGGTTCGGGCGGTCCCACGACATCGATGCGGTTGGCGACCAGCCGGAAGCGCGACCCCATGTCGGCCAGCCCGATGACGACTCCGGGGGCGGGGGCCGCGTCGAACACGAGGCGGACCGGGTCCTCGCGTCCGCCGATGCTCAGCGGGTGGATCTCGCAGGAGGGCGTCGTCGAGGCGAGGGACGGGCACACCTCCAGCATGTGGGCCCCGAGGATGAGGCCGCGCTCCGGGGCGAGGTCGTAGGTGTAGTCCTCCATGAAGGAGGTGCCTCCCGGCAGCCCGTACGCCATGGCCTTCGTGGCGCGCAGCAGCGCCGAGGTCTTCCAGTCGCCCTCGCCGCCGAAGCCGTAGCCGTCGGCCATGAGGCGCTGGACGGCCAGACCGGGCAACTGCCGCAGGCCGCCCAGGTCTTCGAAGTTGGTGGTGAAGGCGCTGAAGCCGCCGGCGGTGAGAAAGCCGCGCAGTCCGGCCTCGATCCGGGCCGCGTACCGCAGCGACGCGTGGCGCTCTCCGCCGGGGCGCAGCTCGGGGGCGAGCGCGTAGCTGTCCGCGTACTCCTCGGTGAGCGCCAGGACGGTGTCGTCGCCGACGGCGTCCACGGCTTCCACCAACTCGTTGACGCCGTAGGTGTTGACGGACGTGCCGAACCTGAACTGGGCCTCGACCTTGTCCCCTTCGGTGACCGCGACATCGCGCATGTTGTCCCCGAAGCGGGCGAGGCGCAGGCGCGCGAACTCGGCCCGGCCGACGGCGGCACGCGTCCAGGCGGCGATGCGGTGGGCCGTGTCCGGCGAGGAGACATGTCCCGTGACGGTCTTGCGGGCGACGCCGAGACGGGACTGGATGTGGCCGAACTCGCGGTCGCCGTGGGCCGCTTGGTTCAGATTCATGAAGTCCATGTCGATCGTGGACCAGGGGAGACCGCGGTTGGCCTGGGTGTGGAGGTGCAGGAGGGGCTTCCGCAGGGAGCCGAGGCCGCCGATCCACATCTTGGCCGGGGAGAAGGTGTGCATCCAGGCGATGACGCCGATGCAGCGGTCGTCCGCCTCGGCGTCCAGACACATCCGGCGGATCGCGTCCGCCTCCGTCAGAACGGGCTTCCACACGATCCGCGCGGCCGCTCCGGTGGCGGCCCCGGCGGCGACCGTTTCGCATATCTGCTGTGACTGGGCGGCCACTTGGGCGAGGGTCTCCTCGCCGTAGAGTGACTGACTGCCCGTCAGGAACCACACTTCGCTGTCGGCGGGGACGAGGGGCATGGCGGGTACTCCTTGGTCGTGGTGCGGGTGCGGGTGCAGCGGACTGTGCGGCGCGTCCGGGTCAGGGGGCGGCCCGGTGGGCCCTGGCCCGGTTGCGGAGCCTGCGCAGCCGGTGCAGCAGGAGGTCGTCGCCGGTGCCGAAGTGGTCGTGCAGCGCGCGGTATTCGGCGAACAGTTCGTCGTAGACGTCGGCGTTGTCCGGGTCGGGGAGATACGCGTTCCGCTCGATGCCGCCCATGCGGGCGGCGGCCGCGCGGACGTCCGGGTACGCCCCGGCCGCCACCGCCGCGTGGATCGCCGAGCCGAGCGCGGGGCCCTGGTCGGAGGTGGCGAGCGACACGGGACGGCGCAGGACGTCGGCGTAGATCCGCATGAGCAGCGGGTTCTTCTTGAGCCCGCCCGCCGCGATGAACTCCGTGACGGGCACCCCGTGCCGTTCCAGGGCCTCGACGATGACGCGGGTGCCGAAGGCGGTCGCCTCCAGCAGGGCGCGGTAGACGTCCTCGGGGCGGGTGTCGAGCGTGAGGCCCACCAGCACGCCGGAGAGGTGGTGGTCGACCAGCGTGGAGCGGTTGCCGTTCATCCAGTCCAGCGCGATCAGACCGTGCGCCCCGACCGGCTGCTCGGCGCTGAGCCGGGACAGCCGCTCGTGCAGGTCCTCTCCCGCGGCCTCGGCGGCGGCGCGGTAGTCCTCGGGCACACCCTGCCGCAGCCACCAGGCGAAGATGTCGCCCACCCCGCTCTGCCCCGCCTCGTAGCCGTACGCGCCCGCCACGATGCCGCCGTCGACCACCCCGCAGACCCCGGGGACGTCGGCCAGCTCGTCGCTGTTGACGACATGGCAGGTGGAGGTGCCCATGATGGCGAGCAGACGGCCGTTCTCCACCGCGCCGGCCGCGGGGGCCGTGACATGGGCGTCGACGTTGCCCACCGCGACCGGCGTTCCCGGCCTGAGCCCGGTCAGGGCCGCGGCTTCGGCGGTCACGGTTCCGGCGCACGAGCCGAGCGGCAGCAGCGGGTGTTCCAGCCGGGTGGCGGGGAAGTCGGCGAAGTCCGGGTGGAGCCCGGCGAGATACGCGGGCGAGGGGTAGGCGCCGTCCTGGTGGATGCCCTTGTAGCCCGCGGTGCAGGAGTTGCGCGACTCGGTGCCGGTCAGCTGCCAGACGATCCAGTCGGCCGCCTCGATCCAGCGGGCGCAGGCGGCGTACACGCGCGGATCCTCTTCGAGCATCTGAAGGGCCTTCGCGTACTGCCACTCCGCGGAGATCCGGCCGCCGTAGCGGCTGATCCAGGGCTCGCCCCGCTCGTGCGCCAGGGCGTTGATGCGGTCGGCCTGGTCCTGGGCGGCGTGGTGCTTCCAGAGTTTCGGCCACGCGTGGGGGCGGTCCGCCCAGGCGGGCTGCTCGGCCAGCGGAACGCCGTCCGCCGTGGTCGGCAGCACCGTGCAGGCGGTGAAGTCGGTGCCGATGCCGATGACCTGGGCGGGATCGACATCCGCCGCCGCGAGCGCCTCCGGTACGGCGGTACGCAGCGCCTCCCGCCAGTCACGCGGATCCTGGAGCGCCCAGTCGGGGGGCAGGGGGGTGTCCGAGCCCGGCAGGCTCCGGTCGATGACGCCGTTGCGGTAGGTGTGCACGGCGGATCCGAGTTCCGCGCCGTCGCGGACGCGCACCACCACGGCGCGTGCCGAGAGGGTGCCGAAGTCGACGCCGATCGCGCAGGCGTCGGGCGCACGGTCGAGGGGGCTGCCGGGAGGATCGGGCTGTGGGGTCACGAGCGAGACTCTCTGCTGCGGGAGTGGGTGCGGGGGAGCGCCGCCGCCCCTGATTGTTAGCGCTAACAATCGATGGAGGCAAGAGGCCCGGGCTTTCGGAGTGGCGTGGGACCGGGGCTTTTCGGGGCGGCGGCCGGCTCAGGCGCCGTCCTGCGAGCGGGTGCTCGCGCGGACGATGAGCTGCGGTTCCACCACGATGTGCTCGACCCCGGCCGCGGTGCCCTCGATGTGCTCCAGCAGCAGTTGGATGCTCCGGCGGCCGATGGCCGTGAAGTCCTGGCGCACGGTGGTCAGCGGGGGAGGGAAGAACCCCGCCTCCGGAATGTCGTCGAAACCCGCGACGGCCACCTGCCGCGGGGTGCGGATGCCCGCCTCCCGCAGGGCGCGCAGCACCCCGAGCGCCATCTGGTCGTTGGCGACGAAGGCCGCCGTGACCGGGGCCGAGCCGCGCCGGGCCAGGGTCAGCCCCGCCAGTTCCTGCCCCGCGTGGTAGCCGGACAGGGGGCTCCAGTCGCCCCGCAGCACGCGCGGCGGGCGGATCCCGTGCTCCTCCAGGACGGCGCGCCAGCCCTCGGTGCGCGCGGCGCTCTCCAGCCAGTCCTCGGGGCCGGCCACGTGCCAGACGGTCTCGTGGCCGGCGGCGAGCAGATGCTCGGTGACGAGCCGGGCGCCCAGCTCCTGGTCGAGGGAGACGCCGGGGACGTCGAGCCCGTGGCTGCCCTCCACGGTGACCACGGGAAAGGGCGGGGTCAGCCGTGCGAGGGCCTGCACGCTCGAACGCTGGGGGGTGATGACGACGGCGCCCTCGACGCCCCAGGCCGCCAGATGGTCCAGAGCGTCCTCCAGGGCGTGGCCGCCGCCGCTGCGCAGGGTGACGGTCGAGACCAGGTAGCCCTCGTCGCGCGCGGCTTCCTGGAGTCCGGCGAGCGTGCTCGCGGGTCCGTAGAGCGTCGGGTCGACCGCGATGACGCCGAGGGTGCGTGAACGCCGGGTGACCAGGGCGCGGGCCGCGGAGTTGCGGCGGTAGCCGAGCCGTTCGATGGCGGCCGTCACCTGCTCCCGGGTGGTGGCCCGGACGTTGGGGTGGCCGCTGAGCACCCGGGAGACGGTCTGGTGGGAGACCCCGGCCTCCCGGGCGACATCCGCCATCGTCGGTGGGCGGACGGCCTCGGTGGGGCGGGTCATGCCTTGCTTCCTCCGGACGACGGCCGCGGCCCGGCCGCGGGGTGCTCCGCGAGGGCGACGGGCCCACCTCGAATTCGAGAAACAGCTTAACGCCTCTTGCCCCCGACATGTGTGAGCGCTAACAATCCAGTGGCTGGTGAGCGGTTCCCCTGTCGACGGCGCCCGCGCCGCGACAGCGGGCGCCCTCCCGCTGTCGCCCCTGCCTCCAGAGCCGCCCCAACGACGGGAATGCCAGGTAACGACCATGACGAACCGACGACATGCTCTTCCGCTCCTCGCCGCCGCGACCGCGTGCGCCCTGCTGCTGACCGCCTGCGGCCAGAACAGCGAGGGCGGAAGCCGTGAGAAGTCCGGCGACGACGCCCGAACCATCGGCATCGCGATGCCGACCAAATCGTCCGAGCGCTGGATAGCCGACGGCCGGAACATGACGGCGAGCCTGAAGAAGGCCGGCTTCCGGACCACCCTCCAGTACGGCGAGGACGACCCCGACCAGCAGGTCTCCCAGATCGAGAACATGATCACCCAGGGCGTGGACGCCCTGGTCATCGCCGCGATCAACGGCGAGGCCCTCTCCAACGTGCTCCAGCAGGCCGCCGACGCCGACATCCCCGTGATCTCCTACGACCGGCTGATCCTCGGCTCTCCCCACGTCGACTACTACGCCTCGTTCGACAACGAGAAGGTCGGAGAGCTCCAGGCGGGCTACATCGTCGACAAGCTCGGCCTGAAGGAGCAGCCGGACAAGGGCCCCTTCAACATCGAGCTGTTCGCGGGCTCGAACGACGACAACAACACCAAGTACTTCTTCAACGGCGCCATGAAGGTGCTGAAGCCCTACGTCGACGACAAACGCCTCGTCGTCCGCTCCGGGCAGACCCGCCTCAACCAGGTCACCACCCTGCGCTGGGACGGCGGCACCGCCCAGAAGCGGATGGACGACCTCCTCACCTCCACGTACTCCAGCGCCCGGGTCGACGCGGTTCTCTCGCCGTACGACGGCATCTCCATCGGCATCCTGTCGGCCCTCAAGTCCGACGACTACGGCAGCACCGCCAAGCCCCTGCCGGTGGTCACCGGCCAGGACGCGGAGGCGGCCTCGGTGAAGTCGATCATCGCGGGCGAGCAGACCCAGACCGTCTACAAGGACACCCGCGCCCTCGCCCAGGTGGCGTCCGACATGGTCGGAGCGGTCCTGGACGGGAAGAAGCCCGAGACCAACGACACCACGACCTACGACAACGGGAAGAAGGTCGTACCGGCCCACCTGCTGCCGCCGGTCAGCGTCGACAGGAGCAACTACCAGTCCGTGCTCGTGGACTCCGGCTACCTGAAGGCCGAGGACCTGCGGTGACGGAGGAAGCCCCGGAGGCCGGCGGCGTCCCGGAACAGGGCGCGGCCGGCGACCTCGTGCTCGACATGCGGTCCATCAGCAAGACGTTCCCCGGCGTGAAGGCGCTGAGCGAGGTGAACCTACGGGTCGCACGCGGCGAGGTCCACGCGCTGTGCGGCGAGAACGGCGCGGGCAAGTCCACGCTGATGAAGGTTCTCTCCGGCGTCCACCCGCACGGCAGCTACGAGGGCGAGATCCGCTACGAGGGCGAGGAGTGCCGGTTCCGCGACATCCGCGCCAGCGAGCGGCGCGGCATCGTGATCATCCACCAGGAGCTGGCCCTGGTGCCCCAGCTCTCGATCGCCGAGAACATCTTCCTGGGCCACGAGCCCGCCCGGCGCGGAGTCATCGCCTGGCCGCGGACCCTGCGCCGGGCCGCCGAACTCCTGCGCCGGGTGGGACTTGACGAGCACCCGCAGACCCGGGTCGCCGACATCGGCGTGAGCAAGCAGCAGCTGGTCGAGATCGCCAAGGCCCTGGCCAAGGACGTCGGCCTGCTGATCCTCGACGAACCGACCGCCGCGCTGAACGACGAGGACAGCGCCCAACTGCTCCGCCTGATCGGCGAGCTGAAGAACCAGGGCATCACCTCGATCATCATCTCCCACAAGCTCAACGAGATCGCGAAGGTCGCCGACTCCGTCACCATCCTCCGCGACGGCCACACCGTGGAGACCCTCGACCTCGGTGCTCCCGGGACCACGGAGGAGCGCATCATCCGCGGCATGGTCGGCCGCAGCCTCGACAACCGCTTCCCGGACCGGACTCCGTGCGCGGCCCCGCCCGCTCCCGCGCCGGCCCTGGAGATCCGCGACTGGACCGTGGGCCACCCCGTCGACCACCAGCGAACCGTGGTCGACGGAGTGTCGCTGCGGGTGGAGCGCGGCGAGATCGTCGGCATCGCCGGGCTGATGGGCGCGGGCCGCACCGAACTCGCCATGAGCGTCTTCGGCCGTTCCTACGGCAGACACCTCGGCGGAACGGTGCTCCGTGACGGGACCGAGGCGCGGACCCGTACCGTGCCGGAGGCCATCGACGCGGGCATCGCCTATGTGACGGAGGACCGCAAGCACTACGGCTTGAACCTCCAGGACACCGTCAGCAGGAACATCTCCCTCGCCTCGCTTCCCCGGCTGGCCCGGCGCGGGGTGGTCGACAGTCACCAGGAACGCGTCGTCGCCGAGGGCTTCCGCCGCACCATGAGCATCCGGGCCCGCAACGTCTTCGAGCAGGTGGGCCGGCTGTCCGGCGGGAACCAGCAGAAGGTCGTCCTGAGCAAGTGGATCCTCGCCGGGCCCGAGGTCCTCATCCTGGACGAACCCACCAGAGGCGTCGACGTCGGCGCCAAGTACGAGATCTACACGGTGATCGACCGGCTCGCCGCCGAAGGCAAGGCGGTCCTGCTGATCTCGTCCGAACTGCCCGAACTGCTGGGCATGTGCGACCGGGTCTACACGATGGCGGCCGGCCGGATCACCGGTGAGAGCTCCCGGTCCGAAGCCGACCAGGAACTGCTGATGCGGTACATGACGCACGACCCCGCCGTCCCCGCGCCCCGGCACCCCGCACCCCACGAAGGACTCACCGATGAGCACTGACCTCAGCCCCACCCCTCCGGCCGCCGCGGACCCCGGGCCACGCGGGGCCGCCCCGGCGGTGGCGCGTCTGCTGGTGGACAGCGTCCGGCGCAACAGCCGGCAGTACGGGATGCTGTTCGCGCTGGGACTCATCGTGCTGCTCTTCCAGATCTGGACGGGCGGCGACCTGCTCCTGCCGCGCAACGTCTCCAATCTCGTCCTGCAGAACAGCTACATCCTCATCCTCGCCATCGGCATGATGATCGTCATCATCTCCGGTCACATCGACCTCTCCGTGGGATCGCTGACGGCGCTGGTCGGCGCGGTCGCGGCGGTGCTGATGGTGGAGCACCATCTCTCCTGGCCCCTCGCCGTGGTGGTGACCCTCCTCATCGGCGCCGCCGCGGGGGCGGTCCAGGGCTTCTTCATCGCGTACGTCGGCATACCGTCGTTCATCGTCACCCTGGCCGGCATGCTGCTCTTCCGGGGCCTGACCGAGATCTTCCTGGCGGGGCAGACCCTCGGTCCCTTCCCCGAAGGCCTGCAGAAGGTGGCGAACGGCTTCCTGCCCGAGGTCGGGCCCGTCACCAACTACCACAACCTGACCCTGCTGCTCGGGCTCGGAGTGATCGCCCTGGTGGTCAACCAGGAGATCCGCAACCGCGCCCGGCAGCGGGAGTTCGACCTGGCGCCCCTGCCGAAGAACCTGTTCGTGCTGAAGCTCGTCGCCCTGATCGCCGCCATCACGGTCGCCACCCTCCTGCTCGCCAGCTACAAGGGCGCGCCCGTCGTCCTGATCGTCCTCGCCGTGCTGCTGGTCTGCTTCGGCTACGTGATGCGCAACGTCGTGGTGGGACGGCACGTCTACGCCATCGGCGGCAACCTGCCCGCGGCCAAGCTGTCGGGCGTCAAGGACCGCAAGGTGACCTTCGCGGTCTTCCTGAACATGGGCATGCTGGCGGCCCTGGCGGGACTGGTGTTCGCGGCGCGGTTCAACGCGGCCTCGCCCAAGGCGGGCATCAACTTCGAGCTGGAGGCCATCGCCGCCGCCTTCATCGGCGGGGCGTCGATGAGCGGCGGTGTCGGGACGGTGCTGGGCGCCGTCATCGGCGGCCTGGTCCTCGGGGTCCTCAACAACGGGATGAACCTGGTCGGCATAGGTACCGACTGGCAGCAGGTGATCAAGGGCCTGGCGCTCCTGGCCGCGGTCGGATTCGACGTCTGGAACAAACGCCGGGCCGGTTCCTGAGGCTCGATGTCCCCCGGCCGGCCGGGGGACCGGGGCCTTCTGCGCCGGTACGTTCCCCGGTCCGGCGAAATCCGTGCGGAGGTGCGAGGTGATCGTCGCCGGACGGGGTAGCGAAGTGGTATGACCACTGACAAAACAGCTACCGCTTCCGGCGGATACGTACAGCCGGAGCTCGACGTCCGGGCGCTGACCGAGGTGCTCGACGGCGAGTACGCCGAGGTGCGCGACCTGGTCCGGGCCAACCTGGTGACGCATGCCTCGGTGCTCGACGAGGCCGACGAGCTCGGCGTCGACGCCTTCCGCGAACGGGTGCGCGAGCTCGTGGTCGCGATGGCGGCGACGGGCCAGACCGGCATGGGCTTCCCGAAGCGGTACGGCGGGGGCGGCGACGTCGGGGCCTCGATCGCCGCGTTCGAGACGCTCGCCTTCGGCGATCTGTCGGTGCTGGTGAAGGTCGGCGTGCAGTTCGGGCTCTTCGGCGGCGCGATCCTGCACCTGGGCACCGAACGCCACCACGACGCCCATCTGCCGGACCTGGTCACCGGAAAGCTGATGGGCTGCTTCGCGATGACCGAGACCGGACACGGCTCGAATGTGCAGGCGCTCGGCACGGTCGCCCGGTACGACGCCGCCACGCGGGAGTTCGTCATCACCACCGAGGGCGACCAGGCGCGCAAGGACTACATCGGCAACGCCGCCCGCCACGGCGAACTGGCCGTTGTCTTCGCCCAGTTGGAGGTGGGAGGCACCTCCGAGGGCGTGCACGCGTTCGTCGTGCCGATCCGGGTCGACGGCCAGGTGGCGCCCGGCGTCGACATCGAGGACGACGGCCGCAAGATGGGCCTCAACGGCGTGGACAACGGGCGCATCCGGTTCGACGGCGTCCGGGTGCCCCGCGAGGCGCTGCTCAACCGGTTCGCCGACGTCACCCCGGAAGGTGTCTACACGAGCCCGATCGACAACCCCGACCGCCGCTTCTTCACCATGCTCGGCACCCTGGTGCAGGGCCGGGTCAGCGTCGGCGGCGCCGGTGTCAACGCCGCCAAGGTCGCCCTCGCGATCGCCACGAAATACGCCCTGAGGCGCCGGCAGTTCGCGGCGGGCTCCCGGGACGAGGAGCAGCTCCTCCTCGACTACGGCCTGCACCAGCGCCGGCTGCTGCCGCTCATCGCCCGCACCTACGCGCTGCACTTCGCCCAGGACGTCGTACGCACCCAGCTGCACGACGTCTTCTCCGGCATCGAGGACGACCCGCAGGAACGGCGCCGGCTGGAGTCACGGGCCGCCGGAACCAAGGCGCTCGGCACCTGGCACGCCACCCGGGTGATCCAGGAGTGCCGGGAGGCCTGCGGCGGCGCCGGCTATCTCGCCGTCAACCGGTTCGCCGCCCTCAAGGCCGACAGCGACATCTTCACCACCTTCGAGGGCGACAACCACGTCCTGCTCCAGCTCGTCGCCAAGGGCCTGCTCACCGACTACGCCAGTGAGTTCGAGGACCTGGACCAGCTCGGCATGGTCCGCTACGTCACCAACCTCGCCGTCGAGACGGTCATCGAGAAGACGTCGGCCCACAAACTGCTGGAGCGGGTACGCGATCTGCTGCCCGGCGGCGACGAGTGGGACCAGGAGGCCGGTCTGCTCGACTCGGAGTACCAGCTCGCCATGGTCCGCTACCGCGAGGAGCATCTGCTCGCCGGGGTGGCCCGCAGGCTCAAGCGCGGGATCGACCAGAAGCGCGATCCCGGCGTCGTCTTCTCCCAGGTGCAGGACCATGTCATCGCGGTGGCCCGCGCCCATGGGGAGCGGCTGGTGCTGGAGGCCTTCGTCGAGAAGGTGCGGACGCTGCCCGAGGGCGGCAACAAGGTCGCGCTGGGCCTGCTGTGCGACCTGTTCGCGCTGTCGACGATCGAGGCGGACCGGGCGTGGTTCATGGAGCACGGCCGGCTGACCGTCCAGCGTTCCAAGGCGATCACCCGCGAGGTGAACGACCTCTGCCGCAAGGTCCGGCCCCTCGCGGGCGGTCTCGTCGACGCCTGGGGCATCCCGTCCGAACTGCTGCGTGCCCCGGACCTGGTGGGCTGAGCCCGGCGGTATCCGTCCCGGGCGTCGGGCTCCGGGCCCGGCGGACCGGGCCCGGAACCCGCGTCGGGTCAGCCGGTGAAGAGCTGGGTGGCCTTGCGGATCAGCTCGTACAGCCCGTAGGCGAGCGGCACGCCCACCCACAGCCAGGTGAAGGCGATCAGCGGCCGCCGGTCCTTCACCGCGGCGGCGTCAGGCGGGCTCTGACTGCTGTCGTCGGACATCGGGCGCTCCCTTCCGCGCCGTCACGGCGTCGAGGTGGTGGGACGGGTGAACAGGGCGGACCAGCTCATTGGCCACGAAGCCGACGACGAGCAGGCCCATCATGATGAAGAGCGAGGTCCCGTACAGCTCCGCGCCGTCCTTCCCGGCCTCCTCCTGCCGGTCGGCGATCCAGTTCACGATCAGCGGCCCCAGCACACCGGCGGTGGACCAGGCGGTGAGCAGACGGCCGTGGATCGCGCCGACCTGATAGGTGCCGAAGAGATCCTTGAGATAGGCGGGAATCGTCGCGAAGCCGCCGCCGTAGAAGGAGAGGATCACCAGCGCGCACAGCACGAACAGCGGCTTGGAGGAGCTGCCCACCAGGGCGATGAGCGCGTACATGAGTGTGCCCGCGCCGAGGTAGAGACGGTAGATGTTCTTGCGGCCGATCAGGTCGGAGGTGGAGGACCAGCCGATCCGGCCCGCCATGTTGGCCGCGGACAGCAGGGCGACGAACCCGGCGGCGGCCGCAGCCGACACCGGTGTGGAGGTGTCCGAGAAGAAGTCCGTGATCATCGGCGCGGCCTTCTCCAGGATGCCGATGCCCGCGGTGACGTTCATGCAGAGCACGACCCACAACAGCCAGAACTGCGGGGTGCGCAGCGCCTGCCGCGCCGACACCCGGGGCCCGTCGGTCGCCGTGGCGGTGCCCCCGGCTTCCTGTTGCTCGGCCCGCGGGCGCGGTACCCGTACCAGCAGGACGCCCAGCAGCATGAAGACCGCGTAGGACAGTCCGTGGACGAGGAACGCCAGCGCGATGCCCGAGGTGTCGCTGCCGAAGGACTCCAGCATCTGCGCCGACCAGGGCGAGGCGATCAGTGCGCCGCCGCCGAAGCCCATGATGGCGATGCCGGTGGCCATGCCGGGGCGGTCGGGGAACCACTTGATGAGCGTCGACACGGGCGAGATGTAGCCGATGCCGAGACCGATGCCTCCGACGAAGCCGTATCCGAGGACGATCAGCCAGAACTGCCCGGTCGCGGCGCCGAGCGCGGAGATCAGGAAGCCGGACGAGAAGCAGACCAGGGCGACCGTCATCGCCCAGCGCGGTCCCCGGCGCTCCACGAGCGTGCCGCCGAAGGCCGCGGAGAGGCCGAGCATGACGATGCCGAGCTGGAAGGGCAGGGCGCTCTGTGTGCCGCTGAGGCCGAGCGCTTCCTCCAGCGGTGGTTTGAACACGGACCAGGCGTAGGCCTGGCCGATGGAGAGGTGGATCGAGAGGGCGGCGGGCGGGACCAGCCAGCGACTCCAGCCCACGGGGGCGATGGGGGGACTCATGGGTCCCTCACCGTAGTGAGGGGGAATCCGGTTGAGAAGACTGTTGGTTAAACTTTCACCTTGTTCGACTCGCGTGATGGTGACGCGTCGGGTGACGTGACGCCCTCACCCGCCGCCGGGCAGCTCCCCGGAGGCGGTCGCCGCGAGCACCAGGGCCACGCAGTGCGACTCCAGCCGCTCGCGCGGTACGTCGAGCGTGCCGTGCAGCCATCCGGCGAAGAGGTTCGCCAGGCCGCCGACCAGGGCGTGCGCGGCCATGCGGCGGTCGATGTCGTCGCCCGTACCGGCGAGCTGGCCGCCGACGAGGTCGGTGAACACCGGCATGAGCCGGTGGCTGTGGGCCCCGAGGGCCGGGTCGGCGAAGGGCTCCAGGAGCAGCAGGCGGCCCTTGTGCGGCGCGTCCAGGACCAGGGCGACGAAGGCGGCGACGGCGGCCCGGGCCCGGACCTCGACCTGTGGATCGCTGAGTGCCGCGGCCTCCTCCAGCGCGCTCCTGGCCTCGTCGGCGACCCGCTCGAAGGCGGTGAGGAGCAGATCGTCGCGGCCGGTGAAGCTCTCGTAGAAGTAACGGTCCGTCAGGCGGGCCTCCCGGCACACGGACCGGACCGTGACGGCCGCGCACCCCTCCTCGCCGGCCAGCCGCTCGGCGACGTCCAGGAGGGTCTGTCGACGGGCGGCGCGACGATCGGCGAGCTTGGTCCCGCCCCAGCTCCGTTCCGTCAACTCCGGTTCCCCCGTGTTCTGTTCAAGCAATTGACGACACCTGTCCGCACATTTTAACCTGAGGACAGGTGTCATCAGATAGCTCTCGACGGCCTCGCAACGGAAAACCCCAGCGGAGGTAAACGTGACAGCGTCAGACCAACGACCGCGCCCGCCCGGCCCGGCGACCCCCGAACCCCTCGGCCCCGACTCCCTCACCTGGCGGTGGTTCGGCGACTGGCGAGGCCTCCTCCTCGCGCCCTGGGCCGGATCGATGCAGAACATGCACCCCGAGCTGGGCGCGGGCGTCGCCGAGCACTCGCGCTTCTTCGAGGAGCGCTGGGAGCGCCTCTTCCGCTCGCTGTACCCGATCGGCGGAGTCGTCTACGACGGCCCGCTCGCCGCCCGGACCGCCCGAGAGGTGCGCGGCTACCACGCCTCGGTCAGCGGGGTCGACGAGCACGGCCGCCCGTACCACGCGCTCAACCCGGGCACGTTCTACTGGGCGCACGCCACGTTCTTCATGCTGACCGTCCAGGTGGCCGAGCGTTTCGGCGGCGGCCTCACCGACGCGCAGCGGCACACGCTCTTCGACGAACACGTCCGCTGGTACGCGCTGTACGGCCTCTCGATGAAACCCGTGCCCCGCACCTGGGAGGATTTCCAGCGGTACTGGGACCACATGTGCGCCGACGTCCTGGAGGACAACCGGCCGACCCGGGACGTCCTCAACATGCGCCGGATCGCCAAACCGCCCCTCCTGCGGCTGCTGCCGTCGCCGCTGTGGGCCCTCGCCCGCATCCCGCTCGTCCGGCTGACGCTGTGGATCACGGTCGGCCTGTATCCGCCGGCCGTCCGGGAACGCCTCGGCCTCCGCTGGACGCCCCACGACGAACGACTGCTGCGCGCACTGGGCCTGGTGGTGCACCACACCTGGCAACACGTCCCCGAACGGCACCGCTACCACCCGCGCGCCCGCGCGGGCTGGGACCGCGAGCGGGGCCGGGCGGTGCCGGGCCCGGTGGAGACACCGGCCCGGAACCTCCCGCCCGTGGAGCGGCGCGGGCTGCCCCAGCACTACGCACCGAAGACCGACCGCCCGGGCGAACCGGACCTGCCCGGCAGCTCCTAGGACCTGTCGGAGAAGCACTCCGGCAGCGCCGGGCGTTGCTTCGCGCGTACGGCGGGGAGCCAGCCGGTCGGGGGCTCGGAGCCCGGCGGCAGGCGGACGCGGAACCAGTGGGTGGAGCGGCGGTCCTCCTCGTCGATGATGGTCTCCCCGTCGAGCACCCGGCAGTCGGCGACGAGCACGTCCCCGTGCCACACCCTGGTCGGCACGACGTTCTCCGCGGTGTACGGCCGTACGGGGTCGATCGCCAGACCCAGGCTGCACCGCGGGTCCCGGTCGGCCCGGGCCCGGCAGTCCCGCTCCGCGTTGTACACCTGGATCGTGCCGGGCGGCGTGGTGCCCGCGCGGCCGGACGACGCGGACGAGGCCGCCCGTACCGCGTCCGCGCACAGGGTCGCGCCGGCGATCCCGCACAGCGCGGTCGCCAGGACCGCCGCGCGGGCCCGGGAGCCCCGCCGCCCCGCCCCCGCCCCGGCTCCCGCCCGGTGGGCGGCGATCCGGGCGAGCAGACGCTCCGCGCTGTGCGGCGCGCGGGCCTCGTGGGTCGGGGCGAGACAGTCGGCCGCCAGCTCCCGCCAGAACGGCGGCACGGCCTGGTCCATGCGCAGCGGCGCCCGCCCCTGGCCGTACTCCTGGACCGCGGCGCCCCGTGCCATGGGTGTGGCCCCGGGGAACGGCGACGCACCGGACGCGAACACCTCGTGGATGACGATGCCCAGCGCCCAGACGTCCGCCGACGGCCGGACCCGTACGCCGAGTTCGCCCAGCGGCGCCCGCCAGCGCTCGGGCGGGAAGTAGTCCAGGGTGCCCAGCGGAGGCACATGGCCGTGGGTGCCGGTCAGCTCGGTGGCCAGGCCGAAGTCCGAGAGCCTCACCGACCGGTCCCGGCCGAGCAGGACGTTCTCCGGCTTGAGATCCGCGTGGACCCAGCCCGACCGGTGGAGGTGGGCGAGCCCCTCGCAGATGCCCGCGATCAGCCGGCCGCGATCGGCCTCCGGCACCCCCGCGTCGATCAGTTCCCGCAGACTGCCGACGGCCCGCTCCATGACCAGCACGATCGCGCCCTCCAGCGCGGGGTGGTCGGGTGCGGCGAGAACGAACGACTCCAGGACGCCGATCAGCCGGGGATGCCCGGCCCCGCGCCCGAGTTCGACCTCGCGGCGGGCGGACTCCACGATCCGCCGCGCCTGGCGCGGCGCGAGCCCGGCGGTCGGCATGATCTTGAGCGCCACGTCGGTGTGCCCCCGGGGCACGGCGGCCCCGCCGGTCCGCCCCTCGGCCGGCCGGGCCGCGTACACCGTGGACCAGCCCCCGGACCCGATCGGCCGGGTGACCACCCAGTCCCCGACCCGGTAGCCGGGCGGAAGCAACTCCGCGCCGTCGCCGTCCGCGAGGTCCCGCAGACCCTGCGGCGCGCTCACCGTACGGCCTGCCGCTCCCGCCCGCCGGCCCCGGCCAGGGGCGGCAACAGCGCGAGATGCTCCTCCCGTACGAGCCCGAACCGCAGCGCCAGGGCCACGATCTCCTCCCGCTTGCCGTTGCGGCGGTCGCCCTTGCCCGGCTCGGAGGCGTCCGGCCCGCCGATGCGCAGCTTCTGCTCGGCGAGGTAGTCGATGTGCGAGCTGACCGCCCGTGCGGTCAGCTCGCCCCCGGGGAGATGCCCACCGAGCCGCTCGACGATGTGCGGCGTGGTGGGGACCGCCACCCGCGACTGATCGCGCAGCCGCGGTTCGCAGAGCGCGACCAGCACGAGGAAGTAGGTGGCCGTCTCGTTCAGGGAGTACGCCGTGACCGTGCTGTTCCCCCAGGGGCCGCCCATCGCGTCCGGGTCCAGATAGAGATGGTCGGGCGCGAACACCTGGAAGGAGGTCGTGACGTCACCGCGCGTCGGCAGCACGACGCGCGCGAACTCGAACGGGATCGGCGCCCCCACCCGTCGCGGCGGCACCCGCAGGTATTCCCCCGCGCCCTCCGGGTTCTCCACGAGATAGCTGTGGGTCGTGCTGTGGTTCGTCAACTGCCAGTGGTCGTCGGT
The DNA here is from genome assembly GCF_019287315.1 of Streptomyces sp. WY228. Classification (NCBI taxonomy): domain Bacteria; kingdom Bacillati; phylum Actinomycetota; class Actinomycetes; order Kitasatosporales; family Streptomycetaceae; genus Streptomyces; species Streptomyces sp. WY228. The sequence continues at coordinate 710,379 of NZ_CP079114.1, read as the reverse complement.
GACCCGGATCTCCCCGGCGAGCCGGGAGATCGCCGGATCGTCGAGACGCAGCTCCACGGGCAGGGCCGTGGAGCCCCGCCCGAAGCGGGCCGCCTCGCCGGGGCCCAGCCGTAAGGTCATCGTGTCCCCGTGCGGTCCGCCGCCGACGGCGCCACCGCTTCCCTGCGGCAGATGAACGACTACACCGCTCACTGCGCCCCCCGTCCTGTTTGTCGCTTGTCGGACGAGCGGAACGATACTCATCCGGCGGGGGAGTTCATCGGTGCTCTTCGGCCACATAGCCAAAACTCGTTGCCCGACGCCATGGATGCCCCGTTCTGGACGGGGTTCGGTGGGCCACGTCACCGTGCGGATTTCAGCGGGATTTCATCGCCGCTCCTTAACTTGACCGCGTTCGGGCGACGGCCCGTACGACAGGGGAGGGACAGCGATGGCACGGAGGAGACACCGAACGAGGCTGCCGGTGGCGGTCGTCGCCGCGGTGGCGGTGATGAGCACACTGGCGGCCACCGGTTCGACGGCCACGGGGGCGGCGGCCGCCGAAGCCGGGCCGGACAGGCCGACGATCCGCTACACCGAATACGGCATTCCGCACATCATCGCCTCGGACTGGGAAGGGCTGGGAACGGGTTACGGATACGCGGCGGCCGAGGACAACATCTGCACCCTGGCCGACACCTATCTGATGGTCGACGCCCGGCGGTCCCGGTATCTGGGCCCCGACGGCAGGGCGAGCCCCGGACAGAACCAGAACACCACCAGCAACCTCAACAGCGATCTGTACTTCCAGCGGCTCAAGGACGACCGGGTGGTGGAGCGGCTCCTCGACCAGCCCGCCCCCGACGGGCCCGAACCCGAGGTCCGGGAAGCCATCCGCGGCTATGTCCAGGGGTACAACAGATACCTGGCCGAGACCGGCGTGGACGGCATCTCCGACCCGGCCTGCCGCGGCGCGGACTGGGTCCGCCCGATCACGGAGATGGACGTCTACCGGCACGCGCACGCCGAGATCATCATGGGCAGCGCCGACGCGCTCCTGGACGGCCAGGTGAACGCGGCGCCCCCGGGAGCCTCGGCCGCCGCACAGCCGAAGGCCGCCTCCGGCGAACCCGCGCCACGGGCCTCCTCGCCCGAGGAGACCGCCGCGAAGATCCGCGACGCGATGGCGGCGAGCCGCGAACAGGGCATGGGCAGCAACGCCCTGGCGGTCGGCTCGCAGGGCGTGTCCGGCGGCACCGCCATGCTGCTGGCCAACCCGCACTTCCCGTGGCAGGGCAAGAACCGGATGTGGCAGAGCCAGCTGACGATCCCGGGCAAGGTCAATGTCTCCGGGGCCAGCCTGCTGGGCTTCCCCGCGGTGAACATCGGCCACAACGAGAACGTGGCCTGGAGCCATACGGTCGCCACGGTGGCCCCGTTCGGACTGTTCGACGTACAGGTGGATCCGCTCAACCCCACCACATACCTGGTGGACGGGGCCTGGGAGCGGATGACCTCGCAGCGGGTCGAGGTCGACGTGCTGAAGCCGGACGGCTCCCTCGCCAAGGCCGGCCGGACGCTGTGGTCCACCCGCTACGGCCCCGTCACCACCTCGATGCAGGGCATCCCGCTGCCCTGGGTGGTCAGCGCGCACGCCGTACGCGATGTGAACCTGCACAACCTCCGGGCGCTGAACAGCTGGTTCCGCCTCGACCAGGCCGAGGACGTCCACGACGTCGTGAACATCCTGGAGACCACCCAGGGCGTTCCCTTCTTCAACACCGTCGCCGCCGACCGCACGGGCAACGCGCTGTACGCGGACATCCAGGCCACCCCGAACATCACCGACCAGCACGCGGAATCCTGCCTCACCGCCACCGGCCGACTGCTGTTCGACCAGTCGCTCCGGCTGCCGAACGTGCCGCCGATCTCCATCCTCGACGGCAAGCGCAGTGCCTGCGACTGGCCCGACGACCCGAACGCGGCCGCGCCGGGACTGCTGGACCCGCACCAGCAACCGCGCCTGATCCGCAGCGACTTCGTGGGCAACGCCAACGACAGCCCCTGGCTGGCCAATCCCGCGCAACCGCTGTCCTTCCCCCGGGTGATGGGCGACACCGCCGCGCCCCGGTCGCTGCGCACCCAGGAACTCATCCTGACCGCGCAGAAGCGGATCGCCGGCACCGACGGCCTGCCCGGCAAGGGCTTCACCCCCGAAACCATGGGGCAGTTGCTGTTCGCCGACAACAGCAGAGCCGCCGACCTGGCCCTCGACGCCACGGTGACGATGTGTCAGAACGTGCCCTTCGGGCACATCCTGGTCGACGGCAACCTGGTCGACGTGAGAGAAGCCTGCCCGGTCCTGGCCGCCTGGAAGAGCCATGACTACACGACGGACAGCCGGGGTTCCTGGCTCTTCGCCAACTACTGGGCCTTCCTGCTGAACGGACAGGGGGTGGAGAAGCTGCCGTGGCGGGTCCCCTTCGACCCCAAGGACCCGGTGCACACCCCCAATTCGCTGGACTCCGGAAGCTCCGCCGTACGTGACGCCTTCGGCCGGGCCGTCCTCGCGCTGCGCAAGGCGAACATCCCGCTGAACGCCCCGCTGTCGGACATCCAGAAGGTCACCCGGGGCGGCGAGCAGATCCCGATCCACGGCTCGCTCGGCCAGCTCGGCGTGCTGAACGTGATCACCCCCGGCCAGGTCGACGGCGCACCGGACATCGTCTTCGGCTCCAGCTTCATCCAGCAGGTGCGTTTCACCGCCACCGGCCCGCCCCAGGCGCTCTCCGTCATGGCCTACTCCCAGTCGGCCGACCCGAACTCGCCGCACCACGCCGACCAGACCAAGCTGTTCTCGGCCGGGGGGTGGGTGACCGAGCGGTTCACCGAGGAACAGATCGCTGCCTCACCGCAGTTGCGCACCACCGTTCTGAACTGAGCCTTCCGGCAGCCTCACGAGGGGAACGCAGTGACGAGTACCGTACGAAGAACAGCACTCTGGTGGCGGCTCGCGGTGGCCTGGGCCGTCGCGGCGGTGGCCGTGGTCGCACCCGCGGGGGCGGTACGCGCCGCCGACCCCGGCACGCCGCCGTCGCTGCCCGACGGCTTCGGCCTGACCCAGGTCGGCGCACCGGTCGGAAGCGCCACCGACTTCTACCTCACCGTGACCACGCCCGAGGTCGCGGGCGAGCAGCACATCAAGATCATTCTGCCCGGCGGCTACCACGACGCCCCGGACCGCCGCTACCCGGTCCTCTACTTCCTGCACGGCTCGCCCGACGACCCGGTCCAGCAGAACTACCCGGCGCTCCACCGGTCGGACGAGATGATCACCGTCATCCCGGACGGCGGCGCCCGGGGCTGGTACACCAACTGGCTCAACCAGAAGACCGCGGCGGGAGCGCAGAACTGGCAGAACTTCCACCTGGACCAGGTCATCCCGTTCATCGACGCGAACCTGCGGACCATCGCCACCAAGAAGGCCAGGGCCGTCGCCGGCGTCTCCATGGGCGGCTTCGGCGCCTTCCACTACGCCCAGGTCCGCCCCGACCTGTTCAGCCATACCGCCTCCCTCTCCGGCGACATCGACTTCTCGGTCAGGTCCATGGGCCTGCGGCTGGCCGTCGTCGCCTCCCTCATCGACGGGCAGGGCGTGATCTGCGCCCTGGCGTCCGGGAGTTGCGACCCGAACGACTCCCCGTACCGACCCGCCGTGGACAGCGACGCCGCCTTCGGCTCGCCCTACCCGGTGTTCAACGCCGACTGGCGGTTCAACGAGGTCGACCCCTCGCAGCACATGGACCGGCTGGCCGACGCCGGAGTGCGGGTCTCCATCTACACCGGCGACGGGAGAGGCGAGGTCACCGATCCCGAGTTCTGGGTGGCGGGCGCGGCCAAGAACGTCAAGGCCGCCATGGACGCCCTGGGCATGTCCTACTACTACGTCAACTACGGCGACGGGGCCGGGTGGGGCGGCCAGTGCAACGGCGGCCACAACGGCTACTGCTGGGAGCAGGACCTCCAAGACCTGATCCCCCGGCTGGAAAGCGAGTTCGCCGCGGCGTAGATCGGGCGTGGATCAGGCCGGGCCGAGCTCCGGTCCGGCCTCGTCACCGCGCAGAATCATCTGATGCGCCCGTCGCAGCACCCCGCTCGGGGCGACCCCGAGGTCGTCGGAGAGGCTGCGGCGGGCGCGCTCGAACACCGCCAGGGCCTCCGCCTGGCGCCCGTCCCGCTGCAGCGCCCGCATCAGCATCGCGGCCGACGGCTCGTTCAGCGGGTGCTCCGCCGACAGCGCGAACAACTCGGCGATCGCCTCGGCGTCCCGGCCCAGCCGCAGCTGCCACCGGGCCTTCCGCCGCACCACGGCGATCCTGCGCTCGGTGAGCCGCAGCCGCTCCAGCTCGGCGACCGGCCCCGGCAGCCCCGCCAGGGGCTCGCCGCGGAACAACTCCAGCACCCGGGAGCAGAGCCGGACCGCCTCCGCCGGATCGTCCGCCCGCTCGGCCTCCCCGATGCCGGCGACCAGCTCCTCCACCCGTGCCACGTCCACATCGACGGCGCCGGGGGCCAGCCGGTAGCCCCGGGGGCCGTGCTCGATGACCGGGGCAGGACCGCCCCCGTCGCCCAGAGCCTTCCGCAGCCGGTAGACGTACACGGGCACCACGTTCGCGGCCGGCTGCTCCAACCCCCACACATCGTCGAGGAGTTCCCGCCGGGTAAGGGGCCGCCCCAGGCCCAGCGCCAGAACGGCCAGAACGGTCTGCTGGCGCTGATGCCCCAGGTCCAGGACGCGCCCGTCCCGCCAGGCCCGCAACGGCCCCAGCAGGGAGACCCGTAACGCCGGTGTCGCTCCCGCCACCGGCACGGCCACGGTCCGGGAGGCCGGTCGCGCCGGACGGGGGCCCTGCCCGGGGGCGACCAGACCGCAGTCGAAGGCGTGGACGATGGCGGCGGCCCGGTCGCGCAGCCCCAGCTTCGCCAGGATCCGCGCGAGATGCTCGGCCACCGTGTCCTCGGGAACGGCGAGCGCGGCGGCGATCTCCTCGTCCCCGAGCCCGCAGCCGACCGCGGACAGCACCTCGCGCTCCTGCTGCCGCAACGCCGTGGCGGTGGGGCGGTCGTCGCTGGTGACGGTCGTCGGCATCGCTGCTCCCCGGGCTCCGGACGGGTCGGTCTGGCGGGCGCCGTCGACACGGTAGAGGGGGAGGCGCCGGGCCCGGCACCCGGGACGATCCGGAGTGACATACGGGAGCACGCGTCCGACGCGGATGCTCGGCCCGACGGCACCGGGCGCGGGTACCCGCCGCGTCCGCCGGTACCGCCCTGCGGCTAGTTTGTGTGCAGGACGGATGAGCAGGCCCGTGGTGGGGACGCACGGGGGACGGAGGTCGGGAAGAGTGTCGCTGCGCGGAGGCGATCCAGCCGAGATCGGCGGTTATCCGCTGGAGGACCGGCTCGGTTCGGGTGGCATGGGCACGGTCTTCCTGGCCCGGACGAGTTCGGGGCGACCCGTCGCGATCAAGCTGATCCACCAGCAGTTCGCCGGGGACGACGAGTTCCGCATCCGCTTCCGGCAGGAGGTGGCGGCCGCGCGGCGGGTGAGCGGAGCGTTCACCGCCGCCGTGGTCGACGCCGCTCCCGAGGCCGATCAGCCGTGGATGGCGACGACCTACATCGAGGGGCCCACGCTCGCCCAGCGCATCACCGAACAGGGCCCGCTGAACGGGCCGGAGCTGCGGAGCCTCGCCATCGGTCTCGCGGAGGCGCTGCGCGACATCCACCGGGTGGGCGTCGTCCACCGCGACCTGAAGCCCTCGAACGTCGTGCTCTCGGCCGAAGGCCCCCGCGTCATCGACTTCGGCATCTCGCGCGCCGTGGACCAGCAGACGCTCACGATGACCGGGCGGGTCATCGGCACACCGCCCTTCATGTCGCCCGAACAGCTGCAGGCCCCGCGCGGCGTGGGCCCGCGGTCCGATGTCTTCTCGCTCGGGACGCTCCTGGTGTACGCGGCGACCGGCCACGGGCCCTTCGACGCCGACAGCCCCTACATAACGGCCTACCAGGTGGTGCACGAGGAACCGTCGCTGGGCGCCGTGCCGACGGCCCTGCGCGCGGTCGTCGAGCCCTGCCTGGACAAGGAGCCCGAGCACCGCCCCTCGGTGGACGAACTCCTCGTGCTGCTGCGGGACCTGCCGACCGACCTCGGCGGGGCCGGCCCGGGCGGGCCGGTCGCCGGGCGCACCCGCGACATGGTCACGCAGCACCACCTCGCGACCGGGGCCGACCCGGCGCCGCCCGCCCCGGCCGGTTCCGGCACGGGAAGCACCGGCACCGCGATCGGCGGCCGGCTGCGCCGCCGTTGGCGGCCGGCGCTCGCGGCGGCCGTCGCGGTGGCCGCGATCGGCGGGGGAGTGGCCGCGCTGACGACGGGCGGCTTCGGAGCGTCCGGCGGCGGGGCGGACCCGGGCGGCGGGGACACGGGCCGCAGCACCGCGGCCTCGCCCGCCGGCGCGCTTCCGAAGGGCTTCGCGCCATGGCGCGGGACCGTGCCGGGCGGCCGCGAGGACATCCCCGACGAACTGCGGTGCGTCGCGCGGGACGACGCGCTGTTCTGCGGGGGCGGCGGTGTGGTCGCGACCCGGATCGACGCCCGCGACGGATCGCGGGTGTGGGTGGCGAAGAGCCCGGGCGTACCCGTCCAGGGCATGCACCTGGTGGGCGCCACCGACGACACCGTCCTCGGCTACCGCTTCGCCGCCCAGGACGACCCGCAGGGCCCGCGCAGCGAGGTGGTGGCCCTCGACGCGGACAGCGGCCGTGAGCTGTGGTCCGCGCCGTCCGGCGCCCAGTCGACGGCCGTCACGGGCCGTTCCATGGACGCCGTCGTGACCGGTTCCGCGGTGGTGACGGTCGACGCCTCCAACTCCCGCTTCGAGGCCCGGGACGCCCACAGCGGCGAGATCACCTGGACGACGCCGTTCCCCGGCTCCACCCAGTGCGCCCCGGTCCCGGCGGGCCCCCGGCTGCTCGCCATGTGCGCGACGGACGCGGAGGTGGACGCCGTACAGGTGAGCCGTCCCACCCTGGCCACGCTCGACCTCGCCTCCGGGGCGCTCGGCGAGCCCGTCGCGGTCGACGGCCCCGTCGTGCCGGTGGGCGCCGCCGACGGCAGGCTCGTCCTCCTCTCGAAGCGCTACGAGGGAGCGTCGCGGGCCGGGTACGACGGGGTGGCGCGGGTCGACCCGGCCGCGCGGAAGGTCACGTACTCCCGGTTCGGCCAGGTGTACGCGGGCACGGCCGGCATGGCGGACGGCACGGTCTACGTGAGCGGGCAGACCGGCCGGGTGACGGCGCTCGACTCCGCGACCGGGAAGCGGAAGTGGTCGCGGCAGACCGGTGTGGAGGGTGCGTCGGGCCCGGCGACGGGAGGCGACGCGGTGTACTTCAGCTCGGCCACCGGCCGGGTGGTCGCGCTGTCGCGGGACGACGGCGCCCCGCTGTGGAGCACGGATCCGCAGGCCGACGGCCTGACGGGCGAACAGGACGCGAGCCCCCGGGTGACCGTCGCGGGCCGGGCGGTGTTCGTGGCCGCCGCCGAGAACACCCTCTTCGCCTTCGACGCGCGGAAGCCGCCGAGGTCGGACTGACCCCGGCGGCCTCCCGCCCGCCCCTCCCCTGTGGAGGCGGGCGTCAGCTCCGGCGCAGGACCGTGGCCTCCGTGCCCCAGCCGAGCCCGACGGTCCGCTCGACGTCCCAGCCCGACCGCCTCGCGAGGGCGGCGACGGCGGCGGAGTCGCGCAGCGCGCTGCCGGTCGCGGTGTAGGCGTGCAGCCCCGCCTCGGCCGCGTGCGGGCTCAGACCGTCGGGGCGGGAGGCCTCGACGAGGACCGCCGTCCGGGTCCAGCCGGCCAGCCGCGTGAGGAGCTGTACGGCCTCCTCGTCGGTGCGGTGGGCGAGCGCCTTCGCGGCGACGGCGACATCGGCGGGACCGGCCGTCCAGTCGACCCGGTCCGGCGCCGTGATGTGCCCGCGCAGGACCCCGGCCGGTGTGGCCTCCTCCGCGATCCGCAGCCTCGGCCGCCGTCCGGCGTCGTCGAGGGCGGCGACCACCGAGGCGCTGCCGGGACCGGTCAGCAGACAGCTTTCGACGTCCGCCCAGAGGGAGTCGGCCGTCAGACCGTTCAGCAGGAAGACCAACTGCTCGCATTCCTCGACCAGTTCGCCGTAACGCTCCGCGTCGCGGGTCACCGTCTCGTGCAGGGTGGCGCCCGAGGCGAGCCGCCAGGGCGATGTGCCGCTCCGGAGTGCGGGGGCGAACCGGGCCAGGGCGAGCAGCAGTTCGGCCTCGTGGCCGGCGTACTCCTCGCGCTCGTGGTCCTCCAGGAGTTCCTCGCCCGCCGGACCGAGCCGCAGCCCCTCGTCGCCGCCGGTCACCACGCCGTAGGTGGCGAGCAGCGGAAGCAGGACGTCGATGCCCGGCCCGGGCACGCCCAGACGGGCCGCGAGCGTCCCGGCGGAGAGCCCCGGCGTGTCGGCCACCGCGTCGACGACGCCCAGCTGCAACGCGGCGCGGGCGACCAGCCAGGGCAGCGGCGACGGGATCCCGGCGGGGCTTTGTCCGGCCGCGCCCGTCTCGGCGGCGCCCTCCGCCTCCGGTGCGGTGGCCTCCTCGCGGTGCCAGTAACCCGTGATGTTCACCCGGTCCTTGGCGAGCTTCCGCTCGCGCTGGAGATACCGGCGTACCGGAAGCAGCGCCCGGCTCTCCGCCGCCGCCCAGGCATAGCCCTCGCCCGCCGGCACCGGCAGCGCACGGACCGCGGCCTCCAGGGCCGCCGCGTCGCCCGGTTCCGCGTGGACCCAGGTGACCGTGTCGCCGTCGCGCAGCGCCAGTTCCTGGCGTGCCGCGTCGTCCGAGACGGTCACGAGGACATGCGCCGTGGCGTCGAGCGGGCGTTCGTCGAGGAAGCGGCCGATCGCGGGCAGCGCCGTCTCGTCCCCGATGAGGAAGATCCAGTCCAGCCGTTCCGGCAGCCGGAGCGACGACTTGGGCCCGACGAACCACAGCTCGTCGCCCTCCCGCGCCGAGGCGGACCAGGCCTCGGCGGGCCCTTCGCCGTGCACCACGAAGTCGAGATGGAGCTCTCCCGTACGGAGGTCGACCCGCCGGGGCGTGTAGTCGCGGGTCACCCGGTGCTCGGCCGGCGTCCACTCGATGCCGTGCGGCAACTGCGCCGGGAGCGCCGCCCGGATGTTCCCGTCGGCGGCCAGGATCAGCTTGACGTGGTCGTCGAACCCGGGCGCGGCGAAGCCGGGGTGGTCGATCCCGTCGCGGGTGAACGCCGCGAGGTCCTCGCCGCCGAGGACGACCCGCCGCATCCGGGGGGTCACCTCCTCGACGCGGCGCACGGTGACCCGGCGCAGCACGAGGGGGTGCGTCGTGTAGGCGCGCTGGGCCGCCATCAGGAGAACTTCTTCTCGATGATGTCGAGCAGCGCCATCGACTCGTCGTAGTCGCCGCGCAGCACCCAGTGCGGGAGGTCGTAGGCCCGGTTCGCCTTGAAGGCGGGCAGCGCGCCGTAGACCGGGTTCTTCTTCAGGGTGGCGACGTCGGTGGTGTCGGCGTTGAAGCCCATGACGAACACGGACGGCTGGGTGATGGTCTGACCCACCTTCTCGGTCGACAGCTCGAACATGTCACCGCCCTGTCCGTACACCTTGAAACCGCCGTCGGCGAAGATCGGCGCCGGCTCGATGCCGACCTTCTTCAGCTCGGTGGGCAGGCCCACGCTCTCCACCAGGCCGAAGGCGGTGCCGTCGCCGGTGAGCGTGAGGAAGGACACCGGCCCGGCCGGCGGCTTGATCGCGCTCTTCACCTCGGCGATCCGCTTGTCGTAGGCGGCCACGTGCTCCTTGTAGACGTCGGGCTTGCCGAACACGTCGTCCGCGAGGAAGGAGAACTGGGCCCGCCAGTCGCCGAGCTTCTTGCCGACGAGCACGGTGGGAGCGATGTCGGAGAGGTCGTCGTACACCTTCTCCGCCTGGAACAGCGGGAAGCCGATGCCGCCGCCGACGATGAGGTCGGGATCGAGGGCGAGGATCGCCTCCAGATCGAAGCCGTCGACGCTCCACGGCAGGAACGTCGTGCCGTCCTCCTTCGCCTCCTTCTCCCAGTACGGGGAGAACGCGCCCTTGCCGTCGGCGTCCTCGGGAATCGTGGCCCGCACCGGCACATCGAGGTCGTACAGATAACCGGCCAGCGCGTGGTTCAGCACGACCACCCGCTTGGGCTCGGTCGGCACCTTCACCTTGCCGTAGTCGGTCGTGACGGTACGGGTCTTCGCGGCGGACGCCTTGCCCCCGTCGCCCGACGGGTCGGAGGCCGAGCAGCCGGTGAGAGCCAGCGCGGCGACGGCCGCGACGGCGAGAAGACGGGCAGGAGCAAACATGGGACCTCATGTGGCTGGGTAGGCTCGAACGTTCGAGCTGTTGGTAAGGTGAGGCTAACCTCGCTGGTTCCGCTGCGTCGATCCGAGTACGACATCGTCGGTGACGGACACGACGTATCGCACAACGGGAGGCACGCTTGCCGATGACATCCCTCGGCACGGTGGTCGCCGAGAACGCCATCCGCTTTCTGGGACACGACACCCACGCGCACGACGAACCCCATCTCGTCTACGTGGTGACGGGCAACGCCCGCCTGACCGCCGACGGCGAGGAGTGGCGGCTCGGGCGCCACGAGGCGCTCTGGCTCGCTCCCCGGGTGCCGCACGCCCTGCGGATCGAGCCGGGCGGCATGGCGCTCGGACCCTTCCTCGACCCCGCTGACCAGCCACGATGCCGGGTCCAGCCGCTCGGGGCGGTGCCCGCGCTCACCGAGGTCATGACCACCGCACTCGGCGCGGCACCGACCACGCCGGAGCAGGTCGAACCGTTCCGGCAGGCGCTCGGGCGCGTCCTGAGAGGCATCTCCCGGCAGTACTTCCCGGTCGTCCTCCCCGTCCATCCAGCGGTGCGCGCCCTCGCCCGCGAGGCCCTGCGCACCCCCTCCGCCACCCTGGAGAGCCTCGCCGAACGGCACCGGATGAGCGCCCGCCAGGTCCAGCGCGTCTTCCTCGACGAGACCGGACTGCCCTTCACACGGTGGCGCAACCGGGCCAGGATGAACGCGGCCGTCGAACACCTGCGCGGCGGAGGCGAGCTGACGGCGGCGGCCAGGGCGGCGGGCTACGCCACCCGGGCCGGGCTGCTGCGCGCGCTGAGCCGTGAGTCCGGGGTACCGGTGAGCGCGCTCACCACGGACGCGGCGGAGGCGCTCGGCGGCCACTGAACCGGGGGAGCCGGGGCCGCGGCGCCCCGGCAGTACATGTACGTCGATCACGCACGGCACTTCGGCCTGTCCGGGTGGCGGGTTGCTCAGGGAGAACAGACAGATGGCACAGGCGCTCGCGAAGACGGCCGCGCCACCACCGACCGCACCGTCGCGGTCGGCGCGTCGCCGCACCCGCCGGCTCGTCGGCCTGGGCGTCGCCCTCGGCGCGCTCCTCGTGGCGGTGCTGCTCAGCGTCGCGATCGGCTCGGCGCTGCTCCCGCCGGACGTGGTGTGGCAGGCGCTGACCGCCCCCGACGGCTCCGCCTCGCACGCCACGGTCAGCGGCGCCCGTGTGGACCGTACGCTGCTCGGCATCGTCGTCGGCATGTCCCTGGGCGTGGCGGGGGCGCTCATGCAGGCGCTCACCCGCAATCCGCTCGCCGACCCGGGAGTTCTCGGCGTCAACGCGGGCGCCGGCTTCGCCGTCACCCTGGGCGTCGCCGTCTTCGGCGTCACCCGCATCGAGCAGTACCTGCCCTTCGCGCTCGTCGGCGCCGTCGTCGGGGCGGCGTTCGTCTACCTCGCCGCGAGCGGCGGCCGGGGCGGACCGACACCGGTGCGCCTCACCCTCGTCGGGGTCGCCTTCACGGCGGTCCTGGTCGGCATCTCCCAGACCCTCGCCCTGATCGACACGGAGACCTTCGACCGGATGCGGTTCTGGGGGGCGGGCACCATCACCGACCGCCCGACGGGCACCGCCGGCGACATCCTGCCCTTCGTCCTGGCCGGGCTGCTGGCCGCCGCCCTCTGCGCCCGCCCGCTCAACGCCATCGCCCTCGGCGACGACGCGGGGCGGGCCGTTGGGCTGCGGGTCGGCGCGGTCCGGTGCGGTGTGGTGGTCGCGGTGGCCCTGCTGTGCGGTGCGGCCACGGCCGCGGCGGGACCGCTGATGTTCGTCGGTCTCATGGTGCCGCACGCCGTGCGCTGGATCACCGGGCCCGACTGGCGCTGGATCCTCGTCCACTCCGCCGTCCTTGCCCCGGTGATCGTGCTGATCGCCGACGTCCTCGGCCGGCTGATCGTGATCCCCTCCGAACTCCAGGTCGGTGTGATGATGCCGCTCATCGGCGCGCCCGTACTGATCATGCTCGTACGCGGAAGCCGGGTGAGGGAGCTGTGAGCGGGGCATTCGTCCTCAGGGCAGGGCCCCTGAGCCTCAGGGCGACGCGCCGCTCGGTCCTGGTGTGCGGGCTGCTGTCGGTCGCGCTGGCCGCACTGGCCGTGTGGGCCTTCACGCTCGGCAGCTACCCGCTGAGCCTCGGCGACCTGAGCGCGGTCCTGTCCGGTACTGCCAGGAACAGCGTCCGTACCGTCGTCCTGGAGTGGCGGGCGCCGCGTATCGTCGCCGCCGTCCTGTTCGGGGCCGCCCTCGCCATGGGCGGCGCGATCTTCCAGTCCCTGACCCGCAACCCGCTCGGCAGCCCCGACGTCATCGGCTTCACCACCGGCTCCTACACCGGTGTCGTCCTCACCCTGCTCGCGGGCGCGAGCAGCTACTCGGCGCTCGCGGTGGGCGCGCTCACCGGCGGGCTCGTCACCGCCTTCGCCGTGTATCTGCTGGCGTTCCGGCGGGGGGTGAAGGGCTTCCGGCTCATCATCGTGGGCATCGCGGTCGGTGCGCTGCTGTCCTCGGTCAACACCTGGTTCTCGGTGAAGGCCGATGTGGACACCGCGCTGAGGGCCGCGGTGTGGGGCGCCGGTTCGCTGAGCGCCATCGGCTGGCCCGCCGTGCTGATGTCCTCCGGCCTGATCGCCGTGGTCGCCCTGGTGGCCCCGGTGGCACAGCGCCGGATGCGCTGGCTCGAACTGGGCGACGACACGGCGGCGATGCTGGGCGTACGCGTCGAGCGCACGAAGCTGCTGCTGGTCGTGCTCGGGGTGGCAGCGACCGCCGCGGTGACCGCCGCCGCGGGCCCGATCGTCTTCGTCGCCCTGGCGGCACCGCAGATCGCCCGCCGTCTCACCGGACGCGGCACCTCCGTGGACCTCGCCGGTTCGGCGCTCGTCGGGGCGCTCCTGCTGCTCGGCGCGGACATCGCGGCGCAGCACGCGATTCCGGGCGTGGTACTGCCGACCGGCGCGGTCACCGTGTGCGTCGGCGGGGCGTATCTGCTGGTGCTGCTGGTCCGCGAGTCCCGCCGGGGGTTCTAGACAGCCGGGGGAGTACGTGAACCCGGCGGACCGGGCTCAGTCGCCGAGGATCCGTTCCCACAGCAGCCCGTCCCGCCAGGCCCCGTCGAGCAGGATCGCGGAGTGCGCGACGCCGTACGGGGTGAACCCGTTGCGGCGCAGCACCCGTTGCGAGGGCAGGTTCTCCAGGTTGGTGGAGGCCTCGGCGCGGTGCAGGCCGAGCTCGTCCGCCATCACCCGGAGCACCAGCCCGACGGCGTTCCCGGCGTGCCCCCGGTTCTGCGCGACGGAGGCGATCCAGTAGCCGACCGAACCGCGGCGCAGATGCGGCTGCGGCAGGATGCCGCCGACGGTCACCTGGCCGATCACCCGGCCGCCGGCGAGGACCACACCCGGCCAGACCGTGCCCGCCCGGTGACCGGCCAACAGGCCCTCGATCCGCTCGGCCTGGCCCTCCGGGGTGAAGTAGTCGGCCGGCTGGGCGGGTTCCCACCGCCGGAAGGCCTCGACGTCCCGTACCCGGTGTTCGGCGATCGGGGCGGCGTCGGCGGGCTCTATCAGGCGGATTCTGGTGTTGCCGGGCATGGCGGTCCTCGTCGCGGTGCGTCGGATGGAACGGCCAACCTACGCGAGGACGCCCCCGCCTCCGCACGGGGGCGGAGGCGGGGGCGCAAGGACCGGGGGAGCGAAGCACCACCCGGATCGGGCGACCACCACCCGGGGCGGGGAACCCGGGTCAGGAAGCCCGGGTCAGGGAACCCGGGTCAGGGGACCTTCACCCAGTCCAGGGTGCGCTCCACCGCCCGCTTCCAGCCCGCGTAGCCGTCCGCGCGCTGTTTCTCGGACCACCGGGGCGACCAGCGCTTCGACTCGTGCCACTGGGCGCGCAGTTCATCGGTGTTCTGCCAGAACCCGGTGGCGAGCCCCGCCGCGTAGGCGGCGCCGAGGGCGGTCGTCTCGGCGACCACGGGCCGGCTGACCTCGACGCCGAGGATGTCGGACTGGATCTGCATGCAGAGGTCGTTGGCGGTGACACCGCCGTCGACCTTGAGCACGTCGAGATGGACCCCGGAGTCCTGCTCCATGGCCTCGACCACATCGCGGCTCTGGTAGCAGATGGCCTCCAGTGTGGCCCGCGCCAGATGGGCGTTGTCGTTGTACCGGGCCAGGCCGACGATCGCGCCGCGGGCGTCGGACCGCCAGTACGGCGCGAACAGGCCGGAGAACGCGGGGACGAAGTACATACCGCCGTTGTCCTCGACGCTCCGCGCCAGCTCCTCGCTCTCCGGCGCCGACTTGATGATCTTCATCTGGTCGCGCAGCCACTGCACCGCGGATCCGGTGACGGCGATGGAGCCCTCCAGCGCGTAGACCACCGGGCTGTCACCGAACTGGTAGGCCACCGTGGTGAGCAGACCGTGCTGCGAGCGGACCAGCTCGGAACCGGTGTTGAGCACCAGGAAGTTGCCGGTTCCGTAGGTGTTCTTGGCCTCGCCGGGCTCGAAGCAGACCTGGCCGACCGTGGCCGCCTGCTGGTCGCCGAGGACGCCGCCGATCGGGATGGCGGCGTTCAGCGGCCGGGAGGTGCGGGTGGACCCGTAGGCCTCCGCGTCCGACGAGGGGTTGATCTTCGGCAGCATCGCGCGGGGGATGCCGAAGAAGCCCAGGAGTTCCTCGTCCCAGTCGAGGGTCTCCAGGTTCATCAGCATGGTGCGGCTCGCGTTGGTGACGTCGGTGGCGTGGATACCGCCGTTCGGGCCACCGGTCAGGTTCCACAGGACCCAGGCGTCCGTGTTGCCGAAGAGCGCGTGACCGGCCTCCGCCGCTTCCCGTACGCCGTCGACGTTCTCCAGGATCCACTGGATCTTGCCGCCGGAGAAGTACGTCGCCGGCGGCAGCCCGGCCTTGCGGCGGATCACCTCGCCCTGTCCCGAGCGCTCCAGGTTCGCCGCGATGGCGTCGGTACGGGTGTCCTGCCACACGATCGCGTTGTAGTAGGGCCGCCCGTTGCGCGGGTCCCAGACCACCGTGGTCTCGCGCTGGTTGGTGATCCCGATGGCCACCAGGTCGGACGGCGAGAGGCCGCCGTGCCGCAGGGCGTTCTGCATCACCGAGTTGGTGCGTTCCCAGATCTCCACGGGATCGTGCTCCACCCAGCCGGAGCGGGGCAGGATCTGCTCGTGCTCCAGCTGGTGCTTGGCGACCTCGTTGCCGCCGTGATCGAAGATCATGAATCGGGTGCTGGTGGTCCCCTGGTCCACCGCGCCGATGAAGTCCGCCATGATGTGCCGCCTCTCCGGCCGGTGTCGTCAGTCCTCGGACGCCGGGACGCGTCCCGGCGGTTCGGGCTCGGCGGACGGCAGGAAGCGTCCGACGAAGGCCTTGTAGAAGCCCGCACCCAGCAGACCGCCGATCAGCGGTCCGATGATGGGAACCCAGAAGTACAGATTCCCGTACTGGTCCCGCCACGCCCCGCCGTAACCGGTGAGGAAGCTCGCCAGCCGGGGACCGAAGTCACGGGCCGGGTTGATCGCGTACCCCGCGTTGGTGCCCCAGGCCATACCGATCGCGACCACGACCAGGCCGATGATGAACGGGCCCAGGTTCGAGCCGGGCGGGGTGTTGAGCATGTCCGTGATGGCCATGATCAGCAGCAGCAGGATGGCGGTGCCGATGATCTGGTCGCGGAACGCGCCCCACTCGTGGACCGGCAGGGCCGGGTTGCCGTTGGCCGGCAGCGTGGAGAAGACGCCCTGCGTCTTGATGGTGTGCCCCGGGTCGGCCTTCGCCAGCGCCTCGCTGTAGTTCCAGCGCACCAGGAGCGCGGCCACGAACGCACCGGCCGTCTGCGCCAGCGCGTAAGGAGCCACCTTGCGCCACGGGAATCCCTTGAACGCGGCCAGCGCGAGGGTCACCGCGGGGTTGAGATGCGCCCCGCTCAGCCGCGCCGCCACATAGACGCCGAGCGTGACGCCCAGCCCCCACGCCCAGGCGATGCTGTCGTGGTCCCCGAGCCCGCCGGGCGGATCGGTCAGGGCGCCGCCCGCCACCACCTGGGCGACGACACCGCATCCGAAGAGGATGAGGATCATCGTGCCCGCGAACTCGGCGGACAGTTCGCCGATCAATCCGTACTTCTTGCGTAGCTCAGCCATGGAAGCTCGCCCTCCGCCGACGGCGCCGGCTGTCGACTATCCGAGCAGTGTCAGCAGGCTAAGGCGTTTCACGAGATCGGGCATATCGGGACGATTGGTTCGTGAGGGCGGGGCGTGCGAGGTCGTCCCCCGCGACCGGGGCCGATGAGGCGCGGCGCGGGCCGTCGGAGGGCCCGCGGAGGGCCCGCGGACGGGCGGAGACGCTCACCCGGCCGGGTGGAGAAAGGGAAGGCGCCGCTCCGCCGGACATCCGGCGGAGCGGCGCGGGCGGGCCCTCCCTCCCCGGGGCTACCGGGGAACGACGCCCGCCCGCAGCCGTTCGCCCGGGTGCTACCGGGCCGGCGAAAGCCCCGCCGACTCCAGGCAGGCCGCGACCGCCGCCGTCTCCGCCGCGTCCAGGCGGCGCATCGGCGGGCTCATCACGTTGGTGGCGATGACGCCGAGCAGCATCAGGGCCGTCTTGAACGCGCCCAGGCCGGCGGCCGTCGCCGAGACCGTGCCGGGGCGGGCCGCGCGGACGATGTCGAACAGGCCGACGAGCCGGTCCTGTTCGGCCCGGGCGGTTGCCCAGTCGCCCCGCACGGCCGCCTCGTGCAGCCGCACGTAGCCGTGCGGGTCCACGTTGCCCAGGCCGGGCACGGAGCCGTCGGCGCCGCTCAGCATCATCGCGTCGACCACCAGCTCATGACCGGTGAGCACCGAGAAGCCGGGGAGGGCACGGGCGCCGATGACCAGCCGGCGGAAGGAACCGTCGTCCCCGCTGGAGTCCTTCACCCCGGCGAGCACCCCGTCCGCCGCGAGCGGCAGCAGGAGCTCCGGGTCCAGCTTGCTGTGCACGCAGACCGGCACGTCGTACGCCAGGAGCGGCAGGTCCACGGCGGCCGCCAGGTCGCGGAAGTGGCGGTCGATCTCGGTGACATGGGTGCGCGTGTAGAAGGGTGCGGTGGCCACGACGGCGTCGGCGCCCAGGGCGGCCGCGGCGCGGGCTCGCTCGGCGGCCCGGTCGGTGGTGGTCTCGATGGCCCCGACGAGGACCGGAACCTGGCCCGCCGCCGTCGCGGTGATCACCTTGATGACCTCGTCCTGCCGGCCGGGCGTCAGGTAGGCCGTCTCACCCGAACTGCCCAGCGCGAAGAGGCCGTTGACGCCACCGTCGAGGAGATGCCCGACCACCCGCTCCAGTGAGGGGCGGTCGAGTTCGCCGTCGGCGGTGAGCGGGGTCACGACGGGCGGGATCACGCCGGAGTACGTGGGGGAGGGGGCGGTCATGCGGTGCTCCTTGCGGGCGGTGCGGAGTTCCGGGTCTCCGAGGGGGACGCGGAGGTCTGGGGGTGGACGCAGTGCCAGCGGTGTTCGCCGGGTCCGAAGGCCGCCACGGGGAAGACGCCCGCGCATGCGTCGTCGGCCTTCCAGCAGCGGGTGCGGAACGGGCAGCCGGTCGGCGGGTTGGTGGCGGAGGGCACCGGGCCGGTGAGCACGATGCGTTCCGTCTCCTCCAGCAGGCTGGGCGTCGCGGAGAGCAGCGCCTCGGTGTACGGGTGCTCGGGGGAGCCCGCCACGTCGGCGGCCCGGCCCTCCTCGACGATGCGGCCGAGGTAGAGGACGGCGATGCGGTCGGCGAGGTAGCGCACGGTCTGGATGTCGTGGCTGATGAACACCATGCCCAGGCCCAGACGTTCGCGCAGGTCGACCAGGAGGTTGAGCACCTGGGCGCGTACCGAGACGTCGAGTGCGGACGTCGGCTCGTCCGCCACGATCAGCTCCGGTTCGAGGGCCAGGGCGCGGGCGATGGCGACGCGCTGACGCTGGCCGCCGGAGAGCTGCCCGGGCAGGGCGCCCAGGGTGTGGCCGGGCAGCCCGACCAGATCGAGCAGCTCCGCCACCCGTGCCTCGCGCGCCTGCCGCGTACCGCGCCGGTGCACATCCAGCGGATCGCGGAGGATCTGCCGGACGGTGAGGCGGGGGTTGAGCGCGGTCGCCGGGTCCTGGAAGACGACGCCGACGGCCGAACCGAAGTCGTTGCGCCGCTCCGCTCCCGACATCTTCCACAGGTCCCGCCCGTGGAAGAGGACCTCGCCCTCGGTGGGCTTCTGCAGTCCCGTCAGCACCCGGGCGAGCGTGGACTTGCCGCAGCCGGATTCACCTACCAGGCCCACGATCTCGCCGCGTTCGACCTTCAGCGTGGCGTCGGTGAGGGCGTGGACGGCATCGCGGGAGAAGATCCCGCCGCTGCGTGCCCTGTGGCGTACGTGGACGCCGTCGAGCCTGATCACAGGATGCTCCCTTCGAGCTTCTCGGTGGTCGCCCCGGCCGGGTGGTGGCAGGCGAAGCCGTGGTCGTCCGCGGGGTCGCGCGGGGTCAGCGCGGGTGCCGTGGTGCGGCAGAGGCCGGTGGCGGCTCCGCAGCGTCCGGCGAAGCGGCAGCCGTCGCCGAAGCCCTGGGGCGCGGGGACCACGCCGCGGATCTGGTGGAGCCGGTCGGCGCCGGCCTCCAGGGAGACGACGGACCCGAGGAGACCGCGGCTGTAGTGGTGGGCGGGGCCGGTGAGGACGGACCGGGTGTCGCCGACCTCGGCGAGCCGGCCCGCGTACATGACGGCGACCCGGTGGGCGAGGTCACCGACCAGGGCCAGGTCGTGGCTGACCAGCACCATGGCGAAGCCGAGCTCGTCGCGGAGCTTGATGAGGAGTTCGACGACCTGGGCCTGGACGGTGACGTCGAGGGCGGTGGTCGGCTCGTCCGCGATCAGCAGGCGGGGGCTGCGCGAGAGGGCCATGGCGATGAGGACTCTCTGGCGCTGTCCGCCGGAGAGCTCGTGCGGGTAGCTGCGCAGGGTGCGTTCGGGCGACAGGCCGACGAGTTCGAGGAGCTCGGCGGGCGTCTTGGTGCCACCGCGTGAGGTCAGCTGCTTGAGCTGGGTGCCGACGAGCACGGAGGGGTTGAGGGAGGAGAGCGCGTCCTGGTAGACCATCGCGATCTCGGGGCCCATCAGGGCGCGGCGCTCCTTGGGCGGCAGCTTCAGCAGGTCCCGGCCGCGGTAGAGGATCTCGCCGCTGACCTCGGCGTTGCGGGCCAGGAGGCCCATGACGGCCAGGCTGGTGATGGACTTGCCGCAGCCGGACTCGCCGACCAGGCCGAGGGTCTCGCCCTCGTGGACGGTGAAGTTCAGCCGGTCGACGACGGGGATGTCGCCGTAGCGGTCGGGGAAGCGGATCGCCAGGTCGCGGACGACGAGGAGTTCGCCGGCGTCCGCGCGTACCGGGGTGATGGTGGGCTCGGTGGCGTCGATGTGCCGGGCGAGCTTCGCCAGTGCGGCGTCGATGTCGACGGTGGCGGCGGCCTCGACCGGGTCGGGAGCCGTGGTGGCGGGTGCGACCGGGGCGCGGGCGCTCTTGGGCGCGGCCGAGGCGTCCGTGAGGCCCTCGGAGAGGATGTTGAGCGCGAGGACGGTGATCAGGAGGGCCAGGCCCGGGAAGAAGGTGGCCCACCAGCCGCCGGCCAGGAGGATCTGCCGGCCGTAGGCGAGGACGCTGCCCCAGCTGGGGTCGGGATCCTGCACGCCGGCCCCGATGAAGGAGAGGCTGGCCTCGAAGATGATCGCCTCGGCGACCATGACGGTCGCGAACACCATGACCGGCGCCATGCAGTTGACGGCGACGTGGCGGAGCACGATGTACGCGCGCCGGGCGCCGATGACCTTCTCGGCCGCGACGTAGTCCTCACCGTACTGCGCGAGGACGTTGGCCCGTACGACGCGGGCGAGTGAGGGGGTGTAGACGAAGGCGATGGTGAAGATGATCACCGGGACGCTGGTGCCGAAGACGGCGACCAGGACGGCCGCGAGGGCGATCGGCGGGAACGACATCACGACGTCGAGGGTGCGCATGACGGACTCGTCGCCGAGCTTGCGCGAGGTGGCGGCGAGCGAGCCCAGCACGGCCCCGGCGACCAGGGCGACGGCGGTCGCGCCGAGCCCGATGACCAGGGAGTAGCGCGAACCGTGCACCACGCGGGCGAAGACGTCGCGGCCGGCCCGGTCGGTGCCGAACCAGTGGTCGGCGCCCGGGGCCTGGACCGGGGTGCCGGTGGTCAGCGGGTCCTGGGTGAGGAGCGGGGCGAGTACGGCGCCGAGGATCACGACGACCAGGACGCCGAGGGCGACGCGGGAGGTGACCGGCAGGGCGCGGAAGGCGATGCCCGGTCGGGAGAGCTTCTTGGCCAGACGGCCCGTGGCGAACATGTCACACCGTCCTGATGCGCGGATTGACCAGCAGGTAGAGCAGGTCGACGATGACGTTGACCACCAGGAAGGCGATGGCGATGGTCAGTACGGTGCCCTGGACCAGGGCGACATCGCCGCCGGTGACACCTTCGAGGATGAGTTTGCCCATGCCGGGCAGGTCGAAGATCGCTTCGATGACGACGGCCCCGCTGAGGAGGTAGCCGACCTTGACGCCGAGCACGGTGAGCGGGGTGACGAGCGCGTTGCGCAGCACCGAGCGGATCACCAGGAAGGCCGGCAGACCGTTGCCCTGGGCGGTGCGGACGTAGTCGCGGTCCAGCTCGGCGACCATCGAGGTGCGTACGAGGCGGGCGAGCGACGCCGCGACCGGTACGGCGAGCGACAGGGCGGGCAGGGCCATGGTGGTGAGCCAGCCGCTGAACGAGTCGGCGGGGTTGGTGTATCCGCCGGTCGGGAAGATGCGGGTGTTGAGCGCGAACTGCTGGATGAGCAGGACGCCGAGCCAGAACGACGGGATGGCGACGCCGGCCATGGACAGCACGCGGAAGAGCTGATCGGGCCAGCGGTCGCGGTACATCGCGCCGAGGACACCGCCGACGACGGCGAGCGTGACCGCGAGGAACAGCCCGAGGAAGGTCAGTTGGAGCGTGAGGGGGAAGGCCTGGGTGATCCGGTCGATCACGGGCTGGCTCGGCGGGACGGTCATCCCGAGGTCGAAGCGGAGGAGCTGGCCGAGGAAGTCGACGTAGCGGACCGGCAACGGGTCGTTGAGCCCGTTGGCTTCGGCGAAGGCCTCTCTGGCCTCGGGACTGGCGCTCTCCCCGAGCGCGTTGTAGGCCGGGTCGGCCGGCGAGAACTGCAGCACCACGAAGACCAGCAGTGCGATGCCGAGAATCATCACCGGCATCATCGCGACGCGGCGCAGCGCGAGCCGGAGAAAAGCAACCATCGTCGGGTTCCTTGCGATCGGGCGGAGGGCGGGTCCGGGCCGCCGTGGAGGCGGCGGCCCGGACCGGGCGGACGTCAGGCGCGGCCGACGCCCACGAAGGACAGGCCCGTGGTGGGCAGCGGCTTGAAGCCGGGCAGCGCCTTCTCGCTCCAGGCGGTGGGCAGTTTGCGGTGCAGGATCGGGTAGAGCGCGGCCTCGTCGGCGACCAGGTCGGTGATCTCGCCCCACAGCCGCTTGCGGGTCGCCTCGTCGGCGGCCTGCGCCGCCTTGTCGAGGAGCTGCTTGACCTTCTTGTACTCGGCGGTCCTGGACCAGCCGTAGCGCTTCTCCGGCCAGAAGCCGTAGTAGAACCAGCGCATCAGCAGGTCGACGTCGTTGCCGAAGACGGAGGGGTCGCCCGGGGCGACCATGACCTCGAAGTCGCCGCCGTCGACCTTGGCGTACTGGGCGGCGGACTGGGCGATGTTCAAGGTGGCGTCGATGCCGGCCGCGGCCCAGCTCTCCTTGAGCAGCGGGGCGATGTCCTTGACCCAGCCGGTGTCGGTGGTGAGCACGGTGAACTTCAGCTTGCCCACGCCCGCGTCGGCGAGCAGCTTCTTCGCCTTCGCCACGTCGTGGGTGTAGGCGGTGGCCGCCTGGTGGTAGTCGGGGTGGGTGGTGGGGACATATCCCGTGGCGGCTGTCGCGTTGCCGACCATCGCGGTCTTGATGATCTTCTCGGTGTCCAGCGCGTAGTGCAGGGCCTGGCGGACCCGTTTGTCGGCGAACCGCTTGTCGGCGGTGTTGAACATCAGGAAGAGAAGGCCGAAGGACTGGACCGACTCGGTCTTCGTAGTGGCGGAGAGCCGCTGGACGTCGATGTACGGAACGTCCTCGATGGCCTGGACGCGGCCGGACTCCATGGCGCTGACACGTGCCGACTGGTCCGACATCAGGCGCCAGATCATCTTCTTGGCCTTGGCGGGGCGGGGGCCGTTGTACGCGTCGAACTTCTCGAAGACGATCTTGTCCTCGCGGGTCGCCTCGACGAACTTGTACGGCCCCGAGCCGACGGGCTTGGCGTCGAAGCCCTTGACGTCCGCCTCGACGATCTTCTTCGGCACGATCCGTGCCACGGCTATGCGGGAGGGGAAGAGCGCGAAGGCGTACTTGAGCTTGAACTCGACCGTCTTCGCGTCGACCGCCGTGACCGTGTCGATGAAGGGCACGAACTGTGCCATCAGCGACGCGTTCTTCTCGTCCAGGATGCGTTCGAAGCTGAACACGACGTCCTCGGCGGTCACCGGTGAGCCGTCGTGGAAGGTCGCGCCGTCACGCAGGGTGGCGCGATAGGTGGTGGCGTTGATCTTCTTCGGCATCTCGGTGGCGAGTGCGGGGCGCGCCACGAGTGTTGCGGGATCGAGATCTACGAGCCCCTCGAAGATGTGCATATTGGCGGCGTACGGGGTGGCGCCCGAGGTGATCATCGGGTCGAATCCGGTCGAGAGGGGGTACGACAGACCCGCCTCGATGGTGCCGTTGCCGTCGCCCTTCGCAGCCGCTCCGTCGGCGGTCGAGGAGGGCCCGCCGCACGCCGAAAGGCCTGCCGTGATGGCGGCTGCCGCGCCGAGGGCACTGGTGTAACGCAGGAAGGTGCGGCGCTCGACGCCGGCTGGCCTCAGCTCGGGCACGGGTCCTCCAAAGGACGTTGGTGAGGAATGGGTGGAGAACGGATTTTCGAAGGCTATCGGGACGCCTGAGCGGCGTGAGCGTCAGACGTCAGATGTCTGATGCCTTGATAGCGTGGGAACGTAGCTCGACAATCGAGAGGGGTCAAGAGGTGGGGAGTTCACCTATGTCCGGCGCGAGACCCGGTCGCACCCTGTTGCGACAGGAGGTCGTCGAGGGCATCAAGCGGTACATCCTCGACGAACGGCTGCGCCCGGGGGACCCGTTGCCGACGGAGCCGGCCCTGTGCGAGGCGCTCGGCGCCAGCCGCTCCAGCGTCCGGGAGGCCGTCAAGATTCTCGCCGCGCTCGACATCGTCGAGGTCCGTCACGGCCACGGGACGTACGTGGGCCGGCTGAGCCTGTCGGCGCTGGTGGAGAGCCTCACCTTCCGCGGTCTGCTCTCGCCCGACGACGACTTCCAGGTGATGGCCGACCTCGTCGACGTGCGTGAGCTCTTCGAGCGGGGCATGGCCGACCGGATCATCTCCTCGCTGGACGCCGAGGAGCTCGACCGGCTGGACAGCCTGGTGGCGACCATGCGCGAGACCGGTGCGGGCGACGGGCACGGCTTCGTCGCGGCGGACCGGGCCTTCCACGCGCTGCTCGTGGCGCCGCTCGGCAACGACCTGATCGGCCAGCTCTCGATGGCCTTCTGGGACGTCTACACCATCGTCGCGCCGCATCTGCAGGGGTTCACGCACGCCGACGAGGCCGAGACCGTCGCCGCCCACCAGAACATCGTGGACGCGGCCCGCGCGGGCGACGTCACCGCGTTCCTGAAGGCCCTCGGCGAGCACTACGCCCCGGTCAGGCGCCGGATCGCGGAGGCCAGGGCGCGCGGGGAGGGCGAGGGCTGACCGCGGCCCGCGCGCTCCTGTCCGGCCTCGGGGGCGGGAGCGCGGGGTGGCCCGGCCCTTGACGGGCGGCCCCACGCTCCCTACGGTCTGGTTTGCCATCAGGACATCTGACGTCTTCTGTCCTGTCGCTTTCCTCGTCCCCTCCAGGAGGGCACCGCCATGCCGTCGGTCGATCTCACGCTCGCGGAATGCCGCGCCTACCGGCCCGAACTGCCGCTTCCCGACGGGTTCGACGCCTTCTGGTCCGGCACCCTGGAGGGGAAGGCCCCCAGCGGCGCGACGGACCGGCAGCCGCGATTCGACGAGGTCGACAGCGGGCTGGTCCAGGTCCGCTGTTACGACGTGAGCGTCCCCGGGTACGACGGCCGTCCGGTACGGGGGTGGCTGCGGATGCCCGCCGGGTCCACCGGGCCGCTCGGCTGCATCGTGGAGTTCCTCGGGTACGGGCGGGGCAGGGGGCTGGCCCACGAGCAGCTGATGTGGGCCTGCGCCGGATACGCGCACCTGGTCATGGACACCCGTGGCCAGGGCTGGTCCTCGGCGACCGGCGACACCCCCGACACCGACCCCGGATCGGCCGGAGCCGTGCCGGGCTTCCTGACCCGGGGCGTCGAGAGCCCGGCAACGCACTACTACCGGCGGGTGTTCACCGACGCGGTCCGCTGCGTGCAGGTGATGCGCGAGCACCCCGAGGTCGATCCGGCCCGCATCGTGGTGACCGGGGTCAGCCAGGGCGGCGGTATCGCGCTGGCCGTGGCCGGACTGGTGCCGGGGCTGGCCGGAGTCATGCCGGACGTGCCGTTCCTGTGCAACATCCCCCGCGCGGCGCGGATCGCCGCGACACCCCCGTACACCGAGATCGCCACCTACCTCCGGCTCCACCGCGACCGCGTCGAGGAGGTGTTCCGCACCCTGTCGTACTTCGACGCGGCCCACCACGCCACCCGGGCCACCGCCCCCGCGCTGTTCTCCGTCGCGATGGCGGACGACGTCTGCCCGCCCTCCACCTGCTTCACGGCCTACAACCGGTACGCGGGCCCCAAGGACGTACGCGTCTACGAGTTCAACGGGCACGAGGGCGGCACCGAACACCACCGGGCCGAACAACTGGCCTGGGTGCGCGACCTGTTCGCCGGCCTCCCGGCCGACCGCGTCTGACCGCCGACCGCTCCGTCCGCACGTCTCCCCTCACGAGAAGAGAGATCGTCCATGCAGCGTAGAGTCACCGTCGCCCTGCTGTCCGCCGCCGTCCTGGTGGCAGCCACCGCGGGCACCGCCCACGGCGCACCGGCCGCCCCCGGCGAACTGACCTCCCAGGACATCGCCACCCAGGGCGTCGGATCCCCGTACTACCGCATCCCCGCGCTCACGACGTCCGTCGAGGGCACCCTGATCGCCGCCTACGACACCCGCCCCACCCTCGGCGACCTCCCCGGCAACCTCGGCGTCGTCGTACGGCGCAGCACCGACGGCGGCACCACCTGGGGAACCCAGCAGGTCGTCCGCAAGGAGGCGGCCCCCAAGGGCTTCGGCGACCCCAGCCTCCTCGTGGACCGCACGACCGGGCGGATCTTCGTCTTCTACGCGGCCTCCGTGAACCAGGGCTTCTTCGGCTCGGCCACCGGCAACGACGAGAGCGACCCGGACGTTCTCCAGGCCGACTACAGCTACTCGGACGACGACGGCGTCACCTGGAACCACCGCCGGATCACGAAGCAGATCAAGAATCCCGCCTGGGCCGGCATGTTCGCGGCCTCCGGAGAGGGCATCCAGGTGCGCAACGGCGCGTACAAGGGCCGGCTGATCCAGCAGTACGCCATCCGGAACAACGGCGCCAATTACGCCGTCAGCGCCTACAGCGACGACCACGGCGCGACCTGGAACATGGGCGACCCGGTCGGCCCGGGCGGTGACGAGAACAAGACCGTCGAACTCAGCGACGGCCGGATCATGCTCAACAACCGCTCCGCGCCGTACCGCACCGTCGCGTACTCCTCCGACGGCGGCGTCACCTACACCCCGTTCACCCCGGACACCGCTCTGCCCGACCCGGCCAACAACGGCTCGATCATCCGGTACGCCCCCGACGTCCCCGCCTCCCACCCCCAGGCGTCCTGGCTGCTGTTCAGCAACACCGACAGCACCTCGCGGAAGAACCTGACCGTGAAGATGTCCTGCGACAACGGGAAGACCTGGCCGATCCGGAAGGTCGTCGACCCCGACAGCGTCGCCTACTCCACGCTGACCCGGCTGCCGGACGGCCGGCTCGGGCTCCTCTACGAGCGTGCCGACTACCGGTACATCACCTACTCCTCGTTCGACCTGAAGTGGCTCGGCGGCACCTGCGCGGACATCACCATCACGCCCCCGGCCGCGCTGAAGGCCGGGACGACCACCGAGGTGACCGTACGGGTCGTCAACCGGATGGACGTCACCCGCAACGCGGGCACGCTCGACCTGACGGTGCCCGGCGGCTGGAGCACGGAGCAGGTGGCGTTCCCGGCGGTCCGCCCGGGTGAGGGCGCCAACATCAAGGTGCCGGTCACGATCCCGGCGGGTGCGGCCGGCGACGCCCGGCTGACTGTGACCTACCGGGCCGACGGCAAGCAGGCGTCCGGCAGCCGGTCGGTGACCGTGACTCCGTGATCGTCCGGGTCCGGGCTCCGCTCCAGGCGGGCGCGGATGCCGTCGAAGTGGGCACGCATGGCCGACGCCGCCCGGACCCTGTCGCCCGCCGCCACCGCCACGACGATCTCGTGGTGCTGGCGGCAGGTGGTGAGGGGGTCCTGGTGGCCGTCGTCCATGCTGGTGCGCACCCGGTCCATGGCCGCCCAGAACGCGTCCAGCACCTCGCTGAGAAGGTGGTTGTCGAGCGAGGCGTAGAGCGCCAGATGGAAGGCGCGGTCGGTCGCCCGGGCGACCCGGCCGTCCCGGGCGGCCTCGGACTCCATCGCGGTCACCAGACTCCGCAGCACCGCCAGGTCCTCGGCGGGGATGCCCGCGCTGACGGTGCCGACCAGCCCGGTCTCCAGCGCCTCGCGCACCTTCATCAGCTCCAGCAGCCCCGGCTCGCCCCGGCCGTGCCGCACGACGGCCCGGAAGGCCAGGCCCTCGGCGAAGGGCGTCAGGGAGAGCGAACCGACGAAGGTCCCGAAGCCCCGTCGGATCTCCACGACGTTCATGGCCTGCAGCGCCTTGAGGGCCTCGCGCACCGAGACCCGCCCGGCGGCGAACAGCTCCATCAACTCGGGTTCGGTGGGCAGCGGATCACCCGGGCCGAGCGCCCGGTCGAGGATCAGTTCCTTGATCCTCCGCTCGATGTCCTGCGCCATGGTGGGGCGGGCCACAACCGTCCTCCTGAAGTGTCGTCGACCGCCGAGGCCTCTTGACCGGCCGCCGGGGCATCGGCTTAAGGTAAGCCAAGACGTAAGACATCTTACGTCTCATGTCTTGGTCTCGTCTTCCCTTCCGGGCGAAAGACCGGCGTTCCGAGCGAGCTGGAGCTCTTCCACCATGTCCTTGACCGCACCGCTGCGCGGCGTCGTCCCGCCCGTCTGCACCCCGCTCGACGACCGGGGCGAGGTCGACACGGCCTCCCTCACCCGGCTGGTCGGCCACCTCGTGGACCACGGAGTGCACGGCCTCTTCGCCCTCGGCTCGACCAGCGAGGTCGCCTATCTGACCGACGCTCAGCGGGCCACCGCCCTGCAGACCGTCGTCACCGCCGCCGCGGGCCGGGTCCCGGTGCTCGCCGGGGTCATCGACACCACGACCCCCCGTGTGCTCGCCCACGCCCGGACCGCCGGGGAGCTGGGCGCCGACGCCCTCGTCGCGACCGCGCCCTTCTACACCCGCACCCACCCC
Source organism: Streptomyces sp. WY228 (assembly GCF_019287315.1). Taxonomy (NCBI): domain Bacteria; kingdom Bacillati; phylum Actinomycetota; class Actinomycetes; order Kitasatosporales; family Streptomycetaceae; genus Streptomyces; species Streptomyces sp. WY228. Next base: position 682,113 of record NZ_CP079114.1, on the reverse strand, counting down.
ACCGAGACCGCGAGGCACTTCCGCAGGCTGCGCAGCACCGTCGACCTGCCGCTGTTCGCCTATGACATCCCGGTCGCCGTGCACTCCAAGCTCTCCGCCGCCCTGGTCCGTGAGCTGGCCGAGGACGGCACCCTGGCAGGCCTCAAGGACAGCAGCGGCGACGAGGGCGGGCTGCGCAGGCTCGTCGTCGAGCTGGGCGGGCGCGAAGGCCGGGCACAGGGACCCGTGCCGCACTTCAGCGTGCTGACCGGTTCCGAACTCACCGTGGACGCGGCCCTGCTGACCGGAGCCGACGGTGTCGTCCCCGGGCTCGGCAACGTGGATCCGGGCGGCTACGTACGGCTGTACGAGGCGGCGCGCGCCGGAGATTGGACGCTCGCCGCACGCGAACAGGAGCGGCTCGTCGAGCTGTTCGCCATGGTCGACGTCGGCCCGGAGCAGGAAATGGGCCGCAGCTCGTCGGCGCTCGGGTCCTTCAAGGAGGCCCTGCGGCTGCTCGGCGTCATCGACCGCGGCGCCACCGCCTTCCCGCAGATCCCGCTGTCCGCCGCGGCCGTGGACTCCGTCGCGGAGCGGCTGCGCGGCGCCGGTCTGCCGCCGGTCCGATGACCGGGCGTACGGCCGGAGCCGTGGTCATCGGCCTCGATCTCGGAGGTACGAAGATCGCGGCGGCGCTCTTCGCCCCCGACGGCGCGGTGCTGGCCCGGCACACCCGGGCCACCCCCGCCCGCGAGGGCGCCGCGGCGGTGCTCGACGCGCTCGCCGCCGCGGCGGCCGCGGTGGACCCGGACGGCCTGGCCGCCCTGGTCGGCATCGCCGCTGCCGGGGTCGTCGACCCCCGCAGCGGCATGGTCACCAGCGCCACCGACTCCATCCGGGGCTGGGCGGGCACCGCGCTCGGCGCCGGCCTCGCGGACCGTACGGGCCTGCCGGTGGCCTGCGACAACGATGTGCGCGCCACAGCGGGGCCGGAGCTCGACGCACTGGCGGACAGCCGGGGTTCGCTGCTGTACGCGGCCGTCGGCACCGGGGTGGGCGGCGCCCTCGCCGTCGACGGACGGATGCTGCACGGCGCCGCCGGCATCGCCGGCCACCTCGGCCATCTGCCCAGCGCCGAGGCGGCCGGGCTGCCGTGCACCTGCGGCGCCACGGGGCACCTGGAGGTCATCGCCTCGGGGCCGGGCATCGCCGCCCACTACGAACGGCTCACCGGCACCCGGCCGGACCGGCTCGAAACGGTCGCCGCCCGCGCCGCCGAAGGCGACCGGGCGGCCGTCCGGGCCATCACCACCGGTGCGGCGGCCGCCGGCCGGGTCCTCGGCGGCCTGGCCAACGCGCTCGGCCCCGACCGGGTCGTCGTCGGCGGCGGGGTCCCGCACATCGGCCCGCTGTACCGCGACGCGCTGGCCGCCGCCTTCGCCGCCGAACTGATGCCGCCCCTGCGAGGGCTTCTCCCCGAACCCCCGCTCCACGGCGCGGACGCCGCCGTGCTGGGCGCCGCTGCCCTGACCACCACCCTTCCCCTCCACCACCCGGGAGCCCACCGATGAACGCACAGGACCTGGCCGCCGCACTCCAGGGCCGGCTGATCGTCTCCTGCCAGGCGCCCCCCGGCGACCCGATGCGGGAGACCTCCACGCTCGTCCGGCTCGCGCTCTCGGCGGTCGCCGGCGGCGGCGCCGCGATCCGCGCCAACGAACCGGAGGTCGTCGCCGCGATCGTGGCCGCGGTCGACCTGCCGGTGATCGGCCTCTGGAAGGACGGCGACACCGGGGTGTACATCACCCCGACCGTCCGGCACGCCCTGGCCGTCGCCGATGCGGGCGCCGCCGTGGTCGCCGCCGACGCCACCGACCGGCCGCGCCCGGACGGCTCCACCTTCGCCGAGCTGGTCGCCGCCGTCCACGCGGCGGGCGCACTCGTCATGGCCGACGTCGCCACGCTCGCCGAGGGGATCGCCGCCGCCGGACAGGGGGCGGACCTCGTCTCCACCACCCTGTCCGGCTATGTGCCGGGAACCCCGGAGCAGACCGGCCCGGATCTGGACCTCGTCGCGTCGCTGTCGGCCGCGATCTCCGTACCCGTCGTCGCCGAAGGCCGTATCAACACCCCCGAGGAGGCCGCCGAGGCGCTCGACCGCGGCGCCCACAGCGTCGTGGTCGGCACGGCCATCACCGCGCCGACCGCCCTGACCTCACGCTTCGTCGGCGCACTGGCGCGGCGGGCGGATGACGGCGTGGACGGACCGGACCGGGTCTGAACCCGCGGGCCGGCCGGGCCGCGCCCCCGCCTCAAGGACGCGCCCGCCCGTCTGAGACGCTGTGCCCGCGCCCGACCAGGCGTTCCGCCCGGCCGGTCGGCCGTCGCACCTGATCCACCCGCAAGGAAGACATGCAGGGAGTCCTCACCGGATTCACGGTGATCGCCACCGTGATCGCCGTCGGTTACGTCCTCGGGCGCCGCGGTTATCTGGGGCAGGACGGCCGTGCCGTGCTGACCCGGCTGGCCTTCAACGTCGCGACCCCGGCCCTGCTCTTCACGATGCTCGCGGACGCGGACCTGTCCGTCGTCCTGTCGACCCGTCTGCTGGTCACCGCGACAGCCGTGGCCGCCACGGCCGGAGTCTTCGTCGTGGTGGCCGGGCTGTTCCTGCGCTGGGAGGCCGGACGGGTCACGATCGGCGCCCTGTGCTCCAGCTACGTCAATGCCGGGAATCTGGGCATCCCCATCGCCGTGTACGTCCTGGGCGACGCCTCGCTCGTCGCCCCCGTCCTGCTCCTCCAGCAGATCCTGGTGACCCCGCTGGCCCTGACCGTCCTCGACCTCGGCCGGCCCGGGGAACCGATGTCGTTCGTCCGGCGGCTGACCACCCCCCTGCGCAACCCGATGGCGATCGCATCGCTGGCCGGGGTGACGGTGGCGGCGTCCGGCCGGACACTGCCGGGACCGCTGCTCGAACCGCTCGCCCTCATCGGCGACATGTCGGTTCCCGCGGTCCTCATCGCCTTCGGGATATCCCTGCACGGCGGCGAACGGCCGGGCCGCGGGGAGGACCGGGGCGCGCTGTACCTGTCCGCCGGGCTGAAGACCGTCGCCCAGCCGATCGTCGCCTGGGCCGTCGGCGCCGGCCTGTTCGGACTGCGGGGCGAGGCGCTGCTGGACGTCGTCGTGATCGCGGCGCTCCCGGCCGCCCAGAACCTCTTCACGTACGCCTCGCACTACCGGGTCGCCGAGCGGTTCGCCAGGGAGTCCATCCTGCTGTCCACGCTGCTCTCGGTCCCGGTGCTGATCGCCGTCGCCGCACTGCTCGGCCGGTAGCCACCGGGCCGGACGGCCCGGGCGAAGGTGTGACGCAGACCACTCCCCGGTGAGAACCCTCGCGCCCCGTCCCGCGTCTGGCCGGTGTGAGACTACGTAAGAAGCGGCCCCCGGAACCGGCCGAGGAACACCTCCTCCGTCTGGTCGCCGACGGAGACCGCGGCGCGTTCGACGAGCTGTACCGGCTGACCTCGCCCTGGCTGGCGGTACGGCTGCGCCGCCGCTGCGCCGACGAGCAGATCGTCGCCGAGGTCATGCAGGAGACCTATCTCGCCGTGTGGCGTGCCGCCGGCGCGTTCGCCGGCAGCGCGGTCGGCGGGAGCGCCGCCGGGTGGCTCTGGACGATCGCGGCCCGCCGCCTGGTCGACGCCTTCCGCCGCCGCGCCCACCACGCCGCACCACCGGCCGCCGCCGCCGAGCACGCCACCGCCCCGGCCGCCGAGGACGAGGCGCTGGCCGCCGACGTCGGCGGGGAGGTCGGGGACGCCCTGCGGACCCTCGCCCCGGAACTGCGGCAGGTCCTCCAGGCCCTGGTGCTCGACGGGCTGTCGGTCCGCGAGGCCTCCGTCCTGCTCGATCTTCCCGAAGGCACCGTCAAGACCCGGGCCCGCCGGGCCCGTATCGCGATGAGAAGGGCACTGGCATGAGCGTCGAGCATCCGTCCGACCGGCTGGTCAGCAGCTACGCGCACGGCGACACCGATCTGCCCGCCGACGCACTGTGGGCCGTGGAGGCCCATCTGGAACAGTGCGCCCCCTGCCGACGCAGACTGGCCGGGGCGGCGGCCGAGGTGCCCGCCGTCACCGCCCTGCTGACCGCCGTCCGCAGCGATCTGGAACCGGCCCTGGACCGTTCGACGCCCGCGCCGCGCCGCCGTCGCCGCCCGACGGCCTGGGCCACCCCGGTGATGGGCCCCTGGCTGGCCATGGTCATCGGCGTGAGCGTCGTCGCGGTGCTGCTGGACCGTACCGCCGGCTGGACGCGCGGGGCGCCGCCCGTCCTGCTGCTGGCGCCGGTCCTGCCGCTCGCCGGAGTCGCCGCGGCCTGGTCACGCGGTCTGGACCCGGCGTTCGAACTGACCGCCGTCACCCCGCGCGCCGGCCTGTCCCTGCTGCTGCGGCGCACGGCGACGGTGCTCGCCGTCGTCCTGCCGGTGCACCTGGTCGCCGGCCTCCTGACCGGCGTCGCCCTCGCGCAGTGGCTGCTGCCCTCCCTCGCCCTCACCGCGACGGCCCTGGCGCTGGGCGGCGTCATCGGCGTCGGCCGCGCCACCGTCGCCCTGGGCGCGCTGTGGACCGTGGCCGTCCTCGCCCCGGCCGCCGCCCTGGGCCGCCTCTTCCTCCTCCGCCCCGAACACCTTCCCCTCTGGGCCCTGGCACTCGCCGCCGCCGTCGGCGTCGTCCTGGCCCGCCGCCGGTCCTACACCACCCCCACGAGCCTGTGATGACGCCCCGAAAGCCTGCGACGGCACCCCGCAAGGAGCAACCGATGACCGTTCCGACCGGCGCGCTCGACACCGCGCCACGCACCTACGTCCACGAGATCCACACCACCGGCCTCACCGTCGAGGTGGGCCGCCGCCACCGCGCCGTCGACGGCCTCGACCTCTCGCTGGGCACCGGGACCCACGGTCTGCTCGGGCCCAACGGCGCCGGCAAGACCACCCTGATCCGCACGCTCGCCACCGTCCTGCGGCCCACCGGCGGAGACCTCGAACTGTTCGGCCACTCCGTCCGCGACCGCGCCCACCACCGTGAGCTGCGCCGCCGCATCGGCTATCTGCCCCAGGAGTTCGGCTACTACAAGCGGTTCACCGTCCGCGAGTTCGTCACCTACATGGCATGGCTGAAGGAGATGCCCGCCCGCGACATCCCCGGCGCCGTGCAGCGCGCCGTGGAACGGGTCGGTCTGGCGGACCGGGCCGAGAGCCGGATGAAGGCGCTCTCCGGAGGCATGGTGCGCCGCGTCGGCATCGCCCAGGCCATCGTCAACGACCCCTCGGTGCTGCTGCTCGACGAACCGACCGTCGGCCTCGACCCGGCACAGCGCCTCCAGTTCCGCGCCCTGCTCCAGGAACTCGGCCGGGAGAGCTGTGTGCTGGTCTCCACCCACCTCGTCGAGGACGTCGCCGCGGCCTGCACCGATGTGGTGCTCTTCGACCGGGGCCGCCTCGTCTTCCAGGGCACGCCGGAGGCGCTGGCCGCCGCCGGAACCGCCGACCAGCCCGGCGACAGCCCGCTGGAACGCGGCTACTCCGCCCTGCTGTCCGGTTCCGACCAGGGAAAGGGCAGCTGGTGAACCTCCGCGTCCTGCGCACCGAACTCCTGCGCTCCGCCGCGCTCTGGGCCGGCCTCACCGTGCTCGTCGCCGGCTTCCTGTTCCTGTTCGCCATCGACGGCAGCTGGTGGCGCGGCACGGTCCGATGGACCGGCCAATGGACCTCGCTGGCCCTGTGGACCCGGGTGCTGCTCGCCTATCTGTGGCCCGTGGCCGCCGGAATCGGAGCCCTGTACGGGCTGCGCGACCACCGCTCCCGGATGCCGGAACTGCTGGCCACCACACCGAGGCCCGGCTGGCAGCGCGCCGCGACCCCGGCCACGGCGATCGCCGTGGCGCTGGTGACCGGCTTCGGCGCCCTGCTGGTGTGCGGCGGCGTCCTGGTGGCGCTCGGCCCGGCCTCGTACACCCACCTGGGCTGGCTGCCGATCTCGGCGGTCGCGCTGCTCGCCCTGGTGGCCGCCGGCGTGTTCGGCATGGGGGTGGCACGGGCCCTGCCGTCACCGCTGACCCCGCCCGCCCTGGCGGTCCTGTTCCTCGCGGCGAACGTCCTGCTGATGCAGCAGGGCGACAGCGAACTGCCCACCGCCCGGGTCGGATCGCATCTGTTCTCGCAGCTCTCACCGGCCGTCGCCGAACCGCGTCAGGCCCTGCTGACCCTCACCGGATCGGTACACCTGGGCCAGAGCCTGTGGTTCCTCGGCCTGCTCGCCACCGGCTTCGCCCTGCTCGGCGCCCGGAACACGCGCGGCAGGCTGCTGTCCGTCGTGCCCGTCCTCGCCGGAGCGGCCCTGGCGCTGCTGGTGCTGCCCGGCGACGCGCGCGGCAGCTACCGCGTCGACCCGGCGGCCGCCGCGCAGGTCTGCGAAGGCCGGGTGTGCGTAACGGAGTTGCAGCGCCCGCGACTGGAAGCGCTCGCCCCGACCGCCGCCCGGGCACTGGACGTCCTGGACACCGCGCTCGGCGACGTGGCGCCGCACCGGGTACGCGAGGAGACCGCGCTCCGGGCCGTCGGCGCGGACCGCCGGCTCGACGCCGGATCGGTGCTCGTGAACTTCGAGGACCCGCAGATCGGCGGAGCCGAGGGCGACCAACTGCTGCGCCGGCTCGTCGGCGAGGGCCTCGCGCCGAGCTGCCGGGCCCTCAGCTCACGGGAGTTCGGCGGCGACGGGGTGCTCGTGGTGCAGAGCGTGCTGGCGAGCTGGGCGCTCGGTACGTTCCGGCCGATCGAGGCCGATGTGTACGACCGCGACGCCCACCGCGCCTCCCTGCGCAAGACGTGGAAGGAGTTCTCGGCGCTCTCCCCGGAGCGGCAGCGCAACCGGGCCGCCGAGGTGCGCGAGGCCGCTCTTCGCTGCGAGTTCACCTGGGCCGAGGAACTGGCCGGGGGAGCACGGTGATGAACGGGCTCCTGCTGTACGCGCGGTCGCGGCGCGCCCCGGCCGCCGCGGGGGCGCTCCTCGCGTCGGCGGTCCTGTTCGGGGTGGCGGCGGCGGGCGACGGCGCGGCCGACCCCCGGCTGACCGTCCTCGCCGTGGCGGCCGCCGTGGCCGCGGCGGCCCCCGGGCTCGGCGGCCAGGACGCCGCCCTGGACCGGACCGCGGCGATCCGCTGGGCCCCGTTCCGGGCGGCCCATGTTCTGCTGATCGCCGCCGCCGTCACCCTCGTACTCCTGGCGGCGCAGTCGGCGGGGCGGGAGCCGGTGACGGCGGCGTTCCTGCTCCGGGACGCCGCCGGGCTGACCGGACTGGCCGCACTCGGGGCCGTCCTGTTCGGCGCGACGTACGCCTGGACTCCGGTCGTCGGCTGGCCCGCCGTCACGCTCTTCGCGCCACCGGACCCGGGCGGCGTCGCGGGCTGGCTGCAGGCCCCGGCCGGCTCGGGGCCCGCCGCCTGGACCGCCGCCGCACTGCTGACCGGCGGAGTCGCCGCCTACGCCGCGACCGGCCCCAGAAAGTGACGAACCGTCAATTCTCGTACGGGGAAGCGAGGGTGTAGAGCGTCTTCTCCGGGATGTGCCGGGTGTCCCGGCGGGCCAGCAGCCAGTACAGGGCCGCCGGGACCACGAGGCCCACGATCCAGGAGACGTCCGCGCCGCCCAGCGGATCCGCCAGCGGGCCCGTGTAGAAGTGCGTGACCAAGAAAGGGAGTTGGGCGAGGATGCCGATGCCGTAGACGGTGAGGGCGTCCCAGCGCCAGGCGCCGTAGCGGGCCCCTGGGTCGAAGAGCGCGGGAATGTCGTACCGCTCCCGCGAGATCAGGTAGTAGTCGACCAGGTTGATCGCCGACCACGGGGTGAAGAACGTCAGCAGGAACAGCAGGAAGTCCTTGAACGACGTCAGGAAGCTGTCCTTGCCCAGCAGCGCCAGCGCTGTCCCCGCCACCATGATGAGCCCGATGTACACGGCCCGGCCGCGCGGCGACAGCGTCCGCAGGCCCCGGAACCCGCTGATGCTCGTCACCATCGACATGAAGCCGCCGTAGGTGTTCAGCACATTGATGGTCAGCTTGCCCAGCGCGATCACGAAGTACAGGAACGACGCGATCAGCCCCGTGCCGCCCAGGCCGACCACATAGCCGACCTGGTTCGTCAGGAACGCCTCCCCGGCGGTCGCCGCCACGAGCACGCCGAAGGTCATCGACCACTGCGAGCCGACGGCCGACCCCGACAGCGTCCACCAGAACGTGGACCGCCCCGACGTCGTACGCGGCAGATAGCGCGAGTAGTCCGCGACGTACGGCCCGAAGGCGAGCTGCCAGGACGCCGAGAGCGACACCGCCAGCAGGAACATCGGCAGGTCGAAGCGCGCGTCGGCGAGCAGTGCGGAGAGGTCCACCCGGTCCAGCAGCCGGATGCCCAGATAGACGAAGGCCAGCGCGCAGACCACGCTCGCCACCCGCCCCAGGAGATGGATCACGCGGTAGCCGACCGCCGCCATCACGGCCGTGACGGGCCATGACGGCGCCGCCGAGCACATTGCCCGCCGAGCCAGAGGGTGAACTGACTGAACGCCGTCCCGTGCCGTTCGCCGTCCGGGACGACGTCGATGGAGCGGCGCCCCACCAGGTCTTCGGCTGCCATGACGCGGCTCCTGGTCTCTCGGTGGGGTGGTACCGCCCGCCCGGGCCGGCGACTGCCGGCCCGAGGCGGCTACTTCCTGATGCCGTGCTCGGCCGCCCAGTCGTTCGCGACGTCCTCGGGGTCCTTGCGGTCCTTGTCCACCAGGCGGTTGAGCTCGGTGAGGTCCTTCGTCGTCAGGACGGACCCGAGGCGGGCGAGCGCCTTGCGGACCGTCGAGTCGGCCTTGCGGTCGGCGATGAGCGGCACGACGTGCTGGCCGGGGATGAGGTTCTTGGGGTCGGTGAGGACGACCCAGCCCTCGGCGGCGATGTCGGTGTCGGTGGTGAACAGGTTCGCCACGTCCACATCGCCCTTTCTGAGGGCTCCCTTGACCAGCGGACCCGAGGAGTCGAGGGACTTGAACTCCTTGAACTCCACGCCGTAGACCTCCTTGAGACCCACCGAGCCCACCGTGCGCTTCTTGACCTCGGGCGCAGCGCCGATGACGAGCTTGCCGTTGTGCTTCGCCAGGTCGGCCAGGGACTTCAGCCCGTACGCGTCGGCGGTCTCCTTGGTCACGGCGAACGCGTCGGCGTTCTCCGCCTCGCCGTACGGGAGGATCTGCAGGCCGCGCGGCAGCAGCATCGCGAGGGCGTTCTGCATCGTGCCCTCCTCCGTGGCGGTGGCACCGGCGTCGAGGTAGTGCAGCAGCGCGCCCTGGTACTCGGGCAGCAGATCGATGTCGCCGCCCTTGAGCGCGGGGATGAGGATCTCGCGGGTGCCCAGGTTGGGGCGGACCCGGGTCTTCACCCCGGCCGCTTCGAGGGCGGCGGCGTAGAGGTGGCCGAGGACCTGGTTCTCGGTGAAGTTGGCGGTGCCGATCGTGACGCCGCCCTCGCTGGAGCCGCCGCCCCCGCCGCCGGCGCCGTCTCCGTCGAGGGAGGTGATGCCGCTGCTGCAGGAGGCCAGCGCGGGGACGGTGGCGGCGGCGAAGAGTCCGCCGAGGAGAGTTCTGCGGTTCATGGGGGCTCCTAGGCCTGGGCCTGCGTGGCGGGGCGGTGGCGGAAAAGGGCGCGCTGGAGCGCGGAGAGCGCGAGATCGAGGACGACGGCGACGACCGCCACGAGCACGGCGCCGCCGAGCACCTGCACGAGGTCGCGCTGGGCCAGCCCGTCGAAGACGTACCGGCCGAGCCCGCCGAAGGAGACGTACGCGGCGATGGTCGCCGTCGCGACGACCTGGATGAGCGCGAGCCGGAGCCCGGTCATGATCAGGGGCAGCGCGAGGGGCAGTTCGACCTGGAGGAGAACCTGGTGCCGGCGCATGCCCTGGCCGCGTGCCGCGTCCCGCACCTCGGGGTCGACCGCCGTCATTCCGGCGTAGGTGTTGGTGACGATGGACGGGACCGCCAGCGCCACCAGGGCGATGTAGACCGGCCACATCGACAGACCGCTGGCGAGGAAGACGAGGACCACCAGACCGACCGTGGGCAGCGCCCGCCCGAAGCTCGACAGGTTGATGGCGATGAACGCGCCGCGCCCGGTGTGACCGATGAGCAGACCGACCGGCAGGGCGATGGCGGCGGCGACGAGGGTGGCGAGCAGCGAGTACTGGAGGTGTTCGGCGAGGCGGTGCCCGATGCCGTCGGAGCCGGTCCACTGCTCACCGCTGACCAGCCACGAGCCGAGGCCCTTGAGGAGTTCGTACATGAGGTCAGGCCCCCTGCTTCTGCCGGCGGGTCCAGGGCGTCAGGACGTACTGGAGGGTGACGAGCAGGGCGTCCGCGACGATCGCGAGGAGCAGGGTCAGGACGACGCCGACGATGACGGGGGTGGGGAAGTTGCGCTGGAACCCGTCGGTGAAGAGCTGTCCGAGTCCGCCGTCGCCGATGTACGTGGCCACGGAGACCAGGGAGATCGCCATCACCGTCGCGATCCGTACGCCCGCCATGATCACGGGGAGGGCGAGGGGCAGTTCGACGGTGAGCAGGGTGCGCAGCGGCCGGGCGCCCATCGCCTTCGCGGCCTCCTTCGTCCGGGTGGGGACGGAGTCCAGGCCCTCGACGGTGTTCCGCAGGAGCACGACCAGCGTGTAGATCGTCAGGCCGATGACGGTGGTGGTGCGGGTGAGTCCGCTGACCGGCAGGAGGAGCACGAAGACGGCGATGGACGGAATGGTGAACAGGACGTTCGACAGGCCGAGGAGGAGCCCGCGCAGCCTGCGCACCCGGTGGGCCAGCACGGCCAGCGGGAGCGAGATCAGCAGGCCGAGGAGTACGGCGGTCAGCGCGGCCTGGAGGTGGGTGAGCGTCAGGGTGGTGAGATCGTCGGTGTGGTCGGCTATCCACGACCAGTCGACGCTCATGCGGCCACCGTGCTCGCCGCGCTGTGCACCTGGCCCGCGCGCTCGTGGATGTCCTCGCGGGAGGTGACGCCGGTGAGGACGCCGTCCGCGTCGACCCGGGCGACCAGGCCGCTCGGCGCGGCGATCGACTCGTTGAGCGCGGAGAGCAGCGAGTCGGTGTCCCGCAGCGGCCGGACGGGTATCTCGGCGTCGCCCTTGCTCTCGCTGTCGCGCCAGGCCAGCGGCCTGCGGGCGGAGTCGAGGGCGAGCCGCCAGCGGCCGCCTTCGGGGGCGGGGCCCTGGGCGACCTCTTCGAGCGTCGTCAGGGACAGCAGCTTCAGGCCGCGCTCCGCGCCGAGGAAGTCCGCGACGAACGCGTCCGCCGGACGGGCCAGCAGTTCGGCGGGGGCGGCGCACTGCACGAGATGGCCGCCGGTACGGAAGACGGCTATCCGGTCCCCGAGCCGTACGGCCTCGTCGATGTCGTGCGTGACGAAGACGATGGTCTTGTTCAACTCCCGCTGGAGGCGCAGCAGTTCGTCCTGCAGCTGGGTGCGGACCACCGGGTCGACGGCGCCGAAGGGCTCGTCCATCAGGAGGACCGGCGGGTCCGCGGCGAGTGCGCGGGCCACGCCGACGCGCTGCTGCTGGCCGCCGGAGAGCTGGTGCGGGTACCGCTTCCCCGCGTCGGCGGCGAGGCCGACCGTCTCCAGCAGCTCCGCCGCCCGTGCCCGCGCCTTTCTGCGGCCCCAGCCGAGCAGCAGCGGTACGGTCGCGATGTTGTCCAGGACGGTCCGGTGCGGGAAGAGCCCGGACTGCTGGATGACGTAGCCGATGGAGCGGCGCAGCTCGGCGGCGTCCTGTTCCAGGACGTCCTTGCCGCCCACCCTGATCGTCCCGGAGGTCGGCTCGACCATCCGGTTGATCATGCGGAGCGTGGTCGTCTTGCCGCAACCGGAAGATCCGACGAGGACGGTCACGCCCCCTTCCGGCAGGTCGAGCGTGAGGTCGTGCACCGCGGTCGTGCCGTTCGGGAAGCGCTTGTGGGCCTTGTCGAATTGGATCATGAGGAGTCCCTTGCCCGGCTGCATATCATCATGCAGAGTTCTCGGTGACTGAATAGGTTGTCAATAGGTCGTCGCCGCTCAGGCGTAAATCCCTGGTAACGAGTGGCCGTAGGGCAAGACGTAGCGCCTGATCGAGGAGGAATTGTCACTGATGTCGTCTCATATCTCGGACAGGGTGGCCGAAGACGCCAGTGCGATCGTCGTCCTCGACGGCCGCCGACTGATGGTCGCAGATGTCGTACGCATGGCCGAATCCATCGCCAGGCCGGTTCCGGCGACCGAGGGCTTGAAGCGCGTCGAGGACTCCTGGAACGCCGCCAGGGAGATCGCTTCGTGGGGCCGCGTCTACGGCCGCTCCACCGGCGTGGGCGCGAACCGGAATGAGTCCGTGCCCACCGAGGCGGCCGCCGACCACGGTCTGCGCCTGCTGCGCAGCCATGCCGGAGCGATCGGCGAGGAGCTGCCGGCACGTCAGGTCCGCGCCATGCTCGCCGTCCGCGCCAACCAGCTCCTCGCCGGTGGCGCCGGCCTGCGCCCGACCGTCGTCACCGCGCTCTGCGAGGCTCTGGAGACCGGCGCCTACCCGAAGGTCAACGAATTCGGCTCGGTCGGCACCGGCGACATCGCCGCGCTCGCGCAGATGGGCCTTGCCCTGGCGGGCGAACACCCCTGGCAGGGCGCGGGAACCGCCCCCGAACCCCAGCCTCTCGACAACAACGACGCCCTCGCCCTGATCAGCAGCAACGCCCTCACCCTCGGCCAGTCCGCCCTCGCCCTGCAGGAGCTGCGCGCCCTGATCGGGGCGACCCAGGTGGTGGCGGCCCTGTCCCTGATGGCGATCGACGGCAGTTACGAGGCCTATGCGCTGCCCGTCCACGAGGCGCGGCGGCACGCCGGTTCGTACGCGGTCGCGGAGCGGATGCGCCTGCTGCTCGGCGCCCCCGACCGACCCACCCCGCCGCTGGGTCGGATTCAGGACCCGTACGGCTTCCGCTGTCTGCCGCAGATCCACGGGCCCGCGCACGACGCGGCGGACGCGCTCGAAGAGGTCCTCGCGGTCGAGATCAACGCGGCCGCCGAGAACCCGCTGATCTCGGCGGACGATATGGCCGCCTACCATCACGGCGGCTTCTACCTCGCCCAACTCGCTCTGTCGCTGGACCACTTCAGGCTCGCGGTGACCCAGGTGGCCCGGCTGTCCACCTCCCGCCTCTCGACGCTCAACGAACCGGGCTTCACCCGGCTGCGGCCGTTCCTCGCGGACGGCGAGCCGGCGTCCTCGGGCGTGATGATCCTCGAATACGCGGCCGGTGCGGCCCTCGGTGATCTGCGGGCCTACTCCGCGCCCGCCTCGCTCGGTCACGCCGTGCTCTCGCGGGGCGTCGAGGAGCAGGCCAGCTTCGCGTCACTGGCGGCGCGTCAGACCCTGCGGGCGTGCGAGGCGTTCCGGCTCGTCGTGGGCTGCGAACTCGTCGCGGCCGTCCGGGCGTTGCGCCAGCGCGAGCTGCGGCTCGACCCGGAGCTGCCGGTCGGCCGCGCCTTCGAGCTGGCGGCCTCGGTGCTCGACGCGGAGGCCGCCGACCGGCCTCTGACGGACGATGTGGCGGCGGCGGCCGGGCTGCTCGACCGGTTCGCCGAGCTGTGGGCGGCCCCGGGCCCGGCCGGGGAACCGGGCCCGTAGCCCGGGCCCGTGGCCGGGGGACCTCAGGAGCGGGTGGCGACGTCGCAGCCCTCGCCGTCGCCCGCCCGCATCCGCTCCTCGATCGGCGTGCTGCGGTCGTACGGGTCGACCGCCGGGCCGTCGCCCCCGTCGGCCGTGGTGCGGTCGGCGAGGAACGCGGGGATCAGATAGCCGGTGTAGGTGTCGCAGCCGCCGTTGGTGGTGTCCAGCTTGTACGAGACGAGTGAGAACGTCCCCGGCTCGATCACGATCTTCGCCGGGTCGTCCCAGCTCAGCACCGTCTCGCGGCGCACGATGGTGCGCGCGACCTCGTCGTCCCCCGAGGCGCGCAGGACCGGGTAGACGTAGGTGACGTCGGTGGTGACCTCCACCGCGCCCTTCTCGCCCTCCCGGAAGGTGATCCGGCCGCGGGTCTTGACCACGTCCCCGGCCGGCCGCACATCGGCGGACCGGAAGCGGCTGAAGAGCAGAAGGGGGTCGTTCTCGCGGTCGGGCGAGCGGAACGCCTTCTTCAGGTAGTCCTGCACATCCGACTGGTGCGGATTGATGAGTGCCAGAGCCTTCGCGGGCCGTTCGCCGCGCAGCACGGCGGGGTCCAGGCTGGAGGCGACCAGGAAGTCCCGGGTCCGGGCCAGCGCCTCGCCGACCTCCGCCTCGCTCATCCAGCCGGTCGCCCGCGGCGCGGGCAGATGGATGCCCGCCGCGCCGTCGGCCCACCGCGCCGCCGGGGATCCGGCGAACGGTTCGTCCGGGGTGGGTCGCGGCCCGTCCGCCTCCTGGGCGGGCGGCCCGTCCGGGCGCTCCGACTCCGCGGCGAGGGGCGGGGTGTCCACCGCGTCCCCGCCGTCGAACCAGCCGATGATCCGGCCCGGGGCGACGGCCACCGCGACCAGCAGGACGACGGCGACCACCAGGCCGAGCGCGTACCAGCTCCGGCCGCTCCGGCGCCTGACCGGGGTGTGGGTCCGCCACCCTTCCGGCGGGCCCGGCTCCTCCTGGATCCGCCGCGTCACCATCCGGGCCCGCGCCGACGGTTCCTCGGGCGCACCGGCGCTGCCGGCCTCGGCCTCCCGGAGGAAACGCTCCCACTCCTCGTCCGGTATGGACGCCCCGCCCTTGCTCAACTCGCCGCTCCCGTCCCCTGTTTCCGCGCCCGGCCCCTCCCCGGGTCCGAGCGCCGTACGGGGCATCATCACACGGCCCGCCGACAGCTCCCGGCGCGGTCCGCTCACCGGCCGGGCGCCCCCACGCGCAGCCCGTCCA
Organism: Streptomyces sp. WY228; assembly: GCF_019287315.1. Classification (NCBI taxonomy): domain Bacteria; kingdom Bacillati; phylum Actinomycetota; class Actinomycetes; order Kitasatosporales; family Streptomycetaceae; genus Streptomyces; species Streptomyces sp. WY228. The sequence goes on along the minus strand of NZ_CP079114.1, from coordinate 667,103 downwards.
TGACGAAGTCCAGGAGCCGGCCGGCCCTCGGCTCCCAGTCCTCGTGCGGATCGATCTGCCAGAGGCCGGCGATGGCGAGGAAGAAGTCGTCCGGGTTCACCCCGGGGCGGATGGCGCCGATCTCCTCGCAGGCGCCGAGGAGGGCTCCGGCCGCCTCCATGATCGGGGTGGGGCCGGGCCTCGCCGGTCCGTTGGGCGCACTGGTGACCAGCCGGATCGCGTCCGCCAGACCGGCCTTGGTCAGGGCGAACCGGGCGAGGCGGTCCATCCACTCGCGCAGCGCCCGCTCGGGCGGCCGGGTCTCCAGCAGCTCGCACGCCGCGTCGGCGACCTGCTGCATCTCGTAGCGGTAGACCTCCAGGACGAGCGCCTCCCGGTGCGGGAAGTTGCGGTAGAACGTGCCCTGCCCGACGCCCGCCTTCTTGGCGATCACGCTCAGCGGCGCGTCCGCGCGCAGCGTCAGCTCGACCATGGCGACCCGCAGGATGCGCTCACGGTTGCGCTGCGCGTCCGAGCGCAGGGGGGCGTCCTTGTTCGACCGGGACACGGATCCTCCTCGCGGGTTCATGGCCGAAACCCGTCCTTGTTAACCGGACAGCTGTCCGTTACGTTTTCCAGGCAAGCGGACAGTAGTCCGGTTAGGGCTACCTTACTGCCGACCGGGGCGGCCGGTCACCGGCCGACGGCCCGGTTCCTCGTCACCTGACACCAGAAAAGGCTGATCATGGCCCCAGCGACCTCGTCGACGTCCAGTGCGATCACCCTGAACATCAACGGCGAGAAGCACCACCTGTCCATCGACCACCGCACCACCCTGCTCGACGCCCTGCGCGAGCGCCTCGATCTCACCGGCACCAAGAAGGGCTGCGACCAGGGACAGTGCGGCGCCTGTACGGTCCTGGTCGACCGCCGGCGCGTCGTCTCCTGCCTCAGCCTCGCGGTCGCGGCCGAGGGGCGCGAGGTCACCACCATCGAGGGTGTGGCCGACGGCGACCGCCTGCACCCCGTCCAGCAGGCCTTCCTCGACCTCGACGGCTACCAGTGCGGCTACTGCACCCCCGGTCAGATCTGCTCGGCCATCGCCGTCATCGAGGAGCACGCGGCCGGCTGGCCGAGCGCCGCGACCGACGACGTCGGCCCCGAGGCCGGGCCGACGCCCCTGACACCCGAAGAGATCCGCGAGCGGATGAGCGGCAACCTGTGCCGCTGCGGGGCCTACGTCTCGATCGTCCGGGCCGTCGCCCGCGCCGCCCAGGAACACACCGCCCAGGAACACACCGCCGAGGCCCACGCCGAGGACCGGACGGCACTCACCGAGGAGACCGCCGCATGAAGGAGTTCGGCTATCAGCGCGCCCACGACGTCACCGGCGCGGTCGCCCTCCTCGCCGCCGACCCGGACGCGCGGTACCTCGGCGGCGGCACCAACCTCGTCGACCTGATGAAGAGCGGCGTGGAGCGCCCCGCCCGCCTCGTCGACGTCCGCGAACTCCCCCTGGACCGTATCGAACCCACGGCGGACGGCGGCCTGCGCATCGGAGCGACCGTCACCAACAGCGACCTCGCCGCCCACCCCGAAGTCCGCCTCCGCTACCCGGCGTTGGCCCAGGCAGTGCTCGCCGGGGCCTCCGGGCAGCTGCGCAACATGGCCACCGTCGGCGGCAATCTCCTCCAGCGCACCCGCTGCGGCTACTTCACCGACGTGAGCAAGCCCTGCAACAAGCGGAACCCGGGCAGCGGTTGCCCCGCCGTCGCCGGCGAGCACCACAACCACGCCGTCCTCGGAGCCTCCGGCCACTGCGTGGCCGTACACCCCTCCGACATGGGCGTGGCCCTGACGGCGTTCGACGCCGTGGTCTCCTACGAGAGCGCGGACGGGCCCGGCGAGAGCCCGATCACCGACTTCTACCTCCCCGTCGGCGACACCCCGCACCGGGAGACCGCCCTGCCGCCCGGCGCGCTGATCACCCACGTCAGCCTGCCCGCCGCGCCCGTGGCCGCCCGCTCCCGCTACCGCAAGGTCCGCGAACGCGCCTCGTACGCCTTCGCCATCGGCTCCGTCGCCGCCGCGCTCGACATCGAGGACGGCCGCGTACGGGAGGTGCGTCTCGCCCTCGGAGCCGTCGCCTCCCGGCCCTGGCGCGCCCGTGCCGCCGAGGCCGTCCTCACCGGCGCGCCCGCCGACGGCGCGGTCTTCGCCGCCGCCGCGGACGCCGAACTCGCCGCCGCCAGGCCGCTGCCCGACAACGGATACAAGGTGACCCTCATGCGCAACCTCGTGGTCTCCGTACTCACCGAACTCGCCGAGGGGAACGCCCGATGACGACCACCACGCCGGGACCTTCGGCGGTGCGCGGATCCGTCGGCGTCGCCACCACCCGTATCGAGGGCCGCGACAAGGTCACCGGCGCCGCGCGCTACGCCGGTGAGATCCCCTTCGCCGACCTGGCCCACGGCTGGCTCGTGCTCTCCACCGTCACCCGGGGCCGCATCCTCGACGTGGAGACCGCGCCGGTCCTCGACCTGCCGGGCGTGCTCACCGTGCTGCACCACGGCAACGCCCCCCGGCTGCACACCGATTACGTCGGCATGCTCGGCACCCCGCCGGACCCGACCTGCGCCGTCTTCCAGAACGACCGGGTGCCGTTCGCCGGCTGGCCGGTCGCGCTGGTCGTCGCCGAGACCCCGGAGCAGGCCCGGGAGGCGGCCGAGGCGCTCGTGGTGACGTACGACCAGGAGCCGCACGACACCGTGCTCGTCGACGACCACCCCGGCGGCTACCCCGCGGCGGGTCACATGCCCGCCGAGACGGAGAAGGGCGACCTGGACGCACAACTGGCCGCCTCCGCCTTCGTGGTGGACGCGCGGTACACCACCCCCGAAGAGCAGCACAGCATGATGGAGCCGCACGCGGCGACCGCCCGGTGGGAGGGCGGCCGGCTGGAGGTCGTCGACTCCAACCAGGGCGTCGGCTGGGTCCAGGGCGAGCTGGCCACGATGTTCTCGCTCGACGCGTCCTCGGTGCGGGTGCGCTCCGAGCACATCGGCGGCGGCTTCGGCAGCAAGGGCCTTCGCGCCCACCAGGTGTCCGCCGTGATGGCCGCCACTGCCCTCCAGCGCCCGGTACGCGTCGTACTGACCCGGCGTCAGACCTTCTCACTGGGCGGCTACCGCAGCCCCACCACCCAGCGGGTCAGGCTCGGCGCGGCCCCCGACGGCCGGCTGCTGGCCCTGGAGCACCGCTCGCTGAACCAGACCTCCACGGTGTACGAGTTCGTCGAGCCGAGCGCGGGCGTCGCCCGGGTGCTGTACGACGCCGACGCCCACCGCACCGCCAACCACGTCGTCCGGCTCGATGTGCCGTCCCCGACCTGGATGCGCGCACCGGGCGAGGCCCCGGGGTCGTTCGCGATCGAGGCGGCCCTCGACGAACTCGCCGAACGCGGCGGCGTCGACCCGATCGAACTGCGCCTGCGCAACGAACCGGCCGTCGGCCCCGTCTCGGGGCTCCCGTTCAGCAGCAACAACCTCACGGCCTGCTTCCGCGAGGGCGCCCGCAGGTTCGGCTGGGCGGACCGCGACCCACGCCCCGGCATCCGCCGGGACGGGCGCTGGCTGCTGGGCACCGGCACGGCGGCGGCCTCCTTCGGCGCGGGCGCGGCCCCGTCCACGGCCCTGGTCACGGCGGAGGCGGACGGCTCCTTCACCGTACGGATCGCCGCCGCCGACATCGGCACCGGAGCCCGCACCGCCCTCACCCTGATCGCCGCCGACGCGCTGGAGACCACACCCGAACGGGTCCGGGTCCGCATCGGCGACAGCGATTTCGGCCCCGCGATGATCGCGGGCGGCTCCATGGGCACCCGCTCCTGGGCCTGGGCGGTCACGGCGGCCGCCGCCGAACTGCGCGAACGGCTCGCGGTGACCGCGTTCGTCCCCCCGGAGGGGATCACCGTCCGGTCCGACACCACCGCGGCTCTCGGAGCGCTCGCACAGAAGGAACGGCACTCCTTCGGGGCCCAGTTCGCCGAGGTCGCCGTCGACACCGCCTCCGGCGAGGTCCGGGTGCGGCGGATGCTGGGCATCTTCGCGGCGGGCCGGATCGTCAACCCGCTCACCGCCCGCAACCAGCTCGTCGGCGGCATGACCTGGGGCATCTCCATGGCCCTGCACGAGGAGGCCGTCCGCGACCGGAACACCGGCGGCCACTACGCCCCCGATCTCGCCGGCTACCACGTGGCCACGCACGCCGACGTCCCGGACATCGAGGTGGACTGGGTGGACGACCACGACCCGGACGACCCGGTCGGCATCAAGGGCGTCGGGGAGATCGGCATCGTGGGCGCGGCGGCGGCCGTGGCCAACGCGGTCTGGCACGCCACCGGCGTACGCCACCGCGACCTGCCGATCCGCCCCGACCGGATCCTCGCGGCGGCCCGCGCGGGCGGGGGAGCCGTGGATGCTTGACATCGCCGGCGAGCTGCACCGATGGATGGCGGAGGGCCGGGAGTTCGCCGTCGGCACGGTCGTCTCCGTCGGCGGCAGCGCGCCGCGCGGGCCCGGCGCCGCCCTCGCCGTCGACAGCGAGGGCACCGCGATCGGCTCGGTCTCCGGCGGTTGTGTGGAGGGCGCGGTCTACGAACTGTGCGAGCGGGCCCTCCAGGACGGCGCGACCGTGCGCGAACAGTTCGGCTACAGCGACGAGGACGCCTTCGCCGTCGGGCTGACCTGCGGCGGGGTGATCGACATCATGATCACGCCGGTCCGCGCCGACTCACCGGAACGGGAGGTGCTGCGGGCCGCGCTGACCGCCGCGGTCACCGGCGAGGCGGCCGCCCTCGCCCGGGTGGTGCGCGGCCCGGACGAACTCCTGGGGCGGTCCCTGCTGGTTCGCGCAGACGGCAGCCGGCAGGGCGGGCTCGGGGGCCACCCGGAGCTGGACCGTACGGCGGCGGCCGAGGCCTCGGCCCTGCTCGACGCGGGCCGGACCGGCACCGTGGACCTCGCCGAGGACGGATCGCACTGCCCCGGCGGACTCACCCTGCTCGTCGAGAGCAGCGTGCCGCCGCCCCGCATGATCGTCTTCGGCGCGGTCGACTTCGCCGCGGCGCTGGCACGGGCCGGGAAGTTCCTGGGCCACCATGTGACGGTGTGCGACGCCCGGCCCGTCTTCGCCACCCGGGCCCGCTTCCCCGAGGCGGACGAGGTCGTCGTCGACTGGCCGCACCGCTATCTGCGGCGCACCCCGACCGACGCGCGCACCGTGCTCTGCGTGCTCACCCACGAGGCCCGGTTCGATGTGCCGCTGCTGGTGGAGGCGTTGCGGATGCCCGCCGCGTTCGTCGGGGCGATGGGGTCGCGCCGGACCCACGAGGACCGGACGCGGCGGCTGCGCGAGGCGGGCCTGGGCGCGGACGAACTGGACCGCCTGCGTTCCCCCATCGGCCTGGACCTCGGAGCCCGTACGCCCGAGGAGACGGCCCTGTCCATCGCGGCGGAGATCGTCGCGGCCCGGCGCGGCGGCACGGGCGCGCCGCTGACCGGCGGCGCGGACCCCATCCACCGCGAGCCGCACGGGGAGAGCCGCCGGGATGCTCACCGGGAGCCGTCGGCCGTCAGTTCGCGCTGAGTCCGTCGCGGATCTTGGCGACGACGGCCCCGACGACCTCCTCGAACTGCTCGTCCGCGCCGGGTAGCGACAGCGCGGCGGCCTCCCGGAGCGTCGGAAGGTCGAGATCGGCGTGTGCCGAGAACCAGTGGCCGGGGACGATCGTGGTCCGGTCGTCCCCGGCCCGGTCGGCGGGCCCGTCGACCACGAGGACGAAGGACAGGACGAGCAGGGACAGCTGACGGTGCGCCGCGAGCGCCGCCGGGAGGTCCAGCCCGGCCTCCCGCAGCAGGCCGAGGAACCGGTCCAGGTGGAGCAGGCGGTTCGGATGCACCGAGGCCGGCGGGGTGTCCTCGTCCAGGGAGACCAGCAGAGCCCGGGGCCACCGGCGGTACAGGGCGCGCAGAGAACGGGCGTAGTCGGCGACGGAGGTCTCCCAGTCCGCCGGGTCGGGCGCGGGCGGGTTCCAGGAGCTCAGCATGAGGTCGACGGCCAGGCCGACGACCTCCGCGCGATCTTCGACGTAGTTGTACAACGCCCTGACGGTCACGTCCAGTTCGGCGGCCAGCGCGCGCATCGTGAGGGCCGGGAACCCCTGGGTACCGGCCATTTCCAGCGCCTTGGCGGCGATGATCTCGCGGGTGAGGACCGGGCGGCCCTTGCGGGTTGCGGGGCGGCGGCGAGGGGTGGCGGGCATGGCGACAGCGTACGGGCCGCTTGAACTTCACACATGTTGACTTTAAGGATGGATGGAGCCAGGGTTGCCCTCCGTACCCCAACGCCGCCTCGACGCCCGGAGGTCGATTCCCGTATGCCGGCTCAGAAGTACCGCCGCTTTCCGCCGCTGAGCGGGGTCCTGGTGCTCGTGATGGCGTCCACCGGCCTGGTGGTCGTGGACCTGACGATCGTGGCCATCGGCCTCCCGCTGATCAGCGCCGACGTGGGGGACGGAGCCTCGGCGGAGTCCGTGGTGGTGACGTACATGGTCGCCATGGGCGCGCTCACCCAGGTCGTCGGAAGCCTGTCGGACCGGTGGGGCCGACGGACCCTGTTCCTCGCCGGGATCGCCGTGTTCACCCTTGCCTCACTGGGCGCGACCGTGGCACCGGATCTGCTCCTGCTCGACATCGCCCGCGTGGCCCAGGGTGCCGGAGCCGCCGCGATCATGGTGAACGGCATCCCGCTGCTCTCCGACCGCTATTCCGGCGAGGAACGGAACCTCGCCATCGGCGCCTGGGGCTCGTTCGCGACCGCGGCGGGCCTGCTCGCCCCGGTCTTCGGCGGGGTCCTGGCCGAGACCTTCGGCTGGCGTGCGGTCTTCGCGGTCAACCTGCCGCTCGGCGCGGCCGCCTGGCTGCTGGCCGTACGCGTACTGCCCCGTACTCCGGGGACCGGGGGAGCGGGCCGGACGGACTGGCTCGGCAGCCTGCTGCTGATGCTCGGCCTCGGCACGGCGACGCTGCTGATGCTCCGCCCCGGTGATACGCCCTGGTCCCGGCAGGACACCGCGGTGCTGCTCACCGCCTGCCTGGCGCTCATGGCCTTCCTGCTCGTCCGGCTCCGGGTGCCCGCGCCGACGCTGGAGCTGCGGATGTTCGGCCGGCCCGCGTTCTCCGGCGCGATGCTGGCCGTCCTCCTCTCCCGCGTCCTGACCATCGGGGGATCCGTCTACCTCGTGCTGTACTTCTCCGACGGCCTCGGCCTGAGCCCGACCCGGGCGGGCCTGCTGATGACCCCGATCTTCCTCGCCCAGATCGTCATGGGCATGGTCGGCTCCAAGCTGATCGGCGACCGGGCGCCCGGCCCGGTGATCGGTGCCGGTTACGCGCTCAAGGGCATCGGCTTCGCCGCCCTGGCGTTGCTGATCACCCCCGACACCCCGTGGTGGGCGCTCCTCCTGCCGCTGCTCGCCTGGGGAGCGGGTGGCGGGATCGCCGGCGCCCCGGTCATGGCCGTCGCCGTACGCGTCACGGCTCCCGAACGCGTCGGCATGGTCGCCGGGACCGTCTCCACCCTCGCTTCCCTCGGCGCCGCCTTCGCCCTCCACGGCGGCCACGGCGCCGAGGCGGTCACCGAAGGGGCCCGGGCCGTACTGGGCGTGTCAGCGGCGCTCGCGGCCGTCGCCGTACTCACCACCCTCACGCTCATCGACCCGCGCCGGGTGCCGCGCCCCGACCCCGGCGGGTGACGGACGGCGGCGGTTCCGTTCCGGGCTGCGGCTCCTCCCGGCCCTGGCTAGCGTGAGCCGTGTGGCGGCCGTACGACAGCCGTACGACCGCGCCCACGAGCGACCCGACGAGTAAGGAGCCCGCGATGCCCTCATCACCGCATCCGGCGAGAGGGGACCTGGGCCGGCGCATCGCGGCCCGCCGCCTGCAGCTCGGTCTGTCCCGGCAGGACGTGGCTCTGCGGGCGGGCGCCGCGCCCGGCTACATCGAGTACGTGGAGGAGCAGCCGGCCACGCCCGGCATCGGCTTCCTGCTCCGGCTGGCCGACGCGCTGGAGACCACGGTCCAGGAACTGTGGGGCGGCACCGCCGACCTGCCGCCGGGCATCGGCCGAGGCGCCCGCAGGGCCCGGATGGTCGAACTGGATGAGTCGATGTGCTGGACGCTGCTCGGCGACCACGGCGTGGGGCGGGTGGCCCTGACCCACGGCGACGGTCCGGTCGTGCTGCCGGTGAACTACCAGGTGCTCGACGGCGAGGTCATGTTCAGCACCGGCGAGGGCTCACCGCTCGCCACCGCCGCCGACACCGAGATCGCCTTCGAGGCCGACCACATCGACGACGCCTTCAGCAAGGGGTGGAGCGTGCTCCTGGTCGGACCCGTGCGGGCCGTGACGGACGAGGAGGCGGCGCGCCGGCTCAGAGAGGCGGCGTACGCGACACCGTGGGCGGGGGAGGAGCGCGAACACGTCATGACGCTCGCGCCGCGGCGGATCACCGGACGGAAGATCATCGTGCCGGACGCTCCGGGCGACGACGGCTGAACCGCGCGGGCCCGGCCGGAGGCGCTCAGGCGAGTGGGACGACGGCCACCGGCGCGCTGCTGTGATGGATCACGGCGTGGGCGACGTGCCCGAGGTGCGGCAGCGCGGGCCGCCTGCCGCGCCGTCCGACGACGAGCAGCTCCGCGCCACGGGAGGCGTGGACGAGCTCGCGGGCGGCCGGACCGACAACCACCTTCTCCACGACCCGACCGCCAGGGGCGGAACCGTCAGCCCCGCCGGCCCGCGGAGCAGTGCCGATCAGCCCTTCGGCCTTCGCCGCGGCCCGTAGGCCGGCCGGCCCGGTGACCATCTCCGCTGTGACGACCCGGAGCGGCAGGTTCCGGCGGGCGGCCGTACCGAAGGCGAAATCCAGCAGCGGGTCGCTCGGGTGCGCGATGTCGAGGCCGAGGACCACATCCGGCGAGGTCGCGGGTCCTCCGCGATGTCGGCCCCTCCTCGGCCACCGGCGGCGTCCTCCGCGGCCCGCGGAAGCCTGCTCCGGCCGCGCGCCGGCGGATTCCGTGGCGCCCGCCTCCGCACCGGGCCGCTCCGCCCGTACGAGCACCACCGGCCGTGTCGACGCGGCGACGACCGCGAGCGAGACCGAGCCGACCAGGAAGCCGACGAACCCGCCGAGCCCGCGTGAGCCCAGCGCCATCACCTCGGCCTCGTCCGCGGCCCTGGTCAGTTCGGCCCCGGCCCGTCCGTGCACCATCTCCGTCGTGACGTCGAGGCCCGGATGGTCACGGCGGGCCCGTTCCGCCGCCTCGCGCAGCAGGGTCTCGTACCGCTCGACCAGCGCCTCGGTGAGAGTCAGTGGGATCTCCGGGGTGATCGGCCACTCCTCCACGTGCACCACACGCAGTGCGACGCCCCGCGACGCTGCTTCACGGGCGGCCCAGGCCGCTGCCGCGTGGCTTTCGGTGGAGTCGTCCAGGCCGACGGTGACGTGGCGGTTCATGACGGGGCCTCCTCGGCGTGCCGGGTCCCGGTGCGGAACCACGTCTCCAGCCTCCTGCCCGCCGGGCCCGCCGGGGGAGGGCCGACAGGGCTCGATCGGGGCCGAAAGGCCCATGCCCGCCGCCCGCCGACCGGTGCGACGGTGGAGGTGTCACTCTCCCGACCCTGCGCGAGGAGCCGTCATGACCAGCGACATTCCCGGGCGCCCGGAACTCGGCGCCGTCGTGGTCGGAGTGGACGCGTCCACACCGGCACGAGAGGCCGCGCTGTGGGCCGCGGCCGAGGCGGACCACCGCGGGGGCCCGCTGCACATCGTCCACGCGTCCGACAGCGACCGGCGGGTGTTCCACTCCTCGGCCGACACCATCCAGGCCGTACGGGAGGCGGGGCGGAAACTGCTCGCCGAGACCGCGGCCGCGGTGCGGGAGAGCCGGCCCGGCCTGGTCGTGACGACGGAACTCAGCCGCCAGGGGCCGGTGGCCGGGCTGCACGCCGCGGCCGGGGAACGCGGCACGATCGTCGTGGGCAACAGGGGCCTGGGCGGCTTCGGCTCCCTGATGCTCGGATCCGTCGGGCTGGGGGTGGCCGCGCGGACCGAGGTCCCGGTGATCGTGGTACGCGGCGCGGCCGACCGGCCCGGAACCGGCGTGGTCACCGCCGCCGTGCACGGCGCGTCGGATCTCGACTGGCTGCGGATCGCCGCCGCCGAGGCACAGGCCCGAAAGGCGTCACTGCGGCTGCTGAGCGTCTACAACGTCCTCGCGCACGTCGGCGGTGTCACCACCATGCTCGACAGCCTCGGGGACATCGCCGACGAGAAGGTGCACGAGGTCGCGGCCGTGGCCGAACGCCTCTCCCAGCTGTACCCGGACCTCCCGCTCGTCCATCACGTCGAGACGGGCACCAGCGTCCCCGGCATGCTCGTCGAGGCCTCGGTCCACACCGATCTGATGGTGATGGGCAGCAAGCGGCGGGTGCTGGGAGCCGGTCCGGCGCTGGGACGGGTCGCTCACGCGATGCTGCACCACGGGAACTGCCCCGTCGAGATCATTCCGCCCGGTTACGCCGATGAGGCCGCCGGGACGTCGGAGGTGGCGGACGCCTCGTGAGCCGGCGTCCCACCGGCTCATACGACGGTGAGGACGTCGGCGACCGGCCGGCGCGGGGTGGCCGTTCCCGAGGGGCCGTAGCCGAGCCGCAGCACCATGTGCACGAAGCCCGACGTGGAGCCGGGATCACGGGTGAGGGGGCGGAGTTCGGGCCATTCGAGCGGCTGCGACATCAGCGAGGTCGAGAGACCGTCGAGCGTGGCCTCCAGAAGCACGCGCTGCATCGCCTGCCCTGCCCGCAGCCAGTCCGCCGGGGTGTCCGTCGCCGTGCCGAGGAGCGCGATCTGCGGCCGCTCCTCGAACGTGGCCGCCGTACGGTCCGGCACGGTGCGGGGGGTGTCGAAGTCCCGGGCGGGGGCCGTCACACCGTACTGGCGCGGGCCGAAGGCGGAGGACGGGATGCCGTCGTCGGCGGGGCCCTCGCCGGTCCTGCCGGTGCGCGTCCAGTCGGCGATCTCGGCGCGCATGGCCGCGCTGGCGGACTCCAGGAGCTCCGCGTCGTGGACGAGGTCCAGCACGGCGTCCCGGTGCCAGGTGCCGGGCACGATCAGCCGGCAGCCTTCCAGGAGGGCCGCCGCGCACAGCTCGTCGAACAGCTCCGGCGGGATCGGCTCGTCGGAGAACGGGAAACGGCTGGTGTGCCGTCGCGCGATCGCGGGATGGAGGTCGGCCAGCACGGTGTCCGTGGTCCCGGACTCCGTCAGCCGGACGTCGGCGAGACGCAGGTGGTCCGAGGGATCGGGAAGCAGCTCGGCGTCGGCGGTCCACCCGTGCAGCGCGGCGGACACGCGCAGATTGAGCAGCGCCGCGCCGCACCCCAGATGCAGACCTCGCCGGTCCGGGTCACCGACCGGCAGTGTGCGTTCCGGATCGCCGTACAGGGAGAGCAGCCCGGAGCCCGCGTGGTGGACGAATCTCCAGGGCTGGGCGTTGTGCATGGACGGCGCGGCGACGGCGTCCTCGACCAGCGACGTCACCACCGCCGTGAGCTGTTGTTGTTCCTGCGTGAGCATGGCGTGTCCTGTCTGCGAGAGGTCAGCGGTACCGCTCTCTACCTGCTCCGTACCCGCCCCGCGCCCCCTCATCACGCGCTTCCCGACATGAGGCGACGGAGTGCGCGGGATACGTTGGGAGAGCGGTCGGTGAGCGCTCCTCGTCTCCTTCCGGCCGTCGGAGGTGCCCATGGGCGTGGACGGCGACGAGACCCACGTGGCCCGGCTCCCGCGACTGCGGCTCGATGAGCTGCTCGACGAGATCCAGGGCCGTATCGACGAACTCAGAGGTACCCGGGACCGGCTGAACGGCCTGCTCGACGCGGTCGTCTCCGTGGGGCGGGAGCTGGATCTGCCGCAGGTGCTGCGCGGGATCGTCGAGTCCGCCGTCGCGCTGGTCGACGCCGAGTACGGTGCGCTGGGCGTGGTGGGCGACGACCGGAAACTCGCCCAGTTCCTCCCCATCGGCATCAGCGACGAGGTGCGCGCGCGGATCGGCGACCTCCCCTCCGGGCACGGCCTGCTCGGCGAGCTGATCCGGCACCCCGAGCCCCTGCGGCTCTCCGAGCTCGCGGACCATCCGGCCTCGTACGGCTTCCCGCCCGACCATCCGCCGATGCACTCCTTCCTCGGCGTGCCGATCCGGGTACGCGACGAGGTGTTCGGCAACCTCTACCTCACCGAGAAGCGCGGTTCGGCCGACTTCGACGCGGAGGACGAGGCCGTCGTCTCGACCCTGGCGGTCGCGGCCGGCATCGCCATCGAGAACGCCCGCCTCTACGAGGAGGCACGGCTCAAGGAGCGCTGGCTCGCCGCGAGCTCGGACGTCACCAGCGCGCTGCTGTCCGGCTCCACCGAGCCGGAGGTGCTCCACGGGATGCTGGAGCAGGCCGTCGACATCGCCGGGGCCGACCTCGGGGTCTTCTACCGCCTCGGGCCGGACGGCGAGCTGACCGGTTCGCTCGCCCTGGGCGAGCGGGCCGACGCGCACGGCGGCATGGTGCTGCCGAGCAGCCGGGGCACGCTCGCCGCCCTGGCCCTGGCGCAGGACGGGCTCGTCACGGTGCCGGACGTCGCCGACGACCCGAGGGTCACCGTGCTGCCGGACAGGTGGAAGGGGTTCGGTCCGGTGGTGGCCGTCACGGTGGGCACCCAGGAGAAGCTGAGCGGAGTCCTGATCCTCGCCCGGCTCGAAGGCGGACCGATGTTCATGGACGCGGAGATCGCCGCTCTGCCGGGCTTCGCCGACCAGGCCGCCCTCGCCCTCGAACTGGCCGACCGCCGCCGGGACGCCGAGCAGATGAGCCTCCTGGAGGACCGCGACCGGATCGCCCGCGACCTGCACGACCTGGCGGTCCAGCGGCTGTTCGCCACCGGGATGACCCTGCAGAGCGCCCGCCCGCTGGTCGAGCATCCGGGGGCGGCCGAGCGGCTGGGCCGGGCGATCGACGACCTCGACTCCACCATCAAGATCATCCGATCCACCATCTTCGGCCTGCGGGAGCACGGGAGCTCCAAAGGAGCTCCGACGCTCCGGACCCGGGTCGTCCAGGCGATGGACGACGCGGCGCCCGCCCTGGGGTTCAGCCCGGCGCTCCGGATGGAGGGGCTGATCGACACGGATGTGCCGCGCGCGGTGGCCGACCATGTGATCGCGGTCATCGGAGAGGCCCTGAGCAACGTCGCCCGGCACGCGGCGGCGAACCGGGCGGAGGTCTCGGTCACCGCCGACGAAGGGGTGCTGGTGGTGACGGTGACCGACGACGGCATCGGCCTCCCGCCCGGCCTCCCGACCGACGGCCGGCGCGGCGGCCTGCGGAACCTTGCCGAACGGGCCGAGAGCCTGGGCGGCACCCTCTCCGTCCGCGCCGAGCCGCGCCCCGGCAACGGCACCGTGCTGGAGTGGCGGATCCCGTCGCTTCCCGGGCACGGCTGAACGGGCGGTCCACACGCGTCGCCGCCTCACCGGCCGAACAGCCGGTGCATGTGCGCCCGCCGCCTCACCGGCCGAACGGCCGGTCCACGCGCGCCGCCGGCTCACTGCTCGTGCTGCCGGTGCTCCCGTACCTCCGCCGCGATGACGGCCGCCTGCACCCGGCGTTCCACGCCCAGCTTCCCGAGCAGCCGGGAGATGTGGTTCTTGACGGTCTTCTCGGAGAGGTACAGCCGCTCGGCGATCTGCCGGTTGGTGAACCCCTCGCCGACGAGATCGAGCACCGAACGCTCCCGCTCGGACAGCACCGCGAGCCGCTCGTCCTCCGGCGGCCCGTCGTCCTCCGGGCCCCGCAGCGACCGCAGGAGCCTCGCCGTGGTCGCGGGATCCAGCATCGACCGGCCCGTCGCCACGGTCCGCACGGCGGAGACCAGGTCCGAGCCGTTGATCTGCTTCAGCACGTAACCGGCCGCTCCGGCCATGATCGCGTCGAGCAGCGCCTCCTCGTCGTCGAACGAGGTCAGCATCAGACAGGCCAGCTCCGGCATCCGGGACCGCAGCTCGCGGCAGACGGTGACGCCGTCGCCGTCGGACAGCCGGACGTCGAGCACGGCGACATCGGGCCGCAGCGCCGGTCCGCGCGCCAGCGCCTGCCCGGCGGTGGCGGCCTCGCCGACCACCTCCAGATCCGGCTCCGCCTCCAGCAGATCGCGCACCCCACGCCGTACCACTTCGTGGTCGTCCAGCAGGAAGACACGGACCGGCGCCCCACCGGAGTCAGTCGGTGTGTCGGACATCTGCGACCCCTGATGTCTCGGTCCGCGCGGGTGTGCGGTCGCCTGCCTACCGGCATTGTCCCAGGAGCGGTGCGCCCGCCGCACCCTGGTGCAGACCGTGCGGGCCGGGGGGACCGGACCCGGCTTCGAGGCCGGGTCAGGAGTCCGTCCGGTGTTCGACCAGCCGGGCGAGGCGCGCCAGCATGGTGCGGTGGCGGATCTGGATCACCGAGTCCAGCAGCACGTTGTGGAGCGTGCCGCCGAGGCCCCGCAGAGGGTGCTCGTCCACGATCACCAGGGTCCGGTCGCCCCACGGCCGGATGTCCAGGGCGATCCGGGCCGACCCCAGCGGGCCCGCCTCGGCCTCCAGCTCCAGCGCTCGCGGCTTGTCGACGAGCCGGACGACGGTCCGGCCGGTGAACTCCTTCGGCCCGAGCGCCACGCGATACGTGATCGACGAGCCGACCTCGGGCCAGTCGCCCTGCTCCCTGCGGGACCCGGACGTGCCCACGACCCACTTCCCGTACAGCTGTTCGTCTTCGAGCACGGTCCATACCGCGGACGGCGGTCGGTCGATGAGGTGGTGCCGGGCGGCCATGGTCTCCTCGATTCGTCGGCCGACGCCGGACGTGCGCCGGGGGTGCCGCCACCGGGTACCACCCCCGGGCCAGGCGAAACACCCGGAAATGCACCCCTTTGGGTCCGCGTCGGCCGGGAGAATGTTTGGCGAAGCCGTCGAGGGTCACTCCATTACGGCGGCACGGGCACCGAAGCCGCGAGGAACGCGTACCCCCGAGGACGAAGGCGGCAGGATGACGCAGCAGGCCCCGCCGGAGGCGCCCGGCGAAGCGCCACGACCGGTCAGAGTGGTGTGCCTCCCCGGTGTGTACCGGCCGCAGACCGACACGCTGCTGCTGGCCTCCGCCATGCGCCGCGAGGGCATCCGGCCGGGCATGGACGTGCTGGACCTGTGCACCGGAAGCGGGGCACTGGCCCTGCACGCGGCCCGGCTCGGCGCCAGTGTCACCGCGGTGGACATCAGCCGTCGGGCCGTGGCGTCGGCACGGCTGAACAGCACGCTCGCCGGGCTGCCCGTCACGGTGCGCCGAGGAGATCTGCTGCGCGCCCTGCCGGGCCGTACCTTCGACGCGGTGGTCACCGCACCCGCCGGTCCGTCCTGCCCGGAGGCCGCCCACCGGGCGACCGGGCGACGACGGCACGACGGTCCGGTCCGACCGGTTCGTCGTCGCGATCTGCACCTGCCGCCGCAGCCGCACCCAGCCGTGGTGCGACACCAGCCACCGCCGCCGCAAGCCCACCGGGCCCGGCCCGGGCGACCGACAGCCCCAGGAGGGCGAGGAGGAGACCCGACCGTGACGACCTCGGCCACCACCCCGCACCGCGGCCCCGCGGCCTCTCCCGAGCTCCCACCCGCCCGTGGGCAGCTGAGTGAGAGCGTCATCGAGGTGCTGGACGGCCATGGATCGCGACTGCCGGAAGCCGTACGGGTCCGCCGTGCCGACCCGTACGGTGACGACCTGCAGCTGCTCCTCTACGTCCTGTACGAGCTCCACTACCGGGGGTTCGCCGGTACGGACGAGCGCCTGGAGTGGGACCCCGCCCTCCTCGGTGTGCGCGCCGCCGCCGAGGACGTCTTCCTCGACGCGCTGCGCCGCGACAGCGGTCCGGGCGGCACGGACGTGACGGCCGCGGTCGACGCGCTGCTGGTGGAGCCGGTGGGCGACGACGGGCACAGCGTCAGCCACCACCTCCAGCGGGAGGGAGAGCTGTGGCAGCTGCGGGAGTACGCGGCACTGCGCTCCCTCTACCACCTCAAGGAGGCCGACCCGCATCTGTGGGTGGTGCCCAGGCTCCGCGGCCGGGCGAAGGCGGCGATGGTCGCCGTGGAGTTCGACGAGTTCGGCGCGGGGCGGGCCGAGGACATCCACGCGCAGCTCTTCGCCGACCTGATGGCCGACCTCGGCCTCGACCCGCGGTACGGCCGCCATCTCGCCACCGCGCCCGCCGAAGCCCTGGCCACGGTCAACCTGATGTCCCTCTTCGGCCTGCACCGGCGCCTTCGCGGCGCGCTGGTCGGACACTTCGCGGCCGTGGAGATCACCTCCTCACCGGGGTCCAGGCGGCTGGCGGCCGCCCTGCGCAGGGCGGGCGCGGGCCATGCCGCCCAGCGGTTCTACGACGAGCACGTGGAAGCGGACGCGGTCCATGAACAAGTGGTCCGCCACGATGTGATCGCCGGGCTGCTGGAGGACGAGCCGGAGCTGGCGGCCGACGTCGTCCTGGGCATCGAGGCGACGGGCCACCTGGAGGACCGCCTGGCGGAGCACCTGCTGACCGCGTGGCGCGACGGGCGGACAGCGTTGCGCGCGCCGCTCACGCCTTTCACGCCATGAGGGACGAAGCCCGCCGGAGGTGTGAACGGAGTCCGCCGTGCGGATGGTCGTACGGCGGACTCCGTTTGCCCGCCACCCGCGAACGGCAAGGCCATGAGGTGCTTCGGACGCGAGGCACGCCCCGGAGACGGATGCTGTGAGCCGTCCTCATGGACGCCCGGAACGGCCACCGCACCATCCTCCCGGCGACAGCGATCCCGTACGGCGAGGAGGCGAACGCACTCATGGCCGCGGAAAGCCGGTATGCCGACCCCGACACGGCAGCGTGCTTCCGTCGACTCGTCGAACTGCCCGAAGGGCCCGCGCGCGAGCACCTGCGCGAGGAGATCATCTGCGCCTGGCTCCCCATGGCCCACCGGCTGGCCGCCCGGTACCGCAACCGCGGCGAGTCGCTGGAGGACCTGCGGCAGGTCGCGGCCGTCGGCCTCGTCAACGCCGTCGACCGCTACGATCCGCGGCTCGCCCACGCCTTCGTGCCGTTCGCCGTGCCCACCATCACCGGCGAGATCAAGCGGCACTTCAGGGACCGGATGTGGTCCGTGCACGTGCCTCGCCGGATCCAGAACCTCCGTAACGCCGTCCGTCTGGCCGTCGCCGAACTGGCCGCCGCGGGCGCTGTGCCGTCAGCTGCCCGGATCGCCGAGCACACCGGGCTGACCGAGGACCAGGTCCGGCAGGGCAACGAGGCCCTGCACGGCTTCAGCGCGCTGTCCATCGACGCCGAGACCTCGTCCGGCGGCGACCTGTTGCTCGGCGACAGCCTCGGAGCCGTCGACGAGGCGTACGAGCTGGTGCTCGACCGAGAGGCGGCGAGACCCGGGATCCAGGGCCTGGCCGACCGCGAGAAGCGAGTGCTCTACCTGCGGTTCTTCGCCGGAATGACGCAGAGCGCCATCGCCGCCGAACTCGGCGTCTCCCAGATGCACGTGTCACGCCTGATCGCCGAGTCCTGCCGCAGGATCCGCGAGGAAGCGACCCGCGAACCCGCCCGCCGTGACCGGCCTCGCGGCGCCGCCCCGCACCCGGTATGACGGCGCCCGGCGGGTGTCAGAAGGCGACGGAGTCCGCGTCGCGGACGGCGGCCCCCATGTTTCGCTCCATCATGCGCAGAGCCGCGTCGGCGAGGTCGCTGTGGATGTGCGCGACAGCGTCGCGGGGGACGGTCACCCGCAGCTGCCGGATATGCGCGTCGAGCGCCGAATACAGAACACACTGCTCCGTCACCTGGCCGGCCAGCACGACGTGAGCCACGTCCAGTTGGGACAGCAGATAGCTGAGCGGTGTTTCGTAGAAGATGGAATGCCGGGCCTTGACGACGAAAAGGGAATCGTCGTCGGGCAGCACAGGTTCGACCAGTCCGGCGTTCTTTCCGGCGAGAGCCGTCTCGACGATCTCTCCATGATGGGACCGCCATTCGCCGAAATTGTCGTTCGCGTAGATGACGGGAACCTTCTCCGCACGCGCCCGGCCGATCAGACGAGTGAGCTGAGGAAGGGCCGTGCGCACGGAGGGGACGAGCAGCTCCGCATCCGGATGATCGTAGCTATTGATCATGTCGATGACGATGAGAGCGCTGTTTCCCATGGCCCCGTACTCTCCCCGGCTCTTTCCCGGGCGCCCGGGCGCCCGACCGTCAGCGACCGAGCGCCTTCTTCAGCTCCGCCTTGTTCATCGAGGACCGGCCGTCGATGTTCTTCTTCCTGGCCTCCGCGTAGAGCTGATCCTTCGTGGGGCCCTGCGCGCCCTTGTGGGAGCGTTCTCCACCGCGTTGGTAGGCCGACTTCCTGTCCTGCGTCGACGTCCTGCTCGCCGATTTCGACTCGCCCGACCGGGCGCGCTGCTTGTTCACGGTCCGGGCGGCGATTTCTTTCGCGCGTCCCTCGGAGGCGCCGCGTTCCTCCTGGCTCTCCTTGATGTGCTCGTACTGCCGCTCACGCTTCTTGCTGGATCCGGCCGGCATGACGTACTCCTTTCCTCTTCCTGAGATCTGTCTCCCGCGTTTCCTGTTCGGACTCCACTAAACAACGCCCACCGGGAAAGCGCCCGCTGTCGGCTCCCCGTAGGTCAGGAGGCCGGGTACGGGCGGTCGGCGAGCAGGCGGGCCAGGTGGACGGCGTTCGCCGCGAGCGCCTCGGTCGTCGAGGCGACGGCCTCGGGCGTCTCGTCCAGATCCTGGTAGTCGGTGCCGTGCATGGCTTCGCCGACCCAGTACGTGACGGCCCCGGGCGCCAGCGAGAAGCCGACGTCGTTCAGCCCCTGGAACACGTCGGCGCTCACCTTGTGCGCACCGTCCTCGTTGCCGACGACGGCCACGGCCGCGACTTTGCCGTAGGTGTGCGGCCGGCCCTGGTCGTCGGTCTCGGACGACTCGGCGTTGAGACGTTCCAGGACCCGCTGGCAGACGCTCGAAGGGTGTCCGAGCCAGATGGGCGTGGCCACGAGGAGGATGTCGGCGGCCAGGACCTTCTCCCGCAGGGTGGGCCAGGCGTCGCCGTCGCCCATGTCCACGCCGATGCCGGGACGGACGTCGTGGTCGGCCACGCGGACGATCTCGCCCTGGACGTCATGGCGCGCGAACCCGGCCATGACCTGTTCGGCGATGTGGTGGCTGCTGGACCGGGCGGGCGAGGCGTTCAACGTGCAGACGAGAGCGAGTGCGCGCATGAGGGCGGCTCCTTCGGGAGTGCGGAAGCGGGCAGGGCAGGGCTGTGCGTCAGAGGTCTCCGTCGGTGGCACACACCCGGATGGTCTCCAGCGTGGGATCGGCGGGATCGGGCACGTTCATGCCGGCCTCGACCCCTGAGCGCAGATAGCGCAGGAGGGGTTCGGTGATGCGTTCGCCGGGCAGTACGGCCGGAATGCCGGGCGGGTACGGCGTCAGCATCTCGGCGGCGACGCGGCCCACGGCCTTCGCGGCGGGGACGTCCTCGGTCTCCGCGAAGTAGGCGTCGCGCGGCAGCAGGGCCTGGTCGGGGCGGAGCTCCCGCGGCGTGGGCACGTGCACCTCGGGTGCGGGACGGAGCGTGTGCGCGTTGCGGGAAAGGTCCCGCAGGGCGGTCAGCAGCCGCTCGGCCGTGCCGGCGTCGTCGGCGTGGGTGAACTGCGCGCTGATGCGGCGGTGGTCCACGAGATGCATGTCGATCCGGTGGTGTTCGCGCAGCCAGTCGGCCGCCCGGTAGCCGGTGGTGCCGAGTCCTCGGATGTCGATGATCACGGGCAGCGGGTCGAACTCGGCGGCCGCTCCGGGCCCGCAGAAGTCGTCCCGGTCGTTGACGTGCATGCCCTCGATCTCCTCGATACGGCTGCGCACCGTCGCCGTCAGGTCGAGCGCGCGCGAGAGCAGCGCGTGACCGTCCAGCGCCATCTGGCGGCGCCAGCCGTCGATGCCCGCGTAGAGCAGCACGGACGGGCTGGTGGTGCCGAGCAGGTCCGCGCGCGAGGCCAGGGTGTCGTGGTCCACCAGATCGCCCTGGAGATGGAAGACCGAGCCCTGTTCCAGACCGCTGCCCATCTTGTGGATGCTGGTGACGCAGACGTCGGCGCCCGCGTCCATGGCCCAGGACGGAAGCTCCGGATGGAACGGCAGGTGGGCGCCCCAGGCCTCGTCCACGATCAGCGGCCTGGCGCGGCGGTGGCAGATGTCGGCCATCGCCCGCAGGTCCGCGGCCGTTCCGTACGGAGTCGGGCTGGTGACCAGCGCGCCGCGGGCGTCGGGATGCTCGGCGAAGGCCTTCTCGACGGTCGCCGGTGACGGCGGATGCGCGAGATGGCGCTCCGCGTCCCACTGCGGTTCCAGCCATACGGGCTCGACTCCGCAGAGGATGAGTCCGGCGATGACCGACTTGTGCGCGTCCCGGCCGACCAGGAGCTTCTGCCCGGGCGCGGCGACGCTGAGCATGGCCGCCTTCACCGACAACGAGCTGCCGCAGGTGGAGAAGAAGGTGTGCTCCGCGTGAACCGCGTCGGCCATGAGCTCCTCGGCGCGCCGCAGCACCGCGGACCTCCCGCGCCGGTCGTCCAGTCCGCCCGTGGCGAGTACGTCCCCGAAGAACGCCGCGTCGCCGAGCACGGAGCGCACGGCGGCGGAGGCGCCCCGGGCCTGCTTGTGACCGGGCGGCGAGAAGCCCAGCTCGTCGTGCTCGTGGTAGGCCGCCAGAGCGTCGAGAACAGGCGCTTCGTCATGGTTCATGGTCATTCACCACGCTTTCCCGGGCGGGCTGCCGGCCAATCAGGGCCGTGCGTCGGCGGCGGTACCGGCGTCACGGGAGCGGTGTGCCGCCGGTGGCGTTCATGATCTCGCCGGTGATGAACGAGGCGTTCGCGGAGGCGAGGAAGACATAGGCGGGCGCCATCTCGGCCGGCTGTGCGGGGCGGCCCAGCGGGCTCTGCTTTCCGAACGCGGTGGTGTCGGGCAGGGTCGCCGGGATGAGAGGCGTCCAGACCGGTCCCGGGGCCACCGCGTTGACGCGGATGCCGTCGGAGGCCAGCATCTGGGCCAGCCCCTGCGTGAACGTGACGATCGCGCCCTTCGTCATCGCGTAGTCCAGCAGATGCGGGCTCGGCTTGTACGCCTGCACCGAGGTGGTGTTGATGATCGAGCCGCCGGGCGGAATGTGCGGCAGCGCGGTCTTGCACAGCCAGAACATGCCGTAGAGGTTGGTGCGCATCACACGGTCGAACTGCTCGGTCGAGATGGCGGCGATCCCGTCGGGCTGGGACATCTGGTACGCCGCGTTGTTCACCAGGACGTCGATCCGGCCGAACTCCGACACGGCCCGCTCCACGAGCGCACGGCACTGCTTCTCGTCCCGGATGTCGCAGACGACCGGCACCGCGCCGCGGCCCGCCCGCTCCACCAGCCGGACGGTCTCCTGGGCCTCCTTCTCCTCCTCCGGGAGATGGGTCAGCACCACGTCCGCGCCTTCCCGCGCGAAGGCCAGCGCCACCGCTCGGCCGATGCCGGAATCGCCGCCGGTGATCACGGCCTTCCGGCCGTCGAGCAGGCCGGATCCGCGATAGGAGTCCTCGCCGTGGTCGGGCGGTGGATCCATCGGGCCGGTCCAGCCGGGGTGTGCCTGGTCCTGCTGCGGGAAATCGGGCCGTGGATGGAGCTGGTTCGGGTCCCGCGGCGGTTCGTCGTTCGTCATCGGCCGGTCCTTTCCTGTCCTGCTCGGCGGTGCACGCTGCTCCGGGTGCCCTTCCAGGCATGACCGAAACGCCCGCTTTCGCCGTCGGGCCGCTCCTGCCCGGGTGAGCCGTGTCTCACCGGGGCTCCACGACTTGTCTATGCAACTCGTTGCATAGAAGGATCGCGGTATGGCTCTCGACCACGCGATCCTCGTCTCCCTGCTGGAGCGGCCGGGCTCCGGCTACGAGCTGGCCCGCCGGTTCGAGCGGTCCATCGGGTACTTCTGGACCGCCACCCACCAGCAGATCTACCGCGTGCTCGGCCGCATGGTGACCGACGGGCTGCTCCTCGTCCGCGAGGTGGAGCAGCAGGGCCGGCCGGACAAGAAGGAGTACTCCGTCACCGGGTCCGGCCGCACCGCGCTCGCCGCGTGGCTGCACAAGCCGATCGAGCCCGAGAGCCTCCGGCACGACCTCGCCGTGAAGATCCGGGGCGCGGCCTTCGACGACCCGGCCGCCCTGATCCGCGAGGTCGAGCGGCACCACCAGGTGCACCGGGACCGGCTCGCGCACTACCTCGCCGGGGAACTGCGCGACTTCACCGGGCCCGACGCCCCCGCACCGCAGGACGCGGGCCAGGAGCTCCAGCACGTCGTGCTGCGCGGCGGCATCGCGTTCGAGCGGATGACGATCGCCTGGCTCGACGACGTACTCGACACCCTCAACCGGCTCGCGGCCTCCGGGCCGGGCGCCTGAGCGGCGGCCCGCCGCCACCCTCCGTAAGCACCGACCACCCTCCTCCTTCCCGTAAGGCGACCCCCATGGCTGACTCCGCGTCCTTGCTGTTCAACCCGCGCACCTACGACCCCCAGCACTTCGACCCGGAGACCCGCAGGCTGCTGCGCGCCACCGTCGACTGGTTCGAGGAGCGCGGCAAGCGCCGGCTGATCGAGGACTACCGCTCCCGCGCCTGGCTGGGCGACTTCCTCGCCTTCGCCGCGAAGGAGGACCTGTTCGCCACCTTCCTCACCCCGGCATCCGCCGCGCGCAACGAGGACCAGCGCTGGGACACCGCCCGGATCGCCGCCCTCAACGAGATCTTCGGGTTCTACGGCCTCGACTACTGGTACGCCTGGCAGGTGACCATCCTCGGCCTCGGCCCGGTCTGGCAGAGCGACAACGCCGCCGCCCGCGAGCGTGCGGCCGAACTCCTCTCGCAGGGCGAGGTGTTCGCCTTCGGCCTCTCCGAGAAGACCCACGGCGCCGACATCTACTCCACCGACATGCTGCTGACGCCGGACAGCGACGGCGGCTTCCGGGCCTCCGGCTCCAAGTACTACATCGGCAACGGCAACGCCGCCGGTCTCGTCTCCGTCTTCGGCCGGCGCACCGACATCGAGGGCCCCGACGGTTACGTCTTCTTCGCCGCCGACAGCCGCCACGAGGCGTACCACCTGGTGAAGAACGTCGTCGACTCCTCCAAGTACGTCAGCGAATTCCGCCTGGACGACTACCCGGTGGCGCCCGCCGACATCCTGCACACCGGCCGCGCCGCCTTCGACGCCGCGCTCAACACCGTCAACGTCGGCAAGTTCAACCTCTGCACCGCCTCCATCGGCATCTGCGAGCACGCGATGTACGAGGCCGTCACCCACGCGAGCAACCGCATCCTCTACGGCCGCCCGGTCACCGCCTTCCCGCACGTGCGCCGCGAGCTGACCGACGCGTACGTCCGGCTCATCGGAATGAAGCTGTTCAGCGACCGCGCCGTCGACTACTTCCGCAGCGCCGGGCCCGACGACCGCCGCTACCTGCTCTTCAACCCGATGACGAAGATGAAGGTGACCACGGAGGGCGAGAAGGTCATCGACCTCATGTGGGACGTCATCGCCGCCAAGGGCTTCGAGAAGGACAACTACTTCGCCCAGGCCGCCATCGAGATCCGGGGCCTGCCGAAGCTGGAGGGCACGGTCCACGTGAACCTCGCGCTGATCCTCAAGTTCATGCGGAACCACCTGCTCGACCCGGTCGACCACCCGGCCGTCCCCACCCGCCTCGACGCCGCCGACGACGCGTTCCTCTTCCGGCAGGGCCCGGCGCGCGGCCTCGGCTCCGTACGCTTCCACGACTGGCGCACCGCGTTCGACGCGTACACCGAGGTGCCGAACGTCGCCCGCTTCCGCGAGCAGGCCGACGCCCTGTGCGCCTTCGTCGAGACGGCCGCCCCGGACGAGGAGCAGAGCCGCGACCTCGACCTCCTCCTCGCCGTCGGCCAGCTCTTCGCCCTCGTCGTCCACGGCCAGCTGATCCTGGAGCAGGCCCGGCTGACCGGCCTGGACGAGGAGCTGCTGGACGAGCTGTTCGCCGTGCTCGTACGCGACTTCTCCGCGCACGCCGTCGAACTGCACGGCAAGGACTCCGCCACCGAGGACCAGCAGAGCTGGGCGCTCGGAGCGGTACGCCGTCCCGTCGTCGACGCGGCCCGTTCGGCACGGATCTGGGAGCGCGTCGAGGCGCTGTCGGGGGCGTACGAGATGGGGCAGTAGTCCCCTTCCGGGCGGGGCGGCACCGGGGGGCCGCTCCGTTTGCGGGGTGGTGGACATCGCGTTTGAGTGGGAGAACCCCCTCGCCGCCCCTGGAGCTGATATGTCGATGGCGTTCGGTTCACCCCTCGGTCCGTCCGATCCGTTCAGCGATCTGCTGAACCGGTTCTTCGGTATGTCGCCCGCCTCCTCGCCCCCCGCGATGCAGCGCGTGCCGATCGGCCGGCTGCTGACCGAGTCCTCCCACGAGCTGCTGGGCCGGGCCACCAGCAAAGCGGCCGAGGACGGCACCGCGGACCTCGACACCGAGCACCTGCTGTGGGCGGCGACCCAGGTCGAACCCTCGCGCGGGCTGCTGTCCCGCGCCGGGGTCGACCCCGACGCGCTCGCCGCACAGCTCGACGAGGTGCTGCCCCGGGAGTCCGCCGAGCCGTCCGCCGAGCCCGGGCTCACCCCGGCGGCCAAGCGGACCCTGACCGCCGCCTACGCCCGCTCGCAGGCGGCCGGGGTGTCCTACATCGGGCCCGAGCACATCCTCGGCGCGCTCATCGACGACGCGGACTCCGGGGCCGGGCGGTTCCTGGGGTCGGACGACCTCGACGTGGGGAAGCTGCGCGGCGCGGCCGACCGCGCGGCGGGCCAGGACGGGGCTTCCGCCGGGGCCAAGCAGCCCGCGACGACCCTGGACGAGTTCGGCCGCGATCTGACCGAGGAAGCGAAGGCCGGAAAGCTCGACCCTGTCGTCGGGCGGGCCGAGGAGATCGAGCAGACCATCGAGATCCTCTCGCGGCGCTCCAAGAACAACCCCGTCCTCATCGGCGAGCCCGGAGTCGGCAAGACCGCCATCGTGGAGGGCCTCGCCCAGAGCATCGTCGCCGGCGAGGTGCCCGACACCCTCAAGGACAAGCGGGTCGTCTCCCTGGACCTGTCCGGCATGGTCGCCGGAGCCCAGTACCGGGGCCAGTTCGAGGAACGGCTGAAGAAGGTCATCGAGGACGTGCAGAACGCCGAAGGGGAGATCATCCTCTTCATCGACGAACTCCACACGGTCGTCGGCGCGGGCGCCACCGGCGAGGGCTCGATGGACGCGGGCAACATGCTCAAGCCCGCCCTCGCCCGCGGTGAACTCCATGTGGTGGGCGCGACGACCATCGACGAGTACCGCAAGCACATCGAGAAGGACGCCGCCCTGGAACGCCGCTTCCAGCCCGTCCTGATCCCGGAGCCGACCGTCGAGGAGACCGTACTGATCCTCGAAGGGCTCCGGGACGCCTACGAGGCCCACCACCAGGTCCGCTTCGCCGACGGGGCCCTGACGGCGGCGGCCGAACTGTCCGACCGCTACATCAGCGACCGCTTCCTGCCCGACAAGGCCATCGACCTGATGGACCAGGCCGGGGCCCGCGTACGGCTGCGCAGCGCGAACCGCTCCACCGAGGTCGTCAGCCGCGAGGACCGCCTCGCCAAGCTGCGCCGCGAGAAGGACGAGGCCGTCGCCGGCGAGGAGTTCGAGAAGGCGTCCGGGCTGAAGCAGCAGATCGCCGAGGTCGAGGGCGAACTCGCCGGGATCGAGGAGCGCCGCGAGGGCGTCGTCTCGGTCACCGCCTCCGACATCGCCGACATCGTCTCCCGCCGCACCGGCATCCCCGTCTCCCAGCTCACCGCCGGCGAGAAGGAGAAACTCCTCAAGCTGGAGGAGGAGATGCACGCCAGGATCGTCGGCCAAGGCGAGGCGGTCACCGCGGTCTCCGAAGCCGTACGCCGTAACCGCGCCGGCATGGGCGACCCGAACCGGCCCGTCGGCTCGTTCCTCTTCCTCGGCCCCACCGGCGTCGGCAAGACGGAGCTCGCCAAGACGCTGGCCGAGCTGCTGTTCGGCCAGGACGACCGGATGATCCGCTTCGACATGAGCGAGTTCCAGGAGAAGCACACGGTCGCCCGGCTCGTCGGAGCGCCGCCCGGATACGTCGGTTACGACGAGGCGGGCCAGCTCACCGAGAAGGTGCGGCGCAACCCCTACAGCGTCGTCCTGTTCGACGAGGTCGAGAAGGCGCACCCCGACGTCTTCAACACGCTGCTCCAGATCCTCGACGACGGCCGCCTCACCGACGGACAGGGCCGCACCGTCGACTTCCGGCACTGCGTCGTCATCATGACGTCCAACATCGGCGCCCACCGCATCCTCGCCCACGAGGGCGACGCCGCCGAGCTCAAGGACGAGCTGATGGAGGACCTGCGCGGCCGGTTCCTGCCCGAGTTCCTCAACCGTATCGACGACATCATCGTCTTCCACAGCCTCACCGAGGACGACCTGTCCGAGATCGTCGACCACCTCCTGGACCGCAGCAAGCACCGGGTCCACGCCCAGGGCATGACCCTGGAGGTCACCGAGGCGGCGAAGAAGCTCCTGGTCGCCCATGGCTATCAGCCGGAGTTCGGCGCCCGTCCGCTGCGCCGCACGATCCAGACCGAACTGGACAACCGCGTCGCCTCCCTGCTGCTCGGCGGCGAAGCCGACCCCGGGGACACGATCGTCGCCGACGTGATCGACGACTCCCTGCACTGCACCATCCGCAAGGACGACGGCGACGGAGAGACCCCCGCCGCCGACACCCCCGAGGGCAAGGAGTGAGTGACTGATGTCCCATCACCACCACAAGTCGAACGAAGAGGTCGAGGGCGACCCCGACACCAGCCACAGCCGCGGAATGCCCCGCCGCCCGGACGAGAAACGACTCGACGAGCGCCTGGAGGAGGACCGCGAGGATGCGGGCCTTCCCGCGGACCAGGACAGGAAGTCCGACTAGAAGACGTCCGACACCGATGTGGCAGCCGCTACCGAGCGGCTGCCACATCGGTGTCTCCCGCGTTCCCCCGCGCTCTGCGGGAGAACGCGGGCCGTTGGCTGCTCAGGCGGCCGGGACCACCGTGACCTTGACGTGCTTCATGATCGGCTGGTCGCTCTGGGTGCTGTAGTCGCCCAGCGCGCACAGCACGTTCATCTCCGGCATGTAGCCGGCCGCGCAGCCGCGCGGGATGTCGTACGGGATCGCCGTGTAGCCGGTCAGGAACCGCCGGCTGCCGTCCTTCGCCGTGCTCGTGATGTCGACGGAACCCATGTCGGCGATACCGCGCTCGCGCATGTCGGCCCGGTTCATGAAGACCAGCGTGCGCAGGTTCTTGACGCCCCGGTAGCGGTCGTTGTCGGAGTAGATGGTGGTGTTCCACTGGTCGTGCGACCGCATCGTGCCGAGCGCCAGGGTGCCGGGCTCGGGCACGACGTCGGGCAGCGCGGCCGCCGAGAACTCGGCGCGCCCCGACGGGGTCAGGAAGACCAGTTCGCGGGCGGGCTGCCTGATCCGGAAGCCGAGGGGCAGCCGGACCCGGCGGTTGAAGTCCTCGAAGCCGTCCAGCGCCTTTGCCATCGTGTCCCGGATCCGGTCGTAGTCCTCGATGTACCAGTCCCAGGGCGTCTCGCTGTCCGGCAGGGCGGCGCGCGCCATCCCGGCGACGATGGCCGGCTCGGACAGCAGATGCGGGGACGCGGGGCGCTTCATCCCGACGGACAGGTGGACCATGCTCATCGAGTCCTCGACCGAGGTGCTCTGCACCCCCTTGCGCTGATGATCCTTCTCGGTGCGTCCGAGGCACGGCAGGATGAGCGCCGCGCGGCCGTGCACGACATGACTGCGGTTCAGCTTGGTGCTCACCTGGACGGTGAGGTCGCAGGAGCGCAGCGCCGCGTACGTGGCCGGGGTGTCGGGCGCGGCGAGCGCGAAGTTGCCGCCCATGCCGACGAACACCTTCACCTCGCCGTCCCGCATCGCCTGGATCGTCCGCACGGTGTCCAGGCCGTGTTCGCGGGGCGGGTCGATTCCGCAGGCCTCGGCGAGCCGGTCCAGGAACGCCTCGGTGGGGCGGTGATCGATGCCGCAGGTGCGGTTGCCCTGGACGTTGCTGTGGCCGCGCACGGGGGAGGGGCCCGCGCCCTCCCGGCCGAGATTGCCGCGCAGCAGCAGGAGGTTGACGATCTCGCGGACGGTGTCGACGCCGTGCTCGTGCTGGGTGAGGCCCAGGCACCAGCTGACGATGGAGCGGTCGGCCTCCTCGTACACCCGCGCCGCCTTGAGGATGTCGTCCCGGCTCAGCCCGGACTGGTGCTCCAGCTCCTCCCAGGGCGTGGCCTCGCACAGCGCCCGGTACTCCTCGAAGCCGGTGGTGTGACGGTCGATGAAGGTACGGTCCAGGGCCTTGGGGTCGCTCGCCGACTTCTCCAGGACCGCCTTGGCCATGCCGCGCAGCAGCGCCATGTCGCCGCCGATGCGCGGCTGGAGGTTCAGCGTGCTGGTCTCGGTTGCTTTGAGCAGCGCCATGTCCGTGAAGTCGTGCGGAACGATGGTGCGGGTGGCCGCCGCCTCGACCAGCGGGTTGACGTGCACGATCTGCGCGCCGCGACGGTCGGCATCGACGAGGGCGGTGAGCATCCGGGGCGCGTTCGACGCGGCGTTGACGCCCAGGATGAACAGGGCGTCCGCGGACTCCCAGTCCTTGAGGTCGACCGTCCCCTTTCCGGTGCCCAGAGAGGCCTGGAGGGCCCGCCCGCTGGCCTCGTGGCACATGTTGGAGCAGTCCGGCAGATTGTTCGTGCCCAGTTCGCGGGCCATCAGCTGGTAGAGGAAGGTGGCCTCGTTGCCGAGCCGCCCGGAGGTGTAGTACGCCGCCCGGTTCGGGCTGTCGAGGCCGCGCAGGGTGGCTCCGACCAGCTCGAACGCGTCCTTCCAGCTGATCGGCACGTAGTGGTCGGATGCGTCGTCGTACACCATCGGCTCGGTCAGCCGGCCCTGGTTCTCCAGGTCGTAGTCGCTCCACCCGGCCAGCTCCGTCACCGCGTGCGCGGCGAAGAAGTCGCGGTCCACGCGCTTGCGGGTCATCTCCCACGTGACGTGCTTGATGCCGTTCTCGCAGATGTCCAGGTGCAGGCCCTTGGTGTCGTCCGGCCACGCGCACCCGGGACAGTCGAAGCCGCCGTTCTCGTGGTTCATCCGCATGATGGCCCGTGGACCGTCCACCAGCGCGCGTTCCTCCACCAGGAAGCGGGTCACGCTCTTCGCCGCTCCCCAGCCGGCGGCCGGGTGGTGGTAGGGCCGGAACTCCGGATCGGCCTCGGGGGCGGGACCGACCCGGGGCTCCAGGGGCTCCTGTGCTTCGTTGTCGGTGCTCACGACACTTCCACCCTTCCCACCTGCGGGTACGACGGACCGGACGGTGCGGCGGCGCGAAACGGGTCCATCCGGGCAGGCTATGTCCGGTGCATACCGCCTGCCACTCGGCTCGGGGGCCGCTCCGGGCTGCGCACCGGACCCCTCCTCGGGCAGCACACGTGAGGCCCCCGTGAACCGTCGGATCCCGCTCCGGCGGGATCGACTTCAACACGGAGGAAGCTCAGCGCTCCGGAAGGGTCAGCACTCCGGCAGGGTCAGCCGCCGGGTGACGCGCAGCGCCGCCTCCAGCAACCGCGTCCTGACCTCGGTGGTCCGGTACATCCGGTCCGACCGGAACGAGACGCCGATCGAGCCGACCTGGTCACCGCTGTACACGGGCACCGCCACGCAGGTCGTGCCCCGGGCGTACTCGCCCCGGTCCAGCGAGAGCGGGCCCGCGGGGGCGGAGTCGAGCTCCCGCAGCAGCTCCTCCCGGTGGGTGATGGTGCGGGGGGTGAGGTCGATCAGGGAATGCCGGGAGAGGTAGTTGGCGCGCGCCTCCTCGTCCAGCTCGCGGAGCACGCTCTTGCCGAGCGCGGTGGCGTGTCCGGCCTCCTGGAAGCTCACCCAGACGTCCACCTTCGGGGCCCGCGGGCTGTCGACGATCTCCAGGACCCGGATCTCGCCCTCGTCGTACAGCGTCAGATAGGCGGCGGCGGAGAGGTTGTCGCGCAACGAGGAGAGCAGGGGGCGGATGCGCTGCAGCGCCAGGGCGTCCACGTCCGGCTGCGACCGCAGCTCCCGCTCGTGGAGGGCGAACGCGCCGCCGTCC
Organism: Streptomyces sp. WY228; assembly: GCF_019287315.1. Classification (NCBI taxonomy): domain Bacteria; kingdom Bacillati; phylum Actinomycetota; class Actinomycetes; order Kitasatosporales; family Streptomycetaceae; genus Streptomyces; species Streptomyces sp. WY228. The sequence continues at coordinate 636,618 of NZ_CP079114.1, read as the reverse complement.
AGCTCGTCCAGATAACCGTCCCGGGCGAGCTCGTGCAGCAGCCGCCGGGCAGTGAGGTCCGACAGCCCGGCCTCGTGGGCCAGCTGCTGCGCGGAGGCACCGTCCGGGTGCGCCCCGGCGGCCTCCAACAACCGGAGGTCCTGGAGGACGGACACCGTCGGCTCGGGGCCGGCCTGGTCACCCATGGCACCAGGATGGACCCGGCGCGGGGGCGCGGCAAGGCCGGTCCTCCGGGCGGACCGGAGGCGTCCGGCGCCACCCGGCGGACCTCGCGAACATTCATGGATTGCGCAATAGTTAAACTATTGCCATGGAATGGAACGAGGCGTCACGCTGGGAGTCCGCGGTACTCGACGGAGGCCCGGCAGACGGGCTGCGCACGAGGGTCGCCGACCGGCCGCATGTCCTGCAGGTGACCCGCCCCTGCCCGCCGGACGGCCCCGACGATCCTGGCGATCGCGATGATCGCGACGGCTCCGGCGATCCCGACGGCCCGGGCGGCCCCGGTGCGGACGTACGGGTGTCGGCGCTGTACGTCTACCGACGCGATCCCCGTACGGACCGTGCCCCGCTCCGGTACACCTTCGACGTGGCCAGTCCCTGACCCCGCCCGGACATTCGATACGCTCTCGTCTGATCTTCGGGGCGTGTGCAGGCTCCGGACTGCCGTGACCAGGGGGATGGTTCCTAATGAGCAGCGCGCCTTCGGCCGACCCGTTCCAGCCACTCAAGGCCGACGACCCCGCGGTGGTGGGGGGTTATCGGCTGGCGGCGGTGCTGGGTGCGGGTGGTATGGGCAAGGTGTATCTGTCCTACACGCCCGGTGGCCGGCCGTTGGCGCTCAAGGTGATCCGGGCCGAGTTCAGTGAGGACCCGGAGTTCCGGCGGCGCTTCCAGCAGGAGGTGCGGGCGGCGCAGCGGGTGCAGGGGCTGTACACCGCGCCGGTGATCGATTCGGATACCGAGGGTGCGCAGCCGTGGCTGGCGACGGCGTATGTGCCGGGTCCTTCGCTGGCGCACGCGGTGGCACGGCACGGCGGGCTGCCGTTGCGCAGTGTGCTGTTGCTGACGGTGGGGGTGGCGGAGGCGCTGGGGGTGATTCACGGTGCGGGGATCGTGCACCGTGATCTGAAGCCCGCGAACGTGCTGCTGGCCTCGGACGGGCCGCGGGTCATCGATTTCGGTATCGCCCGGGCCGCCGACACGACCGCCCTGACCGGTACGGGGGTGAGTGTGGGCACTCCGGCGTTCATGGCGCCGGAGCAGGCGGCCGCCGGGACGGTCACCCCGGCCACCGATGTGTTCGCCCTCGGGCAGATCGCCGCGTACGCCGCGATCGGCGCGCCCGCGTTCGGCGACGGGCCCTCGCACGCCGTCCTCTACCGGATCGTGCACGAGGACCCCGACCTCAGCCGGCTGCCCGACGCACTCCGGCCCCTGGTCACCCGCTGCCTCAGCCGCGACCCCGCCGACCGGCCCGCCCTCGCCGACATCATCCGCATCTGCCACGAGATCTCGCCCGAACCCCTGCGCCAGGGCGAGGACTGGCTCCCGCAGGCGGTCGCCGGCTCCATCACCGAACGGCACCAGCTCCCCGCGCCGGCGCCCACCCCGCCGCCGCAGCCCACCACCGCGCCCACGCCCACCCAGGCCGCCCCGCAGGCGCCGCCGACCCCGCCGCCGGGAGGCCCGCACTACACCCCGACCGGCTACGCGGTGGCCGCCGCACCCACCCAGACCGGACCCGCCGCACCCGGAGCCCCCGGGGCGCCGGGTGCTCCGGGGGCTCCGGGCACCGTGCCGCCCGGCCACTGGCAGCAGAACACCCGCCCCCAGGGCTACCCCACTCCGCCGCCGCACCAGCAGTCCGGATTCGCTCAACCCGGCTTCCAGCAGCCCGGGTTCCCGCAGTCGGGGATCCAGCAGCCCGGCTGGGGCGCGTCCGGGTTCCAGCCCGCCGCGCCGCGCCCCAAGCGGACGGGCCTGATCATCGGCGCTTCGGTCTTCGGCGCGCTGGTCGTCCTCGGCGTCATCGGCAACCTGCTGCCGGACGACGACACGTCCGGCAAGGGCGACCGGTCCACGGCGTCCTCCGACGGAGGTTCGAGTGGCGGCGGTTCCGCGGACAAGGCCGGGGACAAGCCGGCCGATCCCAAGCCGGTCTCGTACAAGGGCATAGACATGACGGCGAACTACGCCCTGAAGCTGGCCGACCATCCGCCCCGGCCGGTGGAGGACGAGGGCAGCGGCGTCAGCTACGGCAAGAGCGACTTCTACTTCTACCGGGATTCCCTCTTCGGCGACGAGCGGGTCGGCAGCGCCAACGGGAAGCTGGTGGTGCTGAAGAACTCGCAGAAGGGCTCTCTGGAGGTCTGCCGACAGGAGACCCGCTTCACCGAGAAGATCGAGCTCGAACAGCTCACGTCCGGGTCGGAGATCTGTGTCCTCAGCAAGGCCGGACACATCGCCGTGGTGACCTACCGCGGCAAGTCGGGCCCGGACGACCCGAGCCGCTACATCACCCTCGACCTGACCGTCTGGCGCAACGCCGAGGAGGCGCAGCAGAGCTGACGGCCCGCCGGCCGGCCCGACGGCCCGCCCCGGTCAGCAGGTCGCGCCGGGGCGGACGGGCTTCAGGCCGACGAGATAGGCGTCGACCTTCTCCGTGACACAGGCGTCGCCGCGCCCGTACGCGGTGTGCCCCATCCCCTCGTACGTGAGCAGCATCCCGCCGGGGAACTGCTCCGCGAGGCTCTCCGCCTCCGCGTACGGGGTGGACGGGTCGCCGGTGGTGCCCACGACCAGCACCGGCGGCACCCCGTCGGCGTCGACCCGGTGCGGCGTCCGGCCGCCGGACGGCCAGCCGCGGCAGGTGAGTTCGGCGGTCACCCCGGCGGTGCCGTAGACGCCGGCGGCCTTCTCCGCACGCGGCAGGACGTCCCAGTAGGCGTCGAGGTCGCGAGGGTGCGGGACGTCCAGGCAGTTGACGGCGGTCAGTGCGGCGCCCTCGTTGTCGACGGGGGTGACGTCCTCGTCGCCGGGGCCGCCCTCCCCGCTGTCCTCGGGAGCGGGTTCCTCCTCGGCCGGTCCCTCCTCGGCCGGCTCCTCCTCGTCCAGCGCGCCCAGCCCGGTCGCGTCACCCGCGTCCGCCGCGGCCAACGCCTGGGACAGCGGCTCCCATTGGTCCTCCGGTGTGTACATCGCCATCGACACCGCGTCCAGGACGGCCGTCGCGTCCATCCCGCCGTACTCCGCGTAGGAGCTGTCCTCGGAGACCGGCAGCGGCTCGCGTCCGGCACGGGTGTAGAGCCGTTCGATCAGCGCGCGTATCGCGTCGGGGCTGTCGGCCGGGCAGCTGTCACCCGCGACCTCCGCACAGTGGTCGGCGTAGTCGTCCACGCTCCGCCGGAATCCGGCCGACTGGCTGAGCACCCGCTGCGACCAGTCCAGCGACGGGTCGATCGCCCCGTCCAGCACCATCGCGCGGACCCGGCGCGGGAACAGCTCGGCGTACGCGGTACCCAGGCTCGTCCCGTACGACCAGCCCAGGTAGGTCAGTTCACGCTCGCCCAGGGCGGCGCGGAGCACATCCAGGTCACGGGCCGCGTCCTGGGTTCCGACGTGCCGCAGGAGGCCGCCGCTGTGCTGCGCGCAGTCCTTGGCGGCGGCTCGTGCCCCCGCGTCGGCGGCGGTGCGTTCCTCGTCCGTACGGGGGTGGAGCGGCACGACGCCTTCCGACGCGGCCGGCTCCGTCGCGTTCTCCTCGGCTTCGGGCTCCTCGGCTCCGTCCTCCTCGTCATCGGCCGCCGTGCAGGTCAGGGCCGGGACGCTCGCCCCGACCCCGCGCGGGTCGAAGGCGACGATGTCGAAGCGGTCGCGGGCCGCCCGGCCGAACGACTCGTCCATGCCCTCTTCGAGCGACGCGACCCCGGCCGCCCCCGGACCACCCGGGTTGAAGACGAGTGAGCCGATGCGCCGTTCCGGCTTCCCGGCCGCCGCGCGTGCCACCGGAAGGACGAAGGTCCTGCCGTTGCCCGGGTCGTCGTAATCCCGGGGAACGGTCAGTCGCGCGCACACGTACCCCTCCGTCTCGCAGTCCGTCCACCGAAGCCGCTGGCCGTAGAACGGCTTGAGGTCCGGCCGGGACGCGGGGTCGGCCGAGGCCGGGGCGGTGGCGGCCCGCCCCGGTCCGTCGGCCGGACCTGCCGTGCAGGAGGTGAGCGCGACCGCGCAGGCGAGTGCCAGTGCGGTGACGAGGGCGGGACGGCGGACGGGGTGGTTCAACGGACTGCTCCCGGGGATCGGACCGTGCGGTTCCCGGCAGCATCCCTGGTCGATGCTGAGGATTTGCTGAGTCGCCCCGGCGGCAGCCCCGCGGCCCGGTGTCAGCCGTCCGCGGCCGGCCGGTCGCCGCTCGGCAGCCGCAGCACGAACCGGGCCCCGCCGCACCGCCCGGGTCCGGCCGTGAGGCTGCCGCCGTGGGCGTGCGCGACCCAGGAGGCGATGGAAAGGCCGAGCCCCGTCGACCGCGAGCCGCTCCGGAACCGGTCGAACAGCGCCCCCGCCACCTCGGGCGGCAGCCCCGGCCCGGCGTCCTCCACCGTCACGGTGGCCGAGGTCCCCTCGACGGCGACCGTGACCGCCACCTCGGCCGGGGTCCCGGGGGCGTGGCCGTGGACGAGCGCGTTGCCGACGAGATTGGCCACGGCACGCCGTACGAGGTCGGGGTCGGCGACCACGACGGCCTCCTGGGTCCGGACCGTCACCCGGTGGCCGTCCGCCGGCGCGTCCTCCACCACCGCCTCCACCAGCTGGTCCAGCCGCAGCGGCTCCGCCGCGAGCACGGCCGTCCCGGACATCAGCCGGGCCCGGGTGAGCAGCCCGTCGACCAGCGCGCCCATCCCCTCGGCCAGCCGCAGTGTGCGCCGGTGCACGTCGGTGCTGTCGGTGTCCCCGCGCAGCGCGGTCTCGGCGAGGGTCCGCAGCGAGGCCGCGGGCGTCCGCAGGTCGTGGGCGGCGTCCGCGAGGAACGACTCCTGCCGGTCCAGTGCCTCCAGGGCGGGCCGGACCGCCCGGCCCGACAGCAGATGCCCGACCAGGGCCGACAGACACACCAGGAGAGCGCAGCCGCCGGTCACCCGCCCGGCGAGCCGCCGGTGGTCCGCCTGCTGCGCGGCCGTGTCCGCGACGGTGACCAGGGCTCCCTGCGGGCGGGCGTCCTCCTCGGCCTCGGGCGGATAGAACGGCAGGGCCAGCAGCCGTACCGGTTCACCCGTCGTCGTGACGCCGTCGAGGGACCGTTCCTCGTCGGCGTTCACGGCCGACGCGGCGGCCCGGCGTACGGCAGGACCGTCGACGGTGAGACAGGGCGTGCGGGGCGCGTGCTCGACGACCAGGTCCGCCGGGGCGATCCGGTGTCCGGCCCGCGCGGCGTCCGGCGCCGGGTCCGGCGGGACGGACAGCAGATGCAGGGGCGGGCAGGCGGTCCCGGCCGTGTCGAGCAGCACGTCGGCGTCCAGCCGCCCGTCCTCGTCCGTCTCCAGCAGGCCGAGCGCCCAGTTGGTGTCCGCGCTCATCGTCCGGTCCAGCTGATCGCGCCAGCGCCCGTCGTCGCCGCGTACCGCCCAGACGGCCATCGCCACCAGCCCCACCGCGCTGGTCAGGGCGAACAACAGGGTGATACGGCGGCGGAGCCGGCGCACCCGGGCGGTCGGGGTGAGCGGGCGGGAGCGCCGGAGCCGGCCGCGTACGGCTCCGGTCACGAGGCCGGGCCCTCCGCGTCCTCCGCCACGGCCAGCCGGTAGCCGGTGCCGCGCACGGTGTGGAGCAGCGCAGGAGCGCCGAGCTTGCGGCGCAGCTGCGAGATCAGCACCTCCAGCACATTGGACCGGTGCTCGGCCATCTCGTCCCAGCAGCGCTCGGCCAGCTCCGCCCGGCCGACCGCCTGGTCGGCCCGTTCGGCCAGCACCTCCAGCACCGCGAACTCCCGGCTGGTCAGCGTCAGCAGCACCCCGCCCCGCCGCACCCGCCGCCGTGCCGTGTCGATCTCCAGATCGCCGACCCGCAGCACCGGCGGGGTGACGGCGGGGGCGCGGCGGCACAGGCTGCGCACCCGCGCGACCAGCTCCGGGACGGCGAACGGCTTGACCAGATAGTCGTCGCCGCCCCGGGCGAAGCCCTCCACCCGGTCGGCGACGGTGTCCCGGGCCGTCAGGAACAACACCGGCACCGCCCGACCGGAGCGCCGCAGCTCCTCCACGTACTCCGCGGCGTCCCCGCCGGGCAGCATCCGGTCGAACACGACGCAGTCGTACGCGGTGACGAACAGCGCCTCGTCGGCCTGCGGCAGGTCGACCGCCTCGTCGACCGCGAGCCCGGCGGCGCGCAGGGCGGCGGCCACGCCGAAGCGCAGGTTGGCGTCGTCCTCGACCAGCAGCACTCTCACGCCGTCACCCTAGCCGGGCCGGGCAGCGGCGGTTACGCAGGTCAGGACCGGACCGTACGCAGGTCAGCGGCCCGACCGGTAGGCAGGTCAGGACCCGACCGCACGCCGAGTCAGCGGCCGACCAGCTCCCCGTCCCGGGCGACGATCCGGCCGCCGCGCACCACCATCTCGCGCCGCGGCAGATCGACCACGACCTGCGGCAGGCACTCCCCGCGCACCAGCAGGAAGTCGGCCGGCGACCCCGGCTTCAGGTCCGCCTCCGGCAGCCCGAGCAGCTGCGCCCCGCCGTCGGCCCCCGACCGGAAGGCCGCCTCCAGCTCCTCGTCGAGGCGGGCGTCCCGCACCCAGGCCAGCAGGTGCGCGCGGTGCAGCATGTCCGCGTTGCCGAACGGGCTCCAGGAGTCCCGCACGCCGTCCGAGCCGAGGCCCACAGGGACGCCGTGCTCGCGCAGCCGGTCGATCGGCAGCACCAGGTCGGACGAGGGCGCGACCGTCGTCAGGGAGATGCCCGCGTCGGCCAGGTCGGCGGCCAGCCCGTCCAGTTCACGCTCGGGCAGACCGGGCACGCAGAAGACGTGACTGACGGTCACCTTGCCCTGCAGCGACAGCGCCCGGGTGCGGTCGATGATCGCGCGCAGCGACTCCAGCCCGGTCGCGGCCCGCTCGTGCAGATGGATGTCGACGCCGACGCCGTGCCGGTCCGCGATGCCGAAGACGATGTCCAGCTGCTCGTCGAGCGCCTCGTCGAACCCGATCGGGTCGATGCCGCCGACCCGGTCGATCGCCCCGGTGCGCGCGGCCTCCTCCAGCAGCTCCTCGGTTCCCGGCGTCCGGACCACCCCGTGCTGCGGGAACGCGACGATCTCCACGTCCAGCGCGTGCCGCAGCGCCCTGCGGGCGGAACCGACGCCCTCGACGCCCACCAGGTCGTAGGCGGGAGCGACATCGACATGGGCCCGCATCGCCCGGGTGCCCTGGGCCACGGCACGGCCCATCAGGCGCTCCGCGCGCTTCCCCAGCGGAGTGCGCAGCGCGTGGTACAGCTTCACGTCCTCCTCGGTGTACTCCGCGATGGTGCTCGCCGGGTTCCGGGTCACCCAGGGCTCGCCCCAGGCCGTCTTGTCGGGGTGGATGTGCGCGTCGACCAGGGTCGGCAGCGCGATCCTGCTCTTGCAGTCGACCACCTTGGCGCCGCGCGGCGCGGGGTCGGCGGTGATGACGCCGTCGACGACGGTGAGGTCGACGGGCCGCTTCGCCCCGTAGGGCCGCACGTTCTTGAACACCGTGGCGCGCGCGTGGCCGCCCGTGCGGTCGGGCTGCTCCGTGATCCGGTCCGCGGCGGCAGGCGCGGTGGCCGTCCCCGCGGGCCGGGCCTCGGCGGCCCGGGCCTCCGAGGCCGCCGAGGCACTGAGCGTCGCCGCGGTGCCCGCGACGACGGCGGCCCCGGCCAGCATGGAGCGCCGGGAGAGACCGGCGGCGGGGGAGGCGGTGGACTCGGCGTGCATCAGGAACTCCTTCAAGAAGAGGGAAGAAGAGGAGAGGGGAGCAGGGGAGAAGGGGAAAGAGCGCCGGAAGAGGGGGGCAGGGGGGGCGGGGTCAGGCGGGTACCGGGAACCCTGCCCGCACCACACGCGCCGGCCGGCTCAGCGCGCCGAGGTCGGCCAGCGGGTCGCCGTCCACGACGAGGACGTCACCCGCGAAGCCCCGCGCCAGACGGCCGGCCGTGGCGTCGAGCCCGAGGAGCTTCGCGGCGCCCGTGGTCGCCGTACGGATCGCGTCCAGGGCGGAGAGCCCGGCCGCGTGCATCAGCTCCACCTCGCGGCCGATCGGGTCGACCGTTCCGCCCGAGGAGTCCGTGCCCGCGGCGAGGGGGACGCCCAGCTCGTGGGCGGCCAGGACCGCCCGCTTCAGGACCGGGAGATAGGTGCGGCCGCGCTCCGCCAGGACCGGGTCCGGGGACTCGGCGAGCCCGGCGATGGCGGTGAGCGTCGGCGTGAAGTACGTGCCCCTGCGGCGCATGTCGCGCAGCGTGCGCTCGCCGACGAACGCCCCGTGCTCCAGGGAGCGGATTCCGGCCGTGACCGCGTCGTGGCAGCCCTTCTCGCTGTAGCTGTGGCAGAGCACGCCCTTGCCGCCGCGCCGGGCCGCCGCGACGATCTCGGACAGCTGCTCGTGGTCGTAGACCTGGACGAGCGGGTCCTGCTCGGGCAGCCCGGCGCGCTCGTTCACCCGGGTCTTCACGGTGTCGGCCCCGCGCGCGAGGTTGACCTCGACCACCCGGCGCAGCGCCTCGGGCGAGCGCACCCCGTTCCGCAGCCGGGCCAGCGGCGCGAGGTCCGGGTCGGCGAGGATCGTGTCGCCGAGGTCCGGGGTGACGAAGATCCCCGCCGCCCGCAGCCGGGGCGCCTGCTCGGGGGCCTGGCGGGCCAACTCCCGTACGGCGATGTCCTGGTAGAAGTTGGTCGAGCCGCTGCGTGCGCTGGTCGCGCCCTTGAGGACCGCGTCGCGCGCCTCGGCCGCCGTGTTGAGGTGGATGTGCGCGTCGACCAGACCCGGCAGGATCCACTGTCCGTGGGCTCGCAGCACCGGTACGCCGGAGGGCACCCGCGTTCCGAGGCGGTTCCGGGCGCCGGCCGCGCGGACGACGCCCCGGGTGATCACCACGACCGCGTCCTCGGTGACCTCGCCGGTCAGCGGGTCGAGCAGAGTGCCGCCCTCCACGACCAGATCGCCGCCGCGCCCGGACGCACCGCGCGACGAGGCCTGCGCGGCGGACGCGGCGGGCGCCGCCTGGGCCAGGACCGCGGACGTACCGGCCAGGGCCGCGGCGCCGGCGAGCACACCGCGCCTGGTCAGCCGGCCGGAGGGGGGCGGGGTGTTCTCGACGCACATGGGAGGGCTCCTTCGGCCGCGGCAAGCGGAAGCGAACGTGGGAGCATTTTGTATACCAGGATCGTCGGCGATCTGGGAAGGAGTGATTCCGTTCCCCGTGCGTGCAGGAAACGTGCAGGAAGTGGGTGCTGTCCTTGGGGTGCCCTCAGGGGCTGGGGGTGATTGGTATACAAAGGGTCAGGCGTCGAGGAACAGGGATCGCAGGGCCACGGCCCGGCTGTCCCGTACGTGCAGCAGCGTGCTCGCCGCCGCCGACTCCTCGTCGCCCGTCGCGATGTACCGGAACATGACCGCGTGCTGGGCCCGCATGTGCTCCGGCTCCTCCCGCATCCCGAACAGCAGCTGGAGCTGTCCGCCGAGCTGCTCCATGGTGCGGGCCAGCATCGGGTTGCCGCTCAGGGCCACGATGTCCTCGTGGAAGGCGGTGTGGGCCGCCACCTCGCGCGTCCCCTCGTCGTCGGACGCCGCCTGCTCCGCCCGGTCGAGCGAGGCCCGCAGCGCGGTGACGCCCGGCAGCCCCGCCGGGGCGGACCGGGCCACCCGGCGGGCCGCGAGCCGGGAGGCCTGGACCGCGAGCGGTTCCCACACCTCGTACAGGTGCTCCACATCGGCCCGCTCCAGCCGGCGCACCCGGACCCCGCTGTGCGGCAGCAGCTCCAGGAGCCCCTCGCCCACCAGGGCGCGCAGCGCCTCGCGGACCGGGACCCGGGACATCCGCAGCTCCTCGGCGACCTCGCGCTCCACGAGGCGGGCGCCCTGCGGGTAGCGCCGGTCGACGATCCGCTGCCGGACCGCGTCCCGCGCGCGGGCGCTGAGCGACAGGCGCTCCGGCGCGCCCGCCTGCTCGTTCCCGGGACCGTCCGGCCGCGTCCGGTCCCGCCCTGCGCTGCTGCCCGCCACGTACGCCATCCTCCGCTCGGCCTGCCCCCCCGGCCGAGGATACGCGGGGGCCCGGCGGGCGGTCAGGTCCTGCCCGGCACCCGTCCGTCCGGCAGGAAGAGCACCGAGTTGATGTACCGCTCGCGGTGCGGGACCAGGGCCCGGCGCAGCAGACCCCGGTGCACCAGGTGCTCGGTCCGCGCCTGGTGGGCCACCAGGTCGAACCCGTCGAGCGTGATCCAGCGCCGGCCCGCGAGGAGCCAGCCCGCATAGCCCTGTCCGGTCAGCAGCTCGACGGCCGGGGCGATCGGGCCGAGCCGGCTCTCCAGCTCGATGAGCAGCGCCGGGCGGTCCGTGCGCAACAGCTCCGCCGCGCCGAGCAGGGCCGCCCGCTCGCCGCCGTCGACGTCCATCTTCACGAAGCCGACCCCGCGCAGCCCCAGACCGTCGACGGTGATCGACGGCACCTCCAGGCAGTGCGCGTGGATGTCGCGGCGGGCCAGCGACGACACCCCCCGGTCGCCCTGGTCACCTTCCGGGAACCACAGCTGTGCCCTGCCTTCCCGGTCGGTCGCCGCGCCCTGGACCACCCGGGCGTTCGACGGCAGCGTCCGGCGCAGATGATCGGCCAGATGCGGCACCGGCTCGATGGTGACCACCTCGGCGCAGCGGGCGGCCAGCCGCCGCGACCACGGGCCGTACCAGCCCCCGATGTCGAGGGCGACGCCGTCCGGCGGGCAGAAGTCGGCGAGCCGCCGCAGCTCGGGCTCGAAGCGCGGATACAGGGCGACGGCCGCCGAGCCGACCAGGCGGGCGGGCAGCCGGGACGCCACCGCCGCGGCGAACGTGGTCACGTGGCCGAGGCCTTGAGCCGGCTGAGCAGGCGCTCGTGGTCGTCCGCCGAGACCTTCCGGCCCGACGAGGGCAGCAACTGCGGGATGCCGTCCACGATCGGGTAACTCAGCCGCAGCCGGGGGTTGTAGAGCGCCTGCTCCGCCGCCTCCTCCTCGGGCAGCAGCGACAGCGGGCCCTTGTCGAGCGGGCAGGCCAGCAGGGCGAGCAGCGGGTCGTCGGGGTTCATCGGTACAGCTCCCTCAACTCAGGTGGACCGGACGGCGGATCGTGTCCGGGGTCAGGACGGCGCGGCGGCCGGCGGATCGTGGCGGGGCATCGCCAGCAGGACGGACAGGGCGAGCGCCGTGCCGCCCACCCGCAGGGCCAGCAGCAGCGGATCCTCGGGCAGCGTCTCGCCGAACGCGAGCGTCCCGAGGACCGCGGTGAACAGACAGGTCACCGTGGTGCACACCGGCACGATGAGGGACGCCCGGCAGCGTTGGAGCGCCGCCTGCGACATCACCAGACCGGCCCCCGCGGTGAACAGCAGCAGATACGGATACGGGGACCCCAGCAGCGACCACGCGGCCTCGCCGAGATCGGTGCCGGTCAGGCGGCTGGAGGTGCCCTTGATGGCCAGCGAGCTGACCCCGTAGAGCAGACCCACCGCCACCCCGTACCCGATCCCGCTGGTCGGGACCCGGTGCCGTTTGGCGGCCCGGCTCTCCACCCGTACGTACAGCCAGACGCCCGCCGCCAGCGCCGGCAGACAGACCAGCAGCACCAGCATCCACGGCGCCCCGCCGCTCACCACGTCCTCGCCCTCGCGCACCGAGGCGACGACCATCAGCAGGGCGACCAGCACCCCGCCGAGCGCGTAGCGTTCGCGGCCCGTCGACTCCTCGCCGAGCACGGCCGACGACAGCAGCAGGAGCAGCACCAGACCGGAGACGAAGATGCCCTGCGCCGCCGCGATCGGCAGCGCGCGGTAGACGACCAGCTGCGCCCCGAACCCGGCCGCCAGCGCCAGCGCGCCGACGATCCACAGCGGGCTGGTCGCCAGCACCCGGATCACCCGCAGCGGCCGGCCCGCCGAGAGCGCGGGCAGCGAGCCCAGAGCCCGCTTCTCCACCACGAACCCCACGCTGTACAGCGCGTTGGCGACCAGCGCCGCGCCGACACCCCACCACATCGCGCTACCTCCGCCGCGCGTGAGCCAGCAGGATGGAGGCCGCCCCGGGCACCGCGCACGCCGCCCGGTCCAGCAGCCGCAGCGGCCGCGGCACCCCGTGGAAGGGGGCGCCCTTGACCGTCACATCGGTGAAGCCGGACGCCGTCAGGAACGAGCGCAGCGCCCGGGCCGTGTACAGCCGCAGATGCCCGACCACCTCCGAGCCGGGCCGGCCGTGGATCCCGCGCAGACTGACCTCCGAGAACACCGGCTGCACCCCGGCGAGCAGCAGCGCCCGGTTGTACCAGGCCGCCAGGTTCGGGGTGGACAGCATCAGATGGCCGCCGGGCCGCAGCACCCGCCGCAGCTCGTCCAACGCCTGGTCCGGATCGACCAGATGCTCCAGGATCTCGCTGAACAGCACCGCGTCCGCGCACCCGTCGGCCAGCGGCAGCCCGCCGTGCTCCAGCTCGCCGCGCACCACCGCCCCCATCCGGGGCCGGGCCCGGCGCAGCGCGTCCTGCGACCAGTCGACCCCGATCAGCCGGTGCCCGGCGAGGAACGGGGCCGCCGTGGCCGCCGCTGTGCCGTCGCCGCACCCGATGTCGAGGATCACCTGCCCCGGCGCGTCCAGCGCATCGGCCAGCAGCCGGGCCTGCCGTCTGCTGCGCCCGTCGCCCGAGGCGACGGGCACGGCCGGGTTCTCGTAGAAGTCCCGCAGCCCGGGCGGGGGAGAGGCGGTGCCGGTCATACGGTCTCCGAGGACGTCGAGGCCAGGTGACGGGTGAACATCTCGCGCAGGCGCACGCCGTCCTCGTCCCCGAGCAGGGTCCGCGACCAGCGCAGCGCCAGGTGCAGCCGGCCGCCGGTGGACGCCGTGGTGAACGTCAGCCCCCGGGGCATCCGGGCGGGCGCGGAGAACCACACGGCCGTCGCCCGGCCCGCCTCCCCGAAGTCCAGCGGATAGGGCACCCGGCCGATGTTGCTCAGCAGCGTCGTCGAGGTCCACGGCCCCGCCAGCACCCGCAGCCCCCGGGTGACCGCGGCACGGGCGGCCACCGGCAGCAGCGGCGCGGTCAGCAGCGAGGCGGCACGGCCCAACGGGGGCCGGGGGCGCGCCTTGAGCGCCCGGGTCCGCTCGGCGGTCGCCCGGAGCAGGGCGGCGACGTCCGCCCCGGGCAGCAGCTCCGCGGCGGCGAAACCGACCTCCACCAGCCGGGTGCCGTTCCCGATCGGCATCTCGGGCCCCCGGGTGCGGTCGTCGACCGGCATGGTGATCCGCAGCGGTCTGCGGTCGGCCCCCGGCGCGCCCTGCGTTCGGTTCCAGTCGGCCACGGTGAGCGCGGTGGCCACCATCAGCTGGTCGTTCACCGTGTACGGCGCCCCGGACTCCCGCCGGGGGACCGGCAGTTCGGCCAGCAGCATCGCGTTGCCCGGCACCGCGGACGGCCCCGGCGCGCCCGCCGCGATCCGGGCGGGCCGGGCCAGCGGCGCCGCCGGGGACTCCCCGGCGGGCGGCTCGGACGCCGGACGCGCCGGGGCGGGCGCCGGCGCGGCGCGGTGCGCGCCGTAGACCTCGGCGGCCGTCGCCGCCAGCCGCATGCACGCCGGGCCGTCCAGAGCGGTGTGGTGCACGGCGAACACCAGCACACACCCCTCGCCGCCCGGCTCCCGCACCACGTCCAGCCGCAGCGGCGGCGAGGCGGTCAGCGGCGGGGCCTGGTCCAGCGCCCGGGCCCGGGCCCGGGCGAGCGCCCCGGGCCCGGACGGCGGGAAGGAGACCGGATCCGGGTCGGCGCTCCCGGTCAGCTCCCACTCGTAGCGCCGGGCGAACGCAGCCCGGGGGCGCTCCCGCATCAGCGCCCGGGGGTGCCGGGCCAGCGCCTCGGCGAACGCGGAGCGCAGCCGCCCCTCGTCCACCCGGCCGGGCAGATGGATCTCGATGTGCACCGTGTTCGGCTCGGCGTCCTGCTCGCAGTGCCGGGCCACCTCGTCGACCACCGGGAACGGCACCCGCACCGGGGGGCCGGGCCGGGGCCCGCCGCCCCGCGCCCGCGATTGCTGCGTGGTCGCCATCAGTCGCTCCCTCCCGGACGGGGCGGCGGCGTTCCCTGCGGCCGCTTCGGGTCGGTGGACAGCGTCCGGCCCGAGGGCGCGGCGGACTGCGCCGGAACCGTGGGCGCATCGCCGCCCGCCGTGGCCGGGGCGGCCGTGCCCGGGCCACCGGCGGCCCGCCGGCCGAGCGGTCCGCGCCCGACCGTGACCAGGGCCGCGAACAGACCGACCAGGGCCAGGAACTGGGCCGTCGCACCGAACGCGCCCTCGTCCGCCGCCGTGGTGTCCCCGGTGCCCACCGCCGCGACGACACCCGCGGCGGCCATCGCCGCGAACGCCATCGGTGCGAGCCACCGGGGCCGGAAGTGGGCGAGTACGGCGAGGAGCGGCACCGCCAGGGCCAGCGGCCCCGCGATCACCACACCCACCAGGGTGAGCGCCACCGTGCCCAGGACCAGACCCGGCCCCGGCGGCACGGACCGCTCCTCGGACCCGTCCGGACCGGCTCCCCGCCGGCGTACGAAGGCGAGTCCCACGAGCACCAGGAGCAGCACCGCCGCACCGATCAGACCCACCTGGTAGATCCGGGCAGGCTCGTACTCCAGGGTGACCTTGCCGCCCTCGCCCTCCGGGACCAGCCAGGCCTGCTGCCAGCCGTCGATCCGCAGCGGCGTCAGCTCCTTGCCGTCCAGGGTGGCCTTCCAGCCCGCGTTGTGGTTCTCGTGGATCTGGAGGTAGGAGGCCGCGCCCGGGCCGACGGCGATCGTGCGCCGGTCACCGTCGCCCTGCTCGACGTCCACCGACCGCGGCGTGCTCGCCCCGGCCTCGGCGGTGCCCTTGCTCAGCGTGACGTCCGTGATGGCGAGCGGTCCCGCGTCCCCCGCCTCGACGGTGGTGGACGAGGCGGCCAGCTCCACCGTGCCGTCCTTCGTGCACGGCGTGACCTCGATGGGGCGGCGCTGGGTCAGGTCCCGCACCCGGCCCTCGGCCCGGGTCTCCAGGAACGTACCGCCCACCGACAGGACCGGTCCCTTGCCGCAGGCCAGGCTGAAGGTCTTGTCCGGCTTCGGCTGCGGCGAGCGGTACTCCTCCAGCGCCGGGACGTAGACCTCGCTCAGACCGACCGGCAGCTGCAACTGGTCGTCGGCGACCGGGTTGTGGACGGTCAGCGGGGCCTGACGCGAGATGGTGATGTCCATCCGGTCGGTGGTGATCGGTGAGAAGCGGGCCATGCCGTTCTCGTCCACGGCGGCCACCGCCGTACCGTCCGGCGAACTGATCTGCACCTGCTCGGGCCGGGTGGACAGACCGCCGGCCGCCGCGAAGACGATCTCGCCGACCTCCTTCTTCTCCGGCCACGACAGATGCAGTACGGGGCGTTCGCCCGCGATCCACGCCGTGGTCAGATCACCGTCGGTCAGATTGCGCGGACTGAGGTTGGTGCCCAGACGCGCGGTGGAGTCGGCCGTCACCTCGATCTTGTCCCGCTCGCCCGTCAGGTCGAACAGCAGCTTGTCCAGCTCGTCCCCGGGCACCGGAACCGCGCTGGCGGACACCTTGTACGGGCCCGCCTCCTGGGCGGTGAACTGCCGGTGCAGGCCGACCTCGGCCGCCACCGAGGACAGACCGCCCGGGTCGCTGCCGCGCCGCAGCGAGTAGACCGTGGAGTCCGCGCCCTCGCGCGGCGCGTCCGTGGGCAGCTCCAGCATCCGGGTCACCTGCACCCCGGGGATCGCGATGTCGGTGAACCCGGCGCCGGTGAGCCCCGGACGCCCCTGCTGCGACTCCAGGATCGTCACCTTCAGCCAGGCGGCCTGCCCGGCGGGCGCGGCCACCTGCTGCGCCGACCCGTCCGTCCGCAGCGGACTGTCCTTGAAGCCCCGGTCCGTCTCGACCCGGACGACGGTCGGCGCGGCCCGCACGTTCGCGCCGGGCAGCGGAGTCACCTGGAGCGAGCCCGGAAGATCCGTCGGGGCGGTGAAGTCGATCCGCACCCACTCGTTCTCGGGCGAGCCGGGCGAGCCCTCCGCCCAGCCGGTGTCCGGATTCCCGTCGAACGCGTTGACCGGGTCGTACTGCGGCAGATGAAACAGCCAGTTGCCCACCGAGGAGGCGCTGACCTTCTTCGCCCCGCGCAGCACGGCGGTGGTCTGGTGCTCCGCGCCGGACGTCGGCAGGATCTGCCGGGGGCTCCGGCCCGGATCCTGCGCGGCCTCGGCGGCGTTGCGCTCGTCGGCGGTGTACGTGTACGAGGTGTTGGAGTTGACCAGCCCGAACCGGGTGTCCGCGCGCCGCAGCCCGTCGCCCGCCGCGTACAGCGACGGCCGACCCAGACCCGGGTGCGCGTCACCGGCCAGCACGGCCGGCCGGCCCTCCAGCGCGCCGCTCGCCGACAGCGGGAGCAGCGACTCGGGCCCGCCGCTCACGACGGCCGTCGAGGCCACCGGAGCCGTGCTCGCCCGGCCCGGACGCTCCGTCCCGGCGGGCGGTTCGTAGATCTCCACGGCCCGCTGCCGCGGATAGAGGCCCTCGACCTGTACGGGAGTGTCCGCGGCGATCCGGCCGCCGGTCATCACCGGACCGAACCCGGTCACGCGCCGGTACCCGGAGGCCTCCAGGGTGCGCTTCACCGTCGTCGTGGGGACATACCCGAGCTGGTCGGGGTCCAGGTCGTTGCGGACCACCACATAGTGCAGCCCGGCCCGGTTCAGATACTCGCTCAGCCCCGGAACCTCACCGCCGGAGGTCAGCGCCTGCTCGACGGCGTCCATCGCCCGCCGGTTGCCCGGCGTGCCGAAGGGCACGTAATCCCGTTGCGCCCAGGGCGAGTCGGCCAGCACGTCCAGCGGCTGGTCGATGGGGGAGCCCCAGGTGTAGATGCCGTGCGCGGTCGCCGGCACCACCAGGGCGCGGTCGTCCGCCGAGTTCTTCTTCAGCCAACCCCCGGTCGCCTCCCAGTACGTCGGCAGCTGCTGGAACGAACCCGTCTGCAGGATCGAGCCGTTGACGTACGGCCAGGCCAGACCCGGCAGCACGATCACGGCGGCGACCACCGGCGCGAGCCGGCGGGCCCGCACCGCGTCGCCGCCACGGCGCGCCGCGACGGCGACGGAGGCCACCGCCGTGAGGTGCGCGAGCCCCAGCGCCAGGGCCAGCGCCACACCCGTCTGGAACTTGTAGATGTTCCGGAACGGCACCAGCCAGCCGTCCAGCCAGTCCTGCACGGTCCCGTGGAACAGCCCGCCCAGCGCACCGCCGTAACCGGCGAGCGTCACCAGCGCGACACTCAGGACCGTGAGCACCAGCCAGCGGCGCTCGGGCAGATCACGCCGCGCCAGACCCGCCAGACCCAGGGCGGCGGCGAGCGCCGAGCCCAGGATGGTGACGGTCGCGGTGGCGACGGTCCAGCCGGCGGGCAGCCAGGCCTCGCCGAAGTTCAGATAGCCGACCCAGTTCCCGCCGCCGCGCAGCATCTCCGTCGCCGACATGGTCGTCGTGGTGGTGTACGAGGACTCCACGTACGGCATGAAGTTCTCACCGAAGGTCCCGAGCAGCAGCAGCGGCACGATCCACCAGGCCGTCGCCAGGATCACGCCCGGTATCCACCAGGCCAGCAGCGCCCGCTTGCGCGGACCGCCCGGCCGGGACAGCAGATACAGCCCCACCGGCAGCAGCGAGGCCAGCGTGGAGGCGGCGTTGACCCCGCCCATCAGCGGGATCAGCAGCGCGGAGCGGGCCGCGGCGATCCTCGGCGCCAGCCGCGGGTTCGTCAGCGGCAGCAGCACCCACGGCAGCAGCGCGCCCGGCAGGGCGGCGGCCGAGGTCGAGCCCACGACGATCGTGTACGTCGGCCACAGCGCGTACACCACCGCACCCAGCAGCCGGGTCGCCGGGGAGCCCACCCGCAGCCGCTCCGCCAGCCGCAGCGCACCCCAGAAGGCGGTCGCCACGATCAGCGAGAGCCACAGCCGCTCCGCGAGCCAGACCGGCACGTGCAGCAGGTC
Source organism: Streptomyces sp. WY228 (assembly GCF_019287315.1). Taxonomy (NCBI): domain Bacteria; kingdom Bacillati; phylum Actinomycetota; class Actinomycetes; order Kitasatosporales; family Streptomycetaceae; genus Streptomyces; species Streptomyces sp. WY228. The sequence goes on along the minus strand of NZ_CP079114.1, from coordinate 618,338 downwards.
GGCCGCCCCGTAGTACGGCAGCATCGGGATGGCGTAGCCCACGTACTGGTCGGCGATCCCGCCGAACCCGGCCCGGCTGTGCCACAGCTCGCCCAGGTCGCCCAGGAAGCGCCAGGGGTCCGCGACGACGCCGAGCTTGGTGTCGAACGTCATCCGCCCGGGCGACACCGCGAGGAACGCCGCGAACACGGCGGCCCAGAAGCCCAGCAGCCAACGCCGCGACCGGGGCGGGGGCGGGCCCTCGGAGGAGCCCGGCGGCACGGGACCCGCACCGTCCGGGGCCGTGGGCCGGGGTGGGTGGACAGCGCTGGTCATGAACACCGCCGGAGGATGAGGAGGAGGTTCCAGGTGGCGAACTCCCGCAGTACGGGGATCCGCGGCACGAGCTGGGGAAGGACGGGCCAGTAGCGCGAGCGGGCCGAGACGACGGCCACGTCGGAACGGCTCCGGACATGGCTCAGCGTCTCGCCGACGCCGATCTTGAAGAGGTTCTCGCCGAGCCGGTGTTTGGCCGGGCCGCCGGTGCGCCGCTCGTAGCGGCTCCGGGCGCGTTCGGCGCCGAGATAGTGCCAGGGCGCCCACTCGTGGCCGCCCCACGGGGAGAGCCAGTTGGTGTAGGAGACGTAGATGAGGCCGCCGGGGCGGGTCACCCGGGCCATCTCGCTGAGGAAGGTGTGGGGGTCGGCGACATGCTCCAGCACGTTGGAGGAGAAGCAGACGTCGGCCGCGCCGTCGGCGAGCGGCAGCAGATACCCGTCGGCGACGACGGTGTCCGCGCGCTGCCCGGGGCCGATCTCCGCCGGATCCGGTTCGAAGAGGTAGCTGTGCGCTCCGCGCCGCCGGAACTCCCGGGTGAAGTAGCCGTCGCCGCCGCCGATGTCCACGACGACCTTGTCCCGGAGCGGACCGTGCCGCTCGACCTGGTCGGCCGCGTCACGGGCCAGCAGGGTGTACGCGGTGGCGGGGTCGCCCTGTTCGCGCAGGAAGGCGCGGAACAGGGCGGCCGACCGCCGGAACGAGGGGTCCTTCACGCGCTCGCACCGATCGCCGGGGCGCCCGGGCCGCTCGCCGCACCGGCGGCCGCCTCGGCGGCGACCGCCGCGAACCGGCGCACACTGGAGGTCCACCGGTAGTCCGCGGCGCGTTCGCGGGCCGCCTTGCCCATCGTCTCGCGGCGCTCGTCGTCCAGCGCCAGCGCACACCAGGCGGCGGCGAAGGAGGACGCGCCCGGAGCGAGGATCCCGGTGACCCCGTCCTCGACGGAGTCGCGCAGCCCCGGCACGTCGAAGCCCAGGGTCGGGGTGGACCGGGCCGCCGCCTCCGTGACGACGAGCCCCCAGCCCTCCACGGCCGCCGGGTGCAGCAGCATCCACGCGGCACAGAGCAGCCGGTGCTTCTCCGCCTCGGTCACATGACCGGCGAACTCCACACCCGGACCGGCGAGTTGTTCCAGCCGGGCCCGCTCCGGGCCGTCGCCGACGATGACGAGCCGGCCACCGGTGACCGGCCGGACCCGCTCCCAGAGCTGGAGCAGCAGATCGACGCGCTTGTAGTCGACGAGCCGGCCCAGCGCCACGAACAGCGGCGTGGCGGACCGCTCGCCCTGCGGGCTCGGCTCCTGGACCCCGTTGTGCACCACCCGGATCCGCCGGTCGGGCACGCCCAGTTCGCGCAGGGCGCCCGCCGTGGACGGGGAGACCGCGATCATCAGGTGGTCGCGGTAGGCCCGGGACAGCGCCCAGTGTTCGAGCTTGCGCCCGGCACGGGCCACCGGCGTCGGGAAGCGCATGTCCCACAGGTCGGTGTGCACATGGTTGACCAGGCACACCGTGGGTCCGCGGTGCCACAGGGGCGCGAGGTACGGCATGCCGTTGCAGACCTCGACGAGCAGGTCGCACGCCCCGATGTGCCGGGCGAACGCGGAGCGCGCTCCGACGTAGTGCCCCAGCGTGCTGCCCGCCGAGACGACCCGGTAGGACCGGCGGGCGGCCTGCCCGCCGCACAGCAGCGTGACGTCGTGACCCTGCTCGGTGAGACCGAGGGCCAGCTGGTCGACCAGCAGTTCGGAGCCGCCGGCGGCCGGATTGCCCAGGTCGCGGTGGGCGAGGAAGACGATACGTCGGGGAACGGCGGGAACCGGGGCGGACGCCGGGCCCTGACCCGGGCGTGCGACGGCGTCGAGCAGTGGGGGAGGTACGTGCTGGGGCATCGGTGCTCCAACTCGGCTCGGGATGTGGGGAAGCGGCCCTCGGGGTCGAGGGCCGTGCGGTACGGGGCGGAGAGCGTGAGGGTGGGGAGAAGCGACGTACGGAGAGAGCGACGTACGGAACGGAGAAGAACGAGGAAGGAAGGTGAGGGAGGGGACAGGACGAGACCGGGGGGCCGTGCTCTGGTGGGGATAGACAGTTTTCGGCACGGGTACGCACCCGGCTACTCACCGGTGCAACAACTTGCCGGTAACTCAGGTGTGCGGAATCGTCATCAGGTGAGTATTCGGAGCTTCCGGCTCCGTCCGACGCCCCCGTACGACGAGCACGACGCCCACGATCGTGAGCACACCGCCCAGTCCGGCCGCCCCGGCCGGCGCGGTCGTGCCGAGCATCGCCAGCCGGTCGCTGTCCGCCGAAGCGAGCTCGACCTGCTTGCGCTGGGTCTCCTCGGTGAACTCCACCCGCCTGCTCTCCAGCAGCACGACGGCGTCCTTCGTGGATCCCGGGGCGCGCAGCGTCTTCTTCGGTCCGATCGCCGCGTTGATGATGCGGCCGGTCCGCCGGTCCGCGACCAGCTCGATACCGCTGTTGGAATACCACTCCTCGGCCAGCACCTGCGGGGTCTTCTTCTTCCCCACGAGCAGCCCCGGCACCTGGCGCACCCCGGTCCTGGTGGGCTCCACCTCACCCTTGAAGAGATAGCCGGAGTAGCCCTGGACGTCCTTCTCACCCGCGTAGGACAGCCGCACCACGCCGCCGAGCGTGCTGTCCCACCAGCGGTAGGAGCGCTTCTCGACGTCGAAGGGGAACTTCAGATACGCCTCCCCGTCGAAGACCGGGGACTCCTCGCAGCAGTGCACCGGCTCGTTGGTGGAGCGGTCGGTCACCCAGCGCTCCAGCGTCCACTGGAGGGCGTCACGGGGGTCCGAGGCGGGCAGGGTGCCCTGGTGGTCGACCGAGGTGGACACGTCCCACACGGCGTTGCCGCTCTTCTCGCTGTCGGCCACGTCCCCGCGCACCTGCCGGGTGATCGTGATCGTTCTGCCCTCGACCGTCTCCACCTCGGAGGTGTCGAAGTAGCTGCCCGTCCCGGTGAAGACGGTGGTGGTGTCGATGTCTATGGGGGTGCGCTTGGCATGCGGCTGGACGTACCAGACGAGCAGCGGCGCGAGGACGAGCAGGAAGACCCCTGCCCCCAGCAGGACAAGCGACAGGGGTGAAGCGTTGTGGCGCATCCGGGCACTCCTGGGTCGAATCTCTTCGCGGAGGTGCACGGGCCCCGGGCCGGTCAGCCCTTGATTGGCGTGAACAGTAAGCAAGCCCTTGACGGAATGTCAATGTGCTGTCGACACTGTGTCCCAGCCGGAGGGGCCCGGCTGAAGGGGTGGGGATCGTCTCCAGCAAGGAGCTGACCCGACTTATGCGCAGACTCATCGCCGCAACCGTCACCGTTCTGGTGGCCGCGACCTTCGCCGTTGCCGCGGCGGTCGGTGTCGTGGCACTGCTCGACGCCACTCCCGACCAGCCCAACACCCCTCTGATCAGCTATGACACCGGCCCGGCGGCTCCGTGACGCGCCCCGCCTGGCAGGAGGTCCCCCGGTCGAAGCTCGACCGCTTCGAGGCGATCGCCCGGTCCGAGGCCCCGGAGCTCGCCCAGACGATCCTGTACCAGATACGCCAGGAATATCCCTATCTGCACCTCGTCGAGGACGAGTCCGGAGAGCCGCTGGCCCTCGTCGGCATCCGCCGCGCCATCGAAGGCTTCGTCCACAACCTCACCGCGGGCGCCCACCCACGGGTGCCGCCGGAGATGTTCCAGGAGTTCGGCCGGGGCGAAGGGCTCGAAGGCCGCAGCCTCGACGCGCTTCAGGCCATCTACCGCCTCGGGGTCCGGCTCACCTGGCGCAGGCTCGCCGAGATCGGCCAGCAGGTCGACATCCCCGCGCCCGCCATGTACGAGCTGGCCGAATCGGGATTCGAGTATCTGGACGGGCTCGTGGAACAGTCGGTACGGGGCTACGCCGAGGCGGCGGCCCGGCGCGCCAGCGAACGGCTCCGCCTCCAGCGTCAGCTGATCGAACTCCTTCTGATGGAACACCGCGGCGACACGGGCCGGGGCCTGGCCGAGCGGGCCGCCCGGATCGGCTGGGAGCTCCCGGAGACGATCGCCGTGGGCGTGCTCATGCGCCCGGCCCGCGAGGCCGTGGCCCCCGCGGTGGGGCAGGGCATCCTGCTGGAGATGGAGAGCGAGCAGCCGCGCATCGTCATCCCGGATCCGGACACGGCGGGCCGCGCGGAGATCCTGCGGCGCGCCACGGCCGGCTGGTCCGGGGCGATCGGCCCGGCGGTCCCGCTGGCGGCCGCGGCGACCTCGCTGCGCTGGGCCGAGACCGCGGTCCAGCTGATCAAGAAGGACCTGCTGCCGCAGGGCGAGGTGCTGTACTGCACCGAACGGACGGAGGAGCTGCTGCTGCTCCCGGCCCAGGAGCTGATCGACGCCGCCGCCCGCCGCTGCCTCGCCCCGCTCGACGGCCTCAGCCCGACGCAGACGAAGCGGCTGGCCGAGACGCTGCTCGCCTGGATCGAGACCCCCGGCGGCGCCCCCGAGGTGGCCGCCCGGCTGGGCGTCCACCCGCAGACGGCCCGCTACCGGCTGCGGCAGATCCGCGAGCTGTGGGGCGACGCCATCGACGAACCGGACCAGCGCTTCGAGATGCTCCTGGTGCTCCGCGCCCAGCGTCTGCGGGGCGAGCCGGCTGCGGCCCCGCGCTGAACGCCGACCGGCGGCCGGACGTCCGAGGACGTCCGGCCGCCGGGGGAGTACCGGAGAGTGCCGGGATCAGACCGGGGTGACGTACGCCCCGGCGATCCCGCCGTCGACCAGGAAGTCCGTGGCGTTCACGAACGAGGAGTCGTCGCTCGCCAGGAACGCCACGGCGGCGGCGATCTCGGTCGGCTCCGCGAACCGGCCGACCGGGATGTGCACCAGACGCCGGGCGGCCCGCTCCGGGTCCTTGGCGAACAGCTCCTGGAGCAGCGGGGTGTTGACCGGCCCGGGGCACAGGGCGTTGACCCGGATCCCGTCGCGCGCGAACTGCACACCCAGCTCGCGCGACATCGCCAGCACCCCGCCCTTGGACGCGGTGTACGAGATCTGCGAGGTGGCCGCGCCCATCCGGGCCACGAACGAGGCCGTGTTGATGATGGAGCCCCTGCCCTGCGCGCGCATATAGGGGATGGCCGCCTTGCAGCAGAGGAACACGGAGGTCAGATTGACCTCCTGCACCCGCCGCCAGGCCTCCAGGCCGGTGTCCAGGATGGAGTCGTCGTCGGGCGGCGAGATCCCCGCGTTGTTGAACGCGATGTCGACCGAACCGTAGGTGTCGAACGCCGCCTTGAAGAGCGCGTCGACCTGCTCGGCGTCGGTGACGTCGGTACGGACGAAGAGCCCGCCCGCCTCCTCGGCGGCGGCCTTGCCGCGCTCCTCGTCCACATCGGCGCAGACGACGTGCGCGCCCTCGGCGGCCAGCCGTCGCACGGTGGCCAGCCCGATGCCGCTGCCGGCTCCGGTGACGACGGCGGTGCGGCCGACCAGGCGGCGGCAGACGGAAGAAGTGTCGGTCATGGTGCTCAGGCCTCCGTGCTGATGAAGACGTTCTTGGTCTCGGTGAAGGCGGCCAGGGCGTCCGGGCCGAGCTCGCGGCCCAGACCCGACTGCTTGTAGCCGCCGAAGGGGGTCGAATAGCGCACGCTGGAGTGCGAGTTGACGGAGAGGTTGCCCGCCCGCAGACCCTGCCCGACGCGCAGCGCGCGCCCGACGTCCCGGGTCCAGACCGAACCGGCGAGCCCGTACTCGGTGGCGTTGGCGAGCCGTAGCGCGTCCTGTTCGTCCTCGAACGGCAGGACCACCGCGACCGGCCCGAAGACCTCCTCCACGGCCACCGGCGCATCCGGCGAGACGCCGGTGAGAACGGTCGGCGGATACCAGAACCCGGGGCCTTCGGGGGCCGTTCCGAGAAGGGTCCGTACGCCGTCGGCGCCACGGTCCCCGTCGACGAAGCCCCGCACCCGCTCCAGCTGGAGCGCCGAGATCAGCGGGCCCATCTGCGTCTTCTCGTCGGCCGGGTCGCCCACCACCACAGCGGCCACGGCCGGGACGAGCAGCTCCAGGAAGCGGTCGTACACGGACCGCTCGACCAGGATCCGGGTCCGGGCGCAGCAGTCCTGACCGGCGTTGTCCAGGAAGGACATCGGGGCGGCCGCCGCCGCGGCGGCCACATCCGCGTCGGCGAAGACGAGGTTGGGGCTCTTGCCGCCCAGCTCCAGGGTGAGCCGCTTCACGCGCTCCGCGCAGCGCGTCATGACGTGCTTGCCGGTCCGGGTGGAGCCGGTGAACACGATCTTCGCGACGCCCGGGTGCTCCACCAGGGCGCTTCCCGCCACCGGACCCTCGCCGGGCAGCACCTGGAAGAGCCCGTCGGGAAGACCGGCCTCCAGGGCGAGTTCGGCCAGCCGGAGAGCGGTGAGCGGGGTCGTCTCGGCGGGCTTGAGGAGGACGGCGTTGCCCGCCGCGAGGGCCGGGGCGAGACCCCAGGCGGCGATCGGCATCGGGAAGTTCCACGGCGCGATGACGCCGATGACGCCCAGCGGCTCCAGGACGGTGAAGTCGATACCGCCCGCGACCGGGATCTGCCGGCCCAGGAGCCGTTCCGCCCCGCCCGCGCTGTAGTCGAGGAGATCGCGGACGTTGCCCGCCTCCCACCGGGCGTTGCCGATGGTGTGGCCGGCCTCGCGGACCTCCAACTGGGCCAGTTCCTCGATGTGTTCGTCGACGACCACGGCGAAGCGGCGCAGCAGCCGGGCCCGGTCGGCGGGCGCGGCGGCCGCCCAGCGCCCCTGGGCGGCCGCCGCGCGGGTGACGGCGGCGTCCACATCGGCGGCGGAGGCGGCGGGGACGGTGGCGATGAGCTCGGCCGTGGCCGGGTTCAGGACGTCCAGGGTGGACGCCGCGGAGTGCTGTGACACGTACGGACCTCGATCAGGAAGAGGGAGCGGTCAGAGGCGTTCGAAGGAGCGGCGCAGTTCCCAGTCGGTCACCGCGGAGTCGTACGCGGCCAGTTCGACCCGGGCCATGTTGAGGTAGTGCGCGACGACCTCCTCGCCGAACGCCTCCTTGGCGATGGGGCTGGCCTCCCACAGCTCGGCCGCCTCGCGCAGGGTCGTCGGCACCTGGTCGTAGTCCCCGGTGTAGGCGTTGCCCGTACACGCCTCGGGCAGCGGCAGCCGGTGCTCGACCCCGTACAGTCCGGCGGCGACCAGACCGGCGACGGCCAGATGCGGGTTGACGTCGCCGCCGGGCAGCCGGTTCTCGAAGCGCATCGAGCGCCCGTGGCCGACGACCCGCAGGGCGCAGGTGCGGTTGTCGACGCCCCAGGCGACGGCGGTGGGGGCGAAGGAACCGGGCTGGAAGCGTTTGTAGGAGTTGATGGTGGGCGCGTAGAGGAGGGAGAAGTCCCGCAGGGCGGCCAGCTGACCGGCCAGGAAGTGCCGCATCAGCTCGGACATCCCGCCCTCGCCGTCGCCCGCCATCATGTTCTCGCCGTCCGCGTCGGTCAGTGAGAGATGGATGTGGCAGGAGTTGCCCTCGCGCTCGTCGTACTTGGCCATGAAGGTCAGCGAGACGCCCTCCTGGGCCGCGATCTCCTTGGCGCCCGTCTTGTAGACGGCGTGCTGGTCGCAGGTGGTGAGTGCCTCGTCGTAGCGGAAGACGATCTCGTGCTGACCGGGATTGCACTCGCCCTTGGCGGACTCGACGGTCAGCCCGGCCTCCTGCATCTCGTTGCGGATCCGGCGCAGCAGCGGCTCGATCCGGCCCGTGCCGAGGATCGAGTAGTCGATGTTGTACTGGTTGGCCGGGGTCAGCCCGCGGTAGTCGCGGTCCCAGGCCTCCTCGTAGCTGTCCCGGAAGACGATGAACTCCAGCTCCGTGCCCACCTGGGCCGTGCAGCCCAGCTCCGCCAGCCGGTCGAGCTGACGGCGCAGGATCTGACGCGGGGCCGCCACCACCGGACTGCCGTCGTGCCAGGTGAGATCCGCGATCAGCAGGGCGGTCCCCTCGTGCCAGGGCACGGGGCGCAGGGTGGCGGGGTCGGGGACCATGCCGAAGTCGCCGTAGCCGTTCTCCCACGAGGACATCGCGTAGCCGTCGACGGTACGCATCTCGGTGTCCACGGCCAGGAGATAGTTGCAGCCCTCGGTACCGTGCTCCAGCACCTCGTCCAGGAAGAACCCGGCCGCGAACCGCTTCCCCTGAAGCCGGCCCTGCATGTCCGGGAAGGCCAGCACCACGGTGTCTATCGACCCGTCCGCGACACGTGAGCGGAGCTCGTCGACGGCGAGCGGGGGTGTGCGGTCTGCCACGGGATGCCTCCTTGGGTGAACCGGGAGGCTTAAGGTATGACAGGGAACCATTGCTTGGGAAGGGGATCCGCCAGTGGCCACGAGGGAGAGAGCGGACGACACCCGTCCGGCGGCAGCCGTCACCGACGTGACGGCGGGCGAGCCGGACGCCGCGACCGGCCGGCCGGCCTCCGTGCTGCGCCCCGTCCGCGCGGGCAACGGCTTCGAGGAGGCGCTGGAACAGGTCCTCCAGCTCCTGCGGCTCGGCCTGGTCCCGCCCGGCGAACGGCTGCCCTCCGAGCGTGAGTTGTCCCAGCAGCTGCGGATCAGCAGGGTCACGCTGCGCGAGGTCCTCAAGGTCCTCCAGGACCAGAACATGGTCGAGAGCCGCCGCGGCCGCTACGGAGGAACGTTCGTCCTGCCGCGCACCGCCGCCCCCGACGGCGGCGACGGCAGCGACGAACTGCGCCGCCGGATCGCCGCCGTCGACGTGGAGGACACCCTGCGCTTCCGCGAGGTGCTGGAGGCCGGAGCGGCGGGCCTGTGCGCCGAGGGGCTCACGGCCGACGGCGAGCTGCGGCTGCGGGGAGCGCTCGACGCCACGCAGGGCGCCCGGCTGGAGGACTACCGCCGCCAGGACACCCTGCTCCACCTCACGCTCGCCGAACTCTCCGGCTCCCGCACGCTCGCCGCCCAGTACGCCGCGGTCCGGGCCACCCTCAACGAACTCCTCGACTGCATCCCGCTGCTGGTGCGCAACCTGGAGCACTCCCAGCAGCAGCACGCGGCCGTCGTCGAGGCGGTGCTCGACCGGGACGCGGACGCGGCGCGCGAGATGATGCGCGAACACTGCGGCGGCACGGCGGCCCTGCTGCGCGGCTTCCTCGCCTGAGCCGGCCCGGCGGACCGGCGCGGCGAATCCGTAACCACTCTTTAACGCACGGCCCTTGCCATTCGCTCCTACGTTCCACAAAGGTGTGCCGACGAACCTTTGACCGACGCAGTGCCATCGACTCCCCACCGCGGAGCCGACAGACCTCGGGAGCGCTCATGGCTCAGGGAACCGAAACACCCGCCGGATCACCCGCCGGACCTTCCGGCGGTGGTGACCCGGGAGCGTCCGGCACGGACGCCTATCTGCACCGCCGCACCCTGCGCCGGGGCAGCGCCGGCTGGCTCCTGCTGACCGGCCTCGGCGTCGCCTATGTCGTCTCCGGCGACTTCTCCGGCTGGAACATCGGCCTGTCCAAGGGCGGCTTCGGCGGCCTCGCCGCGGCCATGGTCCTGATGGGCGTCATGTACGCGTGTCTGGTCTTCGCGCTGGCCGAACTCTCCGCCATCCTGCCCACGGCGGGCGGCGGCTACGGCTTCGCGCGGCGGGCGCTCGGCACCTGGGGCGGCTTCCTGACCGGCACGGCCATCCTCATCGAGTACATCCTCGCCCCCGCCGCCATCTCCCTCTTCATCGGCGACTACGTCGAATCGCTCGGCCTGTTCGGCCTCACCTCCGGCTGGCCCGTCTACCTCGCCTGCTTCGCGATCTTCATCGGCATCCACCTCTGGGGCGTCGGCGAGGCGCTCCGCTTCAGCCTGGTGGTGACCGCCATCGCGGTGGCCGCCCTGCTGATCTTCGCCGTCGGCGCGTTCACCGAGTTCGACGCGGGCCGCCTCAACGACATCCCGGCGGACGCCTCCGCCTTCGGCTCCAACTCCTGGCTGCCCTACGGCCTCCTCGGCATCTGGGCCGCCTTCCCCTTCGGCATGTGGTTCTTCCTCGGCGTGGAGGGCGTGCCCCTCGCCGCCGAGGAGGCCAAGGACCCGGTCCGCTCGATGCCGAAGGCGCTGGCCATCTCGCTCGGCGTCCTGGTCTTCCTGGCCCTCATCACTTTCGTCTCCGCCACCGGCGCCCAGGGCGCCAACGCCATCAAGGAGGCCGGAAACCCGCTGGTGGTGGCTCTGCAGGGCAGCGGCGAGCCGACCGTCCTGAGCCGCTTCGTGAACTACGCGGGCCTCGCCGGCCTGGTCGCCTCCTTCTTCTCCCTGATCTTCGCCGGATCCCGCCAGTTGTTCGCCCTCTCCCGGGCCGGCTACCTGCCCCGCTTCCTCTCCCTCACCAACCGCCGTAAGTCCCCCTACCTCGGCCTGCTGATCCCCGGAGTCATCGGGTTCACGCTCGCCGCCTGGAGCGGCAACGGCGGCCGGATGCTGAACGTCGCCGTCTTCGGCGCCACGATCAGCTACGCCCTCATGGCGCTCTCCCACATGATGCTGCGCCGCCGCGAACCGGAGCTGCCGCGCCCCTACCGCACCCCCGGCGGCGCGCTCACCTCGTCCGTGGCCTTCGTTCTGGCATGCTCGGCGCTGGTGGCGACCTTCCTGGTGGACCGCGACGCGGCGTTCATCGCGCTCGGCGTGTACGCGGTGGCCCTGGCCTACTTCGCCCTCTACAGCCGTCACCGGCTGGTCGCGGGAGCCCCGGAGGAGGAGTTCGCCGCCCTGGCAGCGGCCGAGGCCGAACTCGCCCGCGACTGAGCCCCGCGCCCTTTTGCCCAGCACCACGACCCGACGAGGAGTACGTCCCATGTCCCGGCCCGTCATCGGCATCAGCACCTACCAGGATCCGGCCCGCTGGGGTGTGTGGGAGATGTCCGCCGTGCTGCTGCCCGCCGCCTATCCGCGCCTCGTCCGGGCGGCGGGCGGACGCGCGGTGCTGCTGCCGCCCGACGACGCGGCGGACGCGGCCCGGGACACCGTCGCCGCCCTGGACGGACTGGTGATCGCCGGCGGAGCGGACGTGGAACCGGCACGCTACGGGGCGGTCGCCGACCCCCGTACCGGCCCCCCGGCCCGCGAACGCGACGCCTGGGAGCTGGCCCTGATCCGGGCGGCGGTCGAACAGCGGGTCCCGCTGCTCGGAATCTGCCGGGGCATGCAGCTCCTGAACGTCGCCCTCGGCGGCACTCTGCACCAGCACCTGGACGACCACACCGGCGGCCCCGGCGTCTTCGGCAGCCACCCGGTGACCCCCGTGCCCGGTACCGCGTACGCGGACGCCGTGCCGGAGACCGCGGTGGTGCCCGCCTACCACCACCAGGCGGTCGACCGCCTCGGCGCCGGCCTGGTGGCCTCCGCCCACGCGCCCGACGGGACCGTGGAGGCCCTGGAGCTCCCCGGGCACGGGAGCCTGGTGCTCGGCGTGCAGTGGCACCCGGAGATGGGCGAGGACACCCGGGTCATGGCCGCCCTGGTCCGGGCCGCCGGGGGAGCGGCGGGCCTGCCCGACGCCCGGCCCGCAGCCGCAGCACCCGTACGCGCCTGAGCCGACCCGCGCGTGCGCGGGTCGGCTCGGCTCAGCGGCGGGTGTCAGGGAGGCGCGGCCCCGCGACCCCGCCGGAACTCTCGAAGCCCGGCCCGGAGAACTCGGGCCCCGCGAACGCCGGCGAGCTGAAGCCGGAGCTCTCGCCGCGGTCGGCCGGAGGCGTGGCCGTCCCCGCGAGCTGCTGGAGCAGGAACGGCCGGATCCCGCGGTCGCGCAGCGCCGCGAGCCACGCCTCACGGGCGTCCTGGAGGGCGGGGGACCGGTCGGGCACGGCCGCCGTGCCGTCCGCCGGCTGCTGCGCCGCCGTGCGGTAGAGGGCGACCACGCCGACCAGGCCCGTGACCGCCGCGACCACCAGACTGGACCAGCCGACGCCGATGAGCGTGCCCGCCAGGGCCGGCAGGCTTCCGGCGAGCCGCAGCCCGTACCCGAGGACCAGGAACGTCGCCGCGGCCACGGCGGCGAGCACCGGCGTCAGCACCCCGAGGACCGCCAGCACCCCGGCGCCCGGCCGCTCCTGGTCGCCCGGCCCGGAGAGCGGCGACGCCCCGGCCTCCCGCCGCCCGCCCCGCGCCTGCCGCCGCAGCGCCGCGTACCGCCGGTACTCGGCGTCGGCGGCGGCGGTCGTGTGCGCGACGGCAGCCAGGCCCAGGACCCGCAGCCGACCGCCGGTGAGCCCCGCGCGTTCGAGCAGGCGTCGGATCTCCGGGGAGGCGATCACCTCGTCGAGCGCGCTCGCGTAGTCGGATCTGTCCTCGTCCCCGAGCCGGGAAGGTCTGCCCATGCTGTCCCTCGGTCGATACAGGTGTGGTGGGTGTGTGCCGCCCACCGGAGGCGGGGGCGCGCGCCCGGCAGGCGCGCACCCCCGCCTCCGGTGTCCGGTGAGTTGTTCCTAGAGGTGCTGCACGACCGCGGGCATGAGGTCCTGGAAGGTCCGCCCGTCCGCCGCCGCGCCGATCGCGGTCATCTGCCAGCCCGAGCCGGTCCGCTGGACCTTGGCCATGATCTGGGCGGTGTGCCGTCCGCCGCCGGTCAGGGTGTACCGGGCCAGCTCCTGGCCGTTGCTCTCGTCGACCAGCCGGCAGAAGGCCGCCTCGACCTCCTCGAAGGTCTGGCCGGTGAACGAGTTCACCGTGAAGACGATCTGGTCCACATGGGCCGGCACCCGCCGCAGATCGACGACGATCGACTCGTCGTCGCCGCCCTCGCCCGCCCCGCCGACCCGGTTGTCCCCGGTGTGCTGGACCGAACCGTCGTCGCTGGTCAGGTGCTGGAAGAAGACCACGTCCTGCGGATCACGGCCGGCGAAGAGCACCGCCGAGGCGTCCAGGTCGATCTCGCGGGCGGTCAGCCGTGCCAGAAATCCCTTACGGGGAGCGGACTTCCAGCCCAGCCCCATCCGTACGACGTCGAGCTCGCCGCCGCCGGACTTGGTGAGGCTGACCTGCTGGCCCTTGGTGAGGTTGATCGTCATCGTGCCGCCTTCGGTGCCTGTCGTGACGTGGGTGGGAGGTGCGGGTCCGGATCCCGGCGGCTCAGAGACTGACGCCGAAGTCGGCGATGATGCCGCTCAGGCCGGATGCGTAACCCTGCCCGACCGCACGGAACTTCCACTCGGCGCCGTGCCGGTACAGCTCGCCGAAGACCATCGCCGTCTCGGTGGAGGCGTCCTCGCTGAGGTCGTAGCGGGCGATCTCCGCGCCGCCCGCCTGGTTCACCACCCGGATGTACGCGTTGCGCACCTGACCGAAGCTCTGGCCCCGGCCCTCCGCCTCGTGGATCGAGACCGGGAACACGATCTTCGCGACGGTCGCGGGCACCGAGGCGAGGTCGACCTTGACGATCTCGTCGTCGCCCTCGCCCTCACCGGTGAGGTTGTCGCCGGTGTGCTCGACCGAACCGTCGGGGCTCTTCAGGTTGTTGTAGAAGATGAAGTGCTCGTTGGACTGCACCTTGCCCGCCTCGTCGCAGAGCAGCGCGCTCGCGTCCAGGTCGTAGTCGGCGCCGGTGGTGGTGCGGACGTCCCAGCCGAGACCGACGAGGACCGCGGTCAGCCCCGGAGCCTCCTTGCTCAGCGAGACATTTCCGCCCTTGGCGAGGCTCACGCCCATGATGTTCTCCCTTGTGCGGTGACGGGTGTTCACGTGCCTGCGGCCACGCCACGGGTGACGGCGCGGACACACTGCGACCATGAACAAAATCTACAGCACTGTAGATTTTCGGGGCCAGGAGGCGAGCGGTCCGGCCCCGGCCGGTGGCCGGTGCCGCCGTCGGCTGGATACGATTTCCCGATGCCCGGCGGGCGAAGTGCCGCGCCCGGGTGGCGAGAAGGAGAAAGGGGCCGTGCCGTGGACGCCGAAGGAGCCGGTGGCGAACGGGAGACGCCTGTCCGCAGGCGTGGCCAGGGCGAGCTGGAGGCCCAGGTGCTGTCGGTGCTGGGCGGGGCGAGCGAGCCGGTGACCGCCGCCTGGGTGCAGGAGCGGCTCGGCGCGGGCCTGTCGTACAGCACCGTCATCACGATCCTGACGCGGCTGCACGCCAAGCAGGCCGTCACCCGCACCGGACGGGGGCGTCCCGTCCTCTGGGAGCCCGTGGCGAACGAGGCGGGCCTCGCCGCCCTGCGGATGCGTCGGCTCCTCGACAAGCAGAGCGACCGTGACGCGGTGCTCTCCAGCTTCGTCTCCGTGCTCTCCTCGCACGACGAGGACCTGCTGCGGGCCCTGCTCGCCGAGAGCGGTCCCGACGGAACCGGCGCGCCCTCGGACCGGCCGGAGCGCTGACGGTGGGGGTCTTCGTCTATCTGCCCCTCGTCCTTCCCCTGACCGCGCTGCCGATCGCCCGCCTGGCCGAACAGCATCTGCACCCCCGCAGGGCCGCCCGGCTGCTGACCACCGTCGCCGTGATCCTCGCCTCCTGCAGCCTGGTGTGCCTCGGGCTGCTGGTGGTCGTGGGCACGGCCCAGCTGCCCGGCAACCCGCTGCCCGACGGCTGGTCCGACGACGAGGTGCGCGATGCCGTGCCGCACGACGCGTTCGCGGGCAAGGCCTCCATCCTGGCGCTCGTCGCCGTCACGGCGGCCTGCGGATTCACCGTCCACCGCCACTACCGCTTCCGGGCCCTGGCCCACCGGGCGCTGGCAGGTCTGCCGGGCGCCGACGACGTCGCCGTGCTGCCCGACGACGTCCCGTACGCCTATGCGCTCCCCGGCTCCCCGGGGCGGGTGATGGTCTCCACGGCCCTGCTCGCCTCCCTCGAACCGGCCGAGCACCGGGCGCTGTTCGCCCATGAGCGGGCCCATCTGACGGGCCGCCACCACCGGCTGCTGCTCGCGACGCGGCTGGCCGGATGCGTCAACCCGCTGCTGTGGCCGCTGCTCGGGGCGCTGGTCTACAGCACCGAGCGCTGGGCGGACGAGGAGGCGGCCCGGGTCACCGGCGACCGCCGGCTCACCGCACGCGCGGTCGGCAAGGCGGCGCTCGTCTCCCGCCCGGCACCCGGCGGCACGGCCTTCGCCGCCTTCGCCGCCGCCGGACCGGTGCCGCGCCGGGTGGCGGCCCTCCTGGGCCCGGTGCCGCCGGACCGGGGCTGGCCGCCCGCCCTCACCCCGGCAGGCGCCGCCGCGCTCGTCGCCGCGGCCGGGACGACCGTCTCCGCACTGTCCGCGCTGAACGCGGCCGTCGCGCTGTTCCTCGTCCTGGAGGCGGCGACACCGCTGTAGCCGTCGCGGGGCGCCCGGCCCACCGGATCGCTCCGGCGGGCCGTCGCCGTCGGGTCACGACGTGCTGTCAGGTCACGACGTGCCGTCGGGTCAGGACGAGCTGGTGTCCAGCGCGGCGAGTGCCTGGGCCCAACGGGCGTACTTCAAGTTGGCCAGATCTGCCACCGTCTTGACGCCGAACGCCTCCTGGAGCAGCTCGCCGTCGCGGTCCGAGACGCCCTTCAGGGCCGAGACGGGAGCCGAGAGGATGGTGGGCAGGTCCTTGTCCGCGTAAGCCTTGTCGAGCACCTTGTCCAGGTCGATCTGGGCCACTGCTGCCTCCTGGGAGCGTGTCTCCCCGCCCTGACGGCGGGCGGCCCCGGTCGGGGCCATTCGCACAACTGCGGAGGGTGTCCGCACGGTTCCCCGGCGTGTCCACGACAGAAGGATTCCCGCCATGCGGTTGACCTCAAGTGCGGTTGATGATCGAGAGTCGCGCCCATGACACGTTTCTCGGATCTCGTCCGCCCTGCGGCCGGAACGGCTCTGATCAGTGAATGGCATACCGGCACCGCCGAACGGTCCCTCGCGGCCGCTGACGCGGTGATGGAGGAGTGGGCGGCGGCCAGGACGCCCACCGGGCGCCTGGCGCAGCACGTCTTCCTGTCCACGGACGGCCGCGGGCTTCTCTTCTACGCGCAGTGGACCAGCGACGAGGACCATCTGGCATGGGCCCGCGCCCATCGCACCGGAACCGTCAGCCGCATCGACACGCTCGTGCCCGGCATCGAGCGCCCCGGACCGGTCCGAACCCGCCTCGCCGACAGCGTGGTTCACGACGCGGAGCGGCCGACCGGACTCTTCGTGGTGACCACCCTGGCGGCGGAGGCCGCCGAAGCCGCCGTCGCTCCGGCGCCGGGCCTGCTCGCGGCGCACGTCCATCTGACCTCGGACGGTGAGCAGGTGAAGGTCGTCGCCGAATGGACCGACAGTGCCGCCCACAAAGCCGCCACGCGCGAAAAGGCCGACTGCCGGCGGTACACGCTCCTCCGGGCGTTCGACGACGACCGGCGCTGAGGGCCCGAGCCGCCGGACTCTCCAGGGCTACGGCGTCTCGCGCTCGGTCGCCTCGCCGCGGATCACCCGGGGAGGCGTCCGGGGCGCCTCGCCGTCGCCCGCCGTCGTACCGGCCGCGGGGCCGTCGTCTTCCTTGAGCGCCTGCTTCTCGCTCTTGAGGATGCGCGCCGCCTTGCCGGCCGACCGTGTGAGATCGGGCAGCCGTTTCACGGCCAGCACCGCCACGATCACCAGGAGAAGGATGGTGAGTTCGCCGATCCCGAACATGGTCGCTGCTTTCTCTGGAGCGGACCGGACGCCGAGTCCGCAGGGCTGAATCCGCAGGGCTGAAATCCGCAGAAGTGAATCTTCAGAAGTGAATCTTCAGAGCTGCGTCTGCAGAGGTGAATCTACAGGGCTGTAGAGCATCCGTTCGCAGGTTCCTGGATCACACCTCCCGGATCCCGGATCAACTCCCCGGCAACAGACGTACGGTGGCATCCGGGAGGCGGCTCCACCAGTGGCCGTAGCGGCGGTAGACCTCCGGCTCACGGTCGGCGAGGAACCCCACCAGCGACCGTGCCTCGGCGGCGAGCCCCTCCCAGACGACGTCCGGCAGCGAGTGGAACGCGGTCGCCTCGACGCCCCCGGCCACCGGACGCCACACCCCGGCCACATACCCGTCGACGAGCAGAGTCGGCAGCACATCGCCGTTCGCCCGGATCACGGTCCTGCGGTACGCCTCCGGGAGCACCCGGCCACGATCCGCGTACGCCAGCAGCACGCTGTCCCACATCGCCATCAGCCGGGGCGGCGCCGGCTCCGCCCCGTCCGGCCGCGGAGCGCCCGGCAGGTCGAACAACTCCTCGCCCTCCGGACCGGCCAGGCGTTCCAGGCCACCGGCGAGGCCGGCCAGCGCAGCCCGCGCCCTGGCCCGCGTGACCATGGCGAACTGCGCCACGTCCGCGACCGAGGCGGGCCCGAACCCCGAGAGGTAGCGCAGGGCCAGCGTCCGCAGCGACGCGGCGGACGCTTCCGGATCCGTGCGCGGCGTACCGGTCCGCGGTGCGATGTACGAGGGCCGGTGGCCGAACGACCACGGCGACCCGGTGGGCGCGTGGAGCAGCGGCGTGTACTGCCGCAGCCCCCACCACGCCCCGGCCTTCGGCGGCGCGCCCAGCTGCTCGCCCAGCCAGGCCTCGCACTCGGCGGTGGTCCGCGGCCGGTCCGCGAACTCCAGCAGCCGGGGGACCAGCGCGTCCGCGTCCTTAGCCGTCAGCCCGGACGCGGTGAAGCGGCCGCCCAGCCGGGAGGCGCGCACCACCGGATGCATGGCCTCCCGGAAGGCCGGATGGTCGTCCGCGTGCACGGCGTGGAGGGTGAGCCGCATCATGGTCGCCTTGACCACACGGTGGTCCGCGAACGCAGCGTCGAGCCCGGCCGGGTCGAATCCGGCGAGCCGGTTCCACAGCGCGACATACGGCGAGGCCGGCTGCTGGGCCTGGAGCGCGACCACCCGCCGCACCCCTTCGGCGGCGTCCAGCGCCTCCCGCCGCAACAGCAACTGCCGGGCGAGAGTCGATCGGTTGAGCCCCCGTGCGGTCATTCTCATGCGGTCATCGATCCGTTCCTCCGGCCGTTCCTCCGGCCGACCGGTCACCTGCCGTCGAAACCGTACGCCCATCTGCGGCGTTCACTCCCGGGCGGTGGCGGACACGTGCCCCGGGATCCTGTCCGTTCCCACCGGAACCTGCGTACGCTTCGCCTGGGCAATGCTGATCGCGTGGACGGGGCCGGACCAGGATGACGACGGAACTTCCGCCGGAGATCGCGCACTTCGTCGACCGTGAGGACGAGACGGCGCAGGTCTTCGCGGGGCTGGAGGAATGGACCGCCCCCAACCGCGCGTTTCCCGTGGTGGTGTGGGGTCCCGCCGGACTGGGCAGAACGGAGCTCGCCCACCGGATCGCCCGTACCTGGTACGCCCGGACCGGAGGGCGGGTGCTGACCGCCGACCTCGACCGGTTCCGGCTGCGCGGCCGGCTCGACGCCGGGGACGTACTCGGCCATCTGCTCAACTCGCTGGAGGTGGAGACGCTCGCCGCCCGGCTCGACGACCGGAGCAGGCAGTTCTGGCGGAAGACCGGGGACGAACCCCTGATCCTGGTCCTGGACAACGCGAAGTACGACTCCGAAGTCGCCCCGCTGCTGCCGCCGTCGGGCACCGCCGTGGTCATCCTGGTGAGCCGGGGTCCGCTTCCGGATCTGGCCGACGGCACGGCGCTGGAGATCGCCCTCTCGTCCTTCCCGGAGTCCGTTTCGCTGGAGCTGCTGGGCCTCCTCGTCCGCGACCGCAGACTGGCAGCCGATCCGGCCGCCGCCAGGGAACTGGTCAGGCTGTGCTCCGGCCTCCCCGCCGCGCTGCATGCGGTGGGCGGCTGGGTGCGCAGAAATCCGTTGCTCCCCCTGTCGCGACTGATCACCGAGCTGTCCACGCAGTTCAAGGAGAAGGGAATCTCGGAAGTGGAATCCCTCTGGGACGAGACGTACACGGAGTTACGACCGGAGGCCGCTCTCCTGTACCGCCTGCTGGCCGGAGTCCCGGACATCTCCTTGACCAGAGAGGCCGCTGCGGCGCTCCTGGGGCTGGGCGACGAAGCCTGCGACGACGCCCTGCAGGAGTTGAACCGGGCGGGCTTCCTGGACATCCGGGACCTGCTGCACAGGGAGAACGGCCGGATCCGGCTCCCCGAGTGGCTCGGCGATCACGCCCGGCGCCGGGCGCGCCTGGACGCTGCCGACGGCGAACTGGCCACGGCCCAGCTCCGGTTCGTCCGATGGGTGCTGCACCAGAGCCAGTTGGCGGACCGGTTCGCCGCAGGCCCGCGCCTCACCGTCGCGGACGATGTACTCGAACGCGAAGAAGCCCCGGACGCCCTCCTGGAGAACCCGGAGGAGGCCACCGACCCGGCCGTCGCCGAGGCGCGGAAACTGCGGGCCGCGCGGTGGCTGTACGAGGAGCGGCACACGCTCTTCGCCTGTGTGCGCCTCGCCCACGCGCGGGGCTGGGACGAGGAGGCCTGGCAGCTCAGCGAACCCGTATGGACGTTCTTCCTGGATCACCCGCACCAGACCGATGTGTCCGAGGTCTTCCGTACGGCCAACGAGTCCGCGGTCCGCGCCGGGAACAACATCCCCGCCATCGTGCGTACCTACTCCCAACTGGCCCGCTCGCTCTGGCAGTCCGGGCGGACGGACGAAGCCGGCGACGCGCTCCGGCACGCGGCGGCCGGAGCGCGCATGCTGGGCGACTCGGTGCGGGACGCGAAGCTGCGCGCCTCCGTCGTGGAGTTCCGGGGAACGCTGAGCGGTGTACGGGGCGACTGGGCATCGGCGGTCCAGGACTTCGAGGAATCCCGCCACCTGCACCGGGCGATCCCCAACCCGTACGGAGAGATGCTGCTGACCTACCGGTTGGGAGAGGCTCACCTCAAGCTCGGTGATCCGGAGACCGCGGCGGACTTGCTGTCCCTGGCCCATGCGACGGCCCTGACCCAGGGGCGGGCGCGCATGACCGGCCGCACCGGGCTCGCCCTCGGGCAGGCGTTGTGCCAGGTCGGCCGGACCGCGGAGGCCCGCGGGTTCGTCGAGGCGTCGCTGGACGCGGCCAGGGGGAGGAAGTCGGACCTCGGGGCTGCCGGGGCCCTGGACGTCCTCGCCCGGATCGCGGACGACGAGGGGAACACCGGGGAGGCCGAGGAGCACCGGAACGCCGCCGAAGAGCTCAGGCGCCGGCACGGGCTGGCCTGAGACGCCCGATCAGAAGGTCCGGGCCTCCTCTGCGGCCGTGGCGGGTGCCACCACCACCCGGAAGTCGCGGTGTCCGAGGACGCAGTGGAGAGCGGGAGGCGGCTCCTCCCGCTTCACCACCCAGGCGTGTACGGCGGAGAGCACCGCCGCCGGATCGGCGCGCACCACACGGCCGTCCTCGATCCGGGGCTCGGCCCGGACGGCGAGCAGCCGGCCGTTCCCCCGGACCCGCAGAACGCTCGTCCCCGAGGGCAGCACGGCCGCCGCCGCCCGGCAGCCCGGGTACCGGTCGAGTGCATCGGCCGACCAGCCGCCCGCCGTCCACGCGGCGTCCAGCGGACCCGGCCCGGTGGCCAGAGGGCGGCGGTAGAGCAACCCGGCGCTCTGTACGTTCCGTTCGCCGGCCGCACCGTACTCGACGGCCAGGTGGTTCCCCGGCAGCCCTGTGTGCGCGGGAAAGCGGTCCACCCGCACCCGGTCGCCGGCCCGGTCGAGGAAGACGTCGAAGGCGGCCGGCGTACGGGTCGTGGGAGACACGGCGGGCAGCGTCCGCGGTTCGACCGGCCCGGGGGGCTCGGTGAGGCCGAGCAGTCCGTAGAGCAGGTGCCGCATGCGGTCCAGAGCGTGTCCCTGCTCGGCGAACGCGGCCCCGGCCGCCTCCGGTCCGGCCCCCGGACGGTATGCGGCCAGTGCGCGGTGGATCTCCCGGGCCGGGCCCAGTCGGGGAACCGTTCCCAGCAGCCGGGCCATCGGGCTGCCCGCGATCAGTTCGTCGCCCCCGTCGCAGGCGGCGATCACCGGACGGTCGGCCACCGCCGCGTAGTACAGAGCCGCCGAACCATGGTCGGTGATCAGCGCGTCGGCGGCGATGAGCGTGGCGGCCCACTCCTCGTGCGCCCCGACGAGCGCCATACCCGCGTCGAGAGCGGGCGCCAGGTGCTCCCTCAGCTCGAACGTGCCCACCCGGGCCCGCTCGTTCGGGTGCACGATCAGTGCCAGTTGATGGGTGTCGTGGGGCAGTGCGGAAGCCAACTCCGCTGCTAGCTCCGGGCGTTGACGGAGCAGCGACCGAGGGCCCCAGGTGGAGGCGATCACCACCAACTGCCGTGCGCCGGTGCCCAACGCGGCGCGGTACCGGTCACGGAGGGAACGGGATGCGAGAAGGCGTTCAAGGGTGGGATCTCCCACGACCTGTGCCCTCTCGCCGTGGTGCGCGCTCGCGGCACGCAGCCGGTCGACCTGATGAGGGTGGGCGAGGGCGTGCACGGTCGTCCGGCTGCCCTCGCCGGGCAGGAGGTACTTCGGGTCCAGTCCCGACGCGGAGCCGGGCGAGCCCTCGCTACGGATCGTCTTGCTGAAACCCGCACCGTGCGGCAGGAGCACGCGGTGGCCGTGCAGCAGCCGCAGATCGCCCTTCGGGCTGGCCACCAGAACCAGGTCGAACACGCGGAGGCGGGCTTCGTCCCACGGAATGATCCGGGCTCCCGCGGTGTCGACGGCCGCCAGGGCATCCACACCGAACGCCGACCCGGGCACCAGCGTGAAGCAGGTGCTGATCCGATCGTCACCGGCGAGCACCGGCAGCACGTCGAGGAGGCGGTACAGAGCCACCGCGGACCTCACGGCAAAGAGAACGGTCCGCCCGTCGCCCGTCGCCCGTCGCCCGTCGCCCGTCGCCCGTCGCCCGTCGCCCGTCGCCCGTCGCCCGTCGCCCGTCGCCCGTCGCCCGTCGCCCGTCGCCCGTCGCTTCAATCATTTGATTCTACCGTGGTACGGGTCCGAGGACGGGAAGTTCTCCCACATCAGACGCGGTTCGCGGGTTCGGGACGGCATGCGGTGATCGTATCGCTCCGGCACCGCCACGACCGAGCCCACGTGATCCCCGTCCCAGTCGACGAGGGCGGGCGGCGCACGTCACCTGCCGGACGGGACAATGCCGTTCATGAGTGAATGGGTGATCGCACTGATCACGGCGGCGGCCGCCATCGCGGGCGGCGCCGTCACCGGCTGGTTCGGCCGCAGCGCCGGGATCAGGCAGGCGGAGGCCGCCCGGCTCGCCGGTGAGCGGCAGGCCGACGCGATGCTCGACACGGTTCGTATGACCTTGCGGGAACAGGCCTCGGTACGCGTGCTCGACTTGCGTCGGCAGACCTACGTGCGTTTCCTGGATGCCGCCGAGCGCGCCGTCACGGCGGCACGTACCGGAGTCGGGGGCGACCCGGGGGCGGTCACGCTGTCGTCGGCCCTGGCCGAGGTCGCCCTGGAAGGCCCGTCGGAGGTCCACCGGGCGGCGTGCGGCATCGTCGACGGTCTGCGCGGCCAGGCCCGCCCCGACGAACTGGAGGACGCCAAGGAGCACTTCGTCGCGGAGGCCCGCCGCGCGCTGCGCGCCGACGACGGACCGGAGCCGGACGGCACCGCTCGGCCCGCCGCCTCCTGACCGGATCCTGCAGGGCCGAATTCTGCGGGGCCGGCCGGAGCACGCGTCACCGCCCCGGCCCGGTCCGCCCGCCCCACGCTCAGCGCTTCCGGAACCGCCCGCCGCCGCGCAGGCCCGGCTTCGGCGCCGGGACGAGACGGAACGCCGTGTTGAGGACATGGTCGACCACATCGCGCGAGGGCTTGTCCGTGAGGTCGGTGAGCAGCCGGGCCAGCGCGTCGAGGAGGAACGGCGAGCCCATGACGTACCGGTTGAGCACCGGTTGGAAGCCCGAGCGGCTGAAGATCAGATCGGCGGCCGTGTTGCCCAGCCGGTAGTAGCGGCCCCAGCGGCGGTTCATCTCCACCGGGTAGCCGAGCAACAGGTGTTCGCGACGCGGCCCTTGCGGGTGGGCCAGGGCGAGGGCGGCGCTCTCGGCGGCGACCTCGCCCGCCTCCATCGCCTGCGCGATGCCCTCGCCGTTCCAGGGGCTGACCATCCCGCCGGAGTCGCCGACCAGCAACAGCCCCCGCGCGTACAGCGGATGGCGGTTGAAACCGAGCGGCAGGGCCGCGCTGCGGACCGGGCCCTCCGCGTTCTCCTCGCGCAGCCCCCACTCCTCCGGGGTCCGGGCCAGCCACTGGTCCAGGGTCGCGCGCAGGTCCGCCTTGCCGTGCCGCCGGTGGGGGAGCGCTCCGAGCCCGACGTTGACCCGGCCGTCACCCATCGGGAAGATCCAGCCGTAACCGGGCAGGTACGGGCCCCTGTCCGGGAAGCGGAGGTCGGCCCACAGCTCCAGATACTCCTCCCGGGAGCGCTCCGGACTGCGGTAGTAGCGCCGGGCCGCGGTCGCGATCTGTCGCCGGGGGTCCCGCTCCAGGCCCAGCGCCAGGGCGAGGCGGGCGGACGCTCCGTCGGCGGCGATGACGATCGGAGCGCGGAAGTCGACCGGCTCCGGCACGTCCGGGGAGTCCGATGACGCGGCGACGCCGGTGACCCGGCCCGCCCGGTCCGTCAGCGGCCGCTCCGCCTTCCAGCCGCTGAACAGCCGGGCCCCGGCCGCCACGGCGTGCCGGGCCAGGATGTCGTCGAAGTCGTGCCGGCTGCGGGAGAGGCCGAAGTCCGGGTAGCGGCCCAGCGCGGGCCATTCGATGTGCACCCGGTGCTCCCCGGCCACCCAGCGCATACCGCGCGAACGCGTCCAGCCCGGTGCGGTGATGTCGATGCCCATCCGGATGAGCTGGTGCACCGCGCGCGGGGTAAGACCGTCGCCGCACACCTTCTCCCGGGGGAAACGGGCCTTCTCCAGCAGGATCACGTCGACTCCGGCCCGCGCCAGGTGATACGCGGCCGACGAGCCGGCCGGGCCCGCCCCGACCACGATCACCTGGGCGTCCTCTCCCGTACGGGGCACATCCCGCGCGTTCGTCGTCGACGGGTCCGGTGGCAGTTCCCGCATCACAACCCCTTCGTCCAACGGCTGTTGCTCCTGCCGGGGCGGCGGCCCCGGCCGACATCATCGATCAGGGCGGGGCCGGTGCGGAACCGGGCGTCCGAATATCCCGAGGCGAAGGAGTGAATGCGGCGTCTACGCTCCGTCGGTGACCACCCGACCGGACCAACCGATCAGCGACGCCCTCGACCGCGCCGACGCCGGTCTGCTCGCCCGACGCCTCGACGCCCGCACCTGCTCCCCGGAGCTGCTCGCCCGGCTGGTCCGGCACCCCGCGTCCCGGATACGGCACCTCGGCCTCACCCTCCTCGCCGAACGCACGGACACCCCGCACACCGGAGGCCGAAGCGGGGGAGGGGGCGGAGGTGCGGGGCACGGCGGCGGGGGCCGGGGCGGTCATCCGGCACTCCTGGCCCGGCTGTTGCCCGCCTCCCCGGGTGAATCGCCCGAGGAATCCCTCCTGCTCGCGCGGCTCCACGCCCGGCTCGTCACGCAGACGCCGGGTCACCGGCTGCCCGACTGGCGTGCCGCCGCGCTGCCCGCCCGGGTACGGATCGCCTGGCTGCGGACCGAACTCCTCGACGACCCGGCGGTCCTCCGCGTGGAACCGGCGGGCGAACTCCTCTACCGGGCCGTCCGCGAGAGCGCCGCCGCCGACGCGCGCCGCCCCGACCTGCTCGTGGCCGAACTCGTCGACAGCGGGGACCCGGTCCTCCGGGCCGAGGCGCTGCGGCTGGCCCGCGACGGGCTGCACGCCGGACTGCTCGCACCGGCGTTCGTCCGAGGGCGGCTGGTCCGGCTGCTCGACGCGCCCGAGCACGACGTCGTGACCGGTGCGCTGCGCGAACTCGCCGAGCCCTGGGCGGTGGTGACGCCCCTGGACGCATCGCTGCTGAGCCGGCCGGTCGACGCCCGGGGCGGCGGCCGGTGTGCCGATGGTCCGGGGATCCGGGGCGGTGGCCGGCGCGCCGAGGGCGGCGGGCCGGTGTGGTCGGAGGCGCTCGCGGCCGCGGCCCTGCTCGCCGGAGCCCGGCACGGCCACCCCATGGTGCTCTGGACCACGGCCGAGGACCCGTCCGAAGCCCCGGCTCTGCGCCGACAGGCCGTGGAACTCCTGGGCGACCAGGCACAGCGCACCGACATCGGCCGCCTGGTGGCCCTGGCCGCCACGGACCCCCTCCTGCTCGCCGGGCCCGTACTGACCTGTCTGCGCGGACTGCACCGGCGCGGCCACTTCCCGGCGGAGCCGGACACCGGGCAGCTCCTCGCCCTGGCCCTGGCCGACCGCACGCTGCCGGCCGACGACATCGCCACGGTCCTCTACACCTGCCGTCGCCCGCTGTTCGACGCCCTCCTCGACGCACCGCCCACCGCCCCGGACTGGCCGCGCCGGCTGGAACTTCTCGTCGCCCTGGCGCGGCAGGGGGCCGCCGACGTCCCCATCGGCGAGGCCGTCGCACGGCTCCTCCCGGCCGCCCGTGCGCCGCGTCCGTTCCTCGACGCGATCCGCGTCCTGCGCCCGCCGGGCGTCGAGGAGGCCGTACTCGCCCTGCTGCCCACGGCCCCGTCCGCCGCGCTGGACGCCCTGGAGGCCATCGGCGGCGACTGTACGCGATCGGCACTGGCCCGAGGGCTCGGAATCGGCGGCCCGGTGGATGGCCTGGTGGATGGCCCGGTGGATGGCGTGGCGGACGGTCCGTCCACGGCTCCGGACCGGGCACCCCGCCTCCCGGTCGTGCCCGAACTGCGCCCCGTACGGGACCGGGCCGCGGCACTCCTGTGGCACCTCACCCAGGAACCCGCGCAGCGCCGCGACCTGCTCGCCCGGCTCGACCCCCAGGCCCTCCCGCCCGGCATCGAGGCCGACCTCGACGGCCCCGACGAGCGGGAACTCGCCGTCCTGCGAGCCCGCGTGGACGCGGACGACCCGGTGGCGGCGCTGTGCCGGATCGCCGCGTACGCCGACGCCGCGACGCTGCCCCTCGTGGCCGACCTCCTCCTGCGCGTCGTGCGGGACCTCGCCGCGCCCCGCGACCCCGCCGACGGCCCGGACCGGCCGAGGACGGACGCTCCGCTCCGCGGCGTCGAGCCCGCCGAACCGCCCCGGCCGGACGGCGAACCCGAGCTGCCGCACGAGGCGTTGGAAGCCGTGCGCGCCCTCGGGCGCCGGCTGCGGGGGCGGCGGTGGATCAGGCCCGTCTGTCTGCTCGACGCGCAGGACGACACCGGAGCGGGCCACGCGTTCCTCACCGCGACGGTGCTCGGTCTGCTGGAGCGCCCCGGGCTCACCGGCGGTGAACAGGCCGTGCTGCTCAAGGCGTTGCTCCAGGTCCCCGCGACCGCGTCCACCCGGGCCCGGGTGCACCGCATGCTGCGCACCCGCGACGCGCAGGTACGCAAGCACGTCATCGCCCTGCTGGCCCACGACGCCTCGGGCCAGGACGCGCGGGCCCTGTCCGCGACGCTCGTCCCGCTGACCTCCGACCCGGACATCCGGACCGTACGGGCGGCCCTGCTGGCCCTCGGCACGGCACGGGCCCGCTGGGCGGGCGAGGCGGTCGCCGGCCGCCTCCACCACCCCAACATGAACATCAGGAAGACCGCGGCCGCCGCCCTCCTCCACACCGGAGCGCCCGCCTCCGTCCCGCACCTCCTGAGGGCGCTCGGCCGCGACGACAACCCGGGGCTGCGGTCCGCGCTGACCCGGGCCCTGCGCGCCGTCGTGGGCCGGGCCTACGCCGCGACCCTCCTCGCCGCCGCCGAGGAGGCCCGCGACGAGCACACCCGCCGCCTCCTGCTGCGCGCCCTCGACGGCGAGATCACCGCCCGCGCCGTGCTCGCCCTCGACGTGGGCGCCTCGCCGGTCGTGCCCGCCCTGCTGGCGCTCGTCGCCGACGGCGGTGTACGGCTCGCCGCCGGCTCCGTGGCGGACCTGGCGGAACCGTTGGCCCGGCACGGTGTGCCGACACCGACCGGGGCTCCGGTCGAGCCGCCGGGTGCGGCCGACCCCGAGGTGGCGGCGCTGCTGCGGACCGGATGGGACCCGGCGCTCGCCCTGCGCATCGCCCGGCGGCCCGTGCCTCCGGATGTCGGTATCGCTCGCGAACTGCCTTCAGCGCGTGCCCTGTTGGTGGACTGGCTCGGCCTGGCCGACAGCGTCGGCGAGGCCGGACTCCGTGGCCGCCTCGTGCGGTGCGGGCTGCGGTTGTGCCCGGGGCCGTGGTCCGCCGACGAGGTGGCGGTGTTCGCCCGGTACGCCGGTACGGTGACCGACGTGTTCGACGCCGCCACGGGTGAGGAGACCGGGTGGGCCGGGGCGGGCGGGCCGGCCGGGTGGGCCGAGGAGCTGATCGAGGTTTTGCACGCCGTCGTACCGCACCTGTCCGCCGTCCAGCGTTTCGCCGTCGTCGAGGGGCTGCGCGGACTGCCGCCCGTCGGCCCGGACAGCCCGCTCCGGGCCGGGGCGGCCGCCTCCGCTTTCACGCTGCTGCGGCGGTCGGGCGCGGTGCTCGTCCGCGCCGATCTCGACCGGGCCCTGGCCGCCGCCCACCTCGGCGCCGACCCCTGGCGGGCCGCGCCCGCCGTGCTCCGCGAGGCGTTCGGTGTGCCGGATGAGGGTGGGGCGTCCGACGAACCGGCGGCGTGGCGTGCGGAGTTGTCCGAGGCGGTACGGACCCCCGAGGCGCTGGCGGAGTTCCGGGCGCGCACTGTCACCACCGGGACCGGAACCTCAGACGCTCCCGGCGGTCCCCGTGCTTCCCGTACTCCGATCGGCCCTCGTGCTCCGATCGGTTCCAGCGCTCCGATCGGTCCCAGCGTTCCGGGCGCTCCGAGCGCTCGCAGTGCTCCGGCCGTGAAGGCGGGCAGGGTTCCCGCCGCGCCCGGGTCCCGGGACCTGCTCGCCGCGCTCGTCGAGGCGTACCCGGGGTCCGCGCCCGGCGTGCGGGATCGACTTGGCGACTGGATGACCGAGCTTCAGCCGCTCGACGCGCCCGAGTGGACCATCGCCGAGACCCGGGCGGCGAGCACGGCCGCCGGAGCCTCGTCGCGTCCGGTGCGGGCGGACGGTCTCGACCAGCCCCGGTCGGCCGCCCAGCGGGCCCGCCTGCTCGCCATGCTGGACGCCGAGCAGCCGGAGCGCCGCACCACCGCCGCGCGGGCCCTGAGCAGGTGGCCCGAACCGGATGCCTCGCTCGCCGTGCTGCGCGCGTATCTGCGCGGCCGGGTCGACGTACCTCCCGAAGCCGCCTCCCTGGACCTCCTCGCCCACACCGAAGGCCACACCGGGAGCCACACCGAGGACCACCCCGATGGCTACCCCACGGGCCGCCCCACGGACCACCCCGAAGGTTGCCCCACCACGGACCGCCCCGAGGGCCACCCCGCCGTCGCCGAGCTGACCGCCCGCGGCGTGCTGCCCGAGCGGGTGCTGCGCTGGGCGGCGCGGTTGCCCGAGGACGATCTGCTCCCGCTCGTCCCGCTGATCGTCGGGTGGTGGGAGCACGGTCCGCCCGCCGTACGCGAGGCGGCCCGCACCGCGGTGCGCCACGTGCGGGCCGATGCGCTCGCCCATCTTCTGACGCCGCGCATCGAGGCGGGCGACCTCGGGCTGCTCGACCTGCTGACCGGGCTCCGCCTGCTCCGGACCCCCGCGCTGACCAGGGCCGAGCGCCTTCTGCGTACCGAAGGCCGCGAGGCCCTGGCCGACGCGCTCGTGCTCGTCGACGGGCCCCTGCGCGCGTCCGGGGCCGGACACGAGGACGCCGCCGCGCTCGACGCCTTGCGTACCCCGGCCCGGACCCCGGCCGCCCCGGCCGCCCCCGAGACGCTGCCGGAACTGCTCGGCCTCGCCCGCACCGGAACGCCCGAGCAGACCCGCCGCGTGCTCACCCGGCTCGTCGAGGAGCGCGCGCCGGGGCCCGGAGCCGGTCCTGACCCGGAACTGCGCTCCCTGGTCGAGGAGTTGCTGCGCCACCCGCGTGCCGGGGTGCGGCTGCACGCCCACCGGACCTCGCGCGCTCTGTTCGACCGGGACACGCACGCCCGGCTCACCGCTCTCCTGCTGTCCGATCCGCTGCCGGACGTGGTGCGCATGGCGGTCCGGACGCTCGGCCGCGCCTCCTGGGAGCCCGCGCTGCCCGACCTCGTCCGGCTCCTCGACCATGCGAAGCCGGTGGTCCGCCGAGCGGCGCGGGACGCGCTCGTCGGGTTCGGTGCGCCGGCGGTTCCGGTGCTGCGCCGAGCCGCGGCCCACGCCCGGCCCGACCGGCGGTCGCTCTACACCGGCGTGCTCGCCGAGATCCTCGGCCCGGAGACGTGACGCTCGCCCCCGGCCCGGGAGCCCAGGGCCTGTCGTCAAACCGCCGACTGCCGGGCCGCCGCGGCGGCGACCTGGTGCAACGTCCGTCCCGTACGGGCGGAACGGGCGTGGTACGGGTCGGGGGAGCCGGGCCTGCCGCGTACGGCGAGACGGTCGTTGGCCTTGATCAGCAGCCATGCCTCGTGGCCGCCGCTGTCCGGCTCGTCGCCCTTCTGGATGCGGGTGAGCGCGAACTCGCCGTGCAGCTTCGCCCCGTACAGCCAGAACGTCGCGTGGCCGAGCTCCAGCGACTCGGCGAAGGGGACGCGGTCGCCCTGGCCGTCGTGCCCGAGCGGCCGGTAGGTGCCCTGGTCCCAGACGATGACCGTGCCGCTGCCGGACTCGCCCCGGGGGATGACCCCTTCGAACTCGCGGTACTCCAGGGCGTGATCCTCCGTCGGCACGGCGAGCCGGCGGTCGCTGGGGTTCTCCGACGGCCCGCGGGGCACCGCCCAGGACTTCAGTACGCCGTCGACCTCCAGCCGGAAGTCGAAGTGCAGTCGGCGTGCGTCATGGATCTGCACGACGAAGTGGGGTCGTGGCAGGCCGTTGTTCTCCACGTCGTGCTCCCTTCGTCCGGATCGCCACTCGGCTCGCTCGTCCGCGTCTTCCGCAACTCCTGTATCTCCACTCTGCGGCCGTATGGTGCGAACCGCACGATGTGCGGCTGTCTTCAGGCGCATATGCCCATGCCACATGCCGTTCCTTCTTCGGTCTGGACCAGGTTATTGACGGCTCCTGCGGCACTCCCTTAAATCAAGAATTGAAATATGCGCCCGAGGTGATCGCCCCAACCGTTCACCTCTCGGCGTCCATCTGTCATGCACATGTCCCCCCACGAAGTGATGTGATGACCGTGCACCCCACGCACTCCACGGCGCGCAGCGTCTCCCGGCGTCGCCGCGTCGCCCTCTACGCGGCCTCGCTGCTCTGCTGTTCCGCCATCCTGACGGCACTCCCCGGCGGAGCGTCCGCCGCACCCGCCGACTCTAAGGCGCCCGGCCCCGGGGCTCAGGCGGTCGTCTTCGAGGACCAGTTCGACGGGCCGGCCGGTGCCGCAGTGGACGGCGGCAAGTGGCAGCTGGAGACCGGCGACAACGTCAACAACCACGAGCGGCAGTACTACACCCCGGGCAACGACAACGCCGCACTCGACGGCCAGGGCAACCTCGTGATCACCGCCCGGAAGGAGAACCCGGGCAACTACCAGTGCTGGTACGGGACCTGCGAGTACACCTCGTCCCGGCTCAACACCTCGGGCAAGTTCGCCGCCGCCTACGGCCACGTCGAGGCCCGGATCAAGATCCCGCGCGGCCAGGGCATCTGGCCCGCGTTCTGGATGCTGGGCGACGACTTCGGCAACGTCGGCTGGCCGGACAGCGGCGAGATCGACGTGATGGAGAACGTCGGCTTCGAGCCCGGCACCGTCCACGGCACCCTGCACGGCCCGGGATACTCCGGCTCCGGCGGCATCGGCGCCGCGTACACCCTGCCCAACGGTCAGGCGTTCGCCGACGACTTCCACACCTTCGCCATCGACTGGGCCCCCGACTCCATCACCTGGTCCGTCGACGGCAACGTCTTCCAGCAGCGCACCCCCGCCGACCTGGGCGGCAACCAGTGGGTGTTCAACAAGCCCTTCTTCCTCATCCTGAACCTCGCGGTCGGCGGCTACTGGCCCGGCGACCCCGACGGCTCCACCCAGTTCCCGCAGCAGATGGTCATCGACTACGTCCGTGTGACGACCGGCGACTGACCACCGGAACCAGCGGCCCCGGTGCCCGTCCGCGGCAGTCCGCGGACGGGCACCGGCTCTTTCCGACAAGGACGGTGACCGCATGACCCGAGCTCCGCGACACCCACGCACCCCGCGAAGACGGCCGGCGCGCCTCGCGCTGTCCGCCCTGGCGCTCGCCGCCATGGCCGCGTTCCTGACCCCGAGCAGCCCCGCCGGCGCGGCCGTCGCCGCGGTCGGACAGATCTCCGGCATCGGCGGCACATGCGTCGACGTGGCCGGAGCCTCCGCCGCCAACGGCACCGCCGTACAGCTCTACGACTGCAACGGAACCGGCGCCCAGCAGTGGGACGTACGGTCCGACGGCACCGTTCGGGCGCTCGGCAAATGCCTCGACGTCAAGGACGGCGCGACCGCCAACGGCTCCGTCCTCCAGCTGTGGGACTGCACCGGAGCCGCCAACCAGCGGTGGGGGGTCTCCGCCGCCCGCGACATCGTCTCCGTCGCCGCCGACAAGTGCCTCGACGCCACCGGCAACAGCTCGGCCAACGGAACCCGGCTCCAGCTGTGGACCTGCACCGGAGCCGCCAACCAGAAGTGGAACGCCCCGTCCGGCGGCGGCGACCCCGACCCGGGCAGCTCCCCGATGGCCGTCGCGCCCTACCTCTACAACGGCTGGGGCAGCCCGCCCAGCCCCACGACCGTGATGAACGCGACCGGCGTCACGTGGTTCACCCTCGCCTTCGTCCTCAGCAACGGCTACTGCAACCCCCAGTGGGACGGCGGCCGCCCGCTCACCGGCGGCGTGGACCAGCAGACGATCACCACCGTACGGGCCGCCGGCGGAGATGTGATCCCGTCGTTCGGCGGCTGGAGCGGCAACAAGCTGGAGAGCTCCTGCGGCAGCGCGGGCGAACTGGCCGCCGCGTACCAGAAGGTCATCGACGCGTACGGGCTCAAGGCCATCGACATCGACATCGAAGCCGCCGCCTACGACTCCCCGACGGTCCAGCAGCGCACCGTGGACGCCCTGCGGACGATCCGCGCGAACAACCCGGGCATCAAGCTGTACATCACCTTCGGCACCGGCCAGAACGGCCCCGACACCAGCCTCATCGACCGGGCCGCGCAGGCCGGTCTCACCGTCGACAGCTGGACGATCATGCCGTTCAACTTCGGCGGCAACGGCCAGAACATGGGGACGCTCAGCGTCCGCGCCGCCGAAGGCCTCAAGACGGCCGTCAAGAACGCCTACGGCTACAGCGACGACCAGGCCTACCGGCACACCGGCATCTCCTCGATGAACGGCACCACCGACGTCGGCGAGACCATCACCGTCGCCGACTTCCGCACCATCCTCGCCTACGCCCAGCAGCGGCACCTCGCCCGGCTGACCTTCTGGTCCGTCAACCGCGACCGGCCCTGCACCGGCGGCGGCGCCGACACCTGCTCCGGAGTCGGACAGCAACCGTGGGACTTCACCCGGGTCCTCGCGGAGTACCGGGGCTGATCCCCGGCCCGCCCGTCGCACCGGGCGGCTCAGAGACGTGGACGGCGGCAGCGGTGCTCCTGCCGCCGTCCACCCCTTTCCCTCCTCCTTGCACGCGAGAACGGCCACACAAGAAGCGGAATAGCATGATCCTCATGGAACAGCGCACACTCGGCAGGACCGGCCGTGACGTCTCGGTCGTCGGACAGGGCACCTGGCAGCTCGGAGGCGACTGGGGCGAGGTCGCGGAGGACGACGCCTTCGGGCTCCTCGACGCGGCCGTCGCATCCGGCGTCACCTTCTTCGACACCGCGGACGTGTACGGCGACGGCCGCAGCGAACAGCTCATCGGCCGCTATCTCAAGAACCGCCCCGACGCCGACGTCTTCGTCGCCACCAAGATGGGCCGCCGCCTCGACCAGGTGCCGGAGAACTACGTCCTGGACAACTTCCGCACCTGGAACGACCGTTCCCGGGCCAACCTCGGCACCGACACGCTCGACCTCGTACAACTGCACTGCCCGCCCAGCGCCGTCTACTCCTCGGACGCCGTCTACGACGCCCTGGACACCCTGGTCGCCGAGCAGCGGATCGCCGCCTACGCGGTGAGCGTCGAGACCTGCGCCGAGGCCCTCACCGCCATCGCGCGCCCGGGCGTCGCGAGCGTACAGATCATCCTCAACCCGTTCCGCCTCAAGCCGCTGGACGAGGTCCTTCCGGCGGCCGTCGCCGCGGGCGTCGGCATCATCGCCCGGGTTCCGCTCGCCTCCGGCCTGCTGTCGGGCAGGTACACCAAGGAGACGGTCTTCGGCCCCGACGACCACCGCACCTACAACCGGCACGGCGAGGCGTTCGACCAGGGCGAGACGTTCTCCGGCATCGATTACGCGACCGGTGTCGCCGCGGCCGCCGAGTTCGCCGAACTGGCCCCCGAGGGAGCCACCCCCGCACAGACCGCGCTGCGCTGGATCATCCAGCAGCCGGGCGTGACCAGCGTGATCCCCGGCGCACGCTCGGTGGAACAGGCCCGTGCCAACGCGGCGGCGGCCGATCTGCCGCCGCTGCCGCAGGCCACGCTCGACGCGGTGCGGGAGCTGTACGACCGGTCGATCCGCGCGGAGGTCCACGACCGCTGGTGAGCGGCGGGAGACGGGGGCCGGGGGCCGGGGGAGTGGCGGGCGGGACTCAGTCGTCCCGCTCGTCGTCCTCGTCGCTGTCCCCGTCGTGACCGTTCCCGTTGCCGTTCTCCTGGCCCTGTTGGCCCTGTTGGCCCTGTTGGCCCTGCTGGTCGGGTTGCTGTCCGCCGCCGTCGCGGACGTCCTGCGAGGGTCCCGAGGACGGGCTCTGATCCGGTGTGCCGGCGGAGCTGGAGTCCGGGGAGAACAGGATCATCCCCAGATACACCGCGGCCAGGAACGTCGCCGTGCCCGCGATGGCACTGGCCACCCTGGGGCGCCGCCGGATCGCCTCGCGGGTGCTGCGGCGGCGGGCCGGAGTCGATCGGGTAGGAGCCTGCCGTCTTCGGCCGGTGGGCCCCGGAAGGCGGTACGTCGTCGGGCCGACCGGCGCGGGCGGTGCGGCGGGCGAGGGCTTCGGGGCCATGGGGGCGGATGCCCGGTGGGACGGGGGCGTCGTCTGCATCGGGAGGGGCTCCGGGCGACCGCGCCAGGCGTCGGTGCGGAACCAGTCGGCCACCTGCTGGGCGGTGGGCCGCTCCTCGGGTTTCTTGGCCAGCAGCCCGAGCAGATACGAGTCGAAGGCGGCGGAGATGTCCACACCGTGCTGCCGCAGCGGGACCGGCGGGGTGTCGACATGCTGGTACAGCGTGGCCGTCGCGGTATCGGACTTGAACGGCGGCTGACCGAGCAGCAGTTGGTAGACGACACAACCCAGGGAGTACATGTCGGAGGCGGAGTCGGCGGTGCGTCCCAGCGCGCGCTCGGGTGCCAGATAGAGGCTGGTGCCCACGATGTGACCGGCCGTCGTGAGCGCGGTCGACGGGTCGTCGACGAACTGGGCGATGCCGAAGTCACCGATCTTCACCGAGCCGTCGGCGTCCAGCATCAGGTTGCCCGGTTTGATGTCGCGGTGGACGATGCCCTGGCGGTGCGCGGCGGCGAGCCCGGCGGCCGCCTGGCCCGCGATCAGGGCGACCTGTTCGGGATGGACCCGCTCCTGGGCGGCCAGCAGATCTCCGAGGCTCTGCCCCTCGACCAGTTCCATCACCAGGAAGAATCGGTCCTCCCAGGCGCCGAAGTCGAACACGGCCACCAGGTGCGGGTGGCTCAGCCGGGCGGCGGTCTGGGCCTCCAGCCGGAAGCGGGCGGTCGACGAGGCGTCCGCCTGGTCGCCCAGCAGCAGCTTCACGGCCACGGCGCGCCCCAGCACCTCGTCCGTGGCGCGCCACACCTCGCCCATGCCGCCACGACCGATGGGGGATACCAATCGGTACCGACCAGCTACCAGCACCTGTGCACCTATCTCGCATTGTGGCCCGCTCCGGCTGTCGGTCCCCCCGGAGCCCCGGGCTCCGGCGGAGTCGTGGGCGGTGCGGCGAACGACATGATCAGGATATCTGTCCGGCGGAGCCCGGATGCCCCGACGGCCTTTTCACCGGGCTCGCCTGACGGCCCGGCACCTCTGCCCGCCCGCCCCGGTGCCGGCGAAGCCCGCCGGACCCCGTCTCAGCCGAGCATCCGGTGGTACGCGGCATCGGCGGTGAACGCGGACTGCCCGCCCGCGAACAGCAGATCGGCGGCTTTGAACGCGGGGTCGGACGCGGTCTCGGGCACATAGGGCACGGCGATGCACCGCATGCCCGCCGCATGAGCGGCCGCCGCTCCGGCCGGGGCGTCCTCCAGCACCACGCAGTCCGCCGGCGTCACCCCCAGCCGCCGGGCCGCCTCCAGGAACACGTCCGGCTCGGGCTTGCCGTGCGCGACCTCGTCGGCGGAGACGTACAGCGGGATGTACGCGTCGAGCCCGGTGACCGCGAGCACCGCCTCGATCGCGGCCCGGGACGAACCGGAGGCCACCGCCATCGGCACCCCGGCCGCGTACAGCCGCTCCACCAGCACCCGCATCTGCGGGAAGACCTCCGTCGACGCCCCGGCGAGCTCCAGATACAGGGCGTTCTTCCCGGCGAGCAGTTCCTCCAGCGGGGCCTCGATCCCGTACTCCGCGCGCAGGACGGTCAGCGTCTCCAGGGTGCTGATGCCGATGAACCGGGCGTTGGCCTCCCAGCCGAAGTCCCGCACCCCGTACCGGGCGAGCAGCCGGCGCCCCGCCTCGTAGTAGTTCGGTTCGCTGTCCACCAGCGTCCCGTCGAGATCGAAGATCACATGGAGGCCGGACGTGGTCACGGGGCGGGATGTCATGGCCCCAGCATGCCGTAGCCCGGACCGGCCGGACGGCTCACCCCTGACCCGTCCCGGGACCTGGCCGGTCCCGCTCGCCCGCCGCACGCCCCACGGACTCCACCAGCGGCAGCACCCGGTGCGCCACCCGCTCGCGCAGCGCCACGTCCGTCCGCGTCCTGACGACCCCCGGCAGCTGGATCAGCCGCTGGATCACGTCCTCCAGGTGCCCGTTGTCCCGGGCGACCACGCGGGTCAGCAGATCGCCTCCGCCCGTCGTCGAGAACGCCTCGATGATCTCGGGCACGGCCGCCAGGGCGTCGCCCACCTCGACCAGATGCCCCTGGGTGACCTCCAGGTGGACGAAGGCGAGCACGGGGTGGCCGAGCGCGGCGGGGGAGAGGGTCGGCCCGGTGCCGGTGATCACGCCGTCGCGCTCCAGCCGGTCGAGCCGGGCCTGCAGGGTGCCGCGGGCCACGCCGAGGATGCGCGCGTACTCCCGGACGCTCGTGCGCGGCTGCTCGATCAGCAGGCGCAGGATGCGGGTGTCGAGAGCGTCCACCGCCATGATCCGCAGATCTCCTTCCGAGCCGTCCGGGTGCGGCTCCGACTGTACCCAGCGTGATGGTGGCGCCTTGGTGCGACGGCGGCGCGTGCTCATCGCGCGAATGGTCCGTTGGCATGCTGATGGCTGATTCGTCGGCCAATCCACTGGTCCATTGGTACAGGATATTCCTCCCGGTTTGATCCATGGGCCCGGTGGGTGCTGCAATGGTGATGTCGATGGCGCTGCGGACTTCCGCGGCGCCTTTTTCATGCGAGTACCGCGGCGACGCGGAAGGGGTGGAAGCGTGCTGAAGAGGGTGTTCGTGGCGCCGGACCCGGGACGGGTCCGGCTGCGCTTCGCCGGCCGGGCCGTTCTCGGCATCGGCCTCGCGGTCGCGCTGTGCGGGCTCGCCGGGCATTCGCTCGTGGCGGCCATCACCGGCGGTCTCGCGGCACTGCTCGCCCTCTTCACCGTGACCGACCCGACGGTGCGCGGGCAGGCGGTCACCACCGCCCTGCTCCCCGTCGCCGGTCTGCCCGTCCTCGCCGTCGCGGCGGTCCTGCACGACCAGCAGGTCGCCCGGGACCTGACCTTCCTCGCCGTGATGGGGGCGGGCGTGTACGCCCGGCGGTGGGGGTCGCGCGGGCACGCGCTGGGCGTCTTCGCGTTCATGATGTTCTTCGCCGCCCAGTTCCTACACACCGTGCCCGGCCAGCTGCCCGAGCTGTACGCCGCCGTGGCGCTGTCCCTGTGCGCCTCGTCCGCCGTGCGCTTCGGCCTGTGGTGCTACGAGCGACGGCTCCCCGCCCCGGCCCTGCCCGCCCCGCCGGAGCTTCGGGGCCGGCTGCGCATCACCACCCGGCAGGCCGTCCAGGCCACCCTGGGCGGGGCCTTCGCGCTCGGCATCGGACAGGTCCTGTCCGACGAGCGGTGGTACTGGGCGGTCGGCGCCACCTGGTGGGTCTTCGTCAACACCACCTCCCGCGGCGAAACGCTCGTCCGCGGATTCCGCCGGGTCCTGGGGACCGTCGTCGGCATCGTCTCCGGCTTCGCCGTGGCCATCCCGCTCGACGGCGCGGCCGTCCCGACCGCCGTCGTCGTCGCGGTCGGCGTCTTCGGCATCTTCTACACGGCGGCGGTTTCGTACAGCTGGATGATGTTCTTCGTGTTGTCAACAGTGCGGTGGCCGGGATCGCGGGGTCTGACGGGTCTTTCCGCAGATCAGACAGGGTTTCACTGGCGCCGCTTGACGCGCGGGCACGGGCGTCTTCGGCAGTCTGTGGGCGGACCGATGCTGACTCTTTGCTGACTTTACTGATGGTGTGTCAGTTGTGCGGGTTGGTGGGTTGGGTCTTCGGAGGAGAGTCGGGTTGAAGAGGTTGTTCGTGGCGCCGGATCCGGGCCGGCTGCGTTTGCGGAGTGCCGCGCGTTCCGTTGTGGGCGTCGGCGGTGCGGTGGCCGTGTGCGGGGTGACGGGGCATCCTCTGGTGGCCGTGATCACGGGTGGTCTGGCTGCTCTTCTGGCTCTGTTCACCGTCACGGATTCGGACGTTCGTGCTCAGGCCCTGACCACCGGGCTGCTGCCGGCGGTCGGTTTCCCCGTACTAGCGCTCGCGAGCGCGTTGCATGAAATGCCGTTGGTCCGGGACGTGGCTTTCCTGGCGGTGATCGGTGCGGGGGTCTATGCGCGACGTTGGGGGCCGCGTGGGAATGCGCTGGGGATCTTTGCGTTCATGATGTTCTTCGTAGCCCAGTTCCTGCATGCCACACTCATCCAGCTGACCGGCTTCTTCACTGCTGTCGTCCTCGCTCTGCTGGTTTCCTCGGCGGTTCGTTTTGGACTGTGGTGCTTCGAGCGCCGCTATCCGCCTGCGGCTGTGCCTGCTCCGGTAGGTGGGCGGGGTCTGGGGCGTGCGACGACCCGCCAGGCTATACAGGCGACTGCGGCGTGCGGGTTCGCTCTCGGGGTGGGGCAGGTGCTGTCGCACGACCGCTGGTACTGGGCGGTGGGCACGGCCTGGTGGATTTTTGTGAACACAGCCTCGCGCGGTGAGACCCTGATCCGAGGTTTCCGCCGGGTGGTGGGCACGGTCCTGGGTATTCCCGCCGGATTGCTGATC
The DNA here is from genome assembly GCF_019287315.1 of Streptomyces sp. WY228. Classification (NCBI taxonomy): domain Bacteria; kingdom Bacillati; phylum Actinomycetota; class Actinomycetes; order Kitasatosporales; family Streptomycetaceae; genus Streptomyces; species Streptomyces sp. WY228. Next base: position 579,367 of record NZ_CP079114.1, on the reverse strand, counting down.
GCTGTTCCGCTCCACGGAAATCTCGTGGGCACAGCGATCCTGGTGGCGGTATGCGTCTTCGGGATCTTCTACACAGCCGCGGTATCGTATTCCTGGATGATCTTCGCCGTCACGTTGATGATCTCGCTCCTCTATGGCCTGCTGGGAGTCCTGAACCCGGAATTGCTCGTGCTGCGACTGGCGGAGACCGGGGTCGGGGCGCTCGGTGCCGCCCTCGCGGTGCTGCTGGTGCTCCCCGTCACCACGCACGCGACAACCCATGCGTGGATCCAGCGCGCACTGAGCCGCGTCCACGTGTGCACCGCCCAAGCCGCTGCGCAGCTCGCCGGCACCCCGGGCGCCGACCCGCAGCCGCACATCGCCGAGCTCGAACTTCTGTTGGGGCGCGTACGGCTCTCCCTCGCACCCCTGGTCCACCCGCTCAACCCGCTTCGAGCCCGCAAGGCGCGCGCCCGCAAGGTCCTGGCCCTGCTCGACGACTGTGCCCGTGAGGTCCGCGGCCTGGCTCTGGTCGCCGCCGACCCGGACGCCTCGCACGACGACCGCCTCGCGGCCGCCTGCTGGCGAGTCCAGTCCGCGGTCGAGATCCTCACCACCCCCCAACCCGGCACGCCCCCGGCAGCGCCCGCCCCCGCGCGGCGTGCCACCGCGACCTACCCCGCCCTGGCCCACCTCCACGACCTGGAACACGCCCTCACCGAACTCGTCAGCCCGCTCAACCACGCCCCTTACACGGCGTCCGCAAACGCGTAAAGTTCGGAGTCAGCCCCGACCCCTCGCGTTGTGCAATGAAGGGTGCTGCGGCACGCAGCTCTCCACCGCCTAAGTGGCTGTTGTCTTTCCGGGCTTGAGGGCTGCGGTTCCGTTGTTCAGGCACAGGGTCGGCGGTCTCGGGGAGTGGTGACGTGTCGTGTCGTCGCTCTGCTGGAGGTCGGATGCCGTCGGTGGTGGGGCTGCTGGAACAGCGTGAGCTGACCGCTCGCCATCGTGTGGACGCACTGCGGGAGGAGGTGGACCGTATCCAGGCCGAGCCGGCAGCGGGCCGCTTCACGCTCGCGAAGGCAGCCGCCGGGCCAGGCGGCGGGTCATGAGCAGGTTCATTGACCAGTGGACCATTGCCTCCGCGCTGCCGGTGGACCGTTCGAAGTCCCGCGCGAGGCGGCGACTTCGCATCAGGTGGACGAAGAACCGCTCGACGATCCACCGCTTGGGCAGCACGACGAAGCCGCGCATGTCGTCACTGCGCCTGACGATGGCCAGGACCAGGGCAAGAACGGCCCGGCAGCGCTCGACGAGGCTGCCGGTGTAGTCGCCGTCGGCCCAGACCAGCGCCAGCCGGTGGCGCGCGGCGGCGACCTGGGCGAGCAGAACCTGCGCGGCGGCGCGGTCGCCGATGTCCGCGGCGGTGACCATCACCCCCAGCAGCAGGCCGAGGGTGTCCACCACGGCGTGCCGCGTGCGGCCGTTGATCAGCTTGCCGCCGTCGAAGCCTCGGCTGTCGGCCCCGACGACGGCGTCCGCCTTGACGGACTGGGAGTCGATCACACCCGCGCTCGGCTCCGGCTCCCGCCCGGCCTGCTCGCGGACCTTGTGGTGGAGCCGGTCGTGGAAGTCCTTGACCAGACCATGGTCGCGCCTGCGGCGAAGAACGCGTAGACCCGGTCCCACGGCGGGAAGTCGGCCGGTATGGCCCGCCACTTCGTTCCGTTGTCGACGAGGTAGCGGACTGCGTCCAAGATCGTGCGGTGGCAGTACGCCTCCGGATGCCGGCCCCGCCCGCGCAGCCAGCCCGGCATCGGCAGCAGCGGCCTCACCACCGCCCACTCCGCATCGGACATTTCGGTGGGGTAGCGGCGCTCGCGTACCCCGTTGTCACCAGCATTTCCGAACTGGTGGGCCAGGCAATCACACGAGTGGGTGACCGCGCTGGACTCCGCCGCCGCAACTGCGAAAAACTGCGGCAACAGGGCCTCCTGGAACACTCGCTGGCGTAGACACCTCCGAGCTACCACGAGGCCCTGCTTCCATGCCGGCACCGACCGCGATCACCCGATCGAGACTCCCGCTCGACGGGAGATCCCGGCCGCCCGGCCTCGCGAACACGAAATTGTGGGGCACCGCCGAGCTGCCCGGGGCTAGGTTGGCGCGGTGCATCCGATCCGGTTTGAGGCTTCTACGACAGACGGCGTCCATCTCTTCCACTACCTCCCGGGCGATGACCTGGCGGTGACTCGGCACTGGCCTGGCCTTTGGCAGGAATGGCCTGAGGAGGGGACGCCGTACACCGAGTGGGCGGTGAACAACAACAACATGGAGGAAGTCGCCGTCTATGTGGGCCTGGTGTGGCAGCTGACGGCGGGCCTGGACCGCTATGCGATCCCGACCTACTACTGCGACGGCGCCGAGCGTTTCCTGGAGCAAAAGCCGATGCTGGTGAGCTGGGAGTACGAGGTCGACGCCGAAGCGCCGACCGTCACCACACGGGACAAGGGGTTCGTACCTGGTTGTACGGCAAAGCCCCTTCGGGCGGAGCCGGACAACGCTGGTCGTGCGGGCTTGTTCCGGTTGTTCACGCCTCGCGACCTGGTATCCGCGCTTCACGCGGTGATCTTCGACGCCTCGTCGGAGATCACGGTCTTCGCGGTCGCCCCCGGGCCAGAGCGTCTCCAGCGTCTGGTGAGCGCGTTGAGCGGCCCAACTCCCCCGACTCTGGCCGATGTCCTCGAGGAGGAAGGGGTGTTCGTGGACCTGACGATCGGTTCGGATTTCGGCTACTACGACTCGATCACGGTGGCGTCGCGCGCCGATCTGCGGCACCGAGTCGATGACCTGGCTGCCGACTCTGCGCGCAGGATCTCGGCTTATGAACTGCGCTTGGACGATCTCGCGACTGTTCCGGACTTCCTCCGGGCGATGCCGGAGCTTGCCGGTGTGGTCTTGGACGTTCCCTGAGCCCTCGATCGCTCGATCGAGACCCCGTTCGATCGGAAAGCCGCTTGATCGGTACGACGACAGCTTCTTACCCTCCGGTGACAGTTGATCAGCCGTCAACTCTGAAAAGATGTAGACCCTGCGCAGAAACTACGGTCCCTTCTGCACACCACCAGGCGCCGGCTGTGCCGGGGACCTGGGAGTAAGGCAGGCCAGGTACTCGTCCATCCCCAGCAGAGCAGTTGCCGCAGGCTCCCTTCCCCCGGCTGGACGATCCCAGCTCATCATCCACGCCGCCGCGTCTCGGCGTCATGAAGGATCAGCCGCTTCAAGCCTCCTTCCCGGGACTCCGCAGTGTCTCCGTAGTCGAAACTGTGCGTGAACTCCGCATGAGGGAAGACCTGCTGCATCCAGACGGAGCAGTATGGACCCGCATGAGGCAGGGTTCCAACTCGCAGTGAACCCACCGCACCTGACCGGGCTCCACCCCCTCAGCGGACAGACGCCGCCACAAGGCCTCCTCCGGATGCGGCCTGCAGACCCCCGCAACCTCGGTGACGACCTGCTTGGCACCAGAATCGTCGACGTACTCGAACGCCGCGGAGAACGGGAAATCCAGTGAGTGCCGGAGGTCGTCGAGCACCCGCGGCCACCAAGATTCCCGCTCAACGAACGCAGAAGCATCAATACGCCGCAGCTCAGCCGCGGGCCCCTGGAACACGGCAGCTCCCTCCGCTAGATCCGAAGCCCCGAACATTGCCGTCTGCGCCCGGTCCAAAGCGAGAAGCGAAGCATTCAGTGAAGCCACATCGGTGCTGACGAGCATGTCCTCCGCCGCTTTCGAAAGCACGACGGCCTGAACAGCACCATCCGGATGCACACACAGATGCGCCAGACCATCGAAACCGATCCGAAGCCAACCCCCATGGGAGCGGACGGCTGCAACCCACTCACGCGCGCCGCGAACGCCCCAAGCGTCACCGGATCCTCAGCACCCGCTGCGGAGGAAGTAAGATCCCACCCCTCGCGGCACCTCGGTCTTCTGCAGAAGATTCCGTACCGCCGCTGGGAGACCCACTCCCAGCAGACTTCCTTGCCCGAACAGCCTCAGGCACTCCGAGCCGAAGTGCTGGACCAGTTCGGAAGACGAATCAAGGGAGGGCGTGAGTATTTCACGGAAAGGGGGTCTGGCCAGCGAACAGAGCCGACCATGGCCGAGCCCCACCACGGCGCTTCAAGGGTGCTCTCCACGCAGCGGAGGTGAGCTGCCAGCTCGATGTGGAAGTCCTGACGGGTCGGGCAGCCGTCGTCGTCCTCGTCGCCCCAGTGCTTGAAGGCATCGCGACTTGGTCGACGTCTCAGACCAGTGCGTCCGGTCAGTGACGATGGTGCTTTACTGCATGGGGAGAATGTTTTGGCGTGGCTCGAATTTACGAAAGAGGGTGCTCTTTGAGTAGGCTTCTGGACTCATGCGAAACGGTGGTCTCGCCCAGTTACCGCCTGTTCGGTCTGGTTGATACGGATGTCGATACCTATCAACCAAATTCTGACCCTTCGAATTGGCTTCTCTCTGCCCCTGGTATGGTTTATCTCCAGGTTCCATCTCAGGTTATCAATGCAGTATTAAAACTTGAGAGTTGGTCCACGCTTCCGGCGGAAGATACCGGCAACTGGTTCGGCCGGGAAGAGGTGGAGGTGATACTCCCCGGAGGCGACCTTGCTACAGAGACAATCGATGGCGGGATGCGGCCTGTCCCGCTTGTCCTGCCTTCACCTGGCCTGTACAGGATGCGGTGGAAGTGGAAGTTCAACTGTGCGAGGGGGCCTTTCACCTCGCCGATAGGCCCGTCAACCACGTTGCAGATTCCGGATGGGCAGGGAGCGGAACTGGAGGGCAAAGATCAGTACTGCCTCGTTCAGATCTGGCGGATAGCTGAGCATGCCGAAGTCTGACGAAGTGGCTGCGGGGCCGACAGCATGAGTCGGCCCCGCAGTATTTTACGCTCGAAGCTATTTCAGTCAGTTGCCGACGACGAGTATGAAAGCGTCGTTGTTCAGGATCCGGTCGTTGTCGTACCAGGCGCCGAGGCGGCGGCCGGCTTCCTGGTTCTCGATGCGGTCGATGTAGCGGACGGAGAATTCGTCGGTGTACTGACTTCCTTCGTAGTCCTTGCGTGCTGCGCCCTCGAAGGTGGAGGCCATGGGGAACTCGTCGCAGTCGAGTTCGTCATCCGGGCCGGGGCGTCCCGGCATGGACGGGCTGTTGCAGGTTGACGTGACTGCACTGCGATTGGCGTCGTAGCGGGTCGACTCAAGAGCTCCAGCCGCCGGTACGAGACGGTGCATCGGGTGCAGCGCTTCTCCGCCGGGAAGGTTCTTGCCGGACTTTGTTGGGAAGGTGCTGCCCGGGTTGTCCAGAGCGTCTCCAACGTGGTCGGCGACTTCGGCGACTCCGTGGTACGGCTCAACAGGGGCACTCGGGTCACTCGTGTCGCTTCGGTCATAGCGGAGAGCGGGCGTAGCGTCGGGGAATACGGATCCCAGTTGTGCGCGTTGGTTGTAGGCGGCGCTGTCGAAGCGGACTTCCCCTTCTTCGCCCTCTGTGGGGAGGACTTGGCCGTAGCCGGGGATCGTGAACTTGAGGACCGGTGTGAAGAGGCCTGTAGCGATTTGGTCGCCCAGGCTGGCGTTGGGGAACCTTGGTGCTGATGACCAGAGGTCGAATTTGGTGTCTCCGTCGAATTTCCACTGGCTGGGGGAGTCGCTGCGGCCAGGGTAGACGCCTTCGTAGCAGGCGTCTTCGTCTCTTGCTTCGGAGGGCGCTCCGGCACTCCAACTGCCTTCGCACTGCAAGTCGGCTTCCAGTTTGGATCCGACCTTGTTGAAGTCTCCGGTGGACAGGAAGACGTCCACGTTGTAGTCGAATTCTGCGTATCGGGTGTTCAGGCCGCCGTCGAGGCCGCCGATTTTACCTTGCCCGATGAGAGTGTTTCGCGAGATGAAAGTGCCCTGGAGGTAGCATCCCGGTGGCCACAGGCCGCACTTGATGGCGGGCATTACTGTCAGAGTTTCCTGGCAGTAGGAGAAGCGGTTCTTGATGTAGCCGGACTTGTTGTCTGAATCGTCGGCGTTGACGCACTCGTCTACGTCGGCGATGTATTCGTATTTGTCGAAGCCTGAGCTTTCAGGTTTGCGGCCGCGGGGGAACCTAGTGCTGGGAACGGTATAGGTGCGTTCCCAGACGGCCTTGGGGTCAGCCGTTTCGCGGGCCGATGGGCCGCCGCGCGGGAAGACTCCCAGTGCTTCGAGATTGCCGTCGCGGTTGAGGACTTCGTCCACTCTGGCGGGGTCGGCGATCAACGCAGGGTCGTTGATGGTGTAGGAATCCCCTGGCTGGAGAGTGGTGGGAGTGCCGGCGGCCGCGGTTTCGACGACGAAGGTGCGCCACGGTGACCAGTTGAGGTTGTAGTGGGTGCCGTCATAGGCGTTGGTACGGAATTTGTACATCCTGCCGTCTACTAGCTGCCCGGCGGGAACCTGGACTGTGGCCCACGAGCCGGGGGCCACGGAGGCGGAGACGAGTAGCCCTTCTCCGGCCGGCGTACTGATCGGCGTATTGGTCGCCGCGTCGTAGACCTGGAAGGTGCCGCTCACCAGGTCGCCGTCCGCGTCCTCGAACTTGTCCCTCAGCGTCGGCGTGAGAGTGTTGACGCCCCAGACGTCGTTGTGCGACCGAAACGGGGGCCCTGCCTGCTGGGCTGTGCCGTCCAGCGGCCGGTAGTTGTAGGTGACGCTGAGCTTCGGCTGGTTGGATGCGTTATTCGCGGAGTTGACACGCTTCCAGGCTGCGGTGCTGTCGTTGGCCGCGCGCAGGCCCATGTGGCCGCGGGTCGCCTTGGCGGAGGCCCAGGTCTGCACCAGCGTGTCGACGTTGGCGTTGATCCACCCGTCGGGCTGGGCACTCGTGCAGTCGGGGTTACCACGTGTCTGCGTGGAGGAGTGGTACTGGGTCCAGGTCGGCTGGTTCGTCCACCGTGAGGACGTCGACGGTGCACTGGTGTCGCCGATGGTCCAGCTCTGGGCCGAGCAGTCGGTGTTTCCCGAGTGGAAGTTCCACAGGGCCAGGTTCGTATCGATGATCAAGGCGTCTTGGAAGGCACTGGTGTTCCAGGTGATGAAGGATCGTGCGGTGCGTGGTGTCCCGTTGGGGTTCGTGGTGCCGGGGTTGCCGAAGTCGAGCTCGACGTCGGCGGACCAGTCGACCGTCTCACCTTGCTGCACGTAGGTGTCGAAGGTGTTCGCGAGTGCGGAGGTGGAGGGGTCCACCGTGACCGGGTACTGCGTCGCCGGGTCGGTGAGGAAGCCCGGGTCGGGGGTGACGACAAGGTCAATGTGCCCCTCTCCCTTGTCCCGAACCTGCATGTCGACGCGGGCGCGGTTGGTGTGCTCTCCCGAGCGGGCGTCAGTGAGCGTTTTCAGCGTTGCCTCTCCAGGGTGAGGACGGCTTTGGTGATGACGGTCATGCGGTTGGGGCTGATGCGGGATCTGCGGAAGATCTGCCAGGACTTCAGCCGTGCCATGCCGCGTTCAACTGGTGCCCGGGCTGCGGCCAGAGCCCGGTTAACGGTGCGCTGGGTGAGGGTCAGTTCGCCGTGGGGTGGTCGTTTGAGTCCGGTGGTGACCCAGGGGCCGGCGCCCTGGTATGCGCGGTCGGCGAGGACCGGGACGCCCTGACGCTCGCAGGTCTGGATGATGCGATGGGTGCGGGCCGCGGTCAGATCGTGGGTGCGGCCGGGCAGCGCGGGCGAGATCCACAGGATCTCGCCGGCGGGGTCGGTGACGACCTGGACGTTCACGCCGTGCCGGCGGTGCTTGGCCGAGTAGTCGGCCCGGCTGTCGCCGACGCGGTCGCACTCGGCGAGGGTCCCGTCCAGGAGGACGAAGTCCGGGTCGTGCTCGCGCAGAGTCTTGAGCAGGCCCGGCGCCCGGTCGGCGAGCAGGCCGGTGACGGCGGTGACGTATGCGTGGGCGGTGCCGACGGATATCCCGAAGCCGGCCGCGATCCGGGTGAGTGTGTCGTGGCGGCGCAGGTACACCAGAGCGACGAGCGCACGCTGGTGGGGCGGGAGCTTGCACCTGCGGTCACCCTCGCGGGTGACGATGAGCATGGTGACCCACTCGACCAGGGTATGCGGGAGGTCGAGTGCGGCAGGATGGGGAACCAACGAGGCTCCTGTGCCGGTGGGTTGAGACTTCGAACACCTCCCCCAACGGCACGGGAGCCTTGTGCGTTGCGGCCCTCACCTCGGGCTCGCCGCCGTCACCCGATCGGTGGCCACGCTGAAAGAGCTCAGTGGCGGCATCCCACATCACCGGAGCGGGCATGGTGGCGCGGACGTCACCGGTCTCGGAGTCGGTGAAGGTGACTGAGCCGTCCTTGTTCGCCTTCGCCTTCATCCCTTCCGCGAGTAAGGGCAGGGTGTAGGTGAAGTCGGTGGCGGTGGGCTTTTCTGCCAGTTCTACGAATTGTTCGAAGCCCGTGCGGGTCGCTTCGACGATGACGTCGGCGCCGGGGATGGCGTCGTGGTAGCGGGCGCGTGTTCCGTTGAGTTCAGGCTCGGGCAGGGCGCCCTTCCATTGGAGGGTGACGCTGCTGTCACCGCTTCCCAGCGTGACGAGGTCCCGTGCCGGCGATTGCTGTGCTGCCTTGAGGGACTTTGCTTTGGTGCCGCCCTTGCCGGCCAGGTGCAGGCCGTGGGGGTGCTCCTTTGAGCGGACGGTGCCATCGGGATCTTTGGTGAGGGTGACGTCGACCTTCCGCCACTTGCCGTTTCGCCATACTCGTTCGGGGCCGGAGGTGAGCTCGGTGGTCAGTGTCCCGTTGGTGTTGGCGACGGTGTGGGACGTTGCGGTGGTCTCATCTGAGGCGACGACCTTCTTCCCGGTTCTCTTTGCCTGGGCAATGGCCCAGCCTTTGGAACCGGTGGGGTACTTCGCCGTCTGGGCGGCTGCGGAGGACTGGCCCTCGGTCCCCGCGGTGTCCTTCGCTGTCGTGGCTGTGGCGGTGCTTGCCGTCCCCGCTGCGAGCGCGACTTCGGCGATCAGCAGCAAGGCGGCCCCGGCAGCGAGGCGACCTCTCGTTCTCCCGCGTGAACGGCCTATTCGTGAATGCACGAACTACACACCCCTTCTTGATCGGCTAGGTGCACGGGCACTGTAGGCAAGGGGAACGCACGTTCGGCATCGAATGCTGGGGATGACCGAAAGCAGCTTCGGTCGAATGTCGAGTGAGGCGGTGTGGCACGGAGGGTCATCCGGAGTAAACGTTGCGTCAATCACGTTGCGCTCTGGCAACTTGGCTCGATGCTGACGTCGGACATAGATGCATTTCCTGACCGACTGCCACGTGACCCATGTCGTGAGTCGGCTTGGGAAGCGCGAACTGCTCGCACGGAACCGGGTCCCTGGTTCCGGAAGGCGCACCACTGCGACGCTGGCCGAGGCCGGTTACGAGGTAGTCGTGGCAGCGGCGCCGGGGCACGTCGCCGCAGTGGACGCGGCCATCAAGCGCGAGCAACCCGACACGGGCTCTGCGGCTTCCCCTTCGCCAGAAGCGCCGACGATCCACGGCGGACCGAGGCGTACCGCGGACTGATGGAGGAGCAGCGCAACGCGCTCCGCCAGCACGTCCGCGGCCCGGTCCTCGGCGTTCTATGGCCTGTGGGGGTCGTGATCATTCGGTTGGTAGGACACTCGTGTGGCGAGACGTGAACTGAGCTATGAAGAATGGGTGTTGGTGGGTCCACAGCTCCCGATAGCCGCCTACGGCCCGTATCCGCGCCGGCTGCGGGATGGCTTTCGAGGGCGTGATCTGGAGGTTTCGCTCCGGGGCCCAGTAGCGGGAGGTCTTGGAGGAGTTCGGGAACGGACCCACGGTCTACGACCGGTTCCGCCAGTGGCGCGACGCGGGCGCCTTCCAAGCTCTGATGGAGGCGGTGATCGCTGAGGCCGCACGGCGTGACCAGGTGAGGCTTTCCCCGGTTGGCGTCGACTCCACCACAGCGAGAGCGCATCACGACGCGGCAGGCATGAGGGTGGATGCCAGGACGCTGGCAGCGCTGGAGAAAGCACTGACGGAGGGAGGGGGGCCAGGCAACGAACAAAAGGATCAAGGTGCCGCAGAACCTGGCGATGTGGCCGAAGCCGCCCGCCGGGACGAGCGCCGACGCCTACATCACCGATTCCGGGCACGGCTGAAGGCAGCAAGCTCAGTCGAGATCTACCCGTGCTGGGTCCCGTCGATGCTGAGAGGCTCAGCATCGACGGGACTCGACGAGGATCAGGGGCGGCCCCTCTTTACGTGGACGGCACTTCCATAGGTGTGTGCGTCCGCCTTCTCCACATCGAACCCGGCTGACGCGAGGATCTGCAGGACTGCGTTCCGCATGCAATTCTGCACGGTTTCGTAGTGGCGAATCGCGTGGGGCAGATTCGTGGGATCAACCCCGTTTTCCAAAAGATTTGCTGCTGCGGTCGCGAGATCTTCCTGAGTTCTCCATTCTACGAGAACACCGCCGTCGGCGAGAGATTCCACCAGAACATTCGCACCGGGCGCATCTTGCGAGTTTCCCTGAAAGGCGGGAAGACCTGCCTGGATCAAGGCATCACAGGCTCTGTCGGCTAGTTCCTTACGCCGGTCCATGACATCACGCGTGGCTGTCGGCGGTAGATCGAATCCGTGCTGGCTCATGTGTCTCCATCTCATGCTGCTGCTCCTGCAAGTCTGCCGACGACCGCGTCACGCGACCACCGCCAGCCTGCATGACGTACTTCGCCAGAAGTTGCTTGGCCGCACTTTCGATGCCATCGAAATACGGAACCGACCATGTGATGGGAGTGCCTGCCTTAAGGGCCCCGGACAACTCAGAAGCACAGGACGCACACGGCTGCCGCTCTGTATACAAACTGGTGATCCTGCTGGGGTCGACCTTCTTAGCCTTTAGCATGTCCAGGATCGCCGTTTCCGAGTGCCCAGAGAAGCCGCTGCTCGCCACCACGAGGTCTCCGGTTTTCGGGTCATTCCAGCCCGGAACTCTGGCTACAGCAATATTATGCCTTGCTCCGTAGAATCCGGATTCGACCCTGAACTGGTAAGCCATTCGGCTGAGGTCATCGCTGTTGTAGCGGATCAGACCGCCACACTCACCGGCGGCGGTTACCGCCAAGGGAGCGACGCGCCTGCTTTTGCGTGTGCAGGCCTCGACGAACTCATCCATTACCCGGTATCCGAGGCGGGCGACGACATCATCAGCCAATGGCAGGGCTCGGAGCGCCTTGAGTGCGTCGACGAAGCCGATCCCGGTCCTGGCTGCGGCGTCCGCCGCTCTGAAAGCGTCCGCGATTGGACGGAGGAACTTACCGGCGAACATGGCTGCCACGTCGACGAAAGCCCAGGCGCATCCGCCCCAGCTTCCGTTCTCGCCGCCGGGGGTGAGTTTCTGTGCGCAGCGGATCCAGCTGCCGAAGAGGATGTCGATGGGGTCGACGCCCTGCTGGTACTCCGCGATCGTGATGGTGTGGGTGACCTCGGTTTTCAGGGTGTCGGTCTTGGTCTCGCCCAGGTACAGCGTGTCGTTCGAGAAGCACGTGTTGTCGAACACTTCGACGGCACACAGGTACAGGTCGAGTTCGGCTTTGAAGCTGATCTCCTGGGTCATCGTGCAGTCGCCCTTGTAGGCGATCTGGTCCCAGAAGCCGTCGCAGCCGTCGGTCTTTTTCAGGACCTTCGGTTTGCCGACCTGGTCGATCTTGTTGATGACGTAGAAGAGGCCGCCGATGGATGCGCCGGCTGTGTCCGGGACAGTGCCGGTCTCGATCTGGCTAGCGTTCCCCGCATTCTCGGTCTGCTTGGCCGCCTCTTGGGCGGACTCGGCGTGTTTCTGGGCGTCCTTGGCGGCTTCCTCTGCGGCTGTGGCGGCGGCGTCGGCCCGCTCGGCGGCTGTTCTTGCCTGGTCGGCTGACTCGTTTGCCCGGGTGGCGGCTGTGCGGGCGGCGTCGGCGTCCAGGGCGGCGGCGTCCGCGGAGGTGCGGGCTGATTCCGCGTGGCCCTCTGCGCGGCCGGCGGCCTTGTCTGCGGCTGCCGCGTCGGCGGTGGCCTGGGACTGGTATCCGATGGTGCGTGCCAGGGACTGCTGGGCTTTCGCCGCTGCCATGGCCGCGCCGGCCGCGTAGTCCAGTGCCTCCTTGGAGTAGCCGCGGGCGTCTGCGGAGTGCTTGGCGGCGTTCGCGGCGTGCTGGTAGGCGGCCTTGGCGTCCCCCTGTGCCTGATTGGCGATGCTCTGGGCGGCTGCGGCTTCCTGCGCCGCGTTGAGGGCGTGCGCGTTCGCGACGGCCTTCTGCTGCTCGGCAATGGTTTTCGCCGCCTGGCCGGACAGGACCACGAGGGACGCGGCGGAGTCCTTGGTGACGTAGGGCGAGCCGAGCTGAATGGCATCGTTGGCGGGAGCTGCTACCTGCGCCGCCGCCTTCCCGGCGTCCACCGCGGCCTGAGCGGTGACGTAGGCGAATCCGGCTGCCTTGGCCGCTGCGGCGGTGGCTTTGTTGGCCTCGGTCTTGGCCGCGTCGGCCTGAGTCTTGGCCGTCTTTGCCTTCGTCTCGGCCTCGTCGGCCATCTTCACTGACAGGGTGGCATCGGCTGAGGCTCGCTCGGAGGCGTCGATGGCGTCCGCGGCGGCGCTGGTCGCGGTACTGACCGCGGCGTCCGCCCGCAGCTTTGCCGCCTGCGCCCCGTCTGCGGCGGCCCGGGAGCTCTTCGCCGCCGCCTCCGAGCGGGTCGCCGCGGCGTCCGCGTCGGCCGCGGCCTTGGTGGCTGCGTCGGCGGCGGTTTCAGCCCGGCCTGCTGCTGCCTCGGCGTTGTCCGCGTGCCGGTCGGCCTCATTGGCCGCCGCCCGCGCGGCGTCCGCCGCATCGCCCGCGTCCAGGGATTCGGCGTAGGCGTCCTTGGCGGCCGCCTTGGCCCGGGCCGCTTGTGCCTTCTGCTGCGCGTCCCAGGCGTCGTCGCGCAGTTCCTTGGCCCGGTCGCGGGCGGTTTCGGCGTCCTTCTTCCTGGCCACGGCTGTGGCCTCCGCCGCCTCGGCCTTACCCTTGGCGGTCTCGGCTTTGGTCGCTTCGGCATCCGCCGTCTTGCGGTGCTGTGCTGCCTCCGCCTTCTTGAGGTCGGCGGCTTCCTTCTCCTTCTTCGCCGTGGCCTCGTCGGCCTCGGCTTTCAGCCGTTTGGCATGCGCATCGGCCGCCGCGGCCTTGGCGTCCGCCTCCGCCGCCAGGGAGGCGGTGAGCTTGGCCTCGGCCAGCTCCTTTTCCTTCTTGGCATTGTCACGGTGCGCCTTGGCCGCGTCCGCCGCCGCCTTGGCCTGCAGTTCGGCCCGGTAAGCCGCCTGCTTGCGGAACTCCGCCTTGGACTGCGCGGCCTGCGCCAGCGCCCGCTGAGCGATCGTCTCACTGTCCGCAGCAGCCGCACGGGTGGCCGCCTCAGCAGTCTCGCCCGCCTTCGACAGTGCTGTGACAGCCGCAGCCGCTCCCTGGGTGACCTGAGCCTTCTGCTGGCCCACCAGCAAACCACGGCCCCTCGGCGCCCCGTTGGCGTCCGCGATCGCATACGCCGCCTGCTCGGCGGTCACGCTCGCGGTCTGAGCGGCCGTCGCCGCCGTCACCTGACGCTTCAGCTCCGCCAGCTCAGCCTTCGCCCCCGCCCGCGCCGCACTCAACCGCTGCGACGCCTTCGTGAACTCCGCCGCCGGCGGAACACTGCCGTTATTCGCGGTGACCTGCAAGAAGACCTGCTGCTGGATACTCGTGTTGCAAGGGCCTGCGTTCACCAAGGTTTCACGATAAAGGTCCAGGCATTCCCCGGTTCCCAGGTTCTGCAGAGTGCCACTCGCTCGGACACTGAACTGCCATGTCTGCTTGGGCGTTCCGTTACAGGTCCAGATTTGCAGTCGGCGATCGTCGGGGGCGACTTCGAGGCACTTCTTCGACTTCACGTGGCGCAAGCTGTAGCCCTCGCCGTACTGCCCGTTGACACTCCACATCTGGCCCGTCGTCGACGGCCCACAGTTGACAGGCGTCAGATAGGCACCGTTCGCCGTGCTGTCAGCCAGTGTCCCCAGGCACTTACCTCTGATCTGCCGGTGCTGCACGTACATCGGGGAAGAGCCGACCCAGCCAATACCGCCAGAGGACCAGTAGTCCTGCCAACGGGTGATGTGGTCAGCGACCCACGCATGACCGAGCAACCTGCCCATCGAATCAGAAGCCTTGGTGAGTGCCTGGACGGCGTTCATATTCGCGCTCAGAATGTCGTTGCGCTTGACAGCCTGCGAACCGATCTCCTGCTGCCACTCCGCCGCGGCGGTCGCGGCAACTCCGCCCAGAACCTTCTGCGGATCCATCGGATCACGCCACGCACAGGCAGCGAAACGGGACTTGAGATCCTCGACCGCAACCCGGTGCTCTGCAGTACCCGGCACTGGCGCCTTGGTCGCGAAGCCACCAGAGCTCAGGAACTGGCGTGCGTTGTCCGCACCCATCGGCTCCCTTGAATCACCCAGGAGGTGCTCGTACGCTTCGTTCAGCGCGACTTGCTGGCCCCAGTCCGGCGAAGACGGGTCAGGCTCGCTGCCATAAAGCGGCTGCCCCAGAGCCTTGACCGCCGCTGCGGCCTTGGCGTCAGCCTGCGGGGTGCCGTCCTCGTAGAAGTCGCTCTCGCTCTTCCAAAACCGGTCGGCGATCCACCCCATGAGACCGGTCTGGGAGTGGAAGTCCTCACCATCGTTGCCGCTAGTCCCGGGCGGCGACTCGAAGTCGGCGACTGAACCGAATCCTCCCGGCGACTCCAGCCCAGTTATCTTCCAGCTGTCGTGGAGTGCGTTGAGCCGGTTCAGCTCAGCAATAGCGACGTCTTTGTCCGACTGGTACGCAGCGCCGAGCGGCGTGTCCTTCCAGTAGTTCCGGTCAGCCAGCTCGCGCAGCCGCTCGGGACTCTGATTGAGACCGTCCTTCGCCGTGGCAGCCATGGCCGTTCCGCCCAGCCGCAGCACGTCGCTCATCAGACACTGGTCCTGCCGCAACTGCTCGGCGGGGGTGTCCTCGTTCCAGTCATAGTCGGCGGCCAACTCGACAGGGGGCGACTTAGGGCTGCTGCCTATGCCCGCCCCAGCCAGCAAAGCCATGGCAAGCAGGGGCGGGAGCAAACGGCCGGTCAAACGTGAGACTCGAAGCAGGGGTCTGTACGACCCCGCAGGTCTGTAGCGCAAAGGAGAACCATCTCTGGTAAGGAGTCGACCGGCAGGATTCGAACGGCCGATCCGGCCACACGGCCTCGGTCCCCCGAACCCAACGGTCCCTCAAACTGCGAGCTAAATAGAACAAACACGCGATCTGGACTCCGACGTTACACAGGGAACCGGATCTTGGACAGAGGGTTATAAGACGAACGCGGAAGTCCGATAGGGCCCTACGAGCCCGTAACACGATCATGTGCGGGTCTTCTTAAGACGTCTCCAGCAGATCAGGCTGCAGGCCAGGGAGACGAAGGCGTCGAGGATTTCGGTGCGGCGTTCCCAGCGGACGGCGAGACGCTAGAAATGGTGGAGGAGCGCGAAGGTCTGCTCGACAACGTAGCGGAGCTTGCCCGTCCCTTTGATGTTCGGGCAGCCCTTGCGCGAGATGACAGGCAGGATCCGGCGCTTGCGTAGCGCGTTCCGATTCGGGTTGGAGTCGTAGCCCTTGTCGCCGAGCAGGGCGTCCGGTCGGCGGCGAGGCCAGCCGGGGCGGCCCGCGGCAGGCAGGATGCCGTCGACCAGGGCGAGGGTCTGGGTGACGTCGTTGACTTTCGCCGCGGTCGTGATGCCCTTGAGCGAGATGCAGGACACCTTCGGAGGCATCGCCGCGCCGCAGGAAGTCGTCGCCGCGTACGAGGGTGGGGACCAGGCCAAGCAGGACCTGGCCGAGTCCGTGATCCGGCAGATGTACGCGCCGGTCATCGACGTCACTGGGGCACCGTTGGAAGAAGGATTTCGACGACGAAGAGGTGGACCGGGTCATCGTGCGCATGCTGAAGATCGAGTAGATCCCTCGCTGAGCTGGGCGCCCGTCGCCTTCGCAGGTGCCCTCCCGATCCGTTTCGGCCAGGCTCCAGGCATCACGGATCGGTAGGGCACGAGCTCACGGTCCTCCTCTCCGCTGGGTCAGAGGTCGCAGATGAGTACGAGGCGAGCGCTAGGTGAGTGCTGCGTTGCCGTATCCATCACCCGGCTCGCCGGACGGGCGGACTCGCGGTCGAGATGGGGGCCAACGGAATGATCAGTGGGTAGCGGCGCGCGGGCGGGTTGCGGCGAGGTCGTTGAGGGCACCGTTCACTACGTGCCATGAGACGTTGAATGTGTCGCGGTCGGGCCTGTAGGACTCGCGGTACTCACGGTGGGGGTGGACGAAGTTGCGGTAGTCGCGCAGGGCATGGCTGAACGACGTGACGTCCGCGTCGATCCACGCTGCTTCGCGGCAGATGTTGATCAGGTCATGAAGCGTGATGTTCTGCGGGTTCTTCTTGCCCAGCAGTGTGGCGTCCCGCTCCTGCACCGCGGACAGCAGGACGCCTTCGAGGAGGCTGCCGAGCATGATGGTGGCTGCGACGTGGGCACCGTTGGCGAAGCAGGTGCGAGCCTCGTCCAGCCGGTGCTCTAGCAGGGCGGCCATGCGCTCGTCCCTGACGATGTCGGACATGGTGGCCTTGAGCTCGACGGGTGCGTGCTGGCCGGGGTGGCCGAGCGCGGGGTCACAGGCCACGAGCCGCGGGCGGCCTCCTGGGTTCTCCAAGCGCAGGCCCTCGTGGACGAGGAAGCCGTTGACAGCCGAGAGGACCTTGGGGAGTTGCTCGGGTTCTTCGTAGTACTCGCGGGCGTCAGCAAGCCGTAGCAGGACGGACTCCAGCGCGCTGGGGTCCGTACGGCGTTTCATGAGGCGGTCGAGGGCCCACTCGGCGCGGGACTCTCCGTCGATTTCGGGCAGGTTTCGCCACCCGGCGTTCTCCAAGAACTCGGCGATCTTGTAGGCCGGGCGGTAGAGAAGGTGGTCGTCGCCGCAGAGGATGCGGACCAGTTCCTTGAGGGTGTTGGTGTCGAGCGGAGCCGACACGGCTCCCTGCGTCGTCTGGGTCATGCGAGGACCTCCGTGTTGTCAACGGTGCTGAGGCCAGCGTCCGGGGTGTTGTGGTTTTCGGTCTCTTCGCTTTTGCCGTCTACGGTGTCCGGCCCGGGCGGTGCCGCAGACTCGGCTTCGCCATCGATGGTGTTTCCGTCGTCCGGTTCGTCCGGAAGGTCGAATGGGGTCCACAGCGCGGAGCCGGAGGGTGCGGTGGCGGGCCGGGAGTAGTCAGCCGGGCGGATGTCCAGGCGGTCGAGTTCGTCCCACAGTCCGCAGAGCGCCTCGTCCGGATCGAACCGGAACTCGCTCTCCCGTAGGCGCCAGAACCGCCAGCCGACCCGGCGCAGTTCGCGGTCGCGCCGGTGATCGCGGTCGATCTGGTCGCGTGTGGTGTGGTGGAAGTAGTCCCCGTCGCATTCCACCGCGAGTCGCCCGCGGGCGCCGACAACGACCAGGTCGATGCTCTTCGTGCCTGCGGGGTACTGGGGAAGCACGTGGTAGCCGCGGTCCTTGATCCTCAGATAGACCTGCTGCTCAAACAGGGATTGGAACGGCTGGGCGTGCACGTCGGGGCGGACCGGGCCGATGTCATGGTTGGCGGCAAGGATTGCGGGCGGGTTGTCCATGTAGGTGAGGAGATTGAGCCGCAGGTCATTCGACTTGAGGCGATCGGGCGGCACGGAGTGGAAGAGCCACATCTGGTCCTGGGCGCGGCTGGCGGCGACGTTGTACGCCTGCTGTTCGCTGCGGGCGCCGCCGATGGCGCGGGGCGGGTCGGTGACAACCATCGACAGGAGGAAATCCAGAAGGCGCTGCGCTGTGTGCACGCCTGCACGGCCGAGGCGGCCGACCGGCTCGCCGGCTCGACGCTCGCCGACCCCGGCCCCCGCGTCGCCGAACTGGAGGTGCTGCTCGGCCGGGTCCGGCTCTCCCTCGCCCCGCTGGTGCACCCGCTGAGCCCGCTGCCGGCCCGCAAGGCGCGCGCCCGGGAGGTGCTCGCGCTGCTGGACGACTGTGTACGCGAGGTGCGGGGGCTGGCCTCCATCGCCGCGGACCCGGACGCCTCGCACGACGCGCGGCTGTCGGCCGCGTGCTCCCGTGTCGAGGCGGCCGTCGAGGCGCTCACCGCACCCGACGGCTCCCGCGGCTTTCAGCTGCCCGAGCTGCCCGCGACCGCCGCCGACCCCGCCCTGGCCCATCTGCACGGCCTGGAGCGCGCCCTCGCCGCACTGGCGGCACCGCTCCAGGGCCGGGGCGGCCGGACAGCCGCGGTGGGCCCCGAACCGGCCTGACCTCGCCCCCCGGCCGTTACGTCGAGCACGGCCGGGGACGTTGATGCCCGCCCGACGTATCGGCACTTCCCACCCGCCGTATTGGTCTGGACCGCAGGGGGCTGCCTGCTACCGTCGGCCGTGAAGATCGCGGCGACGGCGGAAGAGGGGTAGCGCGATGATCGGCAACAGCGCCGGGCGGGCATTCATAGGGTCGTTCACCTCGGCGGGCGGGCACGGAATCACCGCCGCCGCCGTGGACCGGGACACCGGCGCGCTGACCGTGCTCGGATCCACCGACGCCGTGCCCGACCCCTCGTTCCTCGCGGTCGGCCCCCGAGTGGGCGGCGCGGCCCTGTACGCGGTCGGCGAGAGTGACCGGGGCGTCGCCGCCGCCTTCGCCCTCGACGGCGACGTACCGGCCCTCCTGGGCCCCGTACAGGCCGTCGACGGCGCGTCGCCAACCCACCTCGCGCTCGCCGCGAACCACCTGGTCACAGCCAACTACGGGTCCGGCAGCGTCACCGCCCTGCCGGTCCTCGCCGACGGATCGCTCGGGGCGGTGTCCTCGGTGCTCCGGCACGAGGGCAGCGGCCCGGACACCGGCCGCCAGGAGGCGCCGCACGCCCACCAGGTGCTCGCCGATCCCTCCGGGAACTGGGTGGTCAGCGTGGACCTGGGCACCGACTCCGTACGCGTCTGCGCCCTGGACCGTGATTCCGGCGCCCTGCGACCGCACGACGAGACCGCCCTGCGGCCGGGCACCGGCCCGCGCCATCTGGCCTTCCACCCCTCGGGCGCCCTCGCCTACGTCCTGGGCGAGCTGGAGCCGACCCTCACCGTGTGCCGCTGGGACGCGGCGACCGGCCGCTTCGACGTGCTCGGCGCTACGTCGGTGCTGCCCGAGCACGAGGCGGCCGAGGGTGCGCCGCGCACCTACCCGTCCGAAGTGGTCGTCGCGCACGACGGCCGTTTCCTGTGGACCGCCAACCGGGGCCACGACAGCATCTCCGTGCTCACCCTCGACGAGAGCGGCGAGAAGCCGGCCCTGGTGGCCACCGTCGGCTGCGGCGGCCGCTGGCCGCGCGATCTCGCCCTCGACCCGAGCGGGCAGTGGCTGTACGCGGCCAACGAGCACTCGGGGAACGTCAGCTGGTTCGCCGTGGACGCCGAGACGGGCGTCCCGCAGCACGCGGGCTCCATCGAGGTCCCCGCGGCCTCCTGCGTCGTCTTCGCCTGACAGCGGAGCGGGCCCGGACCGAGGATGTCCTCCGGTCCGGGCCCGCTGTGCTGTCCGGCTTCCCGAGCCGCCGCCCCGGGGCGGCGGCCTCCGGTCAGTGAGCCTGAGCGCCCTGGGCGCCTTGGGTGCCCTGCGGCGTCGCCGGCGTGATGCCCAGCGCCGTGGCGTACAGGGACAGCACGAGCTTGCCGATCGCCGGGTAGGCGCCCAGCGGCTCGGCCGTCGCGCAGCCCGCCTCCTTCGCGGCGGCGTCCAACAGGCCGGGGTCGACCTCCGGGCCCACCAGGTACGGCGCCAGCGCCAGCTGCGCGGAGCCGGAGCCCTGCAGCTGCTCGGCGATCGAGGCGACTGAGCCCTCCACGTCCAGCGCGGCGGCCATCACCGGCACGGCGAGGCGGGCGGCCAGCAGCATGCCGGTGATCCCGGCGGCCTGCACGGCCTCCTCGCCGCCCACGGTGGCCAGCACGATGCCGTCGGCGGCGGTGGCGACGGTGAACAGCCTGGCGCGGTCGGCGCGCGCGAGACCGGCCTCCGACAGCCGTACGTGCAGGGCCTCGGCGAGCAGCGGGTGCGGGCCGAGCACATCGGTCAGCTCGGCCTGCGTACCGCTGTCCATCACGGCCTGCCGTATCCGCCGGATCAGCGCGCTGTCGGGACCCGCGAGCAGCGGGACCACGACGGCGGGCGGACCCGAGGGCTCGGCGACCTCACGCCCGGCGGCGACGGCCTGCTCGAAGCGCGCGACGCGCTCGGCGGCGGTGTGGGCGAGAACGGTGGCGAGGGTCGGGTACTCGGCGTCGTCACCGTCCAGGTAGCCGATCCGGGCGTTGAGGCCGGGCAGCTCGGAACGGGCGATGCTGATCACCTCTTCGGCCAGGCTGCGCGTGGCCGAAGAGGGGGTACCGGGAACGACGAGAACGAGCGCGGCAGCGCCCTCGGGTGCGACCACGGGCTCCGGGCGGCGGTGCCGTCCGGACTGGCGAGGTCGCGGCATTCGTACAGGCAGGCCGGAAGCGGGCCCAGTGGGGGTGCTCATGGCGCCGCATGCTACTGGTTTTGCCTGCCCCTCTGTTCGGGGAGGGTCCGGTCGAGCGTTAACTATCCGCTTATGTCCGATGAGTGATGTACCACCGGAGTGCCCCCGTCTGTCGGCTCGCCGATCCTCTCCATCGGCCTTCCGCCCTCGCTCCGTGTCCCGGCCCGTCACCCCGACCGCGGCTCGTCGCGCGCGGCCGTTCCGACCCGCTGCCCGGTCGCGTGCTCCAGGGGCACGAACAGCATCGTCGGGTGGCGCGGCAGGCGCAGATCCCCGGCCGCCAGGGCCCGCGCGATCCGGAGTGCGCCGGTCAGCGGATCGCCCTCCGCCGAGGTCACCCGAGCCCCCGGCAGCAGGTGTGCCAGCTCCTCGCGCAACGGCGCCAGGAGAGGCTCGCCCATCCGGAACAGGCCGCCCGTCAGGGCCACTTCGCCACCCTCGCCGAGCTCGTCGCCGCCGTCGTCCGGCTCGGCGGCCGCTGGGCGCGCGGCCGTCGGGCAGACGGCCGCCGCCGCCTCGGCGATATGCCCCGCGGCCGCCCGCAGAATGCCGGCGGCAACCGGGTCCGCTCCGGCGCACGCCGCCACCTCCGGCGCGAACGAGGCCAGCACGGCCGGCCGGTCGGAGCGCGGGTAGAGCAACCCCGGCAGCTCATCGGCCGGTCCGAACACGGCCCGCAGTCGGTCCAGCAGCGCGGGCGAACCGCCCCGCCGCCCGTCATGGGCCCGCATCGCGGCATCCAGCCCGGCCCGGCCGATCCACGCACCGCCGCCACTGTCACCCAGAAGATGACCCCACCCGTCGGCCCGGTGCCACTCCATCAGGTCCGTACCGAGGGCGATCATGCCCGTACCGCCCGCCACGACCGCCCCGGGGCGCTGCCCCACCGCGCCCGCGTAGGCCGTCACCGCGTCGGCGGCCAGCGCCAGTCGGCGTACCCCCAGCGCGTCCGCGAGCGCACCGGGCAGCTCCGCCCGCAACCGCTCGCCCAGGGTGGCCATTCCGGCGGCCCCGATCGCCAGCGCCGCGACCTCACCCACCGGGGCGCCGTCGGCGGAGGACTCGGCCGCCCGCTCCAGCAACTCCCTGGCGGCGGGCAGCAGCTGGTCCAGCAGATGCCCGGCGTCGATGCCGCCGGGCCCCGTCCGTACCGGCTCGGCGCAGACCGTCGTCGCGAGCGGCCCGGGCAGCCCCACCCGGCCGAGCGCCACCCGCAGCCCGGAGCCCCCGGAGTCCACCCCGATGACGTACGCGCCGGGACCGGCGGCGGCGGGTCCGGCAGCGGTGGGCGACGCCGGGGGGTGCGTCACGGAAGCCGCCAGTCCACCGGCTCGGCCCCCTGGCGCGCCAGCAGTTCGTTGACCCGGCTGAACGGCCGCGAGCCGAAGAAGCCCCGGTCCGCGGACATGGGGGAGGGGTGCGAGGACTCGATCGCGGGGAAGTCGCCCAGCTGCGGGCGGAGATTGCGGGCGTCGCGCCCCCACAGGACCGACACCAGCGGAGTGCCCCGGGCCACCAGCGCCTTGATGGCCTGCTCGGTCACCTCTTCCCAGCCCTTGCCCCGGTGGGCGGCGGGCCGCCGGGGCGCGGTGGTCAGCGCCCTGTTGAGCAGCAGCACCCCCTGCCGCGTCCACGGGGTGAGATCGCCGTTGGACGGCCTGGGCAGCCCCAGATCCGCGTGCAGCTCCCGGAAGATGTTCTCCAGACTGCCCGGCAGCGGCCGGACGTCCGGGGCCACCGCGAAGCTCAGCCCGATCGCGTGTCCCGGGGTGGGATACGGATCCTGGCCGACGACGAGCACTCTCACCTCCTCGAACGGCTGCTGGAACGCCCGCAGTACATGAGCCCCGGAGGGCAGGTACGTGCGGCCCGCGGCGATCTCCGCGCGGAGGAAGTCGCCCATAGCGGCGATGCGTTCGGCGACGGGTTCGAGGGCGTCGGCCCACCCCGGCTCGATGATCTCTTTCAACGGTCGTGCTGCCACGGCCCGCACTCTACTGCTGATACGACCACTCCGATCAACTGCCGTCAGCCCTCCGGACCCTCGGCCGTCAGCCGAGCGCCACCGCCCGCACGCACAGGACGTCCGGCAGATGCGAGGCGAGCTGCTGCCAGCTGTCCCCGTCGTCCGCGCTGGCGTACAACTCGCCGTTGCGGTTGCCGAAGTAGACCCCGGCGGGATCCGCGTCGTCGGTGCACAGCGCGTCGCGCAGCACCGTCCCGTAGTGCGCCCCGTCCGGCAGGCCCTCCGAGAGCGGTTCCCAGGTGCGCCCCGCGTCGGTCGTACGGAACACCCGGCAGCGGTGCTCCGCCGGGACCCGGTCGGCGTCGGCGTTGATCGGGAAGACGTACGCCGTGCCGCCGCGGTGCGGGTGCGCGGCGGCGGCGAACCCGAAGTCGGAGGGCAGCCCCGCACCGATGTCGCTCCAGTGGTCGCCGGAGTCGTCGCTGCGGAACACGCCCCAGTGGTTCTGCAGATAGAGCCGGTCCGGGTCGGCCGCGTCCCGGGTGACCTTGTGGACGCACTGCCCGAACTCCGGGTCCGGATCGGGGAGGAAGACCGCGGAGACGCCCTTAGTTGGACGGGGCCCAGCTCGCACCGCCGTCCTTCGTCCGGAACACGCCCGCCGTCGACACGGCGACGGTCACGGCTCCGGCGTCCCGGGGGTCGGTCAGAACGGTGTGCAGACCCTCGCCACCGCCGCCCGGCTCCCACCGCGAGCGGGTCGGGTGCTCCCAGAGCGGCCGGACCAGCTCGAACGACTCGCCCCGGTCCTCGGAGCGGAACAGCGCGGCAGGCTCCGTGCCCGCGTAGACCACGTCCGGCGCCTCGGGGCCCGCCGGGTGCAGCTGCCAGACGCGCTCCAGGGAGGCTCCGGTGGACTTCGGGAACTTCACGGCGGGCTGTCGCGGCTCGACCCAGGTCTCGCCCAGATCGTCGGAGTGGAAGACGGACGGCCCCCAGTGGGCGCTGTCCCCGCCGACCAGGATTCTCGGGGTGTCCGTGCGGGTGTCCACGGCTACCGAGTAGATCGCCTGTGCGTTGAAGTGCGGGCCGGTGATCTCCCAGCTCCCGCCGCGTCTGCGGCCGATGAAGAGACCCTTGCGGGTGCCTGCTGTGAGCAGTACGTCGGTCATGGTTCTGGACCTCCCGATACGCCGTTGTGCCGGAACAGTGCCAGTCTGCACCCGGCCACTGACAGTGGCCCGCGCACACGCCCGCGGCACCGGCGACGCCGGCGCACGCAGCCCGGCGCACGCAGCCCGGCGCGTACGGCCCGGTGCGTGCGGCGCCCTTGACCGGCGTCCGGTGGCGGCCTAGCTTTCAGTGGCCGTAGAAAGCGCTTGCGGAGGGTCGCTGCGGGCCGTGCCGCCGAATCTCAGGAGCCCCCGTGGTGACCTTCGAAGGACTGCCCGGCGCCGTCGCCGTCTCGCACCTGAGCGTCTACGACTGGCCCTCCGCCGACGGGCTGCGCGGGGGCACCCCGCATCTGCATCTGACCTGCTCGGAGGGGTACGTCGTGGTCGCCGGCCGTGGTTCGGTGCAGACCCTCACGGCCGCCGGATTCCGGGAGACCCCGCTGACGCCCGGCGCGCTCGTATGGTTCACCCCGGGCGCCATCCACCGTCTGGTCAACGAGGACGGGCTGCGCGTCATCGTGCTCATGCAGAACAGCGGGCTGCCCGAGGCCGGTGACGCCGTGCTCACCCTGCCGCCGCGCTGCCTCGCGGACCCGGACGTCTACCGTGCGGCGGCGGCGCTGCCCGTGGACGCCGAGGAGGCCGTGCAGGAACGGGCGGCGCGGGCCCGGCGCGACCTCGCCGTGGAGGGGTTCCTCGCCCTGCGCGAGGCCGTGGAGGACGGTGATCCGGAGCCGCTGGCCGCGTTCCACCGCGCAGCCGCCGCGCTCGTCCGCCCCCGTACGCCCGAGTGGCGCACCCGCTGGGAGAAGGGGGCCGCCACGGCTGCCGCCGCCACCGCCGGCCAGCTCGACGCGCTGGACCGGGGCGAGGCCGGGCATCTCGCCGACGCCCGTGTCCACGCCGAACGGCCCGCGCACCACGGCAGATTCGGCATGTGCGGCCGCCTGGACGTCTACCGGACCTGAGACCGGACCCGACGACGGACCCGACGACGGACCTGCCGGACCTGTGGCCGCCCTGCCCGGTGGACCCGGCCGACGGCGTGGCCCGCGCCCGCGTGCGCACGGAGCCACGGAGCCACGGAGCCCGGGGCCGCCGCAGACGGCGACCGGCGTTCGTCCCGCCCCCGGGAGCTGACATGCTGGCCGAGGCCGGGCAGCGGCCGTACGGCACCCCGGGGACGGCCCCGGGCACGGCAGGACACCGAGGAGACGACGATGGGCAGCGGGATCACGGACGCCGACGGCCGCCCGGTGCCGGTCACGGTCACCGCGGGCGAGCCCGCGCCGTCCACGGTCGCCGAGGGGGCGGACGACCCGGCCACGGCCACCGCGAAGGACACCGGCCCGGCCCCCCGCGTCGGCATCCGGCTCTCGCCCCCGGCCGGCGAGCTCGTCTGGACCTGCACCCCGGAGTCGGCCCGCGAGCTGGCCGCCGTACTCCTCCGGGCGGCAGAGGAGACCGAGAACGCGCCGGGCGAGCGGCCCGTCACGGTCGAGGCGGCCGAACTGCGCCGCGGCGACGTACGCGACGGCGACCGGACCATGACCGTGGAGAGCACCCGCACCGACGGCTCCGCGGTCCACGTCACCTGGAAGTCCGGGGCCGGCCGCAGCTGGACCCAGGCGTACGCGGCCGACACCCCCATCACCCTCAAGCGGCGTCTTCCCGGCGGCCGTTGACGTACGGGTGCGGCGCTGCCGGGGACGGTGGCAGCGCGGCGGCACCGGGCCGGGTCACACGTCGGTAGGGTGGTCCGTGATGTTCACCGAACAGGGCCCCGAAGAGGGCCCCACCGTGCGCGAACTGGCCGTCCAGGCGCTCTCCTCGATCGAGCGCGGATACGACCTCCTCGCCCCGAAGTTCGACCTCACGCCCTACCGCACACCTGACCGCGTGCTCGACGCCGTCACCCGGGCCGTGCGCGAACTCGGCCCCTTCGACACCGGACTCGACGTCTGCTGCGGCACCGGGGCGGGAGTGGGCGTCCTCCGGCAGCTGTGCCGGGAACGTGTGGTCGGGGTCGACTTCAGCGCGGGCATGCTCGCCGAGGCCCGGGCCGCCTTCCCGCCCGGGAGCGGGACATCGCCGGCCGGCGAAGGACCGGTGATCGACTGGGTGCGGGCCGATGCCCGCTCCCTGCCCTTCGGGCCCGCCTTCGACCTCGCCCTCAGCTTCGGCGCGTTCGGCCACTTCCTGCCCGCCGAACGCTTCGGCCTCTTCGCCGAGGTGTACGGATCCCTCCGGCCCGGCGGGCAGTTCGTCTTCCCGATCGGCGCACCGCCCCCGGTGGGATCACGCGCCTACTGGTCGCTGCTGGGCTTCGACGCGGCGATGCGGGTGCGCAACGCCCTGTGGCGGCCGACGTTCGTCATGTACTACCGCACGTTCCGGCTCGGCGATGTGCTGGAGGACCTGACCCGGGCCGGATTCGGCGTACGGCTGCAGCCGCTGACCGAACTGGGCCCGCGCCCGGACGGCAGCCCCCGCGCCCGGCTGGTCGTGGCGACCCGGAAGTGATGGCGCCGGGCACTTCGCGGCGGGCGGACACGACCGTGCGGCGCGTCTCCCAGCGGTAGAGGCCGTCTCCCGGCGGTAGCGGGCGCCCCTCAGCGGTTCTCGTCCCGGGCCGCCGCCAGCAGCCCCGGCCAGTCGGGGATCTTCACCGGGCCACGCCCCAGCGAACGGCCCAGCTCCGCCTCCGCGCGCTCGATCGACAGCCAGCCGGCCCACTCCACCGGCCGCAGCCCCCACCCCCGCAGCGCGGCCAGCGGATCGGCCGGCACCGGGCGCAGGGTCAGTCCGGCCGCGTCCTCCAGGAGCGAGGCCACCGTCTCCTTGGCGCAGGAGCGGTTCGAGCCGATCACCCCGGTCGGGCCGCGCTTGATCCACCCCGCCACGTACTCACCCGGCGACGGCACCCCGTCCCGCAGCACCCGGCCCGCCGTGTGCGGCACCGTGCCGCGCACCGGATCGAAGGGCAGCCCCGGCAGCTCGACCCCGCGATAGCCGACGGCCCGCAGGACCAGCCCCGCCTCGATGTCCTCGTGACGGCCGGTGTCCCGGACCCCGCCCGCGCCGTCCGGAGCCGTCCGGGCGAACCGCACCCCGGCGACCCGCCCGCCCCGCTCCAGCACCTCCACCGGCCGCAGGAAGAACCGCAGCCGGATGCGGCGCGCGGCCCCCGCCGCATCCACGGCCCCGCCCGCCGACCAGCCGCGCAGGACCTCCAGGTTCCGCCGCACCACGGCGGGCAGGCCGTCCGGAGCGGCGTACGCCGGGTCCAGCGCCAGCTCCGCCGGGTCGACGACGACCCGGGCCCCGGGCAGCGCCCCCAGCTCCCGCAGTTCCTTGGTGGTGAACCGGGCCTGGGAGGGGCCGCGTCGGCCCACGATGTGCACCTCGCGCACCCGGCTGGCCGCCAGTGCGCTGAGCGCGGCGCGGGGTACGTCGGTGGTCCGCAGTTCGTCGGCGCCGCGGGCCAGGATCCGGGCCACGTCGACCGCCACGTTGCCCACGCCGATCACGACGGCCGAGCGGCCGCTCAGCGCGTCCCGGGCGAACGGGTCGGCGCCGATGTCCGGGTGGGCGCTGTACCAGGAGACGAAGCGGGTGGCGGAGTAGCTGCCCGGCAGACTCTCGCCCGGCACCGCCAGTGCCCGGTCCGCCGAGGCCCCGACGCAGTAGACGACCGCGTGGTACAGCTCCGCGAGCCGGGCGGGGGAGACGCCGTCCGGCCCGCCGACGCCGACGTTGCCGACGAAGGTGACCCGCTCGTCCTCCAGCACGGCCCGCAGGCTGTTCTGCAGCGACTTGATCTTCTCGTGGTCGGGGGCCACCCCGTACCGCACGAGTCCGTACGGAGTGGGCAGCCGGTCCAGGACGTGCACGCGCACATCGGGCACGAGCGACTGCCGGAGCAGGGCCTGGGCGGTGTAGACCCCGCTGGGACCGGAACCGACGACGGCGACTGAGAGCACGGCGCACCTCTTCCCGGAGGTTGCTTCCAGGATCGCACCGCCGGGCCGATCCGCACCGCCGGTGCATGGGATGGCGGCACGGGGGAAGTGGTACGGGGCAGTGGTACGGGCACGGCCCCGGGGCGGGTCTCAGTCCATCAGACCGCGCATCCGGTTGATCTCCACGGTCTGCTGGGCGACCACATCGCTGGCCATCTCCTCGACGATCACGTCGTTCCCCTCGGTGAGCGCCTCCGTGGCCATGGTGATCGCCCCCTGGTGGTGGGTGATCATCAGTTCCAGGAAGAGCTTGTCGAAGGCCTTGCCCTCGGCGGCGCGCAACTTCTTGAGCTGGGCGTCGGTCGCCATGCCGGGCATCCCCGCGTGGTCGTGGTGCTGCTTGCGCCGGTCGCCGCCGTTTCTTTTCAGCCATCCTTGCATCGCGCCGATCTCCGGCTTCTGGCCTGCCGATATGCGTTCGGCGAGCCGCTTGACGGCGGTGGCGGAGGCCCGTTCGGGGACGAGTTCGGTCATCACGAGCGCCTGCCCGTGGTGCTCGATCATCATCTCGGCATAGCGGAAGTCCGCGGAGTTGGCGGTGTCCTGCCCGGCCTCCTTGACGGCGTCCTCGGCGGAGAGCGTCCGCGCGGGTTCGCCCGGTCTGCCGGGCGCGACCACGCCCGGACCTGTGTCCTTGGCCTTGTCCGACGTTCCGTCACCGCTGTCCGCGTCACAGGCTCCGAGGACGAGCGCGGCGGCAACCGCCACCGCCGCGAGAGCGGTTGAGCGAAGAGTCGCGGACCGGCGATGGATCAACACGGTGACCTCCTGTGCCACATGGTTTGTTGCAGACCGTCCTAACACGCTTCCACCGGCCGAAGATCAAAAACTTTTATTACGTCTGTGTTGCCATCTGTTGATGTGTACATGGGAGGGACGATACTGCCGGGGGTTCATGAACCGTTCGACCCCGAACGGATACAAGGGAGGACGCAGTGACCTCGTTGCACACCACCCGCGTGCGGCGCAGACGTCTGGGCGCGGTGGCAGCCGCGGCCGGACTCCTCGCCACGCTGCTGACGGCCACCACAGCGGCCGCGACCCCCGACCCGGGTGACGCCCCGGTCGAGCGCGGGTCCGTCACCCAGAGCGAACAGGCCGAGGCCAGGGCCGCGATAGCCGGCGGCGACATACCCGGCGTGGACGAGATCGTCCACAGCTCCAACATCAAGCACCTGACGAACGTGCCGAAGGGCGCCCTCCAGGGCACCAACACGGACCTCGCGTTCCAGGGGAAGTACGCCTACGTCGGCAACTACGACGGCTTCGTCATCTACGACATCAGCAAGCCGAAGAAGCCCAGGACGGTCGCCCAGGTCCTCTGCCCCGGATCGCAGAACGACATCTCGGTCTCGGGGAACCTGCTGTTCCTCTCGACGGACTCCTCGCGCAGCGACGACTCCTGCTCCAGCACCTCCCAGCCCGCCACGGAGAAGTCGTCCTGGGAGGGCATGAAGATCTTTGACATCAGCAACAAGCGGGCGCCGAAGTACATCGCCGCCGTGGAGACCGCCTGCGGTTCCCACACGCACACGCTGGTGCCGGACGGCAAGAACGTCTACGTGTACGTCTCCTCGTACTCGCCCAACGCGACGTTCCCGGACTGCCAGCCGCCGCACGACGGGATCTCCATCATCAAGGTGCCGGTGAAGGCGCCTCAGAAGGCCCGGATCGTCAACTTCCCGGTGCTCTTCCCGGACGGCGGCAACCCGGGAGCGCCCACGAACCCGGGTGTCTCCCAGACGACCGGCTGCCACGACATCACGGTGCTGCCGTCCAAGGACCTGGCCGCCGGAGCCTGCATGGGTGACGGTCTGCTGTTCTCCATCAAGGACCCGGAGCGCCCGAAGATCATCGACAGGGTCCAGGACAACGTGAACTTCGCGTTCTGGCACTCGGCCACCTTCAACCAGGGTGCGGACAAGGTCGTCTTCACCGACGAGCTCGGCGGCGGCGGCGCGGCCACCTGCAACGAGGAGATCGGCCCCAAGCGCGGCGCCGACGGCATCTACGACATCGTCGGCAAGGGCGACAAGCGCAAGCTGGTCTTCCGCAGCTACTTCAAGATCGACCGTCACCAGGCCGACGTCGAGGTCTGCGTCGCCCACAACGGCTCGATCATCCCGGTGAAGGGCCGCGACCTGATGGTGCAGGCCTGGTACCAGGGCGGCATCTCCGTCTGGGACTTCACCAACTCGTCCAAGCCCAAGGAGATCGCCTTCTTCGAGCGCGGCCCGGTCACGCTCGACCAGGTGACCACGGCCGGCCCCTGGTCGGCGTACTACTACAACGGTCACATCTACTCCAGCGACATCGCCAAGGGCTTCGACGTGCTGAAGCTCGACGACAAGCGCACCGACCCGGCCGAGCGGGTCAAGCTGGACGAGCTCAACGTGCAGACGCAGCCGGACTACTTCGACCGCTGATCCGTCAGCGGTTCCGGCAGCCGACTCGACCCGCGGTCAGGGGCCGGTGTCGCCCGGGCGGACGACCGCCGGGCGACACCGGCCCCGTGCGTGCGGAGCCGGAAATTCATTGACCGATGAGCCGGGTGGGGACATGCTGGATCCCTGCGACGGCGGACTCCGCAACTCCGGTCCCCGGCGCGGTCCGCGGCCCTGTCCCACCGGACGGGCCGAGGGTGCGCCCGGATCCGGCGACGCGGGGGATCGCCGGATCGGGCGCGTTTGCCCACCCGCTCAGGACGCGGCGAACGGCGGCTCGGGCGATCAGGCGGCGGTGCGGACGCTCCCGCCGGTGGCGGCGGCCCACTCCACCAGCAGCCGCTGGTAGTCCGCCTCGTCCTGCGGCGTCAGGCAGCCGCCCGAGCGCTGCCACAGGTCGCGGATCTCCGCGTTGACCTCGGCTGCGGAACGGGTGGACATGGACGACGACATCGGGGACATGCCCTCCAGGCTACGTCCACGAACCCATCCCTTTACCCCTTCCGCGGCGGGATATGCCTCACACCGCGCTCCGATTTCCCCGGTTCACCGCGGGCCTCACCGCGGGACCAGCCCCAGCGAGCGCAGGCCGTCGGGCCGCTCCGACACCGGCAGATGGTCCACGAACCGGACCTCGCAGCCCAGGGCCGACGCGCCACCGTCCGCGGTCCGGTCGTCACCGACCATGACGACCTCTGCCGGATCGCGTCCGATCAGCGAGCAGGCGGTAGCGAACAGTCCCGCGGCGGGCTTCTGGAGCCCGTGCTCGAAGGACAGGGCATAGGCGTCGACCAGGGCGTCGAGCCCGTGCGCGCGGAAGACCGGCCGCAGGTCCCAGCCGATGTTGCTGACCACGCCGACCGCGATACCCGCCCTCCGCAGCCCCGCCAGCACCTCCGCGGCGTCCGGGTAGGGCTGCCAGGCCTCCGGCCGCAGATGGCGGTCGTACAGCGCGTCGTACAGCCCCGGATCGGGCAGGGCGACGGTCCGGGCCAGACCGGTGTACGCCGCACGGTGCAGGGCGGCGGTCAGATCCCGGCGCGCCATCGCGTCCGCCAGCTCCTCCGGCACCCGGACCGGAGGCGGACCGCCCGGGAGGGCGCCGGCGGCCGTGAGCCCGCTCACGTACCGCTCGAAATCCTCCGGGGCCACGTCGGCGCCCTCCTCGCGCAGCACGGCGGCGAGCCAGTCCCGCACCGGCTCCACACGGAAGAGGGTCCCGGAGAAGTCGAACAGCACACCTGTGATCGCCATGGGCGCGATCCTTCCCGGTCCGTCCCCGCGCCGACAAGGGCGCCCGGTTCAGGCCCGCAGCGGCCGGTCCTCCTCCGCCGGGGCGCGCGGCGCCGCGTACCGGGCGTACCCGGCCGTGCTCAACGCCACCACCGCCACCCCCAGCAGCACACCGCCCACGACATCGGTCAGCCAGTGCACCCCCAGGTACAGCCGGGTCGCCGCCACTCCGGCCGCCGAGACCACCGCGACCGCCAGCGCCGCACCCCGGGCGCCGGGGCCCGCGCCGTACAGCCGCAGCAGCCAGACGAGCAGCCCGCAGCTCACCACGGCCGACATGGCGTGCCCGGACGGGAAGGCCGCGTACTGGGCCGTGTCCACCGGATCGGGCCACTGCGGGCGCTCCCGGCCCACCACTGCCTTGAGCCCCTGCTGGAGGAGCGAGCCGAGCAGACTCGTCGCGGCCACCCAGAGCGCGAGCAGCCGCGCGCCCCGCCACCACAGGGCGACGACCGCCACCGCGATCAGGGCGCGCATGGTCCAGGGATCCCACACCCAGTCGGTCAATACCCGGTTGACCCGGACCAGACCGGGATCGGCTACCGCGTGCCGGTGCAGCGCGTCGGCGACCGCCCGGTCCAGGGACATCAGCGGCGGCCAGCGCACCGCCACCAGGACGAGCAGGACCACGGACGCCACCACGACGGCTCCGGTCCACAGGGCGGCCGCGGTGCGGGGGGAGCGGGCCGGTGAGCGGGGGAGGGGGGAAGACATGAGGGGATCCTCGCGGAGGACACCGCCCGATGGCCAACCCGCGGCACGGAGAACCGACTCCAGGAGGCGGAACGGATCCTGGGACCGGTCGTCGAACTGCCCGCGTGCCGGGCGACGACGGCAGTTCGGCGACGCCCCCTATCCCAGCGCGCGCAGCCCCGGTACGAAGGTCACGACCAGCGGGACGACCGGCACCAGCGCGGCGGCGGCCGTCAGCCGGAGCCTGCGGCCCGCCGTCAGCCGGTCGACCGGGGCCAGCAACCGGTTGACCCGGAGGGGCACTTGGGCGTCCGGGGTGGGGCAGGGGCCGAACACCCCGCGGTCCTCGTTGAGTCCGACCAGGGCGAGCGCGGTCGTCAGCCGGCCGAAGCGACGTGACGCCACGTCGTCGGCGGCCAGCTCGACCAGCCGGTGCATCTCGTCGCGGAACGCGGCGAACACCGGGATCTGCGGGAAACCGATCGCCAACGCCGACGAGCAGTGCAGCAACCAGTCGTGCCGGGCCTGGGCATGGCCCTGTTCATGGGCGAGCACGGCATCGAGCTGACGGCCCTTCAGCCGGCCCAGCGCGGCGGTGGTGATGACGAGTTGCGGAGCCGCGCCCGGCAGCCACCAGGCGTCGGGCCGCTCGCCCTCCAGCACCACGAGACGGTCGGCGCCCGGCTTCTCGCCGGGGAGCAGCGGGGAACGCACCAGCAGTTCCGCCCGGCGCCGCTTGCGGCGACGCCGCGCCCGCCGGATCTCCCGCAGCAGCATCGCTCCGGTCCACAGCCCGCCCAGCGCCAGCAGCACCGCGATGACCGCCGACCACGGCCCGTACGCCGCCAGGGCGTACGCCTCGACCACGGCGTGCGGGGCGGGTGCGAAGACATGGCCGCGGACCGCCTGCCAGGCGGCGGCCGCGCTCAGCGTCATGGACAGGGTGAACGACAGGAGCACCCCGGCCACCACGCACTGCCAGACCCACAGGGCCACGACCGGCTCGCGCTCCGGCCACCGGGCGCGCGCCATCAGGCGCGGAGCCACCAGGGCGGTCAGTGCACCGAGCAGCAGCAGCGCGAGGGAGACCAGCATGGCCTCAGCTTAGGAGGGGCGGGTCCGGCGGGGTACGGCCTCGACCGGCAAGTGACGTAGACCACCGTTTGCCGGGGGTTCTGTCCCACTTCCCGTCTCACAGAGTGAGCAGCATGGCGAACATGCCGATGCCCATCGTCAGTCGGCACGCCGTCGTGAGCTCGGGCCGGCCGTCCGACCCGCCCCCGAAGCCTCCCGCGCCACGCCCGTCGACGCCCGCACCACCGACCGGTATCGCGGCCGTCCCGGTCACGGGCAGCAGCCGGCCGGCCGAGCCCAGGACGTAGAACGCGTAGTAGACGAGCAGCGCCCCGGTCAGCAGGGGTATGCCACCGGCTCCGCCGCCCGCCCCGTGCCCGGCGTGCCCGCCCCCGCCGCTGCCCGTGACCGCCGGGGCCATCGCCACGGCCATGTAGACCATGGCCAGCGAGCCGACGAGATGATGCCGGTGGTGGCCGCCGCGCAGAGCGGGCCGCAGCGACCGCAGCGCCGCGACGCCGAACAGCACCGCGTAGACCGCCCACGCCCAGTCCGGGGGCGACAGCACCGCCGCCGGAACGGCCATCGCCGCCATGCCGAAGCCCATGAGCGCCTCCGAGCGCGCGGTGCGCCGCTCCTGCGGCGTCCCCGTGCGGGTGCGCAGCAGACAGGAGGCGCCGCTCACCGCGCACAACGCCATCAGCAGCCAGCCGGTCGGAGCCCCTCCGTGCACGGCACGCCTCCCCCCGGTCGGACGTACACCACTGTTACGGGTCGATCCATCGATGCCCGGGCGGCCGCGGCCGAACCCGGCGCACGGGGGTGTGAAGGGGGTACGCCGGGGCCCGCCGGGGGCGCTCCGGGTCGCGTTACGCTCGACCGGACGTACGGCGACAGAGAAACCACGTACGGCAGCAGAGAGACGGAGAGCCCCACCATGGACACCGCCACGCCCGACGCGGCCCGGCTGACCTTCCGCGACGCGACCGAGGACGACGTCCCGGCGCTGGTGGCCCTGATCGAGTCGGCCTACCGCGGTGACTCCAGCCGCGCCGGCTGGACCACGGAGGCCGACATCCTCCAGGGGCAGCGGACCGACGAACAGGGCGTGCGCGATGTCATCGCCGCCCCGGCGAGCCGACTGCTCGCGGTCGAGCGCGGCGGCGAACTCGTCGCCTGCTGCCAGCTCGAACACCGGGGCGACGCCGCCTACTTCGGCATGTTCGCGGTCCGGCCCGGACTCCAGGGCGGCGGCCTCGGCAAGCTGATCATCGCCGAGGCGGAGCGCACCGTCCGGGAGAGCTGGGGCGTCGGCGAGATGCACATGACGGTGATCTCGGTGCGCGAGGACCTGATCGCCTGGTACGAACGCCGCGGCTACCGCCGTACGGGACAGCTCACCCCGTTCCCGTACGGCGACGAGCGCTTCGGTGTCCCGCAACGCGACGACCTGGCCTTCGAACTGCTCGTCAAGAACCTCGGGGGCGGCGCCTGACGGCGCTCGCCCTCAGGCGGTGAAGCGCCCGGCGCGGCGGATCTCGGGAAAGTCGGTCGTCGCGCCGTCCAGGCCCAGTGCCCGGGCGAGGCGCAGATGGTCCTGGGTGTTCACCACCCAGCCGATCACCTTCACGCCCTCGCCGTGCGCCTGCTCCACCACCTCCAGGGTGAGGCGGCGGATGTTCAGCGCGAGTGTCGCCGCGCCCGCCGCCTTCGCCCGGTCCACCACGTCCGCACCCCAGCGGCTGGCGATCAGGGCCGTGCGGACGCCGGGCACCAGCCGGGCGATCTCGGTGACGGCCTCGTCGTGGAACGAGGACACCTCCACCCGGCCCACGAGCTCGCGCTCCAGGATCACGTCCGCCAGCGCGCGGGCCGCCGCCACATCCTTGATCTCCGCCTGGAGCGGGGAGGAGACGGCGTCGAGGACCTCCTCGAAGACCGGGATCCGCTCGCCCTGACCGGCGTCGAGCTCGCGCAGCTCCGCCAGGGTCTTGGCCGCGATCGGCCCGGTCCCGTCCGTGGTGCGGTCCACGTCCGTGTCGTGCATCACGGCGAGCGCGCCGTCCTTGCTGAGGTGCAGGTCCAGCTCGATGGCGTCCATCCCGGATGCCTCGGCGCGGACGAAGGAGCGCAGGGTGTTCTCGGGCTCGACGCCCATCACTCCGCGATGACCCAGGGTGAGAAAAGACAAGGCGACCTCGTTTCCGTCGGCGGGGATCCGTCGACTGCTCCTGCCCGTGCGGAGGTTGCGGCAATACGGCACTGGGGAGGGTAGCGGCCGCGGCCCGCGATGTCCCCAGCCGTGCGGGCCCGGTCGCCGGGATCCGAGCGGTGCTGTGGGAACTGCGCTCCTACCCGGTATCCCGCAGGAAAAACTGCGGTGACCATGGGGGGTACGCAGGATAATTTTCAGGTCTCCCCTTGTCGGGGTGAGCTCTGCCCGGCTACGGTGATGTCACGCGAGGTTCTCCCGTGGAGGAAGTGTCATGACGGAAATTCTTGTGCAGAGCGCCACCGATGGCGCGATAGCTACGGCCCAGCGGGTGGTCGAGCACCCGGCCTGGCCCGTGCTCAAGGATGCCGTCGAGGAGATCCGCCCCTGGCAGTCCAAGGACGGATCCATCGACTTCGAGGCCGAGGGCGCCCCGTCCCCGGCCACGGTCGAGCAGGTCCTCGACCGGGTGATCGGAGCGGTCGAGGAGCTCTCCCCGCTCCTCCCGCACGATGTCGCCTACCACCGCGCGCTCGTCACCGACCTGCGCCGCTGGGCCGCCGACGGCTTCCGCGTCCCCGACTTCCTGGACTCGCTGCTCGCCTTCCAGCCCGCGAAGGACCGGGCCGACGGCCTCCAGCACCTCGTCGTCTTCGCGATGTACACGCAGAACGGCAACCCCGACCGCAACCTCGAAGCGGTCGTGCTCAAGATGGTCTGGCCCGAGTGGCTCGCCGACTTGGAGGCGAACCGCTACGACAACCCGCTCTTCTGCGGCATCACCTTCGAGGACTTCACGTCCGGTTACGACACCAACTCCGCGGTGCTCTTCCCGGAGACCATCGCCGTGCGCGAGGCCCCCGAGCGCTTCAGCTGGGGCGGCATCTTCTGCGACCGCGAGGCCGCCCGCTTCCGCCGGGTCACCGAGGCCTCCGTCGACCTGCTCGGCCTGGAGCTGCCCGACGACATCCGCGAGATGATCGGCGACCAGCAGCGCTGCGAGCAGGCGTTCGTCCTGTGGGACATGGTCCACGACCGCACCCACAGCCACGGTGACCTGCCGTTCGACCCGTTCATGATCAAGCAGCGCCAGCCGTTCTGGATGTACGGCCTGGAGGAGCTGCGCTGCGACCTCACCGCCTTCAAGGAGGCCGTGAAGCTGGAGTCCGAGGGCAACGCCCACGGCCGTGACGTGCAGTACGCGGTGCTCTTCGACCGGATGTTCCGCTTCCCGGTCTCCGGCGAGCGCGTCCGCAACTACGACGGCCTCGGCGGCCAGCTGCTCTTCGCGTACCTCCACAAGCACGACGTCGTCCGCTGGACCGACAACACCCTGAAGATCGACTGGGACCGGGCCCCGCAGGTCACCAACCAGCTCTGCGCCGAGATCGAGAAGCTCTACCGCGACGGCATCGACCGCCCCAAGCTGGTCCACTGGTTCGCCGCGTACGACCTGGTCTCCACCTACCTCGCCCCGCACCCGGGATCCCGCTGGGCCAAGGGCCCCGACGCCCTGGACCTCACACTTCCTCCTCGCAAGCTCGTCGACGACGTGCTTCCGGACGAGTTTCCCCTGAGCATGTTCTATGAGGCGCTCGCCAAGAAGCTGAAGCACGTGATTGCCTCCACCAAGGGAATCACCGCGGCGAACGACGAGCGGGCAGCCGCGTGAACCATTCTCCCGAGGAGGCGGTGGCCATGAACGGAAACGGCACGGGCGAGGGGACCGGTGTGCTCGAAGGAGCCGTGGTCGCGGTCGCCGGAGCGGCCGGCCCCGCGGGCCGCGCGACGCTGCTGCGGCTCGCCGAGGCGGGCGCCACCGTCGTCGGATGCGACGCCAACCCCGAACGGCTCGCCGAGGCGGTGGACGCCGCCCGGTACGCCCACGGGGGCGCGACCGTCACCGGTGAGACCGTCGACCTGCTCGACCTCGACGCCACCCGGGACTGGGCCAAGCGCACCGAGGCGGAGTTCGGCCGCATCGACGGCCTGGTCCACCTCGTCGGCGGCTGGCGCGGCAGCAAGTTGTTCCAGGAGACCGTCCTGTCCGACTGGGACGCCCTGGAGAAGCTGCTCATCCGCACCGTCCAGTCGACCACGCTGGCCTTCCAGGAGGCCCTCCAGCGCAGCGACCGGGGCCGCTACCTCCTGATCAGCGCCGCCGGGGCCAGCAATCCCACCGCGGGCAACGCCGCCTACTCCTCCGCCAAGGCCGCCGCCGAGGCGTGGACGCTCGCGCTCGGCGACGCCTTCCGCAAGGCGGGGGGCGAGGACGGGCCCGCGGCGGCTGCTGCGATCCTGGTGGTCAAGGCACTGGTGAACGACGCCATGCGCGCCGAGCGCCCGAATGCGAAATTCGCGGGCTTCACCGACGTCACGGAGCTGGCCCGGGCCATCGCCGGCGTCTGGGACGAGCCCGCCACCGAAGTGAACGGAAAGCGCCTGTGGCTGACCCCGCAACCGTGAGGACCGACGCACGACGGCACCACGATCCGCAGGTACGCGGCTTCGCCAGTGACAACTACGCCGGGGCGCACCCGGAGGTCCTCGCCGCCCTCGCCCTCGCCAACGGCGGCCACCAGGTCGCCTACGGCGAGGACGACTACACCGGCCACCTCCAGCGGATCATGCACAGCCACTTCGGTTCCACCGCCGAGGCCTTCCCGGTCTTCAACGGCACCGGGGCCAACGTGGTCGCCCTCCAGGCGCTCACCGACCGCTGGGGCGCCGTCATCTGCGCCGAGTCCGCGCACATCAACGTGGACGAGGGAGGCGCGCCCGAGCGGATGGGCGGGCTGAAGCTCCTCACCGTGCCCACCCCGGACGGCAAGCTCACCCCCGAGCTCATCGACCGACAGGCGTACGGCTGGGACGACGAGCACCGGGCCATGCCGCAGGTCGTCTCGATCACCCAGAACACCGAGCTGGGCACCGTCTACACCCCCGACGAGATCCGCGCCATCTGCGACCACGCCCATGAGCGCGGCATGAAGGTGCACCTCGACGGGGCGCGGATAGCCAACGCCGCCGCCTCGCTGGACGTGCCGATGCGCACCTTCACCAACACGGTCGGCGTCGACGTGCTGTCCTTCGGCGGCACGAAGAACGGCGCGCTCTTCGGCGAGGCCGTCGTCGTGCTGAACCCGGACGCGGTCCGGGCGATGAAGCACCTGCGCAAGCTCTCCATGCAGCTCGCCTCCAAGATGCGCTTCGTCTCCGTCCAGCTGGAGGCGCTGCTCGCCAAGGACCTGTGGCTGCGCAACGCCCGCCACGCCAACGCCATGGCCCAGCGGCTCGCCGAGGGCGTCCGGGCGATCGACGGGGTGGAGATCCTCTACCCGGTCCAGGCCAACGCGGTGTTCGCCCGGCTGCCGCACGCGGTCAGCGAGCGGCTCCAGCAGCGTTTCCGCTTCTACTTCTGGGACGAGGCGGCCGGCGATGTCCGCTGGATGTGCGCGTTCGACACCGGCGAGGACGACGTCGACGCCTTCCTCCAGGCGCTGAAGGAAGAAATGGCGCGGTAACGCGATCGATGCATGAGTATGCGGCCGACCGGAAACCGATGGACTTCCGGTCGGTCGCTTCGTACGCTCTTCGATCATGGAGCTGACGCAGCACTCCCCGGACATCGACGCGTACCTCGCCGCCGACGAGTCCATCGACCATGGACACCCTCGGGTCAGGGAGGTGGCGACGCGCCTCGCACGCGACACCGACACCGCATACACATACGCGCGGGCCGCCTTCGAATTCGTCCGCGACACCGTTCCCCACTCCGCCGACTCGGGGAACCAGCACGTCACCTGGCGCGCCTCCGACGTGCTGACCACCCTCAACGGCATCTGCCACGCGAAGGCGATCGCACTGACGGCCCTGCTGCGGGCCCGCTCCGTCCCGGCCGGCCTCTGCTACCAGCGTCTCGCCGACGAGGACGGGACCGCCCCGATGCTCCACGGCCTGGTCGCGCTGCGGCTCCCCGGGGCGGACCGCTGGGCGCGGGTGGATCCCCGGGGCAACAGGCCGGGCGTCGACGCACAGTTCTCGACGGAGAAGGAGCAGCTCGCGTGGGTGGTACGCGAACAGTTCAATGAAATTGACTATCCGGTAGTCTATGCTGCACCACCCGAGGTGATTCTCCATGCGCTGAGGGGTGCTCGGGACCGCTCGGAGCTCTGGCGGACACTCCCCACGGACCTCTGAGTCCGCCCGGCGCCCGCACCACCGCACCGAGCCACCGCACCCAGCAAGGCAGTAAGGCAGACGATGACCCTCACTCTCACCGTGTCCGACGAGGTGCGCACGATCGCACCGGGCTTCACCCACCTCGCCGTCGAGGCGCACGGCCTGGTCAACGGCCCCAGCGACGCTCGCAGCGCCGCCCTGCTGGACGACGCCGCCCGCCGGCTCGCCGAGCGCCTGGACGGCCGCGCCCCGCACGAGGACCCGCGCATCGCGGCCTGGCGCGAGGTCTACACGGCGTTCGGGGCCAAGCCCTCCCGCACCCGTAACTCCGCCGAGGCGCTCGCCCGGCGCGCCCTCGCCGACGGCGGCCTGCCCCGCATCAACCTGCTGGTCGACGCCTACAACGCGATCAGCGTCGCCCACCTCGTCCCGGTCGGCGGCGAGGACACCGACCACATCAAGGGCGGCATGCGGCTGATCCGCGCGACGGGCGACGAACCGTTCCCCACCGTCGCCGGCGGCGAGGAGATCATCGAGCATCCCGAGCCCGGCGAGGTCGTCTGGTGCGACGACGAGGGCGTCACCTGCCGCCGCTGGAACTGGCGTCAGGGCGTACGCACCCGGCTCACCGAGGAGTCGGTCAGCGCCCTCTTCCTGCTGGAGGGCCTCGCGCCCATGACGAACGGCGAGCTCGACGCCGCGGGCGCCGAACTCGCCGCGTCGCTCGAGCAGCTGAGTCCCGGCGCGCGGATCACCGTCCACGCGCCGCGGTGAGGTGACGCCGCCCCGACGAGGGGCGGCCGTCAGCCGAGTTCGCGCACCTCGGCGGCGGTCGGGGCCGTACCGCCGAGATGGGCCGGCACCCACCAGGTGTCACTCGCGTCCTTCGGGCGCACCGGGTAGGCCCGCTGCGCCGCCTCCAGCAGCTCCTGCACCCGCTCCCGCAGCCGCCGGGTGATCGCACCGGCGTACTGGTCGGCGGGCGCTTCCAGGGGCTCGCCGACGCGGATGGTGATCGGGATGTGGCTGCGCTTGAAGTTGCGCGGCCGTCCCTTGGTCCAGATCCGCTGCGTGCCCCAGAGCGCCATCGGGATCAGCGGAACCCCGGCCTCCTGGGCGAGGCGCGCGGCGCCCGACTTGAA
The DNA here is from genome assembly GCF_019287315.1 of Streptomyces sp. WY228. Taxonomy (NCBI): domain Bacteria; kingdom Bacillati; phylum Actinomycetota; class Actinomycetes; order Kitasatosporales; family Streptomycetaceae; genus Streptomyces; species Streptomyces sp. WY228. The sequence continues at coordinate 538,487 of NZ_CP079114.1, read as the reverse complement.
GCTCTTCAGCGTGAAGGACTGCGAGATGGTGGCCTCGGGGAAGACGCCGACGATCTCACCGGAGCGCAGCGACCGCAGTGCGTGGGCGTACGCGTCCTCGCCCTGGTTGCGATCGACCGGGATGTGCTTCATTCCCCGCATCAGGGGCCCGGAGATCTTGTGCCGGAAGACCGATTCCTTCGCCATGAACCGGACGAGCCGCTTCTGCGGCAGGGCGCCCAGGCCGGTGAAGATGAAGTCGAGATAGCTGATGTGATTGCTGACCAGCACCGCACCACCGGTCTTCGGGATGTGCTCCGAACCCTGAGTGTCGATCTTCAGGTCGAGCGCCTTGAACATGGTGCGAGCGGCGCCGATGACCGGTCGATAGACGAGTTCTGCCATCTGGGGAAGACCCTTCTTCAGTGCCTGGGGAGGGTTCTCCCGGCGGAAGTTACGCAGCCGTAGGTTTTCGGCATTGTGGCGATGGTGCCCCATGAGGGAGCCGCTGGCCAGTCCCGGCGGACTCGGGGCGCGAGATTCTCGTCACGTGCGCGTCCGCCGGGAGCTGCGGGAATGTCCGGGCGGCGGCCGGTGCTGACCCCTTACGAAGAGCTCTGATCAGGAGGCACCAGGTGGACCGCGGCACACACGGAGAGCGGCTCGACGCAGCCCAACTCGGCGCGGAACTGGGGGAACGCGCGACGCTCGTCCAGTTCTCCAGCGCCTTCTGCCAGCCGTGCCGGGCCACCCGCCGCACGCTCCACGAGGTGGCCGGGATGGTCGACGGCGTCGCCCATATCGAGGTCGACGCCGAGGCCCACCTCGATCTGGTGCGGCAGCTGGACATCACGAAGACACCGACCGTCCTGGTGCTCGACGCCGGGGGCGAGGTGGTCCGCCGGGCATCCGGTCAGCCCCGCACGGTCGACGTCGTCGCGGCGCTGGGGCACGCCATATGACGGACCGTGACGCATCTCCCACATTCCGGAACACACTTGACTGTGCCCACCACGCATCGTCAGTCTGACGTTATGCCGCCAGAACTCCTTCTTTACGGCCGGGTCCATGTGGATCTCGCACGCCACGCGAGTGCGCGCTGTCCGGGTGTCTGAGCACCCACGGACCTGTACGCCACTCCCGCAGAAGGACACGTCCATGACGGCAACGCCCGATCTCGCCCCCGCCCCGACGGCCGCCACGCCCGAACTCTTCCGCTCGGTCTTCCGCCGCCATGCCGCCGGAGTGGCCGTGATCACGGCCCAGGGGGAGCGTCCGGTCGGCTTCACCGCCACCTCGCTGACCTCCGTGGCCGCCGAACCCCCGCTGATCTCCTTCGGCATCGGTACGTCGTCATCCAGCTGGCCCGTGCTCTCCGGGGCCGAGTACGTCGGCGTCCACATACTCGGCGAGCACCAGCGGGAACTGGCCACGACCTTCGCCCGCAGCGGGGCCGACCGCTTCGGCCCGTCGACCGACTGGAGCAGTGGCCCCGAAGGCGTTCCGCTGCTGGCCGGCGTGTCCGCCTGGCTGGTCTGCCGCGTCGTGTCCCGGGTCCCGGCCGGGGATCACCGCATCGTCATCGCCGAGGTCGTGGCCGGAGCGTCCGCCGGGGCCGATCGCCCGCTGGTCTACCACCAGGGACGGTTCACGGCTCTGCGAGACTGACGTCACGCACGCACGGGCCCGCCGGGTCGGCAAGGTCACAGTGCACAGCGCTTGCTCACGGGTACGAGACTGGGTGTACTGGCGAGTAATATCGGGCGCGGAGCCTCGGTCGTCCTGACCGGATTCGGCCCGACAAGGCGCCTATGCTGCGTGCAACAAGGCAGCCCGGAAATGACGATGCAGTAGGAGAGCCGGCGTGAGCTTGAGGATCGTTGTCTGTGTGAAGTACGTGCCCGACGCGACCGGTGACCGGCATTTCGCCGATGACCTGACGCTGGACCGTGAGGATGTCGACGGTCTGTTGTCGGAGCTGGACGAGTACGCGGTCGAGCAGGCGTTGCAGATCGCTGACGAGGCTGATGATGCGGAGATCACCGTGGTGACGGTGGGTCCGGAGGATGCCAAGGACGCGTTGCGCAAGGCGTTGTCGATGGGTGCGGACAAGGCGGTTCACGTCGAGGACGACGATCTGCACGGCACGGACGTGATGGGGACGTCGCTGGTGCTGGCGAAGGCGGTGGAGAAGACCGGCTATGACCTGGTGATCTGCGGGATGGCTTCCACGGATGGTGTGATGGGTGTGCTGCCGGCTCTGCTGGCGGAGCGTCTGGGTGTCCCGCAGGTCACGCTTCTCTCCGAGGTCGCGGTCGCGGGGGGTGTGGTGACGGGGCGTCGTGACGGTGACACCGCCTCGGAGCGGTTGGAGGCGTCGTTGCCGGCGGTGGTGTCGGTGACCGACCAGTCGGGTGAGGCGCGTTACCCGTCGTTCAAGGGGATCATGGCGGCGAAGAAGAAGCCGGTGGAGTCGCTGGATCTGGAGGATCTGGGGCTGGAGGCGGACGAGGTGGGTCTGGCGGGTGCGTGGACCGCGGTCGACTCGGCGACGGAGCGTCCGGCGCGTACGGCGGGCACGATCGTGAAGGACGAGGGTGAGGGCGGCAAGCAGCTCGCCGAGTTCCTCGCGGGCCAGAAGTTCATCTAGGCCCCTCCCCCTCCCTCTCTGCCTCTCTCCTTCTCTGTCTCGTTTCTTCTCGTCTGGAGTGCGTTGTCATGGCTGAAGTTCTTGTTCTGGTCGATCATGTGGACGGTGCGGTGCGTAAGCCCACGCTGGAGCTGCTGACGCTGGCGCGTCGTGTCGGTGACCCGGTCGCGGTGGCGCTGGGTGCGGGTGCGGAGGCGACCGCGGGTGTGCTGGGTGAGCACGGTGCGGTGAGGGTGCTGACCGCTGATGCCCCGGAGTTCGCGGACTATCTGGTGGTTCCGAAGGTCGATGCGCTGCAGGCCGCCTACGAGGCGGTGTCGCCGGTGGCGGTTTTGGTGGTGTCCTCCGCGGAGGGCAAGGAGATCGCTGCGCGGCTGGCGCTGCGGGTCGGCTCGGGCATCATCACCGACGCCACCGATCTGGAGGCCGGTGAGCAGGGTGTCGTGGCGACGCAGGCGGCGTTCGCCGCTTCGTACACGACGAAGTCGCGGGTCTCCAGGGGTGTTCCGGTGATCACGGTGAAGCCGAACTCCGCCCCGGTCGAGCCGGCTGCGGCCGCGGGTGCCGTGGAGGCTCTGTCGGTGTCGTTCGGTGCGAGTGCGACGGGTACGAAGGTGACCGCGCGTACGGCGCGTGAGTCGACGGGTCGTCCGGAGCTGACGGAGGCGGCGATCGTGGTCTCGGGTGGCCGTGGGGTCAACGGGGCGGAGAACTTCCCCGTGATCGAGGCGCTCGCGGACTCCCTGGGTGCTGCGGTGGGTGCGTCGCGTGCGGCGGTGGACGCGGGCTGGTATCCGCACACCTCGCAGGTCGGGCAGACGGGCAAGTCGGTCTCGCCGCAGCTGTACATCGCTTCGGGTATCTCGGGCGCGATCCAGCACCGGGCGGGTATGCAGACCTCGAAGACGATCGTCGCGATCAACAAGGACGCCGAGGCCCCGATCTTCGAACTCGTCGACTACGGCGTCGTCGGCGACCTCTTCGCCGTCGTTCCCCAGCTCACCGAAGAGATCAACACCCGCAAGGGCTGATCACTCGTACCACCCCGTCCTGGGCCGCACGGTGAACCCACCGTGCGGCCCAGGGCCGTTCCGGGCGACCATTGACGCAGGTCGAGCGGCCTTATAACTTCACTATACGGATTGTTGATTCCGGGAAGCGGAAACAGCGAGAGCGTGGAGGGTACGGTCATGGGTCAGCAGGAGAAGGTGGCAACGAGCCTCGCCGGTGCGGTCAGCGAGGAGATCAGCGCCTCCCTCACGGCGGTCGACGCGGAGCTCGCCCGTCGCTACCCGGGCGATCCCGGCACCCGCCAGCCCGTGCACACCGTCTATGTGCCCGGTGACGTCTTCGAGCCCGGCACCCTGCGCTCCTGGGGCGACCAGGCGCTGGCCGCCCTCGACGAACACGCCCCCGACGCCGCCGCGTTCGCCGCCGTCCTCGGCATCCCCGAGGAACTGGCCGGGCCGGTCCACGACCGCGTGCGCGCCAAGCTGGAGCGCGAGCCCGTGGAGGACCTGCGCATCGACTTCGAGGACGGCTACGGCCCCCGCCCGGACGCCGAGGAGGACGAGGCCGCCGCCCGCGCCGCCCGGCTGGTCTCGGAGGCGTACGCGAACGGCACCGCCGCCCCGTACATGGGCATCCGCATGAAGTGCATGGAGGCCGGTGTCCGCGACCGGGGTATTCGCACCACGGACGTCTTCCTCAGCGGGCTGATGGCGGCGGGCGGGCTCCCCGAAGGGCTCGTGCTGACCCTGCCGAAGGTCACGTACCCCGAGCAGGTCACCGCCTTCGTCCAGCTCCTCGAAGCCTTCGAGAAGGCCCACGGCCTGGACGCCGGACGGATCGGCTTCGAGATCCAGATCGAGACCAGCCAGTCGATCCTCGCCGCCGACGGGACCGCCGCCGTCGCCCGCATGATCGACGCCGCGCGGGGCCGGGCCACCGGACTGCACTACGGCACCTTCGACTACAGCGCCTGCGTCGGCGTCAGCGCCGCATACCAGGCCAGCGACCACCCGGCCGCCGACCACGCCAAGGCCGTCATGCAGGTCGCCGCCGCGGGCACCGGCGTACGCGTCTCCGACGGCTCGACCAACGTCCTGCCCGTCGGCCCGACCGAGCAGGTCCACGAGGCCTGGCGGCTCCACTACGGCCTCACCCGCCGCGCTCTGGCCCGCGCCTACTACCAGGGCTGGGACATGCACCCCGGCCACCTGCCGACCCGCTACGCGGCCGTCTACGCCTTCTACCGCGAGGGCCTGGAGCCCGCCGCCGCGCGCCTCGCCGCCTACGTGGCCAAGGCGGGCGGCGACGTCATGGACGAGCCCGCCACCGCCAAGGCGCTCAGCGGCTACCTGCTGCGCGGCATCGACTGCGGCGCGCTGGACACCGCCGAGGTCGCCCGGCTGACCGGCCTGACCCGCGCCGACCTGGACGCCTTCGCCTCGCCGCGCCGGGGAGACCTGACGGTCACCGCCCCGTAGGGCGGCGTCAGTAGGCGTCGCGCCCCGGCGGAACGGCCAGTCCCGCCGGGGTGTGCAGGCCGGCGACGGGCAGTGTGCGCTGCCCGCCGCGTTCCGGCAGCTTCACCACGCGGTCGTTGTTGAAGTCCGCGATGTACAGCGCGCCCGCCGGGTCGAAGGCCAGGCCGTACGGGGAGTTGAGCCCGGTCGCCGGAACGGTCCGCTGCGGCCCGCCGTCCGCCGGCAGCTCCACCACCCGGTCGTTGCCGCTGTCGGAGACGAAGAGGTTTCCTCGTCCGTCGAAGGTGAGTCCGGTCGGCTGGGAGAGCCCAGTGGCGGGCACGGTCGTCTGCGGGCCGCCGTCGGCCGGGACCTTCACCACCCGGTCGTTGACGAAGTCCGCCACGAAGAGGTTCCCCGCGCCGTCCAGGGCCAGCCCGTTGGGATGGAGCAGCCCGCTGGTGGGGACGGTGACCTGGCCGCTGCCGTCGGCGGGCACCATCACCACCCGGTCGTTGAAACTGTCGGCGATGTAGAGGTCGCCGTTCGCCTTCAGGGCCAGCCCGATGGGGCGGGAGAGGCCGGTGGTGTCCACGGTGACCTGCGGACCTCCGTCCCCCGGCACGCGTACGACCCGGTTGTTGCCCGTGTCGGCGATGTAGAGGTCCCCGGAGGCGTCGAGCGCCATCCCGGTCGGGCGGGTCAGGCCGTCGGCCGGGACCGTGACCGGATCGCCGCCGCCGGGCGGTAGCCGCAGCACGGTGTTGTCGGTGTAGTCGGAGATGTACAGGGGCGCCGCACCGTGCGCCGGAGGGTGCCCGTCCGCCGTCCCGGGCGCGGCGGAGGCGATCGGCGCCGCGCACAGCAGCAGCGCCGCCGCCAGCACCGGGAGTCGCCAGCGCGGCCGCCCGTGGACCGGCTTCGGGGCGTCCGCCCCCGGCCCGCCGGTAGCCCTGGACGCCGATGGGGCTGTTACGAGAAGTCTCATGAGGTACGCACCTGTTCTGGACGTGCTGCCGATGCCGTACGGGCCCGGGGCGTGTCCGGCGGGCCGTGGCCGGTGGCGCGGCGTATCCGGCCCTGATCCGGCGGACACGCCCTCTCGAGTGCCGCCCGCCGACGTCAGGAATCGCCCGCACCGATCCGGCGGCACCACGCCACGGCGGGCCGGGCGGCCACCCCAACGGCCCCGGACGCCCTCGTCGTACCCCGCGAAGGTCCTCAGGCGTCCCGGCGGGCGGCCGCGCCGCCACGGGCGCGGTAGGCGCGCATCTTGTGCCGCGCGCCGCACACGTCCATGTCGCACCACAGGCCGTTCGACGACGGCGCCCGGTCGTAGAAGACCCAGCGGCACTCCGGAGCCGCGCAGGCCTTGAGGCGGCTGGCGTGACGCCCGGTCAGGCCGTGGAACAGAAGGGCTTCGAGCACCGGGCGCATCACCTCCGCCACCGCCCCGCCGGAGGCCGGCCGCAGGGCGAGGGCGCCGTCGGGGCGTACGGCCGGAGCACCCGCGACCGTGGCGACGAGCCGGTTGAGGGCGTCGACCGCCTCCGGTGAGGTCCGCTCGACCAGGAAGGCCCGCACGGTCTCCCGGGCCTCCGCGAGCGACGTCAGGTCTCCGGGGTCGCTCAGGGCCGGGAAGCCGTGTGCACCGAGCCACCGGGTCGCCGACTCCGGCCGGGCGAGGTCGTCCTCGCCATGGAGATGGGTGGCGGTGTTGCAGAACTCCTCGACGAGTCCGAGCTCCGCGGGTGCAGGGTTCCTTCGCATGATCACCACTTTACCAACGTTACCGACAACCGGCTTGTGCTGGTAACGTCGAAAGTCCGGCGGGGGTTCCGCCCCTCCCACCCGCAGCTCAGGAGGCACACCATGAACGGGCAGCTGACCAGGACGTTCGAGACTCCGGACGGGGCGGTGCGCTGGGACGTGACGGGGGAGGGGGAGCCGCTCGTCCTGCTGCACGGCACCCCGTTCTCCTCGATCATCTGGCGCGACATCGCACCGGCACTCGCCCGCGACCACCGCGTCCACCTCTTCGACCTGCTCGGGTTCGGGCAGTCGGAACAGCGCGACGGGCAGGACGTCGGCCCGGCGGCGCAGGCCAAGGTGTTCACCCGGCTCCTGGACCACTGGGGCCTGGAGCGACCGCGCGTCATCGCCCACGACATCGGCGGGACCGTGGCGCTGCGGGCGCTGCTCCTGGAGGGGGCGCGGTACGCGGACCTCACCCTGGTGGACGCGGTGGCCTGCGGTGAGTGGGGCACCGGACTCTTCCGGCTCATCCGGGAGAACGCGCGGCTCTTCGAACAACTCCCCGGCTACGCCCACGAGGCCCTGGTCGAGAGCCATCTGCGCCACGCCACCCACACCGGCTACCGGCCCGACGTGCTGGCCGCCCATCTCGAACCCTGGCGCGGCGAGCGCGGCCGGGCCGCGTACTACCGCCAGTACCGGCAGGCCGAACAGGCCGACACCGACGCGTTCCAGCATCTGCTGGGGACCGTGCCGGTGCCGACCCGGATCATCTGGGGCCGCGAGGACCGGTTCCTGCCGGCGCCCTTCGCCGAGCAGCTGCACGCCCTGATCCCGCACTCCGAACTGCACTGGATCGAGGGCGCGGGCCACACCGTGCAGGAGGACGCCCCCGCGCAGCTGCTGGCCCTGCTGACCCGGGAGTTCCGGCCGGTCGGCGCAGAGGTCTGACGGGTCCGACGGAGGCCGGCGGGGGGCCGGCGGGGCTGAAAGGGGCCGTAGCGGCCCCGACGGGGCTCAGGCGGGGGGCAGTTCGCCCGAGCCGCGCGGGATCAGCGTCGTCGGCAGCTCCACCCGTGCCGTGGCGTGGTCCGCCCCGTCGAGGCGGCGGAACAGATGCTCGGCCGCGGTCCTGCCGACCGCCGCCGCGTCCTGCGAGATCACGGTGATGCCGAGCAGATCGGCCAGCTCGATGTCGTCGAACCCGACCAGCGCCACCGGCCGTTCCCGCTCCGCGATCACCCGGACCGCCGTCACCGTCACCCGGTTGTTGCCCGCGAACAGGGCGGTGACCGGCTCGGGCCCGGCGAGCATCTCCTCCACGGCGGCCCGCACGCGCTCCGGCTCGGTGGAGCCGAGGGAGACCCAGTCGTCCTCGACGGTGATGCCCGCCTCCCGCATGGCGGTGTGATAGCCGCGCAGTCGCTCGGTGGCCGTATGGATCCGCGGCTGGTCGCCGATGAAGCCGATCCTGCGGTGACCGTGCGCGATGAGGTGCGCCACGCCCTCCCGGGACCCGCCGAAGCTGTCGGAGAGCACCATGTCGACGTCCACATGGCCCGCCGGGCGGTCCACGAAGACCGTGGCGATGCCCGCCTTGATCTCCGGCTCCAGATAGCGGTGGTCGTCGCCCGCCGGGATCACGATCAGACCGTCCACGCGGCGGGCGCACAGCGCCAGCACCAACTCCTGCTCCCGCTCCGGATCCTCGGCGCTGGAACCGTTGATCAGCAGTGCGCCGTGCGCGCGGGCGACCTCTTCCACCGCGCGGCTCAGCGGACCGTAGAACGGGTCCGCCAGATCCTCCAGGACCAGTCCGATGGATGCCGTACGGCCCTTGCGCAGCACGCGGGCGCTGTCGTTGCGGCGGAAGCCGAGCGCGTCGATCGCCTCCTGCACGCGCCGCTCGGTGTCGGGCGTGACGCCGGGCTCGCTGTTCACCACCCGGGAGACCGTCTTCAGGCCGACTCCGGCGCGGGCCGCCACGTCCTTCATGGTCGGCCGGTTGCCGTAACGGGTCTCGGAATGACGGGCGGTCCGGTCCACGTGCGCTGTCCTGTCGTCGGATACGGGCGGGGCTGCGGGTGCTCCGGCCGGGCCGGGCGGGGCCCGACTGGGGGCGCCGCGGGGGCGATCGGAGGCTGTGGCGTCGAGCATAGGCCCTGGACAACGTTGTCAACAGAATGGAGACTGTGCAGACTGTGGACGGAACCCGCAGGTCCCGCCCCTTCACCGATCCGGAGAGCCCACACCGATGCATACCGACCTCGTCGCCGCGCTCGACATCGGCGGCACCAAGATCGCCGGAGCGCTGGTGGACGGCGACGGATCCCTCCTCGTACGGGCGCAGCGGCCGACGCCCGCCCGGGAGGGCGCCGAGGCGGTCATGGGGGCGGTGGACGAGGTGCTGGGCGAGCTGATGGCCTCGCCGCTGTGGGGCAGAGCCGGTTCCGTGGGCATCGGCAGTGCCGGTCCGGTGGACGCCGCCGCCGGCACTGTCAGCCCGGTCAACGTCCCCGGCTGGCGGGACTTCCCGCTGGTGGAGCGGGTGCGCAAGACGGCGGGCGGGCTGTCGGTCGCGCTGGTGGGCGACGGGGTCGCGATGACGGCCGCCGAGCACTGGCTCGGCGCCGCCCGTGGCTACGACAACGCGCTCTGTCTCGTCGTGTCGACGGGTGTCGGCGGCGGCCTCGTCCTCGGCGGCACCCTGCGGCCGGGCCCCTCGGGCAACGCCGGGCACATCGGCCACATCAGCGTCGACCTGGACGGCGACCCGTGCCCCTGCGGCGCGCGCGGCTGCGTCGAGGGCATCGCCAGCGGCCCCAACATCGCCCGCCGCGCCCTGGAGAACGGCTGGCGGCCCGGACCGGACGGCGACGCGACGGCCGCCGCCGTGGCCGTCGCCGCCCGCGCCGGGGATCCGGTCGCCGTCGCCTCCTACGAGCGCGCGGCCCAGGCGCTGGCCGCCGGTATCGCCGCCACCGCCACCCTGGCGGACCTCGACATCGCGGTGGTCGGCGGCGGTGTGGCCGGAGCCGGCGACGTGCTCTTCGTGCCGCTGCGCCGCAGTCTGCGCGAGTACGCCACGCTCTCCTACCTCCGGCGGCTGACCGTGGCGCCCGCCGTGATGGGCACCGACGCGGGTCTGGTCGGGGCCGCCGCGGCGGCCATCGCGCTGCGCTAGCCGCCGGGGCCGCAACGGTTTCCAGGGGGCGCCCGGTTCGTCAGGCCGGGCGCCCCCTGGGGCATCTCCCGGGCACGCTCCCGTCCACCGCGCGCCTCGCCGCAGGATCCCGCGCGGCCTCCGTCGCACGGCGCGCCCCGGGTCTTTTCGGCCTTCGATCGCCCCGGGCGACCGCATCCGGTCAACGCCGTCGCCGTCGCGGGGTTTCCGCGGCAGGGTGTTGCGGGCAAGCCACAGGGGGCTACGGAAGAGGGGGAACCGTGATCGTCTGGATCAACGGTGCGTTCAGTGCGGGCAAGACCAGCGCCGCGGGCGAACTGATCGATCTGATCCCGAACAGCACGCTGTACGACCCGGAGATCACCGGAGCGGGGCTGCGCAGTCTGCTGCCGCAGAAGCGACTCGCCGAGGTCACCGACTTCCAGGACCTGCCGATCTGGCGGCGGCTCGTGGTGGACACGGCGGCGGCGCTGCTCGCCGAGGTGCCCGGGGTACTGGTGGTGCCGATGACCCTGCTGCGACAGGAGTACCGCGACGAGATCTTCGGCGGGCTCGCCTCCCGGCGCATCCCGGTCCGGCATGTGGCGCTCTCACCTGAGGAAACGATCCTGCGTAGCCGGATCGCGGGCCGCGAGGAGTTTCCCGGCGACGAGGAACAGAGCGAACGGGTGCGCCGGTGGGCGTACGAGCACATCGGCCCGTACCGCGACGCCCTCGGCTGGATCACCGAGGACGCGCATGTGGTCGACAACAGCGCTCTCACGCCCCGCGAGACCGCCGAGCGGATCGCGGACGCCGTGCGCACCGGGAGCGCCGCGCCCTGCCCGATCGTCCAGAGCCCCGAGCCGACCGGCGAGACGGTGGCCGCCGGGGTGCTGCTCTTCGACGAGCAGGACCGGGTGCTGCTCGTCGACCCCACGTACAAACCGGGGTGGGAGTTCCCCGGCGGGGTCGTGGAGGCGGGCGAGGCCCCGGCGCAGGCCGGGATCCGTGAGGTGGCCGAGGAGATAGGCCTCCGCCTCGACCGGGTGCCCGAACTGCTGCTCGTCGACTGGGAGTCGCCCCGGCCGCCCGGCTACGGCGGACTGCGGTTCCTCTTCGACGGCGGCCTGTTGCGCTCCGAGGACGCGGGCCGGCTGCTGCTGCCCGGCTCCGAGCTGCGCGGCTGGCGCTTCGTCACCGAGGAGGAGGCCGCGGGGATGCTGCCGCCCACCCGGTACGAACGGCTGCGCTGGGCCCTGCGGGCGCGCGAGCGGTCGACGGTGCTCAACCTCGAGGCGGGGGTGCCGGTGGGCTGAGCGGCGACACACGCCGCTCACGTGCCGTTGGCCGCGGCCTCCATCAGCGCGGCCGCGTTCTCGGTGAGCGGGTCGCCGTGTCCGCAGCAGACCGTACGGGGCGCGAGCGCGGCCAGCCGCCGGAACGTGGCCGCCGCCCCGGCCCGGTCGACGTTGAAGACGCCGAGCATCACCCGCTCCACGGAGGCGACCGTGTCCCCGGTGAACAGCACGCCGTGGCGCGGCAGATGGAGGGCGATGGAGCCCGGTGTGTGACCGGGGGCGTGGACCACCCGCGCGCCGTCCCCGAACGGCAGCTCCTCGCCGCCCTTCACCTCGCGGTCGACCCGGGTCGGCGGGGCCTCGGGGCAGGTCAGCCCGTGTGCGTACAGGGGCCGTTCCCAGTCCAGCAGGTCCGGCTCCGGTACGGGGCGCTCGCCCCGGATCACCGGTGCGTCCAGCGTGTGGGCGATGATCTCGGCGCCGTACCGGTCCGCCAGCTCCTGCGCGGCACCGAAGTGGTCGCGGTGCCCGTGGGTGAGGACGATCCGGCGGATCCGGGCCGGGGCGTGGCCGAGCGAGCGGATCGCGTCCTCGATCGCGGCGGCCGACTCGACGTCGCCCGCGTCGATCAGCGTCAGCTCCGGTCCGTCGCGCCAGAGGTAGGCCTGACCGATCCGGAAGCGGAGCATGTGCAGCTGGGGAAGTACCTCGACGAGATCCATGCGGCGAACGTACGCAGCGGCGGACGTCCGCCGCACGGATCTACGCCCAGGGCGACTTCGCCGAGGGCGCAGGGCCCTGGGGCCTCTCGGCAGGAGGGCGGCCTCGGGCTGCCGGCACCGTGGCGATCAGGCCTTCTTCGACTCCGCGTAGTTCCGCAGGAACAGCGCCTCGGCCACCGACATCCGCTCCAGCTCCTCCGGCGACACGCTCTCGTTCACCGCGTGGATCTGCGCCTCGGGCTCGCTCAGCCCGATCAGCAGGATCTCCGCCTCCGGGTAGAGGCCCGCCAGCGTGTTGCACAGCGGGATGGAGCCGCCCATCCCGGAGGACTGCATCTCCTGGCCCGGGTAGGCGTCCCGCATCGCGTCCGCCATCGCCGTGTACGCCGGGCTGGTCATGTCCGCGCGGAACGGCTGGCCCTGGCCCACCTGTTCCACCTTCACCCGCGCACCCCACGGGGCACGCGACTCCAGGTGCGCGGTGAGCAGCTTCGTCGCCTCGGCGGCGTCCTGGCCCGGCGGCACCCGCAGGCTGACCTGCGCCCGCGCGCTCGCCTGCACCGACGGCGTCGCGCCGATCACCGGCGGGCAGTCGATGCCGATGACGGTGACGGCGGGCCGGGCCCAGATCCGGTCCGCGACCGTGCCGGCGCCGATCAGCTCCACCCCGTCCAGCACCTTGGCGTCCTGCCGGAACTCCGCCTCCGGATACTGCAGGCCGTCCCAGTCGGCGTCACCGGTCAGACCGTCGACCGTGGTCGTGCCGTCCTCGGCGCGCAGCGAGGCCAGCAGCTGGATCATCGCGGCCAGCGCGTCCGGGGCCGCGCCGCCGAACTGCCCCGAGTGCAGGTTCCCCTCCAGGGTGTCCAACTGCACCCGCAGCATCGTCATCCCGCGCAGCGTCGCCGTGACCGTCGGCAGCCCGACCCGGAAGTTCCCCGTGTCGCCGATGACGATCGTGTCGGCCGCCAGCAGCTCCGGGTGCGCCTCCGCGTACCGTTCCAGACCGCCGGTGCCCTGCTCCTCCGAGCCCTCGGCGATCACCTTCACCGAGACCGGAACACCGCCGTTCGCCTTGAGGGCGCGCAGCGCGAGCAGGTGCATGATGAACCCGCCCTTGCAGTCGGCCGCACCCCGGCCGAACCAGCGGCCGTCCCGCTCGGTCAGCTCGAACGGCGGGGAGATCCAGGCCGACTCGTCCAGCGGCGGCTGCACATCGTAGTGGGCGTAGAGCAGCACGGTCGGCGCACCGGCCGGCCCCGGCAGGAAACCGTAGACGGACTGCGTACCGTCGGGGGTGTCCAGGAGCGCGACGTCGGTGAACCCCTCGGTGCGCAGCGCGTCGGCCACCCACCTCGCCGCGCCCTCGCACTCGCTCCTCGGGAACACCGCCGGGTCCGCCACCGACTGGAACGCCACCAGTTCGGCCAGCTCCTCCCGGGCGCGGGGCATCAACGAGGCGACGGTCTCAGAGATCGGACGGGCGGTCATGGGCACGCTCCTCGTGGGTGCGACGTTATGGGTAGGGCGCGGTAGGTACGCGACCGTGTACGACGCCGTTCGTGCGGCGACGCATGTACGACGAAATCATGGCCGATCCTCCCACAGGAGGGCTTGGCCGGAACGCGCCGTAGGATGCCGTGAGCAGCTTGGGGCCACTGGTCGGATCGGGAGCAGAAGCACATCGTGAGCAGCGAGAACGCAGACGCCGGACATGAGCCGGAAGAGTCGTCCGTGTGGGACGTCGTCGTGGTCGGCGCCGGACCGGCCGGCGCATCGGCGGCGTACGCGGCAGCCGTGGCGGGCCGAAGAGTCCTGCTGCTGGAGAAAGCGGAACTGCCGCGCTACAAGACCTGCGGCGGGGGAATCATCGGCTTCTCGCGGGACGCCCTGCCGCCGGGGTTCGAACTGCCCCTGAAGGACCGTATCCACGCGGTCACCTTCTCGCTGAACGGCAAGCTGTCGCGCACCCGCCGCTCCCGGCGCATGCTCTTCGGGCTCATCAACCGCCCGGAGTTCGACGCCGGGCTGGTCGAGGAGGCGCAGAAGGCCGGGGCCGAGCTGCGAACCGGGGCATCGGTGGTGCGGGTCGAACAGCACGGTCCCGCCGTGCCCGACCGGCGAACGGTCGCCGTGGTGCTGGCCGGCGGCGAGACGGTGCTGGCGCGCGCGGTCGTCGGCGCGGACGGCAGCGCGGGCCGGATAGGAGCCCATGTCGGGGTGAAGCTCGACCAGGTCGACCTCGGACTGGAGGCGGAGATCCCGGTTCCGGCCACCGTGGCCGAGGACTGGGCGGGCCGGGTGCTCATCGACTGGGGCCCGATGCCGGGCAGTTACGGCTGGGTCTTCCCCAAGGGCGACACCCTCACCGTGGGCGTCATCTCGGCGCGCGGCGACGGCGCGGGCACCAAGCGGTATCTGGAGGACTTCATCGCCCGCCTCGGCCTCGCCGGGTTCGAGCCGGCCGTCTCCTCGGGCCATCTGACCCGCTGCCGCAGCGACGACTCACCGCTCTCCCGCGGCCGGGTCGTGGTCTGCGGCGACGCGGCCGGACTGCTGGAGCCGTGGACCCGCGAGGGCATCTCCTTCGCGCTGCGCTCGGGCCGCCTCGCGGGGGAGTGGGCGGTCAGGATCGCCGAGTCGCACGATGCGGTGGACGCCCGTCGGCAGGCTCTCAACTACGCCTTCGCCATCAAGGCCGGCCTCGGCGTGGAGATGGGCGTCGGCCGCCGCATGCTCAAGCTGTTCGAGCGCAGGCCGGGCCTGCTGCACGCGGTGCTGACCGGTTTCCGCCCGGCGTGGAAGTCGTTCGCGGGCATCACCCGGGGCACGACGTCGCTGGCCGAACTGGTCCGTACGCACCCGCTGGCGCAGCGGGCGCTGTCCGCGATGGACCGCTAGACACGGGCGTCCGGTCCGCTCGGTGGGCCCGCGCGGCGTCACCACGGCCTGACGACGCGGAGCCGCCCCTCCCGGTGGCGTACTCCCCGCGGAGTACGGGTGATCACCACGCACGGCGGACGCCTCCGCGCCCGTCCGCCGTCTAGCGTGGCCGCCATGGACGAACAGCGACCGCCGCACCGGGGCGGTGGCCCCCCGTGCGGCCTCCCCGGACGGTCCGGACGGCCGGGCGGGCGGGGCGGACCGCCGCCGTGGCTGTCCGGCGCGCGCTCGCGGACCGCCGCCGGGCTGCCCTGGCTGTCGACGGCCGTGCTCCTGGTGTTCGTCATGGTCGGTACGGGCTTCGCCGAGCACGGGCAGGACCGCCGGCCGCTGGACCTGGTGGCCCGGCTGCTGCTGTTCGTCGCGGTGGGCGTGCTGCTCCTGCGCCACCGCCGCCCCGTGCTCGCCGTGGTCACCACCTGTGCGGTGACCCTCGGCTACCTCGCGGCGGGCTACCCGTACGGACCGGTGTTCGTCGCCGTCGCCGTGGGCTGCTTCAGCGCGATCGTGGCCGGGCACCGGGAGGCCGCCTGGTGGTCGCTGGGCGGTCTGTGGGCCGGGCACGTCCTGGTCGCCCACTGGCTGTACCGCTGGCTGCCGCCGGACGGCGACCCGGCCGCGCCCTGGGCGCAGGAGGGCTTCATCACCGCGTGGGTGGTGGCCGTGGTGGCCGCCGCCGAACTGCTGCGGGTGCGCCGCGAGCAGTGGGCGGCCGCCCGGGCGGAGCGCGCGGCGGCGGAGCGGCGCCGGGCCGACGAGGAACGGCTGCGCATGGCCCGCGAACTCCACGACGTGCTGGCCCACTCCATCTCCGTCATCAACGTGCAGGCCGGCGTTGGCCTCGCGCTGCTCGACTCCGACCCGGAACAGGCCAGGACCGCCCTCACCACGATCAAGGGGGCCAGCAAGGAAGCGCTCGACGAGGTACGTCAGGTGCTCGCCAACCTCCGTACGCCCGGCGACGCCCCCACCGCCCCGGCCCCCGGCCTCGACCGGCTCCCCGAACTCGTCGACCAGGCGGCGGCCGCCGGGCTCGCCGTCAACGTGGAGAGCGAGGGCGACCCGGCCGCCGTCCCGCCCGGCGCCGGTCTCGCCGCCTTCCGCATCGTCCAGGAGGCCCTGACCAACGTCGTCCGCCACTCCGGCTCCCGTACCGCCCTGGTGCACATCGTCCACGGCTCCGGGCGCGTCCGCCTCCGCATCGACGACGCGGGACCGGCGACCGGCGACGACGCGGGCGGCAGCGGCAACGGACTCGTCGGGATGCGGGAGCGGGCCGCCGCTCTCGGTGGCACGATCGAGGCGGGGCCCCGCCCGGACGGCGGCTTCCGGGTCCGCGCGGAACTCCCGTTCACCGCCCCGGACCACGACCGCCGCCAGGACCCGCCGGAGCCCGCCGAGGAGACACCGTGATCCGTGTACTGCTTGCCGACGACCAGCTGCTGGTACGGGCCGGCTTCCGGGCCCTGCTGGACGCGCAGCCCGACATCGAGGTCGCCGGGGAGGCCGCCGACGGGGACGAGGCGGTCCGCCTGGTGCGCGAACTGCGCCCCGACATCGTGCTGATGGACATCCGGATGCCCCGCCTGGACGGACTGGCCGCCACCCGGCGGATCACCGGCGACCCGGAACTGGACGAGGTGAAGGTGGTCATGCTCACCACCTTCGAGCTCGACGAGTACGTCTTCGAGGCCATCCGCAACGGAGCCTCGGGCTTCCTGGTCAAGGACACCGAGCCGGAGGAACTGCTGCGCGCGGTACGGGCGGTGGTCGGCGGCGACGCGCTGCTCTCACCGGGGGTGACGCGCCGGCTGATCGCGGAGTTCGCGGCCCGCTCCAAGGAACCGACGGCCGCCGCCTCGCTCGCCCGGCTCACCGAACGGGAGCGGGAGGTGATGGCGCTGGTCGGCATCGGCCTGTCGAACGAGGAGATCGCCCGCAGACTGGTCGTCAGCCCGCTCACCGCGAAGACCCATGTCAGCCGCACGATGGTCAAACTCGGAGCCCGCGACCGGGCCCAACTCGTCGTCCTCGCCTATGAATCGGGGTTGGTGCGCCCCGGCTGGCTGGGCTGAGCGGGGACGGGCGGCCCGGCGCCTCTCACCAGGTGACCGCGGCGTTGTCCGTCCAGAGGCGGGCCACCGAGCGGTCGCCGCGCAGGGAGAGGGCGGCCAGTGGCAGCCGGTTCCAGAGGGTGAGGTAGAGCCCCTCGGCCGTGCCGCTCAGCTCGCAGTCGACGCCGTCCTCGGGGGCGTCGGGGGCCGCCGTGCGTACGGCCTCCGGCGGGTCCTCGGAGATCCGTACCGTCCAGGTCGCCTCCGTGTCCACGGCGCGCACCCGCAGGGTGCGGGGCTTCCTGGAGCGGACCTTGCTCTTGGGCCGGGCGTGGAAGCCGGTGAGGAGTTCGTCGATGCCGTCGACCGCCCGCTCCGCGGGCACCGGGGTCAGGGGGCCGCCGAGCGCCGATTCCGCGTCGACGCGGTGCACGGTCGTCTCGTGCAGCTGGCGGCGGGACCAGAACGCCAGGGGCGAGGGGGCCGGGAGGAAGGTCCAGCAGTCCAGGTCGGCGGGCGCCTCCTCCAGGGACCGGACCAGATGGTCGTGGCCCTCGCGGAACCAGGTCAGGAGTTCGGCGCCGTCCAGAGCGGGTTCACCGCCGTCGGGCTGGTAGGCGGTGTGGCCCTCGGTGACGAACGCCGCCGCCCATCGGTGCACCATGCCGGTGTGCCGCAGGAGATGGCGTATCTGCCAGCCGGGGCAGGTCGGGACCGATGCCCCCGGTCCGGCCCGCTCGGCGGCGGCCGCGAGCAGCCGTCCTTCCCCGGACAACGACGCGATGTGCTCGGCGATCTGCATGGCGGTGATTGTGCCAGGGGCCGTCGGCCGCCCCGCAGGTGTTGGATGCCCCGCGGGTGTCAGATGCCCTGCGGGTGCGCGGATCCGGCCGAACCGACCCGGCGCACCAGGCGGACGAACCAGCCCAGGGCCAGCGACTGGACGAGGACCGAGACCACCAGGGCCAGCACCAGGAACCACGTGGGCCCGCCCGCCCCCGCGCCCGCCAGGGAGCTGCCGACGAAGAACAGGAAGACGGTCGGGGCCGCGAGGAGGAACAGCCAGACACCGGCGAACGAGGCGTCCTCGTGGGTGACGAACAGGGTGTCCACGGCGACGAAGAGCGTCGCCGCGAGCACCAGCCCGAGATAGATCAGGGAAGCGGGGTTGCGGAAGGTCAGCCGGACCAGGGTGGTGAGGTGCGGGTGGTCGGTGAGCCGCTTCATGGTCTGGTCCCTTGCTCGGCGGAAGGTCTTCAGGCTTCCATCGTGCGCCGGGGGAGCGGAAGCCGCCTGAGTACCGCTACTCAATCGACCAGGTGTGCGGGTGATCAGGTGTGCGCACCCGAGGCCGCGTTGCGGGCCCCGTACCCCAGGGCGGCCGCCGCGGCGGCCAGCAGGGCGACCGTCGTCAGCGCCAGCGGCAGCGAGAACCAGTCGGCCAGGAAGCCGATCGCGGGCGGGCCGAGCAGCATCCCGCCGTAACCGAGCGTCGAGGCCGCGGCGACGCCGCTCGGCCCCGCCAGTTCGCCGGCCCGGCCCACGGCCACGGGGAAGATGTTGGCGAGGCCGAGCCCGGTGACCGCGAAGCCGGCCAGCGCCAGCCAGGCGGTCGGCGCCAGCGAGCCCAGCAGCATCCCGGCCGCCGCCGTCGCCCCGCCGAGGACGAGGGTGCGGGTCTGGCCGAGCCGTTCCAGGAGCATCGTCCCGCTCAGCCGGCCCACCGTCATGGTCAGGGCGAACAACGCGTAGCCGGCGGCGGCGAGCCCGGGGTGCGCGCCCAGGTCCTGTTCCAGGTGCAGCGCGCCCCAGTCGGCCAGGGCCCCTTCTCCGTACGCCGTGCACAGGGCGATCAAGCCGAAGAGCGCGACGATCCGGCGGGCCCGGGGCGACAGCCGCTGCTTCGGCTCGCGCGGGCCGACGGCGTCGACAGGGGTCGGGGCCGGACGGTGACGCAGCAGGGCGGGTCCGGCGAAGGCGGTGACGAGCAGGCCGATCCCGGCCAGCAGGAAGAGATGGGTGGAGGCGGAGAGGCCTCCCGCGACCAGTCCGCCGAGCCCGGCGCCGACCATGCCGCCCAGGCTGAACGCCGCGTGGAAGCTCGGCATCACGGGCCTGCGCAGGGCGGCGACCAGATCGACGGCGGCGCTGTTCATCGCCACGTTCATGCCGCCGTACGCCGCACCGAACACCAGCAGCACCAGGCCGAGCGAGAGCGCCGAGTGGGTCTGGGCGGGCAGGGCGATGCTCAGGGGGAGCAGGACGCCGCAGGCCACGGTCACGGCATGGCTGCCGTAACGACGGCAGAGCCGGCCGGTGAGCATCATGGTGACCACCGCACCGGCGGAGACGCCGAGCAGGGCGAGGCCGAGGGTGGAGGCAGAGGCTCCGGTCTGCTGCTTGATGGCCGGGATACGGACCACCCAGCCGGCGAAGAGGAACCCGTCGAGGGCGAAGAACACGGTCAGCGCGGTACGGAGGCGGGCCGACGAGGGTGGGGCGGTGTCTCCGCCAGGTCCCCCCGGTAGGGCCGTCCGCAGTTTGTTTAGTTGCGGCACAAACTCAGCATAAGGGCGCTCCGACGGCGGGCGCAACACCGCCGCGTACGGGGTGTTCCCGGGGCGCCGCGGTGGCCGGGGCGGGATGCCGGGACCGGGCCCGGGCGTCCGGGACGCCTCCGGATCATGGGAGACTCGCCCCCATGAACGGCAAGGCGACCACCACCCGGACGAAGTTGGAGAGGGGCCGCAGCGCGCTCGGGCCCGCGCTGGAACTGGTCCACACCGGGCGGGCCCCCACCCGGGCCGTGCTCACCTCCGAACTCGGCGTCACCCGCGCCACCGCCGGGGCGGTCGCCGCGGAACTGGAGGCGCTCGGGCTGATCCGGGTCGACTCCAGCCCAGGGTCGGCGGCCGGATCCCAGGGTCGCCCCTCGCACCGGCTGTCCGTCCTGGAGACCGGCCCGGTCGTCCTCGCCGCCCAGGTGCACGCCGACGGCTTCCGGGCCGCGCTGGTCGGGCTCGGCGGCCGGATCGTCGCCACATCGCCCGGCTGCGTCGCGGTGATGGCCGACCCGGCACAGGTGCTCGGCGAGGTCGTGGCGGCGGGGGCGGAGCTGCTCCGGGCGAGCGGGCTGCGCTGTGTCGGGGCCGGGCTCGCGGTGCCGTCGGCGGTCGCCGAACCGGAGGGGACCGCCCTCAACCCGCTGCACATCGCCTGGCCCGCGGGCTCCCCGGTCCGCGACATCTTCGCCGCCTGCGTCCGCGAAGCGGGCATCACCGGGCCCGCGTTCACCGGCAACGACGTCAACCTCACCGCGCTGGCCGAGCACCGGCACGGCGCGGGGCGCGGCGCCCAGCACCTGCTCTGCGTCGCCACCGGCCACCGCGGCGTCGGCGGCGCCCTGGTGCTCGACGGCCGTCTGCACAGCGGGAGTTCGGGCCTCGCGCTGGAGGTGGGGCATCTCACGGTGAACCCCGAGGGGCGGCCCTGCCACTGCGGCGGACGCGGCTGCCTCGACGTGGAGACCGACCCGCTGGCCTTCCTCACCACCGCCCGCCGCGAACCCGGCCCCGAGGAGTCCCTCCTCAAGCAGGCCGGAAACCTGCTCCGCACGGAGTACGACGACCCCGCCGTACGTCACGCCGCCGAGGCGCTGATCGACCGCCTGGGCCTGGGGCTGGCCGGGCTGGTCAACATCCTCAACCCCGACCGGATCATCCTCGGCGGGCTCCACCGCGACCTGCTGGAGGCGGACCCGGAGCGGCTGCGCGCCGTCGTCGCCGACCGCAGCCTGTGGGGGCGCAGCGGCAGTGTGCCGATCCTGCCGTGCACCCTGGCGCACAACAGCCTGGTGGGCGCCGCCGAACTGGCCTGGCAGCCGGTCCTCGACGACCCGCTCGCCGCGCTGGCCTGAAGCGCGCGGGCCTACGCACTGTTCACCACTGCCGTCCTCGCCGCAGCCGGCCGGCCTCCGGCGACGACAGGTGCAGCACTTCGTAGGCCTCGCCCGCCGCCCCGGGCTCCGGCCGCTCCCACAGGGTGAAGTGCACCAGCTCCCAGTGGCGCGGATCCATCGCCAGCGTGGTGGCGACCACTCCGGGCAGTGCGGCGAGCCGGTGGGTCTCCGCCAGGGCCGCTCCGACCACGTCGGCGGGCCGTACGCCGTCGGGCACCGGCCGCCGCAGCCGGACGGCGGCGCGGGGGAGCGCGCCGGACGACGGGCCCTCCTCGTAGGCCAGGCCCGTCCAGTGCTGCACCTCGGGGCGGCCGAAGTCGTCGACCAGGCCCTGGAATCCCGCGCCCCACAGGAAGGCGTTCATCCCCTCGGGGGCGTTCCACAGGTAGAACGGGGCGTACTGGTTCACCGGCGAACCCGCCTCGCGCTCCCGGATCAGATAGGCCTTGAGGCCGAGCCCGGGGAAGTCGTCGAGGAGATGGCCCTTGGCCGCGACCCGGGTACGGATGATCCCCATGTCGTAATCGGCGGGCAGCGTGATCTCGTACTGCAGGGCGTGCACGCGGAACTCCTCAGTCCTGGTGGGTGCGGGCGGCGAGCAGCGACAGCAGACCCTCCACCGCGCCGTCGAAGGCGGCGGACGAGCCCGAGGCGCGGGCCAGCACATAGCCGCCCTGCACCGTCGCGACCACGGCCGCCGCTACCGGTCCGGCCTCGGTCCCCGGGGTGAACTCGCCCGCGTCCACGCCCTCCTGGACGATGGCGGTGATCCGGCCGCGCAGCCAGTCGAACGTGGCGTCCACCGGTGCGCGCAGCTCGTCGTCGGTGATGACGTCCGGGTCCATCGTCAGCCGCCCCACCGGGCAGCCGCGCAGCACATCGCGCTCGCGCAGCAGATACGCCGCGATCCGGTCGTACGCGCTGCCGGGGCCGTCCAGCAGCCGCCCCGCGGTCCCGCGCATCTCCTCGGCGGTGCGGGTGATGGCGGCGAGCGCCAGCTCGGGCTTGCCGGCGAAGTGGTGGTACATGCTGCCCTGGCCGGCGCCGGCCCGCTGCTGGATGGCCTTGGGGCTGGTGCCCACATAGCCGCGCTCCCACAGGAGCTCCTGGGTGGCCTCGATCAGTCGGTCCGGGGTGCTCATACGAGAAGTGTACATACTAGTAGGTACAGAAGGGGAGGGGAGGAGCCTGCTCCGGCTGCTCCCGCCGGAGTACGGACACGGCCGCCGGGTGGACGACGCCCCGGGGCGCCTCCTGCGGGCAGGCTCGAAAGCGACCGGAAGGCACCACGCCATCCGCGAACGAGGGAGCTGACCGAGATGAACACCCTGGCGCACACCGGCGGGCCCGGCCCCTGGGTCCTGCTCTTCCCGCTCGTCTGGGCGGCGGTCGTCATCGGGATCGTCACCCTGCTGCGCCGCACGGTGTGGCGCGGGCGCCGAGGCCCGTGGGCGGCCGCCCGTGGACCGCAGGGCGGTCCCGGCCCGTCCTCGCCGATCGCCCTGCTCGGCCGCCGCTTCGCCGCGGGCGAGATCGACGAGGACGAGTACTGGCGTCGACTCTCCGTGCTGGACGAGCAGTTCGGCCGGACCGCGGGCGGCGGACCGGCGTGAGCACGGCCGGACCGCGGGGCGGCGGAGCGGTGCGAAACCGCTCCGCCGCCCTCACGTTCCGGCCCGGCCGCGCACCGGTCCGCCGGGCCCGGTCCTGCCCGTACCGTGTCGCGGCCCCGCCCGTCAGCCGACGACGGCCGACCGGGCGGGCGCGGACACGATGTCGTCGGGCGTGATGGTCACGGCCCCGAACGGCCCGTCGGTCATCGACCCGTACACCGCGAGCGGTGGCAGGGTCGAGGCGCCGGAGGCCGCGGGCAGCGTGAACCAGACGGCCTTCCCGGCCGAGCCGATCGGCCGCACGCCCCAGCTCTCGCTGACGGCGGCGATCAGGGCCAGGCCGCGGCCCGACGTGGCGAACGAGTCCGCCTCGTTCACCGTGGGCAGCCGCGGATCGTGGTCGTGGACGGAGACCGTCAGACGGTCGAGCAGCAGCTCGATGTCGACGGTGCATGACTTGTCCGGCTGTGCGTGCCGGTGAACGTTGGTGAGAAGCTCGGTGACGCCCAGGGCCGCCTGGTCGATCAGAGGATCGAGATGCCAGTAGCGCAGTTGCGCCGAGATGATTCTGCGGACCTGACCGATCCGCGACGGCAGGGCCTGGAGCTCCACCGTGCAGTGCCTGCTTGGCTCGCTGATCACGGCTGCGACTCCCCGAAATAGGTCCGGAAGAAGAGAAGAGACGCGAACGGGCCCGGCGGACGACTGACTGCCGAATCCGCTCTGCTCTTGTCGTGTCTGCTCGTGTCGCGCGACCCGGCTCCATGGAGCGGATCGCTCTGTCACCGAGGGTGCACCTTCAGTGACATGGATCCAGCGTGGCTCAGGGGGTACGGCTCCGCAACTCGCGGCGGAGCCCGGCCGGCCCGAAACCGGTCGGCCGTGTCCGTCACGGCAGGTCAGTCCCGGCGGCCGCCCGCACTGCGCAGCGTCTCCAGGAAACGCCGCAGCGGGGCGGCCCCGTCGCGTCTGCGGCTGCGCTGCCCCATCGTCAACCGGTAGCGCACGCCGTTCACCCGGGCGATGACGGAATCCGCCGCGATGAACCACCACTTGCGGGCGCTGACCGTGCCCACCGGGGCGCTGTCGATCTCCCGGCCGTTGCTCGTGAGCAGGGACAGCCGGCCGTCCTTGACGACCACCTGACCAGCCCTGGTCAGCGATCTGGTGAAGCGCTCGATCCTGACCCCCGACGCACTGAACTCGACGTCCGCCATCGCGGATTCGCCCCCCTTCGTCACCACTCTTGCTGTGCAGTGTGCCCCGGTACGGGCCGGATCGCCAGAGGGCCCGGAGCCCGGCCGCACGGCCGCCCGCACCGCCTGCCACAACCGCCCCGCGGGCGCCGGTGAAAGGCAGCGCTATGGACCATCAAAGTGACCGTTTGTGCAGGTGGGGTGCATATCGTGGAGGCAGGAACACCGGATCGACGGCATCGATCGACGGCATCGATCCACGGCATCGATCGACGACAACAGGAGCAGGCCCATGGACACCAGTGAGCACACCCGCGGGCACCGGGCCACGGCGACCGTGGACGTCGACCGCAGCGACCCGGAGTACCGGGCCTGGCTGAAGGAGGCCGTCCGCAAGGTCCAGGCTGACGCGAACCGCTCCGCCGACACCCATCTGCTGCGCTTCCCGCTGCCCGAGGCATGGGGCATCGACCTCTATCTCAAGGACGAGTCGACGCACCCCACCGGCAGCCTCAAACACCGCCTCGCCCGCTCGCTCTTCCTCTACGGGCTCTGCAACGGCTGGATCCGGCCCGGCAAGCCGGTCATCGAGGCCTCCAGCGGTTCGACCGCCGTGTCGGAGGCGTACTTCGCCAAGCTGATCGGCGTCCCGTTCATCGCCGTGATGCCGCGCACCACCAGCCCGGAGAAGTGCCGCCTCATCGAATTCCACGGCGGCCGATGTCACTTCGTCGACGACTCGCGCACCATGTACGAGCAGTCCGCCGCCCTCGCCGCCGAGACCGGCGGGCACTACATGGACCAGTTCACCTACGCGGAGCGCGCCACCGACTGGCGCGGCAACAACAACATCGCGGAGTCGATCTACCAGCAGCTGCGCCTGGAGCGCTACCCGGAACCCGCCTGGATCGTCGCCACCGCCGGGACCGGCGGCACCTCGGCGACCATCGCCCGCTACGTCCACTACCTCCAGCACGACACCCGCATCTGTGTGCCCGACCCGGAGAACTCCTGCTTCTTCGACGGGTGGACCCACCACGACCCGCACGCCACCAGCGACCGCGGCTCACGCATCGAGGGCATCGGCCGCCCGCGCATGGAACCCAGCTTCGTGCCCGGCGCCATCGACCGCATGATGAAGGTGCCCGACGCCGCCAGCGTCGCCGCCGTCCGGGCCCTGGAGCGCGCCATCGGCCGCAAGGCGGGCGGGTCCACCGGCACCGGACTGTGGAGCGCGTTCAAGCTGATCGCCGAGATGGTGGAGCGGGGCGAGCAGGGCAGCGTCGTCACGCTGCTGTGCGACCCGGGCGACCGCTACCTGGACAAGTACTACTCCGACGCCTGGCTGGAGGAGCAGAACCTGGACATCTCCCCGTACGCCGCCGCCATCGACGAATTCCTCGCCACCGGCACCTGGCCCTGCTGAGCACCGCGCTCCGGAGCCATCAGGGCGTCCGCGCCGCCAGCCGCGCGTCCAGCCGGCGTACGGCGTCCCGGAAGGACCGGCCCACCCCGGCCCGGCCCAGGCTCAGCACCAGCCGGAACAGCCCCGTCCCGTCGGCGGCGAAGGTCCACTGCACCCGGGTCCCGGACTCCTCCGGAGTGAGCCGCCACTCCTCCAACAGAGCCCGCAGACCAGGTGCGTTGGACTCGTCGACCCGGTAGGCGTAACAGGTGTCCGGTTCGGCGGCCACGATCGTCTCGCGGAACCGGACGCCGCCCCGCAGCCGCACCTCACGGCCCGCGCCCGCGTCGGTGGGCGCGGCCCGGGTGACGGCGGTGAACCAGGACGGCCAGGACGCGACATCCTCGGCGAGCGCGCGGTACACCACGTCGGCCGGCGCGGACACCTCGGCGGCGAACACCAGACGGAGCGGCGCCGAGTCGGCGAACTCCCGTCCCACGGTACGGAGTCGGCGTGCCATCCCGTGCACCTCCCGGCGCTCTGCGACGTGTGGTGCCGGGCACGCCCCACGGCGTGTCCGGCGGACCCGGGCGGGGCACACCCCAGGGCGTACCCGGCGGATCGGGCACACCCTAGCGGCCGGACCGTCAGTTGTCTGTACCACTGTCGGCCACCGGTCCGCGCCGTTTCTCCTCGGCCGCGGCCGCCTCGGTGATGTTGCGCGCCATCCCGCCGAACACCACCGAGTGGAAGGGCCACACGCTCCACCAGTACGCGTGGCCGGGCAGCCCGCGCGGATGGAACAGGGCGCGCTGCCCGTACACCGTGCGGCCCCGCTCGTCACGGCGCACCGACAGCTCCAGCCAGGCCAGGCCCGGCAGCCGCATCTCGGCCCGCAGCCGCAGCAGTTCGCCCGGCACGATCTCCTCCACCCGCCAGAAGTCCAGCGAGTCGCCCACCCGCAGCCGCTGGGCGTCCCGCCGGCCGCGCCGCAGCCCCACCCCGCCGACGAGCCGGTCGAGCCAGCCGCGTACCGCCCAGGCCAGCGGGAAGGAGTACCAGCCGTTCTCCCCGCCGATGCCCTCGATCACCCGCCACAGCGCCTGCGGCCCGACCGGCACCGCCAGCTCGCGCTCGTCGCGGTAGAGGCTGCCGCCCGCCCAGTCCGGGTCGGTGGGCAGCGGGTCGCTCGGCGCGCCGGGCACCGAGGCGTTGGACCAGCGGGTGTCGACCCGCGCCTCCTGGATCCGCTTCAGGGCCAGCCGCAGCGCCCGGTCGAAGCCGATGGTCCCGTCCGGCGGATCGGGGACGTACTCCTTGATGTCGTGCTCGCGGCAGACCACCTCGTGGCGCAGCGACTCCGTGAGCGGCCGGGCGATGGAGCTGGGCACCGGGGTGACCAGACCGACCCAGCGGCTGGAGAGCGTCGGGGTGAGCACCGGCACGGGCAGGATCAGCCGCCGCCGCAGCCCGGCCACCCGGGCGTAGCGCTGCATCATGTCCCGGTACGTCATCACGTCCGGGCCGCCGATGTCGAAGGCCCGGTTCACCTCGTCGGGCAGCGCCGCGCATCCCACCAGATAGCGGACCACGTCCCGTACGGCCACCGGTTGGATCCGGGTCCGTACCCAGCTCGGGGTGATCATCAGCGGCAGCCGCTCGGTGAGATACCGCAGCATCTCGAACGAGGCGGACCCCGAACCGATGACGATCGCCGCACGCAGCACCGCCGTCGGCACCCCGGAGTCCAGCAGGATGTGCCCCACCTCGGCCCGCGACCGCAGATGCGGCGACAGACTCCTCTCCGGCACCCCGGCCGGGGTCAGCCCGCCCAGATAGACGATCCGGCGCACCCCGGCCGCCCGCGCCTGCTCGCCGAAGGTCCGGGCCGCCCTGCGGTCGGTCTCCTCGAAGTCCGCACCGGAACCGAGCGCGTGCACCAGGTAGTACGCCACGTCGACGTCCCGCATCGCCTCCGCCAGCGAAGCGGCGTCGGTGACATCGCCGCGCACCACCTCCACCCGGTCCGCCCAGGGGTAGTCGCGCAGCTTCCGCGGCGTTCTGGCCAGGGCGCGCACCCGGTGCCCGGAGTCGAGCAGGGCGGGCACCAGCCGGCCGCCGATGTAGCCGGTGGCCCCGGTCACCAGACAGCGCGGAGGCGAGCCGTCCGGGCGCTGGTCCGGAGCGTCGGGAAGCCTCAGCTCGCCGGAGCCGTCGTCAGAACCGTCGTCAAGATCCGTCACCTGTCCGAGTCTGGCACCGGACGGCCCGTACGACCGGTCGGGGCCTCCGTACGGCGGCATCGACGCCATCGGTACGGTGACGCCCCCGGCCCCCGACCCCCGGCCCCCGGCCCCCGACCCTCGGCCCCCGCGTCGGCTCAGCGCACCGCCGTGAGCGTCCCGCCCTCGCGCAGCGACGCCGTCAGCTCCACGTCGGCGTCACGCGGCGCCCGCACCGCGAACGTCGGCCCGCCCGCCGCGCCCCGCACCGCCCCGCTCGCCTCGATCCGGGTCACCGCCCGGCTCCCGGCCGCCAGGACATACCACCGCCCGGAGGCCGCCTTCCAGTGGGTGCCCGCCAGGACATGCTGACCGAACCTGCTGCACAGGGCCGTGTCGTCGCGGTCGGCGACCACCGCGGCCGGATCCGTCGGCGAGGCGGCCGGCCCGAGGAACTGGACCAGGACCCGGCCGGGGCCCCGCCAGGTGTCGGCCCGGGTGCACAGCCAATCGGCCGACGCCCCGCCCTCGGGCAGCTTCTGCTCGGCGAAGGCCCAGTTGTTGACCGCCCGTACGCCCGAGCCGGAGAGCGCCCGCAGCGAACACGCCGTACGCGCCCAGGCGAGCAGCGCGTCCGTGCCCGTCGCCTCGCGGGGCTGCCGGGCCGGCGCGCCCCGGCCCGGCTTCGGGGTGTACGTCAGATGCGCGGGGGCCAGATCGCCCAGATCCGTCAGCAGGAACGCGTGGTTCTCCACGATCCGCTCGGAGGACCGCAGCTGAAGCACCGGCCAGGAGTCGCACCCGCCGCCCGCCGCGGGCCGGTCCACCGCGGCGGTGATCCCGTCCGGGCCCACCTCCAACGGCTTGCCCGGCGTGTCCGGCGCGAGCAGGTCCCGGGTGGTGGTCCCGTCGATCCAGGGCGCGAGCAGGAACCGGGCGCTGTCGCCCGTACGGCTGACGACGACGGCCGCACCCGTCGTCACGTCCGCGTCGTCCGTCCGCGCGAAGTCGAGGGCCGCCCCGCCGGACCCGGACAACGGCTCCGCGTACCGCACCACCCGGACCCCGCCGTCGTGGAACAGCACCACCGCCGCCCCGTCCACCTCACCGGCGAACAGCAGCCGGGGCGGCTGCGCGGGCGGCACCGCGACCGTGCCCGGTGTGGTGGACACCCGGACCGAATCCGGCGGCCCCGCCCAGGCCCGCAGCGCCCGGCCCAGCAGCCCGTCGTCGTCCGTGCGCCCGCCCCGGGCCGGCCAGGCGGTGAAGTCGACACGCGAGGTGTCCGCCCATCGCTCCGCCGCCGTCCGCATCAGCTCCGCCGGATCGAGCACCGGCGCGAACACACCCGCCGGGCTCCGGTCCTCGCCCCCGCCCCGCGCCCCCTCCTCGACGGCCACCGCCAGACCGCCCGCCACCACGCACAGCGCCGCGGCGACCGCCACCGCCCGCACCCGGTGCCTGCGCCGCAGCAGATCGCTCGGCCGGGTCTGCACCGTGCACGGGTCGAACTCTCCTGACCTGAGCATCGCCTGCGCCCCGGCCCGGTCCGGCCGCCCCAGCCGGGCCGCCCGGCGCAGCGCACCCGCCGGATCCACCACCTCCGCCTCGGCCAGCAGCGCCCGCGCCGCGCGCTCGTCGAGACCCTCCAGCAACTCCAGCGCGAACGCCGCCCGGACCGGCCCGGGCACCGTCGACAGCGCCCGGTCCAGGGTCAGTTCGTCGACGCCGCCCGCCCGGGGGAAGAGCCGCAGCCCCCACACCACCGGCACCGTCGGACGCAGCGCGGCCGGAGCCGGAAGCCGCCCGGGCCACCAGCGGGGCCGCCGCTCATGGGCCAGCGCCGCCCGCAGCACCCGCAGCCGCATCCACGCGTACGCCGCGCCCGACGGGCCCCGGTCCCGCCCCGTGCCGGGCGCGGGCTCCGCACCCGCCGGAGCGTCGGACCGGCGGGACTGGGCCGGAACGCGCGGGCCGCGCACCCTGCTCCCGGCCGGGGGCAGGGCCCGCTGGACGAGGGCGTGGGCGGCCAGGACCCGGCGGTGCCGGCCGAGCGCCGGCGGCAGGACGACGTAGGCGAGCCGCACCAGGCGGGGGTAGTGCTCCACGAGGGCGGCCTCGGCCTGCTGCACGCCCGTGCGGTCGGGGCGTACGCCGGTCAGCTGCTGCGGTTGATGGATCGGCATGAAATGGGTGCCTTCCGAGGCCGTGGCGGGATGTCATACCGACAAACGAGTCAATCGTGTGACGGTCACATCACCCGTGGCCCGGGCACTCCCGCGGGCCGCCGATGGCTCCCGCGGTCCTACCGGTCGTCGGGAGAGGCGAGCAGGGCGTCCAGGACCCTGCCGAACATCCGCCGCCCGGTGGAGGCGAGCAGCGGATCGCCCCACCGGGGCACCAGCCGCACCCGCAGTTCCTCGACCCAGACCACATGAGAACCGGAACCCGTGGGCAGCACGTCGATCGAGGCCCGGCCCAGCACCACCGACCCCCGCTTCTCCAGCCGGCAGACCCCGGCCCGGCCGCCGGCCGGCGGGGTCCACCGCACCACTTCCATCGGATCGTCGAACGCCAGCGGGCCCAGCCCCGTACGCGCCACGAAGACCGTTCCGAGCTGCGAGGGAAGCCCCGTCGGCACCGAGATCACGGTCAACGGCACCTGCGCGGCGTGCCGTTCCCAGTCGGTCACCCGGCGCCAGGCCTCGGCTGCGGGGAGAGGGGAGAAACGCTCGATCCGGAAGACGGCCACAGCCCGATCCTAGAGCCTGCCCGCGAACTGCCGCCTGCCGAACGGAACCGGCGGGACCCGCGTCAGCCCTCGGTGACGGGCGCGGCCTCCGCGGGATCGTCGCCCGCCACCAGCAGCCCCGGCAGATGCTCGCCGATCTCCGCGCGCGTCTCCGGCGCCAGGCCCGCGTCCGTGACGAACGTGTCGACCTCGTCCAGCGCGGCGAAGGAACTCAGACCCACCGTGCCCCACTTGGTGTGATCGGCCACGACCACGATCCGGCGCGCCGCCCGGACGAAACGGCGGTTGGTCTCCGCCTCCGCCAGATTGGGCGTGGAGAGCCCGGCCTCGGCCGAGATCCCGTGCACGCCGAGGAAGAGCACATCGAAGTGGAGGGAGTCGATGGCCCGGTCCGCGACCGGCCCCACCAGCGAGTCCGAGGGCGTGCGCACCCCGCCCGTCAGCACCACCGTCGCCGCCCCGGGCCGCGCGCCCCGCCCTCCGGCCGGACGCTGCGCGTCGTGGAACACGTCCGCCACCCGCACCGAGTTGGTCACCACCGTCAGATCCGGCACGTCCAGCAGATGCCGGGCCAGCGCGAAGGTCGTCGTCCCGCCCGAGAGCGCGATGGCGCTGCCCGGCACCGCCAACGCCGCCGCCGTCCGTGCGATGTCCTCCTTGGCGCTCAGCTCCAGCGCCGACTTCGCCTCGAACCCGGGCTCGTGCGTACTCGCCTCGACGACCGGGACCGCACCGCCGTGGACCTTCTCGATGACGCCCTGGCGGGCCAGCGCGTCCAGATCCCGGCGGATCGTCATGTCGGAGACGTTCAGCTTGCGGGTCAGCTCGTTGACCCGGACCCCGCCACGCCTGCGTACCTCGTCGAGGATCAGCGCACGGCGCTGCTCCGCGAGCAGGTTCTGATTCTCGCTCAACGCCGGGTCCGGTCCTTCCCTCTGCCGTACGGTCCGCAGCGGCCCGCGGGACACGCTCATCCTGCCACGCAGGCATGTCCGGCGTATCACCTGGGGAGATTCCGTGAGACCGCTCACGCACCCGCCCCCTGCCCGGAATCCTGGGGACCGTCCGGCGGGTCACCACGCCCGGAGCGCACGGCGTCCCGGCCCCGCCCCACCCGTTCCCGCGCACGTCGTCGCCGGCCACGAGGCCGGCACGCCCGAGAGAGAGTCCCGCCTTGGCTCCTGCCGCCCCGCCCCCGCCGCCACCCGCCGCCCCGTCACCGCAGCACACCGGGACCGCGCTGGAACTGCTCGTCCACGGCGTCGGCGGCGCCACCCCGCAGGAGATGCTGGGCGACCCCCGTACCGTCCGGGTCACCGGCGACGCGACCGCCGCCGTCTACCGGCGCACCGAGGACGCCCACGGCGAGAAGCACCCCGAGCGCTACCGGGACGAGCCCGTCGCCGAGGCGTACTGCTGGTCCGGCCTCACCTCCGGCAACGGCTCCCGCGCCCTGTGGCTGCTGCTCCTGCCGTTCATGGTGGTCAACCTCGCCCACTGGATGCGCCCCACCGCCACCGGCCGCACCCGCGCGGTCCGGCTGTACGGCGTCCTGGTGCGGCTCGTCGCGCTCAGCCTCACGGTGCTGCTCACGGCGGCCGCCTGCGAAGTCGCCCTCGACCTGCTGGCCTGGCAGTGCGCGGGCGCCGAGGCCTGCGCCGAACGCCGTTCCTGGCTCGGCTTCCTGTCGGCCCATCAGGGCGGCTGGTGGTCCCAGCCCGGCCGCCGCCTCGCTCTGGCGGCCCTGGTGCCCGCGGCCCTGGTGGGGCTCCTGTGGTATCTCTCCAACCGGACCTGGAGCGCGTACGAGGCCCAACGCCCCCTGGACGGCGGGGAAATCGACGCGTACGACCCCGACGGATCGCAGGAGGCCCACGGCCCCGGCGCCCCCGACCCGGACGCGGACGGAGCTCCGCGGCCGCCCGCCCCGGTCCGCCCCGCGCTCGGCAGGCCCGGCTTCTGGTACGGCCGCCGGCTCGTCGCGCGGCTCCGCGCCGCCCACACCGCGGCCGGGTTCCTGACCGTCGCCGCGGCCGTCGCCGGAGCCGCCGCACGCCACGACCGGAGCGCCGGAGGACCGGTGCCGCAGTTCCTCGGCGCGGCCGTCGAGGGCGGCATCGCCCTGTGCGCGCTCGTCGTCGTCTGGGTCGTCTGCCGACGGGGCCGCAGCGAACGCACCCGCGACACCCGGCTGGACGCCGCCCTCATCACCTGTCTGCCCGGCTCCGCGCTCGCCCTGCTCGTGCTCTCCGTCCTGTTCGCGTCCTGGTCGCGCCCGGACTGGCAGTCCTCCGGCAGCCTGCCCGGC
This sequence comes from Streptomyces sp. WY228, assembly GCF_019287315.1. Classification (NCBI taxonomy): domain Bacteria; kingdom Bacillati; phylum Actinomycetota; class Actinomycetes; order Kitasatosporales; family Streptomycetaceae; genus Streptomyces; species Streptomyces sp. WY228. The sequence continues at coordinate 505,998 of NZ_CP079114.1, read as the reverse complement.
GAGGCCACCTTCCGGCTCCTCGCCCTCGGCCAGGGCGTCCTCGTCGTGGTCCTCGCCGTGGTCGCCCGGGGCCTCTACCGGCGCACCCCCGAACCCCGCACCATCCTGTACGGGCTCGGCGGCCCCGCGGTCGCGATGCTCGCCTGCGCCCTCGGCGGCGTGATGACCGGCGGCGTCGCCCAGCGCGTCGCCGACTGGCTCGACGGGTCCGGGACCCCGGGCATGGGCCACGGCACCGACATCGCCGGACCACCGGTCCTGCTCAGCTGGCAGGCCTCCGTCATCCCGGTGCTCCTGCTGCTCCTGCTCGTCCCCGTCCTGGTGCTGGTCGTCCGCACCGCGCGCACCGCCCGCCGGCTGGGCCCGGTCATCGAGGCGGAGTACGCCCCCGAAGCTCCCGACGAGGGCCGTACCCGCCGCATCGCCCGGATCCGCGCGACCGCCGCCCTCACCGACTCCGCGCCCTGGATCGTCGGCGTGGTCTCCGCCGCCACCCTGCTGCTCGGGGCGGGCGCGATCGCCGGCTCCTGGCGCAGCGACCAGGTGCCGGGCCGGGCCGCCGACGGGAGCGGGCCGCTCCTCGAATCGTTGGCCGAGGCCGCGCAGTCGACCGGCTCCTGGCTGATCGGCTTCGGCTTCATACTGTTCGTCGCCGGTGGCCGCCGCGCCTACAAGGACGCGTCGGCCCGCCGCACCATCGGCATCCTCTGGGACGTGGGCACCTTCTGGCCGCGCGCCGCCCACCCCTTCGCGCCGCCGTGCTACGCCGAGCGCGCCGTCCCCGACCTCGCCTCCCGGATGTCCGCCTGGACGACCACCACGCCCCGCGGCCGGCTGGTCATCTCGGGCCACTCGCAGGGCAGTGTGCTCGCCGCGTCCGCCGTCTGGCAGCTGCCCGACGCGACCCGCCGCCGGGTCGCGCTGCTCACCTACGGCTCGCCCCTGGAGCGGCTGTACGGGCGGTGGTTCCCGGCCTACTTCGGCCCCGAGCCGCTGCTCGGGCTGCACCGCTCGGTGCACTGCTGGCGCAATCTGTGGCGGGCCACCGACCCGATCGGCGGCCCCGTCCGGATCTGCGCCGACCCCGACCCGGGCGTCGACCGGGGCCCGCTCAAGGACCCGCTGGCCTACGGGCGGACCACGAAGCTCCCGCTGCCCGAGCCGATCCTCGGCCACTCCGACTACCAGGCCGACCCGGTCTTCGCCGAGGAGCGGGCCGCCCTCCTCGACGAACTGGGCCCGCTGGTGCCCCGGCAGACCGGGAGCGAGCCGTTCCGGCCGGGGGAGGGGCTTCAGAAGGGCAGCTCGGGGAGGTCCTCCGGATAGAGCAGCGTCAGGTCGTCCGTGCTCGTCTCGGCGAGCTGGGCGACCCGGCCCGCGTGCCGCTCCACCATCGACTCGAAGGTCTGCCGGGCGGTGCGGCCGTTACCGAAGGCGGGGCCCTTGGGGAGCTCGGTGAAGTACTTCAGCAGCGCCTCCCCGGTGCCCTCCGCCAGGCTGTACTCGTGCTCGTCGGCCTGCTGCTCGACGATCCGCAGCAGCTCCTCGGGAAGGTAGTCGCTGAAGGTGATGGTCCGGGAGAACCGCGAGGCCACCCCGGGGTTGACGGTGAGGAACCGCTCCATCTCATGGGTGTAGCCCGCGACGATCACCACCACCGCGTCCCGGTGGTCCTCCATCAGCTTCACCAGGGTGTCGATGGCCTCCCGCCCGAAGTCCCGGCCGGAATCCTCGGGGGAGAGGGCGTACGCCTCGTCGACGAACAGCACCCCGCCGCGCGCCCGGTCGAACGCCTCCTGGGTCCGGATCGCCGTCGAGCCGATGTGCTCGCCGACCAGGTCGACCCGGGACACCTCGACCAGATGACCGCGCTCCAGCACCCCGAGCGAGGCCAGGATCTCCCCGTAGAGCCGGGCGACCGTGGTCTTGCCCGTACCGGGGGAGCCGGTGAAGACGAGATGGCGGCGGACGGACGCGGCCTTGAGCCCGGCCTGCTGCCGGCGGCGGCCCACCTCGATCATGTCGGTGAGCGCCCGCACCTCGCGCTTGACGCTCTCCAGGCCCACCAGCGCGTCCAGTTCGCCGAGGACCGCCGAGGAGTCCCGGGCGGGCTCCGCCGGGGCGACCGGTTCCGCGGCGGGCTCGACGGCGCGCTGTCCGGGCAGTGTCCCCAGCAGACCGGGCGTCGACTGGGTCGCCGTCAGCACGGGCGGCGGGGCCGGAGCCGTCCGCAGACCGCTCTCGTCGCTCGTGCAGTCCTCGGCCACCGGCCCGGTCCCGCCACCGCTGTCGCCCTCGGGGAACTCGTAACCGCCCCGCGCGCACCGCTCCGTACGGCAGCGGGTGAGCGTGGTGCGGCAGCCGTCCATGACATGGAAGCCGTAGCCCTCGCTGCCCGTCACCCGGCAGCTGTCGAAGGTGCCGCGGCCCTCGGCCGAGACGTAGAACCCGGCCTCGGCGGGCGAGGTGACCGTGCAGCGCTCGATCGTGGGATCCGCACCCTTGGTGACGATGACACCGGTCTGCGCCGTGTCGATGGTGCAGTTGTTCAGCGTGCCGCCGCTGCCGTGGTCGCGGAACCAGGCGCCCGTGGACGCCTCCCGGATCCGGCAGTCGTCCAGCTGGGCGGTGGCCCCGTCGCTCACGGAGACGGCGGTGTTACGGATCTGGGAGAGGTCGCTGTCCACCACATCGGCGCGCGAACCCCGGTCGAGGACGAACAGCGCGTCGGGCACGTCGTGCACCCGGCAGGCGTCCAGTATCACCGTCGCGCCGTCGCTGACCCAGACCGCCGGATAGTCGCCGGTGCTGTCGTGGATCTCGCACTGGTTGGCGTCGACCCGGGTCCCCGGATCCCAGACCGAGAGCCCGTTGCGGCCGAAGCGGCGGACCGTGGAGCGGGTCAGCGTGAGCACCGAACGCGACCGCAGATCAACGGCGTTCTCCGGAATGTCGTGGATGTCGCAGTCGGCGAGCGTCAGCACCGCGTCGGTGTCCAGCGTGACCCCGTCCGCCGAGGTGCGGTGCACGGTGCAGTCGGTGAGATGGGCCGAGGCGCGGGCGGTGACCTGGATGCCGCTGCCCTTGATCTCGTACACCTCGCAGCCGAACGCCTCCAGGCCGCTGCCCTCGCCGGTGACGCCGATGCCCGCGCCGGACGCGTGGTGGATCCGGCAGCGGTCCAGGCGCGGACGGCCCCCGTCGCGGACCGAGATCCCGGACTGGCCGGCCGAGACGATCTCGCACTCCTCGAACACACCGCCCGCACCGTCCAGCACGGCGATGCCGACGCCGGCCGGATTGTCGACCGTGCAGCGGCGCACGGTGGGCCGGGCCGCGCCGCGCGCCTCGATGCCCGCGGCGGACCGCGTCACGATCCGCAGGTCCGTCAGCTCCGCCGTGCCGTCCTCGACCAGCAGCGCCGGGGCCGTCGAGTCCTGGCCCTCGATGTGCAGCCCCTGGACCACCGCGGAGGCGCGCACGGTCAGCGGTACGCCGTCGACCGGCGCGATCCGCACGGAACCGACCGAGCCCTCGGGGCCGCGCAGCGTCACCGCGCGGTGGACGACGAGGTTCTCCCGGTAGGTCCCGGGCGCGACGGTGAGGACGTCACCGTCGGCTGCCGCCTCCAGGGCCGCGGAGAGTGAGGCGTACTCGCCCGTGCGGCGGCGCCATCGCGATGTTCCGGTGTGCGTCACCTGGACCGTGCCCTGTGCCATGGAGTTGCTCTGCCCCCACCTCGTGCTGTGCGCTGCCTCGGGTCCGTCCGTCGCCGGGGAGGCGGACGGGGTCGGACCACCGTAGCGCGCGTGAGGGGCGGGAGTTGACGAGTCGGCCCCGCGGAGCGATGTCGCCGGAGGCCGGCTCCGGTCATCTCCGGTCGGGTCCCGTCGTCTCCGCTCGTCCCCGGTCGGGGGAGGGGCCGCGTTCAGCCGCTCGTTCCCGCCCTGCCCCAGTCCGGACCGGCCGCGGCCCACTCCCGGTCCAGCCGCGCGTACCGCCGCCGCACCATGCGTCCTACGGTCAGCCGGCGGCCCGCCTCGACGCATCCGGCGGCGAGCAGGAACGTACCGACGCCGGCCAGCACCGCGTGGGTCCGGGCGGTGCGCCCGTCCATCGGCGGCGGAACCGGGAAACCGGTCGCGTCCGTCCAGATCCGCACCGAGGACCCCGGAGGCCCGGGCCGTGCCGAGGCGGCCACCTCGCCGGTGCGCGGACTGCCGTCCGGGGCCTGCCACGAGGCCACCACCCAGGTGTGCGCGGCCCGTTCGGAGCCGCCCTCCGGATCACCGGCGTACCGCTCCGGCTCCGGGAGCCGGCCCACCACGACCGCGTCGACGGGGTGGCGCTCCGCGTGCTGGGCGCGCACCGAACGCTGGAGTGAGGCGTCGGCGAACGCTCCGCCCGCCCAGCCCGCGGCCGGGGCGGCGACCAGGAGGAGCAGCAGCGCGCCGAGCGCCACCCGGGCCTCGCGGCGGTCGGTGGCACGGCGCAGCGGACTGGCCCGCCCGCGCAGCAGTGCCCACAGCACCCACACGCCCGCGCCCCCTCCCCCTTCGCGCGCCTCGGACGGCGATGTTATCGATCGAGGATCCGGACGGGATCCCCGACCCTGATCACTCCCGTCCCCTCGGGGATCAGGTTCTGGCCGAAGACCAGCTGCTTGCCGAACCGGCGGTGGCGGGCCAGCGTGAGCAGCGGCTCCCTGCCCCGCTCGGCGGTGCGCTGGTCGGTCGTCGTGATCACACAGCGGCCGCAGGGCTTGGCCACCGTGAAGACGACCTCGCCGATCGCGATCCGCCGCCAGCCGTCCTCCGCCCAGGCCTCGGTCCCGTCGATCACCACATTGGGCCGGAAGCGGTCCATCGGCAGCGGACCCTCCTCGGGCCGGTTGCCCTCGGCGACCAGGGCGTTGAGGGCGTCGAGCGAGGCCGTGGCGGTCAGCAGCAGCGGGTAGCCGTCGGCGAAGGAGACCATGTCGCCGGGCCGGCCGAAGAGCGGATCGACGGGCCTGCGGTGCGCGGGATCGTCGAGATGCACGAGCCGGACCTCCGTGCCGAGGACCGTGCTCAGCCAGTCGTGCGCGTCACCCGGCGCCTCCGCCACCTCCAGCGTGTCCCGGTGCAACTCCACGGTGAGCGTCCGGCCCGGCTCCGGCACCGCCACCCGCAAGGGCGGGTGGCCCGGTGCGGACAGGGCCACGCCGCCGCCCGGCAGCACCTCGGCCGAGATCCGCGCCATGGACGGCTGCTGACGCTGCGTGACGGCCCTGGACGCCTTGTCGACCAGCATCCAGCGGCGGTCGCCGTCGAGTCCCCATGGCTCGACGGCGACCGTGTCGCGGGCGCGCGAGGCGAGCGACTTGACCGGATAGAGGTGGGCGGACCGGAGCACGGGAAAGCTCATGCGCCCATCCTGCCAGCACCTTCCGGACTCCGTAGGCGTGGTTTTCCGGGGCGCCGACCGCACACCCGAGTCCCCTGGATGTGGGCGGATCGCCCCGGTGCGTCCCCCGGCGCACCTCGCCCTGCCGGAGTCGCGGGTCAGTACCCCCGGCTCTGGTACGGCCGGTTGTACGGGTCCTCGTACGGCGACTGCGCCGGCGCGGGCCGCGGCGAGGCCGGGCGCATCGCCTCGTACCCGGTGGCGGGCGCGGGCCGCTGCGGCTGGGGCTGCTGCGGGTAGCCGCGGACCGCCGAGGGCTGCTGCGGGATGTACGGCGCGGGCGCGTGCTGCAGTTGGGCCGACTGCATCGGCGCCTGCTGCATCGGAGCCTGCTGGTACTGCGGCATCGGCTGCTGCTGCGGGTAGCCGTAGGAGCCGGACTGCTGCGACGGGGCCGCGGGCAGTGCCGGCAGCGCGGACGGCAGCGCGGGCAGGTAGCTGTTGCCGGTGTCATAGGCGGCCGGCACACGGATGGGAGCGATCTGCGGGGTTCCCCGCTCCGCGACCAAGGAGTCGTAGATCGGAGTGTCGGGGAACGACGCGGCGTAGTAGCCGCCGCCGAAGGTGGAGCGGGGGGACGTCATGCCACCTAAGTTAAGCCCACGATGAGCTGGATGGGGAGCCCCAATCTTTGGGTTATCCGTTTTACGTTGGTTCTGTGCGCCCGGCTCGCCAAAACAACGTTAAAGCCTTCGTTAACGGCAGAGGTCTTTCCGCCGGTCGCCCCGGCCCCCACCGCCCGGGCGGGGCCCGAGCGGACGGGCGTCCGTGACCTCGCCGAAGGGGAGTTCTTTCGATCATCGTCCGGCGGCCCGAATTCCCGGCAGCCCTCGTCTCTCCGTGAAATGCCGTATCGCCTCGGTGTGCAACGCGGTCCCGTGCGGTCTGTCCTCCGGCCATCGCACTCCGTTTCCTGGAAAGGGAAGTGACGGATCATCACGCGATGTCGCCGCGGAAGCCGAGTCGGCGCGGCAAGATCCGCGGCGGATCCCGGGGTGGGCGCGGCGCTTCGCGCGGGAGGCGGGGGATTAAGTTGTGGGGAAGGCCTGCGGGCAGCCGGACTCGTGATGGGGGCGACCATGACCATGCAAAAAGGAACCAACGTTCCGGTGCCGGCCGGCACCGTGCGCGTCGCGGTGGGGTGGCACACCGCACCCGGCACGCCGGACGTCGACGCCTCCGGGCTCCTGCTGGTGGCGGGCAAGGTCCGCAGCGACGCGGACTTCGTCTTCTACAACCAGCCGGCCCACGCGTCCGGCGCGGTCCGGCACGAGGGCAAGCAGACCGCGGCCGACCGCGTCACCGACACCCTCCTCGTCGACTTCGGCAAGGTCGAGCCCGGGATCGAGCGCATCGTCGTCGCGGCCTCGGCGGACGGCGGGACCTTCGGCCGGGTGAGCGGACTCTCCGTACGGGTCACGGACGCGGCGAACGGCGCCGAGCTGGCCCGCTTCGACAGCACGGACGCCACGGTCGAGACCGCCTTCATCCTCGGTGAGCTGTATCTGCGCCAGGGTGCCTGGAAGTTCCGCGCGGTCGGGCAGGGCTACAGCACCGGCCTCGAAGGCCTGGCGACGGACTTCGGCATCTCCGTGGACGAACCGCAGCAGGCCGCCCCCGCCCCGACCGCCGCACCCACCCCGCCCGCACCGCAGCCCCCGGCGCCCCCGGCGGCCCCTGCGCACTCATGGCCCCCCGCTCCGGCCCCCGCTCCGACGGCCCCCGCCCCGGTCGCCCCCGCGCCGCCGGCGCCTCCCGCGCCCATGCCGCCGGCCCCGCCCGCCCCGGCCCCCGTACGCCTGACCAAGGTGACGCTGACCAAGAGCGCGCCCTCCGTCTCGCTCGCCAAGCAGGGCGGCACCTCCGGCGCGCTGCGCGTCAACCTCAACTGGGAGGTCCGCAAGCAGTTCAAGGGCTGGGGAGCGAAGCTCGGCCGGGCCGTCGCCATGCACGCCGATCTCGACCTCGACCTCTGCGCCCTGTACGAGCTCGCCGACGGCCGCAAGGGAGTGGTGCAGGCCCTCGGCAACGCCTTCGGCTCACTGCGCCAGCCGCCCTTCATCCACCTCGACGGCGACGACCGCACCGGCGCGGTCTCCACCGGCGAGAACATGACCATCAACCTCGACCACAAGGACCTGCTGCGGCGCGTCCTGATCTTCGTCACCATCTACGAAGGCGCCCGGAGCTTCGCCGACCTCCACGCCACCGTCACCCTCCAGCCGCAGAACGGCGCACCCATCGACTTCTCCCTCGACGAGTGCACCGTGCCCTCCACCGTCTGCGCCCTGGCCCTGATCACCAACAACGGCGGCGACCTCACCGTCCAGCGCGAGGCCCGCTACCTCGTCCCGGACCGGGGCGTCAGCCCCCAGCGCACCATCGACGCCGCCTACGGCTGGGGCATGAACTGGACGCCCGGCCGCAAGTGACCCGCCCTCGCCGCGCCCCTGCCGGCCGCCCGCCGGCCCGGGCGCGGCGTCACCGGTCGGGCGCGGCCTCCGGGCGTGCGTACGTACGGCCCTTCCAGGCCGCGCCCCGCCCCCGGTAGTGCTGCACCGCCGAGTCCACCGTCATCAGCAGATACAGCACCGCCGTCAGCGGCAGCAGCGGGCCCAGCCACGGCGACTGGCGGTAGTAGGCCAGCATCGGCAGATACGTCGCCGTCATCACCGCCCACGCCGCACCGCCCGCCCAGGCCGCCACCCCGTCGCCCGTCAGCACCCCCGCCACCAGCGTCGCGGGCGGCGCCACGTACACGAGCAGCAGCCCCGGCACCGTCCCCGCCAGCAGCAGCGGGCTGTGCCGCAGCTGGGCGTACGCACTCCGCGCGACCATCCGCCACAGATCCGCCAGCCGGGGATACGGCCGCACACTGTCCACCCGCTCCGCGAGCCCCAGCCAGATCCGGCCGCCGCCGCGCCGCACCTCCCGCGCCAGCGACACGTCGTCGATCACCGCCTGCCGGATCGACTCCGGGATCCGCGCCCGCTCGGCGGCCTCGGTGCGCAGCAGCACACAGCCCCCGGCCGCGGCCGCCGTCCGCGACCCGGGCCGGTTCACCCGGCGGAACGGGTAGAGCTGCCCGAAGAAGTAGACGAACGCGGGCACCACCAGACGCTCCCAGACGCTCTCCACCCGCAGCCGCGCCATCTGCGACACCAGATCGAAGCCGTCGGAACCGCCGGGACCGGCCGCGGCGACCAGTTCGCGCAGGCTGTCCGGCTCGTGCGCGATGTCCGCGTCGGTCAGCAGCAGGAAGTCCGGCTTCTCCCGCCGGGCCACCGCGATCCCGTGCCGCAGGGCCCACAGCTTGCCCGTCCAGCCCTGCTCCGGCTCCCCGGGCGACACCACGGTCAGCGACAGCCCGCCGTACCGCGCGGCCAGATCCCGGGCCAGCTGCCCGGTGCCGTCACTGCTGCAGTCGTCGACGAGGATGATCCGCGCGTCCCCCGGATAGTCCTGGACCAGCAGCGACGGCAGGCTCACCGGCAGCATCTCCGCCTCGTCGCGGGCCGGCACCACCACCGCCACCGACGGCCAGCGGGCCGGGTCGGTGCGCCGGGGGAGCCGCTGGTCCGTCCGCCAGAAGAAGCCCTGGCCCAGCAGCAGCCACACCCACGCGATCAGCGAACCCACGGCGATCCAGGCAACGGCGCTCATCCGCCGAAGTCTGCCCCACTGAGCCCGGTCCGCAAGGGCTGTCGGCTAGGGTGACCGGGTGAAGATCGCGCTCATGGACTCCGGAATCGGCCTGCTGGCGGCAGCGGCCGCCGTGCGCCGCCTGCGGCCCGACGCCGAACTCGTCCTCTCCAGCGACCCCGGTTCGATGCCCTGGGGGCCCCGCACGCCCGAGGACGTGACCGCCCGCGCACTGGCCGTGGCCCGCGCCGCGGCGGCCCACCGGCCCGACGCGCTGATCATCGCCTGCAACACCGCCTCGGTCCATGCCCTGCCCACGATCCGCGCCGAGCTGGAGCCCGCCCTGCCGGTCATCGGCACGGTCCCCGCGATCAAGCCCGCCGCCGCCGGTGGCGGATCCGTCGCCATCTGGGCCACCCCGGCCACCACCGGCAGCCCCTACCAGCGCGGACTGATCGGCGACTTCGGCGGCTCCGCCGAGGTCACCGAGGTCCCGTGCCCCGGGCTCGCCGACGCCGTGGAGCACGGCGACGAGGCCGCGATCGACCGGGCCGTCGCGGCGGCCGCCGCCCTCACCCCGCCCGACGTCCGGGCCGTCGTCCTCGGCTGCACCCACTACGAGCTGGTCGCCACCCGGATCCGCGACGCCGTGCAGCGGCCCGGCCGCCCGCCGCTCGCCCTGCACGGTTCGGCCGGGGCGGTCGCCGCCCAGGCGCTGCGCCGGATCGGCGCGGATCCCGCCCCGACGGCCGAACCCTCCGGCACACTCACCGTGCTCCGGGGCGGCCGCCCCGCCGCCCTCCCGGAAACCGCCCTGACCTACGCCGAGGGCCGGATCCTGGCGGCCGCGGCCCCCGTCCGCTGAGCGTACTTCTCGCCCGATCGGCCCTCCGAGTCCCCGGCCCGAAACCCGGAACGCGGCTACGCTGCTGCATATGACGGACCACCCCGAGAGTGCGAGGCACGGGTCGAGCCAGGCGCCGCCCACGGAGTGGAACGGCCGCGCCACCAATCGCATGCAGTGGCTGCTGGCCCTGGCGGGCGCGGGCTGTGTGGCGCTCGGCATCGAGCTCGCCGTCGACGGAGCCTGGACCTCGGGCATCGCCCCGCTGCTCATGTCGGTGATCGGCTGCCTCGCCGCCGGACTCCTGATCCTGTTCGGAACGCTCGCCTTCGTCCATGTGTCCGTCAAGGTCGACGGGGACAGCCTGGAGGTGCGCTGCGGCCACGCCGGTCTGCCGCGCCGCCGGATCCTGCTCAGCCATGTGACGGGCGCGGACTTCGTCCCCCGGATCAACCCGCGCCAGTGGGGCGGCTGGGGCTACCGCTGGCGCCCCGAGCAGGGCACCGCCGTCGTGGTCCGCAAGGGCGAGGGCATGGCGCTGCGCCTCGGCGACGGCCGGGTCTTCACCGTCACGGTCGACGACGCGGAGACGGCCGTACGGTTCATCCGGCAACGCCTCCACCTGCCGGCCACCGGCAACCGGCCCGGCGGCCGGTCCGGCGACTGACCGCGTCACCCCACTCCGCCCGCCGACCGCCTCGCCCCGCGCCGCCCGGAAGCCCGGCACCGCCCCGCCCCGCGCCGCCACCGAGCCGTGCGGAGCCGCCCAGGAGCCGCCACCCGTGTCCCGGTCCCGCGCAGGTCAACGCCGCCGCTCACAGCCGCCCACCGTAGACTCCGCCGGGTGAGCGCCACCATGACCCCCGTCGACGACCCGCCGCCCGCCGCAGCACCCCGGGCCGCCCGACTGCTGCCGCGGCTCCTCCGCCCGGCCGCCGCCGTGCTGTCCGGACTCCTGCTCTACGCGAGCTTCCCGCCCCGGACCGTGTGGTGGCTCGTGCTGCCCGGGTTCGCGCTGCTCGGCTGGGTGCTGCACGGCCGCCGGCTCCGGGCCGCCTTCGGGCTGGGCCTCCTGTCGGGCCTCGGCTTCATGCTGCCGCTGCTGCACTGGACCGGCGAGGACGTCGGCCCGGTGCCGTGGCTGGCCCTGGCCGCCGCGGAGGGGCTCTTCATCGCCGTGGGGTGCCTGGGCATCGCCGCGGTGACCCGCCTCGCGTACTGGCCCGTGTGGGCGGCCGCGGTCTGGGTCCTGGACGAGGCGGTCCGCGCCCGGATCCCGTTCGGCGGCTTCCCCTGGGGCAAGATCGCCTTCGGCCAGTCCGAGAGCGCCTTCCTGCCGCTCGCCGCGTTCGGCGGGACCCCGCTGCTCTCCTTCGCCGTCGTGCTGTGCGGCTTCGGGCTCTACGAGGCGGTGCGCCAGGCCCTGGCGTACCGGTCCACCGGCACGCTCCCCCGCGCGGCCGTCGCCGGGGCCGCCGCGAGCGTCCTCGTACCGATCGCCGGCGCCCTCGCGGCCCTGCCCCTGGTCGACGACTCGGCCGAGAACGGCACGGCCACCGTCGCCGCGATCCAGGGCAACGTGCCGCGCCTCGGCCTCGACTTCAACGCCCAGCGCCGCGCCGTCCTCGACAACCACGCCAAGCGCACCACCCAGCTCGCCGACGAGGTGAAGGCGGGCAAGGCGAAGCAGCCCGACTTCGTGCTGTGGCCGGAGAACTCCTCCGACCTCGACCCCTACCTCAACGCGGACGCCCGCCAGGTCATCGACGACGCCGTCAAGGCGATCGGCGCCCCCACGGTCGTCGGCTCGGTCGTCGAGAAGGGCTCCGACAGCCTGCGCAACACCCTGATCGAGTGGGACCCGGACCGGGGCCCCGTCGACACCTACGACAAGCGGCACATCCAGCCGTTCGGCGAGTACATGCCGATGCGCACGGTCGCCCGCTTCTTCAGCGAGGACGTCGACCGGGTGCAGCGCGAGTTCGTCCCCGGCAGCGAGGTCGGCGTCTTCGACCTCGCGGGCACGAAGGTGGGGCTCGTGACCTGTTACGAGGCCGCCTTCGACGACGCCGTACGCGACACCGTGACCCACGGCGGCCGGATGATCGCCGTGCCCAGCAACAACGCGACCTTCGGCCGCAGCGAGATGACCTACCAGCAGCTGGCCATGTCCCAGGTGCGGGCCGTCGAGCACGGCCGGGCCGTCGTCGTCCCCGTCACCAGCGGGGTCAGCGCGGTGATCCGCCCGGACGGCACGATCGTCGAGAAGACCGGGATGTTCACCCCCGACGCCCTCGTCGCCGAGGTGCCGCTGCGCTCCTCGCTCACCCCCGCCACCCGGATGGGCCCGCTGCCCGAGGGCGTCATCGCGCTGCTGGCCCTGGCGGGCCTCGGCTGGGTGGGCGTCTCGGCGCTCCGGGCACGCAGGAGCGGGGGCACCGCGTAGGAGTACCCGGTCCGGCCACGTAGGCTCGGATCCATGGCTACTCCCGACTTCATCCGTGAGATCCGCGCCACCGCCGGGCATCAGCTGCTCCTGCTGCCCGGGGTGACGGCCATCGTCCTCGACGACGAGGGCCGGGTGCTGCTCGGGCGGCGCGCGGACACCGGGAAGTGGTCGGTCATCGGCGGGATCTCCGAGCCGGGCGAGGAGCCCGCGGCGACGGCGGAGCGCGAGGTGCTGGAGGAGACCGGCGTGCACTGCGTCGCCGAGCGGGTGGTGCTCACGCAGGCGCTGGAGCCCGTGCAGTACGCCAACGGCGACCGCTGCCAGTATCTCGACATCACCTTCCGCTGCCGGGCGACCGGCGGCGAGGCGCGCGTCAATGACGACGAGTCGCTGGAGGTGGGCTGGTTCCCGCTGGACGGGCTCCCGCCGCTCGGCGAGTTCGCCCTGTTCCGCATCAAGCAGGCCCTCACCGAGGGCCCCGCCTGGTTCCAGCCCACCCCGCGCACGACCTGAACCGCTACCGCACGGTGAAGGTCCCGGTCGTCCCGGTGAACGGCGTGATCCTGCCCAGCAGGTTCTTCGCGTCCCCGTGGTGCACGATCCGGTAGCTGCCGGGCGCGGTGTCCGCCGCGATGTCCCAGGTGATCGTGGCCTTCGAGGTGCCGGTCAGCCCGTTGAGGCGGGTCCAGCGGTAGGTGGTCTCCCAGTCACCGTCGTCCAGCACCCGCTGCCAGGAGCCGTTCTCCAGCCGCTGCACCTCCAGGAAGGTGGAGCCCCGGCGGACGTTGTTCTTCGGGTGGCCGGTCGCGAACTCGACGGTCGCGGTGGAGCCGCGCGCGTACGAGGCCTCCGGGGCCTTCAGGACCCCGCCGAACGCCTGGCCCGAGGGCGGGTTGTCGTACACGACCCCCGTCTGGAAGGTGAACTGCCGCGCCGACTCGTCCGGCGGCGCCGTGCCCCGCTCCGGGTCGGTGCCCTCGCGCAGGGACGTGGCGATCCGGTCGTACTCCTGTTGGTAGGCGGGCAGGGTGTAGCGGCCGTACAGCGTGGAGCCGCCCTCGTAGTTCTGGGTGTCGTACTCCTCCGGCGTCGTGACGTACTGGCTGTAGGCGTTGGCGTACCCCTGGAGCAGGACGCGGTCCAGCGGGACACCCAGCCGCTCGGCCACCGTGCGGCGCACGCGCAGACCGGAGGTGATCGTGAACTCGCCCGGGGCGGCCACCAGATGCAGCTCGCCGATCTTCATGATCTGCAGCGGGAGGATCTTCGGGGTGACCGGGTGGACGTTGCTCAGCAGACCGGTCGGGATCAGGCTCGCCTTCGGGTACTGGCAGGTCTGCAGCCAGGACGGGGTGTCGATGCGCAGCGCGTCGATGATGCCCGCGACCGGGGTGCGGGTGCCCTCCTCGAAGCCCGGGATCGCCGGGCCGTCCTCGACGCTGCCGGCCAGCGTGGACGCGCCCACGACGGCCGGGCAGGTGCGTTGCTCCTTGCCGTCCGGGGTGTACTCCGGGCGTACGGTCACGTTCTCCATGTCGACGTAGGCGAGCTTGGAGTCCACGCCTCCGGCCACCGGCCGGGCCCTGTCGTAGATCTCGCGGGCCTTGTCGAGCTGCCGCTCACCGATGATGCGCGTGTTCTCGAACTCGTCCTCGGTGGGCCCGGATCCGGGCTTCAGGTTGAGGTTCGGCGACATGTCGCCGGCGTTGGTGTTCGGGAAGGCCGCGACGAACCCCGGGGTGTCGTCGAGATAGCGCACGCCCTCGTGGTCGTGCTCCCAGGCGTAGGCGGCGTACCCCTTGTTGTCCGGGCTGATGAGCGTGTTCTTGTTGGTGATCGAGGTGTTGTGGGTGGCGAACCAGCTGATCGCGCCCGCGTCCTTGTCACCCTGCTTGAAGCGCAGCACGGTCATCGCCGGGTCGATCGCGTCGGGGAAGGCCGCCCGGTCGGCCGCCGGGTTGCGGTCGAACGCCTCCCGGGAGCGGTTGACGCTGGCGTTGGTGAGCGTCCCCGTGCCCAGACTCATCGTGCCGGGCTTCAGGTCCTCGTGGGCCTTCGCGACGGAGTCCGTGATGCCGTCGACGATCGCCCGGTAGGTCTCCTTCTGGAAGCCGAGGACGGAGAGGTTGTAGGCGACGTGGTGGGAGTGCCCGCCGGGCCCCGAGTGGGTGTGCGTGGCCGACAGCAGCACGTTCTCCTCGTCGTACAGGCTTCCGTAACGCTCCTTCAGCCGGGCGATGACCCCCTGCTGGACGGACTGGAAGATCATCGCGAGGTCGGCGTTGACGTACACCACACGCTTGCCGCTCGACCGGTCGACGACGACGAAGGCGCGCGACCTCTGCCGCTGATGGATGCCCGAGGTCTTCTGGTCGAAGCTGGAGTAGCCCATCATCCCGGTCTCGGCGGCCTCGCCCGTGACATCGGCGATGCCGCGCCCGACGAGATAGCCCCCGTGGTCGGCGGCGCCCGAAGCGGTGGCGGGGGAGGGGGCGCCGAGGGTGACCGCCCCGAGGGCGGCGGCGAGCACCGCGACGGGGAGCCTGCGCCGGGAGCGGCGGGTGGTGGGGGGTGGCATGGAACCTCCTGGGGCGGGAGACGGGTTGCCCGGGCCCGGTCGGCGGCTCACCGATGTGGAGGGGCCGGGGCAGTGCCCCGACGGTAGAGGAGTGTGACCTGCGTCGCATAGATGTCTACCGGCCAGTAAAGAGGAAGGCGGTCCGTGCGCGAACGGCCGTGCGACGGTGCGATAGTTGGGGCGCGTCGGCACAGTGCCGACCGAAGGGGGTGCCGTGCACTACGAACTGGCCGACCGGCTGGTCATCGGGATCGCGTCCAGCGCTCTCTTCGACCTGACCGAGTCGGACGCCGTCTTCCAGGAACAGGGCGAGGAGGGCTACCGCGCCTACCAGGAGCAGCACGTCGGCGACCGGCTCCGCCCGGGGACCGCGTTCCCCTTCATCCGGCGTCTGCTGTCGCTGAACGACCTGGGCGAGGTGAACGACCCGTTGGTCGAGGTCATCGTCCTGTCCCGCAACGATCCCGACACCGGACTGCGGGTCATGCGCTCCATAGAGGGCCACGGTCTGCCCATCAGCCGGGCCATCTTCACGCAGGGCCGCTCGCCCCACCGGTTCATGCCCGCCCTCAACATGTCCCTGTTCCTGTCGGCGAACGAACAGGACGTCCGGGACGCGGTCGCCGCCGGGCTGCCCGCCGGACATGTCCTGGGCGCTCCGTACGAGGACGACGTGGACGACCACGACCTGCGGATCTCCTTCGACTTCGACGGGGTCCTGGCCACGGACGCGTCGGAGCAGGTGTTCCAGGAGGGCGGCATCGAGAAGTTCCGCGCCCACGAGGTCACCCACGCCGGGGTTCCGCACGACGCCGGGCCGCTGCGGGACTTCCTGGCGAACGTGAACCGGATCCAGCAGTGCGAGGAGCTGGAACGCCGGAAGAACCCCGACTACCGGACCCGTCTGCACGTCTCCATCGTCACGGCACGCAACGCGCCCGCGCACGAGCGCGCGGTGCAGAGCCTCAAGGGCTGGGGCGTGACCGTGAACGACGCGTTCTTCCTCGGCGGCATCGACAAGGGGCGGATCATGAAGATCCTGAAGCCGCACATCTTCTTCGACGACCAGCAGGGCCACCTGGAGAGCACCTCGCGGACCACCCCGAGCGTGCATGTGCCGTTCGGGAAGCTCAACGAACCGGTGGCGCCCGCGGCCCCGGACGCCTGAACACGTACCCGCGCGGCCGACCGGTTCAGCCGGCGCCCTCCGGCCGGTGCACCGTCACCTCCCCGTACGCGGAGAGCGCGGCCGGCAGATCGACGGCGGTGCCGCGCAGGGTGGCGTCCAGGAAGGACCGGGTCGCCCCGGCCGTGATGCGGGGGCCTTCCGTACGGCCAGGGGAACCGATGACGCCGGGCACCGGCGGCAGGTAGAGCGGGGCGTCGGTGAAGGTGAGGTGCGCGGCGCCGGGCACGGTCAGCCGGTAACCCGCTGTGTCGCTGAGCTCCAGCACCCGGGTCAGCCGGGGCAGATAGTCCGGGTCGGTCCGCGGTCCGATCTCCTGGGTCAGGGCCAGCACGGGCTGCTCGAAACGATCGCCGACGGGCCCGTGCGGAAAGCCGTCCAGATCGACGACCGCGTCGAACCGGCGGTCCTGACGGGCCGCCCGCAACGCGGCCGCGCCGCCGAGCGAGTGCCCGGCCGCCGCGACCCGCCCGGTGTCGATCCGCCCGGCCAACGGCCCTTCGTCCTCGCCCCGGTCCAGCCGCTCCAGCCGGCTGAGCACCGCCCGCAGATCACCGGCGCGCGTCCGGGTCCACCCCTCCGCCGCCGCCCGGTCCTTCGCCCGGTCGCCGGTGGCCGAGACCCGGGTACGGAGGGTCCGCCCGTCCGACAGGACCACGGCGGCGGAGTCGTACGGATGGTCGACGGCCGCCACGACATAGCCGTGGGAGGCCAGTTCCTCCGCCCAGGCGGTGTTCTGGGTGCGCACACCGCCGAGCCCGGGCGAGAACACCACCACCGGGAAGCGCCCGCCGCCGTCCGCGACCGGCGCACCCGGCACCGCGTGGCTTTGGGCGCGCGGCAGGGAGTCGAGCAGAAATCCGGGTACCCCGGCGTAGTCCGCCAACGCCGAGGAGACCGTGCGCGCCTCCGCCTCCGTACGTCCGAGGTACCGCGCCCGCCGGGCGTCCGGACCGCTCCGGCCCGCCGGGTACCAGAGCTGCACCACGAGCGTGCGCGGCTCCGCGTCCGGACCGGCTCCGGCGGGGCGCGCGGACCACTCCAGCGCCTCGGTGCCCACCGGGAAGTCCCCCGAGGGCGCGGGGAAGTTCGGCACCGGAAACGCCCATACGGACACGCAGCCGCCGACCCGGGCCAGCCACCCGGGCCCGCCACGCGCCGGGCCACCACCGGTGACGAGGACGGTCACCGATCCCGCCAGCAACGCTCCGGCGGCGAGCGCGGCCGGTCCGCGCAGCCGCTCGGGGAGCCAGCGGGCCGCCACGAGGACGAGGGCGCCGAGCACGGCGAGGGCTTCCGGGGCGGACAACGGCAGCCCCGCGGTCGGATCGTTCATCCGGACATCGTCCGGCCGGCCGGCGGCCCGCCGCATCGCGCTCACGTCGCAACCGTGTGCGACCTGAGACGCATACGGAGAGGGCGCGTGTCATCCCGTACGCGTACCCCGTCGTACGGGCGGATCCGGTCCGAACCCCGGCCGGGTCCGGACCGCTCCCGTGGTCAGCAGCCGAGTGAGATCTCCTGGCTCCACGCGTCGTAGTTGATGTGGTCGCTGTCCCAGCCGTGCGTTCGCACCTGGTACGTGTGCGTGCCACCGACACAGGGGACGCCGGTCGAGTAGACGAAGTTGAACGCACCGTCCCGCCAGAACTCGGCGGACTTCACCAGAGCGCCGTCACGGAAGAGCTTCACATAGATCTTCGCACCGCCGTCCGGAGGCAGCGTGGAACAGTTCCACGGAGCCTCGGCCCAGACGTAGTCGCCGGTGTGCATCGGGTTGCTCGCGCTCACCGAGCACTGTCCGAGGGCCTCGGCCTGCCGGGCGGTCGCCGGAGCCGTGGCGAGGCCCGATACGGCCCCGGCCAGGGCCAGACCGGCGAGAAGACGCTTCATGGCGGGAATCGGGAACATGGTGGACTCCGGATCTCTGTCGGGACGGCCACCCGGAGCGGACGCCCCTCACTCTGCGTACCTGAGGTCACGATCATGATACGCAGAGTGACGACGCGGGGGGTGGTGTGGGCTGTGCCGCGCCACGCCCGCTGAGCCGGACGGACGAGCGCCGCGGCCCCGTCTCCACCGCGTGCCGTCGAACGGCGGGGTACGGTCACCACCAGGCCCCGACCAGCGTGAATCCGGTCAACGGCCGTGCACGGACAGCGAGTAGAGGAGAGAGATGAGCGTCGACGACGAAGAATTCCGCCGCAGCATCCGGTCCGACGTTCCCCACTCGGCGCGCGTCTGGAACGCGTGGCTGGGCGGCAAGGACCACTACCCGGTGGACCGGGAGCTGGCCGAGGTGGTGAGCGCGGCCTACCCGCAGATGGTCGACATCGCCCGAGCCTCGCGCGCGTTCCAGATCCGCGCGATCCGCTACCTCGCCTCGGCGGGAGTGCGCCAGTTCCTGGACGTCGGGACCGGGCTGCCGGTGGCGAACAGCACCCATGAGGTGGCGCAGAGCATCGCGCCCGACTCGCGGATCGTCTATGTGGACAACGACCCGATCGTCCTCGCCCACGCCGAGGCGCTCCTGACCAGCGCCCCGGAAGGCCGCACGGCCTATGTGGACGCCGATCTGTCCGCGACGGACACGGTGGTGGACGAGGCGGCGAAGACGCTCGACCTGTCCCGGCCCGTCGCCGTGCTCCTGCTCTCGACCCTCGGACACCTCGTCCCGGCCGAGGGCATCGAGGTCGTCCAGCGGTATCTGTCCCGGATGCCCTCGGGCAGCTATCTGGTGCTGTGCGACACGGTGAAGACCCCCCAGACGCTGGCGGCCCAGGAGGCGTACGCGTCGGGCGACAACCCGCCCTACCTCGTCCGGGAACCGGAGGAGATCACCGGCTGTGCCGAGGGCCTGGAGCTGGTCGAACCCGGTTTCGGCCCGATTGACCGCTGGCGGCCCGAGGAGGAGGACGCGGTGCCCGTCGACCAGTGGGGCCTGGTCGCCCGCAAGCCGTGATCGCGGGCGCGGGCGTCGCCGTGGCCACCGCCGTACGGCGGTGCGGTTCATCCGCTCCGCCTCCGGTTGGCCGTGTCCTCGCGCAGTCGACCGGCGTGGCGGGTGAGTGAATCGACGCGGTCCGCCAATTGCCGGTGACCCGGCGCGAGATGAGGATGGAGTGCGCCGAGCGGGGTGACCAGGGCGGCGGCGTCGTCGGTCCCGAGCGCCTGGCGGAGCCGGTCCAGCGAGCCGTCCGCCGAGCTGGGGAGGTCGGCCAGTGCGGTGATCTGTCCGGCAAGGGACCGCAGGTCCGCTGCGTTCTCCCGGGCCCAGGTGGTGATCGACCGGTCCCCCGCCCGGCGGTCCCGGGTCGCCTGGACCCGCTGCTCGCCGGTGCTGCCCGCGGAGCCGGGGCGCAGCCGCAGATAGCGTCGCTCGGCGGCCTGCCGGCTGGCGACGCCCAGCGGGTCGGCGAGGTCGGCCCAGCTCGCTCCCGCCGCTCGGGCCGTCTCGATCAGTCCGGTCTCCCAGCCCGCGAGTTGCTCCCGCACCTCGCGCAACAGCTGGAGCGAGGCCAGGGCCTGGGCTCTCTCGGTGTCCGGTGCGGAGCCGGTCGCGTCACCGGTGCCGGCATGCGCGTCACGGACCGCCTCGTCGATGGCCTTGAGGGCCGCCGACGCCGCGAGGAAGGTGATGGCGTCCGGCGCGGGGCGGTCGGGCCGTTCGGGGTGGGCTGATGCGGGCACGGGGTCTCCTTGGCACTCTCGAGGATTCTGTCGTCCTTTCGGTGACATGGTCAGTTGTCATCGAATGGATGACATGCTACAACGGTGTCAGGTGAAAAGCACGGGCTGTCCGCCCGATCGACTGGAGGTGTTTCCGTCATGCTGATGCGTACCGACCCCTTCCGTGAACTCGACCGGATCTCCGAGCAACTCCTGCGCCCCGGCACCTGGTCGCGGCCTTCGGCGATGCCGATGGACGCGTACCGCGAGGGCGACGAGTACGTGGTCGCATTCGATCTCCCCGGGGTCTCGCCGGACGCGATCGACATCGACGTCGAGCGGAACATGCTGACCGTCAAGGCCGAGCGCCGGCCCGTGGCGAACGCCGATCGCGTGCAGATGGAGCTCTCCGAGCGTCCGCTCGGCGCTTTCTCCCGGCAGATCGTCCTCGCGGACACGCTCGACACCGAACACATCGACGCCGACTACGAGGCGGGTGTGCTGACCCTGCGCATCCCGATCGCCGAGCGCGCCAAGCCGCGGAAGATCGCCATCGGCGGGGAGTCCCGGCGCAAGCAGATCAAGGGCTGACCGAGGTCGGTCCGCGACAGCGGCGAGGGCCGGGACGGATCTCCCCCTCTTCCTCCGGTCCCGGCTCCCGCCCACCCCGTTCGAGGGGGCAGCCGAGATGACGCTGCGACGGGAGTCGTTCCTGGACCGGGTCCGGGAACGTGGCGAGTACGGGACGCGGACGGAGGCCGAACGCGCCGCGCGCGTCGTCGCGGACGCGGCCGGCGGGGATCCCACCCGGCGCATCCCGCTTCAACTGCCTCCCGACTACGACGTGTTCTTCGGCGGGCGGGCGAGGGACACCTGACGTGATCCACCTCGCCCGCCCGTCCCCACCGACGAGAAGGACTGCCGCCACGATGATCCACGAACCTCGGAAGACCGGCGCACCGGAGGGTACGACGACCGGCCGTCTGCTGGAGAAGATCCGCTACGAGGGCGCCTATCCGACGCGCGAACGCGCCGAGGAGAGCCTCCGCGCGGTACTGGGCGCGCTCGGCCGTCAGGTCACCGGCGACGAACGCGTCGCGCTCGCCGCCGCACTGCCCAGAGAGGCCGCGCTGGTCTTCACCGCCGAAGTCCCTGCGGTGCGGCAGTGCTCCGGAGCCGCCTTCGTCCGCGATCTCGCCGAGCGGACCGGAGGCACTCCGGCGACCGCGCGGTGGGACGCCGGCGTCGTCCTCAGTCAGATCGCCTCAGTGGTCGGCGACGACCTCGTCGCCCGGATCGTCGCCCAGCTGCCGCCCGGCTACGCGCTCCTCTTCGGCCGCGCCGAACTACTGGCGCAGGCCGCCTGATCCGGTGGCTTCGTGGCGGCACCGGAATCGGTGCCGCCACTCGCTGCGTCTGCTCGCCGCCTGGGCGGGCCCTACCGGCGGATCGTCACCGGCTCGATCTCCGCGTTGTTGTGCCGGCGAGCCCAGTTCTCCAGGGCGACCCGGCAGGCGTGGTCGAGATGGCGCAGCCCGGTCAGGTCCAGCTCTATGGGCTGATCCTGCGGGAGCTGTTCCAACTGCTCCAGGATGCGGGGCAGTCGTAGGAAGGTGGCGTTGCCGGTGAGCGTCACCACGACCCGGCCGCCGGTGAGCTGGTGGGTGGTGAGCTGTACGTGCGAGGTCTCCCAGGCCGACTTGACCACGGCCAGCAGCAGACCGAGCACCACCCCCTCGAAGAGGTTGGTCACCACGATGGCGATCGCGGTGATAGCCAACAGCACGGCCTCGCCCCGGTGTTCGCGCCACAGCGGGCCGAACTCCTTGGCGGGCACCAGCTTGCATCCGGCGTGCACGAGGATCCCGGCGAGGGAGGCCAGCGGGATGATCCCGACGGCGGCGGGCAGCAGCGCGGCGAAGAGCAGCAGCCACAGACCGTGGGCGATCCGGGAGAGCGCGGTGGTCGCCCCGGCCTGGACGTTGGCGGCGCTGCGGACGATGACCGCGGTCATCGGCAGTGCCCCGAGCGCCCCGCAGATGGTGTTGCCGACGCCCTGGGCCACCAGCTCCTTGTCGTAGTCGGTACGGGGTCCGTCGTGCATCCGGTCGATGGCCGCCGCGCTGAACAGGCTCTCGGCCGAGGCGATGAGGGCGAAGGCCAGCACGGTGCCGATGACCGCCACATCGGCGAGCCGGCCGAACTCCGCCCCGCCGGGCAGATCGATGGCGTGCAGCAGCCCGTTCACATCGGCCACCGCGGGCCGCAGCCCCGCCAGGGAGGCGACGGCGGTGGCGAGTGCGACCGCGGCCAGTGGCGCCGGGACGATGCGTACGGTGGCCGGGAGTCTCGGCCACAGCAGGAGCACGGCGACCGTTCCGGCGCCCAGGCCGAAGGCGGTCAGGGCCTCCTGGTCGGTGACGATCTCGGCGGCGAGACCGGGGAGTCCGGCCAGCTTGGCGAGCCCGCTGCCCGGCTGTTCGGTGTCGGCCATGGCGTACACCTGGCCGAGCACGATGATCAGGCCGATGCCGGCGAGCATGCCCTGCACCACGGAGACGGAGATGGCGCGGAACCAGCGGCCGAAGCGCGCCAGGCCCAGCACCACCTGGAGCAGCCCGGCGGCCAGCACGATCGGACCGAGCGTGCTGAGCCCGAATTCCTTGACCGCCTCGAAGACGAGCACGGTGAGTCCGGCGGCGGGGCCGCTGACCTGGAGCTTGCTGCCCGGCAGAAAGCCGACGACGAGCCCGCCGACGATGCCGGTGACCAGGCCCAGTTCGGCCGGTACTCCGGAGGCGACGGCGACGCCGACGCACAGCGGCAGCGCGACCAGGAAGACGACGAGTGACGCCAGCAGATCGCGTCGTACGACGTGGGGGTTCTTGAGTTCCTTCGCGGAAATCACGGTGGCTTCCCTTGTGGGTACGGTCGCGCCCGGCCGGGGCCGGGCACGTGATGGTGGGGGGAGGGAAGCCGTCAGAGGCGGGCGAACTCGGTCCCGCGCTCGGGTCGGTGAACACTGATGGAACCGGTGTCCACCTCGTAGTACCAGGCGTGCAGGCCGAGAGAGCCCTCGGCGAGGCGCTCGCGCACCGCGGGGTAGCCGCGCAGGGTGTCGAGCTGGGCGAGGGCGTGGGCCTGGATCGCCCCGGGGAGATCGGCGGGGTCCGCCGCCGGATCTCTGCCGTCCGTGGAGTGCTCCAGCCAGTGGCGGACGGCGGGCATGGCGGAGAGGTCGTCGCCGCGGAACACGGCGCCCACCGCGCCGCAGTGGGAGTGCCCGCACACGATGATGTCGCGCACCTGGAGCATGCGCAGCGCGTACTCGATGGTCGCGGCCTCACCGGTGGGCCGGTCCTGCGCCGGGTAGCGCGGCACGATGTTTCCGGCGGTGCGGAGTTCGAAGAGCTGTCCCGGGCGGGCGCCGGTGAACAGCGAAGGGACGACACGTGAATCGGAACACGTGACGAAGAGTGCTTCGGGGGTCTGGCCGTCCGCGAGGCGTTCGAAATCCTTTGCGTTCGCGGCGACGTGCTCGGTGAATGTCCGGGCGTGGTCTACGAGGGATTGCATGGTGGCCTGCCTCCTGCATCCGGCGGTGCCGGGGAGCGGTGTGGTCGGGTCATATCGACGAATGCGTTAGTTGTATCCGTATACGTGTTCGGAAGAGATGAAGGGTTCCTCACCTTGAGGTTTGCCGGACGGCAGCCGTCATGAGGCTCGCTCCGGTCACTCCGCACGGATACGACTACAGCTGAGCATATAGACCGGAACTTTGCTATCGCATTACCTTCTCGTGAAGGAACGTAAATGCGCCACCCAAGTCATTCATTCGGCTTGTTCTTTGTGATAGCCAATGGGTGGAGAGTTCCGAGAGGTAGGCCTGCGACGTCAGATACGCCGGCCGTGCACGAAGAAGTGCGGCTCGGGTGCGCCCGCCGGATGGTCCGGGGTGAACAGCGCGCTGTGCGTCCACTCCACGATGACGCCCGCCCGCTCGGTCAGCGCGGTGAACTCCTCGGCCCCGAAACTGGAGACCCGCACCGGCTGCCCCATGAACACCGCGTCGACGTCCGCGACGTCCACCGGCACCGTCGCGACGGCCAGCAGCCCGCCGGGCCGCAGCGACCGGGCGAGCCGCTCCAGCAGCTCGCCCTGCTCGCCGCGCGACAACTGGAGCAGCGAGAAGTACACACAGACCGCGTCGAACTCGCCCTCGGCCAGCGGGAGGTCACGGATGTCCGCACAGCGGAACTCGGCCCCCGGCACCTGCCGGGCCGCCAGCGCGGTCATCACCGGCGACACATCGACGCCCAGCACCCGGTGACCCGCGTCCGCCAGGGTCCGCGCGGTGGGCCGGCCCGTCCCGCTGCCCACGTCCAGCACCCGGCTCCCCGGTGCGAGGTCCGTCAGCAGTCTCTCCAGCGACTCGCGGTGGGCGGCCGATGAGGCGAAGGCCTGTTCGTACTCCGCGCCCAGCGCGTCGAACACCGCCGCGGCGGGACTTCCGTGCCCCTCGCCCACGCGTCCCTGGCTGTCACCCATCGAGGCGGTCCTTCCGTGCTCCGGCGGCCGGCCGGGAGCCATCTGCCCGGCCGCTGTCAGCGTCCCCCGGGGAGCGCCTGAGTATGCCGGGCCCGCACTCCTGAGTACGTTCCCCGATGTTCCGGACCGCGGGCCGCTGTTCGATGGCCGTATGACCTCCGAAGCGCCGCGCCACCCCCGTATCCAGCACGTCACGACCGCCGGTTCCGCCCTGGCCGTCACGCTGCTCCCGCTGGTGGTCGGCGTGCTGCTGGCCAAGACCATGGCGGCGGACCCGATGACCTCGGTGAACGCGCTCGTCACCAACGGCGGGCACCGGCCGCGGGTGTCGCCGAAGGAGTGGCGCCGGTGCGGCGGCCACGCGCTGCGCCGGCTTCGTACCGCCGAGCGGCCGTCCCTCACCCGCATCGGCACGCGCTGACGCCGTCCGGCCGGTGGGATCCGGCCGGACGGCGTCAGCGCGTGCCGTGTGTACGGGGGTGGCTGCGGGGCGCCGGGTCAGCAGACCGGCTGGGCCTGTCGGCGCTCCTCCGACGACGGCCGCTCGAACTGGGTGCGGTACAGCTGCTCGTACCGTCCGCCGGCCGCCAGCAGCTCGGTGTGGGTGCCGTTCTCGACGACCCGGCCCGCCTCCACGACCAGGATCCGGTCGGCCGCCCGTACGGTCGAGAGCCGGTGGGCGATCACCAGGGCGGTCCGGCCCGCCAGCGCTTCGGTCAGCGCCTCCTGGACGGCGGCCTCCGAGGTGGAGTCGAGGTGCGCGGTCGCCTCGTCGAGGATCACGACCCGCTGACGGGCCAGCAGCAGCCGGGCGATGGTGAGCCGCTGGCGCTCCCCGCCGGAGAGCCGGTAGCCGCGCTCGCCCACCACCGTGTCGAGGCCGTCCGGCAGTGAGGCGATCAGCCCGTCGAGCCGCGAGCGGCGCAGCGCGTCCCAGATGTCGTCCTCGGTGGCGTCGGGCCGGGCGAGCAGCAGGTTGGCCCGCACGGACTCGTGGAAGAGGTGTCCGTCCTGGGTGACCATGCCGAGCGTGTCCCGGATCGAGTCGGCGCTCAGATCGCGTACGTCGACACCGTTCAGCCGTACGGAACCGGCGTCCGCGTCGTACAGCCGGGGCAGCAGCTGCGCGATCGTCGACTTGCCCGCACCGGACGAGCCCACCAGCGCGATCATCTGGCCCGGTTCGGCGCGGAAGGAGACATCGTGCAGGACCGGTGTGCCGCCGCGGTCGTCGAGCGTGGCGACCTCCTCCAGCGAGGCGAGCGAGACCTTGTCGGCGGTGGGGTAACCGAAGGAGACCCGGTCGAACTCCACGGAGACCGGACCCTCCGGCACCGTCCGGGCGTCCGGCTTCTGTTCGATCAGCGGCTTGAGGTCCAGGATCTCGAAGACCCGCTCGAAGCTGACGAGCGCGCTCATCACCTCGACCCGCGCCCCGGCCAGCGCGGTGAGCGGTGCGTACAGCCGGGTCAGCAGCAGCGCCAGCGCCACCACGGCCCCCGGCTCCAGGGTGCCGCGCAGGGCGTAGAAGCCGCCGAGTCCGTAGACCAGGGCCAGCGCCAGGGCGGAGACCAGGGTGAGGGCGGTGATGAACGCCGACTGGGCCATCGCCGTGCGGATGCCGATGTCACGCACCCGGTCGGCGCGGGCGGCGAACTCGGCGGACTCGTCGGAGGGCCGCCCGAAGAGCTTGACGAGTGTCGCGCCGGGGGCGGAGAACCGCTCGGTCATCTGAGTGCCCATCGCGGCGTTGTGGTCGGCCGCCTCCCGCTGGAGTCCGGCCATCCTGACACCCATCCGGCGGGCCGGCACGACGAACACCGGGAGCAGCACCAGCGAGAGCAGGGTGATCTGCCAGGAGATCGTGAGCATCACCGCGAGCGTCAGCAACAGCGTGACGAGGTTGGAGACGACGCCGGAGAGCGTGTTGCTGAAGGCCCGTTGTGCGCCGATCACATCGTTGTTGAGCCGGCTGACCAGGGCGCCGGTCCGGGTCCGGGTGAAGAAGGCCACCGGCATCTTCTGCACATGGTCGAAGACGGCGGTGCGCAGATCCAGGATCAGGCCCTCGCCCAGCGTCGACGACAGCCAGCGGGTGAGCAGACCGAGACCGGCCTCGACGACGGCGATGAGCGCGATGAGCAGGGCCAGCCGGGTGACCGTGCCGGTGTCCTCGCCGTTGACGATCGCGTCGACGACCTTTCCGGCCAGCACCGGGGTGGCCACCGCGAGCAGCGCGGTGAGGACGCTCAGCAGCAGGAAGCGGTAGATCCGCCGCCGGTGCGGCCGGGCGAAGAGCATGATGCGGCGCAACGCCTTCCGGGAGAACGGCCGGCGGTCCTGCTGGGCGTTCATCGCGCTGTGCAGCGAATGCCACGCGGTGACTTCCATGTCCATGGGGCGCTCCGAATTCTGATGGCCTGCGGATGGCCGACGGCCTGCGGACCCTGTCGGCCGTGCGGCCCGGGTTCCTTCGGAACGCTAAGACCTCAACGTTGGTTGAGGTCAAGCGGATGCGGCGCGGCGGTGCGAGCCTGGGAGGCGAGAGGCCCCACGGACCCGCGGGGCGGTACGGGCGATGGACGAACAGACCAGGGGAGAAGCGGCGTGCGCATCGATCTGACGGGCAAGAACGCGGTGGTGACCGGTTCCTCGCAGGGCATCGGCCTCGCCATCGCGACCGGGCTGGCCGAGGCCGGCGCCGAGGTCGTCCTCACCGGACGGAACGCGGACCGGCTGGACGAGGCGGCGGCGACCCTGCGCGCGGCGGTGGCGGACGCGTCCGTGGTGACGGTGGCCTGCGACCTGACCGCCGAGGAGGGCGCCGAACTGCTGTACGCGGCCGTGCCCACGGCCGACGTCCTGGTCAACAATCTCGGCATCTTCGGCGCCAGGCCGCCGCTGGAGATCACCGACGCGGAGTGGCGGACGTACTTCGACACGAACGTCCTCAGCGCCGTCCGGCTGATCCGGCGCTATCTGCCGGGCATGACCGGGCAGGGCTGGGGCCGGGTGCTGAACATCGCCAGCGACTCCGCGATCGTGATCCCCGCCGAGATGATCCACTACGGCATGTCGAAGACCGCGCTGCTCGCCGTCTCGCGGGGCTTCGCGAAGGAGGCCGCCGGTACGGGCGTGACGGTGAACTCCGTGATCGCCGGCCCCACGCACACCGGCGGCGTGGAGGACTTCGTGTACGAGCTCGTCGACAGGGAGCTGCCCTGGGACGAGGCGCAGCGGGAGTTCATGCGGCTGCACCGGCCGCAGTCCCTGCTCCAGCGGCTCATCGAGCCCGAGGAGATCGCGAACCTGGTCGTCTACCTCAGCTCCGCGCAGGCCTCGGCGACGACCGGAGCGGCCGTGCGCGTCGACGGCGGTTACGTGGACTCGATCGTGCCCTGAGCGGACGGGTCGGTGACCTTGCCGCCGGTCCGGTGCGGTCATGCCGGGCTGGCATGATCGGGGGATGAACGAGAGCATCATCGCCGCGTGTGACGGGGCGTCGAAGGGGAATCCGGGACCGGCCGCCTGGGCGTGGGTCGCCGCCGACGCGCAGGGCGACCCGGTGCGCTGGGAGGCCGGCCCGCTCGGCACCGCGACGAACAACGTCGCCGAGCTCACCGCCCTGGCGGAGCTGCTGGAGTCCACCGACCCGGCGGTGCGCATCGAGGTGCGGATGGACTCGCAGTACGCCATGAACGCCGTGACCAAGTGGCTGCCGGGCTGGAAGCGCAACGGCTGGAAGACCTCCGGCGGCAAGCCCGTCGCCAACCGTGAGCTGGTCACCCGCATCGACGCCCTGCTCGCCGACCGCTCGGTGACGTTCCGCTACGTTCCCGCGCACCAGGTCAACGGCGATCCGCTCAACGCGCTCGCCGACCAGGCCGCCAGCGAGGCCGCCGTGACCCAGCGGCCGGCCGGTACGGCGCACGGCGCCACGGCTCTGCCGGTGCCCGCGCCCGCGCGGTCCACGAAGGGGCGCGCGGAGGCGTCCGGTGCTTCGGGCGGCGCCAAGGAGCGCGGCTCCACGGGTGCGTCCCGGAGCGCGCGGTCCACCGGCACGATCAAGGCGCGCTTCGCGGGCCGGTGCCACTGCGGAAAGCCGTACGCGGCGAAGGAGCCGATCGCGAAGAACCCCAACGGCTGGGGTCACCCGGAGTGCCGTACCGCTCCCGCCTGATCACGCGAGGACGCGCTCGGGCGTCGGCCCGGACCGCGCTCGGGCGGGAAGGCCGTGGGGCAGGCTCAGATGTCGGCCCAGACGAGCCGGCCCGCCAGCGCGGCGCGGGTGCCCCAGCGGGCGGCCAGCGCGTCGACCAGAAGGAGCCCTCTGCCGTCCTCGGACAGGCGGTCGAGGGCATCGTCCCCTTCGAGGTCGGCCGCCGCCGGGACCCCGGAGACGGGAAGACCCGTCGCGTCGCCCGGGGACGCCGGGGCCGGGATCCGGGCCCGGCCGCGGTTCCACACGCAGATGCGCACGCCCTCCGCGGAGCGCAGGAGCCGACAGCGGATCCGCCGGGTGCTGGTGTGCTGCACGGCATTGGTGACCAGCTCGGTCACGATCAGCGCCGCCGCCTCGATCCGTTCGGCCGGTTCGCCCCAGGCCCGCATGGCCTCCTGGACCCGGTGACGGGCCTCCGGCACGCCGCCCGGCAATCGGGGAACCCACCAGCTGTGTGCACTCCGGGTGCCTTCGGCACCTTGGACACCTCCGTCATCGGGGGCACGCTCCGCGCAACTGACTATTTCCGACATGTATGCACTCTCGACGCAAAACGCATACTTTGCAAGCGACAGAGTGTGTAATGCTCCGCCTCGGGGCTCGACGGAGAAGGTATACGCATGCGAGCCCGTTCAGGTCCCACCGTGGAGCACCGCGTCCTCGCGGTCCGCCTGCGCATGCTGCGGGAACGCGCGGGCATCAGCCTGCGGGCCGCGGCCGAGGCGCTGGATGCCCACCCCGCCACCGTCCGGCGCATCGAACGCGCCGAGACCGGACTCGACGCCCGGCAGGTCGGCGTACTGCTGCGCTGCTACGGCGTACCGCCCGCCGTCGCCGAGCCCATCATGGCCGGGCTCTCGGCCGCGAACCTGCCCGGCTGGTGGCACCGCTGGCGGGACGCCATGGAGGGTTGGCAGCAGGAGGTCATCGGCGTGGAATCCTCGGCGAGCCTCGTCCGGACCTGGCACCCGGCGCTCGTGCCCGAGCTGCTGCGCACCCCCGCGTACGCCACCGCGCTCCACCGTACGCAGTACCCCGACGACAGCCCCGCCCGCCGCGAGCGCCGCGTCGAGCTGCTGCGGGAGCGCCGCCGCCGCATGCGCGAGCGCGGGGCCGCCCTGTGGGCCCTGTTCCCGGCAGCGGCCCTCCACACGCGGGTCGGCGGCCGGGAGACCATGGCGGAGCAGCGGGCCGCGCTGGCCGAGGCGATGACGGAGCAGCACGTCACCGTCCAGGTGGTGCCGCTGGACCACCCGCCGCACCCCCTGACCGGCCTGCCGCCCCTGCACATCCTCCGGGTGCCCGCACCCGAGATCGGGGACCAGGCGGTGCTGGAGACCCCGGGCGTGCGGGTCGACCTCATCGAGGACCCCGACGCCGTGATGGCCCACCGCATCCGGCTGGACGCCGCGTGCGCCGCCGCGCCCGGTCCCGGGACCCCGCTGCCGGAGTGAGCCGGCCCGGCGCGGCGCACCGGGCCGCCGCCGGGATGCGGCGGGCCCCGGCGGCGTACAGCGTGGGGGAGTGGTGCAGCCGCGCAGGGCCCAGTGGATCCCGGTCGGGGTCATCGTCCTGGCTGTCGTGCTGGACCTGGCGACGCCGCCCGACGTCACCTCCGCGCCGCTGCTGATGGCCGCGCCCGTCGCCGCCGCACCGCTGCTGCGGCTGCGCGGCATCATCGCGATCGGCGTTCTCGCCATGGCCGTCCACGCGGTCCTCGCCTGGGTCGACGGCACCTTCGGCTGGAAGCGTGGCGTCGCCAACCAGTTCACCCTTATGGCCGTAACCGTGCTGGCCGTTCTCATCAACCGCGCGCTGGAGGGCCAGCACGCGCGGACCCGGCGCGCCCGCCATATCGCCGCGGTGGCCCAGAGCGCCGTCCTGCCGCGGCCTCCGTCGCGCCTCGGCGAGCTCAGGATCGCCGCCCGCTACGTGCCCGCCGAGAACGAGGCCACCATCGGCGGCGACCTCTACGTCGTCCAGGACACCCCGCACGGCGTACGCGTGATGGTCGGGGACGTCCGCGGCAAGGGCCTCGGCGCGGTCAGTGCGGTCTGCGCCGACCTGGGAGCGTTCCGGTACGCCGCCGACGAGGCGGAGGACCTGCCGGGCCTGGTGTCCTCGCTGGAGCGGGCCCTGCTGCGCGAGGGCCGCCGGCGCGGCGGCCAGGAGGAGGACGAGGGGTTCACCACCGCGCTGATCGCCGAGTTCGCCGCAGGCCTCGACACCGTACGGGTCGTCAACCGGGGGCATCCGCCGCCGGTGCTGCTGGACGCCGAGGGCCGGGCCACCGTGCTCGAACCGTCCGAGGAGGCGCCCCCGCTCGGCATGAGCGCCCTGGGCAGCTGGTCGTCCCCGGTCGACACGTTCCCGTTCCCGCCCGGCGCGACCCTCGTCTGCTACACGGACGGGGTCACCGAGGCCCGCGACGAGTCCGGCGTCTTCTACGACGCGGCCGTCCGGCTGCCCCTCCTGATCCGCCACCGGGCGCTGACCGGCGATCCGGCCACCCCGGCGCAGATCCTCCACCTGCTGATCGAGGACGTCGGGCACCACACCGGCGGCCGGATCCAGGACGACCAGGCGCTCCTCGCCCTGCACCGGCCCCGGACCCGGTCGCGCGCGTAGCGGCGTGGCCACCGGCGGCGGTCACGTCGGCGTCCACCCGGCCGCTCCGGTCAGGGCGTACGGCACAGAGCGCGGTCGACGAGGGTGCGCAGGGCGTCCTCCTGGCGCGCCGCGCTCCGTGCGTCCCCGGCGCGGCTGTGCGCGGAGACGGTGACCGTGCGCCTGCCGTCGGTGGTCGTCGCTGCCCGGACGACGTATCCGAAGCCGCTTCCGCCGTGCCCGAGGTAGCCACCGCCGCAGGACAGCGGCGTGAAGAAGAGGCCCAGGCCGTCCCGGGTGCCCGCCGGGTGGCCGCCGTCCTGCGGCACCGGGACCATGGTCCGCATGGCGGCGAGCTCGGCGGGCCGCAGCAGCCGTCCGCCGGCCAGGGAGGAGTAGAAGCGGTTGAGGTCGCGGGCCGTGCCGGTCATCGACCCGTCCGCCCCGCTGTCGAAGGGCCGGTAGGGAATCGTGGTGTCGACCATCGGGCCGTCCTCGGCGAACTGCTGGTAGTCGGCCGCGTGCGGGTACGGGAGGAAGGGGTCGGTGCCCGGGGTGTCGGTGTGCCGGAGGCCCAGGGGGCGCAGGATGCGTTCGTGGACCTGCTGTTCCCAGGTGCGGCCGGTGACCTTCTGGATGATCATTCCGGCGAGTACGTAGTTCGTGTTGGAGTACTCCCAGCCGGTGCCCGCCGGGAACGCGGGCTCATGGCGCATGGCCAGGGCGACCAGCTCTTCGGGCTCGTACGCGGTCCACCTCTGGGCGAAGTACGTCCGGGCGCCGGGGTCGGGGAAGACGTCGTGGATGTAGTCGGACAGGCCGCTGGTGTGCCGCAGCAGATCGCGAACGGTGATGGTCCGGCCGTCGTTGCCGGCTCCGGACACGACCCCGGGCAGCAGTTCCTCCACGCTGCGGTCGAGGGAGATCCGCTTCTCGCCCACCAGTTGCAGGACGACGGTGGCGACGAACGTCTTGGTGGTGCTGCCCAGACGCAGATAGCCGTCCCTGGGAACCGGCCGACGCGTGACCAGGTCCCCCACCCCGGACCGGGCCTCGGTCGTGCCCCGCGGGGTCTCCACCCGGACCGCCACGCCGGTGACCCCGGTGTCCCGCAGCGCGTCGGCGTCACGCTGCACCGACCAGCCCGTGCCGGACGGGTGGGGCGCGGCCGAGGCCGCGGCGGACGGGAGGGAGGAGACGGCCAGGGCGAGCACCGCGACGGTCAACCACGAACGACGAAAGATCATGATCCGAGGTTAGGAACGGGCGAGGGCCACCGGCCATCCGGCACACACCCCGCCCGGTACGGGGGCCGGCCGGATGGACAACCCGCTGGGCACCTTTCCGTACGACGCATCCGCCGCTACGTGTTTGAGGCGCCGTTCGTCGGTCACCCGCACGGAAGACACCTACGGCACGTGACCGACGACGTATCGACATCGGGAGTGAGCAGAGTTGAGCACCATGGAGAACTGGCGCCTGCACGCCGCCTGCCGGGAGGAGGACCCCGACCTGTTCTTCCCCATCGGCAGCACCGGCCCCGCCGTCGTCCAGACCGCGGAGGCCAAGACCGTCTGCCGGAGTTGCCCCGTGCAGGCCGCCTGCCTGGAGTGGGCCCTGGAGAACGGCCAGGACTCCGGCATCTGGGGCGGGCTGTCCGAGAACGAGCGGCGCGCCCTGAAGCGCCGCAGCCGTCGGCGGGCGGAGTCCCGGGGGCGCGGCGCGGCCTGACCCGCGCCGCCGGATTTCTCGGGCCCGGAGCGCGGGTATCGCCGCAACGGGTTCGTCATCCGGGGACGAGTGGGTACACGATGAGCCATGGACACCACCGTTTGGCTCGTTCTCGGCGCCGTGGCCGCGCTGCTCATGCTGGCCCTGGCCGTCGTGCTGCTGGTGCGCGTCTTCAAGGCCAGGAAACTGCTGGTCGACGCCGGGATCCCGCTGCGGAACAAGGCGCTCGTCTGGGCGGCCGTCATCTACACCGTGTCACCGGTCGACCTGCTGCCCGACCCCGTCTACCTCGACGACATCGGGTTTCTGCTGGTCGCCCTGCGCTCCCTCCACTCGGCCGCGTCGGCCGCCGGGGTGCGCACGGGTACGACGCCGAAGACCCCGGTGGAGAGCCGCCCGGACGCCGTGAGCTGAGGCGACCGACCGGCAGGTCTCTCCCGGGGCCTTCCGTGCCGCGATCCTCCAGGGGCCCGCGGCCCGCGATCCTCCCGGGGCATGCCGCCCCGCGATCCTTCCGAGTCCGCCGCTCCGCGCGATTTCCTAACCGATCGCGGGCGCTCCCTGCGGCGACGCTCCCGGTCCCGGATCCTGCGGCCCCGGTGAGTCCGGTCCGGGCGGCTGCGGGGCCGACTGCGAGTCCGGCGACCCCGGCGGGTCCTCCGGCGCGGGCTCGGTCCCCGGGTCGTCGGGCGGCGGCTCCGAGGTCGCCGGGCCGTCCGGCGGGGGCTCGGAGGTCGCCGGATCGTCACCGGGCCGCGTCGCCGGGTCGTCCGGCGAGGACTCCGACGGAGTGGCCCCGGACGAGGAGGGGCAGGGGTCCGATCCGGGCGGGCAGGGGGACTCGGAGGCGTCCTTCGGCGGATCCGTCTTCTTGTCGCCGTCGCCCGTGTCACCGGCCGGCCGCTCGAACCAGTCGCCGTTCTCCGGATCGACCATCACGAACTCCTTCACCGGCTTCTCCGACGGCTCCACCACGACCACGCCGGAGGCCCGGTAGCCCGGCCACGCCTTGCCCACCTGCCGCGGATCGTCCTGGGCCACGGGCGGCAGCAGCGGGTTCCCGCAGGCGCACCGGACCCTGGGCACGCCCCGGTCGTCGACCAGGACCGCCGTACCCGCCTGGAGCACCGCCTGGTAGGCGTTGGCCTCGCCGTCGCGGTAACCGTGGTTGGTGACACGGGTGTCCATGCGCAGGGTCACGGGGGTGAGATCCCGCAGATAGCCGGGGACGGCGGACGGCTCGATGTCCTGGACCGAGGCGAAGGCCCGGTTCTTGTCCGGAGCCGCCCGCAACACCTTGATCTGCTGCTCCACATCGCAACTGGCGATCTTGCGGGTGCCTCCGTACAGACCCGGGGCCGCGCCGTCCACACCACGCGTCACCTGAGCGCCGGTTCTGGACGCGCTCGGCGCGACGGAGGGGCTGGCCGTGCCGGGCTCGGGGTCGCTCTCCTTCGCCGTGGACTCCGTGAACGGATCCTGCCCGGACTCGCCCGCCGCCTGGAGGAACACCTCACCGCCCGCCTTCGACCCGCCGTCGGGCCGGGTCAGGACGACGACCAGTACCACCGCCGCGACCAGAGCCGTCGCGATCGCCGCGATCCGGGGCACCGAACGCCACCAGGGGCGGCCCGGTCCGGAACCCGGGGCGGCGCCCGAGCCGCCTCCCGGGCCGCCGGTACCGCCACCGGAAGGACCGGAGTCACCCGAATCGCCCCCGCCGCCCCCACCGCCCGAACCGCCGGAGCCGTGCGGTCCGCCGTGGTCGCCGCCGCTGGGCGGGCCGGGCGGCGGACCGGTCACGGTCGGCGGAGGCGGTGTGGGGCCGTCCTGCGAGGGGCCCGAGAGCGGGCCGGACGGCGGCCCGGTGGGGCGGCCGGATGGCGGCGGTTGGACACTCACGGGCTCTGCTCCCCGACGTCGGTACCCGCCCCGGACGTCCCTGCCCGGCCCCGTATCTGTAACAGGGCCATAAGCCGACAATCCGGAGTATTTCGCACCATTGTCTGCCCCGCCCCGGCGGTCCCCGCAAGCGGAGGGAGGGCCCGGTTGCCCGGGAAGCGGAGCGTACGGTCCCTGTTTAGCGTGGCAGGCGTGAACGTCCGCGCGAGCAACGACGAGAACAGCGCTCCCGCCCCGCACGGCTGGCGCCACGCCCTCCTCGCGGTCCTCACCGGCGTGCTGGCCATGGTGGTGACCGCGGCCCTCGGCCTGTGGGCCGCCGGTGCGGCCGGGCTGCCCGGCGCCGCTTTCCCGGCCGTCGTCGCCGCGGTGGTGGTGATGGCGGCGGGCGGCTCCGTCGGGCTCTCCGGGGACGCCGGTTCCCTTGTGGGGACGCAGGCCGACCTCTCGGTCCTGCCGCTCTCGGTGACCCTGGTGGGCGCACTCCTGGTCGCCCGCGGCTTCCTGCGCCCGCTCCACCACCGCGCCGTCGCCGGAGGCCGCGAACTGGCCGGCTGGGCGGGCCGGGTCGCCGCCCTGTGGATCGTCGCGCTGATCGTGCTCTCCCTGATCGCCCGGCACACCTTCACCCTCTCGGCCGATGACCTCACCGGCAGTGAGGCCGGAGACCTCCTCGGCAGCGACCCGAAGGTCGGATTCCGGGCGGAGTTCCCCCTCACCCTGGTCTTCGGGCTGCTGTGGCTGGCCGGCGTCCTCGTGCTGGCCCTGCTCGTCTCGCGGCGGGCCCCGCTCCCGGCCCGGCTGCTGCGCTTCCAGGAAGCGGTGCGCCCGGCGGCGTTCGCCATGGTGGCGCTGCTCCTCGCCTGCGTCGCGCTCGGCGTCGTGGCCGGTCTCGTCGTGATGATCACGCGCGGGCACCCCGCCGAGACCGTCGCGGTGCTCCTCCTCGGGCTGCCCAACCTGGTCTGGCTCGCGCTCACCCTCGGCCTCGGCGCGTCCTGGGAGGGCAGGGTCGATGGCCCCTTCGGGCTGCCCATGCCCCAGGTGCTCGACACCGTCCTGCGCACCCCCGACCTCTCCACCCTGAACCTGAGCACCCTCGCCGAACAGGACGGGCGCGTCCGCTGGCTCGTGGTCGTCGTCGCCGTGCTGGTGCTCGCCGCCGGGTTCCTCATGGCGGCCCGGTCGCCCGCCGGGACGCGGCTGTGGCAGCACGCCGTGCACATGGCGGTGGCGCTGACCCTCACCGTGCTGTTCATCTGCCTCACCGCCCGGATCTCCGCCCACTACGGACTGTCCCTGCTGGGCCTCGGTGACCTCGGCGGCGGACTCGGCGGTGAGGTGTCGTTGCGCCCGAAGCTGTGGACGGCGCTCGGGTTCGCGGTGCTGTGGGGCCTGGTCACCGGCTTCCTCGGCGGTCTCGCTGCCTCCCGGGTGCACCGTCGCGGCGAGGTCCGGGACGCGGGGCCCGAGGACTGAACCGGCCGGCCGGCTTTGAGGGAACACCGTCCCGCCTACGGGAACACCGGGTCGGCCCAGCGCGGCGGCGCGGGCGGAGCCTCGGGGGCCGACGACCAGGAACCGGCCGGTGCGTCCACCCGGGTCGGCGCGTGCTCGCCGGGACCGATGCCCGCCGCCGCGGCCCGCAGCGCGGCGACGAACCGCAGGCAGGTCTCGTAACGGTCCTCCGGGGACTTGGCGAGCGCCTTCGCCAGTACGCCGTCGACCGCGGCCGGGAGCACCGGCCGCAGGGAGCTCGGCGGGGTGGGCGGGTCGTACTGGTGGGCCCACAGGAGCGCCATGTCGTCGTCGCGCTGGAAGGGCGGCGCACCGGTCAGGGTCTCCTGGACGACGCAGGCGAGGCTGTACACGTCGCACCGCCCGTCCACGGGCCGCCCGGAGATCTGTTCCGGCGCCACGTAGTCGAGGGTGCCGACGAACTGGCCGACCGTGGTGAACCCGGTCAGCGACAGCGACTTCTTCGTCAGCCCGAAGTCCGTCAGATACACATGCTCCGGATGGTCGCTGTCGGTGCCCGCCGCCACCAGGATGTTGCCGGGCTTCACGTCCCGGTGCACCAGGTCGTGGTCATGGGCCGCGTCGAGCGCGGAGGCGACCTGCGCGGCGATCCGGACGGCGGCGGTGAGGTCCAGCGGCCCGCGCCGGTCGATCAGGACCCGCAGATCGGCGCCCGCGACGAAGCGCATGGCGATGTAGAGCAGCCCCTCGGTCTCGCCCGCCTCGAACACCGGCACGATGTGGGGGTGGTCGATCGCGGCCGCCACCCGCGACTCATGCGTGAACCGCTGCCGGAAGGTGTCGTTGCGGGCGAGTTCGGGCGCGAGCAGCTTCAGCGCGACGATCCGGTCGAGCCGCAGATCCTTGGCGCGGTAGACGACCGCCATGCCACCGCGCCCGATCTCGGCCTCCACCAGATAGCTCGCGATCCGCTTGCCGACGAGATCGTCCTCGCGCCCGGTGGGCAGCCCGGCGTCGTGCGACGGCGGGGGCGGCGGCACCATCGGCCGTCACCGCCCCGCATCCCCGGACGCCCCGCCGCGGGGCGGTTCGTCGGGCCCGGCGACGGTGATCGCCCGGGTGGGTTCGGGTGCGTCCGGCGGGACCACGCGGGTCGGCTCGGGTGCGTCGGGTGGTACTACGCGGGTGGGTTCAGGTCCGTCCTGTGGCACCACGCGGGTGGGTTCAGGCCCGTTCGGGGCGACCACGCGGGTGAGGTCGGGGCCCTCCGGTGGTGCCGTGCGGGTCGGCTCCGGGTCCGGCTCGTCGCCGGTCACGACCCGGGTCGGCTCCGGAGCCGGGGTCCTCGGCGCCTCCGCCTCCCCGGACCCCGCTCCGGCCGCTCTCGCTTCCCGGCCCGCCGGTTCCTCGCTCGTCGCCCCTCCCGGTCCCGCCTGCGCCGCGTACGTACTGAGCCGGGTGCCGTCGCAGTAGACCCACCGCTCGTGCTCGGCGTCGTACAGCCACACCGACTCCCCGTCCACCACCATGCCCACCCGCAGCCCCCGCGTCCGCTGCCGGAAGCCCTCCCCGTCGCTGCGGCCCTCGGCCAGGTCCTGCGCCGCGCGGCGGTACCGGCTCAGCGATTCCTCCGCCCTGGCCAGCAGCGGCCGTGGGTCGGCGGTGCGGGCCATCGGCGCCCCGGCGGCCGGCGGCGTCCGCGGTACGGAGACGAGGAGCCGCCCGTCGACCCAGGCCGACCAACCGTTGGAGCAGGCGACGTACGCCCAGTCCCCGCGCCGGTCCTGCACCTGCACCGGGAGCAGCGGGTCCAGCGGGTCGGTGGGCCGGGCGACGTCGGGGGACTCCCAGGCCGGGAGGCCGTCCGGCGGGACGACGTGCGTGGGGCGGAATTCCGGGGTCGGGGTCGCCATGGAACCGCCTCACTTCCGCATGACCGCGGGCTCGTGCCGCCTCAGCAGTTTCGCGACCACGTATCCGAAGACGACCGAGAGGACGACCAGCATGCCCATGTTGAGCAGCCAGACCCCGGCCGAGTGCCCGAACAGCGGATCGGAGGTCAGGTCGCCCGGCACGATCCGCGCCAGATCGATCGTGCCGGCCATCGCGCCGAGCGCCCACCGCGAAGGCACCAGCCAGGACAGCTGCTCCACGCCGGGGACGCCGTGCAGTTTGAGCAGCGCACCGCAGAAGACGACCTGGACGATGGCGAGGAGGACGAGCAACGGCATCGTCACCTCCTCCTTGCGCACCAGCGCGGAGACCAGCAGGCCGAGCATCATCGCGGTGAAGGACAACAGGGCCACGGCCAGGGTGATCTCCACGAGCGGTGGCAGGAACACCCCTTCGCCGCCCGGAGCACCGAGATCGACGCCCACCAGACCCACCAGCGTCAGCACCACGGCCTGGAGGACGGTGATGGTGCCGAGCACCACGATCTTCGACATCAGATACGCGGATCTGGAGAGCCCGACGGCCCGTTCCCGCTGGTAGATCACCCGTTCCTTGACCAACTCCCGTACGGCGTTGGCCGCTCCGGTCAGCACACCGCCCACGCACAGGATCAGCAGCGCGTTCATCGCCGTCTCCTGGGTGAGCCGGCTGCCCGCCAGCGCGCGGGCCATGGCGCCCATGACGAAGGGCAGCGCGATCATGATGATCAGGAACGTCCGGTCCGCGCTCAGCGCGGAGGCGTACCGGCGTACGAGCGTATGCAGTTGGGCACCCCAGTTACGGGTCTTCGGCGGCGGCGCGACCAGTGCTCCGGGCGCGGCCGGCGGAAGGTGGGGCTGGGCCGTGGCGTTGACGATGTACTGCCGGTGGAAGGGCGAGTCCGCGTAGGTGGCCGCCCAGTCGCGGTCGCGGTCGTTCTCGAAGGCCTCGAACGCCTCCGGCCACTCTTCGAATCCGAAGAAGGCGAGGGCGTCCTCCGGCGGGCCGTAGTAGGCGATGCGGCCGCCGGGCGCGAGCACGAGCAGCCGGTCGCAGACCTCCAGGCTCAGCACGCTGTGCGTGACGACGATGACGGTGCGTCCGTCGTCGGCCAGCCCGCGCAGCATGTGCATCACCGAGCGGTCCATACCGGGGTCGAGCCCCGACGTCGGCTCGTCCAGGAAGAGCAGCGAGGGCTTCGTCAGCAGCTCCAGGGCCACGCTCACGCGCTTGCGCTGGCCGCCGGAGAGCGAGTGGATCGGCTGGTCGGCGCGCTGTTCCAGGCCGAGTTCCTGGATCACCTCGGCGACCCGCGCCTGCCGCTCTGCCTTCGCGGTGTCCTGCGGGAAGCGGAGCTCGGCGGCGTAACCGAGGGCCTTACGCACGGTCAGCTGGGAGTGCAGGATGTCGTCCTGCGGGACGAGGCCGATGCGCTGGCGCAGCTCGGCGAAGTCGCGGTAGAGGTCACGGCCGTCGTAGAGCACCGTGCCGCTGTCGGCCGGGCGCAGCCCGGTGAGCGCGTTGAGCAGCGTGGACTTGCCCGCACCGCTGGGCCCCACCACGCCGAGCAGGCACTTCTCGCCGACGGGGAAGGAGACCCGGTCCAGCAGCGTCTTGCCGTCCTTGCCGGACCGGCCGACCGTCACCTCCAGGTCCTGGACGTCCAGTGACACCTCACCGGTGTCCACGAACTCCTGGAGGGAGTCGCCGACCAGGCAGAAGGCCGAGTGGCCGATACCGACGATGTCACCGGGGCCGACGGGGCCCCGGGCGACCGGCTGACCGTTGAGGAAGGTGCCGTTGTGGCTGCCGAGGTCGACGATCTCGTAGCCGCCGTCGGCCAGTGTGCGCAGTTCGGCGTGGTGGCGCGAGACCACCAGATCGTCGATGACGAGATCGTTGGAGGCGTCGCGGCCGATCCGCACGGTCTTCGCGGGCAGCGGCCGCACCGTCGTCGGCTGCCGGAACGTGCCGGTCGCCGCGGGCATCGACACGGCCGACGGCCGGTCCGCGGAGGGGGCGGCGACGGAGGGCGCCGGGGGTTCGCGGCCCAGCAGCACGGCGCGCGGTCCGTCGCTCGGATTGCCGAAGCGGATCTCGCTGCCCGCGCCGACGTCCGAGGCGTGGATGCGCCGCCCGCCGGTGTACGTGCCGTTGGTGCTGTCCTCGTCCTCGATGGTCCAGTGACCGGCCTCGGGATGGAGGATCGCGTGGTGCCAGGAGACCCGGTTGTCGTCGATGACGATGTCACTCTCGGGGTCGCGCCCGACATGGTAGTCCCGGCTCGGACTCATCACCGTGGAGCCCAGATCGGTCTCCACCACGAGTTCGGGCGCAGTCGGCGTCGCGGGCCGCTCTCCCATGTCCTGAATTCTACCGAGACGTCACGATCGGCGCCCGCCGCCGGCGGCGGACTCGTGGGTCAGCGCTCCACGGTCGCCAGGATGACCTTCCCGCCGCCCACCGCCTCACGGACCCGTACCTCCCGGGCCAGCCGCTGGATCATCGGCCAGCCGAATCCGCCGGTCTGTCCGGTCAGGTCGGGTGTCCGGTCCTGCGGGTGCGCCGGGCTGGGGTCGGTGACCCGGACGTGGACGCCCCTGCGGTCGGCGGTCAGCCACAGCGCGGTGACGGCCCCCGCGTGCCGGACCGCGTTGGTGACCAGCTCCGACACGAGAAGCAGGAGGTTCTGGATCGTGTGCGAGGTGGGCGCGGGGTGCAGCCGGGCGACGAAGGCGCTGACCGCGTCCCGTGCGTCGGCGGCCTTCTCCGGCCGGCAGACGAAATCGGT
The DNA here is from genome assembly GCF_019287315.1 of Streptomyces sp. WY228. Classification (NCBI taxonomy): domain Bacteria; kingdom Bacillati; phylum Actinomycetota; class Actinomycetes; order Kitasatosporales; family Streptomycetaceae; genus Streptomyces; species Streptomyces sp. WY228. The sequence goes on along the minus strand of NZ_CP079114.1, from coordinate 464,973 downwards.
ACGGGTCTCGCCGTCCGGTGAAAACGTCATCAGAATACGGTCGTTCATGGCGTCCACCCCGTCGCGTGAGATTTCTGGCTGAAGTTCGGGTACCCCCGCGACGGCATTTCATGGAAATCGGCCGAAGAAAACGCGCGGGGTCCGGCGAAACGGCTCAGCGTCCTTCCGCGAGCCGGTCCCGCTGCACGCGGCGCGCCAGCGTGCGGCGCATCTGCGCCGACCCGGCGACGGGCGTGCGCACGGGCACGTCGAGTCCCCGGCTGATCACGTCGTACGCGCTCCGATGGCTGCCGGGCAGCTCCGTCCGGCGCTCCGTCAGGTCCTGCTCGACGAGCCGCCGCAGCGCGTCGACGTTGCGTGGCGTGAAGGGCTTGCGGCCCCGGCCGAGGGCGTCGGTCAGGCGGGTGCAGCGGGCGTCGTCGAGGAGGGTCTCGGAGATCTCCTCCGCCAGGCCCCACAGTCGTCCTTCGAGCCAGGGCGGGTCGTGCTGGTCGAGGGCGACGCCCGGCGGCACGGACTTCCCCGGCCGCTCCTTCGCCACCTGCTTGGACACGGCGGGCTGACTCATCCCGCTGAGCCGGGCGATGGTCTCCTGGGTCCAGCCGAGGCCGGCGAACAGCGTGATCATCTCGCTGCGCAGCCGCCGCATCTCCTCGCCGGCGCGGATGACCTCGTTCATATCGGCGAACAGGGCGCCGGCCTGTTCCTCGGTCAGGAACGCGGAGCGATGGCGCGACTCTTCCTCGTCTGTCATGGCTCGGTTATACCTCGAACGGAACGAGAGTCATAACCTGGTTGTACAACCAGGTTATGTCGTGCAGTGTGTTCGTCATGACCGCCTTTCACGCACCGGCCGTATTTCACGCACCCGATGGAACCCGACTCGCCCATCGCACGGCCGGGGACGGCGAACCGCTGATCTGTCTGCCGGGCGGTCCGACCGACGCCGGGTACCTCGGCGACCTCGGAGGGCTGGCCGGGCACCGCCGGCTGATCCTCCTCGACCCGCGCGGCACCGGCCGTTCCGCACGTCCGGAGGAGATCGCCTCCTACCGCTGCGACCGCCAGGTGGGCGACGTCGAGGCGCTGCGCGTCCATCTCGGCCTCGACCGGACGGACATCCTGGCGCACTCCGGCGGCGCGAACCTCGCGGTACGGTACGCCGCCCGCCATCCGCGACGCGTCGGCAGGCTCGTCCTGGTCGGCCCCGGCCTGCGGGCGCTGGGGGTGCCGGTCGACGGCGGGATGCGGCGTGCGCTCGCGCTGCGCCGGGCCGGTGAGCCGTGGTTCCCGGCCGCCTTCGCCGCGCTGGAGGCGATCATGGCGGGGGTCGGCGGTGACTGGGAGGCGGTCGCTCCCTTCTTCTGCGGCCGCTGGGACGCCGAGGCCCGGCGGCACCATGCGGCGGGGCGGCCGGACAATGCCGAGGCCGTCGCCGGGTTCGCGGCCGACGGCGCCTTCGATCCGGCGGCCACGCGGGCGGCGCTCGCCGGATTCGGGAGTCCGGTGCTCCTGCTCGCCGGGGAGTTCGACCTCAACAGCCCGCCTGCGGCGGTGGCGTCGGGCGCGGAGCTGTTCCCGCGGGGGGCGTGCGTCGTGCAGCCCGGCGCGGGGCATTACCCGTGGATCGACGACGCCGACCGGTTCGTGGCGACCGTCGCGTCGTTCCTCGGCTGACCTTCGGCGCCGTTGCCCCGGTCGGGGGCCCGATGTTTTCTATCGTTGAAAATTCTCCGTGCACGACCGTTGTGCAGTGTTTGGTGTTGTGGCTCAATGTTCGACTATGTGCAGTGCCTCACAGGTTCGAGGCACCCCCGGCTCTTCGACGAGGACGACGCCTTGAGACGACAACACCCGCGCCCCCGTGCCCTGTTCAGGGCCCTGACCTGCGCTGCGGCGCTGCTCATACCGGTCGGTGCCACCCTGGTCCCGACGGCGGCCGCCGCACCCGCCGTACCGGCCGGAGCCACCGCGAACACCTTCACGGCCGACGACCCGGTCACCGATGTCCACGGGCTGAAGGGCGAGTACTTCAGCATGTCCGCCCCGGGCGCCCGTGACTTCGCGGAGCTCGGCGCGACGACCCTGGACCCCGACATCAACTTCCCCGGCCTCACCGGGACGTTCGAGTCGGCGACCGGCAGGACCGAGCACACGACGGCCCGGTGGACCGGGCAGCTCGAAGCCCCCGAGACCGGCGACTACACCTTCTCCGCCATCGGTGACAACGGCTTCCGCCTCTACCTCGACGGCAACGTTGTCATCGACCACTGGGAGCCGGACTGGGACAAGGAGCAGCACAGCGCTCCGATCGCCCTGAAGGCGGGCGAGAAGCACGACTTCAAGCTGGAGATGTTCCAGGACACCGGCGGCGCGAGCATGTTCCTGCGCTGGCAGAGCGACACGCTCGAGAAGCAGCTCGTGCCCGAGTCCGCGTTCACCCCGCCCGCCGACTTCGAGGTCTACCCGGTCGGCCTGAGCGTCGCGAAGAACGGCACCCGCCTCCAGGCCACCTTCCGCGACCGGGTCGCGGACTGGCGGAAGGTGAAGGAGCACCTCACGATCGAGGTCGACACCTCGCCGATGCCGGTGAAGTCGGTGAACCGGGCCTCGGACAACCCGAAGGCGCTGATCATCGATCTCGCCGCGCCGGTCCAGAAGGACCAGCGGGTCAAGGTCGGCTACGACGGTCAGGGCGGCCTGAAGTCGGGGTCCGAGACCGTTCCGGAGATCGGCCGCACCGCCAAGAACCTCTCCACGCACCGCCTCACCACCACCTGGGGCGACAAGCTGGACAAGAACCACCCGCTGCCCGAGTACCCCCGGCCGCAGCAGGTCCGCGACCAGTGGAAGAACCTCAACGGCCCCTGGGAGTTCGCCGGGGCCACCGAGGGCGAGCAGCCGGTCTTCGGCAAGAAGCTCGACGAGAAGATCATCGTGCCGTTCCCCGTCGAGTCCCAGCTCTCCGGCCTGGAGCGCGACGAGGACCACATGTTCTACCGCAAGCTCGTCACCGTGCCGAAGAACTGGTCGGTCGGCAAGATCGGCAAGGGCGCGTCCGGCAAGAACAAGCGGCTGAAGCTCAACTTCGACGCGGTCGACTATCAGTCCACCGTCTGGGTCAACGGCACCAAGGTCGCCGAACACACCGGCGGCTACACCGGGTTCAGCGCCGACATCACCGACGCGCTCAAGGGCAGCGGCCCGCAGGAGATCGTCGTCGCCGTCACCGACAAGACCGGTCCGAACCAGCCCAAGGGCAAGCAGTCCACCAACCCCGGCGGCATCGTCTACACCCCGACCTCCGGTATCTGGCAGACCGTGTGGATGGAGCCGGTCGCCCCCGCCGCCATCGACTCCCTGACCACCACCCCGGACATCGACACCGGCCGCCTCGCGGTCACCGTCAACTCCGCGACGGCCTCCGCCGACGCCCGGATCACCGCCGTCGCCCGCGACCGCAAGGGCAAGGTCGTCGGCACGGTCACCGGCCCGGCCAACCGCAAGCTCAGCCTGTCGGTCAAGAACCAGCACCTCTGGTCGCCCGACGACCCCTACCTGTACGACCTCGACGTCTCGCTCGCCGACGGCCGCTCCAAGGACAGCGTCGAGAGCTACTTCGGGATGCGCCAGCTGAAGATCGACAAGGTCGGCGGCTACCAGAAGCTCGTCCTCAACGGGAAGCCGTTCTTCTCCCTCGCCATGCTCGACCAGGGCTTCTGGCCCGACGGGCTGTACACCCAGCCCAGCGACGCGGCCCTCACCTTCGACCTGAAGGCCCAGAAGGACCTCGGCTTCAACGCCGTACGCAAGCACATCAAGGTGGAGTCGCCGCGCTGGTACTACCACGCCGACCGGCTCGGGCTGCTGGTGTGGCAGGACTTCGTCAACGCCGACATCGACAGCGACGCCGGCAAGAACGCCTTCCTCACCCAGGGCAAGGAGTTGATGAAGCAGTTCCACAACTACCCCTCGATCAGCGGCTGGATCGTCTTCAACGAGGGCTGGGGCGAGTGGGACCGCACCGAGACCGGCAAGATCGCCGAGGACGTCAAGGCGCTGGACCCGTCCCGTGTGGTCAACGCGCACAGCGGGGTCAACTGCTGTGCGTCCAAGGGTGATTCCGGCAAGGGCGAGATCATCGACCACCACGACTACGTGAACAACGACCCGGCCTTCCCGGACGACCGGCGCGCCGCGATGGACGGCGAGCACGGCGGCTTCACGCTCCGCACCCCCGGGCACATGTGGCCGGGCGCCCCCGCCAACATCTACTCCGGCGTCGCGGACAAGGCCGCTCTCACCGCCAAGTACGTCGACAACACCCGTACGTACTATCTCGCCGCGGCCGGCGCCGAACTGTCCGGCTCTGTCTACACCCAGGTCAGCGACCTGGAGAACGAGCTCAACGGGCTCTGGACGTACGACCGTCGAGACATCAAGGTCGACCCGAAGAAGGTCCGGGAGATCAACCGTCAGGTGATCGCCGCCGGGGCCGACGCCGGTGAGCGCGACGAGCTGAAGGGCGGCGGCTCCTGGTCGCTCGACGAGAACAAGGGCGCCACCGCCCGCGACAGCGGCCCGAACAAGGCGCACCTCGCCCTGGAGGGCGGCACGACCTGGGCTCCGGGCGTCACGGGCTCGGCGCTGAAGTTCGACGGCGACGGGCAGTACGCGCAGAGCACCGGCCCGGTCCTGGACACCACGAAGGACTACACGGTCTCCGCGTGGGCCTCGCTGGACGCCGTACCGGGCAACTACGCCACCGTCGTCAGCCAGGACGGCCGGCGCACCGAGAACCCCTTCTATCTCCAGTACGGACAGGGCGCGTTCGCCTTCTCTACCCCGGGCGGCAAGCGCGCCCGCCTGGAGATCGTCCCGGAGACCGGCAGGTGGTACCACCTGGTCGGCGTCCGCAAGGGTGACGCGATCACGCTGTACGTCGACGGGAAGGCCGCCGCCACCACCGAGGCCGGACCGGCCGATGTGAGCACCGGCCCGCTCTCCGTCGGCCGGGCCCAGTACGACGGCGCCAAGGTCGACTTCTGGAAGGGCTCCGTCGATCAGGTCGCGGTGTACGACAAGGCCCTGACCGCCGAGGAGGTGTCCGCGCTGAACGGCCGTCAGCAGCCGTAACCCGCACGGACACAGGACGCGGGGTCCCCTCCCGGCTCGCCCCGGAATCGCGGGCGTGCCGGGAGGGCGGCGGACCCGCCACAGGCGTGAATGGTTCTCCAACCGGCGGACCATTCACGCCTGTTGCCGTCATTCCCGAGGTGTACAGGAGGTGGGGCCCCGGGAGGGATCCGCAGACGTGCACAGATCCGACAAGATCCTCCTGTCCGAACATGCGACCGGAAGGATCGATATCGTGCGCAGACGACGTCTCGCGCCCCTGGTGGCCGTGAGTCTGACGGCGGCGCTGGCCCCGGCGCTCGCCGCCTCGCCGGCCACCGCGGCCCCGGCTGCCGCCCCCTCGGCCGGGACCCCCTCGGCCGTCTCCCCGCCCGCCGCCAAGAGCGCGCTCGACCGCTACGCGAAGCAGAAGCCCGACTGGAAGCGGTGCGAGGCCGACTCCCCGGCCGCGTACCAGTGCGCCACCGTCAAGGTTCCGCTGGACTACCGGAAGCCCGGAGGCAAGCGGATCGACCTGGCGATATCCCGGATCAGGACCGCCGAGCCCGGCAAGCGGCGTGGCATCCTGCTCTCCAACCCCGGCGGCCCCGGCGGCGAGGGGCTGTGGATGCCGATGATGATGAAGGAGGAGCTGCCCGCGTCCGTGCTCAAGAGCTACGACCTGGTCGGCTTCGACCCGCGCGGTGTCGGCCGCTCCAGCCCGGTCTCCTGCAACCTCACGCCGGAGCAGGAGAACTGGCTGCGGCCCTACAAGGCGGAGACGTACGCCAAGGACGTCGCCTGGGCGCGCACGGTGGCGGACAAGTGCCGCAAGAAGATGGGCGACCGGCTCCCGCACATCACGACCCGCAACACCGCGCGCGACCTGGACCTGGTGCGGGCGATCCTCGGCGAGAAGAAGATTTCCTACTTCGGCTACTCCTACGGCACCTATCTGGGGGCCGTCTACGCCCAGCTCTTCCCGTCCCGGGCCGACCGGTTCGTGCTGGACAGCGCGGTCGACCCGCAGCGCGCCTGGCGCGGGATGATCCAGTGGTGGGCCGAGGGCGCGGAACCCGCGTTCGACCGGTGGACCGAGTGGGCCGCCGCCCGCTCGAAGACGTACGGCCTCGGCGACACCCCGAAGAAGGTCGACCGGACCTTCTGGAATCTCGTCGCGCAGGCCGACGAGGATCCGATCGAGGTGGACGGACAGCCCACCACCGGCGACGAGATCCGCGACGGGATGCGCGCGCTGGCCTTCACCCCGAAGTACGCCTCCGAGGCGGTCGTGGAGCTGAAGAAGGCCGCGGCGGGCAAGCCGGCCTCCGCGAAGAGGCCGGCCCCGATCACCGAGGGCGGCGGGGCCGGGGCGCCCGAGTGGGCCGGGAAGGCCGCGCTCGCCGCCGAGACCCCGGCCGACAACGGGACGGCCGGCTTCTGGGCCGTGGTGTGCGGTGACAACTCGGCCGCGTGGTCGCGCGATCCGGAGACCTACCGGCGTGACGCCATCGAGGACAAGGGCCGCTACCCGCTCTACGGGGACTTCGCGTCCAGCATCAAGCCCTGCGCCTTCTGGGGGAAGTCCGCCGAGCCGGTGACCGTGGTCAAGAACAAGGTCGGCTCCCTCGTCGTCCAGAACGAGTGGGACTCGCAGACCCCGCTGCCCAGCGGCCAGGCCCTGCACGCCCAGCTGAAGGGCTCGAAGATGGTCACGGTCCTCGGCGGCGAGGGCCACGGCGTCTACCCGAGCGGCAACGCCTGCACGGACGGTGCGGTCAACCGGTACCTGGCCACCGGCAAGCTGCCCGCGAAGGATGTGACCTGCAGAGCGACCACCGAGTCGAACGCGCGGGCACGCCAGAACCAGAAGCCGGACGTGCTCCCCGGGTCCCCGGTCCCGGAGCGCGCCCCGAACCGCTTCTGATCCGCTGAGCCCGGCCGTGCGGCTCCGGTAAAAGGGGCCCGGCGGCGACGGAGGGAAGGTCCTCCGCCGCTGCCGGGCCCCTGCCCGTGTCCGCGGTCAGATCACGGCGCCCATGGGGCGTCCACCGCCCAGGTGGTGTCCTCGGTGAACAGCGCCGGACTGTCGAAGGGCTGCCCGCCGCCCGGAGTGGCGAGCCACACCTCGGAGTCGATGTGGCGCAGATAGCTGCCGGGCAGATTGGCGCTGGTGAACCTCACCCCGCCGTTCCCCGCGACCGCGCACCACGTCGCATCCGCCTTGAACAGCGCGGAGTTGTCGTTGGCGTCGCGGCGCACCCGGAACTCCCGGTGGCGCAGGAACTCACCGGGGTAGTTCCGTGACTCGAAGGAGTAGCAGTTGCCGTTGGCGAGCCCGGGGACGATCTTCCAGGTGGCGTCCGCCTTGAGCACGGCCGAACTCCCGCTGTCCACCACCTCGGTGAAGGCCAGCCCGTCGTAGTGGCGCAGGTGCTTGGTGGTGTGCCCGGGGGTGGTGACCCGCAGCGACTTGTTCTGGCCGGTGGGCAGGTCGACCGGGGGAGCGGGGTTCCGGGACGCGTGGATGAGGGCCTCGTTGGCGGCCTTCACCCGGGCGGTGTCGACCTTCACGACCTGGCGGTCGTACGTCAGCAGCCCGTTCGCCTCGTTCTCGACGTCGGTGATCTCCGTGTAGACCGACGCGGAGAGCCCGGCGGGCAGTTGGCCGATCCGGATGGCGTCGAGGAGGCCGACGAACCGGTTGTTGAGCGCGGCGATGCTCGGCTGGTCCTCGTAGCTGAAGCCGCCGCCCGGATACCACTCGTGGCCGGGGACCTTGTAGCCCAGCCCGCCGAACTCGCCCAGCACGGCCGCCCGGGTGGCGCTGGGCGCGGTGTTGCCGGGGCCGACGTAGATGTGGTTGTCCACCACGTCGCCGTTGCCGCCGTCGACCGAGCCGCAGCAGTTGACCCCGCTCATGTTGTTCACGAGACGCGAGGGGTCCTGGGCCTTGACCTCGTCGGCGATCCTGGCCTGGTCGTACTGCCCCCAGCCCTCGTTCTGGTTCACCCACATCACCACCGAGGGCGAACTGCGGTGCTGGTCGATGATGCTGCGGTACTCCGCCTCCCACTGGGTGCGCGCCGGCCCGTCCGGCACCTTGCCGGTGTCCATCGACGGCATGTCCTGCCACACCAGCAGACCCAGCTTGTCCGCCCAGTAGAACCACCGCTGCGGCTCCACCTTGATGTGCTTGCGGACCATGTTGAACCCGAGGTCCTTGTGCGCCTGGAGGTCGTACTTCAGCGCCTCGTCGCTCGGCGCGGTGTAGATGCCGTCCGGCCAGTAGCCCTGGTCCAGGGTGCCCGTCTGGAACACGAACTCCCCGTTGAGGACCGGCCGCAGGATGTTGTCCACCTTGGCGATCCCGATCGACCGCATGCCCGTGTAGCTGCCCACGGTGTCCGTGACGGCCGAGCCGTCGAGGAGGTCCGCCTTCACGTCGTACAGGAACGGGTCCTCGGGGCTCCACAGCCGGGGGTTCGGTACGGGCACGGAGATCTCGCCGCTCACCGCGCCGGTCGCCGTGCCCACGACCGTACCGCCGGCGGAGACGGTGATCCGGGCGCTCCGGCCCGCCGCGCCCGCCGTCTGCACCTTCACCCGCAGGGTGTTGTTCCCCAGGTCCGGCGTCATGTCGAGGCGGGTGATGTGCGCGGACGCCACCGGCTCCAGCCAGACCGTCTGCCAGATGCCGGAGGCCGCGGTGTAGAAGATCCCGCCGCCCGGATGCGGCTTCACATCGTTGATGCGCTGTTTGCCGACGGCCTGGCCGCCGGTCTGGCTCGGGTCGTAGACGGAGACCACGACCGTGTTCGTCCCGCCGTTGAGCTGCGGCGTGATGTCGTACGCGAACGAGTCGAAGCCGCCCTTGTGCGCCCCGACCTCGGTGCCGTTGACCCAGACCGTGGTCTGCCAGTCGGAGGCCCCGAAGTGCAGTTTCACCCGGCGGCCGTCCCAGTTCGCGGGGACGGTGAAGGTCCGCTTGTACCAGAGCTTGTCGTTCTCGGTGATCCGGCGCTGGATGCCGGAGAGCGCGGACTCGGCGACGAACGGGACCCGGATCTGCTCCGGGAACGTCGCGGGCTGTCCGGCGTCACGGCCGGTGACCGCGAAGTCCCAGATGCCGTTGAGGTTCGTCCAGTCCGGGCGGGTCAGCTGCGGGCGCGGGTACTCCGGCAGCGGCTTGTCCACCGGGACGTCATTCGTCCACGGCGTCGTCATGGGCGCGGGCTTCGGCTCCCAGGCGGCGGGCGCGGCGGCCGCCGGAGACATTCCGGTTCCCACGAGGGCGGTGGCCACCAGGGCGAGCAGGCCGGTGGCGGCCGTTAATCTCCGCCACCGGGTGCGGCGGCGGGGTGCGGGTGCTGGTCGCATGGACATCCCTTTCTACGGTCGTACGGGGCTGGAAGGGGGTACATCTCGGAGGGGAGGGCTCAGAGCAGCCGCCACAGATGGTCGGCCGTCCCGTTGTCGTCGTACTGCACGACATGCGCGCTGTCGGCCGTGGACATCCCGTCCACGCCGAGCACCTTGTCCGAGTTCCGGTTGCGGATCCGGTACCAGCCGTCCCCGTCCGGGACGAGCTGCCACAGGTGGTCGGCGGTGTCGTTGTCGTCGAACTGCACGACATGCGCGCTGTTCTCGGTCGACATCAGGTCGACCCCCAGCACCTTGCCGGAGTGCTGGTTGCGGATCCGGTACCAGCCGTCGCCGTTGGCCACCAGCCGCCAGAGGTGGTCCGCCGTGCCCGTGTCGCCGAACTGCACCACGTGCGCGCTGTTCGCGGTCGACATGCCGTCCACGCCGAGCACCTTGCCGGAGTTCCGGTTCGCGATCCGGTACCAGCGGTCCGCCAGCCAGGGTTCGCCGTCGGGGGCGGCCGTCGGGAACGACGTGATGCGCAGCCGGGCCGCGCCCATCGGCACGAGCGTGACCTCCTCGACCGGCTCCGTCGAACGCGCCGGGCTCGGCCGGAGCGGCGCCACCACGTGCTCGTCGTCCGCCGACCACTCGGGGATGCGGCGAGCCCGGGCGGTCAGGGTGAGCGGGGTGCCGTCCAGCGTGAACGGATTGTCGCCGGGGGCCCGGCTCGTGGAGCGGTGGCGCAGGGACGCGGCGGGGCGGGCGGGGTCCAGGACGAGCCCGTAGTTCCAGGGGCTCGTGGCGTGGACCGCGTATTCCGGGAACGTGTCGCTGCCGCCGATCCGCTCGTACTCCTCCCCGATCCGCAGCGAGTACGTGTGCGGCCCGTGGTCCACGCTGACGGAGTCGTGGTTCTCCGCCCAGGTGCGTACGGTGGTGCGCTGCGGCAGCCGCAGGGTGACCCGGTCGCCGCTGGACCAGGTCCGCTCGATCCGGGTGAAGGCCGGCCCGGCGGGCGCGGCGACCCGCTGCCCGTTGACCCGGATCTCCGGGTCGGCGCACCAGGCCGGGACGCGCAGGACGAGCGGGAAGGCCAGCGGCTTCGGCGCGGTCAGGGTGAGCTCGACCGTGTCCGTGAAGGGGTAGCCGGTCTCCTCGGTGAACGTCACCTCCGTGCCGTCCGCGACCTTCGCGCTCACCTCGCTCGGCGCGTACATCGCCGCTGCCAGCCCGCCGTCCGGAGTGGCGAGCCACAGCTCCTCGGTGAAGTACGGCCAGCCCATGCCGTAGTTGTGCGGGCAGCAGCGGTACTGGTCCACGCCCGGCAGATACGCCAGCATCGCGAACGGGTTCTGGAACTGGCGGTCCCGCTTGGGCGCGTCGTCCAGGTCCACGCTGTTGGCGCAGGTGATGTAGTGCACCGCCTTGCCCGACGGATCGAGCGAGGCCGGCAGCGAGTTGAACGCCAGCTCCTCGCAGCGGTCCGCCCACAGCGGGTCCCCGGTGATCCGGGTGAGCAGCTGGTGGCTCGCCATGAACTCGACGATGCCGCAGGTCTCGAAGCCCTGGCGGGGGTCGCCGTGCCCGGGCCGGGCGTTCTCGTCCCCGGCGAAGCCGCCGCCGGGGAACTGGCCGTAGGCGTCCATCGCCTTGGCGTACGTGCCGTAGGTGTTACGGGTGTCGGTGGCCGAGCCGCTGCGCAGCGCGAACTGGGCCGGCTCGCGGAAGCCCTGGGCGATGTTGACGTTGTGCGGGTTGACCAGGTTGTCGCCCCAGTCGGCCCCGTACCGGTGGATCTTGTCGACGAGGTCCAGGAGAAAGGCGTCGCCGGTCCGGTTGTAGAGCCACATGACACTGTCCAGGCCGTCGCCCCAGCGCAGCGCGATCCAGCTGGTGTCGAAGGCCCCCGGGCCCTGGGCGTTCATGTAGCGGAAGAAGCGGCTCAGGAACGGGATGATCCGGGTGTCGCCGCTGTACTCCTGCCAGGAGCGCAGGGCCTGGATCAGCGGGAGGAACGGCCAGAAGTCGGGCCCACCGTTCAGCGAGGTGCGCAGCGCCTTCGGGCCGAAGAAGCCGTCGCTCTGCCCGGTGGCGAGGATCGCGTCCATCCAGCGGCGGGTGGTGGCCAGCGCGCTCGCGTCACTGGTGACGATCGCGAGATCGGCGTATCCGCGCAGCCAGTACGGGACTTCCTCCCAGCCGCCCTTGTCCGGGCGTACCCAGCCGGTCGCCGTGAAGTCCAGGAAGTGCGAGAACTCCTCGTACCGGCCGCACAGCCCTTCCAGCTGGAGCTTGAGCTGCCCGGCCAGCCAGCCGCGCGCCGTCACCCTGCCCGGGGGCAGCTTCAGGAACGCGGTGGGGTGGAGCGGCGCGGCGTTGGGGGAGTAGTGGCCGCCCCGGGCGGCCGGGATCCGGTGGCGGTCGGGCGTCGCGGCGGTCGCCCACCGGCTCGTCGCGCCGGTCGCGACGGCCGTGGCCACCGCGGTGGTGATGAGCTGCCTGCGGTTCAGGGGCATCGGTGCGGCTCCTGCTCTCGGCCGCGGCCGCCTGTGCCGCGGCCGGGCTCGGTGGGGGTGGTGGCGCGCGGGCGAGGATGTGACGGGACCTGCCCGGCCGGGGGAGCGATGGGGCCGGCGGTCGGGCGGTCGGGCGCATGCCGAAGGTCGCCGTCGCGCGGTCGGTCCGGCGTGCGGCAGCCCTTCTTGCAACGTTGGAAATGTGGCGTCCGGCGGTATGACAGCACGGTGCCGGGCGGCTGTCCAGAGGTCGCGCAGGACCCGTTGCCGTAGGGCAGGCCGATTGCCGCACACCGGCCCCGGTGCTCGGCCGACACATTTTGGAAACGCATCGACAACGCTCTTGCCGCCCGTGCCGCACCGCCTATATAACGTTGTAAACCGAGCCGCCGACAGGCCGAGCAGGCTCTCACGACCGCTGTTCCCGCAGTACGGAGCAGGGGTGTGAGGAATGCAGCGGCATCGGCCGCAGAGCAGCCGATGCCTCGTCCCGCACGCCCGACCGCACGCCGATCAGCGTGCCGTCAACCCGCCAAGGAGCGTTCCGCGCATGATGATCCAGCGTCGATCCCGTACCCTCGCCGTGGCCTGTGTCCTCGCCGTCACCACGCTGGCCGCCGCCGGCTGCGCCAAGTCGGAGACCTCCAACAACGCGGGCGGCGACAGCAGTCAGGGCGCGCAGGAGGCCAAGACCCCCGATTCCTCGTCCGGTGCGGGCTGCAAGCTGGAGACCTACGGCGCGCCCAAGCTGGACCTGAAGGACGCCGTGGTCGGCTTCTCCCAGTCGGAGAAGGAGGCCAACCCCTTCCGGATCGCCGAGACCCAGTCCATCAAGGACGAGGCGAAGAAGATCGGCGTCAAGAAGCTCCTCACCACCAACGCCCAGTCCCAGCTGTCCAAGCAGATCAGCGACATCCAGGACATGCTGTCCCAGGGCGCCCAGTTCCTCATCGTCGCCCCGCTCAACTCCGACGGCCTGGAGCCCGCGTTGAAGGCGGCCGCCGCCAAGAAGGTGCCCGTCCTCACCATCGACCGCAAGGTCAACTCCACCGCCTGCAAGGACTACGTGGCCTTCCTCGGCTCCGACTTCGTCGAGCAGGGCAAGCGCGCCGCCGACGCGATGATCAAGGTCACCGGCGGCAAGGGCAAGGTCGCCATCCTGCTCGGCGCGTCCGGCAACAACGTCACCACCGACCGCACCAAGGGCTTCGTTGACCAGGTCAAGGCCGAGGCCCCCGGCCTGGAGATCGTCGCCCAGCAGACCGGCGAGTTCGCCCGCGACAAGGGCCAGCAGGTCATGGAGCAGCTCATCCAGTCCAAGCCCGACATCACCGCCGTCTACGCCGAGAACGACGAGATGGGCCTCGGCGCGGTCACCGCGCTGAAGGCGGCCGGCAAGAAGCCCGGCAAGGACGTCAAGATCGTCTCGGTCGACGGCACCCGCAACGCCGTCCAGGCCCTGGTCAACGGCGAGTACAACGCCGTCATCGAGTCCAACCCGCGCTTCGGCCCGCTCGCCTTCGCCACCGCGCAGAAGTTCTACGCCGGTGAGGAGATCCCGGAGAACGTGATCATCACCGACCGCGAGTACGACGAGGCCAACGCCAAGGATTCGCTCGGCGGAGCGTACTGACCCCACCGGCCGGCCGGCCGCCGCGACCCCCGGACATCCCGGAGGCGTCACGGCGGCCCGGCGCCCGTTCCCGTAACACCGGAAGGCCAGGATTCATGGCACCAACCCAAGCGACACCCCAGCACCCGGAGACCGCCGGCGCCGGTGCCGCCGCCGTGGCGGAACCCGTGCTCGAGGCGCGCTCGGTGAGCAAGCGGTTCCCGGGCGTCGTCGCCCTGGACGGCGTCTCCTTCGCGCTGCGCGCGGGCGAGGTCCACGCGCTCGTCGGCGAGAACGGGGCCGGCAAGTCCACCCTGATCAAGGTGCTCACCGGCGTCTACCGCAGCGACGAGGGCGAGGTGCGGGTGGCCGGTGAACCGGTCCGCTTCGCCCGCCCGTTCGAGGCGCAGCAGGCCGGGATCTCCACCATCTACCAGGAGGTGAACCTCGTCCCGCTGATGAGCGTGGCGCGCAACATCTTCCTGGGCCGGGAGCCGAAGAACCGTTTCGGGCTCATCGACTTCGCCCGGATGAACCGCGAGACCACCGAACTCCTCGACGGCTTCGGCGTCCGCGTCGACCCCAAGCGCCCGTTGCACACCCTCGGCATCGGCACCCAGCAGATGGTCGCGCTCGCTCGCGCCGTCTCCGTGAAGGCGCAGGTCGTCATCATGGACGAGCCGACCTCGTCGCTGGAGCCCCGCGAGGTCGAGACCCTCTTCCGGGTCATCGAGAACCTGCGCGGCCAGGGCATCGCCGTCCTCTACGTCAGCCACCGCATGGACGAGCTCTACCGCATCTGCGACCGGGTCACCGTCCTGCGCGACGGCCGCCACATCCACACCGGCGAACTCGCCCCGCTGGAGCGGATGCAGCTGGTGTCGATGATGCTCGGCCGCGACATGGCCGAGGTACGCCGCGAGGGCCTCACCAACTTCGACGCCGCCGGACACGAGGTGGCCCGCACCCCCGTCCTCACCGCGACCGGCCTCGACCGCCGCCACCAACTGCACGACATATCCGTGGAGTTGTACGCCGGTGAGGTGCTGGGACTCGGCGGGCTGCTGGGCTCCGGCCGCAGCGAGACCGCCAAGGCGCTGACCGGCGCGCTGCCGCTGGACGGCGGCGAGATCAGCGTCGACGGCAAGCGCATCGGCCGCCCCACCCCCGCCGCCGCCATCCGCGCGGGCATCAGCATGCTCCCCGAGGACCGCAAGGCCGAGGGCATCGTCCCCGGACTCTCCGTCCGCGAGAACATCGTGCTCGCCGCGATGCCCCGGCTCTCCCGGGGCGGCATCGTCTCCCGCGCCAAGCAGGACCGCATCGTCGACATCTTCATGAAGCGGCTGCGGATCAAGGCCTCCAGCCCCGAGCAGAAGGTCGGCGAACTCTCCGGCGGCAACCAGCAGAAGGTGCTGCTGGCCCGCTGGCTCTGCCTGGAGCCCAAGGTGCTGCTCCTCGACGAGCCCACCCGGGGCATCGACGTCGGCGCCAAGGCCGAGGTGCAGTCCCTCATCGACGAACTCGCCCGCGAGGGCCTCGCCGTCCTGCTGATCTCCTCCGACATCGAGGAGCTGATCGAGGGCGCCGACCGCATCGTCGTGCTGCGCGGCGGGGCGGTCGCCGGTGAACTCGCCGGCGACGAGGTGGACGAGAGCCGACTGCTCGAAGTGCTCGCCGACCACACGCCCGACACCGTGAACCGCACGCCCGAATCCGGTGGGAAGGTCCCGGCCGGCCAGGAGGACCCCCGATGACCATCCAGGCCACCCTGCCACGCCCCGCGAAGCCGCTGGCCCGGCTCCGCGACCCCGCCTGGTACCAGGAGTACGGCGTGTACGCGGCCGTCGCCGTCGTCCTGCTGTTCAACGCCCTGTTCACCGAGCACTTCATGACGGCCGACAACCTGCGCACCCAGCTCGTCCAGGTCGCCCCCATCGTGATCGTCGCGCTCGGCATGGCCCTGGTCATCGGCACCGAGGGCATCGACCTCTCCGTCGGCTCCACCATGGCGCTCGCCGCCGCCCTGCTGCCGCTCTACCTCGGCTACGGACTCGTTCCCGCGCTCCTGATCGCCCTGCTCGCCGGTGCGGTGGTCGGCGCGATCAACGGAACGCTCGTCTCGCTCGTCGGGCTGCAACCCATCGTCGCCACGCTCGCCCTGTTCGTCGGCGGCCGGGGCCTCGCCCTCGTCATGGCGGACGGCCAGCTCAAGCAGATCGTCAACCCGGACATCCTCGCGCTCGGCACCGGCTCCTTCCTCGGCATCCCGACGGTCGTCCTCATCGCGGGCATCCTCGCGCTGGCCGTCGCCTTCCTGGTGCAGCGCACCACCTTCGGCCGCCAGATCGTCGCCATCGGCGGCAACCGCTCGGCCGCCGCCCTGTCCGGACTGCCCGTCAAGCGCGTCCTGATCGGCGTCTACATCCTGTGCGGGGTGATGGCCGCCCTCGCCGGCATCCTCGCCACCGCCCGGCTCACCGCCAGCGACCCGTCCTCGCTCGGCACCCTCATGGAGCTCTCCGCCATCACGGCCGTCGTCGTCGGCGGCACCCCGCTGAACGGCGGCTCCATCCGGGTGCTCGGCACCGTCGCCGGAGCCCTGCTGATGCAGCTGCTGCGCGCCACCCTCGTCAAGCACGACCTGCCCGACTCCACCGCACAGATCGCCCAGGCGGCCATCATCATCGCCGCCGTCTACGTCGCCCGGGAGCGTCGGTCCCGATGAAGAACACCACACCCGCCGCCCCGGCCCCCCAGGCGCCGGCGCCGCTCAAGAAGGCCCCCTCGCGCACCGAACCCCGGCCCGAGCGCTCCACCGGCTCCCGCATCGGCGAACTCGTCCAGCGCCAGGGCGTCCTCGCGGTCCTGCTGACCGTGATCCTCATCGCCTCGTTCGTCTACCCGACCTTCGCCAGCCTCGACAACGCCCGGGGCGTCACCGTCCAGGCCTCGTTCCTCGCGATCGTCGCCCTCGGCATGACCCTGGTCATCATCACCGGCGGCATCGACCTCTCCGTCGGTTCCGTCTTCGCCCTCGGCGGTGTCCTGGCGGCCTGGGCATCGCAATGGGGCTTCCTCGCCGCCCTGTTCGTCCCCCTGGTGGTCTGCGGCGCGATCGGGCTGGTCAACGGCCTGCTCATCGCCCGCGCGAACATGGCGCCCTTCATCGTCACGCTCGCCACCCTCCTCGCGGCGCGCGGCATGCTGCTCGCCTTCACCGACGAGGGCGCCACCACCTACCTGGTCCCCAAGGACTCCGCGTTCGCCGAGCTCGGCCAGGGCAGCGTCTGGGGCTTCGGCTATCCGATCCTCATCGCGCTCGCCCTCTTCGGGGCCGGCGGGCTCCTCCTCCAGCGCACTTCGTTCGGGCAGACCCTGTTCGCGGTGGGCGGCAGCAGCGACGCGGCCACCCTGATGGGCCTGCCCGTCGCCCGCACGAAGATCCTCGTCTACACCCTCAGCGGACTGCTCGCCGGACTCGCCGGAGCGCTGAACGCCGCCCGCCTCTCCTCCGGTGTCACCATCGTCGGCGTCGGCATGGAGCTGGACGCGATCTCCGCCGTCGTCATCGGCGGCACCCTCCTCATCGGCGGCGCGGGGTCGATCAGCGGCACCCTCTGGGGCGTCCTGCTGCTCGCCGTGATCCAGAACCTGATCAACCAGATCGGCTCGCTCAACTCCTCGTACCAGTCGGTGGTCAGCGGTGGCTTCCTTATCGTTGTCGTGGTGGCGCAGCGTTACCTCGCGCGCAGCCGGAGAACCACCTGAACCGTGTGGTCCGGGCCGAGTCGAACCAAGCAACAAGGAGTGCCGTGGGCGTCAGCCTCAAGGACGTAGCTCAACGGGCGGGCGTGTCCATCAAGACCGTGTCGAACGTGGTCAACAACTATCAGCACGTCACCCCGAAGATGCGGGCCAAGGTCCAGCAGGCGATCGACGAGCTCGGCTACCGGCCGAACCTCACCGCCCGCCATCTGCGCAAGGGCCGCACCGGCATCATCGCGCTGGCCGTCCCCGAATTCGGCAACCCGTACTTCGCGGAGCTGGCCGGCGAGGTCGTCGACGCGGCCGCCCGGCACGACTACACCGTCCTGGTCGACCACACCGCGGGCCAGCGGGAGAAAGAGTTGCTGGTCTGCCAGGGCTTCCGCTCCCATGTCATCGACGGGCTCATCCTCAGCCCCATCCACCTGGAGACCGAGGACCTGATGGCCCGCACCGAGACCGCGCCGCTGGTGCTGCTCGGCGAGCGCGAGTACGAGGCCCCCTACGACCACATCGCCATCGACAACGTGGCCGCCGCCCGCGAGGCCGTCGCCCACCTCGTCGCGCTCGGCCACCGGCGCATCGCCTTCCTCGGCTCCCGCACCGGCCGGGAACGCCAGCCCGCCCACCTCAGGCTGCGCGGCTGGCGCGAGGAACTGGCCGCCTCCGGCATCGAACCGGACGAGTCCCTGGTCGTCGTCACCGACGGCTACGGACGCGAGGACGGGGCCGCCGCCATGGCCTCCCTCCTCGACCGGGGCGAGCGGCCCGACGCCGTGTTCGCGTACAACGACATGATCGCGACCGGGGCCATGCGCACCATCACCGAACGCGGCCTCACCATCCCGGACGACATCGCCGTCGTCGGCTTCGACGACATCGAGGAGAGCCGGTTCGGGGCGACCACCCTCACCACCATCGCGCCGGACAAGGCGGCCATCGCCCGGCTCGCCGTCGACAGCCTCGTCGAGCGCCTCGCCGGCACCCCGGTCGCCGAACCCCGCCGGCCCCGCCCCGGCTACCGCCTCGTCGTCCGCGAATCCACCACGCCCCGCGAGCCCTCCGGACCGGTCCGCTAGCGCCCCCAGGGCCTGTCGTCGCGGGGCCCCTTCCGCACCCCCCAAGGAACTCCTCATGCCCACCGTGCACCGCAAACCGTTCGGCCGCGCCCACGGGCAGAGCGAGACCGAGCTCTGGACCCTCGACTCCGGCACCGGCGTCCGGGCCGAGATCCTCACCTACGGCGGTGTCCTGCACAGCCTCACCGTGCCGGACACCGCGGGCGAGCCGGGCCCCGTCGTCCGCTCGCTGCCCGCACTCGACGACTACACCGACAAGAACCCGTACTTCGGCGCCGTCGTCGGCCGGTACGCCAACCGCATCGCCCACGGCCGCTTCACCCTCGACGGGACCACCCACCACATCCCCGCCAACGACCGGGGCCACGCCCTGCACGGCGGCCCCGACGGCTTCCACACCAAGATCTGGCAGGCCGCCGGGCACCGTACCGACTCCGCCGCCGTCCTCCGGCTCACCCTGCACAGCCCGGACGGCGACATGGGCTTCCCCGGCGCGCTCGACGTCAGCGCCACCTACACCCTGGACACCACCGGGACGCTCGCCGTCGACTACACGGCCGTCACCGACCGGCCCACCGTCGTCAACCTCACCAACCACGCCTACCTCAACCTCGGCGACGACGACATCCTCGGCCACACCCTCCAGGTCGACGCCGACGCCTACCTCCCCATCGACGCCGACTCCATCCCCGAGGGCCCGCCCGCCCCGGTGACCGCCACTCCGTTCGACCTCACCGCTCCGCACCGCATCGGCGAACGCCTCGACCACAGCGACGCCCAACTGGAGCGCGCCGGCGGCTTCGACCACTGCTGGGTGCTGCGCCCCGCCGCCCCCGGAGCCCTGCGCCGCGCCGCCCGCCTCACCGCCCCCGGCGACCGGCGGACCCTGGAGCTCTGGACCACCGAACCGGGCCTCCAGGTCTACACCGCCAACCAGCTCGACGGCGCGTTCACCGACGGTACGGGCCGCCGCCACCAACGCCACGGATCGCTCTGCCTGGAAACCCAGCACCTGCCGGACTCGCCCAACCGCCCCGGCCACCCCAGCACCGTCCTGCGCCCCGGCGAAACCCTCCGCAGCCGCACCGAATGGCGCTTCCCGCACCTGCGGGCGCGGAACGGTGCCCCAGGGCGGTGACGACCCGCCGCACCGCGACAGGTACCTGCCGTGCGCGGTGCGGCGGATCGTGCTGTGGGGCCGGGCCGTTCGGGCCCGCTACTTCAGGTACGGCCCCGCCGCGCCGATCTTCCCGGGCGCGGCGTTCTTGCCGCCGAGGTCCAGGACGTACACGCGCAGGTTCCCCTTCCCGGGGGCCGGGACCGCGAGCGTGCCGTCGCTCACGACCTTGGTGTCCCCCGTGACGGCGTCCTTGTACGTGCCGTTCGGGATGCCGGTGTACGTGGCGCTCCCGGAGACCGTCACCAGGGCGAAGCTGTCCGTGCCGCTCGCGGCGTCGGTGTAGCGCCGCTTGTACGCCATGGAGCCGCTGATGCCCTCCGTGGAGTACTGGCCCATCTGCAGCGCGGGCACCGCCCGGCGGATCTCGTTCAGCCGCTGGAGGTGCCGGGCCAGGGGTGCGGCCAGGGTGTCCGCGACCTTCCCGGTGGCCGAGGAGACCTTGCCGAAGTCGGAGGCCGTCACCTCACCGGCCAGGTGGTCGCCGAAGTAGGCCCTCCCGGTCGAGGCGAGCGGACAGGTGGGCCCGCAGTCGATCTTCTTCCCTTTCTGGAACTCGATCTCGGAGCCGTAGTAGAGCGTCGGGATGCCCCGGAAGGTCCACATCAGCGACATGTTCTCGGCCCAGGCGTCCGTACCGCCGGTGTAGCGCTCGCTGCTCTTGTTGGGCCCGTAGTCGTGGCTGTCGACGTAGACGACGTTGTACGTGGCGTCGTTGGTCGCGTCGTCGGAGTCCTTGCCGTTGTGGAACGCGTTGTCCGCGTCGCCGAAGTTCATGTGCATCCGCATGTCGATGATGTTCATCCCGGAGAACCGGCTGCGGTCGGGCGCGTGGTAGGCGTTGCCCTTGAGGAAGGCGTTGTCGGAGACCGGCTGTGATCCGGTGCCCTGCTGCTGTTCGTAGTCGTACATCTCCAGGGCGGCCTTCTCGTCGTCCGCGCTGTACTCCTTGCGTTCCTTCCAGGTGAAGAACTGCGCCGAGTGGTTGACCGAACCGCGGTTCCACTTGTCGTTGACGAAGGCGGCGACCTCACCGAAGACGAAGAAGTTCTCCGCCGCCTCGGCCCCGAACTGCTGGGTGACCCGCTCCTGGATGGCGGGCAGGAAGCGGCGGTTCCAGGTGGTACGGGGGATGTGCACCGCCGTGTCGAGCCGGAAGCCGTCCACGCCCATGTCGATGTACTTGTTGTACGCGCCGATCAGATAGTTCTGGACCTGGGCGTTCTCGGTGTTGAAGTCGGCGAGGTCGTCGTGCAGCCAGCAGGAACGCGAGTCCTCGCCCTCCCAGTTGCCGATCCAGCAGTTGTGATAGAGCGCCTTCGGGAACATGCCCGACGTGGGGTTCGGCCACTGGCAGTTGTAGATCCGGTAGCCCTCCGGCGAGGTGTGCCCGGTGGGCGTGCCCCAGTTGAGGCAGGTGTTGCCGGACGGTTCGGCCGTCGACCACAGGTCGCCGTTGTAGTACGACTTCCCCGACTTGGGCTCGACGGTGAGGCCGTCGTACTCGAAGCCGTCGTTCTTCTCGTCGTAGTACCAGCTCCACTGGGTGTCGCGAACGCCGTACGTCTTCGGGGTGAACAGCCCCTTGGCGCCCCAGCGCGAGGAGTGGTTGTGGACGACGTCCTGGTAGATCTTCATGCCCTTGGCGTGGGCCGCGTCGATGAGGTCCTGGTACGAGGCCCCGGCGGACTCCAGCCGGGGGTCGACCCGGTAGAAGTCGTAGCCGTGGTAGCCGTGGTAGTCGTAGTCCGAGCGGTTGAGGACGACCGGGGTGATCCAGACCGCGGAGAAGCCGAGGCCCTTGATGTAGTCGAGCTTCTCGACCAGACCCTTGAAGTCGCCCCGGAACATGGGGTCGTCGTTGGCGGCGTTGCCGGACTTCTCGTGCTGGCTGCCGCCCCGGTTGTTGGTGGCGTCGCCGTCGTTGAAGCGGGCGGTCAGCACGAAGTAGATCGGGTCCTTGCGGGGGTCTGTGCCCAGCGGCGTGCCCGTCGCCGGGGCGGTGGGCTTCTCCCCGGTGGTGGCGGTGGCCGGCGCGGAGTCGGCCGAGACGTTGCCGGCGGCATCGACGGCCCGGACCGTGTAGCGGTAGGCGGTCTTCGCCTCAAGTCCTGTGTCGGAGAAGACGGTCGAGGTGGTGTCGGCGATCACCGTGCCCCTGGTCCCGCCGGTCCGCGTCACCTGGTACGTGGTCACCCCGCGGTCGTCCGTGGCGGGTTCCCAGGTGACCACGACCGCCACCCCGTCGGCTGCGGCGCGCACGGCCGTGGGCGCGGAGGGCGCCTCGGTGTCCGGTTCCTCGGCGGCGCACGGGTCCTTCGCCGACGCGGTCACCGTACGGTCCTTGACCGTGGTGAGCCCGGTCGTGAGTGTGTAGTCGTTGCCGTTGTTGTTGTCCCAGACACCGTTGCCGTTGTTGAACGTCGCCTGGAGGCCGGCGGCGCTGCCGAGGTCCACGGTCCGCTTCACCCAGCCGGTGCAGGCCGGTTCCATGCCGATCCCGGGGAGCGTCGTCCAGGCTCCGCCGTGCGGCCGGTAGTGGAGATTGACGGTGGACCAGCCGACGGTCGCGGTGGCGTAGTAGACCGAGGCGCTGTTCGGCCCTTCGGGGTCCGGCTCCTCGGGCTCCGGGTCCGCGCACGGGTCGCTGTGCGCCACGACTCCGTCCTGGACGGTGATGTTCCCGGTGCCCAGGTCGTAGTTCCGGCCCGCGTTGTTGTCCCAGGTGCCCGAGCCGTCGGTGAAGGTCGCCTTCAGGCCGCTCGCACCGCCCAGGGGGACGGTCACCTTGACCCAGTCGGTGCAGGCGGCCTGCATCCGGGTGCCGGGGACGGCGGTCCAGGAGCCGCCGTCGGGGGAGTAGTGCAGGTAGTACGCCGGCCAGTTCCGGGTCTTCGTGGAGTAGAAGAGGGTCGTCGTGGTCTCGGCGGCCGCGGAGGAGGCGACCGGCTCGGTCGTCGACGGGGGAGCGGCTTGCGGTGCGGCGGTGAGGAGTCCCAGCAGCCCGGCCGCTGCCACGGCCGCCGCGAGCGGGCGTCGCAGCAGCCGGTGAGGAGTGCGTCTCATGCGTGTCTCCAGGGGAGGGGCCGCGGGTGAGTGGTCCCGCGGCTGCCGATGGCTGTCCCGCCGGAGAACCCTGACGCGCCTCGGGGTTCGGCGAGTGAACACGATCCGACAGAAAGTTCTGCCGGAATGTTGCTGCAATCTCTTGCGGTGAGGAAGTTACCGGTGCATGACAGGTGCGTAAAGGGATCCGGCAGGACCGGTCCACCGGAATGGACGGCCGGGCGCAGGCGTTCGCACGGTCATGACCTTCTCCGTTGATGTGACCGTGCGCGGCTACGAGCTCGACACCCAGGGCCATCTGAACCAGGCCGTCTACCTCCAGTACGCGGAGCACGCACGCTGGGAGTTGCTGCGGGCCGCCGGACTGCCCCAGGAGAAGCTGCTGGCCGACGGGATCGGCCCGGTCCAGCTGGAGGTCACCGTCAAGTACCGGCGCGAACTGCGCGGCGGCGAGCGGGTCCGGGTCACCTGCCGGTTCGACTACGGCACCGGCAAGACGTTCACGCTGGAGCAGCAGGTCATCAAGGAGGACGGCACGGTCGCCGCGGAGATCACCGGAGTGGCCGGCGTCCTCGACCTGACCGAACGCCGCCTCGTCCCGGACCCGCAGGGCCGGCTGGCCGCACTGGCGGGCAACCCGGACCTGCTGACCGGCTGACGGTCTCCGTGCCGGGCGGTGCCGGCGTCGTGGGTGAACGCCTCGGTGGACCGCCACGCCCAGGGCGGCGACGTACACGGGGTAGGCCAGGGCCGAGGCGTGACGTGCTCGGTGAGAGCGCGGCCGCGGTGGTGGCTCCGCTGCGGGAGGCCGGACGCGCCGGTCTGTCGCTGGAGCAGGCGACCGCCCTGCTGATCGGTCCGGTGTTCTTCCCTGTCCTGTCCGGCAGAGCGCCCGAAGAGATCGGCACGAAGCAGCAGGTGGACCAGTTCCTGCGGGTCCTGGCCGTGGACTGAACCGCTCTGTCCCGACCGCCACCGCGCCCTCGCTCCCGCATCCGAACAGGACAGGCCGACCCTCATGTCCGTACCCGCGAAGGAATCCGTCGTCCGGGCCCCCGGCATCCCGCACCTGCTGGTGACGATGCTGTTCTGCTTCTCCGGATTCGCCCTCCTGCTCCCGGTCTCCCCGGCCTGGGCCGTCCGCGGAGGAGCCGACGCGTTCGGCGCCGGACTCGTCACCGCCGTCCTGATGGCCGCCACCGTCCTGGCCCAGCTGTGCGTCAGGGCCACGCTCCGCAGGCTCGGCTGGACCCGCACCCTCGTCCTCGGCGCGCTGCTGCTCGGCCTGCCCGCCCTCCTGCAGGCCCTCAGCGACCACCTGCTGCCGGTCCTGCTGACGACCGCACTGCGCGGAGCGGGCTTCGGCATCGTCACCGTCTGCGGTGCCACGGCGGCGGCCGTACTGGCTCCGCGCGGACGCCAGGGCGCGGTCATCGGCCTCTACGGTCTCGCCGTGGCCCTGCCCCAGGTCGTCCTCACCCCGGCCGCTCCCTGGCTGACCGACACCTTCGCCCTGCCCGCCGTCATCGTCTGCGGCGTGCTCCCCGTCCTCGCCCTGCCCTGGGCGCGATCACTCGGCCACGCCGTCGAGGCCCGTGCCGACGCCCCGGCGACCCAGGACAGCACCGCCCGGCAGCCGGCCCGCGCGACCACGGTGCTCCGGCGCATCCGACGCCCGCTGGCCGTGCTGCTCCTGGTCACGGCGGCGGGCGGAGCCGTCCTCACCTTCGCCCCGCAGTTCACCGCCACCCCCGCGCTCGCCGCCACGGGGCTGCTCGCCCTCACCGGCACCGCCGCGCTCGCCCGCTGGGGCTGCGGAGAACTCGCCGACCGGATCGCGCTGCGGCCCATCACCGGCGTCCTCGCCCTCACCGCGGGCGCGGGGCTGGCGCTGATCGCGTACGCCATCGGCTCGGACGCCGCCCCCGTCGCCGCCCTGCTGTCCGGGCTGCTTCTCCTGGGAGCGGCGTACGGAGGACTCCAGAGCCTCACCCTGGTCCAGGCGTTCGCCTACGCGGGCGCCGAGAACCGGCACACCACCTCGGTCGCCTGGAACATCGGCTACGACGCGGGCACCGGCGTCGGATCCCTCCTGCTGGGCGTGGCGGCACAGGTGGCCACGTTCTCCGCGGGCTTCGCCACCCTGTCCTGCCTGATGGCCGCCGCGGGCCTGGCCGTCCTCCTCATCGGCCACCGTCCGCCCGCCGACCCTCCGAAGGACCGCGGTCGGCGCACGCCCGGGACGCGGCGTCCGTCTCTCGGCGAGCGCTGAGACCGACGCGGTGAACGCCCGGGTGCGGCGTTCACCGCGCCGGTCATGTGCGGGGCCGGGGCCGGGAGATCCGCTCCGGCCGTCCTTCCCCGGCGTCGCCGGTCAGACCGCGGTGCCGACCACCAGATGGTCGCCGGGGATACCCGCCTTGCCCGGGGCGTAGTAGTCCTTGATCCCGGCGACCCACGTCTCCACCCGGATCCGGTCCCCGTCGGCCGGCCCGAACGCGTCGAAGAGCGCGTCGACGTTCTCGGGCTCGAACCCGATCGCCCGCATCAGCGCCATGAACAGCGGGCGCTCGATCAGTCCGTCGCCGTCCGGGTCGCCCAGCGCCGCCAGCGCCTCGGCGAACACGGCGATCGTGGCGTCGAACCGCTCCGGGGAGAGCACGCACGCCGTGAACTCCTCGAAGCTGATCTCGCCGTCCCCGTTGGCGTCCAGCTCGGTGAGCAGGGTCGTCCAGTACCGCCGGAACGCCGCGCGCATCGCGTCCTTCGCGGCCCGGTCCGACGCGTGCGCCTCGCGGACGACGCGGTCGGCCATGAGATCGAAATCGTCCTGCTCCAGGACGCCGTTGGCATTGGCGTCGAACAGGGAGAAGACGAGCGCGACCCGCCTGGTGGCCTCAGTGCCCATGAATCCGTCACCTTTCTCCGCACGTCACGTTGGTCCGACCGCGGCTCGGTGCCCGGTCGGCCCCCTCACTGTCGGTCCGGGCGGCGGCGTGCACGAAGAATGCGGTGCCCCTTTCACCTGAAGGACGTAACTGGGCAGGCGTAAACGTCGAGTTGAGGCAGACGGCAGGGGCCGGTCACTCCGCGCGCCCCCGGTTCGTACCGTGGACGCGCCGGCCGGGTGTCGGGATCCCGGCCGGCGCTCAGGCCCTCACCAGGTCACGGGCAGCGCGTGGAGACCGTAGACGACGGCGTCGTACTTGAAGGGCAGCCGGTCGACCGCCTCGGCGGCGCGCAGGGTGGGGATCCGCCGGAACAGCGTGGGATAGATGACCTGGAGCTCCATCCTGGCCAGCGGCTGGCCGACGCAGTGGTGGGTGCCCGCGCCGAACGCCTGGTGCAGACGGGCGTTGCGGGTGATGTCGAGACGGTCGGGGTCGGGGAAGACGGCCGGGTCGCGGTTGGCCAGCTCGCCGAGCAGGATCACCCCGTCGCCGGCCCTGATGGTGCGGCCGCCGATCTCGATGTCCTCCAGCGCGGTCCTGCGGCGTCCCAGATGAACGATGGACAGATAGCGCAGCAGCTCCTCCACGGCCGCGGTGACGACAGCCGGGTCGTCGGTGTCCCGGACGCGGGCCAGCTGATCGGGGTGGTCGAGCAGGATCAGGGTGCCGAGGCTGATCATGTTGGCGGTGGTCTCGTGGCCGCCGAGCAGCAGGAGGACGCCCATGGCGGCGGCTCCGGCCCGGGTCAGCTCCCCTGCCCGGATCCGTTCGGCGAGGGCGGACAGCAGATCGTCGCCGGGGCTGTCGAGCTTCTCGCCGACGAGCCGGTGGAGGTAGTCGACGAGGGTCCGGTGGGCCAGGCCGCGTTCCTCGGCCGTCGCGACGGCCGAGACCAGGGTCTTGCTGTTGGCCTGGAAGAACGCGTGGTCGGCGTAGGGGACCCCGAGCATCTCGGAGATGACGAGGGACGGGATCGGCAGGGCCAGCGCCGTCACCAGATCGGCGGGGCGGGGGCCGGACAGCATCCGGTCGATGTGCTCGTCGGCCATCCGCTGCACCACCGGGCGCAGGGCCTCCACCCGTTTGACCGTGAACGCACCGCTGACCATGCGGCGCAGACGGGCGTGCTCGGGGTCGTCCATGCCCACGAAGCTGAGATCGGTCCCACCGGCGTGCGCGTGTCGCGGGTCCACCGGACTGGGAAAGCCCGGGCGGGAGAACTCCGCGCTGAGCCGGGGGTCCGACAGCAGAGCCTTCTGCTCCGCGTGACCGGTCACCGCCCAGGGCGTCGTACCGCCCCAGGACCGGACCCGGGTCAGCGGGCCGTGATCCGCCAGCGCGCGCAGTTCGGGGGAGGGGTCGAAGGGGCAACGCGCCGAGCGGGGCTCCGGGAAGTCGGGGACGCCGCTCGGGACGGCGGCGGGGGAGTCGATGGTCACGGAGCTGCCTCCGGTGGGAGTGGGGGGAACGGGGGAGCGAGCGGGGCACGGCGGTGGTCCGGCCGCGCGCTCACGAGGGCGTGGGGGCCGTCGGGGCCGCTGTGCGGGTGTAGCGCTCCAGCAGCGTCTGCCGGTGCAGCCGGGTCTGCTTCGGCATGTTCCAGCCGAGCACGCCGACCGGCGCGTCGCCCCGCGTGTAGCGGACGACGAACCGCCCCTCGTCCGGGGAGCCTTCGACGACCTCGGCATCGGCGTCGGGTGTCGGCAGACCGTAGACCTGGATCTTCACGTCGTACTGGTCGCTCCAGTAGTACGGGACCGGGGTGAAGGGCCGGTCCGCGCCGAGGATGTCCGCCGCGACGGCCAGGGCCTGTTCACCGGCGTTGGTACGGTTCTCCAGCCGGAGCGACACCCCCAGCGCGGCGTGGTGCCAGCGGGCCACGTCGCCCACGGCGTAGACACCCTCGGCCGCCCGGCAGCGGGAGTCGCAGACCACCCCGTCAGCGATCCGCAGTCCGCTGCCCGCCAGCCAGTCGGTGGCCGGCAGCGACCCGACCGCCGCCACCACGAGGTCGGCCTCGACGATCTCTCCGGACGCCAGACGCACTCCTCGCGACGGGCCGGTCTCCGCGACCGTTCCGTCCACCAGGGTGCTGTCGCGCAGTTCGACGCCGTGCCGCCGGTGCAGGGCGGCCAGGTGGAGCGCCACCCCGGAGCCGATCTGGTCGGCCATCGGGGCAGGCTGCGGGCCCACCAGGGTCACGGCGGGCCCCATGCGCCGTACGGTGGCGGCGATCTCGCTTCCCAGGACCCCGTTGCCGACGACCACGACCCGGGACGCCCCGAGCAGGTCACCGCGCAACGCCGTCGCCTCCGCCAGGGTCCGCAGCACCCGTACGCCGGGCGCGCAGGCAAGAGCGCGCGGGCGCAGCCCGGTCGCCAGCACGACGGCGTCCGCGGTGAGTTCCCGCCCGGCCGAGGTGCGGACGGTCCGGGCGGCGGCGTCGAGGGAGCGGGCCGCTTCGCCGAGGAGGAAGTCGGCTTCGAGGGCGTCGAGCGCCTCCTGGGCGCGCAGCCGCGCCCGCTCGGCCGTCCAGTCCCCGGCCAGCACCTGCTTGGACAGCGGCGGCCGGTCGTAGGGTGCGGTGTCCTCGTCGCCGAGGACGGTGATCCGCCCCGTGAACCCCTTGCGCCGCAGCGCCTCCACCGTGCTGAGGCCGGCCGCGCCCGCGCCGACGACCAGGACGCTGCCGGGCGGGTTCACCGGGCCTCGTCGAGGTGGATGGCGAGCGCGGGGCACACCTCCGCCGACTCGCGCACGGCGGCATGCCGTTCCTGCGGCGGTTCGGCGTCGAGGAGGATGACGATGCCGTCGTCCTCGCGCTGGTCGAACACCTCCGGGGCGATCAGCACGCACTGGCCCGCTCCGCAGCACTTCTCTTCGTCGACCGTGATCCTCATGCGGGGTCCTGCTTCCTGGAGTGGGGGGAATTGCCGGGGTGGGGGGAGGTGACCGGCGCGGTGAGCAGGCCGGTGATCGCGTCGCACAACGCGTCGGCCGTGTCCTGCCACGAGGTGGCGGGGGAGGAGACGATCCCGTCGGCCCGCGCCCGCTCCCGTTCCGCGCACGTGTGGGTGATCAGATGACGGGCCATCGTGCCGCGCTGGGCGCGGACCTCGGCCGACAGCGTGCCCAGGCAGCGGCCGAGGCCGTCGAGGGTCTGCCGCAGACAGGGCCGGGTGAGGGCCTCGTCGGTGACGAGTGCGCGCATCATCGGGTCCGTCATGACCTGGACGGCGAACCGCGCCTGCCAGGAGGGGGAGCCGAGCGACGCCAGGTACTCGGTGACCGGGCGGACCAGACAGCCCACCCACGTCGTCACGTCCTGAGCGTCCCCGGCGGCCGCGACGTGCCGGGCGCGGATGAGCTCGACGCGTTCGCCGTGCCGGGTCATCAGGGCGCGGACCAGATCGTTCCTGGTGCCGAAGTGATAGCCGACGGCCGTCACATTGCCCTGCCCGGCCGCCTCGGCGATCTGCCGGTTCGACACCGCGGACAGGCCCTGTTCCGCGAAGAGCCGTTCGGCCGCCGCCATGATCGCCTCGCGGGTTCCGGCGGCCCGGTCGGTGCGGGCCGCCGCCCGGCTCACCGGCGCACCTGCCGGGCGGCCGCGCCAGGGGCCTCGCGGGTCTCCCGTGTGTCTCTCATGGCTGTCTCCTCGGTCTTCGGTACGGCGCCGAAGCCTTCTCGGTACGGCGTCGAGGCCGGTGTCGGCTTCGGTGAGCCCAGCCAAGTGCATGCCCTCATTTAAATCAATCGACTGACTTAAAAGCGACGGGTGATCGGCCGTAACCGACCCGGTTCATCGGGCGGGGGCCGGTCTCCCGGGCGGGTCTTCTAGGCTGGTCCCGTGACCCAGGAGACCCGGACGCTCCCCGCACTCGCACCCGGTTCGGTGGAGACGCCGTTCGTCATCAAGGACTACGGCGAGATCGTCTCCCACGACACGCTCTGGGACGCGCACTCCCACCCCTTCCACGAACTGCTCTGGAACGAGCGCGGCGCCTCCACCGCGGTGGTCGGCGCACGTGTCTGGACGATCACTCCGACGCTCGGCCTCTGGATGCCCGCGGGCACGTTGCACACCGGTTCGGCGAGCGCCGGCACCTGGCTGCGCGCCAGCTTCTTCGGCTTCCGTACCACCGCGTCGATCTCCGACACCCCCGTCGCCGTCGAGATCACCCCGCTGCTGCGCCTGCTGCTGGAACGGCTCGGCGAACCCGGCCTCGCTCCCTCCTCCCGGGCCGCGACCGAGGCGCTCGTGCTCGACGTCCTCGCGCCCTCGCCCCGCGAGCTGCTCGTCCAGGTGCCCACCTCCGGCCTCCTGCGCCCCATCGCGGACGCGGTCCGCGAGGATCCGGGCGACCAGCGGACCCTGGTGGAATGGGCGTCCGAGCTGGGGGTCAGCACCCGTACGGTCACGCGCGCCTTCAGCGCCGAGACGGGCACGAGCTTCGTACGGTGGGTGGCGGCGGTCCGCGCGCAGCACGCGATCGGCCTGCTCACCCGGGGCTGGGACGTCGAGTCGGTCGCCGAACAGGTCGGCTACCGCTCCGCGAGCGCCTTCGGCGCGGCCTTCCGGCGGACCACCGGGCTGACCCCGGGGATGTTCCGGCCCGAGCTCACGCCCTGAGCAGGCGGAGGCCGAGATCCGCCGCGTCGAGGCCGAGGAGGTCGCCGTTGCGTTCGGCCCACCGGCCGGAGGCGAGGTCGTCGCCGAGGCCGCGTACCGCACGCTCCTCCGCCTCCGGCCCGACCCTCGTCCACACCGACATCGCCCGGCGCACACGCTCCTCCAGATATGCTCCCGGCCGGCGCCAGTACGCCTCGAACAGGCCGTCGGCGCAGTCCCACGGGACGGGCACCGGCTCGGCGCGGGCGCCGATCGCGTCGGCCATCCCGGCGAGCGAGGGGAAGTCCGCGAGGACGCCGGTGAACTCGGGCAGATAGTCGCGGGTGAGCCAGAACCGGTCCTGCCATCCCGGCTCGTCGGTGTCGAAGGTGAGCACCACCACGCGGCGGGCCACCCGCCGCATCTCGCGCAGCCCCGCGATCGGGTCGCTCCAGTGGTGAACGGTGGAGACGGCCATCGCGACGTCGAAGGAACGGTCCGCGAACGGCAGGCACTCCGCGGCGGCGTCGACGCACGGCGCCGAGCCGGGAGGCCGCTGCCCCCGCATGACCGCCGACGGCTCGACCGCGGTCACCTCGCGGTCGGCGGGCTCGTAGGAGCCGGTGCCGGCCCCGACGTTCAGCACCGTCCGCGCGTCTCCGAGCGCGTCCCGGATCTGCGCGGCGATCCGGGGATCGGTGCGCCGGGTCGCGGTGTAGGCGTCTCCGATCGCGTCGTACAACCGCGCACCGAGCATGGTCAGTTGCTCCTCCGGCGTCACGTCGAGCCCCTTCGCCCGTGTCCTGAGTTCCCGGTCGATGGCCGTCACCATCGCGTCGGCGCGATCACGCCGCTCCAGCAGCAGGCCGCGCAGCCGGTGCAGGTGCGCGACCGCGTCGGCCGACGGATCGTCGACCAGTTCCGCGATCTCCCGCAGTCCGAAGCCCAGCCGCCGGTAGGCCAGCACCTCACGCAGCCGTTCCATGTCGCCCGCCGCGTAGGCCCGGTACCCGGCCGCGGTCCGCGCGGACGGCCGGACCAGCCCGATCCCGTCGTAGTGATGCAGCGTGCGGACGCTCACGCCGGCCAGCTCGGCCACGCGTCCCACGGTCCAGTGCTCTTCCACGGTCCAGTGTTCTTCCACGGCGCCGACTGTGCCGCCTGACGCCACGTGAGGGTCAAGAGCCTCATGTGCCGCCGTCCCGCCGACGACGGATGTCCGTATCGCTACAACACCTGTCTCAAACAGTTGATTGCGACACCTGCGCTTCCTCTCATAAAGTGCCAAGGCAAGCCTTACCTAAGCCCCTGACGCACACATCGCGCAGCGCTCCACGACGGCAGCCCACGCCCGGACGCGCGAGAAGCGGCACCCCCGACATCCGGAAAGCCGGGTACACACCCATGTCTTCACACCGCCTCCGCCTGCTCATCGTGGCGGCCGCCCTCGTCGGCGTCTCCGCCTGCGGCGGGACCACCGACACCGGGAACAAGGACGACGAGAACCGTTCCGGCGGCGCGTTCCCCCTGACCGTCGAGCACGCCCTGGGCAAGACCACCATCCCGGCCAAGCCCAAGCGCGTCGCGACCGTCAACTGGGCCAACCACGAAGTGCCGCTCGCGCTCGGCGTCGTGCCCGTCGGCATGTCCGCGGCCAACTTCGGCGACGACAACGACGACGGCGTGCTGCCCTGGGTCGAGGAGAAGCTGGAGGAGCTGAAGGCCGATACGCCGGTCCTCTTCGACGAGACCGACGGCATCGACTTCGAGGCCGTGGCGGACACCAAGCCGGACGTCATCCTGGCCGCGTACTCGGGGCTGACCAAGAAGGACTACGAGACCCTCAGCGAGATCGCCCCCGTCGTCGCCTACCCGGACGCCCCCTGGGCGACGCCGTGGCGCGAGATCATCCGGACGAACAGCAAGGCGATCGGGCTGGCCGACGAGGGCGAGAAGCTGATCAAGAAGCTCGACGGGGACATAGCCAAGACCGCCGCCAAGTACCCGCAGCTCAAGGGCAAGTCGGCGATGTTCATGACGCACGTCGACCCCAACGACGTCAGCCAGGTCGGCTTCTACACCACCCACGACACCCGCACCCAGTTCTTCCAGGACCTCGGCATGAAGATCCCCGGGTCCATCGCGAAGGCGTCCGAGGGCACCAAGAAGTTCGCCCTGACCAAGAGCGCCGAACAGATCGACGCGTTCGACGACGTCGACATCATCACCGGCTACGGCGACGACACCGGCGAGCTGCTGAAGACCATCACCGAGGACCCGCTGCTCTCGAAGATCCCGGCCGTCGAGCGCGGCTCCGTCTACCTCCTGCCCGGCACCAGCCCGCTGGCCACCGCCGCCAACCCGACGCCCCTGTCGATCGGTTACGTGCTGGACGACTACGCCGCCGCCCTCGCCAAGGCCGCGGACAAGGTCAAGTGACCACGCTCGACACCCGCACCCCGCCGGACGCCGTCACCAGGCGTCCGGCGGGCGTGCGCCTGCTGTGGGTTCTCCTCTCCGTGCTCGCCCTGGCCGCGGTGATGGTGGCGTCCGTCGCCTTCGGCTCCCGTGACGTGCCCTGGTCCGACGTCGTCGCGGCGCTCGGCGGCGCGGACGACACCCTGGGCCGGGCGGCGGCGACCAAGCGCGTACCCCGTACCGTTCTCGCCGTCGTCATCGGCGCGGCCCTCGGCCTCGCCGGCGGTGTGATGCAGGGCGTGACCCGTAATCCGCTGGCCGACCCGGGCATCCTCGGCGTCAACATGGGGGCCTCCCTCGCCGTCGTCACGGCGGTCGCGTTCTTCGGGCTCACCTCGCCGACCGGATACATCTGGGTCGCCATCGTGGGCGCGGCCCTGTCGGCCCTCTTCGTCTACACCGTCGGAACCCTCGGCAGGGGAGGGGCGACCCCGCTCAAGCTGGCCCTCGCCGGAGCCGCCACCTCCGCCGCCTTCGCCTCGCTCGTCAGCGCGGTCATCCTGCCGCGCAACGACATCGCCGGAAGTTTCAAGCTCTGGCAGATCGGCGGCGTCGGCGGTGCCTCCTTCGAACGCATCGGCCAGGTCGCGCCGTTCCTCGCGGTCGGCTTCGTCGTCTGCCTGCTCTCGGCCCGCGCCCTCAACTCCCTCGCGCTGGGCGACGAGCTGGCCGCCGGACTCGGTGAACGCGTCGCCGTGGCACGGGCCGTGGCCGCCCTCGGCGCCGTACTGCTCTGCGGAGCGGCCACCGCCGTCGCCGGGCCGATCGGCTTCGTCGGCCTCGTCGTCCCGCACACCTGCCGGCTGCTCGTCGGCGTCGACCACCGCTGGCTCCTGCCGCTCTCCGCGGTGCTTGGCGCGGTCCTGCTCACCGCCGCCGACGTCGTCGGCCGGATCGTGGCGCGCCCCTCGGAGATCGACGTCGGCATCGTGACCGCCCTGGTCGGAGCCCCGTTCTTCATCTACATCGTCCGCCGACAGAAGGTACGTGCCCTGTGAGCGCCCCTGTCCTCACCCGGCCGGCATCCGTCGGGGCCGCCACCCGCCGACGCGTCCGGGCCGCCTCGCGCCGCCGCCTCGTCGCCCTGGTGCTGGTGGTCCTCGTCGTCGCCGCGTTCGCCGTGACCCTGATGGCGGGCCGCACGTTCTACCCGCCCGGCGACGTGTTCCGGGTGATCCTCGGCGAGCAGGTGCCGGGCGCCTCGTTCACGGTGGGCCGGCTGCGGCTGCCCCGTGCCGTCCTCGCCCTGGTCACCGGATTCAGCTTCGGGCTGGCCGGTGTCACCTTCCAGACGATGCTCCGCAACCCCCTCGCCAGCCCCGACATCATCGGCATCAGCTCCGGGGCGAGCGCCGCCGCGGCCATCGCCATCGTCACCCTGTCCCTCGGCGAGGTCCAGGTCTCCGTCCTCGCCATCGCCGCCGGCCTCGGCGTCGCCCTGCTGGTGTACTCACTGGCCTTCAAGGGCGGCGTCGTCGGCACCCGGCTCATCCTGATCGGCATCGGGATCTCCGCGATGCTCGACAGCATCACCTCCTACGTCCTGTCGCAGGCTGCCGAATGGGACCTCCAGGAGGCGATGCGCTGGCTGACCGGCAGCCTCAACGGAGCCACCTGGGACCAGGTGCTCCCCGCGCTCACCGCGGCGGCCGTCCTCACCCCGCTGCTGCTGGGCCAGGCCCGTAACCTCTCCGCGCTGCAACTCGGCGACGACACCGCCTCCGCCCTCGGCGTACGCGTCGAACGCACCCGGATCACCGTGATCGTCGCCGCCGTCGGCCTGATCGCCTTCGCCACCGCGGCGGCCGGACCCATCGCGTTCGTGGCGTTCCTCTCCGGCCCCATCGCGGCCCGGATCGTCGGAGCGGGCGGCTCCCTGCTGGTGCCCGCCGGACTCGTCGGCTCGCTGCTCGTCCTCGTCGCCGACTTCACCGGCCAGTTCGCCTTCGGCGAGCGCTATCCGGTCGGCGTCGTCACCGGCGTCCTCGGAGCCCCCTACCTCGTCTACCTGATCATCCGCACCAACCGGGCGGGAGGCTCGCTATGACCACGCACCACCGACTGACCGCCGAAGGACTCACCCTCGGCTACGGCGAACGCACCGTCGTCGACTCCCTCGACCTGGCCGTACCGCCCGGCCGGATCACCGTGATCGTCGGCGCCAACGCCTGCGGCAAGTCGACCCTGCTGCGTTCCATGTCCCGGCTGCTCGCGCCCCGGGCGGGCCGCGTCGTCCTCGACGGCAAGGAGGTGCACCGGCTGCCCGCCAAGGAGCTGGCCCGCACCCTCGGCCTGCTGCCGCAGTCGCCCGTCGCGCCCGAGGGCATCACCGTCTCCGACCTCGTCGGCCGCGGCCGCCACCCGCACCAGGGGATCTTCTCCCGCTGGAACGAGAAGGACGACGCCGCAGTGGCCGCCGCCCTGGAGGCCACCCACACCGAACCGCTCGCCGAACGCGCGGTGGACGAGCTCTCCGGCGGTCAGCGCCAGCGCGTGTGGATCGCCATGGCCCTCGCCCAGCAGACCGATCTGCTGCTGCTCGACGAGCCGACCACCTTCCTCGACGCCAGCCACCAGATCGAGGTCCTCGACCTGCTGACCGACCTCAACCGGTCGCGCGGCACCACCATCGTCATGGTCCTGCACGACCTGAACCTCGCCGCCCGGTACGCCGACCACCTCATCGCCCTGGCCGGCGGCGGACTGCACGCGTCCGGCACCCCTGCCGAGGTGCTGACGGAGGAGACCGTACGGGCTGTCTTCGACCTCGACAGCCGCATCATCGAGGACCCCGTGTCGGGCCGGCCCCTGATGCTCCCGATCGGCCGCCATCACGTCCTGGACCGGGCCGAGGCGCTGCCCGTCGGCGAGTCGACCACCTGAGCGCCGGGGCGTGCGCCCCTCTGATCGGCTGACTGCCGTGTGCCACTGACATGTTTCGGAGAGTGACGGGGCACAGAGGGTGAGGTCTGGTGCCGGGTCCCGGTCCGGCGCGCCCATTCCTCGAAGCGGTCATTGGGAGAAACCTCGGTGGAGAACACCTCGGTGCAGAACAAGGAAACCGTCCGGAGCTGTCCGTTCGACTACGCGCAGCAGTTGGAGTTCGACCCCCAGCTCAGGCAATTGCTGACCGAGGAGCCGGTGTCCCGCATCCGGATGGCGTACGGAGAGGGCGAGGCCTGGCTGGTCACCCGCTACGAGGACGTCCGCACGGTCACCACCGACCGGCGGTTCAGCCGCAGCGCCGTCCTCGGCCGTGACTTCCCCCGGATGACCCCGGAGCCGATCGTCCAGGCGGAGTCCATCAACCTCATGGACCCGCCCGCCAGCAGCCGGCTGCGCAGCCTGGTCGCCAAGAGCTTCACCCCCCGCCGCGTCGAGCAGATGCGCGGCGGCACGCAGCGCGTCGTCGACCGGCTGCTGGACGAGATGGCGGACGAGGGCTCACCGGCCGACTTCGTCGCCCGGGTCTCCTCGCCGCTGCCGCTGATCACCATCTGCGAGGCGCTCGACATCCCCGAGGCCGACCGCCCGTGGCTCCGGGCCCACGCCATGACCATGATGAACGTGGGCGCCGCCGGCAAGCAGGACGCCGTACGCGCCAAGGCGGAGCTGCGCGGCTACTTCCAGGAGCTGACCGCCGACCGGCGCCGCTCCCCGGGCGAGGACCTCATCAGCACCCTGGCCACCGCCCGGGACGGCGCCGAACTGCTCGACGACGACGAACTGGCCGTCATGGCGATGGTCCTGCTCATCACCGGCCAGGACACCACCACCTACCAGCTCGGCAACATCGCCTACACCCTGCTCACCCGCCCGGAACTCCTCCACTCCCTCCAGGCCGAACCGCAGCGGCTGCCCCGCACGCTGGAGGAGCTGCTGCGCCACATCCCCTTCCGCAAGGGCGTCGGCATCCCGCGCATCGCCCTGGAGGACGTGGAGCTCGGCGGCGTCCTCATCAGGGCCGGCGAGGTGGTGCACGTGTCCTATCTGACGGCCAACCGGGACGCCGCCAAGTTCGACCGCCCCGACGAGCTGGATCCCGACCGCCCGTCCATCCCCCACATGACGTTCGGCTGGGGCGCCCACCACTGCCTGGGCGCGCCGCTGGCCACCATGGAACTGGAAGTGGCCTTCTCCACGCTGCTGACCCGCTTCCCGGCCCTGCGTCTGGACGTGCCGCCCGAGGACATCCGGTGGAACACGACGTCCATCTGGCGTTACCCGCTCGCCCTGCCCGTCACATGGTGACGAGAGCCTCCGCTCCGAGACACGAGGAGAACCCATGGCGACCCTGTGCAGACCCGCCATCGCTGTGCCCGAGCACATCATCACGATGCAGCAGACCCTGGACCTGGCCCGCGAGACCCACGACGGGCACCCGCAGCGCGACCTCGTCCTGCGGCTCATCCAGAACACCGGCGTCCAGACCCGGCACCTCGTGCAGCCCATCGAGGAGACCCTGAAGCACCCCGGATTCGAACGCCGCAACCGGGTGTACGAGGCCGAGGCCAAGAGGCGGGTCCCCGAAGTCGTCCGGGCGGCCCTCGCCAACGCCGAGACCGACCCGTCCGAGATCGACCTGATCGTCTACGTCTCCTGCACGGGCTTCATGATGCCCTCGCTGACCGCATGGCTCATCAACACCATGGGCTTCAGGGCCGAGACCCGCCAACTGCCCATCGCCCAGCTCGGCTGCGCCGCGGGCGGCGCGGCCATCAACCGCGCGCACGACTTCTGCGTGGCCTATCCCGAGGCCAACGTCCTCATCGTCTCCTGCGAGTTCTGCTCGCTCTGCTACCAGCCCACCGACATCGCCGTGGGCTCGCTGCTCTCCAACGGGCTCTTCGGGGACGCCCTCTCCGCCGCCGTCGTACGGGGGCAGGGCGGCACCGGCATGCGGCTGGAGCGCAACGGCTCCCACCTGGTGCCCGACACCGAGGACTGGATCTCCTACGCGGTCCGCGACACCGGGTTCCACTTCCTGCTGGACAAGCGGGTCCCGGGCACCATGGAGATGCTCGCCCCGGTGCTCCAGGACCTGGTCGACCTGCACGGCTGGTCCGTCCCGGACATGGACTTCTTCATCGTCCACGCGGGCGGGCCGCGCATCCTGGACGACCTCTGCCACTTCCTGAAGCTGCCGCCGGAGATGTTCCGCTACAGCCGGGCCACGCTCACCGAACGCGGCAACATCGCCAGCTCCGTCGTCTTCGACGCGCTGGCGCGGCTCTTCGACGACGGCGGCGCCGCCGAGTCCGCGCAGGGGCTCATCGCCGGTTTCGGACCCGGCATCACCGCCGAGGTGGCCGTCGGCAGTTGGGCGAACGACGACCTCCGGGCCGGTGTCGACCACGACCTCGACGAGCTGGAACTGACCGCGGGCGTTGCGCTGTCCGGCTGAACCCGCTAAGGCGACCGGCGGGCGGGGACGAAGGAACGGGTGTTCGCACTTCGCGGATGCACTCGCTCCGTGAACAGATCCCCACCCCGAGGAGAATGCATGCGCCTGCCCGCCCGCTGGGCCACGGCCGCTCTGCTGCTGGTCGCTCCGCTGATCGCCGTACCGACTACGGCCTCGGCCGACACCGGACCGGAAGGGGTCCTGGTGGAGCAGTCCACCCGGGCCGTACCCGGGCAGTACATCGTCACCCTGGAGCCCGAACTCTCGCCGGAGACCGTCCTGCGGGAGTTCGGGCTCAGCCCGTTGTTCACGTATGGAAGCGTCCTGCACGGCTTCGCCGCCACGCTCACCGCCACCGAGCTCGAAGCCGTACGGACCGTCCCCGGCGTCCTCGCCGTCGAGGAGAACGCCGAGGTGGCGGTGGAGGCGCCCAGGGCGGGAGGCCTCTTCCGGGCCCCCGCGGCCGGCTGGGGCACCGACCGCATCGACCAGCGTGCCCTGCCGCTGGACGACACCTTCACCACCACGGCCACCGGCAAGGGCGTCAAGGCGTACGTCGTCGACACCGGAATCGACGCCGCGCACAGCGAATTCGGCGGCCGGGTCGTGAACGGGTTCGACGCCATCGGGGACGGCCGCGGCGGCATGGACTGCAACGGCCACGGCACGCATGTCGCGGGCACGGTCGGCGGCGCGACCTCCGGCGTGGCCCAGGACGTCTCGCTGGTCAACGTACGCGTCCTGAACTGCGAGGGCCGCGGCACCTGGGCCGGCATCCTCGCCGGGTTCGACTGGGTCGCCAAGGACGCCGCGCGTGGCACGGCCCCGGCCGTGCTGAACGCCTCGCTCGGCGGCGCCCGCTCCTCTGCCGTCGACGCGGCGGTCGAGTCCGTCGCCGACGCGGGCGTGCTGCCCGTCGTGGCCGCCGGCAACGACGACCGGGACGCCTGCGACGTGTCCCCGGCGGCCGCGGACGGCGTGGTCACGGTCGGCGCGAGCGACCGGCAGGACCGGGAGACCTCGTTCAGCAACTGGGGCTCCTGCCTGGAGCTGTACGCCCCCGGAGCCGACATCGTCTCCGCCCGCCTCGGCGGCGGCACCGTCGCGCTGAACGGCACCTCGATGGCCAGCCCGCACGTCGCGGGCGTCGCCGCGCTCTACAAGCAGGAGAACCCCTCGGCCTCGCCCGCCGCCGTCGCCCGGTGGCTCACCGACACGGCCACCCCCGACGTGCTCTCCGGCCTCGGCCAGGGCTCGCCCGACCGGCTGCTGTACACCGGTGGCCTCTGACGATCCGTCGGAAGGCCTGCCCGGATCCCCGCCACGGGGCCGGGGAGCGGTGACCGCGCGGCGGAATCCGCTCCCCGGCCCGGCCGTTCGGCTGTTGCCGAAACGGTGGACGGTCTCTCATTTCTCTGCAACTCTCTGACGGCACAACGCAAAACAGGCCGCAGCATACGCAGAAATTCATGTTCCCTGGCTGCGGTCACAGAGCCGCGCCCTCGACGCGCCCTGCGCCGAGGCCGAAGATCGGGGAGCCATGAGAGCCCAACGCTGGAGATGGCGGGCGATATCCGCCTTGGTCACGACCAGTCTTCTGATGATCGGCTGGCCGTCGCTCACCGCCTCGGCGGCCGACGGTCCCAACCTCGCCGCGGGCCGGGCCGCGGCCGCGAGCAGCGCGCACGCGGAGTACGGCGCGTCCAACATCACCGACGGAAACCGGTCCACGTACTGGGAGAGCGCCGGGGGCGGACTGCCCCAGTGGGTCCAGGCCGACCTGGGCGCCGGCACCCGCGTCGACGAGGTGAAGCTGACCCTTCCGGCGGGCTGGGAGACCCGCATCCAGACGCTGTCCCTCCAGGGCAGCGCCGACGGCACCAGCTTCGCGACCCTGAAGAACTCCGCGACGTACACCTTCGCCCCGGGCGCCGCGAACGAGGTCACCATCGCGTTCCCGGCCACCCTGACCCGGTTCGTCCGCGTCAACATCACCGCCAACACCGGCTGGCAGGCCGCCCAGCTCTCCGAACTGGAGGTCCGGGGCGCCGGCGAGTCCTCGGCCGACCTCGCCGCCGGCAAGACCCTCACCGCCAGCAGCAGCAACGGCGCGCGGACCCCGGCCAACGCCAACGACGGCAACCGCGACAGCTACTGGGCGAGCCGCGACGACCAGCTGCCGCAGTGGATCCAGGCGGACCTGGGCGCATCGCTCCGCGTGGACCGGGTGGTCCTGCGGCTGCCCGACGGCTGGGCGGCCCGCAGCCAGACCCTGAAGCTCCAGGGCAGCGCCAACGGCACGGACTTCACCGACCTCACCGCTGCCAAGGCCTACCGCTTCGACGCGGCGGGCGGACAGTCGGCGACGATCAGCTTCGACGCCACGACGACGCGCTATGTCCGCGTCCTGGTCAGCGCCAACACCGGGGCGCAAGCGGCCCAGTTGGCCGAACTGGAGATCTACGGGCCCACCACCGGCGACACCGAGGCCCCGACCGCGCCGACGAACCTCGCGTTCACCGAGCCCGCCACCGGGCAGATCCGGCTGACCTGGAAGGCGTCGACGGACGACAAGGCCGTCACCGGCTACGACATCTACGCCGACGGCACCCTCCTCACCAGCGTCGCGGGCGACGTCACCACGTACACCGACACCCGCCCGGCCGGGCAGGACGTCAGCTACTTCGTCCGCGCCAAGGACGCGGCGGGCAACGTCTCGGGCAACAGCAACACCGTCACCCGCGGCGGCGGCACCGGCGACACCCAGGCGCCCACCGCCCCCTCCGCACTGGCGTACACCGAACCGTCCAGCGGCTCGGTCAGGCTGACCTGGCAGGCGTCCACCGACAACAAGGGCGTGACCGGCTACGACGTCTACGCCAACAACCTGCTGCGCGGCAGCGTCGCGGGCGATGTGCTGACGTACACCGACACCCAGTCGGCGTCCACCACGGTCAGCTACGTCGTACGGGCCAAGGACGCGGCGGGCAACGTCTCCGGCGACAGCAACACCGTCACCCGCAACGGGCAGAGCGGCTCCGCGTCCAACCTCGCCGTGAACAAGCCGATCACCGCCTCCTCCGTGGTCCACACCTTCGTCGCGGAGAACGCCAACGACAACAGCACCTCCACCTACTGGGAGGGCGCGGGCGGCAGCTACCCGAACACCCTCACCGTGAAGCTCGGCTCCAACGCCGACACCGAGAACATCGTCGTCAAGCTCAACCCCGACAGCAGCTGGGGTCCGCGCACCCAGCGGATCGAGGTCCTCGGCCGCGAACAGAACGCCTCGTCCTTCACCTCCCTGTCCGCCGCCAAGGACTACGACTTCAGCCCCGCCTCCGGCAACACGGTGACCATCCCGGTCTCCGCACGCGTCGCCGACGTCCAGCTGAAGTTCACCGCCAACAGCGGCTCCGGAGCCGGCCAGGTGGCGGAGTTCCAGGTGCTGGGCGCTCCGGCGGCCAACCCGGACCTCCAGGTCACCGGCATCACCGCCGAACCCGCCGCACCGGTGGAGACGGACGAGATCACCCTGACCGCGACCGTCCGCAACGCCGGAGCGCTCGCCGCCCCGGCGAGCGAGGTCGAGCTCCGCCTCGGCTCCACCAAGGTCGCCACGGCCGCCGTAGGAGCACTCGCGTCGGGCGCCTCCACCGAGGTCAGCGCCTCCATCGGAGCCCGGAACGCGGGCAGTTACGAACTGAGCGCGGTCGCCGACCCGGCGGACGAGGTCATCGAGCAGAACGAGACCAACAACAGCTACACCAGCGCCTCACCGCTGGTCGTGAAGCCGGTCTCCAGCTCCGACCTGGTCGCCGCCGCGGTCACCACCTCGCCCTCGGCCGCCTCCGAGGGCGACACGGTCACCTTCTCCGTCGCGCTCAAGAACCAGGGCACGGTGGCCTCGGCGGGCGGCAGCCACGGCATCACGCTGACCCTCGTCGACAGCAAGGGCGCCACGGTGAAGACCCTCACCGGCGCCCACGACGGGGCCATCGCGGCGGGCGCCACCACCGCGCCGGTCCCGCTGGGCACCTGGACCGCGGCCAACGGCTCGTACACCGTACGGACCGTGATCGCGGACGACGCCAACGAACTGCCGGTCAAGCGCGAGAACAACACCTCCACCCAGGCGCTCTTCGTCGGACGCGGCGCCAACATGCCGTACGACATGTACGAGGCGGAGGACGGCACGACCGGCGGCGGCGCCCAGGTCGTCGGCCCGAACCGGACCGTCGGCGACATCGCGGGCGAGGCCTCGGGCCGCAAGGCCGTCACGCTCAACAACACCGGAAACTACGTGGAGTTCACCACCAGGGCCTCGACCAAC
This sequence comes from Streptomyces sp. WY228, assembly GCF_019287315.1. Taxonomy (NCBI): domain Bacteria; kingdom Bacillati; phylum Actinomycetota; class Actinomycetes; order Kitasatosporales; family Streptomycetaceae; genus Streptomyces; species Streptomyces sp. WY228. The sequence goes on along the minus strand of NZ_CP079114.1, from coordinate 422,494 downwards.
ACCCTGGTGACCCGGTTCTCCATCCCGGACGCCCCGGGCGGCGACGGCATCGACTCCACGCTGAACGTCTACGTGGACGGCGTCTTCCTCAAGGCGATCGACCTCACCTCCAAGTACGCCTGGCTGTACGGGAACGAGACCGCTCCCGGCAACTCCCCGGGCTCCGGGGCGCCCCGTCACATCTACGACGAGGCGAACGTGATGCTGGGCAAGACCGTCCCGGCGGGATCGAAGATCCGGCTCCAGAAGGACAGCGCCAACACCTCCACGTACGCGATCGACTTCATCAACCTGGAGCAGGTCGCCCCGGTCGCCAACCCGGACCCGGCGACGTACACCGTGCCGGCCGGCTTCACCCACCAGGACGTCCAGAACGCCCTGGACAAGGTCCGCATGGACACCACCGGCACACTGGTGGGCGTCTACCTCCCGGCGGGGGAGTACAGCACGGCGAGCAAGTTCCAGGTGTACGGCAAGGCCGTCCAGGTGGTCGGCGCCGGGCCCTGGTACACCCGCTTCAACGCCCCGGCCACCCAGGACAACACCGACATCGGCTTCCGGGCCGAGGCCAGTGCCAAGGGGTCGTCGTTCGCGAACTTCGCGTACTTCGGCAACTACACGTCCCGGATCGACGGGCCGGGCAAGGTGTTCGACTTCTCCAACGTCTCGGACATCGTGATCGACAACATCTGGAACGAGCACATGGTGTGCCTCTACTGGGGCGCCAACACCGACGACATCACCATCAAGAACTCCCGGATCCGCAACATGTTCGCCGACGGCGTCAACATGACCAACGGGTCCACCGACAACCTCGTGACCAACAACGAGGCGCGGGCCACCGGTGACGACAGCTTCGCGCTCTTCTCGGCGATCGACGCCGGGGGAGCGGACATGAAGAACAACGTCTACGAGAACCTCACCTCGATCCTCACCTGGCGCGCGGCCGGTGTCGCCGTCTACGGCGGCTACGACAACACCTTCCGCAACATCCATATCGCCGACACCCTGGTGTACTCCGGGATCACCGTCAGCTCGCTGGACTTCGGCTACCCGATGAACGGCTTCGGGACCGAACCGACGACGATCGAGAACGTCTCGATCGTGCGCGCGGGCGGTCACTTCTGGGGCACGCAGACCTTCCCCGGCATCTGGCTGTTCTCGGCGTCCAAGGTGTTCCAGGGCATTCGCATCAACAACGTCGACATCGTCGATCCCACCTACAGCGGGATCATGTTCCAGACGAACTACGTCGGAGGACAGCCGCAGTTCCCGATCAAGGACACCGTGCTCACCGACGTCTCCATCTCCGGAGCACGCAAGAGCGGTGACGCCTTCGACGCCAAGTCCGGCTTCGGGCTGTGGGCCAACGAGATGCCGGAGGCCGGACAGGGTCCCGCCGTCGGCGAGGTCACCTTCAACGGTCTGAAGCTCAGCGGCAACGCGCAGGACATCAAGAACACCACACCCGGCTTCACGATCGACATCAACCCGTAGCCCGGAGGGTGCCCACGTGACCGCGCACGAGTGATCGCAAGGGGGTGCTTCCCGATGGCCGGGAAGTGCCCCCTATGCGTGCAATCCTTGCATCGATAAGTCAAGTGTTTGCGCAGCTTGCGCTAACCTTGCGGCATGACGCGACGACTTGCTCAGGTTGCCAAGAAGGTTGGGGTCAGCGAGGCCACGGTGAGCCGGGTGCTCAACGGCAAGCCCGGGGTGTCCCGGACCACCCGGCAGTCCGTGCTGACGGCCCTGGACGTCCTCGGCTACGAGCGGCCCACCCAGCTGCGGGGCGAGCGTGCCCGGCTCGTCGGTCTCGTCCTGCCCGAACTGCAGAACCCGATCTTTCCCGCCTTCGCCGAGGTGATCGGCGGCGCCCTCGCCCAGCAGGGCCTCACCCCCGTGCTGTGCACCCAGACCAAGGGGGGCGTCTCGGAAGCGGACTATGTGGACCTCCTGCTCCAGCAGCAGGTCTCCGGGGTGGTCTTCGCCGGCGGTCTGTTCGCCCAGGCCGACGAGGCCCACGAGCACTACCACCGGCTCGCCGAGCGCCGTATCCCGGTCGTCCTGATCAACGCCCCCATAGAAGGACTGGACTTCCCCTGCGTCTCCTGCGACGACGCGGTCGCGATCGAGCGCGCCTGGCGCCACCTCGCCTCCCTCGGCCACGAGCGCATCGGCGTGGTCATGGGCCCCTCCGACCATGTCCCCTCCCGCCGCAAGCTCGCCGCGGCCCGGTCCGTCGCCGAGGCCACCGGCGGGGAGCTGGCCGAGGCGCATGTCGAGCGCTCGATGTTCTCCCTGGAGGGCGGCCAGGCGGCGGCCTCCCGGCTGCTGGAGCGGGGCGTCACCGGCATCATCTGCGCCAGCGACCCCCTGGCGCTCGGCGCCGTACGGGCGGCCCGCAGGCGCGGTCTCGGAGTGCCGTCCGACATCTCGGTCGTCGGCTACGACGACTCGGCGTTCATGAACTGCACCGAACCCCCGCTCACCACGATCCGCCAGCCCATCGAAGCCATGGGCCGGGCCGCCGTCGAACTGCTCTGCGCGGGCATCCAGGGCGGTTCGGTCCCGCCCGACGAGCTGCTGTTCGAGCCGGAGCTGGTGGTCCGGGGCTCCACCGCGAAGGCGCCCCGCTGAAACGGCGCGGATCGCGGCGCCGCCACGGCTGCGGCACAGTGGGCACATGGACGACCTCAACGCACTCGCCGAGGAACACCTGACCGCGGCCCGCGCCTCCGCGCACGGCCGCAGTGCCCACCTGCTGCTCCAGCAGCCGCCTCTGCGGCAGACGGTGATCGCTCTCACCGAGGGCACGGCGCTCGACGAGCACAACGCGCCGCCCGCCGCCTCGCTCCTCGTGCTGCGCGGCAGCGTCCGCCTCACCGCCGCGTCCGGCGACGCCGAACTGCCCGCCGGAACCCTGCACCCGATCCCGCAGGAACGGCACGGGCTGCTGGCGCTCCAGGACGCCGTGGTCCTCCTCACGGCCGTCAACGACTGACCCTCCGGAGCGCGGGAGGCCCCCGGGCCGGGGAGGGGGTGTGCTTCGGCCGAGACGTGGCAGGAGAGGATCGAGCGGGGTCGGCGGGTCCGGGAACGGACCGGTCACGCCGCCCACCGCGTCCGCCCACGTCCCCGGAGTACCAGCTTGCCCACCCAGACCGCGTCCGCCGCGGAAAGCGCCGCCCCCACCGCCGGACGCGCCGCACCGTCCGGCCGCTGGCCCACCGCCCTGCGCCGCACCCCGGTTTCGCTGTGGAACGACGACGTCACCGACTGGGCCGCCGCCCTGACGTACTACGCCATCCTCGCCCTGCTGCCGGCGCTGCTGGTCACCGTGTCCGTGATCGGGCTGGCCAACCCGGACGCGACCAGCGCCCTGATCGCCGACATCACCGCCTTCGCCCCGGCCGAGTCCGGCGAGGCGCTGCGCCGTCCGCTGGAGGCGGCGACCGAGCAGCGCACCGCCGTCTGGGTGCTCGTGGCGACCGGCAGCGTGAGCGCGGTGTGGTCCGCGTGCAGCTACCTGGCGGTGTTCCGGCGGGCGATGCACGCCATGCACCAGGTGCGGGACACCCGCCCGGCGCTGCGCAAGGCCCACATCATCGTCGTCTCGGCGATCGGTCTGCTCGTCCTGCTGATGACCAGCGCCCTCGCACTGGTCCTGACCGGCCCGCTGGCCCGCTGGCTCGGCCGCCGCATCGGCCTGCCGCACGGGGGCGAGACCCTGTGGGCGGTCCTGAAGTGGCCGGTGCTGCTCTGCCTCGTCGCCTGTCTGATCCTGGTGCTCTTCCGCACCGGCCCGCGCCCCGCGCGCGGCATCCGCAGGGGCCTGCCCGGCGGGGTCCTGGCCGCCTTCCTGTGGCTGGCCTCCTCGGCGGGATTCGCGCTGTACGCGACCCGGATCGGCAGCTACAGCAGGCTGTACGGGTCGCTCGCCGGGCTCGTCGTCTTCCTCATCTGGGTCTGGTTCGCCAACCTTTCGCTGCTGGCCGGCGCCCAGTTCAACGTCGAGCTGGAGCGGCGCGAGGCGGAGCCGGACGAGGAACCCGGCACCGCCGCGGACAAGCCCGTCAAGGCCGCAGAACGATCCTGACCGGGTCGCCCTCCTTGGTCTCCGTCCGCCGTACCGCCGCCGCCACGTCCTCCAGCGGCAGCACATCGGTGATCGACCGGGAGAAGTCCAGCCGGCCGCCCTCGGCGAGCCGGACGAGCTGTGGCACATGGTGGCTCTCCGAGCCGTAGTGGCCCAGAATCCGGTGCTGGAGGTAGCTGAACAGCGTGCCGTTGTCCACGGTCAGCGGCTGGTCGGTCAGCCCCACCAGCACCAGCCGTCCCTTCGGCGCCAGCGCGGTCAGTGCCTGCTCGCGGACCGGAGGCACTCCGGCGAAGTCGAACGCCGCCGCCAGGCCCGCGCCGCCCGTCGCCCCGAGCACCTTCTCGCGGAACCGGGGATCGGCCGGGTCCAGGGCCAGATCGGCCCCGAACTCCAGGGCCCGCTTCCGGGCCGCCGGGGCGGGGTCCACCGCGACGACCGGGTGGGCGCCCACCGCCCGCAGCAGCTGCACGGCGTGCGCGCCGAGACCGCCCACGCCCCAGACGCCCACGGCCTCCGCCGCCCGTACGTCACCGGTGGCGGTCACCGCCGCCCACGGAGTCGAGACCGCGTCCGGGATGATCGCCGCCTGCTCGAAGGGCAGCGAGTCGGGCAGGGCGACGAGCGTGGTCGCGGTGGCGAGGGCGTACTCGGCCCAGCCGCCGTCGTAGTCGACGCCCCGGGTGTACGTCCGGCCCCGGCGCTCCTCACCGGCCTGGAGGACCACGCGGTCGCCGACCGTCCAGCCCTCGACGCCGGGCCCGGTCTCCGCCACGGTCCCGGCCACCTCATGGCCCAGGGTGACCGTGTCCCCTTCCGGATACATCGGGCTCAGGGTGCCGTCGATGAGATGCACATCGGAGAGGCACACCCCCGCCGCCCCGACCTTCACCAGCACCTCGCCGGGGCCGGGCACCGGCCTGTCCACCTCCTCCACGGTGAGGGTGCGGCTGGGGAGGTGGAGACGCGCGGCGCGCATGCGTTCCATGACGGGTCCTTACGGTTCGGATCGGCGGCCTATCGCAAGTCGCCTTGCTTTGAAACGTAAGCCCGGCCTGCCCGTAAAGCAAGTAGACCTGCGATACGGTTCGCGGGTGACCACCGAGAAGAGCCCCGCGCCGCTGCGCCGCCGGGGCGAACGCATGCGGCAGGCCGTACTGGCGGCGACCGTCGACCTGCTCACGTCGGAAGGGCTCACCGGCACCACGGTCGCGGCGGTCGCCCGGGCGGCGGGGGTGCACGAGACCTCCGTGTACCGGCGGTGGAAGACCCGCGAGAACCTGCTGCTCGACGCCCTCGGCTCGCACGCCGACGACGCGCTGCCCGCGCCCGACACGGGTGACGTGCGCCAGGACCTGATCCAGCTGATGTCGGCGGTCTCGGACTACCTCGCCTCGCCGCAGGGCGCGGCCCTGCTCCACCTCGGCGCCTCGCCCGACGCGGAGCCCGTCGAGTCGGAACGGCTGCCGTACTGGGACGCCCGGCTGGAGCGCGGCGAGGACATCGTGCGGCGCGGGGTCGAGCGCGGCGAGCTGGCCCCGGACACCGACCCCCGGCTGGTGGCGGAGACCCTGGCCGGGCCGCTGTTCGCGCGGGTCCTGCTGACCGGGGCGCCGCTGGACCGGGGGCTCGCGCGCCGGATCGTGGACCTGACGCTGGACGGCGCGCGCCCCCGTACCGGGTGACGGGCCGACGAGTGACGCGCCGGGTGAAGCGCCGCGGCCGGATCAGGCCTTGCCGCGGTATCCGGCGACGATCGGCATCGTCTCGCGCAGCACCCGTACCCCGTCGTTGTCCGCGTCGCCCAGCCGGTGGCCCTTCCAGGTCTGCGTCGCACTGGAGAACCGGCTGATCCGCCGGCAGCGGTCCCCGCACGCGGAGCGGTACGCCATGATCGTGTAGCGCTTGCCGTCCTCGGTGATCCAGCCGGTGTTGTACGGGCGGTTCCGGCTCACGCTCATCGAGCCGTCCGCGTTGCCCGCCAGCGTCGTACGGTCGTGGGCGAGGCCCAGATTGTGGCCGATCTCGTGGCTCGCCGAATCCAGATCGATCCCGTCCACGTCGACGACCGCGTAGGCGAACTCGTCCGTCGAGGCGTCGAGCGCCGGTGGGTAGTCCGCCGTGCCGCCGCCCCGCTGCGGCCGGTCCACGACGAGCGTGACCAGGTCGGCGCCGTACCGCGCGCGCTGCTCGTGCACCTGTCGTCCGAACCCCGCCGTGTGGTCCTTGAGGGTGGCGTGCGCGGTACGGAACTCCTCCGAGCCCTCGTAGCCGGTCGCCGTGTACGGGTGGACGACGCGGATGATGCCGCAGAGCCCGCCCGCCGCCAGGGACCGGTTCATCCGCGTCGCGATCCGCTGGGCCGAGGCGGGCACCCGGTGCTCGCCGCCCACCCGCTTCGCGGCCTTCGGTGTGTAGAGGGCCAGCACATCGACCACCGGACACTGCGCCGCCCTCGCCGCTCCTGCCGCCGCGCGTGCCGTGACCCCGGCCGTGGCCGGCGTGTCCGCCGAGGCCGCGCAGAGCGACGCGCCGACGCCGACGGCCAGTGCTGCCTTCAAGAAGGTCGCGCGCATGGGGAGTTGACTCCGTCCGGAGGGGGCCGGCCCAGGGCGCTGCCCGATGACTGAGGGTGCCTCATTTCTAACATTCGGTGACGTGGGTCGCCCGTCGTGGCCGAAACCGGTCGACGGCTGTTTGTTCCCTGGCCAGAGGGGTGTGGGGGCGAAGAGGTGGGCAGGTACACGTGTACGAACTCGCACGAACGGAACGGCAGTCGGCGGCAGAGGGGCGTGTGTGACGTGACGGAACAGAGCGAATGGCGGTTCTCCGACGACCGGGGGCAGCAGTCGACGGCGCCCCGGCCGCCGGTGCGGGTGCTGGCCTATGTGCAGGCCGGGGCCACCTTGTGGGACCTCGGAATCCGGCCGGTGGGCATATTCGGCTCCGACCACGACGGACCGGACCCCGACACGGCGAAGACCGGGACCCTGTCGCTGGACGAGGTCGAGTACGTCGGTGCGGGATCCGCTCTCGACGTCGAGCGGCTGCTGAGCACCGGACCGGAGCTCGTGGTGGCCGTCAGCTACGGCGGCGGCCATGTCTACGGGCTGGCCCCCGAGACGGCCAAGCCGCTGGAGGAGCGGGTGCCGGTGGTCGTCCTCGACGTCAGCCAGGCCCGTACGTTCGGTGAGATCGGCGACCGGTTCGCCGCGCTGGCCCGCTCGCTGGGCGCCACGCAACGGCCGGGCGCGGACCGGGAGCCGGCCGCCGCCCGGGAGCGGCTGCGCTCCGTCGTCGCCGCCACGTCCGGCGACGCGCCCCGGGTCCTCGCGCTCTCCCCGGCCGGCCCGGACCAGGCGCATGTCGCCCGCCCCAAAATGTGGCCCGAGCTGCGCGTGCTCACCGAACTGGGCGTCCAGGTCGTGGAGCCGGCCGAGGGCCCGGGCGCCAACTGGTCCACGCAGAACCGCTCCGACACCTTCGCGCTGCGCCCCGAGGTGATCCTGACCGACATCCGCGCCCACGCCGCCCCGCTGGAGGAGCTGCGGGGGAGTGAAGGCGTGCTCACGCCCGTCGTTCCGTGGAACCCCGAGCCCCTCTACGGGCCCCGCGACCACGCCCGGTTCCTGGGCCTGGTCGCGGACGCCCTGGAGGCGGCGCGGGTGAGCTGATTCCCCGGTCCTACGGGGCGGGGACCAGGCCGTCGGCGACCAGTCCGGCGAGCACCGCCTCGCCCAGCGCCTGGACGGCGGAGGCCGGACGGACCATCACGGTGAACTCCTTGATGCGTCCGTCCTCGGCCAGGTGCAGCAGGTCGATGCCGTGGATCTCCTTGCCGCCGACCGTCGCCCGGAAGAGCAGGACCGCCGACGGGGCCTCGGACCCGTCGGCGCTCGTCTGCGAGGCGCCCGCGAACTCGCCGACGTAACGGAAGTCCTCGAAGGTGCGCAGCAGGACGCCGAACAGCCCCAGCACCGCCGGCCGGCCCTCGAACGGGGTGAACTTCACCGGGCTGTAGAGCCGGATGTCCTCGGTGAACAGATCGTCCAGAGCGCCGAGGTCGCGGTTGTCCACGGCGGCACGGAAGCGGTCCACTGCGGTGGTCATAGATCCTCCTCGATGAGGTGCGCCCTTGCCGGGGCGCGTTCCATAGTCATGAAAGTGACTAGTCACTTTCATGACTATCATGAGGTTCGGTGTTCCGGACAGGGGTGGACGTGGGCGGGGGTCACCCGGACACGGCGCAGAGGAAAGGCGGTCCGATGGCGTTGCGCCACGCGGTGCTGGCGGCGCTGCTCGACGAGGAGCTGAGCGGCTATCAGGTCACGAAGGCGTTCGCGGCGGGCGTCGCGAACTTCTGGCACGCGCTGCCGCAGCAGGTCTACGCGGAGCTGGCCAGGCTGGAGAAGGAAGGCCTGGTCGCGGGGCGCGAGGTCGTCCAGGAGGCGCGTCCCAACAAGCGGCTGTTCCGCGTCACCGATGAGGGGCTGGCCGAGCTGGAGAGCTTCGCGTCCACCGCCGCCAAGCCCGCGTTCCTGCGGGAGGACCTGCTGGTCCAGGTCCAGGCGGCCGACCATCTCGACGCCGACGTGCTGATCGAGCGGCTCACCGAGCGCTATGCGTTCGCCGAGGCCAAGGCGGCGCTGTTCGAGGAGCAGTTGCGCAGGATGCGCGGCGGCCTGGACGAGGCGGAGTTCCTGCTCCGCGGCGCACGCGTCGGCCCGTATCTCACCTGCCGCCGGGGGCGAGACTTCGAACGTGCCAACCGTGACTGGTGCCGGGACGTGATGCGGGTCCTGCGGGCGCGGAGGGAGGGCCGGGCCGACGTCTGACGGCCGCCGCCCGGGCGCCCGATCGAGTTTCCCAAAAATATTCTGCAAAAATACTTTGGGAAAGTGCTCCTCCCGTTCTACGCTGCGGTCATGGACAGCGAAGACGGTCGTCGCGTACTCGATCCGGCACAGGACGGGGCCGCCCTCAAGGCCCTGACCCACCCCCTGCGCCTCACCCTGCTCGGGCTGCTGCGGCAGCACGGCCCGGCCACCGCCAGCGAGCTCGCGGTGAGGACGGGGGAGTCCTCGGCCTCCACCAGCTACCACCTGCGGGTGCTCGCCAAATACGCGTTCGTCGTCGAGGCCGACCACCGCGACAGCCGGGAGCGGCGCTGGAAGTCCGTGCACGACATGACCTCGTGGAGCAACGAGGCGATGCGCCGCAGCCCCGGCGGCAGCGCGGTCCTCAGCGTCCTGCACCGCCGTCAGATCGAGCACCTCCAGCGGTCGCTGGACCGCCATGAGGCGGACATCGAGAGCGGCCGGCTGAGCCAGGAGTGGCAGGAGCCGTCGGGCGCCAACGACTTCATGCTCAGGCTGACCCCCGAATCGCTCGCCGAGCTGTGGGAGGTGCTCCAGGCGAAGATGGACGAGCTGACCGCCCGCGACGCCGAAGACCCCCGCGCCGAGCAGGTCGTGCTGTTCACCGCCGGACTCCCGCTGGCCCCGGACCCGGTGACCGGTCGGGACGGCACGGACATCTCCGCCGAAACCGGGCCGACGGACGCCGCAGGCCCGGACGCCACCGCTGCCGGAGACGCCTCATGACCGGGAGGCCCGCCTCCGCCGCCACCCGTCACGGCCTGGACGGCGCGACCGCGCGCCGCCGGTTCGTCACGGTCTCCTTCCTCTTCTGGCTCCCGATCAGCATGTCCATCGCGACGGGAGTCCTCCTCTTCACCGAACGGGGCATGGGCCTCGCCGCCGTCGCCGCCTTCTACGCCGTCCACTCCCTCACGGCCGCCGCGATGGAACTGCCCACCGGCGGACTGTCCGACGTCATCGGCCGACGCCCCGTCCTGGCCGTCGCCGGGCTGCTCAACCTCACCGCCTTCACCCTCATCGGCCTCGGCGCGGCGGCCTGGGCCATCGTTCTCGGCATGGGGCTGATGGGCCTCGCCCGCGCCCTGTCCAGCGGGCCCGCCGAGGCCTGGTACGTCGACACCGTCCACGCCCACGCCGGCCCCGACGCCGATATCCGTACGGGCCTGGCGCGCGGCAGCTCCGCCACCTCGGCCGCCCTCGCGCTCGGCACCCTGCTCGGCGGCGGGCTGCCCTGGCTGCTCGGCCTCGCCCCCGGCGCGGGGCGGTGGCTGGCCGACACGACCGGTGGCCTGGTCATCCCGCTCTCCGTGCCCGCCCTGCTCGGCGCGCTGATCGAGGTCGTCTTCGTGCTCTACGTGCTCGGCGCCCTGCCCGAACCGCCCCGGCCCCGGACCACCCTGCGCCGGGTCGTGGGCGGCGTGCCCGCGGCCATCGCCGCCGGGCTCCGGCTCGGCGCCCGGGACGCCCTGATCCGGCGGATCCTGCTGACCGCGAGCGCCGCCGGGGCCGCGCTCGCCGCCGTGGAACTGCTCACCCCGGGCCGGGCCGCCGCCCTCATGGGCACCGCCGAATCAGGGGCCCTGGTCTTCGCCGGGCTGGCCTGCGCCGGATTCCTGTGCTCCGCCCTCGGCAGCCAACTCGCCCCGCTCGTCGCCCGGTTGACCGGCAGCAGTGAGCGCGCTGTGCTCGCGAGCCTCGGGCTGGTGACCCTGGGGCTGGCCCTGCTCGGCCTCACCGCGCACGCGATGAGCCCGTTCGCCACCGCGGTCGCCGTCACCGGCTACGGGCTGGTGTACCTGGGCCTCGGAGCCGCGGGCCCCAACGAGAACGACCTGCTGCACCGCCGGGTCGACGCCTCCGGCCGCGCCACCGCCCTCTCCGTCCAGTCGCTCTCCCTGCAACTGGTCGCCGCCGGCGCGGGCCTGGTCGCCGGCACCCTGCCCACGGGCCCGCTGCCCTGGCTGCTGGCCGCCGCCGTCGTCCTGGCCGGAGCCCTGCTCTGGGTCCGCCGCGCCGCGCCCGCGAAGGCCACGCCGCTCCCGGCCGCCGCGGCCGCGCGGGCGGATGCCGGAGCCGTCCTGGCGGACGACGCGCCCTGAGGACCGCGGAGGCGGCCGGGCGAGCGGATCGGCGCGGGAGCACGGCACACGGTCCACGCCGTCGAGCGGGCAACGATCTTTGCGGAAACCGCACAACGCGGGCAGAGTGCGGACAGGAGCGATGGCTACGGCCGCACGGGCATGACGGTTCTTCGGGGAGCGACCGCCCCCGAACCTCGGAGCGCGATCGCTCCGGACACCACCCCGCACGACCCCACGCAACGGCACCCCAGGAGATCCACCCCCATGCTCGACCGACTTGATGCGCTGGTCATCGGCGAATGCGTCGCCGACATCGTCCGGCTGCCGGGCGAGGCCGACCGGGTCCACCCAGGCGGCAGCCCCGCGAACGTCGCGTACGGACTGGCCCGCCTGGGCCACGACACCACCCTGCTCACCCAGTTGGGGCAGGACGGCTACGGGCGGCTCGTCCGGGACCATCTCACCGCCGCCGGGGTCGAGGTCCGCACCGACGACGCCACCGGCCCCACCCCGTCGGCGGCCGTCGCCCTGGACGGCCAGGGGCACGCCACGTACACCTTCGACGTCGACTGGACCCTGGGCCCGGTGGCGCTCGACCGGGCGCCGCTCCATGTGCACACCGGCTCGATCGCGGCCGTCGTCGAGCCCGGGGCCGCGACGGTCCTGGCCGCTGTGGAGTCGCTGCGGGCCGGTGCCACCGTCAGCTACGACCCCAATGTGCGGCTCGAGTTGATGGGCGAGCGGGCCCCGGCCGTGGCCCGCGTCGAGCGTTGCGTCGCGCTCAGCGACGTGGTGAAGGCCAGCGACGAGGATCTGCGGTGGCTGTACCCGGGCGAGGAGGTGGAGCGGGTCGCCGAGCGGTGGCTCGCCGCCGGGCCCGCGCTCGTCCTCGTCACCCGGGGTGGGGCGGGTGCGTTCGCCCTGTTCGACGGCGGCCGGGCAGCCGTCGAAGCGCTGCCCGTCACCGTCGCCGACACCGTGGGCGCGGGCGACGCGTTCATGTCCGGGACGCTCCACGCGCTGGCCGCACACGGTCTTCTCGGCCCGGACGCGCGCGAGCGGCTGCGCGCCGTGGACCGGGACACCGTGGCCGACGTCCTGCGTCACGCGGTGGCCTCCGCCGCCGTGACCGTCTCGCGGGCCGGGGCCAACCCGCCCGGGCCGGACGAGCTCCGGGAAGCCCTGGCGTACAACTGACGCCTCGTCATGACCCGTTCGGCGCAGTCGAACGCACCCTCGTGAGACGTTCCGCCGTTCGTCAACCCGATGCAGTACGACAACGGGATCGGGGCAACGGGTGGCGAGGAGACGGACGGCCGACAGCGGTACGGAGCCGGGGACGCGGGCGGGCGTCTTAGCGGCCGGGACGCGCACGGCGGTGCTGGAGGGCGTGGCGGGCTGGGTGCCGGGGGAACCGGTCGGCAACGACCGGCTGCCCGCCGACTGGGATGTGGACGACGCCTGGGTCCGCCGCCGTACCGGCATCGGCAGCCGGCACCGCGCCGGCGAGGGCGTCGCCACCGGGGACCTCGCCTACGAGGCGGCCGCCCGGCTGCTGGCGCGTGCTCCGGCGGCGGGCGGGGTGGACGCGGTGGTCCTCGCCACCGCCACCCCCGACCACCTCTGTCCGGGCACCGCCCCCGCGCTCGCGGCCCGGCTCGGGCTCGGCACCGTACCGGCCCTCGACCTCGCCGCCGTGTGCAGCGGCTTCGTCTACGGACTGGCCGTCTGCCACGGGCTGGTCACCTCGGGCCTCTACGGGCGGGTCCTGCTGGTCGGCGCCGACGTCTACTCGACCTGGCTCGACCCGGCCGACCGCTCGGCGGGCGTCGTCTTCGGTGACGGGGCGGGCGCCGCCCTGGTGGCGGCCGGGCGTTCCGGCGACCCCGGGGAACTGCTCGCGTTCGACCTGGGCAGCGACGGCACGGGCTACGAGCTGATCACCGTCCCGGGCGGCGGGGCCCGCGCACGGGCGAGCGGAAAGCCGCCGGGCCCGGGCGACGCGTTCTTCCGGATGCAGGGCGGCACCGTCTACCAGCACGCCGTCGAGCGGATGACCGGCTCCTGCCGGACGCTTCTGGACCGGGTCGGCTGGGACCCGGCCGAGGTCGACCGCTTCGTGCCGCACCAGGCCAACGCCCGGATCCTGCACGCCGTCGCCGAGCGGGTCGGTATCGCGCCGCAGCGCTGCGTCACCCATCTGGAGCGGGTCGGCAACACCGGTGCCGCCTCCATCCCGCTGGCCCTGGCCGACGCGGTGGACGGGGGCCTCCTCCGCGCCGGCGACCGGGTGCTGCTCACCGCCTTCGGGGGCGGACTGACCTGGGGTTCGGCGGCACTTCGCTGGCCGGGGACCCCGCAGACCATTTCCACGGAAACTACGGAAGGAACACAGCATGTCGCTCCCCGCTGATCAGGGCACCGAGGCCGCTACCGGCACCGCCATCGCGGTGACGGGGGTCGGCCTGGTGACACCCGCAGGGGCGGACGAGCACAGCTTCTGGGAGGGGCTGTGCTCCGGGCAGTCCACCGCCCGGCGGTGCGAGGAACTGGCCGGTCTGCCGGTCGACTTCGCCTGTCCGGTGGACGGCATCGACCTGGACGCGGCGGTGGGCGGCCGCTCGGTGTGGCGGATGGCCCGGTTCGTGAAGCTGGCCCTGGTGGCCGCCCGGCAGGCCGTCGCCGACGCCGGCCTCGACCCGGCACGGTGGGACGGCGGCCGGGTCGGCGTGGTGCTCGGCGTGGGCGTCGGTGGTGTCTCCGTACTCGTCGACAACGCGGCCAAGCTGGCGGCCTCGGGCCCCGACGCGGTCTCCCCGCTGCTGGTCCCGATGATGATCCCCAACGCGGCGGCGGGCGAGGTCGCCATCGCGCTCAAGGCGGGCGGCCCGAGCCTCGCCCCCGCCACCGCCTGCGCCTCCGGGGCCACCGCCGTCGCCGTCGCCCGCGATCTGCTGCTCGGCGGCAGCTGCGACGTGGTGGTGGCGGGCGGCGCGGAATCGGTGCTGACCCCGCTGGTGGTCACCGCCTTCGCCCGGATGGGCGCGCTGTCCACCCGCACCGGCGACCCGGCGGCCGCGTCCCGCCCGTTCGCCGCCGACCGGGACGGCTTCGTCATCGGCGAGGGCGCGGCCATGCTCGTCCTGGAGCGCGAGGCCGGGGCCCGGGCCCGGGGCGGCCGCCCGCGCGCCCTGCTCACCGGGGCCGGTTCCAGCACGGACGCCCACCACCCCACCGCCCCAGCCCCCGACGGGCACGGCGCCCAGCGGGCGGTCGAGGCGGCGCTCGGCCAGGCGGGCTGGGCGCCGCGCGATGTCGACCACATCAACGCCCACGGCACCTCCACGCCCCTCAACGACGCCATGGAGACCACCCTCATCTCCCGGCTCTTCCCGCACCGTCCGCCGGTGACCGCGCCCAAGGGCGTCGTCGGGCACACCCTGGCGGCGGCGGGCGCGATCGAGGCGGTGGCCACCGTCCTGACGCTGGAACGTTCCGCCATTCCGCCGATCGCCAACCTGGACGCGCTCCCCGACGCCTTCCCGCTCGACTGCGTGACCAAGGAGCCCCGCCACCAGCGGGTCGAGCGGGCGCTGAGCCACTCCTTCGGCTTCGGCGGCCACAACGTCGCCCTCGCCTTCCAACGCGCCTGATAAACGGGGGCATTTCGGGACGGCGGGGGGTGTCCTCGCCGTTCCTTGATCGTTACTGTGTTGTGACCGTCATGATGAACGACGCGGCCCCGCCGTCCACGAACGAACTGCTCACCGCAGTGCTCTTCGGACCGAACTTCCGCCAGGAACACGGCTTCTGGCGGCGGCTGCTCACAACAGAACCGTTTCGCCGCCCCGGTGGCGGCACCCCCGACGAACGACTCGCCCTCTCCTATCACCGGATGCGCATCCTCAACAACGCGCTCGACAGCGGCGCGCGACTGGCCGCCGACCCCCGCGCGCTGGCCGCCCTGCACGAATGGCTCGGCCCCGCCGACCCGGCACTGACCACCGTGGCGGGCATCCACTACAACCTCTTCCTCGGCAGCCTCCTCGACCACGACGCGGACACGCTGCGCGACATGTCGGACTTCCTCGCCCTGCGGCGCGTCGGCACCTTCCTCTGTACGGAGGTGGCGCACGGCAACGACGCGGCGGCTGTCGAGACCACCGCGACGTACGACCCGGGACGCGACGGCTTCGTCCTGCATACTCCGCACGCCGGGGCGCAGAAGTTCATGCCCAACACCAGCCCCGCCGGAGGCCCCAAGTCCGGTGTGGTGGCGGCCCGGTTGCTCGTCGACGGCGCCGACCGCGGGGTCTTCCTCTTCCTCACCCCGCTCACCGACGCCCACCGCGCCCTGCCCGGCGTCCGGGTGCGGCGGCTGCCCGCCCGGATGGGCTCCCCGGTCGACCACTGCCTGACCTCCTTCGACCACTGCTTCGTCCCGCGCGACGCGCTGCTCGCCGGACCGCAGGGGCGGATCGGTGACGACGGCCGTTTCCACAGCGAAATCCCCAACCGCAGAAGGCGGTTCCTCACCTCCATCGGCCGGGTCACCCCCGGCAAGCTCTCCATGAGCGCCTGCGCGGTCGGCTCCGCCCGGGTCACCCTGGCCATCGCCGTGCGCTACGCCGGTCACCGGATGATCTCCGGATCGCGCGCCGCGCAACAGGTTCCGGTGTACGCGCACCGCACCCATCACGGGCCGCTGGCCGGGGCGATGGCCACCGTCTACGCGATGAGCCTGCTGCACCGCAGGGCCCTGGACCGCTGGGAGTCGGCCCCGGAGGCCGACCGGGACGAGGCGGAGCGCCTGGTGGCCGTCGCCAAGGGGTGGATCACCTGGCAGGCGCGCGGCGTCATCGTCGAATGCCGTGAACGGTGCGGCGCCCAGGGGCTCCTGGAGAACAACGGCATGACCGAACTGTTCACCGGCATCGAGGGCGCGATCACCGCCGAGGGCGACAACCTCGCCGTGCACGCCAAGGCCGCCGCCGAGATGCTGTTCAGCGCCACCGCCGGGGAGGCGGACGCCGACGACGGACCCGGCGAGCTCGACGACCCCGCCTTCCTCGGCCGGCTCGTCGCGGCCCTGGAGAACCTCTGGTTCGCCCGGGCCCGGGAACGGATGAGCGCCGCCCCGCCCGGCGACCCGCTCGGCCGCTGGAACGCCGCCTCCCCGGCCGCGCTGCGCGGCGTCGAGGCCTACGCCTGCCGGCAGGCGGACGAGGCGTACGCCGAGGCCGTCGCCGCCCTGCCCGAGGGCGAGGCGCGCGAGCGGCTGACCGAGCTGCGCAGGCTCTTCGCACTCCAGTGGATCGCCCGCAACAGCGGCGACCTGCTCGCCACCGGACGGCTGACCGCCGATCAGGTCACCTTTCTGCCCGACACGGTGGAGCGGGCGATCGCCGCCGTGGCCGCGCACACCCCCGCCCTGGTCGGGTCCTTCGCCCTTCCCGAGCGCCTGATGTCGGACTGGCCGATCGCCGGACCCGGGTACGCGGACGTCTACGACGACCCCGAGGGGCCCTGGCACCGGGGCCGCAGGGCGGGCATCCGGGGCCGCGCGGCCGAATTCAAGCGGCCCAACTGCGGCAGCAGGAGGCGTCCGCTGCGCGAGAAGGTGGCCGCGCTCGGCGCCCGCGGGGTCCTGCTGGCGTACTGGGGAACCACCTCGATGCTCTCCCGATGGTTCGAGAAGCCGCAGGTGAGCGTAGACGAATCGGTTCGCCCCAAGGCGTAACCGGAAGATCGTCATCCAGTTATTCGGAGCGGTGGGTCGCTGCGTTCGCCTACCCGCCGTACGGGAGAACCCGAGCCGGCCAGACGCCGATGAAACACCGATGAGAGGAATCGCCATGAAGACCATCCACCCCAAGATCACCGAGGTACTCACCGGGACCTTCAAGGTGCCCGCTGCCGAGATCCTGCCGGAGTCCACGATGGACAGCCTGGAGATGGACTCGCTCGCGGTCGCCGAGTTCGCCGTCATCATCAAGGAGACGCTGGGCGTCGACGCCGACTCGGAGAAGCTGTACAAGGACGCCACGCTGGCCGACATCTCCGCGTACATCGACGCGGCCGTCGGCAGCGCGGCGGCCGATGCCACGGTGCCGGTGAGCAACACCCGATGAAGCGACCCGCCATCGCCGTCACGGGGCTCGGCATGATCACCCCGGTCGGCCACACCACCGACACCACCTGGGACGGAGTCTGCGCCGGGGAGTCACCCGCCCGCACCGTCCCCGAACTGCACGGCTGCGCTGTCGACTTCGCCTGCACGGTCTCCGGCATCGACCTCGACGACGCGGTCGGCGGCCGGACCGCGTTCCGGATGGGCCGCTACGTCAAGTTCGCCGTCCTGGCCGCCCGGGAGGCGGTCGCCGACGCCGGGCTCGACCCCGAGCACTGGGACGGCACCCGGGTCGCCGTCGTGGTCGGCACCAGCAGCGGAGGATCCGCCGGACTCACCGAACAGGCCGTCGCCCTGGAGCGGCGCGGCCCCGAGGCCACCTCGCCCTCGGGCATCCTGCTGACCATCCCGAACATGCCCGCGGCCGAGATCGCCATCCGGATGAAGGCCACCGGACCCAGCCTCGCCCCCTGCACGGCCTGCTCGTCCGGGGTGACCGCCCTGTCCGTGGCCCGCGACATGCTGACGCTGGGCCACTGCGACATCGCCATCGCCGGGGCCACCGAGTCCATCGTGTTCCCGGTCGCGATGACCGGCTTCGCCCGCTCCGGCGCGGCGGCACAGCGGGACGGCGACCCCGCCCGCCTCTGCCGGCCCTTCGCCGCCGACCGGGCCGGGATCGTCATGGGCGAGGGCGCGGCCGTCATGGTCCTGGAGCGGGCCGAGGACGCCCGGGCCAGAGGCGCCTCCCCCCGGGCGCTGATCGCGGGTACCGGCGCCACCACCGACGCCCACCACCCCACCAGCCCCCACCCCTCCGGGGACGTGGCGCGGGCGGCCGTCGACGGCGCGCTCCGCGACGCGGGCTGGCGGCCCGAGGACGTCGACCACGTCAACGCCCACGGGACGTCGACCCCCCTCAACGACGCCACCGAGGCCGCCCTCATCGGCCGGGCCTATCCGCACCGGCCGCCCGTCACCGCCCCCAAGGGCGTACTGGGCCACTGCATGGGCGCGGCCGGCGCCATCGAGGCGGGCCTGACGATCCTCACGCTCCAGCACGGGATGATCCCGCCGATCGCGAACCTGGACGCCCCCGAGCCCGGGTTCGACATCGACTGCGTCACCAAGGCCCCGCGCGAGGTGCCCGTACGGCGGGCCGTCAGCCACTCCTTCGGCTTCGGCGGCCAGAACGCGGTGATCGCCCTCCAGGCTCCGTAACCGCCGGACACGCCCTAAGTCTGTCCGGGCCGGTGCGGCGGGCCGATCCCGCGCCGCACCGGCCCCGCGCCCGGCGGCCCGCCGCACCGCGTCTGATCTGTGGTAAGCCGCGTGATAGCTTGCCGGGGCCAGTCGAACCCCAGCGACGGGGTCAGGGAATCCGGTGCGAGACCGGAACTGACGCGCAGCGGTGAGGGGGACGGGCGGGGCCACGGCCACTGGAGCACCCACCTGCTCCGGGAAGGCGTCCCGCCCGGACGAACCCGAGTCCGAAGACCTGCTGGCGCCCGCGCCCGCACCGGGGCACGGGAACCGTACGACGGGCTCCGCGGCTGGGCCCAGAGACACAGAGGTCCTTCGTGCTGTCCACGGCCACCCCCGCCCCGATACGTACCGCCGCCCTGCTCGCGGCGGGACTCCTCCTGCTGACCGCCTGCGGCGGGGGCGAAAGCACCGGGGCCGCCGACGGGAAGAAGACCAAGGGCTTTCCGCTCACCATCGAGAACTGCGGGCGCACCGTCACGGTGAAGGCCCCGCCCCAGCGGGCCGTCTCCGTCGACCAGGGGTCGACCGAGATCCTGCTCTCGCTCGGGCTCGCCGACCGGCTCGCCGGGACCGCCACCTGGAGCGACCCGGTCATGAAGGGCCTGGAGAAGGCCAACGCCGGCGTCGAGCGGATATCGGAGAACCGGCCCTCCTCGGAGAAGGTCCTCGACAAGGAACCCGACTTCCTCTCCGCCTCCTTCACCTCCACCCTCGCCAAGGGCGGCGTCGCACCCCGCGAACAGTTCGAGAAGCTCGGCGTCCCGACCTACATCTCGCCCGCCGACTGCGTCGGCAAGGACAACAGCGGCAGCGGCGACGGAGCCCGCACCGCGCCCCTGACCATGGACAGCGTCTACACCGAAGTCCGGGAACTCTCCCAGGTGTTCGGCGTCCCCGAGCGCGGTGACGCCCTGGTGAAGAAACTCCAGGAACGGGTGGCGAAGGCCGCCGAAGGCGTCGACGGATCCAAGGCCTCCCTCCTCTACTGGTTCTCCGACTCCAAGGCCCCCTACCTCGCGGGCTGTTGCGGCGCCCCCGGCGTCATCACCAAGGAACTCGGCGCGAAGAACGTCTTCGACGACACCCACGACGAATGGCCCCAGATCAGCTGGGAGACCGTCGCCGACCGCAACCCCGACGTCCTGGTCATCGGCGACCTGAGCCGTACGACGCAGACCGCCGAGAGCGCCGAGAAGAAGATCGAGTTCCTGGAGTCCAACCCGGTCACCAAGACGATGGACGCCGTCAGGAACCGCCGTTACGTACTGCTCAGCGGCCAGGCCATGAACCCCACCATCCGGACCGTCGAGGGCCTGGAGCGCGTCGCGGCCGGGCTGCGCGACTTCGGGCTCGCGGGGTGAGCGCCGATAGCCGTACTGCCGTGAAGGCGGCCGACCCGCCGCCTGCCGCCACCCGCCCCGCCCGGCGCGGCGCGCCGCTCACCGTGCTGCTCCGGAGCGGCGGCCTGCTCCTCCTGCTGGCCTCCGTCGCGGTCGCCGTGACCATCGGGCCCGCCCGGATCTCCGTGCCCGACGTCTGGTCCGCCGTCGCCGCGCACCTCGGGTTCGGCGCCGGTGACCTCAGCCCGATCCGGGACGGCATCATCTGGAACCTCCGGATGCCCCGCACCCTCCTCGCCGCCGTGTGCGGCGCGGGGCTCGCGGTGTGCGGCACGGTGATGCAGTCCCTGCTGCGCAACCCGCTCGCCGACCCCTTCGTCCTCGGCGTCTCCTCCGGAGCCTCGACCGGGGCGGTCGTGGTGGTCGTCCTCGGGGTCGGCGGGGGAGCGGTGTCGCTGTCGGCCGGGGCGTTCGCCGGGGCCATCTGCTCGTTCGCCCTGGTGCTGTTGCTCAGCCACACCCTCGGCGGCTCCACCGACCGGGTCGTCCTCTCCGGCGTCGCCGCGATGCAGCTCTTCTCCGCCCTCACCTCCTTCGTCGTGATGACCTCCGCCGACGCCGAACAGACCCGCGGGGTGCTGTTCTGGCTCCTCGGCTCGCTCAGCGGCGTCGGCTGGAGCGAGGTCGCCCTCTGCTCCGCGGTGCTCGCCGTCTGCCTGGTGGTCTGCCTGGCCCACGCCCGTACGCTCGACGCCTTCGCCTTCGGGCAGGACGCCGCCGCCGCGCTCGGCGTGAACGTCGCCCGCACCCGGATCGTGCTGCTCTGCACCACCGCCCTGCTGACCGCCGCCCTGGTCAGCGCGGCCGGGGCGATCGGCTTCGTCGGCCTGGTGCTGCCGCACGCGGCCCGCGCCCTCACCGGCTCCGGGCACCGGCGTCTCCTCCCGGTCACCGCGCTCGCCGGGGCGGTCTTCCTGGTGTGGGTCGACACCCTCGCCCGGACCGTCCTGGACCCGCAGGAGGTACCGGTCGGCGTCGTCACCGCGCTGATCGGCGTCCCCGCCTTCGTCCTCGTCCTGTACCGCACCCGGAGCACGTCATGAGCCTCCTCGGCAACGGCGGCCTGCGGGCCGAACGGGTCGGCCGGGAGGCGGGCGGCCGGCTCATCCTCGACGGCGTGGACATCGCCCCGCCGCCCGGCTCCACCGTCGGACTCATCGGCCCCAACGGCTCCGGCAAGTCCACCCTGCTGCGGATCCTCGCGGGCCTCCTCGCCCCGGCCACCGGTGTCGTCACCCTGGACGGGAACCCCCTCGCCGGCCTCGGCCGCCGCACCGTCGCCCGCCGGATCGCGGTCGTCGACCAGCACGCGGTCACCCAGGTCGACCTCAGCGTCCTCGACGTCGTACGCCTCGGCCGCATCCCGCACCGCCGCGCCTGGTCCGCCCCCGACCGCACCGACGAGGACGCCGTCGCCGAGGCGCTGCGGCGCACCGGGCTCACGGACCGGGCCGGCCAGTCCTGGCACACCCTGTCCGGCGGCGAACGCCAACGCGTCCAGATCGCCCGGGCCCTGGCCCAGCAGCCCCGCGAACTCCTCCTGGACGAACCGACGAACCACCTCGACATCCAGCACCAGCTGGACCTGCTCGCCCTGGTCGCCGAACTCCCCGTCACCAGCGTCGTCGCGCTGCACGACCTCAACCTCGCCGCGATGTTCTGCGACCGGATCACCGTGATGAAGGCCGGCCGGGTCGTCGCGGGCGGCACCCCGGCCGAGGTCATCACCGGCGAACTCATCGAGGACGTCTACGGGGTCCGGGCGGTCGTCACCCCGGAAGGCCCCGACGGACGCCCCTCGGTACGGTTCCTGCCGCGCCGCTGAGCGCCGTACGGTCCTCGCGGTCGCGTCGCACCGGCCGGACCGGTGTACCGGCCGGGCCCGGACAGCCCGCCGGGCGGACCCGTGTACGAGTCCGCCCGGCGGCCGAGGACGTGGGAGCGGCCGTATGGCCACCTGAGGAGGTGCTGGTCAGCGGCGTCGCCCCTGGCCGAACTCGCCACCGGTGTCCTTGCCGGTGCCCATGTCCTTGCCGTCCGCGTAGTCGATCTTCTCCTTGCGGATCTCGGCGGAGACTTCCTTCTGCTCGGTGACCCGGTTGGTCTCCAGCCGGACCCGCTCCACCGGCACGGCCTCCTTGCGCACGGTGGCGCGCTCCGCGTGCAGCGTGATCTCGACGTCCTGCTCACCGAGGTCCGTCGTCCCGGCGGTCTTCTCGCCGGGCTGGAGCGGTTCGCGGACCACGCGTACCTCTTCGTGGGAGACGGGCACGGTCCGGGTGACCTCCTCGGTCACCACGTACTTGTGCAGCCGCGCCCTGCCGCTCTCGTACTCCTCCTTGCCGACGTGCAGCTGCTCCTCGGAGCGGATCATCTCCTCCTTGCCGCTCATGTCGGCCGCCCGGGACGTGCCCGCTCCGGCGCCCGCCAGCGGGCGTCCCGTGGTGGCGGCGTCCGTGTCGCGGTGCCTGCCCGTACCGCTGCCTGCTCCTGCCATGCCCGCAGCTCCTGTCGTTCCCGCGCCGGCCATCCCGGCGCTCGTCCCGGTGGTGGTCGCCTTCCCGGTGGCCTTGGCTCCGGGGGCCGTTCCGGCCGCGCCTGCCGCACCCGCGGCACCGGCCGCGCCCATCGCCCCGGTCCCGGCGGTGGTCGGCGCGTCCATGCCGGCCGACCGGTTGTCACCGAGGTTGCCGGACTTCCTGGTCAGGCCGTAGTGCCGGTACAGCTCCTCCTCCTCCGCGACGGAGAGGTGTGCGTCCGCGTCCACCCGCGGTGCGTCCTTGACGCTGTCCTTCGGATGGGCGACGTGCAGGTCGGAGCCCACTCGACGGGCTCCGGCGAGCGGGACGAAGCTCTCCTTCATACCGAACAGGCCGGTCTTGACCGTGACCCAGTCGGGCTTGCCGGTGTCGTCGTCGACGTACACCCGGCCCACACTGCCGACCTTCTCGCCGTCGTTGTCGTACACGGTCAGACCGTCGAGTTCTCCGGAATCCGTGAAACCGTCAGCGGCTCCCATAACCGATTCCTCCTCTTGGGCACGCCCTGTGGTTGGCTCCACCGGAGGTGGCGCGTCCGGATTCCATCGCGCCTCACCCGCATGCACGTTGCAACCGCCCGCTTGCCCGGATCAAGGTCCCCGAAGGCCCGGTGCGGGGCCTTGGCCCCGTGCGGCGGTGCCGGGCCGCTCCGAAACCGGTTAGGCCAAACGGGTGATGCCGCAGGTCCCGCATATGATCGGCGGACCGCGGCGGCCGTACGACGGACCACCGCCGACCTGCCGAATCAGCCGACCCGCCGAGCCACCAGGGGTGCGCCATCTCTTCCGTACGCGTCCGGCTGCCCGCGCAACGCGGCGAACTGCGCGACCGGCACGAGGACGGGCACCGCATCCACCACCTCCTCTGGCGGCTGGGGCCCGGTGTCCGGGTCTGCAGCAGCGCGGTGCTCGGCGGCGGCATCGGCCCCCGCGCCTGGATCCTCAACGCCCAGGTCCCCGGCGGTTACCCGCGCCTCGACCCGGACCGCCACCTCGCCGAGATCGCCGCCGCGGAAGGGCTCACCGGACCGGGCGCCGGGCTGATGACCGCCGCCGACGTCGCCGCGTACACGACCGGCCACGACGGCGGTGTCACGGCGACCGTCACGGCGGGCCTCGGTGTACGGGGCTGGGCGGCGGCCCCCGACGACGGCCGGGCGCCCTCGTTCCGGCCCGGCACGGTCAACATCGTCGTCACCCTTCCCGTCGCGCTCTCCGACGCCGCCCTCGTCAACGCCGTCGCCACCGCCACCGAGGCCAAGGTCCAGGCCCTTCTGGACGCCGGACTCGACTGCTCGGGCACCCCCACCGACGCCGTGTGCGTCGCCGCCCCCGAACCGGGGCCCGACGGCGGCGAACCCTTCGCCGGACCCCGCTCCACCTGGGGCGCGCGGATCGCCCGCGCCGTCCACACGGCCGTACTGGCGGGAGCCCGCCCGGCCGCGTGACCGGGTCAGACCACCGTCACCGGGTGCCGCACCACCGCGTCGAACAGATAGCCCTGGGTGTTGTGCGCGGTGGTCACCGGCTGCCTGCGTCCCGAACGGTCGCTCGCCCGCGCCAGCAGCACGGCGGGACCCCGCTCCCTCGGCACCCAGTCGGCCGTCCAGCGCACCCAGCTCCCGGCCCTCGGCTCGTCCCGCAGCCGGGCCGTCCGCCAGTGCGTACCGCCGTCGGTGCTGACCTCCACGGCCCGCACGGGCGCACCGCCCGACCAGGAACGCCCCGTCAGCAGCGCACGCCGGTGGGCGCGGAACGAGGCGCCGGGGGCGAGCTCGAAGGCGCTCTTCAGCGTCTGCCGGGTCAGCGGCGCGCTTCCCTCGGGCGGATACCCGGGACCGAACAGCCGGTAGAGGCCGGTGTTCCACGGCGTGAGCAGCGGCTCGGCGCTCACCTCGATGTCGCCGACCCACTTGATGTTGGCGATGCCCACCCACGACGGCACGATCAGCCGGACCGGGTGGCCGTGGTCGGGCGGCAGCGGCTCGCCGTTCATCTCGTACGCGAGCAGCACGTCGTCCAGCGCCTTCGCCACGGGCAGCGGGCGGCGCACCCGCCCCAGGTTCACCCCGTCGGTGACGACCTCCGCGTCCAGGCCGCGCGGCAACACGTCCACCGCGTGCCGCCCGATCCCCGCCCGGCGCAGGACGTCCGCGAGCCGCACCCCGCGCCAGCGCGCCGTTCCGATCGCCCCGAGGGTCCACGCCGTGCCGCTGACCGGCTGGCCCTGCTGCGAGGTGAAGTAGCTGCGCCCGTTGCCCGCGCACTCCACGAACGCGGTCCGGGTCACCGGGGGCAGGGCCAGCAGATCGGCGAACGTGAAGTCCACCGGGCCGCCCCGCAGCCCGTCGCCCCACACCGTCAGCTTCCAGCCGGCCCGGTCGATGCGCGGGGTGGCGGTGTGGTTGCGGACGAAGAAACGGTCGGCGGGGGTGAGCAGACCGGTGTCCCGCAGGGCGCCGAAGTTCGTCTCCGCGTTGGTGCCGCGCAGCGTGAACAGCTCCGGCGGCAACGGCTTGACCACCCCGGGCAGCCCGTCGGCCGCCCGCGCCGGTGCGGCGACCGAGGCGAGCGGTACGGCGGCGGAGGCGGCCGCGACCAGCTTCAGCAGATCGCGGCGCTCGATCCCGGCGGAGCGTGCCCGGCCCCGGGACCACTGCCGCATCCGTATCCGGTCGTAGGCGTCCTCGGTCGGCACCGGGCTCATGGAAACTCCTCGTGGGTCAGGTCAGGGGTGACGTGGGGGTGGGGACGGGGTCGGGTGCGGTACGGGGCTGCGGGAGCGGGGCGAGCAACTCCCGTACGAGGCTGCCCACCTGCTCCGTCTCGATGAGGAAACCGTCGTGCCCGCAGGGCGAGACGATGGTGCGCGACGCGTCCGCCCCCGGGAGCAGCGCCGCCAGCCGTTCCTGCTGCACCAGGAGATACAGCCGGTCCGAGTCCACCCCCGCGACCAGGGCGGGCATGTCCGCCCGGCGCAGCGCACGGGCGATCCCGCCCCGGCCCCGGCCGACGTCGTGCCCGTTCATCGCCTCGGTGAGCGTCACATAGCTCCCCGCGTCGAACCGGCGGACCAGCTTGTCCGCGTGGTGGTCGAGGTAGGACTCCACCCGGTAGCGGCCGCCGTGCGCGGGCTCCTCCCCGGGCTGCGGGCGGCCGCCGAAGCGGGCGTCGAGCTCGGGTTCGCCGCGGTAGGTGATGTGGGCGATGCGGCGCGCCTGCCCGAGGCCCCGGTGCGGGCCCTCGCCCGGGGACGCCCGGTGGTAGTCGCCGCCCCGCCACCCCGGGTCGGAGCGGATCGCGGCGATCTGCACCGAACCCCAGGCGATCTGATCGGCGGACGCGGCGGCCGGGGCGGCGAGCACGAGCAGCGATCCGGTCCGCCCGGGCCTGCTGACCGCCCACTCCAGGGCCCGCATGCCGCCCATCGACCCGCCGACGACGGCCGCCCACCGGTCGATGCCCAGCGCGTCGGCGAGCGCCGCCTCGGCCGTCACCTGGTCCCGCACGCTCAGATACGGGAAGAGGGACCCCCACGGTGTGCCGTCGGGCCCGACGGAGGACGGACCGGTGCTGCCCTGGCAGCCGCCCAGGACATTGGGCGCGACGACGAACCAGCGGTCGGTGTCGAGCGCCCGGCCCGGACCGACCAGCGCGTCCCACCAGCCGGGCGTCGGATGGCCCGGCCCCGCCGGCCCGGCGAGATGGCTGTCGCCCGTCAGCGCGTGCAGCACCAGCACGGCGTTGGAGCCGTCCGCCGCCCGCTGCCCCCAGGTCTCGTAGGCCAGGCGCACCCCCGGCAGCCGGACCCCGGACTCCAGGGGCAGCGGATCCTCGATCGCCGCCCAGCGGCGACGACCGGGCGGGTCCCCCTCGCGCCGGCCGCCGGAGGCCGGCGCGAGGGGGAGTGCGCGGTGCGCGGCCGTACGGTTCAGGACGCCGCCTTCGCGGCCCGGAACCCCGCCTCCAGATCCGCCTTGAGGTCGTCCACGTTCTCCAGCCCCACCGACAGCCGCACCAGCCCGGGCGTCGCGCCGGTGGCGACGAGCTGCTCCTCGGTGAGCTGACTGTGGGTGGTGGAGGCCGGGTGGATGATCAGGCTCCGTACGTCACCGATGTTGGCGAGGTGGCTGAACAGCCCGACGGCGTCCACGAACTGCCGCCCCGCCTCGGCTCCGCCCGTCAGCTCGAAGGCCAGCACGGCCCCGGCCCCGCGCGGCAGATAGCGCTGCCCGGCCTCGTACCAGCGGTTCGACTCCAGACCCGCGTAGTGGACGGTCGCCACCTCGTCGCGCCGCTCCAGCCAGCGGGCGAGCTCCAGCGCGTTGGAGGTGTGCCGCTCCAGCCGGAGGCTGAGCGTCTCGATGCCCTGGAGCAGCAGGAACGCCGAGTGCGGCGCGAGGGCGGGGCCCAGGTCGCGCAGCAGCTGCACCCGGAGCTTCACCGCGAACGCGCTCGGGCCCAGGTCGGGCCAGTAGCGCAGTCCGTGGTAGCTCGGGTCGGGCTCCTGGAAGTCGGGGAAGCGGTCGGCGTGCGCCCCGAAGTCGAACGTACCGGCGTCCACGACCACGCCGCCGATCGTCGTTCCGTGTCCGCCGAGGAACTTGGTCGCCGAGTGGACCACGATGTCCGCGCCGTGCTCGATCGGCCGCAGCAGGAAGGGCGTCGGCACGGTGTTGTCGACGATCAGCGGCACCCCGGCCTCGTGCGCGGTGTCCGCGACGGCCCTGACGTCCAGCACGTCGCCGCGCGGATTGCCGAGCGTCTCGGCGAAGAAGGCCTTGGTGTTGGGCCGGACGGCGGCCCGCCACGACTCCAGGTCCTCCGGGTTCTCGACGAACGTCACCTCGACGCCGAAGCGGGGAAGCGTGTGGCGGAAGAGGTTGTAGGTGCCGCCGTACAGCGAGGGGGAGGAGACGATGTGGTCCCCGGCCCCGGCCAGCGTCAGGATCGCCAGCGTCTCGGCGGCCTGCCCCGAGGCCAGGGCCACAGCCGCGACCCCGCCCTCCAGAGCGGCGATGCGCTGCTCCAGGACGTCCTGGGTGGGGTTGTGGATGCGGGTGTAGATGTTGCCGGGCTCGGCCAGCGAGAACACGTCGGCCGCGTGCTTCGTGTCGCGGAAGACGAAGGACGTCGACTGGTAGATCGGCACCGCGCGGGCGCCGGTCGTCGGGTCCGGGGCCGCGCCGGAGTGGATCTGCTTGGTCTCGAACGACCAGGCGGCGCCGGGGTCCTGCCGGTTCTGGTCCTCGGGGGTGTGGCCTGCGGTGACGGAGTCGAGGGGCTGGCTCATGTGGTACCTCGCACGGGGGCGGTGACGGGCTGAATTCGGACCGTAGGACGCGCTCCGTCCCCTCGGAAGCGTGTCGCCCGCTTGGCCACGAACCCGCAACGGCCCGTCATCCCCCGCAACACGGCGGCAACGGGGCCGCCATGCGGCGGCCCCGGAACCACCGTCCGCTCAGCGGGCCGCCGGCACCTCGGTGATCGAGCGGCCCGCCCACTCGGGCGCCGGCTCGACGAGTGCGGTCAGCCGTTCCCGTACGGAATCCGGGAACGGGGCGGTGCGGCCTGCGCGTTGGTCCACATGGAGCGCCAGCAGCTCGCTCGTGGCCACCGGGGCGGCCTCCGGCTCCGGTACGTCGTCCGGCGCGTCGACCACGTACAGCTCGTGGCAGAAGCGCGCCTTCTTCGCGTCCGCCCCCAACAGGCGGGTGCGGGCGACGAGATGGGCGCCCTCGGGCACGTCGCGGAGATAGCGCAGATGCGACTCGACGGTGTAGAGCGAGCAGCCGGTGCGCTCCCGGTAGCCGGCGTGCAGACCGGTCTCGATCATCATCGCGTCGGTGGCGTACCCGAAGACGAGGACGTAGAACGCCTCGCTCATATGGCCGTTGTAGTCGATCCACTCGGGCCGCACGGTGCTGCGGGAGAGGGGAAGGCCGGTGGCGGTGTCCTGCACGGTGTCGTCCTCGGGATGGGTGTCCACGTGGTCGGTGCCCTCGGAACGCGTGTGCTCGCTCATCGGGTCGCCGCCTCCTCGGCGGACCGGGGCAGCCGGCCCGTGGCCCGCAGCACGTCGATCACGCCGCGGTCCCGCTCGGCCACCAGATCGGCGATGCTCCGGCCGTCCGCCGCCTCCTCGCAGCCGGCCACCACCGCCTCGTACAGGGCACGGTCCAGTTCGGGTGCTTCGAGCCGGGTCCAGGGCGACTTCAGCGACGGGCCGAAGTGGTCGAGCATATGGGCCATCCCGCCCTCGCCGCCCGCGAGCGCGAACGTGAGCATCGGACCCATCACGGCCCAGCGGAGCCCCGGCCCCTCCGTGATCGACGCGTCTATCTCCTGTACGGTCGCCTCTCCGTTGGCGACCATGTGCAGGGCCTCGCGCCACAGGGCCTCCTGGAGCCGGTTGGCTATGAAGCCGGGCACCTCGCGGTCCATGGTGATCACGGACTTGCCCGCGACGGCGTAGAAGCGCGATGCCCACTCGACCGCGGCGGGCGCGGTCCGGTCACCGCCGACGACCTCGACCAGCGGGATGAGGTAGGGCGGGTTGAAGGGGTGTCCGACGACGAGCCGTCCGGGGTCGGCGGCCTCGGTCTGCATGTCGGTCATCGGATAGCCGGAGGTCGACGAGGCGATCACCGTACCGGCGGGCGTGGCGGCGTCCAGCCGGGCCAGCAGATCACGCTTCAGCTCCAGCTTCTCCGGGGCGCTCTCCTGGACGAACTGGGCCTCGGCCACGGCCTCTTCGAGGGTCGCGGTGACGGTGAGCCGGTCCTGCGACGCTCCATCGGCCAGGCCGAGCTGTTCCAGCGCGGGCCAGGCGGCGGCGACCAGTCGACGGAGCCGGTCGGCGGCGTCGGGGGCCGGGTCCCAGGCGGTGACGTCGTAACCACGGGCGAGGAAATGGGCGGCCCAGCCACCGCCGATCACCCCGGCACCGACGCACGCCACACGGCGTACGTCCTCCGGGGCGCAGGGGGCGGCGGGGCCGTCGGTGGGGGCAGGGGAGGGGGTGACAGTCATGGGCAGCACTCCGGGAAGGTGGGGGAAAGGGAGGGGGAGTGGAACGGGGGCGATCAGGCGCGCGGGCGCAGGCCGAGCTTCTCGCGCGCCTCGTCCGGCGTGGCGACCCGGGAACCCAGCGATTCGGTGATCCGCACGGCGCGCTCCACCAACTGGCCGTTGGTGGCCTTGACGCCCTTGCCCAGATAGAGGTTGTCCTCCAGACCGACCCGGACGTGTCCGCCGAGCAGGATCGACTGGGCGACCCAGGGCATCTGCATCCGGCCGAGCGCGAAGCTCGCCCACTGGGCGCCCTGCGGAAGCATGGTGACCATCGCCTGGAGGACGCCCGGGTCGGCGGGCGCGCCCCACGGAATGCCCATGCAGAGCTGGAAGACCGTGGGGTCGTCGAGCAGCCCCTCGGCGAGGAGCTGCTTGGCGAACCACAGCTGCCCGGTGTCGAAGATCTCCAGCTCGGGGCGGACCCCGAGTTCCTGGATGCGCTTCGCGCCGGTGCGCAGCATGTCGGGGGTGGAGACGTAGAGGTTGCTGCCGTCGCCGAAGTTGAGCGAACCGCAGTCCAGGGTGCAGATGTCCGGCAACAGATCCTCGACGTGGGGCAGCCGGTCGAGACCGCCGACCAGGTCGGTGCCCGGCAGCTGACGGAGCGGGGCCTCCGGGTCGATGACGAGGTCACCGCCCATTCCGGCGGTCAGGTTGATGACCACATCGGTGCCGGTCTCCCGGATCCGTTCCACGACCTCCCGGTAGAGGCGGGGATCGCGGGAGGGCGCGCCGGTCTCCGGCTCACGGACGTGGATGTGGACCACGGCCGCCCCGGCGCCGGCGGCCTCGACGGCGGAGGCGGCGATCTGCGCGGGCGTCACCGGGACATGGGGGCTGCGGCCGACGGTGTCGCCGGCTCCGGTGAGGGCGCAGGTGATGATGACGTCCTGGTTCACGGGCATACGAAAACGTCTCCTCTCGGGGGAGTTCGGGGGAGTTCGGGGGTTCGGGGGCTCGGGGGGACCAGGGGATACGAGGGGGACGAGGCGGAGTCAGCGGCTGGGGTCGGGCGCGGTCAGGCAGGCGTCCACGTGGGCGATCAGCGCGTCGTGCATGGACTGTGCGCCGGTGCCCGGGGAGCCGGGCTCGGTGGCCAGGACCTGGGAGGCCAGGCCGTCGATCAGCGCGGTGAGGGCGAGGGCCGCGCCGTCCACGTCGACCGGACGGAACACACCCTGCTCGACGCCGCGACGGATGACCTCCGCGACCGTCCCGCGCCACTGGCGGTAGTACTCCACGTGGAGCCGTCCGACCGTGGTGGACCGGGCGGCCTCGGCCCAGAGGTCGAGCCAGACGCACCACTGCCGCCGCTGCTGCTCGGTGCGGGGCGTCTGGAGCTCGATCAGCAGGCGCAGTTCGTCCCCGGCGTGACGGGTACCGGCCGTGGCGTCGGCACGGCGACGGGTGTCCTCGTCCATGCACCAGCGGACCGCCGCTTCGAGCAGCTCGTCACGGCCGGGGAAGTGGTAGTGGATCGCGGCCGTGCTGGTGCGGCAGGCCGCGGCGATGTCCGCGACCCGCACGGCATGGAACCCGCGCTCGGCGATCAGCCGGACGGTCTCGCGCACGATCTGCAGCGGCCTGCCGCCCTCGGGCGAGGGCGGCGCCGGGCGAGGGGCCGACGGGGAACGCGCGGGCGACACCGCTGATGCCGCGCCGCCCGCCGTGCCGCCTGCCGGGTCGGCCGTGCCCGCCGCACCGATCAGCAGACCGACGTCGACGCCGCCGATGTCCGCGATCCGGGCCAGTTCGGCGGCGGTGAAGCGACGTGTGCCGTTCAGGGAGCGGGACAGCTTCGACGGGTCGATGACGATCCGCCGCGCGAACTCGCGGGCGCTCACGCCCGCCGCGTCGATCACCTGTCGGACCCGTGCGGCCACCTCGTCCTGCTGCATGGTCGACCACCGTAGCCATGTGTTGAGAAAACCTCAACACCAGCAGAAGCCGTCACGCTATGAAGAAGGGGCGTTGCGGTTCTGACTGATGCATCAGTCAGAACCGCAACGCCCCATTCCCGGCTCGCGCCGGCCGGGTCACTCCTGGGTGAGCATCCCGTTCCGCAGCTTGCCCAGCATCCGGCTCAGCAGCCGGGACACATGCATCTGCGAGATCCCGAGCTCCGCGCCTATCTGCGCCTGGGTCATCTCCTGCCCGAAGCGCATGTCGATGATCCGGCGCTCCCGCTCGTCGAGTTCGTCCAGCAGGGGCGCGAGGGCGTGGAGGTTCTCCACGGTCTCCATGGCCGGGTCCGGTTCGCCCAGCACATCGGCGAAGGTGCGCCCGGAGTGCTGGCCGGGCCCGGCCTCCGCGGTGTCGGTCGGCATGTCCAGGGAGCCCGCCGTATAGCCGTTGGAGGCGACGATTCCCTCCGTGACCTCGGACTCCTCGATCCCCAGGTCCTGTGCCAGCTCCCGCACCGTGGGATCCCGGTCGAGGTCGCCCGCCAGGGACTCCTTCGCCTTCGCGAGATCGACCCGCAGTTCCTGGAGCCGACGCGGCACATGGACCGCCCAGCTCGTGTCACGGAAGAACCGCTTGATCTCCCCGACGATGTACGGCACGGCGAACGACGTGAACTCGACCTCCCGCGAGAGGTCGAAGCGGTCGATCGCCTTGATCAGCCCGATGGTGCCGACCTGGACGATGTCCTCCATGTCGCCGCTGCCCCGGTTGCGGAAGCGGTTGGCGGCGAAGCGGACGAGGGACAGGTTCATCTCGATGAGGGTGTTGCGCGCGTACTGGTACTCGTGCGTGCCCTCCTCCAGGACCTGGAGGCGGTCGAAGAAGAGACGAGAGAGCCGGCGCGCGTCCATCGGGGCGATCTTCCCGGCGTCCTCGATCCACGGAAGCTCCTCGGCGGCGCCCGCCCGCTCCGTACCGGCCGTCCGCGCGGTCTGCGCGCTGTGCACGGTCATGTCGCTTCACGCTCCCTGGTTCCTGGTTTCGTAGGCCCTGAGGCCTGTTCGCCTTCCCAGGGGTACGGCGCTCATGCGCGGCGGAGGGAGTTGATCTGGCCACACGGCGCGAGTTGGCCGAAAACAGGCGGGGTTCGGCTCTGAGGCGCCGTCATGGAAGGGCGCGGGCCGCGGGCGTGCACGGAAACCGCCCCACCGGTACGGGGGAGCCCGGTGGGGCGGTCGCCACCAGAGTGCCACAGGCAGGCGGTCGTTGGGACCGGACAGGCGCGTATTGGCCTACGGATGAGTTGATTTCGCCGCTCGTCCACGCGGGCGCGCACCCTCGCCCGAGCGGGCGCGCACCGGGCGTATCCGCGCGCCCCGTTGATTGCGGTGTCATGAACAGGCGCCCCGCGCGGAATACGTGTCGGATCCACCGGCTTTCCGCTGTCGGCGGACGCCTCGCGCCCGGCGTCGAGCACCCGCCGCCGAGGAACCGTGCGACGCGAAGGACGGAACGAGGAAGACCATGCCCCAGAATCCCGCCATGCCCCGGGCCCACACCCCACCCCGGCTCCACCCGCTGGACAATCCCGCCCGCTCCTCGCTCACCGGTCCGCACGCCCGCTTCGCCGAGAGCCGCGGGCGGATCCTGCGCTACCCCGTCGACGTCACCCCCTGGATCGGGCTCCCGGACGACCCCGACGCCCAGGACTGGGCCGATCTCGCGGCGCTCGCCGGGCCGGGCGGTTCCGTCGCGCTGGCCGCGTTCCAGGCTCAGCCGCCGGAGGAGTGGGAGATCACCTTCCGGGCCGAGGGCGTTCAGCTGGTCGACGCTTCGGTGGAGGCCGCACCCGATCCGGAGGCGGTCCCGCTGGGCCCGCGGGACGTGCCGGAGATGCTGGAGCTGGTGGCCCGCACCCGCCCCGGCCCGTTCCTGCCGCGCACGGTGGAGCTGGGCACCTATCTGGGCATCCGCCGGGGCGGCGCTCTGGTGGCGATGGCGGGGGAGCGGCTGCACCCGCCGGGCTGGACCGAGATCAGCGGTGTCTGCACGGACGAGTCCGTACGGGGGCAGGGGCTGGCGAGCCGGCTGGTCCTGGCGGTCGCACACGGCATCCGAGAGCGCGGCGAGACGCCGTTCCTGCATGCGTCCGCCTCGAACACCGGGGCCGTACGGCTCTACGAGTCCCTCGGGTTCCGGCTCCGCCGGCGTACGGAATTCATCGCGGCCCTCGTCCCCGCCACGCTTCCGTCGGCCGAGGGGGACCGCAGGCCCTCGTTGCGCTGACCGGGCTGACGGAACGGGCCGCCGGTCCCCGTACGACGGGACCTGCGGCACCCCGGCGGGAGGCCGGAGGTCCCGGGCCGGAAGTCCCGAACGGGACCTTCGGCACCCGCTCAGGGCCCTAAGCCCTCCTGTGCGAACACCCGCGCCCCGGTCAACTGGAAGGGACCGGCCGAAACTGCGGGCGGCACCGAGACACCAGCGGGAGGACAGGCCGTGCCCATGAGGTTGCTGGACATGGCACAGAAGCGGGCGTCGAAGCAGACACGGAAGCAGCGAGGGGTGCGGCACCGGAGCGGTGCCGCACCCGGCCCGGACGCGGGCACCGCGTCGGTGTCCCGGAGCCGGATCGGCAACTGGACGCTGTTCGGCGGTCTCGTGCTGCTGACGGTGCTGGTCGTGTTCCTCGACATCAGAACGGGCAACGACCTGCGGGTCGTTCCGCTGCTCGTGGTCGTCCCCGCGCTGGCCTCCGTCTACTGCAGCCTCCGCCAGACCATCTGGGTCGCGGTGTGGATCACCACGGTCGTCGTCGGCTTCCGGGCCGGCGCGGACGGAACCTTCTGGGACTTCCTCTTCGGCATCGGCTTCGCCGTACTGGCCTGCGCCCTCGGGGTCGCCGCCTGCGCGGCGCGCATCCGGCACGCCACGGAGATGGCACGGCTGCGTTCCGCCGCCGTCACCCTGCAACGCCAGATCCTGCGGCCGCTGCCCGTGGTGACCGGCCACGTCCTCGCACACGGGCTCTACGAGCCGATCGAGGAGGACCGTTTCGTCGGCGGCGACATCTACGAGGTCGTCGAGTCGCCCTACGGGACCCGCGTGATCATCGGTGACGTCCAGGGCAAGGGCCTCGCCGCCATCGGCGCCGGATTCGCGGCCATCGCCGCGTTCCGCGAGGCGGCCATCCGCGAACCCACGCTCACCGGGGTGGTGGAGGCGCTGGAGGACGCCGTGGTCCGGCACAACGTGTTCTCCGCCCAGACCGGTGAGGCCGAACGCTTCGTGACCGCGCTGGTGCTCGGGTTCGACGGGAGCGGCCGGGTGGAGGCCGTGAACTGCGGTCATCTGCCGCCCCGCCTGCTGCACGACGGCCGGGCCTCGGCGGTCACGCTCCACCGGACCTACGTTCCGCTCGGCCTCGCCGGACTCAGCCGGGAGTCCCGGGGGACCGAGTCCTTCGCCTTCCCGCCGGGCGCGACACTCCTCGTCGTCACCGACGGGGTGACCGAGGCCCGCGACACCGCCGGCGCCTTCTACCCGCTGGACGAGCGGGTCGGCGCCTGGGCCGGGCGCGGTCCGAGCGAACTGCTCGACGCCCTCCGCGTCGACCTGGAGGACTTCTCCGGAGGCGTACGGCGCGACGACATCGCCGCGCTCGCCCTGAGCCACGCCCCCGTCGGCGGCGGGCGGTCCGAGACCACCGGCGAGGACGCCCTGCGCGTAGTGGCCGTCTGACACGCCGGGCCCCTGATGTCCCCACGAGACTTTTGTCGCGTGGGGACATTTTCAGGTGTACGGTGCATGCATGACCCCGGAACGGAAGTCCCCGGAACGGAAGATCCCGGAACGGCGCAGCCGCAAGGCGCGCCGCACCCGCGACACCCTGGCGCAGGCCGCGTTCGAGCTGGTGCTCGACCGGGGGCTGCGGAACGTGACGGTCGAGGAGATCGCGGAGGCCGCGGACGTCGACCGCCGTACGTTCAGCCGGTACTTCACGAGCAAGGAGGCCGCCGCCCTCGACTCCCTGCGGGGCGACGGCGACCGCATCAACGCGGCCCTTCGCGCCCGTCCGGCCCCGGAACCTCCGCTCCTCGCCTACCGGCGGGCCGTCCTCGACTGGCTCGCCGACCCCGGCGCGGAGCCCTGGCACCGCCGCCCCCGGATCTTCGACCTGCTGGTCGTCGCCGAGGAGGAGCCGACGCTCTACGCCGTCTTCCACCACATCCGGGTGGAC
Organism: Streptomyces sp. WY228; assembly: GCF_019287315.1. Lineage (NCBI taxonomy): Bacteria > Bacillati > Actinomycetota > Actinomycetes > Kitasatosporales > Streptomycetaceae > Streptomyces > Streptomyces sp. WY228. Next base: position 386,880 of record NZ_CP079114.1, on the reverse strand, counting down.
GCCCAGGAGGACTCGGTGGCCATCGTCGCGGACCGGCTCGGCGTCGATCCGCGGCAGGACATCCGGCCCGCCGTGACCGTCGCCGCGGGCGCGGGCGCCCTGCTCGCCGCCCAGGCCGCCTGGGTGCGCGGAGGCCGTCCGGACGCCCTGCCCGACCTGGTCACCGAGGCGTTCGACGCGCTCTCCGCCGACCTGCTCGGCGCACCGCGCACCGCTCCGGAACAACACAGCACCACAGCAGCAGAAGCAGCAGCAGAAACAGAGGCACCCTCATGAGCACCTCCACCGACCACAGCTCCGCCCCGGCCCCGGCCTCGGACGAGTTCGCCGGCCGCACCGCCCTCGTCACCGGCGGCGCCTCCGGCATCGGCCTCGCCCTGGCCCGGCGGCTCGCCGCGGGCGGCGCGGCGGTCGTCGTCGCCGACTACGACGAGGAGAACGCGCGCAAGGCCGCGGCCGAGCTGGAGAGCACCGGAGCCAGGGCCGCCGCCGTCGCGATGGACGTCACCGACCCGGCCTCCGTCGAAGCGGGCGTGCGGTTCGCGGTGGACACCTTCGGCGCCCTCCACCTGGCCGTGAACAACGCCGGCATCGCCGGCCCCAGCAGCCCCACCGGCGCGTACCCGGTCGAGGACTGGAACCGCGTCGTCGCCACCAACCTCAGCGGCGTCTTCCACTCGATGCGTTACGAACTGCCCGCCATCGTCGCGGCGGGCGGCGGCGCGATCGTCAACATGTCCTCCATCCTCGGCACCAACGGCTTCGCGGGGTCGCCCGCCTACGTCGCGGCCAAGCACGGCGTCGTCGGCCTCACCAAGACCGCCGCGCTCGAATACGCCGGGCAGAACGTCCGGGTCAACGCGGTCGGCCCCGGCTTCATCGACACCCCGCTCCTGCGGAACACCGACCCGGCAGCCCGCGAGCACCTGATCTCCCTCCACCCGGCCGGACGCCTTGGCACCGCCGAGGAGGTCGCCGAGCTCGCCGCCTTCCTGCTCTCCGACAAGGCCTCCTTCATCCACGGCAGCTACCACCTGGTGGACGGCGGCTACTCCGCCCCGTGACCGCGGGCCCCGAGTGGCGGGCGGGGGACACCGGGGCGAGAAAGGGAGCGAAGAGAACGCAGGAGAACACGAGAGAACAAGGAAAGAGAAGAGGCGAGGAGACTCCATGAAAGCCGTTCAGTACCGAGCCGTCGGCGCCGCCCCCGAGGTGGTCACCGTCCCGGACCCCGAGCCCGGCCCCGGCCAGGTCCTGCTGAAGGTCACCGCCGCCGGCGTCTGCCACTCCGACATCGCCGTGATGAGCTGGCCCGCCGACCAGATCCCCTTCCCGCTGCCCCTCACCCTGGGCCACGAGGGCGTCGGCACGGTCGCCGCCCTCGGTGACGGCGTCGACGGCTTCGCGGTGGGCGACTCCGTCGCCGTGTACGGGCCGTGGGGCTGCGGCACCTGTGTGAACTGCGCCGAGGGCAAGGAGAACTACTGCCTGCGCGCCAAGGAGCTCGGCATCATGCCGCCCGGACTCGGCGCACCCGGCGCGATGGCCGAGTACATGATCGTCGACAACCCCCGTCATCTGATCCCGATCGGCGCCCTCGACCCGGTGAAGACCGTGCCCCTCACCGACGCCGGACTCACCCCGTACCACGCGATCGTCCGCTCGCGGGCGAAGCTGGTGCCCGGTTCCACCGCGGTCGTCATCGGCACCGGCGGCCTCGGTCACGTCGCGATCCAGCTGCTGCGCGCCATGACGGCCGCCCGGGTGATCGCCCTGGACGTCACCGAGGACAAGCTCGCCCTGGCCAGGACCGTCGGCGCGCACGAAACCGTTCTCTCCGACGAGAAGGCGGCCGCCCGCGTCATGGAACTGACCGGCGGACTCGGCGCGCACGTGGTGCTCGACTTCGTCGGAGCACCGCCCACCGTGCGGACCGCCGGGGCCGTCGCCCGCGTGGACGGCGACGTCACCATCGTCGGCATCGGCGGCGGCGCGCTCCCGGTCGGCTTCGGGACGCTTCCGTACGGAGCCAACGTCAGCGCCCCCTACTGGGGCTCGCGCAAGGAACTCGCCGAGGTCCTCGACCTGGCCCACGCCGGGGCGGTGGACGTCCATGTGGAGACGTACTCCCTCGACGAGGCCCCGCTCGCCTACGAACGCCTCCACGACGGCAGGATCAACGGCCGCGCCGTCATCCTCCCCGGCGGCTGACCTTCTCCGGCCCGGTCCTCTCCGGCCCGGTCCTCTCCGGTCCCGCCCTTCCCGCCCCTCCGTCCGGCCCGCCCGGAGCCTGCCCCACCCAGGCTCCGGGCGGGCCGAAATTCTCGGCGGGGCCGGCCGCCCGTCGCTAGACTGGCCCACATGGGTTCGTACCGCTTCTACTTCTTCCGCTGATTCCCGGCCCGGACGGCCGCCGCGCGCCGCACCACGCGTCCCGCTGAGACGCCCCGGTGACGTCGACGTCACCCCGCGCGCCCGCCGCCGTCCCCTTCGCCGTCCGGCATCCACGCCCCGCCGTGCCGCGCCTCCGTGCGCCCGGCCGCGGGCCGTCACCCAGGGAAAAGGCACCCATGCACCCCCAGCGCGACCGCGCTCAACTGGCCATGAAGGACGTCTCCAAGGCGTACGGGGACCGCTCCGTACTCGACCAGGTGACCCTCACCGTCCGGCCCGGTGAGAAGACCGCCGTCATCGGCGAGAACGGCTCCGGGAAGTCCACCCTGCTCCGGCTGCTGGCCGGAGCGGAGCAGCCGGACACCGGAGAGATCACCGTCCGCTTCCCCGGCTCCACCGGCTACCTCGCCCAGACCCTCGACCTCGACCCGTCCGACACCGTGCAGGACGCCGTCGACGCGGCCCTCGCCGAACTGCGCGACCTCGAACACCGCATCCGCGAGGCGGAGGCCGGTCTCTCCGGGCGGAAGCCCGGCGACCCGGAGCCCACCGACGCGGAACTCACCGCGTACGGAGACCTCCTCACCGCCTATGAGGACCGCGACGGCTACCGGGCGGAGGCCCGTACCGAAGCGGCTCTCCACGGGCTCGGCCTCGCCCACCTCACCCGCGACCGGACCCTCGCCACCCTCTCCGGCGGCGAGCAGTCCCGGCTCGCCCTCGCCTGCGTTCTGGCCGCCGCCCCCGAACTGCTGCTGCTCGACGAGCCGACCAACCACCTGGACGCCCGCGCCGTCGGCTGGCTGGAGGACCACCTGCGCGCCCACCGGGGCACCGTCGTGGCGATCACCCACGACCGGGCGTTCCTGGAGCGGGTCACCTCGGTGATCCTGGAGGTCGACCGCGATCTGCGCACGGTCACGCGGTACGGGGACGGCTGGGACGGCTACCGCACCGCCAAGGCCGCCGCCCGCCGCCGCTGGGCCCAGGAACACGAGGAGTACGTGGCGGACCTGGCCCGCACCGAGGAACTGGTCGAGGCGGCCGGAGCGCGGTTTGCGGCCACCGGACGCGACCCGAAACAGGGCTTCGGCAAGCACCGCCGCTCGCACGAGGCGAAACTGTCCGGCCAGGTCAGGTCCGCCCGGACCCGGCTGGACGCCCTGCGCAGGTCACCCGTGCCGCCCCCGCCCCGCCCCCTCACCTTCACCGGCCGCCCGACCGTCACCACGGCAACCGCCGGGGCGGAGCATGCCGGGAGCACCGGGAGCACCGGGAGCACCGGGAGCACCGGGAGCACCGGGAGCACCGGGGCCGCCGGGACCACCGAGGCCGCCGGGACCGCCGGGGCCGCCGGGACCGCTGAGGCAGCCGACGCCGACGGCAAGCCGGACCGCACGAGGCCCCTCGTGGAGCTGGACGACGTCTCCGTGGGCGACCGCCTCCGCCTCCCCTCCCTCCGCGTGGCGCCGGGAGCCCGTCTCCTGGTGACCGGCGAGAACGGGGCCGGGAAGACCACCCTGCTGCGGGTCCTCGCGGGCGACCTGGCCCCCGACACGGGCACGGTCACCCGTCACGCCCGCATCGGTTACCTCCCGCAGGAACTGCCCGCCCGGCCGACCCGGCGCACCCTGCTCGCCACCTTCGCGGCGGGCCGCCCCGGCTTCCCCGACGAGTACGCCGACGAGCTCCTGGCCCTCGGGCTGTTCCGCCCCGAGGACCTCGGCGTGCCCGTCGCGTCCCTCTCCGTCGGCCAGCAGCGCAGGCTCGCCCTGGCCCGACTGGTGACCCGGCCGGCCGATCTGCTGGTGCTGGACGAGCCGACGAACCACATCGCGCTGAGCCTGGTGGAGGAGCTGGAGCAGGCCCTCGACCAGTACCGGGGCGCGGTCGTCGTCGTCTCGCACGACCGCAGCTTCCGGTCCCGCTTCACCGGCGACGTACTGGAACTGCGGGCCGGCCGCCAGGTGGGCACGGTTCCGGCCCCGGCCTGATCGCCGGGCGAGGCGGCCGTCCCGCGCACCTGAGCGCTATGCGTCGGGCGGGGCGGCCGTCCACGCGGACTTGAGCGCTATGCGTCGGGCGGGGCGGCCGTCCACGCGGACCTGAGCGCTACGGGTCGGGCGGGGCGGCCGTCCCGCGCACCCGAGCGCGCAGCCGGTCGACGAACACCCGCTGTCCGGCGACCAGCCGTTCGACGGCCTGCTCCGGCGTGCACCAGGCGAACCGGTCCATCTCCGGGAACTCCTGCTGCACGCCGGACCCGCGCGGCCACTCCATCGTGAACGTCCCCGGCACGACGGACGCCACGTCCAGCTCCGCCTCCAGGGCCCACACGGTCACCGTCTTGCCGCTGCGCTGCCGGGAATCGCCGAGCGCGATCCAATCGCCCGGCGGGACGGGCACCCCGAGCTCCTCCGTGAACTCGCGGCGGGCGGCCGCCTCCGCGCCTTCCTCCGACCCGTACTCGCCCTTCGGCACCGACCAGGCGGCCGCCTCCCGGCCCGCCCAGAACGGCCCGCCCATGTGCCCGATCAGCACCTCGACATCCCGCTCGCCGCCGGTGTCCGTGACCCGGAAGAGAAGAAGCCCCGCACTGCGCCTGGCGGTCGACATGGCGTCAAGTCTGCTGCGGCGGAGTGCGGGGCGCCACGCGAGGCGTCACGTCTTGCGGTAGCCGTACGCCTCCGAGGCCGCGGCCTCCACCGCCGCGAGGTCGCCGCCCGCCGACGCGGTCACCACGGCGGCCACCGCGCCCTCCACGAACGGCGCGTCCACCAGCCGCGTGTTCTCGGGCAGCTCGTCGCCCTCGGCGAGCATGGCCTTCACCGTGAGGACCGCGCTCCCCAGATCCACCAGAACCGCCACGCCAGCACCCCGGTCCACCGAGGCGGCGGCCCGGCCGATCAGCTCCGCGCTCGTCCCCAGCCCACCGTTGGGCAGCCCGCCTGCCGGGGCGACCGGAGCGGTCACCCCTCCGGCGGCGAGGCCCCGGGCCAGCTCGGCGACCGACTCGGCGACCGGACCGCTGTGGGAGACCAGCACGATGCCCACCTGCGCCTCGCCGCTCATGCGCCCGCTCCGTCCGCCGCCGTCGCCGCGAGGGCCTCGACCAGCAGCGCCGACGAGGTCGCTCCCGGGTCCTGATGCCCGATGCTGCGCTCGCCGAGATAGCTGGCCCGGCCCTTGCGCGCCTGCAACGGCACCGTCGCCTCCGCACCCGCCCGGGCCGCGTTCGCCGCCCCCTCGAACGAGGTGGCGAGGGCCTCCGCCGCGGGCAGCAGCGCGTCGAGCATCGTCTTGTCCCCGGCCTGGGCGCCGCCCAGCTGCCCCACCGCGGCGACCCCCGCCGCGAACGCCTGCGCCAACTGCTCCTGCGTCACCTCGTCGGCGTCGCCCAGAGCCTTGCCCGTACGGCGCAGCAACGTCCCGTACAGCGGTCCGGACGCCCCGCCGACGGTGGAGATGAGCTGCCGTCCGGCCAGGGTGAGCACCGCGCCGGGGGTGGCGGGCGCGTCCTTCTCCAGCACCGCCGTCACCGCCGTGAAGCCGCGCTGAAGATTGCTGCCGTGATCGGCGTCCCCGATCGCCGAGTCCAGCTCCGTCAGATGGTTCGCCTCACGCTCCACGGACGCCGCGGCAGCGGCCATCCAGCGGCGGAAGAAGTCGGTGTCGAGCACATGATCTCCTGTTCCTCGGTCTCGCCGGAACGGATCGTCCCGGCGGCACGGACAGTGCGGGCAGTACGGCCGGCCGACCCCGCACCGGGGTCGCGCACACGGTCCCGGGATCCGGCCGACGGCTCAGCTGCCCCAGCGGAGCGCGGCCGTCCGCACCGGGGCGTCCCACAGCCGCAGCAGCTCCTCGTCGACCTGGCACAGCGTCACCGAGCAGCCTGCCATGTCGAGCGACGTCACATAGTTCCCCACGAGCGTACGGGCCACCGGAACGCCCCGCTCGGACAGGACCCGGTGGACCTCGGCATTGAACCCGTACAGCTCCAGCAGCGGTGTCGCTCCCATGCCGTTCACCAGCGCCAGCACCGGACCGGTGGGCCGCAGATCCTCCAGGATCGCGTTCACGGCGAAGTCGGCGATCTCCCCGGACGTCATCATCGGCCGCCGCTCACGCCCCGGCTCCCCGTGGATCCCGATGCCCAACTCCAGCTCCCCGGAGGGCAGATCGAAGGTGGGGCTGCCCTTGGCCGGCGTGGTGACCGCGCCGAGCGCCACCCCGAAGCTGCGCGAGGCCCCGTTCACCTGCCGCGCGACGGCGGCCACCCGCTCCAGCGGAGCGCCCTCGTCCGCCAGCGCTCCGGCGATCTTCTCGACGAACAGCGTCGCTCCGGTACCGCGCCGCCCGGCGGTGAACGTGCTGTCGCTCACGGCCACGTCGTCGTCCACCACCACCTGGGCGACCTGGACCCCCTCGTCCTCGGCCAGTTCGGCGGCCATCTCGAAGTTGAGCACGTCACCGGTGTAGTTCTTGACGACGAACAGCACCCCCGCCCCACTGTCGACGGCCGCCGCTGCCCGCACCATCTGGTCCGGCACGGGGGAGGTGAACACCTCACCGGGACAGGCGGCCGACAACATCCCGGGCCCGACGAACCCGGCGTGCAGCGGCTCATGCCCGGAACCGCCCCCGGAGACGAGCCCCACCTTCCCCGCCACGGGCGCGTCCCTCCGGGCGACGACCCGGTTCTCCACATCGACGGTCAGCTCGGGGTGTGCGGCCGCGATACCCCTCAGGGCGTCGGCGACGACGGTCTCGGGAACGTTGATGAGCATCTTCATGTCTGTCTCCTGACGAACGAAGCAGAGGCCTTGTCGAACTGCGGTGCGGAAGGTCGGTCGGTCTGCGTTGACGTGGTGCGCGTGAGCGATCGGGGCCGGGGTCGGTGCGTCTCTCCACGATCCTGCCGACAACCCGTGTCCGACGCCATCCGCGGAACGAGTCGCGGAGTCGGTGTGACCGGCCCCCGGCGCGCTTCCGCCGATCGTGGGAGCTCACCCATGAGAATGCCAGATACCCCCCAGAGGTATATGGTTGGATGCGGTCAAGGAGTACGGCGACACCGGACGGTTCGGGGATGAGAGTCATGGACCACAACGCACACCACGCCGGTACCTCCGGCGACCGGGCCGCGCACCAGGCCCACGCGGGGCGCACGGGGCACCGGCCGGGAGCGGTGACGTGGGGGGCCGCGGTGAAGGCGACCCTTCACTGTCTGACGGGCTGTGCGATCGGCGAGATCCTCGGCATGGTCATCGGCACCGCCCTGATGTGGGGCAATGTCGGGACGATGATCCTGGCGATCGGGCTGGCGTTCGTCTTCGGCTACTCGTTCACGCTGTTCGCGGTCCGCCGGGCCGGGCTGACCCTCAGGGCCGCCCTCAAGGTGGCGCTCGCCGCGGACACCGTCTCGATCGCGGTGATGGAACTCGTCGACAACGCGATCATCGCCCTGACCCCCGGGGCGATGGACGCCCAGCTGTCGGACGCGCTGTTCTGGACGGCGCTGCTGGGCGGCTTCGCCGTGGCCTTCGTGATCACGGCGCCGGTCAACAAGTGGATGATCGGCCGGGGCAAGGGCCATGCCGTCGTCCACGCCTACCACTGACCACGCCGCAGGGGTTGTGGCGTTTTCCGTGCCGGGCCGGACCCTGGCCCAGGTCGCCGAAATACCCGACGGCAAACGCTGCTTCCGGGCCCTTCTAACTGGCTATGGCCATTTGACAGGTTAGGTCGTTCCGTGCTTACCTGACGAGCGCCTAACCGGATCGAATGCGTAAAGGGGTTAGAAATGAACTCGGTGCACCACCGGACCGCGACCGTCGACGGTCATGGGATCCACTACCGCGAGGCCGGCCCCGCCGACGCCCCCGTGATCGTCCTGCTGCACGGCTACCCGACCAGTTCGTTCATGTTCCGCGAACTCATCCCGCTGCTCGCCGACCGCTACCACGTCATCGCGCCGGACCACCTCGGCTTCGGCCACTCCGACGCCCCCTCGGTGGAGGAGTTCGACTACACCTTCGACGCCCTCGCCGAACTCACCTCCGCCCTCCTCGACCAGCTGGGCCTGGACCGCTACGCCCTCTACGTCCAGGACTACGGCGCCCCCATCGGATGGCGCCTCGCGCTCAAGCACCCCGAACGGATCTCCGCCCTCGTCACCCAGAACGGCAACGGTTACGAGGAAGGCTTCGTCGACTCCTTCTGGGCCGGCCTCTGGGCCTACGGGGCGAACCCCGGCCCCGACACCGAACCCGCCGTCCGCGCCGCGCTGAGCCCCGACGCCATCCGCTGGCAGTACGTTCACGGCGTGCCCGACCCCAGCCTGATCAGTCCGGACACCTGGGCGCACGACGTCGCCCTCGTCTCACGCGAGGGCAACGACGAGATTCAGCTCGCGCTCTTCCGTGACTACCGGCACAACCGCCCGCTCTACCCGCTCCTGCACGAGTTCCTGCGTACCAGCGAGGTCCCGGTGCTCGCCGTGTGGGGCCGCAACGACGAGATCTTCGCGCCGGAGGGTGCGCAGGCCTTCGCCCGCGACGCCGAGGACGTGGAGGTGCACCTGATCGACGGCGGGCACTTCCTGCTCGAGAGTCACCTGGACGTCGTCGCGGGCTACCTGCGCGGCTTCCTCGGACGCGTGCTGCGGTAGCCGGGGGCCGAGGGGCCGTATCGGGCTATCCGCCCTCGGTGAATCGCCAGTCCCACAAGGGATCGCTCCGGAACCGTTCCAGAACCTCCCCGTAGGCGATGAGCTCACCGTAGTTGGTGTCCAGCAGGCCTGACAGTCCCTGGACTGCTTCGCCCAGGAGATCGCGAATGCAGGAAACTCCCGAGTATTCAAGCGTGATCGCCCGGAACTCGCCGATCCTCCGACGAATCTCATCCAATTCTTCCTCGTCGAATTCATCGAGGACATCCCCGGACGTGTCCACGCCGTAGCTGCACTCTCCTCGATCCAGTCGATCGAAGGGTTCGTCCTCGGTGTAGGCGCCGGCCTGCCGTAGACGGGCAACGATGTGCTGATGGCTCCCTGGAGGGCTGAGGAGAACGATGGTGGGGCGCATGCGTCTTCCTGTCGTGGCGGGTGCTGATGCCGCAGTTCGGGCTACGGGGCCAAGGCGTCCAGCAGGACGTTCTTGTCGCGAGTGACCATGATGCCGGCCTGCTCAAGGCTCTTGATCACGCTTCCTCGCCCTTGCGGGAGATAGACGATGACCGGATAGTCCGTCAGGCTCTGCGTCCTCAGAGCCTGCTTCAGCGCTCCCTTGCCGGAACCCGTCTTTACCTGAACCACGGCGTTCCTGGTCACGATGTCGAAATCCGTGAGCGCTTTGCCATTGGCGCCGACGATGTCGACTCCCTGTGCCCGAACGTGTCCCGGATAGCGTGCGTTGATGTCTTTGACCAGTTCGGGAACGAGGGGGTCGTCTCCCTTGCCGGTCACATGCGGCGGGCATCCGTTGGTGTTGTGTACGAGGACCGGCGTCCGGCCCGCCAGCACATAGTAGGTGTGCAGCTCGTCGACCGTGAGGTCGTGTGTGCGGTGCCGGCCCTGTTGGTCGCGGACCTCTGTCACGGCCACGCCGGTCCCGTCGGTGGTGCGCAGTTCGTCGCCGACCCGGAGGTCGCCGGCGTTCTTCCACCGCTGGTCGTCCGTCAGCCAGAACGGGTGGTTGTCGGTCGCGGTGACGGTGGTGGGGCCCCGGCCGGTGGTGACGGTGATGCGGGTGAAGTCCTTGTCGCCGTCGGTGGCGAAGGTGTTGGTCACCGGCCGTGTGGCGGCCGACGCCGACCGCGGGTCGCTGGTGGCGACCCGGTCTCCCACGCGGATGTCTTCGATGGCCCGGGTGGTGCCGTCGGCGAGCAGCACCTGAGTGCCGGACGGGAAGCTGTGGGGCTTGACGCAGTCCGCGCGGTCGCGTTCCGACTTCGCCTGGGCGGCGAGCTTCTGCGCCTCTACCTTGGCCAGCGCGCGGGCGTCGATCAGAGTGCTGGCGCGGAGCGGGTAGGTGAGGCGGACCTTGCAGCCGCAGCGGTCGGCGTCGGCCTGTGCCTGGGCCTGGACGCGGGCGGCGACCGAGGCGTAAAGGGGTCCGGCTGCCGGGTTCGAGCACTTCAGGGTGCCCGAGACGTTGTTGCCGCGGACGGGGAAGGTGCGTTGCGGGCTGGTGCACTCGCCGGCGGGTTTGCCGTCGATGGTGAACGTGGCGCCCATCACCGCGGTGACCTTGCCCTTGGTGACGCGTTCCTTCCGGGCGATGGAGGTGACCTCGCCGGTGAAGTTCTGGGTGGCGGTGCAGCCGTCCGCGCTGCAGTCCATCTCGCCCGCGCCGTCGAGGGTGAAGGTGATCCCCCGGTCGGTCGCGTCCTCGAGCTGGTCGGCGTACTCGACCAGGGTGTCGAACATCTTGTCGGCGGCGTCGGCGAGGACCGGGGTCAGGTCCATGCCCTCGGCGCCGCCTGCTGCCAGGGGGCCGGTCGTCACCGTGCGGGGAGCCGACGGAGTTTCGCCGTTCTCCAGCTGGTCCTTCATGTCGGCGAGGCCGTCGCGAAGGTCGTACGCCTCCAGCCGCAGCACCCGGTGCGGCTTCTCCTCCGTCACCAGCAGGCGGCCCGCCGAGGTGTCGATGCCGAGCGCGGGCGTGCCGTTCACGGTCAGCGGCCGTTGACCGGGCGTGCCCGGCGTCTTCGAGCCGTTCGCCGGTGGTGGTGACTTCTCCAGGTCGGCGAGGGCCTTGTCCAGCACTGCCGCCAGCTGCGGTGGGGCGACGGTGCGGGCCAGCGCCTCGTCCATCAGCTCGGATCCGTCGTCCAGCCCCACGATCCACTCGCTGGGCGGAGCCTTCTCGTCGGCCGCCACGGTCTTCCTGGGAGCGGGGTCGACCTGCCACCGCGTGAACTTCTTGCCGCCGATGCGCAGCACGTCCCGGCCACGGTCGCTCCGGCCGGAGGACGTGGTGCCGAACTGGCTGCCGTCGGCGGTGACGGTGATGTCGTTCTCAGTGATGCCGAGGGTCGAGGTGTCCTTGTAGCGCAGGCCCGGAGCCTCGGCGAGGCCGTCAACCGCTTCGCGGAACGGCTGCAGGTCACGCGCCGTCGCCCGGGAACCCTCGGACGCACCACCGGAGTTCAGCGCGGCGGCCGCGATGACGGCGATCACCAGGGTCAGGATTCCGGCGGGCAGCGCGATCCGCTGCCACGAGCTCAGTCCCTGCCACCACGCGTGCACCGGGCCGGTCGTGCTGACGGGCCCGGTGCGGGGCTCGTCGTCACCGGAGGCGGAGTTCTGCTGGGACACGCTGTCCCCTTTCCTGCTTCGTGCGTTCACGTACCGCCTCGGGCCGACTGGGACGTGGGCCGGCCGGACGGACGGTGGGGACGGCCCCGAGGTGGCTGTGAGGGCCGGACGGCCCGGCGCGCGTCGAGACGCGGCCGCATGGCCGGGAACCGCCGTGAACCCGCCCGGGTTAAGGCTTGCGGCAGCCTCTCGCGCTGCGCTGCAATTCCGTTGAAGCAACGATGAAGTGAGTTGAAGTCGGCTGAAGCCGGCAGGGCAGGGGGGGCGTGTGGCGGACGGTGACGACGGGCGGCTGCGGCTCGGCCTGCTCGGGTCGCTGTCGGCGTACCGCGGCGGACGGCGGCTGGATCTGGGGCCTGTACGCAGGCAGGCGGTTCTCGCCGCGCTGGTGCTGCGCGCGGGCAGCCGGGTGAGCCACCAGGAGTTGCTCGACGACGTGTGGGGCGAGAGCCCGCCGGCGACCGGCGTACGGGTGCTGCCCAGCCACGTCTACTCCCTGCGCCGATCACTGGACGCGCCGGACACCTCGGCGCGGTCGTCCCTCATCCGCGGCGGCAAGGGCTGGTACCGCTTCGAGGCCGAGGGCGTCCGGCTCGACACCGTCGAACTGGCCGCCCTCGGCCGCCGCGCCCGGAGCGTCAAGGCATCCGCCGGACCGGCCGCCGCGCAGCCCCTCTTCGACGAGGCACTCGGACTGTACGGAGGAGAGCCCCTGGCCGGCCTTCCCGGCCGCTACGCCGGGTCGGTGCGCCGGCATCTGGAGGAACAGCGGCGCACCCTGCGCAAGGGGCGGCTGGAGTGTCTGTTCCTGCTCGGCCGTTCGTCCGAAGCCATCGAGGAACTGGCCGAGTTGACCGCGTCCTGTCCCTTGGACGAAGGGCTGCTGGCCATCTACGTCAGGGCGTTGTACTGCAGCGGGCGTCAGGCGGAGGCGCTCGACGCCTTCCACGCGCTGCGCGGCCGTCTGCGCGAGGCACACGGAGCCGAGCCGGGCGAGGAGTTGCGCAGCCTGTACGAAGCCGTGCTGCGGCAGGACGACACCGTCCTTCTGCCGCCCGCCGTCACCGTCACCCCGCCCCCGGGCCCCTCGCGGCCGCCGGTGAACGAACTCCCGGGTGACGTGGGACCGTTGGTGGGAAGGCAGGAGGAGCTGGGGCTGCTCGCCGAGCCGGGACCCGCCGGGAACGTCACGGTCGTGGCGGTGGACGGCACACCGGGCATGGGCAAGACCCGGCTGATCGTCCAGACCGCCCGGCACCTCGTTTCCCGGCACCCGGACGGCTGTCTCTTCCTGGATCTGCGCGCCCACGCGACGGGGCAGCCGCTCTCCCCACGACGGGCCCTGGCCCGCATGCTGCGCACCCTGGGCACGGTCGACGACCGGATCGCCGACGACGAGGAGGAGCTGGTCGCCGCCTGGCGCACGGCGACCAGCGGCCTGCGTCTGCTGCTGGTGCTGGACGACGCGCTGGACGCCCGCCAGGTCCGGCCCCTGCTGCCGTCCGGTCCGGGCAGCACGGTCATCGTGAGCAGCCGACGACGGCTGGCCGGCCTGGACGCGACCCGCCGGATCTCCCTGGAGCCCCTGCCCGACGACGACGGCGTACGGATGCTCAGCGGCTTCGTCGGGACGGACCGGGTGGAACGCGAACCGGCCGCCGCGCGTGAACTCGTCCGGCTCTGCGACGGGTTGCCGCTCGCCCTGCGGATCGCGGGCACCCGGCTCCAGACACGGCCCGAGTGGACCCTGGCGCACATGGTGGCCCGGATGGCCGATGACGGGGACCGGCTGGAGGAGCTGAACGCCGACGACCGGAGCGTGGCGGCCGCCTTCCAGCTCTCCTACGAACACCTTCCGCCACAGCAGCGGCAGATGTTCCGTGTCCTCGGCCTCACGCCCACCGTCGAGTTCGATCCGCTGACTCCGGCGGCGATGCTGGACCTGCCGGCCACCGAGGCGGGCCGGGCCCTGGAGCAACTGGTCGACGCGGGCCTCCTGCGGCAGCCGCGGCCCGGCCGCTACCGGCTGCACGACCTGGTCCGGGCCCACGCACGCCGGCTGGCCGCAGCCGCCCCCGGCCTCTCCCGGCCGGTCGGCGTGGCCGCCCTGCGACTCCACCTGGACGCGGCCCGGATGGCCAGTGACTGGGGACCCCAGGCGTTCCCGGCCACCTCTTCCGCGGGCAGCTCGGCCTTCACCGACTGGCGGGCCGCGGCGGACTGGCTCGACGAGATCGGGGGAGAGGTCGTCGACCTGGTCGGCCATGCCTTCGTGCTCGGCGAGAGCGACCTGCTGTGCTGGATCGCCGAGGCCCTGACCGACTACCTCACCAGCCGCGGCCGCTACCACGACGCCCGCGCCGTCCTCGAAGTCGCCCTCGAAAGCTCACGGGACTGCGACGACCGGCGGATGGCGCCCACGCTGCGCAACTGCATGGGCCTCACCGAACTCTTCGCCTACCGCACCGACCGGGCGCGCACCTGGTTCGAGGAGGCCGCCGCCCTCAGCCGCCGGCTCGGCGACGACCGCGAGCTGGCCCGGGCGACCACCGGGCTCGGCACCGCCGCACTGCAGTCGGGAGACATCGGCGCGGCCGACGCCCACACCACGGCGGCACTGAAGGTCATTCCGCCGTCCGACGACTGGGGCGCGTCCACCGTGCACGCCTCCCTGGGCTTCGTACGGATCGCACAGGAGCGGAAGAGGGACGCGCTGGACTGCTTCCGCGCCGCGCACGCACGAGCCCGCATGGTCGGCCGGCCCCGGGTGCTCAGCCGCACCCTGACCTGCATGGCCGACGCCCACCTCGCCCTGGGGCGACCGCACGAGGCGACCCCTCTGCTCCGTGAGGCCGCCGTCCTCGCCGTGGACGCCAGGGACCTCCTGCTCCAGGCTCTGACCCTGGCCCGCCTGGGCACCGCGATCCATGAGGAGGGCGACCCGAACACCGCCCTGGCCCACCTGGACCGGGCGCTCGCCGTACAACAGCGTCTGCGGCCGGAGGACGAGCTCCACCGCGACAGACTGGAGATGGACATCCGCTGCCGGCTCGGCCGGGCCCACCTCACGGCAGGACGCCCGGACCGGGCCCGCCGGGAGTTCCGAGCCGCTCTCGCGCTGCCCCGCGCCTCCCTGTACGAGCTCGAACGTGCCCAGGCCGCACAGGGTCTCCGGACCTGCTCATGACCGCCCCGGCCGGTGCCGGCTGCCCCGCCCCGGGGGCCCGGGGCCATGCGTGACCGGGCTCCCCGATCCGCCGTAGGAGCGCTCGGTTAGGCTGACCTTGCCTGGGCACAGGACCCGGGCAGCACAGGACCCGGGCATACGGGTTCGGGTTCCGGCGTCTCGCGCGGGAACCCGGCGGACGGAACAGGCAGGGGCGGGGCTCAGGTGAGAGACGGTGACCGGGCTCGTGCGCGTCGTGCACCCGATGGGGCGGAAGCGCTCGTACGGGTGACGGGGAACGCGGGTTTCGTGTCCGCGCCCGGGGCGAGGCGTCGTGGATAGGATCGCGCTCGCGGCCGGAGCCCTGTACGTCATCGTCCTGCTCCGCGCCGGAGGGACGTTCGCCGTCGGATGGCTCGCCGGCGCCGGCGCCCGGCGCAGCAGGTTCGCCGAGCGGATCTCTTCGGCGAAGTTCCGGCGTGCCGAGCGGGCGATCCAGCGGTGGGGCGCGCCGATGGTGGCCGTCTCCTTCCTGACGGTCGGTTTCCAGACCGCCGCCAACTTCCTCGCGGGCAGCATGCGCATGCCGTTGTCCCGCTATCTCCCCGCCCTGCTCGTGGGCGGAGCGGCCTGGGCGCTGATCTACGCGACCGCTGGACTCGGCGTGCTCGAAGTGCTCGGAAGGCTTTTCGCCGAACGGACGGCCTTCGGGGTGTCCGCCCTGGCCGTGCTCCTGCTCGCGGTGTGCGGGGCGGTGGTGTACCGCAGAAGAAAGGCGGCGCTGTCCTCCGGCGACACCGCCGCTGACGAAGTGTGAACCCGCGGGGAGTGCGTACGTTGTCGTCACCGTCCGGCCTGGTCGCAGGCATGGAGCGCCATCAGGTCGCCGTCTATGTGGGGGCCCTGGCCGCCGGGGGCCTGGTGGGCTGGGCCGTGCCCGGTGCGGGGCCGGGGCTGGAGCGTGCGATCAACCCGGTGCTGGCCGCGCTGCTGTACGTGACGTTCCTCCAGGTGCCCGCCGCTGAACTGGTGCGCTCGGTGCGGGCGGGGCGGTTCCTGGCCGCGACGCTGGTGGTGAACTTCGTCGTGGTGCCGCTGGTGGTCGCCGCGATGTTCGCCTTCCTCCCGGACGACCGGGCGGTCCGCCTCGGCGTGCTGCTGGTCCTGCTGGCCCCGTGCATCGACTACGTGATCGTCTTCAGCGGGCTCGCCGGTGGCAGCAGTGAACGCCTGCTCGCCGCCACCCCGTTGCTGCTCCTCGCCCAGATGGTGCTGCTGCCGGTCTATCTGTTCCTGTTCATGGGCCCGGACCTGGCCGAGGTCGTGGAGGCGGGACCGTTCGTCGAGGCGTTCGTCGTGCTGATCGTCGTCCCGCTCACGCTGGCCTGGCTCACTCAGGCGTGGGCCGCACGGCGCCCGGCCGGACAGCGGGTCGCCGACGCGATGGGCACGACGATGGTGCCGCTGATGGCCGCCGTCCTGCTCACCGTGGTCGCCTCCCAGGTACCGAAGCTCGGCGACGTGCCGGGCGCCGTGATGGCGTTCGCCGGGCTCGGCGTCGCCCGCCTGTTCCGCCTGGACGCGCCGGCCGGCAGGGCCATCGTGTTCACCGGCGCGACCCGTAACTCCCTGGTCGTCCTGCCCCTCGCCCTGGCACTGCCGGACGCGCTGGCCGTCGCCGCGGTGGTCGTGGTCACCCAGACCCTGGTCGAGGTGATCGGCATGGTGGTCTACGTCCGGGCCGTCCCTCGGCTGCTGCCGCTCCGGGGCTGATCCGTACCGCCGTGCCCGCCGCGCAGCCCCTGGCTCACCGCCGTACCGCCGCGCCCGCCCGCGCGGCGAGGGCCTCCAGAACCGACGCGTGGCCCTCGTCCACCGAGACGTCCAGATGAACCCGGTCCTCGCCGCTGGAGGCGGCGGAGACGGCGAAGGTGAAGAAGGAGCAGCAGGCGCTCTCGCGCGAGGCCAGTTCACGGACCCGCTCCGCCACCCCGGGGCCGCCCGCCAGGTCGAGACGTAGCCGCAGCGCGGACGGGCGGGACAGCGCGGTCAGCCGTTCGGCGAACAGCGCGTCCCACTCGGCGACCCGCAGGGGCTGTTCCTCGGTGGGCAGGGTGCAGGACGGGGGCACCCAGGCAGGCTCGGTCATCGTGTTCACTCCCGTCGTCACGTTCCCAGGAGGGGAACACCTTCGACGGTAGACCGTACTGTCCTGTCGCATCGAAGGTTGAGCGTTCTCAGCGCACATTGAGTGGAGCCGCGATCAGGAGGACACGGTCAAGGCCAGCGAGGCGACGGCGGTGGCGAAGTAGAAGCCGGGAAACGCGAGATTGTGAAGCACGCGGGTGCGTAGATGGAAGGTGATCGCCCCCAGGTAGAGCAGGCTGAGACCGCAGGCCGCGGCGACGCCGAGGGGGCGCAGTGCGGCGTCGAAGAGGCCAAGGAGGAGGCCCGCCGCACCTGCCAGCTTCAGGGCGGCCAGCCGGGGCAGCCAGAATCGGGGGACACCCACCTCCGCCGAGTTGGCCAGCACGAAGCGCGCCCCGGCGAGGTCAGCGGTGGCGATGCCGACGTTGATGGCAGCGGTGAACAGGGTGACGACGAGGAACGCGAGCTGGATACCGTTCATGCTTTCAGGGTCTTCGGGCACTTGGGAACCGTCCAATACCTGCTTCTATAACCTGGTGGCATGGATGTGGACACGCGCCTGCTTCGGTACTTCGCCGCAGTAGCGCAGGAGGGCAGCCTGACCGGGGCGGCGGAGCGGCTGTTCGTCTCGCAGCCTGCGCTGACCAAGCAGATCCGACGTCTGGAGGACGATCTCGGGGTGCGGCTCTTCACGCGTTCGCGGTCGGGGATGGAGTTGACCGAGGCCGGTTGTGAGCTCGCCTCGCGGGTGCCCGTACTGCTGGACGGCTGGGATGAGGCGGTGCAGGCGACCGGCCGGGCGGCGCGGGTGCTGCGCCTGGGCTTCCTGGACGCGGGCGCAATGGGTGCCGTCCCTGAGGTCATCGCCGGGTTCCGCCGGGCGCGGCCTGAGTGGCGGGTGGAGCTGCGGCA
This sequence comes from Streptomyces sp. WY228, assembly GCF_019287315.1. Classification (NCBI taxonomy): domain Bacteria; kingdom Bacillati; phylum Actinomycetota; class Actinomycetes; order Kitasatosporales; family Streptomycetaceae; genus Streptomyces; species Streptomyces sp. WY228. The sequence continues at coordinate 368,938 of NZ_CP079114.1, read as the reverse complement.
GTTCGACTGGTCGGACCCGAGCGCCGGGCTGGCCCGGGGTGAGGTGGATGCGGCGGTGGTGCGTCTGCCGTTCCCGGGGCAGGAGAGGTTGGCGGTACGGGAGTTGTTCGTCGAGGAGCGTGGGGTGCTGCTGCCGGCTCGACATCCGCTGGCGAACAGCGGGACGGTGGAGTTCCGGGACCTGTGGGACGAGTCGTTTGTCGCGGCCGGAGACACGACCGGAGCTTGGAGGGAGCACTGGCTGGCGGCGGAAGATCGGGACGGGCGCCCCGTCCGGGTCGGAGCTGTCACCAGCCGTCCCGACGAGTGGCTCGGCGCGGTGGCTGCCGGCTGTGTGGCGTTGGCCCCTGTGTCGGCGGCCCGTTTCTACTCCCACCCGGACGTGGTGTTCCGCCCGGTCCGCGGGGTTTCGCCGAGCCGGGTGGGACTGGCCCGGCAGCGAAGGCGGACGCACGAGGCGGTGCTGGACGAGCTGCTGAAGGCCATCGCGCGTCGACTGACCAGGAGCTGACGCCGGGGCCGATAGGCCTCCGATGCCCTGACAGGCCGAATCGGCACTGCCCCTGGTGGTGACAGCGTGGAACGGCTCGCCCGTGAAGACGCCCGCGGCGACTGCCTAGGCTGGGTGCGCATAGGCCATGACCGCCGACCGCGGCGTCCGATGGCACTCAATGTTCGATGGGAACACTCAACCTTCATCGCGACAGGCCAAAGGTGTGACTGAGCGCGGGTGTTGGCACCGCCGGACAAGTAGGTGCTCAAGCCCGTGGGCGGATCAGCCTCCGTGGAGACCCCACTCGTCGAGCCCTCCGTAGATGTGCGCTTCAAGGCACTGCGGGGCGTCAAGTCCCACGGCCTCGCCTCGGTACAGGGCGACGAGCGAGTCCCTGCCCCGGCACCAGGTATCAGTCACGCCTTGTACTTCGGGCACCGGCTCGTAGCCGCCGAGGTCCAGTGCCGCCGCGGCCTTGCCCGTGAGCCGTGTGACGGTCTTGGCCCAGCGGCGGGCATGCGCGGCAAGCGCCAGTGACTCCACCCATCCGTCCGTGCTCGCGTGCAGGGGTGTCCAGTGGCGGGCGTGGATCCCGAATGCCCCATCAGGGCCGATCATGAATCCGTAGGCCATGGACACCCGGCAGTCCCCCGCAGGGAAGGACCAGCCGGCCGCGGTTGACCCTTCGGGGAGGTCGGCGCCCAGGATGCGCGGGCCGCCCTCATAGAACGGAGCCGGCGGGAGGGCGAGGCCGCCCCAGCGGTCCTGGAAGGCTGCGGCCCGTTCCACCTCGGCAGCTGGGATGCCGTGCCCGGTCCACGCGTCACGGTGTCGCCGGAGGTCCGGTCGACGGAGACGGATACCTTCCACCTCGACGAACCTCTGGGCTCGGCGGCTGAGGCCGGCGGGTCCGACCGGAATGGGGGACACGGGCTCGTCAGCCGTCACTGCTGCTCGCCGTCACCGGGGTGGAAGAGAGCCTCCGCGATCTCCTGCACACGGTCCAGGGTGATCCCGGTGCGCTGCTCGACGGCCAGGGGATGGCCGGTGGGCTCGAGTTCGACGAAGGGGCGTTCACCCACCGGGCGGGTGTGCACGTGCGTCTTCAGGTTGAGGGTCGCGGTCGGGTAGACCGGCAGGTCGGTGGTGAGCCAGCCGAAGTACGGTGCCTCGGCCTCGCGGCCGGGGGTGTCCCACAGATCCGCAGCGCGGGAGAAGCTCTCGCGGCTGAGCGAGACCCAGACGCCCCAGGAGAACACCTCGTCGCTGCCGATGACCGGTATCTCGATCATGCCCTTGACGAAGTAGTGCTGCGCTCGGACCACGCATTGGTCCGAGGAGAGCAGGCAGTCATCGGCGTCGGCGAAGGACCGCTCCCACACCGCCGGCGCCTCGGCCGTGTAGTTCATCGGCAGCTCGGAGTGGTGGGCGCCGCAGCATGTACAGGTGAAACCGATATCGCTGGTCATGGCGCTGAAGCCTAGTGACGGGCTCCAGCGCCATCGCGGGTGGTCCAGGACTGCGACTGGTCGCGATAGATAACACCGCTGGACTCCACCGAGCAGGTCTGATGGTCCGCCCTGGTCGCGATAGTTGGCCCCGTTTGGTCATCGTTGTTGGCACACGCTCCCGGCAGTCGGCCTATTTGACACCGGCAGCAGAGCGTTTCCGCTGGTCAACGACCTCGTGCATCTCGAAGGTCGTGCAGACGGAGCCTCGGTGTCAGTCGCCACGACCAGGTGTCATCTATCGCGACCAGTCACACAAGTGTCCCGTCTCACTGAATCCTGAGTAGTCTCATTGAAGTTTGAGTGGGGACGGCATGATCGAGCGAACTGGTCCGCGGTCCCGAGTGAATGTTCTCGACCTGGCGTAGTAAGCGGGCGCGGTTCAGGAGAGAAGGCCGCGTTCGCCGCGACAGATCACGCAAGGTGGCTCGGCCTCAACGGAGGCGGACACCCCGCTTCAGTCCAGGGTGAATCGATAGACGGTGGAGTCTCTCCGCTGAAAACCTGCCCGCTCGTACAGGCGGTTCGCAGCCTCTCGCGACGGGCGCGATGTGAGGTCGACGGTTCGAGCACCTGCGTCCGCGGCCAGACCGAGGGCCTTGTCGATCAGAACCTTGCCGACCCCACGGCCACGGGCCGCGGCATCGACCACTACGTCCTCGATGTGAGCCCGCAGGCCGGACGGCAAGGGTGACATCGCCAGCGTCAATGTCCCGACGATCACGCCCTCGACACGGGCCACCAGCAAGGTGTTGGTACTGGCACCCGTCAGTCTTCCCACTGCTCCATGGTCCAGGGGCTTGGCCTTGGACGACAGCTGCGGAAGAAGACGAGCGAACGCCTCCACCACTTCATCGGTCGCCTCGTGAATGACCTCAGTCTCAACACTCATGCTTTGGAACTTATCGCCTCCTTGGAGTTGCCGATCAGCAAGCGGCGACCGTCTCGGACCGGATGGCCTGAGACGGCGGGCGAAGCGGGCCAGATCGCACTGAAAGTTGAGCAGCCTCACTGAAGTTTGAGTGGAGGCATAACCGAGCGAGCTGGTCCGCGGCCCTGCGTAACTTCTCTCGACCTGGCGTAGTAGGCGAGGGCGGTCCAGGATCTGACCGTGAGGCTGCGGCCGCGTGCGTCACGCTGTATGTCGAAGAACAGCACGGCCTCAGCGTTCTCAGCGTCGGTTCGCTCCGGAGACGGTTTTACGGTGATCGGCGCCGAACTACTGGTGCTGAGCGTCCGGCGAAGGTTCTCATTCGAGGTGGATGCCAGCACTGCGAGGGCGGCCAGATCACGATCTCCGCTCGACAAGGGGGGGCTTCGACAACATGCGGTGGATGTAGTGGGGTTTGATGTGGTTTGCCCGTGCGAGCCGTGCGATGAACGACTCGACGAACTCCCCCGGCCGGGGACGAACCCGAAGGGGCAGCGGGTGGAGAGGCTCGGAAGGGTAGGAGTTCCGCATGCTCAGCCGACCGTCTGCGGGGCGGCCCCGTGGGTCTCTGAGGCATAGTCCAGGGGGACCACCGTGAGGCTCTCCTTAGCGATCTTCTCGGTGCCGGTGAGGACGGCATCAATGGCAGCGCCGCGGATGGTGTGGGACAGCGCGCCGATCATGCCTCCGGTCCGCTCGTGGAGGTAGCGGTCGAGCGCCGTGAGAGTGCCAGGGGTGTGATCACGCAGGAGCAGGGTGCTCTCCATGGTCGCGACAAGGCTCTTCCGCTCGGGTCCGTAGGGGAACGGGTGAGTGGGGATGAGGGTGAAGCGGCCTGAGATCTGAGCCCCTCGGGTGCCGGAGAGCAAGGTGGTCTGCTCGACGTTGATGTCGGCGTAGACGAACGTGGCCGGGATGCGCTCGGTGAAGTACTTCAGGGTGTAGGCGACTTCGATGCCGTGCCGGGCGGTCAGGGAGTTCGTCGACATTACCGACCGCAGGAGCCTCGATACCGGCTCTGAACTGCGACGATTCATAGACTACATGTGCGCGACGCTGAGATGCGGCACTTCGGCATCGCTCGTTGGAGTGGTCCTCATAGACGCCAAAATACCTCATATCTTCCTCAAATGGTCCATCGTCGTCCACGGCCAACGCGATGATGCCCACCATGACGATCCTCGCCGAGCTAACGCCACTGGCCGCCGTGACCGCAGCCGGAATCTCCTCCGTCTATGTCTTCAGGAACGGCCGCCGCACGGACACCGCCAACTGGCACAGTAAGACCTCGGACCGGAAGTTCGAGGCCATGGAAGCCTTCCTCGCCGTAGTCGAGGAGATGGAGAAGAAGGCCCGGACGTTCAAGCACCCGGCGGCGGCTTACGAGGAGTTCGAGACTGCGCACCGACGGCTTCGACTCACTGGTGCTCCCGACGGCGTGGCGAAGGCTAGCGATTTGGTAGTGGAGGCCGTAAGTGACGTCCAAGAGACTTGGGCGAAGGTGTGGCTGGGTGCCGACGCGTTCGCAGAGCTGCACCGCATGGGCGTCGCCCACGAGGACGAAGACGAGTGGACGTCGGAGTCGTGGGCACTGGACAAGGTCACCCGGCTGCACCAAGAGCAGAAGAAGGCTTTTGAGAACGGAGGGCCGGAACCAGATACCGTGGCGGCACGCAAGGCGCTGGAACACCGGGACGAAGACTTCGTGCCGATGTCACACGAGCGGATCGACGCCCTGCTGGTTAGCGAGGCAGAGCGGCGGCGGCTGAGGAAGGAACACCGGAATGCGGTGGACGCCTTGCAGGAGACTGCCGACGAGTTCGTTAACTCGGTGAATACATGGATGAACTCGTCGCCGGATCGCCGTGGCCGATGAGTTCTCCCGTGGCAGCGTGGTTCCCGGGTGAAGCGGTCCGCACCCTGACAGAGTGGAGCTAATGGTCCATGCGTCGGCGCCAGGAAGTGTTCCGGCCGAAGCACCCGAACCAATCCCCTTTTTCCGCTCCGCGCGCTATCAGCGGACACCGACATCGGGTCCTTCGGTGAGGTGGGCTTCGAGGTCGGCGACGCACCTGTCCTGAAAGCGGAGGTTGGAGCGGGCGGCCTTGAGCCGTTCGTCCAGGTTGCGGTTGTCGGTGGTGAGCCGGCGGACGCGCTGTTTGAGAGTGGTGTTCTCGGTGGTGATCCGCTGGACGGCTTCTTGTGTCCACTCGGCTTCCAAGTCGCGTACCTGTCCCAGGAGTTCGCCGAGCCGGTCCCGCTGGGCGAGGATCTCGGTGTGGGCGGCTTTGAGGGCCTCCCTCGGCGTTCAGCGCGCGTTCGCGCCAGGTCGCCTCGCGCTCGTCGTCCTGCTCTGCAAGCGTGCGGGACCGGCGTTCGTCGGCTTGATCCATGGCGGCGGCGACCGTGGCTCTGGCCTCGGCATTGTCATAGAGGAAAGTGCGCGAGACGTCCGCTCGGCGGGCGACGGCGGCAACACTGACCTGGGCTTTCTCGCGCCGGAGCCGGGCGATGGCCTGGTGGACGCGTTCCAGGGCGGTCTCGGTGTTGCGGCGGCGGGCGGCCAGGGCCGCCGCGGTGCGAGGGCTGGGGAAGGCGGTGGTATCGCCGCCGCGCAGCTGGACCAGGAGCATGCCGTGCCCGGCCCCGCGCGGGTACTCGGTGGTGACGTACTCGAAGTAGGTGTGCGCCATTGCCGGGCTGACCCGTTTGATCAGCCCGCTGGCTTTGTTCACGAGTTTCGGTTCTGGCTCAACTTCCGTGACTGAGCCACGCTCAGTGGTCGGCCGGGGCTGAACCTGTCGCCCCCTTGAGTCAGAACAGCGGTTCTTCGGCGAATCCACCTGCCCAGGAAGCGCGTTCGGCCATGCGACCGGCACGCAGTTCGCGGGCGCTCAGGTCGTCCGCGTTCTCCAGGCCGCTCGTGTCATGTCCCCACGTCTTCAGGGCGTCGAAGACACGGTCGCGCTTGTAGCGGTCCGTGCTGGCGGACAGCAGATCGCGGGCTTGGTCGGCCAACTCTTCTCGGTGCGGGACGAGATCCGGGTGCTCCACCAAGGGGATGGCGGCAACGACGGCTGCGGCACGTACCTCCGCGTCGTCGTTGCCGAGGAGAGGTTGGACGGCGGAGTAGAACACTGGACGCAGGTCGCGAAACGCGCGCATCTCCCGATAGTCGTCGAGGAAATCCTTCCCGCAGTGGCGTTCGCCGGCGGCCACGTTTTCGTCGTCGGCGTCGTAGGCGGTGCTGCTGAGCCAGTCCAGGAGTGCTGCGCGGGTGGGACGATGCGGCGCCCGATCCGCATCCGGGCTGCGGTTGCCCATGGCGGTGGCCGGATGGTTGAGAATGGCTGCCACATACAGTGCTACGGGCACGGTGGCTTCGTAAATGCTGTTCTGGTGGGTCACTGCCTCGAGGGCGTCGACGACGGCCACAGCTCTGGTGCCCGGATCGGGATCGAGGAGGCGCGCCAGCGCCGCCGGAAGGGCTTCACCTGTCCCGCACGGGGTGGTCAGTGACGCCCAGTCCGTCTCGTTCAGGAGCGTCTCGTGATGCGGGAGCTCGTCCGGCAAGGCGGCGCCGGTTTGGCTGGGTGTGTCGGTCACAGGCCGAAGCTATAGCGCTTTTCGAGCGAACGGTGTACTTCTGCTGTCGCGGCCCGCGCCGGATGCCGGGCCCCACTTGGGTCCGCGTGCAACTGTGGTCACGCCAACAGCACATGCTTGCGTAGGAGTTGGAACCCTGCGCGGCCGAACATCTGGCGCTTGAGCATCTTGATCCGGTTCACATGACCTTCGACGACGCCGGAATTCCAGGGCAGGGTGAGTCCTGCAATGACGGCATCCCGGTCGCGGTCGATGCCAGCGGCGAGGGCGTGGAGGCTGGGCAGGTCGGCAGTGGGCCAGGACGGTCTTGAGCTGGAGCTGTTCGGTCTCAGACAGTGCCGTGGGTCGCCGGAGGATCCAGCCGGCGACGGTGCGGGGCGACGGCGGCTGCGCGGTCACGGGCCGGGGAGAGGTCCGCTTCTGCCGCAGGTAGGCGCTGACGCGCTGGTAACTGCCCTTGTAGCCGAGCGGAACGATCTCTTCACAGAGCTTCCAGGCGTTGGTGCAGCCCTCGCTCCAGCGGTCGTCCAGGTAGGACTTGTACTCGTCCAGGACGGACGGGCGGCCCTGCCGCTGACCCCGGAGGAGCTCCTCCGGACTCGCGGCGTCGGCCAGGGCCTTGACCGTGCCCCAAGTCATGCCGAGTTGCCGCTGGACGGCGCGTCGGCTGCGCACCGCGGCCAGCAGCGCATGTACCTCGGCGTGCCGGGCCGGGTGCGGTCGGCGAACCGGTGGCCTGTCGGCCAGGGCTGGTCCACGTTCTCCTCCCGGTCTGCGGACTCAACGGCAACGGTCTGACCGGCCAATGGAGTCGTGGCGCGTAGGCGCTGCCGGTGGCGGGCGACGGCTCGCTCGGCCGCTTCGCTGAGGTCGTGCCGCAGGTGTCAGCGGTCCGTGACCTGGACCGCCTGCGGCGCTCCGGCAGTGGCGCCCTTCGGCGAAGAACGGCGCGCGGTCCCGGCAGACGACCTCGACGCCCGGCCGCTCGGCCAGCCAAGCCGCCAGGCTCGACGCCTCCCGGTCGCGGCAACAGGCCCACCGGCCGGCGGGTCTCGGCATCGACCAGCACCGTTCCGCGCTGTGTTCGATGGTCAAGAGGGATGACAGCGCCCGGTCCGTGACGCTTCACTCCTTCCGGCGGGTGGCGATGGCGTCATCCCCGAAGGACGCGGTGAGTGCACGTGCGATCAGGTCCGGCAGTTTGGTGTGTCCGTCATCTTCGACCCAGCGCGTCAGCGCCGTGTGCATCGCGGCCAGGCAGGCGCTGGTAGCGGCTTGGGCGCGGAACGCGGCGTCGGGATCGGTCGCGTCCTCCCCGAGAGCATCGACGATGGCCTGTTGCAGCGCGTACTGGCTGTCCAGATGCCGGGCCCGCAGCGCAGGCGTTGAGACCATGAGCCGGAGGCAGTCCAGCAGAAACCGTTCGTTCGCTGCCTGCTCGCCCCCGGGGCCGCCGGTCGAGATCGTGGCCGCGTCGATGAGCGCGTTGCCGACGCGGCGGACCAGGGGCTGTGTTGCGGACGACGCGGCGACGTGTTCGGTGATGAGCTGGGCGGGCTGGTCGATGAGGACGAGGTCCTCCTTGGTGGGGAAGTGCCGATACACGGTCATGGCGGAGACGCCGGCGGCCTCGGCGACGTCGGCAACCGTCACCGCGTCGTAGCCGCCGTCGGTGAACAGCCGCACCGCGTGCGCCTGGACCAGACGCCGTGTCTCGGAGCGCCGTCGTTCCCGCAGGGTTGGTTGCCTCTCACTCATGTGCTAGACACTACCATCACGTTAGTAACTAACATTAAGCTGCGGATGGGGTGAAGGCATGGGCGATCTATCGGGCAGAACAGCTCTGGTGACGGGCGCGTCGCGCGGCATCGGGCAGGCAATCGCGGTTCGGCTGGCGGCCGAAGGAGCCACGGTGTTCGTGCACTTCGGCACGGACGAGCGCGGGGCCGCGGCAACGCTCGACGCGATGGAACACGCCGGCGGGACCGGTTTCGCCGTCCGAGCGGAACTGGGCGTGGATGGCGACGTCGAAACACTCTTCGCTGGCGTCGAGGCCGGCTTGGGCGGACGGCCGCTCGACATCGTCGTCAACAACGCGGCGGCCGCACCGGCCGGCCCGCTCGGCATCACGACGCGGGCGGAGTTCGACCACTTGTTCGCGGTGAACGTCAGGGCACCGTACTTCATCATCGAGCGCGCGCTGCCTCTGTTGCGCGAGGGCGCCCGGATCGTCTCGATCTCGTCGGTGGCAACCCGGATGGCCAACTCGTCCCAGACATCCTTCGCCATGACGAAGGGTGCGATCGAGACGATGACCAAGACCCTCGCCGTCCAACTCGGCCCTCGGGGGATCTCGGTGAACGCGGTCGCTCCTGGGGCCACCAGGACGACGACCAACGGAGCTGTCTTCGACGTGCCGGGCCTCACCGAACAGATCTCCGTCATGACGGCACTCGGCAGGCTGGGAACGCCCGACGACGTAGCCGATGTGGTTGCCTTCCTCGCCTCCGATGCCGCCCGCTGGGTCACCGGGCAGATCCTCGACGCGAGCGGTGGCCTGTTCCTCGGCCCACGCATCTGATCGACGAAGGCTTGGCGAGGGCAGCGCACCCAGCTCGGAGAGCGTGACGGCGCGGCCGGTGACCGCCAGCACCAGGCGGACCTGCCCGTCGAACCGGACCCGTCCACCGATCACAAGCCCGTCCGGACGAGCCAGTCTCCCCATCATCGCCTCCCCGCGGCGTGCGCCAGGCTGTCCGAGCCCAGCAGCCTCCCGGCCGCGTCCGCCACCAGCACTCCGGACCACGGGAGATGGAACAGCACTGGCAGCACCACCAGCGGATCGCCCACCTGAGCGGCGCCTGCCCGGAGCGCGACCGGCTCGTCGAACACCTTCACCAGCAGGTCGGCAATATCCGGCCCCGGCCGTCCGCGAGCCGTACGAAATAGTCCGGCGCGTGGCGCCGCTTGCGCGTCCCGTCGTACCAATGAAGCCAGAACGGCTGCGACGCGATCCCTGCCACCTCGGGGTCCGCATCGAGCAGGACCAACCGGTCCCGCTCCAGTCACGACTCGTAGCCGACATGAGCCCCCGTGGTCGCCGCGTAGTACCAGCCCGCAAAGCTCCCACCGCCTTTGGGTCATCGGAACTGCCGCACAGGGGCACCTGCTCGAACCGCACGTTCCAACCGGCACCCAGTGGTCTCCGGCTCAGGGCTTCATCCTCGTAAAATTCCAGGTCAAAGGCGGCCGGCACCGGATCCGCGAAGACGCCTGCGAGCTCCCCCACCACACCCCGCCACCTCGGTAGCATCCGCCACTCAAACTTCAGTGAGACGAACCTGCCGGTCACCAAGGTTCAGTGAGAACACTCAGCCTTCAGTGCGACGGGACGCGTACCCAGCCACCGAATGACCGAGGGTGACCTGGCTTGAATTATTCGAACGTTCGAGCGAATATCGAAGAGTGTGGACAGGTCAGCAGGTAGTCGAGGCGCGTGGCGCGGAAGCCGGTGCGGTGGCGTCGCCGCTCTCCGGCCTGCTGCCGGGAGGAGGCATTCGCCCTGGTACCGCCGTGGGCGCGGGCGGAGATCTGCCGCTGCTGCTGGCGCTGGCCGCTCTGGCGGCGGCGGAGTCGGTGGCATGGGCGGCGGTGGGCGTGCCGGAGCTGGGCGGGCTGGCGGCGGCACAGGCCGGTCTGGATCTGGCCACCGGTCTGGTGGTGAGCGACCCGGGGCCACGCGCGGCCCAGGTACTCGCCGTCCTGCTGGAGTCGGTGCCGGTGGTGCTCGTCGGCGCCTCGGTACGGGTGCCGGAGCGGGCGGTGCGCCGGCTCCGGGCGGTGATGCGGCGCAGCGGAGCGGTGCTGCTGGCGGCGGGCCGCTGGCCCGGGGCGGATGTGCAGCTCCGGGTGGCGCCGGTGGGCTGGACCGGGGTGGGCCGGGGGCACGGGCTGTTGCGCGGCCGCCGGGTGACGGTGACGGCGGGCGGGCGCGGGGCCGCCGCCGCGCCGCGCAGCGCGGAGCTGTGGCTGCCCGGTCCGGACGGTCTGGTGGGCGTGACGGACGTGACGGACACGGCGGGCGTGACGGAGCAGGGGGCGGCGGAGGCCGTGCGGGGCGGGGCGCGGGCGGATCTCCGCGTCGTCGGATGACCGGGGCGTCCGATTCCGTACGGGTGGTCGTGGTCTGGGTGCCCGACTTCCCGGTGCTGGCCTGCGGTACGCGGGACGGTGCGCCGGTGGCCGTGGCACACCGGGGCGCGGTGGTGGCGTGCTCCGCGTCCGCGCGGGCGGCCGGGGTCCGGCGGCGCATGCGGCTGCGGGCCGCGCAGGCCCGGTGCCCCGGGCTGCGGGTCGTCGAACGGGACCTCGCCGCCGAGGTGAGGATGTTCGAACAGGTGGTGCACCGCGTGGAGGCGGAGGTGGTGCCCCGGCTGGAGGTGATCCGGCCCGGGCTGATCGCGGCCCCGGCGCGCGGAGCCGCACGCTACTGGGGCGGTGAAGCGCAGTTGTCCGTACGGCTGGCGGACACCGTCACCGCACTCGGGCTGCCCGCCCGGGTCGGGATCGCCGACAGCACCTTCGCGGCGGCGCTCGCGGCCCGCCGGGGCGACGGCGTGATCGTCCCGGCGGACGGGAACGCCGCGTTCCTGGCCCCGTACCCGGTGGGCGTGCTGGGCGTGCCCGGCCTGGCCGACCTGTTGAAGCAGCTCGGCATCCGTACCCTCGGGGACTTCGCACGGCTGCCGGCGGGCAGGGTCGCGGAGCGGCTCGGCACGGAGGGCGTCGGTGCCCACCGCGTCGCCCGTGGCGGGCAGGCCCGGCCGGTGTCCGTACGGACCGCCGCCCAGGACCACACCGTGCGGCGGCTGTTCGAGGTACCCGAGCAGCAGACGGACGCGGTCGTGTTCGTGGCGGTCGCGCTCGCGGACGAGCTGCACGAACGCCTGGCGGCGGCCGGGGTGGTGTGCGCACGGGTGGAGGCCGTGGTCGGGACGGCCGACGGCCGGACCCTGACGCGGATCTTCCGGCACGAGGGGCGGCTGTCCTCCCGGGCGGTGGCCGAGCGGGTGCGCGGCGTACTGGCCGCCTGGTCCGAGAAGGGCCTGCTGGACGCCGGCGGCACGGAACCGGGCATCCGCCGCCTGGCCCTGCGCCCCGACGGGATCTCCCCGGACACCGGCTCGCAGGGCGCGTTCGACGGCGAGCGGGACACCCCGGTGGAGGTGGAACGGGCCGCCGCTCGGGTGCAGGCGGTGCTCGGGCACCGGGCGGTCACCCGGATCATCGAGGTCGGCGGCCGGGGGCCGGGCGACCGGATCCGGCTCGTCCCGGTCGGCGACGTCCCCGACGACGGCGCGCGCGCCATGGGCGCCGAGGGCGCCGCGGGCGCTCCCTGGCCGGGACGGCTGCCCGCCCCGCACCCGGCCGCGGTCTACCCGGTGCGGCGTCCGGCCCGGCTCACCGGGACCGACGGCGCGCCGGTCGGCGTGGCCGGCCGGCTGGAGCTGTCGGCCGAGCCGGCGTTCCTCGCGGTCGACGGGCGACGCCGGGCCGGGGTGAACGGGTGGGCCGGGCCCTGGCCGGTGCTGGAGCAGTGGTGGACGCGGGACAGCGGCCGGCGGATCGCCCGGATGCAGGTGACCACCGACGACGGGCACGCGTGGCTGCTCCTCGTCGACCGGGGCCGATGGTGGGTGGAGGCCCACTATGGGTGACCTCCTCCGCCTCCCCACCGCCGACCGCCCGGAGGACGGCTGGGCCGAACTGCACGTGCACAGCGCGTTCTCCTTCCTCCGGGGCGCGAGCGGGCCGGAGGACCTGGTCGCCGAGGCCGCCCGGCTCGGCATCGGCGTACTGGCGGTGACGGACATGGACGGGCTCCACGCCGCGCGCCGCCTGCACACCGCAGCCCGCGAGCACGGGATCGAGACGGTTCACGGCGCCGAACTCACCCTCGGCGACCCGGTCCTGGGAACACCGGTGGTGCTCGCCCGCACGGCGGAGGGGTTCAGGCTGCTGTCGGCGGTGATCTCCGCCGCGCAGCTCGCCGGGTCGAAGAACGCCCCGGTCTACGACCTGGACGCGGTGGCCCGGGCGGCCGCCGCGGGGCACTGGGCCGTCCTGCCCGGCTGCCCGCCGCCGGGCGTCGACCGGTGCGACGTCACCGCCGTCGCCCACCGGCTCGCCCGGCTGACCGACGTCTTCGGCACGAGCGGTACGCACGCCGAACTGGTCGACCACCGCCTCCCGGAGGACTCGGTCGCCGCCGACGCGATGTGGGTGGCCGCCCGCCGGGTCGGGATCCCGGTGGTGGCCACCGGCGCCGTGCACTACGCGGCCCCCCGCCAGGCCCGCGTCGCCCAGGCGCTCACCGCGCTGCGCCGCCGCGAGACCCTGGACCGGGCCGCCGGACATCTGATGGCCGCCCCGACCGCCCATCTGCGCCCCCGGGCCGAACGCGCGGCTTTCCTGTCGCGGTACCCCGGCGTCGCGGACACCACCCTCGCCCTGGGCCGCGCCTGCGTGATCGACCTCGGTGAACTGCGCCCCGAACTGCCGGAGTTCGCGGTGCCCGCAGGACATACGCAGGACTCGTGGCTGCGGGACCGCGCCGAGGCCGCCTGCGCCGACCGCTACGGCCCCCGCACCGACCCGGAGGCCGGGGCCGCCTGGCTGCAGCTCGACCACGAACTCGGACTCGTCGCCGGGCTCGGGCTCGCGGGCTACTTCCTGATCGTCCACGACATCGTCCGGCACGCCGCCGACCAGGGGATCTGGTGCCAGGGCCGGGGCTCCGCCGCCAGCAGCGTGATCTGTTACGTCCTCGGCATCACCGCCGTCGACCCGCTCCGGCACGGTCTGCTCTTCGAACGGTTCCTGTCCCTGGAGAAGGCGGGCCCGCCGGACATCGACCTCGACCTGGAGTCCGGGCGCCGCGAGGAGGTCATCCAGTACGTCTACACCCGCTACGGCCGCCGGCACGCAGCCCAGGTCGCCAACATGATCACCTATCAGCCGAGGCTCGCGGTCCGCGACGCCGCCCGCGTCCTCGGCTACCCGGAGGCGCAGACCCGGGAGATGACCCGGCACATCCACCACACCCCGCCCGGCCCCGACGCCGCCCTCCCCGACGACGTACGCGACCTCGCCGCCCAGCTCCACACCCTTCCGAGACACCTCGGGGTGCACTCGGGCGGCATGGTCCTCACCCGGCAGCCCATCGGCGAGATCATGCCCGTGGAGTGGGCGACCGCCGAGGGTCGCAGCGTCCTCCAGGGCGACAAGGACGACGTCGCCGCCGCCCGGCTCGTCAAGATCGACCTGCTGGGTCTCGGCATGCTGTCCGCCCTCCACACCGCCTGCGACCTCATCCACGAGCACCACGGCGTCCGTTACGACCTCACGTCCATTCCCCAGGACGATCCGGACGTCTACGAGATGATCGCGAGAGGGGACACCATCGGCGTCTTCCAGGTCGAGTCCCGTGCCCAGATCTCCACCCTGCCCCAGCTGCGGCCGACGGGGTTCGAGGACCTGGCCGTCGCCGCGTCCATCATCCGCCCCGGTCCGATCCAGGCCGGCAGCAAGCACCCGCTGCTCCGCCGACGGCGCGGCGAGGAGGCGGTGACGTACCCCCACCCGCTCGCGAAAGCCGCGCTGGAGCCGACCCTCGGCGTCGCCCTCTGGCAGGAGCAGGCCATGCAACTCGCCATCGACTGCGCGGGGTTCAGCCCCGGCGAGGCCGACCGGCTCAGGAAGGCGATGGCCGCCAAGCACGCCCCGGATAAGGTCGCCGCGATGCGCGGCCGCCTGCTCACCGGCATGGCAGGACGCGGCATCCCGCCGGCCGCTGCCGAGAAGATCGTCTCGATGATCGAAGCCTTCTCCGACTACGGGTTCCCGCAGTCCCACGCCCAGTCGATGGCCGGGCTCATCTACGCCAGCGCCTGGATCAAGTACCACCACCCGGCCGCGCTCATCGCGGCGATCATGGCGAACCAGCCGATGGGCTTCTACGACACCCAGACCCTCATCGGCGACGCGGAACGCCACGGCGTCACCGTCCACGGACCCACCGTCCAGGCCTCCCGCGTCCACGCCACCCTCGAACCCGGCCCGGCCCCCGCTTCGACTCCCGGCCCGGCGTCCGGGCCGATGCCCGCTTCGATGTCCGGCCCGGCCCCCGCTTCGACGCCCGGCACGGCGTCCGGGGCACGGCCCCCGGCGATCCGCCGCGGTCTGACCAGCGTCACCGGCCTCGGCGAACAGGCCGCCGAGGAGATCATCGCCCTCCGCACGGAGCGGCCGTTCACCGACCTGGACGACTTCGCCGCCCGTACCCGGCTGCCGGCCCGGGTCCTGGAGCAGTTGGCCACCGCGGGCGCGTTCGACGGACTGGGCGGGCACCGTCGCACCGCCCTGTGGAGCGCCGGCACCGCACCCGGCCGCACGCGCCAGCCCCCGCTCCCCGGACTCGCCACCCCCGTGACCGCGCCCGAACTCACCTCCATGACCACCGCCGAGGAGACCACCGCCGACATCGTCGCCACCGGCGCCAGCGCCACCGCCCACCTCGTCCAGCACATCCGCCCCCACCTGGACCGCCTCGGCGCACTCCCCGCGGCCACCGCCCGTACGCTCCCCGACCGGGCGAGGGTCGTGATCGGCGGGCTGCCGAAGTACCTCCAACGCCCTCCGACCGCGCACGGCGTGGCCTTCGGCGCGATCGAGGACGAGACCGGCATGATCAACCTCGTCTTCGCCCCGCACATCTGGGACCGCTGCTACCGGACCCTCATCGACGCCCCCGCCGTCCTCCTCACCGGCCGGATCGAGCGCAGCGACGGCACGGTCAACGTCGCCGTCGACCGGGTGGAGACGATCCCCGTGGCCGCGCCCGTACCCCGGCGCCACGTCGGGCACCGCTAGAGCACGGGCCGGACACACCGAATGTTTTCCGTCCATGATCATCAGATGTGGTGAACTCCACTGATCCCAGGGGTGATACGCCCACATCACCCACCATGATGAGATCGTCCAGCCCACCTCCCACAGGAGTACGACGATGTCAGAGACGACCGAGCCCAACGTCGGTGCCTTCACCCTCGGCGGCCCGCTCGCCGTTGAACCGGCCGCGCCCGTCGAGGTGCCGGAGCACGAGGAGTGGCCCCTGCCGAACGGCTTCGCGTGGGTATTCCCCGGCGAGGGCAACCGGGGCGACACTTCGCCCCGTCCGACGTGGAGCACCGGCTCGACCTCGCCGAACAGCGCCTGGACTGACGGCGACCGGCACCCGCCACGCCGTACCAGAGGGCCGCCGCTCACCAGCCCGTCCACAGCAGGTGGTTGATCAGCAGCGCAGGAACGGCCGACGCGACCAGCCACCACCGCACCCTCCGGCGGGGAAGCAGCGCCGCCGCGGGCAGCAGCCACAGCAGGAACGGCTGCCAGATGCGCTCGGTCTCCGCCTTGCTCATCCCGGAGAGGTCCGCGGCGAGCAGCGCCGCCAGCGCCGCGAGCACGAGCAACGCCAGTCCGCCTTGCGGGGAGACCGTCGCCGGGCCGCCCCGCAGCGCCCGTACGGCACCGGGCGCGGCCACCGCGCTCCGGCGCAGCCCGGCGACGGCGGCGAGCCCGGCCGCGAGGGTCGCGCAGGCCAGGTTGGCCCAGACCCAGTAGCCGTACGGGCGGACACCGCCCGCACCCTGGTAGTAGCGCTCGACCAACAGGTGGTACGCGGTCCACCAGTTGAACCCGGCGAGGGTGAAGGCCACCGGGACCACCAGCGTGCCGAGCAGGAACAGCGGCACCGGGCGGGCGGTCCGGGCGAGCACCAGCACCGCGAGCAGGACCGCCGCCATCAGCCCCAGCCCGTAACTGAGGTAGCAGGTCCACCCGAACAGCAGACCCCCGCCGAGCGCCGCCACGGCCGGGAAGCGGACCCGACGGGTGGCGGCCAGGGCGAGCAGCGCCACCGACCAGGCGGCGACCGCGGTGAAGTAGCCGTCGGCCGAGACGCCCGCCCAGACGGCGGCCGGCGCGAGGACGAGGAAGGGCGCGGCACGCCGGGCCAGCCGCTCGTCGGCCAGCACCCGCACGGTGATCAGGGCGGCCAGCACCGCCGAACTGCCCACCACGACACACCAGACCGCCGCCCAGGCGCCGCCGCCGAGCCCGATGCGGTCCAGCCACACGAAGGTCAGCGTCGCGCCCGGCGGGTGCCCGGCGACATGGGCGGGCCAGTTGCCGGGCTCGCCGATGACGATGTGGTTCGTGAAGTCGCGCAGGGTGGCGGGGATGTCCTCGAAGCGGTCGATGACCCGCAGATACTCGTGCTTCGTGGTGAGCCGCTTCGCGACGCCCCGGTGCCAGCCGTCGATCAGCGCCATCGAGAAGACCCAGGCCATGGACCCGGCCCAGGCCACCGCCAGCAGCCCGCGCCAGGGCAGCCGGGCGGCGAGCGGCGGGCCGTAGGCGACCACCAGGACCGCCATGACCAGGGCGGCCGGGGTGCCGGGGCCCAGATGCGGGTCCCAGGAGGCCAGCAGGGGCGGCCACTGGGCGCGCAGACTGCCGTCCCGGTTCTGGATGACATGGCCGACGACCACAGCGGCCGTGATCAGCAGCACGCCCGCGGCGGCGGCGATCAGGTCCGCCCGCCCCGCGCGCCGGGTGCGGTCGTCGGTGCGGTCCGGCGGTGCGGGCGGGCCGTGCCCGGTGCCGCCCGCGGTGTCCGTGGGGGTGACGTCCTCGGTCTTCACGCTGGCACGCTATGCACACCGGGCGGCGATCGGACGGCAATCGGGCGGTACGGCGGGCCCGCGTCACCGAACCGTCAGATTTCCCGCCCCACCGGCATTCCGGTTCTCGTCCACCGGCACGCGTTTCCCGTCCACCGTCATGCCGGTGGGCGCCCCTCCCGGCCGCGACGTCAGAATTTCGTCAGGGGTCGCGTCCGCCCGCCGGCGGTGTTCCCGGCTTAGCGTCGGCCCCATGCCCGAACGCCGCAGGATCCGCACCCTCACCGATTCCCCACGCGCCCCGCGCACGCCCGCCGACCCGGGATTCTGGCGCAGCCCCGTGCGCGGGGCGCGCTTCACCGCCGTACTCGGCGTCGTCCTGCTCGCCGGGCTCACCCTGCTGTTCGTCACCGGTCTGCTCTCGTACGCCGCCTACAACCCGGACCTGAACCGGGTCAACGACAAGACCCCGGGCAAGGGATGGCTCGGCTTCTATCTCTTCTCCTGGCCGACCGGCCCGCACTGGCTCTACCGGCTGACCCAGGGCCTGCACGTCACCGTCGGCATCGTGCTCGTGCCCGTCCTGCTCGCCAAGCTCTGGTCGGTGATCCCCCGGCTCTTCGCGCTGCCGCCCGCCCGTTCCGTGGGCCACGCCCTGGAGCGGATCTCGCTGCTGCTGCTCGTGGGCGGGGCGCTGTTCGAATTCCTCACCGGGCTGCTCAACATCCAGCTGGACTACCTCTTCCCCGGGTCGTTCTACACCCTGCACTTCTACGGGGCCTGGGTCTTCCTCGCCGGGTTCGTCACCCATACGGTCCTCAAGCTGCCCCAGGCCGTACGGGTGTTGCGGAACGGCATCCCGCGCGGCGAACCGGACACCCTCGCCGCCCCCGACCCGCTGCCCGCCACCCTGTCCCGGCGCGGCGCGCTGGCCATGGTGGGGGCCGGTTCGCTCCTTCTCCTGGTGACCTCGGCCGGGCGCAGCTTCGACGGACCGCTGCGCCGCATCGCGCTCCTCACCCCGCGCGGCGGCACCGACCCGGGACCGAGCCCGAACGCCTTCCAGATCAACAAGACCGCCGCCGCCGTACGGATCACGCCCGCCGACACCGGTCCGCGCTGGCGGCTGACGGTACGGGGGCCCGCCGGGGAGTTCCAGCTCTCCCGGGCCGAGTTGCTGGCCATGGAACAGCACAGCGCGGCGCTTCCGATCGCCTGTGTGGAGGGCTGGTCGACCTCGGACCAGCTCTGGCGCGGGGTGCGGCTCTCCGATCTGGCGGCGCTCGCCGGATATCCGGACCGGCCGCCGGGCGTGTTCGTCGAGTCGCTCCAGCGCAGCGGCTCCTTCCGCAAGGCCGCGCTGCGCGACAACCAGGTCCGCGACGGCCGTTCGCTGCTCGCGCTGGAGGTGAACGGGGCGCCGCTGTCACCGGACCACGGCTACCCCGCCCGGATCATCGTCCCCGCCGCGCCCGGCGTGCTGAACACCAAGTGGGTCGAGACCCTGACGTTCGGAGAGCTGTGATGTCCACCCGAGCCGTACCGCCCCCGCCGCAGACCCCGCCGCCGTCCCCGTCCACCACCGCACCCCGTCGCCCGCGCATCTCACCGCGCCGCCTGTACGGCGAGGGCCCGCTCCATCTGCTCCTGCTCGCCGCCACGTTCTGTCTGGCGGGCTACGCGGGCGTACGGCTGCTGGACGGGGACACCGTCGGGGTGCTGCTCTGGTTCGCCGGGTCGGCCGTGCTGCACGACCTGGTGCTGCTGCCGGTGTACGCCGGGGCGGACCGGGCGCTGCGCGCCGCGCTCGGCCCCCGGACGGCCCTGGTGAACTTCGTCCGGGTGCCGGCGTTCCTCTCCGGGCTGCTCCTGCTGATCTGGTTCCCGCTGATCGCCCGGCGGACCGAACGGCGGTACGAGGCCGCCGCCGGCACCACCCCGGACGTCTACCTCGGCAACTGGCTGCTGATCACCGGAGCGCTGTTCGCGCTCTCCGCGCTCTGGCTGCTGGTCCGGGCGCTCCGCTCCTGTTCCGGCCGGCGCAACGAGACGAAGGTCCGTCCCTCCGCGCCCCACTGATCGGCCGTACGCCAGCCGCCCGTACGGGCGTGCCGCAGCAGGGCCGGCGTGCCGATCCGCGCCCAGAGGAACGGCTCGGCCGCCTCGTCGCCCGCGGCCACGGGCGCGGTCCTCCCGTCCGGTCCGCCACGGCCGTCGTCGAGCCGGACCCGGACCCGTTCGTCCAGGTCGACGGGGGCGGTCTCCGCGATCAGCAGTCCGCCGGCGCCGAGCAGATCGGCCGCGCGGTCCAGCAGCGCGGCCGGGTCGCCGCCGATGCCGATGTTGCCGTCGAGGAGCAGGAGGGTGCCCCAACGGCCCTCACCGGGCAGCGGGTCGAACACGCTGCGCAGCAGCGCCGCGCCGCCGAGACCGCGGGTACGGGCCACCGCCGCCTCGCTGACGTCGATGCCCAGCGCCCGGTGTCCGAGCGAGGCCAGCTCGGCGACCAGCCGGCCCGGCCCGCAGCCGATGTCCAGCACCGGGCCCTCGCACCGGTGCAGCGCGGACAGATCGGCGGAGCCCGCGTCGGAGCACCAGCGCTCCACGTCCAGGGGCAGCAGCCAGCCGTCGCTGCGGCGGAGGAAGAGCGGACCCCGGCCGGTGCGCAGGGCGTTCGCATACGGGTCGGCGCCCCAGGACGCGGTGCGGAGCGGGCCGCGCCGGGCCGGCGTGTCGGAGGCGTACACGCTGTCGGCGACCGCCTCGTGCGTGTCGGGCGCCCCGGCGGAGGCGGTGGAGCCGGCCGGGCCGGCGGCGGCCGGTGCGGCGGGTCCGGACGAGGGCACGGTCGTACTCATCGCACCCCCGCCCCGGTCAGCCGGCCGAGCGCCGCGGCGAACCGGCTGTCCGGCGCGGCCGAAGCGACCCGGTGGGCGTCGGCCGCGGTGTCCACATCGACCAGCACCGGCAGATCGCGTACGGCGAGCCCCGCCTCCACCAGCCTGCGCCGCTGCACCGCACCGGTCTCCGGGACGGACATCGGCACCCCGCGCACCAGGGCGGGATCGGGATCCGCCAGGCCCAGGGCCCAGAAGCCGCCGTCCTCGGCCGGACCGAACCAGGCTCCGCAGCCGTCCCAGGCGTCCGGGGCGAGAGCGGGGGCGAGCAGCGCGGCCGTGAGCTGCGGGGTGTCCATGCCGACCAGGAGGGCGGGCCCAATACATCCGCCGAAGGCCGCCGCGAGACGCTCGTCGAGACCGCCCGCGCTCTGCGGCACCACCTCGAACTCCGGAGGCACCCAGGGGCCCGGCCGCCCGTCGAGGACCAGGACGCGCCGCCGCGCGGGGAGCGCGGACACGGTCTCCAGGGTGTCGGCGAGAGCGGCGGCGGCCAGTTCGGCGGCCTCGGCGGGGGAGAAGGGCGGGCAGAGCCGGGTCTTGACCCGGCCGGCCACCGGTTCCTTCGCGATGACCAGCAACTCCGTCGGCCCCATGGGCCCGTACGCGCTCATCGGAGGGCCCCCGTTCCCGCGGGTGCGGCGCTGTCCGGCGTGCGGTCCGCCGGTGGTTCCCGCAGGACGCCCCGCATGTCGCGCACCGCGTGCCAGGTCCCGCGCCAGGTGCCGGTCACCTTCGACTTCCCGGTGCGCGGCCGGTAGGGGACGTCGCTCTCGGCGACCCGCAGCCCGGCGTCGGAGGCCCGGACCACCATCTGGAGCGGATAGCCGCTGCGCCGGTCGGTGAGGTCCAGGGCGAGCAGGTCGGCGCGGCGGGCCGCCCGCAGCGGGCCGAGGTCGTGCAGGCGCAGTCCGGTGCGGCGGCGCAGCATCCGGGCGAGCGCCAGATTTCCGGCGCGTGCGTGCGGCGGCCAGGCGCCCCGGCCCTCCGGGCGGCGGCGGCCGAGCAGCAGATCGCACTCGCCGTCCGCGATCCGCCGCACGAAGCCGGCCAGCAGCAGGGGGTCCAGCGAGCCGTCGCAGTCGCAGAAGCAGACGAACTCGGCCTCGGCGGCGAGCAGCCCGGCGTGGCAGGCCGCGCCGAACCCCCGTCGCTCCTCCGTGACGACGCTCGCTCCGAGGGACCGGGCGAGCTCGGCCGAACCGTCGGTCGAGCCGTTGTCGACCACGATCGCGCGCCAGCCGTCGGGGATGCGATCGAGCACCCAGGGCAGTGCGGCCGCCTCGTCGAGGCAGGGGAGAACGATGTCGGCCTTCGGCAGACCGGTGTGCGGGGCGGGCGGGAACGGAAGAGCGGCAGAAGAATCGGTCACCCGCCTCACCCTACGGAGACAAGTCCGGCATTCAGGGCATGAGGTTCTTACGAAACATGGACATCGGCCGGATGGGGGCGGTCGGCCACCGACGCGCCGGAACGGGGGTGCCAGAGTGAGGGCCATGGAGAACACCCCGCCCGCCCGGCAACCCGACCCCGTCCCCGAGGGGGAGCGCGGCCGGATCCTCGTCGTGGACGACGACCCGACCGTCGCCGAGGTCGTCGTCGGCTATCTGCACCGCGCCGGTTACGCCGTCGAGCAGGCCGGCGACGGGCCCGCCGCGCTGGGACGGTTCGAGGCGCGCCGGCCCGACCTCGTCGTCCTGGACCTGATGCTCCCCGCCATGGACGGGTTCGAGGTCTGCCGCCGGATGCGCGAGCACGGGCCGGTCCCGGTCATCATGCTCACCGCCCGCGGCGACGAGGAGGACCGCATCCTCGGCCTGGAGACCGGCGCCGACGACTATGTCACCAAGCCGTTCAGCCCGCGCGAACTGGTCCTGCGGGTCGACTCCGTGCTGCGCCGCGCCCGGAGCACCGTACCGGCGGACGGGTCCGGGCCGCTGTCCGGCGGCGGGCTGACCCTCGACCCGGCGGCCCGGCAGGCCCACCGTGACGGACAGGGACTCGCGCTGACCGTCCGGGAGTTCGACCTGCTCGCCTTTCTCCTCCGGCACCCCGGAAAGGTGTTCGGGCGGGAGGAGCTGATGCGGGAGGTCTGGGGGTGGGACTTCGGCGATCTGTCGACGGTCACCGTCCATGTCCGCAGGCTGCGCGGCAAGGTCGAGAAGGACCCGGCCCGCCCCCGGCTGATCCGCACGGTGTGGGGAGTGGGGTACCGGCTGGACCTGGACGCGGACGCGGCCGCCCCGCTCGGCGGGGGCGGGCCGCGGTGACCGACGTCCTGCTCATCGCGCTCTTCGCCTTCCTGGGAGCGGCGGCGGCCGGGCTGCTGGGCGCCGGCGTCCTGCGTCTTCTGAGGCACCGCTCGCTGGTGGTCTCGGTGAGTGTCGTCGCCGGGGTGGCCGTCGCGGCGATGCTCGCCGGGACGCTGACCGTCGCCTGGGCGATGTTCCTGTCGTCCCACGACCTCTACGTCGTCACGACCGTCGTCGCCATGGCCGCCCTGGTCTCGTTGGCCACCGCCGTCCTGCTGGGCCGCTGGGTGGCCGACCGGAGCCGTGAACTGACCCTTGCCACACGGTCGTTCGGCGACGGCGGCACCTTCGCCGCGCCCGCCGGGCAGCCGACCGCCGAACTGGCCGCGCTCACCCGCGAACTGGCCGCCACCAGCGCCAAACTGGACGCCTCACGGGAGCGGGAACGGTCGCTGGAGGCCTCGCGGCGGGAACTCGTCGCGTGGATCTCGCACGATCTGCGCACCCCGCTCGCCGGGCTGCGGGCGATGGCCGAGGCGCTGGAGGACGGCATGGCCGCCGACTCCGGACGCTATCTGCGGCAGATGAGGACCGAGGTCGAGCGGATGAACACCATGGTCGGCGACCTCTTCGAACTCTCCCGGATCCAGGCCGGTTCGCTCACCCTGACGCCGGCCCGGATCTCCCTCCACGACCTGGTCGGCGACGCGCTGGCCGGGGCCGACCCGCTGGCCCGTGAACACGGGGTGCGGCTGGTCGGCGACCGGGTCGACGAGGTGCCGGTCGAGGTCGACGGCAAGGAGATGAGCCGGGTGCTGGGCAATCTCCTGATCAACGCCATCCGCCGCACCCCGCCCGACGGCACGGTGGCCGTCGCCGCGCACCGGTCGGGCGGCGGCGTCGTCATGTCGGTGACCGACGGCTGCGGCGGCATCCCGGAGGAGGACCTGCCCCGGGTCTTCGACACCGGCTGGCGAGGGAGCCACGCCCGTACCCCGCCGGCCGGAGCGGGCCTCGGTCTCGCCATCGTGCGCGGCATCGTCGAGGCGCACGCCGGACGGGCCGAGGTCCGCAACGTACAGGGCGGCTGCTGCTTCTCGGTCACGCTCCCGACAGCGTGACGGCGCCCTCGTCCCGGCGCCCCGCCGCGCCGCGCAACGGGGCCGCCGCGAAGTCCGCCATTCCCTCGGCGAAGGAGACCCGGGGCCGCCAGCCCAGCTCCTCGCGCAGCGCCCGTGAGTCCGCCGTGACATGGCGTACGTCGCCGAGGCGGTACTCCCCGGTCACCACCGGGCCCGGCCCGCCGTGCGCGGCGGCCAGCGCGGCGGCCATCTCGCCGATGGTGTGCGGCTCGCCGCTGCCGGTGTTGTACGCGGCGAAGGACGCGGGCCGCCGCTCCCGCACCGCCGCCAGCGCCACCGCGTTCGCCGCCGCCACGTCGTGGACGTGGACGAAGTCGCGCCGCTGGCGTCCGTCCTCGTAGACCCGGGGGGCCTCGCCGCGGGCCAGGGCCGAGCGGAAGAACGAGGCGACACCGGCGTACGGGGTGTCGCGCGGCATCCCCGGCCCGTACACGTTGTGGTAGCGCAGCGACACCGCCCGGCCGCCCGTCGCCCGCGCCCACGCGGCGGCCAGGTGCTCCTGCGCCAGTTTGGTCGAGGCGTACACATTGCGCGGGTCCGCGGGTGCGTCCTCGGCCACCAGGCCGGGTGTCAGTTCCGCTCCGCAGTCCGGGCAGTGCGGCTCGAAGTCGCCGGACCGCAGGTCCGCCTCGGCGCGCGGCCCGGGGCGGACCGTGCCGTGGCGCGGGCAGTCGTAGCGGCCCTCGCCGTAGACCACCATCGAACCGGCCAGCACCAGATCCCGGACCCCGGCCGCCGCCATCTCCGCCAGCAGCACCGCCGTACCGAGATCGTTGCACCCGACGTACAGCGGAGCGTCCGCGAAGTCCTTGCCGAGGCCGACCATGGCCGCCTGGTGGCAGACGGCGTCCACCCCGGCCAGCGCGTCCGCCACCGCCTCCCGGTCCCGGACGTCCCCGACGACCACCCGGTCGCCCGGCAGCCCCGGGGGCGTGGCGCCGGGGTGGGCCGAGGGCAGCAGGGCGTCCAGCACCACGCTCTCGTGCCCGGCCGCGGTGAGGGCGGCGACGACATGTGATCCGATGAACCCGGCTCCGCCGGTGACCAGTACGCGCATGACCGCCACGCTAGGGCCCGACGATCCCCCGGGCCGGGCGCGGCGCGCGCACGTCACGGGACCGTAAGGACGTGTCCGGGCCGCGTCGAAGCGTACGCAGGGGGACCGGCGGTGCGAAATTCGGCCGAACTCCGACGGCGGCCGATTCCGGGTGTTCGTCGTGCCGTGGTGCGGGGGGCCGCCAAGGCTTCGAGTGAGGCGTCGACACCGCTTGTTTCGAGCCAGAATTGACAGCCAATCAGCGCGTTGTCTCCACATGTGCCCTATCGACAACGTGAGTTCATGAGCTTAGGCTCACCTAAGTTCGGGTGCGTGACCCCCTCGGCGTGCCCACTTCTCGAACCCTTCCCCTCACGCCTGACAGGCGGCTTTCCCGGATGATGGGAGTGACATGTCACAGGTTCTTCCTGGCGACACACCACTGATCCACGACCTCATCGGCATCGGCTTCGGCCCGTCCAATGTGGCCATGGCGATCGCGCTCAGCGAGCACAACAGCAAAGTCGGCAGGCAGGATTCGGTCACCGCCCACTTCTTCGAGCAGCAGGCGAGCTTCGGCTGGCACCGCGGCATGCTCATCGACGACGCCACCATGCAGGTGTCCTTCCTCAAGGACCTGGTGACCCTCCGGAACCCGGCCAGCGAATTCAGCTTCCTCTGCTATCTGCAGAGCCAGGGCCGGCTGATCGACTTCATCAACCACAAGAACCTCTTCCCGCTGCGGGTGGAGTTCCACGACTACTTCGAATGGGCCGCGGCCAAGGTCGACGACCTGGTCTCCTACGGCCACGAAGTCGTCGCCGTCACGCCGTACGTGCACGACGGCACCGTGGAGTACCTGGACGTCACCGTCCGGTCCGCGGAAGGACTCGCGGTCCACCGGGCCCGCAACCTCGTCATCGGCACCGGCCTGCGCCCCCTCATGCCCGAGGGCGTGGAGCGCGGTGACCGTGTCTGGCACAACTCCGACCTGCTGCGGAAGGTCGACGGCCTGGACGGCACCTCGCCCGCGCGGTTCGTCGTCGTCGGCGCCGGCCAGAGCGCCGCCGAGAACGTCGCCTATCTGCACCGCAGATTCCCCGACGCCGAGGTCTGCGCGGTCTTCTCCCGTTACGGCTACAGCCCCGCCGACGACAGCAGCTTCGCCAACCGGATCTTCGACCCCGAAGCGGTCGACGACTACTTCGCCGCCCCCGAGGAGGTCAAGAGCCGCCTCATGGCCTACCACGGCAACACCAACTACTCCGTGGTGGACATCGACCTGATCGACGACCTCTACCGGCAGATGTACCGGGAGAAGGTCCTCGGCACCGAACGGCTCCGCTTCCTCAACGTGTCCCGGGTCACCGGAGTGGAGGAGAAGCCCGACGGCGTACGCGCCACCGTGAAATCACTGGTCACCGACGAGGAGACCGAACTCGACGCCGACGTCGTGGTGTTCGCCACCGGCTACAGCCCCGCCGACCCGCTCGGACTCCTCGGCGAGGTCGGCGACCGCTGCCTGCGCGACGACGCGGGCCGGGTCCGGGTGGAGCGCGACTACCGGATCTCGACCGCCCCGGAGCTGCGCTGCGGCATCTACCTCCAGGGCGGTACGGAACACACCCACGGCATCACCACGTCGCTGCTCTCCAACACCGCGATACGGGTGGGCGAGATCCTGGACTCGCTGCTCGACCGCCGGGTCAAGTCCACCTCCGACGAGTCCCGGCCGGTCGCCGAGGGCGCCGGCGGCTGAGGGGCGTACGGGGCGACAAGCCCCGTCGGCCCGCCGTGAGTTCCGTGCTCGGTCCGCCCGGTGAGCTGCCGGACGGGCCGAGCACGACCGTTCCGATCAAAGGGATATCGTTCGTCGACATGGTCACGACTGCAGTGGAGCGCCCCGCGCCCGGGGGGACGACGGACATCCGCGGACGGCGGCTCGCCGGGCTGGGCGTTCTCGCCGTGACGCTGGTGGTCGCGGCGGCGGTGTCGCTGGCCGTCGGGGCGCGTGCGCTCAGCCCGGGCGAGGTCTGGCACGGGCTGTTCGCGGACCCCGAACCGGACCAGAAGCTCACCGAGATCCGGCTCATCGTGCAGACCGTGCGGGTGCCCCGGACGGTCCTCGCGGTCGTGGCGGGCCTGGCCCTGGGGGTCGGCGGGGCGCTGATCCAGGGGTACACCCGCAACCCCATAGCCGACACGGGGCTGTTGGGGGTGAACGCCGGGGCCTCCTTCGCCGTGGTGTCGGTCATCGCCGTGTTCGGGTTCACCAACCCCTTCCAGTACGTCTGGTTCGCCTTCGTGGGCGCGGGCGTCGCCGGTGTCGTCGTCTTCGGTCTGGCGAGCATCGGCAGGGGGGCGGGCAATCCGCTGACCCTGGCCCTGGCCGGGCAGGGCATCACGGTCTTCCTCGCGGCGATGACCACGGCGGTGGCGCTGACCGACCAGAAGTCGCTGAACGCGCTGCGGTTCTGGAACGCGGGCTCCGTGGCCGGGGTCGGATTCGACGTCATCCGGCCGGTGACCGGGTTCATCGCCGTCGGACTGGTCCTGGCCCTGATCACGCTGCCCGCCCTGAATCTGCTCAACCTGGGCGACGACGTGGCGCGCGGGCTCGGAGTGAACATCGCGGCGAGCCGGACGCTCGGCATCGTCGCCGTCACCCTGCTGGCGGGCGCGGCCACGGCGGCCTGCGGACCGATCGCCTTCCTCGGCCTCATGGTGGCGCACGTGGCCCGCTACCTGACCGGCCCCGACTACCGCTGGCTGGTGCCGTACGCGGGCCTGCTCGGCTCCTGCGTCCTGCTGGTCTGCGACATCGTGGGCCGCCTGGTCGTGCGGCCGGGCGAGCTGGAATCGGGCGTCGTGGTCGCTCTTCTCGGGGCGCCCTTCTTCGCGGTCCTGGTGTGGCGAGGGAAGTTCAAGAAGGCATGAGGCAGGTGCACGAGCACATGAGGGAAACCCGGGAGCCCATGAGCGGGACCGAAGCGGAAGCGGTGATGGCGCCGGGCGTACGGCTCGGCGGCGTGTCGTTCGTCTGGCGGCCCCTGCTCGTCCTGGTCACCCTGGTCCTCGCGGCGGCGGCCTTTCTGGTCTTCTGCCTCTCCATCAGCGTCGGCGACTTCCCGATCGGCCTCTCCCGGGTCATCGCCACCATCTTCGGCCAGGGCGAACAGGTCGACGAGTTCGTCGTCATGGACCTCCGGATGCCCCGGGCGCTGGCCGGTCTCATCGTGGGCGTCGCCCTCGGCATGTCCGGGGCCATCACCCAGTCCGTGGCGCGCAACCCGCTCGCCAGCCCGGACATCCTCGGGATCACCGGCGGAGCCAGTGCCGTCGCGGTGTTCCTGGTGACGGCGACGGGCGGCACCGCCGCGGCGATCACCGGCTCGATCGGGCTGTCGGCCGCGGCCCTCGTGGGCGGCCTCGGCACCGGGCTGCTGGTGTACTTCCTGGCCTGGCGGCGCGGCGTCGACGGCTTCCGGCTCATCCTCATCGGCATCTCGGTGACCGCGATGACGCAGGCCATCACGACCTGGCTGCTGGTCTCGGCCGACATCCGGGACGTGGCGCGCGCCCAGGTATGGCTGGTCGGCTCACTGGACAACCGGTCCTGGGACGAGGTCCGGGTGGCGTTCTGGTGCACCCTCGTCCTGCTGGCCGTCGTGGCGGCCGTGGCCTTCCAGTTCAAGCCGATGCACCTCGGCGACGACGTCGCCGCCGGGCTCGGCGTCCGGTTCGGCCGGGTGCGGGCGGTCCTGCTGCTCTGCGCCGTGCTGCTGGCCGCCGTGGGGGTGAGCGCGGCGGGGCCGGTCCCGTTCGTCGCCCTGGTGGCGCCCCAGGTGGCGATGCGGCTGGCGAGGTGGCCGACGCCGCCGGTCATCGCCTCCGGGCTGGTCGGCGCGCTGCTGCTGATCGGCTCGGACCTGGTCGCCCGCGCGGCGCTGCCGATCGGTCTGCCGGTCGGCGTGGTCACCGCCGTGATCGGCGGCCCGTTCCTCGTCTACCTGTTGGTACGGGCGAACCTCCGGTAGATGGTAAGAAGTAAGGCGAACCTCAGTAAGGGGGGCTTGTGGCCGCGCAGTTCACCGCCAAGGCCGATGCGGGAGTCAAGGACGCCGCACGGCTGGCCGCCAGGGGCATCACCGTCGGGTACGGCGGCCGGCCGGTCATCGACGCGCTCGACGTGGCGATCCCGCCCGGCGTGGTCACCACGATCATCGGCCCCAACGGCTGCGGCAAGTCCACCCTGTTGCGTACGTTGACCCGCCTCCTCAAACCGGCCGGCGGCACCGTCGTGCTGGACGGCGAGGACATCGGCCGGCTCCGCACCAGGGACGTGGCGAAGAAGCTCGGACTGCTCCCGCAGGCGCCGGTCGCCCCGGAAGGGCTGACGGTCGCCGACCTGGTCGCCCGAGGACGCCACCCGCACCAGAGCTGGCTGCGGCAGTGGTCCTCGGACGACGCCGACGTGGTGCGGCGCGCGCTGGCCATGACCGGGGTGGCAGACCTGGCCGAGCGGCCCGTCGACTCGCTGTCCGGCGGACAGCGCCAGCGCGTGTGGATATCGATGACCCTCGCCCAGGGCACCGATCTGCTGCTGCTGGACGAGCCGACCACCTATCTCGACCTGGCGCACGCCATCGACGTACTCGACCTCGTCGACGATCTGCACGAGTCGGGCTGCACCGTCGTCATGGTGCTGCACGACCTCAATCTGGCCACGCGCTACAGCGACAACCTCGTGGTCATGCGGGACGGGGCCATCCTGGCGCAGGGTCACCCCCGGGACGTGATCACCGCCGAGCTGCTGTACGAGGCGTTCGGGCTGCGGGCCAAGGTGATCGAGGATCCGGTGGGCGACCGGCCGCTCATCGTGCCGATCGGCAGAGCGCACGTCCGGCTCGAACCTTAGCCCCGCGGCCGCCGACACCGTACGGGAGGGCCGTCGTTGACGGTGCGCCAGGTGAAGGCGAAGGCCCAGGACGTCACGATACCGATCAACTCGGCCTGACCTGTGGAAAGTTCGCTGGTTAGGCTAGGCTGACCTCACTTGCTCGGGGTACAGTCTGGATGCCCTCATACCGGGGCGCAGTGGACAGCGCGAAAGCAAGGGATTCCGGATGTCTCTCCATAGAACGACGCTGGTGAAGCCGTGGCAGCGGCTGGCCGCGGTCCTGTCCGCAGCCACCCTCGGCGTCGGTCTCCTCGCGGGATGCGGCAGCGACTCGGCGGACGACAAGAAGAAGGACGACGCCCCGGCCGCGGCCGAGGGAGCGTTCCCGGTCACCGTGGAGCACGCGTTCGGTTCCACCGAGGTCACCAAGGCCCCCCAGCGGGTCGTCACCGTCGGCTACACCGACGACCAGGCCGTCCTGGCGTTCGGCATCAAGCCGGTCGGCATGGTCGACCAGTACCCGAACCCGGCCGGCCGGACGCCCGACATCAACACGCAGTGGCCGTGGGTGAAGGACAAGTGGGGCGACACCCGCCCCGAGGTCGTCATGAAGAACGGTGACGCCGGCCCCAACTTCGAGAAGATCGCCTCGCTGCGCCCGGACCTGATCATCGCGGTCTACTCCGAGGTCGACAAGGCGGCCTACGAGAAGCTGTCCAAGATCGCCCCGACCGTCGGCCGCACCAAGGGCGAGAAGGAACTCTTCAGCGCCCCGTGGCAGGACAACGCGGTGCACATCGCCAAGGCGCTCGGCAAGGAGAAGGAAGGCGCCGAACTGGTCAAGGGCATCCAGACCAAGCTCGACGCCGCCAAGAAGGCCCACCCCGAGTTCGGCGGGCAGAAGGCCGTCGCGCTGTCCTGGTACAAGGACTCCATCTCGGCGTTCACCTCCACCGACGTGCGCGGCCGCCTCGTCACGGGCACCGGATTCACCTACCAGACCGAGATCGACAAGGTCGCGGACGGCGGCTTCTCCGCCGAGCTCTCGCCCGAGCGCATCGACCTGATCGACGTCGACCGCATCTTCGTCATCAACGACAAGGCCGACACGGACGCGCTCAAGAAGTTCGAGCTGTTCACCAACCTCCCCGCCGTCAAGAACGGCAAGGTCTCCTACCTGCTGGACAGCGAGGGCCCGGCGGTCGGCGCCGCGATGTCCCAGGGCACCCTGCTCTCCCTCCCGTACGCGATCGACGAGCTCGTCGAGTCGGTCAAGTAGCGATGACGACCCGCCACCCCGTTCCCCGGCGAGATGCGGTATCCGTGTGACTGCCACCGACACCCCCGTCGCTCCGACGACCCTGCGCACCGCGAGCGGACGCGAGGCCACCCGCTGGGTGGCCGAGCACTGCCGGCGGACCCCGTGGCTGACGGCCTCCACCGTCCTCACCACGGTGGCCGGGGCCGCGCTCCAGGTGGTCCCGGTGCTGCTGCTCGGCCGGGTCGTCGATGGGGTGGTCGGTGGTGAACCACGCTCGATACTGCTCACCGTCGGGGTGCTGATGGTGGCGGCCGCGCTGTTCGGCGCGGCCGCCACCGCCGCCTCCACCTTCCTGATCGGGAAGCTCGGGGCCGAACTCCTCGCCCGGCTCCGCGAGGAAGCCGTCCGCGCGGTGCTGGGGATGCCCAGCGCGCGCGTCGAGGAGGTCGGCCGGGGGGACGTGCTCTCCCGGGTCGGCGACGACGTGGCCGTGATCTCCAAGGGCATCCGGACGGCCATCCCCACCGTGTTCTCGGCGGGCGTCCTCGTCGTCATCGCGACGATCGGCATGTTCGGGCTCGACTGGCGCCTCGGTCTGGCCGGAGCCTGCGCCCTGCCCGCGTACGCGCTGGCACTGCGCTGGTACCTGCCCCGCTCGGCGCCCCTCTACCGCAGACAGCGGGTGGCCCAGGCCGACCGCGCCCAGGCGCTGATCAGCGGACTCAACGGGATCGACACGGTCCGGGCGTACCGCCTCGAGGGCGGCGTACGCGAGAAGGTCACGGCCGAGTCGTGGCGGGTGCGCAATCTCGGCATCGAGGTGTTCCGCTTCTTCGGACGGTTCGTCGGCCGGGAGAACCGGGCCGAGTTCATCGGGCTGGTCCTGATCCTGGTCGTCGGATACGCCCTTCTGGAGGCGGACGCCGCCACCCTGGGCGAGGTGTCGGCCGCCCCGCTGATGTTCCACCGCCTGTTCACCCCGCTCGGCGCGATCATGTTCACCTTCGACGAGGCGCAGAAGTCCGGCGCGAGCCTCACCCGCCTGGTCGGCGTGTTCCACGAGCCCTCCGAGGAGCGGCTGGTGGGCGACGGCTCGGTCCTGCCCGCCGACGTCGCGCCGTACCCGGTCACGGTGGAAGGGCTGACCTTCAGCTACCCCGGATCCGAGGAGCCGGTGCTGCGGGAGGTGTCCCTGTCCATCCCGGCCGGCGGATCGCTCGCCCTGGTCGGGGCGACCGGCGCCGGCAAGTCGACCCTGGCCGCGCTCATCGCCGGCATCGGAAGACCGCAGGCCGGGTCGGTGCGCATCGGGACGCACGACCTCGCGGACATGGACGAGGCCGGGGCGCGCGCCCTGGTGAGCATCCTGACCCAGGAGACCCATGTCTTCTCCGGCCCGCTCGCCGACGACCTGCGGCTCGCCGCCCCCGGCGCGAGCGACGAAGAACTGCTGGACGCGCTGCGTGCGGTCGGCGCCGGAGAGTGGGCCGAACTGCTCCCCGACGGACTGCACGCCATGGTCGGCGAGGGCGGTGAACGCCTGGACGTCACCAAGGTCGCCCAGATCGCCCTGGCCCGGCTGATGCTCGGCCGGTCACCGGTGGTCGTGCTCGACGAGTCGACCGCGGAGGCGGGCAGCGAGGGCGCCGCCGAACTGGAACGCGCCGTGCTGGCCGCCTGCTCCGGCCGGACCACCCTGTTCGTGGCCCACCGCCTGACCCAGGCGATGAGCGCCGACCGGATCGCCGTGCTGGACGAGGGCCGCGTGGTGGAGGAAGGAACGCACGCCGAGCTGGTGGAGCTGGGCGGCCGGTACGCCCGGCTGTGGCGTGCGTGGCGAGAAGGAAGTTAGGCACACCGGGTCAAGGTCAGGTCAACTCGCATACCTCGGAAGGATGCTGAGACGTCGATGGCGGAACCCAGCGTTTCCCGCGTACTGCTGTCACCCACCCGACTGGCCGCACTGCGCCGGCGGACCGGCGGCCACAGCGACCGGACCCTCGTCGAGGCGTGCGCCGTCGGGCTCGCGTACTGGGCGACCGGCACCGGCCCGGCCGGCCTCCGGCTCACCCCCGCCACCCCCTTCCCCGACCTCCTCTCCTGGGTCGACAACGGCGTCGGCGGGGCCGGGGGGTGGGAGACCGACGTGGAGCGTCTCCGGATCACCGTGCCGCCCGGCATCGACCCCGCCGACGCCCAGCGGGCACTGGACGACCTGGCCGACTTCCCGGACCGGCCCGTCGGCACCATAGGCCCCTCCGGTCCCCGGGAGAGGACCGAGGAGCTGGCCCGGTGGAACGACACCCGGGCCGACCGGGACCGCCCGACCATCATGGAGCTGTTCCACGAGCAGGCGCGCCTGCGGCCGGACGCCGTCGCGATCGTCGACCCGCACCGCTCGCTGACGTACCGTCAAGTAGACGAGCTGTCCGCCCAGTTGGCGCACCATCTGCTGGAACGCGGCCTCGAACCCGAACAGATCGTCGGCATCTCGCTCGGCCGCTCCGCCGAGATGGTCCTCGCCCTGCTCGCCGTGCTCCGGGCCAGGGGCGCCTTCGTCCCCCTCGACCCCCAGTGGCCGGCCGCCCGCCGGGCCGTCGTCGCCGAGGACGCCCGGGTCGTCCTGCAGCTCAACTCCACCGGCAAGGCCGGCGCCGGGGAACCGGACGCCGTCGCCGTCGACCTCGGCGACTGGAGGTACGCCGCCCACCCGGTGGACGCGCCCGACGCGACCGTCCCCGGCGATGCCCTGGCGTATGTGATCTTCACCTCCGGCTCAACCGGACGGCCCAAGGGCGCCATGATCCGGCACCAGGCGATCAGCGAGCGCCTGCTGTGGCAGTCCGGCGAGATCCTCCGCTTCGGCCACGACGACGCGTCGCTCTTCAAGGCCCCGCTCTCCTTCGACATCTCCATCAACGAGATCTTCCTGCCGCTCGTCACCGGCGGCCGCCTCGTGATCCTGCGGCCCGGCGGCGAACGCGACCCGCACCATCTGCTCGGCGTCATCGCCGAACAACGCGTCACCTTCACCTACCTGGTCTCGTCCATGCTGGACGTGCTCCTGGAGATCGCGGGCGACTCCGGCCGCCTCGACAGCCTGCGGCACGTCTGGTGCGGCGGCGAGGTCCTCACCCCGGAGCTGTACGAACGCTTCCGCGCCCGCCTCGACATCCCGCTCTACCACGGCTACGGACCCGCCGAGACGACCATCGGCGTCTCCCACGTCATCTACCGGGGCGCCGCGACCCGGCTGTCGACCTCCATCGGCAGGGCCAACCCCAACACCCAGCTCTACGTCCTCGACGACGAACTGCGCCCCGTTCCGGTCGGCGTCGGCGGCGAACTGTACGTCGGCGGCCTCCTCCTGGGACGCGGGTACGTGGGCGCGCCCGGCCTCACCGCCTCCCGCTTCGTGGCCAACCCCTTCGCCACGGACGGCTCCCGGCTGTACCGCACCGGCGACCTGGCCCGGTACGCCACTGACGGTTCGCTGGACTTCCTCGGCCGCGCCGACAACCAGATCAAGATCCGCGGCATGCGGCTGGAGATCGAGGACGTCGAGGCCTCTCTCGCCGAACACCCCGGCGTACGGCACACCTGCGTCGTCGCGAAGAAGAACACCGCGGGCGGCACCTACCTGGTCGGCTACGTCATCCCGTCCGCCGGCCACGGGGATCTGAGCGCGGACGCGGTCAAGGCCTGGGCCGCCGCCCACATGGTCGAGTACATGGTGCCCGCCCACCTGGTCGTGCTGACACGGTTCCCGCTCACCGCGAACGGCAAGATCGACCGGAACGCCCTCCCGGAACCCTCCGTGGGCGCCGGGGCCCTCGCGGCGCCCACCACCGAGAACGAGCGCCTGGTGTGCGAGGCCGTCGCGGCGGTGCTCCGCCTGGACGACGTCGGCGTGGACCAGGACTTCTTCCAGCTCGGCGGGGACAGCATCCTGGCGATCTCCCTGCTCAGCGCCCTGCGCGAGGCCGGCCTCCATGTGAGCGCACGCCAGATCTTCGCCCACACCGTCGTCGGGGCGCTGGCGGCCGTCGCGAGCCGTGAGTCCGCCGCCGCCGTCGACCACGGCGACGTCGGCACCGGCACCGTCGTGGGATCGCCCATCGTGCAGTGGCTCGGCGAGACCACGGACGCGATCGACGGCTTCGTCCAGTCGGTCGTCCTCAACACCCCGGCGGAGCTGACCGCCGAGGCCCTCGACGAGATCCTCGCCGCCGTGCTCGACCGGCACGACATGCTCCGCGCCCGGCTGGTGCGCGGCGAGCGCTGGGGCTTCGACATCCCGCCCGCCGGACGGACCGCCTCCTGCTGGGAGCGGAGCGACGCCCCGGTGGCCGAGTGCGTCGCCCTCGCCACCGAACTGCTCGACCCGGACGACGGCGTCATGCTGCGGGCCGTCTGGCGCCGCGAGGCGCGGCAGCTGGTCCTGGTCGCCCACCATGTGGTGATCGACGGTGTGTCCTGGCGGATCCTGATGGACGACCTCGCCACCGCCTGGCGGCAGCACTCCTCGGGCGCACCCGTCGAACTGCCCCCGGTGGGCACGTCGTTCCGGCGCTGGACCCAGCTGCTGAGCCGCGCGCCGTTCACCGCCGACCGCACCCACTGGGCGAGGCCGCTGCCCGCCGCCGACGCGCCGATCGGCAGGCGCGCCCTCACCGCGGCCGACACGGTGGAACGGGAGCGGACCCGAACCGTGTCCGTCGGAGCCGAGGTCACGGCAGCGCTGCTCGGCGACATCCCCGCGAAGTTCCACGCGGGCGTCAACGACGTCCTGCTGACCGCACTCGCCGTCGCCCTCGCCCGGTGGCGACGCGACCGGGGACAGGACCAGACGTTCGCCCACATCGAGCTGGAAGGACACGGCCGCGAGGGCCGCTTCGTCGCGGACGCCGCCGGATTCGAACCCGAACTGTCGCGCACCGTCGGCTGGTTCACCACCCTCTTCCCGGTCACCGTGGACCCCGGCACGGCCGCCGACCTCACCGCGCCCGGCTACCTCGCCGCCGCCCTCAAGGCGGTCAAGGAGGACCTCGCCCGCACCCCGGGCAACGGACTCTCCTACGGCGCCCTGCGCCACCTCACCGGCGACGGACCGACCGGCCCCGCCCCGCAGGTGCTCTTCAACTACCTGGGCCGGTTCGACGCGGGCACCACGGAGAGCTGGCAACTCGCGGGCACGACCGGACAGCTGGGGGAGAAGCGCGACCCCCTGATGCGGCTGCCGCGCGCCCTGGAGTTCAACGCGATCGCCGAACCCGCCGCGAGCGGCGCCTATCAGCTGGTCACCACCATCTCCTGGCCCGACGGCGTGTTCACCGACCCGGACATCACCGCCATCGGCGACCACTTCCGTTCCGCCCTCACCGCCCTCGCCGCACTCGAAGAGGGCGGCCACACCCCCAGCGACTTCCCGCTCGTGCCGCTGACCCGGGCCGACGTGGACGCCCTGGACGGACCGGACCTGCACGACATCCTGCCGCTGACCCCGCTGCAGGAGGGCCTCTACTTCCACTCCGTCTTCGACGACGACGCCACGGGCAGCTACGTCGAGCAGCAACTGCTCACCCTGGGCGGCGAGGTGGACGCCGGCCGGCTGGCGGCAGCGGCCACCCGGCTGCTCACGCTCTACCCCAATCTGGCCGCCCGCTTCACGGCCCTCGCGGACGGGCGCGTCGTCTCCGTCGTCGAGAGCGGCAGGAGCGCGCCCTTCACCGTCCTGGACGGACCCGCCCGCACCGACCAGGAGATCCGCGACCTCGCCGAACGGGACCGCCGGGCCGGATTCGACCTCGCCACCGGGCCCCTGATGCGCTACACGCTCATCCGCGCCGGCGCAGGCCGCACCGTCCTGGTGCAGACCGTGCACCACATCATCGCGGACGGCTGGTCGGTGCCGCCGATGCTCCGCACCCTGCTGGCCGAGTACCACGCGCCCGGATCCGGGTACCCGACCGGCGGCTACCGCGACTACGTGGACTGGCTCGCCGGACGCGACCAGGACGAGAGCGACCGGGTGTGGAGCGAGGAGCTCGCCGGACTGACCGGCCCCTCCCTCGTCGCCGAGGGGCACACCCCCTCCGAACGGTTCGCCGACCTCGCGGTGGAACCCACCGACGACATCGACATCGACATCGCCGCACGCTCGGTCGGCGTGTCCCTGAGCGTGGCCGTGCACAGCGCGTGGGCGGCGACTCTGGGCAGCCTGCTGCACAGCAGGGACGTCGTCTTCGGCTCCACCGTCTCCGGCCGCGACGCCGACGTCCCCGGCATCCACGACATGGTCGGCCTCTTCATCAACACCATTCCGGTGCGCGCCCGTTGGAGCCCGGACGGGACGGCGCGCGAGCTCCTCGACGCCGTGAGGCGGCACCAGAGCGCGGTGCTGCCGCACCAGCACGTCTCCCTGGCCCGGATCGGCCGGCAGAGCGGCCTGGGCTCCCTCTTCGACACCCTGGTGGTGTTCGACGTCGCCACCGACGTGGACGCCCTGCGCCGCCCGGACGACACCCTCGTCATCGCCGACATCGTCAACGAGGGCGCCCCGCACTACCCGTTGACACTCGTCGTCGAACGCACGCCGGAGGGCCGCCCGCGCTTCAACCTGATCTACGACGGTGAACTCCTGCGCCCCGCGAGCGCCGAGGCGATCCTGCACACCTTCACCCGGAGCCTCACCGAACTGCTCGGCCGACCGGACGCCCCGGTCGACGCCCTGCTCCCCGCGACCGGCCGAGCCCCCGCACCGGAGGCCCCGTCGACCCTGGGCGAGCTGTTCGACACCGCCGCACGCCGTGATCCGGCGGCCACCGCCGTCACCCAGTGCGCGCTGGACGGCGCCACCCGCTCCCTCACGTACGGCGAACTCTCCGACGCCAGGACAGAGTTGGCCGCCGCCCTCCGCGCCGCCGGGGTCGGCCCCGGGCGGCGGGTCGCCGTCGCCGTACCGCGCTCCCTGGAACAGGTCGTCGCCCTCGTCGCCGCCGTCACCGCCGGAGGCGCGTACGTCCCGCTGGACCTGGCGTATCCGGACGAACGGCTGGAGTACATCCTCGCCGACGCCGCCCCGCAGGTCGTCCTCGTCGACCGCGAACACCGGAGCCGCTTCACCCGGCTGCTGGACCGCGCGGGCGTGAGCGCCCGGGTCCTGGTCCAGGGCGACGACCACCCGCTGGACACCACCGTCCCCGAGGTCCGCCCCGGCGACCCGGCGTACGTCATCTACACCTCCGGCTCGACCGGCCGGCCCAAGGGTGTCGTCGTCCCGCACTCCGCCGTCTCCACCCTCCTCGCCAACACCCGGCCCGACATGGACTTCGGCCCCGACGACGTCTGGGTCCAGTTCCACTCCTTCTCCTTCGACTTCGCCGTCTGGGAGCTGTGGGGCGCACTCGCGCACGGCGGTGAGCTGCTCGTACCGGAGTACGGACTGACCCGCTCGCCGGTCGACTTCCACCGGCTGGTCCGGGAACGCGGTGTCACCGTCCTCAACCAGACCCCGTCCGCCTTCCACCAGTTCATCGAGGCCGACCTGCGCTCCGGCGAACCGGCCGGTGCGCTGCGCCGCGTCATCTTCGGCGGCGAGGCGCTCGACCTCGGGCGGCTGCGCGGCTGGGCCGAGCGGCACGGCACCGCGACGCCCCAGCTGGTGAACATGTACGGCATCACCGAGACCACCGTCCACGTCACCCACCGGGTCCTGACCGACGAGGACTTCGCCCGGGGCGACGACGTCAGCCCCATCGGCGGGCCGATCCCCGGCCTGACCACCTATCTCCTCGACGACCGGCTGCGGCCGGTGCCGCCGGGCCGGGTGGGCGCCATCTACGTCGCGGGCGACCAGCTGTCCCTCGGCTATCTGGGCCGCCCCGGGCTCACCGCCGGACGGTTCGTCGCGGACCCGTTCGCGGCCGACGGCTCCCGCATGTACCACACGGGCGACCTCGCCCGCCGGACCCTCGACGGCGAGCTGGAGTTCGCGGGCCGCGCCGACGACCAGGTGCAGCTCAAGGGATTCCGTATCGAACTCGGCGAGGTCGAGAACGCCGTACGGGAGGTGGACGGCGTCGTCGATGCGGCCGTCACCGTGGCGGACAGCGGCGACCACCTCGTCGCCCATGTCGTCGGGAACCCGCCCGCCGATCTCACCGTCCTGCTCGCCGCCAGGCTCCCCGGACACATGGTGCCGGGCCGGGTGCTGCCCCTCGACGCGCTGCCGCTGACGGTCAACGGCAAGCTGGACCGCAAGGCGCTCACCGAGCGGGCCGCGCGGCCGGACCGCCGGGAGGCCGCGCCCGCGACCGAAGCCCTCACCGCACTGACCGGTATCTTCGCCGAGAGCCTGCCCGGTGCGGCCGTGGACGCCGACACCGACTTCTTCGGAGCCGGGGGCGACAGCATCGTCGCCATCACCGTGATCAACCGGGCCCGGGCGCTCGGCCTGTCGATCGCGCCCCGCGACGTGTTCCTGTTCAAGACACCGCGCGCCCTCGCCGCCCACCTCGCGACACACACCCCGGCGCCCGCGCCGACGACGCCCTCCCGCCGTGAGGACGGGCCCCTGCCGCTCACGCCGATCATCCTGCGCCAACGCCAACTGGGCGGCTCGCTCGACCGGTTCGCCCAGGCCAGGGCGGTGCCCGTTGCCGAGGGAACCGGCCTCGCCGACATCCGGCGCGCCGCGAACGCCGTCGTGGCCGCCCACCCGGCCCTG
Source organism: Streptomyces sp. WY228 (assembly GCF_019287315.1). Lineage (NCBI taxonomy): Bacteria > Bacillati > Actinomycetota > Actinomycetes > Kitasatosporales > Streptomycetaceae > Streptomyces > Streptomyces sp. WY228. The sequence goes on along the minus strand of NZ_CP079114.1, from coordinate 329,442 downwards.
CGGCTGCGGCTGCACATCGAGCACGGCGTGTGGGCCCTGCGTACGGAGCCCGCTCGCGAGGCCGCTGTGGCCGTCGTACCGGAGAGCGCCGCCGACGCGACGGCCGCCGCCGACGAGGCCGCCGGACGGCTCGACCCCGAGGCCGGAGACGTCATCGCGTTCTCCTGGCTCGCGGCGACCCGCACCCTGGTCGTCACCGCCCACCACCTCGCCGTGGACGCGGTCTCCTGGCTCGTCATCCTCGACGACCTGACCACCGCCCTGAGCGGCGCGGCCCTGCCGCCGCCCACCACCTCCTACGCCGAATACGCCGAGGCGCTGGCCGTACGGTCCGCCGCATCGGCCGAGGGCCTGACCCACTGGCTCACCACCCTCCAGGCCCCGCCCCTGCTGCCGGCGGTCCAGGGCCCGCGCGAGCGGACGGCGGTCCTGCCGCCCGGGGCGAGCGACCGGGTGACACGCAGCGCGCCCGGAGCGCTCGGTATCGGTCTCACCGAGCTGCTGTGCGGAGCCCTGCGCACCGCGCTGACCCACATCCAGGCCGAGCCGACCGACCTCGCCGTCGACCTGGAGCGGCACGGCCGGGTGCCGGCCCGCGACGACCACGACTACTCCCGTACCGTCGGCTGGTTCACCTCGATCGCCCCCGTACGCCTCACCGCCCACACCGACCCCGTCGCCGCGGCGCGCGAGACCGCCGAACGGCAGCCGGACGAGGACGGGCACGTGGCCTACGGCCGGCTCAGGTACCTCAACCCGCAGACGGCCCCGCTGCTGACCGCCCGGCCGCAGGTCCTCTTCAACTATCTGGGGCGGGGCGGCGAGTCGGATGCCCTGCGCGTCTCCGGCGGCGACCAGGACACCAGCCCGTACGCCGTCGAGGTCAACGCCTGGACCGACGAGGCCACCGGCTCCCTGCACGCGGTCTTCACCCTCGCCGACGGCGTACCCGACACGATCACCGAACACTGGCTGGCCGCTCTGGAACGGATCGGCGACGCGTCCGCGACGGCCGAGCGCACGGCCCCGGTCACCCCCCTCCAGCGCGGCCTGTTCTTCCAGGCCCAGTTGGCGGGCGCGGGGGAGGGTACGGCGAGCACGGCCGGGCACTACGTCGCGCAGAGCTGGTTCACCTTCGACCGGCGCCTGGACACCGACGCGCTGGCCGTGGCGATGGCACACGTGGTCGCCCGCCACCCCGTCGTCGGCGCGGGCTTCACCACCGACGACGACGGAAACCCGGTCCAGCTGCTCAAGGCGGGCCGCCGGGTTCCCGTCCACACCGTCGACCTGGCGACCGACGCCGAGACCGAGGCCCTGCGCACCCGGGACCGCGAGCGCGGCTTCGACCCGGGGGAGCCGCCGCTCGTCCGGCTGACCGTGGTGCGGCGGCCCGACGGCCGCGACGGCCTGCTGCTCAGCTACCACCTGCTGCTCTGGGACGGCTGGTCCCGCGAGATCCTGCTGCGCGACCTGTTCGACGCGTACGAGGCCGTCGTCGCGGGCGAGCCGTGGGACGCGAGCCCGGCCGTGCCGAGCTTCGAGGGGTACGCCCGGACGCTCGCCGCCAAGGACCCCGCCGTATCGGAACGCTTCTGGGCGGACCACCTGGCCGGACTGCCGGGGCCGACGCTGCTCGCCGGAGTGGCCCCCGCCCTCTCCGAGGAGTTGCCGCAGCCGCTCGTGCACACCCTGTCCGCCGAGCTGTCCCAGCTGCTCCGCGACACCGCCCGGGACCGGGGCGTCACCCTCAACACGGTCCTGACCGGCGCCTTCGGCCTCCTCCTCGGAGCCCGCACCGGCCGCGCCGACGCCGTGTTCGGTGTCACCGTCTCGGGCCGCGAGGGCGAGGGGCACGGCGACATCGTCGGCGTCCTGCTCAACACCGTGCCCCTGTGGACACGGGCCCGGCCCGAGGATTCGGCCGACGCGTATCTGTCCTCCGTACAGGCGGCGCGGGTGGCGGCGATGGACCACGAGCACCTCGGGCTCGGCGAGATCCAGCGGGCCGGCGGGCACGACACGCTGTTCGACAACCTGTTCGTGCTGCAGAACTTCCTGGACCTGGACGCGTTCGCCGAGATGAACGCCCGCCACGGCATCGCCTCCGTGCAGGCCGACGACTCCACCCACTACCCGTACACCTGGGTCGTCAGGCCCGGCGACCGGCTCACGGTCAAGCTGGAGCACCGCCACGGCGACCCCGACAGCGCCCGCGCGCTCCTCGACGACTATCTGCGCGTCCTGGAGGACCTGGCACGGGCGACCGGCCCGCTGGGCGCGCTGCGCGGCCTGGCACCCCACCCCGAGCCCGCCGTGCGCACCGAGGTCGGCACCGACACCGTGGTGGACCGCTTCGACCTCGCGGCCGACCGTGATCCGGAGCGGGTCGCGCTCGTCGCCGACGGCGCGACCATGACCTTCGCCGAGCTCCGCGACCGCAGCCGGGCCGTGGCGGGCGTCCTCGCCCGGCGGGGCATCGGCCCCGAGACCACCGTGGGCCTGGCGATCCCGCGCTCCCTCGACTGGATCGCCGCGCTGTTCGCGGTGCTGCGCGTCGGAGCCGCCTATGTGCCGCTGGAGCTGGACCACCCGGACGAGCGGATCGCGGCGATCGTCGAGGACGCCCGGCCCGAGGTGATCCTCACCGTGAGCGCGGTGTCACCCCGGCTGACCGGCGAACTCATTGAGCTGGACCGCCCGTTGCCCGATGCGGAGCCGTACGCCACCTTCGCACCGGACGACCCGGACCGGCTGCGCCACCCCGCGTACACCATCTACACCTCGGGATCGACCGGAAAGCCGAAGGGCGTGGTGACCGAATACGCCGGGCTCACCAATATGCTGATCAACCATCAGCGCCGCATCTTCGAGCCGGTCCTCGCCGAGCACGGCCACCGGACCTTCCGGATCGCGCACACCGTCTCCTTCGCGTTCGACATGTCGTGGGAGGAGCTGCTGTGGCTCGCCGACGGTCACGAAGTCCACATCTGCGACGAGGAGTTGCGCCGTGACGCGCCCCGGCTGGTGGAATACTGCGTCGAGCACGGCATCGACGTCATCAACGTGACACCCACCTACGCCCAGCAGTTGGTGGCCGAAGGACTTCTGGAGGACCCGGAGCGGCGGCCCGCGCTCGTGCTGCTGGGCGGCGAGGCCGTCACCCCGACCCTGTGGCAGCGGCTCGCCGAGACCGAGGGCACCGTGGGCTACAACCTGTACGGGCCCACCGAATACACCATCAACACCCTCGGCGTCGGCACCTTCGAGTGCCAGGACCCGGTCGTCGGCGTGGCCATCGACAACACCGAGGTGTACGTCCTGGACCCGTGGCTGCGACCGCTGCCCGACGGGGTGCCCGGCGAGCTGTACGTGGCCGGCGTCGGCATCGCCCGCGGCTATCTGGGCCGCAGCGCCCAGACCGCGCACCGCTTCGTCGCCTGCCCGTTCGGTGCGCCGGGGGAGCGCATGTACCGCACCGGCGACCTGGTGATCCGCCGGCCCGACGGGAACATCGCCTACCTGGGCCGCACCGACCAGCAGGTCAAGATCCGCGGCCACCGGGTCGAACTCGGCGAGGTCGAGGCCGTGTTCGCGGCCCACCCGGCGGTCCGCTTCGTCGCCGCCGTCGCCCAGCCCGACCCGGGGGTGGACGGCGCGTACCGGCTGGCCGCCTATCTCGTCCTGGCGGGCTCCGCCGACCTCGCCCAGGTCGCCGCAGAGGTGGGCGCCGGGTTGCCGGACTTCCTGCGCCCGACGCACTTCGCCCAGGTCGACAGCATCCCGCTGACCGTGAACGGGAAGGCCGACACCAAGGCGCTGCCCGAGGCCAGGCCGCTCGGTGCCCTGACCACGGCGGGCGAGCGCGGCCCGGAGACCGAGACGGAGACCGTGGTCTGCGAGTTCTTCGCCGAGGCACTCGACCTCGACGACGACGAGGTCAGCGCCGTCAGCGACTTCGTGTCCCTCGGCGGGCACTCCATGCTGGCGGTGCGGCTGATCGGACTGCTCCGCCGCGAGTACGGTCCTGTCATCACCATCCGCGATCTGTTCACCCTGCGCACCCCCGAAGCGATGGCCCGCCACCTCGATGAGAACTCCTGACCCTGATGAAAACTCCTGACACCACGCGGCCCCGACCCGGGGCCGCCATCCTGCGAACGGCACTGCGCCGCAACGTCGGCGCCATGATCGCGGGCACCGTCCTCATGGGCCTCTACCAGGCGGCCGAGACCGCGTTCCCCATCGCGCTCGGACTGATCGTCGAGCACACGATGCAGGACCGCAGCCTCGGCTCGCTCGGCGTCTCGATCGGCTCGCTGGCCGTGATCATCACGACGGTGTCCCTGTCGTGGCGGTTCGGCATGCGGGTGCTGCAGAAGGCCAACACGACCGAGGCGCACCGCTGGCGGGTCCAGGTGGCCGCCTGCGGGCTCCAGCCGGTGGCCAGGGACGTGGACCTCAAGTCCGGCGAGATCCTGACCATCGCCACCGAGGACGCCGACCAGACCGCCGACATCATCGAGGTGGTGCCGCTGCTGATCAGCTCGCTGGTCGCGGTGGTGGTCGCGGCGGTCGCGCTCAGCCTCGCCGACCTCCGGCTCGGTCTGCTGGTGATCGTGGGGACCGTAGCGATCCTGTCGGTCCTCGCCGTGATGTCCAAGCGGATCGGGGCCAGCACCCAGGAACAGCAGGCCCGGGTGGCCCGGGCCGGCGCCAAGGTCGCCGACCTCATCATCGGGCTGCGCCCGCTGCACGGCTTCGGCGGCAACCACGCCGCCTTCGGGGCCTACCGCAAGGTCAGCACGGACGCCAAGCGTCAGGCGATCACCGTCGCCCGGGTGAACGGCACCTACGCGGGCACCGCGCTGGCCCTGAACGCGGTCCTCGCCGCGGCCGTCTCGCTGACCGCGGGCTGGCTGGCGTTCGAGGGCCGGATCTCCATCGGGGAACTCGTCATGGCCGTGGGCCTCGCGCAGTTCATCATGGAACCGCTCAAGATGTTCTCCGAGATGCCCAAGTACGTGATGATGGCCCGTGCCTCGGCCGAGCGCATGGCCCTCGTCCTGAACGCGCCCCCCGTGACGGCCCCCGGGCCCGAACGCCCGGAGCCCGGCGGAGATCTGGAGGTCGACGACGTACGCCACGGGACGCTCCAGGGGGTCACGTTCTCGGTGCGGGCGGGTGAGTTCGTCGCGATCGCCGCCTATCAGCCGCGTGCGGCGGCCGAACTCGCGTCCGTCCTCGCGATGAACGTCGCCCCCCGGGCGTACGGGGGAGCGGTGCGGGTCGGCGGGCGGGAGGTCGGCGAGCTGTCGATCGAGGCGGTCCGGGCGTACCTGCTGGTGAACCCGTACGACGGGGAGATCTTCGCCGGTACCCTCCGGACGAACATCGACCCCTCGGGCAGCGGTCGGTCGATCGCGGAGGCGGTCGAGGCGTCCATGCTCACCGACGTCGTCGCGCTCCACCGTGAGGGGCTCGACCACGTGGTCCGCGACCGGGGCGCGAACCTCTCCGGCGGTCAGCGCCAACGGCTGTCCCTCGCCCGTGCGTTGGCCGCCGACACCGAGATGCTCGTGCTGCACGATCCGACCACGGCCGTGGACGCGGTGACCGAGCAGCTCATCGCGCGCAACATCGCCAAGCTGCGCCGCGGCCGGACCACGCTGGTGCTGACCAGCAGTCCGGCGCTGCTGGACGCGGCGGACCGGGTGCTCGTCCTGGACGGCGGCGCCATCACCGCCGAGGACACCCACCGCAACCTGCTGGCGAGCGACGAGGCGTACTGCCTGGCCGTGGCCCGGTGATCCTCCGGCGGGGGCGGTCGCCCGCCCCCGCCGGAGGATCAGCCGAGCGCCCAGGCGACATCCCTGACCAGGGCGTGCCGCCAGCCCGCCCGGTCGTGGTCCGAGGCGGACCGTGAGACCCGCACGGTCGCACCGGCCCGCTCGGTGAGCGACTCGGCCAGCTCGCAGTGGGGCAGCATCCGCGTCTCGTGTTCTCCCACGTCGAACGCGCACCGCAGCCGCGACAGATCGGCGCCCCGGCGCAGCCGCTCGGCGATCGCGCCGCCGACCGCCCCGCCCAGCGGATCCGGCAGGTCCACGGCTCCGGGCGCCCACCAGAAGGAGCCCGACTGGCAGGCGATACGGGAGACCAGCTCCGGGAACTCCAGCGCCGCGTAGAGCGCGCTCAGCCCGCCCAGGCTCTGCCCGGCCACCACCATCCGGTCCAGGTCCGCCGGCACGCCGCAGTCGGCCACCAACGGCAGCAGCTCGTCGCGGACCGCCTCCCACAGTCCGGGGCGGCAGGCGAACTCCGCCTCCCGGTCCTTCGCCGGGACGAACACGAGCGTCACCGGAGACATCGCACCCGCCGCGGCGGCCGCGTCGAAGGCGGCCACGGCCGGGTGCAGATACAGCCAGTCGTCCCCGTCCAGCAGCAGCACCACCGGACCGCCACCCGCCACCGGGTGGACCCGCACGGTGCGCCGCCCGCCGAGCCGGTCGCTGCTCCAGCGGATCCGGGTGCGGGGGAGGGGCGGCACATCGTCCGCGGCGAGATCCGGCCAGTACGGCTGCGGCGGGGCGTCCGGCGTCGCGGCGAGGGAACGGTCGGCGCCCGCACCGGCCGGGTTGAACGGATCGGCATGCGCCGCGTCCCCCACGAGGACGCGGTAGGTCACCCGCAGCCGCACGGGCATGGGCACCTCGGCGTACCAGCAGTCCGTGTCCTCCCAGCGGCGCAGCGGGACGGGCGGCGACCAGCTCTCGAAGTCGAGCACGGCCCCGGAGCCGCGCCACAGGAAGAGGGTCAGCCAGCCGCCGTCGACGGGAACCGACGCGGGTGTACGCGCCTTCGCCCAGAACGCCTCGGTGCCGGGGCGGCCCGACAGACCGAAGGCGGCGAAGGGGCTCTCGGGGTCGGCCACGGGGCCGGGGCGGGGAGCGGTCATGAGCGGCGTACCCGTTCGATCACCGGACGCATGAATATCTCCTTGCGGGAGGAGGTGGAAGAGGCCGGGCCCGAAATATTAGGGCAGCCTAACCCAGCGGCTCCGAAGGGGTGTTGGCGATCCGCCGGCGGTCACCGACGCGACGCCCTCGTGGTTTATGACGCGACGCCCTCGCGGGCACCGCCACGATGCCCGGTGGTCACCCCCGCGCGGAGCCGCCCTCGACGTTCGCGGCCATTCTGCGCAACACCTTGAGCGCGGCCACGTACTCGGCGTCGCTGATGCCCTCGTGCACCACAGCGCGCACCTCGGTCGCCAGCGCGCGCACCCGTACTCTCGCCGCCTCCCCGGCATCGGTGAGGTGCAGGCGCTGCCCGGCGTCGGTCCGCAACCAGCCTCGGTGGGTCAGCTGGTCGACGACGCGCGCGATCTCGTGCGGCCCGTCCGCGAGCGGCGTCAGCCGGCTGACGACCTCCTCGCGGCTGGGTGCGTCCGGCCCGCCGTGCACGCAGTTCACCACCCAGTACTGGGGCTGCGTGACGTCGATCCCGGCCATCGCGTCGCGCAGCCGCTCGGTGACGGCGGTGTGGACGCGTCCGCTCCAGTAGCCGATCGGCTGGGTGGCGAGCTGGTCGTCGGTGGCGCCCGGATCGGCCGGAGCCTGGTCCGTGCGGGTGTCGGTCGGCGGGTTCATGATCCCGAAGCTAGTGCCCGGCGAGCCGCTCCATCAAAGCGACGCCGCGCGCGAGCATCTCCTGCTCCTCCGCGCTGAGTTCGAGGTCGATGGCCCGGGCGAGCCAGTCGGCCCGGCGGTCGCGCTCCGCCTCCAGCGCCGCCCGCCCCACCTCGGAGAGGTCGACGAGGGACTTGCGGCCGTCCGTCGGGTGCGCACGGCGGACGATGAGGCCCTGGTCCATGAGGAGCCCGACCGCGCGGGCCATCGACTGGGGGCGTACGCGCTGGTCCGCCGCGAGGTCGCTGGTGGTCATGGCCCCGTCCCGGTCGAGCACGCCCAGAACGGCGACCTGGCCGTGCGGGATCCGGTCCTCCTGCTTCACGCGCCGCGCGAGTTTGCCCATGGCGGTGCGCAGATCGGCGGCGACGGTGGCGGGTTCCGGGGTGGGCATAGGGCACTTTAACCCGCGGTCGCCGACGCGTCTGCGCAGGTCGCCCGTGCAGTGGTCGTGGACGGGACAAGTGGACAGCGAAACTGAACAGCAAAGCTAAACAGTCAATCTGAACAGCATTGCTGTAGAGTTATGCCGTCGCGGCCCGCGCCGGCGCTGTCGCAAGATCGCCGCGGCACGTGACTACCGGAAGGACCTCGCATGGCCCACCAGGCAGCTGAGCCCACCGCAATCCAGTCCGTCACCGCCCGCCGGATCATCGACAGCCGTGGCAACCCCACCGTCGAGGCCGACGTCCGCCTCGCCGACGGGTCCCTCGGCCGCGCCGCGGTCCCGTCCGGCGCCTCCACCGGCGCCCGGGAGGCCCTGGAACTGCGCGACGGCGATGCCGGGCAGTGGCACGGCAAGGGGGTCGACCGCGCGGTCGCCCATGTCAACGGGGAGATCGCGGCCGCGGTCGTGGGCCGCGACGCGGACGACCAGGCCGGCCTGGACGCCGCGCTTGTCGCGCTCGACGGCACGCCCGGCAAGTCCCGGCTCGGCGCGAACGCGATCCTCGGGGTCTCCCTCGCCGCCGCGAAGGCGGCCGCCGCGGCCCACCGCCAGCCGCTCTACCGCTACCTCGGAGGCGCCGACGCCCGCCTGCTCCCGCTGCCGATGATGAACATCATCAACGGCGGGGCGCACGCCGACAATCCGCTGGACTTCCAGGAGTTCATGATCGCGCCGGTCGGGGCGGAGACCTTCGCGGAAGCCGTACGCATGGGCTCCGAGATCTTCCACACCCTGCGGCGCGACCTGCTCGCCGCCGGGCACTCCACCGGTGTCGGCGACGAAGGAGGCTTCGCGCCCGCGCTGCGCACCGCCGAGGAGGCGCTCGACTTCGTCATGAGCGCCGTCGAACGCACCGGATACCGTCCCGGCGCGGACATCGGCCTGATCATGGACCCCGCGTCCTCGGAGTTCTTCCGCGACGGCGCCTACGTGTACGCGGGAGAGGGCGTGCGCCGCAGCCCCTCCGAACAGGTCGAGTACCTGGCCAAGCTGATCGACGCGTACCCGATCGTCTCCATCGAGGACCCGATGGCCGAGGACGACATGGACGGCTGGCGCGAGCTGACCACCCGGGTCGGCCACCGCTGCCAGCTCACCGGCGACGACGTGTTCTGCACCGACGAGGCCCAGGTGCGCGAAGGCATCCGTACCGGCGTCGGCAACTCGGTCCTGGTGAAGGTCAACCAGATCGGCACCCTGACCGAAGCCCTCGCCACCGTCGCCACCGCACGCCGTGCGGGCTGGAGCGCCGTGATGTCCCACCGCTCCGGAGAGACGGAGGACACCACGATCGCGGACCTGGCGGTGGCGACGGGCTGCGGCCAGATCAAGACCGGCTCGCTGTCCCGCTCCGACCGCACGGCGAAATACAACCAACTGATCCGGATCGAGGAGGAGTTGGGTGAGTCTGCGCAGTACGCGGGCGGGTCGCTGCTGTCCCGCTCCTGAGGAGGAACGGGCCGCAGGGTTCTCGGCCGGTCCGCGCCGGCACGCGAACGGGCGGCCTCCGGTGGACAGTTACGTCCATCGGAGGCCGCCCTCCGTTCGCGGCGAGGCCGGTCCGGGCCGCCGGACACCGGACCGGCTCACCGCTCCCGGGTCACCGGGTCCGGGCCGAAAGAGACCCGGGTCAGGGGAAGTTGACGACGGTCGAAGGGATCGTCGATGTTCCCGAGGTGGGGGAGCCGGTGTTGTTGATGACGTGCTCGTACTGGCCGTTGCCGCCGAGCGAGACGACGAGCAGGTTGTGGAACTTCACGCCGGGCTTGACCGGGGCCTTGAAGCCGTGGCCCTGGATGATGGTCGGGTCGACGTTGTAGTAGCAGTAGCTGCCCATGCCCCAGCCCTCGTGCTGTTCGACCGAGTCGTCGACCCGGTAGGCGGCGTAGCCCTTCGTGTCGCCGTTCTGGATGGCGGCCTGGTTGGGCGCGTCGTAGGCCTTCTCGTTCTGGAAGAAGATCGTGCGGCCGCGCTCGCCGTACCACTCCACGTCGTACTTGTTGAAGTGCTCCACGAACAGCCCGGTCGCCAGCACGTCGTCACCGTTGACGCGGACACCGTAATCGGCCCGGTTGGTCTCCCAGCCCCAGCCCTCACCGTGGTCCGCACGCCACACCCAGGTGTGGTCGATGATCGTGTCGTCGCTGTTGACGACGATGCTGGTGGTCGCCTTGCCGGGGCCCGCCCCGCCGATCCGCACGAACACGTCCTGCAGCGACGTCGGGTTCGCCGAGTGATCGGCGGACGCGCCCTGCGGGCCGACCTCCAGCAGGGTCGGCGAGTTGACGGGGCCGGCGTCGATGAGGAAGCCCGCCAGCTTCACCCCGTCGACGTCGGCGACCTTCATCGCCGTCACGCCGTTGTCCGGGATGATCGTGGCCAGACCGAGGCCCAGGACGACCGTGTCGGCCCGGTTGACGTTGATGGTCTGGTCGATGTGGTAGACGCCGGGCGTGAAGAGCAGGTTCAGCCCCTGTGCGAGCGCGGCGTTGATCGTCGCGGCCGTGGCGCCCTGCTTGACGACGTAGAAGCGGTTCAGCGGGATGGACTCGCCCTGCTGGGCTCCGCCGTCCCATGAGACGCCGCGCGCGTTGACGCGCTTGGCGGGGACGAAGACCTTGTACTCGTTGCCGTCGAGGTAGAGGAACGGCTTCTCGCGCGAGATCGGGGTGGTGTCCAGCGTGGTGTACGGCGGGTCCGGGTAGCTCGCCGCCGGCGCGCCCTGGACGCCGGAGAACGTCATGTTCCACACGGCGTTGGTCCAGCCGCCCACGGAGCTGTCGCGGGTGTACCACTGCTGCTGGGAGTACGGTCCGACCGTGCCGTCGATCTTGGAGTCGGCGATGTAGCCGCCGCTGGCCCAGCCGTATCCGTCGGGCGCGAGGTTCAACCCGCCCTTGACGTGCATCCGGCGGAAGGGCGCGGCCTGGGAAACGGCCCAGCGGTTGGTGCCGTTGACCGGGTTGAGGGTCAGGTTCTCCGCCGAACGCCAGAAGTTCTGCGTCGCGTTCCCGTCGAACCAGCCCGCGTCGACCGTCACATCACCGTTGAACGTGGTGTCGTTCGGGTTGAGGCCGAGACCGGCGATCTGCGTGTAGAAGCCGATCTGCGCGTTGAGATTGTTGTACGTGCCCGGCTTGAAGAGGAGCGCGTGCCGGCCGTTGCCGAACTGGGCCTCCTCCTGCTGCTCGAAGATCGCGTCGACCTTGCCCTGGATGTCGGGCGTGGACGGGTCGAAGACGTGGACGTTGGGGCCGAGGTCGCCGCCGCCCGGGATCTCCGGACCGCCGCCGCCGTCACGGGTGCCGAAGACCTTGAACTCCCAGAGCGAGTAGCCGTATCCGGTGGCACGCTCGGTGCCGGTCAGACGCACGTGGCGCGCGTCGCCGGAGACGTTCACGGTCTCGTTGCCGCCCGCCGAAGTGGTGGTGCTGTAGGCGGTCGTCCAGTTGCTGCCGTCGGCCGAGATCTCGATGCGGTAGCTCTTCGCGTGCGCGGCCTCCCAGGAGAGTTCGACCCGGCTGAGCGCGGCCGGGGAGCCGAGGTCGATCCGTATCCACTGGGGATCGGCGAACGCGCTGGACCAGCGTGTCCCGCCGTCCCCGTCGACGGCGTTCCCCGCGGCCGTGCCGCCGTTCTCCTCGCTCGACGCGGTCACCGCGGCGCCCTGGGAGAGCAGGACGGGAGCGGCCTGCGCCGGAGCCGCCTGCACGGTCGCGAGGAGCGCCGCGACCAGCGTGGTGACGAGGGCGAGGGCGAGGGTGCGCCATCGGCGGGATGCGGCCATCGGGGGCCGCGAGGGTCTGACGAGGGCAACGGACATGTCTGATCTCCTGAAAGGTCAGGTGGGCGGGGGTGGAACGGGTGCGGACTCGTGCTCCCACAGGGGGAGAGAGCGCTCTCTCGGTAGCCGAATGATTCTCCCGTGTTTCCGTCACGTCAAGAGTTGTGCACAGAAAGGCCGCGGCTTGTCGGCCGGACCGTCCGATGTTTCATCTCCTGAAAGGGCAGAGGCAGTTGACCAGGCATCAGAACGACAAGTCGGGCCCTGGCAGTGATGGTCTCTTGAATCAACTCGGCCGCGACTCTTGACGGTTCACTCCGCTCCCGCCAGTCTCCCCACTGCGGGGGAGCGCTCTCTCGGCCCCACCCCCTCACAGAGCAAGGAGTTCGCATGGAAGCCCGTGGAACACCACGGTTGCGCGGTGCCCTGGCGGTCATGGCCGCCGTGGCCCTCCTGTTCACCCTCTCGGTGGCCGTCTCCCCGGAACGCGCCGCCGCCGCGGCCGTTCTCGTCTCCCAGGGAAAGCCGGCGACCGCCTCCAGCACCGAGGCGCCCTTCACCGCCGCGTCGGCCGTGGACGGCGACCGGGCCACCCGCTGGTCCAGCGCCTTCACCGACGACGAGTGGATCCGCATCGACCTGGGCGCGAGCACATCGATCGGGCAGGTCGTCCTCGACTGGGAGGCCGCGTACGCCAAGGGCTACCGGCTGGAGGTCTCCGCCGACGGAACCGACTGGACGACGATCCACTCCACCACGACCGGCTCCGGGGGCGTCGAGACCCTGACGGTCTCCGGAACCGGCCGCTACATCCGGATGTACGGCACCGAGCGCGCCACCGCCTGGGGCTACTCACTCCACGAGTTCCAGGTCTACTCCACCACCGACGGTGGCACCGCCCCCGGCGACGACGACGTCCTGCTCTCCTACGGCAAGGCCGGCTCCGCCTCGACCTCCCAGCACGACGGCACCTGCTGGGAGTGCTCGCCGGACAAGGCCTTCGACCGTGACCCGGCCAGCCGCTGGGCCACCAGCCCCGAGGGCGGCTGGACCGACCAGGGCTGGATCGCGGTCGACCTCGGCGCCCGCGCCGAGATCCACCGGGTCGTCCTCCAGTGGGACCCGGCCCACGCCAGGGCCTACCGGATCGAGGTCTCCGACAACGGGACCGACTGGACGACGATCCACTCCACCACCACCGGCACCGGGTTCAAGGAGACGCTGGACGTCAGCGGCGCCGGCCGGCACGTACGCCTGTACGCCACCCAGCGCAGCGGCGCGTACGGCTACTCGCTCTGGGAGTTCCAGGTCTGGGGCACCGGCGGAGCCCCGAACCCCGCACCGCCGCTGCCGGCCGACCCCACGTACGACCGGCTGGTCTTCAGCGACGAGTTCAACGGTCCCGCGGGCGCCGCGCCCGACCCCGCCAAGTGGGTCCCGGAGACGGGCACCGGCCCCAACAACGAGCTGGAGTACTACACGAACAACAAGAACGCCGCCCAGGACGGCAACGGCAGTCTCGTCCTGGAGGCCCGCCGCGAGGAGACCCCGGGTTCCGCCTGCCCGCCCGACCCGCTGAGCGGCAGCACCACATGCCAGTACACCTCGGCGCGGCTCAACACCTACGGGAAGTTCCAGTTCACCTACGGCCGGGTCGAGGCGCGCATCAAGGTCTCCGGCACGCAAGGGCTCTGGCCCGCGTTCTGGATGCTGGGCGCGGACTACTTCGACCAGGGCCGCCCGTGGCCCTACACCGGCGAGATCGACATCGTGGAGCACGTAGGCAAGGAGCCGAGCACCACCTACTCCACCCTCCACGCGCCCGCGTACAACGGCGCGGCCGGCTACGGAGCCCCGTACTCCCTGCCCGGGGGCGCGGACTTCGCCGACGACTTCCACACCTTCGCCGTGGACTGGGACAGCAAGGGCATGACGTTCCGGGTCGACGGCCAGGTGACGCACACGGTCGACAAGGAGGAGCTGGAGGGCACCCGCGGTCCCTGGGTGTTCGACCACGACTTCTTCCTCATCCTCAACAACGCGGTCGGCGGTGACTGGCCCGGACCGCCGGACGCCACCACCCGCTTCCCGCAGAAGCTGAGCATCGACTACGTCAAGGTCTGGCAGTAGCAGACCGCGCACCGGGGCGGCCGGGCGGCGGCGGCAGGACCCGCCGCCGCCCGGCCGCCCGCCCCGGCTTCAGCCGCCTGTCCCGGACTCGGCGCCCCCGCGAGGCGCGTACAGAATCCAGAGCGGCCCGTCGGCGAGATCGACCCGCCGCCCGTCGGCGCCGGTGTACACCGTGTCCGCGTCGGCCGCGCTCCGCGACCACCGTGCCTCGTACGTCCGGCCGTCGCGCAGGACGACCGCGCTGCCCGACCCCACGGTCTCGGTGAAGGGGGTGACGTTCCCGGACCGGTCGCTGAAGTCCGACGGGCGGACGGTCACGTCCTGGACGACGACCGTCCCGGCCCCGATCCGCTCGCCGTCCGCGGTACGGGCAGGGGAGCCGTCCAGGGCGACCAGCCAGCGGTCGCGTTCGGCGGACCAGGTGAAGGTCACGGACGCGGACGGATAGCGGACCGTCCGGCTGTCCTCCGGTTCGCCACCGGGCGGCGGCGGGCCCTTCTTCAGCCCCAGCTCCTCGACGGCGTCCACACCGGAGGCGGTGAACGGAATCCGCTCCGGCCGCAGATAGAGATTGTGCGGTGCGGGCCGGTCCTGGCCGCGGAAGTACGCCCCCGGCGCCTTCGAGGGCGGCACGGCCTCCAGCGGCGCGCGGTCGATGACCGGCAACAGCCTGCTCTGCGCCCCGGAGAAGGCCAGCGTCGGCCGGTCGAACTGCCGCAGCAGCTCCAGATCGGTCTCCCGTGCGCTGCGCACCGGGCCGACGACCGGTGGCAGATCGGAGGAGTAGACGGCGAGGATCCGGCTGAGACCGGCTTCCACCTGCTCGACGTAGACGATGTCGGCCCGCTCCAGGCCGGTGTGGGGGCGTGCGGGCGCCACATTGTCGATCTTCACGGCGAGTACGTCGGCGGTCCTGCCCGCACCGGACGGGGAACTGCTGCTGGGCGACGGCGACGAACCGTCCCCGCCCGTGCACGCGGCGGTCACGGCCAGCAGGAGCGCGGTGAACAGCGCTGCGACCGAGGTCCTGACTCCGGCTGCGGACATGGCGACCGCCCTTCCGGGGCGTCGGCCGGCGGTGGTGGCGGAGCTCCGCCGTGTCGCGGCCCCTCATCCATCATCACGCGTCCGGCGCGCCGGTGGTTGCGCCGGACGGAAGCCTCTGCCCAGGAACGGCACCGAAATCGGCCTCGAACGGCTCCGGAACCGTACGGAGTGAGCACGCACTCCGTACGGTTCCCGCCATGACCGAGAAGCCGACGACCCGTCGCCGTGCGGCGGGCATGAGCCCCGATCGGCGCCGCGAAATGATCGTCGAGGCGGCCATTCCCCTGCCTGGCCGAGGCCGCCGACGCCCTGGAGGCGGACCCGGACCGGATGGGCGCCATCGCGGGATCGCTCCACACCTCCGGCCACCGCCGCCGCGACGCGCCGGCGGGCGCACAGGCCCGCGGCATGGGGCGTGAGGAGTCGATGGCCGCGATCCGGAGCGCGGTCGCCGAGCTCCTGGCACCCGACGCCGCATCCTTCCGGCTCCCCGTGGAACAGGCCGCCGCGCTCTTCCTGGGCCTGCTGTTCACCCGCCCGCACCCCGGCGACCCGGCACGCCTCACCGGGAGCGGGCTGGCCGAGGTCTTCCTCCACGGCGCGCTCGCCCCGACACCGGGGGCCGGACATGGCTGGAACTGCTCTGCGCCGCGCACCCGATTCCGCTTCCGAAGGCGCTGTTCGCTCTCTACGGTTGCATCAGCGACGGTTCACGTGCCCGTACGCTGCGACAGGTGAGGCGGAGGGGGTTCGGTGGAAGCCGAGTTGACGGCACTGGCGGCATCGGGTGCGACGACGTTCGTGGGGCTGATGGCGACCGAGGCCTGGACGCAGGTGCGCGGGCGCGTGGCCCGGTTCCTGGGCCGGGGCGAGGACGACGAGACGATCGACGCCGAGCTGGAGGAGTCCCGCGAAGAATTGATCGCCGCACGGCGGAACGGCGACGAGGACGGCGCGGCGGACGTCGCGGCCGAGTGGCGGATCAGGATCCGCCGGGCGCTGCGCGACAACCCCGAGGCCGAGCAGGAGCTGCGGGCCATCCTCGACGACCTGGCGCCCCAGCATGATGCCGGCCCCACTGTGGCGATCAACCACAACACGATCCACGGCGGCTACTACAACGCCCCGGTGATCATGGCTCAGTGGGTCAACGACGGCGTAACCCCCACGTCCCGGCGGGGGCCGGGCAACGCGTGACAACCCCGAGTTCCGGCGACGTGCCGCAGCACGCCCACTCGCGGAACGACTTCTCCGGCACGAGCCACGGCCCGGTGGTGCAGGCCGCCACGATCCACGGCGGCATCACCTTCCAGGTGCAGCCGGCCGCGGCTGCCGGGGAGTGGGCCGCCCCCGACGAGATCCCTCCCTTGACCGTACGGTTCCGCAACCGGGAGCGGATGCTGAATCTGCTCGACGGCTGGTTCGGCCGCGACCTCGACGGCGCGAGCGTCGGCTTCGGGGCGCTGTACGGGCTGCCTGGCGTCGGCAAGACCACGTTGGTGTCCCGCTGGGCGGAACGGGGGAGCGAGTGGTTCCCCGACGGGCAGATCTATGTGGACTTCGCGACCCTGCGGGGTGGCACAGCGGGCGCCGACGTCTCGGAGGCCGCATGGTGCTGCCTGAAGTCCCTGGGGGTCGACGCCGCGTACATCCCCGCCGCGCTGGCGGACCGCACCAGGCTCCTGCGGACCAGGACGGCGGGCAAACGACTGCTGGTCTTCCTGGACAACATCACCGACCCCTCCCACGCGGTCGCGCTCCTGCCGAAGGGCAGGGGCAGCGTGCTGCTCGTGGCGAGTGGATCGCGACTGGGGGAACTCGCCCTGGACGGCGCGCGGATGATGCCGGTGGAGCCGCTCGACCGCGAGAACGGCCTGAAGGTGCTCGCCGACCGCTGCGGGGCCGGGACCGTCGCGGCGGACCCGCACGCGGCGGACGAGGTGGTGCGCCTCTGCGGCGGTCTGCCGGTGGCCCTGCACGTGGCCGCCGCCCGGCTGGCGACCGAGACACGCCTCACCCTGGCGACGCTCGCTGCGGAACTCGCCGACGAACCAAGCCGACTGGCAGGAATGTCCCTGGGAAAGGAGCGGTCCGTGGCCGCCGCGTTCGATCTCGCCTACCGTGAACTCGACCCGGAGACCGCCAGGCTCTACCGCCTGATGGGCTGGCACCCGGGGGCCACTTTCGACGCCGGAGTCGCCGCGGTGGCGGCGGACCTGGACCCGGGACGTACCGCGGACGCGCTGGACGCGCTGACCCGTGCCAGCCTGCTGGAGGAGACGCCGGACGGGCGTTTCCGCTTCCACGATCTCGTACGGCTGCACGCCCGCGAACGTGCGACGGAGGAGGAGGGGCCGGCCGAACGGACCGCTCTCGTGGGGCGGGTGACGCTGCACTACCTGGCCCTGACCGCGCTCGCCGACCGAGCCGTCCTGCTGGACCGGCTGCGGATCGCCGATCTCACGCGGCTGCTCGCCGACGTCCCCGACCCCTTCGGAGCCGAGGGCGGACCGAAGCCGCTGGCCTGGCTGGAGGCCGAACACCGCAACATCCTCGGCGTCCTGCGGGCCGCCGCGCGCGAGGAGACGCTGCACACCGAGGTCTGGCAGCTCGCCGAGGCGTTCACGGTCCTGTTCTTCCACCACCGGCACCTCGGCGACTGGCGGGAATCGCTCGAACTCGGCGCGGCAGCCGCCGCCGAGGCGATGGTCCCGGCCGCCGAGGCGCGACTGCGCAGCCTGCTGTCGCGTCCGCTGATGGACCTGGGCGAGTACGAGGCGGCGCGCCGCGAACTGGACGCCGCCGAGGCCTGCGCCGAGGTGTCGGACCATCTGGTCGTCCGTGCCTCCGTCCAGGAGTTCTCCGGACGGTACTGGGACCGCACCGACCCGGTCCGGGCCATGGAGGCCTACCGCAAGGCCATCGACCTCAACACGGCCGCGCACGAGGGCCGCGGCGCCGCCATAGCGTCCTACTTCCTCGGCTGTGCCCAGGACGCGGCCGAGGCCCACCGCGAGGCCCTGCACACCCTGCGCGGCGCGCACGACGAGTTCGTCGCGCGCAACGACCCGCGGATGGCGGCGCGGGCGCAGGTGGCCATCGGCATCGCTCACGGCCGCCTCGACGAGACCGATGCGGCGGTGCGGGCGCTGAGCGAGGCGATCGAGATCCTGGAGAAGAAGAAGGCGACCCACTACGTGGCGCAGGCGCTCGTCGCGCTCGCCGACATCCAGGAAAGCTCGCAGGGCGATCCCCACCAGGTACGCGCCCATCTGGAACGTGCCCTGGAGATCTACGAGGCCGGTGGCAGCCCCCTCGCGGAGGAGCTGCGGACGAGGCTGGCAGGAGGAGAACCGACGGCGCGGTGACGCGGGCAATCGTGCTCGCTCAGCCGGACGAGCCGCCCGGCCGGTGTGCGCGCAGCCGGAGCG
Organism: Streptomyces sp. WY228; assembly: GCF_019287315.1. Lineage (NCBI taxonomy): Bacteria > Bacillati > Actinomycetota > Actinomycetes > Kitasatosporales > Streptomycetaceae > Streptomyces > Streptomyces sp. WY228. Next base: position 310,911 of record NZ_CP079114.1, on the reverse strand, counting down.
CCACATCCTCGGCCCGCGCGCCGACCCGTACGGTCACCATGGTGTCGTCCAGCGGAGCGGCGGCGCGCAGCAGCGCGTAGACGGCCGACGCGGGCAGTGCGGGGTCCCGCGTCGGCCCTGTCAGGGCGGCCTCCACGATCCGGCCGTCCCGCAGACCCACCAGAACCCCGCCGCCCGCCAGCGAGGCCGCCGCGAGCCGGCAGCCCGGCAGACGGTCCAGGGTCGCGCCGATCCACCGGACACCCGCCGCGGCGGAACGGACGGGCGCGCCGCACAGGATCACCGAGGCGCTCTCCAGCAGACGCCGCTCCGGTTCCCGCTCGTCGCAGGCCAGGTGACGAAAACGCCCGACCGTCTCGTCCTCGCCCGGGTCGTCCGCCTCCTGCCGGACCGCCGCGGGCTGTCTGCGTACGGTGATGGCGTCCGGTCCGTCGGTCGGCAGCCCGGTCGTGGTGACCATCCAGGCGGTGGCCTTCGTGCCGGTCGCGACGGGCTCGGCCAGGAACCACTCCGGCGGGACGGTGGACACCGGCTCGGGGAGGCCGAGCAGGCCGTAGAGGGCGGTACGCAGTCGGGGCAGCGCCCGGCCCGGCTGATGGAAGGCGCCCTCGGTGACGGTGGCGAAGAGATCGGGCCGCTGCCCGGACAGGGCGGAGACGATCTGGCCCTGCATATCGGCGTGGGCATCGAGGCGGGGTGCGGTCCGGCCCAGAGCGGCCACCGCGGTGCCGGGCACGGCCTCGCTCCCGAAGGCCCCCAGCAGAACCGGTTTGCCGAGCGCCGCACCGTACAGCGTCACCGACCCGTGGTCGCCCACGACCACGTCCGCCGCGACCAGCGCCGACCGCCACGCGTGGATGTGCGGAATCAGCATCAGCCCGGCGTCCAGAGCGGGCTTGAGGACATTGCGGATCTGCCAGGAACCGTGTCCCGCCCAGACGTTGGGGTGGACGATCGCCGCCACCCGGAACTCGTCGTACGGGAGCGCGGCCAGCACCCGGGCCGCCAGCCCGGGATCCCGCCCGATCAGCGAGGTGCGCCCCCAGGTGGAGCTGAGCACCACCAGCCGGTGCCGGCCGGGCACGCCGAGCGCCCGGCGGAAGGCGTCGGCCCGGTCCGCGCTGACCAGCAGTTCGTCGAAGCACGGGTCGCCCACGAGCAGCGTGCGCCCGGCCGCCTTCGGATACGAGGAGAGCAGCTGCTCCTCCTGCTGCGGATGGGAGATCGCCAGCCAGGCCCTGCCGGATTCCAGCAGGCTGTCCGGCACGACCCCCGACAGTCGGTCGCCCGGTGCGCGGGCGTCGGGCACCTGCTTCTGGAAGCCGATGCCGTGCGGCAGCACGAGGACCGGGCAATGCCCCTCGGGCACATCGACGTTCTCGCTGGCGGTGAGGATCAGATCGGGCTCGGCGTCGCTCACCTGCTCCCAGGGGATGACCAGGCAGCCCGCGTCGTGGAGCAGATCCAGCACGCCGGCGTTGAAGGCCGAAGTGGGGTCGTGGGCGAAGACCACGGTCACCCGGTCGTCCCCGCGCAGAAGGGCGGGCAGACATTCGAGGACCCGTACGGTCGAGGTCACCGTACGGGCCGCTACGACCAGGGTCTTCTCACCGTGGAAGGTGCTCCACCGCCCGGCGTCGCTGCCGACGGGGACGCGGAGGGGCTGGCTAGCGTGCATGGCCACCCCGAAAGGCTACGGGCACACCGCCCCAGCGCGGCTCGCGGCTCGCGGCTCGCGGCTATTGTCGATTTATCGCATCTCAAGCGGTGCTGCAACCTTTTCAGGGGTCGAACGGGAGTGCAGGGCGGTCATATTGTACGGGAATCATCACGCATCGGATGGTGCGGTCGGCCCGCCAGGACGAGGACGAAGAACACCGTCTCGATGCCCGCCGTTCCCGCACCGAGCGGGCGCAGCGCCGCGTTCACCGCGGGGAGCCCCCCGAGCATCGCCAGCGCCTTGGAGTCGATGCCGCCCTCGGCGATCTCGGAGATCACCACGCACGGCACGAGCACCAGCAGTACGCCGAAGACCAGCGGCGGCGCGTACGTCGCGCCCAGCCGGCCCGGCGCGACGACGAAGGGTCAGAAGAACGCGACCAGGCCGAGGAACGCCGCCATGGCGAACACGACTCCGGCGCGCGGTGCGATGCGGATGGCCCCGGCGGAGCGCTCCGTGAGGTTTTTCAGGTCCTTCGTCAGATATGGCAGCGGCGACAGGATCTTCGCGACCTGCGGGGCGAAGACCGGGGAGGCGATGTCCACGGCCCGTGCCGCGAACTCGACGTCATGGGTGAAGATCACCACCGACCGCCCCTCGGCGGCGAGTTCGTCGACCGTGGCGATCAGCCGGGTCTTGGCGCGGTAGTCCAGACCGCGCGTCGGCTCGTCCAGCAGCAGGATCCGGGGCGCGGCCGTCAGCTGGATCGCGAGGACCAGGGCCGGCTTCTGGCCCTCGGAGAGGTCGCGCGGGTGTGTCGCGCCGTCGATGCCCGGGGCCGGCCGGTCCAGGATGGGGAAGCGGTTGACTGTGCCGCTCCCCACCCCGTCGCGGCGTTCCTGGCCCCGCCCCTGACGGACGGTCTGGTCCAGACCTCTTGACCGAAGGTCTGGACCATTCTACGGTTTGGCAGGGTCACGACATTGGGCGGGGCGGGGCGAACCTTTCGCACCGTCGGCGGCGGACCCGGGCTGGAAGGACGTACGGATCATGGGTCGTACCTCACGGCTGCTGGGCCTCGGCCTGGCAGCGGCGCTCGTCGTGCCGATGCTGGTCGGAGCCGCACCGTCGAAGGCCACCGAGGCGGGCGCCGTCGTCGCGGCCGACGAGACCTGCGCGGTCAAGTCGAAGCCCACGGGCAAGGTGCTCCAGGGCTACTGGGAGAACTGGGACGGGGCGGCCAACGGCGTGCACCCGCCGCTCGGCTGGATCCCGATCACCGACTCCCGCATCGCCCAGCACGGCTACAACGTCATCAACGCCGCCTTCCCCGTCATCCGCTCCGACGGCACCGTCCTCTGGGAGGACGGCATGGACAGCACCGTCAAGGTCGCCACCCCCGCCGAGATGTGTCAGGCCAAGGCCGCAGGCGCCACCATCCTCATGTCGATCGGCGGAGCCACGGCCGGGATCGACCTCAGCTCCAGCGCGGTGGCCGACCGGTTCGTCGAGACGATCGTGCCGATCCTGAAGAAGTACAACTTCGACGGCATCGACATCGACATCGAGACCGGACTCGTCGGCAGCGGAAACATCAACCAGCTCTCCCCGTCGCAGGCCAACCTCATCCGCATCATCGACGGCGTGCTCGCCGCGATGCCGTCGAACTTCGGCCTCACCATGGCCCCCGAGACGGCGTACGTCACCGGCGGCAGCGTCGTCTACGGTTCGATCTGGGGCTCGTACCTCCCGATCATCAAGAAGTACGCGGACAACGGCCGCCTGTGGTGGCTGAACATGCAGTACTACAACGGCAGCATGTACGGCTGCTCCGGCGACTCCTACTCCGCCGGCACCGTCGCGGGCTTCACCGCCCAGACCGACTGCCTGAACAACGGGCTGGTCATCCAGGGCACCACCGTCAAGGTCCCCTACGACAAGCAGGTCCCCGGCCTCCCCGCCCAGATCGGAGCGGGCGGCGGCCATATGTCCACCGGACTCGTCGCGCAGGCCTGGAACCACTACAACGGCTCCCTCAAGGGGCTGATGACCTGGTCCCTGAACTGGGACGGCTCCAAGGGCTGGACCTTCGGCGACAACGTGAAGTCCCTCCAGGGCCGTTGAGCCCCTGCCCGTACGGCTCCCGCGCCACCTGCCCGTACGGTTTCCGCGCCCCCGGTCCGCCGATGACCGGGGGCGCGGCGTCGCTCCGGCCGGGCGGCGACACGAGGAAGGCGTGAACCGGACGCGCACCGGAGCGGCCGAGAGAGCAGAATCGGGTACGGACCGGGGTGATCGTTTCCCCGGTGCGCCGGGCCCGTCTCCCCGCGGGCCGGCCGACGACGAAGACGTACGAGGAGACCCGATGGTGCACGAACGGGCCGGTCACCCGGCGCAGTCCGCAGACCTGGTCGACGTGGCCCGGCTGGTGACGGCCTACTACGCCCTCCATCCCGACCCGGCCGAGCCCGCCCAGCGGGTGGCCTTCGGCACCTCGGGCCACCGGGGCTCCGCGTTCGCCGCCGCGTTCAACGAGGACCACATCGCCGCCACCACCCAGGCGATCTGCGACTACCGCACCCGCCAGGGCACCGACGGACCCCTCTTCCTCGGCGCGGACACCCACGCGCTCTCCGAACCCGCCCGGGTCACCGCCCTGGAGGTGCTCGCCGCCAACGGCGTCACCGCCCTCATCGACAGCGAGGACGGCTACACCCCGACCCCCGTCGTCTCGCACGCCATCCTCACGTACAACCAGGGGCGCACCGAGCACCTGGCCGACGGCATCGTGGTCACCCCGTCCCACAACCCGCCCGCCGACGGCGGTTTCAAGTACAACCCGCCGAACGGAGGACCGGCCGCCTCGGACGCCACCTCCTGGATCCAGGAGCGGGCGAACGCCCTCATCGAGGCCGGGCTCGGCGAGGTCCGCCGGATCCCGTACGCCCGCGCCCTGGCCGCCGACACCACCCGCCGCCACGACTTCCTCACCGCGTACGTCGACGACCTGCCCTCCGTCCTCGACCTCGACGCCGTACGGGACGCGGGCCTCCGCATCGGCGCCGACCCGCTCGGCGGCGCGTCCGTCGCGTACTGGGGCCGGATCGCCGAACGCCACCGGATCGACCTCACCGTCGTCAACCCGCTCGCCGACCCGACCTGGCGGTTCATGACGCTGGACTGGGACGGCAGGATCCGGATGGACTGCTCCTCCCCGCACGCCATGGCCTCGCTGATCGAACAGCGCGACGCGTACGCCATCGCCACCGGCAACGACGCCGACGCCGACCGGCACGGCATCGTCACCCCCGACGGCGGTCTGATGAACCCCAACCACTATCTGGCCGTCGCCATCGACTACCTCTACACCCACCGCGACAACTGGGCCGCCGGGACCGGCATCGGCAAGACCCTGGTCTCCTCGTCGATGATCGACCGGGTCGCCCACGACCTCGGCCGTACCCTGGTGGAGGTGCCGGTCGGCTTCAAGTGGTTCGTCGACGGCCTCTACGACGGCAGCCTCGGCTTCGGCGGCGAGGAGTCCGCCGGGGCCTCCTTCCTGCGCCGCGACGGCCGGGTCTGGACCACCGACAAGGACGGCATCCTGCTGGCCCTCCTCGCCTCCGAGATCACCGCCGTCACCGGAGACACCCCCTCCCAGCACTACGCCCGCCTCACCGACCGCTTCGGCGACCCGGCGTACGCCCGCATCGACGCACCCGCCACCCGCGAGGAGAAGGCCGTCCTGGCGAAGCTCTCCCCGCAGCAGGTCAAGGCCGACACCCTGGCCGGAGAGCCCGTCACCGCCGTCCTCACCGAGGCCCCCGGCAACGGCGCCCCGATCGGCGGCCTCAAGGTCTGCACCGACAGCGCCTGGTTCGCCGCCCGCCCTTCGGGCACCGAGGACGTCTACAAGGTGTACGCGGAGAGCTTCCAGGGCCCCGGCCACCTCGCCCGGGTCCAGGAGGAGGCCCGGGCGCTGGTGTCCGACGCGCTCGGCAACGCCTGAACCGACGGCGCGTACGCCGATGGGGGCCGGGACGCGGCGTCCCGGCCCCCATCGGGCAGCACTCCTCAGGCGCCCGGCACGGTGGGCTGCACCTGGCGCAGGAAGGCCGCGTTGTCCGGGGTGCGCCGGACCTTGTCGAGCAGCACCTGAAGGGCGCCCTGGCCGTCCCGGGTGTTCAGGGCGCGGCGCAGCGCCCGCACCGCCGCCAACTCGCCCGGACCGAACAGCAGTTCCTCGCGCCGGGTGCCGGACCGGGCGATGTCGACGGCCGGGAAGATCCGCGCCTCGGCGGCGGAGCGGTCCAGGCGCAACTCCATGTTGCCGGTGCCCTTCAGCTCCTCGAAGAAGAACTCGTCGGCCCGCGAACCGGTCTCCACGAGGGCCGTCGCCAGGATGGTCAGCGAACCGCCCTCGTCGGCGCAACGGGCCGCGCCGAACAGCTTCTTGGGCCCGGTCAGCGCCGCCGCGTCGACGCCGCCGCTCAGGGTCCGGCCGCCCGCGCGGGCCGCGTTGTTGTGGGCCCGGCACAGCCGGGTGAGGGAATCCAGCAGGATCACCACGTCCCGGCCCTCCTCGACGAGACGCCGGCCGCGCTCGACGGCCAGCTCGGCCAGGGCGATGTGCTCCCGGGCGGGCCGGTCGAAGGTCGACGCGTACACCTCGCCGCGTACCGAGCGGCGCATGTCCGTGACCTCCTCTGGCCGTTCGTCGAGCAGCACCACCATCAGGTGCGCCTCGGGGTGGTTGGTCGCGACGGCCGCGGCCAACTGCTGGAGCAGCACCGTCTTTCCGGTCCGGGGCGGAGCGACGATCAGGCCGCGCTGGCCCTTGCCGACGGGGGAGACGAGGTCGACGACGCGCGGTGCGGGCCCGCCGTGCGGTGTCTCCAGCCGCAGCCGCTCGCGGGGGTGGACGGGGGTCAGCTCGTGGAACCGGCGACGGCCCCGCAGCGCCTCCGGGGCTTGCCCGTTCACGCGGTCGACCGAGGACAGAGCGCGCGGCCGGTCGCAGTCGCCCTCGACGGCGTCGCCCCGGCGCAGCCCGTACCGGCGGATCAGCGCGGACGACACCTGGATGTCGCCGGGGGAGGGGTGGCCGCCGTGGACCCGGAGCATGCCGTGTCCGTTGTCGGTGGTGTCGAGGAGGCCGGCGACCCGGACGGGCCGCCGCTCACCCGCTACGGGGCGTTCGAGTGTGGTGGTCATGGGAGGGGTCCTTCCGCGGACAGGCGAATGAGGGGACCGGCGTACGGAGAGGCGGTGGGAATCACGCCACACCCTGGGGGCACGTGGGCCCGGGGTGTGGTCGCCGGAGAGACAGCGAGAACGCTGGGAAGAAGCTGATCGCCGGTCGGAAAGGACGGGCGCTGCAGCGGTGGAGAGGAATCAGCACCGGTGCCCCAAGAGAAGGGGCATGCACATGTGCTCATCGCACTGTACCACTACGCGCCGGACATGCGTCGAGGGCGGTGGGAACCCGATGCTCGGGTTCCCACCGCCCTCGGTGGCCGCGACGGGTCGCGGAGAGGCCGCAGGGTCAGCCGGTCACGCCCAGCAGCGGCGCCCAGGACTCCAGCGCGGGCTTCTCGGCGAGGTCGGCGAAGGCCACCTCGATGCCGTGGTCGCGGCGCCAGGCGGCGGCCAGCGACATCAGACGGACGGAGTCGAGACCGTAGTCGACGAGGTTCTCGTCGACCGGGATCTCCTCGGGGTCCTCGCCGAGCACGTCGGCGACATCGGCACGGAGCTGTTCGAGCGTGAGCGCCACGGCGGTCACTTCCCTTCGAAGACGGTCCGGGCGGTGGTGACGACGGCGCACTTGCCCGCGGCCCACCGCAGTGCCATGGCATGGTCCTCGGCCGAGAAGTCCGCCACCGCGTCGGCCACCACGAACGCCTGGATGTCCTGCATCCAGGCATCGCACGCGGTCATCAGCACGCCGATGTGGGCGTAGACGCCGGTGATGACGATCTGGTCGCGGCCCTGCTCGCGCAGGCGCTCCAGCAGATCGGTGCGGACGAAGCCGCTGTACTTCCATTTGGTGAGGACGGTGTCGCCCGCGTCGGGCGCGACCTCGTGCGCGATGGCCGCCAGCTGCTCGTCGGCCGGGAGACCGGGGCCCCAGAAGTCCTGCTGGAGGCCGCGCTCCTCGGCGCTCTGGCCGCCGGGCTGCGCGGTGTAGAGCACCGGTACGCCGAGGCGTGCCGCGTCCTTCTTCAACTCGGCCACATGGGCGAGCAGTTCGGGCACGGGAGCGGCCTCGCGGTCGTACGCCGAAAGGAAGTAGTTCTGGAGGTCGTGGACGAGCAGCACCGCACGCGCGGGGTCGACGGTCCAGTCGACCCGGTTGGCGGGCAGCTCGTCGGCGGCCGGCATGGGGTAGGGGACGATGGCGGGCAGAGCCATGGTGGAGAGGGTTCCGTTCGGGGAGTCGTTCAGTGGGACGGGGCGGAAGCAGTGGTGCGGGCGGCGGCGTTGCGCAGGTCCTTCTTGGAGACCTTGCCCACGCCGGTCTGCGGGAACGCGTCGACGAACTCGACCCGGTCCGGCACCTTGTAGGCGGCCAGGCCCCGCTCGCGGACGAACCGCTTGACGGCCACCGCCTTGAGCGGGCCCGCGCCCGAGCGCAGGATCACGTAGGCGCAGACGCGTTCGCCCAGATACGGGTCGGGCTCGGCCACCACATTGGCGTCGTGCACGGCCGGGTGGGCGAGGATGTGGTTCTCGACCTCCTCGGCGGCGATCTTCTCGCCGCCCCGGTTGATCTGGTCCTTGGCGCGCCCCTCGACGACGATGTGCCCGGTCCCGGTGACCCGCACGATGTCACCGGTGCGGTAGAAGCCGTCCTCGGTGAAGGAGCGGGCGTTGTGCTCGGGGGCGTTCCAGTAGCCCCGGATGGTATACGGGCCCCGGGTCAGCAGGTGGCCCGTCTCACCCGGGGCCACCTCCTGGTCCTCGTCGTCGACGACGAGGATCTCGTCGTCGGGCGAGATGGGCCGGCCCTGCGTGGTGACGATCGTCTCCACCGGGTCGTCGAGACGGGTGTAGTTGACCAGCCCCTCGGCCATGCCGAACACCTGCTGGAGCGTGCAGCCGAGCGCGGGCCGCACCCGGCGGGCCGCCTCCTCGCTGAACTTGGCGCCGCCCACCAGCAGGACCTCCAGGCTGCCGAGGTCGTGCGCGGTGCCCGGCGCGGCCTCCGTCCACAGCAGGGCCAGCGGCGGCACGAGCCCGGTGATGGTGACGCCCTCGCGCTCGATCAGCGGGAACGCCACCTCCGGCGAGGGCTGGGGGCACAGCACCACACGGCCCCCGGCGTACAGCGTGCCGAGCGAACCGGGGGAGGAGAGCGGGAAGTTGTGGGCAGCGGGCAGGACGCACAGATAGACGCTGTTCTCGTCGACCGCGCAGATCTCGTTGGAGCCCCACAGCGAGTAGATGTAGTCGTCGTGGGTGCGCGGGATCAGCTTCGGGACGCCGGTGCTGCCGCCGGAGAGCTGGAGGAAGGCCAGGTCGTCCGGGCGCGGGCCGCCGTAGCCGACCGGCTCCTCGGCGACCTCGGACAGTGCCTCGAACTCGCCGGGATCCCCCTGGGCCACGAACACATGGCGCAGGGTGCTCACGTTGGCGTGGGTCTTCGACGCCAGCTCACGGTAGTCGTAGCCGCCGTGCTCGGCCGCGATGACGTACGCCACCGCCTCGGTGAACTCGCAGAAGTAGGTGATCTCGCTCTCGCGGTGCGCGGGCAGCGCGAAGACGGGCAGCGCGCCGATCCGGAACAGCGCGAAGATCACCTCGAAGAACTCGGCGATGTTGGGGAGTTGCACCACCACCTTGTCGCCCTTGACGATGCCGCGGGCGAGGAAGCCCGCCGCCAGCCGGTCGGCGCGCCGGTCGAGATCGGCGTAGGTCCACCGGCTGCCCGCCACCGGGTCGACGATCGCGACCCGGTCCGGATGGGCCTCGGCGCGCTGCCGCAGCATCTCCCCGAAGGTCTCGCCGCGCCACCAGCCGGCCGCCCGGTACTTCTCCGCGAATTCGGCGGGCCAGGTGGGCGCCGCCGCGTCCGTACTCACAGTTCGGCTCCCACGGCGCTCAGGAAGGTGCGGAACTTGGCCGCGGTCTCGGCGGTCTCCGCCTCGGGCTCGGAGGCGGCGACGACGCCCGCTCCGGCGTACAGGCGCAGCGTGCGCTCCTCGGCCTCGGCGCAGCGGATCGTGACGACCCATTCGCCGTCGCCCTCGGCGTTGCCCCAGCCGACTACGCCGGTGAAGAAGCCGCGGTCGAACGGCTCCGTCTCGGCGATGATCTGACGGGCCGTCCGCGTCGGCGTCCCGCACACGGCGGGCGTCGGGTGCAGCGCCATGGCCAGCTCCAGCGCCGAGGCGTCGGGGGAGGTGAGGGTGCCGGTGACCGTGGTGGACAGGTGCCACATGGTGGCGGTGCGGATGAGCGTCGGGCGGGCCGGGACGGTCATCCTCGTGCAGTGCGGTGCGAGCGCCTGGTGGACGGCGTCCACGACGACGGCGTGCTCGTGCAGGTCCTTGACGGACTCCAGCAGCGTCGCCGCCCGGCGTACGTCCTCGGCGAGGTCGGCGCTGCGCGGGGTCGACCCGGCGAGCGGGTTGGCGACGACCTGCTCGCCGTGGCGGGAGACGAGGAGTTCGGGGCTGGCGCCGATCAGGGTGCGGTCGGGGCCGGTCGGCAGCGCGAAGGTGTAGCCCGAGGGGTCGCGGCGGGCGAGGCGCTGGAGCATCGCGGGCAGGTCGAGCGGGTCGCCTGAGGTGAGTTCGAGGGTGCGGGCCAGGACGACCTTGCTGAACTCGCCGCGCCACATGCGCTCCACGGCGGAGGCGACGCCCTTGCCGTAGATCTCCGGCTCGGGCACCTGGCGCATCTCCCAGGCCCCGGCGGCGGGCGCGCTCGCGGGCAGCGCGATGAGCGGGTCGGAGGCGAGCGGCGGCGCGGTGCGCACGGACTCCGGGACCCTGAGGGCGGCCGGGGCGGTGTGGTCGAAGGGGATGGCGCCGATGACCACCGGCGATTCCTGCCCGGCGGCGACCGCCGCGGCGAGCGTGGCGTCCACCCGTGCGGTCAACGGTCTCTCGTCGTGCGGGACATGGCGTCCCGGGCCCCGTGCGAGCAGCGTGCGTCCGGGAGTGGCGAGAAAGTGGTCGCCCGGTGTGTAGGCGTCCAGCAGTGATGTGGCCGCTCCTACGGCCGGGTGGGCCGGATCGGCCGGGGCGGTGTGCGTGGCGACCTGGGATGCCGTCGACACGGGAACTCCATTCTCGATGGTCCCGTCAGCGGGTGCGGGGGGCTGGATGGGAGGGTGAAGGAAGGCGAAGGAGGCGGGAGAAGAAGAGGGAGGAGACGGGCGTGCGGTCAGCGCAGGGTCGCGCCGCCGTCGACGTACAGCTCCTGCATGGTGATGTGGCGGGCGCGGTCCGAGGCGAGGAACGCCACCGTCTCCGCGATGTCCCGGGGGTCGGCGATCCGGCCCAGCGGAATGCCGGTCCGGTACGTCGAGGGGTCGCCGTCGATGACGCGCTGTTCGGCGCCCGGATCGGTCCACAGCGCGCGTTGCATCGGCGTGTCGGTGGAGCCGGGTGCGACGACGTTGCAGCGGACGCCGCTGCCGGCCAGTTCGAGGCCCAGACACTTGGTGAACATGGCGGCGGCCGCCTTGGAAGCGGCGTAGGCGGCCATGCCGGTGCGGGGGATTCCGGCGGCGTTGGACCCGACGGTGACGACCGCGCCGGATCCCCGGGCCGCCATGAGCGGGGCGACCGCCTGGGAGACGTGGAAGACGCCGGTGGTGTTCACCGCGAAGGTGTCCGCCCAGTCCTGTGCGGAGAGCACGGCCGCCGGACCGGTGCGCAGGATGCCCGCGACATTCACCAGGACGTCGACCGGGCCCAGTTGGCGCTCCACGCGGGCCACGGTGCTCTCCACCGAGCCACGGTCGGTGACGTCCATCACATACGGGTCCAGGCTGCCTGCCGAACGCTCGCCATCGGGCAGTTTCTCCTGCGTCCGGGTCCACTCGGCGGCCTGCGCCTCGATGCCGGGCAGGGCGCGATCGGTGGCGGCCACACGGGCGCCGAGGGTGGCGAGCAGGTCGGCGACTGCCGCGCCGATGCCTTGTGCGGCACCGGTGACCAGAACAGTGCGGCCGATGAACTCGCCGCTTCTGCCCGGTATGTGCTCAGGCATGAGCAACCTCCTCCGTTGTTAGGTAAGGGTAACCTAAATTCATTCGACCACCCAGAAGGGGGTCGAGTCGCCGATAGCTACTTAGGCTAGCCTCACCTTATGCAAACGCCGCGCACGGGGACCACGGCCTCGGCTCCCGAACATGACTCCTCGACCGTGCAGTTGGACGGGGGCGAAGCCGACCACCGGACGAAGGCCCCGTCCGCCGGGCACGAGGAAGCGTTCCCGGGAACCGAAAAGGGAACAACGTCGGGAACCGGACAGCCCTCCGACCCCCGACCGGCCCCCGACGGGCCCGCCGCCCCGGACGCACCCGACGCGTCCCGCTCCACCGCCGACCCGCGACGGCGGACCGTCGTGATCGCCGTCGCCGGACTGGCCCTCGCCGTCCTGCTGTTGACGGCTCTCTCCCTCTCGATCGGCGCGGGTGAGGTCGGAGCGGGCGGCGTCCTGGACTACCTCATCGGCCGCGACGGCGCACGCGACAACGCCCGGCTCTCCCTCGTCGTCGGCGACCTGCGGCTGCCGCGCACCCTCACCGCCCTGCTCGTCGGGGCCGCCCTCGGCGTCGCCGGCTGTCTGCTCCAGGCGGTCACCCGCAACCCGCTGGCCGAGACCGGACTGCTCGGCGTCAACGCGGGCGCCTCGCTCGGCGTCGTCGCGGGCATCGCGCTCCTCGGCTTCGATTCCGGTTACGCCTACCTCGTCTGCGCCTTCGTCGGCGCGGTGGTCGCCAGCGGCCTCGTCCTCCTCATATCCGGCAGACGCGGCGGCGGCTCTCCCATGCGCCTCGTCCTCGCGGGCGCGGCGCTCGGCGCGACCTTCGGCGGACTCACCAGCGTCATCGTCGTCAACTCAGCCGAGACCTACGACAGATTCCGCTTCTGGGTCCTCGGCTCCCTCGCCGGAGTCGAGGGCTTCGGCGAACTCGGCCGCCTCGCCCCCGTCCTCGCCATCGGCTTCCTCGTCGCCCTCCTCGTCGCCCGCCCGCTCTCCGCCCTGGCGCTCGGCGACGACCTGGCCCGCAGCCTCGGCCACCGGCCCCCCGTCATCCGTACGGTCGTCGCCGTCGGCGTCACCCTCCTGACCGCCGCCGCCGTCGCGCTCGCCGGGCCCATCTCCTTCCTCGGCCTGCTCGCCGGCTTCCTCGCCCGCGCGCTCGCCGGCACCCGGCTCGCGGCCCGCATCCTGCTCGCCGGGCTCATCGGCGCCTGCGTCCTGACGGTCTCCGACATCGCCGCCCGGGTGGTCTCCCGGCCCTTCGAGGCACCCGTCTCCGTCATCGTCGCCCTCATCGGCGCCCCCGTCCTCATCGCCATCGTCCGCTCCAAGCAGCTGGCCTCGATGGGCATGACGGAACCCGCCACCGAGGAACGCGCCCCCGACCGCCCCCGCCGCTTCCGGATCACCCTGCCCCGCCCCGCCCGCCGCACCCCGAAGACCCTGCGGGTCCGCCCGGCCGACACCCTCGTCCTGCGCCGCGGACCGCTCTCGCTCCTCGTCACCCGGCGCGCCGCCCTCGCCGCCGTCGCCCTCGCCGGAGCCCTCCTGCTAGCCGTCGTCCTCTCCGCGTACGCGGGCCAGAGCGACATGGGCGTCGGCCGCACCTTCCGCGCGGTGCTCGGCCAGGGCGACCGCTTCGACGTGCTGCTCGTCCAGAAGTTCCGCCTCGGCCGCATCGTCGCCGGACTCACCGCCGGCGCGGCCCTCGGCCTCGCGGGCTGCCTCACCCAGACCCTGGCCCGCAACCGCCTCGCCACCCCCGAACTCCTCGGCGTCAACGACGGGGCCACCGCCGCCGTCCTGCTCTCCGTCACTCTCAGCGCCTCCGGAACGTTCGGCGCCTGGTGGGCCGGGCCGATCGGCGCCCTGGTCGCCGTCATCGTCGTCACCACCGTCTCCGGCGGTCTCGGCCAACGCGGCTACCGTGTCCTGGTCGTCGGCCTCGCCATGTCCGCCCTGGCCTCCGCGATCACCCAGGTCGTCCTCTCCCGCCGCTCCCTCTCCTCCGCGAGCTCGCTGTACGTATGGACCTCGGGCAGCCTCAACGGACGCAGCTACTCCGTCGCCGTACCCGTCCTCATCGGCCTCGCGGTGCTCGTCCCCATCGGCCTCGCCGTCGCCCGCCACCTGGCCGTCCTGCGCTTCGACGACGCCACCGCCTCCTCGCTCGGCTCGGCCCCCGGCCGGGTCCGCACCCTCGCCCTGCTGCTGGCCGTCGGCCTCGCCGGGCTCGCGGTCGGCATCTGCGGCCCGGTCGGCTTCGTGGCGCTCGCCGCCCCCGTCATCGCCTCCCGGCTCGCCGGGCCGCTGCGCGTCCCGCTCGTCGGCTCGATGCTCACCGGAGCCGTCCTCGTCGTCGTCGCCGACACCCTCGGCCGCATCGCGTTCGACGGCGTCGAACTCCCCGTCGGCATCGTCACCACCGTCCTCGGCGGCCCCTTCCTGCTCTGGGTGCTGCTCGGCCGCTCCGCGGCCACCCGCGTGTAGCGGACCGCCACCCCCCGTAGAGAACAGCGAGAGACCCATGACCCAGCCGTCGGCCTACCCGCCGCGCGGGAACCCCCCGGCCACTCCCGTACCCGAGGGACCGACCGGATCCGAGACGACCGCCGTACGAAGCCCTCTGCTGCGCACGCTCCGCGCGGACGTCCGTGCCGACAAGCCCGACGCCGAGGAGGCGTTCTGGCGGTACGCGGCCGCCACCGGCACCCCGCTCGTCGAACCCGACCCCGAGGGCGACCCGGACCACCGGCTCGTCACCTTCGTCCGCCGTGAGGACCCCGCGCGCCCCGCCACCCATGTCCTGGCCCTCGTCCACACGGTCACCGACAAGGACCGCCACGCGGGCGACCTCGCCCCGCACCTGATGGAACGGATCGAGGGCACCGGCGTCTGGGCGATCAGCCACCGGCTGCGCGCCGACCACCGCGCCTCGTACCAGTTCCACGCCACCGACGGCACCCGCGAGGACGCCCTGCGTGCCGACCGGGCCTCCTGGCTCCGGGTCCTCGACCACGCCGAACCCGACCCGCTCAACGACCGCGCCCCGCTGCCCTCCCGGGACGGCCGCAATCCCGCCTCCGTGCTCGAACTCCCCGAAGCCCCACCGCAGTCACGCATCCGGCGTCGCGACGACGTGGCCCGGGGCCGCACGCTCGACGCCGAGGTCGACGGCCGCCGGATCACCGTCCACCTGCCGCCCGGCCACCGCCCGGACGGCGGCCCGTACGCGCTCGCCGTGCTCCTCGACGGCGAGATGTGGGGGCCGGTCCTCGGCGTCGGAGACACCCTCGACAACCTGTACGCCGACGGGGAGCTGCCGCCCACCGTGGCGGTCCTGGTCGACACCATGGGCCGGCGCATGCAGGACCTCGCGTGCAGCGGCCCGTTCGTCGACTGGCTCGCCGACACCCTGCTGCCCTGGGCCGGACGGGAGTACGCGGCCGGTGCCGACGCCGCACGCACCGTCGTCGCCGGGCAGAGCGCGGGCGGCCTCACCGCGGCGTTCGCCGCGTTCCGGCGGCCCGACCGCTTCGGCCTCGCGCTCTCCCAGTCCGGCTCCTTCTGGTGGCCCGACGACGAGCGCGGCAGCGAATGGCTCACCGGGCAGTACGCGTGGGCGGAGCGCAGGCGGGTGACCGTGCATCTGGAGGTCGGCCTCCAGGAGTGGATGCTGCTCCGGGAGAACCGCAGATTCCGCAATGTGCTGCGCGCCCGTGGATACGACGTGCGCTACCGCGAGTTCAACGGAGGTCACGACTACGCCTGCTGGCGCGGCGGCCTGGCGGACGGCCTGGCGGCGCTGCTCGGCGAGGGCTGATCCTCCTCCGTAACCCCGCGCCCCGACCACGACAAGGGGGCGGGGCGGCATCCCCCCTCCGGATACCGCCCCGCCCCTCTCTTCTTGTGTGCTCGCTCAGCCCTTGACGGCCGGAGTCCCCTCCGCCGCCAGGTCCTCATCGGGCGCCTCAGGGCCGTCCTCGTCATCGAACGGCGGCGGCTGCGGGGCCTCGCGCGGCAGCCGCAGCGCGATCAGCGCGCCCACCGCGACGAGCCCCGCCGTCACCCAGACCGCCGTACGGTACGGGCCCGGGTCGGCGGAGGCCTCTGTCACGTGACCGCCACCGATCACCGCCGCGCAGGCGGCGATGCCGAGCGCGCCGCCCAGCGTGCGGACGATCTGGAACAGGCCCATCGCCTGGCCCATGTCGGGCGGCGCGATCGACTCGAATCCGGAGATCTGCACGGTCAGCACCGCCGTCCCCAGCACCAGACCGATCAGGAACATCAGCCCGCGCACACTCCACGCGTTCTCCGCCACCCCGGGCACCGCGAGCGCCCCGAAGACCGCCGCCGCGACCAGCAGCGCCGGCACGGTCAGCAGCCGGGGGCCGAGCCGCGGCAGCAGCCGGTCCACCACCTGCGAGGCCAGCATCAGCCCGACCGCCTCCGGGAACACGCTCAGCCCGGCGTCCAGCGCCGAAGCCCCCAGGCTCGCCTGGTAGAGCAGCGGGAAGACGAACAGCACGCCCATCAGCCCGGCCGCGGTCACCCCGGCCAGCGCCGAGGCCGACCCGTACACCCGGTCGGCGAACAGCCGCAGCTTCAGCAACGGCGCCTTCGCCCGCACCTGGTGCAGAACGGCCGCCACCAGCAGGACGGAACCCAGCGCCGCGCTCACGGCGACGGCGGGCCGCGTCCAGCCCTGCGAGGGGCCGAAACCGAGCGCGTACGTCAGCAGCCCCAGCGCCGGAGTGGCCAGCCAGAAGCCGACCGTGTCGAACTTCCCCTCCGGGCCCTCGACATGCTCGCGCAGACCGAACACGCCCAGCAGCACCGCCGCCGCGCCGATCGGCACGTTCACGAAGAACAGCCAGTGCCAGGAGAGGTGTTCGGTGAGCAGTCCGCCCAGCGGCGGACCCAGCGCGGGCATCAGCGCCGTCGGCACGATCAGCACCTTGGCCAGCTTCATCCGCTCGTGCGGCGGGAACGCCCGGAACAGCAGCGTCATCCCGACCGGCGTCAACAACCCGCCCGCCAGGCCCTGTACGGCCCGGGCGACCACCAGTGTGGTGAGGTCCGGGGCCAGCCCGCAGACCGCCGAGGCGATCGTGAACGCGGTCAGCGCGCCGAGGAACACCCGCTTCGTCCCGAACCGGTCGCCCAGCCACCCCGCCACCGGCAGCCCCACCGCGAGCGCGACCAGGAAGGCCGTCTCCACGGTGTTCGCCGCCGACAGCGGACGCCCGAAGTCGCCCGCGATCGTGTAGAGCGCCGGGTTCACGATCGTCGAGTCCAGGCCGTTCATGCACATCGCGGCCGTGTAGACGAGGACGACCGCGACCCGGGGGCGTATCCGGGGCCGGATCAGCAGCCCGCTCACCGGGCGGCGACGGGGAGGGGACCGGCCCAGTGTGCGGAGATCCAGTCCAGCGCGTCCTGCCGGGCGCACGGACCGTGAGCCGTCGACCAGCCCTCCGGCACCGCCGCGAACAGCGGCCACAGCGAGTGCTGACCCTCCGCGTTGGTCAGGACGAGGAACTCCCCGTCCGCGTCGAAGGGGTTGGCGGATGCGTCGCTCATCGGTGTCACTTCTCCAGCTCGGTCAGTCGGTCGGCGACCACGCGCGCGATGTGCGCGATCGGCTCGGGCAGGGTCATGTCCTTGTGGGAACAGGCGACGTTCGTGTTGTCGATGCGCCCGCTCACGTAATCGGTCCAGGTCTCCGGCGTCAGGGTGTCGTCGATGGTGTCCACCGTGGCCCGGAAGAACAGCACATCGCCCCGGAACACCCGGTGGTCGTAGGCGCGGACGAGGTCGTTGGTGTTCAGGTACACCTCGCCGAGCGCCTCGATCTTCGCGGCGGAGAGCGTGGCCAGCGGGGAGCCCTCGCGGCGCAGCACCTCGACCACGTTCGCCGTGTTCAGCTCCTTGTCCCCGAGGCTCTCGGGGCCGTAACCGCCCATGGTGAGCAGCGATTCGAGCGCCTCGGCCCGGTCGGGCACCGGCAGCTCACGGAAGCCCTCGGCGGGGTACGCGTCCAGGATCGCCAGCAACTCCACCTCCTGGCCCGCTTCCTGGAGGACCGCCGCGATCGCGTGCGCGATGATGCCGCCGGTCGACCAGCCGAGCAGCCGGTACGGGCCCTCGGGCTGGACCTCGCGGATGCGGGAGGCGTAGTGCGCGGCCAGCTCCTCCAGCGTGGTGGGCAGCGGCTCGTCCGCCGTCGCCCCGCCGACGCCCTGGGCCTGGAGCCCGTAGATCGGCACATCGGCCGGAAGATGACGGATCAGGCCGGCGTAGCACCAGCTCAGACCGCCCGCCGGGTGCACACAGTGGACCGGGGCGCGGTCGCCCGGGCGGGCGGGCCGCAGCGGCAGCAGCACATCCAGCGGGTCCTCCTCGCGCGAGACGTCCAGGGCCGTGTCCAGCGCGGCGGGCGTCGGAGCCTGGAAGACGGTGCCGATCGACACCTCGATGCCGAACGCGGACCTGATCCGCCCGGCGAGGCGCACGGCGAGGAGCGAATGGCCGCCCAGGTCGAAGAAGTTGTCCTCCACCCCGACCGACGGCAGCCCCAGCACCTCGGCGAAGACCGAGCAGAGCTGCTCCTCGCGGACCGTGCGCGGCGCGCGCCCACCGGCGTTCACCGGGACGCCCGGCGCGGGCAGCGCCTTGCGGTCCAGCTTGCCGTTGCCGGTCAGCGGCAGCCGCTCCAGCACCACCACGGCCGAGGGCACCATGTGCACCGGCAGCGTGGCGGCTCCGTGCTCGCGCAGCGCCGCCGGGACTGGCTCCGTGCCGGGCGCGGGAACGACGTACCCGACCAGCCGCTTGTCGCCCGGCGTGTCCTCGCGGACCACGACCGCCACATCGGAGACCTCCGGGTGGTCGGCCAACACCGCCTCGATCTCGCCCAGTTCGATCCGGAACCCGCGGATCTTGACCTGCTGGTCACCCCGGCCGAAGTACTCCAGCGTGCCGTCCGCGCGCCGCCGGGCCAGGTCGCCCGAACGGTACATCCGCCGCCCGCTCTCCCCGAAGAGATGCGCGAACGGATCGGCGACGAAGCGCCCCGCCGTCAGGTCCGGGCGGCCCAGATAACCGAGCGCCACCCCCTCGCCGGCCACGTACATCTCACCGGTCACCCCGGGCGGCACCGGCTGCAGCCGCCCGTCCAGGACGTAGACCCGCAGGTCGGGGATGTTCACCCCGATGGTGCTGGAGATCGCGGAGGCGGCCGTCGCCCGGTCCAGCGCCAGGTAGGAGACATGGACCGTGGTCTCCGTGATGCCGTACATGTTGACCAGCGTCGGAGCGTTCTCGTGGTGGCGTGTGTACCAGTCCGCCAACCGCCCCAGCTCCAGCGCCTCACCGCCGAACACCACGTACCGCAGCGCCAGTTCGTGCCCGGGGGCCTCCCGGTCGGCGGCCGCCAGCTGGTAGAAGGCGGACGGCGTCTGGTTGAGGACGGTCACCCGCTCGTCGGCCAGCAGCCGCAGGAAGGCGTGCGGGTCACGGCTGGTCGCGTACGGGACGACGACGACCCGCCCGCCGTACAGCAGCGCGCCCCACAGCTCCCACACCGAGAAGTCGAACGCGTAGGAGTGGAACAGGGTCCACACGTCGTCCGGCCCGAACGAGAACCAGTGCTCGGTCGCCGTCAGCAGCCGCGTCACGTTGTGCTGGGTGACCACGACCCCCTTCGGGCGGCCGGTGGAACCCGAGGTGTAGATGACGTACGCCGGGTCCTGCGGGCTCAGCGGCCGGGTGCGGTCCGCCTGGTCGAGCGGCCCGTCCGGGAACCCGGCCGCCTCGTCCACGGTGATCAGCGGCAGCTCGTGCGCGGGCAGCCGCTCCGCCGTCGCCGCGTCGGTGATCAGCGCGGCCGGACGGGCGTCGTCCAGCATGTACGCGAGCCGGTCCGCCGGATAGTCCGGGTCCATCGGCAGGTACGCGGCGCCCGCCAGCGACACCGCGAGCAGCCCGGCGACCAGATCCGTGGAGCGCGGCAGCGCGAGCGCCACGATGGAGCCGGGACCGATCTGCCGGGCCGCCAGCAGCCGGGCCAGCGACTGGGCCCGGGAGGACAGTTCGGCGTACGTCAGCGACACGCCCTCGCAGCTCACCGCCGTCCGCTCCGGGTGCCGGCGCGCCGCGACAGCGTAGACCTCGGCGAGGGTGAGCGGCACCGGCCGGTCGTCGTTGACGCCGTTGGCCGCGACCAGGGCGCGGTGGACCTCGTCGTCGCCGAGCACCGGAAGCAGACCGACCGGCGTCTCGGGGTGCTCGGCCGCCGCGGTGAGCAGCCGGGACAGCCGGTCCGCGAGGGCCTGGGCGGTCGACCGGTCGAAGAGGTCGGTACGGAACTCCAGGAAGCCCCCGATCCCGCCGCCGGGCAGCTCGCCCGCGTTGAGGGTCAGGTCGAACTTCGCGGTGCCGGACGGCACGGCGGTCAGCCGCGCGGTGGTGTCCGGACCGAGGGAGACGGGCCCGTCCGCGATCGACTGCCAGGCCAGCATCGTCTGGAACAGGGGGTGCCGGGCCAGTGAACGCGCCGGGTTCAGCGCCTCGACCAGGTGGTCGAAGGGCAGCGCGTCGTGCTCGTACGCCGCCAGCGTCGTGGCCCGCACCCGGTCCAGCAGCTCGCCGAAGGCCGGGTCGCCGGAGGTGTCGGTGCGCAGCACGACGGTGTTGGTGAAGAAGCCGACGAGCCCGGCCGTGGCGTCGTCGTCGCGGCCTGCCACGGGGGTGCCGAGCGGGATGTCGGTGCCGCAGCCGTGCCGGGTCAGCAGCGCGGCGAGCCCGGCCTGCACGGTCATGAACACGGTCGCCCCGTGCGCCCGGGCGAGCCGGCGCAGCGCCTCGTGCGCGGCGGCGTCCACGGTGAAGGGCACGGTGTCGCCCGCCGACGTGGCGACCGGCGGCCGAGGCCGGTCGGTGGGCAGCTCCAGCTGGTCCGGCAGCCCGGCCAGCGCCTCGCGCCAGTGGGCGAGCTGGGCCTCGGCGAGCGCGGTCGGTTCCGCCGGGGTGCCCAGCAGCTGCTGGAGCCGGGCGGCGTGGTCCACGTACTGGCCGCTCAGCGGCGCGAACTCCGGTACGCGGCCCTCGGCGCGGGCCGCGTAGGCGACGGCCAGATCCTGGGCCAGGGGAGTGGTGGAGGCCCCGTCGCCCGCGATGTGGTGCAGCAGGAGGAGCAGGGTGTGGTGGTCGGGCGACTCGCTGAACAGGACCGTGCGCAGCGGGGGTTCGGTGGCGAGGTCGAAGCAGTGACGCACCGCCTCGGTGAGATCGCTGCCCGGCTCCGCGAGCCGCAGCACCGGGCGGCCCGCCGGGTCGTCGGGGGCGAGGATCCGCTGGTGGGGGGTGTCGTCCGGAGCACCGGCGCCGGTGCCGACCGCGCCTTCGGAGGCGTTGTCAGTGGGCGGATATACCGTTCGTAGTGTCTCGTGACGCTCCGCCAGGTCGTACAGGGCGAGCTGGAGCGCGTCGCGGTCGAGCGGGCCGTTGACGCTCAGGACGAGCGGGATGTTGTAGGTGGGGCTGGGGCCTTCGAGACGGTGGAGGAACCACAGCCGCTGCTGGGCCGGTGACAGGGGGAGGGGACCGGTGCGCGGTACGGGGGAGAGCGGGACGGACGCGGTGGTCGCGCCGCTTCGGGTGCGGACCAGTGCGGCCAGGGCGCCGGACGTGGGGTTGCGGAAGACGTCGGCGATGCTCATCGGCACGCCGAAGTGCTCCCGGATCCGGGCGGCCAGCCGGGCGGCGAGCAGCGAGTGCCCGCCGAGGTCGAGGAAGCCCGCGTCGGCGGCCGGGGGTTCGGCGATACCGAGCACGTCGGCGAAGAGCCCGCGCACGATCTCGGTGTGCGGCCCGCCGACGGCGCTGTCCGGGCCGCCCGGGGCGAGCGGGAGCGGTTCGGGGTCGGGCAGGGCGCGGTGGTCGAGCTTGTCGTTGGCGGTACGGGGCAGCGCGTCCAGGAGCGTCACGGTCGCGGGGACCATGTGCTCGGGCAGGGCCCCGGCCAGATGGTCGCGGAGCTCGGCGGGGGTGGGCGGCGTGGTGTCGTCGGCAGGTGCGTCGCCGCCCGTCCGCACCGGGACCGCGTAGGCCAGCAGCCGCTTGCCGTGACCGGTGTCCCGGGCGATGACCGCGGCCGCCGCGACCCGCGGATGGGCGGCCAGCCGGGCCTGGATCTCGCCCAGTTCGATCCGGAAGCCGCGGATCTTCACCTGGTCGTCGCTGCGCCCGAGGAACTCCAGGGTGTGGTCCTCGCGGCGGCGCACCAGGTCCCCGGTGCGGTACATCCGGCCTCCGGCGTCGCCGTTCGCCGCACCGAACGGGTCCGCGACGAACCGCTCGGCCGTCAGGTCCGGGCGGCCCAGATAGCCGAGGGCCAGGCAGGCCCCGGCGACATACAGCTCACCCGTCACACCGGCGGGCACCGGACGCAGGGAGGAGTCCAGGACATAGACCCGGGAGCCGCGCACGGGACGGCCGTCGGGCCGGGCGGCGGAGCTGCCGGGCACCCAGTAGTAGGCGTCGACGGTCGTCTCGGTCGGCCCGTAGAGGTTGACCGGGTGCACGGCCCCGGCCTCGGTCAGCCGCGCCCACAGGGCCGGCGGCACGGTCTCGCCGCCGACCACCAGATGGGCCGGGTGGTGCCGGCCCTCGTCCAGCAGGCCTTCGGCGATGAGCGCTTCGGCGTAGGAGGGGGTGACATCGAGATAGTCGACCAGATGCGTGCCGACGTACGCGGTGAGCGCCGCGGGGTCGCGGTAGGCGGCGTCGTCCAGCAGATGCAGCTCGTGCCCGTGGACCATCCACAGCAGCGGGTCCCAGGACGCGTCGAAGGCGAACGAGGCGCTGTGCGCGACCCGCAGGCGTTCCCGACCGGTCCGGGCGACGGCCGGGGCGATGTGGTCCGTGCCGTGCCCGGCACAGAGGTTGGCGAGCGAGGCGTGGCTGACGAGGACGCCCTTGGGGCGGCCCGTGGAACCGGAGGTGTGGATGAGATAGGCGGGGTCCGCGAGCGCGGGCTCGGTGGGCAGCGGCCCGTCGGGGCAGGCGGCGAGGGCGTCGGCCGTGGCCGGGGCGTCGAGCGCGACGGTCGGCAGCCCGTGCTCGGGCAGCGCGGCGAGCGTCGCGGCCGTGCCGATCACACAGAGCGGCCGCGCGTCCTCCAGGACGGCCAGGGTCCGGGCGGCGGGGTGGCCGAGGTCCAGCGGCTGGCAGACCCGGCCCGCCTTGAGCACGGCCAGCAGGGCGACGACCATGTCGGCGGTCCGGGGCAGCGCCAGCGCCACCGTGCCGCCCGCACCGACCGTGCGGTCCGCGCTGTCCGCACCGAGGCGGGTCAGCAGGTGGGCCAGACGGTCGGACGCGGCGTCCAGTTCGGCGAAGGTGAGCCGGGCCCCGGACGCGGCGGCGGCTTCCGGTGCGCCTGCGCCCGCGTCCGTCCCTGCTTCTGCCGCCCCTGCCGTGCCTGCTGTGCCTGCTGTGCCTGCTGTCCGTGCTGTTCCCGCCGTCCCGCGGAACGTGCCCGCCACCGTGGAGCGCACGGCGACGGCCTCGGGTGTCCGGGCCGCCTGAGCGGTGAACGACCGGGGGAGGGGGAGTGCGGCGGCGGGCTCGGCGCGGCCGGAGGTGGCCTTGCGCAGCTGGTCGCCGGTGAGCAGGTCCAGAGTGCCGATCGGCCGCTCCGGGTCGGTCAGCAGCAGCTCGGTCAGGCCGTCCAGATAGCGCAGCCAGGTGTCCTCGTGGTCGGCGAGGTCGCTGGCTCCGTACGCGGCGGGGTTGGCGTCCAGGGTGAGCCGCAGGCCCCCGTCCGGACCGGGCGCCGCGCCGACCGCGAGCCCTTCCACGGGGCCGGCCGCGAGATTGCGCACGGTGCCGGTGGCCCCGGCGAGGTCCAGGGCGTCGTCGAACGGCTTGACGTTGACCATGGGACCGGTCAGCGGGGTGTCGGCCGACTCCAGGGCCAGATCGCGGCGCAGATCGGCCTGCGGATAGCGCTGGTGGCGACGGACCGCGCGGATCTCCAGCACCACCCGGCGCAGCAGTTCGGCCCCGGTGTCCGCCGGGCGTACGGCGATCCGCAGCGGCAGCACGTTCACGGTCATGGCGGGGGTCCGCAGGGCCGCGGGCCCGCGCCGGTTGGTCAGCGGCAGGCCCAGCACGATGTCCTCGGAGCCGGTGAGCCGGTGCAGATGACCGGCGGTCGCGGCCACCACCAGCTCGGCCCAGGTCGCCTTCGCCGCACGCGCCGCCCCGGTCAGCCGGTCCAGGGCGTCGGCCGGGAGGCCGGTGGTCCGGTGGAGGAGGCCGCCGTCGGGCGTCTTCGCGCGATCGGGTGCGCGGTGGGGCGCGGTGACGGAGGAGCCCGCCATGCGCGCGGACCAGAAGGCCCGGTCCGCCGCGTACTCCTCACCTGCCAGATACGCCGCCTCCTCGCCGGTCAGCTCGCTCAGCGGGGCGAACCGGCCCTCGGGCAGCGGCTGTCCGGCGACCAGCGCACGGTAGACCTCGGCGACCCGCTCACCGATGAGGGAGAGGGCGTAGGCGTCGACGGCTATGTGGTGGACACGGCGGTACCACCGGTGGCGGTTCTCGCCGACCCGGATCAGCGCCTGCGTCATCAGCCCGCCGTCGGCGGCGAGGTCCACCGGCCGGGCCAGATCCTCCCGCATCCACGCCTCGGCCCGGTCCTCCGTCAGCTCCAGCCGCTGCACCACGGGTTCGGCGGCGGGCACGACTCGCTGCACCGGCACGCCGTCCGCCTCCGACACCCGCAGGGCGAGGGTCTCGGCCTCGCCCACGGTCCGTCTCAGCGCCGCCACGAACAGATCCGCGTCCAGCGGCCCGTCGATCTCCACACAGTCCGCCGTGTTCAGCTCGGTGCCCAGAGGGGCGAGCTGGTGCGCGTAGTAGATGCCCGACTGGGCGGTCAGGAGCGGGAGTCCGGGGGACGGTGCGCTGCCGGAGTGTGCTGCCGAAGAGCTGGTCGGGCGGTTCGGACGCTCATGCATGGGTGTGACGACTCCCCTGAAGGACAACGGACACCGGGCCAACGGGCACTCGGCGCACACTTAGGTAAGGCTAAGTTAACCTATTTCCGACAGTGCAGGCGACCGCCCCCGGAGCGGTCAGGAACGCAAGGAGAGTCCATGACCGTCCCCGCAGCCCCCCGCCCCGAGACCCGGGCCGAGGAGGTGGCCGACACGGTGGCCGACGAGCGGATGCGCGCCCTCAGGACCGCCGTGCGGGAGACGGTCGGCGGCCACGCCCCGGCCCTGCTCGACCTGAGCCGGCGCCTGCACGCCGAGCCCGAGACCGCCTTCGAGGAGCACAAGGCCGCCGCGCTCTGCTCCGAACTCCTCGCCGCGCACGGTTTCGAGGTCACCGCCCCCGCCCACGGTCTGGACACGGCGTTCCGCGCCACGATCGGCTCCGGGCCCGTCACCGTGGCCATCGCCTGCGAGTACGACGCCCTGCCCGGCCTCGGTCACGCCTGCGGGCACAATCTGATCGCCGCCGCCGGAATCGGCGCGGCCCTCGGCCTCGCCCCCCACGCGGACGAACTCGGCCTGACCGTACGGGTCATCGGAACGCCCGCCGAGGAGCGCGGGGCGGGCAAGGCACTGCTGCTGGACGCCGGGGCGTTCGACGGGGTCGACGCCGCGATGATGGTGCACCCCTGCCCCTTCGAGATGGCCGACTTCCGCTCCTTCGCGCTCGGCACCCTCGACGTCACCTACACCGGCCGCGCCGCGCACCCGAGCCTCAATCCGCACGAGGGCCGCAACGCCGCCGACGCGCTGACCGTCGCCCAGGTCGCCCTGGGCCTGCTGCGCCAGCAACTGCCCCCGCAGTGGCGGGTGCACGGCATCACCACCGCCGCCGGGACCGCGCCCAACGCGATACCCGACCGGTCCACCGCCACCTACGAGATACGGGCGCTGGCCGCCGAGGACCTGCGCGAGCTGCGGCAGCGGGTCGAGGACTGCTTCCGCGCCGGGGCGCTCGCCACCGGCTGCGAAGTGACCCTGGAGCGGCCGGAGCCCGACTACCTGGACTTCCGCGGCGACCCGGAGCTGATCCGGCTGTGGACCGCCAACGCCCGCGAACTGGGCCGTGCCGAACCGGTCGAGCGCCCGCCGTTCGCCTGCACCGACATGGGCAACGTCTCGCACGTGGTGCCGTCCATCCACCCGGTGCTCGACATCAGCGGGGGAGCCTGCGGACCGCACGAGGCCGCGTTCGCCGATGCGGCCGTCTCCCCGGCGGCCGAACAGGCGCTGCTCGACGGGGCGGTGGGCATGGCCTGGACGGCGGCCGACTTCGCCGCCGCGCGCGGTTCCGCCTGACGGGGAGCGGCGAAGCCGTGCGGCCCGGCCGGGAACTCCCGGCCGGGCCGCACGGCGTGCGGATCACTTGGCGGAGAGCGCCTTGACGTAGTCGGCGAGGACGACGTCGGCCGCGAGCGGGCCGCCGCGCGTGGACCACACCGAGCCGTCGACGGTCACCGCGTGACCGTTCTTGACGGCGCCCAGCTCCTTGTAGGCGGGCTTGGACCGGACGTCCTTGAGGGCCTTCTCGCCGTCCGAGGTCAGCGTCGACAGGAACAGCCAGTCGCCGTCGATCTCGTTGATCTTCTCCAGGCTCAGCGACGGGGTGTGCGCGTTGCCGTCCTTGTTCTGGGACTCGGGCCGCTTCAGCCCCATCTCCAGAGCGACGCCGCTGGCGAACTGCTTGTTCTCCATCCAGCTGGGCCCGTCCGGGTTCCAGCGGACGATCGAGACCTCGGCGCCCTTGTTCTCGCCGAGCTTCTCCCCGGCGGCCTTGGCGGCCGCCTCGTGGTCGGTGATGAACTTGTTGGCGTCGTCGAGCTTGTTGACGGCGTTGCCGATGCCCCGGAAGAACAGCTTCCAGTCGTCGGTCGGCGCCATCGTCACCAGCGTGGCCGGGGTGATCTCGCGGAGCTGCTTGAGCACCTGCTCGTCCTGCATGTCACCGGCGAGGATCAGGTCGGGCTTCGCGGCGACGACCTTGTCCATGACCGGCTGGAGGAGGTTGCCCACGATGTCGATGCCCTCGACCTTGTCGGCGAGGTAGGCCGGCGGCTTGTCCAGGCCCTGGCCGTTGGTGATGCCGACCGGCTTGATGTCCAGCGCCAGGACCGCGTCCAGGTCCTCCTGGGTCAGGGTGACGATGCGCTGGGGCTCCGCCGGTATCTCCACGGCCTTGCCGGTGGCGTCCTTGACCGTACGGGTCGCGGAGGAGGCGGAGTCCGCCTTGCCGGCCTTGTCCCCGGAGGACTTGCCCGAGTCGGAGTCCGTTCCGCAGGCCGTCAGGAGGAGGGCCGCGGCCCCGAGCGTGGCGACGGCGCGCGCCGCTCTTCGGGCGACGGTACGGGCGGGGCGGTGGTGCAGGTTCATCAAGGGCTCCGGGTTCAACGGGACATGAAGCGGTGACGGCCGTACGGCCACACGGATGCGGCCGTCGGCTCGTGAGCGAGCTAAGGTTAGCCTTACTTTAGCGGCATCGGGCAAGATGATGCCCCATTCCTTCGGAAAGGCCGGTCCTCGTGGAAATCCGTGTCGAACAGCTCACCGCTGGATACGCCGGTCATACCGCCGTGGATCAGGTCGATCTGACGGTCCCCTCGGGGCAGGTCGTGGCGATCGTCGGACCCAACGGCTGCGGCAAATCGACCCTGCTGCGCTCCATGGCCCGCCTCCACCAGCCCCGTTCCGGCGCGGTGTTCGTCGGCGACGCCGACATCTGGCAGCTGCGCCAGCGCGATGCCGCCCACCGCATCGCCCTGTTGCCCCAGTCCCCGCAGGCCCCCGAGGCGGTCACCGTGGCCGGACTCGTCCGGTACGGACGCCACCCGCACCAGGGGCTGTTCCGCCAGTGGTCGCGGGAGGACGAGGAAGCCGTCACCCGCGCCCTGGAGGCCACCGGCACCGCCGCCCTGGCCGGACGCCGGATCGACCAGCTCTCCGGCGGTCAGCGGCAGCGCTGCTGGCTGGCCATGGCCCTCGCCCAGGAGACCCCCGTCGTCCTGCTCGACGAGCCCACCAGCGCCCTCGACATCGGCCACGCCGTGGAGGTCCTGGATCTGGTCCGCGAGGTCGCCGCCGAGGGCCGCACCATCGTCATGGTCGTCCACGACCTCGCCGCCGCCGCGCGGTACGCCGACACCCTGGTCGCCATGCGCGACGGGCGGATCATCGCCACGGGACCGCCCCGCGAGACCGTGGACGCGGCCCTGGTCCAGGAGCTCTACGGCATCGAGGCGGAGATCCTCACGGCGACCTCCGACGGGGCGCCCGTCGTCGTACCGACCGTGCGTACGCCCGCCGCCGCCTGAGCCGCGGGCACCCGCGCCGGGCGACCGCGCAAGCGCAGCCCTCCGCCCGAAAACGCCGAGGGGCCCCTCCGTCCGGGGGCCCCTCGGTCCATGTTCTCGCTACAGCTACAGCTACAGCTACAGCTACAGCTACAGCTACAGCTACCGCGCCGACGCGTTCAGGTGGACGTGCCCGCACCGCCGCCGCGGAACGCGCCGAGAATCTCCTCGGCGGCCATCGTCGCCGTCAACGTGCCCTCGCGGACCCGCTGTTCGAGCTCCGGCGCGAGCTTCCGCACCGCCGGATGGCTGTGGAGACTGTCCAGCAGATCGTCCCGGACCATGGCCCAGGTCCAGTCCACCTGCTGGTCGCGCCGCTTGGCCGCCAGCCGGCCCGTCGACTCCAGGACCGTACGGTGCTGCTCCAGCCGGTCCCACAGGGTGTCCAGCCCGAGCGACTCGCGGGCGCTGCAGGTGAGCACCGGGGGCGTCCAGGCCGCGTCCGCCGGATGCATCAGCCGTAGCGCGCCCGCCAGTTCACGGGCCGCCGAGCGGGCGTCGCGTTCGTGCGGGCCGTCGGCCTTGTTCACCGCGATGGCGTCCGCCAGCTCCAGGACACCCTTCTTGATGCCCTGCAACTGGTCGCCGGTACGGGCCAGGGTCAGCAGCAGGAACGTGTCGACCATGTTGGCCACCGCCGTCTCCGACTGCCCGACGCCCACCGTCTCCACCAGCACCACGTCGTAGCCCGCCGCCTCCATCACCACGATGGACTCCCGGGTCGCCTTGGCCACCCCGCCCAGCGTGCCCGCCGTGGGGGAGGGACGGACGAAGGCGGCCGGGTCCACCGCCAGGCGTTCCATCCGGGTCTTGTCGCCCAGGATGGAGCCGCCCGTACGGCTGGAGGACGGGTCGACCGCCAGCACCGCCACCCGGTGCCCGAGCCCGGTCAGCATCGTGCCGAGCGCGTCGATGAACGTGGACTTGCCCACGCCCGGCACCCCGCTGATCCCGATCCGCCGGGCCGCCCCCGCGTGCGGCAGCAGCCGGCTCAGCAACTGCTGGGCCAGCACCCGGTGTTCGGCCCGTGTCGACTCGACGAGCGTGATCGCGCGCGCCACGAACGCGCGCTTCCCGTCGAGCACTCCCTGCACATAGCCGTCGATGTCGATCTTCGCAGCCATCCGGTCAGCGGCTCACAGCTCGTGGCCGAGCGCGGCGCCGAGCCGCGTCACCAGGTCGTGGGCCGCGTCCGGGATCACCGTCCCCGGCGGGAAGACCGAGGCGGCGCCCGCCTCGTGCAGGGCCTCGATGTCCTGCGGCGGGATCACCCCGCCCACCACGATCATGATGTCCTCGCGCCCCTCGGCGGCCAGCTCCTCGCGCAGCGCCGGCACCAGGGTCAGATGCCCGGCCGCCAGCGAGGAGACGCCCACGATGTGCACGTCGGCCTCGACGGCCTGCCGTGCCACCTCGCCCGGCGTCTGGAACAGCGGGCCGACGTCCACGTCGAAGCCCAGGTCGGCGAAGGCCGTGGCGATCACCTTCTGGCCCCGGTCGTGGCCGTCCTGGCCCATCTTGGCGACCAGGATGCGCGGACGACGGCCCTCCGCCTCCTCGAACGCGTCGACCAGCGCACGGGTCCGGTCCACGGAAGGGGACTCTCCTGCCTCTTTGCGGTACACACCGGAGATCGTACGGATCTGCCCCGCATGCCTGCCGTACACCTTCTCCAGCGCGTCCGAGATCTCCCCGACCGTCGCCATCGCCCGCGCCGCGTCGACCGCCAGCGCCAGCAGATTGCCTTCCAGGCCCGGGCCCGGGTCGCGCTCGGCGGCGGCCGTCAGCGCCCGCAGCGCCTCCTGGCACGCCGTCTCGTCGCGCTCCTCGCGCAGCCGCCGCAGCTTCTCGATCTGCTGGGTGCGCACCGAGGAGTTGTCGACCTTGAGGACGTCGATCTGCTCGTCGGTCTCCACCCGGTACTTGTTCACCCCGATCACCGGCTGCCGCCCGGAGTCGATCCGCGCCTGCGTCCGCGCCGCGGCCTCCTCCACCCGGAGCTTGGGGATGCCCGCGTCGATGGCCTTCGCCATCCCGCCGGCCGCCTCCACCTCCTCGATGTGCTGCCAGGCCCGGTCCGCGAGGTCGCGCGTCAGCTTCTCCACGTACGCGCTGCCGCCCCACGGGTCGATGACCCGGCAGGTACCCGACTCCTGCTGGAGCAGCAGCTGGGTGTTACGGGCGATCCGCGCCGAGAAGTCGGTGGGCAGCGCCAGCGCCTCGTCGAGCGCGTTGGTGTGCAGCGACTGGGTGTGGCCCTGCGTCGCGGCCATCGCCTCCACGCACGTACGCGTCACGTTGTTGAACACGTCCTGCGCGGTCAGCGACCAGCCCGAGGTCTGCGAATGGGTGCGCAGCGACAGCGACTTGGGGTTCTTCGGGTCGAACTGCTCGACCAGCCGCGCCCAGAGCAGCCGGGCCGCGCGCAGCTTCGCGACCTCCATGAAGAAGTTCATGCCGATCGCCCAGAAGAACGACAGCCGGGGTGCGAACGCGTCCACGTCCAGACCGGCCTCCTGCCCGGCGCGCAGATACTCCACCCCGTCGGCCAGCGTGTACGCCAGCTCCAGATCGGCCGTCGCCCCGGCCTCCTGGATGTGATAGCCGGAGATCGAGATGGAGTTGTAGCGCGGCATCTTCTGCGAGGTGAACGCGAAGATGTCGGAGATGATCCGCATCGAGGGCGACGGCGGGTAGATATAGGTGTTGCGGACCATGAACTCCTTCAGAATGTCGTTCTGAATGGTCCCGGCCAGCATCGAAGGCGGTACGCCCTGTTCCTCGGCGGCCACGATGTACAGCGCCAGCACGGGAAGCACCGCGCCGTTCATCGTCATCGACACCGACATCCGGTCCAGCGGAATGCCGTCGAACAGCTGGCGCATGTCGTAGATCGAGTCGATCGCCACCCCGGCCATGCCGACGTCACCCGTCACCCGGGGGTGGTCGCTGTCGTAGCCCCGGTGGGTCGGCAGGTCGAAGGCGACCGACAGACCCTTCTGTCCGGCCGCGAGGTTGCGCCGGTAGAAGGCGTTGGACTCCTCGGCCGTGGAGAAACCGGCGTACTGACGGATCGTCCAGGGCTGGTTGACGTACATCGTCGGGTAGGGGCCGCGCAGATACGGGGCGATGCCCGGGTAGCTGTGCAGCGCGTCCAGACCCTCCAGGTCCTCACCGGTGTAGAGCGGCTTGACCGTGATCCCCTCGGGCGTCTCCCAGAGCGGGGCCTCGGCGCCGTCGGCCGCCTTGGTCACGGCCGCCTGCCACTCCTCGGCGGAACCGGCGGGCGGCGCGGTGGACGCCAACGGCAGGTCGGAGAAGTCGGGAACGGAGGTGGTGCGTTCCGTGGACGGTGTCGGCATCACGCCACTCCCATGCGGTCGAGTACGGAGGTGAGAACGGCGACCGCGTCGCAGCCCGCGAAGACGTAGGCGTCGACGTCGGCGTACTCGCCGGGGCGCCCCGCGAGGAACACCTGCGCCGCGCCCGCCGACTTCAGCGCACCGGCCACCGCGTCCGCCTGCTCGGCGTAGAGCGCGTCCGAGGAGCACAGCACGGCGACCGACGCCCCGGAGGCGGCCAGCGCACCGGCGGCCGTCTCCGCGTCCACGGAGACCGGATCGTGCACCGCCTCGATGCCGCCCGCCCCGAAGAGGTTGACGGCGAACGAGACCCGCGCGGTGTGCGCGGCGGCCGGGCCGAGCGCGGCGACGAACACCTTCGGGCGGCTTCCGGTCGCCGCGAGGTGCGCGTCCGACCGGGCGCGCAGCCCCTCGAACGCCTCGTCCCGCCGGACCCGGGGCAGACCGCCCGGAGCCCCGGCGTACGGGTCGGGGGCGGGCTCGCGCTCCACCGGGCGCTCGCCGGGCATCGGGAACTCGCTGACCCCGGTGATCGGCTCCTTGCGGCGCGCCAGCTTCGCACTGCGCGTCGCCCACGTGGCCGCCAGCCGCTCCGCGACCAGTCCGGAGCGCAGGGCGGCGGGCAGCCCGCCCGCCCGCTCGGTCTCCTGGAAGAACGCCCACGCGGCCGCGGCGAGTTCGTCCGTCAGCCGCTCCACGTACCAGGAGCCGCCCGCCGGGTCGATGACCCGCGCCAGGTGCGACTCCTCCATGAGGATCGTCGAGGTGTTACGGGCGATCCGCCGCGCGAACGCGTCCGGCAGGCCCAGCGCGTGATCGAACGGCAGCACGGTCACGGAGTCCGCGCCGCCGACGCCCGCGCCGAGCGTGGCCAGCGTGGTGCGCAGCATGTTCACCCACGGGTCGCGGCGCGTCATCATCACCGGCGAGGTGACGGCGTGTTGCCGCTGCGCCCCGGCGGCGGGAGCCCCGGAGGCCTCGGCGACCCGCGCCCACAGCCGGCGCGCCGCCCGGAGCTTGGCGATGGTCAGGAACTGGTCGGCGGTGGCCGCGTAACGGAACTCCAGCTGCCCGCAGGCCGCCTCCACGCTCATCCCGGCAGCGGTCAGGGCCCGCAGATGGGCGACGCCGGTGGCCAGCGAGAGCCCCAGCTCCTGGGCCGCCGAACCGCCCGCCTCGTGGTACGGCAGCGCGTCCACGGCGATGGCCCGCAGCCCCGGGTACTCCGCGTCGCACCGCTGCGCCCAGCGCACGGCGGGGGCGAGATCCGCCTCGACGCCCGTCCGGGCCTCGTGGCCGAGCGGGTCGGCGCCCAGCGTGCCGCGCGCCTCGTGCCGGGCGACGCCGCGTTCCTCGTACAGCCGCAGCAGCTCCGTCGCCGCGGCGTCCAGATCGGCCGGGGCGTCGAGCGCGATGGGCGCCAGATCGAGGTACACACCGTCCAGCGCCCGCGCGAGCCCGTCGACGGGGACGCCCGCCGGGCCGCCCACCGTGAGCCAGAGCGAGGTGACCCCGTTCTCCAGATCGCCGAGCAGCGCCTCGTTCAGCCGGGCCGGGTCGGACCGGGCGTGGCGCTGGCGCACGTCCCAGCCGCCCGCCGCGTTCCCCTCGGCCCTGCTGCCCCGGGTGAAGGGGGCGAAGCCGGGGAAACCGGTGTCCGGAGACTCGTCGCTCGCGGTGTAGAGGGGGCGGGTGGTGAGCCCGTCCTCCAGTGTGGTGGACAGCGCTTCCTCGGCGGCCGAGCCCGTGACTTCCTTGCCCGACTTGCGCAGTACGCCTTCGACGAGGCTCTGCCACTGGTCATGGGAAGGGTCGGGGAACGCGGCGGCCGGAGAGAGCCCGTCAGCAGGCTGGACCGTCATGCTCAGATGCTAGGCCAGTGCGCGGAATGAGCAGCAGGGGCACGTGCTGTGACCTTGCCCTCTCGGGTATGCACTTGATCCTTTACATGCGGTCGCGTAACCGGAGCGGCGGACGGCGGGCCGCAACACGACGGTCCTCGACATCGGGATGAATCGGGACAGAGGTGCATATTATGTGCGAAGTTTCCTGATTTGTTATGTCATCCCTGGAATGCCGTATCCACCCCGGCGCCGCTGTGGCCGCCGGGATACGGAGAGGACGCGACCGTGGCCGTCGGACCTGTGGAATACCTCGTCATCGCCTTCCCCGGCAGTCGCTTCACCGGGGCGGTCGCCCCCGCCCTCGCCGACGCCGTGTCGTCCGGCGCCGTACGCGCCGGTGACCTGGCCTTCGTCCGCCGGGCCGGGGGCGGCGCGCTGACCCCGGTGGGTCTGCGGGAGCTGGACCCCGGGGGAGTGGTTCCCGCCGATGCGGAGGAGGGCGGGGCGGCGGTGGTGCTGGGCGCGGAGGACGTCGAACGGCTCGACGGCGCGGTGCCCACGGGCGATGTCGTCGCGATCGTGGTCCGGGAGGACCTGTGGACCACCCGGCTCGCCCGCACGGCCCGCGAGGCGGGCGGCGCCTTCGTCGCGCACGAGCGCCTCACCGCGGGTGGCGCCGGCGAGGCCGGTGAGGAGAGCGCCGCGGGGGACGACATCATCACCCGACTGGAGCGGCTCGCCGAACTGTGGAAGCGGGACGTCCTCACCGACGACGAGTTCGTGGAGCAGAAGACGAAACTCCTGTCGGACTGACGTCCTTTCCTCGCTGCATGCGTCGTTGATCCTGATATACGGAATTCTTGGAATTCATCGGGGAAAGAGGCAGTTCATCGTGCAGACCGCCCGGACCGTTCCGGCCGCCACCGTTGTCAATCTGCGCGACCTGGGCGGCATCGCCCTGGGCCGTGACCGCCGGGTGCGGCAGGGCGTGCTGTTCCGCTCGGGGCAGCTGAGCGAGCTCGACCCGGCGAGCGACCGGGCGGTGTCGGCGCTCGGCATCCGCACCGTCGTGGACCTGCGCACCGCCGACGAGCGCCGGTGGGCCCCGGACCGGCTGCCGGACCGGGCCAGACTCTTCGTCGCCGATGTGCTGGGCGACCACCCGGGCGTGGCGCCCGCCCGGCTGCGGTCCCTGCTGGCCGACCCCGTCGAGGCGGAGCGGACGCTGGGCGGGGGCCGGGCCGAGGAACTGTTCGCCGAGACCTACCGGAAGATGGTCCTCTCGCCCGGCGCGGCGGCCGCCTACCGGGCCTTCCTGGAGACGGTGGCCGACTCCGGCGCCCGTCCGGTGCTCTTCCACTGCACGGCGGGCAAGGACCGTACGGGCTGGGCGGCGGCGGTCCTGCTGATGATCCTCGGAGCGGCCCGGGCCACGGTGCGGTCGGACTTCGTCGCGGTCAATCCCGCCGTACGGGCCGCCTTCGCCCCGTACGTGGCGAAGTTCCTGGACGGCGGCGGCGACCCGGCCGTGGCCGCGGCGATCATCGAGGTCCGCCCCCGCTATCTGGACGTGGCGCTCGACGCCATGGACGAGCGCTGGGGCGGCCTCGACGGCTATGTGCGCGACGGACTGCGGATGCCCGACGCGGTACTGGCGCGGCTGCGCGACGGCCTGGTGATCCACGGCTGAGCCGTAGCGACGCGAGCGCGGGAAGGGGCCGGTCCGGTGGGACCGGCCCCTTCCGTACGCGCTTCGGGCTAGAGGCGTACGAGGCGTTCCGTCAGGTCGCGGTAGTGCTGGAGGGCGATCCGCAGATCCTCGGTCTCCGCCCCCGCGGGCGCGTCGCGCTCGCCCTTGCCCGCCCGCAGTCGCCGCCCGCGTTCCGCCAGGGCGGCCCCGAGGCCCGCCACCACCTCCTCGAAGGTGGCGTCGGCATCCCGCACCGCCCGGTGCGGATCCGCCACGAACCCGGCCACCGCCTGCTGGATCCGGGTGGTGAACGCCTCCTGCTCCTCGGGGGCGAACAGCGGCCGCCCGGGGTGCGGGCCGCCCTCGGCGGGGCCCGGGTTCCGCACGGGCGTTCCTGTGTCCAGAGGCCCGGCGCCCACGGGGCGGTCCGTGCTGTCGGGCGTCTGCGTCGTTTCGTCCGTCGTCCGCGTCATGATGTGCCGCGTCCCTTCACCAGATGGCGGTTGCCGTGCTCACGCCCCGACGGGCCGTCCGTGAGCAGGGAGTCGAAGAGCCCGCGGGCATCGACCAGCGCCTCGCGCATCTCCTCGGTGCTCGCGTCCCCGCGTCGCGCGGAGTGCACCCGCCGATAGCCGTGGACGTGCGCGGCATGGTGGACGGAGAGCGCGTCCGTACGGTCCTCGAAGTCCTCGCCGGCCGGGAAGCCGCGCTCGCGCGACAGATCGGCCAGCAGCTCGTCGGCTTCGGCGAGCGACCGCTCGGGCGATTCGACGAAGAGTTCCTGGGCGCTCGCCCAGCGGGCGGCGTAGCGTGCGCGGGCCTCGTCGGTCAGCGGGTGCTTCTCCAGCCGCCCGTGCCGCTTCACCCGGTCGCCGAGCTCCCGCTCGGCCGCCGCGGTGTCGCCGTCGTGCCGGGCGACCACCCGCTCGTACTCCGGTCCGAAGCGGCTGCGCAGCCCCCGGCCGCCGACCGGGCGTCCACGGAGCAGGAGGAACGCGGCGATGGCCGCCACGACGACCACGGCGATGATGATGATCGCTGTCGTCACGGCTACCGCCCCCAACGTTCATCGGCCGGTACGTAGCTCTGCTGTCGCACAGTGGTCAACCCCTTTCGGTCCGGGCCCGGCGGCAATCGCCGGGCGGTGTGCAGGAGTTCGTGTACCCCCGGTTGTCCGTTCGAGGCCGCCGCCCTCCGGCGAAGGTCTCCGCGCGGCGCCCTGGGTAGGGTGAAGGAGTCGGATCGGCTGCGGGTCGGAGGGACACGTGATGACGGAGCGCAAACCACCGGGAGTCAGCTTCGAGTCCTGGGTCGACCGGCAGATCCACGAGGCGGAACAGCGCGGCGACTTCACCGCGCTCCCGGGCTTCGGCAAGCCGATCGCCGGTCTTGAACGCCCGTACGACGAGACCTGGTGGATCAAGCAGAAGATGCAGCGGGAAGGCGTGTCGATGCTGCCGCCCGCCCTGGCCCTGCGCAAAGAGGCGGAAGACGTTCCCGCCGCGGTCTCCGCCGCCCGCACCGAGGCCGAGGTGCGGCGGATCCTGACCGAGGTGAACGAGAAGATCGAACAGGCGATCCGGCGGCCGCCCGAGGGCCCGCCGCTGGGACTGAAGCCCTTCGACGTGGACGGGACCGTACGCCGCTGGCGCGAGGAACGCCGCCCGGCCTAGGGCTTGTCGTCACCGTGCCGCATACTCGCCGTATGGGATCGGGCGGAACAGGGCGGCGGCGCGGGCCCGCCGCACGGCGCGCCGATGTGGTGGTCCGCCGCGCCGAGGCGGGCGACGCGGGCCGCCTGACCCGGCTGGTCCGCACCTCACGCGCCTACGAGGGCCCGTACGCACCGATGGTCGAGGGCTACCGGGTCGGGCCGGACTACATCGCCGTGCACCGGGTCTTCGTCGCCGCGGACGGCGACACGGGACAGATCCTCGGCTTCTACGCGCTGCTCCTGGACCCGCCGGAACTGGACCTGATGTTCGTCGCCGACTCCGCCCAGGGCCTCGGCATCGGCCGGCTGCTCGTCGGCCATCTGTGCGAGGAGGCCCGGAGCGCCGGGCTGACGGGCGTCCGGATCGTCTCCCACCCGCCCGCCGAGGGCTTCTACCGCAGCATCGGCGCCGAACCCGTCGGCACGGTCCGCGCCGCCCCGCCCGCGGTGATGTGGGACCGCCCCGAGTTCCTGCTGCGGATCGGCTGAGGCGCGCCGCCCCGGGACGACCGGAGCCCGGCCGCACGGGTGCGCGGCCGGGCTCCGGGACCGGACGGGGTGGTGCGGGCGGTGATCAGCCGCCGTACGGGCGGGTGATCAGCTCCATCCCATGACCGTTCGGATCGGGGAAGTACACGCCCCGCCCGCCGTCGTTGTGGTTGATCTCGCCGGGAATCTTCTGATGGGGATCGGCGTAATAGTCGATTCCCTGCTCCCGGATCTTCGCGAACGCGGTGTCGAACTCCGCCTCCGAGATGAGGAAGGCGTAGTGCTGCGGGGTGATCGAAGCGGCGGGAATCGTCGCGAAATCCAGCGTGACGCTGTTCGCGAGAACGACCGGAATGAACGGCCCCCACTCTTCTCCGACCGGCAGGCCCAGCAGATCCGCCAGGAATTCCGCGGACTCGCGGTTGTTCCGGCAATGGACGATGGTGTGGTTCAACTCGACTGACACGGTGGAATGCCTCCAACGGGCATCTCACGGGCTACCTCCACGCCTCACCCGGCCGGTGACCGACGCGCGATGCCCTGCGGTGATCATAGGCGGGCCGCGTCCCGCCGGTCCACGGGGTTACGCCCGTGACCGCGGGGAACCCGTGGGATCCGGCCATGGGCGCGCCGCCACGCAGGAAGGGAGGTCACGTGACATTCAGCAGAGGCCGTCAGGAGACCCAGGAGGAGCGGGCGGACCGGCAGTGGGCCGAACTCCTCCAAGAACTGCGCGTCGCACAGACCGGCGTCCAGATCCTCTTCGGCTTTCTGCTCGCGGTGGTCTTCCAGTCGCGTTTCGAGGACCTGGGGGACACCGACCGGACCATCTACGTGATCACGGTCATGCTGGGCTCCGCGACCGCCGCGTCGCTGATCGGCCCCGTCTCGTACCACCGGCTCCTCACCGGCCGTCGGATGAAGCCCGAGACGGTCATCTGGGCCTCCAGGATGACGGTCCTCGGCCTGGTGCTGCTCTTCTGCACCATGTGCTCGGCGCTGCTGCTGATCCTCCGCGTCGCCCTGCACAACCAGCTGGCGCTGTGGCTGGTCGGTGCGATGGCCCTGTGGTTCCTGGCCTGCTGGTTCGTCTTCCCGGTGTGGGCCCTGGCCCGGGGAAGCTCGGCCCGGGACGAGAGCGAGGACGAGGACGAGTCGGAAGACGGTCCCGGGGCCGGGGCTTCCTAGGGCGTGTCAGGCCGGGCTGCGCAGATCGGTCACCGCGAACAGCGCGCCGTTCGGGTCCCGCAGCGTGACCTCGGTACCCCCGAAGCCGGTGCGCTCCTCGACGAGGGACCCGCCGTGCCGTTCGGCGGCGGAGACCGTCGCCGCGAGGTCCGTCACCGGGAACTGGACCTGCCAGTGCGGGCGCACCACCGGTTCGGCCGCACTCTCCTCGGCCCCGGAGCTGATCCGGGCCAGCGGATGCCCCCCGCACCGCACGATGACCTCGTCGCCCTCGTAGGCCACATCGCAGCCGCCCGGACGTCCGCTCGCCCAGTCGAGTACCTCGCCGTAGAAGATCGCCGCGTCGAAGGCGTTACGGGTCCGCAGCCGCAGCCAGGCATGCGCGTGGTCGGCCGGGGCCGGCGGCGAGGCGGAGGGTTCGGTGCGCTCCCAGAGGCCGAACGCCGCCCCGTCCCGGTCCGACGCCAGCACCCCGCGCCCCTTGCCGAGCGTCAGCGGCCCCACCGCCACCGTCCCGCTGCGCTCACGGATCCGGCCGGCGGCCACGTTCGCGTCCTCCACCGCGAAGTACGGCGTCCAGGCCACCGCGACCTGGAACGCCGTGGAGACGGCGAAGGCACCGGCCACCGGCACCTCGGCGCGGTAGGCCACGGCATAGTCCGACCCGAGCCGCCCGGGCCGGAACGACCAGCCCAGGACCTGTGCGTAGAACCGCTCGGCGGTCTCCAGGTCCCTGGTCATGAGGGTGACCCAGCACGGTGCGGCCGAGCCCGTCAGCGGGGCCGCCGATGAGGCCGTACGGGGATCGCTTCCGGTCATGGTCCACTGCCTTCTTCGGGGAGCGGCGTCCTGCCCGGCCGCTGTGGTCCGGCAACCAGCCTCGAACGGCCCGCCCGGTCCCGCAACGCGGGCCGTGGCGCCTTCCGGGTCACAGACCGGCGCGCGGCGGCGCGTTCGTGA
Source organism: Streptomyces sp. WY228 (assembly GCF_019287315.1). NCBI lineage: Bacteria > Bacillati > Actinomycetota > Actinomycetes > Kitasatosporales > Streptomycetaceae > Streptomyces > Streptomyces sp. WY228. The sequence continues at coordinate 271,363 of NZ_CP079114.1, read as the reverse complement.
TGTCCAGGAAGACCTGGTCGGCCTGCGGCCACCGGTCGGCCATCGCCTCCCTGATCCGCATCGAGACCTCCTCCACCCGTTCGCTGTCGATACCGGGGGCGAGGTCGATCCGGGCGGCCACCAGGACCGAGTCCATGCCCAGCCGCATCGTGAGCAGCTCGGCGACGTTGTCGATCTCGCCCTGGCGCATCAGGAAGGCCACCAGATCGCGTCGCAGCCGGGGATCGACGGCCTCGCCGATCAGCTGGTCGCGGGCGTCCCGGCCGAGCCGGAAGGCCACGTAGACCAGCAGCAGCCCGATGCCCAGCGAGGCCGCCGCCTCCCAGACCACGCTCCCGGTGGCCAGATGCAGCCCCATGCCCGCCATCGCCAGGGTGACGCCCAGAACCGCCGTGCTGTCCTCCGCGATGACGGTGCGCAGCGCCGGATCCAGTGCCCCGCGCTTCTCGCCGCGCGCCTGGTGCAGGGCCCGGGTCAGCGAGGTGGCCTCGGCGACGAAGGCCACGCCGAGCACGATCAGTCCCGCCGTGTACCCCTCGGGCGGATCGTGGTCGCCGCGGCGGAGGGCGGAGAGACCTTGGTAGAACGAGAAACAGCCGCCCATCACGAAGATCCCGACAGCGGCGAGCAGCGCCCAGAAGAAGCGCTCCTTGCCGTATCCGAACGGATGACGGGCATCGGCGGGACGGCGGCTGCGCCGGAGCGCGGCGAGGAGGAAGACCTCGTTGAGGCTGTCGGCGACCGAGTGCGCGGCCTCGGACAACAGGGCGGGGGAGCCGGAGGCCAGCCCGCCCACGGTCTTGGCCGCCGCGATCACGAGGTTGGCGGCGAGCGCCACCAGGACGGTGAGCCGGGTACGTCGGTCGGCCGCCGAGCCGGCCATCACAACCTCCTGAGCAGAGGGGGCCGCCGGGACGCCCCCGCGGGACGGGCCGGTCAGCCGTTCGGCCGCTCCTCGTCGGGCGGCAGCGGGCCGTTGCCGTGGTCCTTGAGCTCGTACGGCGACAGGGCGTGGCCGTCCGCGGGGAACTGATCGGAGGAATGCGGGTCGCGCTGTTCGACGTGGGTGCGCCGCTCGGGCTTCTCCGGCTGCTCATGGGGCTGGGGTGGCGGCGGTTCGGCGTCGTGCTTGCGCTTGCTGAGGATGAAGCCGCCGATCAGCAGGGCGACGACGGCCAGCGCCACGATGGGCATGACGATCCCGAGGGCGCCCGTGGTCGCAGCGAGCGGGACCTCGGCGGACACCTCGGCCGCGGTGACTGCATTCAGAACATCCATGCAATGCGCATACCCCGAGAGGAGGGCATCAGTCAGCTATTCACATCAATTCATGTTTTATGGGTATCTCGCGGGAAACGCGTTTCAAGACCGGGGGCCAGGACAGCCCTCCTGCCCGCCCTCCAGGTGTTCCAGGCCTCTTTCGGGCGCTTCCCGTGTCGCCGTCGGCCGGATGCGGGGTCAGCCTGGAGTGGTCCCGAAGGCCGGCACCCCAGCGGAAGGAACCACGGTGAACAGCACCCCCGAGCAGAGCGGCGAGGATCACCCGGCGGGCCGGGAGGTGGTGGTCTCGCTCGGCCGCTGCGCCACCCAGGACGCGCGGACCGTGTTCGACGTGCTCGCCACCGCCTTCGCCTCCGACCACCCGATGGGCGAGACGCCCGCACCGGTCTCCGGCCCCCGCCCCACCGCCTGGGTCACCACCGTCGACGTGTCCGAACCGCGGGCGGACGTCACCCCCGCCCGCCTCACCGCACCGGTCACGGTGGACGCCCAGGGCGGCTACTGGGCCGTCGACCGGCTCCGGACCCACCTCACCGGAGCCTTCGCGGTGAGCGTCGTCGGCACGGCCGCCGGGGACCAGGAGCAGGAGGTCAGGCTGCGGCTGGAGAGCCGCTGACCGGGCCCGAACCAGACCCGGCCGGGGCGACCCGGCCGTACGGCGAAGCGAAAGGCGCGCGCATGGATTCCCTCGCTCTCGGAGCGGACCTCGAACCGGAACCGGTGGTCGACGAACACTCCGCCGTGACGCTGTACGTCAACGGCGAGGAGACGACGCTGACCGTCGACCACCGTGCCACCGTCCTGGAGACGCTGCGGGAGGACTTCGGACTCACCGGCGCCAAGAAGGGCTGCGACCACGGCCAGTGCGGAGCCTGCACGGTCCTCGTCGACGGACGCAGGGTGAACAGCTGTCTGCTGCTCACCGTCGCCCGGAACGGCGCCACGATCACCACCGTTGAAGGGCTCGCCGACGGCGAGAGCCTGCACCCGGTGCAGCAGGCGTTCGTCGAGCGGGACGCCCTCCAGTGCGGCTTCTGCACCCCGGGCCAGATCTGCTCGGCCGTGGGCATGCTCCGCGAGGCCGCCGACGGCCACCCCTCGCACGCCACCGCACCGGATTCCCCCGCCGCCGCCGGGCCGGACGGGACCGCCACCGGAGCGGTCGTGCTCGACGCCGACGAGATCCGGGAACGGATGAGCGGCAACCTGTGCCGGTGCGGGGCCTACCCCCGGATCGTCGAAGCCATCGAGGACGTGATCGAGTGAAACCGTTCGGCTATGCGCGCCCCGCCTCCACCGACGAGGCCGTCCGGCTCTGCGCGGCCGGCCCCGGCGCCCGCTTCCTGGGCGGCGGAACCAATCTGGTGGACCTGATGAAACTCGGCGTCGAGACGCCCCGGATCCTCATCGACGTCGCCGGGCTGCCGCTCGACCGGGTGACCCGGACGGCCGAAGGCGGCCTGAGCATCGGCGCCACCGTGCGCAACAGCGACCTCGCCGCCCACCCCGACGTCATCGAGAGCTACCCCGTGCTGTCCCAGGCGCTGCTGGCCGGGGCCTCCGGCCAGCTCCGCAACACCGCCACCACCGGCGGCAACCTGCTCCAGCGCACCCGGTGCCGCTATTTCCAGGACGTCTCCAAGCCCTGCAACAAACGGCTCCCCGGCTCCGGCTGCCCCGCGCGCGAAGGCGCCCACCGCGACCTCGCGATCCTCGGGCACTCGCCGGAGTGCGTGGCCACCAACCCGTCCGACATGGCCGTGGCCCTCGCCGCGCTCGACGCGACCGTGCTGCTGCTCGGCCCCGAGGGCGAACGGGCCGTCCCCCTCACGGAATTCCACCGTCTGCCGGGGGAGAACCCCGACCAGGACACCGTGATCAGGCCCGGCGAGCTGATCACCGAGGTGCTGCTGCCGCCGCCGGCGCCCGGCACGGCCTCCCGCTACCGCAAGGCCCGCGACCGCGCCTCGTTCGCCTTCGCGCTGGTCTCCGTCGCCGCCACCGTCCGGATGGACGCCGGCCGCGTCGAGCACGCCACGCTGGCGTTCGGCGGGGTCGCCCACCGGCCCTGGCGGGCCCGCCGGGCCGAGGCCGAGCTGCGCGGCGCGCCGGCCACGCCCGCCGTCTTCCAGCACGCCCTGATCGCCGAACTGGCCGAGGCCCGGCCGCTGCGCGACAACGCGTTCAAGGTGGACCTCGCCCGCCGCCTCGCCCAGGACGTGCTTGGCGAACTCACCGCCCGGCAGCCCGCACGGACCGGCTGAACCGCCGGGACCGGCCGAAACCGCCCGGGGCGGCCACCCGTGACCGCCCGCACCCCCGACCCCCGAGGACCCATCGCCATGACCACCCGAGCCCCGCAGTTCCCCGGTGCGCCCGTCGTCCGCAGAGAGGCCCGGGACAAGGTCACCGGCAGCGCCCGCTACGCGGCCGACCGCACACCCTCCGGCTGTCTGTACGCCTGGACCGTCCCGGCCACCGTCGCGGCCGGTCGCGTCACCGCCGTACGGGCCGTCGACGCCCTCGCCGTACCGGGCGTCCACGCCGTCCTCACCCATGACAACGCGCCCCGCCTCCAGGAGCCCGACGACCCGATCCTCGCCGTGCTCCAGGACGACCGGGTCCCGCACCACGGCTGGCCGATCGCCCTCGTGATCGCCGACAGCCTCGAAGCGGCCCGGACCGGCGCCGGGGAACTCCACGTCGAGTACGAACGCGACCCGTTCGACGTCACCCTCACCGAGGACCACCCGGGCCTCTACACGCCCGAGGAGGCCAACGGCGGCTTCCCCGCCGTCCGGGTCCGCGGCGACGTGGAACGGGCCCTGGCCGGGGCACGCGTCCAGGTCGACGCCACGTACCGGATGGGCGCCCTGCACAACCACCCCATGGAGCCGCACGCCGCCACCGCCGTCTGGGAGGACGGACACCTCACCGTCCACGACTCCAGCCAGGGCTCCGACAAGGTGCGCGGCAGCCTCGCCCGGGCGTTCGGCCTGGCCTCCGACCGGATCACCGTGGTCTCCGAGCACGTCGGCGGCGGGTTCGGCTCGAAGGGCACCACCCGCCCCCAGGCGGTCCTGGCCGCGATGGCCGCCCGGCACACCGGGCGGCCGGTGAAGCTGGTGTTCCCCCGAGCCCAGCTGGCGGAGGTCATCGGCCACCGGGCCCCCACCATCCAGCGGGTCCGGCTCGGCGCGGGCCTGGACGGGGTGCTCACCGCGGTCAGCCACGAGGTCGTCACCCAGACCTCCACCGTGAAGGAGTTCGTCGAGCAGGCCGCCGTGCCCGCCCGCACCATGTACGCCTCGCCGTACAGCCGCACCGCGCACCGGGTGACCGCTCTCGACGTGCCCAGCCCCTCCTGGATGCGCGCCCCGGGGGAGGCCTCGGGGATGTACGCCCTGGAGTCCGCCATGGACGAGCTCGCCTCCGCGCTCGGCCTGGACCCCGTGGAGCTGCGGCTGCGCAACGAACCGGAGACCGAACCGGACAGCGGCCGCCCCTTCAGCAGCCGCGGTCTCGCCGCCTGCCTGCGCGACGGCGCCGCGCGGTTCGGCTGGCACGACCGCGACCCCCGGCCCGCCGCCCGCCAGGAGGGCCGCTGGCTCATCGGTACGGGCGTGGCCTCGGCGACGTACCCCGTGCTCGTCTCCCGGTCCACCGCGAGCGCCCACGCCGCACCGGACGGCGCGCTGAGCATCGCCGTCAACGCCACCGACATCGGCACCGGGGCCCGCACCGTCCTGGCCCAGATCGCCGCCGACGCGCTCGGCGTCGAGCCCGAGGCCGTGCACATCGACATCGGCTCCACCGATCTGCCCACCGCCCCGCTGGCCGGCGGCTCCTCCGGCACCGCGTCCTGGGGCTGGGCCGTGCACAAGGCCGCCGCCGACCTGGCCGCCCGCCTCGCGGAGCACACCGGTCCGCTGCCGACCGACGGGATCACCACCACCGCCGACACCGAGCAGGAGACCGGCGAGGAGTCCCCGTACGCCCGGCACGCCTTCGGCGCCCACTTCGCCGAGACCGCCGTGGACGCCGTCACCGGCGAGGTGCGCGTACGCCGGCTGCTCGGCGTGTACGCCGCCGGACGGATCCTCAACGCCCGCACCGCGCGCTCCCAGTTCACCGGCGGCATGGTGATGGGCATCGGCATGGCGCTCACCGAGGACTGCGGCCTGGACCCGGACTTCGGCGACTTCACGGCCAAGGACCTCGCCGCCTACCACGTGCCCGTCTGCGCCGACACGGCCGACATCCAGGCGCACTGGATCGAGGAGGACGACCGCCACCTCAACCCGATGGGCAGCAAGGGCATCGGAGAGATCGGGATCGTCGGCACCGCGGCCGCCATCGGGAACGCCGTCCGCCACGCCACCGGCGCCCGGCTGCGCGAACTGCCCCTCACCCCGGACACCTTGCTGCCCTACCTGCTGTGATCGTCCTGAGTCAGGACACCGGCTCCGACCAGCACGGACGGCCCAGCTGTTGCGCGTCCGGCGTACCGGCCCCACCCTGAGGAGTGACCCAGAAGTGATCAGTGCTCACGCTTCGTGTTCGGGGGTCGTTCGTACGACGGGGTGAAAAGTACGACGGGGTGAAGCACGTGGGCCTCGTGGTGAGGAGCCTCGACGATGACCGTTCCACTCGACCGGCACTACTCGGTCGAACTGCAGGTGTCGGCAGAGCGCGTTTCCCAGCTGCGGCGGATCGTCGCCGCGCACCTGCGTCACTGGAGTCTCGATCTGCACGTCCGGCCGGTCTGCCGGGCCCTGGACGAACTCCTGACCAACGTCCACCGGCATGTCGGCGACGGCAACACCTGCGTCCTCGAACTCCGCTGGACCGGACGGCACGTGACCGTGTCCGTCGCCGACAACAGTGCCCGGATGCCCCGGCTGCTGCCGGCCGGCGGCGGGCTGAGCCGGGTGATGGCCCTGAGCGACAGCTGGGGCACCTGCCGGACCACGGACGGCAAGGTGGTCTGGTTCACCCGCTACGCCGAGGCGCCGAAGGCCGCGGGCCTGCTCCCGTACGCCCCGCTGCCCGGCGTCCGTACCGCCCGCGACCTGCCCCTGGCAGCGCTCGTATAACCGCCCCCGGCAGGGCGGACCGCACACCGGCCGACGCGGAACGTGCCCTCTCGGCACGCATGATCCGCGTCGGCCGGGTACGTGCGGAGGAGGGGAGGGCCGCGTTGCGCGGACCGGTGCGGCGCGGGACGGTCGAAGTACCGATGCTAGGAGGCCACTGCCATGCCCATCGCGACGGTCAACCCCGCGAACGGCGAACTGATCAGGTCCTTCGACGCCCTGGGCGAGGAGGAGACGCACCGCAGGATCGCCGCCGCCGCGGAGACCTTCCACCAGTACCGCACCACCCCCTTCGAACAGCGCGCCGGCTGGCTGAACCGGGCCGCCGACCTCCTCGACGAGGACCGCGACACCATCGCCCGCACGATGACCGTCGAGATGGGCAAGCCCGTCACGGCGGCCCGCGCCGAGGCAGCCAAGTGCGCGAAGGCGATGCGCTGGTACGCCGCCCACGCCGAAGGGCTGCTCGCCGACGAACACCCGGACCCCGCCGACGTGAAGGACTCCGGCGCCGCCCGCGCGCTGGTCCGCTACCGTCCGCTCGGCGTGGTCCTCGCCGTGATGCCGTGGAACTTCCCGCTCTGGCAGGTGGTGCGCTTCGCCGCCCCCGCGCTGATGGCGGGCAACGTCGGACTCCTCAAGCACGCCTCGAACGTCCCGCAGACCGCCCTCTACCTGGAGGACCTCTTCCACCGGGCCGGATTCCCGGCGGGCTGCTTCCGTACGCTGCTGATCGGCTCCGGTGCGGTCGAGGCGGTCCTGCGCGACCCGCGCGTCGTCGCGGCCACCCTCACCGGCAGCGAACCGGCCGGGCGCGCCGTCGCCGCCACCGCCGGAGACGAGGTCAAGAAGACCGTGCTGGAACTCGGCGGCAGCGACCCCTATCTCGTGCTGCCCTCGGCGGACGTGGAGAAGGCCGCCGCCACCGCCGTCACCGCCCGGGTCCAGAACAACGGCCAGTCCTGCATCGCCGCCAAGCGCTTCATCGTGCACGCCGACGTCCACGACGCGTTCGCCGAGCACTTCACCGCGGGCATGCGCGCCCTGACCGTCGGCGACCCGCTGGAGGAGGCCACCGACATCGGCCCGCTCTCCACCGAACAGGGCCGCACCGACCTGGAGGAACTCGTCGACGACGCCGTCGAGCGGGGCGCCGAGGCGCTGTGCGGCGGACGCCGGCCCGACAAGCTCGGCGGCGGCCTGGAGAACGGCTGGTTCTACGAGCCCACGGTGCTCGCCGGCATCACCACCGCCATGCGCGTCCACCGCGAGGAGACCTTCGGACCGGTCGCCACCCTCTACCGGGTCGCCGACCTCGACGAGGCGATCCACCTGGCCAACGACACGCCCTTCGGCCTCAGCTCCAACGTCTGGACCCGCGACCCCGGCGAGCAGGAGCGCTGCGCCCGTGACCTGGAGGCGGGCGGGGTCTTCTTCAACGGGATGACCGCCTCGCACCCCGCCCTGCCCTTCGGCGGGATCAAGCGCTCCGGTTACGGGCGTGAGCTCGCCGGACACGGCATCCGCGAGTTCTGCAACGCCACCACGCTGTGGTACGGCCCCGAGGCGTCCTGAGGACACCCCGCCCGTGCGCCGTCACCCGACGAGGAGACCTGCCCCGTGAGCGACACACCTGCCCCTTCCTCCCTCTCCGACGATGAACTCGCCGCGCTCGACGCGCACTGGCGCGCGGCCAACTACCTCGCCGTCGGCCAGATCTACCTGATGGCCAACCCCCTGCTGACCCGGCCGCTCGTCCCCGAGGACATCAAGCCCCGGCTGCTCGGCCACTGGGGCACCTCACCGGGGCTCAACCTCGTCCACACCCACCTCAACCGCGTGATCAAGTCCCGCGAGCTGAGCGCCCTGTGCGTCTGGGGCCCCGGTCACGGCGGACCGGCCGTCCTCGCCAACTCCTGGCTGGAGGGCAGCTACTCCGCCACCTACCCGGACGTCGGCCGGGACGCCGCGGGCATGGGCGCGCTGTTCAAACAGTTCTCGTTCCCCGGCGGTGTGCCCAGCCACGTCGCCCCCGAGACCCCCGGCTCCATCCACGAGGGCGGTGAACTCGGCTACGCCCTCGCCCACGCCTACGGAGCCGCCTTCGACCACCCGGACCTGCTGGTCGCCTGTGTGATCGGCGACGGCGAGGCCGAGACGGGACCGCTCGCCGCCTCCTGGCACGGAGACAAGTTCCTCGACCCGGTCCACGACGGGGCCGTCCTGCCCATCCTCCACCTCAACGGCTACAAGATCGCCAACCCGACGGTCCTCGCCCGGATCCCCGAGGAGGAGCTGGGCCACCTGCTGCGCGGCTACGGCCACGACCCGCTGTTCGTCACCGGCGACGACCCGGCCGCCGTCCACCGGGCGCTCGCCGCCGCCCTGGACACCGCCCTGGACCGCATCGGCGCGTACCAGCGGGCGGCCCGCGAGGGCGGCGCGACCGAACGCCCCCGCTGGCCCATGATCGTACTGCGCACCCCCAAGGGCTGGACCGGCCCCGAAGAGGTCGACGGACAGCCCGTCGAGAACACCTGGCGCTCCCACCAGGTCCCGCTCTCCGGCGTCCGGGACGACCCCGGGCATCTGCGGCAGCTGGAGGACTGGCTGCGCTCCTACCGCCCCGCCGAACTCTTCGACGCCGACGGCCGCCCCACCGAACAGGTCCTCGCCTGTGTGCCCGAGGGGGAGTCCCGGCTCGGCTCCACCCCGTACGCCAACGGCGGGCTGCTCCTGCGTGACCTCCCGCTGCCCGACCCGGCCGACCACGCCGTACGGGTCGACCGGCCCGGCACCACGCTCCACGAGCCCACCAAGGTGCTCGGCGGCCTCCTGGAGAGCGTCATGGCCGCCACCACCGACCGCAGGGACTTCCGGGTGGTCGGTCCCGACGAGACCGCCTCCAACCGGCTGGACGCGCTCTACCGGGCCACCGGCAAGGCCTGGCAGGCCGAGACCCTGCCCACCGACGAACACCTCGCCCACGACGGCCGGGTGATGGAAGTGCTCTCCGAACACCTCTGCCAGGGCTGGCTGGAGGGCTATCTGCTCACCGGACGGCACGGGCTCTTCTCCAGTTACGAGGCGTTCGCCCACATCGTCGACTCCATGGTCAACCAGCACATCAAGTGGCTGCGCACCTCGCGCCGGCTGCCCTGGCGGCGGCCGATCGCCTCGCTCAACTACCTGCTCACCTCGCACGTCTGGCGCCAGGACCACAACGGCTTCTCGCACCAGGACCCGGGCTTCGTCGACCACATCCTCAACAAGAGCCCCGAGGTCGTGCGCGTCTACCTCCCGCCGGACGCCAACACCCTGCTCTCGGTGGCCGACCACGCGCTGCGCAGCCGCGACTACGTCAACGTCATCGTCGCCGGGAAGCAGCCGACCTTCGACTGGCTCACCCCAGAGGAGGCCCGCGCCCACTGCGCGCGCGGGGCCGGAGCCTGGACCTGGGCCGGGACCGAGGACGGCGCACGCGAACCGGACGTGGTCCTCGCCTGCGCCGGGGACGTACCCACCCAGGAGACGCTGGCCGCCGCCGATCTGATCCGCCGCCATCTGCCGGAGCTGGCCGTCCGGGTCGTCAACGTCGTCGACATCGCCCGCATGATGCCCGACACGGAACACCCGCACGGTATGCCGGACTCCGAGTACGACGCCCTGTTCACCCGCGACAAGCCGGTGATCTTCGCCTACCACGGCTACCCGTGGCTGATCCACCGGCTCGCCTACCGCCGGACCGGCCACGCCCACCTCCATGTGCGCGGCTACAAGGAGGAGGGCACCACGACCACGCCGTTCGACATGGTCGTCCGCAACGACCTCGACCGCTACCGGCTGGTCATGGACGTCATCGACCGGGTGCCGGGGCTCGGCGTCCGCGCCGTCGCCGTACGCCAGGAGATGGCGGACACCCGTACCCGCCACCACGCCTGGATCCGCGAGCACGGCACGGATCTGCCGGAGGTCGTGGACTGGAAGTGGGGCGGCTGACAGGGGCTTTCACCGGCCGCCGTTCCACCGGAACGGCCGATGAGCGATCATGGACGGCGACCCGCCACCCACCGGAGAGGCCGCCATGAAGCCGCGCTGTGCTGTGATCGAGGACTTCCAGTCCGTGGCCACCACCGTCGTCGACTGGTCGGCCGTCACCGCCGATGTCGAGGTGGTGTCGTTCACCGAGCACCTCGCCACCGAGGACGAAGCTGCCGCCGCCCTGGCCGGGTTCGACATCGTGGTCACCCTGCGCGAGCGGGTGCCGTTCCCGGCGGAGCTGTTCGCCCGGCTGCCCCGGCTGCGCCTGCTGATCGCCTCCGGCATGCGCAACTCCGTCATCGACTTCGACGCCGCGAAGCGGCACGGCGTCGTCGTCTGCGGCACCGCCAGCTCCTCCACCCCGCCCGTCGAGCACACCTGGGCGCTGCTCCTGGGCCTGGCGCGCGGGGTCGTCCCCGAGGCGGAAGCGCTGCGCACGGGCGGGCCCTGGCAGTCCACCCTCGGGGCCGATCTGCACGGCAGGCGGCTCGGCCTGCTGGGGCTCGGGAAGATCGGCGCCCGGGTGGCGCAGGTCGGCCTGGCCTTCGGCATGGACGTGGTGGCCTGGAGCCAGAACCTCACGAAGGAACGTACCGACGAGGTCGGCGTGGCCCTGGCCGCCTCCAAGGAAGAACTGCTGGCCGACAGCGACTTCGTCTCCGTCCACCTGGCGCTCGGCGACCGGACCCGCGGCCTGATCGGCGCGGCCGAACTCGCCCGGATGCGCCCGACCGCGTATCTGATCAACACCTCCAGGGCGGCCATCGTCGACACGGACGCCCTGCTCGCCGCGTTGCGCGCGGGCTCCATCGCCGGGGCCGCGACCGATGTCTTCGACATCGAGCCGCTCCCGGCCGGCGATCCGGTGCGCACGGCCCCGCGCCTGCTGGCCACCCCGCACCTGGGCTATGTGTCGCGCGCCAACTACGAGACCTACTACGGCCAGGCCGTGGAGAACATCAGGGCGTTCCTCGACGGGCAGCCCGTCCGCCGCCTGGGCTGACGGCCGGGCCCCGGGTGGGCGGTCCCGGTCAGTAGCGCAGCGCCGCCGCGATCCGGCCGTACTCCGCCAGCGAACCGTCCTCGACGAACACCACGTCGGCGCCGCTGTCCAGCGCCGCTTCGACCAGCTCGTCGACGATGTCCTCGCGGATCGTGCCGTCGGCGGTCTGCGTGCTCCCCTCGGGCACCGGCTCCAGATGCTCGTCGGTCACTTGCACGGCCGCCTGGAAGTGCTCCTCCACCGCGACCAGACCGGCCCGGCCCTCCCGGACGGCGGCCCACACCTCGTCGAGACCTCCGGCGAAGGAGTGCGCGCCCCGGGCGTGGTCGAGCCGGGTCTCCACCTCGGCGGCCGCCAGGCGTACGCCCTCGTCGAGGGCGGGCCGCAGCTCCCGGAGCACCTCGGCGGGCGACAGATCGGCCGGCGCGCCCTTGGCGACCCGGCCGAGGGCGGACCCGGAGCCGGTGCCGACCTCGTCCAGCAGGGCGAGCGCGGGGGCCAGGCCCATCAGATACAGCGGACGCGGATCGTCGGCGAGCACCGCGCGCAGCTTCTCGTCGACGTCACGGAAGAAGTTCCGGGTCTCCTCGTCGGTGAAGGTGCTCGGGGTGTCGCCGATCCGCTCCTCGCGCTGCGGGTTCGGCGCCTCCTTCGGCGCGGTCAGCGGGAAGCCGCCCGTCTTCTCGGGCCGGATGCCGTCGCCCGTGCCGATCCACAGCGTGGCGTGGTCGGCGGCGACGGTCAGCGCCCGGAACGGCCGGGTCTGGGCCTTGGCCGCGACGAGGTTGCGGGTGAGGTAGGTGTCGCTGAGCACCACCCGTTCGGGTGCGGTACGCGGAAGCTGCCAGATCCCGTACTCGTCGGTGGTGGCCAGGATCACCAGGGAGTCCAGCGCCCCGCGCGGGTCCACCTCGGCCGCCGCCCGCTCCAGCTGGGCCCGGAGAGCCGCCGCGACCTCGCGGCTGACCTCGGGGTCGGCGTCGAGGCGGTGTCCGGCCTCGGCCACCAGGTTCCGCAGCCGGACCGGGTCCTGGGCGTTGTCCGGGGCCTTGCGGTGGGTCGGCATGGTCAGGGACAGGGCCGGATAGGGCCGGGTCGCCCGCAGCTCCCGCAACAGGTCGGCGGTCAGGGCGTCCGTATCCATCGTTCCCTCCCGGGGCTCGAACCCGCTCCGTCTGAGCGGATGCTTCGACGAGTCAATTCATACCTTTTGATCCTAATATGAGCGAGTTGTTGCTCCTGGAGTGCGGGAGGTTGCGCGATGTCCACCCTCACGGTGTGGAAGTTCCGGACGGCCGAAGGCGCCGAGAGCGTCGAGGAGGCGCTGAAAGCCCTTCAGAAGGAAGGGCTGATCAAGATCCTCGACGCGGCGGTGGTCAGCTGGCCCGCCGACCGGGCCAAGCCGCGCACGAAACAGCTGCTCAACCTCGTCGGCGCCGGGGCCCTCAGCGGGACCTTCTGGGGCATGCTCTTCGGGCTGATCTTCCTCATGCCGCTGCTGGGCGCCGCCATCGGGGCAGCCGCCGGAGCGCTCGGCGGGAAGCTCGCGGACGTCGGCATCGACGACGACTTCATCGCCGAGGTCAAGGAGAAGGTGACGCCCGGAACCTCGGCGCTGTTCCTGCTGACCACGGACGAGGTGCCCGAGCGGATCGGCGCGCAGCTGCCCGGCGACGGCGCCGAACTCCTCCACAGCAACCTCGACACCGAGCGCGAGGCGAAGCTCCGCGACATCTTCGGCGACGAGACGGCATGACCCGCGCACACCCCCTTTCCTCACCCGGATCCCCTCTCTTGGATTGGACGGACCGTCCGTGAAAGCGAACCTCCCTGTGCGCCGGGCGCGCGGCCGCCTCGCCGCCCGCACCCTGGCCCCCCTCGCGGCGGCGGCCCTGCTGTTCGCCGGTGCGACGGCCTGCGACTCCGACACCAGCAGCGAAGGCACCGACCAGGGCGTCCACACGCTCACACCCGAGCCGGAGGAGTCGCCCGCCGAGTCACCGAGCCCGCGCACCCAGCAGAGCTTCGCGGCCTCGGTGTCCGCCGAATCCGAACGCGTACGCCAGGAGGCCGCCAAGCGGCTGGACGAGGTCGAGGGCCGGGGCAACGCGGTCGGCGACGTCTCGGTCAACGGACTGCCGGTCACCGCGTCCGAGGAGGTCCGCAGCGCGCTCGTCCGGGTCACCAACCCCACCGACAAGGCCGCGTTCTACGCCGTGAAGGTCGAGTTCGTCGACGCCGAGGACAAGGTCCTGGACACCGTGGTCGTCGGCGTGGAAGACGCGCCGCCGGACCGCACGGTCAACGTCCAGGCCAACAGCCGCAAGGCCGCAGGGGTGAAGACCTTCCCCCGGGTCGCCCAGGCCGAGCGCGGCTGAGGGGCCGGCGCCCATGAGTGCCGCCGACGCGGTGACCGACTCGCTCCAGAACCTGCGCGCCCGGTTCATCGACGTACGGGAGGGGAAGCCGGCCGACTACATTCCCCAGCTGGCCCTCGCCGACCCGGACGCCTTCGGGCTCGCGCTGGTCAGCATGGACGGACACCGCTACAGCGCGGGCGAGGCCGAGACCCCCTTCACCCTCCAGTCCGTCTCCAAACCGTTCGTCTACGCCCTCGCGCTCTCCCTCCTCGGCCTCGACGAGGTGAGCCGGTGGGTGGGCGCCGAGCCGAGCGGCGAGGCGTTCAACGCCATCAGCCTGGAACCCGATACGGGCCGGCCCGCCAACGCCATGGTCAACGCCGGAGCGATCGTCACCACCGCGCTGATCCCCGACACCCCGGACGAGCCCGCCTTCGACCGGATCCTGCGCTGCCTGAGCCACTTCGCCGGACGTGAACTCGACGTCGACGAGGAGGTGTTCAGCTCCGAATCGATGACCGGGGACCGCAACCGGGCACTGGCGTATCTGATCCGCTCCACCGGCACGATGCCCGTCGACCCGGTCCTGGCGGTCGACCGCTACTTCCGTCAGTGCGCGATCCGCGTCACCGCCGTCGACCTCGCCACGATGGCCGCGACCCTCGCCTACGGCGGCGTCAACCCGGTCACCGGCGAACAGGTCGTCTCCGCCGAGGTCGCGGCCCGGGTCCTCGCCGTCATGGCGACCTGCGGCATGTACGACGGCTCCGGCGAATGGCTGCTGCGCGTCGGGCTGCCCGCCAAGAGCGGAGTGTCCGGCGGCCTCATCGCGGTGGGCCCCGCCCGCTTCGGGGTCGCCACGTACAGCCCGCCGCTGGACGCCACCGGCGGTTCGGTACGCGGCCACGCCGCACTGGAGACGCTGTCGCAACGGTACGGACTGCACCTCATGCTCAACCCGGCGCTGCCCGGCTCCACCGTCACCCTCGTCACGACCGCCGACGATCTGCCGTCGGCGCCGTCGGCCGAGCACGAACGGGCCCTGCACGAACAGGTCGGCGTCGTCGTCGCCCAGGGGTCCATCGACTTCACGGCCGCCGAACGCGTGCTGTACGCCCTGGACGAGTCCGGTCCGAACGGCGGCTCCGTGGTGCTCGACCTGCACGACGTCACGGCCATCGACTCGGTGGCCCTGGCCATGCTGCACACCGGTCTCGCGCGGCTCACCTCCGACGGGCGGCGCGCGGCGGTCGTCGATCCGCGCGATCTGCTGGGTCCGCCCGATGTCGTCCGGCGGGGGACCGGTCAGGACCTGCCGCGCTTCGCCACCCGAGAGGCTGCCGTCGAAGGCTGCGCACAGGCCCTGGCCGGGGAGGGCTGAGCCGGCTCCACCGGTGCGGGCTCCCGCCGCACGTGGCGCTGGCCGTGATTGCTGGCCGGCGGTTCTTCCGCTCCGAGGCCGACGACGTCATTCACGTCGAGAAACCGGCTGGCGGTCAGTCTCCTCGCGTCGGGGTCGGGGGCGCTCGGTTCGTTCCGTCATAGAGTCCTTCCCGTCGTAGGAGACGGCCGGGTCTGCCGGGAGCCCCGGTGCCACGACACGCTGGTGTCCCACCATGAGGAGTGACGACCTGTATGCCGCGCACGACGACGCCCGACGGGATCGATATCGCCTATCAGGTCCAGGGCGGGGGGACGGCGCCGCTGGTCCTGCTGGCGGGCCAGGCGAACAACCACCGCTGGTGGGACGGGGTGCGTGAGGACTTCCACGCCGATCGCAGCACCATCACGCTCGACTACCGCGGTACGGGGCAGAGCGACAAGCCCGACACCCCGTACAGCACCGAGCTGTTCGCCCAGGACGTGGTCGCGGTGCTCGACGACCTCGGCATCGACCGGGCCGACGTCTACGGCACCTCCATGGGCGGGCGCGTGGCCCAGCAGCTCGCGGCCCGCCATCCGGACCGGGTGCGCGCCCTGGTGCTCGGGTGCACGTCGCCCGGCGGACCGCATGCGGTGGAACGCACCGGCGAGGTGCGCCGGTCGCTGGTGCAGACGCAGCCGGGTGCGGCGCGGCGGGCCCTGCTGGAGCTGATGTACACCCCGGCCTGGCTGGAGGCGAACCCCGGGCCGTACCGGACGCTCGGCGACCCGGGCATGCCCGCGCACGCCCAGCGCCGCCACCTGGTGGCGAGCAATGAGCACGATGCGTGGCATCTCCTGCCGGGCATCGACGCCCCCACGCTGGTCGTGCACGGCAGCGACGACCTGCTCAACCCCGCCGCCAACGCCCCTCTGCTCGCAGGCCGTATCCCCGGCGCCCGCCTGCACATGATCCCCGGTGCGCGGCACGCCTTTTTCGAGGAGTTCCGCGTCGTCGCGAGCCCGCTCGTCCTGGACTTCCTCATCTCGTAGACGGCACGGGACGTGCTCGCGGACTCCACCCGCGGCTCGTAGATCACGTGGTCACGCGTGTTCACGGGGTCACGCGTGTTCACGGGGTGAGGGCCGGAGAAACCGACCCCCACCACGCGTCAGAGCGCGCCTTGTCCGCGGATCTCAGCAAGAACCCGTAAGTGGTGCTCATATGCAGGTGGCACCGAGGACGTGGCGCGGCTTTCGAGAACCTACGACCAGATGGAGCCGACCCACTCGGGGTGGTCGATGAACGGGTTCCGGTTGTGCTGGAACTGCTCGAATATGACGTCGTTGCGGCGCTTCTCGAAGGTGTCCGGCGGGTCCTCCTGGCTCCACTGCTTCAGGACGGACAGCTTGCCCATCTTCGGGGCGGAGCCGTTGTTCACCTGGTCGTTGGGTTCGAGGTCGGCGAAGGAGTCGTCGCCCTCGTAGCGCACGGCCATGTAGAGGATCATGCGGGCGACGTCGCCCTTGACCTCGTCGCGCGGTTCGAAGGAGTCGCTGTCGGTGAAGTTGCCGGGCGCGTTGGACAGTTCGCTTCCGCCGTTGTCGAAGTCCTTGTTGCCGCGCGTGGAGTTGACCTGGACGTCCGTGGGCCGCAGATGGTGGACGTCGGTGCCCGGGCCCGTCGCCGTGCCGAAGTCGCCGTGCGACTTGGCCCAGACGTGCTCCCGGTTCCACTGGCCCGAGTTGCCGCCGTTGTCGTTCTTGGACTGGGAGCGCCCGGTGTACAGCAGAACGACGTTGGAGGAGTTGGCGGGATCCTCGTCGGTGGCCTTGAGGGCGTCCCACACCTGGCTGTAGGAGAGCTTGGTCTGGTCGCTGATGATCGTGTGCAGGGCGGATTTCAGCTCGGCCCCGGTCTTGCCGAGCGCGTCCTGGTAGTACGTGTCGTCGAGGGCGGCGGAGACGGCGGTGTGACGGTCGGGCGCGTCGTCCGCGGGCGCCGCGGCGGCGGTGCCGGTGAGTACGGTGACGGCCGCCGCGGCGGCCAGCAGTGGACGCGCGTAGAACGAATGACGACGGGACATGTGGGGTGTCCTCTCCGGAACGCGGGCGTCGCGACGGGCCCTGGGTGGGGGCCTGTGCGGCGGCCGTGCGGTAGGTGGTCAGCCGGGAGCCTTCCACACGCACCGTGCTCCAGGAGTGAACACTCTGTATCCATCATGTGCAGGTCAAGAGAGGGTTGGTCGGAACCGGTCGCGGACGGCACTCCGCCCCCGGCGGAAGGGCTCCCGGGGGCGGACGGGACAGCTGTGACCGATGGGGTCCGGCGCTGTCCGGTGCTATCCGGCGGCCCAGTCGCGCAGCGCCCGCACCGACGCGAAGTCGGCAACGTTCCGGTCGAGCGGATCGTCGGTGTACTGGTGGATGCGCCAGTCCGCCTCGATGCGGGGCTTGCCCGCGGCGACGTAGTCGGCGATCCACAGGCCGTCGCCCGCGTAGCCGGTGGTGTCGTGGTTGAGCCAGAAGGAGCGGTTGCAGTAGAGCAGGACCCGGTGATCGGGCCGCTGCCGCTTCACCTCGCGGATGAACCGGTCCTTCTCCGCGTTGCTCGCGCGCGTGCCGCCGCCGGTCTGCTCCCAGTCGACCGCCAGCAGATCGCCCGCCTTCTCCGGCGTCTTGGCCAGGAAGTACGCCACCTGATCCGTCACGTCCCCCGGCCAGAGGAAGTGGTAGAAGCCGACGACGCACTCGGCGTCCCGGGCCCGCTTCACCTGCGCGTCCATGCGCGGATTGACATAGGTGCGGCCTTCGGTGGACTTGACGATGACGAAGTCGAGACCGTCCGTGTCGTAGGAGGGCTGATAAGCGCTGACATCGACGCCGTGGAGCATGGGCACCGCCTCGGGAGATGGAGCAGGAACGTCCCTCTCCTGCCCACTCCCCGGGGGTGCCAAGGGCTGATTCACCCTTCCGGGGAAGAGCCCGCGGGCCCCCTCGGATGCGGTCGGGTCCGTGCGGCGCGAGAATTGCCGCAAGGACGAGGAGGCGGCATGAGCGAAGAGCCCGAATCCGTATCCGCGCCGGTGTCCGGGCCGGGGGGCGTCACCCCCGACCGGTTCCTGCACACCGGCGCGAGCGACCGACCGAGCGCGGAGGACCTGGTGCTCGCCTCCGGGCGGGACCTGACGCCCGAGACCCTGGAATGGGCGCGGCGCAAGCTGGCCGCCGAGGGGCGGTCGGCCATCGACAAACAACTGCCCTGACGGTTCCCGAGGGCCCGTGGGAGCACCCGGCGGGCGGTGCGCGGAGCCGTGACGCCGAGGTGACGGCGGCCGAGGAGCCGGGGAGCGTGTGGGGCGCCCCCGGTTCCCTCGGCTAGCCTGAGTGACATATGAACCGTTTGACGACCTCGCAGGGCGCTTTTGACCTCGCCCGCTTCCCCGAGCACCCGCGCGACCCCTTCCGGGCGTGGGACGCCGCCGACGAATATCTGCTCCGGCAGCTGACGGACCCCGAGACGGGCCCGGTCGACCTCTCGGGGACGGTGGCCGTCGTGGGGGACCGGTGGGGGGCGCTCGCCACCGCGCTGGCCACCCACCGGCCGGTCCAGATCAGCGACTCCTACCTGGCCCGGCGCGCCACCCTCGCCAACCTCGCGCGCAACGGCCTGGACACCGACGCCGTACGTCAGCTGTCCTCCCGCGACACCCCGCCGGACCGGATCGACGTCCTGATCGTCCGGGTGCCCAAGTCCCTGGCGTTCCTGGAGGACCAGCTGCACCGGCTCGCCCCGGCCGTCCACCCCGGCACCGTGGTCATCGGCACCGGCATGGTCAAGGAGATCCACACCTCCACGCTCAAGCTTTTCGAGCGGATCATCGGCCCGACCCGCACCTCCCTCGCGGTGCGCAAGGCGCGGCTCATCTTCAGCACCCCGGACACCGGGCTCCCGCGTACGCCGAGCCCCTGGCCGTACCGCTACGAACTGCCCGCCGACGTGGGCCCCGTCGCGGGCCTGACCACCGTCAACCACGCGGGAATCTTCTGCGCCGAGCGCCTCGACATCGGCACCCGCTTCTTCCTGAAGCACCTGCCCACCCGCGGCGGGGCCGTCCGGATCGTCGACCTGGGTTGCGGCAACGGCGTCCTCGGGCTCTCCGCCGCCCGAGCCAACCCCGACGCGCACCTCACCTTCGTCGACGAGTCCTACGGGGCGGTCGCCTCCGCCGAGGAGACCTTCCGGGCCGGCGCGCCGGACGGCGCGAAAGCCGACTTCCTGGTCGCCGACGGCCTCGGCGACCTCGAACCGGGCAGCGTCGACCTGGTGCTGAACAACCCGCCCTTCCACTCGCACCTGGCGACCACCGACGCCACCGCCCGCACGATGTTCGCCGGTGCGCGGACCGCGCTGCGGCAGGGCGGCGAACTCTGGGTCGTCGGCAACCGGCACCTCTCGTACCACACCCAGCTGCGCCGGATCTTCGGCAACTGCACCACGGTCGCGGGCGATCCGAAGTTCGTGGTGCTGCGCGCCGTCAAGCGCTGACGCCGGTCCCCGCGTCCCGGCCCTTCCGGATTCTTGCAACAGGTTCTACTGTGTGCGCCGCCGCACACGGGGACGCCGACGCGAGACTCTGGAGGGGCCGTGCACCTCGAATACACACCTGAGCAGCAGCGGCTGCGTACCGAACTGCGCACCTACTTCGCGACCCTGGTGCCCGACAACGCCTACGCCCGCTACGCGGAACCCGCCGCCCAGAAGCGCTTCTACCGCGAGACGGTCCGCAGGCTCGGCGCCGACGGCTGGCTGGGGGTCGGCTGGCCGAAGGAGTACGGCGGCCGGGGGCTGACCCCGATGGAACAGTTCATCTTCTTCGACGAGGCCGCCCAGGCCGGCGTTCCGCTGCCGCTGATGGCCCTCAACACCGTCGGCCCCACGATCATGCAGTTCGGCACCGACGAGCAGAAGGCCCACTTCCTGCCCGGCATCCTGGCCGGCGAGATCGACTTCGCGATCGGCTACAGCGAACCGGACGCGGGCACCGACCTCGCCGCCCTCAAGACCCGCGCGGTCCGCGAGGGCGACACCTACGTGGTCAACGGCCAGAAGATCTGGACCACCAACGGCGACACCGCCGACTGGGTCTGGCTCGCCGTCCGCACCGACCCCGACGCCCCGCCGCACAAGGGCATCACCATGCTCCTGGTCCCCACGAGCGACCCGGGCTACTCCTGCACCCTGATCAACACCCTCGCCTCGCACGACACGACCGCCAGCTACTACGAGAACATCCGCGTCCCGGTCTCCCGTCGCGTCGGCGAGGAGAACAAGGGCTGGCGGCTCATCACCAACCAGCTCAACCACGAACGCGTCACCCTCGCCGCCCACGGCACGATGGCGGTCCGCGCCCTGCACAACGTCCAGCGCTGGGCCGCCGACACCAAGCTCGCCGACGGCCGCCGGGTCATCGACCTCGGCTGGGTCCGCGCCCTGCTCGCCCGCACCCACACCCGCCTCGACGCGATGAAACTCCTCAACTGGCAGATGGTCGCCGCCCTCCAGGACAACACCCTCACCCCCCAGGACGCGTCGGCCGTCAAGGTCTACGGCTCCGAGGCCCGCCGGGACGCCTACGCCTGGCTGATGGAGATCGTCGGCTCCGCGGGCGCGCTGAAGGAGGGCTCGGCCGGTGCGGTGCTCCACGGCGAACTGGAACGCGGCTACCGCTCGGCCGTGATCTTCACCTTCGGCGGCGGCAACAACGAGATCCAGCGGGAGATCATCTCGTGGATCGGGCTGGGGATGCCACGCGTGCGGCGGTGACCACGGGCCGGAGCACCGAGCGGCGCCCCGGCCCGGCCGGCCCCGTCGCCGTCAGTTGATCGCCGGACCGGAGCCGTTGAGCCACACCCACGGGGCCCAGTCGGAGAAGCCGGTCTGCCAGGTGTGGTAGACGCCCGCATGGCTGGTCCCGAAGACCTCCAGGCGGCCGTCGGCGTTGGTGGCGGCGGTGATGTCCGTGCCGCCGGTGCCGATGGGCGCCCAGTCGCTGAAGGGGGCGTTGATCCCGGTCTGCCAGGCGTGGACGGCGGTCTCCCCGCTGATCGCGAAGACCTCCACCCGGCCGTCGGCGGTGCGTTCGCTGGTGAGCTTCGCGTCGGCCGGGCCGCCGGTCCCCACCCACCTCGACCAGGAGGTCGGGCTCTCCTGGTACCGGTGGAAGATGCCCTCCGGTCCGGAGGCGAACACCTCCAGGCGCCCGTCGGCGTTGTGGTCCACCGTCAGATCGTGGCCGCCCTCGCCGAAGCCTTCCCAGGCGGACCAGCCGCCACTGGGGGCGAGCTGGTACTGGTGCTCGAAAACGGTGCCGTTGAGCGCGAACACCTCAAGGCGGCCGTCGGGGGACTTCTCCATTTCCAGACGCGCGTCGACGGGACCGCCACCGGTGAACTCCCAGCCCGACCAGCCGGCGTTCGGTTCGGTCTGGTACCGGTGGTACACGCCCTTCGGGCCCGAGGCGAAGACCTCGATACGGCCGTCGGCGTTCGTTCCGGCGGCGATGTACCGTCCGGCGGTGCCGAATTCCTCCCAGCCTGACCACTCCTTGGACGGGCCGGTCTGATAGATGTGCTGGGCCGTCTCGCCGTTGATCGCCAGCAGCTCCAGCCGGCCGTCCGCGTTGGGCGCGATGGCCATCTGCGCGTTGCGCGGTCCGCCGAGCGGCCGCCAGGCCGACCAGCCGCCGTTCACCTCGGTCTGCCAGGCGTGATGGACCCCGTCCGCGCCGGCCGCGAAGGTCTCCAGCCGGCCGTCGGCCGACCGTGCGGACACCACCCGGCCCGTCTCGGAGGGGCTGACGACGCGGTGGGCGGGAGCCTCGACGACCTTCCTGTAGCGGAACGGCTTGGCGACGAACCGGCCCCCGCTCGTGGTGTAGTTGATCGGCCGCTCGTAGCGGACGGACCCGGCCCCGCCCATCTCCTCCATGGTGAAGAAGCGCGTGTGCTGCTGGTTGGCCCAGCCGGCGAACAGCACGACGTGCCCCGCGTCGCCCCCGGTTCCCGGCCCGAGCGTGCCGACGGCGTCCCCGGGCTTCAGATCCTCCCAGCCGATCGGGTCCATGAACTCGGGCAGGGTGACCGTACTGGGGGACGAGGCCAGGTGCAGGGCCATGGAGACGAAGCCCGAGCAGTCGGTGCGGTAGTGCCTGCCCTGCAGGTCCGGGTGGGAGTCGTTCTGGTTGTAGTAGACGTTCAGATCCACCCAGTGCTGGGCCCGGAGAAGGATCTCGTCGCGGCTGATCGGGCCGCCCACGTCCGAGCGGACGCGCTGGGCGGAGCGGAGGCCGTCGCGTCCGGTGGCACCGGCCGCGGATCCGGTCGCGAGGACGCCCGCGCCGGCGAGGGACAGCGCGGCCGAGAATCCACCGGCGGCTCTGAGCAGTGCTCTGCGGGAGGGATGGTGTGCGCTCACAACGGGCTCCTGGTCGGTAGCGGTACGAGGCACGTACGAGAGGGGGACCGCCGTGATCGTGCCGGGTCGCCGAGTGATCGCGCCGGGTCACGGTGTGGTCGCGCCGAAGGTAGCCGAGAGAGGGGCGGCCCGGGGATCCGGAGAATTGCGGATGGACGGCCGCGGCCCGTCCGGCTAAGGCCGGTGACGCGAAGCCTGTCGGGCCGTCAAGCGCGATGCCCCTTTGCGTCTTTGGCTCGCCGGGCCTAGGCCCGTCAGGTCCGTCAGGCCCGCCGGACACGCTCTAGAGGACATGAGCCGGTTCTGTCAGTCCGTAAGGTTCCGGATACTCCTCCCGGGCGTGGCTCGCTAGCTTCCGAACGCCGGTGTCGCTGTGAAGGCAGCCGGGTCCTCAGCCAGCCCGCCCACAGGAGGTCACCTTGACCGCGCAGCACCCCACCCGCAGAAGCATCCTCAAGTCCGCCGGCGGACTCACCGCCGCGGCGGCCCTGGGCGCCGGCGGCGTTCTCGCGTCGGCGTCGCCGGCCGCGGCGGTCGGCGACGGCTTCGGCCTGCGTATCACGGAGCGCGGCGAGCAGGATCACCGGATGTGGTACTACCGGTTCCAGACCTCCGCCATCGGCGGCTGGACCCCGGCCGTCAACGTCCTGCTGCCCGACGGCTACCACACCAGCGGGCGCCGCTACCCCGTCCTCTATCTGTTCCACGGCGGCCTGGAGGACTTCATCACCTTCGACGCGCATCACGACATCCGGGGCCTGACCGCCTGGAAGGACCTCATCGTCGTGATGCCCGACGGCGGGCGCGCCGGCTGGTACTCCAACCCGGTGAACACCAACGTCGGGGCCCGGGACTGGGAGCACTTCCACATCGCTCAGCTCCTCCCGTGGGTCGACGCCAACTTCCGTACGTACGCCGAGTACGACGGCCGGGCCGTCTCCGGCTTCTCCATGGGCGGCTTCGGCGCCCTGAAGTACGCGGCCAAGTACTACGGCCACTTCGCCTCGGTCAGCGCCCACTCCGGCCCGGCCAACCTGCGCGGGGGCAACGGCGACCTGGTGACCCACTGGGCCAACGCCTCCTCCGCCGCCGTGGAGCTGGGCGGCGGCACCATCTACGGCGTGCCCTTCTGGGACCAGGCCCGGGTCAGCGCGGACAACCCGTGCGAGCGCGTCGAGAGCTACCGCAACAAGCGGGTCTTCCTGGTCGCCGGCACCAGCCCCCAGGACATCCAGGGATACGCCAACGAGACCGTGGTGCTCGCCACCCAGCGGGAGTTCAGGTGGCACCTCGACCGCGCGGGCATCCCCCACGAGCCCCACGAGGTGGACGGCGGCCACTGGGTCCGCCGGGACCTGCTGGAGCGCGACATCAACGGTGTCATCGCCCGCCTGCGCAAGGCATGACGGGGGGCCTCGGGTGATGTCCGTCGTTCTCCGAGGCATGTCCGGGCGGGTGCTCGGGCTGCTTCTCGCGCTGACCGTGATCCTTCTGCCGGGGCTCGCCGCCGGCTCACCCGCCGGGGCGCAGACCCTTTCCTCCCCGGTCCCGGCCCGGGCAATAGGCGCCGCCGACGCGAGCGACCTGTGTGCCCAGGTCGGATACCACGCCGGCTTCCGGGGCGAGAGCCTGGTGACCGCCGTCGCCGTCGCCCTGGCGGAGTCCAGCTGCAATCCGCAGGCGTACAACCGCACGAACAACACGCCCCCGTCCACCGACCGCGGACTGTGGCAGATCAATGACTACTGGCATGCCGAGGTCAGCGACGCCTGTGCCTATGACGCGCAGTGCAATGCGAACGAGGCCTTCCGTATTTCCTCCAGGGGTACGGACTGGAGCCCCTGGTCCACCTACAACCAGGGCCACCATCAGCGGCACATGGGCACGGCGCGTGGAGCCGTGGACCGTCTCGACCATCCCGGGCCCGGTCCCGCGCCGCTGGTGTATCCGGCGGAGTCGGGCCGTGTGGTGTCCGCGCGGTCGGCGGACGGGCGTCTCGAGGTCTTCGCCGCGGGGGCCGACGGCGTGCACCACGCATGGCAGGAGAACATCAACGGCACCTGGTCGGAGTGGGAGTTCATCGCCGGGCCCGCAGGAGCGGAGCTGGCGATCGGGCCGAACGCCGACGGCCGGCTGGAGGTGTTCGCGATCAACGACCGGATCCTCCAGCACCGCTACCAGGACCGGCCCTCCGGCGGCTGGTCCGGCTGGGAGGACTTCGGCGAAGGCGGCCACGACCTCGCTGTGGGCTCCAACAACGACGGCCGTCTTGAGGTCTTCGCCTCCGGCCCCGAGGACGTGTTCCACCGGTTCCAGACGGCCCCCAACAGCGGCTGGTCGGGCTGGGAAGGGACCGGCGGCGGTCCGGGGAGGAGCCGTATCGAGCTGGCGAAGGCGCCGGACGGCCGGCTGGAGGTGTTCGCCCTCAACGCCGAGGTCTTCCAGCATCTGTACCAGACGGCCGTGAACGGCGGCTGGTCAGCCTGGGAGGACTTCGGCACCGGTGGTCATGACCTGACCGTCGACCACAACCAGGACGGCCGGCTCGAAGTGTTCGCCTCCGGGCCCGTCGGCGTCTTCCACAGGTACCAGACCGGCCCCACGAGCTGGTCCGGCTGGAAGGAGACCGGTGGCCTCGCCGACTCCCGGCTGACCAGTCAGCGCACCGTGGACGGGCGGGTCGAGGTGTTCGCGATCAACGCGAGCGAGGCCCAGCACATGTGGCAGACCGGGGTGAACGCCTCGTACAGCCCGTGGGAGTCCTTCGGTACCGGCGGCACGGAGATCACCGCCGCGGCCAACGCCGACGGCCGGATCGAGGTCTTCGGGACCAACCCCACCGGGGTCTACCACCGCTGGCAGACCGGCTTCTCCACCTGGTCCCGGTGGGGCTGGCTCAAGGAGACCGCCGGACCCGCGGTCACCTGACGGCGGCGTACCTCTGGAGCGTTCTCGTGCATCCGTTCAGCGGACGCCACGTGCTGCGCGCGGCCGGAGCGGGAGCCCTCGTGCTCCCGCTCACGGGCCGTGCCCCGGCCGCGGCCTCCGTCCCGGGCCTCGCGAGGGCCGGGTGCGGACGCGCGTGCAGGCCCGCCCGGGCGGTGGCCGGCAGCCCTGGACCTCCTTCGGTGACCGTGCCGTGGACCCCTGGGCCTGACGCGTGCCGTAACCGGGTCCGCGGGGTCCGCCGTCCTGGCTCTGATCAACAGGGAGCACGGCGGGCCTTATCCTCGGCGGATGAACTCCGCGCCACCGCCCAAGGTCATCACGCGCCACCACGACGGGCGGATCCATGCCTACGTGATGGACTCCGGCGCCCACGGGACGCTGGAGCCCGCCGCGGTGTTCCGGCCACGGGCCGGTGACGAGGTCGTGGAGTCGGCGGTCCGGCACGACCTGGAGCGGGTCGTGTACACGACGCTGAACGGTGTCGTCTGCCTCACCCGGGCCGGTGACCCGGTGTGGGCCTCGGACTTCGAGCCCCGCTCGGACGTCAGGCACGGCCACCGGCCCGGCTGCGCGCTGTCTCCGGACGGCCGGACGGTCTGGGTCTACCGGCCCGACGCGATGGCGCGACGCGCGGGCACGGACCAGTGGGTCGTGCACGACGCCGACAGCGGAGCGGTCCTCGCCCGCCGGGAGCTGGAGACGGTCGGGCACGGCGGCGGCCACCATGCGCACCCCGTGGACGGCAGCGTCTACCTCGACATCGGCGAGGGGCAGGACGGTGCCGTGGTTCTCCGGGGCACGGTCGGGGCGGACGGGGCGGCCGCGTTCACGACGTACCCGTGGCACGACCGCTGCCTGATCGATCTGGCCCCGTGCGGGCGGCAGTTCATGACCGTCGACCACGAACAGGCGGATGTGGCCTTCCACCGCCACCCCGACGGGGAGGTGCTCTTCACGCTCCCGGTCGAGTCCTTCGGATACGACCCGGAGGACACCTTCCTGGAATGGAGCGGCGGCTACCTGACCGAGGACACGGCCGTCGTCACCCTGGGCGGTGAGAGCGAGGACGAGGAGGAGTGGTTCCGCCACCATCTGGTCGACGTGCGCACGGGCACGCCGGCGGCCCGATCACCGTCGAGGCGACCGGCCCGTACGAGATGGTGCCCCTGGGCGACGGTTCCTGGCTCACCGACGGTCCGGGCGGCCACCCCGTCCGCCGGTCCCGCGCCCGGTCCTGACCTGCCGGCCAGGCACTAGGGGGTGTCGGCGGACGACCGCCCCGGATCGGCCAGCACCCGGGCGGCGAAGGCCTCGACGCCGTCCACGACCGCTTCGAAGCGCGGGGAGTGGAAGACGTCGAACGAGTGCTGTGCGCCGGGCAGTTCGGCGTAGACCACGGTGTCGTCCGAGATCCGGCGCAGCCGGCCGACGAAGTGACGGGCGGCCTCCACGGTCGCCAGCGCGTCCTTGGCGCCATGGACGACGAGGACCGGTGGCGCACCGGAACGGAGGTAGCCCTGCGGCTGGTTCGGGGACGGCTCCTCGTCGGGCCGGTCGCCGAAGTAGTGCCCGTAGTAGCCGTAGAGGCAGATCGCGGCGGTGACCGAGGTGTCGGCGGACTCGAATCCCGGCTGGAACCGCGGGTCGTTCTGGGTGAACGCGCACAGACCCGCCAGGTTGGATCCGGCGGAACTGCCCGCCACGAACAGCTTCGACGGATCGCCGCCGTGGTCGGCGGCGTGCTCGCGGGCCCAGGCGATGACCTTCTTGGCGTCGATCTGGTGACCGGGGAAAGAGGTCTCCGGCCGGAGCCGGTAGTTCGCGCTGACGCACACCCACCCCTGGCTCGCGAGCCGGTACAGCAGGGGCCGCGCCTCGCGGTTCTTCGCTCCGCCGGTGAAGTGGCCGCCGTGGAAGTAGACCAGGACCGGCCCGCCCCGCGGTGCGCCGCGGTGGCGGTAGACGTCGAGGAGATTCCGCCGCCCGGCCGGCCCGTAACGGATGTCGGGGATCCGCTCCACGTCGCGGCGCCACATGAGCGCCGGCAGCAGCAGGATGCGGGCCCAGGGGCGGTGCCGGCGCAGCGGTACGCGCACCCGCTCCCGCCAGTCGGCCCCCAGCCCCTGCCGGAGTGCCGCCCCGACCACCCGGTCCGTCCGCACGCCCCGCCAGGCGGAGACCGCCAGACCGGCGGCGGCGACGGCGGCCACCGCGGCCGTCACCTTGGCGCCCGGCGACCGCAGATCGCCCTCGGCGCCGGCCAGCACCGTGGAGCCCACCAGGAGGTAGAGCCCCATGAACGGCACCTCGTTGATGCCCAGGCCGAACCAGAAGCTCATGCTCGCCAGCGGCCGGGGCCGGCGCGGTGCGACCACGGCGAAGAAGGTGCACCAGGTGAGGACCGCCGTCGACGCCACGTACCCCATCGGCATACTCATGACCGTTCCCCCGTCATCCGAGCAGACTTCCGGTGCTGCCCCGCCCCGGCGCGCCTCAGTCTTCCCGTGCCCCCGCCGCGCGGCAACGACGAAACCGGTGTCGATCCCGGTCGTGGTCAGTGCTGTTCGCCGTCGAACCGCGCGAACATGTCGACCAGCGGCTGCGGGGCGCGAGGGTCGAAGATGACGTCGAGTCCCTCGGCGGACTCCCGGGCCGTGTCCTCGGCGCGCGGGAACATGATCTCCTCGTAGGCGGTGAGCGCCGCCTCGGTGTCGCCGGGGTGCGTGGCCAGGCAGCGTCCGAGGTCCGCGCCGTCGATCAGGGCCAGGTTGGCGCCCTCTCCGGCGAACGGCGACATCAGATGGGCCGCGTCGCCGAGGAGCGTGACGCCCGGGATCCGGGGCCAGCGGTGACCCGCGGGCAGGGCGTGGATGTGGCGGGGCACGAGCCGGCCGTCCGCCGCGTCGATGAGATCGCGCAGGGCGGGCGCCCAGCCGTCGAAGTGCTTCGCGAGCATCGCCTTCGCCGCGTCGGTGTCGGTGAAGTCGACGGTGCCCAGCCAGCTTTCGTCCGCGCGCAGCGCCACATAGATGTGCAGGCTGCCGTCCGTCTCGCGGTGGCCGAGGAAGCCCTTCTCCTCGCCGAGTGCGAAGAACATACCGCCGCCGATCAGCCCGGCCGCCCCGGGATGGCGTACGTCCGCGTCGTTCAGGTCGAGTTCGACGAACGAGACACCGGTGTACGCGGGGGTCGCGGGGGACACCAGAGGGCGGACGCGTGACCACGCGCCGTCGGCGCCGACGAGCAGGTCCGTGGTGAACACCGAGCCGTCGGCCAGCACGACCTCGTGCCCGCCGCCGTCCAGCGGACGGCAGGACACCGCCTTCGCGTTCCAGCGCACGGCGCCGTCCGGGAGCGAGGAGAGCAGCAGGTCCCGCAGGTCCCCGCGGTCGATCTCGGGGCGGCCGCCGCTGCCGTCGTCCGGCTCCTCGCGCCGGACGACGCCGTGCCGGTCGAGGACGCGCATCGCCTGGCCGCCGGGGTGGACCCGGGCGGTGAACTCCTCGTACAGGCGGGCTTCGCGCAGGGCCGCCTGGCCGGTCTCCTCGTGGATGTCGAGCATGCCGCCCTGGGTCCGCGCCGCCGGGGACGCCTCCAGGTCGAAGACGGTCGCGTGGACGCCGTGCACGTGCAGGACGCGGGCGAGCGTGAGACCGCCGAGTCCGCCGCCGATGACGGCGATCGGGTGGTGGGGGGTGGTGGTCATGGTGTCGGTCCTTTCGCGGGGGCGACCGCCGTCCGGTGGGGGAGCCGGGTCAGGCGGGGTCGCGCGGGGTGGTGAGGGCGCCGTTGACGACCGCGTGGAACAGCCAGCGCAGACGCTGTGCCGGGGTTCCTGACATCAGGTCGTCGCCGAGGGCGGCGATCCGGGGATGGGTGTCGGCCGGTGCTGAGCGCAGGGCCTCGGCCAGGGCGTTCCACTCCTCGCCCGCCGAGGCGCTCTCGTCCCGGGCGGAGTGCTCGGCGGCGGTCGCGGTGGCCACCTGGAGCAGCAGGTCGACCCCCCACGCCGCCTGCCCGTCGGGGACGCCGCCCTCGTGGAGGAGGGACAGGATCCCCTCGACCAGGCCGAGATAGTGGGTGCCGGACGGGCGCACCACGAGCGCGGAGTGCGCGAGACTCGGGTGCTCGAACAGGACGCCCGTGTACGAGACGAGCACCGAGGCGAGCCGGTCGCGCCAGTCGCCCGGACCCGTCACGGGGCCCAGATCGACCGCGCCGAGGAACTCCTCCAGGATCGCCGCGTGCAGATCGGCGGTGCCGGAGAAGTAGACGTACAGCGAGGCCGGTCCGGTGTCGAGCTCCTTCGCCAGCCGCCGCACGGTGACACGCCGCAGCCCCTCGGACCGCATGATCCGTACGGCCGCCGTGACGATCGCCCCGTGACTCAGGGCGGGCTTCGCCGGACGCTCCCGGCGGCTCCGGGGGGCGGGAGAGGAGGAAGGGCTCATGCCACCACCGTAACGAACATGTTCGTTACGAACAAGTTCGTTCACCGTCGTCGGGCGGTGCGGCGCGGCGCGAGTGGAGCGCCTGCCGGGTTCAGGGGCGGGCGAGGATCCCGGTGAGCAGGACGGCCAGCGTCTCTTCGAGCGTGGCGGTGAAGTCGAGCCGCAGGGCCGCCAGCGAAGGA
Source organism: Streptomyces sp. WY228 (assembly GCF_019287315.1). NCBI lineage: Bacteria > Bacillati > Actinomycetota > Actinomycetes > Kitasatosporales > Streptomycetaceae > Streptomyces > Streptomyces sp. WY228. Next base: position 241,161 of record NZ_CP079114.1, on the reverse strand, counting down.
TCCGCTTCGTAGGCCGCCAGTATCGCGGCCGAGGGCTGGGCGTGCGTCCAGATCGCGCCGGTCACCAGAAGCACCCCGGCGGCGAACCGCCCCGCGCGGTGTTCGTCCAGCTCCGGCACGCGCTCGCGTACCAGCCGGGCCAGCTCGGCGACGTTCGCCAGGGCGGCACGCTTGTAGGCCGCGGCCACCTCCGGGGACACGTTGCGCTCCAGGACCGCCGCCTGCGCGCTGATCAGATCGCAGAGCACCGGGCGGGCGGCGAGCGACGCGGCCAGGGTCGCGGCCACCCGGTCCGTGCGCTCGGCGGCCGGGGCCCCGGCGTCCACCGTCGCCGCGAACTCCGCGTCCAGACCGGCCAGCCAGTCGCGCTGGGCGCTGCCCAGCAGCTCCAGGAGCACGGCCTCGCGGGACTCGAAATAGCGGAGCACGTTCGACTTCGCCAGCCCCACCCGCCGGCTCAGCTCGTTCAGGCTCACCTGGGCCACGGGCAGCTCCGTGAGCATCGCCGCCGCGGTGTCGAGGATCGCTCGGCGGCGCACCGCGCGCTGCTCCTCGCTGCGGGCGCGCTGGAAGGGCGTCTCTGTCATGAGGACACCTTACAGACCCTCGGTCTGTTGTTATCGGACCGACGGTCTGCTAGCGTTTTCATCAAGAGACCGCCGGTTCTTTATTGGCGGGTCCAGTCTGTCGTGAAGGAGTCCGCCATGTACGCCGTTCCGGATCAGAGCGGGAAGACCGCCGTCGTCACCGGAGCCAACAGCGGCACCGGAAAGGAGGCCGCCCGCCGGCTCGCCGGGGCCGGGGCACACGTCGTGATGGCGGTCCGCACCCCCGCCAAGGGCGAGCGGGCCCGCGCCGAGATCCTCGCCGAGCACCCCGCGGCCCGGATCGAGGTCCGCCGCGTCGACCTCGCGGAGCTGGCATCCGTCCAGGCGTTCGCCGACGGGCTGATCGCCGACGGCACCCCCGTCGACCTGCTGCTCAACAACGCCGGAGTGATGGCCCCGCCGACCCGGATGACCACCGCCGACGGCTTCGAGCTGCAGTTCGGCAGCAATTACCTGGGCCCGTTCGCGCTCACCGTCCGGCTGCTCCCGCTGCTGCTCGCCGCCCCCGCGCCCCGGGTCGTCACGATGAGCAGCGGCACCGCCGCCTACGGCCGGATCCGGTTCGACGACCTCCAGTGGGAGCGCCGCCGCTACAGCGCCCATCTGTCCTACGCGCAGTCCAAGCTCGCCGACCTGATGATGACCCGGCAGCTGGCGGACGTGGCCGCCGAGCGCGGCTGGGAGCTGCTGAGCACCGGCGCCCACCCCGGGTACACCCGCACCAACCTCCAGACGGCGGGCGCGAGTCTGGGCCGGGACAGGCCCAAGCGCTCGATGCTCAACTCGATGAAGATCCTGCCGTCCCAGCTCCCCGAGCAGGGCGCCGAACCCCTGCTGTACGCGGCCACCGCCGCCGACGTCGCCCCCGGCAGCTACTACGGCCCCGGCGGACGCTTCGGACTCGTCGGGCCCACCGCCCCCGCCCGCATCACCCGCCGGGCCCTCGACCCGGCCGCCAACGCCCGGCTCTGGGCCGCGTCCGAACGGCTCACGGGAGTGTCGCTGCCCGCCCACGCCGCCTGACCGTACGTCAGGACAGGTCCTCGCGGCCGAACCACGAAGGAACCTCCGGCACATCGGCGTCCCACGCCTTCGGCGGTTCGGGCGGCGGAGGCGTCCGGCGGCGCACCGGGTCCGGTGCGGACGGTTCCGGTTCCTCCTCCGGGGCGGGCTCCAGCGGGGAGGACGGCTCCGGGGCCGCACTGTCCAGGAGCTGCTCGGCCACCGTGAACCGGCAGTGGAAGCTCTGCCAGGACCCGTCCAGGACCAGCAGAAAGCCGTCCTGCTCCCGGTAGATCCGCCGACGCCGGGGACTGAACGGATGGGTCGGAGCGTAGGTCTCGGCGCGCACCCGCAGGGCCTCCAGCGCCTCCTCGCGCGTGCCGTCCACATGGCCCAGCACATCGGCCGTCCACATCCGGCGCTGCCCCCCGAACCCGAGATTCTGCTCCACGACCAGCCCCCACCTGGGCATCGTCCCCCCGATCGTCGTCCGCCCCGCCTTGCCGGAAGCGCCCTGCCGCAACCACGGCTCCCCGGCGTACCATTGTTCCCGATCTTGTACGCGTACCGGCACCGCCCCCGTGCACCGCTGAGCCGGAGGTACCCGCGGATGAACGACGCCCCGCCCGGACGCCCCGATCCGGGGCTCTTCGGGCCCCGGTCGGTCACCTGGCAGCTGCACGGCGACCCGATGATGTGGATCGCGGGCATCCGCGCCCTCTACCTCCAGGCGCTCCACCCGCGCGCCGTGCGCGGGGTCACCCAGAACAGCGACTTCCGCCGGGACGCCTGGGGGCGGCTGCTGCGGACGGCCTCCTTCGTCGGCACCATCACCTACGGCACCACCGACGCCGCCGAACGGGCCGGCGCCCGGGTCCGCCGGATCCACCGCGGCCTCAAGGCCACCGACCCGGACACCGGGGAGACGTACGGCGTCGACGAACCGGAGCTGCTGCTCTGGGTGCACTGCGCCGAGGCCGACTCCTACCTCCAGGTCCAGCGCCGCTCCGGCTTCCCCCTCACCGACGCCCAGGCCGACCGGTACATCGACGAACACCGCACCGGCGCCCGCCTCGTCGGCCTCGACCCGGACCGGGTGCCCGCCACCACCGCCGAACTCGCCGCCTACTTCGACCGCGTACGCCCCGAACTCGCCGCCGGGGCCGAGGCGGCCGACGTCGACGACTTCCTCCGCCGACCGCCCGTGCGCCCCTGGCTCGTCCCGGCGCGCGCCCTGCTGTGGCGGCGCGTCGCGGCCCTCGCCTACCAGTCCCTGCCCCCGTACGCCCACGAGCTGTACGGCAGACCGGCCCCGCCGCCGGCCACCGTCGACCGGCGGCTGCGCGCCACCGGCGCCGTGCTGCGCGCGATCCCGGACCGGGTGCGCTGGCAACTGCCGCCCGGTCATATCCTCGGAGCGATGGCACGGCTGGGACCCGGCAGCCGCCCCGCCGCGTACAAACTCCGCGGACCGGCCGCCATACTGGACGGGCCGGGGAGGGCATAGCACCAGCAGCGGGAACAGCGGGGAACAAACGGGGGCGGGAAGCGGCAGATGGCGGACACCAGGCTGATCCAGAGCCGGTACCGACTGCTCGAACTCATCGGGCGTGGCGGCATGGGCGAGGTGTGGCGCGCCCGCGACGAGTCGCTGGGCCGTCAGGTCGCCGTGAAATGCCTCAAGCCCATGGGCCCCCAGCACGACCGGGCGTTCACCCGGATCCTGCGCGAACGCTTCCGGCGCGAGGCCCGGGTGGCCGCGTCCCTCCAGCACCGGGGCGTCACCGTCGTCCACGACTTCGGCGAGCACGAGGGCGTGCTGTACCTCGTCATGGAACTGCTCGACGGGCAGAACCTGAGCCAGCTCCTGGCGGACAACCAGCAGCACCCGCTGCCCGTCGACCATGTCGTCGACATCGCGGAACAGGTCGCCGACGCCCTCGGCTACACCCACCGCCAGGGCATCGTCCACCGCGACCTCAAGCCCGCCAACATCATGCGGCTGACCGACGGCACGGTGAAGATCTGCGACTTCGGCATAGCGCGCCTCGGCCACGACATCGGCATGACCTCCCGGCTCACCACCACCGGCCTCGCCATGGGCACCCCGCACTACATGTCACCCGAGCAGATCAGCGGCAAGGAGGTCGACCACCGCAGCGACCTCTACTCACTGGGCTGTGTGCTGTACGAGATCGCCACCGGGGTACCGCCGTTCGACCAGGAGGACGCCTGGGCCGTGCTCGTCGGACACCGCGACACCCCGCCGGAACCGCTGCGCACCCACCGGGCCGAGCTGCCCGGCTTCCTCGACCGCGTCGTCCTCGACCTGCTGGCCAAGGCCCCCGACGAGCGGCCCGTGGACGCGGGCGACCTGCGCCGCCGCATCGTCCTCGGCCGGACCGGGGAACAGCCCGCGCTCGGACCGGGCCCCCTCGCGCACTCCGGGCCCGCACAGCCACCGGCCCTGCCCGCCTGGACCCGGACCATGACCGCCGGTCACCGCGCGTTCGGCGCGAGCGACCCCGTCGCCGAACCGCCCGACCCGGCCGCCGCCCTGACGGGCCAGTGGACCACGGCGGCCTCCGGCGCCACCGCCCCGCACGCCCACACCTTCGTCTCGCTGACGGCCCCGCAGCCCGCCCCGGACCTCCTCGCCGCACTGGAGGGCCGGCACAGCGCGGGCATCGACCTCGGCCGGCTGGGCCGCTGGGAGGAGGCGGGCGAGGTGCACCGCGAGGTCGCCGCCCAGCGCGACCGCGTCCTCGGCCCGGACCACCCCGACACCCTCGCCAGCCGTTACGAGATCGGCCTCACCCTCAGCCGTACGGGCCGGGCCGAGGAAGGGCTGCGCGAGTTCACCCGGGTCGCCGAGGGCCGCGAACGGGCCCTGGGCGCCGAGCATCCGCAGACGCTCGCCGCCCGCCAGGCGACCGCCCACGCCCTGGGCCGCCTCGGCCGGCACGCCGAGGCCCACCAGGTGTACGAGGCGGTCTTCGCCGTCCGCGAACGCGTCATGGGCCCGGACCACCCCGACACCCTGCGTTGCCGCCACAACCTGGCGTTCAACCTCTGCCGGCTGGGGCGGCCCGAGGAGTCCTGGCGGGTGGCCCGCGAGGTCGCCGAGGCCCGCGCCCGGCTGCTCGGCCCGACGCACCCCGACACCCTCGCGACCCGCTACGAAGTGGCGTACACCCTGGGCAGGCTGGGCCGCTGGGCGGAGGCGCTGGAGACCTACCAGGACGTCGCCCGGGCCCGGGCGAGCACCCTCGGGTCCGACCACCCCGACACCTTCGCCGCCCGCTACGAAGCAGGCATCAGCCTCGGCCGGCTCGGCCGCGACGCGGAGGCCCTGGAGCTGTACCGGTCCCTGGTCGCCGACCGCACCCGGACCGCCGGGGAGGCCGACCCGGAGACGCTGCGCGCCCGCCACGGCCTCGGGGTCAACCTCGGGCGGCTCGGCCGCTGGGAGGAGGCCCTCGCGGAGGCGCGCGAGGTCTGCGCGCTGCGGGAACGCACCCTGGGGCCCGACCACCCGGACACGGTGATCAGCCGCCGGGAGGTCGCCGCCGGGCTCGGCTGGCTCGGCCGGTGGGGCGAGGCGCTGGTGGCGTACCGCCAGGTCGCCGAGGCGCGCGCCCGGGTGCTGGGCCCCGACCACCCCCAGACGCTGGCGGCCCGCGACGACGAGGCGCACTGCCTGGCGCGGCTCGGACGGCCGCCGGAGGCCTCCGGCGGCGTCCCGTCGATCGCGGCCGGGGCCGACCGGCCGGAAGCCGTCTAGGGAGACCGCCTGCCGCCGGACGGCCTGCCTCCGCTTCCACCGGCGGCAGCCGTCCGCCGCCTCTGGCCGGAACGGACGGCGGCGTGCTACGAAGGTGCATGCCCGCACCCCAGACACCCGCATCCCGCACATCCGCAGGTCAGCCCGCCACCCGGGGATCCTCCGGGCCCGGCGCGCCCGCCCGGGACCGCTACGACGCGGTGATCGTCGGCGGCGGCCACAACGGTCTGGTCGCCGCCGCCTACCTCGCCCGCGCCGGACAGTCGGTCCTCGTCCTGGAACGTCTCGGCACCACCGGGGGAGCGGCGATCTCGACCCGGCCGTTCGCCGGGGTCGACGCCCGGCTCTCGCGCTACTCGTACCTGGTGTCCCTGCTGCCCGACAAGATCGTCCGCGATCTCGGTCTGGACTTCGCCGTCCGCAAGCGGACCGTCTCCTCCTACACCCCCGCAGTCCGCGACGGCCGCCCCACCGGGCTGCTCGTGGCGGGCGAGGGCACCCGGGAGTCGTTCGCGGCGCTGACCGGCGGCGAGCGGGAGTACGCGGCCTGGCAGCGGTTCTACGGGATGACCCGGCGGGTCGCCGAGCGCGTCTTCCCCACGCTCACCGAACCACTGCCCGGCCGCGACGCGCTGCGCGCGCGGATCGACGACGCCGACGCCTGGCGGATGCTCTTCGAGGAGCCGCTCGGCGTCGCCGTCGAGGAGAACTTCACCGACGACCTGGTGCGCGGGGTCGTCCTCACCGACGCCCTGATCGGCACCTTCGCCGACGCCCATGACGCCTCGCTCCTCCAGAACCGGTGCTTCCTCTACCACGTGATCGGCGGCTCCACCGGCGACTGGGACGTCCCCGTCGGCGGCATGGGCGCGCTCACCGACGCGCTGGCCGGAGCCGCCCGCGCGGCGGGCGCCGAGATCCGCGTCCAGCACGAGGCGACCCGGATCGAGAGCGACACGAGCGCCGCCGAGGTCACCGTCCGCACCCCGGACGGCGAACACGTCGTCGCCGCCCGCCGGGTGCTCGTCAACGCCTCCCCGCAGGCGCTCGCCGCCCTCCTCGGCGAGACCCCGCCGCCGCCCGCCGAGGGTGCCCAGCTCAAGGTGAACATGCTGCTCACGCGGCTGCCGAAGCTCCGCGACCGGTCCGTCGACCCCCGGCAGGCGTTCGCCGGGACCTTCCACATCGCCGAGGGGTACGGGCAGCTCGCCGACGCCTACCGGGACGCTGCGGCCGGCCGGCTGCCCGCCGCCCCGCCCTCCGAGATCTACTGCCACTCGCTGACCGATCCCTCGATCCTCGGCCCCGACCTCGTCGCGCGCGGCTACCAGACCCTCACCCTCTTCGGCCTGCACGCCCCGGCACGCCTGTTCGCCGCCGACAACGACGCCGCCCGCGCGGCCCTGCTGAAGGCGACCCTGGCCGAACTGGACGCACACCTGGAGGAGCCGGTCACCGACTGCCTGGCCCTCGACGCGAACGGCGAACCCTGCATCGAGGCCAAGACCCCGCTCGACCTGGAGCGCGATCTGCGGCTGCCCGGCGGCCACATCTTCCACCGCGACCTCTCCTTCCCGTACGCGCAGGAGGGCACCGGGCGCTGGGGTGTGGAGACCGCGCACGCCAACGTGCTGCTCTGCGGGGCGGGCGCGGTGCGCGGCGGCGGTGTCAGCGGCGTCCCCGGCCACAACGCGGCGATGGCCGCGCTGGGCCGGTGACACCGTGGCTCAGGCCCCGAACACCCCCCGCAGCGCACCCAGCTTGCGCGGCAGGTCGTACTCCGCCCCGCCCTCGTGCCCGTTGTACGGGAACACCTCGATCTCGGCCGGCCCCGCGTAGCGGTGGTAGGCGGCGAACACCGTGGAGGACGGGCAGACGCGGTCCATCAGCCCCACCGAGAACCATGCGGGAGCGCTCGCCCGGGCGGCGAAGTTGACCCCGTCGAAGTAGGACAGGGTCTCCATCGCCTCCTCGATCCGGAAGCGGTGCCCCGAGAGCCAGCGGGCTATCTCCGCGTACGGTCCGGAGTCCGTGATCTGCGAGGCCCGCCGGTAGTGGCAGAGGAACGGCACATCGGCGACGGCCGCCGACACGTCGTCGCGCAGCCCGGCGACGGCCAGCGCGAGCCCGCCGCCCTGGCTGCCGCCGAGGACGGCGACGCGCCCGGCGTCCACCGCTTCATGGGCCCTCGCCGCGTCCACGGCCCGGACCGCGTCGGTGATGAGCCGCCGGTAGTAGTGCCGGTGGGGGTCCTCGATGCCCCGGGTCAGAAAGCCGGGCGAGGACGAACCGTGGCCCTCGGGCCCGATGTCCGGGGTGTCGGCGGTGTTCTTGCCGCCGCCGCCCTGCCCCCGGTTGTCCATCACCAGGTGCGCGTAGCCGAACGCGCTCCAGGTCAGCCACGCGTACGGGATGCCCCGGCCGCCGTTGTACCCGATGTACTGCACCACGGCGGGCAGCGGCCCGGAGCGCTGCTTCGGCAGCATCAGCCACGCCTTGACCGGCTGCCCCTCCCAGCCCCTGAACGTCACATCGAGTACGTCGACGGTCGCCAGACCCGTCTCGTACGGGACGAACCGGGCGTCCACGTCGTGCCGGGCCGCCTCCGCGAGGGTCTTGGCCCAGAAGGCGTCGAAGTCGGCCGGTTCCTGCGGCTCGGGGCGGTACTCCCGCAGCCGCTCCAGATCCATGTCGAACAGCAAGGCTCTAGCTCCTCTTCAGGGTGAGGTCGAGGGTCGCGCCGTTCAGCCCCGAGGTGTCGGCGGTGATCCGGATGCCGCCCGGTGTGCGCGCCGCGCTCACCCGGGGGCCGCCCGAGGCGAGCGTCAGACCGCGCCCGGCCAGTTCGACCACCACGGTGGACCGCAGCTGGGTGGGATCGGACAGGGCGATGGCCACGGTCCGCCCCTTCGGGCGCACCAGGACGGACGCCGGACCGTCGCAGCGCAGCTCCCGCGCCGAGCCGGCCCGCCAGAAGTTGGCCGCCAGCAGCCCGTCCGCGCCGCGCCGCACCGCGTGCACGGCGGTCGAGTCGGCGACCAGCTCCACCGGCGGCGCGGCCGCCAGCAGCCGGGTGCGCGCGGCGGAGGCGGCGGGGAGCTGGAGGTAGTGGTAGCCGGCGCCGCTCGGGGCCGGGCCGTGGTCGTGCCAGAGCGTCAGGTACGGACGGGTGACCGGGGTGTCGGTGCCGTACTTGAGGTTGATCTCCCGCCAGGTCGCGGTGCGCTCCTCGCGCACGGCGCGCACGGATGCGGGCCTCGGGAAGACGTATCCGCCGGTTCCGGCCAGGTGCAGCCACCGGACGTCCGTCAGCCCGGCGGACCAGCCGGGAGCGTCCGGGGCCGCCGCGCCGTTCACCAGGAGCGCGGCCCGCGGGTCGCGCAGCTTGCGGTTCTCCACCACGGTCTCCGCGGTGCCCGCATCCGCGGTGATGCCGGAGCCGACACAGGCGATGACGTCGTCCAGGCAGAACCAGCTCTTGAGCCCGTGCAGCGTGCTGCCGAAGGCCCGCAGCTCCATCCCGTACGCGCCCAGCGTCGTGCCCGGGAGCGCGGTGCCGCCGGCCCAGTCGGCGGTGCTGGTGGTGCGCTGCCCCGCCGCGTCGGCCGGACGCCCGGCGAGGACGGTGGTGCCGGGCAGCCTGGTCGGGTCGACGGTGGGCCAGTAGTCCTCGCTGTAGTGGCCGAGATCGTCGGTGTACAGCAGCACCATCCCGTCCGAGAGGTGCCAGCCGCGCAGGTTCTCGTTCTGGATCGACTCGTAGTTGTAGATCCGGGTCGAGTACGCGGAGATGCCCAGTCCGAACGCGGGGCGGTGGTGGGCCGCCTTGTCCATCATCGGGTGCTGCTTGTGGGCGACCAGCGGGCCGCGGGCCGGGACGGCGGAGGCGATCGCACGCTGCGCGGCGACCAGGGACGCGAGGTCGGTGACCGCGAGGAAGTCGCGGTAGCCGTCCTCGGCGATCCACTGCTTCACCAGCGCCGTGAACCGGTCGGCGGGCTCACCCGGGAAGCACGGGATCAGCCGCAGCACCGCCTCGATGACGGTCTGCGCCGACGCGTGCCCCTGCTTGCTCGGCCGGGCGATCTCCCGCCCGCACACCGACGCCATCACATCGCCCCGGAACATCAGCGGGTCGAAGCCGTCGTCCACCCAGCCCCGCACGTTGTCGAGATCGGGATCGGTCACCGTCCACGCGGTTCCGGCCAGCAGATTGAGCAGCCGGGACAGGTTCCCCAGCAGTTCCTTGCCGTAACCGCCGTTGTACGGGTGCTTGTAGTGCTGGAGGAACGAGCCGTCGGACGAGAAGCCCTCGCCCGTGCCGGCCGCCGCGCCGCCGGTGTCGTTGAAGGCCAGGACGCTGTTGGCGCCCGAACCCTCGACGTCCGAAAGAGCGTCACGCACCCGGGCCAGCGCGTCGCCGTCGCCGCGCAGCACCGCGTTGACGGCGACCACGGTGGAGACCCACACACGGTTGGCGCCGGTCGCGATCTGCCGGTTCACCCGCCACAGGTTCGGGTCCGGCGTGTAGTGGTGCACGGCGGCCGTGACCCGTTCCAGGCGCTCCGCGCCCAGCTCGTCGTGGAGCAGCACCGCCGTGTCGTTGAGCGCGAGCGCCGCGCCTATCTCCCAGTCCCAGTCGTTGTCGAAGCGGGTGTGCTCGGGGCCGTAACGGTGGGTCAGCATCCAGTCGACGCCGCCCAGCAGCTTCGCCAGCAGCGCCGCGTCGCCGTGCTGCGGGGTGCCGGGGACCGCCCAGGCGGTGGCCGCCGTCGCCAGCCGTTTGAACGAGGTGGTGACGTGGTTGGAGAGCGTCGTGCTGGTCAGGTCGGGGAACAGCCCGTCCGTCCGGGTCGGGTCCAGGCCGGTGGCGGCGGTGGCCCCGGCCCGCCCCACCCGGGCGACGGCGGCGGCGATCCGCTCGTCGTCCCGGTCGAGGTCCGGGCCACCGGTCAGCAGCGTGTGCCAACGGGCGCGCAGCGCCGCCGCGTCCGGCGCCCCGGTCCGGGCGGTGCCGGAACCGGCATGGGCCGGGCCGGCGAGGGGCAGGGGCAGCGTGGCCGCCGCGCCCAGGGCGGCCGCACCGGTCAGGACGGTGCGCCGGGTGGTGCCTCGGTTCGTCATGTCGCCTCTCACGGAAGGTGTCGGCTCACAGGAGGTGCCTGCTCACGGAAGGTGTCGGCTCACAGGAGGTGTCGGCGGTCGACGGCGGCGGCCAGCGCGGCGTGACCGGACGGGCCCGGATGCAGTCCGTCGCCGCTGTCGTGGGCGGGGAGCATCCGGGAGGGGCGGTCCGGGTCGCGCAGCGCGGCGTCGAAGTCGGCCACGCCGTCGAAGATCCGCCCGGTGCGCACGGCCCGGTTGATCCGCTCCCGGACCGCGTCCAGCTCCGGCGACCAGCGGGTCCACCCCTCGAACGGGGTGATGGTGGCGCCCACGACCCGCAACCCGGCGCCCCGGGCACGCAGTGCCAGCTGCCGGTAGCCGGACAGCACCGGGTCAGGACCGCTCTGGCCGGGCGGCTGCTGGAGGTCGTTGACGCCCAGGTGCACGAGGACCGTCCGCAGTCCCGGCAGCCCGAGCACGTCGCGGTCGAAGCGTGCCTGGCCGCCGGGCCCGAATCGGACGTCGTCGAGCAGCAGCCGGTTGCCGCTGATCCCGAGGTTGGCGACGGCCGAACCGGGCAGACGCCGCGCCAGTTGGTCGGGCCACCGCAGATCGGCGTCGTCGGGGGTGCCGACGCCCTCCGCGATGGAGTCGCCGAACACCGCGACGACCGGGCCCCGCGCCCCGGTGGTCTCCACCCCGGTCAGCAGCAGGACCGACCGGGTGCGCACCCCGTCGACGGTGTGCCAGGCATGGGTGTTGCGGTGGAAGGAGAGCGGACCGGTCGGGCCGGGGACCCGCGTCCGCACTTCCAGCCGCGCCCCGTCCGCCACCCGCAGCCCCGCGACGGGGTCGCTGGTCAGACTCGCGCCCGCCGCCAGCCACTCCTGGCTCCGCCCGGCGAAGGTCACCGGCCGGCCGTCCGCCGTCACCGGGCCGACCAGCACCGGCGCGGTCCCGAAGGTGTTCGCGTACCGCAGCCGGACCGCTCCGCCGGCCGACAGCCGCAGCACGGCCGTGCAGTCGCCGTCGGTGAGCCCGTTGTACGCCACCGGATCGGTGGGGGTCGGCGCGGTCTGGGCGGTGGCCCAGGACGTCGTCCAGCGGGAACGAGCGGGGCCGGTCGTCCCCGCCGCGCGCGCGTCCGTCGCCGTGGTGGCGACCGCGGCGGCCCCGGCTGCCGCCGCCGCGTACAGAACCCCGCGTCTCGCGGGCCCCCGGCCGCTCACTTCGGGCACACACCGGTCGGGTCGTAGGAGCTGCCGTAGGTGCCCACGGCGTCGCCGCCGGTGTTGCCGCTCATGGTGTTGGAGCAGACCGGGCCCTGCGGGGTGCGCATGAACTTGATGCCGCCGCCCGCGTTGCCGGTGATGGTGTTGCCGTAGACGGAGGTCGCGGTGCCGTCCGTCGCGGTGTCACCGCCGAGCCGGACGCCCGCGCCGACGTTGTCGTGGACGGTGTTGTAGCGGAAGATGTTGCCGCTGCCCCGGGCGTCGAGCCCGCCGGAGCTGGGGTCGCGCTGGCCGCTGCAGTCGTTGTGCTCCACGTAGTTGTTCGTCGCGTTCTCCTTCACGTCCACGCACTCGTTGCCCCGCGTGACGATGGTGTTGTGATGGATACGGTTGTTCCGGCTGACGTCGGCCGCCGCGTCCGGAGCCCCGTTGGAGCCCTGCTGCTCGGGGGCCGTGCCGAGGTAGACGCCCTCGCCGTTCTTCCCGCCGCCGTCGAACACGAAGTCGGCGACCCCGCAGTCGGTGATGGTGTTGTCGTCCACCTCGGCCCCCGTCACGAGGTAGCGCAGCCGCAGGCACTCGTCGGCCGCGTTCTTGAGGGTCATGCCGGTGATCCGCAGACCGCCGACCCCGTTCCCCGGGGTCGTGCTCATGACATAGATGAGTTTGAGCCGGTAGCCCGACACGTCCGAGGCCGAGCCGTGCAGCCCGTCGACGGTGAAGCCGCTGAGCGTCGTGCTGTCGTGCCGGACCTGGATGATCCGGGCCTCGCCCGCGCCCTTCACCACGGCGCTCGACGGACCGGTGAGGGTGACCCCGGCCCGGGCGGTCACCACGTCCTGCCGGTAGGTGCCCGGGGCCAGGTTCACCACCGCGCCCGCCGGGGCCAGGTCCACCGCCTTCTGGATCGTGGCCAGCGGGGCGCCCGCCGACGTACCGGCGTTGGCGTCGCTGCCGGACGGTGACACGTAGTACGCGCTCGCCGCCGGGGCGGCGGCCGAGGGGGTGGTGACGAGGAGCGGGGCGAGGCCGGCGACGAGCGCGGCGGCCAGGGCGGTGCGCGGAACACGGCTCATGAGGTGTGCCTCCTGGGATCGGCGAAGGACAGGGCGAGCAGGACCGGAACGCTGGGGCCGAGCAGCAGCGGCCCCAGCGGTACGACGAGGGAGAGCAGGACGGCGGAGACCACCGCGCCGAGCAGGGCGGTGCCCCGGGCCGGAGACCCGAAGCCGAGCGACAGCGCCCCGGCCGACCAGCCCCGGACACCGCCCTCGGGCGCACGGCCCGCCTCGGCCGCGAGCGCCACGTGATGGATCACGAACGCCGCCGCTATGCCCACCTGCGCGGCCAGCAACGGAAAGGTCCACGCCTCCGAACGGCCCAGCAGATGCACGGTGTTGGCGGCCAGGACGACCGCGGCGGCGGTGGACAGCAGACCGTGGAGCCACAGCGCGCGCCAGTAACCGCCGAAGGCGGCGAACGTGTTGGCGAAGCAGCGGCTGTCCCCGTCCACCCGCCACCGCTGGAGCGCGCGGCCCATCGCGGCAAGCGCCGGGAGCCAGGTCACCACGCCCAGCGCCAGCAGCGTGAACGCGGCCCCGGCGGCGGCCGGGTAGGCGATGAACTCCAGCCGGCGCAGCAGCGTCGGCCGGCCGGACGGGGTGGCTTCCGGAGCGGGCGGCGAGGCCACCGCCCCGGGCAGCGGTGCGAGAGGTGTGGGAGGTGTGGGAGGTGCCAGAGGTGTCCCCATGGGCTATCCGACCTTTCCGGTGTACGGCTCCGGTACGTCGAGGAGTACCCGGCCCGCCAGCTCCAGCCGGGTCGCCGCCACGACGTACGGGGCTCCGTCGGCGGAGAGCAGGACGGCGGCGGCGTCCGCCGAGAGCCCGTCGCCCCGCACACGGCGGTCGACGGGGGAGAGGAACACGCTCTCCTCGCCGTCCGCGAACCGCACGCCGTGCCCCTCGGCCAACTCCGTCCCGGCGACCGCGCACGCGGCGTCCGGCGTGATGGCGGTGAGGAACAGGCCCGAGCGGCAGGCGGCGGTGGTCACGTCGAGCGTGTGCAGGGTGCGTACGAGCCGCAGTTCCGGAGTGCTGGATGTCGGATTGGCGGCCACCTCCAGGACCCCGGTGCGCACCGACGCCTTGTCCGGGGCCAGCCGCCGCACCCGGGCGGTCGCCTCACCGGACCTGATCAGCCGGGTGCCGTCGGCGTGTTCCTCCGTCGGCCGGTCCGTCCGGAGCAGGAACGTCCACGCGCGAGGTTCGTCCGCCTCCGCCAGGTCCAGGAGCACCAGGCGCCCCGCCGGGGTGAACACCAGCGTCCGGTCCAGCCGGCGGAGTCCGAGGGCCGGGTCGTACATCGCGGCGATCTCCGCCGTGGCGTGCGCCCACCCCTCCTCCTCGCCCACCAGCACGTCCCGCTGCCGGGCCTGCCGCTCGAAGGGAATCCCCTCGTAGACGTGGTAGCGGTCCTCGTCCGCGTACCCCTGCCCGTCGACCAGCAGCAGATTGTGGTGCGCCGCCCGCTTGCGGTTGCTGTAGCCGTCGTCCACGGCGAGGAAGGCGCCCCGCGACAGCAGGACGAAGGAGCCCGAGTCCGGGTGGTGGTGCCCCTGGTTGAGTGTCTCGTGGCCCAGCTCCGTCCGGTGTTTCGCGCTCGTCTCCCAGGCCCGGTGGCCGCCGCCCGGACTCGCCTTGAACGACACCGCGGTGGCGTCGTCGTCCCAGCCGGTGCGGGCCGCGAGCAGCCCCAGATCCGGGAAGAACGCCCGGGTGGCGGTGGGCCGGGCGGGCGCGACGGCCGGGTCGTACCAGAGATATTCGAGGTACGCCTCCGGCAGGATGCCCGGCCGTACCCCGCTGTGCTCCGCCTCCGCCCACAGCAGCTCGCCCGAGGCCAGATCGCCCAGCCACTGCGCCTCGGCGATGCCGTACCGCGCGGCCAGCCGGTAGTAGAGCGCGGCGCTGTGGCCGCTGCGCCGGTCGTGGCAGTCGCCGTGGTCGACCGTGAACGCGAAGCCGGGCGCGCTCTGGTGCAGCCGGTAGCCGAAGGTGTTCGCCATGAAGCCTCCCCGGTCCCACCAGTCGACGCCCTCGGCCTCCGCCAGCAGATCCAGATGGATCGCCAGGAACGGGACCCCGTAACGCCAGTAGACGACCCCCTCCGCGTGCGAACCGTCCTCGGGCAGCACCTCCAGCACCGTGGCGAGGTTCGACTTCGCCCGTTCGGTCCACTCCTCCTTGCCCAGCACATAGCCGGCCGTCGCCAGACCCGCGTAACAGATCCAGTTGTGGTTCTGCCAGTACGAGGACGACCACCAGCGGCCCTCGCTCGCCACCGCGAAGTCGTACAGACGGCGCCCCTGGAGCAGCAGCTTGTACCGGAGCAGCGCGCCCACGTCCTCCGGCAGGTCGTCGCCGATCCAGCGCAGGGCGAGCGCCAGATGGTGCAGCAGCCAGCCGGCGTCCAGGTCGTGGTCGGGCATATGGGCCCGGCCCCAGTGCGGCAGCCGCACCGCCGCCTCGATCCAGCGCACGCTCTCCGCCAGATCGGCCGGATCGCCGCCGACCCGGTAGGCCAGGGCGGGGTTCGACGCGGCCGGGCCGAGCCAGGTGATGCTGGCCATCGGATGGGTGCGGGGCGGGGTCAGGGCGCGGTGCCGGGCCGCCTCCTCGCGCACCCGGGTCTCCTGCGCGGGGCGCGGACCGGGCGGTGGGGTCGCCGAGAGCAGCACGGCTCAGTCCTCCGTCCGGAAGCGGGCCGTCGAACCGTCCGCCAGTTCCACGGTCAGCTCACCGCCGTCCAGCCGTACGTCGCTCACCGCGGGGCCCGCCGACGCCGCCTGGTAGACCGAGGCGAAGACGGTGTGCGCGGCCTCGGCCGTGAAGTCGACCCGGGTCCTGGTGCGCTGCGGGTCGTCCGCCGGACCGGGGCCCGGCAGCGTGAGCGGGCGCACCGGCACTCCGGCGCTCTGCGTGTGCCAGCCGTGCAGCGTCTCCTCCCCGTACCAGGTGGTGCGCACCGGGCCCGCCGCCTGCACCTGTACGTCCAGAGCGGTGCCGGGCCGCAGCTGGGCGGTGACCCGGGGGTTCTCCCGCCCGGTGACCTCCACCGTCAGCAGGTCCACCAGATAGCACGGGCCGACGGCCACCCGGCGGACCGCCCGGACGCCCTCGTACGCCTCCGTCACCTCGGCGGTCACCGACACGGCGTCCGCCGCGGTCAGCGCACCGGCGCACTCGGCCTGCTCGGCGCCGTCCACCCGGAACGCGGGGTGCGCCGCCGTCGAGGTGTACAGATCGCGGAACTCCGGGTGGGCGTAGGGCACCTGACCCGGGTCCGGCTGCCACGCGGTGGTGTCGCCGTACAGATACAGCGAGAGCTTGTCCCGGTGGCCGTGCGATCCGCCGTGCGGCCCGAAGTCCACCAGCGCGTGGACGCCCGCCGCCCGCAGCACCGCGTACCCGGTCGAGGGAAACACGGTGACCGGCGCGGGCGCGGCCCGCCGGAGCAGCGGCGGACCGGCGAACCAGCCGCCCAGCTCACGGTCGAGCGCGTCGTCCGCGTCGCCGAGCTCCGCCCGGACCCGGTCCGCCACCAGCGCCAGCGCGTCCGACGGCACAGACTGCTGGGCCAGCGCGATCAGTTCCAGCCACTCCAGGCCGAGGGCGTTCCGCCGGTAGGGGCCGTCGTGCAGCGCGGGCAGCACACCGCCCGGCGTCGCGACGGCGGCCAGCACGTCCGTCATCCCCGCCAGCACGCCCACCACATCGGCAGGCAGGGCGGAGGGGGCGGTGGAGCGCAGCGCCAGCAGCGCCGCCCGCAGCACGAAGCCGTGGTAATAGGTGCTGCCCTCCCACTCCCAGCCGTCGTCCGCGACGGCCGCCCGCAGATGTGCGTACAGCCCGTGTTCGCCCTCCAGCCAGCGCCCGGCGCCCGCCCAGGCCTCCTCCCGTACGGCCGCCGCCGCCCGGCCCGCCGCGACACCGGCCGCGTTCAGCCACGCCGTGTAGTTGGAGGCCAGCTGCCCCCGGGAGATCAGCACCTCCCGGGCCTCCAGCGCCGCTTCCTCCAGCGTCTCCAGCAGCGGCAGCACCGCCGCCAGGTCACTGGCCTCCTTCTCCGCGAGCGTGAGCACCGCGTGCCCCACGTTCACCGCCCAGATGGCGTCCGTCAGCGCCTGGTGGAAGAGCCGGCCGCGCAGCATCCAGGTCTGGGCCTCGCCGTGCCGGCCGGCGGCCAACTCGGCGTACAGGCCCGTGTACTCGACCAGCCGCTCCACCGCCTCCGCCCGCTCACCCCGGTGCGCCAGCACCCGCAGCCGCCGGGCCCAGGCCTGGTGCGAGAGGACCAGCCACGCGCCCCGTACCGCTTCGCTGTCCACCCGGCAGCCGTGCGCACACCGCGCACCGCCCTCGGGAAACACCCCGGCCAGGAGATCGCCGTGCTCCAGCTCCACCCCGTGCGCCGGGCAGATGTACGCGTGCCACCAGCCGCCGCGCTCCCGCGCGATCCGCCTCAACGCGGCCATACGCCACCGTCGATGTCCGTCGTGGTCGCCGTGAGGAAGCCCGAGGCGGGCGAGGCCAGATGCACCACGGCGGAGGCCACGTCCTCGGGGGTGCCGGCCCGGCCGACCGGGATGCCCGCCTCCATGGCCTCCTGCGCCGCGGGCGCGGTGAAGGTGTCGTGGAAGTCGGTGCCCTTGATGAAGCCCGGCGCGACCGCGTTGACGGTGATGCCGGTTCCGGCCAGCTCCTTGGCCAGTCCCTTGGTGAAGCCGCGGATGCCGGCCTTGGCGGCGGCGTACGCCACCGAGCCCGGGCCGCCGCCGTTGTGCGCGGCGAGCGAGGACATGGTGATGACGCGTCCGGCCGAGGACCGCTCCAGATGCGGCAGCGCCGCCCGCACCGTGCGGAACGTCGAACCCAGGTTGGTGGAGATCACCCGGTCGAAGTGCTCGTCGGTCATCTCGGCGATGGTCGCGCGGCCGACGAGGTGACCGGCGTTGCAGACCAGGACGTCCAGTCCGCCGAGGAAGCCGGCCGCCTCCTCGACCAGCCGGTCCACCTCCGCGCTCACGGTCACGTCGGCGGCGAAGGCCTTGGCGCGCCGGCCCAGTGCCTCGATCGCGGAGACCGTCTCGACGGCCCGGTCGGCGGAGGAGTGGTAGTGCACGGCGACATCGGCGCCGGCCTCGGCCAGCGCGAGCGCGATGGCGCGGCCGATGCCGTGCCCCGCCCCCGTGACCAGCGCACGGGAGCCCTGAAGATCAGCAGACATGGGTGAAGCCCTTTCGGTTTCCGGCCACGGCGGGCCGGGGGCCGGTCAGGTGAGACCGGCGGTTCACTTGAGACCGGCGGTGGCGAAGCCCTGCACGAAGTAGCGCTGGCCGATGAGGAAGAGGAGCACCATGGGAAGGGTGGCGAGCGTGGTGCCGGCCATCAGGTAGTGCCACTGGGTGCCGTTCTCCGTCTTGAAGACGGACAGCCCGACCTGGATGACCCGCAGACTGTCCGTCCGGGTCACCAGCAGCGGCCACAGGAAGTTGTTCCAGGACGACTCGAAGGTCAGCAGCGCCACGGTGGTGAGCGCCGGCTTGACCTGCGGCGTCATGATCCGGGCGTAGATGCGGAACTCGCCGAGGCCGTCGAGGCGGGCCGCCTCCTCCAGCTCCACCGGCAGATCGAGGTAGAACTGGCGGAAGAGGAAGACCGCGAACGGCGTCACCGCACCCGGGACGATCAGCGCCCACCAGGTGTCGAGCCAGCCGCTGCCGCCCTGCCCGAGGATGTCGTTCCCGCCGGCCAGCGGCATGAAGCGGACGATCAGGAACTCCGGCAGCACCTTCGTGTACGTCGGGATCATCAGCGCCGCGATGAAGAGGTAGAAGATCACCTCACTGCCCCGGAACCTGATCCGGGCCAGCGCGTACCCGGCCATGGAGGCGACCAGCACGTTCAGCACGGTGTGGCTGAAGGCGATGATGAAGCTGTTGCGGGCGTAGGTGGCGAACGGCGCCGCCCGGAACGCGTCGACGTAGTTGCCGAACTGCCAGCTGCTGGGCAGGAGTCCGGCGTCCTGGGAGGCGATGTCCACCGGCGACTTGAGTGAGGTGATCACCATCCAGACGAACGGCACCACCATCAGCAGGGAGATCACCGACAGCGTGATGTAGAGCGCGATCCGGCCCGGGGACACCGGCCGCCGGCCGTCGTGTCCGCGCTTCACGGGGCTGACGTCCACCGGCTTCCGCGTCTCAACTGTGGCCACGGGTGCCTCCCATGATCCGCCGGTTGACCAGGGTGAAGCCCATCAGCAGCACGAACAGCACCAGGGACTGGGCGCAGGCGTATCCGACGCGGAACTCCCGGAAGGCGGACTTGTAGATCTCGTAGGTCATCATCGTCGTGCTGTTGGCGGGGCCGCCGTCGGTGAGGATGTAGATCTGGTCGAAGGACTGGAACGCGCCGATCATCGACGTGATGAGCACGAAGAACGTGGCGGGCTTCAGCAGCGGCAGCGTGATGGAGAAGAACTGCCGGACCTTCGAGGCGCCGTCCACCGACGCCGCCTCGTACAGCTCCCGGGGAAGCGACTGGAGCGCGGCGAGATAGATGAGCATCTTCATGCCGATGCCCTGCCAGATGCCGACCAGGATCACCGAGGGCATCGCCCACGCCGTAGAGGAGAGCCAGGCCGGGCCGTCGATGCCGATGAACGACAGCAGCGCGTTGAACAGGCCGTTGCCCGGGTTGTAGATCCACAGCCAGACCAGGGCGATGGCGACGGTGGCCGTGACCTGCGGCAGGAAGACCGCGGTGCGGAAGATGCCCCGGGCCTTGAGCCCGGTGTGCAGGGCCAGCGCCAGCAGCAGGCCCAGCAGCATGCCGAACGGCACGGTGAAGAAGGTGTAGACGACGGTGTTGACGATGGACTTGCGGAAGACCGCGTCGTCCAGCATGTCCCGGAAGTTGTCGAGCCCCACGAACTGCGGGGCGGTCAGCACGTCGTACTTCGTGAACGCCAGGACCACCGCCGCCAGCACCGGCAGGCCGATCCACAGCGAGGCGTGCAGCAGCGCGGGCGCCACCATGAGCATGCCGGCCCGGCGCCGTCGGCGTCCGGGGCCCGTGGGGGTCCTGCGGGTGCGCCGGGTCGGCGCCGGTTCAGGAGGTGCGGGCGGCCGCACGGGCCGCGCCTTCAGTACGGATGTCGCTCCCACAGTGACGGGTCCTCACATCCGGCCGATGGCGGCCTCGGCGAGCCGGCCGAGCTCCGCGATGGCGTCCTTCGCCGACTGGCCGCCCACGATCGCGGGCTCCAGCGTCGGCTTGATCTTCTCGCGGATCTCCATCCAGGCGGCGGTGCCGCCCTCGGACGCCGCGTGCTGGAGGTTCTTCAGGGAGAGGTCGACGAACTGGTTCTCCTTGACGTAACCGGTGTCGTCCAGATCCCGCAGCCCGGGGACCGAACCGCGCTGCTGGGCCGCGCCGAGGATCGATTCGGGGGTGGCCAGCCACTCCACGAGCGCACGGGCCGCGGCCGGGTGCTTGGAGCTCGCCGACTGGGTGACGAGGGTGCCGCCCTGGAGCATCGCGGGCCTGCGGTTGGCCAGGACGAACGCGCCGAGCTTGTCCTGCTCGATCAGCTCCGGGTGCTGCTCCTTGACCTGGACCCACAGTGCGCTGGTCGTCATCATCATCGACGCCTGACCGGTCTGCACGTTCGACGGGGCTCCGGCGGCGGTCTTGCGTGCGAAGTCCGCCGAGCCGTCGGCCACCAGGTCCTTGAAGAACTGGAGTGCCTCCACCCCGCGGGCGTCGGTGAACAGCACCTTCCTGCCGTCCGCGCTGAACAGCTGACCGCCGTTGGCGAAGAGGAAGGTCTCCCAGCACTGGCGCAGATCGATGGAGAAGGGGTCGAAGCCGACCCGGCCGTTTTTCGTCAACTGCTTGGCGACAGAGCGCAGTTCGGACCAGTTGCCGGGCGTCCTGCGGATGCCTGCCTCGGCGAAGTGGTCCTTGCGGTAGACCACGATGCGGGTGTCCAGCACGACGGGCAGGGCGTACAGCCTGCCGTCGTGGCGGGAGGGTTCCAGCACCCGCTTCTCGTAGTCGTGGGCCTTCGCCAGCTTCTCCGGCAGTTCCGCGATCGCCCCCTTGGCGGCGAACGGCGGGATCCAGCCGACGCCCATCATCAGCACGTCGGGCAGCAGGCCGCCCGCGAGCCCGGTGGTGATCTTCTCGTTGAGCTGGGCGTACGTGGTGTAGTCCACGTTTACCTTGACGTCCGGATACTTCTTCCGGAACCCGCCCAGCGTCTCGCCCTCCAGGAGCGTCTTGCCCTTCGCGCCCTCGTAGATCGGGGTGAGGAGGGTGATCTCGCCCTCGGCGTGACCGTCGGCGGAGCCGGCCGCGGAGGTGCCGGTGCCGCAGCCCGTGAGCGCGGCGGCGGTGCCCGCACCGATGGCGGCGAGCAGCGACCGTCTGTTGAGTTCCATGAGCACCCCTTTTGAGGTGGAGTCTGTGGATCGATCCAGTGAAGAGATCCCGGCCATGGCTGGGATGCACTGGTAAATCGATGCACTGAGACTAGGAATGCCGTTGGAGCGACGTCAACAGCTGATGCACAAGAATTTTTCGCCCACGTTAACGGGTGTATCGGTAGAGAGACTTCAGTAAATCGATACACTAGGGTGGTCAGGGAGTTTCGAACCGGAGGTGGCATGAGCGGGGTAACGATCCATCAGGTCGCGGCGGCTGCGGGCGTCTCCGCGAGCACGGTCTCCAACGTCCTCAACGGGCGCACCGACCGTATGCAGGCGGCCACCCTGGCGCGTGTCGAGGAGACCATCGAGCGGCTGAGCTACCGGCCCAACCGTGCGGCGCGGATGCTGCGCACGGGCCGGATCAAGGTGATCGGCCTGATCGTGCCCTCCGTCGCCAACCCGTTCTGGGGATCGCTCGCGCGGGAGCTGGAGGCCATCGCGCTCGCCGAGGGCTACCACGTACTGCTCTGCAACAGCGAGCGCGATCCCGCCCGGGAACTCAAGTACGGCGAGGAGCTGTTGGCGGACGGGGTCAGCGGTGTGGTGCTCTGCTCCTCGCTGCCCTCCCTCGAACACGTCGAGCCGCTGCTCAGCCGGGGTCTGAAGATGGTCGCCTTCGACCGTACGGCCCAGGCGGGCGATCCGCCGTCACTGGCGAGCATCAGTGTGGACAACGCGATGGGGGCCGAGCTGGCCACCCGTCATCTGCTCGAACTCGGCCACCGAAGACTGGCGTTCGTCTCCGGCTCGGTCAACAGCGTCAACCGCCGCGAGCGGCTGCGGGGCTTCCGCGCCGCGCTGGAGGGGGCCGGGCTCGACCCGGCCGACGCGACGGTCTGGCCCGGGGCGGACACCAGCGAGTTCGGCGACAAGGACGCGGCCGAGCTGGGCCGCAATGCGGCCCGCGAGCTGCTCTCCGGGCCTCGTCCGCCGACCGCGTTCGTCGCCATCAACGACATGTGCGCGATCGGGATCTGCCGGGGCGCCAAGGACGCCGGACGCACCGCCGGGCGCGATGTGTCGGTGGTCGGCTTCGACGACATCCTGCTCGCCGACCTCTTCGAACCGCCGCTCACCACCGTCCGCCAGCCGCTGCCGGAGATGGCGGCGGAGACCTTCCAGCAGCTGCGCGCCCGGATCGAGTCGGCGCCATCGGCCGGCCGCTCCCTGCTGATCCGGCCGCGGCTGGTGGTCCGGGAGTCGACCGCGCCGGTGCCCGGGTCCGAGCCCGGGTCCGAGCCCGCGTCGGCGTCGGCGGACGCGGGGACCCCGGACGCTCCGCACGCGGTCGCCCCGGACGAGGTCGCTCCGACGGTGTGAGGAGCGCCGGCGGCTGACGCGCCGGCCGCTCCGGGCGGTCACCCGGAGCGGCCGCACGCCTCGTTGTCCGTCAGCGCCGGACGACAGGCCGGTTGGCCGGCAGGTCGGTTGGCCGGCAGGTCAGCCGGACGATGAAGCAGTCGGACGATTGCGTCAGTCGGTCGACGCTGTCCAGCCCGTCGCGTCGATCCGGCCGGCGTCCCGGGGCCGTTCCGCGTCGAAGACCGTCCGGACGCCGTCCCGGACCCGCAGGCCGTCCACGTACGCGCCGCGTCCCACGTACAGCTGGTCGGTGGTGTAGCGCCACCGCAGGCGCACGTCCCGGCCGCGCCAGGCCGTCAGGTCCGCCTCCAGCCGGTGCCAGACACGCCCCGACCAGCCGCTCACCGAGCCGGCCGGATGCGGCTGCGGATCCGGCCGGTGGCCCGGTCCCGGACGTACGGTGGTGAACGGCACCGGCTGCCAGCCCTGCCCTGCCGACGCCTCCAGGAAGAGCCCGTCGGAGGCCGGCTCCGTGTCCCACCACAGCGCGCACTCCAGCCGGGCCCGCTCGGAGTCCAGGCGCAGCGCGGGCAGCGTGAGGGTGGCGGTGGACGCGCTCGCCATGCCCGAGAACCAGGCGGTGCGCCCCCGCTCGGGCCGGACCGGGACGGCCCGCGCCAGCTGGTTGGCGGCAGCCACTCGGGGCGCGCTGCCCGAGCGCCAACTCCGTACGGGATGGACCGAGTTGCCCAGCACGATGAGGAAGGTGTCGGTCGACGGGTCGAGCACCAGGCTGGTCCCGGTGAACCCGGTGTGCCCAGCGCTGCGCGGGGTCGCCATCGCGCCCATGTACCAGTGCTGGTAGAGCTCGAAGCCCAGACCGTGCTCGTCGCCCGGGAACGCGGTGTTGAAGTCGGTGAACAGCAGGTCGACCGAGTCCTCGGACAGGATGCGGGAGCGGCCGTACACCCCGCCGTTGAGGAGCGTCCGGGCGAGGACCGCGAGGTCCCAGGCGCAGGAGAACACCCCGGCGTGGCCCGCCACCCCGCCGAAGCCGAACGCGTTCTCGTCGTGCACCTCGCCCCAGACGAGACCGCGGTCGAGACCGGACCAGGGCAGCCGGGCGTCCTCGGTGGCCGCGATCTTCGGCTTCCAGGAGGCGGGCGGGTTGTAGCGGGTGCGGTGCATCCCGAGCGGTCCGGTGATCTCGTCGCGGAGCAGGGCGTCCAGCGGGCGGCCGGTGAGGTGCTCCAGGATCAGCTGCAGCGAGATGAGGTTGAGGTCGGAGTAGAGGTAGGCGCTGCCCGGGGTGCTCGCGGGCACCTCCTCCCACAGCATCCGGAGCTTGCCCTCCCGGGTCGGTTCCTCGTACAGCGGGATCCACGCCCGGAAACCCGAGGTGTGCGTGAGCAGGTGACGGACCGTGATGTCCTGCTTGCCGCCGCCCGCGAAGTCCGGGAGGTACGAGGCGACCGTCGCCTCCAGCTCCAGCCGGCCGCGCTCGATCTGCTGGACCGCCAGGAGCGAGGTGAACAGCTTGGAGATCGAGGCCAGGTCGAAGACGGTGTCCTCGGCCATCGCGATCTGCTGGTCCGCCGGGAACTCCACCCCGGTGTCGGTCTTCTCGTCGTACGCGGAATAGCGCACCGCCTTGCCGATCGGCCGGTGCAGCGCCACCGTGCCGCCCCGCCCGGCGAGCAGCACCGCGCCCGCGTACCAGGGGTGCTTGGGGGAGTCGGCGAGATAGGCCTCGGCGTCCCGCACCAGCTGGTCCAGCGGTCCCTGGAGCAGCCCGGCGCGCGCGGCGCTCCCGCGTCGCAGCGTGGGCCGGCGCGCCGCCCCTGACTCCATGCCCGCTCCCGCTCCCGCTCGCGTGTCCGCCGCTCCGTCCGCCGTGCCCGCGCCCGGCCCGCTCCGGGCGGCCGCGGCCGCGAGCGGAATCGGCGTCAGTGCGAGCGCGCCGCCCAGCGCCAGTATCCCGCCGCCCAGCCGCCGCCGGGCGATGCCGCTCCCGCCCGCGCGGGATCCGTCTGCCTGGGATCGGCCCGTGCGGGATCCGGCTGCCTGGGCTCCGACTGTGTGAGATCCGCCTGCCTGGGATCCTGCCGCGTGGGATCCGGACGGAGAACCGCCCCCGCCCCCTCGCGCGCCCCGGCCGTCCGCCGCCCGTCCGTTCCCCCGCGTGTCCCCGTGCGTGTCCCCGGTCATCCGCAACTCCTTCCCGCGCCCGACGCCCGGCCACCGGGTCGCACCCGGTGGCCGGAGTCCGCGCGAAAGTAACTTCCGAAATCTCGCCGAGCAGTGAAAGTTCCTGCCGCCGCAGAGGTTACTGTCACCCCCGCGCTCCCGGGTGCCTCCCGGCCCGCAAAGAATCTGACACTGCATCAGAAAATCTCTTCCCTCGGTCGCCCGGCTGCGGCATCCTGCCGCCCATGGAGACGGAACTGAGCCGCCGACTGGGAATCGAGCACGCCATCTTCGGCTTCACGCCGTTCCCCGAGGTCGCCGCGGCCATCACCAGAGCCGGCGGCTTCGGCGTGCTCGGGGCGGTCCGCTACACCGCGCCCGAGGACCTCGCGCGTGACCTGGACCGGCTGCACGAGCACGCCGACGGCAAGCCCTACGGCCTCGACGTCGTCATGCCGGCCAAGAAGGTCGAGGGCGTCACCGAGGCGGACGTCGAAGCGATGATCCCGGCCGAGCACCGCGGGTTCGTACAGGACCTCCTGGCCCGCTACGGCGTGCCCGAACTGGCCGAAGGAGAGGAGTCCGGCTGGCGCATCACCGGCTGGATGGAGGAGGTCGCCCGCAGCCAGCTCGACGTGGCCTTCGACTACCCGATCAAACTCCTCGCCAACGCTCTCGGCTCCCCGCCCGCCGACGTCATCGAGCGCGCCCACGACCACGACGTCCTCGTCGCCGCCCTGGCCGGAAGCGCCCGGCACGCCCGGCGGCACGCCGAGGCGGGCATCGACGTCGTCGTCGCCCAGGGGTACGAGGCGGGCGGCCACACCGGGGAGATCGGCTCCATGGTGCTGGTCCCCGAGGTCGTCGAGGCGGTCGCCCCGCTGCCCGTGCTGGCCGCCGGAGGCATCGGCAGCGGTGAGCAGGTCGCCGCCGGGCTCGCCCTCGGCGCGCAGGGCGTCTGGCTCGGCTCCCTCTGGCTCACCACCGAGGAGGCCGACCTGCACTCCGAGGCCCTGACCGCCAAACTGCTCGCCGCGGGCTCCGGGGACACGGTCCGCTCCCGCGCCCTGACGGGCAAGCCCGCACGCCAGCTCCGTACCGCGTGGACCGACGCCTGGGACGACGCGGCCGGGCCCGGCACCCTCCCCATGCCGCTCCAGGGGCTGCTGGTCGCCGAGGCCGTCTCGCGGATCCAGAAGTACGAGGTCGGGGAGCTGCTGGGCACGCCCGTCGGGCAGATCGTCGGCCGGATGACCAGCGAACGCAGTGTCCGGGCCGTGGTCGACGACCTGACCCGCGGCTTCGAACGGGCCGTCACCCGCATGAACCGCATCGCCGGAAGGAGCGCAACGTGAACCAGCCGCCCAACGGCTTCTGGGCCCAGGCCGCCGCCGACCCCGACCGCACCGTCCTGATCGCCCCCGACGGCGAGGAGTGGAGCGCGGGCCGGCTGCACGCCGACGTCAACCGCATGGTCCACGGACTGCGCGCGGCCGGGCTGCGCGAGGGCGACGCGTTCGCCGTCGTCCTGCCCAACGGCGTCGAACTGCTCACCGCCTACCTCGCCGCCTCGCAGGCCGGCTTCTACCTCGTGCCCGTCAACCACCACCTCGTCGGCCCCGAGATCGCCTGGATCGTCGCCGACTCGGGGGCCCGCGTCCTCATCGCCCACGAACGCTTCGCGACCGCCGCGACGGCCGCCGCCGACGAGGCGGAGCTGCCCGCCACCCACCGCTACGGCGTCGGCACGGTCCCCGGCAGCCGCCCGTACGCCGAACTCCTCGACGGCCACCCCGCGGGACCGCCCGAGGAACGCACCCTCGGCTGGGTCATGAACTACACCTCCGGCACCACCGGCCGTCCGCGCGGAATCCGGCGTCCGCTGCCCGGCAAACGGCCCGAGGAGACCTATCTCGGCGGGTTCCTCGGCATCTTCGGCATCCGGCCGTTCGACGGCAACGTCCACCTGGTCTGCTCGCCGCTCTACCACACCGCCGTGCTCCAATTCGCGGGCGCCGCACTCCATATCGGGCACCCGCTGGTCCTGATGGACG
The DNA here is from genome assembly GCF_019287315.1 of Streptomyces sp. WY228. Taxonomy (NCBI): domain Bacteria; kingdom Bacillati; phylum Actinomycetota; class Actinomycetes; order Kitasatosporales; family Streptomycetaceae; genus Streptomyces; species Streptomyces sp. WY228. Next base: position 214,330 of record NZ_CP079114.1, on the reverse strand, counting down.
GCTGGGCGCCGCAGGAGATGCTGCGCCTCATCGACGCCCACCGCTGCACGCACACCCACATGGTGCCGACGCAGTTCCACCGTCTGCTCGCACTGCCCGAAGACATACGGGGCCGCTACGACGTCTCCTCCATGCGGCACGCCATCCACGGGGCCGCGCCCTGCCCCGACCACGTCAAACGCGCCATGATCGACTGGTGGGGGAGCTGCGTCGAGGAGTACTACGCGGCCAGCGAGGGCGGTGGAGCGTTCGCCACCGCCGAGGACTGGCTGAAGAAGCCCGGCACCGTGGGCAAGGCCTGGCCGATCAGCGAACTGGCCGTCTTCGACGACGACGGCAACCGGCTCGCGGCGGGCGAACTGGGCACCGTTTACATGAAGATGAGCACCGGCGGCTTCCGCTACCACAAGGACGAGACCAAGACCCGCAAGAACCGCATCGGCGACTTCTTCACCGTCGGCGACCTCGGTGTGCTGGACGAGGACGGCTACCTCTTCCTCCGCGACCGCAAGATCGACATGATCATCGCGGGCGGCGTCAACATCTATCCCGCCGAGATCGAGTCGGCCCTGCTCACCCACCCCGCCGTCGCGGACGCCGCCGTCTTCGGCATCCCGCACGCCGACCGGGGCGAGGAGGTCAAGGCCGTCGTCGAACCGGCCGACGGCCACGAGCCGTCGGCCGGACTCGCCGCCGCGATCCTCGCCCACTGCGAAGAGCGGCTCGCCGGCTACAAACGGCCCCGGAGCCTGGACTTCATCACCGCGATGCCCCGCGACCCCAACGGCAAGCTCTACAAACGACGCCTGCGCGAACCGTACTGGGAGGGCTTCGAACGGCCTCTTTGAGGCGGGCGGCGACGACCACTGCTCGGTGTTACATGGGGCCGCAGCCGGGCATGCCGCTGTTCCCGGAGGGCTTCGACCCGCCGCTGAGCGATGCGCAGCCGGCCTGGGCGCGGGCGGAGGGCGGAGCCGTGCCGGGGTGATCCGCCAGGAACGCCCGGGAACGCCGTCACGACACGTCAGCGAGAAGGGCGCCCGCCCAGGCGGACGCCCTTCTCACCGCGCACGGGCGCACCCACGCGCCCACCGCTCTACCGCCGCTCGTGCACCCGCACCACCCGCAGGGCCGGCGAGCGGGCGATGTCCTTCTCGCAGAACCGGGACGTCACCCAGCGCTCGCCCGCGTACAGCCGGGTCTGGTCGCTGAAGTGCGGCGACTTCGGGTTCTCCGACTGGGAGTACGTCAGCAGCGTCCGGGCCACCGGGCAGCGGCTGTCGTCCCAGCCGACCGCCTGGATGTAGCTGGAGCCCGTCGACACCTCCGTATAGCCGCCCGCCGCCGCGTTCCACACGGGCTCGGTCTTGTTCCAGATGCCCAGCGACTCCGTCCCGCCGCCGATCGGGAGCCGCTTGCCGTTCCGGACCACGAACTGGTGCTTGCCCAGCGGTGCGTCGAGCGCGATGCCCGCCGCCCGCAGCTCCGTCACCGCGTCCGCCAGCGCCGTGCCGACACCCGGCGCGGCGGTGTTCAGACCGCGCGGGGTGCGTACCGGGTCGGCCGGGTCGAACGGGGTCCGCCACAGCTCGGCGGCGGGCACCGCCGAGGCCCTCCGCCAGAACCGGTCGAAGAGCAGCGCGCCCCGGCTGTCGCTGTCCACGCTCCGGTCCCAGCGCCGCAGCACCCGGCAGGCCTCCGACACATCGACCGGCGTACCGCCCGTGCCCACGGCCGTGCCGCCCGGCAGCGCCGCGCACCACCGCGCCGTCTCCGACGCGGCCAGGTCTCCGGCCGGCGCACGGTTGGCGAACTGCTGCCGCTGGAGATCCGCGACCCGGAGGCGGCCCTTGTCCGCCATCGCCGCGACATCCTCGATCGCGCCACGCGTCCGCATCGACCGGGGCGTCGCGACCGTGCCGAAGATCCGCTCGTACCCGGTCAGCGGCTGCTCCGCGTTGGTCAGCCAGGCGCTGTCGTTGGAGTTCTCCACGTACGGCCGGTTCTTCAGCGTGGGCATCCGGCTCGGGCCGAAGACGCCCGGCTGCACCGCGTCCGGGTCGCTGCCCAGCGCGCAGTCCTCGCGCGAGCCGTCCAGCACCGCCAGCCCGGACGCCGGATACGTGGCCCGGCCCAGCGGGGTCGAGCAGCGCTCCGCCAGCTCGTCCGTGATCCTCGGCAGGACCTGCGACTGGGCGAAGAACGAGTGCCCCGCCCGGTCCGCCGCGATCGTGTTCACCCACGGCATGCCCTGGTTCCGGTGCAGTGAGCGTTCCACGTCCGCCGTGGAGCGGGCCCTGCTGAAGCCCAGACCGGTGTCCGCCATCCGCAGATTCGTCGCGTTCGGGTCGTTCAGCGCGTACGCCGTGCTCGCCGTCCACGGCAACGGCAGCGCCGAGCCCATGGAGTCGACGACCGGGCCGTAGCGCGTCCACCACTGGGTGCGGGTCACGGGAGCCGCGCCCTTCACCGGGACGCTCACCGTCCGCTTCGTCATCCGCTCCCGCTTCCCGTCCACCAGATACGTGGTCGGGTCGGCCGGATCCAGCGTCAGCTGATGCAGATTCAGCGTGACGCCCGTGGCGACCGTATGGCTCCACGCCACATCCGCGTTGTGCCCGATCGAGATCGTCGTGGCGCCCAGCAGGGACGCACCCGACACGTTCAGCTCACCGGGAATGGTCTGCTGCGACTGCCAGAAGCGGCGTCCGCCCTGCCACGGGTAGTGCGGGTTGCCGAGCAGCAGCCCGCGCCCGTTCACCGTGGTGGAGCCGTCGAAGGCCACCGCGTTGGAGCCCATGTCCGCGTTCTGCGCCGACAGCAGCCGCTCGGCCGCCGTCGCCGCCTCCTCGGGGGTGACCCCGGCCGCCGGGGGAGCGGCGGTCGGCGGCCGCGCCGCCGTGATGCCGTCGATGCCGCGCCCCTGACCGCCGAGCACGGCCAGCGCGTAGCCGCGCGCCGCCACGTCCAGAGCCGTCACCGGACGGACCCAGGACGCGCCCCGGCAGGCCGGATCGGTGATCCGGTTCTGCTCGATCCACGCGTTGTACCCGGCGGCGAACCCGCGCATCGTCTCCTTGGCGTCCCGGCTCGGACCGGCGGGCGCGGGCACCTTCAGCAGCTTCTCCACCGTGCCGCTGTCCCGGACACCCCGGAAGTACAGATCGCTGGAGAGGTTCGTCGCCGCCGAGGAGAGCGAGAAGTCCGGGGCGGCGTCCGGGCCGAAGAACCTCGACCGTTCCCCGCGCACCGTGAGGAAACCGTCCGCCAGCGTGCACACCTGGTCGGCCGCCTGCGCCCAGCCGGTGCCGAAGCCGAGCTGTGCGTAGTCCTTCGCCACGATGTGCGGAATGCCGTACTCCGTGTACCGGATGACGGCGGAGAGCCCGCCGCCGGACGGGTGCCGCTGTGGCCCGGCCCCGGACGCGGCGGCCGGCGGCAGCGAGGCCGACACGGTGAACAGGGCGAGACCGGCGACCCCGAGCAGTCTCAGACGGTTGCGTAACGTCAAGGTGTTCCTCCCAGCGGTGCGGGTGGCACGGCGGCGGTCCGGACCGTCCGGACAGCCACGCGCCACTCAGCCAGGGAGCCTCGGGCACTGTCAACCGTCTGGTCGGTATCCAGCCTCTTGACCCCGGGGCCCGGGCCGCACAGGATCACGCCATGACAGGTGTACGCAGCAGCACAGTCGACGGCGTCCTCACCCGCAGCGCCCGGCGCACCCCCGGCCGGACCGCCGTACGGTACGCCGACCGGGCCTGGACCTACCGCGCGCTGGACGCCGCCGTCTCCACGGCCGCCGCCGTCCTCACCGAGGAACACGGCCTCGCCCCCGGAGACCGGGTGGCCGCCTACGCGCACAACTCCGACGCCTATCTCATCGGCTTCCTCGCCTGCGCACGGGCCGGGTTCGTCCATGTGCCGGTCAACCAGAACCTCACCGGCGACGACCTGACCTACCTCCTGGACCAGTCCGGCTCCGCCCTCGTCCTGACCGACCCTGACCTCGCCGGGCGGCTGCCCGACAGAGTCCCGGTGCGCGCGCTGCGCGACGCTCCCGGTGCGCTCCTGGACGCCCTGGAGACGGAACGGCCGTTCACCCCGCAGCGCCCGCCCGCCTCCGACGACCTGGCGCAGCTGCTCTACACCTCCGGCACCACCGCCCTGCCCAAGGGCGCGATGATGACGCACGGGGCACTGGTCCACGAGTACGTCAGCGCGATCACCGCGCTCGGCCTCAGCGCCGCCGACCGGCCGGTGCACTCGCTGCCGCTCTACCACTCCGCTCAGATGCATGTGTTCCTGCTGCCCTATCTGGCGGTCGGCGCGGAGAACACCATCCTGGACGCGCCCGACGCCGTCCGCGTCTTCGACCTCGTCGAAGCGGGCCTGGCCGACAGCCTGTTCGCTCCGCCCACCGTCTGGATCGGCCTCGCCAACCACCCGGAGTTCGCCACCCGCGACCTCGGCGGTCTGCGCAAGGCGTTCTACGGGGCCTCGATCATGCCCGTGCCCGTCCTGGAGCGACTGCGGAGACGTCTCCCGCACCTGGCCTTCTTCAACTGCTTCGGCCAGAGCGAGATCGGCCCGCTGGCCACTGTGCTGGGCCCCGACGAGCACGAGGGCCGGATGGACTCCTGCGGCCGTCCCGTGCTCTTCGTGGAGGCCCGTGTCGTCGACGAGAAGGGCCAGGACGTCCCCGACGGCACCCCGGGCGAGGTCGTCTACCGCTCGCCCCAACTGTGCTCCGGCTACTGGGACAAGCCCGAGGAGACGGCGGCCGCCTTCCGCGACGGCTGGTTCCACTCCGGCGACCTCGCGGTCCGTGACGCCGAGGGCTTCTACACCGTCGTCGACCGGGTCAAGGACGTCATCAACTCCGGTGGTGTCCTCGTCGCCTCCCGCCAGGTCGAGGACGCTCTCTACACCCACCCCGCCGTCGCCGAGACCGCCGTCATCGGCCTGCCGGACGACCGCTGGATCGAGGCCGTCACCGCCGTCGTCGTCCTGCGCGGCGAGGCGAGCGACACCGAACTCATCGCCCACGCCCGTGAGAAGCTGACCGCGTTCAAGGCCCCCAAACGCGTCGTGTTCGTGAACGAACTGCCGCGCAACGCCAGCGGAAAGATCCTCAAGCGGCAACTGCGCGACGAGCTCGGCTGACTCAGGCCGCTACAGCCGCCCCGCCTCCACGATCCGCCGCAGGAACCGTCGGGTGCGCTCCTCGCGGGGCGCGCCGAACACCTCCTCGGGCGTGCCGCGTTCCAGCACCACTCCGGCGTCCAGGAAGCACACCTGGTCGGCGACCTCGCGCGCGAACGCCATCTCATGGGTGGCGATCACCATCGTCATGCCGTCCTCCTTCACCTCCCGTACGAGACCCAGCACTTCGCCCACCAGCTCCGGGTCCAGGGCGGCCGTGATCTCGTCCAGGAGCAGCAGCCGGGGCCGTACCGCCAGCGCCCGCACGATCGCCGCCCGCTGCTGCTGTCCGCCGCTGAGCCGGTCCGGATACTCCTCCGCCTTCGCCCCGAGCCCCAGCCGCTCCAGCAGCTCCCGGGCCTCCGCCTCCGCCCGGGTCCGGGACAGGCCGTGGACCCGGCGCGGGGCCAGCGTGATGTTCTGCAGGACGGTCAGATGCGGGAAGAGGTTGTACGCCTGGAACACCACGCCGATCCGGCGTCGCACCGCGTCCGCGTCGGCCCGGGGGTCCGTGATCTCCTCGCCCTCCAGCCAGATCGCCCCGTCGTCGACCTCCTCCAGCAGATTGGCGCAGCGCAGCAGCGTCGACTTCCCGGAGCCGGAAGCACCGATCAGCGCGGTCACCGTGTGCGGGGCCACCTCCAGGTCCACGTCCCGCAGCACCAGCGACGTACCGAACGACTTGCGGACCGCCTCCATCCGCAGCACCGGTGCCGTTCCCGCCGTGCTCATACCAGCCCTCCCTGGGCCCGCCGCCGGTCCATCCGGGCCGTCACCCAGTCGGTGAGCCGGGTCATCGGGATGGTCAGCGCCACGAAGACCAGCCCGGCGACGACGTACGGCGTGTAGTTGAAGTCCTTGCTCGCGATGATCTGCGCCGCGTACACGGCGTCCACCGCCCCGGCGATCGAGACCAGACCGGTGTCCTTCTGGAGCGACACCAGGTCGTTGAGGAGCGGCGGCACCACCCGGCGCACCGCCTGCGGCAGGACGACGAAGCGCAGCGCCTGCCCGCTGCTCAGCCCCAGCGAACGCGCCGCCGCCCGCTGCGACGGATGCACGGACTCGATGCCCGCCCGGAAGACCTCCGCGACGTACGCCGAGTACGTCAGCACCAGCGCGCTGCCGCCCAGCAGCACCGGATCGGTGGTCACCCCCTCCAGCCGCAGGGCGGGCACCCCGAAGACCACCATCAGCAGACAGATGATGAGCGGCAGCCCCCGGAAGAAGTCCGTGTACGCGGTCGCCAGCGCCCGCAGCGGGAAGAACACCGGACCGCGCAGGGTCCGTGCCACCGCCAGCAGCAGGCCGAGTACGAGCACGGCCGCACCGCACACGGCCAGCAGCCGGAGGTTCAGCCACAGGCCCTCCAGGACCTGCGGGAAGGCGACGCGCGCGTAATGGGCGCTGAAGAACGTCTCCTTGGTACGCGTCCAGCCCGGCGAGTTCGTGATCAGCAGGAACAGCACCGCGCCCACGACCAGGGTGCTGGTCGCGGCGATCGCGGTGGCCCGCCGGGTGCGGGCCCGCCGGTGGCGCTCGCGGGCGATCCGGCGCTCGGACGGGACGTAGCCGTCCTCGACGGCGGCCGGCGTCTTGTGCAGGGTCACTTGAGCACCGGCGCGTCGACGGCGTCGGAGAGCCACTCCTTCTCCAGGGCGGCCAGCGTGCCGTCCTTCCGCAGGGCGTCCACCGCACCGCTCACGCAGGAGGTGAGCGCGGACTCCTTGTCGAGGACCAGCCCGAACTGCTCCGGATCGCCGGGGGAGTCGGCGAACTGGCCCACCACCTCGGCCTCCGGCACCTCCGCCCCGGTGATGTAGAAGGCGGTCGGCAGATCCACCACGATGGCGTCCACCTGGCCGGTCTTCAGCGCCGACTTGGCGAAGTCGTTGCGCTGGTAGACGGCCGGCTTCTCGCCCGGCTTCACCAGATCGGTGATGAAGTCCAGGCTGGTGGTGCCCACTTGAGCGCCGAGCTTCACGTCCTTGAGGTCGGCCACGCTCTTCGCCCGCGCGGCCTTCGACGACTTGAGGGCGACGACGGCCTGGCGCACGTCGTAGTAGCCGGAGGAGAAGGCGACGGCCTTCTTCCGCTCCTCACTGATGGAGACCTGGTTGATGTCGAAGTCGAACTTCTTCGCACCGGGCGCGAACGCGCTGTTGAACGGCGTGTGCTGCCACACCACCGCCTCGCGGTCGTACCCGAGCTCCTTCGCCACGGCGTAGGCCACCGCCGACTCGAAGCCCTTCCCGTTGGCCGGATCGTCGTCGGAGAACCAGGGCGCGTAGGCGGGCTTGTCGGTGCCCACGGTCAGCTTCCCGGACGCCTGGGTGGCGAGCTCGCCGGGAGCGCAGGACGCTGTGGCGCCGGCGGCCCGGTCCGGCGCCTTCTCCTCCGCTTGCGGGGCACAGCCCGTGAGGGCGGCGCAGAGGACGACGGCGGAGCACAGGGCGGTGATGACCAGGGGCCGGTGGGCGAGATGCATAGCGGGAGACTCGCAGGACCCGGCCCCCCGTGTCGAGACGTTTCGGCAGCTGTCCACATCGTGGGAACGGGTGTTGCGGTGGTGTGAACAGGGCCGGTCAGCGCCGCTGCTCACCCCGTGCCGGACTCCTTCTCCCGCAGGTCCACGATCCGCCGGATCTTGCCCACCGAGCGCTCCAGCGACTCCGGATCCACGATCTCGACGCTCACCGACACCCCGACGCCGTCCTTCACCGCCGCCGCGATGGACCGCGCCGCCCTCTCCCGTTCGTCGCCCGTCGCGTCCGCCCGCGCTTCCGCGAGGACCGTCAGCGCGTCCAGCCGCCCGTCCCGGGTCAGCCGCAGCTGGAAGTGCGGGGCGACGGCGGGCGTACGCAGCACGATCTCCTCGATCTGGGTGGGAAAGAGGTTCACCCCGCGCAGGATCACCATGTCGTCGCTGCGCCCGGTGACCTTCTGCATCCGGCGGAACGTCCGCGCCGTCCCCGGCAGCAGCCGCGTCAGGTCCCGGGTGCGATAGCGGATCACCGGCATCGCCTCCTTGGTCAGCGAGGTGAAGACCAGCTCCCCCTCCTCGCCGTCGGGCAGCACCTCACCGGTGAACGGGTCCACGACCTCCGGATAGAAGTGGTCCTCCCAGATGTGCAGCCCGTCCTTCGTCTCCACGCACTCCTGCGCGACCCCCGGGCCCATCACCTCGGAGAGCCCGTATATGTCGACCGCGTCGATGGCGAACCGGTCCTCGATCTCCCGGCGCATCCCCTCGGTCCACGGCTCCGCGCCGAAGATCCCGACCTTCAGGGACGTCGACCTCGGATCGACGCCCTGCCGCTCGAACTCGTCCAGCAGCGTCAGCATGTACGACGGCGTGATCATGATGATCTCGGGCCGGAAGTCCTGGATCAGCCGGACCTGGCGCGCGGTCATGCCCCCGGAGGCCGGGATCACCGTGCAGCCCAGCCGCTCCGCCCCGTAGTGCGCCCCGAGGCCGCCGGTGAACAGCCCGTATCCGTACGCCACATGGACCTTGTGCCCGGGCCGTCCGCCCGCCGCCCGGATCGAACGGGCCACCACGTCCGCCCAGTGGTCCAGGTCCCGCTCGGTGTACCCGACGACCGTCGGACGTCCGGTCGTGCCGCTGGAGGCGTGGATCCTGCGCACCTCGTGCTCCGGCACGGCGAACATCCCGAAGGGGTAGTTGTCCCGCAGATCCGCCTTCGTGGTGAACGGGAACCGGGCCAGATCGGCGAGCGTCCGGCAGTCCTCGGGCTTCAGCCCGGCGCGGTCGAAGGCGTTCCGGTAGAAGGGGACCTTGTCGTACGCGTGCCGCAGCGTGGCGCGGAGCCGCTCCCGTTGCAGGGCCTCCAGCTCGCCCCGGCCGAGCCGTTCCGCCGCGTCCAGCATGGCCGTCATGGGGACCCTTCCTCTCCCGAAGCGGGCGACCGATCATTCGGTCGATCTTCCTGGGTGCAGTAATTCAGGAGGCCGGGGGCGCTGGCAAGAGGGGCGCACACATCGCCGTGGATCAGCTTCCCGCGAAGTCCGGTGCGTCCGCACACGGGTTCCTGTTTGGATGTGGCGTATGCCGATCTTCTCCGCGTACGACACGACCCCGCTCGCCTATCGCCTGGTGGGGGAGGGCGAACCGCTGATCTGCCTGCCCGGCGGGCCGATGCGGGCGAGCGCGTATCTCGGAGACCTGGGCGGGCTCGCCGCCCGTCGGCAGCTGGTCCTCGCGGACCTGCGCGGCACCGGCGACTCCGGGGTGCCCGAGGACCCCTCGACGTACCGTTGCGACCGCCTCGTCGACGATGTGGAGGCGCTGCGCGAACACCTGGGCCTCGACCGGATCGACGTCCTGACCCACTCCGCGGGCGCGGACCTCGCCCTGCTGTACGCCGCCCGCCACCCGGAACGGCTGCGCACCCTCACCCTGATCACGCCCAGCACCCGGGCCGTGGGCATCGAGGTGACCGACCAGGATCTGCGCGAGTCCGCCGAACTGCGGCGCGACGAGCCCTGGTACCCCGAGGCCAGGGCCGCCCAGGAAGCGCTGCTCGCCGGCGGGCCCTTCGCGGAGCTGTGGCCTGCCGTCCGGCCGCTCACGTACGGCCGCTGGGACGAGGCGGCCCGCGCCCACGCCGAGGCCTCGGCCGGACAGACCAACCCCGAGGCCCGTGACCACTACGCCGCCGAGGGCGCGTTCGACCCCGCCGCCACCGCCGCCGCCCTGCGCGAGGTGACCGTGCCGGTGCTGGTCCTGGCCGGGGAGTACGACGGCCACCCGAGCCCGGACCGCGCCACCGAGCTCGCCGCGCTCTTCCCGCACGCCGAGTTCGTCGTCCAGCGCGGCGCGGGGCACTTCCCGTGGCTGGACGACCCCGGAGCCTTCGCCCGTACGGTGGCGGCCTTCCTCGACCCGGAGATCCTGAGCGTGCAGGCCGGCGGGGTCCGGCTGGCCCACCGGGTGTGGGGCGCCCCCGAGGCCCCGCCCGTCGTCCTGCTGCACGGCCGGGCGGGCTCCGGCGCGACCTGGACCCGGATCGCGGAGGACCTGGCCGCCGACCACCGGGTGTACGCCCCCGACTTCCGGGGCCACGGGCTGAGCGACTGGCCCGGCCGCTACTCCTTCGAGATGTTCCGCGACGACCTGCACGCCTTCCTGGAGGCCCGCAACCTGGCCGGGGCGACCGTCGTCGGACACTCCATGGGCGGGGTCGCCGCCTACCTCCTGGCCCAGCGGGAACCGGACCTGATCGGGCGGCTGATCATCGAGGACGCGCCGCCGCTGTACCCGCTCGACCCGCCCCGGCCGCTCTCCGTCCGCCCGGCGGGCGACCTCGACTTCGACTGGCCCGTGGTCCCCGACACCGACGCCCAGCTGAACGACCCCGACCCGGCCGTCCCCGGGCGGTTCCCGGAGATCACCGCGCCCACCCTCGTCATCGGCGGCGGCCCCGCCAGCCACATCGACCAGGAACAGCTGGTGCGGATGGTCCGCGCGATACCGGACGCCGAGCTGGTCACCATCGACGCGGGGCATCTGATCCACACGGACCGGCCGGAGGAATTCCTCGCGGCGATCCGGTCGTTCGGGCTCACCGACCGGAAGGGAGGCGGCGGGGCGTGCTGACCGAAGGGCGGTTCAGGACCGATGCCCTGCCGCGGAGCGACCGGTTCGCCCGCTGGCAGCAGTGCATGACCGATGTCGTCGCGCCCATGGAGATCACGAGCCCGCACGCGGACGACTTCTGGGCCGACCACCGGCTCCTGCGCGTCGAGGACACCTTGCTGTGGCCCACTTGTCTGCACGCCTCCCGCTACCGGCGCACACCCCGGCTGATCCGGCAGTCCGACCCGGGACTGCTCCACATGACGCTGGTCCTGCCCGGCAGCGGGACCGTGCTCGTCGATCAGGGCGGGCTGCGCAGCGCCGTCGGACCGTACGACCTCTACGTCCTCGACGTGTCCAGACCCAGTGACGTCGGCACCGTCGACGAGCCGATCGTGGGGGTGGGGGTGGACTTCCCCCGGTCGCTGCTGCCCCTGCCGACGAGCACCTCGCTGGACGAGCTGCTCGGCCGGCCTCTCTCCGGCCGGCACGGCTTCGGCGCGCTGTTCAGCCAGTTCGTCACCCATCTGGTGGACCAGTCGGACTCCTACGGTCCCGCCGACGGGCCCCGGCTGAACCGGGTCCTGCTCGATCTCGCGGCCGGACTGCTCGCCGGTGGGCTCGACCGGGAGACGGCCCTGTCGCCGGAGACCCGGACCCGCAACCTCGTCCTGACCATCCGCACCTTCATCGGCCGCAATCTCCACGACCCCCGGCTCACCCCGGCCGCCGTCGCCGCCGCGCACCACATCTCCACCCGGCATCTGCACCGGCTCTTCCAGCAGGAGGGCACCACGGTGGCCGCACTCATCCGCAGCCGACGCCTCGAACGGGCCCGCCGGGACCTCGCCGACCCCGCCCTGGCCCACACACCACTGCACACGATCGCCGCCCGGTGCGGTTTCGGCGCGCCCGCCCACTTCAGCCGGGTGTTCCGCGCCGCCCACGGCATGTCCCCCAGCGACTACCGCCACGCCGGACTCCGGGACCGGGCGGAACCGGCGCGCTGACGAAGGCGGGTGAGGTGCTCGGCACACCCCCGTGGCACCGGGCACCCCGACGCCCGCCCCACCAGTCTGCGGTTCGCCTCCCGCCCTGTCCTTGACGATGGGCGACGGGGCGTTTGACGATCAGCGACCGGGGCGGCAGGGCTTGCCGACCGGGGGCCCGGGGCCGGGGGCGTCGGCCGGCCGGTCGTTCAGCTCCGCGCGGCCTCCGCCGCCACCGTCTTCGCCCACCGGTAGTCCGCCTTGCCGCTCGGCGAACGCTGGATCCGGTCGGCCAGCACCAGGGCCCGGGGGATCTTGTAGCCGGCGAGCCGCGTCCGGCAGTGCGTCTGCACCGAATCCAGAGTCAACGCATCGGCCCCGTCGCGGAGTTGGACCACGGCGGCGACCCGGTTGCCCCAGCGCTCGTCCGGAACGCCCGCGACGAGCGCGTCGTACACGTCCGGATGGGACTTCAGCGCCTGCTCGACCTCCTCCGGATACACCTTCTCGCCCCCGGTGTTGATGCACTGGGAGCCCCGGCCGAGCACGGTGACGATGCCGTCCGCGTCCACGGTCGCCATGTCGCCCAGCAGCACCCACCGTTCCTCGCCCCGGCGGAAGAAGGTGTCGGCGGTCTTGGCCGGGTCGTTGTAGTAGCCGAGCGGGACATGCCCGCGCTGGGCGATGCGGCCCGGCTCACCGGGGGCCACCGGCTCGTACGTGACCGGATCGACCACCGCCGTACGGGCGTTGACCTGCACCCGGAAGCCCTTCTCCGGCCCCGAGTCGGCGGTGGCCGTGCCGTTGAAGCCGGACTCCGATGAGCCGAAGTTGTTCAGCAGCATCACCGTCGGCACCAGCGCCTGGAACTCCGCCCGCACCGAGTCCGACATGATCGCCCCGGAGCTGGAGACGGAGAACAGCGACGAGCAGTCCGTCCCGCGCTGCGGCCCCTTGAGGCAGTCGATCAGCGGACGCAGCATCGCGTCGCCGACCAGTGACACACTGGTGACCTTCTCCTTCTCGATCGTCCGCAGCACCTCATCGGGCACGAACTTGCGGTGCACGACGACCCGTTGGCCGAAGTTGAAGCCGATGAACGCGGTCAGCGTGGAGGTCCCGTGCATCAGCGGCGGGGTGGGGAAGAAGGTGATGCCGTCGCCACCCGCGGCGACCCGCTCCGCCAGCTCCTGCGGGGCCTTCACCGGCTCACCGGTCGGCGCACCGCCGCCCAGACCCGAGAAGAACAGGTCCTCCTGACGCCACATCACGCCCTTCGGCATGCCGGTCGTGCCGCCGGTGTAGATGATCAACTGGTCGTCGGCGGAGCGGGCCGCGAAGCCGCGCCCGGCCGCGCCCGAGTCCTCCGCCTCGGCGAACGGCACGACCGGCCCGGCCGGGGGAGCGGCGCCGGCGGGGCCCACCCGGATCAGATGGCGCAGCCCCGGGGCCTGCGGGGCGGCCGCCGCGACCCGCTCGTCGAACTCGCCGTCGAAGACCAGCGCCGCCAGGTCGGCGTCCCGGTAGAGATAGACCAATTCCTCTTCTACGTAACGATAGTTGACGTTCACCGGAACGATCCTGGCCTTGAGGGCGCCCAGCACCGTCTGGAGGTATTCGACCCCGTTGTAGAGGTGCAGCCCCAGGTGCTCGCCCGGCCGGATGCCCGCGTCGATCAGGTGGTGGGCGATCCGGTTGGCGGCGGCGTCCAGCTCCGCGTAGGTGAGCCGCCGCTCCGCGCCCGTACCGGGATGGTCGACGTACAGGAGCGCCTCGCGGTCGGGCACCGTGTCGGCGACCGATTCGAACAGGTCGGCAAGGTTGTACTCCACCGTTCCTCCTGACCCCGGATGACTGGCGACTCGGCCGTCATTAGAGCGCCGGGCGGCACAAGTGGGAAGAGGTGGCGTCGAAACAATCTGACGAGCTGTCAGAAAACTATTGAACTGCGACCCCTCCTCCTGCAACCTGTTCCAGGTCTGGAGACAGGAGTCGGTCATGGGCGGTACGGAACACCTCACCGTGCGGCGCGAAGGCGCCACGCTGGTGCTCACCTTGAACAGACCACAGGCCAGGAACGCGCTCTCGCTGCCGATGCTCGTCGGCCTCCACGACGGCTGGATCGAGGCCGACGAGGACGACGCGATCCGCTCCGTCGTCCTCACCGGCGCGGGCGGCGCGTTCTGCGCGGGCATGGACCTCAAGGCGCTGGCGGGCGGCGGAATGGCGGGGGAGGAGTACCGGGAGCGGATGACGGCCGACCCGGACCTCCACTGGAAGGCGATGCTGCGCCACCACCGCCCCCGCAAACCGGTCATCGCCGCCGTGGAAGGCCCCTGTGTCGCGGGCGGCACCGAGATCCTCCAGGGCACCGACATCCGCATCGCCGGAGCGGGCGCCACCTTCGGGCTCTTCGAAGTGCGCCGGGGCCTCTTCCCGATCGGCGGCTCCACCGTCCGGCTGCCCCGCCAGATCCCCCGCACCCACGCCCTCGAAATGCTGCTCACCGGCCGCTCCTACACCGCCGAGGAGGCAGCCGCCATCGGGCTCGTCGGCAGGGTCGTGCCCGACGGAACCGCACTGGAGGAGGCCCTCGCCGTCGCCGAGCGGGTGAACGCCTGCGGGCCGCTCGCCGTCGAGGCCGTCAAGGCCTCGGTCTACGAGGGCGCCGAGCTGACCGAGACCGAGGCGCTGGCCGCCGAACTCAAGCGCGGCTGGCCCGTGTTCGCCACCGAGGACGCCAAGGAGGGCGCCCGTGCCTTCGCCGAGAAGCGCCCGCCCGTCTACCGGCGCGCCTGACCCGAGGAGAGAGCCATGACCGACGTCCTCAGCGCCCCGCTGGTGGTCGAATTCCCCTTCACCCGCTCGCTCGGGCCGGTGCAGAGCGCCTTCCTCACCGGACTGCGCGAACGCACCGTCCTCGGTGTCCGCACGGAGGACGGCACGGTGCTCGTGCCACCCGTCGAGTACGACCCCGTCACCGCGAACGAGATCCGCGACCTCGTCGAGGTCGCCCCCACCGGCACCGTCACCACCTGGGCCTGGAACCCGGCCCCCCGCCGTGACCAGCCGCTCGACACCCCCTTCGCCTGGGTCCTCGTCCGCCTCGACGGGGCCGGCACCGCACTCCTGCACGTACTCGACGCGCCCGGACCCGACGCCGTGCGCACCGGGATGCGCGTCCGGATCCGCTGGGCCGCGACCCGCACCGGCGCCATCACCGACATCGCCTGCTTCGAACCGTACGAGGGTGAGCCCGACGGCTCCGAACCCGCCCCGCACACCGCTGAGTTCGCCGACCCCGTCACCGGCATCGTCACCCCGGCCCGCCTCGACTACGTCCACACCCCGGGCCGCGCCCAGAGCGCCTACATCAAGGCCCTGGAGGAACGCCGCACCGTCGGCGAACGCTGCCCGTCCTGCCGCAAGGTCTACGTACCGCCGCGCGGCGCCTGTCCCACCTGCGGGGTCGCCACCGCCGAACAGGTCGAGGTCGGACCGCGCGGCACGGTCACCACGTTCTGCATCGTCAACATCAAGGCTGCTCATACGGCGAACCTCGATATCGAAGTCCCGTACGTCTACGCCCACATCGCCCTCGACGGCGCCGACCTCGCCCTCCACGGCCGCATCGCCGGAATCCCCTACGACCAGGTGCGCATGGGGCTGCGCGTCGAGCCCGTCTGGAGCGAGGGCGCCCGCCACGTGGACCACTACCGGCCCACCGGAGAGCCCGACGCCGACTACGACACGTACAAGGAGCTGGTGTAGATGCGGGACGTGGCCATCGTCGCCTTCGCCCAGAGTGCACACCGGCGGCGCACCGACGAGCTCTCCGAGGTCGACCTGCTGATGCCCGTCCTCCACGAGGTCCTGGGCGCGACCGGCCTCAAGGCCAACGAGATCGGGTTCACCTGCTCCGGCTCCGCCGACTACCTCGCCGGGCGGGCCTTCTCCTTCACCATGGCGCTCGACGGTGTCGGCGCCCATCCGCCCATCTCCGAGTCGCACGTCGAGATGGACGGGGCCTGGGCGCTGTACGAGGCCTGGGTCAAGATCCAGACAGGGGAGGCGGACACCGCGCTCGTCTACTCCTACGGCAAGTCCTCGCCCGGCCGGGTCCGCGACGTCCTGACCCGCCAGCTCGACCCCTACTACCTGGCCCCGCTCTGGCCGGACTCCGTCGCGCTCGCCGCCCTCCAGGCGCAGGCCCTCATCGACGCCGGAGACACCGACGAACCCGCCCTCGCCGAGGTTGCCGCCCGTAACCGCACCGCCGCCGTCGGTAATCCGTACGCCCAGCTCACCGGCGACGTCCCGGTCGGCGACCACCTCGTACGGCCGCTGCGCACCGCTGACTGCCCGCCCATCGGCGACGGCGCGGCCGCCGTGGTCCTCGCCGCCGGGGACACCGCCCGCGAGCTGTGCGAACGGCCCGCCTGGATCCGGGGCATCGACCACCGCATCGAGGCGCACGGCCTCGGCGTCCGCGACCTGACCGACAGCCCTTCCGCCCGGCTCGCCGCCCAGCACGCCGGAGCCTTCGAACGGCCCGTCGACACAGCCGAGCTGCACGCCCCGTTCACCTCGCAGGAAGTCGTCCTGCGCAAGGCGCTCGGGCTCGGCGACGACGTCCGCGTCAACCCCTCCGGCGGGGCGCTCGCCGCCAACCCCGTGATGGCCGCCGGACTGATCCGGCTCGGCGAGGCCGCCGCCCGCATCCACCGCGGCGAGTCCGACCGGGCCCTCGCGCACGCCACCTCGGGACCCTGCCTGCAACAGAACCTGGTCGCCGTCCTGGAAGGGGAGAGCGCTCATGCCTAAGGAGCCCGTCGCCGTCGTCGGCATCGGCCAGACCAAGCACGTCGCCGCCCGGCACGACGTGTCCATCGCCGGGCTGGTCCGAGAGGCCGCCGTCCGCGCCCTGGCGGACGCCGGGCTGACCTGGAGCGACATCGACGCCGTCGTGATCGGCAAGGCGCCCGACTTCTTCGAGGGCGTCATGATGCCGGAGCTCTACCTCGCCGACGCGCTGGGCGCCGTCGGCAAACCGATGCTCCGCGTGCACACGGCGGGCTCGGTCGGCGGCTCCACCGCCCTGGTCGCCGCCAACCTCGTCGCCGCCCGCGTGCACCGC
The DNA here is from genome assembly GCF_019287315.1 of Streptomyces sp. WY228. Taxonomy (NCBI): domain Bacteria; kingdom Bacillati; phylum Actinomycetota; class Actinomycetes; order Kitasatosporales; family Streptomycetaceae; genus Streptomyces; species Streptomyces sp. WY228. Next base: position 197,403 of record NZ_CP079114.1, on the reverse strand, counting down.
ACCGTCCTCACCCTCGCCTTCGAGAAACAGTCCGAGTCCAACGCCATGTGGGGGCTCTCCCTGCCCGTCCCCTTCCAGCAGCCGCTGCTGGCCGGGGCGGGCGGCTTCTTCGCCCCGCACGTGCGCGCGTACATGCGGCGTACCGGAGCGCCCGACGAGGTCGGATCGCTCGTCGCGTACAAGGACCGCCGCAACGCGCTGAAGAACCCCTACGCGCACCTCCACGACCACGACATCACCCTGGAGAAGGTCCGGGCCGCCCCCATGCTCTGGGACCCGATCCGCTACTCCGAGACCTGCCCCTCCTCCGACGGCGCCTGCGCCATGATCCTCACCGGCCGGGAAGGCGCGGCCCGCGCACCCCACCCGCCCGCCTGGGTGCACGGCGGGGCGATGCGCAGCGAACCGACGCTCTTCGCGGGCAAGGACTTCGTCTCCCCGCAGGCCGGGAAGGACTGCGCGGCCGACGTCTACCGACAGGCCCGGATCACCGACCCGCGCCGCGAGATCGACGCTGTCGAGATGTACGTACCGTTCTCCTGGTACGAGCCGATGTGGCTGGAGAACCTCGGCTTCGCCGACGAGGGCGAGGGCTGGAAGCTCACCGAGGCGGGCGTCACCGAACTCGACGGCGACCTTCCCGTCAACCCGTCGGGCGGCGTGCTGTCCACCAACCCCATCGGCGCGTCCGGCATGATCCGCTTCGCCGAGGCGGCCCTCCAGGTGCGCGGGCGGGCCGGCGAGCACCAGATCGACGGGGCCACGAGGGCGCTCGGTCACGCGTACGGGGGAGGGGCACAGTTCTTCGCCATGTGGCTCGTGGGGTCCGAGCCCCCGCCCGGCTGAGAGAACGCGGCGGGCCCGGTCCCACGGGGCCCGGGCCCGGCTCCGCAACGTGAGCCGGGACACGTAACATGGCAGGCATGTCCTTCCTCCGCCGCCGTAGCGCCGCAACACCCGCGGGCCCGGACTTCGACGTCCTGGCCATGGACCCCGGGGACTGGCCCGGCAACCTCGGCGCCGGTCTGCTCCCCGCCCCTGACGGCAGCTGCCAGGGCGTCTTCCTCCGTTACGACCTGTACGGCGGCCGGGGCCCGGCGATGATCATCGGCAACCTCCCGGAAGGCTCGCCCGCCCGCGAGACCGAGGAGGGCCAGGTCCCCTTCGAGGTGGCCCAGCTGCTCCTCGCCCTGGAGAACGACGAGCCGATCGAGGTCGTCAGCTCCGAGGACGTCCCGGTCATGCAGGGCGACAATCTGCTGATCGTCCGCCGGGTCAAGCTCTCCGAGAGCCGGATCGCCTGCGTCCAGTTCGACCGCAGCGACGGCGTCCTGGTGACCATCGCCAGCTGGGACCGGCCGATCACCGACGACCTGTACACCCTGCTCAAGCCCCTGCCCGCGGAGCTGTTCCAGCAAGGCTGAAACGTATCTCCATAGGCCGCCCGCATATGCCGGGCGGCCTGTTCCGTCGGCTGCGGCCCGCCGCGCGTTCCTCCGTACGACGGGCCGCGGAATCGTCAACTACACAGCACTACCTGCCAGTTGGGCCATCAGCCGAGTCACCTGCGCCGCCGAGGTGCCGAGCCCCGTGGGGCCGCTCAGGTGCCAGGGCGTGTCGTGCCCCTGCCGCAGATCCTCCTCACGGTAGCGGCGGCAGCCCCGGTGCCAGATCAGGATCCCCGCGATCCAGTGCTTGAGCTCCTGCACATAGCCCGCCAGGATCTCCCGAGCCTCGGCGCCGAGGTCGAAGTCGTCGTACAGCACCGGGAATTCGACCTCGGCGACATGCAGGAACTGCCGCAGCCGGGAATTCATCAGGTCGTGCACGATCGCCACGCCCGTCGGATAGTCCACGCCGAAGAAGTTCTGCACGACCAGGACGCCGTTGTGCACCTCGCCCTCGTACTCGATCTCCTTCTGGTACGAGAACAGATCGTTCAACAGGCAGGCGTAGTCCGCCGCCGCGTTCTCCAGGGAACGCATCGGACCGCTGCGGTAGACCTCGTCCGGAACGGTCCTGCCGTGCCCGAGCCGGCACAGGCTCATCGTCAGATCCGAGCCGAACGTCGCCCGCCGCATCTCCACGTAGTCCACCGGGTCGGGGATGCGGTTCTGCGCCTGGTTCGCCAGCTCCCACAGCCAGCTCTCGGTCATCGACTCGATCGAGGTACGGAAGGTCCGCCGCGCGCTCAGGTCCATCGGCGCGGCCGTCCTGCGCCACAGGTCGGCCAGACTCCGCTCCAGGGCGTTCACCGGCTCCGGCGTCCCCTCGCCGTCCAGCGGCATGAACAGCGACAGCCGTTCGTTGGCCAGCCGCGCCCCCGTCAGGTCCCGGGCCCGCCCGTGCACCACCGGGAACCAGTCGTCCCCGTACGTTCCCCAGGCCAGCCAGCCCGAGGACAGGTCCAGTTCGTCCGGGGTCGCGTCCGGATGCAGGCCCGCCGCGCAGAGCGGCAGGTCGATCGCGACGATCCGCCGCTCGTCCCAGATGTGCGAACCCGGCACGCCCGGCTGGGCCTCCAGGATGCCCATCCGCCGCGCCCACTCGACGAGCCGGACCCGGGCCCCCTCCAGATGAGGACTCAGCGTGGTGCCGAACGGCAGGTCGAAGTCCGGCAGCAGCGAGGGGCCCACGTGCTGGTACGGCACATGACTGTGGCTGCGGGCCCGCGCGGTCTCCGAGCGGAGCGTGAGTTTGATGGAGGCGGCGGACATGCCGAAACCGGCCACGGCCTCGCCCGCGCCGCCGCCGTTCATGTAGCGGCTGGAGCGCATGTGCCATTCGTGGCCGCCGGACTGCCAGTCCTGGAGCCCCTTGACGTACGCCAGCACGGCGGCGGTCTCGGTCGGGTCCAGGCCCTTCTCGGCGCAGAGCGGGCCGAGCTCGGTGAGGGCGGTGTTCTCGAACTGCTGGAGCCGTGAGGTCAGCAGGTCGTTGACCGCGTCGGCGGCCTCCTGCGTGGAGCAGTCGAGGAACTTCTCCAGCACCAGCACGCCGTTGCTGTTCTCCCCCTCGTCCTCCACCTCACGCTGGTAGGAGAAGAGGTCGTTGCGCAGGTGCACCGCGTCGGAGAAGGCGTCCCGCAGCACCCGCAGCGGCCGGGATCCGGCGACCGACGCCGGCACCTCCGCGTTCGCCGCGTACTCGACCAGGCCCGCGGACCAGGGCGCACCGCCCACCTTGCGGCGCATCTCGATGTACTCGACGGGGTTCGCGATGCGGCCCTCGTGGATGTTGGCGAGCTCCCACAGGGACTCGTTGAGGAGGTTCTCCGTCGACTCCGCGAACCGGGCCCGCCAGGCGTCCGTCATCGCCGGGACCGTCCGGGCCCACAGATCGGCGAGCCCCGCCTCGACCGGGTTCTCCGGCTCCGGGGTCGGGGCGCCTCGCTCCATCGGCATGAAGGCGGGCAGCCGGTCCAGATACCGCTTGCCGCCCTCCCGGTCGGGGGTGCGCTTGAACAGCTCCAGGAAGTGGTCGTCGAAGAAGAAGACCCACACGTACCAGTCGGTGACCAGGGACAGGGCCTCGGCCGAGCAGTCGGGGTGGGTGTAGGCGCACAGCAGGGCGTAGTCGTGCGCTTCCAGGTCCTTCTCCTCCCAGATGCCGGACCCCTCCAGCATCCCCATGGAGCGGGCCCACGCCCGGGTGTGCGTGCGTGCCGCCTCCACATGAGGGTTGAGCCGCGCCGGATACGGAACATAGAAATCCGGCAGTGAGAAGGGCTGTGCCATGTGCGTCAGGCCTTTCCAGAAGCCTCCGCGCGGGGAAACGCGCGGACCGGTGGTGTCCGCGCAGCACTACCCTTCGGCCATACGGAGCACGCACGACGGCGATTAGTCAGATCATCGCGGTTTGGCCTGTGCGTGCTCGGAAGTCGGTCGCTCAGTAGGCGGAGTCGACGTTGTCGATCGAGCCGTACCGGTCCGCGGCGTAGTTCGCGGCGGCGGTGATGTTGGCGACCGGGTCGGTGAGCTTCTTCGGGGTGCCCTTGACGTGGTACGCGTCGAAGGTGGGCTGGATCACCTGGAGGAGACCCTTGGAGGGAATGCCGTTCCGCGCGTTGATGTCCCAGTCGTTGACGGCGTTCGGGTTGCCGCTGGACTCGCGCATGATGTTGCGGTGCAGCCCCTCGTAGGAGCCGGGGATGTTCTTCTTCTTCATGATGTCGAGCGACTCGCGGATCCAGCCGTCGAGGTTGTTCGCGAACTTCTTCGGCGTGACGGCCTTGCGCTCGGTGGAGCGGTTGGCGGCCTGCTTCTCGGAGCGCGCCTCGGTGGCGTCCTTCTCCGCGGCGGCCTTGGCGGCGGCCTTCTTCGCGGCGGCTTCCTTGGCGGCGGTCGCCTCGGCGGCCTTCTTGGCCGCGGCGTCCTTCGCCGTGGGGATGCCCGCGGCGGCGACCGGCTCCACGGAGATGGAGGAGCGGGCCTGGGGGGTCTGCGCCTCACTCGCACCGCCGGTGGCGGCTATGGCGGTGACCGAACCGGCCGCGACGAGCACAGCGGTGGCGATCTTGTGCGAGCGAGTGATGCGCAGGGTGGAGATGCGGGGCATGCGTGAGCTCTTCCTATGGGGGACGGGCTTCGCGGCCTTCGCGCCGCGTCGGCAGGAACCGGGGTGTCCGGGCCGCGTTCGCCGGTGGGCGATCGACGCGGGCTCGTACTCGGTGCTTGCCGGGATCCATGGTTAGCGCTGTCCGACATGGGAAGCAATGACCGCCTTTACTACTCTTCATCGTGAGATGCCAATTTATGAGCCAAATGGGCTGTTCGTTACGCCGGACGGGACGGTTCGCGCCTCCTATCGGAGGTCGTAGGTGACGTGGGTCTCGTGGCGGGCCTCACCCGCCGGGGCCCCCGGAACAGCACAGGGTCAGCGCCCGGTCACGCGCGGACGGGGCCCGGACGGCGGTCGCAACCGCCCGTCCGGGCCCCGGAACAGCGCGCTGCAGGACCGGTGTGTCGGCACCGGTCCCGCAGCGCGCTTCCTTCTTCACAGTGGTCTGGTCACGGCCTTCACAGCGCTGCGGTCACTGTGGTTCTCGGCGGGCGGGCCGTCGGCCCGCGTCGTCCTGCGTGGTCGTTCTCCCCGTCGTCGCTCAGCGGGTGCCGACCGCGGCCCGCACCGCCCGCCGCGCCATGGCGCAGTCGTCGTGCAGCCTCCGCAGCAGCAGCCGCTGCTCCTCGCCCGAGGAGAGCGCGCCGGGGCGGTCCTGCCCCGCCCCCACCGGGGGCGCCTCGCGCATGGTGCGCTGCACCGCCGTCTCGTAATTGCGGATCTCGCGAGTCAGCACCAGCATCAGGTTCACCAGGAACGCGTCCCGCGCGGCCGGGCCCCTGGCCTGGGCCAGCTGGCTGATCTGGCGGCGCGCCACCGGCGCGTCGCCCAGCACCGCCCACAGCGTCGCCAGGTCGTACCCCGGGAGATACCAGCCGGCGTGCTCCCAGTCGACGAGTACCGGCCCGGTCGGCGACAACAGGATGTTGGAGAGCAGCGCGTCCCCGTGGCAGAACTGCCCCATGCCCTGCCGGCCGCCCGCGTGGGCCAGGCCGTGCAGCAGCTTCTGCAGATCGCCGAGGTCACGGTCGGTGAACAGACCGAGCTCGTGGTAGCGCGCGATCCGCGAGGCGTAGTCGAGCGGCGCCTCGAACAGTCCGGGCGGCGGCCGCCAGGCGTTCACCCGGGCGATCGCGCCCAGCGCGGCACGGATGTCGGCCCGCGGCGGCGCCTCCGCCGGATGCCGGGTGAGGGCGGCGACCCGGCCGGGCATCCGCTCGATCACCAGCGTGCAGTTCTCCGGGTCCGCCGCGATCAGCCGGGGCACCCGAACCGGGGGGCGGTGCCGGACGAACGCGCGGTACGCCGCTATTTCGTGCCGGAACCGCTCGGTCCAGGCCGGCGAGTGGTCCAGTAAACACTTCGCGACGGCGGTGGCCCGCCCGGTCGCTCCGACGATCAGGACCGAACGGCCGCTGCGGCGCAGCACCTGGACCGGGTTGAACTCGGGGCAGATGCGCTGGACGGAGGCGATGGCCATCCGCACCTGCGCGCCCTGCGGGCCGGACAGGTCGATGCGTCCGCTGAGCGGTCCGGCGCCCGGTCCCGCGGCCCGTCGGGCCCGGCCCGGACCCTGCGCCGGTGCGCCGGCGTGAGGAGCGAGATAGGGGCCGCCGCCGGCGCCCATCGGGCGGAGCGGACGAGGCGGGGCGGACACGGAGGACGATGCTGTGTACATGGGCGAGACAGATCCCTTCGTGCGCCGACAAGGTACGTGCGCCAACCCGGCCGACGGCCGTTCGGCACCCTGGGGAGTACCTAGGGCTGCCGGGCGGGGTGGCGCTTTCCTACCTGACACCGCGTCGCGGGTGGCAGACCATCTGGCGGACCCTGGCGAACCCTGGCGAATAGTCACAGCGCATCTGACAGGGGGTTAGTGTCAAGTCAGCCGAGAACCTGGGGGCTTGAAGTGACCGGAGAACCCAACACCCGTCTTTCCGACCTGTTCGGCCTGGCCGGCTGGTCCAAGGGCGAACTCGCGAGAATGGTGAACCGGCAGGCGGCGGCCATGGGCCACCCGCAGCTGGCCACCGACACCTCGCGGGTCAGGCGCTGGATCGACATGGGGGAATCCCCCCGTGATCCCGTGCCCGAAGTGCTGGCGGCTCTGTTCACCGAGCGGCTCGGCCGTGTCGTGACCATCGAGGACCTCGGGTTCGGCCGACGCGGGCGTGTGGGGAAACGGCGAGACTCCGGGACGGAAAACAATCCCGATCAATTGCCGTGGGCGCCCGAACGGACGGCAGCGGTCCTCACCGAATTCACGGGAATGGACCTCATGCTCAACCGACGCGGCTTGGTGGGTGCGGGCGCCGCGCTCGCCGCCGGCTCAACCATCGCCGGCCCCATGTACGACTGGCTGCACAGCGACCCCGCTCTGGCGGCCGACGCTCCACGTACCAGCGATCCTCTGCACGCCGATCCCGCCGGTTTCGACCGGTACGAGGCCGCTCCGGTGGGCTCCGAGGAGATCGAGGCCCTGGAGCATTCGGTCGAGGTCTTCCGCGCCTGGGACGCGTCCCGGGGCGGCGGACTTCAGCGCAAGGCGGTCGTGGGCCAGCTCAACGAGGTGGGCGGCATGCTCGCCTACCGCCACCCCGACCATCTCCAGCGCCGCCTGTGGGGCGTCGCCGCCAACCTCGCCGTCCTGGCGGGCTGGATGTCCCACGACGTCGGCCTCGAGCCCACCGCCCAGAAGTACTTCGTCATCGCCGCGCACGCGGCCCGCGAGGGCGGCGACCGGCCACGCGCCGGAGAAGCGCTCTCCCGGGCGGCGCGCCAGATGGTGCACCTGGGCCGGCCCGACGACGCGCTCGATCTGATGAAGCTCGCCAAGTCCGGCTCCGGCGACGAGACCCTGCCCCGTACGCAGGCGATGCTGCGCACCATCGAGGCCTGGGCACAGGCGTCGATGGGCCGTGGCCAGGCCATGCGGCGCACCCTCGGCGAGGCCGAGGAGCTCTTCGTGTCGGACAAGGGCGATGTGCCGCCGCCCAGTTGGATGCAGATGTTCGACGAGGCCGATATGCACGGCATGCAGGCGCTCGCCTTCCGCACCCTGGCCGAGCACGACCCGGGTGCCGCGATCATCGCCCAACGCCATGCCAAGCAGGCCCTGGAGCTGCGGATCAACGGGCGCCAGCGGTCGAAGATCTTCGACTACATCTCGCTGGCCTCGGCCTGCTTCATCGCCAACGACCCCGAGCAGGCCGACCGTTACGCCCGGCTCGCGCTGGTGTCGATGGGGGAGACCTCCTCGCACCGCACCTGGGACCGGCTCCGCGAAATGTACCGGCTCACCGGTCAGTTCGCGGGATACGCCGGAATCCAGGATCTGCGTGAGGAGATCGAGCTCTCGTTGCCGAACCAGAAGAAGGCCAAGGGCACACAGATCTGACCCGGCCCGGCCGCGCCGTTCCGCGCTCCGTCACACTCTGACAGTGCTCACCGGCAGTACTCACTGACAGGGCTCACTGACAGGGCTCACCGACGGGGCTGTGACACAGCCCCGACACGTCGGCGCTTCCTCATGCCCCGATACGGGCGACCAGCACGCACGCGTCGTCCGGTCGTTCGGTCCCGCCGAACTCCTCGACGACACTCCGGACGCACTCCTGTGCCGTACGGGCCTCGGCGAAGCGGGGCGCGAGGGCGAGCAATGCCTCCGGGCCCGCACCCCGGTCGCCGCGTCGGGTCAGGCCGTCGGTGTGCAGCACGAGCACGTCGCCGGGGAGCAGCCGTACGTCGTCCTGCTCGAAGACGACGTTGGACGCGGCGCCGAGCAGCATGCCGTCCGGCGGCGGCAGGAGCCGTCCCGAACCGTCGCGGAAGAGCAGCGGTGCGGGGTGTCCGGCCTGTGCCCAGGACAGAAGGGAGGTGCCGGGGTCGAAACGGCAGCACAGGGCGCTGCCCAGCGCGGGCTGGACCGACGTTTCGAGGACCTGGTTGAGGTGGCCCAGCAGCGCGCCCGGCTCGATGCCGGCGACCGCCATGCCCCGCAGCGCGCCCAGCATCATCGCCATCGCCGAGGTGGCGGGGATGCCGTGCCCGGTGAGGTCGCCGACGGTGAGCAGGGTGCGTCCGTCCGGGAGCTCCATCGCGTCGTACCAGTCGCCGCCGATGAGCCCGCTCGACGCCGAGGGGAGATAGTGCGCGGCGATGTCCAGGGCCCCGGGACCCCGGGCCGGGAGGCGGAGCGAGCCGCGCCACGGCGGCAGGACGGTCTCCTGGAGCTCCACCGCCATACGGTGCTCGGTCCGCTGGATGTGCTTCTCGCGCCGCACCGACGCACGGCTCCTGCCCACGGCCTGCTCGCTGCGGCGCAGCTCGCTGACGTCCCGCAGCACCGCCCACATCGAGGCGGTGCAGCCCTCGGCGTCCAGGACCGGCTCGCCCGTCATGTGCAGTGTGCGGGTGTCGCCGTCGGGGCGCACGATGCGGAACTCGCCGTCCATCGGCCGGCCGTCGACGAGGCAGCCCGTCACCATGGCGGTCAGCAGCGGCTGGTCCTCGGGCAGCAGCACGGACGGCAGGTCGTCCAGCGAGAGGGGTGTGGACCCGGGCGGCCTGCCGAAGATCTCGTACAGCTCGTCGGACCAGCTGGACTCGTCGGTGAGGAGGTTCCACTCGGCGCTGCCCACCCGGTTCGGCGGGGAACCGGCTCCCGGCCCGGCCGGGGCCTCGTCGTCCCGGGGAGCGGAGTCCTCGGTGCGCGGACCCGGCAGACCCGCCCTGAGCTGGCCCAGGTGCTCGTCGAGATTGTCCAGGTGGTGCACGGCCAGCTCGCACAGGGCGCGCTGCCAGCGCAGCTGGGGGTCGTCCTCGTCGAACAGGGCGGCGTCCCGCCGCACGGCGTCCACATCCCCCCGGAGCCGACGCGTCCGGTGGATCAGGTCGTCGACGGCGTCGTGCGCGGGAGGCTGTGGTGCGGGGCGGTCCGCGAAGAGGGGGGACGGCATCTCGTACTCCGATACAGGCGCGGCCTAGCCGGTTCTGAAGGGTGGACCGCTACCGACTGTCGCACAGGCCACGGCAGGCCGTAAGGGATTTGGCAACACTCGATGCGTTGGTGCGTCTGGCATATGCCAGCGGCTCTCCGGCGTGATGATAATCCGAACAGGCATGCGTTCGGGGCGAGTTGACCACATGGTTCGGGGCCGGTGGTGGGGCGGGAATGCCGAGGGGGTGGCTCGCGTTACCTCACCAGAACGAAAACGAATCCCATTCCCGATACGGGAGTGGGGTCGGCAGAGGTATCAGGGAGGCGCCCATGGCACGCAGTGAGATCAGGCCCGTCGTCACTCTCCGCTCCACCGCCGGAACGGGCCGGAGCTACGTGACGCGCAAGAACCGCCGCAACACCCCCGACCGGCTGGAGCTCCGCAAGTTCGACTCCGCCGCCGGCCGGCACGTGCTGTTCCGCGAGACCCGCTGACCGACCGGGTCCGCCGGCCGGAAGAAGTCCATCTCCTGTTTGTCACCGCTCTCGGTGGTGAGGAAGGAACGCATCGATGAAGCCCCGTATCCACCCCGTCTCCCGTCCCGTGGTCTTCCGCGACCGCGCGGCCGACGTCGCCTTCCTGACCCGCTCGACCGCCGACTCCGGCGAGCGCGTGCAGTGGCAGGACGGCAACACCTACCCCGTCATCGACGTCGAGACCTCGTCGGCGAGCCACCCGTTCTACACGGGCGGGCGCCAGGTGGTCGACACGGCGGGCCGGGTCGAACAGTTCCGGCGCCGTTACGGCACCGGCGAGACGTCCGGAAGCTGACCCGAACGAGCGCTGACCAGCGGTGGAGTCCGGGATTCCGTGCCGTGGATCACATCCGCGGTGGCGGGTTCCCGGGAACAGTCCAGGATGGTTTATCGTTCATCTATACGTGGGTGTGAGGGGGACAGTGTCCCCGGGCCTCACCTATAGCCCATGGGGACGATCGGACGACCGAAGCCCCATGGAGCCTTTCGCCGAGAGGCGACCGCCCTTCACGCCCGCACTCAAGCCGCCCCGGCTGGATTCCCCCGATCCGGCCGGGGCTTCCCCCTGTCCGGCCGCGGCCCGCCGCCCCGGAGCGGGGCCGTCTCCAGCACCAGCGCACCGGCAGCCGGCACCAGCGCGCCCAACGCGGCCCCCGGGCTCCACCACCGCTCGGCCAGGGCCGCGACCGCCGCCCCTGCCACCACCGCGGCCAGCCGCCCCAGCACCCAGCCGTCCCCACCCCGGAGCTCCCGCAGGGCCACCCGGCCCGCGAGCGAGGTCAGCGTCCCGGTGAAGTAGTTCGTCGGCGTCACCCGTACGCGCCCCTGGACGCCCATCGCGACCGCCACCAGGGCCAGCAACCCGAGCCGGTCCCCGTACGAGGAGACCAGCTCCAGCCCCCACAGCACGGCCGCCGCCCCCAGCAGAACGACCTCCGCTCCCAGCAGCACCGGAACCCGGAGCCCGAGCCGCCCGGCCATCAGCGCACCCGCCGCCGCCCCGCAGAAGTACGCGCCCAGGGCCACGGCCACCTTCAGCGCCACGCCCCTCTCGCCCGCACCGGCGGCCGAGGCCCCGAGCAGCACCAGGTTCCCGGTCATCACCCCGGCGAAGACCTGCCCCACGCACAGGAAGACGAACGCGTCCGCCGCCCCGGAAGCCGCGGACAGGAGAAGCAGCGCTCCCTCGCCGCGCCACGGCAGATCACCGGGCCGGGGCGCGGCGGAAGAGGTCGAGCGGGGCGGAGACGGCGGGGGCGCCGGGGGAGCGGTGGGCACCCGAGCATTCTCGGCACCCACCCCTCTCGGACCGGCGCGTCGCCCACGCTGCGGCGCGCCGCGGCCGAAAGCCTCACGCGCGCGGCCGTCACACGGTCTCGTGCAGATCCTTGGCGTAGTGCTCGATCGCCCGCCGGTACTCCTGAACCGACGGATCCTGGCTGGTCGTGGCGGTCAACTCCAGCAACAGCCGCATCGCCTCGTGGTGCTCGTCGGTGTTGAACAGGGCCATCGCCAGGAACGCCCGCAGCGCGCCGTGGTCCGGGAACTCCTCGACGCCCCGGCGCAGCGTCTCCACCGCCTGCCCGTACCGGCCGAGGACCCGGTACGTACTGCCCAGGCCCAGGAGCGCCCCGCGCCGGTCCTCCTCGGCGAGCTCCGGATTGGCCAGCGCACGCTCGTAGTACGGCACGGCCTCCGACTCCAGGCCCAGCACATCGTGGATCCACGCCGTGCGGTAGGCCACCTCCGCGTCGTCGGGGTACTCGGCGGTCAGGGCGAGAAGCCGCTCGCGCGCCTCCTCGGGCCGGCCTCCGGTACGCAACCGGTCGGCCTCGTCCAACAGGTCCTTCTTCGTCCGTGCGCTCATGCGCACATCGTCGCAGGAGGTCGCGGACGGGCGGGTGAGATTTCGTCCCACCGGGCCGCCGAGGAGTGTGTTCCGGCCGGGCCGGGGCACTCGTCGGCCATGACAGCAGAGGCGAATCCCCGGACACGCCAGGGGACATGGGTACGTGTGGTGGTGCGCGGCGCGGTCCTGACGGTGGTGCTGCTGGGACTGGTGGTGTTCTCCGTCCTGTTGGCCAAGGTGACGCTCACGCCCTCACCGGCCTCCGAGGACCTCGTGACGTCGAACCTCCGCCCCGGTCGCTCGCTGCGCCAGTACGCCGAGGACTACACCTTCCTCGCCGCGTGCAAACAGGCGGGCGGAAACCTGCTGCTCGGCGTGCCGTTCGGTCTCCTGCTGCCGTTCTTCGTACCGCGTCGGCTGCGCATGATCCGGATGACGTTGCTGACGGCCGTCGCCATGGCCGTGGTCGAACTGATCCAGGGCGCGCTGGTCGCGGGCCGCGCCTTCGACATCGACGACGTCATCCTCAACACGGCGGGCGCGCTGCTGGGCTACTTCGTGCTGGGCCGCCGGATCACCCACCGCTACTACATGTACGCCGACGTTCCCGCCCCTTCCGAACGTCCGGCAGAGCCCGAGCCCGCTCCCGAGCCGAAGCGCACGCCGAGGCTTACCGCCGGCGCGAAGGCCGCTCGTACGAAGCCGCCCGGTGCGAAGGCCGCCGGTGCGAAGGCCGCTCGCACCAAGCCGGCCGGTGCGAAGGGCACGAGGACGAAGTCCGCCGGGAAGAAGGGCACCGCCACGAAGCCCGCCGGCACAAAGACCGCCGCCACGAAGGGCACTAGCACGAAGAAGCCCCGCTCCCTCCTCGACCGCGTCCGTACCCGCGTCCGCAGCCGCTGAGCGCGGCACCCGTTCGGGCCCGGGCCGTTTGCGGGTGGCCCGGACCGGACGCACGGTGGGGACACGTCCTGCGCGCGGATGCCGTACGGACGCCCTGCCGAGGAGGAGCGACATGGCCGAAGGCCAGTGGAGCCCGGGCCGCAAGGAGATGGACGCGGACGAGTTCAGGCCCGTCCTGGACATCGTCGAACCGGCACGTCAGCGGCGGCTGACCGTCCTTCTGCGACTTCTGCTGCTCATCCCGCACTTCATCGTGCTGTTCTTCCTGCACATCGCGGCGTTCTTCACCGTGATCGTGGGCTGGTTCGCGGCCCTGGTGCTGGGGCGGCTGCCCGACCCCGTCTTCCGCTTCCTGGCCGGCGTCCTCGGCTACGACATGCGCGTATCGGCGAGCGACATGCTGCTCATCGACCGCTACCCGCCCTTCGCCCTGACCCCGCCGGCCGACTATCCGGCGCGGATCGAGGTGCGGCCCACCCCGCTCAACCGCCTGGCCGTGCTGTTCCGCGTCTTCCTGATGATCCCGGCGGCGATCGTGCAGAGCCTCGCCGTGTACGGGTGGTGGGCGCTGGCCTTCGTCTGGTGGCTGATCACGCTGTGCCTCGGCCGGATGCCCCGCCCGCTGTTCGAGGCGACGGCGGCCACCCTGCGCTACCGGATGCGGTTCTCCGCGTACGTCATGATGCTCACCCCGGCCTACCCCAAGGGCCTGTTCGGCGACGACGGCGACCTCGCCGTGGCCCGTGAGCCGGCGCGCTCCGCCACGCGCCCGCTGGTCCTGAGCAGCGCCGCGAAGTGGCTCGTGGTGCTGTTCCTGGTGCTGGGTCTCGCGGGGAACATCACCACGTCCGTGACCACCTCGACGACCGACGACACCCGCCTCGTCGGACGCTAGGGCCTGTCGGGCTCGGCCCCCGCCCCCGCCGCGTCGGCGTAACGGCGGGCCAGGTGGGCGAAGGCGTCCCTGAGGGCGTCCGGGCCGACCACCTCGATGTCCACGTCGAACCTGCCGAGTTCGGCGGCCAGGCCGGGCCAGGACCAGGCGCCCAGGATCACCCGGCAGCGGTCCGGGCCGTGCTCCTCGACGATGCCGTGGCGGAGATGGCCGGCCACCTCGGAGGCGGGTGCGGCGAGGATCGCCTCGCCGCGGCAGGGCCACTCCCCGGGGGTGTCGGAGCCCTGGAAGCGGGCGGCGACGAAGGCGGCCACATCGCCTCCTGGCACCTCGCGGGGCGTGAACCGGGGGCCCGTGGGGGTCCGTGGGGTGATCCGGTCCGCGCGGAAGGTCCGCCAGTCAGCGCGGTCCAAGTCCCAGGCGACCAGATACCAGCGCCCGCCCCAGGTGACCAGGCGGTGCGGCTCCACGCGGCGCACCGCGGGCGCGGCGTCGGCCTCCGCCGGAACGTACGCGGGGGAGTGGTCGAAGCGCAGCACCTCGCGGGCGTGCACCGCCGCGCTGAGCGTCAGGAGCACGCGCGGATCGGCCTGCGGCTGCGTCCGCCCTCCCGTGCGCTCGACGGTGGTGACCTGGAGCGCGTCCACGCGATGGCGCAGCCGGGCGGGCATGACCTGCCGGACGGTGGTGAGCGCGCGGGCCGCGGCCTCCCCGATCCCGGCTCCGGTCGCGGCGGCCGTCCGGAGGGCGACGGCCAGCGCGACGGCCTGATCGTCGTCGAACAGCAACGGCGGCAACTGCGCGCCCGCGTCCAGCCGGTATCCGCCGTCGGGCCCCTTGAACGCCGCGATCGGATAGCCCAGCTCCCGCAACCGGTCGACATCCCGCCGCACCGTGCGCGGACTGACCTGCAGCCGCTCGGCCAACAGGCTGCCCGGCCAGTCGCGGCGCGCCTGGAGCAGGGAGAGCAACGCCAGCAGTCGCGCTGAGGTCTTCGGCATGAGGCCAGTATGACCGGAGAAGAGGCCACACCCTGTCCTCTTCCCTTGCGAAGGTTGATCCGTACCGAACGACGGAAACACCGGAAGGACCCGATCGCCATGCCCGCAGCACCCACGTCCCTGGACGCCGAACGCACCGACCTCCTCGCCGCGCTGGCCACCGTGCGAGCCGCCCTGATCCGCTCGGTCGAAGGCCTCGGCGACGAGCAGGCCGGTGAGCGACCGACGGTCAGCGCGCTGTGCCTGGGCGGTCTCGTCAAGCACGTCACGGCCATGGAGGAGAGCTGGCTGCGCTTCGTGACCGAGGGCCCCTCGGCGATGTCCTTCGCGCTGCCCGACGGAGTCACCTGGGGCGACCTGGCGGCCGGCACCGCACGCGAGCTCCCGACGTGGATGGCCGACCGGGACAAGGAGTTCCGGATGCTGCCCGGTGAGACGACGGCCGGGGTCCTCCACGCCTACGAGCAGGCCGCCGCCCGCACCGAGAAGATCATCCTCGAGGTTCCCGACCTCGCGGCGGCGCATCCGCTTCCCGACGCGCCCTGGAACGAGCCCGGCGGGGAGTGGAGTGTGCGGCGGGTGCTGACCCACGTCATCGCCGAGACCGCACAGCACGCTGGCCACGCGGACATCCTGCGCGAGACGCTCGACGGGCGGCAGGCGACCTGACCGACGGGGCACCGGGGCACCCCGGGCGCCGGTACGCCCGGGGCGTCACGACAACGGGGCGTAGCGCTTGCGCGAGGATGTGCGAGGAAGCGCCCGCGGCAACCGAGAGGGAGAAACGACACGATGACCGTCCTCGACAACCGGGCGCTGAACCGTGCCATGCTCGCGCGGCAGTTGCTGCTCGACCGGGCCGACCAGCCGGTCGTGGACGCGGTGGCTCACCTCTGCGGCCTCCAGGCCCAGGAGCCGCAGGAGCCCTTCGTCGGGCTCTGGTCCCGGCTGGCCGCCTTCGATCCGGCGGCCCTCTCGGATCTGCTGACCCGGCGCGGCGTCGTGCGCACCCATCTCATGCGCCGCACGGTCCATCTGGTCACCGCCGACGACGTCCTCGCCTGGCGGTCCCGCCACGACGCGATGCTGCGGCAGCGGGTGCTCGGCGTCTACCGCGACGAGCTGAAAGGGGTGGAACTCGACGAACTCGCCGCAGAGGCGCGGGACTTGATGGCGGACGGGGAGCCCCGCACGGCGGCCGAGATCGTGCGGGAGCTCGCCCCGGGCCGGCCGGGTCCCGGGCCCCGGGCGCTGGGCGAGATGGTGGTCGCCGCCCTCGTCCCGATGGCCCAGGCGCCGCCCCGGGGGCTGTGGCGGACGAAGGGCGGGGTACGCAATGTCGCGCTCTCCTCGTGGCTCGGCCGCCCGGTCGACCCGCCCGCCGCCGACGGTTCCGATCCGGTCGGCCAGGCGCTGGTGCGGCGCTATCTGGCCGCTCACGGTCCGGCCGCCACGGCCGATCTGCGCGCCTGGTCCGGGCTGGCCGGACTGCCCGGCGCGGTGACCGCCGTACGCGACGAGCTGGTCTCCTTCCGCGACGAGCGGGGCCGGGAGCTGCTCGATCTGCCCGACGCGCCGCGACCGGATCCGGACACTCCCGCCCCGGTGCGGTTCCTGCCGGCCTTCGACAACGCGATCCTCGGTTATCAGGACCGGAGCCGGATCATCGACGATGCCCACCGCGGGCTCTCGGTGGCCGGGGAGCGCGTCGTCCTGGTCGACGGCCGGGTGGCCGCCACCTGGACCGTCAGCGAGGACGTCGTCACGGTGGATCCCCTGGGCGCCCTCTCCCGCGCCGACCGCGCCGCCGTGGCCGACCAGGGGAGCGAGCTGGCGTCGTTCCTCTCCGACGGCGACAGCGACCGCGTACGGGTGGCGGCCGCGCCGCGCTGACCGGAGCCGTCCGCCGGAAGGCCCCGCGTCTGCTCGTGCGTACCGGAACGGGCCTATTTTGTGCGGGAGTTCGTACGGGGGGCGGCGGGAGCGGGACTGAAAGCGCCGGGCGCGGGTCACACGCAGGACATGACGTCCAGCGACGTAACCACAGAGCCCGCGCCGCACAGCGGCGGAAAGCGGAACACCCGCCCCGCCCGGGGGTGTCTGCACGTCCTCGGCATCGGCGCGGCCGTCCTCGTCCTGCTGTTCGCCGGCAGCCGGCTGAGTCTGCTGCCCGGACTCGGCGACCTCTTCGGCGAGGAGACCCACGACCGGTCCGGCCCGGCCGTGCTCAAGTCGATCCAGGACATGAGCGCGTACGAGGCCGCCTCCGGCAACTTCCAGGTCGTCGTCGACCTGGAGAAGGACACGAAGTTCCTGCCCGACGTGGTGCGTGGCACCCGCACCCTGTTCGTCGGCGCGGGCACGGTCGGCGCCTCCGTCGACCTGGGCAAGGTCACCGACAACGGCGTCGTGGTGAACGAGGACCGCACCGCGGCCGAGATCCGGCTGCCCCACGCGGTGCTGGGCAAGCCGGCGCTCGACCCCGACCGTTCCTACGCGGTGTCCAAACAACGCGGTCTCCTCGACCGGCTGGGCGACTTCTTCTCCGACAACCCCGGCAGCGAGCAGGCGGTCAACCAGCTCGCCGCCCGGCACATAGCGGAAGCGGCGAAGGAGAGCGGACTGACCGTCCGCGCGGAGAAGAACACCGCCGCCATGTTGAAAGGACTGCTCGGCTCGCTCGGCTTCGAGCGCGTCACGGTCCGGTACGGCGACGACCAGGAATGATCGCGTCACCCGGGCGGCCCGGCGGCCGTGCGCGCCCGCCCGGGCCCATCCGGCGGGCGGGCGGCCGCCGCGTACCGCCCTTGACGTGAACGCGTCGGTCGGTATGGTCTAGTCCAAGTGCAAGGCCTTTCCGGACATCCGTCATCAGGCGTGTCCGGCAAGGGACTTGCAGCCCTTCGCGCCTCTTGGCCCCACACTCGCGAGGCCTCGCCGTCGAAGCCGGACCCCCCACGGTCCGCCACCGCGCGGTGCGGTCTCATGTGAAGGAGAAGCATGCACGCGAAAAGGAAGACCGCACTCGCCGTCGGCGCCATGCTCGCCCCGGTCCTCGCCCTCAGCCTTCCGGCGAGCTCCGCCAGTGCTCACGGCTACATCTCCAACCCGCCCAGCAGGCAGGCGCAGTGCGCCGCCGGCACGGTCAGCTGTGGTGCGATCAAGTACGAACCGCAGTCCGTCGAGGGCCCCAAGGGGCTCACCAGCTGCAGCGGCGGCAACAGCGGCTTCGCCGAGCTGGACGACGACTCCAAGGGCTGGTCGGTCACTCCGGTGAACCGCTCCCAGCAGTTCGAGTGGAAGATCACCGCACGCCACTCCACCAGCACCTGGCAGTACTTCGTGGGCGGCGAGAAGATCGCCGAGTTCGACGACGGCGGCGCGCAGCCCGGCGCGACCGTGACCCACCAGGTCGACTTCGGCAACAAGACCGGCCAGCAGAAGATCCTGGCCGTCTGGAACATCGCCGACACCTCGAACGCGTTCTACGCCTGCATCGACGTCAACATCGGCTAGCACCGCCCAGGCCGGGGCCCGCGCCCCGCGTCCACCACGCCCCGGTCGCGCCCGTCGCGCGGCCGGGGCGTGGTGCTGTCCCCGACGACGTGCCCGATGGCCGGAAAACGGCATGGCGCGGAAGCTTCATGTAGCCGAACGGTTACCCTACGTCAGCTGTCCTGATGGATCATCAGTGCTCGAGGGGACTCCTGACTTGAACCGCATGCGTACCGTACTTGCCGCGCTCGGCATCACCGCCGGACTGCTCTCCGCCCCCGCGGCGTACGCCGCACCCGGGCCCGAGCGGCCCGCGCCCGCCGCCGAACGCCATGAACCCTGCACCGGAGAGTTCCGCGGCGACGCCCGCCTCGGCCCCAAGTGGCTGCCGAACAAGCGGCTCGCCCCGGTCGGCCCGCTCCTGAACGGCTACCAGCGCACCGGCGACCTCACCCCGAAGGACTTCCTGAAGAAGTACTGGGAAGGCCCCGCGGACACCGGCAGCTGGAAGTACCCGCCCAACGACGGCTTCGCCGAGCTGAACGGCGAGCTCGACAAGGAACCGGTCAAGCTCCGCACCGGCCAGCGCCTGGACCGCTTCGGCTCGGAGTACGGCGGCTACCTCGCCCCCGCGGGCGACGCCTACGCCGAGCGCGCCCTGCCCCCGCAGAACCTCAACACCCGTGACGCGGACACCCCGTGCGACTACCGCGTCTACAAGGTCGCCAAGCCCTTCTGGGTCTGGCAGGGCTCCATCGCCCCGTGGTTCGAACAGCCCGGCGGCGGACAGCAGATCAAGCTCGACGCCGTGTTCCTCGACCCGGGCGAGGGGCATCGGCTCAATGTGAAGTGGCTGCTGGACAACGCCTACCTGACGCCCGCGGGCGCGTAACCGGCCATGGACCGCCGGGAACTGCACGCGGCACTCGTCGAGGCACGGATCCCCGGCGGCTACTACCGGATCGAGGGCGTCCACGAGCCCGTACCCACCCCGCCGGACTTCCTCTTCGTCCGGCGGGGCGGCAGCGGCGGCTGGGAGACCGGGGCGTTCGAGCGTGGTACGTACGAAGTCCTCGCCCACCACCCGGACGAGGCCGCCGCCTGCGCCCACCTGCTCGGTCTCCTCGTCTGAACCGCCCCCACCCCAGGGGTTTGCCGCATCGGCAAAAAACCTTGTCCGGGCGCACGCCCCGGCCGAATGATCGTGATCGTGCGGCCGGGCCACCCGGCCCGGCCGCCCGCCGAAGCGTCACGACCGCCCCACCCGCACGGGGCGCCCGAGGAGAAGCCATGCCGGAGCCCACCGCCGTACCCACGCCGCCCACGGGCCGTTCCGCCCGCCCCTCCACCGTCCTGCCCGGCGCGACCCACCGCACCGTCGACGTCCCCGGCGGCCGGATCCACTGCGTCGAACAGGGCACCGGCCCCCTCGTCCTCCTCGTCCACGGCTTCCCCGAGTCCTGGTACTCCTGGCGTCACCAGCTCCCCGCCCTGGCCGCCGCCGGACACCGGGCCGTCGCCATCGACGTACGCGGCTACGGGCGCTCCTCCGCACCCGCCGCCACCGACGCCTACCGCATGCTCGCCCATGTCGCCGACAACACCGCCGTCGTCCACGCCCTAGGCGAGGAGACCGCCACGGTCGTCGGCCACGACTGGGGCTCGCCCATCGCCGCGAACAGCGCCCTGCTCCGGCCGGACGTCTTCACCGCCGTCGCCCTGCTCAGCGTCCCCTACGCACCCCGCGGCGGCCCCCGCCCCACCGACGGCTTCGCGGGCATCGGCGGTGAGGAGGAGTTCTACGTCAGCTACTTCCAGACGCCCGGCCGCGCCGAGGCGGAGATCGAACCGGACGTACGCGGCTGGCTCGCCGGCTTCTACACGGGCCTCTCCGGCGACACCCCCGCCCCCGCCGACCGGGCCGGCCTCTTCTTCGTACCGCCGGGCGCGCGCATGGCCGACCGGTTCCCCACCGGCCGGCTCCCCGGCTGGCTCGACGAGCGGGACCTCGACGTCTACAGCGAGGAGTTCGAACGCACCGGCCTGACCGGCGCGCTCAACCGCTACCGCAACGTCGACCGGGACTGGGAGGACCTCGCCGCCTGGGACGGAGCACCGCTCACCCAGCCCTCGATCTTCATCGGCGGCGCCCTGGACGCCTCCATCACCTGGATGTCCGACGCCATCGACGCGTACCCGAAGACCCTCCCCGGTCTCTCCGCCGCCCACATCCTCGAAGGCTGCGGCCACTGGATCCAGCAGGAACGCCCCGACGAGGTCAACCGGCTGCTGACCGACTGGCTGCGGGGCCTGCGCTGAGGCTCTGATCCGAGACGCCCCGCCTCAGCAGGGCGTACCGCGGGTCGCCGCCGTAGCCCGCAGCAGATCGCGGACGAGCGTGAAGTCGATCTTCTTCGGGTTGCGGAAGCGCAGACAGCCCTTGCCCATGTCGTGCGGGGCCAGCCGGTCAGCGAACGCGTCGCGGACGTCGGTGCGCAGCAGATAGAACGAGATGTACTGCTTCTGATCGGCGAAGGCGATCTCCCCCGTCCCCGACCCCTCCCGCTCATAGGCGGGCATGCCGTACGCCATCACCTCACGGAACCCCGTCAGCTCCTCCCGGCACAGCGCGCGCAGCGCCGTGAGGGCCTCCCGGCGGGACTCCGGGGCCTCGGCGAGGTACTGATCGACGTTCTCCGCGCTGCTTCGGACCATGAGGAGATCGTACGGCGGCTTCCGCCGGCCCGGCGGTGTGTCGCACCCCGGGGCCGCCGGGCCCTCGGGCCAATGTGGGCGGATGAATACCGCAGGCATGCTGGCCGAAGCGTTCGACCGGGTCGGGGAAGCGGTCCACGCGGCGGTCGAAGGACTCACGCCCGACGACCTCAACGCCCGCGTCGACGCGGAGGCGAACTCCATCTCCTGGCTGGTCTGGCATCTCACCCGGGTCCAGGACGACCACATCGCCGACGCCGCCGGAATCGGACAGATCTGGCTCACCGAAGGCTGGGCCGAGCGCTTCGCGCTGCCGTTCGACGAGACGGCGACCGGCTACGGGCACACGGCCGACGAGGTCGCCGCCGTCCGCGTGGACTCCGCCGAACCCCTCCTCGGCTACTTCGACGCCGTCCACGAGCGGACCCTGGACTACGTCGCGGGGCTGGAGGGCCACGCCCTCGACCGGGTCGTCGACCAGGGCTGGTCACCGCCGGTGACGCTGGGTGTCCGGCTGATCAGCGTCCTGGCGGAGGACCTGCAGCACGCGGGCCAGGCCGCATTCGTCCGCGGCATGCTGGAACGCGCCTGAGCCGGCGCCCCCGGAACCCGTTGCCCGGGGGGTGTCCGGACCGGGACCGCGCACACCCGTGCACGGTCCCACCGGCGGTGCCATACTCGGAAGAAGTCGGCTGGACAGGCTTGTCATCGTCCGAAAGGTGACCGTCATGAGTTGGGCATCTTGGACGACCAGCGGGGTCTACACGGGCACCGGCGGAGTGCGCACCGAGGAAGCGGGCATCCTGAGCGGCGATCTCACGGTGCACACGACCTGGTTCGACGGACAGGCGGCGGTGGCCGTGCAGTACAGCGGCTCGTCGGACTGGTTCACGCTCACCGGCAGCCCCGTGCCGTGTCCCTCCGAGGAGGAGAGCCGCCGCTTCCACCAGAGCGTGGTCGAAGCCGTCCGCGCCGGGGAGGGCGCGACGGTCCCGCCGGTCGGCGCCGGACCGGCCTAGGGGGCGTCTTGTCGATCAGGGCCGGGTCCGCGACGCCTGCCACGGCACCTCGCGGCGTTGCCGAAACGCCCGAATCGCTCCGCGATGAGGACGTTCCAGCGCCTTGCGATGCACCGCACCAGACGCCGCGGCCTGACCGACCCTGATCGACAAGACACCCCCTAGGCCCTGGCGCACCTCGCCGCTCACCGCGCCCCATAGAGTGGATCACCGGATCCGTTCCCTCAGGGACGGGCGGCGGTACACGGGGCGAGGAGCGGTGCAATGGGGCGTGCCACACGGCGGTCGAGGACACGGAAGAACCGGCCGTTCTGGGTGGAGCTGCCGCTCCTCATCGGTATGGCCCTGGTGCTGGCCCTGCTGATCAAGACCTTCCTGGTGCAGGCCTTCTCGATCCCCTCGGACTCCATGCAGAACACCCTTCAGCAGGGCGACCGGGTCCTGGTCGACAAGCTGACGCCCTGGTTCGGTTCCGAGCCGGAGCGCGGTGAGGTCGTCGTCTTCCACGACCCGGCGGACTGGCTCGCGGGCGTGCCCGTGGACGAGCCCAACACCGTGCAGAAAGTACTGAGCTTCGTCGGCGTGATGCCCTCCGCCGAGGAGAAGGACCTCATCAAGCGGGTCATCGGCGTCGGGGGCGACACCGTGGAGTGCGCGGGCGACGGGCCGGTGAAGGTCAACGGCACCGCCCTGGACGAGCCGTACGTCTTCCCCGGCAACACCCCGTGCAGCAACGACGAGGGCGGCCGCTTCAAGGTCACCGTGCCCGACGGCAAGATCTGGGTGATGGGAGACCACCGCCAGGCCTCGGCGGACTCCCGCTACCACCAGGACGACCCGAACCAGGGCATGGTCCCCGTCGACGAGGTCGTCGGACGGGCCGTCGTCGTCGCCTGGCCGATCGGCCGCTGGAGCACCCTGCCGGTGCCGGAGACCTTCAAGAACGTGCCCGACAAGTCCTAAGAAGCGTCCTGGCGCGCCGGGAAGTTCCGTACGTAGCGGCGCTGCCAGGGCGTCTCCACCGCGCGCGGGTGGTAGCCGGCGCGCACGAACGCCACCGCCTCGTCGGCGGGCACCCCGTCCAGGACGGCCAGGCAGGCGAGGGCCGTCCCGGTGCGCCCCATCCCACCGCCGCAGGCCACCTCGACCCGGCTCCCGGCGGCCCGGTCCCACACCTCTTCCAGGAGGGCCCGTGCCGCCGCCCGGTCCGCCGGGAGCCGGAAGTCCGGCCACCGCAGCCACCGCGACTCCCAGGCCACCGGGGGCGGGGTCCGCCCCAGGAGGTGGACGGCGAAGTCGGGTTCGGGGCCCGCGGGCACGGGCCTGCGCAGCCCCCGGCCGCGTACGAGGCGTCCGGAGGGCAGGGCCAGGACGGCCGGGTCGGAGGCGTTCCACGTCTCGGTCACGTGTCCCAACCTAACGACCCGGCAGCCGCCGGTCATACGCATCGGAACAGGCGGGCGAAGATCGGACGGCGAAGATCAGACAGCGGCGTCGAGATCCTGCGCGAGCAGTTCCGCCAACTCCTCGACCGCCGCCCGCGCCCCGTCGCCCTCGGCGCTGAGCACCACGGTCTCGCCGTGCGGGGCGGCCAGGGCCAGCACCGCGAGCATGCTGCGGGCGTCGACCGGGTCGCGGCCCTCGCGGGCGATGGTCACCTTGACCGGCTGGCGGGCGGCGGCCTTGACGAACAGCGACGCCGGACGGGCGTGCAACCCGCTGCGCGAGGCTATGGCGACGGTCTGCTGGTGCATGGATCACTCCTCGGAAGAAACTGCGGATTCGGATCGGTGTGCGGGGTGTTCAGGCGGCGACGGTGACCCGGGAGTCGTCGGAGCCCGTGGCCTCCGCCTCCCCGGCCGGGTCCGACGCCGTCCGCCGGGCGCCTTTGAGCAGGACGACGAGTGCGGTCGCCACGAGCGTCCCGGCGGCGATGGCGAGCAGATAGAGGAACGGCTGACCGATCAGCGGGACGACGAAGACGCCGCCGTGCGGGGCGCGCAGCGTCGCGCCGAAGGCCATCGACAGCGCGCCGGTGACCGCACCGCCCGCCATCACCGACGGGATGACCCGCAGCGGATCGGCGGCGGCGAAGGGGATCGCGCCCTCGGTGATGAACGAGGCGCCCAGCACCCAGGCCGCCCGGCCGTTCTCGCGCTCGGTCTTCGTGAACAGCTTCTTGCGTACGGTGGTGGCGAGCGCCATCGCCAGCGGCGGGACCATTCCGGCGGCCATCACCGCGGCCATCACCTTCAGGCTGCCGTCGGTCGGGTCGGCGAGACCGCCGACCGCGAAGGCGTACGCCACCTTGTTCAGCGGGCCGCCCATGTCGAAGCACATCATCAGCCCGAGGACGACGCCGAGGATCACCGCGTTGGAGCCCGACAGACCGTTCAGCCAGTCCGTGAGCGCGTTCTGCAGCGAGGCGATGGGCTTGCCGACCACGATGAACATCAGGAAGCCCACGACCGCCGAGGCGATCAGGGGGATCACCAGGACCGGCATGATGCCGCGCAGGGTCGCGTGGACCGGGACCCGCTGGATGGCCATCACCACCGCACCGGCCAGCAGACCGGCGACCAGACCTCCGAGGAACCCGGCGTTCACCGTGAGCGCGATGGCGCCGCCGACGAAACCGGGCACCAGCGCCGGCCGGTCCGCCATCCCGTACGCGATGTACCCGGCCAGCACCGGCACCAGGAACGCGAAGGCCGCCGAGCCGATCTGGTTGAGCAGGGCCGCCCAGCTGTCCGCCTCGCCCCAGACGAAGTGGTCGGCGACCGACTTGGCGCTCGCTATCTCGTAGCCGCCGATGGCGAACGACAGGGCGATCAGCAGACCGCCCGCAGCGACGAACGGCACCATGTAGCTCACGCCGGACATCAGATACGTACGGAGCCGGACGCCGAAGTGCGCGTGATCCGCGCCGGATCCGCCCCCGTCGCCGTCGCCGGAGTCCGTGGATCCGCCGTCCTCGGACACGGCGGCGATCTCTCCGCGTTCCGCCTTGCGGCGGGCCTCGGCGATCAGCTCGGCGGGCCGGTTGATGCCCGCCTTCACCCCGACGTCGACCAGCGGCTTGCCCCGGAAGCGGCCCTTCTCCCGGACCTCCACGTCATGCGCCCAGATCACGGCGTCCGCTGCCGCGACGACGGCGGGGTCCAGCTTCTTGAAGCCGGCCGAGCCCTGGGTCTCCACCGTCACCTCGACCCCCTCGGCACGGCCCGCGGCGGCCAGGGACTCGGCCGCCATGTAGGTGTGGGCGATGCCGGTGGGGCAGGAGGTGACCGCGACGATCCGGAACGGCGCGGCCGCGGCCGCGGTGGCGTCATCCTCTTCAGGCTCAGGATCGGGATCGGGATTCTCGGTGGGTTCCTCGCCCCGGATCAGCGCGGCCACCGCCCCCGGGTCCGTCCCGGCGCGCAGCGCGGCGGTGAACTCCGGGTCCATCAGCCTGCGGGCCAGGGCCGACAGGATGGTGAGGTGGTCGTCGTCGGCCCCGGCCGGGGCGGCGATGAGGAAGATCAGGTCGGCCGGACCGTCGGCCGCCCCGAAGTCGATGCCCGCCGCGCTGCGCCCGAAGGCCAGCGTCGGGGCGCTCACATGCTCGCTGCGGCAGTGCGGGATGCCGATGCCGCCGTCGAGGCCGGTCGGCATCTGCGCCTCGCGGGCGGCGACATCGGCCAGGAAGCCGTCGAGATCGGTGACGCGGTCGGCGGCCACCATCCGCTCGGCGAGCGACCTCGCGGCGGCGTCCTTCGTTGCGGCGGACAGATCGAGGTCGACCAGTTCCGCGGTGATCAGCTCACTCATCGCGGTGCTCCTTGCTCGGGGACCGCCGTGCGGCGGCTCGGGGGGACGGGGCGGCGGGATCGTACGGGTGGGGTCCGTACCGGAGTTGCGGGGGTTGCGGGGGTGCCGGGTGATGGTGCGGGGGTCATGGGGCGGGCTCCGTCAGCGCGCGGTCCAGGGGCACGTCGGAGGTCGTCACGACCGACGGCAGATCGAGGTCGGCCGGGGTGGGCATCAGGCTTCCGGCCAGCTGTACGGCCGCGGCCCCATGGGCGACGGCCGAGGTGAGGGCCTCCGGGCCCCGCCCGCCCGCCGCCAGGAACCCGGCGAGCGAGGCGTCCCCGGCGCCGACATTGCTGCGTACGGCGGTCACCGGAGCGGTGGCGAAATACGCGCCCGACGCCTCGGCCAGCAGCTGCCCGTCCGCGCCCAGGCTCGCCAGCACCGAACGGGCCCCGCGCTCCCGCAGCTCCTCGGCCGCCTTCAGCGCGTCGCCCACCGTGGCGAGCGGCCGGCCGACGGCCTCGGCCAGCTCCTGGACGTTGGGCTTGATCACATCGGGCCCTCCGGCGAGCGCGGCGGTGAGCGCCGCCCCCGAGGTGTCCAGCGCGATCCGCGCACCGGCGCGGTGACTCCGCTCGACCAGCTCCGCGTACCACCGGGGCGGCAGCCCGCGCGGCAGGCTCCCGCAGCAGGCGATCCAGTCGGCGGCCGACGAGCGGACCCGTACCGCCTCCAGGACGTCCTCCGCCTCGGCCGGACTCAGTTCGGGGCCCGCCGCGTTGACCTTGGTGAGGGTGCCGTCGGGCTCGACGAGCGTGACGTTGATCCTGGTGTTCCCGGCGATCGGCACACCGGCCGCCTCGATGCCGAGATCGCCGAGGAGCCGCGCGAGCAGTGCGCCCTCCGGGCCGCCCATCGGGGCGACGGCGACCGTGCGGTGTCCGGCCGCCGCGACCGCGCGGGAGACGTTGACGCCCTTGCCGCCCGGGTCGACGCGGTCGGCCGTGGCACGCAGCACGGTGCCGCGGGTCAGTCCCGGCAGCTCGTAGGTGCGGTCCAGGCTGGGGTTGGGGGTGACGGTGAGGATCATGCGCGTACTACTTCCGTGCCCCGGCTCTCGATGGAGCGGGCGTCGTCGGGGCTGAGGCCCGTGTCGGTGATGAGCAGGTCCACATCGGTGAGATCACCGAAGCGGGCGAAGTGCTCCTGCCCGAACTTGCCGGAGTCGGCGAGCAGGACGACCCGGCGGGCCGCTTTGACCACGGCCCGCTTCACCGCGGCCTCGGCGAGGTCGGGCGTGGTCAGGCCGCGGTCGGGGCAGAAGCCGTTGGTGGCGAGGAAGACCACGTCGGCGTTGATCTCGGCGTACGAACCGAGCGCCCAGGCGTCGACCGCCGCGCGGGTACGGTGCCGGACCCGGCCGCCCACCAGATGCAGCGCGATGCCGGGGTGGTCGGCGAGCCGGGCGGCCACCGGCAGCGCGTGGGTCACCACGGTCAGCGCCGCGTCGACGGGGACGGCGGCGGCGAGCCGCGCGGTGGTGGTGCCGGCGTCGACGATCACATTGCCGTCGGCGGGCAGTTCGGCGAGGGCGGCCTGCGCGATCCGGTCCTTCTCGTCGGCGGCGAGGGCGTCGCGTTCGGCGAGGTCGGGCTCGAAATCGAGCCGCCCGACCGGGATCGCCCCACCGTGCACCCGGCGCAGCAGTCCCGCCCGGTCCAGGGCCTTGAGATCGCGCCGGACGGTCTCCGCCGTCACCTGGAACTCCTCGGCCAGCGACAGCACGTCGACCCGGCCGCTCTCCTGGGCGAGGCGGAGGATCTCCTGCTGCCGCTCCGGTGCGTACATGTGGTTTCGTTTCCGTTTCATGCCCGAGTCTGTGGTTTCGCGCTCAGGTTACGTCCGGGGTGCGGGAATGTAAACACATTCGGGCGAGGAGTGGGCATGAACGGAAGGCCGGGCTCGTCGTCGGACCTGGGCGCGCACAGCCGGGCGGGGCGCGCCCAGGTGCACGGCGCGCCCCGCCCGGCGGGTCCGGTCACCGCGGTTCGGGTGCGTCCTTGCTCAGGGGGCGGGCCAGCAGGGGAGCCCCGGGGACCTGATGGCCGCCGCTGGCGAGCATCCGGACCTCGCCCCGGTCGCTGATCTCGGCGCGCACGATCCCCGTCTCGTCCTCGTACACCGGGGATCCGCCCGCCCCCAGCCGGTCGGTCATCCGGACGGAGACCACGTCGTCCGCGGCGCCGGACATCTGGAAGATGAGCTCATAACGCTCGGTGTGCACCATGTGATCCATGACGGCCTCCGGGCCGGGCGCGGAGAATACGGCCCTGCCGCCATTGTTTCGCACCTCGGCGCCCGGCGCCCGGGGAGCGAGGGCCAACGGGCGGACCCGCCCGGTCGATCGGGTGGTTCCCCGGTAGGACAACATGACCGATGGCTCGGAGGGCTAGTCATGCGTGCATGAGACTCGATCCTCGACGAATGAACAGTGCCTCCTCCCGTTCCCGCACCCTCAAGACGGTCGGCGCCCTCGGCATGGCCGCCGCCGCGGCCGTGCTGATGACCGGATGCGGTCAGAGCTCGGACAGCGCGACGAGCGCGGCCACCTCCGAGGCCGCGAAGGTCGTTCCGCAGAAGCAGACGACCTCGCCGTCGGCCAGCGCCGAGCTCACCGAGGACCAGCAGGAGCGCAAGAAGGTGCTCGACGCCACGAAGGTCACCTTCGACGACGCGGCCACCACGGCCACCGGCGAGGTGGCCGGCGGCAAGCTGGTCGATCTGGACCTGGAAGGCGTGGACGACGACGACCGCGAGAGCCCCAGCCCCACCGCCACCGGTAGCCCCACCGGCACGGCCAGTCCCACCGGATCCGCCAGCCCCACCGGAACGGCGAGCCCGACCGGAACCTCCAGCCCCAGCGCGAGCCCGGGCGCCGAGGGCCCGGTCTGGGTCGCCGAGGTCGCGGAGAAGGACGGCACGGTCCACACCGTCCGGATCAACGCGGTCGACGGCAAGGTGATCGAGGCCCGTGTCGACGCGGATCAGGACGCGGACGACAAGAAGGAGACCGCCGACCGGCTGGCCCAGGCCACCCAGACCCCGCAGCAGGCGGCCAAGGTGGCCACCGAGAAGAAGAAGGGGACGGTCACCTCCGTCAGCCTCGACGACAACGAGGGCAACGGCGTCATGTGGCAGGTCGATGTGGTCGGCTCCGACTGGAAGAAGACGACCTTCGACGTGGACGCCAAGAACGACACCATCATCCGCGAGGAGACCGACAACGACTGACCGTCTCCCCGCCTGACCCGCGAAGGGGTACGCCGGACACCCGGCGTACCCCTTTCCGTATGCCTACTGCGCGCCGCCCGGCCTCCGGCGGTCGAGCAGCCGGCAGACGAAGTCCTCCTGGAGCTCGCGGAGGGTGGCCAGCAGTCGCGGGTTCGTGGTGCTGTTCACCTGGGAGGTGAGGGAGACGGTCAGCGACCGCTTGCCGTCCTTCGTCCCCGCGGCCAGCTGCGTGTAGCCGGGGAAGTTGCCGGTGTGGCCGTACACGGTGCCGCAGCGCGTCGTGTACGAGAACACGGCGAGACCGGCCCTGTTGCGTCCGGGACCGGCGGGTTCGGAGCTGCCCGCGACGAAGGACAACTGCTGCCGCCGGACCGCCGGGCCGAGCCCCAGCCCTCCCGCGTAGCCGCGCACGAAGGCCCCCAGATCCCGGGGCGTGGAGACGATGCCGCCCGACGCCCACACCCCCGAGGCGCTGAGCACCGTGCTGACGTCCTCCGGCGCGTTCGGCGGATCCACCGCGTAGCCGTGCAGAAAGGGCTCGGGCAGCCGGTAGCCCTGCGGGAGGCTGGTGTCGCGCAGGCCGAGCGGCCGGTACACCAGGTCGGCGAGGAGCTTCTCGTACCGCCGCCCCGTCGCCGCCTCGGCCATCAGCGCCACGGCGATGTTGTCGGAGTTGGAGTAGCGGTACGCCGATCCCGGCCGGAATCGCAGCGGGTCACCGGCGACGTAGTCCAGCAGCCGGCGGGAGTCGAAGTGCCGGCGCGGGTCGGCCGTCAGCTCGGCGACGAACGTGGGGTCCTCCGTGTAGTCGGGGAGCCCGCTGGTGTGGTTGAGGAGCTGGCGGAGCGTCACCCGGTGCCAGGCGGCGGGCAGCCGGGGCAGCCGCCGGCCGATGGTGTCGTCCAGGCCGAGCGCACCCCGCTCGGTCAGCTGCAGGGCGACCGAGCCGCTGAAGGCCTTCGCCGTGCTGGCGATCCGCATGTGGTCGGTGGTCCGGGGCGGGCGGCCCGTGCCGAGCTGCGACGTACCGGCCCGGTACACCTCGCTCCTGCCGCCCGCCGTGAGGACCGCGATGGCGCCGGGCGGCCCTCCCGGGGTGTCCACGAGCGCCTGGAGCCCGCGCTGCAACGCGGGATCGACCGGCCCGTGGCGGCCGTCGCCCCCGTCGCCGCCCGCATGGGCCGGGCCGGTCATCAGCCCGGCGAGCGACGCGGCCGCCACAGCGGCGACGACGGCTCTTCGCCGCGGCGGCCGACTGCGCGGGAGCGGAGCGTCGTGAAGGGAACGTACGGGCACGGGGGCCTCCGGGGAGCGGTGGGCGTCGAGCGGGCGGAGCGGCATGGTCCGCTTCCGCGAGCCCGGCGTCGGGCGGGCGGAAGCGGTACGGTCCGCTCCCGCGAGCCCCAGCATCGGGCGGCCGCACGGGGCTTGCCCCCGAGGTGGACCATCCGGCCGATCATCGCCACACCGGCGGAGTCCGGCGCGGACCGTCCCTCCGCCCGCCGCCGCATGCTCCGGCAGCCCCGGTCAGCGGACCGGGGGAGCGCCCCCGCTCAGATCCAGGACGTACCGCCGCCCGGGGCGGTCGCCGAACATCACGTCCTCCAGCGGCTCGAACCCCGTGCGCGCCAGCACCGCGCGGGATCCCGTGTTGTCGAGCGTCGTCTCCGCCCGCAGCGTGGTGAGCCCGTACTCCCCGACCGCCAGGACGCAGACCTGCTGGACCGCCCAGGTGGCCAGCCCCCGCCCCGCGGCCTTCTCCGCTATCCGGTAGCCCAGCTCGGCCGAAGCGTCCCGCACCCCTATCAGGTTGATCCGGCCGAGGACGGCGCCGTCGTCGTCCTCGATGAGGTGGAAATGGTGCAGCCCCGCGCCCTGTTCGGCGAGCAACTCGCGGTGGCGTTCGGCGAACGCGGCGAAGTAGTCGTCGCCCCGGTCGGGGATGGACGCGGCGAAGTAGGCCCGGTTCTCCCGTTCGAAGGCGAGCAGAGCCTCGGCATGGTCGGGACGGAGCCGGCTGATGGACGTCATACCGGGATGCTAGGCGGTCGGTGTCCGCCGGGTGTCCGACCACCGGCGCCCACCGCTCTACGGCCGGGCGCCGGTGCGGCGGGCGGTTCCGGCACGGACGGTCCGCGATCTCCGCGCTGTCCGGGCCTATCCGGGCTGCCCGCGCTCCAGCGCGTGGGCCAGGCCGCGTTCGGCGTCGTCGGCCGAGGCGTGCCGGTAGGCCCGCTCGTACGCCGAGTCGCCCGCGGCCTGCCGGGCCCGGAGCTCCCACTGCTCGCGGATCGCTCCGAGCTCCGGGGTGCCCCGGTGCGGGTGGCCGATCATGCGCCAGTACGCGTGTCCGGTACCGGAGGCACGGGCCGCGGCCACGCCGTTCCCCTGGGCGGCGATGGCGCCGGCGAGCAGATCGAGGCCGAGCGCTATGCCGAGGCTGTCATGGAGCTCGTGCTTGCTCGCGAGCATCGCCCGCGCGTGGCTCTCGGCGTGCCGGGGGCGGCCCTGGAGCAGGTGGATGAGGGCGAGTTGGTGATCGGCGTAGGCCCGTGCCCAGTGCTCGCCGAACCGCAGACTGATCCGCTGGAGCCGCATGGCCTCCTCGTACGCCTCGTCGAGCCGGCCGAGCGCGGACAACGCGAACAGGCGTATCACCCGGCAGCGCAGCTGCGAGGGCGCGTCCGCCGGGTCGCCCGGGTGGAGGCGCAGCGCGCGGTCGCTGACGGAGTGCGCGGTGAGCGGCCGGCCCATCATCAGATACGTGAAGCTCACGGAGTGCGCCGCGAGGAGCATGGCCTCGGGGTCCTCGTCCCGGCGGGCCGCGTGCCCGCACTCCTCGCCGGTACGGCGGGCCGCCTCGTGGTCACCCTGCAGGGTCATCGTGATCCCCAGGGCCCAGAGCGCCCGGGTGCGGTGCGGCCCGGCGGAGAGCGGCAGGGCGAGCACCCGCTGCAGATACGTACGGGCCTGGTGCAGATGGCCGCAGCAGCTCCAGAAGAGGCCGACGCACCCGGCCATCTCCATCGCCATCTCCGGGTCCTCGGCCAGCAGATGGTCCAGGGCCGCGCACAGGTCCGCGTGGGAGTCGGCGATCCGGTGGTACCAGAGGACCTGCGAGGGCCCCAGCCAGCCCGCGTACGCCTGGACGGAGACATGGGCGAAGTGCCGGGCGTGCCGGTCCGCGAAGAGCGCGTCCTCCGCCAGCTCGGCCAGCCACATCGCCCCGTACTCGCGCAGTGTGTCCAGCATCCGGTAGCCGTCCCCGGTACGCCGGAGCACGGACTGGTCCGCCAGGCGCTCCAGGGCGGGGGCGACGGCCTCGGTGTCCAGCGGTCCGCCCGCGCACACCGCCTCCGCGTCCGCGGTCGTGATGACGCCGCGGAAGACGGAGAGCCGCGCCCACAGCAGCCGCTCCAGCGGCGCGCAGAGCTCGTGGCTCCAGCCGATCGTGGTGCGCAGGGCGCGGTGGCGGCGGGGCCAGAGAGTGTCGTCGGTGAGGTTCTCCATCCGGGAGGCCAGCCGTCCGGTGATCTCCTGCGGACTGCTGTCGCGGAGCTGGGCACAGGCCAGCTCGACGGCGAGCGGTATGCCGTCGAGGCGGTGGCAGATCTCGGCGACGGCGGCCGTGCTGCCGGGGTCGCCGAGCGCGAGGCCCGGGGCGACGGCTGCCGCGCGCTCGTGGAAGAGCCGGACGGCGTCGTCGCCGTCCTCGCCCGCGGACAGCGGCGGCACCTCGACGCACAGCTCGTCCGCGGCGTCCAACGGCTCCCTGCTGGTGGCCAGGACCGTCAGCCCCGGGGCCGCGGCGAGCAGTTCGGCGACGAGCTGCCCGCAGGGGCCGACGATCCGCTCGCAGCAGTCGAGGACGAGGAGCAGGTTCTTCTCGGAGAGCCATTCGCCGAGCGCGGCCACCGGTCGGCGAGGGCTGTGGTCCAGGAGCCCGACGCCGTCGCAGACCGTCGTGGCGAGCAGGTGCTCGTCGTGCAGATGGGAAAGGTCGGCCCACCAGACACCGTCGGCGTAGCGGTCCCGGGCACGCTCGGCCGTGCGCAGGGCCAGCCGGCTCTTGCCGACCCCGCCGGGGCCGGTGAGCGTGACCAGCCGATGATCTCGAAGTGCCCGTTCGACGCTGACCAGTTCGCTGTCGCGGCCGACGAAGCTGGTCGTCACGACGGGGAGGTTGCCCATCACGGGGACATCCTGCCTCGCCGTGACCCATCGCCTCCGTTCATAGCGAAAAGCAGTCAGAAACGGCCGACAATGCATCCTGTTCGATCGTCAAGTGGCATCGGTCGAAAGGCCATCCGGAGCGCACGCACTGAGGTGTCCGCCGCGTCCGCCGCATCCGCCGCGTCCGTGTCCGCCGTATCCGAGCCGCCCGTCGATCACGCCGCGTCGAGAACCGTGGCCAACGACTCCAGGGCCGCCACCGGATCGGGACCGACCGGGGCCAGGACGGAGTCCGTGACACCCGCCGACCACAGCCCGTCGAGGCGGGCCCGGGCCTCCTGCGGGGTGCCGGCCACGGCGAGTCGCGCGACCTGGTCGTCGGGCAGCCGCCGGACGAACTCCGCGCGGTCGGCGCACCCGGCCCGGAGCTCGACCAGCTCGTCGGCGAACGGGAGCGGTGCGATGTGCGCGTGCCAGTCGGGCTCGCCGATCCACTCCAGCGCCGGGCGGGCGGCGGCCAGCGCGGTGTCCCGGTCGGCGTCCACGGACGCGACGTTGTACGCGACCAGGCGGTGGGGGCGGTCGGCGGCGATGTGCCCGAGCGCCGCCCGTGCGTACTCGGGGGCGACCGGCTCCGCGAGGACCGTTCCGTCGGCCACCTCGCCGGAGACGGCCAGCGACTTGGGGCCCCGGACACCGGCCAGGATGTCCGGCACGATCCCGGGCAGCGCGCTGGGGTCGAGCTGTACGCCGTCGAGGTGGACGTACTGCCCGCGCCGCTGCGTGAGCTCGCCGCGCAACAGCGCCCGCAGGGCGTCGACGTACTCGCGGAGCAAGGCCAGCGGGCTTCGGGGCCACTGACCGACGCTGCGCATCCAGTGGGGCATGCCGTGTCCCACGGCGACATCGACCCGGCCGGGGAAGAGCTGCGCCAGCGACGCGATCTCCAGCGCCGCGAACGCCACGTTGCGGGCGCCGGCGGGCAGCAGGCCGATGCCGACCCGGATGCGCTCGGTGGAGGCCAGCACGGCGGCCGCCTGGGCGACGCCCCCGCGGAAACCGAGGTCCTCGACCACCCAGACGGAGTCGAACCCCAACTCCTCGGCGCGGCGCGCGTACGGCAGGATCCGGTCGGCGGGCAGATCGCGCGGCAGCAGGACGCCCACGGTCCGGTCGGTGGCGGGGGAACGCACAGGTGCTCTCCTTCGGTCGGCGGCCGGGCGACGGCGATCGGCACACCCGCCGCCCCGTTCCGTCTCCGGTGAAGATAGCGAAGCACCGGTGGCGGACCGGACGGCGGCCGGGCGGCGTTGTCGTACCCCTGCACTACGTTGCTGGCATGACGCAATTCGTACTGGTGGCAGGGGCCTGGCTCGGCTCGTGGGCGTGGCGCGACGTGGTGCCCGGTCTGCGCGCGGCCGGTCACGGGGTCCACCCGCTGACGCTGTCGGGCCTCGCCGAGAAGCAGGGGGTGGCGGCCGGGCAGCGGACGCACGTCGAGGACATCGTCGGGCTGGTCGAGCGCCTCGACCTGCGCGACGTGGTGCTGGTCGGACACAGCTACGCGGGCATCCCGGTCGGGCAGGCGGCGACGCTGATCGGCGACCGGCTCGCCCACGTCGTGTTCGTCGACTCCAACGTCCCGGCCGACGGCGAGTCCTTCGTCTCCGGCTGGCCGGACGGCCGGGACGGCGTGGAGGCCGCCATCGCCGCCAACGAGGGCTTCTGGCCGCCGCCCGCCGCCGCCGACTGCGTGGACCAGGGCCTCACCGACGAACAGATCGCCCGGTTCCTCACCGGCGCGACCCCCCACCCCGGCGCCACCCTCACCGAGCCCGCCACCCTGACCCGGTCCCCGGGGATGCTGCCCACGACGTACGTCAAGTGCCTGCTCGACTGGCCCGAGCCGAGCCCCGAGGTCGCCGAGCTGCTCACGAGCGAGCCGTGGCGGCTGGTCACCATGGACACCGGTCACTGGCCGATGTTCTCGCAGCCGGACGAACTCGCCAGGGTTCTGCTGGACGCCGCGGGAAGGGTCGCGTGAGCATGCCGACCCCTTCCGGCCCGGAGCGGCGGGCCCCGGCCGAAGCGGCCACGGAGCACCCGGAGATCACCTACATCGGATGCGCCCGCTGCGGCACCCTGATCGCGGGCCTCGACGGACGGTACGCCTGCTCGGGCTGCGGCTGGGTCAACGAGTGGACCGAGGGCCACCGGCCCCTGCCCGCGGCCCGGCGCCGGCGCGCCCAGGGCCATCCGCGATCGCTCCCGTAACAGCTCACGGCCGCCCGTCCACCGGGACGGCACGGAACCCGCCGCCGAGAGCGGTGCGGAACGCACGAACCGACGACGACCCGGCGGCGGCCCCGCCGCAGGAGGAGAGCACGACATGTCCGACCCGCACGACACCGACCCGGTCCGCACGTCCCTGGCCGAGATCGCCGCCCTGCTCGCCCCGGCGCACCCCGCCGTGGCCGAGGAGGTGCTGCGCGCCCACGACAGCCCGCATGCGTACGTGAGCGCCTTCGCGGACCGGCTGGCGGACCGGGGCATCGACGAGCCGGTGGACAACCTCGCCTGGATCGCCCTCATCGACGCGCTCGACGCGCACGGGCTGCTCGCGGAGTTCGACTGGAAGGAGGACGCGCAGGAGATCCGGGCCCGGTTGCGGAAGCTGGAATCACGGCCCTCCATCGACCCGTGGGTGCTCTTCGAGGCCCGGGAGACGGGTCTGCCGACCGACAGGTTCCTCGACGCCTGCGGCCGCCACTACCGGGAGATCGGTGCGGCGCTGGCCGTCCTGGACATCGACTCCGACTGCTATCCGGTGGTGGGCCTGCGGGCGGCCCGCGCCGACGAGCTGACCGCCCTCGCCGCCCGTGCCGGCTTTCCCGTGCGGCATCTCGGCGCGGGCCGCCGCAGGCGGTGACCGGGCGGCCGCCCTCGGCCGCCCGGGGGAGCGGCGGGGCGCCGTTCCAGCAGGTGCGGGGCGGTCCCGGCACCTGAAGGCGAATCGCCCCCGCCGCCGCCCACCACGTACACTCGCCCCCGCCTCCGCCGACCGGCAGAGGCTTTTCGCACCAGACCGACGGGGAAAATCCGTATGAGTTCCGCAGACAGCACCGAAGCACCGATCTACGCCGGCCTCGTGGAGGAGCACGGCGACGTGCCCGCCGAAGTGCGCCGGGTGGCCGAGGAGGTCCTGCGCGAGGCCGACCGCGCCATCGATTTCGGCGCCGTACGGACCGCCGCCGCGGCCCGCTAGCAAGCAGCCGGAACCCCGGCCGCAGCCGCCCCAGGGCGGACAAGTCCATCACGGGACGATAAACGTCCTGCAACTATTGCCATATTCTTGCGTTCACGACGCGATGGCTTGCTGAAGAGCCGCCATACGTGGAAGCGGGTGAGGCCGCGGCAGGCCGGGCGCCGAACAGCGCGCCCGATGCCCCCGCGGCCCCCCGCCCGCCCGTCGTGACCGCCCCGGCGGCCGTGCTTCGGTGAGCGGTCCACGCACCCGCGTGGAGAGCGCTCCCAGCCGGCCGCCGAGGGGCGGGAGGCCGCAGCTCCGGTGCCGAACGCCGGACCGGCCGGACCTCCGCCCTCCCGAGCGGCCTTCCCGCGAGTCTCGCCGGGCGTCCCAGGTCGCCACGGCATCACCTCTCCTCCGTCGCCGACGCCGGCTTCCCCGGCGCCGGCCGTACGTGACCCGTAGCCACGGCCTGCGCGGTCGAGGAAAGCCTGTGCGGCTTCTGGTGGCCCATCAGCACTCACAGAACGTAGTGCAGTCGCAATCTTGCAAATGTGGATCGGAATATTGCGTTGGCCTGTTCGCCGTTCTATCGTGACGCTCCGATCAAGGCCGTGCTTGGGCGTCACCCCGGAGGAGCCGTAATGAAGCCGCGCAATCTTGCGATCTTGCTGACCACAGGTCTCGTCGTGAGCCTCGCTGCCTGTGGCAGCGACTCGGAGTCCGACGCGGGAGGAGGGGTGGCCATCACCGTGGCCTGTCAGCCACCGAAGACCGCACCGAAGCAGCGAGAGGCGTGGAACGACGACGTCGCCGCGTTCGAGAAGGCGCACCCCGGAGTCACGGTCAAGAGCACCGACCAGCAGCCGTGCTTCGACCCGAAGACCTTCGCCGCGAAGCTCGCCGGCGGACAGATGGAGACGGTGTTCATGGTGCCGGTCACCAACTACGCCGACGTGATCTCCAAGAAGCAGGCGAAGGACATCTCGGACGTCACCGACCTGGTGAAGAACTACGGCGACATCAAGCAGGACGTCAGGGACATGGTCGTCAAGGACGGCAAGACCTACGGCGTCCCCAACGTGAGCTACAGCGTCGGCCTGGTCTACAACCGCAAGCTCTTCAAGGACGCGGGTCTCGACCCCGACGCCCCGCCGAAGACGTGGGACGAGGTCCGTGCCGCGGCGAAGAAGATCGCCGGTCTCGGTGACGACTACGTCGGATACGGCGAGTACGGCGGCGGCAACGTCGGCGGCTGGCACTTCGCGCAGTCCATCTTCAGCCGCGGCGGCGAGATGGTCGTCGACGACAAGGCCGCGTTCAACAGCGCGGAGGGCAAGGCCGTGCTGCAGACGCTGCACGACATGCGCTGGAAGGACGACAGCGTCGGCAAGAAGGTGCTGATCGGCTGGGAGACGCTGATGCAGCAGATGGCCGCCGGCAAGACGGGCATGATGCTCGGAGCCCCGGACGTCGTCTCCGACGTGGTCCAGAAGTTCCAGGGGAAGAAGGACGACTACGGCATCACCGGCATCCCCGAGGGCGAGGCGTCCCTGACCGGCGGCGAGGCCTACATGGTCAACCCGAAGGCGAACGCCGCCCAGACCGAGGCGGCCATGCAGTGGATCGACTTCCAGTTCAACACCCCGGGCAAGGGCCGCCACGACTACGCGCGCGGCAAGGCCAACGGCGAGGCCGTCGGCGTGCCCAACAACGACTACATGGGTGACTCCCCGACCGGTCAGAGGATCGCGGACGCCCGCGAGGAGAACGCCGTCCTGCCGGTCGAGTACTACCAGCCGTACGTCGACACCTCCCGGGGCGTCGAACTGAAGCTGGAGCCGGCGAAGGCCCAGGAGCTCTACGCGGTGCTCGACGTGCCCATGTCCGCGGTCCTCACCCGGAAGGACGCGGACATCGACAAGCTGCTCGCGGACGCCGAGTCCAAGGCCAACGGGATTCTGGCCAGGGGCTGACGGCGACTGTCCCGGGTGCCGCCCAGCAGGGGAGGGCGGCACCCCGAGCAGGTCCGGCGGGAGAGGCGTGAACGGGAGATCACCATGCAGACACTCACCATCGAACCGAAGCGGCCGTCCAGGCCGCCTCGCAGACCGGCGGCCCAACGGAAACGGACCGTCCGGGCCAACATCACCGCGTACGGCTTCCTGTGCGCGGCGCTCTTCTGCTTCGCCATGTTCGCCTGGTGGCCGATCATCAGGCAGGTCGTCCTCTCCTTCCAGGAGACCAATCTCGTCGACGAGCCCACCTGGGTGGGCCTGGACAACTTCCGTACGGTGGTGGCGGACCCGGCCTTCGGACAGGCCTGGAAGAACACCGTCGTCTTCACCCTGCTGGCCCTGGTCTGCGGCTATGTGATCCCGTTCGCGGTGGCGATCGTGCTCAACGAACTGCGCCACGCCCGCGGCTACCTGCGCTTCGTGGTCTATCTGCCGGTGATGCTGCCGCCGATCGTCTCGGTGCTGCTCTTCCGCTGGTTCTACGATCCCGGTCCGGGCCTGTTCAACCAGGTCCTGGACTTCGCCGGCCTGCCGGCACTGTCCTGGCTCGACTCCTCGGACACCGCTCTGATCTCCCTGGTCGCCGTCTCCACCTGGATGAACATGGGCTCCGGCGTCCTGATCTACCTCGCCGCCCTGCAGAACATCCCGGGTGATCTGTACGAGGCCGCGGAGCTGGACGGAGCCGGGATCTTCAAGCGGATCTGGAACGTCACCGTCCCGCAGACCCGACTGATCCTGCTCCTCATGCTGATGCTGCAGATCGTCGCCACGATGCAGGTGTTCATCGAGCCGTACATGCTCACCGGCGGCGGACCGGAGAACGCGACGGTCACCGTCGCGTACCTCATGTACCAGTACGCCTTCGTGTACGGCGGCAACTACGGGGCCGGCAGCGCGCTCGGCCTGATGCTCATGCTCGTTCTCCTTGCGGTCGCCGCGGTGCAGCTCCGGCTGACCCGTGACGAGAAGAGGTAGTCCCGTGGCCAACCCAGTCGACACCACAGCCCACTTCGACACGGCGGGAGCGAACCGCGAGGTGACACCGCCGCCCACGCACGACGACAGGAAGCGGCGCCGCGCCGCCTGGGCCGACGGTCATGCCCGGACCATCGTCTCGCCCCTGGAACTCAAGTCCCGCTGGGGCAGCCGCATCTACTGGGCGGTCCTCGTCACCGTCCTGCTCGTCTTCACCCTGGTCTTCGTCTTCCCGCTGTACTGGATGGTCACCGGGGCGATGAAGTCGGGCGAGGAGATAGCCCAGATGCCGCCCACGCTGTGGCCCGAGAACCCCGACTTCTCGGTGTTCTCGGACGCCTGGGAGCTCTTCGACATCGGGCTCCTCCTGAAGAACACCCTCCTCTACGCGGTCGGCGCCTGGCTCTTCGCCCTCGCCGTCGATGTCACCGCCGCCTACGCGCTGTCCAAGCTGCGCCCGATGTTCGGCAACGTGATCCTCGGCGCGATGCTGGCCACCCTGATGATCCCGCCGATCGTCGTGATGATTCCGGCCTACATCACGGTCACCGATGTCCCCATCTTCGGCTGGCAGCTGCTCAACTCGCCCTGGGCGATCTGGTTCCCGGTGGCCGCCAACGGCTTCAACATCTTCCTGCTCAAACGGTTCTTCGACTCGATACCCGACGAGATCCTCGAAGCGGCCGAGATCGACGGTGTGCCCCCGTGGCGCGTCCTGGTCTCGATCATCCTGCCGATCTCGCGGCCCATCCTCGGTGTGGTCTCCATCTTCACCGTCGTCCTGGTCTTCAAGGACTTCGTCTGGCCGCTGCTCGTCCTGCCGGACAGCGAGAAGATGACGATCAGTGTGGGGCTCTCGCAGACCGCGGGAGCCGTCACACAGAACCAGATCATGGCCGGTCTGGTGATCGCGAGCATCCCGATGATCATCGTGTTCTTCTTCTTCCAGCGGAGCATCATGGCAGGTCTCACCGCCGGCAGTCTCAAGGGCTGATCCGCGCCCCGCCCCCTTCTTCCGCCCCACCACCGACACGCTCTCCGCCGCCGGTCACGTCAACCATGCCCCGCCGCGACCGGCGGCGGAGTCCCCATCTGCCCGAAAGGACCCTCACGTGGCAGCTGTGCCCCCCTCCCGAACCGACACCTGGTGGCGCGACGCCGTCATCTACCAGATCTACCCGCGCAGCTTCGCGGACGGCGACGGCGACGGCACCGGGGACCTCGCGGGGGTCCGCGCGCACCTGCCGTATCTCGCCGCCCTCGGCGTGGACGCCGTCTGGTTCACCCCGTGGTACCTGTCGCCGCTCGTCGACGGCGGGTACGACGTGGCCGACTACCGCACCATCGACCCGGCCTTCGGCACCCTCGACGAGGCCGAGAAACTGATCGCGGAAGCCGCCGGGTTCGACATCAAGGTCATCGTCGACATCGTCCCCAACCACCTCTCCGACCAGCACGTCTGGTTCACGTCAGCCCTCGCGGCCGGCCCCGGCAGCCCGGAGCGTGAGCTCTTCCACTTCCGCCCGGGCCGCGGCGAGAACGGCGAACTCCCCCCGAACAACTGGCCCTCCCAGTTCTCCGGCGACACCTGGACCCGGGTCCCCGACGGGGAGTGGTACCTGCACCTGTTCGCCCCCGAGCAGCCCGACCTCAATTGGTCCCATCCCACCGTCCGACGCGAACACGAGGACGTCCTGCGCTTCTGGTTCGAGCGCGGCGTGGCCGGCGTCCGCATCGACTCCGCGGCCCTGCTCACCAAACACCCCGACCTGCCCGACTTCACCGAGGGCGTCGACCCGCACCCGTACATCGACCAGGACGAGATCCACGACGTCTACCGCTCCTGGCGGACGATCGCGGACGCGTACGACGGCGTGTTCGTCGGCGAGGTCTGGCTCCCCGACTCCGAGCGCTTCGCCCGCTATCTGCGCCCCGACGAACTGCACACCGCCTTCAACTTCAATTTCCTCTCCTGCCCCTGGGACCCCGAGCGACTGCGCCGCACCATCGACGACACCCTCGCCGAGCACGCACCCGTCCGGGCCCCCGCCACCTGGGTCCTGTGCAACCACGACGTGACCCGCACGGTCACCCGCTACGGCCGCACGGACACCGCCTTCGACTTCGCCACGAAGGAGTTCGGCACCCCGGCCGACCTGGAGCTCGGCACCCGCCGCGCCCGCGCCGCGGCGCTCCTGACCCTGGCCCTGCCCGGCTCGGTCTACCTCTACCAGGGCGAGGAGCTGGGCCTGCCCGAGGCGGACATCCCGCTCGACCGCATCCAGGACCCGATGCACTTCCGCTCCGGCGGCACCGACCCCGGCCGCGACGGCTGCCGCGTCCCGCTGCCCTGGGCGGCGGCCGAACCGTACGGCGGCTTCGGCTCCACCACCGAGCCCTGGCTGCCCCAGCCCGCCGACTGGCCGACGTACGCCGTCGACCGGCAGGACGCCGACCCCGCCTCGATGCTCAGCCTGTACCGCGCTGCCCTGCGCCTGCGCCGCGAGACCTCCGGCTTCGGCGACGGCCCGATGACCTGGCTGCCCTCCGAGGACGGGGTGCTGGCCTTCGCCCGCACCGACGGCCTGGTGTGCGTGGTGAACCTTCTCGACCGCAGTGTCGAACTGCCGGTACACGAAGAACCGTTGCTGGCGAGCGGGCCGCTGGACGCCGACGGACGCCTGCCGTCCGACACGGCGGTGTGGCTGCGGCGCTGACCGCAAAGGGCCGCAACGTCCGGGACTCTCCGTCACGACGCCGTGGAAAGCCCCGGTTCCGGACGCCCCCCGGCGTCCGGAACCGGGAGAACCCGGGGGCCGGGCGTCAGGCGGCCCGGCCCGCGCTCCGCGCCAGCGGATGCAGCGCCGCGTACTCCAGTGGCGCCGAAGGATCGATCGACACCTCCATCGGAGCGGGCTCCGCCCCGGCCCGCACCAGCAGATCGCCGACCGCCGCGATCATCGCGCCGTTGTCCGTGCACAGCTTCAGCGGCGGCACCCGCAGCGTGATCCCGGCCGCCCGGCACCGTTGCTCCGCCAGCTCCCGCACCCGTGAGTTGGCGGCCACCCCGCCGACCACCACCAGCGTCCCCACCCCGTGATCACGGCACGCGGCCACGGCCTTACGGGTCAGCGCATCGGCCACCGCCTCCTGGAGCGACGCGCAACCGTCCGCCAACGGCAGCTCCCGGCCCGCGATCCGCTGCTGCTCGGCCCAGCGCGCGGCCGCCGTCTTGAGCCCCGAGAAGGAGAAGGCGTACGGGGCGTCCTTCGCACCGGTCATCGGACGCGGGAACGCCACCGCACGCCGGTCACCCTCCCGCGCCGCCCGGTCGACGGCCGGACCACCCGGATAGGGCAGCCCGAACACCCGGGCCACCTTGTCGAAGCACTCCCCGGCGGCGTCGTCCACGGTGTCCCCGAGATGCACGATCGGATCGCGGGCCAGATCCCGGACGAGCAGCAGCGAGGTGTGGCCGCCGGAGACGATCAGCACCACGCACGGATCGGGCAGCGGCCCGTGCTCCAGGGTGTCGGCGGCGACATGGCCCGCCAGATGATGCACCCCGTACAGCGGGACACCGAGCGCGTACGCCAGACCCTTCGCCCCGGCGAGCCCCACCTGGAGCGCCCCGGAGAGCCCCGGGCCGGTGGTCACGGCGACCGCGCCGATGTCCGCCATCCGCAGCCCGGCACTCTCCAGCGCCTGTCGGACGACCGGCCCGAACGCGTGCACATGGGCCCGCGCCGCGATCTCGGGCACCACCCCGCCGAAGCGGGCGTGCTCGTCCATGCTGGACGCGAGCGCGTGACCGAGCAGCCGCCCGTCCCGCATCAGCCCCGCGCCGGTCTCGTCGCACGACGATTCGATCCCGAGCACCACGGGAGAGCCCATAGGTACCTCCTTGCCATAGAGAAGTAATTGCACATGATGTGCAGCAAGGTGTCCACGGTACGTGACCGGGCAGGGGCGATTCGCCCCAGGAGGCTTGAGTACCCGCACTCAGGCCCCGCGCCCCGCCCACCACGACGATGAGGGCGTGGCGGGCGAAGCCGGAACGGGCGGGCCCCGGCCGCACCGCCGTCCACCAGGACGGCCACGCCCGCCGGACCCCGGGAGAACCGTGCTCAGCCGAATCGCCGCCGCCGTCGTCCCCTCGCTCGGACGCCTCACGGTCACCTCCGACCACGCCACGGCCCCGGCCGCCGGCAGCATCATCGTCGCCAACCACACCTCCCTGGCCGACCCCGGCATCGTCCTCGCCGCACTGCTGCGCCTCGGCGTCGAACCCGTCGTCATGGCCACCGCGGGCCTCTGGCGCATCCCGGTCCTCGGCCGCCTCCTGGAAGGCGGCGGCCATGTGCCCGTGCACCGCAACACCCACCGGGCGGCGGGCGCCCTCGACGCGGCGGCCGTCGCGCTCAGGGACGGCCGCCATCTGCTCATCTACGGCGAAGGACGGCTGCCCTGCCGCACGGACGCGGCGGAGGCCCCGCCGGAGAGCTTCCGCAGCGGTCTCGCCCGCCTCGCACACGCCTCGGGGGCGCCCGTCGTACCGCTCGGCCAGGCGGGCGCCCGCCGGGTGACCTCCGGCTCGGGCCTCAAGCAGATCTCCGGGCTCCTCACCGCCCCGGCCCGCCGCCCCCGGCTCCACGTCCACGTCGGCGCCCCGCTGCACCTCCCGCCGGAGGTCGGCGCGGCGACCGCCACCGCCCGCGAAGCCGTCACCGCCGCCTGGCGCACCGCCGCACACCACCTCGGCGAACCCGCCGCACTCACCGGACGCCGAACCGGCGAGTGATCCGGAGGGCACCACGAAGGCGAGCGATCCGGAGAGCACGGCGCGGCGGGCGAGCGATCCGGAGAGAACCACGACCGGACGGGCGGTCCGGTCAGGACTACTCCGCCTCCCGCGCCGCCTGCTCCAGGCGCTCCCGGTACCCCTCCCACCAGGCACGGTCGCCCGGCGGCAGGTTGTCGGTGCCGGACCGCAGCCCGACCGTCCCGTCGACCAGCTCCCGGACGATGTCCGCGTGCCCCGCGTGCCGCTGGAGGTCCGAGATCACATGGACCAGGATCTGGTGCAGGGTCACCCGGCGCCGCTCCTCGGGCCACCACCGCACCTGCCCGACCGCGTCGAGCGGCAGCTCGGCGATCGTGGCGTCCGCGTGCTCCGCCACCCGGCGGTAGAGACCGAGGATGTCCTCCCGCGACTCGTCGGGCGTCGCCCACATGTCCTGGTTCGCCTCGGCGTCGTCCTCGTAGGCCGGCGGCGCCTCGCCGAACGGCCGCCCGAACGTCTCGCCGAAATAGCCCAGCTCCACCCCGGCGGCATGCTTGACCAGCCCGAGGAGGTTCGTGCCGGTCGGCGTCAGGGGACGGCGGACGTCGTACTCCGAAAGCCCTTCGAGCTTCCACAGCAGGGTGTCGCGGGCGAACTGCAGATAGTGCTGGAGGTCAGCCTTCGGCTGCGAAGCGTTCATGCGGAAAGTCTGTCACCGGGC
Source organism: Streptomyces sp. WY228 (assembly GCF_019287315.1). Classification (NCBI taxonomy): domain Bacteria; kingdom Bacillati; phylum Actinomycetota; class Actinomycetes; order Kitasatosporales; family Streptomycetaceae; genus Streptomyces; species Streptomyces sp. WY228. The sequence continues at coordinate 152,484 of NZ_CP079114.1, read as the reverse complement.
ACTGACGTCGAGGGCCTCCCGGGTGGCGGCGGCGTCCCCGGCGGCGTAGGTATGGAGGCGTGCCCGCTCCGGAGGACGTGCGACGCCCCGGAGCGCTCCGGCCTGCGAACGGCCGGTGACCATCAGGCCCACCCGCCGGACCGGCGTCGGCGGCGCGGCGGCTCACCAGCGGTGACGAGGAGATGGATCCCGATGACCGAGGCAGCGCAGAGCACCCCCGTACACGGGGTTCCGTGCTGGGTCAGCCTCATGACCCGGGACCTGCGGGCCGCCGAGGACTTCTACGGGACCGTTCTCGGGTGGACCTTCCGCTCCGGCGGCCTCGGCGAGGGCTTCTCCGTCGCCCATGCCGACGCCCTGCCCATCGCCGGGATCGGACAGATCGCCCCCGGCCTGCCCACCTCCGTCTCCTGGACCCCGTACTTCGCCGTCGCGGACGTCGACACCGCCGCGGCCCGGGTCCGCGAACGGGGCGGCACCATCGCCGTCGGCCCGATCCGGCTGGGCCCCGGCCGGGGAGCCGTGGCCGCCGACCGCGAAGGAGCCGGATTCGGCTTCTGGGAGGGCCGGACCCCGCCCTGGTCGTACGGCCGCGACGACATGCCTGCCTCCCTCGAACTGCGTACCAGCCACGCCTTCGACTGCGCGATCTTCTACGCCGGGGTGTTCGGCTGGGACTCGCAGGAACCCGGCGGCTGCGAGGTCGGCTACGCCTACCAGCAGGACGCGGTCGTCGTACGGCAGGGAGGCAGGACCGTGGCCACCCTGCGCGGCGGCGGGGACGCGTCGGCCCCCGACCCCCGGCTGCGCCCGCGCTGGCACGTCCGCTTCCAGGTCGCGGACCTGGAAGCGGTCGCCGAGGCGGCACGCGCGGCGGGCGGAACGGTCGGCCCGCCGGAGGACTCGCCCGCCGACGGATCCGAGGTCGTCGTCTGCGACCCCGAAGGCGGCATCTTCACGGTCTGTGCCCACCCGCCGGACGCCCCGTGAGCCGTCAGCAGGTGCGGAACACGTACCCCGGCCGTCCGGCCGGCCGGACGTCGAGATCCCGGCGCACCACCGACACCTTCGCCCCCACGGACGAACACGCCTTCGCGAAGTCGCCGTCGGTGTACTCGACGACGAACACCTTGTCCTCGTACGCGGAGGCGTAGTCGGCGCACTCGTCGTACCGGCCGCACTCCTCGGCGACGGCGAAATCGAACCCGATCGCCTCCCGCCGGTCCAGCAGATCGGTGGTGTTCTTCTGGCCGATCGCCAGCCCAACGCTGTGCGCCCGGTCGGCCAGGAGCTTCGCGAACGCCGCGTTGTGCTCCCGCGTCAGCAGACCGTCGGAGCGCTCGAAGGAGTCCAGGTTGTCCGGCTCCACCGCCTGGAAACCGGATGCCGCGCAGCCGTCGATCCACTCCCCGACGATCTCCGCCAGCCGGGCGCGCTTGCCCGCGGTCGAGGTGTCGAGCAGCACCTCGTCCCAGGCCTCGTCGCTGACCAGCTCCCCGTCGCCGTCGCGCAGCAGCAGATCGGGGTCGTCCTTCTGCCACTGGTCCAGCGCGTCGGGCTGGGTCTGGAAGGCGTTGACGTAACAGACGTTGTACAGGCCCTCGGCCGGCGCGTCGCCGCGGTCCCGCGACACGGCCCCGACCCCGGCGGGCGGGGTGTACGCACCGCCGATCTGGTAGTCGAAGGTCACATTCGCCCGGGGCGGCACGATCTCGGGCGCGGCCTCGTCCGCCGACCCCGTGGCGAAGGCGTGGGACAGGAGCAGCCCCGCTCCCGTCGCGACCGCGACCCCGCAGGCCAGAGCGGCGAGCGTGCTGCGACGGCGGAGGAACGGAGGAACGGCGTGCTGGGGCATGACAAGACTCCCGTGACTGGGCTTCGGAACCTGCCCCCGCATCATGGCCGACCGATCATGAGCGAATCGTGAGCGTCCGCCGCGTGCCGCGCCGACCCCCCCTGCCGCGACCCGGCGGGGGCGAGCCGCAGGACGAACTCCGCGCCGCCGCCGGGGCGTTCCCGGACGGTCAGCGTTCCCCGATGGGCCTCGGCGATCCGCCCCGTGCCAGCGGCCGACGGCGACCCGCACCATGCCCCGTTCCCCCGGTTCCGGCGGCTGCACACCTCCTCGACGAGCTGGTCCAGCCGCAGCGGCTCCGCCCGTACGACGTCCACGTCGGCATCCAGCCGCCCCCGGGTCAGCAGGTTCTCCACGACGTCGGCCATCCGGTCCGCCGCCCGCCGGATCCGGGGCAGATGCGCCGCCGGCCCGTCCGGGGAGGCGGCGGCCACCTCCACCGATCCGCGCATCACCGCGACCGGGGTCCGCAACTCGTGCGCCGCGTCGGCCAGCAGCCGTTCCTGCTGCTCCAGCGCCTGCCAGGCGGGCCGCACGCTCCGCCCGGAGAGCACATGCCCGGTCAGCGCGGCCAGCGCCGTCAGCGCCCCGGTCCCGACGACGAGGGAGAGGACCAGACTGCGGTGCTCGGCCGCGCCGTACTCAGGATCGCCGACCGCGACGGCCGCGCCCGCCACCTCGTCGGTGGCGTCGTGGTAGAAGGGCACGGCCAGCAGATGCACGGGCTCTCCCGTGCGGTCGCGCGCCTCGGCCCGCACCGGCTCCTCCTCGCCCATCGCCGTACGGGCCACCGCGCGAAGAGCCCCGGCCGGTACGGCGAACTGTTCGGTGCGGCCCCGGAACACGGTCACCGGATCACCGCCGGGCCGTCCCTCCAGCACCAGGATCTGCGGGGTGCCCGAGGTCGCATCGTCGTCGTCGAGGCCGTCCAGCCGGATGCGGTCGTCCTCGTAGTAGACGAGCGAGGCCGCGACGGACGCCCGGCGGCGCATCTCGTCGTACTCCGCGTCCTGCCGCGCCCGGTCGTCGGTACGGATCACCAGCCAGGACAGCGCGGCCAGGCCGACGACGGTGATCAGGGTGTACGCGGCGGTCAGCCGCAGCTGCAGCCGGCGCAGCCGCCTCCGGGCCGGGGAACGACGCCGTACGGGCTTCGCCATCAGGACGGCCCCGGCTCCGCCGACAGCAGGAACCCCTGACCGCGCACGGTGTGCACGAGGCCGGGGGAGCCGAGCTTGCGCCGCAGCCCCGCGACGACGGCGTCCACCACATTGGACACCGGGTCGGCCATCTCGTCCCAGCAGTGCTCCAGCAGATCGGTACGGGTGACGACGGCGTCCCGGTGGACGAGGAGCTGCTGGAGGACCGCGTACTCCTTCGGGCTCAGCGACAGCAGCACGCCGCCGCGCCGCACCTCGTACCGCGCCACGTCCATGACCACATCCGCACAGCTCAGGAAGGACGGCAGCCGGGCCGCCGCCCGCCGGCTCAGGCCCCGGACCCGCAGCACCAGCTCCGGCATCGCGAACGGTTTGGCCAGATAGTCGTCCGCGCCGCTCTCCAGCCCCCGCAACCGCTCGGGCAGCGAGTCCAGGGCGGTGAGACACAGCACGGGCACCGACCAGCCGGCCCGGCGCCTGACCTCCAGCGGGACGAGGGTGTCGCCGGAGGGCACCATCCGGTCCAGCACCACACAGTCGTACGCGGTGACGTGCAGCAGCACATCCGCCTCCGGCCAGTCCGCCGCGCAGTCCACGGCGAAGCCCCCGTCCCGCAGCCCGGACGCGATGACCTCCCGCAGGTCGTCGTCGTCCTCCACCAGCAGCACACGCATGGGGAGGACGCCTCCGATGTCGTTCCAAGGGGGAGAGACCCGCCATCCTAAGGCGTCCCGCGCGCCCGCCCCGAGGCGGCCGTCAGACCGGTGAGGCCTCGATGATCCGGAAGATGTCGGGCGCGGGCAACGGCGTCACGCTCCGGAGGGCGAAGCCGCCCGCCGCGCACAGGGCGGCGAAGTCGTCCTCGGTCCGCTCCCGGCCGCCGACATTGACGAGCATGTTGAGATCGCTGAGGTAGACGCCTCCCGCCGGGTCCGCCGGCACCGTCGCGGGCAGCACCGGCTCGACGATCAGCAGCGAACCGTGGTCGGGGATGACGGCCCGGATGCGCCGCAGGATGGCCGCGCACCGCTCGTCGTCCCAGTCGTGGATGATGCTCTTCAGCAGATAGAGGTCGCCCCCGGCCGGGGCCGAGGCGAAGAAGTCACCGGTCTCCAGGACGACGCGGCCGGTCACATCCTGCTCGGCCAGCCGCCGCGGAGCCTGCGCGAGTCCCTCGGCCGTGTCGAACAGGACGCCCCGTAGCTCCGGGTGCGCGCGCAGGACCGAGGCCAGCAGGGTGCCGTCGCCGCCGCCGATGTCCACGAGCGTGCGGAAGCGCCCGAAGTCGAAGTGGTGCGGCACGTTCGAGGCGGTCAGCCTGGTGCCCTGGCTCATCGCCTCGTTGAACGCGGCGGACAGCTCGGGCTGCTCCTTGAGATGGCCGAAGAAGTCCGTCCCGAACACCGTGTCGAACGTGGTCTCTCCCGTACGGACGCTCTCGTCGAGCAGGTCCCAGCCCCGGAGCATGACCGGATCGGTGAACATCCGGGCCATGGCGACCATCGTGCCGGGCGTGTCGGCGCGCAGGGCGTCGCCCGCCGTCGTGGTCCGGAAGACGCCCGGCTCCGTCTCGGACAGCAACTGGAGTCCGGCGAGCGCGCGCAGCAGACGCAGTGTCGCCTGCGGATGGGTGCCGAGAGAACCGGCGAGCGTGTCGCCGCTCAGCTCGCCAGGACCGATCCGGTCGAACACCCCCAACCGCACCGCCGTGCCGAGTGCTTGGGTGGCCATCTGGCCGAGCACGAGCCGGGCGACCGTACCCCGCGCCTGCCAATCGACCGCCGTCTCCCGGCCGTTGCCGGTTTCCTGGCTCTGACTGCCCGTCATCGCACGCCCCTCTCTGGTTGGTTAGGTAAACCTAACCTCGTCCGGAGGGTGCCGCAATCACCCATACGCGGGGGTGGGCGGGGGTGAGGCAGAACCGGTCAGTCCGGCCGGTCGCCGTCGAGCGCCTCGGCCGCCTCGGCCGCCACCGCGTCGGCCACGGCCGCCAGGGCCGGCGAGTCCAGCTTCCACTGCTGCCAGTACAGCGGGACGACGACGCTCCGGCCGGGGGCGTCGTCCGGGGCGAGCCGCACCAGCCGGCCGTCGCCCAGCAACGGCTCCGCCTGGACCTCGGGAACCATGCCCCAGCCCATGCCCGCCGCCACGGCGTTCACGAACCCCTCCGAGGTGGGCACCAGATGACGCCGGGCGCTCGCCCGGGGCCCGAGGCCGAGCGCGCGCACGAACGCGTCCTGGAGGTCGTCGCGCCGGTCGAAGCCGATCACCGGGGCATCGCCGATCAGCTCGTGCAGCGCCGTGCCGGCCCGCCGCTCCAGCCACCGGTCGGCGAAAGCGGGACTGGCCACCGGCAGATACCGCATCCGGCCCAGTCCGCGCACCGAACAGCCCGTCACCGCTTCCGGGGACGAGGTCACCGCCGCCATCACCAGCCCCTCCCGCAGCAGGGCGGCCGTATGGTCCTGGTCCTCGCGGCGCAGCTCGTAGCAGAGGTCCAGCTCCTCCGGCACCCGTCGCAGGGCGGGCAGGAACCAGGTCGCCAGGGAATCGGAGTTCACCGCGATCGACAGGGGCGTCGGCCCGTCCGGACCCGCCATCCCGAGCGCCGTCCGCGCATCGCGCTCCAGTCGGGACAGCTGGCGCGCGAAGCGCACCACCACCTCGCCGGACTCGGTGGGCCGCACCGGCTTCGTGCGCATCAGCAGCACCCGGCCCGTGCGCTGCTCCAGTGCCTTCACGCGCTGGCTGACCGCCGACGGCGTCAGCTGCAGGACGCCCGCCGCCGCGTCGAAGGTGCCTTCGTCGACCACGGCCAGCAGCGTCCGTACCTGGTCGAGAGGAAGCTCGAACATCATGAACGCTAATGATACGTAAGGATCCTTAGCTGGACATCACATTGTCCCGCTTTGTAGCGTCGGCCGCATGATGAACGCCCTGACCACCGCGGCCGCCGGATTCGGCACCGGCCTCTCCCTCATCGTCGCCATCGGCGCCCAGAACGCCCTGGTGCTGCGCCAGGGCGTCCGCCGTGACGGTGTGCTCGCGGTGGTCGGGATCTGCGCCCTGTCCGACGCGGTGCTCATCACCCTGGGGGTCGCCGGGGTCGGTGCGGTCGTCGTGGCCTGGCCGTCGGCGCTGACGGTGGTGGGGCTGCTGGGCGGCCTGTTCCTGATCGGCTACGGCCTGCTCGCCGCACGCCGCGTCCTGCGCCCCTCGGCCCTGTACGCCGCCGACGCGCCGGCCACGTCGCGCCGGGGCGTCGTGCTGACCTGCCTGGCGATGACCTGGCTCAATCCGCACGTGTACCTCGACACCGTGTTCCTGCTCGGTTCCGTCGCCGCCGACCGGGGCCCGCTGCGCTGGACCTTCGGCCTCGGCGCGGTCCTCGCCAGCCTGTGCTGGTTCGTCGCGCTCGGATACGGCGCCCGGCTGCTGAGCGGGGTCCTGGCGCGGCCTGCCGCCTGGCGGGTGCTGGACGCGCTGGTCGCCGTGATGATGATCGGCCTCGGCGCGAAACTGGCGCTGGGCGCCTGAACGCCCGGCACCCGTCCCGCGTACGAACCTGAAAGCCGGGCGGCCGTTCCCCCGGCCCGGTTCAGCCGACCGGATCCAGCAGGCCGAGGCGCTCGGCGCGCTCCGGTGTCAGGTCGAGAGCGGTGAGGATGGAGGGCGTGGCGATACTGGGGAGTATGTGCTGCTGCAGCGTGATGTGGCGGCGCTGCAGGTCCTGGTAGTTGGTGAGAGTCTGGGAGACCGCCTGGGTTCCCGCGAAGGCGGCCACGTACAGGTCCGCCGTCTCGGTGGGGTTGACGTGGGGGAGCAGCTCGCCGTTGTGTTTGGCACGGGTGAGGAGGTGATGGGTGGCTTCCTGCCAGCGGAGAAAGGGGCCGCTGCGGTCGAGGCCCTGTGCCTGCTGGTCCATGGAGAGGCGGACGCCCGCCCGGGCGAGGAGGCTGGTCTGCAGACGATGGCTGAACAGCATGCCCAGGTCGATGAGTTCCTGGAGTTTGAGAGCCTGGTCCGGAACGGTCTGAGGTGGCTCCTGCGCATCGAGAACACCGAGCGCGAGATCTTCCTTGGACGGGAAATGGAAGTAGAGGGCGCCTTTGGTGACGCCGGAGCTTTTGAGTATCTCGGTGATCGTCGCGGCTTGATAGCCGTATTTCTCGAAGGCCTGCGCCGCTGCCATCAGGATTGTCTGGCGGGTGCGGATCGCCCGGTCCTGCTTGGCCATCCTGTCTCCTTTGCTGGGCGAGGGCCCGGGAAACGGCTGGGACGGTGTGGGGGGACGGCCCTGCCGGGGATAGAAAAAAAACCGCTTAGTCTGTATCTTATCAGCGCACGTGCATCGCAGGAACGGCTCGCCATCACATGACCCCTGGGGGGAGTTATGACCGACGCAGCAGTCTTGATCGATCCGGTGCCGGCAGTGGATTCGGAGGCCGAGGTGGTGCATCCCGTGGGGATCGACATGGTGCACCGGTCCAGGCCGGAGGACGCGTTTCCGCGTCACTGGGTACGCCTGGCACGCGATCGGTTCTCGGTCGCGGCGGTCCTGCCGCACGATCATCCGTTCTTCGCCCCGGTGAGCGGCGACCGGCACGATCCGCTGCTGGTGGCGGAAGCGATGCGACAGGCGGCCATGCTCTCCTTCCACGCCGGGTACGGCGTCCCGGTGGGCTACCACTTCCTGATGGCGGACCTCGACTACGCGTGCGACCTGGACCACCTGGGCGTCGGCGGCGCGCCCGCCGAGATCGACGTGGAGGTGTTCTGCTCCGACCTGAAGTGGCGGGGCGGACTGCCCGTACAGGGGCGCGTGGGGTGGGCGGTCCACCGCGACGGGGAACTGGCCGCTACGGGGACGGGCGCGACCCGCTTCACGAACCCCAAGGTGTACCGGCGGATGCGCGGTGACACACCCGCCGAGGGGATATCGATACCGCGGGCTACGCCGGTCTCCACCGCCGGGGCGGGCCGCACCAGGGCCGAGGACGTGGTGCTCTCGGAGGCCGGCCGGGACGGTGTGTGGGAACTGCGCGTGGACACCCGGCACCCGACCCTGTTCCAGCGGCCCAACGACCATGTCCCGGGCATGCTGCTGCTGGAGGCGGCCCGTCAGGCGGCCTGCCTGGCGGTGGGACCCGGCGGAATCGTTCCGGCGGAGGCGCGCAGCCGGTTCCACCGGTACGCCGAGTTCGACAGCCCGTGCTCGATCGGGGCGGTGGTCCGGCCGGGGGCGGCCGAGGATACGGTGACGGTCCAGGTGACAGGCCATCAGGACGGCGAACTGGTGTTCTCCACCGTTCTGTCCGGCCCGCGGGCCAACGGCTGAGAGGTTTCCGAGTGATTCTCGTGACGGGTGCGACCGGAGCGGTGGGCCGTGAGGTCGCCGGACAGCTGGCGGCGGCAGGCCCGGTGCGGATTCTCGCACGCAGTCCCGAGCGGCTGACGGTACGGGGGAGCGGGGTCGAGGTCGTCGAGGGCGAGTACGGGGACCGCTCCGCCCTCGACCGGGCCATGCGGGGCGTCAGCTCCGTGTTCCTGGTGACGAAGAGCCCCACGGAGCCCCACGACGAGTGGGTCGCCGCGGCGGCGGCAGCGGCGGGCGTCCGCCACCTGGTCAAGCTGTCCATGATGGCGGTGGAGGAGCCGGGGGCCGACGACTTCATCACTCGGCGTCAGCGGGAGAACGAACAGGCGGTGCGGGAGTCGGGGGTCGCCTGGACGTTCGTCCGCCCCAGGACGTTCATGTCCAACACGCTGTCCTGGGCGCCCGGCATCCGGTCGGCCGGAGTGGTGCGCGCGCTGTACGGCGACGCGCCGGTCGCGTGCGTCGACCCGCGCGACGTCGCGGCGGTGGCCGTCACCGCACTCACCGGTACGGGTCACGAGGGCAGGGCGTACGCCGTGTCGGGCCCGGAGGCGATCACCGCGCGGGAGCAGACGGCCGAGCTCTCCCGGGTGCTGGAGCGGCCGTTGCGCTTCGAGGAACTGGGCGTGGACGCCGCGCGCACGGCCCTGCTGGCGAGGTACCCGCGGCCCGTCGCGGAGGCCTTTCTGGAGAGCGCGGAGCGGCAGCGGGCGGGCGCGAAGGCGGCGGTGGTGCCCACCGTCGAGGAATTGACAGGGCGACCGGCCCGGCCGTTCCGGATCTGGTCGGCCGATCACGCGGACGCGTTCTCGGCGTAATGCCGCGTGACAGATCTCCAATAAGTGCGATGATCCGCCCTTTTCCTTTTCCCTTTCGGTCCGGTTTGACGGCCCTGAAGGGAAGAAGTGGCCGGAAAGGGATCCCGAAGCCTCCACCGTGTTCTACCGTTCGCTGGAAATGAAACCGGTAAGTTGGTTTGATAACTCCATGAAGCCGTCCCACTGCCCCGGCGGGGAGCCCTCCACCGGGGCAGCCGCCTTTTCCGCCCCCCTGCCCGGCCGCCGATTCTTCGAACGGAGGCCCCGGTGACCAAACAGGAGCGAGCCACCCGTACCCGCCGGTCGCTTATCCGCTCCGCCGCCGTCGTCTTCGAGCAGCACGGCTACGCGCAGGCGCGGCTGACGCTGATCAGTTCCGGCGCGGGCGTCAGCACGGGCGCGCTGCACTTCCACTTCGAGAACAAGGCCGCGGTAGCGGATGCGGTGGTGGTGGAGGCGTCCCGGGTGCTGCGCGAGATGTCCGGCGCGATCCGGCGCAGGACGGACACCGCCCTGCAGGCGCTCGTCGACAGCTCGCACGCTCTCGCGGAACGGCTGCGCGAGGACCCGGTGAGCCGGGCCGGATTCCGACTGAGCTGCGACGCCGCGGGAACCGCCGCCCCGGACCTGAGAGTGCAGTGGCACCACCGTGTGCGGGAACTGCTGGACGAGGCGGCCGCCGCCGGAACACTCGCCGACGACGTCTCCCGCGAGGACGCGGCCGCCGCCACGGTCGCCGCGACGGCCGGATTCGAGGTGCTCGGCCGGCACGATCCCGGGTGGCTGTCCCCGTACACGCTCACCGGCTTCTGGCAGTTGCTGCTGCCCCGGCTCGCCGCCGCGGAGACCCTGCCGCTCCTGGACCCGGCCGGCACGGGTACGACGTCGTCGCCCCGGATTCCCGCGCCCGCGGCGGGTGCGACCGATGAGGCGGAGGCGGCGGCAGGAGTGGCGTCCGGGGAGGTGGCTTCGGCGGCGGTGGCCGAAGCCGACTGAACTGACATCGGCTGCGGCACCGGAGTGTTCGCCCTGCTGCTGGCGGACCGCGGGTTCCAGGTCGTCGGCGTCGACCCCGCCCGGGCCTCGGTCGACGTGGCGCGCGCCAAACCGGGCGGTGACCGGGTCCGCTGGATCAGCGGTGACGCTTCGGCTCTTCCGCCGTTGCGGGTCGACCTGGTCACCATGACGGCCAACGTGGCGCAGGAGATCACCGGCCCGCGCGACTGGCGGGCGACGCTGCGCGGCGCCTACGAGGCGCTGCGGCCGGGCGGGCATCTGGTCGTCGAGACGCGGAACCCGGCCCGGCGCGCCTGGGAGGAGTGGAACCGGGAGCGCTCGCACCGTGTCACCGAGATCGCCGGCCTCGGCCCCGTCGAGAGCTGGGTCGAGGTGACCGAGGTCGCCGGGCCGCTCGTGTCGTTCCGTTGGACGTACGTCTTCGCGGCCGACGGCCAGGTCCTCACCTCCGACTCCACGCTGCGGTTCCGCGAGCGTCAGGAGGCCGAGGCGGACCTGACCGCCCAGGGATTCGTCGTGCGCGAGGTGCGTGACGCACCCGACCGGCCGGGCCGGGAGTTCGTCCTCATCGCTCGTCGTCCGGACCCCGCCCCGCCCCGCTGATCACATCCGCACGGCCCGCGTCGGCGCCCCAGCTCGCCAGCAGGCGCAGGGCCTGGGCCGACTCCGACCCCGGCTCCGCGTGGTAGGTCACCAGCTGCTGGTCCTCGTCGTCCGGGAGGTTCAGCGTCTCGTACGACAGGGTCAGGTCGCCGACGAGCGGATGCCGGATCAGCTTGATGCCGTGGCCCTTCTCCTTGACGTTGTGCGTCGCCCACAGCCGCCGGAACTCCTCGCTCTTCAGCGAGAGTTCGCCCACCAGTGCCGACAGCTGCGGATCGTCGGGGTGGCAACCCGCGTACAGCCGGAGATAGCTGACCATGTCCGAGGCCTTGGAGTCCCAGTTCAGGAACAGGTCCCGGTAGGCGGGGGAGAGGAACACCAGGCGCGCCCAGTTCCGCTCGGCCGGCGGCAGTGCGGCCCAGTCGCCGAACACCGCCGCCGCCATCGGATTCCAGGCGAGGATGTCGGACCGCGCCCCGGCCACGTACGCGGGAATGCCCTCCATGTTGTCCAGGAGATACAGCAGCCCGGTCCGCACCCGCTGCACCTTCGCCGGGCGGCGCTTCTTCTTGTGCCGGGCCGGCCTCGCCAGATGGTTCAGATGCGCGTGCTCGGCGTCGGTGAGCCGCAGCGCGCGGGCGATCGCGTCGAGCACCTCGGCCGACACATTGCGCCCGTTGCCCTGCTCCAGACGCGTGTAGTACGCCACGGACACCCCGGCCAGCTGCGCCAGCTCCTCCCGGCGCAGCCCGGGCACCCGACGGGCCCGGCCGAACTCCGGCAGTCCCACGTCCTGCGGCTGAAGCTTGGCCCTGCGGGTGCGCAGGAACTCACTGAGCTCGGCACGCCGGTCCAGCGGCTCGGGCGCGGCGGCCTCCGGCTGATCGTCCATGGGTTCCATTATTCCTGCGATCAGTGGTCGTAGGCGGCCGAGCCTGTCCCCGTCAGTAGTAGGACCACCGGACGTAGGCAAAGCGGTGGGCTGGGTAAACGTCGGACCCGGAGTGAGGCTGGGACACGTTCCTACCGCATCACCCAGAGGAGAACCTCCGGCATGACCACCGTTGCCGCCTACGCCGCTCCCCGTGCCAAGGCCCCGCTGGAGCGCACCACGATCGAGCGTCGTCCGGTGGGCGAGTTCGACATCCTGATCGACATCAAGTTCGCCGGCATCTGCCACTCCGACATCCACCAGGCCCGCGACGGCTGGGGCGAGGGCATCTTCCCGATGGTGCCCGGCCACGAGATCGCCGGGATCGTGGCCGAGACCGGCTCCGGGGTCACCCGGTTCAAGGTCGGCGACCGCGTCGGCGTCGGCTGCATGGTCGACTCCTGCGGAACGTGCGACGCCTGCCTGATGGGCCGCGAGCAGCACTGCGCCGAGGGCAACACCCAGACGTACAACGCTCTCGACCGCAGCGGCGAGCCCACCTACGGCGGCTACTCGACGCACATCGTCGTGACCGAGAAGTTCGCCGTCACCATCCCCGAGGGCATCGCCCTCGACGAGGCCGCGCCGCTCCTGTGCGCCGGCATCACCACGTACTCACCGCTGAAGCGCTGGGGCGCGGGCCCCGGCAAGAAGGTCGCCGTCGTCGGCCTCGGCGGTCTCGGCCACATGGCCGTCAAGATCGCGCACGCGCTCGGCGCCGAGGTCACGGTCCTCTCCCAGTCCCTGCGGAAGAAGGACGACGGGCTCAAGCTGGGCGCCGACCACTACTACGCGACCAGCGACCCCAAGACCTTCGAAGAACTGGCCGGAACCTTCGACGTCATCCTCTCCACGGTCTCGGCCCCGCTGGACTTCGGCGCCTACCTCGGCCTCCTGCGCACGGACGGCACCCTCGTCAACGTGGGCGCTCCCGAGGAGCCGGTCTCGCTGAACCTCTTCTCGCTGATCATGGGCAACCGGTCGATCGCGGGTTCGGCGATCGGCGGTATCGCGGAGACCCAGGAGATGCTGGACTTCTGCGCCGTGCACGGGCTCGGCGCAGAGATCGAGGTGATCGGCGCGAGCCAGGTCAACGAGGCGTACGAGCGGGTTCTCGCGAGCGACGTCCGCTACCGCTTCGTGATCGACACGGCGACCATCTGAGCCACCACGGCCCGCCCCCACCATGCGGACGACCGCCCGGCCGTGTGATCCCCGCAGGCGTCCGCCCCCAGCACCAGGTGCTCGGGGCGGACGCCTTCCCGCCCCCAGCGCAAAGGGCCCGACCGCCCGCCGGGCCGCACGGCCCGATCTCGCTCCGCGCGGTCACTTCGCCATCGCGCGCGGGCGGCCCGGTCCCGGCCGACAATGGCCAGAGGCAGTCCTACGGGCGTCACCGGGGGCCGGCCCAGGGAGAGGAGCGCGCGGCATGAGCGCACAGCGGCTCCCGGCGGACGCGACACCGCAACGGCCCCCGCCCGCCGCCGTCCGCCTGCCCCGCCGGGCGAGGCGCGGGGCACCGCCCGCGGAGGGAGCGCGCGGGTGATCGCCGGGCAGGAGCGGGCGACGATCCTCCGCCGGTCCGTGCGGGTCGCCGGCGCGGCGAGCGCCGGCTTCTACCCGCTGCTGTACGGAGCCGGGCTCCCGGTCACCGCGCTGTACGCCCTCTTCGCACCGATCGCCCTGGGACTCCTCTCGGCCGTCCCGGGCTCCGGCCGACAGCGGGCTTCCGTGATGGTGCGGGCCCTGCCCCCGGCGCTGCTCCTGACGACCCTGGGCACCCTGCTCGCCGTCGACACCCGGGCCGCCGTCGGCGGCATGCTCCTCGTCGGGTTCCTGCTGGCGTTCGCGGCGGTGGCCGGCCCCAGGCCCGCGGGCGCCGCCCCCGGACTCCAGCTGTTCTACATCCTCGCCTGCTTTCCGCCGTACGCCCCCGACACGCTCGTGGAGCGGCTGTCGGGGCTCACGGCAGGGGTGGTGCTCCTCGCCGCTTTCGAAGTCCTGCTGCCCGATCCGGCCGGTCCCTCCTACCGGGAACGGCTGGCCGACGCCCTCGACGAGGCGGCGCGCGGGGCCGCTCCCGGCGGCGTACCACCAGCACGGCTGCGCGCCGCCGGAGCGAAGCTGCGCCTGGCGGACGTACCACCGGCGGAACGCCCGGCGGGGGCCGGCCGGACGGACCGCGCGTTCGAACAGGCCGGCCGCTCCGCACGCAGACTCCTCGACCAGCTGGCCACCCTCGCCGAATCCACGCCCGTACCCGCGCCCGCCGATCCCGAGTCCGCCGCACTCCTGGACCGGGTCGCGGAGCCGTGCACCGCCTGCGCCCGGTTTCTGCGCACCGGCAGCCGCCCGCCGCCCGCCGGTGCGCTGGAGGAGGCGATGCGGGGCTTCCAGGCGGACCGGGTGCGCCTGGCCACCGGACCGCCCGGTGAGCGACCGCCCGTCGAGGTGCTGCGACGGCAGTCCCGGGTGCTGGCGCTCGCCGAATCGGCGCGGATGGTGGAGATCACCGTCGACATCGGCACGCACGGAGGGCCCACCGAGCCGGCCGCCCCGCGCGAACTGTTCTGGTACGCCGAACTGTCCACGCCGAGGCTGTGGGCCCGGCGCGTCCTCGGCAATGTGACGTTCCGGTCGGTGCTGTTCCAGAACGTCGTACGGACCGCGCTCGGACTCGCCGCGGCCCGCGCGGTGGCCGGCTCCCTCGACCTGACCCACGGGTTCTGGGTGCTCCTCGCCGTCCTGACCCTCGGACGTACCACCGTCGGCGCGACCTGGCAGGCGGTCCGCCGGGCGGTGGCGGGCAACGCGGCGGGCGCGCTGGTGGCCGGGGCGCTCGTGATCGGACTCGGCCGGCACACCGACGTGTACGCCGCCCTGCTCGCCCCCGTCATGCTGGTCGCCTTCGCCCTCGGGCCGCTGCTGGGCCTCGCGTACGCGCAGGCGCTGTTCACGCTCGTCGTCGCCACCGCGTTCGCCCAGATCGCCCCGGTCACCCTGCGGCTGCCGGAGGCGCGGATGATCGACGTCGTCACCGGCAGCGTGATCGGTCTGCTGTGCGGGCTGCTGGCCTGGCCCGCCGGGGCGCGAAGAGAGGTCCGCCTGGCCATGGCCGGGCTGCTCAGAACGTGCGCCCCGCTGGTGCCGGCGACCGCTCAGGCGCTGCTCGCGCCGTCGGACGGCTCGCGGGCCGCGCCGGCGATCCTGCCGGGCGTCCACCGGCTGCGCCTCGCCGAGGCGGCCTACGCCCAGTACCGCGCGGAGACCCCGGCCGCGGGCGCGACCGACCGCGCCGACTGGCACGCCCTGCTCATCGCCGCCAACCACATGCTGCTCGGCGCACAGTGGCTGCCGCGCTTCGGTCTCCGCCCGGAGTCCGGCGCGAGTGACGCTTCCGCCGTCCGGGCCCGGAGAACCGCGTCGGGCCTGGCGGCGGAGGCCGACCGGATCGCCGCCCTGCTCACGGCGGAGCGGCCGGGACCCGCACCGGGGACCGCACCCGGTCGCGGTCCGGACCGTGCACCGCCGACGCCCCTGTCCGTGGACCTGGAGGTGTGGATGACGAGCCTCGCCCACCAGCTCACCCGCATCGAGGCCTCGCTGAAGGCGACCCCCGGCACGGACCTGCCGGGCGCGCGCCCGGCATGAGCGGCCGGGCCCGCCGTCACCCCGCCGCGTCGAACAACACGCCAGGGTTGAGGATCCCGGCCGGGTCGAGGGCCTGCTTGGCCGCGCGCAGGGCGAGTGCGAACGGCTCCGGGCGCTGCCGGTCGTACCCGGGCCGGTGATCACGCCCCACCGCGTGATGATGGGTGACGGTCGCCCGGTGCTCGCCGAGGGTGTGCATCGCCGCCGCCTTGATCGCGTCCCACATGGCGACCTCCGACCCGCGCCGGCCCGGGGCGATCACCGTGAAGTAGGGGGCGGGACCGTCCGGGTAGACGTGCGTGAAACGGCAGTTGATCAGAGCCTCGGCGCCGGTCGCCGCCCGGACGGCCGCCCCGACGTCCCGGTGCACCGCCTCATACAGTTCCGGGAACCGGTCCCAGGTGCAGGCCGTCTCGAACGTCTCGCTGATCACGCTCATCCGGGCCAGCCCGTCCCGGATGTACGGCATCCGCAGGAACGCCGAACGCCAGGCCTCCGCTGCCGAGTCGCCCACGGCGGAGTCGCCCGCGGCGGTCGAGCCGCCGACGGGGGAGCCGCCGTGATCGCGGGCCAGGGCGACGAGTTCGGCGAGCCGGCCGTCCACCGGGTGGTGGGCCGACTCCACGCCCAGCACCAGGACGCTCCTGCCTCCGCCCGCCACCCCCGACAGCGCGGCCTCGCCCGGGTCGAGCAGCCGGCAGTTGGCCGGATGCAGGCCCGACTGCGCGACGGCCCGGACGGCGTCCACCGCGGCGGGAAAACGGTCGAACACCACCGAGGCCGACGCCTTGTGCACGGGGCGGTCCTGGAGCCGCATCCACGCCTCGGTGATGATCCCGAGGGTGCCCTCCGAGCCGAGGAAGAGCCGGTCGGGGGAGGGACCGGCCCCCGACCCGGGCAGGCGCAGCGACTCGCTCACCCCGGCGGGCGTGACCACGCGCAGGGCGGCGGTGAGATCGTCGATGTGCGTGTGCAGGGTGGCGTAGTGCCCGCCCGCCCGGGTAGCGAGCCAGCCGCCGAGCGTCGAGAACGCGAAGCTCTGCGGGAAGTGACGCAACGTCAGCCCGTGCGGCCTCAACTGCGCCTCCAGGCAAGGCCCGAGGGCTCCCGCCTGGATCCGCGCCGACCGGCTCACCCGGTCGATCTCCAGCACCCGGCCCATCCCCGAGAGGTCCATCGACAGGACGCCGGAGTGGGTTTTGGCGCGGTACTCGATCCCGCCGACCACCGAACTGCCCGCCCCGTACGGGATCACGGCGACGTCCGAGGCGGCTGCCCAGTCGAGCAGGTCCACCACGTCACGCTCCTCCCGGGGGAAGGCGACGAGATCCGGTGCGGCCGTCAGGTTGCCGTGGAGCGCGCGGACGACGTCACGGAAGGCCTTGCCGTAGGTGTGGCCCGCCCGGTCGGCCGGATCGCCGGAGACGAGGTGGGCGAGCGTACGGGGTGCGCTCACGCGGACGGGCGGCAGCTCCAGGGAGGCGATGGAGGGGATGGGCTGCGCGGTTCCGCGGGTTCTGGGACGCAGCGCTGAGCTCGGCGCACTTGATGTCCGGCAGGGCGTCGACCCGCCCCACCCGGCGACAACCGATCTGGCCTGCCGAACAGATCGGCCCGCCCGGATCCACCCGGCGTCACGCCCGCCGCCGAACGTTCGATCTCGCCCGGTCAAAAGCGTTCGTTCTGACCGCATCCTTCCCACCGCGGCACGCGACGAAAACGCGCGTTCCGGCTGGACGTTCTGACGGCCGACGTTGGACGCCGACGCCGCAACAGACCTCCGCACCCGCAGTCCGCAGCGGAGATGGCCGCGCGCTGCGCCCGGCTCCTGGCCGCGATCCGCTCCCCGTCCTGACTCCTCCCGGCTGCCCTCGCCCGCCCGCCGGTCACGGAAGCTACGTCGGAACCGGTGCGTCCGCGGGCAGATCCCCGGCCTCGGCCTCCGGCTCCCGCGGCTCCTCCGAGAGCTGCTCGCGGAGATAGTTCCAGGCCACCCCGAGCAGCGCGGCCAGCGGGACGGCGAGGAGGCTTCCCACCACACCGGCCAGGCTGCCGCCCAGCGTCACCGCGAGCAGGATCGTCGCCGCGTGCAGACCCAGCCCACGGCTCTGGATCATGGGCTGGAACACATTGCCCTCCAACTGCTGGACCACGATGATGATCCCGAGCACGATCAGGGCGTCCATCGGCCCGTTCGAGACCAGCGCGATGACCACCGCCACGAATCCGGCGAACAGCGCCCCCACGATCGGCACGAACGCGGAGACGAAGGTCAGCACCGCCAGCGGCAGAACGAGCGGCACGTCCAGGATCCACAGACCGAGCCCGATGAAGACCGCGTCCAGCAGGCCGACGAACGCCTGGGACCGTACGAACGCGCCCAGGGTGTCCCAACTGCGGGAGGCCACCTCGGGGATGTCGGTGGCGAGCCTGCCGGGAAGCTGACGCGTCAGCCACGGCAGGAACCGCGTGCCGTCCTTGAGGAAGAAGAACATCAGGAAGACCGCCAGTACCGCCGTGACGAGCCCGTTGACCACGGTGCTCACCCCGGTGACGGCGGTGGTGACCACACTGCCGACACTGTCCTGGAGCTTGGAGGTCGCGGTGTCGAGGGCGCCGGTGATCTGGTCGTCGCCGATGTTCAACGGCGGTCCGGCCGCCCACTCGCGGAGCTTCTCGATGCCGTCGACCACCCGGCCGGCCAGCTCTCCGGACTGGTCCGCCACCGGCACCGCGATCAGCGCCACGATGCCCGCCCCCACCAGCAGGGAGAACACCGTCACCGCCGACGCGGCGAGCGCGGGCCGCCAGCCGTGCCCGCGCAGGAAGCGGGCGAGCGGCCAGGTCAGGGTGGTGAGGAACAGAGCGACTATCAGCGGCCAGAGGACCGACCACATCCGGCCCAGCACCCACAGCGCGACCGCCGCCGCCACCAGGACCAACAACAACTCTGCGGAGACCCGTGCCGAGGTGCGGAGAGCAGCCGCGGTCTTGGTCGAACTCAAGGGCGAAGACATGGCGTCACCCTATGGGTTCGCCCACCGTGCTCCGGCCACCCCCACTGCCCGCGACCTCCGTCATCGCAACGCCGGGGGCAGCTCCTCCCGGTGGACGACGCCCAGACGCTGCGTGGCACGGGTGAGCGCCACATACAGATCGCTCGTGCCGAACCGGGCCGGTTCCACGACCAGCACATGGTCGAACTCCAGCCCCTTGGCCTGGCGCGGATCCAGCAGCACCACCGGATGTGTGAGGTCGGGAGCCTCACCCGCCACGACACCGTCCAGCGGTGCGGCGATCTCCTCGTGCAGCGCACGCGGCGCGATCACCGCCAGGCGTCCCTCCCGGGGCGTCAGTTCCACGACGGCCTCGGCCACCGCGCCCGCCAGATCCTCCCCGGCCGCCCGCTTCCACGGCTTCTCGCCGGTCGAGCGCACCGAGACGGGGGCGGTGAACGACGGGTCCTTCTCCCGCAGGACCCCGGCGGCCAGCTCCATGATCTCCGCGGGCGTACGGTAGTTGACCTCCAGCGTGACGTGTTCGAAGCGGTCACCGACGTACGGCCGCAGAATCTCCTCCCAGGACCCGACGCCCGCCTCCTCGGAGGTCTGGGCCGGATCACCGACCAGGGTCAGCGAGCGGGTCGGCGCCCGGCGCATCAGCAGCCGCCACGCCATCGGCGAGAGCTCCTGCGCCTCGTCGACGATGATGTGCCCGAACGCCCACGTACGGTCGGCGGCGGCCCGCTCGGCGGCGGTGCGGTGGTCGGCCTCCTCGTGGCGCTCCGCCATCCGCTCGGCGTCGATGATGTCGTGGGCGGCGAGGACCTCGGACTCCTCGTCCTCGAACTCGTAACTCTCCGAACCGCGCGACAGCTCCAGCACGCCCTGCGCGTAGCCGACCCGCTCCTGACGGGCCGCCTCGGCCGCCGCCCGCTCCGCGCTGTCGTCGACGCCGAGCAGCTCGGCGGCCTCGTCGAGCAGAGGTACGTCGGCGGGCGTCCACGCCCCGGCGCCGGCCGGGCGGCGGATCGCGTCGGCGTCCTCCTCCGGTACGTACACGGGGTCGGCCAGATAGTCGGCGAGGAAGCCCTCGGGGGTCAGCGGCGGCCACAGCTCGTCGACGGCCGCGTGTACCTCCTTGCTCAGCGCGACGTCCCGGCCGAGCAGCGCCACGTCGTCGGGGCCGAGGAAGTTGGGCCCGCCGTAGGGGTCCGCGCCGATGCGCTCGACGAGCTGCGCGGTGAGCGCGTCGATGACCCGGAAGACGAAGTGGGGCCGGGCGAGATTGTGCGGCAGGCGGGTGTCCCGGGCCGCCTGCCGGGCCTCGTAGGCGATCTCCCAGTCCAGGATCAGGTCTCCGCCGTCCTCGTGCGGGATCACCATCGCGGCCCCGGGCTCCGGCAGCCGCTGCCGGTCGCGTACGGCCAGGGCGAGGGCCTCCGCCATCGGCCCGCCGCCCTTGACGGTGGCGGCGCGCGGGGTGTCCGCACCGGTGGCGCGCACCCCCGGGAACAGCTCGGCCTGCGTCGCGAGCAGCACCCCGGTCTCGCCGAGCGCGGGCAGCACCTCCGCGATGTAGCGCAGGAACGCCGGGTTGGGACCCACGATGAGGACGGCCCGCTTGGCGAGCAGTTCGCGGTGCTCGTACAGCAGGAAGGCGGCCCGGTGCAGCGCGACGGCGGTCTTTCCGGTGCCGGGGCCGCCCTCGACGACGAGGACACCGCGGTGCGGGGCCCGGATGATGCCGTCCTGCTCGGCCTGGATGGTCCGCACGATGTCGCCCATGCGCCCGGTGCGCGCGGAGTTGAGCGCCGCGAGCAGCACGGCGTCACCGTTCGGATCCTCGAATCCGGTGCGGTCCCGGTCCCCGAGATCCAGGATCTCGTCATGGAGCTCGGTGACCGTGCGGCCCTCGGTGGTGATGTGCCGACGCCGGCGCAGCCCCATCGGCGTGTGCCCCGTGGCGAGATAGAAGGGGCGTGCCACCGGCGCACGCCAGTCGATCAGAACAGGAGTGTGCTCGGTGTCGTCCTCACGGATCCCGATCCGGCCGATGTGGTGCGCGAGCCCGTCGGAGCGGTCGATGCGACCGAAGCACAGGGATCCGTCGACCGCGTCGAGCGCGGCGAGCAGCCCCGAGCGCTCCGCCACCAGGATGTCGCGCTCCAGCCGCGCCTGCTGACCCGTGCCGACCGGCGTCAGCGCGCGCTCGACACCGTCGGCCGCCACACCGCGCAGGGCGTCGACCCGCGCATGGAGCCGATCGATGAATTCCTGCTCTTCCCGCAATTCGTCGCTTTCCCGGTTTGACAAAACGGCTCCCCGCCAGATATATTCGTATCCATAAGGCCCCCGAGAGGGGCCTTTCTGCGTAAGCGCAGAAGAATTCAATATACGCGCGATAATCCCCGGACCGCAATGACGGTCCGGGGATTCTCCGTACCCGGCGATCCACCCGCCCGACGCCCACCGCGACACCGGCCGAGAGGCTGACCTCGCCCGTCTCCGGTAGCGTGGAGCCCGCGACGCGCCGAGCGCGGTCGCCCCTCCGGCGGTGGCCGTTCCCGTCGTATCTCCCGTGCGCGCCCCAGCAGACCGGAGAGAGCCATGAGCACACGTTTCGAAGCCACGGTCGACATCGACCGGCCCATCGAGGAGGTCTTCGCCTACCTCGCGGACGGCGAACACGACCCCGAGTTCAGCCCACGGGTGCAGCGCATCGAGAAATCACCGAACGGCCCGACCCGCGTCGGCACCGTCTTCCACAGCACGGTCAAGGACGCGGGGATGACGTCCCGGCGCGACTTCGAGATCAGCGAACTGGTCGCCCCGACCCGGATTCGCTGGCACGAGCAGTCGAAGAACCTCATCACCGCGGCGGAGGGCGGTTACGACCTCGAACGTACGCCGGACGGCGGGACGCACGTAAGGCTCTTCAACGTCCTGGAGGGGCACGGAGTCGGCAAGCTGCTGGTCGGCTTCGCGGGAAGCGCGGCGCGCAAGGACGCGCCGGCGTTCGGGCAGCGCATCAAGGAAGCCGTCGAAGCGCCCTGAGCGAGGTCAGTCCGGCAGAGGGACGCGGATCACCGGGGCGAAGGGGCGCTTGTTGAAGCCGCTGCGCACATTGCGGCAGCTCGGCGCCTCGCACATGAAGAACTCCTCGACGCTCCGACGGCCCGTGCGGCCCCTGAGCCAGGTCTTCTCGCCGGTGGTGAGAGGGCGGTGCTTCTCATCGGAATCACACGTGTAGCAGTACAGGGTGCGAGCCGGCACGGAGCCTCCTGAAGCGGGCGAACAGCCAGAAGGCGAAGCATATGAGGGCGCGTCGGGCGGGGACAGTGTCCGGCACGCCCGAATTCGTCGGTGTCGGTGTCAGTGTCGGCGCAGGGGTCGGGGCTAGGCCTCGGCCGGGTTCAGCCAGGTGCTGATCCTGCCCAGCGCGCCGGTCCCGTAGTCGGAGGTGACATCGGCGGCGAGGTCGGCGACGGTGACCGAGCGGAGGGCTTCCCGCCAGGCGTCCTCGGCCCGGCCCATGGCGCGGTTGATGGCGCAGGGTGCGGTGCAGGCCTCCGGGGGAGTGGCCATCGGTCCGCGCTGCCGAATCTCGGTGCAGACGAACGCGGGCCCCGGGCCGTCGACCGCCTCGACGACGTCGAGCACCGTGATGAGCGCGGGTGACCGGGTGAGGACGTAGCCGCCCGCCTTGCCCTGGACCGACTGGACGAGTCCGGCCCGTGACAGGGCCTGCAACTGCTTGGCGAGATAGCTGGGCGAGACGTCGTGCAGCTCCGCCAGCCGCGCGGCCGGCGCGGGCTCCTCCGTCGCGGTCAGCACGACGCAGCAGTGCAGTGCCCACTCGACGCCACCAGACATTTTCACTTCTTCACTCTAATCCACGCCCCCCAGATACTCGGATGTTCGATGTCCGAGTATGATTCCGGATAAGAAATGTCCGCGTTCGGTGACGGGTGGTGCGATGCCCCGGCGGCCGGACGGGACGCGTGATCGAGGAAGGGCAGGGCCATGCACATTGCCGTCATCGGCGGAACCGGACTGATCGGATCCCGGGTGGTGCGGGATCTCGACGCGGCCGGTCACCGCGCAGTGCCCCACTCCCAGTCCACCGGGGTGGACGTGATCACCGGCGAAGGCCTGGACGCCGCCCTCGCCGGTGCGGACGTGGTCGTCAACCTCACCAACTCACCGACGTTCGACGACGCTTCGCCGGCGTTCTTCCGGACCTCGATGGACAACCTCGCCGCCGCCGCCCGGAAGGCGGACGTCGGGCACTTCGTCGTCCTGTCGATCGTCGGGGTCGATCAGGTGCCCGAACTGGACTACTACCGGGCCAAGACACTCCAGGAGGACATGCTCAAGGCCGGCGGTGTGCCCTACTCCATCGTTCGCGCCACGCAGTTCATGGAGTTCATCGACGCCGTCCTCTCCTGGACCGCCGACGACGACACCGTCCGCCTCCCGCGCACCCGGCTCCAGCCGGTCGCCGCCGAGGACGTCGCCGCCACCGTCGCCGAGGTCGCGGCCGGCACACCGCTCCGGGGCACCGTCGACCTCGCCGGACCCGACGCCTACCCGCTGGACGAACTGGGCCTCATCACGCTCCGCGCGAAGGGCGACAGCCGCTCGGTGACCACCGACGACACCGCCGGGATGTTCGCCGCGGTCAGCGGCGACGTCCTCACGCCGAAGCGCGGTGCCCGTATCGCCCCCACCCGCTACGCCGACTGGTTGGCACGGCACGCCTGACCCGCCCCGGACGGCGGCCCTCCGGGCGTGGGGAGCCGCCGAGAACGGGCACCGCGGCGGCTCCCCCTCACGATGCGTCCGGGGAGCCGCCGCGGTCCTGGCCGCCCGTGGTGTCAGCCGGTCAGGGTGAACGCCTGCGCGGCGGAGCCGGAACAGGGCTGCTGCGACAGCCTGGCCCCATCGGCCGTCGAGGAGTTGTCGACGGCCAGGCACTTGCCGCTGTGGCGGGCGACGAAGCGGTACCGTCCGCTGCCGCTCAGGGCCTCCGGCCGCCACTGCTGGTTGACGCCGCCCTCGTACGACCACAGGTGCACCTTGGTGCCGTCCGCGGTCGCCCCGGAACCGCCGTCGACGTCCCAGGCCTTCGCGTTGTGCCGGTTAACCACCTGGTAGTGGCCGCCGTCGGTCGGCCGGAACTGCCAGCGCTGGTTGGCCCCGGTCCCGCAGGCCCACTGCTGGAGCGCGGTGCCGTTCGCCGTGCCCCAGTCGGCGGCGTCGAGGCAGGCACCGCTGTTGGCGTTCCGCACCTGGTACCAGGCGGCGGGATCGATGGAGCCCGCGGGCGGGTCGGTCGTGCCGCCGCTCCCGTCCCAGGTGAAGGTGGCGACGGCGCCGGCGGGCAGCGTGTACGCCAGCGACCTGCCGTTGTCCGTCAGCGAGAACCGCTGCGACCCGGAGGAGGTGTTGACGACGACGGCCGCGCGGCTGCCGTCGCCGTTCTGGAAGGCGACGTTCTGCACCCCTCCCGCGCCCTGGCTGGTGGAGCCGATCCGGACCGCGCCGGCCCGGACGAACTTGGCGACATGACCGAGGACGTAGAACTCGGCGTTGCGGGTCACCTGGCCGCCGTCGATCTCGACGATGCCGTTGCAGCGGTTGGTGCAGTGCCCCTGATGGGGGCCGCCGTTCCGGTCGAGGGCGAGGTTCCAGTTGATGACCGTCTCACCGCCGTTGCGCATGTTCTGCACGACGAGGTTCTCGGCGTGCCACGTGAGCGTGTCGCCGAACGTGGTCGCCGGGTTCTCGCTGTCGGTGCCCGAGCACTCCGTGAAGAACACCCGCTTTCCGGCGTCGGCGATCTGCTTCTGCGCGGCCGGGGCTCCGCCGTAGCAGTGGAAGGCCGCGCCGATGACGCGCTGGATGCCGCCCGTCCGCGCGAAGACGTCCAGCGGATAGTTCGGATGGTCCCAGTTGTGGTCGTAGGCCAGGATGTTGGTCGGCAGGTTCGCCGCGGTGAGCGCCTGGTCCAGCACCCGGAGGAAGTCCGCCTGCTGGGCCGAGGTCATGCTCATGGACGGGTAACTGGTCGCGAACTCCGGCTCGTTCTGCGCCGTGAGATCGGTGAGGGTGATGCCCTCCTGCCCGTACGCCCTGATCGCCTTGACGAGGTAGTCGGCGTAGGCCTGGTAGTGCTCGGTGCGGAGACTGCCGCCGTTGAGGGAGTTGTTGGTCTTCATCCAGGCAGGGGGCGACCAGGGTGAGCCCATGAAGCGGATGGCCGGATTGACGGCGGTGGCCTGCTTCAGCACCGGGAGGATCTGGCTCCGGTCCCGGTCGATGGAGAAGGCGCCCCGGGTGTCCTCGTACGTGTACGGGTCGGAGTTCGCGTCGAAGTCGGTGCTTCCCAGGGGCTGACGCAGGTAGTTGAGCCCGATGCCGTCGCCCTCCGTGGAGAACAGCGACCTCAGCACCGAGGTGCGCTGCGCCTGGGGGAGGGACTGGAGGAGATGGGCGGAGGCGCCCGTCACCGAAGCCCCCGCACCGGTGAACTTCTGGCCCTTGTCGGCGGCGTCGACGCGGATGTCGACCGACTGCGGTGTTCCGTCGAAGGGGACGTTCCCCTCCGGGGTGAGCTTCTTGGCGCCGTCCGGGGTGGTGACCCAGACCTGTGCGGCGGGGTCGGCCGCCCGGGCGGTGGTGATGGCGCCGTTGACGCCGAGCGCGGCGACGGCCACGACGAACGCGGCGCCTGCCGCGCGCGCTCTCGAACGCAGGGGGGTGGGGCTTGGCATGGTTGCGGCTCTCCTCGGGTTCGTACCTGCTGACAGGTGGCACCCCGGCCGCCGGAGGGCGCGGCGGACGCCTCGCTCCGGGCGTGCCGGTCACAAGAGGGCGGGACAACGGCATGAAAGCACACCCACTAAGTGGTTAGTAAGTAGTCGGTCCCGGTGTTCTCCGGCGCTGTCCGGAAGATCTTCACCGGCGCTCCGGCAGGCTTAAGCTGACCCGGTGAGCAACCAGTCAGTGGGCAGACCGGCACGCAGTCAGGCCAGACCCCGCACGCCGCGCAGTCCGGAAGCCCGGCAGCGACAGCAGGACATCCTGGCCATCGCCATGGACGCCTTCGCCGCCCGTGGCTACAACAACGCCTCGCTCGCCGAGATCGCGGACCGGGTCGGCCTCACCCAGGCGGGGGTGCTGCACTACTTCCGCTCGAAGGCCCTGCTCCTCACCAGCGTGCTCGAACTGCGCGACCAGAGGGACATCGAGCACCTGGGACCCGACCGCCCCCAGGGGCTGGAATTCCTGCGCCACCTGGTCAGCACCGCGCTGCTCAACGCGGAACGGGAGGGCATCGTCCGGCTGTACGCGGTGCTCTCGGCGGAGTCGGTCACCGACGACCACCCCGCCCAGGACTATTTCCGCGACCGCTACCACGGGCTGCGGGCCTTCGTCTCCGACGCCCTGCGCGAGGCCTGCGAACTGCCCGCCGACCGGGCGGAGCTGACCGACAACGCGGCCAACGCCATCATCGCGGTCATGGACGGGCTGCAGGTCCAGTGGCTGCTGTCGCCGGAATCCGTGGACATGGCGGCCTCGACCGATCTCGTGGTCACCTCGCTGCTGGCGAAGCTCGCCCCCGAACGTTTCGGCCCGCACGCCGCCGGCTGACCTCGGCAGGTCCGGAGGGGCGCGGGTGTTCCGGAGGGGGCAGGGGGAGCGGTTTTCGGGCAGGCCGACCGGGCAGCTCAGCGGGCGCCGGCCGGGGCGGCACGGAGCTGCTCGATCCCGGTGTCCAGGGCGGCCTTGAGATGGGCCGAGCTGCCGGTGGACATCATGATCGACACCCCGCCCTGGATCCCGGCCAGCAGCGCGGCGGCGTTCCGGTCGACGTCCACGGACGCCGGGACCAGCTCGCGGGCGCGCAGGGTGCGGATGCCGTCCGCGATGCGCTCCTGCCACTGGCGCATCAGCTCGGCGACGATGGCCCGCGCGCCCGGCTCCGTACGGCCCACCTGCAGGAACAGCGACCCCAGCGGGCACTGGTCGTTCTGCAGCTCGTACCGCTCCACCACCGCGTCCCGCCAGCGGTACCAGGACTCCCAGGAGTCCAGGCAGTCCAGATGCGGCTGCTGGTCCGCCAGTACGCGGCTCGCCTCGAACTCCGCTACGGCCAGCAGCAGTTCGTCCTTGCCGCCGGGGAAGTAGTGGAAGAGCTGGCTCTTGCTCGTACCGGTGCGGTCCCGGATGTCGTCCAGCGTGGTGAAGGCGACGCCCTGCTCGCGCAGCACTTCCGCGGCGCCCTCGACGATACGGGCCTGGGTGGCGCGCCCCTTCGCGGTCGAAGCCTGTGACATCGACATCCTCCTCGACTGGACCGACGGGTCCATCCTAGGCGGCCGCCGACACGGTGAGCCGCCTGCGAGGGAGCCTCCGGACTGGACTTGCCGGTCCATTTTCATCGGAGCACAGTCGGTGCCGTGGTCCGGAGTACCGGACCGTCCCGCGGAGCCGGCCGGGCGAGGCCCCCGGACGCGGGAGCGTGCACACGATCATGAGAAGAGGAGACGTGCCATGGGTGGACGACTTGAGGGAAAGACGGCGCTCGTCACGGGCTCGACCAGCAACATCGGGCAGGCCATCGCCGAGGCGTTCGCCGCCGAAGGGGCCCATGTGGTCGTCTCCGGCCGCCACCGGGAACGAGGGCTCGCGGTCGTCGGATCGATCCGCGCGGCCGGCGGACGCGCGGACTTCGTGGCGGCCGACCTCGACGGCACCGCCGCGGTCTCCGGCCGGCGCGCCGAGGAGGCCACCCGGGTACTGGGCGGCCGCATCGACATCCTGGTCAACAACGCCGGGATCTTCCCGGGCTCCACGACCGCCGACACGGACGAGGACACCTTCGACCGCGTCTACGCGGTGAACGTCAAGGCGCCCTTCTTCCTGACCGCCGCCGTCGCCCCGGCCATGGCCCGGGCGGGCGGCGGAGCCGTCATCAACCTCGGCTCCTGGGTCGCCCGCCTCGGCATCCCGGTCGGCACCCTCTACAGCTCCACCAAGGGCGCGATGGAGACCCTCACCCGAGGCTGGGCCGCCGAGTTCGGCCCGCAGGGCGTACGGGTCAACGCCGTCTCCCCGGGCGTGATCGCCGCACCCGCCGTCAGGGACAGCGGGACGCACCCCGCCCAGGTCATGATGAAGGGCACCCCGGCCGGCGGCATCGGAGCCCCCGAGGCCATCGCCCACGCCGCCGTCTGGCTGGCGAGCGACGAGGCGGCCTTGGTGCACGGCACGGTGGTGGACGTCGACGGCGGACGGGTCGGCGCCGCGGTCATCGCCGCCTGAGCCCGTCGGAAGGGCCGGGTTCGAAAAGCGATGGGCTTGCCCGTGCCGATGTGGAACGGTCGCGTCATGAGTTCTGTACGACATGACGTGCTCTGCCGACAGTTCGACCTGACCTGGGCTCTTTTCGAGTACCACCTCGAGCGTCTGCGGCCGGAGGACATTCTGTGGGAGCCGCCGGCCACGCACTGTTGGACCGTGCGTCGAACACCTGATGGAAGTTGGGTGCCGGACTGGGCGGATACGGAGCCCGATCCGGTGCCCGTTCCGACCATCGGATGGCTCGGCTGGCACATCGGCTGGTGGTGGGACGCCGCGGTCGAGCACGCCAACGGACGCGATCCGCGCCCTCGTACCGAAGTGACGTGGAGCGGTGACCCTTACCGCGTGATCGAGTGGCTGCGGGAGCTCCGGTCGGCGTGGCTGGTCGTGCTGGAAGGCTTCACCGATGCTGATCTCGACGCCCCGGCCCGTTTCCCGTGGCAGGACGATCCGGGACGCACCGTGGCCGACACGGTGGCCTGGGTGAACGCCGAGCTGATGAAGAACGTGGCCGAGATCGGCCAGCTGCGGCTCCTGCGCGCCGCTCGGTCCGGGAAGTAGTTCCCGGCTTGCCTCCCGGACGCCCCGCCGGGACGAACCTCCCGGACGAACCGCTCGGATGAAGCGATCGGACGAACCGCTCGGACGAACGTCAGCAGTCACGAGGCCGGGCGCCGGTGAGGCCGTCAGGGCTTCTTCAGGCGGTCGCTTCCTCCAGCGCCGCAAGGAGCCAGTCGTGCGCGGAACCCGGGGTCGGCTCGGGACGGCCGCCGGGAGCGCTGATCACCTCGGCCGTCAGGTCCCAGTACCGGTCGATGCGCGGATCGGTCGCCAGCCGGCCGGCCAGCACCCGGCGGAAGGCCGGCGTGTCGTGGGCGCCGTACGTGCGGGCGTACGCGTCCACGAATCCGTCCAGCGCCTCACCGGGAGCGGGCTCCGCCCCACGGCGCAGCTCACCGCCCGCCAGGTCGTACGCCTCGGCAAGCCCCGCGTAGAGCACGGCCGGCGCACGGGCCCCCGCGACGCCGTGCGCCCGGGGCTGGGAGGAGCCGCCCCTGCCGTCACAGGGGCGGGTCACGAAGGCGTGCAGCCGGGCGAAGGCCAGGACTTGGGCCGGCCGGGGATCGTCGGGAGGATGCGGCACCGCCGCCTCCAGGAACGCGGTGACGGAGCGGGCGGGCATACGGGCCGGCAGCCATGAACGCCAGAAACGGGCCAGCGAGGCGGTGTTGGGAGGGGCGGCGACCGCACCGACCAGCCTCAGCCGGGCGGGCCGTTCGGCCGCCGGGCACTCCTGGACCAGCCGGAGCGCCGCCTCTCGCCAGCGCAGCGCCGCGAGCTCGGAGCCCAGGAGACGCAGCCGCCCGGCCACCGCGTCCTCCAACGCGCCTCCCGTACCGTCCGCGCCTTCCGCTCCGGCTCCGTCCCGTTCGTCCTGCTCGTCGAGGATGCGGCGCACTTCGGGCACCGGCAGGTCGAGGCCGCGCAGCGAGCGGATCATGGCCAGCCGCTCCACGGCCTCCGGGGCGTACCTGCGGTGACCGCCGGTGCTGCGGGACGCCTCCGGCAGCAGCCCGCGGTCCGAGTAGAAGCGGACGGTCTTGACGCTGACGCCCGCGTGCTCGGCCAGCTCGCCGATGGTGCACAAGCCGTCGTACGACGAGAACACTTGAACCTCCACCAGGGGGAGTTCCTACGGTACCGGCGAGCGCTGCCGGGGGTTCGGGCCGGTGCGCGGGAGACATCGTGACGAGGAGGGGCCATGACCGTATTCATTCTGGTGGCCGGGGCGTTCACCGGGCCGCACGTGTGGGAGGACACCGCCGCGCGGCTGACCGCGGACGGCGCCGCGGTGCGCATCGCCGCGCTCACCAGACTCGGCGGACGCACCGGCGGCTCCGGCCGGCCCGTCGACCTGGAGACGCATATCGACGACGTGCTCGCGGTGATCGACGCGGTGGTGGCGGAGGCGGAGCCGGGCGGGGAGGTCGTGCTCGTCGGCCACGACTACGGCATCCACCCGGTGCTCGGCGCGGCGGACCGGCGGGCCGGGGCGATCGCCCGGATCGTCCACCTCGACGCCGGGATGCCGCAGGACGGTGTTCCCGCCCTGGCCGCGGTGCCCGATCAGCGCCTGCGCGAGGAGGTGGCGGAGCGGGCCGCCGGAAGCGGGGAGGGGGCGGGCGGCGGTGAGCTGCCACCCCCGGACCGGGACGCGTGGTCCCGCTGGGGGAGCACCGCGGGCCTCTCCGACGCGGCGCTCGACGGGCTCACCGCCCTCGCGGCGCCGCAGCCCCTGGGCACGCTGCTCCAGCCGCTGCGACTCACCGGCGCCGTGGCCGCGGTGCCCGTGACCGGGGTGCTGTGCACCGGCAACGGACCGGGCATCGGGATGCTCCAGATCATGGTGGACGTCGGCGATCGGGCCCTCCGCGCACTGGCCGACGCCCGGGTGGCCTTCTTCGAACTGCCCACGGGGCACTGGCCGATGCTGTCCTGCCCCGCCGAACTGGCCGCGACCCTGATCGAGGCCGCCGCCGGCGCGGGCCACCGGCTGACCTCAGCCACCGATGGAGCCGAGCCGCCCGCCCATCTGCGGCCGTTCCTCCTCGACGTACCGGAGCGGCCCCGCGAGCGGACCGGGAACACCGACCTGTATCCGCCGGACGGTCCGGGGCCGCACCCGGCGGTGGTGTTCGTGCACGGCGGCCCGGTACCCGCCGAGGCGCGGCCGACGCCCCGGGACTGGCCGACCTTGACGGGATACGCGCGGTACGTCGCCGGGCGGGGAGCCGTGGGCGTGACGCTCGACCACCGCCTGCGCTCCGTGGCCGACTACGGGACGGCCGCCGGGGACGTGGCCGACGCGGTGGAGCGGGTGCGCGCCGATCCGCGCGTGGACGCGGACCGGGTCGCGCTTTGGTTCTTCTCGGGCGGGGGCCCGCTCGCGGCGGACTGGCTGGCGAAGCCCCCGGTGTGGCTGCGCTGCGTGGCGGCGAACTACCCGATCCTCGCGCCGCTGCCGAGCTGGGGACTGACCGACACCCGCTTCAACCCGGTCCGGGCGGTTTCCGGCGCCGGTCACCTGCCCTTCGTGCTGGTCCGGGCGGGACGCGAGATGGCCGAGATCGCCGCGACGGTCGAGGAGTTCCTGACCGAGGCCGCCCGCTGCGAGGCGAACGTCGAGATCATCGACGTACCGGAAGGACGCCACGGCTTCGAGACGCTCGACCCGACCGACGAGGCGCGCGAGGCCGTCCACCGCGCGGTGGACACGGTGCTGGCCCGCCTGAAGGGCTGACGGCCGCGACGACGTCGCACCGCGACGAGCGGGGGCCGGCCGATGGCGTTCTCGGCCGGCCCCCGCCGCGGCGACGGTGGGATGCGGGTGGGCGCGGGACGGGAAGGGGCGGAAGCGGGGGACTACTCGATGACGAGCTCGACGTCGATGTTGCCCCGCGTGGCCTTGGAGTACGGGCAGTAGGCGTGCGTGGCCTCGACCAGCTTCTGCCCGGCCTCGCCCGCGAGGGAGTCCGGCAGCTCCACCCGCATGACCACCGCGAGCCCGAAGCCGTCGCCCTCCTTGCCGATGGAGACCTCGGCGGTCACGGAGGCGTCCTTCGTGTCCACCTTCATCTCGCGACCGACCGCGGCCATCGCGCTGGCGAAACAGGCCGCGTAGCCGGCGGCGAAGAGCTGCTCGGGGTTGGTGCCCTTGCCGTTGCCGCCGAGGGCCGGGGGCATGGCGAGGGGCAGGTCGATCTGACCGTCCGAGCTGACGGCACGGCCCTCGCGCCCGTTGGCGGTGGCGGCGGCGGTGTACAACGCGTCCATGGGTGACCCTCCTCTGGAGCCCCGACCAGGTTGGTCGCGGCCACTGATATAAAGATTGCACACAACTAAGTTGTGCACAACTCAATGGCATGGTCGGCGGTACGCTGGTTCCATGACCACTGCCCCGAGCGCCTCGCCCGAACTGCCCGCCGTCCCCGACGCGGAACTGCTGCGGCTGGACCATCAGGTCTGCTTCTCGCTGCACGCCGCGTCGCGAGCGTTCGGCGGCTTCTACCGGCAGGCGCTGAAGGACCTCGGTCTCACCTACTCGCAGTACCTGGTCATGCTGGTCCTGTGGGAGCACGGCCCGCAGTCGGTCAAGGCCATCGGGGAGCGTCTCCAACTGGACTCCGGGACCCTCTCGCCGCTGCTGAAGCGACTGGAGACGGCTGGGCTGGTCCGGCGCGAGCGCAGCCGTGAGGACGAGCGCTCCGTCGTGATCGACCTGACCGACGAGGGCACGCGACTGCGTGAGCGCGCACTGTCCGTCCCTCGTGGCGTGCTGGCCGCGACCGGCCTGTCCCTGGACGAGGTCCTCGGGCTCCAGGACGTGCTGGGCCGTCTCACCACCGCCCTGGGAAAGGCTGCCGACGCCTACTGATCCAGGGCGTCGGCGATGCGCTCGGCGACGGCCTGCCGCATCGCGGGGTCCAGCCGGTCCGAGGTGAGGGATTCGTACAGCCACAGGCCGTCGGCTGCCAGGCGGAGGATGAACCGGTCGAGCGCGGCAGGATCGGCCGATGTCGATGCCGGTGCCGATGCCGGGGGCGGGGGCGGGGGCGGCGCCCACCGTTCCGTCACGGCTTTCCAAACGGCCGCGTGTGCCGTGTTCGTCGACCCTTCGAGCATGAGCAGCAGCTCGGCCCGGGTGGCGCTCTGGATGGCGACCCGCGTGTACGCGGCCAGCCGTTCGTCGCGGGTGGCCTCGGCGGCGGGCTTCCCCGCCGCGGCGACCAGATCGGCTTCCCAGCGGTCGGCCAGATGCTGGTGGATCGCCTGGATGAGGTCGTCACGCGAGGCGAAATGGTAGAGGAGCCCGCCCTTCGTCAGTCCGGCCTCCGCGGCGACGGAGTCGAAGGTGACGCTCTTGACGCCTTCACGCTGCACGACCCGGGTGGCGGCGTCGAGGATCTGGGTTCGTTTGCTGGTTCGCATGGTCGCTCCCTGCTGCTGTCGGGGGGTCAGTGCTGCGCGGGGCCGGTCAGGGCCGAGCCGGGGCCGTGGCGGCGCAGCAGAAGCCCGGTCGCCAGCGTGCCGATGGCGAGGGCGGCGGCGACCACGATCATCACGGCGAGATACGCTCCGTCGAACGCTTCCGAGGCTGCTGTGACCAGCGGGATGTTCGTCCGTGCCCCCTCGTCCGCCAGGGCGAGCGCGCTGTCGAGGCTGTCGCGCGCCCGGTCGGGGACTCCGGCGGGGAGGTCGATGGTCGCGGAGTACACGGCCGTCAGCAGGCTGCCGAGGAGCGCGACCGCGACCAGGCCGCCGAACTCGTAGGAGACCTCCTCGACGGACGAGGCCATGCCCGCTCGGGAGGCGGGAACGTTGCCCATGATCGCACTGGAGGCGACGGACATGGCCGCCCCGAGACCGCCGCCGGTGATGATCAGCCCGGTGACGAGGAGGGGCGTGCTGGTGGCGAAGTTCATCAGGGCCACCACGGTGCCGACGGCCCCGAGGGCGAGGCCTCCGGTGATGAGGGGCAGCAGGCCGACGCGGTGGAGAATCGCGCCCCCGAGCATCGCCGTGGGGAACGCGCCGGCGGCGACGGCCGCGACGAGGAACCCGGCCCGCAACGGAGTGAAGCCCTCCACGAGCTGGAAGCGCTGCGTGGTGACGAGCTGGATACCGGCCAGGGCGAACAGCGCGAATCCGGCGGCCAGTACACCCGCGAGGAAGGCACGGTTGCGGAAGATGGCGAAGTCCAGCAGGGGGTAGGGCAGGCGGCGCTGGCGCCGGGCGAACGCCCGTCCGCCGACCGCGGTCGCGAGGAGGGCGGCTGCGATGACCGCCGGAGCGGGGTCGGCTTTCGCCGTCTCCTTGATCGCCATCACCAGGCCGACCAGGGTGACGAGTGCCAGGAGCGAGGAGGTGAGGTCCCACTGCTTGGAGGGGTCCGGGTCGTTCGGGGGAGCGAGGGCCAGTGTGGCGACGACCGCCGCGACGACGACGGGGACGTTGATGATGAAGACCGACCCCCACCAGAAGTGCTGCAGCAGGATCCCGCTGACGATCGGGCCCAGCGCGCTGCCCACGACCGCCATGGTTCCCCAGATCGCGATGGCCACGTTGCGCTCGCGCTCGTCGTCGAAGGTGACGCGGATCAGGGCCAGCGTGGCGGGCATCATCGCGGCGGCCCCGACGGCGAGGAAGGCCCGGGCGGCGATCAGCGCCTCCGGGCCGGCGGAGAACGCCGCGACGAGCGAGGCCGCGCCGAAGACCACGAGGCCGACCAGGAACATCCGACGGTGCCCCACCCGGTCGCCGAGCGTGCCGCTGCCCAGCAGCAGGCCGGCCATCACGACCGGGTAGGCGTTGATGATCCAGAGTCCCTGGGAGCTGCTCGCGCCGAGATCCTCGACCAGAGTCGGCAACGCCGAGTACAGGATGGAGTTGTCCAACGTGATCAACAGGAGCCCTGCGCTCACCACGGCCAGGAGCAGCCAGCGTCGCCTCGTACTGATGATCATCCCTGTGAACCTCACTGCGCGAACCGCCTCGAGCGCCGTAACTGTACCTTATGAAAGGTATAGTTACGGCTGGACGCGACAGCGTGCCCTGTCCTCATATCGCGTCGACATAAATAATTGCTCACATGTGGTGCGACAGTTAAAGTTGTCGCATGGATGATGTGAGAGCGATCCCCACCCCCGACCAGAGCGATGACACCTTCTGGGCCACGGTCCTGACCCCGGTGGACCCCGCCTGGAGCGAGCCCGGCGACGACGACACGTTCGCCATGGATGAGCAGGTGCTCGACGCGGCCCGGGCGCTGGCCGAACGGATCTCGACGCGCGCACTCGCGTACCGCGCCGCCGGTAAGCCTTTCGACGCCGCGCTCATGGCCGCGCCCGATGTGCAGCTGGCGATGTTGCGCTCGCTCTACGAAGCCAAGCGGTCCGTCGACCGGCTGGCCGAGAGCGCGGCCACCGTCGCCGGACGTGGCGGCTCCAGTTACGCGCAGCTCGGCGCGGCCTGGGGCGGCATCAAGCGCCAGTCGGCCCGCCTCAAGTGGCCCCACGCGGTGCCCAAGAAGTCCGCCAGCGAGTCCATCCCGCTCCACTACGCGGGCGGCGACGCCGTCATCCACCACGACCCGGGCGCCGACGCCTGGTGGTACACCGCCACGGGCGCCGACCTGCAGGAGGACGAGTCGGAGGCCGTCCACGGCACGCCCGCCGAGGCCATCGCACGGGCGACCGAGTTCCTGCTGACCCACGCCGGGCCCGTGCGGAACGAGACGGGGTGACGGGGAAGTTCGGCTTGTCCGTCGTTGCGGCATCGCACTACCGTTGCCGGTGTGGATCTCTTCGCACACGCGTGGACAGCACTGCGTGAGGCCGTCGCCGCCCTTTCCGACGAGGACTTCGACCGGCCGTCCGGCTGCACCGGCTGGCTCGTGCGGGACCTCGTGTGTCACTTGGTCATCGACGCGCAGGACGTCCTGATCACCCTGGTGACACCCGCCGAAACGGAACCGACCCGTGACGCGGTGACCTACTGGACCGTCTCCGGTACGCCACCCACGGGCGACGACCCGCTCGACGCCCTGACCGTGCGGCTGGCCGCCGCCTACCAGGACCCGGGTCTGCTCACGTTCCACCTCGACGACGTCGGCTCCGCCGCGGGCCGCGCCGCCCGGCTCGCCGATCCTGATCTCCGGGTCAGCACCTGCGGCGAGGTCCTCACCGCGGGCGACTACCTCTCCGCGTACGTACTGGAGTGGACGCTGCACCACCTCGACCTGGTCATGCACCTCCCGGACGCGGCGGGGCCGCCCCCGGAAGGGCTCGCTCGGTCACGTGACCTGGTCGAAAGGATCAGCGGGGCCGCGTTCCCCGCCTCGTTCTCGGACGAGGACGTGTTGCTGGTCGCCACCGGGCGGCGGGCCCCGACCGACGCCGAGAGGTCCGAGCTGGGCGAACTGGCGGCGGCCCTTCCACTCGTTCTCGGCTAGCCGCCCCGCCGGAGCCCGGTACCGGTGCCTGTCCTCGGCCTCCGGCCGGAGCGGGGGAGTAGGTCATGGAACAGCGGCGGCAGGCCCGGGCCGGCCGCCTCGAGCACACCTTCAGACGGCCGTGTTCCGGGCAGGGCAACCCCCGTAGACGTACGGGTCGATTTCCTTGCCCCAGGGTTCCACCATCAGCTCCAGCGGCACCTCGCCGTCGTTTCCGACCACCAGCCGCGCCGTTCGCCCCGCGAACATCTCCCTCACCTCTCCTTTTCGGGCCCCGCCCCGCCCCGGAAGTCCCAGGCCTCGATGTCGCGGTAGTGGATCGGCCCAGGGCCACGGCCGATGTTGCTGCCGACCAGGTGGAGGCGCCCCGCCTCCCAGCTCCGGCCCGCGAACCCGGCCAGCCCGGCGGCCGCCTCCACCGTGGCCGCCTGGTCGCCCCGGCGGGACCGGGCCAGGGTCAGATGCGGCCGGAGCGGCCGATCCGGGAAGGCGACACCACATTCCCGGACGAGGGCGCGTACGTCGATGGCGAGCCGGTGCAGCCCTTCGAGGTCCCCCGTGACCCCGGTCCACAACACCCGCTCGTCGAAGTGCCCGCCGCCGTGCAGCGCCAGCCGTAGCGGCGCTTGTCGCGTCGCCAGCGCGGCGAGCGGCGACATCAGGGGCGGGACGGCGGTGACCGGCAGCTCGCCGAGGAACGCCAGGGTGATGTGCCAGTCCTCGATGCGGTTCCACCGCAGGTGGGGGTAGGCGTCGTAGGCCGGTCGCAGCGCCCGCGCGAGCTCCTTTTTCGCTCCGTCGGGCGGGGCGAGCGCCAGGAACACGCGGGTCGTCGTGGCCCGGACGCAGTCGTCCGCGGAGGTGCCGGTCACGGCTTCGAGCGGTTCGTTCACCCGCCGTACCGTACGTGCCTGCCACGCCCACCTCGTAACGCGGGGCCGACAACGTACGCGGACGGACCGATGTCCTGTCCCTCAGGGCGCTGATCCGCATCCTCATCCGAGAATTCAGTGACCGGCCCGTACCGTTGCCCCCGCCGTGCCCGCCACCGTCGTTGTCGTCCGGAACCGGGCCCGGTACTGCGTGGGGGAGAGGCCCAGCGTCTGCTGGAACGCCCGGCGCATCGTCTCGGCGGATCCGAAGCCCGCCCCGTCGGCCACCACCTCGACGGGATCGGTGCCCGAAGCCAGCAGTGCCTGGGCGGCCTCCAGCCGTACGGACTCAATGTACTGGGCGGGCGTGAGCCCGGTCTCGCTGCGGAACAGGCGGCTCAGATGCCGGGCGGACACCTTGCCGCGCCGGGCCAGCGTGGCCGGTGAGTGCCGGCCGGCCGGGTCGGCACTCACCGCGTCCATGGCCGCCCGTACGACGGGATGCGTCGCCTCACGGGGCCGCAGCCGGGCGCTGAACTGGGACTGGCCGCCCGGTCTGGCCATGAACACCACCAGCTCCCGCGCGGTGTCACGGGCCGGATCGGCCCCGTGGTCCTCCTCCACCAGGGACAGCGCCAGGTCCATGCCCGCGGTGATGCCCGCCGAAGTGATCACGGGCCCGTCGCGCACGAAGAGGGGGTCAGCCTCGACCGTCACCGCGGGATAGGCGGCGGCCAGTTCACCGGCCAGCCGCCAGTGCGTCGCCGCTCTGCGGCCGTCCAGGAGACCCGCCTCGGCCAGGACGAACGCGCCCGCGCACACGGACGCCACCCGGCGGGACCGCTCGGCGAGATCCCGTACCCCGGCCGTCAGCGCGGCGTCGGCCACCGCCTGCCGCCAGTCCCGGCGGCCCGGCACGAGCAGCGTTCCGAGCCGCCCCGGAAGACTGTCCAGGGTGCCGTCGACGCCCAGCCTCACCCCTCCGGAGGTCCGGACGTCCTTGCCGGTCACCGAGACGATCCGGACGTCGTAGCGGCCTCCGTGGCCGTTGGCCGTGGTGAACACCTCCGCCGGGCCGGTGACGTCGAGGAGCTGAACGTCGTCGAACGCCACGACGGCCACCAGGTGGGGGCGGGCGGCGCCGGTCATTCGGGCCAGGGGGAGTCGAGGATGGTGCGGACGAAGTCGCCGCGTTCGAAACCGGGGACGTAGTGCTCCAGGACATCGGCCTTGACGTTGCCGAACGTCGTCTCCGGCTTCGGGCGGATGCCGTCCGTGAACGCCCCGAGGATCCGCCGTTTGAACTCCGGCCGGGGGTGGAGCGCGACGATCTCCGCCCGGTCGGCCGGTGCGAGGTCCGCGTACCCGATACCGAGTACGTCGTACTCCACCCCGGCGGTCACCAGAGCCACCTCGGGCTCCATGAAGGCCGGGATGCCCGGAGTGGTGTGCAGGGCGATGGCGGTCCAGACCCGCCGCACGCTGTCCTCCGGAACCCCGTGGGCCTGGAGGAAGCGGCGCGCCTCGTCCGCGCTGTCCACCTCGAATCGGCGGCCGCTGGAGCGGAAGGACTCGGCCAGACCGAGATCATGGAACAGGGCGCCCACATAGAGCAGTTCGGGATCGAAGCTCAGATCGCGGTGCTGCCCCTGAAGGGACCCGAACCAGTAGACGCGGCACGAGTGGTGGTAGATCAGCTCACTGGTGGTGTCCCGCACCAGCTCGGTCGCCTCCCGGGCGAGCGCGGTGTCCGGAACGCGCACGCGGGACGTGAGCGATGCATCGGACGACGCGCGCGTCGAGGCGCCGGTCGGCGTGTGGTCGGAGGTGCCGTTCGACGGGCCGGCCGGCAAATCGGTGGCCATGAGGTCTCCGCCCCTTCCTGTCTTCATCCGGAACATTCGGAACATCCGGAATGCCCCGCACGGCCGAGGATCCGGCCGCTCACTCCAGCATCGGCTTCCGGCCCGGAGCACGCCATGTCCCGAGGGCCGTACATCCCACAGATCAGGACATGGCCCGGGCCCAGACCGGAGTCCAGGCGTCGGCGGGCGGCTCCGGCCGTACCCGCACGAGGTATCCGCGCAGCGCCGCCAGTACCGGGTGCGGGTTGTCCGTCCGGTACAGGAACGTGTGCGGATAGACCGGCGTCGGCCCCGCGACCGGGATCCGCCGCAGGTCATGGGCGGTCGGCCAGACATATCTGTCCCGGGACCCGACGAGGGTGGACAGCGCGGCGGAGTCGGCGATCGAGTCCATCAGCGCCTCGGTTCCGAAGTCGGGCCCGACCGCGTCGATGCGCAGACCGAAGTCCTCCGCGAGCTCGTCGTAGTAGGCGGCCCACTCGCTGCCCCGCTTGATGCCCGGGATCCAGATCCGGTGCCCGGCCAGGTCCGCCGGGGCCAACGATCGCGCGGAGGCCAGCGGGTGGCGCGGCCCGACGAGAAGCTGCAACGGATCGTCCAGGACGCGCTCGGCGCCGATCCCTTCGGGCAGCGCACCCGCGGGCACGGCACGGAAGGTCGCGTCGACCTCGCCGGCCCGCACGGCCTCGGCCGCCCCGGCCACATGCGCGTCGGCAAGGGTGACCACGTCCAGGTCCGTGCCCGGGTGCGCCTGGTAGAAGCCGCGTACGGCCAGTGCCGGGGCGATACGCCGATGGAGCACGTCCACACGCAGCATCCGGTCCCCGGGCCGCACCGAGGCGGCGGCCCGCTCCACGGCCCGCAGGACCTCACGGGCGTGCGGGAGGAAGGCCTGCCCGTCCAGAGTGGGGCGGGCCCCCCCGGGCGGTGCGGACGAACAACGTCACCCCGAGCGCGCGCTCCAGGCCCGCCACGCGCTTGGAGACGGCCTGCTGGCTGATGCGCAGGTCCACGGCGGCTTCCTGGAACTGTCCGGTGTCCACAACGGTGACGAAGGTGCGTACGGCTTCGATGTCCACGACCCGAACCCTATGCCTCCACAACCACCGGTTGTGGCTCACCGACGACGCGGTTGTTGGATCACGGGCATGCTCGGCTGGTCGAATCCTCGCCGTCAACGATGGGTTGTGACGGAAGGTTGATTCATGGCGGGGCAAGAGCCGGCAAGGCAACAGACGGCAAGGCAACAGTCGGCCGGGCAAGAGCGGGCACGGCCGGAGCTGGGGCGCTCGTTCGGATGGCTGTGGGCCGCGTTCACCGCCTCCACGGCCGGCACCTGGCTGGGATTCGGCGCGTTCCCGCTGATCGCGATCCAGGTGCTGCACGTCGGTCCGGCCGAGGTCTCGGCGCTGGCGGCCGCCGGCCTCGCGGTCGGAGCGCTCCTCGCGCTTCCGCTCGGCCCCTGGGTCGAGGCCCGGCGCAAGAAGCCGGTCATGGTCGTCACCGACCTCGTACGGTTCGGCGCCCTGCTGACGATTCCGCTCGCCCACTTCACCGGCACGCTGACCTACACCCAGCTGTTGATCGTCACCGTGATCGGTGCGGCGGCGAACATCGCGTTCACCTCCGCCGCCGGCGCGTATCTCC
This sequence comes from Streptomyces sp. WY228, assembly GCF_019287315.1. Classification (NCBI taxonomy): domain Bacteria; kingdom Bacillati; phylum Actinomycetota; class Actinomycetes; order Kitasatosporales; family Streptomycetaceae; genus Streptomyces; species Streptomyces sp. WY228. The sequence continues at coordinate 112,306 of NZ_CP079114.1, read as the reverse complement.
AGCAGCTCGTGCGCCCGGATCATCTGCTGGTGGCCAACGGCCGTTTCGAGACGACCACCTGGACCGCGACAGCGGTCGGCCCGACCCTGGGCGGCGCGGCGATCAGCCTGCTGGGGCCCGCCGTCACCGTGATCGCCAACGCCGCCGGGTTCCTGCTGTCCGCGCTCGGGATCGGCGCGATCCGGCAGCGGGAGGCCGAACCCGAGCACGTCCGGACCGAGAAGTTCCGGGCCGCGGACCTGGCCCAGGGCTGGAAGTTCATCCACGCGGACCCGCTGCTGCGCCCGCTGTTCCGGAACACCGTGGCCGTCAACGCCCTGATCATGGCCACCGAACCGCTGATGGCGGTCCTGCTGCTGGACGACCTGGGCTGGGCCGCCTGGACCTACGGGCTCGCGTTCGGCCTGCCCTGCGTCGGCGGGTTCGTCGGCGCCCGGGCCGCCCCGCGTCTGGAAGCCCGCTACGGACGACGCCGCGTGATGAGGACCTCCGGAGTCCTGCGGGCCCTGTGGCCCGTCGGGCTGTTCTTCGTCATGTCCGGGACCGGCGGAGTGTTCTTGGTCATCGCCGTCGAACTGGCCCTGATCACCTGCATGGGCGTGTTCAACCCGCTGTTCGCGACGGAACGCCTCCAGCGGGTGCCGGCCGACCGGGTGGGCCGGGTCCTGACGGCCTGGCAGGTGACCGGTGTCGGGGCGATCGCGCTGCTGACCGCTCTGTGGGGCGTCCTGGCGGCCCTCACCGACGCGCGCACCGCGATCGGCGTCGCCGGCGTACTGCTGCTCGCGACACCGTGGCTGCTGTTGCGCGGGGACGAGGGCCAGGGCCGGCCCCGTACCGGTGGCCCGGAGGAGCCGGCCCTGACCACGGCCTGAGCGGGCGCGCCGGACTCCGGCCACGCTGCCTGAGCAGGCCACTGACCACGCGGCCCGCCCGGCCCGGACGCCGTTCACGGCCCGAGCCGGCCCGCCCGGCCCGGATTCAGGAAGCGGTCGCGTCGGCCCGTTCCGAGGCATCCGGGCCGGCGGGCCGCGAAGTGCCCTCCGCGGTGCGAGTGACCTCCGCGGTGCGAGCGCTCTCCGCAAGGTGAGTGCTCTCCGCGAGGTGGGGGCCTTCCGCGGCGCGGGCGGGACGCAGCGGTCCACGGAACAGCACGTAGAGGAAGAGAGCGGCCATCACGGCGACCCCGGCCCACATGGCGTTCTGCCAGCCGTCGACGAACGACTGCCGCGCGGCGCGGATCAGCTCCTGTGCGTACGGGCCGGCTCCGTTCGCCGCCTCGACGGCGTTGGCGACGCCTTCGCGTGCGCTGTCGGCCGGGCCGTCGGGGACACCGGCGAGCCGGGAGTCGATGGCGCCGCGATAGCCGGCGGACAGCAGCGCTCCGAGCAGGGCGACCCCGAGCGCGGTGCCGAACTCCCGGGTCACATCGTTCAGCGCGGACGCGACCCCCTGGCGCTCACGGGGCAGTGCACCGGTGATGGCTTCGGTGGAAGGCGTCATCGCCAGCCCCATGCCGAGGCCCATCGCCAGCATGCCGGGCAGCACGGACAGGTAGCCGCCGTCCACGGAGACGATCCCGGCCATCAGCGCGAGCCCCGCGCCGGCCAGCAGGATGCCCGTGGCCATGGTCGCGCGGGCGCCGACCCGTGCGGTCAGGTGGGGTGCGAGGCCCGAGGCCATCATCATCAGGACGGCCATGGGCATGAGGGCCGACGTCGACAGCAGCCCCGACCAGCCGAGGACGGCCTGGAGGAACGGGAACAGGACCACGAAGATGCCCGCCTGAACACCGAAGACGACCAGAAGAGTGACCGAACCTCCGGCCAGTGCGCGCTCGCGGAACAGGCGTACGTCCAGGAGCGCGGCATCCCCGCGGCGCAGCTCCTGAACCACGAAGCCGACGCCGGCGAGCACTCCGACCACGAGGCCGATCAGTGTCACCGGTGAGCTCCAGCCGCGCTCCGGTCCCTCCTGGAGAACGAAGATGAGCCCGACCACGGCCACGGCCGAGGTCAGCGCACCGGCGGCGTCGAACCCGTGGCGGAACGCCTCGCGGGAGTCGGGAACGAAGCGCAGCGTCATGACGAGCGCTGCCGCGCCGAGCACCAGCGGCAGGACGAACAGCCACCGCCAGTTCGCCACGTCGACCAGTGCGGCGGAGAGGAACATGCCGAGTACGCCACCGCCTCCGGCGACCCCGGTCCACACGCCGATGGCGCGTCCCCGCTCGTTCTCGGGGAACGTCGTGGTGATCACGGCAAGGGTGATGGGCATGATCATCGCCGCGCCCACCCCGCTGAGCAGCCGTGCGCCGAGCATGACCTCGGCCGACGGCGCGAGACCCGCCGCCGCACTGGCCACGCCGAAGACGACGAGACCGGCGACCAGCACGGGCTTGCGGCCGAGCCGGTCGCCGATCGCGCCGAGCGGCAGCAACAGGGCGGCCAGGCCGAGGGTGTAGATGTTGATGATCCACAGGATCGTGCTCTGCGAGGCGCCGAAGGCGACGGCCAGGTCGGGCTGGGCGACGTTGAGGCCCGAGACCGAGGCGATCACGGCCATCAGCGCGAGGCACACGGTGAGCAGGATCGTGCGGCGCCGGCGCGCGTCGAGCACGCCCTCGCCCTCGTCCGCGCCCGACAGGCGCGGGGCGTCGTCCGGATCGACACTCACCGGGCCGGGCTGGTTCGTACTCATGGATACCTCTTCCGTGCGAGCCCACTTCTTCCGGGGCCGAGCACGAACGACGCTAAGCGCGACTTGCTTCATTGGCATACGCTCATGCCTATGACGCAAGAAGATGGTGAGCTGGACAGCCTGGTACGCAAACGCATCCGCGCCCTGCGCGTGGCCCAGGGCTGGTCCCTGGAGGAGCTGGCCGCCCGCGCGAAGGTCAGCCAGTCCACGCTCAGCCGCATCGAGAACGGCCGCCGCCGGCTGGCCCTGGACCAGCTCGTCACCCTCGCCCGCGCCCTGGACACCTCCCTCGACCAGTTGGTCGAGACCGCGTCCGACGACATCGTCTCCAACCCGATGATCGACGGAGCCCACGGTCAGATGCGATGGCCCATCAAGGCGGAACCCGGCATGACCGTCATCCGCCAGCGCATGACCGAGCCGCCGCCCGACAACCCCGCGCGCCTGCGCGCGCATCCGGGCCGCGAGTGGCTCGTCGTCCTCTCCGGCACCGCGATCCTGCTCCTGGGCAACCGGCGTCTGAGGATCGAGACGAACCAGGCGGCGGAGTTCCCCACGATGCTTCCGCACGCGATCGGCGCCGAGGGCGGACCGTGCGAGCTGCTGGGCATCTTCGACCGGGATGCCCGCCGCGGCCACCAGCGCGGCGAAGGCGCGGAGAAGGCGGACCGCCCGGCCGGGCCGGGGCGGAGCCTCCGGTGACCAGTGCCGGAGCGTGACCAGTGCCGGAGCGTGACCAGTGCCGGAGCGTGACGAGCGCCGGAGAGCGATGAGCGCCGGGGCGCGCGGGCCGGGGCCCCGCCGATCATCACGACCGGCGGGGCCCCGGCCCCGGTCCGTGCGGCAGGCCTTCCGCCCGACTCGGTGACGCACCAGCTCACCAGCTCACCAGCTCAGCGGCTCACGCGGGGTCGACGCGGGAGACGGTGCCGTTGCTGCCGAGCACGTACAGCTCGCCGTCACCGCCCTCCGCGAAGGAGATGACCTCGCCGGCGCTGACCCCGAGGTCGCCCACGCCGGTCACCTCGCCGTCCGCCATCTGGAGCGTACGCAGGGTGCCGTCGCAGTAGTCGCTGAACACGTAGCTTCCCTGAAGGTCCGGAAGCGCCTGGCCGCGGTAGACGAATCCGCCGGTCACCGAGCACCCGAGGCCCGTGCGGTCGTACTCGTGCACCGGCGGGACATGGTTCGCGGGCTCCGTGCCGCCCCGGAAGGGATGCGTGCCCTCCATGGAGGACCAGCCGTAGTTCTCGCCGCCCGGGCTGTCCGCCGGGGCCCAGTCGATCTCCTCCCAGTCGCTCTGGCCGACGTCGCCGATCAGCAGGTCGCCCGTGCCCGCGTCGAAGGAGAACCGCCACGGATTGCGCAGCCCGTACGACCAGATCTCATCCTTCGCGTTCGCGTCGGCCACGAACGGGTTGTCCGCCGGGATCGCGTACGGTTCGCCGCCGCTCGGGTCGATCCGCAGCAGCTTGCCGAGCAGGGTGTCGAGTTTCTGCCCGTTGCCGTGCGGGTCGCCGCCCGAGCCGCCGTCGCCGAAGGCGATGTACAGATAGCCGTCGGGGCCGAACTTGATGTCCCCGCCGTTGTGGTTCGCGTACGGCTGGGTCTGGGTGAGTACCGTCCGCCGTGTGTCCGGCTGGAGTTGACCGTCCTCCACGGCGAACTCGTCGATCGTGCTGGTGCCTTCGAGGTCGGTGAACGAGATGTAGAAGTGCGCGAACGTCTTGTCGAACGCGACGCCCAGCAGGCCGCGTTCGCCGTCGGTGGTGGTCTCGTCGGATATGTCGAGGACGGGTGCGCCGAGACCCGAACCGTCCAGGACCCTTACGGTGCCCGCGCGTTCGGCGATCCACAGGGTGTCGTCGGGGCCGGCCGTGCCGGCGGACGGGCCCTGGGCCTTGGCCACTTCGGTCAGGGAGGCGTTCACCGGTTGAACCGGGGCGGCGGGCTCGTCGGCCGACGCCGTGGCCAAGGCCAACGACGTGACGAGGCAGAGCGTGCCGATGATCGCCGAGCTTCTGGTGCGAAATTTCACCGTGGCCTCCTGGAGGCGGCGAATGGGGGAGATCACCCGGCTGCTCGAGCGGAGTTGAGTGGGGGGCGCGAGCCGGCAGGCAACCTGGGTGGGGGAAAGGGTGTGTCACCGGCTACAGGTGAGAATAGAGGGACGGGCACGGCCTGGCCTAGACCAGCGTTACGGCATCTTCTGCCGCAGGACGCCGCGCGGCACGTTCCGCGGCGCGCTTCACGGCGGGTTCCGCAGCGCGTTCTCCGCGGCCCGGCCCCTCCGCAAGTCGGTAGTCGGCCAAACCTCGACGCGAACTTGACCGGTGACGCACGCGCGCCGACGCCCGAGTCCCCCGATGGGAGCGCTCCACTCACCCTCAACTGCCGTTCCATGCAAGGTGATTGCGTTGGAAGGCTTGACAGTCATCGAATGCGCCGTCAGTTTGGGAGCGCTCCCACGAGCAGGCTTCTCCGTCCGCTTCACCCTCGCCTGCCTCCCCCCACCCGATTCCCCTACTTCTCCTTCCCCGAGCGTCACGGACCCCTGAACCCGTCCGTCGATACCCGCGACGGACGTACGAGAGGAACACGGAGCCGCAATGAGAAACGGAGCCGCAATGAGAATCCGAGGCACCACCCCACACGCATCGCGCAGGAGGGCGGCCGCCGCCCTGTCCGCGCTGATCATGGGCGCATCGCTCGCGGTCGCCGTCCCCGGACAGGCATCGGCCGCCGACCGCGTCGACAACCCCTATGCGGGCGCCACCGCGTACGTGAATCCCGACTGGTCCGCCAAAGCCGCCGCGGAACCCGGCGGCGGCGCCATCGCGAACGAGCCGTCGTTCGTCTGGATGGACCGCATCGCCGCCATCGAAGGCACACCCGGCGCGCGGGGCTTACGCGCGCACCTCGACACGGCCGTGAGCCAGGGCGCCGACCTCTTCCAGGTCGTGGTCTACAACCTGCCGGGCCGGGACTGTTCCGCACTCGCCTCCAACGGTGAACTCGGCCCCACCGAACTCGACCGCTACAAGAACGACTACGTCGACCCCATCGCCGAGATACTCGGCGACCCCGCCTACGCGAGCCTGCGCATCGTGACGCTGATCGAACCGGACTCGCTGCCCAACCTCGTCACCAACGCCGGAGGCACGGCCGGTTCGACGCCCGAGTGCGCCACGATGAAGGCCAACGGCAACTACGAGAAGGGCATCGGGTACGCCCTGCACACGCTCGGCGCCCTGCCCAACGTCTACAACTACGTCGACGCCGCCCACCACGGCTGGCTCGGCTGGGACTCCAACTTCGTCCCCGCGGCCCAGCAGTTCAAGAAGGCCGCGACGACGGAGGGCGCCACCGTCGCCGACGTACACGGCTTCATCGTGAACACGGCCAACTACTCGGCGCTGAAGGAGCCCCACTTCGCGGTGACCGACTCCGTGAACGGCACCACGGTGCGCCAGTCGCGCTGGGTGGACTGGAACTACTACGTCGACGAGCTCTCGTTCGCTCAGGGGCTGCGCACCGAACTGGTCCGCCAGGGCTTCGCCGCCGACCTCGGCATGCTCATCGACACCGCCCGCAACGGCTGGGGCGGCTCCTCCCGGCCCACCGGCCCCGGACCGCTGACCGGCGTCGACGCCTATGTCGACGGCAGTCGCACCGACCGCCGCATCCACGCGGGCAACTGGTGCAACCAGAGCGGCGCGGGCGTCGGAGAGCGGCCCACGGTCGCGCCCGAGCCGGGGATCGACGCCTACGTGTGGGCCAAGCCCCCGGGCGAGTCCGACGGCAGCAGCGAGCCCATCGACAACGACGAGGGCAAGGGCTTCGACCGGATGTGCGACCCGACGTACACCGGCAACGGCCGCAACGGCTACAACCTCACGGGCGCCCTGCCCGGCTCCCCGGTGGCCGGGCACTGGTTCTCCGGACAGTTCCAGGAACTGCTCCGCAACGCCCACCCGCCGCTCGACGGCGGCAGCGCACAGCGCGGGTAGCGCCGGCCGGCAGGTCACCGGGGCACCGGCCCACGGCGATCGAGGCGTACGTGCCGCACCCGACGGGAACAGCTCCGTCGGGTGCGGCACAGCGCGGTGAGCGGTGCGGCGCGGTACGGGTGCGCTGCGGTCGGACGACCCGGGTCAGCGCACGTCGACCCGGTCGCCGGAACTGGTCGCGCCCAGGCGCGCCGACGTGGCCGTGAACTGCGCCTTCCAGGTGCCGTCCTTCTTCGCGGTGAACCCCTTCGAGAAGACGCCCTTGCTGTTGGTCTTCACGGTGGCCGGCTTGCTCCACTTGCTGGAACCGTCGGCCTTGAACAGGATGCTGACCGACTGGCCCGAGGTGTTCTTCCAGGTGCCGTCCAGGCTGCGCAGGGTGCCCTTGACGGTGATGGTGCGTCCCTTGCGGACCGGCTCGGGGGAGGCGTTGAAGCCGGACACGGCGGTCCGCAGCTTGACGTCCACGGAGTCCAGGGAGCTGACCGCCGCGGCACGGTCGGCGGTTCCCGCGTAACGGGCGCGCCAGGTGCCGTCCTTGACGGCGGTGACCGATGCCGAGGCGACGCCCTTGCTGTTCGTGGTGACCGTGGTGGTCCGGCTCCAGGTCTTGCCGCCCTTCGACCGGAACTCGATCAGGACGGGCGCCTTGGCCTGCGGGCGCCAGACGTCGTCCGTTGCGCCGGCGGTCTGGAGCGTGGCGACCACCTTCAGCTGGGAGCCCTTGCCGACCGGCTCCGGCGAGGCGTTGAAGGAGATGATCCGGGCGGGAACCGCGGACACCGTGAGCGTGGCGGCCGACGTCGCCGTCTCGCCGGACGCGTTGACGAAGACGGCGCGGTAGCGGTGACCGTCGAGCGCGGCGGACGCCTTCACCGACAGGGTGGCGGAGGTGGCCTTGGCGACGGTGCTCCAGGTCGCGCCACGGTCGGTGCTGCGCTCCCAGCGGACCGTGTCGCCGCCCGTCGCGGCCGCGGTGAACGTGCCGGTGGCGCCCGAGCGGACGGTACGCGACGCGGGGTGCCGGGTGACGGCGGGGGCCGGGGCCTCGACGCCGAACTTCAGCGGCTGGGCCACGTCCTGGGCGCGGGAGGGCATCCAGGTGGGGTCGCCGCCGTCGTGCGCATTGAAGCTCGTGACGAAGCAGGCGGTGGTACGGCAGTCGACGGAGGGCGCCCCGGAGGGGGTGAACGTCTCGGTGAGCTTCGCGGTGACGCTGAAGGTGCCGTCCCCGCCGACCTGGCGGACGTACACCGCGTTTCCGTAGACGCTGGGGTACGTGGTGCCGGGCAGGGCGATGGACTGGGCCAGGTACACCCCGCGCCCGGGCTGGTAGCCCTTGCCGCTGATGGTGACCTCGGTCTCCGCGCCCAGCCCGCTGACCTGGCTGACCGTCAGCGTGGGGACGCTGACGCCGCCGCTGACGGCGAGGGGGTCCAGGACGGTGCCGACCGGGTACATGGGGTGGCCCTGGTAGGCGAAGACCTCCGCGCCCTCGGCGGTGAGCGTGGCCGTGATGCCGCGCCACTCGAGGGTGGATCCGTCGAGGGCGCCCGCCGTCGCCGTGAGGTCGGCGAGCGGCACGCCGGGCGTGGTGACCGGGGCCTCACCGGGGACGAGATCGGTCGTCAGGTCCACGTGGAGCGTGCCCCGGCCGTTCTTGATGACGACGCGCGGGTTGGCGAGGGTGATGGCGGTGATGCCGTGGCTGGGCACCGCATAGGTGACCGAGCCGCCGAAGCGCACATCGGCTGAGCGCTCGGCGGGGTCCACCGAGCCGTGCCTGACGGGATGGCCGATCAGTCCGGCCGCGTCCTTGGTCGCGCCGCCGGCCACCTCCACCGAACCGCCCGAGCCCGTGACGTAACGGACCCAGGACTCCTTGAAGCCCCACGAGGACCCGCCGGACACCAGGATCGGGGAGGACGCCGACGTGCTGCCCGGGGCCGCGGCCGGTGCGGCGGCGTGGACGCCCGGGGCGGCGGACGCGGGTACGGCGAGGACGCCGGCGCCCACGGATATGACGGTGAGGGCGGCGAGAGCGGCCAGGCGGCCGCGGCGGGGCATGGACATGCGCTGGATGTGTCCTTCGGGGGAGAGGGCCGGCGCACGTCTGGACGGAGCCGTTCCCGGGAGGCGAACGAAAGAAGGGGGGATACCGGCTTCTTGGAATGTGGGGACCCGAAGACGACAACCGCATATTAGGTGAGGCTTACCTAAATGTCACGATGGGGGTGTGTCGTCGCCGTGAGCCGCCGACCGGCCGACTCCGTTACCCGCCGGCCCGCGCCGCTCCCCGAAGCCGCGGCGCCGGGCCCGTCACCCCGGGCGGCCGGTGTTGAGCCGGGCGGCCTGGCGCGTGAGGTGGGCGCGCTCGGCGAGGGTGGGTGCCTTGTGGGCGGCCTCCGCGTACAGCCGTGCCGCCGTCTCGAGATCGCCGTCACGCTCGTGGAGATATGCCGCCACCGCCGTGTGGCGGGGCAACGAGTCGCTCAGCGCGGCGAGTTCGGCCAGCCCGGCGCGCGGACCGTCGGCCTCGCCGACGGCCACCGCCCGGTTGAGGCGGACGACCGGGCTGTCCGTCAGGCCCGCCAACTCGTCGTACCACTCGACGATCTGCACCCAGTCCGTCTCCTCGGCGGTCCGCGCGTCGGCGTGGAGCGCCGCGACGGCGGCCTGGGCCTGGAACTCGCCCAGCCGGTCGCGCACGAGTGCCCCCTGCAGGATCTCCACCCCCTCGGCGATCATCGCGGTGTCCCAGCGGCCCCGGTCCTGCTCGGCGAGCGGCACCAGGCTCCCGTCCGGCGCGGTCCGGGAGGCGCGCCGGGCATGGTGGAGCAGCATCAGGGCGAGCAGCCCCGCCACCTCCGGGTGATCGATCGCGGCCGCGAGCTGCCGGGTGAGCCGGATCGCCTCGGCGGCGAGGTCGACATCACCGGAATAGCCCTCGTTGAAGACCAGATAGAGGACGCGCAGCACGGTGGCGACATCGCCGGGCTGATCGAACCGCACCCCGGAGACGGTGCGCTTCGCCCGGCTGATGCGCTGCGCCATGGTCGCCTCGGGCACCAGATAGGCCCGGGCGATCTGGCGGGTGGTCAGCCCGCCGACCGCGCGCAGCGTGAGCGCGACGGCCGACGACGGCGTCAGCGACGGATGGGCGCACAGGAAGTAGAGCTGGAGCGTGTCGTCCGTCGCGGGCGCGGGGCCGGGCACGGGCTCCTCGTCGACGCGGTCCTCCCGCCGCCTGCGGGCGGCCTCGGCCCGGGTCGCGTCGAGGAACCGCCGCCAGGCCACGGTGACCAGCCAGCCCTTCGGGTCCCGCGGCTGTTCGTCCGGCCAGACGCGGACCGCCTCGACCAGGGCGTCCTGAACGGCGTCCTCGGCCGCCGCGAAATCCGCTCCGCGGCGGACGAGGATCCCGAGGATGCTCGGTGTGAGGCTGCGCAGAAGAGCCTCGTTCATCGAGGCGTCACTCCGTGACGGTGGGCGGCGCGGTCAGGAACGGGCGCACCTCCAGCCACTCGTGGATCGGCCTCCCACCCGCCCCCGGAGCGGCCGACAGCTCACCGGCCAGCTCGACGGCACGGTCGTAACCGTCGACGTCGATGATCATCCAGCCGGCGATGAGGTCCTTGGTCTCGGCGAACGGCCCGTCGGTGACCGGCGGCCGGCCCTCACCGTCGTACCGGACCCACGCGCCCTCGGGGGCGAGCGCCTGACCGTCGACGAACTCCCCGGTCTTCTCCAGCCGGTCCGCGAAGTCCTGCATGTACTGCATGTGCGCCGAGATCTCCTCGGGCGTCCACCGGTCCATCGGTACGTCGTTGACCGCGGCCGGGGCTCCGCGGTAGTGCTTCAGCAGCAGGTACTTGGCCATGGTCTTACTCCTCGATGCGGTGCGACCCATTCTGGTCGCTCTCACCACGGGGACGGAGCCGGATCCTGGTTCTCGACATCGTCGCCCGAAAACTTCCCGACATTTTCTCGCGGGCCGCGAACGAGCCCGCGATCACTGCTCCCGCAGGCCCCACGGAGACCCGTACGCGACGAGCAGATCGAGGAACGGGCGCGGGTCCAGCGCCTCGGCGCCGAGGACGCCCACGCCGCTCCATACGCCGTTCGCCACGAGCTCCAGGGCGATCACCGGGTTGATGGCCGTCTGCCAGACCACGGCCTGGGAACCGTACTCCCGCATCGACCACTGGTTGTCGACCACGTGGTAGAGGTACACCTCGCGGGGCGCACCGTCCTTGGTGCCCTTCACCCAGGTGCCGGCACAGGTCTTGCCGTGCATACGGTCGCCGAGCGAGGCGGGATCCGGCAGGCAGGCCGCGACCACATCGCGCGGCGACACGTCACCGCCGGGCACGCTGACCTTGTCCGTACGGTCCAGACCGAGTTTGTGGAGCGTCTTGAGGGTGTCGATGAACTCGTCGCCCAGCCCGTACTTGAAGGTGACCCGCCGGGACTCCACCCAGCGCGGGATCAGCAGCACCTCCTCGTGCTCGACGTTGACGCATTCGACCGGCCCGATGCCCTCGGGGAAGTCGAAGACCTCCGGCTCGCCGAACGGGGCCGTGGTGAACCAGCCGCGGTCCTTCTCCCAGACCACCGGCGGGTTCAGACACTCCTCGATGGTGGTCCAGATCGAGAACGACGGAGCGAAGTCGTAGCCGTCGACGGTGAGGTTCGCGCCGTCACGGACCCCGATCTCCTCGACCGTGTCGAACAGCTCGTCCGCGGCGTACCGGGCGAAGACATCGGAGAGTCCCGGCTCGACGCCCACCCCGACGAGCGCGAGCCGGCCGGCCTCCTCCCACGCGGCGGCGCGCTCGAACTGCCCGTCGCCGAGCTTGACCCCGCACTCCTCGTACGGGCGCTCCGGATGCGGCGACGAGAGGGACATGGCCATGTCCAGATAGTCGACGCCCGCGGCCAGCGCCGCCTCGAACAACGGCATCACGAACCGGGGGTCGGTGGCGTTCACGAGGATGTCGCACCGCTGCTCGGTGAGGAGGGCGGTGACCGCCTCCCGGTCCGAGGCGTCGACGCGCAGCGCGGTGAACCGGGCCTGCTCCTCGCCGAGCGCGGCCACCGCGGCCTCGGCCCGGGAGAGGTCGTAGTCGGTGACGATCATGTGGTCGAAGAACGAGCGGCGGGCGGCGACCCTGGTGATCGCCGTACCCACGCCACCTGCGCCGACGAGCAGTACGCGCATGGCGGATGTGCCTTTCGTCGATGAGCCGGGCCGTGCGGCCCGATGCCCTTGGATTCGTCCATGAAAGGGGCGCACTTGAGTAACGTCAACGCCGTTGGCATAAGCTCGGAATCCGCCGGGTCCGGCACAGGACGCCGAAACCGGAACCGGACCGCACGAGGCAGGAACCAGGCAGGGACCGGACCGGAAGAGGGGGACCCGATGGCGAAAGAAGTGGTTCCGGAGGAGGGGCGCCGGCGCAGAAGGCCGACCAAGCAGGGCGTGGTCGTCACCCAGCAGCTGATCGTCGAGACGGCGCTGCGCATGCTCCACGAACACGGCAGGGACGGACTGACCGTGCGACGCCTGGGCATCGCTCTGGGCGCCGACCCGAGCACGCTCTACCGCTACTTCCGCGGCATCGACGACCTGACCCTGGCGATCGCCGACGAGCTGATCGGACGCGCCCTGCGGGGATGGCGGCCCGGTGGGGAGTGGCGGAACGACCTGCGCGAGGTGGGCCTGCGCATCCACACCGCCTACCTCGCCCACCCGGAGGCCGCGGTGCTGACCGCCAGCCGGGTCAGCGGCCGGGCCAACGAGATCGCCGGCGACGAGGCGGTCCTCGGCATCCTGCGGTCCACCGGACTGCCCGACACGGACGTCGTCCGGATCTATCAGGCGTTCGTCGACCAGGCACTCGCCTTCGCCGCACTGGACGCCGCGAGCCTGGCCCTGCCCGAAGCCGCACGCGCCGCCGACGAGCGGGTCTGGCGCGCCACCTATGCCCGGCTGCCGGCGGAGACCCACCCGAACATCGCCGCCACCGCCCCGCTGCTGGTGGCGAGGATGAACGACAGCGCCTACCCCACGGCACTGGAGATGCTCCTCGACAGCGCGGCGGCGGCCGTACGGCTCCACCTGGCGGCCCCGGAGGCCGCGGCGCAGACTGGCCGGAGACGACAGCATCCCGGAGAGGCCTGGGGCGATGGGTGAGTACGCGGACCTTCCAGGTGTCAGGACCTGGTACGAGACCGAGGGGACCGGCGACCCGCTGGTCCTGCTGCACGGCGGCTTCTGCACCAACGACACATGGGGCGCGCAGCGCGCCGACCTCGCCGCCGCCTACCGCGTCCTCCTGCCGGAACGCCGCGCCCACGGGCACACGGCCGATGTGGCGGGGCCGCTGACGTACAGGGACATGGCCGAGGACACCGCGGCCTTCCTGGAACAGGTCGTCGAGGGACCGGCGCATCTGGTGGGCTGGAGCGACGGGGGAGTGGTCGCGCTGCTCGTCGCCACGGCCCGGCCCGACCTCGTGCGCAAGGTCGTGGCGATCGGCGCCAACTTCCGTCCGGGCCCCGAGTGTTTCGTCGAGCCGTCGATGCTCGACGCGATGACGCCGGAGGGGCCCGACCTCGCCTTCTTCCGGGAACTGTACGAGCCCGTCGCTCCGGACGGCGCGGGCCACTGGCCGGTGGTGGCCGCGAAGGTGATCGACATGTGGCGCACCCAGCCGACGCTCACGACCGAGGAACTGGCCCGGGTCGCGGCGCCCACCCTCGTCATGGCCGGCGACGACGACCTGATGACGCTGGAACACACGATCGCCCTCTACCGCGCGATTCCGGACGCACAGCTCGCGATCGTGCCCGGAGCGTCCCATCTGGTTCCGCTGGAGAGGCCGGCTCTGGTCAACCGTCTGATCCTCGACCATCTCGCGCAGGACGCGGTGGAGACGATGATGCCGATCAGGCGGGCGGAGCCGGAGACGGGGACTCCCGACGACACGGTTCTCTGACCGAGACGCCCCCCGACGCTCCGCGGTCACCTGATCCGCGGACCGCCTGGTCGCTCCCGGAGCTGCCGGGGCGCCCGGGGCCGCCGGAGCTCAGCCCTCAGTGCAGCTGAAGTCCTGCGGTGAGGTGCGCAGCTTGCCCAGCAGCCGCCGCAACGCCCCCTGATCGCGTACGGACAGGTCCGCGAAGAGTTCCCGTTCCACGGTGTCGAGCGCCAGGTCCGACGTGCTGAGCTGCGCGGTCCCCTGCGGGGTGATCTCGACGATGTGCCGGCGGCGGTCCGCGGTGTCGCGTCGGCGGCGTACGAGATCGCCGCCCTCCAGATCGTTGAGCAGGGCGACGAGGACGCTGGGGTCGACGTCGAGCCGCTCGATCAGCGCCTTCTGCGTCACCGGCCCCTCGGCCAGCTGCAGCAGCGTCATCATGTGCCGCGGCGTGAGCCCGGTGGCCGCGAGCGCCTTGTGGATCAGGGTCTGTGTCGCATTGCCGTGGTAGGCGAGCAGGAAGCCGAGGCGTTGGTCCGGAGACATCGACGGCCCCGCGGAGTCCTGGGTGGCCCTGTCCTGAACTGGCATTCCCCCACGGTATCAGGGCGTCCATTGTGGAACGGTGAGAATCGTTTATAGTCATCAACGATATATTCAGATCCATCATTGATGATCCCGAGGTAACCCATGTTCATCGCCTACGCCGTGGTCGGCGTCCTCCTCGCCCTCGTCATCGGCGCCTCCGCCGTGCTGACGTTCCTGCGCAACGAGGCCATCACCGCCTCGATGGGCAAGGTGGGCGTTCCCGACACCTGGCTCCCCCGGCTCGCCTCGCTCAAGGCGGCGGGCGCCCTCGGTCTCCTGATCGGCCTCGGCGTGCCGCTGATCGGGTCGGCCGCCGCCATCGGCGTCTTCCTGTACTTCATCGGGGCCGTCGTCGCCCACGTGCGCGCCAAGGACTACGAAATCGCCCCGGCGGTGGTGCTCGCCCTGCTGGCGGCCGCCGCGTTGGCCCTGCGCGTACTGTCCGCCTGAGCGTCCCGCGCCGCCTGCCGCGGCGCGGGGATCGGCACGGAGACCAGCGCGGAGATCAGCACCAAGCAAGATGTGCGCATTTATGCTGGCTCGATGCGATCTGCTCCTTGGTGGGCCTTGGTCACCTCCGGCTGCGCCCCCGTGCTTCTGGTCGGTTCCTGGATGATTGCGCAACTGCGCCAAGGCCCGGAGTACGACCCCGCGCGGCACACCCTGAGCGTGCTGGCCGCTTACGGGGCCACCAGCTACTGGCTGATGACGGGGATGCTGCTGGTGCTGGGGACGTGTTACGTGCTGACGGCGCACGCGCTCCGGCAGGCGGCGTTCCCCGGGCGGGTGGCTTTGGCCGGCGGCGGACTGTGCGCCCTGGCCCTGACCCTGGTGCCGGCGCCGAGCAGCGGCGGGGCGCTGGAGCACGGGGTGGTGGCCACAGTGGGCGTCCTGCTGCTGGCGGCGTGGCCTCCGCTGGCCGCCGTCCGGGGGCGGAACCCGGTGCCATGGGGGCTGAGACTCGATGTGTCCCTCGCCGCGAGCGCGTTGATGGGTGCGAGCGCTCTGTGGTTCCTGGCGGAGCTGCAGAGCGATGGCACGCCCGGCGTCGCCGAGCGCGTGGTGACGTTCGTCCAGGCGCTGTGGCCCTTCCTGGTCGTCGTCTCCTGCCGGAGAAGCGCGGCCTGACGAGCCGTCACCGCAAGAACGCCACCCACCTGCCGGGGCGTCGGCCGCCGGGCAGGAGTCCGCTACGACTCACCGAAAGCCATCGTGCCCGCGCCGCAGCCAGGCGTCGATGGCCGCGTAGTCGCTGTCCGTCAGGCCCCACCGGGGATCCACCCGGTGAAGCAGCGCGGGGCCCGGGTGGTGGGCGGAGACCCAGACCCGGTCGGTGCCGGTGATCTCGTCGTCGACCCAGACGAAGGGGCGGCCCGCGGCTCGGGCCACGAGGACCCGGGTCTTCCAGTGCAGCCCGTTCCTCTCGTCCTCATCCTCCTCGCCGTTGCCGCGGGAGCCGTCCCCTTCGGAGGGCTCCGGCCACCGGACGACCTCCAACGGAGGCAGGCCGATACGCGGGGCGATCCAGGTGTTCGCGTCCTCCATCCATGTCGTCGCCCAGACGAGTTCGCAGGGCAGCGCCCCGAGTCGTGGTCCGTGCCGGGGATCGATCCTGTTCAGGAGGGGGTTCGCGCCGGTGCCCGGGCTCTCGGGGCCCGCCTCGTAGGTCGGGTACGGGTGGGCCGACGCGCCGAAGGGGATGAGAGGCCCGTCGACGTCGAGGAACAACAGCGGACACCGCGCGGTGGGATTCACGGGAGCACGATAGCGACGGACCCGAACCGCGCACGGCTCCACCGCCGACGGGTCCACCGTCCACGGCCCCACCGCCCACAGGTCTGCCGCCCACGGATCCGCCGTCAGACCCGGGCGGCACGCGGCGCGAACGGCTCCGGGGCGACAGCAAGCCGTTGTCGCCCCGGAACCCCGCGTCGGACCGGTCTAGCCGAGCGGCTCGACCCACACATTGCGGTAGCGGATCTTGCTTCCGTGGTCCTGGAGCTTGATCGCCCCGGCCGTCGGACCCTCGGCCGCCCCGCCGCCGGTCGGACCGTCGACCGCCACGTCGTCGTGGACGGTGACGCCGTTCCACACGACGGAGATCCGGGCGTCCTCCGTCTTGTTGCCCGCGGCGTCGTAGCGGGCGGCGCGGAAGGTGATGTCGTACGTCTGCCAGGTCTCCGGCGCCGTCGCGGCGTTCACGTCCGGAGCCTTCTTGGTGTAGATCGCCCCGGCCTCGTTGTCGGCGAGCGTGGTGTCACCGTACGAGTCCAGGATCTGCACCTCGTAACGCTCCTGCAGATACACGCCGCTGTTGGCGCGGTCCTGGCCGGTCACGTCCGGCGGGAGATTCGGCAGCCAGAACTCGACATGCGCACGGAAGTCCTGGAAGCCCTGCTTGGTCCGCAGGTCCCCGCCGGATATCTCCATCTCCCCATCGCTCACCGGCCATTCGGGCGTACGGCCGTCCGGATGCTGCCAGGCCGCCTGGTCCGTGCCGTCGAAGAGCTGGACACGGGCGCCCTTCGGATGAACGGTGATCATGTCCAGGTTCACATGACCGGTGTCGCCACTGTCGTACGCGTACGTGATCGTGTTGCGGCCCTCGCGCAGCTCCAGTTGCTCGGTCCCCGTCGACCAGGTCTTCCAGTCGGTGGTGGACAGCAGCTCGGTCTGCCGCACCTTCTCGCCGTTGACGTGGACGCTCACCGTCTTGGTGCCGGGAGCCGGGTCCGGCCCGTTGGAGTAGCGCAGACCCACGTCGTACGGACCCGCCTCACCGGCCTCCACATCGAAGGTGACCGCCGCACCCTCCTCGCCGAAGTTGTCGACGAAACCGCCGCCGGAGTAGCCCGCGTGCTCGGTGTCGACGCCCGCGCCTCCGGTGAGGGTGCCCTCCTCGGCCTCGTACTGGGTGGCCGGAGGCTGGTCGCCCGGCAGCGAGTTGAGCGTGTACCAGGCCTCGGTGCTCCACAGCTCCGTACCGCCGGCGGAGCTGAAGGGGCGCGGCGAGCGGACGTGGACCACGCGGTTCGCCTTGAGGCCCGGGATGGTCAGCGTGACCTTCTTGCCGTCCTCGGAGAGTGTGGCCGCACTGACGGCGAGCGACTCCTCGTCGATCTTGGGCCCGCCGTACTGCGGCGTGGGGGCGTACGTCCACTGATCGACCCGATAGCTCTCGGCGAGCTTCGCGGCCGTCGCCTCGGAGAGCGGCTCGGTGTACTCCAGCTCGAAACCGCCGGGCTTCGCGCGCATGGCCAGGATGTCGAAGGCCTTGTCACCGCTGGGGGAGAGCTTCTGGAGCCCGTAGGTCAGCTTGCCCTCCTGGCCCCAGTTGCCGCCCGCGCCCAGCCCGCCGGCGTAGATCGCGCCGTCCGGGCCCATGCTGATCCGGTTGACGCCCGCCTCCAGGCCCTGGGTGAAGCGGAAGACCGCGCCCTGGTACTCGCCGTCGACCTTCTCCAGATACGCGCGCTGGATCCCGCCGTACGTGACGTCACCGAACAGCATCTGCCCGGCGAACCGGCCCTCAGTCAACTGCAGTGGCGTACTGGGGGAGTTGGCTATCTCGTTCTGCGGCAACCACAGCACCGGCTTGGTGACCGGCTGCGCGTCGAACGGGCCCGCCGGGTTGGTGTAGTGGTTGAAGAACCTGTCCTGCTTGATGTGGAGAAGCTTCGAGGAGGGCAGCCAGCCGCCCTGGTTGTCGAGCACGAACATGTCGCCCTCGGGCCCCCAGCCGATGCCGTTGGGGGTACGCAGGCCACCGGCGATGTAGTCGACCTCGCCGGTCTCCTTGTTCACCTTGATGGTCGATCCGCGGTTCGGCGCCGGCTGCGGATCCGTCGTCGCCCCGCCCAGGTTGATCGCCACGGACAGGTTCAGATAGAAGTACCCGTCCCGGTAGAGCAGGCCGAAGGCGAACTCGTGGAAGTTCCCGCCGTACGGCCACGTCGCGACCGTCCGCCGCGCATCGGTCACATCGTCGCCGTCGGAGTCGGTCAGCTCGGTGAGTTCGTGCTTCTGGGAGACGTACAGCTTGCCGTCGACGGCCTTGATGCCCATGGGCTCCTTGAGACCCTCGGCCACCTTCTTCGCCGTCACACTGCCGGGACCGGTCTCGCCCTGGACGCCGTCGAGGAGATAGACCTCTCCGGTCTCGTTGTCCGTGCCGCCCCAGGTGGTCACGGCGAGCCGGCCGTCGGGCAGCCAGTCCATCGCGGTGACCTGCGGCTCGAAGCCCGCGGGGCGCAGATCGGTGAGCGCGTAGTCCGGGTGCACCTCGGTCAGGGGCAGCCCGTCGCCGGGGGAGTCGAGAGCGCCCTCGCACTCCTTGCGGCCCGGCGCCGTCACCCGTACGACATCGGCGTCGGTGCTCAGCACGGAGTTCGGCACGACGGCGAAGTCCCCGGCGCCGGGCGGCTTCCACTCCAAGGTGACCTGCTGGCCGCCCGTACGGTCGAAGTGGTCGATCCTCAGCGCATGGTGACCCTCCGTCAATTCGACGGAGCCGTCCTTGGGGTCCGCGCCGTGCAGCCCGTCGTGGTCGATGACGGTGGAGTCGTCGATCCGCAGCCGCGAACCGTCGTCGCTGGTCAGCCGGAAGGCGTACGCCCCACCCTCGGGAACGGTGAGGTTGGCCGTGACCTGGGAGACGAAGTGGTCGCCGAAGCCGAAGTCGTCCGGCGAGCTCCAGTCGATCTCGGGCATCAGCTTGTCGACGTTCGGCGTCTGCCCGGCCTTGATGTCGCACAGTTCGCTGAGGGGGACCTGCACATCGAAGACGCGCAGGGTGACGCCCGGCTCCTGCGGCGGGAGTTCGTCCCGCGGCGCCGGCGCGGCCGTGGCCGGCACGGCGGAGAAGGCGCCGACGAGGAACGCGGAGACCAGCAGACCGGTGAGATGTCTGCGGCAACGGTGGAGCGGCCGTGGATGCATTCTTCCTCCTGGCCCCTCGCGGCGAGGGGCACGTCGCGGCGGTGGGTGGGGCCACCCGGCGCCCGGGGGTGAACGTTCGGCTCGTGCGGTGGGGCAGCGCATGCTCCGGACAAGGGCTCCGGTGGCTGCGCCGAGAACAGTAGGAGGCTTCTACCGGCGGCGTCCATACTTCGTCACCACAGTGTTCAAAGTTTGCCGGTGATAATGAAAAGTGCTCAAACCCCTTGATGTACGGGGCATCTGGCGGTCAGTCAGCAACCGCCGGACGCCCACGCACCCCTCTACGCGCCCGGTTCCGCCGCACAGTCGAGGTCCCGAGACGGCCGCTGACCAGTCATCAGGAACCTCGTCACCGCGCCGTTCGCGCAGACGTTGTCATCGAACGGATAGACACCGTGCCCGCCCTGATCGGCCGTCACCATCACGGCCCGCTGGCCGAACGCCCGCCGCAGCTCCCGGGCGCCTGCCAGCGGCGTCCCCGGGTCGCGCTCGTTCTGCACCATGAGCACGTTCGACGGCCCCCGGTCACCGATCGGCACCGGCGGCTCGACCTGACCGGTCGGCCAGAACGCGCACGGACCGATGCTCGCCGTGGAGCCACCGAGCATCGGATACCGCACCCGGTCGACGGCCGCATTGCGCTGGTACTCCCGAACCGTCCCCGGCCAGCGCGCATCACCGCAGATCACATAGAAGCGCGCCGCCATGAGGTTCTCCAGATTCGCCGGCAGGGGCAAGGAGGGCGGCAACGGCCGGTCCGTGTCGAGCGCCTGCCAGAGTTCCGCCAGGTGCGGCATCAGGGCATCCGTGTAGAGATGTTCGAACGTGGCCCCGCGGAACGCCGTCCCGTCGACACCTCGGACGGGCTTCCGCTCCAGCCGCTTCGCGAGGTCGAAGAACTTCGCGGTCACCTGCTCCGGCGTGCTGCCCAGACCGTACTCGGGGCGCGCGGCCGCGAACTCCGCGAAGTCCGGGAACCGGTCTTTCAGCCCCCGGGCGAACAACCGCATGGCCGTGACGTCGTAACCGCCGGGACCCAGATTGCTGTCGAGCACGACCCGGTCGCCGCGCCTCGGGAACATCGTCGTATACACCGCACCGAGGTACGTGCCGTACGAATGGCCGAGGTAGGAAATCTTCCGTTCTCCGAGCGCCACCCTGATCCGGTCCATGTCGCGCGCGGTGTTCGCGGTGGTGATGTGCGGCAGCATCCACGCCGTCCGCGACGTGGCGCACTGCCGTGCGACGGTCCGCGCGTAGCCCGCTTCCCGCGCGACGTCGGCCGCGGTGTGCGCGTACGGAGCGAAATTGCCGCGGTATTGCTGCTCCTGCGTCAGATGGCAGGTCACCGGAGAGCTGCGACCGACACCACGGGGATCGAAGCCGATCACATCGTAGGAGTCCAGCACCTCCTGGGGCAGACCCGACGCGGCGAGAACGGCCGGATAGCCGAGCCCCGAACCCCCGGGACCGCCCGGATCGGTCAGCAGCACACCACGGCGCTTCGACGGGTTCTCGCTCGCCAGCCGGGAGATCGCGATCTCGATCCGGCGGCCGTCCGGGCGCCGGTAGTCCAGCGGGACGTCGAGCGTCGAGCACTCCAGACGGGGCGCGGCGACGTCCTCGGGACACGGGCCCCACCGCACGGTGTCCGAACCCGCCCCCGCGGTACCCGGAGCCGCCGCCGACGCCCCCGGCATCGCGGCCGCCACCGCCACCGCGCCGGCGGCGAGCGCCAGCGACAAGGATTTACGCATCAGATGTCCTCCTGGAAAAGGGCGCACAGGGCGCCGGAAAATGCGGGCTCACAGCGCCCGCCGCTGACTGCGTGAAGGCAGTGACGGTTACGCGGCCGTGAAGGCGGCCACCGCTCTCCGGCCCTGACCTCCGCGTCACCGTCTCGGCGGCACGGACGACCGGGCCCGCTGTTCCGCACCGGTTCGGACCGCCTCCCGGCCGCAGACCGTCCCGTACCCTCCGGCCCGCTCGACGGCGGACTCCCGGCGGATGTGCGCCCAGCCACCGACCGCCACCGAGAGCAGCGCGACGAGCCCGAGGAGCACCATCGGACCGGCAGAGCCGCCGGAGACCCGGCCGAGGAGACCCCACAGCAACGCGGTGTCGCGGTCGAGCAGGCCACGGATCACCGCCTGGGACGCCAGGGCCGTCACCGCCATCCCGGCCGCCTCGAGCGCCACCAGACCACGCTCACGCATCGCGCCCCTCCGTCCCACGTCCGGTCGTCTCGGTACGGGGACGAGTCTGTCCGTGCGGCGGAACCGGGCACATCGGCCCCGCGGCCCGGAGCGGGACCGACCAGTGGCGAGGCGTTCGTACGACTCCGGTCGAAGACGCATCCGCCCTGGGGCTGACTCCCCGGCCCCGCGGCTTCGCGATACTGAACGGGTGAACACGGACGGCGCGCCACGGCTCGGATGGTGGCAGCAGACCTGGCGGCTGGCGGCGGCCGCGGTGCTGAGTGTGCCGATCTGGCTCTACATCGGCGTGCTGCTGCACAACCAGGGCGTCGGACCGGACCCCTGGTTCCGCATCGGTGATCCGCTGGTGGCCCTCGCCTGCCTGACCGTGTTGCCGTGGCGGCGGCGGTTCCCGCTGGCCGTCGCCATGACGGTCACGATCGCCTCGACCGCGTCGGCGCTCGCCACCGGCGCCGCCCTACTGGCCCTGGGCTCGATCTCCACCCGCCGTCGGCCCGTGGAGATCGGGGCGGTCGTCCTGGCCTATGTCACCGCGACGCAGTTCGTGGGCGGGTTCTACCCGGTCCAGAACCCGCCCGGCACGTTCTGGTTCCAACTCGCGCTGCCGGCCCTGACCGCCGGCATCGCGGTGGCCGTGGGCATGGCCATCGGCGCGCGACGCGTCGAGGTGCGGTCACTGCGGGACCGCGCGGAGAGCGCGGAACGGGAACAGGCGGCACGAGCGGCACAGGCACGGGTCCTGGAGCGCAACCGGATCGCCCGCGAGATGCACGACGTACTCGCGCACCGCATCTCCCTGGTCGCCATGCAGGCCGGAGTGCTGGACCACCGCGGCGACCTCAGGGCCGAGGAGAACCGGCTGCTGGTCCGCGGCATCGCCGAGGGCTCCCACCAGGCTCTGGAAGAGCTGCGGGACGTCCTCGGCGTGCTCCGGGCGGACCCGGGCCACCCCGAACCACCGCAGCCCTCCCTCGACCGCATCCCCGACCTGGTGGCCGATGCCCGCGCGTCGGGCCTGGACGTCACGCTGACCACCACCGTGACGGGAACACCGGCCGACGTCGTGGGCCGGACCTGCTACCGGGTGGTCCAGGAAGGACTGACCAACGCCGCCAAACACGCTCCGGGCGCACGCGTCCACATCGCTGTCGAGGGCCGCTCGGGCGACGGCCTCGGCGTCAGCGTCCGCAACTCCCCGGCCACCGACAGACCCGCTCAGCGGCCACCGGCGTCGGGATTCGGACTGCTCGGCCTCACCGAACGCGTCGACCTCGCGGGTGGAACCCTCCACCACTGCCCCACACCCGACCACGGGTACGTCCTCACCGTGCGGCTGCCCTGGCCGGCCCCCACCCATGAAAAGAGAACCTGAGTGGACAGCGAGCAGCGGGAACCGGTACGCGTCGTCATCGTCGACGACGACCAATTGGTGCGGATGGCGTTGCGGCTGGTCATCGACGGTGAGCCGGATCTGACCGTCGTCGCCGAGGCGGCCGACGGGAGGGCCGCGATCACGGTGGTGGACGAGCAGCGGCCGGACGTCGTGCTGATGGACGTACGGATGCCGGTCCTCGACGGTCTCAGCGCGACCCGTGAGCTCCTCACCCGGCCGGTGCCGCCCCGGGTGCTGATGCTGACGACCTTCGACTCCGACGACCTGGTGCTCGGCGCGCTACGGGCCGGAGCCCTCGGGTTCGTCCTGAAGGACACCCAGCCGTCGCGGATCCTCGACGCGGTGCGGACCGTCGCGGACGGCAATCCCGTGCTGTCCCCGGCCGCCACGGCACGGGTGATCGCCGCGGCCACCGGTCCGCAGTCCTCCCACACGCGTGACGCGTCCCGTCGGGCCGCGCGGGACCGGCTGTCGGCACTGACCGAGCGGGAACGCGAGACGGCCGGGGCGATCGCGGACGGGCTGGGGAACCCGGAGATCGCGGAGAGGCTCCACATCAGCGTCGCGACGGTCAAGGCGCACACCGGCAGCCTGTTCTCCAAGCTGGCGGTCCAGAACCGGGTGCAGGTCGCGCTGCTGGTGCGCGACGCGGAGGAATGACCCCGCGGCATCACCCTGAAGAGGCCGGTTCGCACGGGAGTCGCACACACGACAAAGGCAAGGAGGGAAACTCTCTCCTTGCCACTCTCAACTTATAGCTCACCGGGGGGCTTGCGGCAAGGCCCGGGGGATGGCGCAGAATCGGCGGCCGACCGCTGCTGCCTGCGGAATCGAGGGCGACGACGTACGCGTGTTGTTGTCGGCGAACCGGGGCTGCGGTGACGTCGAATCAGGGGTGGGACCGGTCGTGCGGCTGCGGGGGTAGGCCCAGCCTGCCCGGGTGTGTCGGCCGCAGGACTCGCCGGAAGGAAGACGACCAGGGATGAGAACGTGCCCGAAGAGAAGCGTGACGGAGAGCGCGACACCGGTGATCCGACCGGCCGCCGCGGCGCGACGGATGACGGCCACCCCGGAGGCGTCGCGATGACCGGGCGGTACGTGGTGGATCTGCGGGAGGTCGACGAGACGCAGGTCGCGGTCGTCGGCGGCAAGGGCGCACATCTGGGCGGCCTGTCGAGGATCGAGGGCGCCCATGTGCCGGGTGGCGTCTGTGTGACGACGGATGCCTTCCGGCGGGTGATGGCGCAAGCTCCCACGCTCGACGGCCTGCTCGATGAGTTGTCGCGGGTGGACCCGGAGGACCGGGAGGCGATCCGTACGCTCAGCGCGCGGATCCGGAGCACGATCGAGGAGACCGCGCTCCCCGACGACATCGCGGCGGAGATCACCGGCGCGCTCGCCGGTATCGACGGTCTCACCGGTGCCGACAGCCTCGGCGGTCCCGCCGGCCCCGGCGCGCAGGCCGCCTATGCGGTGCGGTCCAGTGCGACGGCGGAGGATTCGCCGACCGCTTCGTTCGCCGGACAGCAGGACACGTACCTGAATGTGGTCGGGCCGTCGGAGGTCCTGCGCCGTATCAGCCATTGCTGGGCGTCGCTGTTCACCGAGCGGGCGGTGGTCTACCGGCAGCGCAACGGAATCGACCACCGCGCGGTCCGTATGGCGGTGGTCGTGCAGCGAATGGTCTTTCCGCGGGCGTCGGGCATCCTGTTCACGGCCGATCCCGTCACGGGGAACCGGAAGGTCGCGACGGTGGAGGCGGGCTTCGGTCTGGGCGAGGCCTTGGTGTCGGGTCTGGTGAACCCGGATGTCTTCACCGTGCGGAACGACGCGGTGGTGGCCAAGGCGATTGCCGCCAAGCGGCGGGCGGTTCGCCCTGAGCCGGGTGGTGGTACGCGGGAGGTGGCGGTCGATGCGGGGGAGCAGGAGCGGCCGGCACTGGCGGATGAGCAGGCGGTGGAGTTGGTGCGGCTGGGGCGGCGGATCGAAGCGTATTTCGGCTCTCCGCAGGACATCGAGTGGTGTCTGGTGCAGGACGGCTTCCGGATCGTTCAGAGCCGGCCGATCACCACGCTCTTCCCCGTGCCCGAGAACGGCGACGAGGAGAACCACGTCTACGTCTCGGTGGGCCACGGGCAGATGATGACCGACCCGATGAGGCCTCTCGGGTACTCGATGTGGCAGCTGACGGCTCTGGTCCCGATGCTGGAGGCGGGCGGGAGGCTGTTCGTCGACGTCACCGAACGGCTGGCCTCGCCCGCGACCCGCGACGGTCTCCTCGACGCGATGGGGAAGGGTGACCCGCTGATCAGGGATGCCCTGGAGACCGTGATCGACCGCGGCGACTTCGTCCCGTCGCTCCCGGACACGACTCCCGGCAGGCCGCCGTCCGCCGGTGCGCCGCCCGCGCCGATCGCGACCGATCCGGCCGTCGTCACCGCGCTGATCGAGCGCAGCCGGGCGTCGGTCGAGGCCCTGGAGCGGGACATCCGGACGAAGAGCGGACCGGCGCTGTTCGCGTTTCTGCTGGAGGCTTTCGAGGAGCACAAGCGCGTGCTGAGCGATCCGCTGAGCATGCGGGTGATCATGGCGGGGATGGAGGCCACGTGGTGGCTGAACGACAAACTGGGGGAGTGGCTGGGCGAGAAGAACGCGGCGGACACGCTGACACTGTCCGCGCCGGACAACATCACGTCGGAGATGGGACTGGACCTGCTCGACGTCGCGGATGTGATCCGCCCGTGGCCGGAGGTGGTGGCGTTCCTGCGGGACACCGCGGACACCGCGGACACCGCGGACACCGCGGACACCGCGGACACCGCGGACACCGCGGGCACCGGGGATGCGGGCGGTGCCGGGGATGCGGGGAACGGGAATTTCCTGGACGAGATGGAGAAGCTCCCGGGCGGGGCCGAGGCGCGCGAGGCGATCGTCGGCTATCTCGACCGGTACGGCATGCGCTGCGTGGGCGAGATCGATATCACCAGGCCGCGTTGGCATGAGCGGCCCGTCACGCTGGTGCCGGTGATCCTCGACCATGTGCGGAATTTCGAGGCGGGTGCGGCGGTCCGGCGTTTCGAGGAGGGCCGGGAGAAGGCGCGCCGGAAGGAACAGGAAGTGCTGTCGCGCCTGCGGGCCCTGCCGGGCGGGGAGGCGAAGGCCGATGAGACGCGGCGGATGATCGACCGGGTCAGGACGTTCATCGGGTACCGGGAGTATCCGAAGTACGGGATCGTCAGCCGCTATTTCGTCTACAAGCGAGCCCTGCTGGCGGAGGCCGAACGCCTGGTGCGGGCAGGGGTGCTGAGGGAGACGGAGGACGTCTTCCACCTGACGTTCCAGGAGTTCCACGACGCCGTGCGCACGAACCGGGCGGATGCCGGCCTCGTGGCACAGCGCAAGGAGGCGTTCCGTTCGTACCACGCCCTGACGCCGCCGCGGGTGCTCACATCGGAGGGTGAGGTCTTCACCGGGGTGTACCGGCGTGACGATGTGCCGGCGGGGGCGCTGACCGGGCTGGCGGTGTCGGCGGGGACGGTCGAGGGAAGGGCCCGCGTCGTCCTGGACATGGCGCGGGCCGATCTCGAGGCGGGCGACATCCTGGTCACGGCTTTCACGGATCCGAGCTGGTCACCGCTGTTCGTCGGCATCGCGGGTCTGGTGACGGAGGTGGGAGGCCTGATGACCCATGGTGCGGTCATCGCCCGGGAGTACGGCCTGCCGGCTGTGGTGGGGGTGGAGCGGGCGACCGTGCTGATCCGGGACGGGCAGCGGATCCGCGTGCACGGCAGGGACGGGTACGTCGAGATCCTGCCCTGACGGGCCGGCGGGCCCGGCGTGACCCGGCCCTGCTCCGCGCAGGCCCGGGCCGCGCCGGGTACGGCGCGTCAGCTGGGGTGGCCGGTCCGGTCCCGGAGGATTTCCTGGATGGATTCGGCGCGCCAGCGGGCGAGGAGTGCGTGGAAGGCGACGGCGCTGTGGGGGTAGGCGAAGGGGCCGTTCGGCCGGCCGCGGCCTTCACGGTTGTAGTAGCCGGGGGTGCACTCGGCGTGGAACCACTCGTGGTCGGGTGCGTCCGCGGCCAGGACGGCGGTCCAGGCGTCCTCGGCCTCGGGTGTGGGTTCGATGAGGGCAGCGGCGTCCTCGGCGGCTGCGATGAGGGCGGCGGCGTGGCGGGCCTGTTCGTCCAGGATGTGGGTGAAGTTGACGCTGCTGGCGTTCTGGAGGGCGCCCAGGTGTATGAGGTTGGGGAAGCCGTTGCTGGTGAAGCCGTGGAGGGTGCGCGGGCCCCGTCGTGCCCAGGCGTGGAGCAGCTGGGTGCCGCCGCGGCCGTGTACGGGGAGCTTGCCGGTGCTGATGGCGGAGGTTCCGACGTTGAACCCGGTGGCGAAGATCAGGCAGTCGAGTTCGTAGGTGGCCGCGCCGACAGTGACGCCGTGTTCGGTGATGTACTCGATGCCGTGGGTGTCCGCGGTGTCGACGAGGGTGACGTTGTCGCGGTTGAACGCGGGGTAGTAGAGGTCGGAGAAGGTGGGGCGTTTGCAGGCGTAGCGGTACCAGGGCTTGAGCTTCTCCGCCGTCTCCGGGTCCGTGACGCTCTGCTCGACGCGGGTGCGCAGCTCGTTCATCTTGGCGGCGTCGGCGGCCTCGTAGGCGGCTTCGAAGGCTGCCCGGTCGCCGTGCCGGCGGAAGCTGGGCAGGAGTTTTTCCAGCAGGCCCGCCGATGCGGTCCACCGGTCGGCGACGAGGTCGTGGTCGGTGTTCTCGCCGGAGACGATGCGGAGGTAGTTCTCCCGTCGCCCGCGGGCCCAGCCGTCGTGGTCGGCGCCGACGTCCTGGGCGGTGGTGCGGCGGTTGGCGCGTACGTCCACGGTGGAGGGTGTGCGCTGGAACACGTAGAGGTGGGCGGCGTCCTGGGCCAGCATCGGGATGACCTGGATGCCGGTGGCCCCGGTGCCGACGATGCCCACCCGCTTGTCCGCGAGGCGGGTCATGCCGCCCTGCGGGGTGCCGCCGGTGTAGGCGTAGTCCCACCGTGAGGTGTGGAAGGTGTGGCCGGTGAACTTCTCGATGCCGGGGATCCCGGGGAGTTTCGGGTCGGTGAGGGTACCGGTGGCGTTGACGACGTAGGTGGCCCGGAAGGCATCACCGCGGTCGGTGGCCACGATCCATGTCCCGGACGTCTCCTCCCAGGTCAGCGACGTGACGCCGGTGGAGAACAGGGTGTCGGTGTAGAGCCCGAAGGTGTCCGCGATCCGTACGGCGTGGCGGCGGATCTCGTCTCCGGGGGCGTATTTCCACTCCGGTACGTAGCCGGTTTCGTCGAGCATCGGCAGATACACGTGGGACTCGACGTCGCAGTGGACACCCGGGTAGCGGTTCCAGTACCAGGTGCCCCCGAAGTCGCCGCCCTTCTCGACGAACCGCACACGCTCCACGCCTTGTTGACGCAGGTGCGCCCCGGTGAGGATGCCGCCGAAGCCGCCGCCTATGACGGCGACGTCGACGGTGTCGTGGCAAGGGCCGCGCCTGCGGGGCTCCTTGATGTAGGGATCGGCGGCGTAGTAGCCGAACTCGGCGTCGGCGTCCCGGTATTGGGCGGCGCCGTCGAGCCGGACGCGCCGCTCGCGCTCGTAGCGGTAGCGCTCGCGCAGTGCGGCCGGCTCGTGGGGGGCCGGTAGGTGAGGGTTCGTCATGCGGGGGCCTCGTTCCGGTGGTCGGGGTCGGTCCCGGTGGGCGACCGGTCCGCTACCGTAGCAACTACCGGACAACACTGTCCGGTTGCGGTTCGGTGGCAGCGACGACATCAAGCCAAGGGCAGAGACGTCCATACGCACGCCGCCCCCGGGAATCCGCACCGTGGACAGGAAGAGCGACCTGCTATGCAGCGAACACCGGCCCGGCGTCTTACCGTGCTGGCCACGATCGGCGCCCTGCTCCTGACGGGATGCGGCACCAAGCCCGCGGCCCCGGAAGCAGAACGAACAACGGCCTCCGCGGACGGGCGGACGATCCGGGCGCAGAAACTGATGCAGCTGACCCGGACGCACACCGAGACGGGCATGACCTTGCTGGAGGGTCCGGTGTTCGGCAAGGACGGCGGCCTGTACGTCGTCGATGTCACCGCACCCGAGGGCAAGCCCAAGGTCATCCGCGTCGACGTCACGAGGAAGACGTCCCGGGCGGTCCACACCGACGGCAAAGGGGCATATACCTCGGCCCAGTTCAGCCCGTACGACCAGCGGCTCTACCTCAGCGACTTCGCGCACGGCGAGGTCGTGAGCCTGGCCCCCGGAGGCGGCGACCTGCGGACCTTCTTCTCGGGCGAGATCGACGGAGCGCCGATGAACCCCGACGACATCGCCTTCGACCAGGAGGGCAATCTGTACGTCAGCGACTCACGGGGCCTGTCCGAGGGCAAGACTCTGGGCCGTGTGGTGCGGATCGGCCGCGAGGGCGGACAGGCCACGGTCCTGGCCGAGAACCTGGCCGCACCGAACGGGATCTCGTTCGACGCGGACCACCGAGGGCTGTGGTTCAGCGAACTCACCGAGAACCGGATCTCCTACCTGCGCCTCGACGAAAGAGGCGCAGTACTCTCCCGGCACACCGCGATCCGCGTGGACGCCGGGATCGCTCAGACCGACTCGATCGCCGTCGACGCGGACGGCAACCTCTACCAGGGACTGCACGGGCGGGCGGCCATGGCCGTGTACGACCGGCACGGTGAGCGGCTGGCGACCGTCGAGGTCCCTTCCCGCGCGGAGGGTCTGGAATCGGCGACGAACGTGGCCATCACGCCCGGCGGGACGAAGGCCTACATGACCGTCAGCGGCCCCGCGGGAGGCTACCTGTACACCTTCGACGCCCTCGCGGAGGGCATCCGGCAGTCCAACGGCGGCTGACACCGACACACGCCTCGCAGCTCAACCGCCGAAGGCCTGTACCGGCCCCACCTCCACACCGAGCAACCGCCAGGCGGCCAGCGCCCGGTGCTCGCGTTCTTCGCGGGTGGGGCCGGTGGCGGCGGCGGAGACCATGGCGACCGAGAGCGCGAGGCCGTCCGCCACCCCCAGCCGATGACCGGGGGGCAGATGCTTGCGCAGTGCGTGCTCGACACGCCCGGACAGGCTCAGGGCGTGCACGCGAATCCCGGAGCGACTGCCCGCCCGGTCGGCGTGGAGGAGGCCGATGAAAGCGGCAGATTCCGCGAGATGCCAGGTCAGTACGCCGAGCACCGAGGGGAAGGTCGCGCTCTCGGCCTCGGCGGCCTGCTCGATCTGCCGCACGTTCTCCTCGAGAACCGCGCTCACCGCAGCGGTCCGGTCGGGGAAATGCCGATAGAGAACGCCCTGCCCGACCCCGGCCCTGCGCGCTATGGCGGACAGCGGAGCCTCCAGCCCGTGCTCCGCGAAGACCTCCCGGGCAGCGGCGACCAGGGCGGCCCGGTTACGGCCGGCAGCCTTCGGCCCGTCATTCGCGGGCCGCCGTCCCCCCGGCTCGGTGTGCTCGGTCATCCGGGAAGGGTACCGGCCGGGACGATCCGGCTTCACCGGGTTGCGGCACTGGTCGGCGGTGGCGGCTTTTGCTGCGCTCGGTGTGGTGAACGGGGCCTTGCGGGCGGTGTCGGTTCCTGCACTGGTGGGCCGCAGGCGATCCGGCCGGCCGTGTTTGCCGCACCGGCACCGTCACCGGGTGCCGATGCTTTCGCTGGTTGGGTGGAGGGGCGGAAGGCGTGCGCACTTTCCGGTTGCGTGTTCGATTAGCGTTCTGGGGGCGGCAGCAGGAAGAATCGATGGCATGGCGATGTGCAAGAAGTGCGGTGCGCAGAAACGACGTTGGCCCCGTACTTGTTCCCGGTGCCGTTCCGGATCGTCGGACCGGGGAGAGACGGCCATGGACGCCGCCGAACTGGCCGCGGAGACGGGACTGCTCGGGTGGATCGGGCGGGGCGTCATGGGGGTCGTGCGACTGGTACTGCGCACGATTGGGTGACTGGCGGGGTTTCTGTCCCCTTTTTTTGTTCGGGGTGTCTTGTCGCGGTGCCCGTGCTGGTGTTGGTGGTTGTGTTGCGGCTTTGCGAGGGTGAACCGGTTTTCGTGCGTGGTATTCCGGGTGTGGCGTGTTCGTTTTCGTAGGGGGGGCTCGTGGCGGTGTTGGTGATGACCGGGCATGGAGACCTGTCTGTAGGCCTCCATGCCAGACATGATCACAGCCGTGCCTTCGCGCCGGATCAGGGGCTGGAGTGGCTGGCCGAACGCGATGTGACGCTGTGGTCCTTTACCGGTCCTCTGTGGCGGGTGTTGGCGGAGGCGAGCTGCAGGTCTGTGCGCCCGCTCTTTGCGGACGACAGTAAGGCCCGCGATGTTTTTGGGGCTCTGGCTTTCAATGTCCTGTAGGGCAGGACGTGGTGGTTGATGTGGCGGTAGGGGGAGCCCTTGGGCCTTCGCCCTGGCTCTGGCCACTGGCCCACGCCCTGGCTTGTCCTTCGTCTTGTCTGGCATGGGTGGCATGGGTGGCATGGGTGGCGGGTGGTGTCGAGGAGTGTTGGTGTGGGGTTGCTCGGCACCGGTGGGGTGTTTCTCGTCGTGTGCCTTGGGTGGGGGTGGGGGTGTCTTTCCGTGCCCGGCATGGTGGAAGTGTCCTGCCCGGTCGGGGGTGTTTCCGGTGCCTGGGCGGGGTTGTTTCTGGTGCCTGGAGTCGGGGTGTTTTTGGTGCCTTGGGCGGGGTGCCCCCCGGGGTGCCCTTTCGGGTGTTTGGGGTTGGGGGGTGTTTCAGGACAGGCGTGGTGTCAGGGCCTCGGGTAGCGTCGGACGCGGTTCAGGGAGGCATGACGACGATGCAGGAACGCGGTGAGCGGACCGTTCAGCGGATCGTCGAGGCCGCTGGAATCGTTTTCGACCGGGAAGGCTACGCCGGTGCGACGACTCCGGAGATCCAGCGCCTGGCGAATGTCCCGCGGGGTTTCTACCACCATTTCGCGTCGAAGGAAGATCTCGGCGACGCGATCCTGTCTCACCAGCACGACTACTTCAAGCAGGTTTCCGAGCAGATGGCGGCGGGACCGGTCCCCGAGCTCTGGCTCCAGGCTCTGATCGACATCAGCCACCACTACACCGCCGGTATCCTCGAGGACCCCGTCCTGCGGGCCGCTGTACGCCTGTCGATCGAGCCGGGCCCGTACCAGACCGCCGACAGCTACGCGGCGTCGCTGGGGGCCGTCACCGCCGCTCTCGAGTCCGCCCGGGACGCCGACGAGCTCCAGGACCACGTCGACCCCGGGGAGGCCGCCCGCACACTGGTCGGCTGCTACAGCGGCGTGCAGTTGCTCGCTCTCGCCCTTGCCGAGCGTGACGCTCTGCACCAGCAGGTCAGCGCCATGTGGGCCTTGATCATGCCCGGCCTCGCCCGCCCGGCCGTTCTCACCCGACTGCGCCTGGGCCCGCCACGTCGCCCTGCGGGTACATCCCGCCCACGCTGAGCCCGGGCCCGTGCACCCCACCACCACTTCGCCTCGGTCACCGCACCGTCGGCCACGGCACGGGCCCGGGGACCCAGCAGAGCCGCGCCGCCGTAGAGCCCTCCCGCCCACGCACCCCCGTACATCCCCGCAAGGCGCACCGCCCTTCGCAGGGCGCCCCCAGGGTGCACCACGCCCCGGGAGGCCGGCAGGCTGACCCGCCGGCCGGCTCTCCGGATGCACCGGCATCCGCCCTGACACCGGCCCTGCCCTGGCATCCGCCCGGGCACCTGCCTTGCCCTGGCACCTGCCCTGGCGCTGGTACCCGGTACACCGGTATCTGGCCTGGTACCGGTATCCGCCCCTCCGCCCCGTGCCCGGGCCGGGCATACGAACCCGCCCGCCTTCACGGATCACGCCCGATTCGGCCCCGCGCTGTCCCGGGGGGCCGGCAGTACGAACCCTCAGACGCTCTCGACCGTCAGCTGCCGCCACCATCGGCTGTCCGGGACCGCAGACAACGATCAACGGCCAACTACCGCCGCGGCCGCCGTGTCCCTGAAGGCGCCGCGGTAGAGCACCGGCTGCCTGCTCGGGTGGCCCGGCACACAGGGCATGGAGCAGGGGCAGCTGCCCGATGGTCACCAAGGTTTTTCCCTCGCCGGGGCGGCGGAGCGGAAACCGGGCGGGCACGCACGAACACGTACCCCCGCCCGGGGCCACACGGCCGGTCACCAGGCCGGCCCGCGTCACGCCCGGCCGCAACCCGACCCACCCGACCAGGTGCACCCCCAGGCGTGGCACCGCCCCGACGAGGTGCACGTCATGATCACAAACTCACCCTGGTCCGCTCGGACCTGCTTGCTCCAGCAGCATGTTCCCGGCCCCCTCCCGCAGCCCCAGGGTGTTCGCTCAGCAGAACGCTGAGGTACGGGCTTTGGGCGGCGGTGACGAGGGATGGATGTGCAGGAGTCGACCGCCGGGCCGGCCTTCGTGGCGCCCGACGCACCGGGAGGACGGCCGACGAGGCCCGAGGTTCCAACCCGACGAGGAAACACCGCCGAGCTTCGCCCGGAAGCCCACATACAAGAGGTCAGCGAGATCATCCGTATGCCCTGCGGTAAAGATCCACGATCCCGGAACCGGTGACACCCCTGCTGGCCGAGTACAGACTCCGCACGCCAGGGCAAGGGGATGTGGCCGCCCGGCGCCGCTGAGGCTTCGGAAGGCGCAGGTCCGGCGGTACTGCTGGACAGACGGGCGCTGAGGGACGACCGGCGTGGCCCGCTTCGTGGGCCGCTCCCGCGGTGAGCACCGACGCGAAGAACGCCAGGGTTCCGCTGACCGAAGGCCTACGGATCCCGCGACCTCGGCCCCGGAGACCGGGCCAGCGCCCTGGACCAGCTCGGTCTCACCCCCCGTTACCTTCTTCGTGGTTTCCGCAATGAGGCCTCCGGCCTTCAGGTCCTGCATGACTTCCCTCTTTGTTGTTCATGATCCGGGGGTGGGTCACCGGATCCGGAGACACCGACGGACCGCTGATGAGGGGCTTGAGCACGGCTTCCCCCCGAGCCGGAAGAGTTCTCCGTAACGTGGATGTGGCAGCTCGGTGCCCTGGCAAGGCCGGACGTAAGCGTGATGGAGGGGCCTGCACGTGATCGACACCGGAGACGTCGACGTCTTCCCCAGCCTGGACGGCGGCAAGAGCGAACACCAGGCCACCGCCGTCACCCCGGCCGGGAAGAAAGCCTTCGACAAGCGCCTGCCCGACACCGAGCCCAAGCTCCGCGAGCTGTTCGCAAAGCTGCAAGCCAAGCACGGGACACGGCTGGTCGTGGTCGACCAGCCGACCTCGATCGGGGCTCTGCCGCTGGCGGTCGCCCGGGACAGAGGCTGCCCGGTCGCCTACCTGCATGGTCTGACGATGCGGCGGATCGCCGACCTCTACCCCGGCGAGGCGAAGACGGACGCGAGGGACGCGTTCATCATCGCCGACGCGGCCCGCGCGATGCCACACACACTGCGGGCCATCGACAGCGAGGACGAGACGATGCCCTGCGCGCCCCCCGACCGCATGACTCTGTCCGCTCTCGGACTGCACCTGGACGCCCCGGTTGACGCCCTGCGCGGACCGCGCCCGGCCGAGCACATGTGGCACGTCTCGGTCCGGAACGCCCCCACCGACACCACCGATCTCCTGAACCGGCTCCGCGACGCCAGCCTCCGCGTCCGCGAACACCACGACGAGAACGGGACCATCGACGGGTACGCGGTCGCGCCGACCATGGCCCGCGGCCGGTCTGGTTCTCGGGCCGGACCCTCGCCTACGACCTCTCCCTGCCCCGCATCCGCGAACGCTACGAACCCGCCGTCACCCCCCCCGGACATCACCCGCGCACACCACCGCATCCGCGAAGCAGCCGCCCTCCTGGCCCGCGCCGGACGCACGCAGGGTGCGGGCGACGCCACCGCCCTGGGCGACCTCCTCACCATCGCCGCCGCGACGTCCCCCGCCGCCGTACGCAACAAGGTCCGCGCAGCGGCCGCCGTCTACGAGCATGCCTCCCTGGCCCCCGGCGCACGCACCCGCGACGGCACCGCCCGCACCCGGTTCAAGGCCGCCGCCCGCGCCCTGGAACACGCACCCAGAACGGCACGCGGCGGCGCACCCGCCGCCCTGAACCTCCTGCTCGTCCTCGCCGAAGCCATCGAGGCGGCGACCGCCTGGCACCGCGCACAACACCACCGCGCCCAGACAACAGCCGCCGCCCGGGCCGCAGTCCTCCTCCGCGAAGCCACCACCATCACCACCACCGGCCACACGACGGCGCCGCGAACGACGACACCCCGCCCGGCGCCCCAGGCCTCTCCGCGCACCGTACGGGTGACACCTGCTGCCGAGCGTGGCCCGGCTCCGCCCCCGCCCGTTACCGGTGTACCGCCCCAACCCCCCACCGGACCACCCCCGGGCCCGGGCCCGGGGCGCTTGCGCTGACCGTACGAAGGAGACCCGCCACCATGACCACCCCCGCACCTGCCCAGCTGCCGGGTGAGCCGTTCTCCGAAGCGTTGTCCGAGGCGGCGCAGGCCGCGGCGATGTCGGTCCGGCTGTTCCTCACGATCGCCGACGCGGTCCGCCGCGCTTCCCAGGAGCACCACCACGGCCAGGAGCAGGCGGGCGGTGATGCCGGAGGGCGCCCTGCACGACCTGATGGCTGATGCGAACTGGCCCGTCATGGCCCGTCAGCTCGCCGGGCTCCAGCGCGCGGCGTCGACCTGACCGCCTTCCTCCCGAACCTGGGCCGCATGGCCGCCGGGGTCGAGCACGCGGTCGCCAAGAACATCGCCCGCATCCAGGCCGAGGGCACCGACCGCTGGGCCGACCTCCTGCGCACGACCCTCCCCGAAGGCCTCATCCGCGACGCGATCCTCGCCTCCCCGGCCTGGCCCGATACCGCCGCCCACATGGGCCGCCTCCACGACCAGGGCGTCGACGTTGCACGCATCCTCACCGACGCCCACGCAGCCGGCCTCGGCATCGACCAGGCCATCGCCCCGCCGCCGCTGCTCCCGTTCCCGCCGCGCCCGCGCCGGCCGCTCCCGGCACGGCGCAGAAGCCCGACCCCTGGGCCGCCCCGGCGGTGAGCACCGACGCGAAGAACGTCTGGGGCCCGCTGACCGAAGGCCTGAACATCCTGCATGACCTCGACCTCGGCGACCGGACCCGCGCCCTTCACCAGCTCGGCGTCACCCTCGACGCTCACCGCACCCTGGTCAGCAGGGTCAACGAGACCCTGCTGCCAGCGGGATGCCGCGCCCTGGTGAGCTCCCGTCAGTGGCCCGTCCTCGCCCACCGCATGCACCGCATGGCCCAGCAGAACATGCCCTTCGCCGCGCACCTCGCCCGGATCGCACCCGACACCGCCACCTGGCGTACCGGCCCGCCCTCCGGCATCACCGCCCGCCTGCTCCTGGCCGCCCACCACGCCCTCACCACACCACTCGACCAGGCCCTGCCCACCGGCCCCCGCGTTTCCACCACAGCCACCCGCTCACGCTCCATCACCGAGGTCCCGGACACGGCACCGCCGAAGCAGCCCGCCCCCGCCGCACACCGCCAGCACAACACCCCCGCACCCCGGCAGGGACGCGGACGGTAGACCCGCCGACCTCGACTGAGGAAACCGCCGGCAGACCGCCCCGGGGATCGGAAGCAGACACGGCCCGGGGAGAGCCAGCCGCAGCTGTCGGCCGGTCTGGACGCCGCGCTGGCCGCCCGCGTCGGCACGGTCCTCGCCGACGCTCCGGCCACGGGGAGGGGCGCGCGGGCGACGAGACGTACACGGCGTTCGATGCCGAGCTGGTGGTCGAAGTGCTCGCCGGATCGGGCCGTCACGGCACGCTGACTGCCGTACGGATCCGCTGAGACGGGCGACGAGGTCGGTTGCTTCGGTCCGCCGGTCTCGGGCGATCGACAGCCGCCTGGCCGTCATCTGGACGCTGCCCGTCCCTTCCTCCGCGAGGGAGAGAGGGACGGGCAGCGGCGTGTTCGTGCTCTCGCTCAGGGAGACGGCAGGCAGTGGTCGGGGCAGGAACCGGACATATTCTTGAACGCTGCCCTGGTCTCTGATCCGGCGATTCCGTTGAGATGTCCGTTGTATCCGAAGTAGTAGAGGTAACTCTGCAACGCCGTCACCGTGTTGGGCCCGACGATTCCGTCGATGCTGTCCTTGTAGCCGTACTTCTTCTTGAGGAAGCGCTGCATCGCCTTCCAGCTGTTGGTGCCGAGATGCCCGTCGATCGCGTCGTTGTAGCCCCAGCGGGCCTTCAGCGCACGCTGCACGTTCTTGGCCTGCGCGCTGCTCAGGCCGAGGTTGTTCACCGCGGCGACGGAGACGTCCTGGGTGCTCGCCGCGGTTTCGGCGGCCTGCGGGGACGCCGCGAAGCTGGTACCCGCGCCCGCCACCGTTGCGGCGGTGAGGCCGACGGCGGCGGTGAGGCTGATGACGGTCCTCGTCAATGCGTTCGGTCGCATACTTTCCCTTGGGTCGTGGGGCGGCACCTGCCGTGCCACCGGCTTGCGACATCAGAATGCGGGGCGGGCAGCGAGGGGCCACGGCTGCTGCGGAAATGACCTCGTGGGACGTCTCAGCCGCTGACCTGCGGGGACACCGTCCGCTTCGGCGGTATGGCGGGACGGTGGGACGAGCGACGTCCCTTCGGAAAGAATGCTCGGCCGAGAACATTTGACACGAGCGAGGAAGCGCATGCGGACCGTGTCGCACTAATCAAATACGCACAGGCCAACTACAACCCGAAGGAAGGCGGATAGAGAGCTCCCACTCCGGGCCCGGACTGTGCGGCACCGGGGGAGGGGCGCCGCTGGGACGACGCCCCCAAGCCCACCGCGATGCCGTATGCCGAGTTGGAGCGCCAGCAGGACCAGGTCCGGCGCGGGATCGACCTGAACCCAGGCTGCGAGGCCGACGACGGTCTCTGCCCGACCCTGGCCGTGGTCGGCGAGACCCGGTGCGCCCTGCACCTCGGGTGGCCGCTCCGCTCCGGCCTCGACGACTACACCTGCACCGTCCGCACCCGCACCCAGTGCGCCACCTGCCAGGACGAAGCGCGCTTCGTCCGGATCGACGCCACCCTCCCCGTGACCGAGACCGACGACGGCACCTGCCCCGGCCACGCCGACACCTGCGGCCGCGCCGCCCGCCCCGGAGACCCGCTCTGCGCCCGCGGCCGGATCGCCGCCCAGCGCGACCGCGACCGTGTCGTATGCGAGTGGGAAGCCGTCCGCGACGCAGCCGTCGCAGCCGCCACCGCACAAGAGACCCACCAGCCTCACGAAGCCCAGGAAGCAGCCCCAGCGCCGTTCTGAGCCCTGATCTCCCACCCCGCGCCCCTCCGCTGGCGGGGCGGGAGATCAGCTCTCAGCGGCCCGCACAGACGATCACCGGCCCCGGGGTGCAGCCTCGCACGGCGAGCGCGGTTCCGGCGGCAACACCCCTGAACGAGAACGGCCACCAGCCGACGCCGTGACCACACCGCACGCATGCCGGCGGGCGGCACCCCGTGGTGGGGTGCCGCCCTCCGGGCTTCTGCATCAGGTGCGCCGCCACCACCGCGGCCGCCGCCCGGCGTCCGCCGGACGGGCCTCGGCTGCCGAGCGGGCAGTGGGGGTGATGTGGACCGTGATCTGGATACCGAACACGGCGGCACCGATGCCCGCGATGGGCAAGGCCAGCGCGGCCGCCCCCGTGAGCTGCAGGATCAGGGCGATGGAGACGCAGGCCACGGCGGTGCAGAGCTGTGCCCAGGCCAGGGCGGGGCTGATGCTCGCGCGGTGGTCTGAGGTACGTTCGATGGAGGTCAAAGAAGTTCGCCCCTTTCGGCTGTTGCGAGACGGACCGGAGGACAAGCGGCGAATTTCTGTGATCACGACAGGGAAGTCTCAGGTCAGCCTGCAAGCATTGACCTGCAACTTCCCTTTGTCGTATGTGCGCATCGCCGTGTTCGAGGCGGTGGACGGGCCCGGCGGTCCCCGCGCCCGCAGGTGGTCGGCGGCACTCATCCCGGCTGCCCTGCCTTCCTGCCGGCATTGCTCCCCCGAGCCAGCAGTGCGACCTCCTCGACTGCCAGTTCGACCTCCTCCAGCGTCTGGTACTTCGCCTCCAGGCGCTCGGCCTCCGTGCGCTCGATCTCCGTGCGCTCGGCCTTCAAGCGCTCGATCTCCGAGTTGCTCAGGTTGATGTTGAACGGCTTGGCCAGCTGGTAGGTGTGTACCGACTCGTAGCCGCCCTTGGTGCGCGCGTTCACCACCTCGTCGGTCCCGGTCTTCACGAGCAGCTCGTGGTGCAGCAGCTCCTCGATGCCCCGCGTCACCGTGTGGCGGCCCAGTCCCAGGGCACGTGCACCGCGGGTGTCCTGCGGGAGGGTGAAGGTCTCTTTCCGCCTGCTCATCGCGGCCAGCAGAACAGCCTTGCCGGGCATGTCCAGCTTCCGGTGCCAGTCCTCGCGCCAGTATGCGAAGGGGACCCGAAGTAGACATCGCTCTTGGCACCAGTGGGAACGGTGTAGGCCACCGAGGCCTTTCCCCCGACCAGTCCGCACTCTCGGCGCTTGATGATGCGCTTGAAGCGACCGTGTGAAGTGTCGTTGCGATGCCAGCGCAGTGGTGTCATTACTGAGCCAGCGTCAGGTTGATGGCTTCGACCCTGTGAGCTGTGCCTCTGTAGTTGCGCTCGATGGCACGGCTGTGAGGTCACCAGTGGCAGGACGTGACATCTCTGCTGGGCAGCGTGGTGACACTTCCCATGTGGTCCTACGGGCCCGGTGGTTGGTGCCATCTTCGGCAGCGCGCGTTTGTGCAGGCGTGCACCCTCTGGTGCGGGGCCGGGGGAAGGGCCGCGGGCGTAGTCCTATGTGGTGTGGCCGCAGATGAAAACCGGTAGGTGGCAGATGCGACGCGGCCGATACTGGTCTTCCAGGAGGTTCAGATGGGAATCGACCCGGCCGTGCTTGCCTGCATCGACGAGACAGCTGCTGAGTTCGCTTCTCTCCAGGAGCTGTTGCAGCGCTGGATCGAGCGTGCCAACGCAGAGGCATGGCAAGGTCAGGCCGCAGCCGAAGCTGACGCGATATGGGCTGCCCTGTGTTTCCACGTCACGGAACGGGGAGGGCTGGCGGGGGACTTCATCGGCCGGGGCGCCGATCGGTGGCCTGCGAACCCTCAGGCCGTCTCGGACAGTGCCATGGAGACCTGGGCCGGTTATGCGGAGGCTGTGGGCCACCCCATGCTGCGTGCCCGCCTGCATCACCTGGTGTGGGAGGCGCGCAAGAGTTTCCCGCATGCCCGAAAGGCGATCGAAGACTACACGGAGGCTGTGCCCCGATTTCTGGGTATGGCGGACCGCTCCGCGGGGCGCTGCCGGGCCAGTGACTGCCTGTGCTTCGCGTACGACCTTGCGGTACGGCTGAGCGTGCGCGACCTGGAACTCACCACCAAGCAGGCCATGATCAGCTTTGTGTCTGAGCTTCTCGACGACTCCCAGGAAGCGGCGCCGGGCCTGGTCTTGGAGATCTTGAGGAAGCTGGTGGGCCGCCACGCCTCAGATGCTGCCGTGCAAGCACTCCTCAGCAGGGCCACCGGCATCCACGGAGGGGACGTTCCGGTGGTGGTGGAACTGCTGCAGCTGCGTATCGCGGGGACGCAAGACCCGCAAGAACGGACGGCACTGCAGCGACAGATCGTCGAAGCGCTGCTCACCGAAGCAGAGCGGTTCACGGGCTTTGTCCGCGTGGACCGGCTGAACGCAGCAGCCACCGCAGCACGTGACTACGGTTTGGAGGACCTGTTCGATGACGCTCGGGTACGGATGCAGGCGATCGCTCCGGACCAACTCGGCATGGAAAGTTTCCACTTCGAGTTCCCTCTGCGGCGAGGCGAGATCGAGGACTACTCCCAGAGGGTCCTTGGCCAGGCGCAGACCCTCGGGCAGGCCTTCAGCGCACTGGCCAGCCTGCCGGCCCCCTGCGGAACGCGGCAGGCTGCCCAGGAACATGCAAGGAGGCTGGCATCCGAGGGGTTGTTGTCCTCCTTCATCCCCAGCATCCGGATCAATGCCGCTGGCCCCGTTCCTGTGGCGGAGGCCCGAGTGCGCACGGCAGCGGACGACGAGAGCGAGTGGCACGTCACCGCAATGATGATCACCTCTGTCTACGTGCACCACCTCCTGGAGACGGTGGGAGACCGCTTCGACCCGACCACCGCCCAGCTTGCCCAGCTGTTCACGGCCGACCCCATCATCACGGGGATCCGCGCCACCAAGCTCGCGCGCGCCTTCCGCTACTATTGGAGCGGGGAGTACGACGCAGCCTTCGCGATCGCCCTGCCCCGGATCGAAGGGATCCTCCGGGAGAACCTGCGCTATCACCGCATTCCGATCGTCCAGCCGCCACAGGGTGACAGCCGCGGCCGAGTGACTCTCCTGGCCACCCTCATCGACCGCGCGACCGACGCCGGCATGCACGCCGACTGGCAGGCTTTCCTGCGTCTCCTGCTCGTCGACAGCGACGGAGGACTCAACCTCCGCAACAGCGAACTCCACGATCTATCCGACACGGAGACGGCCCCTCAGACGGTGGCACTCGTTCTCTTGGCTGCCCTGCATGTCACCGCACACGCTCACCAGGCGGCTGCACCCGCCTTCGGAATCTGAAGGAGCAGTAGCCGGGCCGATGCTGTTGTGGGTGGCGGCGCGACAGGCCACGCTGGGGCAAGGGAATCAGCAAGGGCACCATGTCTCGGTACGGTGCGCAGGTGGAGAACTTGGAGACTTCGGACTGGATCGCGCTGAGCGCAAGGCCGAGAGATGCTGCAGATCTTTGGCTGACCTGACCAGGGGGTGCGGGACGCGGGCCCTCGTGCTGTTGGCTCGGCTCACTGGGTAAGGTCCGGGGATGTTCTATCCCGGATCTGAGCCGGAGCTTGTCGCCGGCATGAGCAAGGCCGGCCTGGCTGGCCATCAAAGTCTGCTAATACAGGCGACGTTGAGAGCGATGCATCCCGGTGCGTATGCCACGCAGCACGCGGCGGCCGGGGGAGCAGCCGTACTCTCCCTCAGCCGCGCCGAAGCTGTGCTCCGATCCCGAGCTGGCGCGAGCGACAGCAAAGACGCCCAGCCGAACGAGAAGCTGGCCTACACGGTCATTGAGCGAACCCTGAAGTCAGTGCTAGCACTGGAGGCTGTTGTAATCCCGGCCAAGCAGCCGCTCGCGGATATCCACGATCTGCTGGCAGACATGGTGCTCCGTGGCCGGAACGATCTCAAAGAGCCGTCCCGCTGCGGCGTTCTGGCTCATCAGCTGGCAGCGTTCGTACCCAAGATCGAGCGCATCGTTCTGGATCTCTTTCAGCAGGCCTGGGACACAGCAATGCCTGTGACGGCGGCCGAGCGCGCCATCGCCGAGGTCGCGAGTCTCGCCGTGTGGCGTGGACGAGACTATGAATGCCTGGTTGCGGATCTGCAGCGTTTCCTTCGGAAAGCGCCTTGCGGGCAGGGGCTACTCTCGGTGCTGCGGCCAGCGCATCGCCAGATCCGGGTGGCTGCCGTCGTGGAGGGTGCCCGCACCTTGGCCGGGCTTGGCCAGCTGTTCGACGCCGACACCAATGTCCGGCAGTTTCCAATCGGCAAGAAGGCACCGGACGGCTGGGGCCAGGGGACCGCGAAGTTGAGGAAGTTCGCAGCGCTACACGGCCGTCACGCTGGCGTGGACCCACGGGAAGGGGAACGGGCTGCTGCTGCCGTCCTGTTGACCTTGTCCGTCATGGCACCTGACCGGGGCGTCGCCGTTCACCTGGCCAGGCGACGGATTGAAGAGGCGCTCGACACCTATGTCGCGGGCCACCGGCTTGCCGAACTGCGCCTGGCGCCGGAGACGTTGGTCTTCGAGGAGTCAGACGACCGCTCGCGTCGTTACACCTCTCGAGGGCCCACGGTCGACACTGCGTGGCCACTGACCAGGCACTGGCCTGCGGAAATCCGCGAATGCCTCCGTATGGCCCACATCGCACGTTCCACCTCCTCACCACTCACCAGCGCAGCCCTGTCCTGGGCCGCCATCGAAGCGGCCGGAATCCGTCACGGCTACAACGACAGTGCCGCTCATGTGGAACTCGCCCGCGCTCTCAGCCTTCAGGCAATGCGCCAGCAGCTGCTCAGTTCCTATCAGTGCGTGCGTCGTGTCGCCAGCGCGATTCATGGCGAGGTGACGGAGCGTGCGGCGGGGACCGGTCGTGCTGTGGAGGGCTTGGAGCGGCACCTCGCCAAGAAGGGCGCTCAGTCGGCCCTGGAACAGCAACTGCGGGAGGCACGTGGCCGAGCGGCCACTGCCGAACTGGAGGCGGCAGACGCCGACAACCTGTATCTCCAGCCGCTGAACGAAATCGACCGAGCAGCCCCGGTTAACGGCCATGGCCTGCTGAGCGACCTCAATCGGTGGGCCGACTTGCTGGCCGAGCCACCCGGAGCCGCTCAGGAAGTGAAGATCGGCTCAGCAGCCCTGTCACGCCTGAGGACCGTCCTGCACGGCCTGCCCGCCTATGACATCGACGTCTGGCGAGCCCGCATGAGCAGCCCGAAGCAGTGCGCAGCATGGCTCAGGGACGCCGAAGAACGCTGCCGAGCTCAGCTCAGCTGGATGTACGTGCTGCGCAACACAGCACTGCACCAAGGGGTTTTCGCGTCGGTCGCGGACAGCCATGACGCTCATGGGGCCTGCGGAACTCTCGATCTCACACTGGAAGTGCTGGGCAACTGGTATGCGGTGGCCAGTTCGGCTCAACTTCCGGAAGCCACCTGGACAGCGCACCGAGTGATCACCGAACTAGCAAAACGGCAGCAGGACGTGATCCGTCATCTCGAGGCAGACGCTGCCGTGGTGGACCTGCAGTTCACACACCTGACCAGCCCCACATCGAACGGACACGACCGACTGTGACGTGAAAGACGGACAGATGAGGAAGGAAGGAAGGGAGTGTCTTTGCCTATTGGACGACCCGCACAGCGGACAGGGACTCGAACCCTGGTCTCTCCCAGGTGGGCCGGAGTGATTGCGAGTCACTACACCCGAAGTGACCGGCCCTGGAAAGAGCTTAGCGGAGGATCTGCTGGCTGAGGTTCTGGCTTCCTGTTGTGTGCTCGCCTTGCGGTAAGCGTCCGTTGGAGCGCCGGCGCGGACTCGGGCGCAGGCCGGCTGCTTGCCAGTGACGAAGATCGCGGCAGTCAGCTGCTAGGGCTTGTAGGCCGTGCTGCCTGACAGACGGTCCCGGGCCCACGCATCGCATCGATCGCGATGCGCCTCGTGCTGATCAGCTACAGGCGTTCCTTCTGCGAGTGCGGTAAG
Source organism: Streptomyces sp. WY228 (assembly GCF_019287315.1). Lineage (NCBI taxonomy): Bacteria > Bacillati > Actinomycetota > Actinomycetes > Kitasatosporales > Streptomycetaceae > Streptomyces > Streptomyces sp. WY228. The sequence goes on along the minus strand of NZ_CP079114.1, from coordinate 68,102 downwards.
GCTGGACAGCAGTGCCCCTCCAGCTAGTTGGTGCACGACTGGGGCGACGCTGGCTGCGGCGGCCGCGGTGACTGGGCCGCCGTGGGCGAGGGCGTTGCGGACCAGCCGCAGGCGGCCCAGGGTTCGCGTCCACCGGTTCTCCAGGTCCGTGTACCAGACGCGTACGCCAGCAGGGGTTGATATCCGGTGAGCTGCAGCAGCGGTCCGGCGATGCTGCAGGGTGTGCTCTGGGAGAGCTGCTGCCAAGGAGGGAAGTTCGACAGCTACCTGGGCCATGTCAGCGCGAGATTCCCAGTTTCGATGACGCAGCAGTTTGTCATGGATCGTGGTGATCGCTTCCTGTTCCTGCGGGCTCCACCCGTGGAGGTCATCGCGCGCATGCCACACCACATCGAACAGCTCGGATGTCATGGAGCGACGGATCCATGAGTTCTTCTGGAAGGCGTCGAGATATCCGTACCAGGTCTGGCCGTGCTCGCACACCGCCGTCGCCACGGTCTCCAGGATGCGCACATCCAGCAGTACTGACGCGTGCGGAGGCTGCACTCCCGAGGCCTTCCACCAGCCGATGGCATCGACTACACCGGACACGTTCGCAAGCCCGGAAGCCAGGTGCGGAGCTACGCGCGGTGCCATTTCGGACAGGCGCTTCGCAGTGATGTCCATCGGCCCGTAAGGCATCCGGGCGTCGATGTCCTCGTCGAGCAGACTGAAAACCTTCCAGCCGCAGGCACCATCGGCGACATGTATGTAGCCCTCGTAGAGCTCCCAGCCGTGCTGGTCTTCGGGGAACGTGGCTGCCAGAATCAACGACTGCACCAAGACTCGGGAGTCGGCCGGAGCGTCGGCCCTTGCTCCGGAACCCAAATCGACTCTGGCTATCACCACATCCTTCCCCTCGGGCAGCATCTCAGCGGGAAAGAAGCCGTCGTCGGCTCTTGTCTCGGCAGGGAGATCGCCCCTGAAGGGCCCGTCCTTGAGCAGGTTCCCGCGCAACCACTCGCTGTCGTACAACGTAACGGGCCCGTATTCCTCGACCATCCTGCTGATCGCTGCCCGTCTGAATGCGTGCCATACCACGTGATGGGCCGTGAGGGGCTGAGTCACCACCAGCCGCTCGCACAGATCAGCGCGTGCCTGTGGGCTCCACCTGGCCGCACAACCCGCGATGTCTCTCCACGGTGCAGAGACATCGAGATCACCCAGCCGCAGCTGGGCCCCCTGTACGGTCACTGCGTCATCGCGCATCACCCCGGACAACTGGCTGCACACCTGTTCGGCCCGATGCTGTGAGCGCTGCAACAACACGTACAGCAGTTTTCGGCACCCGTTGAGTGCGTCGAAGCCGACATCATCGCGTGCCGAGCCCACCAAGTCCTGCCACGCCGCGGGCAGCAACTGCCCACTATCAGCCTGCATGAGCAGCTCATCAGCCAGCCGCGCCGCCTTGGCGATGCGCTCTGTGGCGCTGGCGTTCGGTGGCGTCGACAGAGCGGAAAGGAGCTCGGAGAGACGAGGCTCCAACTGGTGTCGTACCGCCGGACCCAACTGGACAGCCGCATGCGTGAGATCGGAAATGGTCGCTTCCCAAGGCTGCCGCTGCTGCCCGGTGTAGGGACCGTCGCCAGCCCGCGCACGCAGCTGTTCCAGCGCCTCCGGCCAGGTCAGCTCCCGCTCCGCGGAGTGTAATCTGCTGCTCCGTAGGACCTGCGCCACCTCATCAGCCCACGTCCGTGTAGTGCGCACCTCACTCTTGCCCTCACCCATGGACTGCAGTCTGCCACCGCTGTGCAACAAGCGGCCCACTGCTGGCGGGTAGTGGATTGCGCACACTCTTGAAGGTGGTGTAGAGCTCGAGCCCGGCACGAGTGCCCGATGCCGGCGCAGCCGCCCCTCCGTTTGTGGCGAGCCCGGTGCTGCGGTTGCCTACCAGCCGCGGTGACCTCCCGCAGGTACCGGTCGTTTAAGCGGACGTCGCACGGCGCGGTCCGGGAGAGCGGACGTGGGGGAGGTCCTCACGGCTCTCGTCGTCGGCGAGAGCGGTTTCGGGCAGGCGACGGTAGCGGTGCAGCAGGACAGTCAGCTGCTCATGCTGCGGGTCGGCGGCTGCCACCAGGGCGGCGAGCAGTTCGGCGCGCGAGGTGCGTTCGCCGGCCGCTGTGGCGGCACGGACCAGGATGTTCAGGTGCCGGTCGATGTCCTCGGGCCACTGCACCGAAGTCGTGCGGCGCTGCTGCTGACGGGAAACTTCTGGGAGTGGAACGGGCCCAGTTGCTCCTACTGCCACGGATGGTCCGGTCAGTGCCTGACTGCGGACCAGCACGAGCACTACCTCATTGCGTCCAGCCACCGGCACTGATTGGCCCGGTCACGAGACCGGTCTTGGGTACCGTGGGTCAGGTGCTGGACCGCGCCTCGCCGGGCGTTCTCTCGTGGGCGTTGGTGTGCCTTGATCGGTGGGTTGGCGGTTTCGGCTGAGGAAGTTGCGAAGGCTGCGCCATGCGCTGTGGATGTGGACGCGGTCGCTTGGTTTGACGCGGCAGACGGCTAGGAACGTTGCCAGTTGTTCCTCGGTTGCGGGCAGTCTGCGCCGGTTGATGATGTTGTACAGGGTGGTGCGGGGGATGGGCGTCAGCCCTGCCGCGGGGCGGGTCAAAGTGCTGGGGGAGGGGGCGCCGGCCTTCTCGTAGGCGTTGGCGAGCACGGCGGCGAGTGCACCGCGGCCATAAATGTATCGGGCGGAGGGCGCACCGATGTGGCGGTCGCGGGCGGTGGTGCGGCCCTGGTTTCGTAGTTGGTGCGCGTCGTGGCGAGCGTGGGGGGAAGCTTGGCACGCGTCGAGGAGCGCGTCGAGGACTGCGGGGGAGGGGGCGGAGGCGCCGGACTCGGCGTTCTGAATTGTCCCGCGGGAGACTGCTGCGGTCAGTGCGAGGGCGCGCTGGCTGAGCCGTGCTTGCTTGCGCAGCGCGGACAGGTGCGCGGCGAGACGGGCGTAGGGCACGTCTGCGTCGCTGGTGGGAGGGGCCATGGCAGGTGTCTACCTGCCGGTGCCGGAGCGCATCGCGACCTCGGCCAGGACGGCGATCAGCCAGTGGCGGCCGCCGCCGGCGAGCGCGAGGGTGCCTGCGCCGACTGCACCGCAGCCGCCGAGCAGGGCGAGGATGGCGCCGGTGGGCGTTCCCTTGAGGAACAGCAGAGTGCCGAGCGCCAGAAACGCGATCAGCAGGATCAGGGCATGTGTGGGGTCCCAGCGCACTGACGAAGCCGGGGCAGTAGGCGCAAGGGGAGAGGACAGATGGTTCACGAGATGACCTGTCGGGCGAAGGGCCCGGCGCGGCGGCCGGGGCCAGGTTGAGTGGTCGCAATCGACGTGCAGCCCTGGGCAGTTGGCCCTGCCTTAAGCGGGGTTGCACGATGAGTACAGCCTTCCACGCCTGCCCCGCCGCCCACCTACCACCCAAGGCCTATATGTCCTCTTTGTCGGTTCACGGCCTAGTCAATGTTCCCCTGCCGGCTACGCAGTTCCCGCCGGCACCGCAGCGCTCCGAGGCATGCCGCTGGCCCGTCGTTCCACGATGCGCACGCCCGAGATGCGAGCAAGCGAGGCTGCCTGATCGACGACCCCGGCCGGCAGATGGCCGCGTGGCCCAGCATTCGTTCCCGCTCGCTTGCGGTCCAGGCCCGATTGGTGGACGCTTCGCAGCGACGACACCCGCCGCTTCAGCTGCCGGTGTCACCTGAAGGCGATTGGTCGCAAGCCCGAACCTCAGGAACGGCAGGCGCGTTGGTCCGCGCCTGCCGAGCGCCCGGCCGACACCCTCTGGTGTCGGCCTTCGGCGTGCCCGATCTCGTGCCGGGATTGCTGCGGAGCATCCGCAGGGGCACCGTTGAGGGCAAGACGTCATCGGCAACGCCACGTCCGCACAGACCTGAGAATGAGCAGCAGACCAAGCATTGCCATCGCCCCATACAGAGGCAGGAGAGGCCTGCCAGCGCTGCCTTCTACGCGCGTCATTTATGCAGACACGAGTGATGTCCGAAACGGTGTATCGGTGGCTTCTGCGGGTGGTGCCGCTGGGAAGTGCGGCACCCGGGCGGGGCCGGAGCAGTTTTGCTTCCGAGGAGGACCGCGGGCGAGCGCTGGTAGACCTGGAGGATGTGCCGGTGCTCGCGCTGTTCGGTGAACGAGGTGCCGGAAAGTCGGTGACGATCCTGCGCGAGGGCCGGGCCGTGGGGAAGAAGAAGGCCAGGCCGCACCGGATAGACCTGGGGCGACATCAGACCGAGTCGCAGATTGGCGCAGCCCTCGCGGCTGCCCGCCGGCCCGACCAGGCAGGGCGAGGGTGGCTCTTCCTGGACAGTGAAGAGGAGGGCCTGAACGTCCTGCCTTCCCTGGGCGGCGTGATCGCCAACTGGATCGGCTCGCTCAGCGAAGAACAGCGACTCGGCAGGCGGCTGTGGTTTACCTGCCGCACGGGGCGTTGGCCCGAAGCTTGCTGGCCTGCGCCGAGGCAGCACGCGAGGCCCTCCCACGTCCCGTCCCCCGCAGAGTGAGCCCTTGGCGGTTGCATCGAGAGCGTGGTGCGGGCAGAGCGTTGGCTACTGTGGATTGGTGGATGCTGCGAAGATCGGTCTGCTGGGGGCAGTCGCTGCTGCTCTGATCGCAGCGCTGGCTGCGACGATCGGCCCTCTGACTGTTCAGCGCAGGAAGGAACGCGCTGACAGCAGGCAGAGGCTGGGGGACGCTGTCGCACGGAGAATTGACGTGGTCAACGACGCCGGCGTGCGCTGCCGTGCGTGGCTTACCTTCCTCGTTCGCGTCTTGGAGGACGCCCAGGCAGGCAGAGTGCTTCCTGTCGACGACTTCGACGAGAAGCGCGAGCCGTTCAGGTCTGCTGCCGAGAGCGCCCTCGCTCAAGCGGTACACGCAGGCTATGAGCTGCTCGACAGCGAACTGGCCCACGCCATGCGCTCCGTGAAGTCCGCAGTGCGCAGCGCGTCGCTGAACCCCGCCCACGCACCACTGGACCAACTGCGGGACCGGGCAAACGCCTACTTCGAACCCAGAGAGGTGATCAGGACCCACATGCTTCGTGAGGTCACCAGGCTCGAAGAGCCGACTGATCCTCTCGCAGGCACGGTCTTTGACTCTCGCAGGCTGCCTGCCCGGTAGGCACGAAGCGGCTGTCGGGCGCTACGTCGACGAGAGCCCCCGTGCAGCCCGGCAGACCTGAGCTGTCCAGCAGGTTGGGTTCCGAAGGCCCGCGCGACGCAGCGGGCCGACGGCTGCGGCAACGTCTGGCCGCAGACGTGGCGTGCGCTGTGGTTGAGTACCCAGCCCCGCCTCACGGCCAGCAACTTCAGTCGAAGAGGCTCTCCTGTACGGCCGGCGCGTTGCGGGGGCGGGGGAGTGGACGCCGCATCGCTTCCGCTGGCGCGGGCGAGCCGGCGGAGCCCTCGGTCAATGCGTGCTGGCATGCTGCCCGTAGCTCAGGCAATGTGAGCCGGCATCCCTGAAGATCCAGGAAGTCCTGCACGCTCCAGTTGACGAGCGCGCCTTGCCGGGACAGGTACAGCCCTACTTCCGTGACAGTGAAGGCGTCGCTGTAGTCGAGCAGGAGATAGCCGGCGAGCTGGTAGATCTCGGCCCGGCTCATCCGCTCCGGCCGGATGGTCGCTTTGCAGTCGATCAGCTGCCCGTCCAGGATGAAGTCGGCGTCCGCTCCGCCGACATCGCGACTGCCGTCGAACACGGGGCCGCCGATCCGTGCAGCGGCGGGCAGCTTGATGAAGCGGTCGAAGGGGCCCGGCGTGCCGGCCAGCCGCATCTGGCTGCGGATGTCGGCCACCACGTAATCGGGCACCGCGGCGGTGATGTTGTCGAGGGTGTCCCCGGGGCGGGTTGAACCGAGATTGTTGCCGCGTACCCACCCCACACAGCGGAAGATCGCTTCGAAACTGGAGGCTACGTGGCACAGACGCACGAGACGGTCCTCGGATGCGTCGTCGAGGGTGAGCAGCCGACCATCAGTGTTCTCGTACCGGGACAGTTCCTCCAGGAGCACCTGTCCCGCTGCCTGCACGGTGCCGATGACTTCGACGCTGGGCCACCCGTCGTCGTCGAGCGCGGCGCGCACCACACCCTCCCGGATCGGCTGGCCGGTGGGCACGCCGAGGCTGATCCGGAGCCGGTGGTCGATGGTGTGTCCCAGCATGCGGTACTCGGCGCGCGTGCCCGCTTCAGGTGCGGGCTTGACCGGAGGTGAGTACTGGGCCAGGCGATCGCGGTAGTCGCACAGCACGACGTCAGGAAAGGGGAGGTGTTCCGCCAGGAAGCGTGAGATGGCGGATGCGGGGTCCTTCAGGCAGGAAGTGAGACTCATGCGCGTCATCGTTGCGGCTGCCTCTGACAACGGGTCAGGAGCGAATCGTTTCCTCTCTTCCCGAAGGGAATGAAACCGGCCAGGTGGAAGGAAGTGATGTGTGCCGCGTGCGGCCCAAGAGGCCCGTAGCTCTGCAATGCGTGAGTGTAAGGAGAGCGAGCCCAGGAACTGTTACCAGCCATTTATTTCTCGGCGCGCAGCTGGAGTGGGTTCAGGGCTCTTGGCCACTTTGCAGTTACGCATCCGCACGAGGTGGCATCTCGACGGCGCACATCTCCTGGCAGGTTAATTACAGCCAAAGCGGCGTGCGTTTCCGCCATATGTGGTGACAGGTGATCAGGTTACCTCGTGGTAGTTGCACGTGTTGTCAGTGGTGGGCGCTACGGTGACGGCCCTTTTGGTCCGGTAGCCGGCTCGGCGCCCATCCCTGTCCCCGCGCGAACGGCGATTGATCGGCCTGACATCACTTCCTGAGCCGTGTCGCAGCCCTCCTACGCACCACCGCAGAACATCGCCAAACCCACTCCCACCTCGGCTTTTGGGTCGCCGCAGCAGCATCTGTGGGCTGTGCGCCACGCAGCTCTGCTTCAACGCCGTAGCGGCGTTGTTCCTTCGGTCCCCTAAAGCGAATTCTTGATGGTTCAGAACTCAACAATGTCGAGGCAATAACTACGCGCGTTGCACGGCCATCCGCATAACGTCCGCATAACGGTTAGTGAACCAATGGCTGGCATATCGTCCTGCCAGCCGGTGTGAAGCAACACGCCACCGGCAACGGCCCACGCCACTTGCTCCCTGTGCCTCCGCCTCCACCCCTGGCGTCACACAGCGGTCCGACCATGCGCTGCGCCGTGCCAATTCCGCACAGCGAACGACATACGGAGCACGCGATGGGATTCGGAGAACTGGGCGCCAAGGGCCTCGAAGGAGGACGAACCCTTGCCAGGACTTTGGACGTGCGAGTCTTCGACGACGTCGAATGGACCCGCAGTGACCAGGAACGTCTGAAGCAAGCGGTGAAGTACCTGTCCTTGAAAAAGGGTGCAGCAGCAGCCCTTCAGGCCCACCGCATCACAACGGATCCGTCCGCTCTCAGTCAGTGGTTGTCGACGGGTCACGTGCCGGACCTGGACACACAGCAACGCGTGCAGCATGCCTTCCGGGACCTACGGCGCCGCAACATTGCCCCGTGGCTGACCCGCTACCTCAACGCCGGCGGCGGAACCCGCATTGAGATCCATCCCGTCGACCAGGAGGGCGTCGAAGCCCGCCATCGGCGCCCATTGCGGGTGAGGAACAAGAACATCTACCGCTGGGGCCCGATCGTGCGGGCCTGGGCCAGCCAGGACTTCCTCGAACTGGAGCACCGGTGGGAGTGGGAGATCAGCGACCTGGACTCCGACCACCGCAGCTACGCATACGTCTCGCACATCGGCCTTTTCGGCTGACGTGCTGCCCGTCTAGCCCTTGCTTACCGACAGACCGCATCGTCAAGAAAGAGTGCTGTCCCCATGCGCCGGGCCCCAATCGACACCCTCGCGGACGAACCCGCCCTGGTTCCATCCCCCCGCGAAAAGCGGGCGTTGCTGACCGCCGGAGTTCGCTCCCTAACTGTGCTGCGCGAACGCGGTGAACTGACCAGCGCCGAGGTGAAGACCGTCGCACGTACGGTCGGCGTCCACGAGACAACCGTCTGGCGGCGCCTGAAAAAGGCCAAGGCCACCGGCACCGCCGACCTTGCACCCCGCAGCCACTACACCGTCACCGACGAGGTCCGCATCAAGCTTGCCTACTATCGCGGCAACATCAAACGCGTTCATCAAGAGATGCTCGAGGAGGCTGGCGACCTGAAGCAGGTGCCCAGCCTGTCCACGCTGCACCGGGCGGTGAAACTGGACCTCGCTCCCGGCGACCTGGCAGGCCTGCGATCCGGCATTCCCGCCTCCCGAGCCCTTGACCCCCACCTGAAGCGCCCGCCCACCTGCCGCAACGAAGAATGGGAAGGCGACCACAAACAGGCACCCGTCCTGGTCTGGGCTGACGGCAGACTGGTCAAGCCCTGGATCACGTGGTTCTGCGACTGCCACACCGGCGTGACCATGGGCTGGGCCGTCACCCCGCACTACCCGCACCGCGGATCGATTCTGGCCGCCCTGCGCTCCTGCATCCTCACCGACGACATCCACGGTCCGGCCGGCGGACTGCCCCGCCGTATCCGTATCGACCGAGGCAAAGACTTCCTCTCCCGGTCTGTCACCCAGGCCATGGGCAGCTTCGGCGTCCACGTCGAAGTACTGCCGCCCTACACCCCGCACCTCAAAGGAAACATCGAGAACCTCAACCGTGCGGCAACCACCATGTTCTTCTCCACCCTGCCCCGCTACACCAAGAACCAGAAGCTGGACACGAAGCACCGGGCGGGGGAGAAAGACCCGGCGCTGACGTTCGAGAACTTCGTCGACCTCTTCGCCCAGTGGGTCCGCACCCGCAACACCGAGCACCGCATGGCTGGCCGCGGCAATCTGACGCCCATGGACAGCTGGAACAGCGACACCACCCCCTTGAGAGAACCACCGCTGAAGGACCTGCACGTCTTCCTGATGGAAGGCGAACGCTCCACCCGCGTCATCCACGGGCACGGGATCCGCTGGCAGGGACGTGACTACATCGGCGCATGGATGACCGGCCGCACCGGCACCCAGGTCACCGTGCGCTACCAGCCCCACCACCCCCGTGCCATCGAGGTCTTCCACGCCCAGACGCACCAACATCTGGGCACCGCTCACCTGGCTGACGAGGCCAGCGAAGAGGAGATCCAAGCCGTCTACCAGGCCCGCGACGACCGTGTCCGACGCATCCGCCGCGACCTGGCCGAAGCGCAGCGCCGACGCCGCCGCCGCTTCCAGCCCGCCACCCAGCCGGGCCCAGCCCGCCTCGCCGGAACGATGACACGCAAACAAGCCGTGGCAGAACTGACCGCTACCCGCCCTGCGCGGCCCAAGGACGACGGCGTCCCCGCCGGCTACATGCCCCGCCGCGTGATCCCCGGCGCCCGCTGGGCGATCCCGACCCCGCCGGCCGGCACCCCCAAGGACACCGCATGACCCCATCTCCAGGAGTACACCGGCGGATCGGGCCCCAAGGACACATTCGCTGGCAGGGCCGCACCTACACCGGAGCCCTCACCCAAGCCCACGCCGGAACCCGGGTCACTGTTCACCCCTCACCGCAACAGGGGCTGATCGAACTGACCGATCCCGCCACCGGCCATGACCTCGGCACAGCACACGCCCTGCATCCCACGCCGCCCGTACCGGTCACCACCACGCCACAGCCTGGACCAACAGCGATTCCTGAACCACCCCTTCATCCCACAACCCCAGGAGCAGAGCCCATGACCATCACCGACACCACTGTCGAGACCAGCGACGACCCCGACTTCTATCTCGACCTGGCCGACGCCCGCATCGTGGCCACCGAAGCCCTGCTGGAAGCGGGCGAGAACATCGCTGACACCATCGACGCTCGCGCCATGTCCTGCATCTACGGGGACGCCGGGCTCGGAAAAACCTTCTCCGTCCTCGCCGCACTCAAGGAAGTCGCCCCCGACCTCGTCCTGCTCCTGCAGTTCCGCTCCCGCCCCACCCCGCGAGACATCCGCATGGAACTGTTCGAAGCCCTCCACCTGGAAGGCAAACCCCCCGCCCACCCCAGCGAATTCGACCGGCTCCTCAAGCAATCCCTGGCCCGACGCCCTTACGTCCTGGTCTGCGACGAGGCCCAGCAGTTCAGCCGCGAGTGCTTCGAATTCGTCCGCCACCTGTGGGACACAGGCAGGAAGAAGAACCGGCCCGCCGTCCTGTTCGTCGGCGGCGAAGAGTGCTACAAAACCCTCTACAACGAGCCCGCTCTCGCCTCCCGGATCTACATCTGGCAGGAATTCACGCCCATGGAACCGGACGAAGTCCTCAAGAACATCCCCCTGTTCCACCCCGTCTGGGCCTCCGCCCCCGCCGACCTCATCAACTTCATCGACCTGGAAGCCGGCGGCGGCACCTTCCGCATGTGGTCCAAAATCACCCACCATGTCCTCGAAGGCATGAAGCGGCGCGGACTGAGCGAAGTCGACGAAACCATTGCCCGCTGGGCCGTCCGCCGCGCCCGCCCCGCCCGCCCCGTACGGCGCGACGACGACCGATGACCGAACTCTCCTACCGGACCACGCGGACCACCACCATCAGCACCGCCCACGGAAACGTCCGCTCCGCCCGCCACCACCTCGACCTCACCGCCGCCCGCACCGTGCACACCCGCCAGGTCGCCTCCGCCACATCTGCCCTCAACGCCACAGTCGCCCAACAAGGCATGCTGTGCATCGCCGCTCCCGCAGGAGCAGGGAAGACCTTCACCCTCCACACCGTCCTGGACCAGCATCCCGCCTGGCACCCCATCCGGCTCCTGCCCCAGCCTCAAGCCCGCCCCGACGACCTCCGCCACAGCATCCACCACGCCCTCGGCCTGCCCAGCCCCCCACCCAAAGACCCCGGCACCAGCGACGACCTCATCCGCCACGCCCTGCACCACCCCCCGCGGCTCTTGACCATCGACGAAGCCCACCAACTCTCCGCGTCCTGCCTGGAATACGTGCGCTACCTCTACGACGACCCGCACACACGCGTGACTGTCGCCCTGGCCGCCGGCAGCCACCGCCTCCGTATCCTGCGCACGACTCCTGTACTCGCCTCCCGCGTGACCTGCTGGCACGAGCTCGACGTCCTCGACGAAGACGAGATCACCACCGTCATCCCCGCCTTCCACCCCCACTGGAAGCGAACCGATCCCGCCGTACTCCGCGACCTCGACCAGGCATGGGCCCGAGGCAACTTCCGACGCTGGGCCACCCTCACCCACCGCAGCACCCAGCGCATCACCAGAGACCCGCGGGCACTACTGCGCCAACTGACCCCCAGAGCGGCCAAAACATGACTCCGACTCCTATAGCACCACGAACGGCAAGGCTTGCCCACGCGGAGAAAGACGAAAAATGGTGCCCGACCTGGCAGTCACACCACCACACCGCGCTGCCTCTCGTCACCGTCGTCGTCACCCCACACGACGAACCGCACTACATGCGCCTCGCTTTCGCCGCACACACGCCGCGCCACGGACGCATCACCGTCCATCCCACGCCCCTGGCCGGAAACGGCGCATACCTCGCGCACGACCTGATCCGCGCCCTCGGTAAACACCTGCCCGTCCCCGACGACGCGCACCGTTTACCCGCATGGACCAACAACTCCGACCGCAGCTGGCACATCGCCGCGTCCTGGTTCATCGCGCTCGGAATCACCCGCATGACCGTCTGCCGGGCCCACCGCCTCAGCAAACCCCAGTGGGAGCACCTGCTGGCACTCAGCGCCCTCACCCGCACCCGTCTCACTCTCCTATGCAACGGCCCCGTCCCGCGCCCCACCGCCGCCCTCCTCGACACGATTCCCCACCGTGTGCTGGACACCACGCGCGCCGCGACCACCCACTGGCGCCCCCTGAGCGGTCCACCGGTATCTGACAGCTACCCGTGGTGGCAGCACACGACCGCCTTCCCGCCCCGCGATGCCGAACTCTGGTTCCGCCTGCCCCCGCAGCCGCGCGAGCCCCTCACCATCAAATTCATTCCCGGTGCCGAGCCAACCGGCGCCACCCCACCTCTGCCAGTACCCGGACCACACCAAGACCCCAGCCACCCCCACACCGCCCAGATCGCGGCCCGAATCCATACCCGCGTCGCCCACCCCGTCCACGCGGCGTGCGTCGCCCTGCGCGCCTTGACCGGCTACAGCAGCGCCCAGATCAAGACCCTCCACGAAAGATCAGGAAACGGCCTCCCCGAAATACCCGCATGGGCGAGGCTGCTGCTGGACACGGCCCGTCACCTCACCCACCTACGAGGCCACCCAGACGCACTCAACGTGCTCTCCACCCCGCACTGGGAACACCCAGAGATCGAACAGGCCCTACGTGCCTGTCGCCTCTTACCCACACCACGTGCCCGCCACCACACCGCGCCCGTCACCACTGGAACACGCAGTACTAACCGCAGCATGCTGCAAGCACGCGCCTTGTAAAGGACCCAACCATGCTCGACGACTTCTGCACCGCTTCCATCGCCGAAGCGCTTGACTTTGCCGACACCCACCACTGGACACGCCAACCGCCCCGCTCTGACAGCGCCCGCCTGCGCTTTCTCGTAACCCGGTACACCGACATAGGGGTCTTGGCCAGTCGGCTTGGTGCCAAGCCCGGCCTCGTCAAGGAGGTCATGGAGGGGCGGCGGAGCGCACCGGGCAGCGTGCTATCCCAGGCCATCGCCATAGACGTCGTACGCCTCTGGCAGCCGCGCGTGCGACGCCGCGCCCACCACCTGATCTCCACCGGCCACGACGGCATGCTCGTGCACTTCAAGGCCTGGTTCGGTTTCACTGGAGTAGCCGGCTCCTCCGACGACGGCCGAGTACGCCACATCACCGAACGACTTCCTACTGCCTATGCCGCCCAGTTGTTCCAAGCCCGATACCGCAACGCCGACGAAGGCGAACTCCGAGGAATCATTGCCGACGCCGTCGGCGAGGCGTACTTCAAAGTCTCACCCAGAGGCAAGCTTCATATGGTGGCGCTTACCGACATCGCGTACATCGAGTTCTCTTACTGAGGTTTTTCAGCCTGGCCACTGATCGGGTGACGGGGCGTTGTGAGGTCGGGGCGCAACGGGCAGGGCTCCCGTGCCGTTGAGGGAGGTGTTCGAAGTCTCAACTCAGCAGCGCAGGAGCCCTGTTGGTTCCGTAGCCTGCCGCACTCGACCTGCCTCACGCCCTGGTCGAGTGGGTCACCATGTTCGTCGTCACCCGGGAGGGTGACCGACGGTGCAAACTCCCGCCGCACCGCCGTGCGCTGGTCGCACTGGTGTTCCTGCGCCGCCACGACACCCTCGCCCATATCGCCACGGCCTTCGGAATATCCGTCGGCACCGCCCACGCCTACGTCACCGCGGTCACCGGGCTGCTCGCCGAGCAGGCGCCGGGCCTGCTGAAGACGCTGCGTATGCACGATCCGGACTTCGTTCTCCTGGACGGCACGCTCGCGGAGTGCGACCGCGTCGGAGACGGCAGGGCCGACTACTCCTCGAAGCACAAGCGGCACGGGGTGAACGTGCAGGTCGTCACGGACCCGGCCGGTGAGATTCTGTGGCTGTCGCCGGCATTACCGGGCCGGACCCACGATCTGACGGCCGCCCGCACCCACAAGATCCTCCGAATCTGCGCACGCCAAGGCGTCCCGGTCCTTGCCGACATGGCCTACATCGGTGCCGGTGACTGGGTCACCACCGCCAAACGCCGCCCGCCAGGCGGCGAACTCACAACCACTGAGCAGACCAAGAACCGGGCCCTGTCCGCAGCCCGCGCACCCGTCGAACGAGGCATGGCACGACTGAAGTCATGGCAGATATTCCGCAGATCCCGTATCAGCCCCAACCGCATGAGCGTCATCTCCAGAGCCGTCCTCACCCTGGAGAGGCAACGCTGAAAACGCTCACTGATCCCATTCCAGCCCGCATGAGCCACCGCGGAACGAAGTGCGTGCTCATCATCGTGAACGAGTTGTCTTCTCATGCCAGCCAGGGCCTGCCAGAGCTCACGTGCTGGTGGCGAGCCCGCCCGGCGCACACACCCCGGTCGTCGCGCCGGCCTGGCCCGTGGCCGATGCTTCTGCCATCATTCGGATCTTGGTGAACGCGCAGGGAAGGCATCCTGCTACGCCTCTACCGTCACGGACGCGAGGCAGCAGAGCAAGGCCACTGCAGGCGCGTACTCGCAGCCGCAGTGCGCCGGAGCCGCCCGCTCCTGACCATCACCCCCGGAGCAGCGAGACCCGTTTCCCAATCGCCGATGTGGTGGCGTCCGGAGACGGTGGGGTGCCGTCAAGGAAGCCACGGTTGCTGGCGCTGTCCAGCGGCAGGGCCGGGCGGGCGGCTTCAGCCGCTCAGCGACGGACCGTACGACGGGCAGGGCCACGGGACTTGCGGTCCCCTCTCCAACTAGACTCAGATATCTGATCAGACTTGCACGGGTTTGGGTTTGCCGATAGCGTCCAAGCGCGGCAACGCCCCGATCCGAGGAGGCAGGCCATGCTGCTCACCACAGGACAAGCCGCAGAGGAACTGGGCTGCGCGATCACCACTTACCGGCGCCTCATTAGGGCAGGCGTGCTTCCCGGCATCTCCCGGCGCGGCGTCCGTGTGATGACGCCTCTCTGGGTAGTCCGAGCCCTGCAAGAGCGCGCCCACCCCTCTTTGAATCGCCTCAACGTCAAAGAAGTTGCAGTCCTGCGTGTCGACGCGGCACGCCCCAGCGAGGACAACCACCGGGAGCCGATCGGCTACGCGGCAGGTCTTGGCCCCGAGGTACTCCTCAACCGCTTGAGGGGCTGGTGGCGCTGCGACGCTGCCAGCGTGGCGGCCGGGGGAGTGCTGCCGGTGACCCTGTCCGGCTACGTGGTGGCCGTCCTTACCGGTCTTAACAGGTGGGAGAAAGGCCACGGGGGGCGGCACGCTTTTCCGGACGCTGTCCTGGCCGGACACGTCACCGACCTGGCCACCCCCGTCAAGCATCTGACCGCACCGCAGCAAACCGACCGGGGCATCGCGGACCTCCTCCTGGGCACCCGCCTGCCCTCGCAGTCCAGCGGCGCGATCGCGTACGTCTCCACCCACAGCAGTTCCGCCAACTGACCTGCAGGTACAAGGAATCGTGATGGACGCAAAGACCTACAACGCGGAGCTGGCCGAGCTGCGCGCCCTGCGGGACGGCATCAGGAAGGCGCAGGCCGCGCTGGAGAAACTGGAGACGGACCGCGCCCGCAAGATCACCGCGCTCGCGGGATACGAGAAGGCGAAGGCAGAGCGCATCGCACCCGCCGCCGGACTCAGCCTGGCCGACATCGTGGCGATCGCCCCCATCCTCGCCCCCGACCGGCTCACCACCGCAGCACAGCCAAACCCCACTCCCGTGCCCCCGTCGCCCGAACCGGCAGCTCCGCCCACTGCAGCCGTCTCAGCCCCCGAGCCCGCCGGGGACACAGCACTGCCCAGCGGCACCGAACACCCACAGCCCCCCTCCCAGGCGGGTACGGTCGCCCCGGCCATGACCCGCCCCGCCCCTGAACCGGCAGCGGAACCCGAACTGCCCGCAGCCTCCTCTAAGCCGGCCCCGGCCGCCGTCGCTCCTCTCGCGGCCCAGGGAGCACAGCACACCCTGCCCGGTATCCCCGAAGGCCTTGATGGGGACCGTTGGTTCGCTCATACCGCGAACCTCGTCTCCACGCACCCCAACTTCACCCAGCAGGCCCGCAGCACCGTCTTCCTCGACACGCATACCGGTGTGCTGGTCCACCGTGACCAGACGTTCCGCATCGACCTGCCGACCGCCAGCGCCGCGGAAATTCTGAACACCGTCTTCCACGTCCTGCCCGGCGGCGTCGAGCGGATCTACATCACCGCGGGCGCCCCCTGGCACCGGCAGGCCGACCAGCACCCCTTCCTCAAGGACACCGTCGCCGCCTGGCTGAACGCCCCCACACCCGGCTGGCGCACGGACACCGGCCGCGGCAAGGACCGGATGGCCGGCCACTTCGTCCACCCCCGCAACCCCGTCGGTCGCTACCAGCGCGAACACGGCGACCAGCACGTCGAAATCCGCTCAGCGGGGGAGTGGTTCGATACTGAGGGCACCGAGCCCGCCGTCATCCGTGACGCGTTTGTCCTGCTGTGGAAGGCCCTGCGTCGCCACTGGCCCGACGCCGTCCTGATGGGCTCACCGTCCCAGACCGGCCGTGACCTGTGGACCCGCACCATCCCGACCAAGGGCCAGTACGCGGACGGCTACCCCGTCCTGTCCGAAGAGCTCCGCGGCCTCTTCCACGCCACCGCGGGGCAGGGACGTACCGAACTCATCACCCCGCCCCACGTTCCCGCCCAGCTCCCCGCCCTGGTCGAGTACGACCGCACCTTCGCCTACGCCAAACACACCTGGAAATCCGGAGTCGGCACCCCCCGCCGCGTCACCGCAGCCACCTTCGCCTCCTGGTCCCAGAAGGAACAGACCAAAGCCCTCTTCGCCTGCGGCCACTGGCACGTCCGCGTCACCGTCCCCGACACCTGGACCCACATCGGGATCCTCCCCGCACCCGCCCCCGGCGACCGCGCCTGGCACTACCCCGCCACCCCCGGCACCACCTTCACCACCTGGGCCGGCGGCCCCGAAATCCACACCGCCCTGTCCAACCCCCACACCCCGTGGAAGATCGAAATCCTCGACGGGATCCTCTTCGACGACGGCAAACCACTCGACGACTGGTCCAAGAAGCTCAAGGAAGCCTGGTCCTCCCTCACCGCCCAGGCCGACCTGAACGGCGACCCCGACCAGCGCACCGCAGCCCACCTCGCCGCCCGCGCCGTCCGCGCCCTCCTCCTCTACGGAATCGGCGCCTTCGCCCAACGCCCCCGCACCGTCACCGGCACCACCCCCCGCACCATGGAACGCGACGTCCCCCCGGACGCCGAAATCATCGGCTTCGACGACCAGACCATCACCTGGCAACGCCCCACCGGCTTCACCCGCGACCCCAACGCCCACCCCGAATGGGCCGCCCACATCTGGTCATCCGCCCGCGCCGCCCTGCTCTCCCAGCGCCACCGCGACGACAACACCTACGCCGGAGCCCTCCACGCCCCGCCCGGCACGATCGTCGCCTTCCGCACCGACGCCGTCTACCTCACCCAGCCCCAACCATGGCCCCACCACGGCCAGCCGGGCGACTACCTCAACAAAGGCCACCTCCCCGGCCCCATCCCGGCCCCCGCCACCGAAGACGAACTCCTGACCCTCCGCGACAGGGGCCGCGCCGCCCACCACGCCACGCCCACCCCTGGGAGGGCCTGATGCCACCGCGCCGCAAGCGCCCCCCGGCACCGCATCGCAACGAAGCAGCCTGCCTCGCCGACCAACTCCAACAAGCCGGCTACACCAAACGCGACATCGCCCGCATCATCAACCGCGACGCCTCCCTCGTCTCCCAGTTCTACACAAAAAACAAGGGCGCAGCCTTCGTCCCCGCCCTCACCCAGGTCCTCACCGCCATCCACACCACAGGCATCAGCGGCGTCACCGAACTCGCGGCCATCGCCGCCCCCCACACCACCCGCCGCACCACCGCCAGCGGCACCCGAGCTCGCGTCCGCACCAAAGCCGTCCTCATCACCCCCACCGGTACCGGCACCGGACGCGCCGGAGCACAAGCCATCGCCTCCGGCTCCGCCCGGCTCCGCCCGTTGATCGCCGAAGCCGCCCGCCAGGACCTGCGCCTGGCCTTCACCGTGCGCCTCGCCAAAACCGGCTACGTCCACGTGTCAGGAAGCCGCACCGACTCACCCGGCATCCGCCGCGACGTCATCCAGCGTGCCGACCACACCGAGGAACGCTCCTACGGATCCGCCACAACGGGCGGCTTCGCGGCAGCAGACATCGCACGTCTTGTCGATGCGGCGGGCGGCGATGTCACCACGGCCATCCATCGGTGGCTGGTCGACACCGGCCGGATCCACCCCGACGCCCACATCGTCCATCTGGAGATCCGTACCTGGCGCCGCCGCTGAACCCGAGCGGCCGCAACGGGTGTACCGCCAACCCCGCAGCCGGGTGATGTGGTGCCTGGGCGTCATCCTGTCCGGTCGTGCCTGACGCGTGTACGCCGCGGAGAAGGCCACAGTGGGGCCACGATGGCAGCACGGTCGTTGCCCTTTCATGTTCTGGCTGGAATCGACCACGGCATGCGATCAGCCGCAACGATGCCTGGCACTCCAGCGGTTCGGCTGCCCCGGGGACGGCCGGTCGTGCACCGCCAGGAGTCACGAGCGCCGACGGCGCCAGCGTGCGAGCCATCCCGTCGTGGGTGGCGCGGCCGAGGCCACCTCCGACGGCGGACGCTGCAGCCCGGTCTCGACGTACAAGGGGGTCGCGACGATCAGCCGATGCCGCAGAGGCTCCGGCGGGAAGTTGCACAGCACTCGTGCGTGCCCCCGCAGATAGCCGGCCGTCCGGTGATCGGCATGCATCGCGAACGCGGAGCGAGCCGCGAACTCCTGATCATTCAGGCGAGTGGAGCCCAGCAGACTCGGCAGCGACGTATCACCCCGGGCTTCCCGGGCGACCAAGTCCACTGCCAGATCGTGAAGCCAGTCCGAGCCGGACCCCATCCTGCTGGGTGGATGGTCACGGTGGTCCCGCACGTGCTGCATCGAGCCGCAGAGTAGCAACTGAATGTGGCCGCAGAATTCGTCGTCACGGTGCCTGCAACGGCCCTCTTCCAATGACTTCCAGGTGAAAACGTCGTGGTAGCGGAGCCCTAGATCCCGTGCCGCTGCGCCATAGAGGAAGGGCCCGCAGAACTCCAGCCAGGCACGCCCTCCCAGCTCCTGGCATGTGGACGGCTCTTGGGTGTGAGCCGAGCACGTCTCCCGAAGGTGTGCCAGAGCCTTCTCCAGCCGTTCGGCATCCCGCTCGGTGGCCGTGGGCTGCTCCGCGTTGCTCGGGCCGAGTGCGATGCGGGCACTGATACCCATAGCGCTGGCTTCCGCTTCCAGGGACCGGTCACCGAGCCCCCTGCGAGGCGGCTCGTAGAAGTCATCCAGCTTGGCCGTTGCCAGATATTGCAGTTCCCGCACGGGCGCCCCCACTCGCATGACATCCCACCGCTGTCGTGATGCTGGTTCTACACTTCCCAGCCCGCATCCCCGTGAGTCATCGGCGGAGGACGGCGGCGCACTCAGGCTCTGGCACCATGGCACGGCCGAGCATCGAGCACCCCATCGAGGACAACGGCGTCTGCTCGGGGAGCAAGTCAGAGGCGGGCAGTTCACTTCCACCTCCCACATGGCCCCAGGCCTCCGGAAGATGCGGCTCCAGCCGGGCTCACTGCGAGTCAGAGAGGTGACCCCTCCCTATTCCAACAGGAACGATTCGAATGCTCGCCAGCCACGTGGCTCGTCGGACAGCCCCAGCCACCATGAGCGCGCGCCACACTCTGTGGGGAGCGCCCCGTCTCAGAGGGCGGGGCCGGGATGGCTGTGGTGGGGCAGACGTCTGACAGCCCGCACTGGCTGGATTGCAGCCTTGCACCGCGTCGCCGAATCCGCTGGCTTGCCGTCTCGGCAAGCCTCTTTTAAGCACCGACTGGACCAGACGACTCAAAATTCAGACGGTGGCGGCCCCGGTGAAGAATGTTGCACGCCATCTCGCGAATGTCTCATTATCGACGGCGGCCGGGCGGCTCTTCGGGGCGTCCTTCGAAAATGTCATTGCCGGAGAAATAGGCGCCCAGGCTGAGAGGTATGCGCCTGACCCTTATCCGCATTCTGCTGTCCCCCATCACCAGTTGCCGAGCGGCCTGGGCTGTGACGCACAGTGCGGGACACCTGTCGTTCGACGCCGCGTGGCGGCAGGAACGCGTGGCCAGACACCCTGATGAGCTGGTCTATCGCCAGCACGGTCACCAGCCGCCCCGTGAACGGAACGCCCCCTGAGCAGGGGGGCACAAGCCCTCGAGTCCGAATACCGAACCGGGGGCTGACGGGGGAAGTATGGACAGCCCGCCCAGACCGTAATCTGCGGCAGAAGAGACTGGAGAAACGCGTGTGACGAGAGAGGAAAAGTTCCTTTCAGCCATCTTCCCGAACGCTTGATGACTGCACCGGCGAGTGAGCCAGAATCTTCTCGCGTTGCTTCGATACGCACAAAAATCAGGGGGAGTTCATGGCTGATCTCAGTGCCCTATCCGCGGTGCTCGGCGCCGGGCTGCCGGCCACCTTCACATTTCTCTACCAACGCCTGGAGAACCTGCTGGACCGCCGCGGCGAGCCGGAAGCTGACCTGTCTGCTCCCGGGGTCCTGAGCGGGGAACTGAGCCTGCCGCTCATCGCGAACCAGCAGGCACTCGCGGAACGCCAGGACAACCTGGAGACCCTGCGCGATGTGCTGGAGGGATACCAGCACGATCCCACACGAATCGATGCCGCTGATGTCCGGCTGCTGCGCATGCTCGGCCGGGTGCGCGGCACGCTCGAGGACATTTACGACCAGCGCCTGACGTTCGTGGGGGAGGAGGACCGCGAGCCGTCCGGACCGTCGGCACAACAGAAGATCAAGACGCTGCACGGCAGGGCCACGGGCATCGATGCCGACACCGTCGTTGGCCCGGTCGAGACGGTCCACGAGGTCGAGACGGTGGAGACGGGCGGCGAGCTGACGGGTATCAGGGCCCGCTACGTGGGTCCGCCGCCTTCCAGGTGATCTGCCGCCACCCTCCGGTCGCCTCGAGAAGGACAATATGTGACCTCCATCATCCCGTCCCCGCAGCCCCTAGACGACCTGCCGGCGCCCGACCGCGATCCGCAGCCTCCGGACGATGCCCAGCCCTCACCTGCCGCTTCCCGCAACGGCCCGCCCCCGCCACAACCCGCTCCTGCCACCCCTGCCGACGACGCTGCCGGCGCAAACGACAGCGAACACCACGAGCAGACCACCAAGGACTACTGGGCCTGGCGGGTCAGCCAGCGCGTCGGCACGAACAACGGCGTGGTCATCGGGACACTCATCGAGCAGGGCATCCGACGCCTGCGCGGCACCACCCTCACCCCCAAGGACATCACCACACACCTGCGGGCCTATGTCCGCAACCCGGACGACGACCTCACGATCAACAAGATCCTCACCGAGAAGCGGGTGGTGGTGCTGACCGGGGCGGACGGCAGCGGCCGCTTCAGCACCGCGCTGGACGTGCTGCACCGCCGACTGGACGACAACGGCACCGTCCGCCAGATCCGGCAGGTCCGCCGGGAATCAGGTGATCCATTCGAAGTGGGCGGTCTCCACGAGCCTGACACCGGCTGGATCCTGGACCTGCGGGCCGAGACGCCTCCGGCAGGCTTCGGAGCCGACCTGGCTGCGGACGCTGCAGAGCTCACCCAGGGTTCCCTTCTCGTGGTCCTGGTCGGCACGAACGCATGGGAGAGCTGCGCCACGGCCGCAACTGACCTCGCCCACGCCCTGGCCGGCCCGCCCCGCGACCGCATCCTGCGCAGCTATCTGCAGCACGCCCCCCTCACTATCGACAGCAGCAGGTGGAGCGAGGCCCCTGCAATCCGGCGGGGGATCGCTTCACTCGTGCCGGCCCGGATTGCTGGCTGGGCCGACGCCATCGTCAACACCGAGGAAGTCGAACGGGACGAGGGCCGCCTCACCTCCGACCAGGTCAACGACGACACCTACTTCAACGGACTGGTTCAAAAGGTCGTCAAAGCCGCCGAAGACTGGCGCGGTGAACTCCTCGACTGGCACACCAACCACCAGGACAGCGACTACCGCAACTACCTGCTCGCCGCCGCAGTACTCGAGGGCGCGAGATCGGAGAAGATCTACGAGGCCTCCACCAACCTGGCCAAGGCCCTCAAGGAGGCCCCCCAGCCCCGACCCGGGCAGCAAGGACTCGGCGTCGTCGCGCTGACAAAGGAGGCCAACGCCGAACTCCAGCGGGACGGCACAATCCGCTTCCAGTACCACAACTACGCCGAGGCGGTCGTCGACTACTTCCTCGACGACCGCCCCCACCTGCTGGAAGAATTCACCCGCTGGACCGCCGAACAGGTCACCGGGCTCGACCGAGACCTCGCCCAGCGACTGGCCCAGCGCGTCATCCACTGGGCCGTGCACTACACGGCCCGCCACCGCAGAACCCATCTGCTCAAATCCCTGGCCGACCAGTGGTCCACCACCCACGCCAAGGCCGCCTGCGACCTCCTGGTCCTGGCCGCCGTCGACGACCGCAGCGGCGACCTCGCCCGCAACGCCTACCGCCGGTGGACCAGCCCCGAGACCACCTCGCTCTCCGCCGACTTCACGGCCGTACTGATCCGTGCATGTTGCCGCATCGCCGAGGCCCACCCCGTGAGCATGCTCAGCCGCATCGCTGAGCTCGCCAGCTTCGCGCACCAGGACAGCGACGGCAAGGATTCCCTCCGGGTTACCCAGGCCGTCAGCGAGGCCCTCAACACCCTGTGGGACGACAGCCAGCAGCGCGCAGGAATCCACCATCAACTCACCACCTGGACCAGCGACCCGGACGGCTCCCACCGGGCGGCCGCACAGGGCACCTTCGCCCACCTCGCCCAGCGCCGCACCTCCAACGGCCCGGCCCTGCTGACCGACCCCTTGACCGACACCGCATGGCTCACCGACATGTGGCGCAACGCGCTGCCCACCAGCGGCTGGTCCACGCCAGTCGCCGACTCCTTCGCCTACTGGATGGAAAGCGTCCTCAGCCACCCCGAACTACGAGAGAGCATCGAACAGATCGTGTGCGGGGCCGTCCACCGCACCACCGACCCGTACTACAGCGCCAACCGCCGGATCGCCGTGCAGAACCTCCTGTACAGCTGGGCCCCCGCCCCACCGGCCCCGCAAGACACTGACGCCACACAACAGCGTGACCGGATCCTGAACCTCCTCATGGCCCAAGACCCCGCCGCACCCCCGCCTGCGGACGGCCATGCGCGGCATCCGTAGCCGAACCGGCTGGCCGGCACCGCGCGCCGGCCAGCTCACCGGCAGCCATCTGCTGGCCAGCAACACCCCGGGACACCGCTTCCACGCCGAACTAAGCGGCCAGTGGCAGGAAACACCTGCCGCCCGCCTCCACCACGATCCGTGCGCGGCCGCCACCCACCACGCCCTTGAGACCGCCCGCTTCACCGCCACCCGCTACCCACTGGGCGAACACCAGGCCGCGCAGGCCCATATCAACAGCCGTCTGGGCGCCGAAACCGACCTCGACGACATCCCGGTCCGTCTGCTGTGGGCGCGCGTCGAACTGACCGTTACCGCCGAGAACCTTGCCGCGGCCACCATCCTGGAGCGACGGTTGCACGAGGAGGCGCTGAACGAGCAGTCACGCCGACGGCGCCAGCAGGAGGCGGAAGAACTCCACCAGACGCTGGCTGCCACCCCGACCCTGACGCTGGCTTACTGGCTCGCGAATCACCCCGAGGCAACGGGTAAAGACACTGTCGAGGCCATCAACCGGCTAGCGCAGCAGATCACCGATCACGCGCCCGATAACGCCTGGGTCCAGGCTGCCCGCCTCCTGCAGACCTTCGTCGAACGGCTCGACAAGCATCAGCGTGCGAACCTCGTCGAGAGCCTGGCACAGATCATGACTCGCTACGACGAGCCCGTCTTGGCCGACGACATGCGGGCCCTCGCCTCCGGCACGGCCCACCTCAACGGAAACGCGTCCCACAACCCGCCAGGACCAGACACAAAAGTCCGCTGAGGCAGCCTGCGGGTGCGCAGCTCTGAGGCCTGACGGAACCCGAGACTTTTGCTTCCGGAACCAGCCGGCGCAGCTCGTCTGCCAGGTCCTGCGACGATGCGGACTGCGTCGAGGGCGCCACCAAGGCTTCCCACACGCCACGGTGTCCTGCGGCGCCTTCGACCCGGGCTCGATACGGTTCAGATCCGCCAGTCCGAGCGGTTCACGGTCGTCAACCTCCACCTCCACCTGTTCGCCGGCGATCCACTCGGGCTTTCCTGTGTCCGTTCCGGACAGTTGGGTTGGACCAGGGACGCAACTGCCCGGGCCCAAGCCTCCTCCGTGTCTACTCGCCCCGCCGCTTCAGCGGGATGGGGGCATCGAAGACGTCGACGACGGACTCTGAGGTTCCGCTGCCTTCGAAGTCGACGTCGTAGCGGCTGTGCAGCAGCGTATGAATCCTCACCCACCTGTCTTGATCCGTTGCGTCCGCCGCCACCTGGAGCGCGCCGCGAACAGGACCCGCACTGCTGTCCTTCTGCTTGCTCGTCCAGGTCCGCTCGAGATTCGCCCCCTCAGGAATGGCCCAGGTGCGCAGCTCGGCGCTGGCCGGTACAGACACCTCGTCGTTGAGCAGGCGGATGACCCACCCGACGCCTCCGTCGCGCTGCCGCTCATTCGACATGCGGATACCGAGCCCGATCATGTAAGCCCCCTCGAGGTACTCCTCGAGTTCCTCGTCGATCTGTCCGAAGAACACAGCCTCGCGAACGACCTCGACCGGACCGCACTCGGTGAAGGCCCCCATAACCGGAGCGCACTTGTCCTTAAGGTACTGCTGCACGGCCATGCGCACCGCCTTGGGCACCCGGTCAAGCACCTCTCCAAGGGCACTGTCGTCCCGGTCGTACAGAAAGCAGTTCAGTGCACTGACCATTTCCGCCGTCAAGTGGAGATCACCGGCTCCCAGCGTGGTCACGGCCTCCAGTTCGTCCCCAGGACCCCTTACCAGGGCGAACACCCTGCTCCGGCCAGGACTCGTGTGCGCGATGAACGAATGAATCATTTCCTGTCTCACATCACATCTCAGGAGCGGTTGCCGACACGAAAACGCGCCTGGGCCGCAGAAGAATAAGGGAACCCCGTCAACCGACCTGTCACACGAGTTACTCGCCCGTCCGCATGAGTCGGAGGTGATTCGCTGTCAGACCCGGCGCTTCAGCCCAGGATCCGCATGGCGTCGGCCGCCTACCCAGGCGGCATCGGCGGGGGCAAGACGCACCCGCCACCTTCCAGGCCCGCCGCTCCGAGCTAACTTGATCTTTAACCTCGGACGTCGAACGGCCTCTCGTACTTGATCATCCGGTCTGGTAACTGCCGTACGTGCAGACGGCCTTCGGCTGAGCATGTGCTCCGACCAAGGAACACACACGCTCAGCACGAAGGCCGTGGGGATGAGTCTGCTGCATCAAGCTGTCCGGCAGGATCCGTTCGAGGAACTGTCACGCTTCCGGGGCGAGTTCTACTCCTGCCTGACCAGACGTGCGGACGCTCTGTTCGAGCTGGCGGATGCCGTGCTGTGTGCGGACGGCCCGGTCAGGTCGCTGGTGGAGCTGTCGCTGGTGGGCGAACACCGTCGTGGGCACGGCGGGCTCTACAACGCCCTGGCCGCCGGCAGGGTGGAGGTGGCCCGGCTGCGTCGGGCCCTGGCCGCGATGCCTTTGCCGCGGGCGGCGGACGGGCGGCTGGTGCTGGCCGCCGACATCACCTGCTGGCTGCGGCCCGACGCGCACACCTCACCACAACGGATCCTGTGCTACACCTACGGACGCGGCAAGGACCAGCACATTCCCGTTCCCGGCTGGCCGTACTCGGTGATCTGCGCACTGGAGACGGGCCGCAGCTCGTGGACCGCTCCGTTGGACGCACTGCGTCTCGCCCCGGGTGACGACGCCGCCACGGTCACCGCTGGGCAGATGCGTGAACTGGTCGAGCGGCTCGTCAGCGCCGGGCAGTGGCGAGGCGGCGACCCGGACATCCTGATCGTGGTGGACGCCGGTTACGACGTGCCCCGTCTGGCCTTCCTGCTCAGGGATCTGCCGGTGCAGGTGCTGGGCCGGATGCGCTCGGACCGCGTCCTGCGTCGCGCTGCACCACCCCGTGAGCCCGGCACCCGGGGCCGCCCATCCCGCCACGGTGGCGAGTTCGCGTTCGGCGACCCCGCCACCTGGAACACCCCTGACGCGGCGACCGTGACCGAGACCCGCCTCTACGGCGTCGCAGCCGCCCGGGCCTGGGACCGGCTCCACCCGAGGCTGACCCATCGCTCCGCCTGGACCGCCCAGCTGGGTGCGCTGCCGGTGATCGAGGGCACCGTGATCCTCCTGAAGGCCGAGCGCCTGCCCAGCGGCGCCACCCCCAAGCCGGTATGGCTGTGGTGGTCGGGCACCGACGCCACCGCAGCCCAGGTCGACCTGCTCTGGCAAGCCTTCCTGCGGCGCTTCGACATCGAGCACACCTTCCGCCTGTTCAAGCAGACCCTGGGCTGGACCTGTCCGAGGATCCGAACCCCGGAGGCCGCCGACCGCTGGACCTGGCTGATCCTCGCGGCCTTCACCCAGCTCCGGCTCGCCCGCCCGCTCGCCCGCTCGCCGCTGACCTTCGCCGGCCTTGGGAGAAACCGGCCCCGACCGACAGACTCACCCCTGCCCGAGTCCGCCGCGACTTCCGGCACCTCCGCCCGAAGGCCGCCTGTCCCGCCGGAGCACCGAAATCCTCCCGCCCCGGTCCCGGACGACCACCCGGACGCAAGAACACCCAGCCGACCCCACGCCACGACGTCCACACAGTCCGCAAAACGGGCATCACGAAATCGAAAGCGAAGAAGTCCACTTCTCCTCGCCCACGCCGCACAGGTTAAAGATCAAGCTAAGGGTTGTCCCGCAATGCTCGGTGGCAAGGCGGACAACCTGCTGTCGGCGGAGGCTGGGGCGAGGATGAGCGGACCCGCCTATGCTTCCGCCATGCAGCAGCCTGGATCCATAGCGATGACCGACGATGACCTGGTTGCGGCGTTCCCACACCAGCTGGCCAGTGACGTTCGGGCGGTGTTGGCGGTCATGCCGGAGGCCCGGATCGCACCCGTGTCGCCGTTCTCGGTGTACGTGGGCGATGAAGCCGTCGCCATTCCGTATCGGATCTATCAGGATGAGCTGCCCGACGACGTGGTGCGCGCCTTGACGGGGGTGCAGCAGGCGGTCCTCCACTGCCTGTACTCACGGCACAGCGACGGGCTGGTCCGCCAGCGGCACCTGGAACACATCGCCAGTTCTGGCGAACCGTGGGCGGTGCCGTTCGTGGTGCAGTTGGCCGGCGAGTACGTCGTGGAGATCGTGGAGTCCATCCAACACGGCCTTGCCGACCTGCTCTCTACGGGGTCCGCCCAGCGGCTGGCATACGGGGACTTCATTGCACGCAATCCGGGGTTCTTCTCGCGGACCGAGCGCCGGGTGGTGAGCTACTGGTCCTGCTACTACCGGTGGAAGTTCCCCGTGTTCGGCACATACCCGGGTTGCCATCTGCTGGGGCTGCTGCGGGCCGCCGCAGTCGACCGCACGGGCAGGGCATGGCCCCGTCACACCCCGCTGGACTAATGGCGAGATGGATCCGTGAGATGAACACCGTCGCCGTCACCCGGTGAGTGCGAGGTTGTGCAGGTGGGCGATGCCGAGCACCGCGTGGTGGACGCCGTCGCCTTTCAGTCGGCAGTCGCGAAGGATCTTCCACGTTTTCATGCGGGCGAATACGTGCTCGACGCGGGCCCGGACCTGCTTGTGGGACTTGTTGTGCGCCTGCTTCCAGGCGGGCAGTTCCTCGTTCTTCGCGTGGCGGCGATGTGGGATGACCAGCCCTGTTCCCCGGTAGCCGCCATCGGCGATGGTAGTCGTGGTGCCAACGGCGGCTTTGGCGCCGGACTCGGTCCAGGCCCGGCAGTCGTTGCGGATGCCGGGCAAGGGCTGGCCGACGACGACGATCAGGCGGGTGCTGGCGTCGATGACCACCTGGTGGTTCGTGGAGTAGCGATAGTTCTTCGACTGCTCCGCGATCTTGTGGTCGCGGGTGGGCACCAACGTGCCGTCGACGATGAGAACGGTGTCCCTGCGGAACCGCTTCCTGGATTGCAGCGCCAACAACGGACCGGTGCGGCCGATGATGCGATCGGCAGCTGACTTCGAGATCCCGAACAGCGGAGCAAGTTGACGCAGGGTCAGATTGGTGCGCCAGTACGCCGTGACCAGCAGCACCCGGTCCTCCAGCGGCAGGCTCCATGGCCGGCCTCGGCGGCACACCTCGCCGCCCTCGCGCCGCAACTGACGCATCAGCTTGGCAAACACCTGCGGGCTCAGCCCGGTGAACGGGGCTATCCAAGACGACTCCGACGCCGTGATCACACCAGACACCGCAAGATCATCTCAGGCGTGGACAGCCGTTACGGGACAGCCCTTAGGGAGACCGATCCCGGCCATTCCCGAAGGGCGTGAGCTCAAGTGCTGGGCGCGTACGCCACTGCACGATCGGCGACGGAGCAGCCCCGTTCAGGTAGTTGCCGCCGTCCGTCTAACGCACTGGCGGGTTGGCTTGATTCGTGTGGGTACGATCGTCGCTACACGCCCCCCACGTTGAGAGCCGAGGACTTACATGTCTGGAAACCTTCCCGTTCAGAGTGTCACGGCAGACTATGCGCAGCGGGTCGCTGATGACCTGGCGGCGAACCGCAGCGAGCAGGAGCGCGTGCGCAGCGAGCTGGCGCGGTTGCAGGATGAACTGGTCCGTCTGGAGGACAGCGAGCAGGTCCTGACGAAGATGCAGGAAGTGCTCGGCGGCACGCCCAAGCAGACAGCGAAGCAGCGCAACGGCGGCAAGGGGGCCGCGGTTCCCGCGGCGCGGGGCTCCAACGGTAAGAAGGCGGCTGCCGCGGCCGGGCGCAAGGCGTCCAAGAAGGCTGTGTCGCCCAAGAAGGCGGGGGAGCCGACGTGGCTGGAGCTGACCACCGCTTACCTGGGAGGACAGGGCGAGCCGCGGTCCGCGGCTGAAGTGGCGGCCTCGCTCACTGAGGCGCACCCTGAGCGCACGGTCCAGGTGACGGTGGTGCGGAACTCTCTGGAGCAGGGCGTTGCGCAGGGGCTGCTGGAGCGTTCCAAGCAGGGACGTTCGGTCTTCTACAGTCCCACCGCCCCTGCCTCAGCCTCGTCCGGTTCCTAGTGCCGCATCAGACAACGTTCGCCCTCTTGACCGAGCCTGAGAACTCGTCCACGCGCGCTCCTCGGCAGGAGTTGTCGGTGGCCAATGTGATGCTGACGCCGACAACTCCGCTCCCAATGATCATTCAGGGGTTCCGATGGGTGAACAATCAAGGTCTGCCCTGTCTTCGGTCGACTTCGACGCCGCTTGGTGCGCCACCGACCTCGGCAAGTACCGTGCCTGCCAATACACCTATGAGCACTACTCCCTTGAGAGTCTGCCGCCGCTGGACTCCAGCCAGTTCACGGGTGCCTTCCGATGGCTCGGGGACGCTGGCGACCTCATCCCGCGGCAGGTCATGAAGCTCAATGGGCTGGCAAGGGATCTGGCCGCCAGGGGCCTCACCTTGCCGCAGGATTTCGTGACGTTTCAGACCACCGAGAATCTGTACGGCTCGCTGGACGATGTTTCGGTAACTGGGTGCTGGACAAATCTCTCAGACCCGCTGCCCAGTCCCGTCGAGCCCGATGCCTTCCTGGTGCGGTTCTTCCGGGACCAGCAGGACTGCGTCATCTGGTACCTCTACCTCCGCCCGATGAGCGAGGCATTCGTGGTGTACTCCGACCTCGACTACGAGTTCGAGTACGAGGCGCGGCGCGATGGGGAGGAGACGCAGGCCGATCTTGAGGATGCGGAGGAGCAGAGGGCCGCGATCCTTTGGTGTGCGCCGTCATTCGAGGAGTTTGCCCATCGGTTCTGGATCGAGAACCGCCTCTGGCATGCGGTCAACGACCGTGAACCGCCACTGCTCGAGCCGCAGCTGCAGGATTACTTGAATCACTACGCGCCGCCTGGAGCTCCCATCTGACCGCGCATTGAGCGAGATCCTATGCGGATGCCAGAGCGTGTACGGGTTCGTGAGATCGATGACGACGAGGGCCGGCGGCTGCTGCGGATCATCCGCAGGGGCACCGGGTCGGTGGTGACCTGGCGGCGGGCTCAGATGGTGCTGCTGTCCGCTCAGGGCATGCCGGTGGCGAGAATCGCCGAGGTGTCGTTCACCAGTGACGATCGTGTCAGAGACGTGATCCACAACTTCAACACGGACGGCTTCGGCTCGCTGTATCCGAAGTATTCCGGCGGCCGGCCGAAGACGTTCACGTTGCCGGAACGACGCGAGATCAAGAAGATCGCCAAGTCCAAGCCGACCGAGCACGACCTGCCGTTCTCGACCTGGACTCTGACCAAGTTGGCGGACTTCCTGGTCGCCGAGGGGGTGGTCGACGACATCAGCTACGAGGGCCTGCGCATCCTACTCCGCGAGGAAGGCGTCTCCTTTCAACGCCTGAAGACCTGGAAGACCTCCCGCGATCCGGACTACGCGGCCAAGAAGGCCCGCGTCGAGCACCTCTATGCGATCGCAGACGGCGAGGTCATACCCGAGGACGGTGAACCCGAGGTCATTTTCTGCATGGACGAGTTCGGGCCCCTCAACCTGATGCCGCACCCGGGCCGGCAGTGGGCCGAACGGGGAGGTAAGCACAAGGACCCCGACCGCGAGCCCCGGCGACGGCGCCGGGCGACCTACAACCGCTACGGCGGGGTCCGGCACCTGTTCGCTGCCCTGGACCTGACCAAGGACAAGCTCTACGGCCACATCAAACCGGTCAAGAAGAGGACCCAGTTCCTGGAGTTTTGCCGCTACCTCCGCACGTTTCACCCACCAACGGTGCGGATCGCGATCGTCAGCGACAACTTCTCCCCGCACCTGACCACGAAAAAGTGCCAGCGCGTCGGCACCTGGGCAGCGGCGAACAACGTGGAGATGGCCTACACCCCGACCAACAGCTCCTGGCTCAACCGCATCGAGGCCCAGTTCACAGCCCTGCGCTACTTCACCCTCGACGGCACCGACCACGCCGACCATAAAGAGCAGGGCAGCATGATCCGCCGCTACATCATCTGGCGAAACCGCCACGCCGACGACAGGCGCCTACGCGCCGTCGTCCACAGGGCGAACGTTGCCTGATGCGGCACTAGCCAGTGTCGGTTGCTTCAGTCGGGTAGTCGGTAAGCCCGTTTATACATCGAGGGGCCCTGACCGACTGCCTGCGGCTGTTTCTCCCTCCAGCCCGCAGGATGATGTCCAGGGCTTCTCAGGGCCTTCTGCGGGCCGGAGCGGGAGGTAACGCCAGCCGCGCCCAGACGGCTTTGCCGGTGGCGCCGGAGGGTTTCCACCCCCACCCCTCACTGAGTGCCTCGACGATGGGCAGTCCGCGGTGGTCCTCGGCCAGGGGAGCGGGCGGTGTGAGGCGGGGCCTGCGCTGGCTGGGGTCGTACACCACGCAGAGCAGGCTGTGCGGGCGCCGGGTCAGGGCCAGCCACACGACGGGGCGGCTGCCATCGGGCAGGGGGGTGCGGCGTTTGCCGTGGCGTACCGCATTGGCGACGAGCTCGGATGCGATCTGCACAGCGTCCTCGCGCACGGGGTTCAGGTTCCAGCGGCGGACGACGTCGGAGGTGAACTTCCGTGCGTCTCTCAGACACCGGGTGTCCGTGCTGATGCGGTGGGCGGCGAAAGGCGGTGCCGCGAGCGCGAGATGGGACACGATCCCGGAGTGGCCGCTGGCACCGCTGTGCTGGCGCTGATGTGTTCGGTTTTCCATGAGCGGTTTCCCCGTAAGTGAGCGTGTCGGCGGCTCACTGCATCTTGTCCCGCTACCTGCCGCGCTAATGCTCGTTCCTGAAAGGACGGCTGAAATTTCAGCGGCCCCGGTCGCACGAACGTTCCCGCTGATGGGTGTGGACGACTGTGGCCGAGGGGCCGACAGGAGGCGGATTTTCAATGACAGTGCAGCTCAACGGCGTTAGTGCTGAGACGATCACGGGGGCGGTCTGGCGGAAGAGCGCGCGGAGCAACGCGGCCGGAAACTGTGTGGAAGTCGCCCGACTGGAGGGGGGAGAAATTGCCATGCGCAACTCCCGCTTCCCCTCAGGGCCGGCGCTGGTCTACACCCCGGCCGAGATGGAATCGTTTCTCCTCGGCGTGAAGGACGGCGAGTTCGACTTCGCCCTGTAACGAATCGTGTTGCTCTGGCCAGTACATGCTTCCTCTTTGTCAGGCTGACATACTGGCGCCCCGAACAAGGGGGCTCAGGGGAGGCATTCGGAATGACTGGCCAGCACGGGGAAAACCGTTCCATACGCGGTTTCGCACCCCGGCCCCATCTCGGTGCGGCAGCCCACCGCAGAGCCCTCGGCGAGCACCTGCGACGCTGCCGCACCGGCATTGGGATGACCGGGAAAGCCGCGGCCCGCCACATCGGAACATCCGGGCCGACGGTGAGCCGACTGGAAAAGGGCGAACGGACCGAGAACACCGGCCAGCACGCCACCGCCCTGCTGCGTCTGTGCGGAGTCACCGACCGCCAGGAACTCTCCCACGCGCTGTCGATCGCGGCTCAGGGCGAGCAGCCGGATGCCTGGGAGGCGTACGGCAACTCCATCGCCCGCTGGGTGCAGCCGCTGCTCGCTCTCGAACCGGCCGCCCAGCGGATCATGGCCTACGAACCACAGCTCGTCCCTGGCTGGCTGCAGACCACCGAATACGCCCAACTCGTCATCCGCGCAGGCTTCCCGGACCTGTCCCAGGCAGAGGTCGAAGCCCGCGCACGGGCCCGGGGCAACCGCTTGAGCATGTTCCACCGGGACCAGGACCCGCCGGCCATGGTCGCTATCATGGATGAAGACGTGCTGCGCCGCCCTGTGGGCAGCCCCGGCGTGCTGTACCGGCAGATCGAGCACCTGATCCAGCTGCTCAAGAGCGACCTGCGGCACCGCATCAACCTCCACATCGCTCCGCTCTCGATGGGGATGACAGGCGCTGTAGGGCATCCGATCGTGCACCTGAGGTTCGCCGACGCCCTGCTGTCCGATTTCGTCTACCTCGAGCAGAGCGAAGGCGCCCGCTGCGTCGAGGGCGAAGGCGAGGCGGAACGCTACCTGTCGCGCGTCACCACCCTCTCCGGCATGGCCAACCCCGCCGCCCTCACCCTGACTCAGCTGGAGGACCGGCTGGACGAGCTGGCCACCGGCCGCTAGCGAACCCACGGGGCCGGTTCAGGGAACCAGGCCGGCCCCGCCGAACTCCTCCCACTCAAAGCTCTGCTGGGGTGGAGCAACAGGCACATCGGCAGGGCGCCACCGGGAGACCTCGACCAGGCCCGGCTCGACAACCGACAGCCCGTTGTCCTCGAAGTAGCTCTCGACGTCAGCCCGGGTCCGCACCCGGCCCCAGTGCCCCCGGGTCTCACGGTCCATGAACGCAGACACCTCATCACGGACCTGCTCGCTCTCGCTGACCAACTGGCAGATGACCATCACACTGCCGCTGGCCAGCCGGCTCCGCACCCTGCGGATGAGGTCAACGGGCCGGTCCGCATCGGGAATGCAGTGCAGAACCGAAACGAACAGCGCACCGACCGGCTCCCGGAAATCAATCAACCGCCGCACCGGCTCACTGTCGAAGATCTCCTGAGTGTCACGCATGTCCGCCTGCAGGACAGCGGTCCGGTCATCGGTCTCCAGAAGAGCCCCGCCCACACTGCGCACGATCGGATCGCTGTCCACGTACACGACCCTGGAGGCACCGTCGACGCGCTGAGCGATCTGGTGCACGTTGTCCTGCGTCGGCAGCCCTGACCCGTGGTCGATGAACTGACGGATGCCGTACTCCCGGGCGAGAGTCCGCACTACCCGCTGAAGAAAGGCCCGGTTGTTCAGGGCGAGGTCCTTCATGCTCGGGACCTGCTGTAAGAGGTGGTCGCACGCAGCACGATCGGCGGAGAAATTGTCCTTGCCGTCCAGAAGATGGTCGTACATCCGCGCGACGCTCGGAGTCCTCACGTCCACACCGTACGGAAGCTGATTCTCGGCCGTCATCGCATCCCCCGGAAAATTCATGGCGTGGCCGGATCGGCCCGCACCGGAAGAGAGACAGCGTAGTGAAATTTCAGAAAGCGCACGAGACCACGATCGGCTGAAAAGCAGCCGCACCACGCCCCTCTCAGGCGGCGTCGCAGGACTGCTGAGCCCCGCAGCAAGCATCCGCCGGGCAGCCGGCCGAGTGCAGCGCGACAAGGAACTCGCCACGCGTCAGCCCCATGAGATCGGAGGCCCGGCCGATATCCATCCTGAGATGGTCCCGCAGCACATGCGCGTCGCCGCTGCAGACCCGGCCCCCGGGGCAGGAAGCTGGTGAACCGTCCGCGTCATCCACGCAGGCGGCCAGCAGACGCCAGGCCGCCGCGGCAGGGTGGGAACAGCCCAGCGTGGCGGACCAGCGGACCGCGAGCGCAGTGAGGGAATCCTCCACCACCCGCTCCGCCAACTCGCGCGTGCCCAGCCTCGCCGTGGCATAGGCGACATAGCCCGTCCTGTACAAGTCACGAAAGGCACGGAAAGCGATCACCGCGGTGCGGTCACCACCAGCCTCGTGCAAAGAAGGGGCGCTCGATGCGACTGCGGGCCGCTGAGGTGTCATCATCCTGGGCCGTCCCCGCCCTCAACCGGTCGTCTCGCTGACCAGATCACTGACACAGGGGTCATCCGTCATCAGGAAGCTGTAATGGATCGCCTCCCACAGCGGCTTGAAATCCGCAGCCTGCCCACCCAACGCGGTGACCAGCGCCCCGACAACCTCCCACTCCGGAACCGCATTCCCCCGTAGAACCTGGGCAACGACCTGCACAGGCACCAGCCCATGACTGCGCCGGTGAATCTCGTCAGGTGTCGGCCGTGCAGCGGCCAGGTGCAGTCCCCGCAACGCAGCCTTCAGCGCAGCGATGTACTCCGTCACCGTCTGCCGCGGAGGCTGCTCGATGCCATGAGCCGCCTCACACAACAGCCGCAACTCCCCAGGCTCGTGCCCCAGGATGCTGCACAGATGACACACCAGGTCCCACGAGGGAAGCCGTTCTCCCGACAAGATCCTGGAGATGAAGGAAGGAGAGAGCATCGTGCGGTCCGCGATCACTCGGATGCTGAGGCCGCTCTTTCGCTGCAGGTAGGACAGGGCCGCCGCCAGCCTCTGACGCGCGGTGGCCGCCATCGGCCTCACCGGCTTCTGCCCCTCACCCTGTTGAAGCGAGGACATAGACCGAGGCGAGGGAAGCGGCGCTGCTCTCTGAGCGATAGCACGGTGATCCAGCAGCCGCCGCACCCGGTCCGGACTCCACTTGGTGCGGGCCGTCTCAGCAGTGACATTCACCGCCTTGGCAATGTCCTCCCACCTGGCACCACGGTCCCGATCCGCCCCGACCTCAGCCGCGAGAAAGTAGTCAATCTCCTGCTGAACAGCCCGGGCACGCTGCACCAGTTCCCCCAGACCCTCACCCGCGTACGTCGCCTCCAACAGAAGGCTAGCCAGCCGGTGAGCCTCAGCCGCAATCTCATGCCCCGGAGACGTCCCGGCGTGACCGGCGGCCGGCCTCTCCCGTTCCCGCCGCCTCTGCGCCTGACGCCGATGCCCCTCGTCACAATAGGAACGGCGCCTCCCCGGGCCGCTGGCGGCAGGAAGCGACGCCCCACAGAAACCACAGACACGACTCGCAGCATCCCTTGTCACCGCATCCTCCTTCGCGCTGATCGCCGTCACCGGCAGCCCCGCTGAAGACCTGCCGCCGGACTCGATTACTCCTCTCCTTGAGAGGCACCATTCGCTGCGCCGACCGTGACTCCTGCCTGTCTGGCACCACGGCCGGCGCATCCGGGCCGGGCGGCCTTCAGTCGGCGCGAGCCCACAGCCAGGAGAACCGCGAATCACGGCACGCCCAAGCGATCACCCCGGCCCCTCCCAGCGCATACGCCGCCGCCCAGGACTCCTCGGCGGGGTCGAAAAGGAGAGCCGCCAGGGCCAGGACTCCTCCGAGATTCAGCGTGACAACGCAGGCACGCAGCCGTGCGAAACCCGCCTTGCCGGCGCTACCGTTAGCACCACCCCGAGACGCCACGGCGCCACGGAACGCATATCGAGAAGGCATGAGATTCCTCCAAGGAGACTCGTAACTGAACGAATGCGGTAGGGGGCTTGGTTCTAGGTTTGCGGCCGGGCCCAGGCCCCCTCCTGACCGCGACACTAGCCCGGTCGAAGCCCCGAGCGCCACGCACTCATGCCGTAATCCGATATATCTGCCCGCACCCAAGCTGAGAAACGCTCACCGATTCGATTCAGGCACTCCGTTGCCAATCGAGCTGCCAATATGAGCCCTCAGATGCGCGAAATGCGACAGGCCTCGCCTTCCGTTGATCGCAATTGATCGGGGGTGGGAAACCTGCAGCAGCAACAGGTTCTCTGGAATTTCAGTTCGACGCCAGCCTTCAGACAGCAGAACACCAGGCTGACCAACAGACCGCGTCCGGTGACCTCGCGGCTCCTCGCGCCTGCTGGCGAGCTTTCCGGGCCCCCGGGCCGCCAGGACAGACCCCACACCTGGTGGTGATGCCGGTCCCGCCCGGCAGCCAGAGGCTGCTGCACAGCGAGCGCGACGGACCGCAACACAGAGCTGGCCGGCTTCGTGACCGACGCACCGAGCGTAAAGACCTCGACCAGCCTCCCCACGCGCGAACAGGGTGTTGATGTGGGCAAAGGATCGTCGGCTGCGAACACAGCACGGTCATTCGTACGACCGGCCTGATCCGCACCGTGCTCGGCACAGCCGCCAGGACCCGCCGCGAAACGGCTCCTCCACCGCCTCGCCGCCAGCCACCCGAGTTGCCAACCTCCGCCCGTGCATCGGAATAACCAGGTGCGGAAGCGTTCCTGCGGTGAACCCTCTCCCCCGTGCGAGTGAGCACAGGGGCGCCCAGCTTCGCCAAGGACCGGTGTGGCCGGTAGAACACCTTGGTGATCAAGAACTTTGTGCGCGGATTCAGCGCGCTTTCCCTCGCCCTCGTACCCCTGCTCTCCGCTCCTGCAGCACAGGCCGCTCCGGCGGCGGAGGTGACGACACTGGCCGACGCCGTCGGCCTGGTCCAGGTGACCGAGGAGGACCGCACCGGCTACACCCGGTCCTCGTTCAAGCACTGGAACTCGGGCGACGACGCGACCGACGGATGCAACACGCGCACTGAGGTCCTGATTTCCGAGGCGGTTGTCGCGCCGACGGTGGAGGCCGGCTGCAAGCTGAGCGGTGGCACGTGGCGCTCGTACTACGACGTCCAGGAGGTCACCAGCGCTGGTGCGTTGGACATCGACCACATGGTCCCGTTGGCCGAGGCGTGGGACTCCGGTGCTTCCGGCTGGACTGCGGCGCGGCGGGAGGCGTACGCGAACGACCAGGGCTCTACAGTCTCGTTGGTCGCGGTGACCGCGCGCAGCAACCGGCAGAAATCTGACCAGGACCCGGCCGACTGGATGCCGCCGTCCCCGGAGGCGCAGTGCCGGTACGTGGGGGAGTGGGTGTCGACCAAGCTCCGCTGGCAGCTCACCGCGGATGACCGCGAGCTCGAAGCGCTGAAGGTGTACGCCGAGGGCCCGTGCGAGGACACCATCGTCCGGTACACACACGCCGCCTGACCCGCCCCCGCCGGGCGGGAACGCCGGCGAAGCCCTTCACAGCCGGCCGCTCCCGCCCGCTCCCCGGGGAGCGGGCCAGGTTGTCAGTGGCCACTCGTACCGTCGAAGACAGGTGCTGGAGCGACCGGACCTGTGTGAGAACGGAGTGGGCCATGGGCGAAATCAAGGTGAGCAGCCACAACCTCGGGCGGCTCCTGGCCGACAGCACCGGCAGCCCGGCCCGCTCCTACCAGGCCGTCTTCTCCGAGCTCGCCGAATCCCACCGGGGCCGGCCGGTCACGAAGATCGTGGTGCTGCGGCGCCGGGCGGCGGACGAGGCGCTACTCGGGCTCGCGGCCGCGGGCTTGGTCGAGCAGGCCGAGGCGATCCGGACCGGCGAGCGGTGCGTACTGCGGATCCGTGTCACCGAGGCCGGCGACGGCGGGCGTGGCCGGGGCTGGTGGGCCCGTCCGGTCGACGTGCGAAGGGCGCCCGGACGGGCACCGCACCCAACGCTGCACCCTCCAGGCTCGGGGCCGCGAACGCCATGCCCGGGCCGCGAACGTCCGTAGCCCTTCCGTCCACCACGGGACCGCTCCGCAACATAGGCGGGGACAGCCTGCCCGGCGGGGCGTGCCGTGCCTATCCGCCGGTGTCCCAGTGTGCTGCTGCAGCCCCCGACCGAC
Organism: Streptomyces sp. WY228; assembly: GCF_019287315.1. Taxonomy (NCBI): domain Bacteria; kingdom Bacillati; phylum Actinomycetota; class Actinomycetes; order Kitasatosporales; family Streptomycetaceae; genus Streptomyces; species Streptomyces sp. WY228. The sequence continues at coordinate 29,823 of NZ_CP079114.1, read as the reverse complement.
CGGTTGTCCAGTTCCTCCCGACCGATATTCCGTCAACGCCTTGTCGGGGGTGCTCACGCGTGCGGCTAACCTGCTGCGCGGTGGGCTCTTCCTTGCCCTCTCCCTGTCGACTTGGTGCTCGTTCCCCTCGCAGGGGCCTTGAGGCTCGACGGCAGCTCTGCCGCCCAGGTGAGGTCACGAGGGCCTGCCTCGGCGGCCCTCTATGTCGTCAGTCTGTCGCGGGCATGGGCGAAGAGATACGCGGCGACTGCTCAAGAGTCTTCTTCGTACCGTCTGCGGCGACGGCAACAATGACGTACCACTTGTCGGGGGAGGCTAGGAGGGGCCACCTCATTGAGGTGGCGTCGCCGGGGACCTTGTATCTGTTGAGGGAGTAGAACCGGTCTTTGGTGTCCGGTGTGGTTGCCGGGTACCAGAAGCCGTCGTGTATCTCGTAGTGATCCACGGCTCCGGGAGCAGCCGGGTTCCAGCTGAGGTTGACGCGGTTGCCGTCGAGGATGCCTCGGAAACCAGTGGCGGGGGCGGGCGCGGCCGGGACCGTGACGGATATGGGGGCGCTGGGCAGAGCGCGCATCGTGGCGTCGTGGTAGGGCTCCACGGTGAAGTTGTTCGTCACTCCCGGTGTCACGGTGGCTGTGCAGCGGAAGCTGAGGCGGTCGGCTTCCTGCTGGTAGGTCAGGGAGCGGCAGTGTTCCGCGTTGTCGGTCGATTCGCCGGATGGCCTGTCGGCGCTCGGGGTGCGGTGCAGGCGGTAGTCGGACCAGCGGATGGCGAAGGTGTCCAGTGGTTGGGTCCACTGCAGGAGTGCGGTGTTGCTGCCCTGGTAGGAGATGGTGACGTCGTTGAGCCGGGGGTGCCAGAAGGCGTTCGGGTAGACCTCGTCGGCGGTGGAGGCAGGGGCCGCGTTACCTGCGGTGTCGTACGCCTCGACACGGTAGGCGATGTTCGCGCCCAGTGCCGGTACGTAGTCGGTGTGGGTGGTGCCGGTGGTCCGTGCGACCTCGGTCCAGACCCTGGGGACGCCGGAGTGCAGGATCAGGCGCAGCACGCGATACCGGGCGGCGTCCGGGACGGCTTTCCAGGTCAGGAGGTAGCTTTCGCGTGTCTGGTCGGTTCCCATGGTGACGGTGGGGATGACGCGTGCCGGAGCGGTCTTGTCGGCGGTGACGACGGGGAGGTCGGCGGTGCCGGTGGACTCGTTGCCCGCCTTGTCATAGGCGCGGGCCTCGTAGTAGAAGACCTGGCCGGTGGCGCGCGGGGTGTCCACGTACGAAGTGGCTTTGGTCTGGGCGACCTTGGTGTAGGCGGCCGTGCCCTTGAGGCGGCGGTAGACGCGGTATCCGGCGAGGTCCATGTCCACGTTCGAGGACCAGCGGACGGTGGATTTGGTGGTGGTCGTGTTGTACGTCGCCGTGATGCCGGCGGGCGTGCGGGGCTTGGTCTTGTCTACGGCCGCTGAGGTGCGGGGCGCGTACGCGAAGGAGACGTTGGCGGCGCCGGTCCAGTTCACGTAGTCGATGCGTAGCGTGTGCTTGCCGCTGGGGATCGTGACGTTGACGGTCTTCTTCTGGGTGGTGGAGACGTTCTTCCAGATGTTGATCTTGCGTACGCCGTCGAGGTAGACGCGGACGCCGTCACGGGCGGCGGTGGTGAAGGTGAAGGGGCCGCCGTTGCCGAAGTCGCGGACCAGGCTGTAGCGGACGCCGAAGTTGTTCGTCGGGAGGCCGGAGGCTGGAGCCCCGGTGCCCCAGTTCTGGTCCATCACGTTGTCGCAGTCGGTCTTCTTCGGAGTGCCGGAGAAGGTGGTGTTCGCGTAGAACGTGCGGGTGAAGTGGTTGGTCTTGCACGGGGTGGCGGCCGACGCGGGCGAGGCGGCGAGGAAACCCCCTGCCGTGGCGAGGACGACGGCCGCGGACACCGGTCTCAGCCGGGTACTGGTCTTCAACTGGGGTGACCCCTTCATTTGGCCCGCCGTGTACGCACGGCAATACGCGCGCAGAGAGGGCGGAATAGCGCGAAACGAGATGAAATAAGGTTGAGCAGAGGCGGACTGCTACACGCCTGGAGTGGATCTTACGGTCTGCTTTCCCTTGCTGACGAGGCCTTTAGGGGTCCTTTCAGAATGCTGGGTGCTTGCGGGCGAGGGTCATGCAGTGGGCGAGCTGGAGGAAGGCGTCGTGCATGTCGTCTCAGGCCTCCCAGCGGGTTCGTAAGCGGCGAGGGCCGTGGAGCCAGGCGATGGCAGACTCGGCAACCCATCGCACACGACCCAGGCCCGAACCGTGTGCCTGACCGCGACGGGCGATCTTCGGGACGATGCCCCGCTCACGCAGTCGGCGGCGGTAGATGTCGTAGCCGCGGTCCGCATACAAGGCGCGGGGCTTTCGCCGGGGTCGGCCCCGCTTGCCGCGCACCGGCGGCAGGCCGTCGACCAGTGGCAGGAGCTGGGTGACGGTGTTGCGGTGCCGCTGCGTCTGCTCAGATGTCCACTGGGACCGTGCTGTCGCGGGGTTCCGCGCCGACGATCAGCTCCCCGTGTCCCGTGCCGGCGGCCAGTGATGCCCTCCAGATACGTTCCTTCCACTCGGGGGGCCAGCTGGTCGTTGTGTCCCACCGGATGCCTTCGAGATCGACTCCGTCCAGGTCGACCGATTGAAGGTCGGCCCCCCGGAAGTCGGTACTGGCCTCTTCTACGGCTGCCACTGCCGTAGACAGTGCCAGCGCCTCCCGGTAGGCCAGGTCGAGGTCGTCGGCCAAGTCCTGCGACACCTCGAGCGCGCCGAGCCACGACATGTCCGTCCAGCGGAAATGAAGCAGCAGTTCGTTGTCGAGCAGTTGCTTGGAGCGGCGGGCCTCTGCCACCAGCCGCCACGTGCACGTGGCCAGGAAATCCTCCACTTCTTCCATGTAGTCCAATCCACCCAGACCAGGCTGGGGTACCTGGTCCGGCTGCGGAAGGGCAAGCACGCGGCCCATTCCGCTGCTTACCCGCAGGAGCTGGTCACGGGCGGTGTCCGGAAGTATTTCCTCCTCCAGATCGACGACGAGCCGCTGCACGGTGTCCACCGCGTCCCGAATGACCCGAACGGCATCCAGAGGCCAGTACCGCCGCGCACAGTTCAAGGCCTGCTCGCGGTACTTGAGCCGCACGAACGCAGGGCGCCGCATCAAGAGTCCCTCGGAAGACCCCTCCCGGTCGGCTGCGGCACGCTCGCGAGGCGCTCTGCGTCCCGTACGGGCCAGTCGCCCCACAACCGCATCCCCGGTCTGGCGATGGGCCGCCGCGAGCAGACGCCCCAGCGTCTGATCAGGGTCCCGCAGTTCCGGCGGCCCGCCGCTGCTCATCAGGCCGTCGTAGACGGCGATCCCCAGTTGCTTGTGCGCTCGTGCCAGCAAAGTCTCAAGCTGTTCGGATGCCCGGTCGCGGTTCATCGCTCCTCCTCTGCAGTCTCGTAGCCCAGTCCTTCAAGTCCCAGCCGGGCTTTGAGAGTCGCCCGCGCCCGGGAGAGGTTCTGCCGGGCGGCCTCGGGCGAGATACCCATCGCATCGGCGCTCTCCTGTGTGGTGAATCCGTCCAGAGTCCAGGCCAGCGCCGCACGTTGCTTGGACGGCAACAACAGCAGCATCTCGATCACACGCCGCTCTTCGACGCCGAGTTCCACAGCATGCGCAGGCGAATCCCAATGCGCAGTCGGCCGGTCCGGAACCTCCTCGCAAGGCTCCTCCCGCACCTGCTGACGTAACCAGGAGCGCCAGGCCACCGTGCGCAGCCACGCCTTGGGGTAGCGAATACTCGTCCCCGGCCGGCACATCTGCGTGAAGGCGTCCTGCGCGGCGTCCTGCGCCTCGCTCCAGGACGCCCCGTGCAGCAGCAGGAAGCGCACAAGGCCCGGAAACTCGGCATGGTGCAGATCCTCGGCAAGATCTCTCCCCTGCAGATCCACTGGGGAGAACCGGTCAAGCGGATCACTCACCCGAAGTTCAGCCTCGGCCGCGTCCTCCATGACGGCTCACCCCGACCTGTGCCAGGCAGCCGGAGCCACAGCCCGTCGAGGGTGAAGGCAGGCTGTTCTGAGCGTGCTCGGCGAGCAGCCTGGACACATGAAGCCCCACTTCATGCTTCAGCCGCTTCCGGGCGAACCGTAGGGTACTGCTCACAGCCCCCAGAAACACGATCGCTACGCTCGTGATCAACACCGGATCCACCCTTGCGCTCCCGCCTCTTCGAGCATTGGTGGCTCCCGGACGGGCGCCACGCTAACTAGTGCTGTCGGCAGGCCGGACTGTGACATCCCGGGCTGAGAATTCTCGGCCCGGGCCCGGCCAGCGCCCAAGCACCGGCCGGGCCCGGGCAGGAAAGGTAGACCACGTCGCAGAGTCCGCGGTCAGGCCGTGCAGGTAACCGGTCCTGGAAGGAGTGGAGCCAAGTCCGTCCGCCGGCCGAGCGGAAGACTGCGGGAATTACTCTGCGCCAGGGCCTTCAGCCCGGCCGGTATGTGAGGTCACACGGTCAGACTCAAGGCCTGGGTAGTTGTCGGTGAGGTGGTTGTGCCGGGCGAGCTCCCAGTGCAGGTCTTCGGGGACAGCACCGTGCGCCCAGGAGCGCAGGAAGCGCGTGGCGGCAAGTATGTCGAGCAAGGGGATGAGCTCTTGAGGCGGGAGGCCGCACATGCGCGCGAGAGTTTCCTGCTCAGCAGATGCTGGCGCGCCCGGCTCGTCCGGGAGGTGTGCGGCCAGTGCCAGTGCCAGCAGACGCGGGGATGTGCCGAGTTGGCGGATTTCGCTCATCTGGCAGGTGCGCAGTATCCAGTTGGCCGCCCGGGCGCGGTCTGCGCGAGTCGGTGCCTGCATCCGCACAGCGGTGTCCAAGAGTTCCACCGAGATGCCTGCGTGTGTCAGTCCGGTGGGGGAGTACAGCCAGCCGGCGGCTTCCAGTTCGGTGAACGCAGACGGCTCCGAAGCAATCCGCATGCCGCGGATCAAGCCGGCGGGGATGTTCACCTTCCCGGTGGTGGTGGAACGCAGGGCGCACTGCAGGGCCAGCAGGCGAGCAGCCGCACTGGTCCGGGCGGGAAGAGCAGCAGCCAGATAGCTGAGCATCTCCCGCACGCGCACCTGCTCCGAGGGGCCGTGCGATGTACTCCTGCGCTGCCTTTGCCGGATCCGTTTCACCGACGCTGCCGGAGAGGCCGTGGCGAGGACTGTGTCGGGCACGACCGCGGCATGGTCAGTGGCTGCCGCGCAGGCGGCGCAGGTGTCGGCGAGCCGCCAGAGCCGGCCGCCGTGCTCGCGGGTGAGGACGAGTAGGACGGGTCCGGAGCAGCCGCGGTGGCGTGGGTGCCACCTGCAGCCGTGTGAGTGGCACTGGCAGGTCCGAAGGTGCCTGGGAAGGAAGTCATGGCGGGCGTGAGCGGCCAGGTGGGTCAGTGCCTGGGACGGCGCGGTCCGCAGGGATGGTACGGAGGGTGGGCACTGCAGGCAGCGCAGCATGGTCCCTCCGTGTTCAGGGTGCAGCTCCACGATCCAGGTGCGTCGCACCAGCGGGTGCGTCGTGCAGAGCCTCATCTGATTGGTCTTTCTCCTGGTCCTCGGCGCGCTTGATCTGCTGGTGCGGTGGGGCGGGGGGAGTGGGACGGCAGCACACCGTAGTGCAGACCTCTGCCCTGTGTGGGGGCGTGGCGACCTGCGGAAATAGGGCAGAGGTCTGCACTGACAGGGCAGGTGTCTGCACCTTCGGATGGTGGGGTGACGATCTTCCCGCCCGACCCGAACCTCACCGCCCTCCGCCTGGAGCTGGCGCGGCTGAGGGGCGAACGCGGCTGGAGCTACGACGAGCTCGCCCGCCGAACCGGCCTGGCCAGGCGCACCCTCATCGAAATCGAGCAAGGCCGCACCATCGGCTCACTCACGACCTGGCATGCCATCGCCCACGCCCTCGACGTCCCCGTCGACCACCTCTTCGCCCGCCTCTGCGAAGGTCACGAACCTCCAGCCGAACTCACCTCCTGAGCACTCAGGGCCACCGCCTGGGAGATCACCCGATCCAGTCATCAAAAGGCACTCCTGCGCGAGAGACCGCACACAGGTTCCCCGCCGTTGAGCCGTCCGCAGGACACTCCGGCACGCTCCCCGCAGCACCGGCGTGTCACCTGCCACCTTCACCGCCATGTGCTCCGCCAACGCCCCAACCCCTCGCCGGTGGGACGGCACCTCCACCCGCACCCCACGCTCACGGTCCCTGCGCGTCGCCGCCGACAGTCCCACCCGTCTCGTCCGCAGCGCGCAGCCCGGCCGCTGCCCTGACTGCGGCAACCGCGTCGACTGGCATCCCCGCACAGACGGCGACGACCGAGCCGTAGGGCTCCACCCTCACGAACTCCCCGCCGCCGCTGTCCCTGCCGTCAGCCGCTGGCACGTCAGCTCCGGCATCGCCCACCCCGCCCACGACGGCACCCCCTGGTGCCGCATCCCGCACACAGCCCTGTGCCCCGCACGCAGCGCTCCCACAGCCCTCACCCCAGAACTGGCCGCGCTGCGCCGCCACCTCGCCCTGCACACCCGCCGCCTGATCAACAACGGCGCCCTCACCACACCGGCCGCCCCACCACCACTCGAACAGACCGAGTCCTGCAGGCCCGCCCGCCCCATCGCCCACCTTCTAGGCGTCTACTACATCGCCAGCCACCCCATCGACGCCATCCAGTGCGTCGCCCAGACCCGGCAGCGGCACCGCTGTACCCGCCCCGTCCTCGACGGCCAAGCGCCGCACGGCACCTGGGCCTTGCTCCCCACCGCCCTCCCCAGCCACCGACCTCTTTCTTCCCCTACGGACGGGATGGCTGTCTACGACCTGACTCACCTGGCCTTCGCCGAGCAGATGCGATGGCGTCACCAGCACTGCCCCGGCCACGCCGCCTCCTCAGCCGCCGATCTCGCCCTCACCGAGTGGGAACCCTTCGACGCACGGCTCCACCACCAGCACATCCACCAACGCCTGCCTCACGGCGGACACAGGCAGAACCACAGGACATAACCCCCACCCCGCCACGCATCCCGGCAACGCCGCCCACCAGCTCCCGGCGCACCATCCCCAACCCACGGAGACCCCGGTGCCTTCCCCCACCGACGAACAGACCGCCGCCGCCGACCGCTTCCACGCCGGCGACCACCTCGCCCTCCAAGCAGGAGCAGGCACCGGCAAGACCAGCACCCTCGCGCTCCTTGCCCACGGAACCAGACGCCGCGGCCGCTACATCGCCTACAACAGAGCCATCGCCCAGGAAGCCGCCACCCGCTTCCCGGCCACCGTCACCTGCAAAACAGCGCACGCCCTCGCCTATGCCGCAGTCGGCCACCGCTACCGCGCCCGCCTCAACAGCCCCCGCCAGCCCAGCTGGAAAACCGGCCACCACCTCGGCATCACCAAGACCCTCCGCATCGGCGACCGAGACCTCTCACCCCGCGCACTCTCCTACGCGACCCTGCGTACCGTCACCCGCTTCTGCCACTCCGCAGACCCCGCCCTCACCGCCCACCACGTCCCCCGACTACGCAACCTCGAAGACGCCGACCACCACCGCGAACTCACCGCACTGGTCATGCCCTTCGCTCACAAAGCATGGGCCGACCTGCAAAACCCCGACGCCGGCGCCGTCCGCTTCGACCACGACCACTACCTCAAGATCTGGGCACTGACCGAACCGAGAATCCCCGCAGACTTCCTCCTCCTCGACGAAGCCCAGGACACCAACCCCGTCGTCGAACAGGTCTTCAACGCCCAGCGCAATCACGCCCAGCTCGTCATGGTCGGAGACTCAGCCCAAGCCATCTACCAATGGCGCGGCGCCCGCGACATCATGACCGCCTTCAACGGCACCGAACTCACCCTGTCCCGATCCTTCCGCTTCGGCCCCAGCCTCGCCGCCGAGGCCAACCGCTGGCTCTCCATCGCCGCCGCGCCCCTGCGCCTCGCGGGCACCGACACGATCCCCACCACCCTCGGCCCCGTCGACCAGCCTGACGCCATCCTGTGCCGCACCAACGTCGGAGCGATGCGCGAAGTCATGCAACTCCTCGACACAGACCATCGCGTCGCCCTCACCGGGGGAGGAGAGTCCCTGCGAGCACTCGCCCGCGCCGCCGACGATCTCCGTGCCGGCCGACGAACCTTCCACCCCGAACTGCTTCTCTTCCCCACCTGGGGAGACCTGCAGGACTACGCCGCGAACGATCCCGCGGGGCGAGATCTCCAGCCGCTCGTCGACCTCGTCGACACTCACGGACCCGACGCCATCCTCAACGCTGTTCACCGCCTCACGCCTGAGAACACCGCCGACGTCACCGTCTCGACTGCCCACAAGTCCAAGGGGCGGGAATGGGCAAGCGTCAAAATCGCCGACGACTTCACCCCGCCCCGCGACACCGAGAAGAAGGACGAGCACGGGCGGCCTGTCCCCGAGCCTGTCGACGAAGCGGAAGCGCGCCTTGCTTACGTCGCTGTCACTCGCGCTCGCCAACGGCTCGACCTGGGCGGCCTGTCATGGATCAACGATCACCCTGATGGAAGGCCTCCGGCATAGCCCCTCCCAGGGCTGCGGTGTTACCAGATGCCGTGTTCCAGCTCTTCCAGTGAGAGGTTCCACTGCGATTCATCGTCCGCGAAGGGCGTGGAGTCGAAGGCACCGACGGTTTCCCTGAAGCGGGCTGAGAGCTCTTCAGGGTCCACGTCGTTGTCGTGGTCGACCTCGAGCTTCCGGAACTCGACGAGCGCGTACACCAGGGACTCGACGTCGCGGTGGAGCGGGATGTAGCCGGAGGATCCCTCGGGGAACGCGTAGACCTTCCCCGAGGCCGGGTCGAGGGCGATGAGCGAGGTGAAGAGGTAGCCGAGCATCCACCAGGACCGGCTCTCCGTCGGACACGGCATGCCGTAGTGGTCGAAGCGGCTGCCGAGCGAGATCGCATCAAGGTTGGCCGGGTAAGGGTCCTCGACGTCCTCCCTGGAGGTGAAAACCTCGGAGTGCGGAAGGCCCACGAAACTCAGGAAGCTAGCGGAACGCGCGTCGAATCCGGCCGTATCGCCTTGCGGGAAATAGATAATTTTGTCCAGGCCGTAGGCCTGCACCAATTCGTTCGGAGTGACGGAAAAGTTCACGCGGATCATCCTACCCTACTGTGGTGCTACTTACCGTGAAGCTCTTTTAGGTGGCTCAAATATTTGGTGTGCTCGGTATTCGTTGTCTTGCCTTCCGGCGTGTAGTAGTCGGCGACGTGAGTGACCTTCATGTTCTGTTTGAAATAAAAATCCAGCCAGCGCGCACATTCAGGATTTTTTCTGCAAGGTTCTCGTTCCGTGAATACTTCTGTCAAGTTGTCCTGTTTCCCGTTGTGGAGAAGGGGGCGTCCGATCATGCGCTCTGAATGCCCGTTCTTGTTGCTGTATCCGACGAGGATGGACTCCTTCCCTCCGGGCTCGATGTACCGGCCGGCAGCGTAGTTGGTTCCCTTGTAGTCATCCCGCGCGATCCGGGCGGCCTGCGTTGCCTGGACCAGATCGTCCTGGCTGTCGAAACCGATTTTCCGGGAGGGGGCGCGGCCAGGGTGCTTGGAGTCCGCGTAGAATTCGCTCTTCTCTTTCGGGGTGCTGGGAATCCAGGCCTTCCCGTTGTTCAGTACGACACCGTTGAGCCGGGTCTTGTCCTCCGTGTCGAGAGGGCTCGTTCTCCCACTCTCGTCCAGGCGCTGAACCGAACCATCTGCGTTGAGTAGATAGGTGCGAACCTCTTCACCCTCGTCGACATCGCACTTAGCGATCTCTTTCCCGCGCCGTTCGTCCTCCTCCTTCTGATCGCGCTTGCTTTTGCTGATCTTCCCGCCGTGGTCTTCAAGAGTTTTCACCATCTCGAGAGCCTTTTCCTCGACGGTGTCCTCCGCCTTGTCCATGACGGTGGCAAGCTTGTGAAATCGGCTGTCCTTCTTGACGGACGTCTTGCGCTGAGATCCCCCGCTCTTGAAGTCACCCTTCTTCTTGTCGAAGTTGGTGGCTGTCCTCTGGTAGTCGCTGGCGGAACGCTCGAACTCGTCGAACTCGATGACCAGGTCCTGGGCCATGTCGCTGCTGCCCGATGCCATCACGTCGTAGGTGCTGCCGCCGCTGAGCCGGTCGGTGAACAGCTTCTCGAGTTCCCCGAGGATCTTGCCCTCGATCTTGTCCGTGACGATCGACGTGATCCGCTCCACGGCGGTATCGATGATCTCCTGGATGATCAGGCGAGCTGCCGCGACCGCCGCGGCGGACAGCAGCCCGCTTGCCCCGAGAGTGAAGAACATGCCGACCACTCCGGCACCGGCAGCGGCCGCGGTGGCGCTGAGCTTCGCGATGATCGCGATCTTGCACCCGAGAACGAGATCGGCACAGTCGTCCAGAGCGTCAGCGAGCGTGTCGCACCCCTTGGCGAACGTCGACAGATCCCGTGTGGTGAGCTTCCCCCAGCGCCGGTCGATCGCTGTGACCGTCTCACCCCTGCTTTTGCCCGCAACGATGTGCGAGCAGGCGTTGTTGCCCTCCTTGACGGCATCGCGAATGCCCTCGGCCAGCTTCCGGTAGTCCTTGGCCGAGGCCTTGACCTCGTCCTCATCAATCTGTGGCCAGTCGATGCCGATGAGGTTCAAAACCTCCACCAGATCATCGGGCAGCTGCTTCCCCACATGTCCCCCCGTCGTCACCCGATCGGCTTACCCTCCGGTGACAGTTGATCAGCCGTCAACCCTGAACAGATGCAGACCCTGCGCAGAAACTACGGTCCCTTCTGCACACCGCCAGGTGCCGGCTGTGCCGGGGGCCTTGGCGTAAGGCAGACCAGGTACTCGTCCATCCCCACCACGAGCCGGCCATCCGGTGCGAGAGCGACAGCCCGGACCGGCGGCCCGGGCCTGAACGTTTGCCGCGCACCGGAATCCACCTCGATCCATTCCACCGCCCCGTCCCCCCAGGCCACCGCCAGCGCCGGACCACTCGGCGTCATCGTGGCGTCGACGGACACCACCGCAGAGTCCCGCTCGGCCAGAGGCACAGCCATCGGAGCATGCCCCGGGCTCCAGGCCCGCACCGTGCCATCCGCACCACCGCTGTAGACCAGAGGCACCACCCCCTCGCTGCCTACCGGCATACCCAGGGCAGCAACAGCGTTCACCCCACCCCGGTGCAGCACCGCGGCGCCCTCCCAGTCCCCGAACGCTCGTACCTCTCCCGCAGCGTCACCGAACACCACAATCCCGAGATCCGGCCCCGCCGCACACGCGATCGCCGTGCTGACATGACCCCGCAGCGCCGTCAACAGCGCCTCCCGGCCGGTAGGGCCCTCATCGAGCAGCCGCGCGATCCCAGATCCTGCCGGCCGCGACACCCAGCTCCCATCCGCGTGAACACGACCCCCCTCATCCAGCACCAGCACCGTGCCGTCAGCCATCACCGACACCAACTGCGGCTGAAAGCCGCCCACAACAATCCGCCCCCGCGCACCACCGTCACCCATCCGCACCACACGGACCGACCCGCTGGGCCCGGTCACCAACACGGCACCTTCCAAGGGCCCTTCCCCCACGGCCAGCGCACTGACGGGACCCGGCCACGGCGGTACCAGATCACCACTGACCCTGCTCCACTCCCAGCACCACGCAGAACCCGCAGCCGCCCCTACCAGAGCGGAAGCGAGGCGGGGATCCGCACCATCCCCCAGAGCGGCGAGAAGGGTCAGCGCACGAGAAGCCGACTCCCCATCCCGGCACAGAGACTGCCCGGCCCTCAACCACGCCTCCCGCAGCCCCCCGTACTCGCCCCTCCGCGCCCTTTCGTAGGCAGCGGTGACCGTCCACGCGTCAGCCCGGCAGACGGCGACCGGATCCCACAGATCCACGACAGCACCGGGCTTGGGCATCCCAGCCCCCACGTGCTGCGAGGTCTGAGAAGCCTGCCACTGGGCGAAGCGCCGCTCATCACGCCACTGCTCCAGGTCCAAGTCCAGCTCCGCGCAACCGGAGCCGGACAGAAGACGATGCGCAGGACTGCCCGAGCGGGACTCGACCACCAGCCGGATGCCCGGCACGTCGGCTAGGGCCAGTACGAGCTCCGCAACCGCTTCACCGTGCACGTCCGGCAGCACGATCACGGTACGGCGCCCATCCGCCGCCAGTACCGGCACAAGCTCCCAAGGGGCGCGGGCCACGACGCCGAGCTGGTCAGCGATCGACCACACCGTGCCGAGGACACTCTCGTCGGGAGAAGGAGGAACAACAGCGTGAACCGTCCGCTCCGCCAGGCCACCTGGCCGGCTGCCGTGATGAACGAGCCAGGCCAGCAGAGCCGACTTGCCGCAGTCCTCAGAGCCGGAGACCAGACACACGTGCGGGGCCTGCGGATCGGAAAGCCACCCCAGCAGAGCAGCCGCCGCGGGCTCCCTTCCCCCGGCCGGACGGTCCCAGCGCATCATGCGCGCCGCCGGGTCTCGGCGTCATGAAGGATCAGCTGCTTCAAGCCCTCTTCCCGGGATTCCGCAGTGTCCCCGTAGTCGAAACTGTGCGTGAACTCCGCATGAGGCAAGACCTGCTGCATCCAGACGGAGCAGTAGTGACCCGGCATGAGGCAGGGTTCCAACTCGCAGTGAACCCGCCGAACCTGACCGGGCTCCACCCCCTCAGCGGACAGACGCCGCCACAAGGCCTCCTCCGGATGGGGCCTGCCGACCCCCGCAACCTCGGTGACGACCTGCTTGGCACCAGAACCGTCGACGTACTCGAACGCCGCGGAGAACGGGAAATTCAGTGTGTGGCGGATGTCGTCGAGTACCCGCGGCCACCAAGATTCCCGCTCAACGAACGCGGAAGCGTCAATACGCCGCAGCTCAGCCGCGAGCCTCTGGAACACGGCAGCACCCTCGGCCAGACCCGAAGTCCCGAACATCGCGGTCTGTGCTCGGTCCAAAGCCAGAAGCGAAGCGTTCAGCGAAGCCACATCGGTGCTGACGAACATGTCCTCCGCCGCTTCCGAGAGCACGACGGCCTGAACAGCACCATCGGGACGCACACACAGATGCGCCAGACCATCGAAACCGATCCGAAGCCAGCCCCCCACGGGCGCGGATGGCTGCAACCCACCTACGCGCGCCGCGAGCGCCCCAAGTGTCACCGGATCCTCGGCACTCGCTGCGAGGAAGTAGGGAGCAACTCCTCGCGGTACCCCGGTCTTCTGCAGGAGATTCCGTGCTGCCGCTGGGAGCTCGACTGCCAGCAGGTTTCCCTGCTCGAACAGTCTCAGGCCCTCCGAGCCGAAGTGCTGGATCAGTTCGGCAGACGAATCGGGGGAGGGCATGAGTACCTCGCGGAAAAAGGGGGTCTGGCCAGCGAACACAGCCGACCATAGCCGAGCTCCACCATGTGTGTTCGATGGCATCCCAGCCATAGTTTCGTTCGACGCGCACAGGCCCGAATCTTTGCTCCGCGCTGTACTCAGCAGACGATCGGATCACGGCCCGGGAACCGCGTGGCCTCATTTGCAGCACCCGACAGCCATGGCTGTCGGCACCTGTCCCCGGCAGTACCCCGCGTGGACGCCGCCCACGGAGACGTCACCGCCGCCGTACAACAGTGGCTCGAAGAGACGGGACGCATTCACCCCGGGCACACATCACCCACCTCGAAGTCCGCACCTGGCAGCCACGCCGTGCTCAGTACTCCGAGGGCTCAGGGCCGGTCGCGTCCGACTAACCGCCCAGCAATTTGAAGACTGTCTTCCGTGCGGCGGACACGGCTGGAATCTACGTCGCATCCCACATTGCGGTCTGGAACGCAGCTACGAACGCGTCGCGCTCCCGCCGGTACGTGCTGCGCCGCGTCTCGTACTTCTCGCGCTGTTCTGCGACTTTGGGAGCGTCGACCATACGGCCGCTGTCGGCCGCCGCAGCCTCCAGCCAGATGTCTGGGTGCTTGGCCCAAATCCGGCCGACCCACTCGGCCTGATTAGCAGCCAGAACGGCGGCGTGGAAGACGGTGGTGGCCTGCCGGGTCAGTCCCTCGCTGGACGCCAGGCGGACGTCTTCCAGTGCAGTGCTAGCCGCCTCCGCGAGGGCACGCAGTTCATCGGTCAGCCTCTTGACCATGCCGTCAGTGTCCTCCCACAGGGTGAGCCGTTCCGGCAGGGCCTGACTCGGTTTGTTGTGAGGGCGGGCAGCGTAGCCGTACGCCGCTGCATCCAGGGCCGCGACGGCTCGCAGGAACACCCCGTGTGCCTTGCGCTGAGCCTCGCGGCGTTCGGCGGCCAGGTCGTGGCGGGCCTTCGTTTCCAGCTCGTCGCGCTGCGCGGCAAGGGTCTCCCGGTGAAGACGCTCGGCATGCCGACGCGTGCGCCATGCGGACACCAGCACCACGATGACGTTGAAGGCGACGCCGCTGATCAGGATCGGGTACGGGTTCGGGTTCGGCACTGCCGCGCTGATGATGACGTGCGGGTCAGGATTCATGCCGCCGACGGTATGGCCGACCATAGCCCGGAAGTAGGGGAGTTGAGCTACATCGGAGCTTTCAGCGGTAGGACGACGCCCGCAGGAGGTCAGCCCCACCGTGGATGCCGGACCTCGCCCGCCCCGTGCTCCAGTCTCTCGCCTTCCTCAAGCGATCCCGCGAGCCTAAGGGCTGTCCCGCAATTCCCGGTGGATCAGCGCGCGGCGTCAGATGCGGTGCATCGCAAGGCGGAGGGACGGCCGCATACTGGATGTATGTGGACGTTCCGACAACGCGGCGAGGTGCCGTAGCTGTCGTCGCGCGCCCGCCGGGAATTGCGGGACAGCCCTTAGCCTTCGACCGCCGGACGTATTCCTCCAGAACCGCGGTCGCTACAGCGGCCCGATCGGGAAAGTGCCGTTACAGCACGCCCTGGCCGACTTGGGCCCGTCATGCGATCGCGGACGCGTCGGCGGCGCCCCTCTCGTCGAGCTTGTCGGCCTGCCAGCGATCCGGCGGCCGCCACGAATGGCCAGCAGGCTCGCAACGCCCGGGCGGGATGAGTGGCAGTTCAAGGTCGCAGTCGTTCAGTCGGCTTCCGGCTCGCTGTGAGGATCGTCCTGAATGTTCAGTACCAAGTGGATGGCCTCGAAGGCACCGTCCATGTCTGCTCGGACGTGAGCCGGCCGCTTCAGGCTCCGACATCCATGAGTGTTGACTATGTGGACGGTGAGCGAGCCTTTTCGAGAGGGGCTGTTGAGCCAGCTGGACAGCACATCCGGCAGAAGCTCTCCGGCCTTGGCCAGGCTGGCACAGGTCTCCAACTCGTCCAGGTCCACCACCGCCAGAGGCTGGACGTTCGACTGCTGCAGCCATCCTTCGGCCTTCAGCCGTTCTTCGACGTGATTCCGCGTCACCGGGTTGAGCGGGAAGCCGTTGCCGCACACCACCACCGGGTACACCTTCTCCGCCGGCTTCGCCAGGGGGGATCCGGCAGTCTGCGGAGACTGGAGGAGAAGCTTCGCCGTTCCGTCCAGCTGCTTTGTCTTCTCGACGACAGCCTTTTCGGCGTCGACCTTGAACTTGTCCAGGTCACCGGATCGGGCGGCCAGTGTCATGGGCTTGTTGACGATCTCCAACAGGACGACGCTGTTGCCGAAGTCGATGCCCATGTCGCAGTTCAGCGGCGTCACCCCCTTCTTGCCAGGGAAGGCCGCTTTGATGTCGTCCTCGGTGAAGAACGAACTGGAACCGTCGAGGAGGAGCGGGGCAACCTCCTTGATGAGGTCCTCAGCAAGGAGTTCGATCATCTCCGCGTACGCGCGCGACCATGCCTGCCACGCCTTGTCACCACCCGTGGCCCTGAGGTGCTCCTGCACCGGCCAGTAGAGGCCGCTGGTCACCGCCTCCCACAAGAAGGGCTCATCGAGAACCACGACGGTGTCACCGACACGAAGAAGCGGGGTGGTCTGGAGCGGGAGCATCTGCCAGGGCTGATCGCAGACTGCGAGCGCGGCCGCGAGGTCGTCGAGCGTTGCCGAGTAGAGCGCCAGGAACTTTTCGATCTTCTCATTCGGCAAGGTCAGCAACGGGAACGCCGGGACTCGCACCGGGCCGACCAGGCGCGTTTCTGTTGTCTTGAGCCAGTACGCGAAGGCAGGAGCAAGGATCTCCACAAGATCCAGACCTGTCGCGGCCGCTAGCAGGTCCACCGGCGCCGCGGGGAGATTCTCGCGCTTCTGGTTCGCGCCATGGTGTGTCCACAGCGACCAGGTCCTGCTGATCGCGCTACCGACGTCCTTTGGCTCGTTGAAGATCTGGTTGCAGACCACTTCCTTCGCGAGGCTCTCGCCCATGCCCCCGAACTTCGCCTCGTGCTCGGGTCGCTCCCTCTCAAGCGTGTCGGCGACAAGGTGAACCAGCAGGATCGAAGCCGTTTCAAGATCCACGTCGCCGAGGAAGCTCACTACTCGCGAATCCGGCTCATCCCGCGGCACCGGGCTGGTCAGCACGAGGCGCATGGCTCGGAGAGTCGGCTGCCGGGCTATGAACCACTGCGGCTGGCCGTCCTTCGCGCCCGCCAACGCCGCTTCGGCCAACGTACGAAGTCCCGTCCCCAAACCAGCCAAGAACCTCTGCTGGATAGCAAGGACGGCCTCCTTGAACGGTGCGGCGCGGTTGAGGAACGCCAGCATCTCGACGTACGCCTCGCGGGGATGCTTGCGGAGCAGTGCGTCGAGCCAGAAGTCAGGGTCGAACTGATCACCCCGGAGCTTCTCGAACTCCCCGAGGTACTCACGTGCCGTCACATACGCGATGACAACAGTGTCCAGCCAGCCATCGGGCTCTCGAACAAGACCAAGGCGGGTCGCCGCCCAGGACAGATCCGGGAGGAGCAGGTCAGAGGTATGGGCGCCGCTTGCGACAGCAGGGGGCGGTTGAACAGCGGGCCGGGTATCGGCTGCGGGCCAGTCACAGACAGATCCTAGGAGGAGCCCCAGCCTGAAGCACGGTATTTGACGTACCGGCCACCAGCTACCTTCTCTGCGACCCGACCGCTCCTGCGACAGCTCGACGGGTCACACAACAGGGGACGAACACGGCGTCGTCCCACGCGAACGGAGAACCGCGGCGCAGCAGCCACTGTGCGGCGACCGATGCTTCATCCGCAGTGGGGGAGCGGGGCTATGGAAGGGGCGGGGTGTCGAGCCAGCCGGGCGGGATGAGGGTTTCACCGTCGCGCCAGTTGTAGCGGACGCACTGTTGGAACCAGTCGTCGGGAAGGTCGGCATGGTCGCTGACGATCATCTGGAAGTCCGGGGACAGGCTGGCGGTGATCTCATACATCAGCCGGAAGAGCCTCTTGACCGCTTCCCGGTCGTCGTCACCGGAGAGGTCCTCGAGCTTGCCGCGCCGTTTGGCCATGTCGGAGGGGTAATAGGGCTGGGTCGGCTGGTCGAGCATGAGGAAGCGGGGGACTGGCCGGTGGTTGGAGACGAAGTACTGGTGGAGCGCCAGGTGCGCGGCAAGGTGGTAGCCGACGTGGTTTTTGCCGCTGCCGATCCGGATGAGTTCGGTCACCTCGTCGATGGCGTCGGTGACTACGGTCAGCTTCTTCAGGTCGAGTCGGACGAGCCGGTCGCCCTGTTCGAGCCGCAGGTATCGGGCATGGCGGGTCATCTGGCTGCTGATGTAGCCGAGGCTGTGGGAGAGCCGGCCCTCGATGTCGTCCGCGTCCAGTTGCGCTTCGAGCTCCTGCACGATGCGCTGGGCGATGGAGACATCGGATTCGAGCTGCTGGATCTCTCGGCCGTCCGACGCGCTGTTGATCTGTCCCAGGTAGGCGTCGATCCGCCCGCGGGTGTAAGCCTGAGTCTCGGCCTGGCCGAGCAGGCCGGCGTGGCGCTCGCGTTCCTCGGCCAGGACGCTGAGCGCGCCCTCGATGCCTCGCAGCCGCTGCCGCAGCTCGACGGCGACCTGTTCGAGTTCGCGCAGCGCCTGTTCGCGGCGTGGCTGGGCCGCCCGGACGGCGTCCAGCTGCCCGCGCAGTTCCTGGAGGGTGTGCTGCATGTCAGTGACGGTCGGGTCGGGATCCTCCAGCGTGCTGCCGCACGCCGGGCACATGCCTGCGGTGCCCGATGTGCCGGCGGGCACCAGGTCCAGGGCGGACAGCCGTGACATGCCGCGGCCGACCACGCCGCGGTACCCGTTCTCCTCGGCCTCGAGGTCGGTCAGGAGCTTGCGTTCCTCGGCCACGGTGCGCAGCTGGCGGCGCAATTTGCTTGCCTGCTGGCTGAGTTCCAGTTCCTGGCGGCGCTGCTGCTGGTCGTCGAAACGGTTGCCAGGCTGGAACGATGCGGCTTCCCGCAGGGCGGCGAGGATGGCACTGCGGTCGTTGTCCAGGGCGGCCGTATCGCCCACCAGGCCGTGCACGCGCGCCTCGCTGAGCAGGGAGCGCAGCCGTGCCTCCACGTCGCGGTTGAGCTCCTGAGCGGCTTTGAGGTCGTTCTGGGCCTTGCGTAGCGCCCGGCGGGCCTGGAGGAGCTGCTGCTGGCGGGCGGCCTGGTCCTCGGGGACGGCGCCGAGGAAGTAGGGGATGGTCGTCTTCAGGGCACTGCGGATGTGCGCCTCGTCGTTCTGCCGGTGGAACAGGGCGCGCTTGAGGGCGACCTCATCCTGGTTCTGCAGGCAGAGCAGCATCGCGTGCCCCAGGTTCGCGCTGAGCGGGGCGGCGAAACCTCCTGCCGGCGCCTCAGCGCGGGGATCACCGATGCCGATCCGCCGCCCGATCTGTCGGCGGATGGTGTCGGAATCGGCGGCGACCTTGAGATCGGCCAGCTCGGGGATGGCCAGGTCGGCCCCGACCTCGATCATTCCGTTGGTGACGGACCTGGCATTGGGGCCCGGCGCCGGGCGCGCTACGAAGATACGGGTGTCGTTGAGCTGGAGCATGACCGCGTACCACGCGACCGTGCGGAAGATAGCCGTGGCCGGCAGAGTGATTTCGTCGCGCCCCAGACAGAAGTCGACGATGTCGAGCAGCGCGCTTTTGCCGGTCTGCGACGTTCCGGTGACGATGTTGAGCTCGCCGAGCCGGAAGTCCAGGACACGTTTGTCGCCGCTCTTGCTGTAAAGGATGATCGACCGCAGCTGCACGAACGTTAGGGTCTCATGCCCAACAAGGCGAAGACGGTGGAAGGGTTCTCGCTCTTTGCAGTCCATCGCCCCACGAGCGCCGCGCTGCGCAGCAGTTCCCTCAGCTCGCCTGTGGTCTTCGGCTCCCGCGGCTGTGCCGCCCGCACTGTGCCGTTCTCAAGAACGAGTAGGTCATGTCGCAGACCGAACCGTAGTCCCTCCCGCACTGCGGGTATCAGTGACTTGCTCCTCGCGGGCAGACCGGCGACCAGCACCGGGTGATCGGACACCCACTTCGGCAGATGAGTCCGTGTCGACGCTGGCAGTGCGCTGCGGGTGGGCCGGTGCAGGACGAGGGGCGCCACCAGGAAACACAGCGGCCAGACCATCGCCCGGCCCCGTCGCTCAGCCTCGTAGGCGCGTGCCGCGGAGGCATGGATGGCGGCGAGCAGCGCCGGATTGAGGAACGCGGCTCCCGCCTGGGGCCGCTCGTGCCAGTCAGCCACGAACGGCCCTCACCAGGTTCTCGATGCGTTCTTCAAAGTCGGGGTGCCAGCCGATGCGTCCGCGGTCGGCGAGCTCGTGGTGCTTGCCCCGTGAGAAGAATGCTTCGTCGTAGCGTTCACGGACCTTGTACCGCGTCTGGTCGAGTGCCTTGCGCAGCAGCAGCCGCCCGGCGCGCTGCTGGTCGGATTCGGTTGCGCCGTCGCCGAGCTCGTCGAGCATCCAGTCGAACTCGCGGCTCCACTCGTCGGCGAGGTTGCCCTCGAACTTCGACAGCTCGTCGAGGTCGACCAGATCGTCCTCGAGCCAAGCCACGGTCTGGGTGTAGGCGCGGTAGTAGTCGACCATCGCCTTGTCCAGCTGCCGACCGGCCCCGACCCACAGCAGCTGATGGACGAACCTGGCGTCTGCCAGCTCGTCTGCCGCCTCCTCGGGGAAGTCCTCACGCTGGACGAGAGTGGGCAGCCGGTCGGAGGTGTAGTCGTCCCGGATCCGGCTCACCCGCTGCATGAGCCGGTCGACCGAGACGCTCGTGTGCCGCTTCTGCAGCATCTCCACGGTCTGCTCATACCACCACGCCCACAGCTGCCGCATGAACGAGTCGGTGTGCCCGTGCGGCAACACCGCACGCAGCTTCGCCTGGACGGCGCCGTCCAGGTCGTCGATGGTGGGGGAGCCGTCCACGACACGCATTCGCTGGACGAACACCGCGCGGGCTGGTCCGGGAAGCTCGAGGAACGCCTTGCGTGACTCCTTGGTGTCCCGTGCCTCGGACTGCTGGGCCGCCGCGGTCAGCAGGTCCACAGCAGCCGCCGGGTCGCGGTCGGGGGAGCGGAGCGCGGCCATGGCCGAGCCCTTCCTCGCCTGCTGCGTGGTGACCAGCGTCAACCACGGGCCGTCTGCGTCACCAGGGTCGTGCGTGTCCATCCACGACTTGATGGTCCGCCAGACGTCGTCATCCTTGTCTCCAAGCGTCCGAACTCCACGGACGTGGTGCTTCACCTGCAGCAGATCGACAGGCGCGCCGTTCTCCTCCCACGCCACGTCATCATGCAGCTCCAGACTGATCGCCCCGTCCGGCCGCTGCTCCGCACCACGCAGCAACTCCAGCAGCGCCAGCTGTGCTTGGAACAGATACCCCAGAGCTGACGACGAGGCCTCATGTACGGAGGATGCCATTGATCCAGTCTCCCGATGCTCACGCTGCGTTGTCCAGAACCCCACCGCAATTCGAACAAATTATCGCCCATTCGTGTTGCCCTTAAGGCCCGTTACCTCGTACGGATGCCGCACATCGCGCTGGACCGGCCGCCAGACAGGCACCCGCGCCCGCGCGTTGCCTCACAACCTGGGTTCGGAAAGATTACGCAGGAGGACGTCCCGCCTACGGGCGTCCCCAAGGCTCCGGCCGACCGACACGCCCTCCACACCTCGGGGGCTTTGCCGATGGCGCAGTTCCTTGCCGGCCTGGAACTTCGGGAGCTACGCCAGTCGGGTCACACACAGTGTCCACTCGTCTCCGGCACGCCTTGAGTGTGCCGGAAAGGTCGGCTCCGCCCCGACGGAGACGCCCCAGCAACTGCCCTTCCTCCAAGCGTCCCAGACATGGCCCCGCCGTTCGCCGGATGACACCTGACTGATTCCAGGGGTTCGGCGTGAAGGTTGAGGCTTCAAGAGCTATCGTTCCGCCTCAACGAAATGCTGAGGCTGGGGGGATCGCCATGGCTGTGCTCAAGCGCTGCGTCGTCTGTCGTCTACCGGTGAGCAAGAAGAAGCTCACCACCCTCAACGGCCGCAGACCAGCTCACCGGGCCTGCCGCCCCGGCCCCGATACCAGCACCGTCACAGTCACCTTCACTGGCATCCGTGTCGGCCCTGAGCCTCCCGCTCCCTTCGCTGGCCTGCCCCAGGCGTCGAAGCAGAAACAGATGAGCCGTGCCGCACTGCTGAAGCGGATCGAGGAACTGCGGCAGCGGGACGCGAAAAAGAAGGCCCAGACCACGATGACGCAACCCCGGTCTCGCGCCAAGACCAAGGGCGCGTCCGCGCGCATCAGTACCCCCGCGACCGGATCCCAGCCGTACTACGGCGTTGAGATGAAGTCCGTCAACGGCCGGTGGGTACAGATGCACCCGGAGTCCGAATAGCGCCCACGATTACAGACGCGTGGCTGGAGGCGCCAGCCGATCAGTGCGTACGAGCCGGCCTCGGCTGTCCACACCACGTGAGCCACCTGGTACATGCCGCACAGGCATGTACCAGCAGATGTCCATGTCGGCCGGAGGTCTCTTGCAGAGAGATTGGCGCGGTCTCCAGCGCCACCCCGCCCAGCAGGTCCCGCACCCGCTCTCCAAGCAACGAACCCCACCATCGAATCGAAGACGCTATTGCGCTCCCACGTCTTGGATCCGATGGTTCCATGCCCATTCCATCAAAGAATGACCGACAGCCTCAGGGCGTTCCGGCATCCTGAAGCATGCGCCCCGGCCTACCCCATGACGCCGGGAGAGCCGTCGAGTCACGCCGGTGGCCACCCGGTGAGCACGGTCAGCCACGGTGAGGACGAGGCCAAGAGCAGCCCTCCAGGAGGCGCTCCCACAGCGTCAGCGAAGTTCACAGTGGCGCCGTTGAAGGACGAGTTCAAAAGCCGGATGCTGCCGTCGCGGAAGTCCATGCGCTGGAAATCCAGCACACCCCTGCTCAGCGACGCCCGTGTGACGGGGCGCGCCGGGATGCCACGCAGCATCCGCACCACCACGCCGGCTCAGCTCCCGTACGCCACCTCGATTGCTCCGGCGTTGATCAAAGCAACCCTCAACGCCTCGTACTCAGGTGCGCCCCCCGAAGCAGCAGCGAACAGGTTTCCGGCGTAGCGGATGATCTCGCCACGCCGGTACCCACCGGCCGGAGCGGTGTCCAGCGCGGCCGCGGCGATGACCTGAGCGTAGGCAGAGCCGGGAGTACGGGCCGCACGCTTGACCATGCGGTCGCTGTCGTCCAGATCAGGTTGCTGCGCCACGGTCCGCGCGGTCAGCTCCAGCCAGGTGTCCTCGTCGAACGTCTCCGCGAAAGCGAAGTGACCTGCACCGCGCAGCGCCTCGGAAGGAAGCCGGGCATCGAGCACGGTCCGCCACAACTCCACAGCCCGCCGCTGCGCCCACTCCCGGTCATCCTCGCCGGCACCGGTCAGGGCCGTGGCGAGGCGGGACAGCATCACACTGATTGTCTGCGCCCCGCCCTCCCTGCCCGACAGAGCGGCGAGGAACTCCGCAGCCGGGCCGAGCGGCATCTCCTCCTGCAGGAGAGCGTTCAGCGTCTTGTCGAGTGAACCCTCACCCTCACCCGGAGCCTCCCACCTGGCCAGCACGTCGAACAGCCCGGACCGGTCCAGCGCAGCCAGCAGCTGGTGATCACGCCGCCGGCCATGGGCCAGCCAGCCACGCGCGGGACGCCACGCCTCATCCAGGGTCAGCAACACTCCGGCATGCCCGGCCGCCCAATCCGCATCCGCCTGCGACAGCTGGCTGAGCACGAACCCGATCACGGCCAGGGCCTGGTCGTCGGGCTCGCCGGTGAGCAAAGGATCCAGTACTGCGCTCAGCCTTTCAGGCAGCCCGCTCCCGCCCCGCGCCTGCCGCAGCCCCCAGACGACGAGCGACAACAGAGCGCTGCCGCCCGGCCCGTACACCGCTTTGGTCAGCGGCGAGTCACTGTCCCGGCGAGGAACCGTCCAGCCTTCGACGAGGCCGCTCAGCCACGCCACAGCCTCCGCCTCGGCCTGCACCGACTCGCCGGCATTCCAGGTGCGGTGGAGCAGATTGCTGACGACCATCTCCAGCCGTGCCGCCCCGTCCTGCGCACCCTGAAGAGGCCGCACGGCGAACGCCGCCTCGGTCACCTGCGCCACGACACCCTCTTCCAGGCCGCCTTCACCCGCGGCACGGTGCAGCGCGTTGAAGTAGGCGGCCTGCAGCACTGGACGTCCGGCCGCCGCCGCGACCTCGGCCGGCTCGCCGGCCCACAGCGTCGGGTCCTTGGCGACGAGCTCGCCGAGCAGCCCCGCCCGCTCCTCGTTCCCGTCCTCGTCACTGTCCATCCGGGGCACGGCCGCACCGGCGAGCTCCGCCACCGCCGCGGCCGGTCCCTGCGCCTGCGCAAGGGCGGCGAACGCGTCAAGGGACAGCCCACCGTGGGACTCCACCCAGCTGTCGAACTTCATCATCGGCTCGACCCTGGCCGGTGCCGGCCCGAACTGCTGCTGAAGCACCGTGAGGACCGGCTGCCACCCGGCGAGCACCCCAGCAGGCAGCACCGCAGAAAACCCTCGCACGATGCGCCACGCATCAGGAACCGGCCCATCAGCTCCCTCCCACTCGCTGATCTCCCGCTGCGTCGGGGGAGTACCGAGCCCCTGCCTCAGAGCCCCGTCCACGGACTCACGCGACTCGGCGGGGCACTGACCGGAGAGCAGGGCGACGAAATCAGAGACATCCGCACACGGCCACCTCCCGCAGCCGACCTGCCCGGCAGCCTCCACCGCCTCCTGCCACCACGCAGCCCCGGCACCGGCCTGAGTATCGACGGTGAACGACTCCGCCAGATGCACCGCGACAAGCCGTGCCCGGAACTGCGTACCGACCGGCTTCACGCGAACCGCCCGGAGTCGCTGATCGACCGGCACACCGAGCCGCGCTTCGTCCCGCGCGAGGTCGAGCACAGCCCGCATCAGCCCCACCGCGGCCGAATGCGCGGATTCCACTGCCTCGGCAGACCCGAGATCGTTGCACAGCTCGACCTCCAGCCGGGCATCGTCCTGTTCCAGATGACCGGCCAGGACACCCGCGAGCGATGAGCGGATGATGACTCCCAACCGGTCCCCGTCGTCCCGCAGCCGGCCCTCGGGAAGCGCCGTAGCCTTCAGCGAGGCCAGCAACTGTCCCGTCTCCCACTCCTCGCGCTTCGTGAACTCCACCGAGCCGAGAACCCTCTCAACCACCCTGACCCACAGGCTGTCCCGGTCTGCCACCGGCACGTCATGAGCCCAGTCCGCTGCACGGACCTGCACATACCGCTCCGGATACTCCCGCACGATCCGCTCAAGCAGCGCCCCGACCGCGACACCACCCTCGGCCACCACAGACACGGCCTGCCACAGCGCCCCCGCCCCCTGCCCGGCGATCTCCTCCAGACGCTCCTGGCCCCAGGCACACACCAGCCCCGGCTGCCTGGCCAGCAGCCGCCGCATATACGGAGCCGCCGGCCACCGCCGCTCCTCGGGCAGCAACCGCTCCAGAGGAAGCAGTCCCAGCCACCTGTCACTGACCGCAGCCCTGAAGAAATAGGCGCCGGCCCGCGGATCGGTCATCCGCGCGACCTCGTCGGCATCCTGCTGGCTCGGGCATTCCAGCACAGCAAGTTCCCGCAACCGGTCTGCCCGATCGGGCAGACCCAGAAAAAGCTCCTCCATGGCAGCGACCACCCCGGCCAGCTGCTGGCGTGCGTCGACCGTGCTGTTCGAGCCGTGCAGCACCGCTGAGGCCCCACTGTAGAACGCGCTCCAGGAGTCACGGGCCCCCTGCTGCTCGGCCAGCCCCATCTCCTGCCGTGTCTGCTCGAAGAGGAGGCGCTCGACCTGCCGCACACGAAAACCGCCACGGTCCGCCTTCTGGGCACGCACCTCCCTCACCGTCGCGAGGAGCGAGTCCACAAGATCCGACGAGACCTCTCCCTGCTCGCTCCAGGAGTCGGCGACAGCCCCGGCCGCATCCTCCAGAGCACGCGCGGCACGCTGCGGCCCGGGAAAGTCCTCACCTGCCAGTTTCAGCACACTGTCCATAGCACCCCGCACACACGAAAGCGCGACCTCGAAGGCCCGGTGAAAGCTGTCCGGGCGGTCCAGCACATACGCGGCGTCCAGCAGCAGCTCCAAGGCCCGCTCCCCATCCGCTCCCTGGGCCCGCAGTGCTTCGGCGAGCTCGGGACGGACAGCGCCTGCAGCCGGCCGCCGCTGCTGAACAGTCTCTCCGGAAGGTGTCTCGTTCACCCGGCACACCGTACTGGCACGAACACCCGCCCAAGCCGCCCCTCTTGTCCACCCCTTGGCTTGCGGGTTGAGGACCCCGGTGTGTCTGCACCGCTCGACCCGCGGCCGCCGGCGACGGAGTGCATGCCGCGCATCCCCAGATCCAGTGCTTGCGACGGATGCCGGCCCGGAGGCCGACTCCTGTTCCTTCCTGACCCTCCTGGCTGCCGGGGCGGACCCGCAGCCCCAGAGCCTCAAAGGGGGCCGCATCCACGCACCAGACAGCCCGGACAACGCGGGGCACAGCAGCTGAAGTGACAGGGTCACACCCTTAAGTAAACCGAAAACGGCACTCAAGAATCACAAATCAATCAATTAAAAATTGCAGTCGTGAACATATGTTTGTTGATCGAGAGGTCAATCTCTCAATCCGTCGTCCCAGGTTCCCCAGCCGTCCCATGCCGGGGCAGACCTGAGCCATGCGCCCAGAAACCTGAGACAGCCTTTTGATCCGTCGATCGAAGCGGACCCTCGCGGACAGCAGTCGAGCCAGAATGCTTCGCACACTGTCACCTGGGCGGCACAGAACCCCTCACGGACCCCCGCAACCAGCACCGACGGTGAAGCCCGTTCGCTTCTCGGTTCCGCCAACGAGCCGCGCTCCTGGAGGAGACGGGCTCGACCGCTCACAGAGCCGGACCCACCACCTGCGCGCCCCAGAGCGCAAGCCCCGAGCCCACTCGAAAGGAGTCACAGCCGTTCGCTGCGCGCCCCTTCCGGCCCGTACCGCCTGCGTGCCGAAGCGCTGCGCGTCACAGGTTCCGCCGGCCAGTACCGAGAGCGCCGCGAAGAAGAGATCAAAGCAAACAGCCAGTCTCCGAACCAGGCCGATCTTGTTCCTTATCGCGCTGCCGCTTCGCGACGCCAGGACGAGACAACGCGACAGGTCTCAACAGATCCCTGGCACCACAAGCCAGTCTCACGCTGAGGGAACCCGTCACCGCAGCAGGCAGGTTCCTGCAGGTCAGAGACATCATTCTTCAGCGCTGGCTCAGAGGCTTCCTGTTTGCGGGGTGCCTCGCACATTCTGATTCACACGACGTCCCACAAGGATTGTCCACGAGTGCGGCCGCAGACAGCCTTCCCGGGTCCACTGCAACTGCACTCGGTCCTTCGTCATTTCTCATCTGTTGGTCCGGACGGGGTGACGAAAGCGTAAACCGTGGGATCGGTTGCAGCCCTTCCCGCGACTGCTGGGTAGGCCGCCAACTGCGGCCTCAAACCCGACTGTTGGGGTGGGCGGGGTCTGAGAAGACTCCGCCCACCCCAAGAGTCCGACAGCCAGACACCATCCAGCCGTTGGAGCCCGCAATGACCATTCACCCATTGCCCAAAGCCCCCTGCCCCACCAGCAGCCCTGCCTCACAAGCAGAGCCTTGAGCCCCTCCTCACCCCTTCCTCTGGCCCAACCAGGCGGCAGTCCCTGCCGTGCCCCGCCCAAACGGGCGCCGCGCACTCCGCAACCAGTCCCGCAGCCGTCCGTGACCTGCCGGCGTGCTCTTGCGGCGACAGCAAGCGCACAGGCCTCCATGAGTCCTCAAAGGACCGAGGACCTGACACCTGCCGAAGCGAACGGTCATGGCCTTTGACAACCCAAAGAGCCGGGACTGAACCGCGCCCCGCCGCGGTCCCACGCTCACCCGCCCTTTCCAGGCGCCAGCAAGGGCGCAGCCAGACGACTGATGTCGCTCGGAGCGCCAGGGACCCTGCCCACGAGCGGTCGTAGCGGCGGAACGCCAGGAGACCGGCCATAGTCCCGCAGACACCACCACCGCAGGTCTGCGTGAGCTGAGCCGTGGCATCGCGCGCAGCTCGCAGGCTGAGAAACGTTTCGTTGCGCACTGGCTCCCCGACCGCGAAAGCCCCAAACCGCAGGTCAGACCGAAACGCGCGGAGGTATGCGGCAGCCTGCCCGAAGGCGAACGCCCTGCATGAGAATCACGCGCTCGACCAGGTCCTGCCCTGCTGCAGACGCGTTTCAAATACTTCCCAGCGTGATGCGCAGGACACGCCTGAACTACCTTCTATGACAGGCACAAGCCCCGCCCTCTCCCATCGCGGCCAGGCAACGCGCGTACACCCCCAGGGCGATCTCGTGAGTGCCGGTTCTGCGTCGTCCGCCGTGACAGCGCGACGGACCAAATACTGCTGCGACCCTCGGCAGACATGCCATGCCAAACAGCCTGAAGAGCCGCTCCAGGCCACCGGTGCTCCCTGGGCACCCCGGAAGCACCAGGAAGCCGTTGTCGGCCCTGTCAGGAGACCCTCAGAGGGCAAGAACGCCTCCAGCACCCCCTGCCGGCTCAGAGAAGCCTCTGCAGCCGTGCCCCTCCGTGCCACAGCAGGAAAGACCTCAAGCACGCGCCGGCCACGGCAAGACAACCAGGCTCCCCCCGCAGTGACCGCGCTTCACTCCCCAAGGCGGCTCCAGGTGCGGCACTGAACGGACCCTGTCCAGCTGCCCCGTAGCGATCACCGAGTACCCAGCAGACGGCGCGGCCTCGATCAACGCCATCACCTTCCAGAGGGTCAACCCTCTCCTGAAAGTTGCAATTGCAACCATCTTTGTGCAGTGCTCCCGATGGAGAAGGAGTACCTGTACAACCCTAGAAATATTAAATGCATCGAACGCCACCTCGCCAGGCGGATCGGAAGCCGACTAGGAGAGCGATGTATCTCAGGGGAATCAGGACGGAAACAGTTGAAAGAGAGCAGGAAATCAGAAAGCGCACCCCCCATATCAATCAGGCAAGCAAGCAGCCCTTCTACCCTCGCTCTGATATCGCCGCACAGGGGGCGCCGCGAATATCCGTATTCCGAAGAACGCTAGAAAGCCAAACGGAAACCAAGAGCCCAATGCCGCCAAGCAAGAAGTCGACCCGCGACAGCGAGTCCCGACCGACCCGCTGAACAACACCCCGCACGGACAAGCACGCCCTCGGCGCGTCAGCGGCTTACCCACGGGACGGCGGCAGATCCGCAGACAAAGCCCAGGGGCCCCCGAAGGGCAGAGCGACCAGCCAGGGACGCCAGCGGTCCGCTGAGAGGCGCCCGCGGGAGCGGTCGAACGGACTCGAGCACTGGCGCGCTCTCGGCCGTCGTGCCAGGGGTTCCTGGTGCATCTAGCCATCGCTCCGCGGCGGCCTCGTTCCCGCCGACGCCGAGGAGCAGAACGATGGCCGTGTACGAAGGCCATGACGGGGGAAGAGCAGCCCCGACCAGACCAACCAGAAGCCGTGAGCCAACAGCCGCAGCCGCCGTGCCCGTCACCTCGCAGGCCTTCGCGCTCCGGAAGACCACGAGCGCCAGCACCACCTCGACGAGCACGGCGAGGCGGCGAGCGACGACGAGAACGACGGAAGGCGGGGGCGAGGCCCTCAAGCCTCGCCCCCGCCTTCCGTCACCCGAGATCAGGTACTACCCCGCCCAGGACGCGAACCCCTCATGGTCGCGCGTGAACCGGTTCCACTCCCGCTTCTCCTCCGGACTCGCCGAGCGCACCACCATCCTGGAGAGCCGGTCCAGCTCCCTCTGGGCGACGGGCCGGGCGTCTACCGCGGCGGCCCGGGCCCTCTCGACCGCCCACCCGGGCACGAACTGGCCCGCGAACAGCCGGTCGAGGAGCTCGATCCCCAGCTTCGCCCGGGCCGCGAACGCCTTGATGGTCACGTTCTCCTCCGTCAAGGCCTTCTCGAGCACCTCCGCGAAACGCAGCCGCGCGGGGGATGCCACCGAGACGGCGCTCACCACCTGCTCGACGGGGGGAAGCACCATGCGCATCTTCCGCAGCCGTCGAGGCTTCCAGTTGGCGGCCATGTCCCGGCCCGGGTCGAGCCGGTCGAACGCCCGGGCCCACCCATGCTGCTGCCGCACGGGCACCCCGCACACGAACAAGATCGCGGCGAGATGCTCGAACGCCATCGGACGCTTCCCGTTCAGCACGGCCCCCAACGAGGCGCGACTGAAGGAGATACCGCTCTGACGTACGGCATCGGCCAGCACCCGTAGCGACACATCCTTGAAGCTGAGCAGCGCACGCAGCACGGCGAGGTACTCCTCGTCGCTGTTGAGGCCGCTGATCACAGCCAGCCCGCGGTTCTGGGACCAGC